>NZ_LGUI01000001.1 GCF_002891295.1 Streptomyces eurocidicus | reverse complement strand
GAGTAGGACGCCGCCGAACAATTTTTAGCCTCAGGCCCCGAGTTTTCACTCGGGGCCTGAGGCATTTTTGCGTTCAGAGCCCATTGCGTTCAGAGCTCATTGAATGAATTCGGGGCCGGTTTCCGTCTCCTCCTCTGCGGAGGGGAGACGGAAACCGGCCCCGATTCTTTTGTGCCGGCTCCTACGCCTCTGCCGCCCGTGCGAGCTCCACGTCGAGCGACTCACGGCGGATCCGCTGATCCATGTACAGCAGCGCCGTCATGCTCGCCGTAAGAGGGAAGGTGATGGTCGAGCTAATGACCGCGCCGATGCCCGCGATCACGAGCTCCGTCCAGCCCACCTGGCCGCTCGTGCCCGCGTCGCCGAAGATCGCCTCAACGATCGACACCGGGATCTGCGCGATCATCGAGATGGTGAAAGTCAGCACCATCGCCAGCAGCTGGACACCGAAGACCCGCCACCATGCGCCCCGCACCAGCTTCGCCGAACGCCGCATGGACGCGAGCACGCCCTGCTTCTCCAGCATCAGCGCCGGCGCCGCCAGGCAGTAACGGATCCACAGCCACGTACCCGCCACGGCCGCCGCCAGGCCGCCCAGCAGTGTCAGCGCCAGACCCGGAGGCTCCAGGCCCGACGAACCGGAGTACGAGAGGAGGAGCCCCGGGCCCGTACCCACCGTGAAGACCGCCGCGATCAGCAACGGCAGCATCACCATCAGCCCGCACATCCGGGCCAGCTGCGGCCGGGCGCTCCGCCACGCCTCGCCCACCGACGTCGTACGCCCCAGAACCGCCCGGCTGACGATGACCGTCAGCAGAGCCGTGGCGACGATCGAACCCAGAAGGCTGAGGAACCACGCGGCACTCGTGCCCCCCAGGTTCTCGCCTATGTTCCTCAGCAGCGCCTCGGCGTCCTCCGCGTCGGCCGGGTCCAGCGCGGCCACGTCGCGGAACCACAGGCCCGCCACCACCGTCGCCGCGGCCTGGGTGCCGAGTGCGAGGGTCAGGGAGATCCCGAGGACCGGGCGCCAGTTCCGGCGGACGGTGTGCAGCGTGCCCTCGATGAGCTCACCGACGGCCAGCGGGCGCAACGGGATCACCCCGGGCTGCGGCGCCGCCGGCGTGGCCGCCCAGCCGCCGCGTGGACCCCAGCCGCCGCCCTGCCCCGCGCCACCGGGGCTCTGACCTGCCCCACCGGGGCCCTGGCCGCCGCTGTGGGCGCGTTGCCGGGGAGGGCGCCCCGGTGGGGGCGGGCCCGCGGCCGGGGTGGACCACTGCCCTCCGGGCGGCTGCTGCGGGGCCCACCGCGAGGAGCGCGCGGCCTCGTCCGGGCCGGGGGTCCCGTCCGTGGGCGCGGACTCCTCCGGAACGGCCGGGCGGGGCTCGTCGGAGGGGGATGTCCCGGGCGAGTTCCGGCCCGGAGTGTCGTTCATGGTCGGTGACTCCTTCTCGCTGGCCCGCTCGCCGGTGCGGCGGCCGGGCGGATCGCCCAGCCATCGTGTCACGGTGCGGAACACCACCGGAGGGGCCCGTACCGCCCCTCCGGTGGGCCGGGGGACGGGCTCGTACGGGGGAGGAACCCGGAGGCGACCTTCAATAGTGGGAGCGCGGCGGGCAGACTGGACGGATGGCTGATCAGTACGTGGCAACCACGGAATCCGCCGGACTCCCCGCCGTGCCCGCGCTCCGCTGGGAGGAGCCGCCGGAAGGGCCCGTGCTCGTGCTCCTCGATCAGCGGCGGCTTCCCGTGGAGGAGGTCGAGCTGCGGTGCACGGACGTGCCCGCCCTGGTCGACGCGATCCGTACGCTCGCCGTGCGCGGCGCGCCCCTGCTGGGCATCGCGGGGGCCTACGGGGTCGCGCTCGCGGCCGTGCGGGGCTTCCAGGTGGACGACGCCGCCGATCTGCTCGCCCACGCCCGCCCGACGGCCGTCAACCTCGCCCACGGGGTGCGCCGCGCCCAGCGGGCGTACCAGGAGGCGGTCAAGGCGGGCGCGGACGCCGGGGGAGCCGCGGCGGCTGCCCTCGCCGAGGCGCGGGCCCTGCACCGCGAGGACGCCGAGGACAGTGCCCGCATGGCGGCCCACGGCCTGGCGCTGCTGGAAGAGCTCCTGCCCGGCGGGGGGTACCGGCTGCTGACCCACTGCAACACCGGCGCCCTGGTGTCCGGCGGCGAAGGCACCGCGCTGGCGGTGGCCGGCGCGGCACACGGCGTGGGGCAGCTGAGGCGGCTGTGGGTGGACGAGACGCGTCCCCTGCTCCAGGGCGCCCGGCTCACCGCGTACGAGGCGGCCCGGGCCGGCATGGCGTACACGCTGCTCACCGACAACGCGGCCGGTTCCCTCTTCGCGGCCGGCGAGGTCGACGCGGTGCTGATCGGGGCGGACCGGATCGCGGCGGACGGCTCCGTGGCCAACAAGGTGGGCAGCTATCCGCTGGCGGTGCTGGCGCGCTACCACCATGTGCCCTTCATCGTGGTGGCGCCGCGCACGACGGTGGACCTCGGCACCGCCGAGGGGGCGGCCATCGAGGTGGAACAGCGGCCCGGACACGAGGTGACGGAGTTCGCCGTGCTCCCCGCCGCGGGGGCGCAGGCGGGCACGGGGGTGCCGGTCGCACCGCTGGGCACCCAGGCGTACAACCCTGCGTTCGATGTCACACCACCGGAATTGGTGACGGCGATCGTCACCGAGACCGGGGTGGTGTCCCCGGTCACGCGGACCGGTCTCGCGGAGCTCTGTGCCAGGTCCCGGACGGGACTTGGGAGGATATCCGGCTGATCCCCCCGTGCGATTTCCGCAGCCGGCGCGAGGTGCCGAAGGTGTTCCGGGTCAACGGGACACACCGATGTATGCCACTCACAACACGTGAGGTGGGTCACCCGGCTCTATGAGCCGGATGCGAAAATGGGATGATGTCGATATGAAGGGACGCGTCCTTGTCGTCGACGACGACACCGCACTGGCCGAGATGCTCGGCATTGTGCTGCGTGGTGAGGGTTTCGAGCCGTCGTTCGTAGCGGACGGCGACAAGGCACTTGCTGCTTTTCGTGAGGCCAAACCAGATCTTGTGCTGCTCGACCTGATGCTGCCCGGCAGGGACGGCATCGAAGTGTGCCGTCTCATCCGGGCGGAGTCGGGCGTGCCGATCGTCATGCTGACCGCGAAGAGCGACACGGTCGACGTGGTCGTCGGACTGGAATCCGGTGCGGACGACTACATCATCAAGCCGTTCAAGCCGAAGGAGCTGGTGGCCCGTATCCGGGCCCGTCTGCGCCGGTCGGAGGAGCCGGCGCCGGAGCAGCTGACCATCGGCGACCTGGTCATCGACGTGGCCGGGCACTCCGTCAAGCGCGAGGGGCAGTCGATCGCGCTGACCCCGCTGGAGTTCGACCTCCTCGTCGCGCTCGCCCGCAAGCCGTGGCAGGTGTTCACCCGCGAGGTGCTCCTGGAGCAGGTGTGGGGCTACCGCCACGCGGCGGACACCCGCCTGGTCAATGTGCATGTGCAGCGGCTGCGCTCGAAGGTCGAGAAGGACCCCGAGCGGCCGGAGATCGTCGTGACCGTGCGCGGTGTGGGCTACAAGGCCGGGCCGAGCTGACATGTCGGGCAACGGTGCCGCTCCGGAGCGGGGCGTGGGGCGGCCCGTCGACACGGCGGGCGGTATATCTCTCCTGCGGCGGCTGTGGCGCGCCGCCAGGCAGCTGCCCGACGGCGCGGCGTCGGGACCGGTGCACCCGGTCCTGAGGCTGTACGTGCGGTGGGTGCGGCGTCCGCTGCTGCCCGCGATGCGGCTGTGGCGGCGCAATATCCAGCTGAGGGTGGTCGCCACCACCCTGCTGATGTCCCTCGGCGTGGTGCTCCTGCTCGGCGTCGTGGTCATCGGGCAGGTGCGCAACGGCCTGCTCGAAGCCAAGCGGCACGCCTCGCAGAGTCAGGCCGAGGGCGGCTTCAAGGCCGCCCGGGACGCCGCCGACACCGTGAGCGACAGCCGGGGCGGTGGTGGCCAGGACGGCTCGCAGTCCGGCGG
This sequence comes from Streptomyces eurocidicus, assembly GCF_002891295.1. Lineage (GTDB taxonomy): Bacteria > Actinomycetota > Actinomycetes > Streptomycetales > Streptomycetaceae > Streptomyces > Streptomyces eurocidicus. The sequence goes on along the minus strand of NZ_LGUI01000001.1, from coordinate 1,111,758 downwards.
CCGTGACACGGGCGCCTGGCTGACCGGGCTCGTCCAGCAGCTCGCCAGCGGCGGCCAGGGTGTCTACCACGTGGTGGCGCTCAGCTCCGGCGGCGGTGACACCTCGGCCGTGGGCGCGCGCGGCCCGCGCGCGTCCGGCGATCTCGATCCCGAGCACAGCATCCCCGTCGACCTGCGCAAGCAGCTCGACCTGAAGACCGGGGCCCTGGAGCGCTCCGCGTCGATCAAGCACAGTGCGGCCGACGAGGGCGAGCCCGCCCTGGTCGTCGGCAAGCGGATGTACGGGCCTGACGGCAAGGCGTACCAGCTCTACTACCTCTTCCCGTACACGCAGGAGGAGAAGTCCCTCAAGCTGGTCAAGGGCACCCTGCTGACCGCCGGGGTGTTCGTGGTGGTGCTGCTGGGGGCCATCGCCTGGCTCGTGGTGCGGCAGATCGTCACGCCCGTAAGGATGGCGGCGAGCATCTCCGAGCGGCTCGCGGCCGGCGTGCTCCAGGAGCGGATGAAGGTCACCGGCGAGGACGACATCGCCCGTCTGGGTGAAGCCTTCAACAAGATGGCGCAGAATCTCCAGGTCAAGATCCAGCAGCTGGAGCAGCTGTCACGGATGCAGCGCCGCTTCGTCTCGGACGTCTCGCACGAGCTGCGCACGCCCCTGACGACCGTAAGGATGGCCGCGGAGGTCATCCACGAGGCGCGGGAGGACTTCGACCCCGTCACCGCGCGCTCCGCCGAGCTGCTCTACGGGCAGGTGGACCGCTTCGAGTCGCTGCTGGCCGACCTGCTGGAGATCAGCCGGTTCGACGCGGGCGCGGCGGCCCTGGAGGCCGAGCCGGTCGACCTGCGCGACGTGGTGCACCGGGTCGTGGACGGCGCGCTCCCGCTGGCCGAGCGCAAGGGCACCAAGCTGATCGTGACCGGTGGTGAGCAGCCCGTCGTGGCGGAGGCGGACTCCCGCCGCGTCGAGCGGGTGCTGCGCAATCTCGTGGTCAACGCCGTCGAGCACGGTGAGGGCCGGGACGTGGTCGTACGACTGGCGGCCGCCGGCGGTGCCGTCGCGGTCGCGGTGCGCGACTACGGCGTGGGGCTGAAGCCCGGCGAGGCGACGCGCGTGTTCAACCGCTTCTGGCGGGCCGATCCCGCGCGCGCCCGGACCACCGGGGGCACCGGCCTCGGCCTGTCGATCGCGGTGGAGGACGCCCGGCTGCACGGTGGCTGGCTCCAGGCGTGGGGCGAGCCGGGCGGCGGCTCGCAGTTCCGGCTGACGCTGCCGCGCACGGCCGGCGACACGCTGCGCGGTTCGCCGATCCCGCTGGAGCCGGACGACTCGCGGCGCAACCGCGGGATGAACGAGGCCGGTGTGCCGCTCGCCGTGTCGGGCCGGGGCGGTGCCACCGCGGTGCCGCCCGCGCCGCCGGGCCCCTCGCCCGTACCGGCGCAGACGCGGGCCACGCCGACCGTGGACCTCACGGCGCTGCCGGGCAGCGGTGCGCGGGTCGTGCCGCGCCCGGGCGGTACGCCTTTCGACAAGGCGGAGCGGCCGGAGAAGGCGTCCGGGGCCGCCGGGAGCGAGACCGGGGGCGAGGGGCGCACCGAGGCCCGGACCGAACGTGAGGGGCAGGCGCGTGGGCGCTGAACGCAGGTCGCGCCGTGGCGCGGCGGGGCTCGGCGCGCTCGCGCTCAGCGGTGTGCTGCTGGCGGGGTGCGCCTCGATGCCGGACAGCGGAGAGGTGACCCCGGTCGACTCCTCGCAGCGCGCCGACGCGGATTCGCAGGTGCGGGTCTACGGCGTGCCGCCGCACAAGAGCGAGCAGCCGCAGGATCTGGTGACGGGCTTCCTGGAGGCGACGACCAGCGACGACCCGGATTACGAGACGGCCCGGATGTACCTGGCCAAGAGCGAGAAGCGGGCCTGGAACCCGGGGGCGAAGACCGTGGTGCTCGCCGACGCGCCGCAGGTGCACGTGGAGCGCAGCGGCGACCGGGAGGAGGACTACACCGTCACGCTGGTCGGCAAGCAGGTGGCCACGATCGACGCGCGGCACGCCTACAAGCCGGAGGAGCGCTCGTACCAGGAGCGGATCCACCTGGCGCGGGAGGACGGCGAGTGGCGCATCGACGCGGCGCCGCCCGGGCTGGTGCTGGGTGCCGCCGACTTCCAGCGTATTTACCGGTCGGTCAACAAGTACTACTTCGCGGAGCTGGGCGCGGCCGGCAAGGAGAAGGGCCGGGACATGCTCGTCGCCGACCCCGTCTATCTGCGCAAGCGCATAGACCCCGTGACGTCCACGGTGAAGGCGCTGCTGGACGGCCCGACGAGCTGGCTCGACCCGGTGGCCACCACGGCCTTCCCCACGGGGACGCGCGTGGTCGACCAGCGGCTCTCCCTCGACGACTCCAACGCCCTGAAGGTCCGCATCGACGGCTGGGCGGCCGGGACGAACGAGGAGCAGTGCCGGCGGATGGCCGCCCAGCTGCTGTTCACCGTCCAGGACCAGTCGGCCAAGGTCAGCCAGGTCTCGCTGCTGCGCGGGGACGGCTCGCAGCTGTGCGTGCTGAGCCGGGACCAGGCGCACTCCTACGCGCCGGTGCAGAGCGCGAGCCGCCCCGACCAGCAGTACTTCGTCGACGCGCAGCACCGGGTGGTGAGCCTGGTCGACGGCGACGAGGACCCGCGCCGGGTGCCGGGCCCGTTCGGCGCCGACGGCGGCGCGCAGCTGAGGTCCGTCGCCGTGGACCGGAAGCAGCTGCGCGCGGCGGCCGTGGCGGCCGGCGGCCAGGCGCTGTACGTGGCCGAGATGACGCCGGGCGCCTCGGCGGGCGAGCCCCGGGTGACGGCCCGGGGCGGTGCGAAGGCGGGTCTGACGACGCCCAGTTGGGACGGTCTCGGCGATCTGTGGGTCGCGGACCAGGACCTTGAGCGGCCGCGGCTGCTGAGGCTGCCGGGCGGCACGGGCACTCCGGAGGAGGTCCAGGTGCCCCGGCTCGACGGCGGGCGGATCACCGGGCTGCGGGTGGCCGCCGACGGGGTGCGGATCGCGCTGCTGGTGACCAAGGACGACCGTACGACGCTGAAGCTGGGCCGGGTCGAGCGGCGCGGCACCGCCGGCCGGGCGAGTCTGTCGGTGCAGGAACTGCGCTCCGTCGCGCCCCGGTTGGAGCAGGTGGACGCGGTGTCCTGGGCCGGTGGCAGCAGGTTGCTGGTGGCGGGCCGCGAACAGGGCGGGCTCCAGCAGCTGCAGTACGTCGAGACCGACGGCTCGCTGTCGAACGCGTCCGGGCTGCCGGGCATCACCGGGGTGCGGGGCGTGGCCGCGTCGGAGACCGCGTCCAAGGCGTCGGCGCTGGTGGCCGAGGGGGACGGCGGGATCGTACGGCTGATGCCGGACACGAACTGGAAGCTGGTGGCCAAGGAAGGGTCCGCGCCGGTCTATCCGGGGTGAGCCCTGATGCCCTGATGCCGCTGGGGCCCCTGTGGCAGGCGGTAGGCGCGGCGGGAGTTTTCCACAGGGGTGGCGGGGGTCGCCGCCCGGCGCGACAGTAGGTCTATGCGCGGGTGGTGGCAGGAGATCACCGGACTGGTTCTGCCGGTCGACTGCGCGGGGTGCGGCCGAGAGCGGTCCCCGCTCTGCGAAGGGTGCCGCGAGGCCCTCGACGGGCGCGCGGCGCGTCCCGTGCGGCCGGATCCGGCGCCCGCCGGGCTGCCCGTCGTGCACGCGGCGTCGGCGTACGGCGGCAGGGTGCGATCGGTGCTGCTCGCCCATAAGGAGAGAGGCGCGCTGGGGCTCGCGGGGCCCCTGGGGGCAGCCCTGGCGGGGGCGGTGCGCTCGGTGACCCGGGCGCTCCTCGTGGATCCGGTGGTGCCCGGCGGCGCGGAGGAGCGCGGGCCCGCCCCCGGCGCGCGTACGGCCGCCGCCGGTCCGGTCCGCGGGCCGCTGCTGCTCGTGCCCGTGCCCTCGGCCCGGCGGGCCGTCGCGGCGCGGGGGCACGACCCGGCGCGCAGGATCGCGCTGGCCGCCGCGCGGGCGCTGCGGGGGGCGGGTGCGGACGCCCGGGTCGCGCCGCTGCTGCGGCAGCGCAGGCCCGTGGCCGATCAGTCCGGGCTCGACGCCCGGCAGCGCCGGGCCAATGTGGCCGGTGCGCTGGAGGTGGTCCGGGGTGGGGAGCGGTGGTTGACGGTGCAAGGACCGGTGGTGCCGGTGGACGATCTGATGACGACGGGTGCCTCGCTGGCCGAGGCGTCCCGCGCGCTCTCCCGGGCAGGCGGGAGGGTGCTGGGCGCGGCCGTGGTGGCCGCTCCCGCGCGTGCCTTCGGGGAGAGCGGGCCGGGCCCGGGGCCGAGCGCGCCGGACGGCCCCGGCCGCGCCGGGCGCCCCTGAGGGGGCCGGGCGCCCCTGAGGGGGCCGGCGGGCATCGATCGGCACTGATCGGGAAGGGGCAGGAACGGAGACGGAACGGCGCTCGTTACTTAAGTAAAGCGCAGGAAAACACCTGAATGGAGGTACGTCCCGGTAGGGGCTACCGACAGGAGTCCGGGCGAGATATGTTCGGTTGTGAGGAATGGCAAGGGCTATGCCTCATATCTCCGAATGGCGCGTTTCGTGCGCTTTCACGGAAGCTTGAAGTCGATGGGATGTAGATCTTGTCGATGGGGGAGGAGGAGGTGAAACCGCCAAGTCGGTGGCTCCGGGTATCCCCGGAGCTTGATGCAAGAGGGATGCGCTCCGCACCTTCGGCGGGGCGATCCGGGAACGGAGTTCTGCGTGGACATCGTCGTCAAAGGCCGCAAGACCGAGGTGCCCGAGCGCTTTCGCAAGCACGTGGCCGAGAAGCTGAAGCTGGACAAGATCCAGAAGCTCGACGGCAAGGTGATCAGCCTCGACGTCGAGGTGTCCAAGGAGCCCAACCCCAGGCAGGCCGACCGCTCCGACCGAGTCGAGATCACCGTGCGGTCCCGAGGCCCCGTGATCCGGGCGGAAGCCGCGGCCGCCGATCCGTACGCCGCGCTGGACCTGGCGCACAGCAAGCTGGAAGCGCGGCTGCGCAAGCAGAACGACAAGCGTCACGCCCGCAGGGGCAACGGACGCATTCCCGCGAGTGACGTCGCGTCGACCGTGATCGGGGCCGCGGAGCTCACCGACACCGGTGAACTCGTCGCGGAGCAGTCGATGGACGGCGTTCCGGTGACCCACATGGGGTCGCTGGAGGTGCGGGGCGAAGGCCCCCTGGTGGTGCGCGAGAAGACCCACACCGCCGCCCCGATCACCCTCGACCAGGCGCTCTACGAGATGGAGTTGGTCGGTCACGACTTCTATCTGTTCGTCGACTCCGAGTCCAAGATGCCCAGCGTCGTCTACCGCCGGCACGCCTACGACTACGGCGTCATCCGGCTGAACGCCGACCCGCTCTTCGAGGCGGAACCCGGCGGTGCCGGCGGAGCGCTCGGCGGCTGACCCGTGGCAGGCCCGGCGCCCTCCACGGCGCGGGCCCGCCCCTCCGTGAACGGTGCCCTCGGAGCGCCCCGGCGCTCCCGGGGCACCCTCGTGCGACGTGGCAGCACCGCTCGGCCGCCCGCCGTGAAATCATGACCGTGCGGCCAACCACCGGTCCGCCGAAACCGGTTGGGGCGGACGTAACACTGTGCAACCACCGCGAGGGGCTCCAAGCCTTCAGGGGTCTCCAGGGGGAGGAACGATGGCGGACAGGTTCGGGCCCGTGCTCGTGCCCGGCGAGGACGACGAGGCCACCTGTGAGGACAGGGGCGGCGCGCGGGAGGAGCCCATCCGGGTCCTGGTCGTCGACGACCACGCGCTCTTCCGCCGGGGACTGGAGATCGTCCTCGCCCACGAGGAGGACATCCAGGTCGTGGGCGAGGCCGGGGACGGCGCGGAGGCCGTGGACAAGGCCGCCGACCTGCTTCCCGACATCGTCCTGATGGACGTCAGGATGCCCCGGCGCGGCGGCATCGAGGCGTGCACCTCCATCAAGGAGGTGGCCCCCAGCGCGAAGATCATCATGCTGACGATCAGCGACGAGGAGGCCGACCTCTACGACGCCATCAAGGCCGGCGCGACGGGCTATCTCCTCAAGGAGATCTCCACCGACGAGGTCGCGACCGCGATCCGGGCGGTCGCCGACGGCCAGTCGCAGATCAGTCCCTCGATGGCGTCCAAGCTGCTGACCGAGTTCAAATCGATGATCCAGCGCACCGACGAGCGCCGACTGGTGCCGGCGCCCCGGCTCACCGACCGTGAGCTGGAGGTCCTCAAGCTCGTCGCCACCGGGATGAACAACCGCGACATCGCCAAGGAGTTGTTCATCTCCGAGAACACCGTGAAGAACCACGTCCGCAACATCCTGGAGAAGCTCCAGCTGCACTCCAGGATGGAAGCGGTGGTCTACGCGATGCGGGAGAAGATCCTGGAGATCCGCTGACGGCCGCGCCGCGACCGGCCCCGGCCGGCCGCCGGGCCGTCAGCCCAGGGCGGTGACCAGCTCGGCGGCCAGGCGCGCGTCGTCGCAGCGCTCGATCCGGACGGAGTCGCAGCCCACCCACTCGGCCGCCTCCCGCAACGCCTGGGCCATGGGCGCCACGGCCTTGACGCCGTCCAGTGAGACCTGCCGGGCCACGAGCGTCCGCCCCTCCCGGCCGGGGTCCACCCGGCCGGCCAGCCGTCCGCCCGTGAGCAGCGGCATCGCGAAATAGCCGTGCACCCGCCTGGCCTTCGGGGTGTACGCCTCCAGCCGGTGGGTGAAGCCGAAGATACGCTCGGTGCGGGGCCGGTCCCAGATCAGCGAGTCGAAGGGCGACAGCAGTGTCGTGCGATGGCGGCCCCGGACCGGGGCGGCCAGCGCCGCGGGGTCCGCCCAGGCCGGCCGGGACCAGCCCTCGACCTCCACCGGCACCAGTCCGGTGCCCTCGATCACCGCGTCCACCTGCTCGGCCTTGAGCCGGTGGTAGTCCGCGAGATCCGCCCGGGTGGCGACGCCCATCGCCGCGCCCGCCTGCGCGACCAGCCTCCGCATGCACTCGGCGTCGTCGAGGTCGTCGTGGAAGAGGGCGTCCGGCACGGCGCGCTCCGCCAGGTCGTACACCCGCTTCCAGCCGCGCCGCTCGGTGCAGACGACCTCGCCGGTGTCGAGCAGCCACTCGACCGCGATCTTCGTCTCGGACCAGTCGTACCACTCGCCGCCGTTCTTGGCGCCGCCCAGCTCGGTGGCCGTCAGCGGGCCCTCGGCCGTCAGCCGGTCGCGGACGGCCGCGCAGGAGCGCTCGGCGTCCTCCATCACATGCCAGCGGTGCCCCCGGGCCTGGAAGGCCCGCCGCCGGAAGGCGAAGTGCGGCCACTCCTCGATGGGAAGGACGCACGCGGCGTGCGACCAGTACTCGAAGCCGTGCGGGTGGGAGGTGGGCGCGCCGGCCGGGCGCGGCGTCCAGTACGCGGCCTCGACCTCGGCGCGGCCGACGGCGCCCAGCCGGGCGTACGGCACCAGCTCGTGGGAGCGGGCGAGCACCGAGATGGTGTCCAGCTGGACCGCCCCCAGCCGCCGCAGCACGCCGCGCGCCCCGCCCCGCCGGTCCGGGGCGCCGAGCAGGCCCTGGGCCCGCAGCGCCAGGCGCCGCGCCTCGTCGGCGGAGAGCCGTGCCTCGGGCGTACGCCCCTTCGCCTGGGCGGGAGTTGTCATCCGGGAGACCATGCGATCACCTTAGGGGCGGCCACTGACAGCGCCTCACGCGGACCGGTCGCGCCCGGAGAACGGCAGGTAGGGGGTTCGCTGTGGCAGTCCGAGGTCCGAGGGGAGCAGCGCGCCGGCCCAGGCGTCGCGCCGGGTGCCGCCGCGGAGCAGCGCCGAGCGCAGGGTGCCCTCCATCGTGAACCCCAGCTTCCGGGCGACGGCGCGGGAGCCCTCGTTCCCCGTCTCGGCGACCCACAGCAGCCGCTCCACGCCCAGGTCGCCGAACGCCCAGCGGGCCACCGCCGCGCCCGCCTCCGCGGTGTAGCCGTGGCCGCGGGCCTCCTTCGCCGTCCAGTAGCCGATCTCGGCCTGCCGCTCGGGTGCGCGCAGCAGCGCCAGGCGCAGCAGGGCGATCGACCCGACGAGGCGGCCGCCGTCCCGGGTGAAGGTGCCGAAGTTGTACAGGGAGTCGTCCCGCCAGCCGTTCGGGCAGGTCTCCTCGATGTACTCGCGGGCGTCCTCCCGGGTGTAGGGGGAGGGCACCTCGGTCCAGCGCGGGATCTCGGGATCCTGGCAGGCCGCGTGCACCGCGTCGGCGTCCGGCGGCGTGAGCGGGCGCAGCACCAGACGCTCTGTGGTGAGGGTTATGGGCTCCATGAACGGAGTCTAGGGAGGGCTTTGCCGGGTAGCTTCCGGTTTTCCCCCGCCCGGCACCTTGGGACCGGGTCGTTCGTTCCCCTTGCGGGTGACAGCGGGACCGGCCCCTGACGGACCTCCCGGCGCGGCGGGGTCCTCGCTTACGATGGCCGTTGCGGCGGGGACTGTCCCGTCGTGCCCGCGCACTCTTCCCCTGCCTCGCGGCCGGGGGTGAGCCCAGTGCCAGGCCCGACCGGCAAGGAGTCAGCCTACGTGTCCGTCTTCGGCAAGATCATGCGTGCAGGAGAAGGCAAGATCCTGCGCAAGCTGCACCGCATCGCGGACCAGGTCAATTCCATCGAGGAAGACTTCCTCACGCTCTCCGATGCCGAGCTGCGGGCCCTGACCGACGAGTACAAGCAGCGCTACGCCGACGGCGAGAGCCTGGACGACCTGCTGCCGGAGGCGTTCGCGACCGTCCGCGAGGCGGCCAAGCGCGTCCTCGGCCAGCGCCACTACGACGTCCAGCTGATGGGCGGCGCCGCCCTGCACCTCGGTTACGTCGCGGAGATGAAGACCGGTGAGGGCAAGACCCTCGTCGGCACCCTCCCCACGTATCTGAACGCCCTGTCGGGCAAGGGCGTGCACCTGATCACGGTCAACGACTATCTGGCGGAGCGCGACTCCGAGCTGATGGGCCGGGTGCACAAGTTCCTCGGCCTGTCGGTCGGCTGCATCCTCGCCAACATGACCCCGGCCCAGCGCCGCGAGATGTACAACTGCGACATCACGTACGGCACCAACAACGAATTCGGCTTCGACTACCTCCGCGACAACATGGCGTGGTCGCAGGACGAGCTGGTGCAGCGCGGCCACAACTTCGCGGTGGTCGACGAGGTCGACTCCATCCTGGTCGACGAGGCCCGTACGCCGCTGATCATCTCCGGCCCGGCCGACCAGGCCACCAAGTGGTACGGCGACTTCGCCAAGCTGGTCACCCGCCTCACCAAGGGCGAGCCGGCGAACCCCCAGAAGGGCGTCGAGGAGACCGGCGACTACGAGGTCGACGAGAAGAAGCGCACCGTCGCCATCCACGAGGCCGGCGTCGGCAAGGTCGAGGACTGGCTGGGCATCGACAACCTCTACGAGTCGGTCAACACCCCCCTCGTCGGCTATCTGAACAACGCCATCAAGGCGAAGGAACTGTTCAAGAAGGACAAGGACTACGTCGTCATGGACGGCGAAGTCATGATCGTCGACGAGCACACCGGCCGTATCCTCGCCGGCCGCCGCTACAACGAGGGCATGCACCAGGCGATCGAGGCGAAGGAAGGGGTGGACATCAAGGACGAGAACCAGACCCTCGCCACGATCACCCTGCAGAACTTCTTCCGCCTCTACGGCAAGCTCTCCGGCATGACCGGTACGGCGATGACCGAGGCCGCCGAGTTCCACCAGATCTACAAGCTCGGCGTGGTCCCCATCCCGACCAACCGCCCGATGGTCCGCAAGGACCAGTCCGACCTCATCTACCGCACCGAGGTCGCCAAGTTCGACGCGGTCGTCGACGACATCGCGGAGAAGCACGAGAAGGGCCAGCCGATCCTCGTCGGCACCACCTCGGTCGAGAAGTCCGAGTACCTCTCGCAGCAGCTCGCCAAGCGCGGCATCCAGCACGAGGTGCTCAACGCCAAGCAGCACGACCGGGAGGCGTCGATCGTCGCCCAGGCCGGCCGTAAGGGCGCCGTCACCGTCGCCACCAACATGGCCGGCCGCGGTACGGACATCAAGCTCGGCGGCAACCCCGACGACCTGGCCGAGGCCGAGCTGCGCCAGCTGGGCCTGGACCCGGTGGAGCACGTCGAGGAGTGGGCGGCCTCGCTGCCCTCCGCCCTGGAGCGTGCCGAGGCCGCGGTCAAGGCGGAGTTCGAGGAGGTCAAGTCGCTCGGCGGGCTCTACGTCCTCGGCACCGAGCGCCACGAGTCCCGCCGCATCGACAACCAGCTGCGCGGCCGTTCCGGCCGTCAGGGCGACCCGGGCGAGTCCCGGTTCTACCTCTCGCTGGGCGACGACCTGATGCGCCTGTTCAAGGCCCAGATGGTCGAGCGGGTCATGGCCATGGCCAATGTGCCCGACGACGTGCCGATCGAGAACAAGATGGTCACCCGGGCCATCGCCTCCGCGCAGTCCCAGGTCGAGCAGCAGAACTTCGAGACGCGTAAGAACGTCCTGAAGTACGACGAGGTGCTCAACCGCCAGCGCGAGGTCATCTACGGCGAGCGCCGCCGCGTCCTGGAGGGCGAGGACCTGCACGAGCAGGTCAAGCACTTCATGGACGACACCATCGACGACTACATCCGGCAGGAGACCGTCGAGGGCTTCGCGGAGGAGTGGGACCTGGACCGGCTGTGGAGCGCCTTCAAGCAGCTCTACCCGGTGAAGGTCACCGTCGAGGAGCTGGAGGAGGCGGCGGGCGACCGCGCGGGCATCACCGCGGAGTTCATCGCCGAGTCCATCAAGGACGACATCTACGAGCAGTACGCGGCCCGCGAGGAGCAGCTGGGCTCCGACATCATGCGTGAGCTGGAGCGCCGTGTCGTGCTGTCGGTCCTGGACCGCAAGTGGCGTGAGCACCTCTACGAGATGGACTACCTCCAGGAGGGCATCGGCTTGCGCGCCATGGCCCAGAAGGACCCCCTGGTGGAGTACCAGCGTGAGGGCTACGACATGTTCACGGCCATGATGGAGGGCATCAAGGAGGAGTCCGTCGGCTATCTGTTCAACCTGGAGGTCCAGGTCGACCAGCAGCTGGAGGAGGTCCCGGTCCAGGACGCCGGCCCGTCGCTGGAGAAGGACGTCCAGGACGCGGTGCCGGCCGGTGCCCGCCCGGAGATCCGCGCCAAGGGCCTGGACGCCCCGCAGCGGCCCGACCGGCTGCACTTCTCGGCCCCCACGGTGGACGGCGAGGGCGGTGTCGTCGAGGGCGACTTCGAGGACGGCCCGACCCGCTCCTCGGCGGACGGCCTGACCCGCGCTGAGCGCCGTAAGGCGCAGAAGAACAGCGGCGGCCGCCGCCGCAAGAAGTAACACCTCCGCCGGGGCGGGGGCGGGACACCTGACGGGTGTGCCGCCCCCGCCTCGCGCGTTTCCCGCCCCGCGGGCTCAGGCGCGGGCGCCGGCCAGCTCGACGGCCGAGCAGCGCCACCGGAGGTCCTGGCCCCGCTCCAGCCGGAAGGCGAGGGCGTGCAGCCGTTCCCCGGAGGAGATCCGGGCGAACGCCTCGATCACCCCGGGCCGGGGCCGGAACTCGTCGCAGCGCCGGACGGCCGGTGTACGGGCCGGTGGCGCGGGCCGCAGCGGGGCCTGCGGGGCGAGCGCGGCGAGCTGGTCGTAGGCGGCGCCGAGGGTGTGGCCGAGCATCCAGTGGACCGGCCGCTGGCCGCTCAGGGTGAGCAGGAGGCGTTCGGCGAACCAGTAGCGCGGCAGCCGCTCGCGCTCGCGGCGGCGGGCCGCGGCGTCCGGCCGGGGCCGCCCGGCGCCGGGCCGTCCGCCGTCCGGGCGTACGCCGTCGGTGCGCCGCGGCGGCGCGCTCCGGCCGCCGCCCGGTGCGGCGGGCCTGGTGGAGCCGGTGGACCTGGTGGACCGGTGCATGCGGATCGCCCCCGTGATGCCGGGCCCGGCCTATACCGGGCGGTAACTTCCGTCGGTGATCTTCTATCGGCGGCGTCCGGGGGCGACAAGGGCGGGAGGGTGGCGGCGGCCGGTCGGCGGTCTTTCGCCTATCAGGGGGAAGGGGGTCCGGCGCGCACCCCACGACCTGCGGCGGAGCGTGCTCGGGCGGGCTCGTGGGACGCGCCCGGGCGGGGGCTCCCGGCACTTCGAAGGGGGACTCGCGCCCGTATGCTGGCAGCACGGTTCACGTCCTCGGCGCACGCCCCCAGGACCCTCAGGAAAGCGGCTGTCATGCGCGTCTACGTCCCCCTGACCCTCCCCGGTCTCGCCGAGGCGCACAAGACCGGACAGCTGGGCCCGGCCCCGCTGGACGCCTACGCCGTCACCCCCGCCCTGCGCGAGTGGTATCTGTCGGACGACGTCGAGGAGCTGGAGTACGCGGCCCTCGGCAGGGCCGCCGCGGCCTCCCTGCGCCTCCTCGCCGCCGACCCGGCCGCCGCTCGCCGCCGGGTGGTCGTCGCGCTCGACGTGGCCGACGGCGCGGCCGTGGCCGACCCGGACCGCGGCCTGGACCAGGCCGCGATCGGCGAGGTCCGGCTGGCCGCCGCGGTGCCGCTGGCCAAGGCCGCGGCCGTGCACGTCGACTCCGGCGACGCGGAGGCGGACGTCACCGCCGCCGCGGCCGCCCTCGGCGCCGCGGACCAGGGTGACGACGACGCGCAGTTCACGGTGGACGGCGCCGAGGACCACGAGCTGATGTGGTTCGGCGTCCAGGAGATCCCGAACCTGGTCTGACGGCGCGTCCGGGCGGTACGGAACCGTCCGGAACGGCCCGGGGCGGCCCGGGGCAGCGCTGTCGGACCCTGTCGGTACGGTCTTGGTCATGGGGAAGCACGTGGCACACATCGTCTGGGACTGGAACGGCACGCTCTTTCACGACCTCGACGCGGTCATGGCGGCGACCAACGCCGCCTTCGCCGAGATCGGCCTGGAGCCGATCACCCTGGAGCGGTACCGCGAGCTGTACTGCGTCCCGATCCCGAAGTTCTACGAGCGGCTGCTCGGCCGGCTGCCCACCGAGGCCGAGTGGGACCACATGGACCGGGTCTTCCAGCGCCACTACCTGGACCATCACCTCGGCTGCCGCCTCGCGGACGGCGCCGAGGAGCTGCTGGAGGACTGGCAGACGTCCGGCGGCACCCAGTCGATCATGTCCATGTACGGCCATGACGAGCTCGTGCCGTTGGTGCGGGGCTTCGGCATCGAGCGCCGGTTCACCCGCGTCGACGGTCGCACCGGCCCCTCGGGCGGCAGCAAGGCGGAGCACATGGCGCGCCATCTCGCCGGGCTCGACGGCATACCCGCGGAGCGCACCGTCGTCATCGGCGACGCCCTGGACGACGCGGTCGCGGCCGCCCATGTGGGCGCCCACGCGGTGCTGTACACCGGCGGATCGCACAGCCGGGCCGGTCTGACGGCGGCCGGGGTGCCCGTCGTGGACAGCCTCGCCGAGGCGGTCGAGGAGGCGGCGCGGCTCGCCGGACGGAGCCGGCCCGCGCGCTGAGCGGGCCACCCGACGGGCACCCGACGGCCACCCGCCGGGCGCCTGACGGCCACCCGACGGGCGGCGGACGGGCGGCGGCCGAGGGGGCGAATCGGGAGAAAGCGCAGGTGCGGACGGTTGTGCGGAAGGAAGTACGGGCGGTCGGGCCGCGTCGCTGTCCAGACCGTCAAAGTTCCGGCCCGGGTTTTGTACACAAACGGCTCATGACGGTTCCCCGGGGAAGAGCGATAGCCTTACCAGGTGATCAGCGCGATATCCAGCAGGGGCGACGGCGCTCCTGCCCTGCGCCCGGAGTGCCACCGCCCCCGGGCCGCCGCTGATTCCCCGAGCCCGGCACGTCCGACGAAGTTCGTCGAGAACGGCCCGGCCACCTCTCATTCCGGCATAACGTCGAAGACGACCGGAGACCCCGTGTCGTGGCGTGATGCCTCCACCACCTATGTCACGCAACGGCGCGCGACAGGAGCCAGAGGACATGCAGACCAAGCTGGACGAAGCCAAGGCCGAGCTGCTCGAACGGGCGGCTCGTGTCGCTGAGAACAGCCCGGCAGGGGGGCAGCAACCGACTGGGCCGAAGGGCGAGGGCGGCCTCGATCCCGAGACCCTGACCGCGTACCTCCAGCGCTATTACCTGCACACCGCGCCCGAGGACCTCAGCGGCCGGGACCCGGTCGACGTCTTCGGCGCCGCGCTCTCGCACTACCGGCTCGCCGAGAACCGGCCGCAGGGCACCGCGAACGTCCGGGTGCACACCCCGACGGTCGAGGAGAACGGCTGGACGTGCAGCCACTCCGTGGTCGAGGTCGTCACCGACGACATGCCCTTCCTGGTCGACTCCGTCACCAACGAGCTCTCCCGGCAGGGCCGCGGCATCCACGTCGTGATCCACCCGCAGGTCATCGTCCGCCGTGACGTCACCGGCCGCCTGCTGGAGATCATCGGCTCCAACTGCGACGCCCACGGCAACGGCAAGGACGCCGCGCTGCCGCACGACGCCGTCACCGAGTCCTGGATCCACGTCGAGATCGACCGTGAGACCGACCGCGGTGACCTCAAGCAGATCGCCGCGGATCTGCTCCGGGTCCTCTCCGACGTCCGCGAGGCCGTCGAGGACTGGGAGAAGATGCGCGACGCCGCGCAGCGCATCGCCGACGGCCTGCCCGCCGAGCCGGCCCCGGCCGACGTCCCCGCGTCCGAGGTGGAGGAGGCCCACGAGCTGCTGCGCTGGCTCGCCGCCGACCACTTCACCTTCCTCGGCTACCGCGAGTACGAGCTGGCGAAGATCTCCACCGAGAGCGGCGAGGAGGACGTGCTCAGCGCCGTCCCCGGCACCGGCCTCGGCATCCTGCGCTCCGACCCCACGCACCACGGCGAGGGTCACCACGCGGGTCCCGGCCGCGCCCACCTCACCGGCCCGGCGTCGCCGTCCTTCAACCGGCTGCCCGCCGACGCCCGCGCCAAGGCCCGTGAGCACAAGCTGCTCGTCCTCACCAAGGCCAACAGCCGCGCCACCGTGCACCGCCCCTCCTACCTCGACTACGTCGGGGTGAAGAAGTTCGACGCCGACGGCAACGTCACCGGCGAGCGCCGCTTCCTCGGCCTGTTCTCCTCCGCCGCGTACACCGAGTCCGTGCGCCGCGTGCCCGTCGTCCGCCGTAAGGTCGCCCAGGTCCTGGCCGACGCCGGCTTCACCCCGGACAGCCACGACGGCCGCGACCTGCTCCAGATCCTGGAGACGTACCCGCGCGACGAGCTGTTCCAGACCCCGGCCGACCAGCTGCGGGCCGTCGCGACCAGCGTGCTCTACCTCCAGGAGCGCCGCCGGCTGCGGCTCTTCCTCCGCCAGGAGACCTACGGGCGCTACTACTCCGCCCTGGTCTACCTCCCGCGCGACCGCTACACCACGGGCGTCCGGCTGCGCCTGATCGACATCCTCAAGGAGGAGCTCGGCGGCACCAGCGTCGACTTCACCGCGTGGAACACCGAGTCGGTCCTCTCCCGGCTGCATTTCGTCGTCCGCGTCGAGCCCGGCGCCACCCTGTCCGACCTCACGGACGCCGACGTCGACCGCATCGAGGCCCGCCTGGTCGAGGCCGCCCGCTCCTGGGCGGACGGCTTCGCCGAGACGCTGACCGCCGAGGTCGGCGAGGAGCGCGCCGCCGAGCTGCTGCGCCGCTACGGCCAGGCGTTCCCCGAGGGCTACAAGGCGGACCACAGCCCCCGCAGCGCCGTCTCCGACCTCGGTCACCTGGAGAAGCTGACCACGGCCGGCGGTGACCGCGACTTCGAGCTGAGCCTCTACGAGCCGGTCGGCGCGGGCCCCGGCGAGCGCCGCTTCAAGATCTACCGCACCGGTGAGCCCGTCTCGCTCTCCGCCGTCCTGCCGGTCCTCCACCGGCTCGGCGTCGAGGTCGTCGACGAGCGCCCGTACGAGCTGCGCTGCTCCGACCGGACGACCGCCTGGATCTACGACTTCGGTCTGCGGATGCCCGACCGGACCGAGGGCGACGACGCGCGCACCCGCTTCCAGGAGGCGTTCGCGGCCGTCTGGACCGGCGAGGCGGAGAACGACAACTTCAACATGCTCGTGCTGAAGGCCGGCCTCGACTGGCGCCAGGCCATGGTGCTCCGGGCCTACGCCAAGTACTTGCGGCAGGCCGGTTCGCCGTTCAGCCAGGCGTACATGGAGGACACCCTCAGCACCAACGTCCACACCACCCGGCTGCTGGTCAACCTGTTCGAGGCCCGGATGTCGCCCGCGCTCCAGCGGGCCGGCCGCGAGCTGACCGACGGGCTCCTGGAGGAGCTGGACGGCGCCCTGGACCAGGTCGCGAGCCTGGACGAGGACCGCATCCTGCGGGCCTTCCTCACGGTCATCAAGGCCACCCTGCGCACCAATCACTTCCAGCGCGTCAGCGAGGGAAGCGACGGGAGGGGCCAGCGCGTCGGCTCGGGAAGCGACGGGAGGGGCCAGCGCGTCGGCTCGGGAAGCGACGGGAAGGGCCGGCGCGTCGGCTCGGGCGGTGACGCGGCGGGCCTCGTCGGCGCCCCGCACCCGTATCTCTCCATCAAGCTCGACCCGCAGGCCATCCCCGACCTGCCGGCTCCGCGCCCCGCGTACGAGATCTGGGTCTACTCCCCGCGCGTCGAGGGTGTGCACCTGCGCTTCGGCAAGGTCGCGCGCGGCGGTCTGCGCTGGTCCGACCGGCGCGAGGACTTCCGCACCGAGGTCCTCGGCCTGGTCAAGGCCCAGATGGTGAAGAACACCGTCATCGTGCCCGTCGGCGCCAAGGGCGGCTTCGTCGGCAAGCGGCTCCCGGACCCGTCCCTGGACCGTGACGCCTGGCTGGCCGAGGGCATCGCCTCGTACAAGACCTTCATCTCCGGTCTGCTCGACATCACCGACAACATGGTCGGCGGCGAGGTCGTGCCGCCGAAGGACGTCGTGCGCCACGACGGGGACGACACCTATCTGGTGGTCGCCGCCGACAAGGGCACCGCCACGTTCTCCGACATCGCCAACGAGGTCGCGGAGTCCTACGGCTTCTGGCTGGGCGACGCCTTCGCCTCCGGCGGCTCGGCCGGCTACGACCACAAGGGCATGGGCATCACCGCCCGCGGCGCCTGGGAGTCGGTCAAGCGCCACTTCCGGGAGCTGGGCCACAACACCCAGACCGAGGACTTCACGGTCGTCGGCGTCGGTGACATGTCCGGTGACGTCTTCGGCAACGGCATGCTGCTCTCCGAGCACATCCGCCTGGTCGCCGCCTTCGACCACCGGCACATCTTCCTCGACCCCACG
Source organism: Streptomyces eurocidicus (assembly GCF_002891295.1). Classification (GTDB taxonomy): domain Bacteria; phylum Actinomycetota; class Actinomycetes; order Streptomycetales; family Streptomycetaceae; genus Streptomyces; species Streptomyces eurocidicus. The sequence goes on along the minus strand of NZ_LGUI01000001.1, from coordinate 1,094,407 downwards.
CCCGACGCGGCCGTCTCCTACGCCGAGCGCCGCCGGCTGTTCGAGCTGCCCCGCTCCTCCTGGGCCGACTACAACGCCGAGCTGCTGTCGGCGGGCGGTGGCATCCACCCCCGTACGGCCAAGTCGATCCCGGTCAACGCGCAGGTGCGGGCCGCCCTCGGCATCGAGGCGGGCGTCACCAAGATGACCCCCGCCGAGCTGATGAAGGCGATCCTCAGCGCCCCGGTCGACCTGCTGTGGAACGGCGGCATCGGCACCTACGCGAAGGCGTCCACCGAGTCGCACACGGACGTGGGCGACAAGGCGAACGACGCGATCCGCGTCGACGGCCAGGACCTCCGGGTCAAGGTCGTCGGCGAGGGCGGCAACCTCGGTCTGACCCAGCTCGGCCGGATCGAGTTCGCCCTGTCCGGTGGCCCGGAGTCCACCGGCGGCCGGATCAACACCGACGCGATCGACAACAGCGCCGGTGTGGACACCTCCGACCACGAGGTGAACATCAAGGTCCTGCTGAACGGCCTGGTCGCGGAAGGCGACATGACCGTCAAGCAGCGCAACAAGCTCCTCGCGGAGATGACGGACGAGGTCGGCGAGCTGGTCCTGCGCAACAACTACGCGCAGAACGTGGCCCTGGCCAACGCCGTCGCCCAGGCCCCCAGCCTGCTCCACGCCCACCAGCGGATCATGCGCAGGCTGACCCGCGACGGGCACCTGGACCGGGCCCTGGAGTTCCTGCCCAACGACCGGCAGATCCGCGAGCGGCTCTCCGCCGGCCGCGGGCTGACCCAGCCCGAGCTGGCGGTCCTGCTCGCCTACATCAAGATCACCACCGCCGAGGAGCTGCTGGGCACCGAGCTCCCCGACGACCCGTACCTGGAGCGGCTGCTCTACGCCTACTTCCCGGAGGCGCTGCGCACCTCCTACGGCGAGCAGATCGACACCCACGCGCTGCGCCGGGAGATCGTCACGACCGTCCTGGTCAACGACACGGTCAACAGCGGTGGCTCGACGTTCCTGCACCGTCTGCGCGAGGAGACGGGCGCCTCGCTGGAGGAGATCGTCCGGGCGCAGACCGCGGCCCGGGAGATCTTCGGCCTGGGCCGGGTCTGGGACGCCGTCGAATCCCTCGACAACAGCGTCGCGGCCGACGTCCAGACCCGGATCCGGCTGCACGGCCGCCGGCTGGTCGAGCGCGGCACGCGCTGGCTGCTCAACAACCGCCCGCAGCCGCTCCAGCTGGCCGAGACCATCGACTTCTTCCGGGACGGCGTGGCCGCGGTCTGGTTCGAGCTGCCCAAGCTGCTCAAGGGCGCCGACAGCGAGTGGTGGCGTTCCATCCACGACGAGCTGGTGGCCGCCGGGGTGCCGGACGACCTGGCCGTGCGGGTGGCGGGGTTCTCCTCCGTCTTCCCGGCGCTGGACATCGTGGCCGTCGCGGAGCGCACCGGCAAGGCGCACCTGGACGTGGCCGAGGTGTACTACGACCTCGGCGACCGCCTGCACATCACCCAGCTGATGGACCGGATCATCGAGCTGCCGCGCGCCGACCGCTGGCAGTCCATGGCCCGCGCCTCCATCCGCGAGGACCTCTACGCGGCCCACGCGGCGCTCACGTCCGACATCCTCTCCGTCGGCAACGGCACCTCGACGCCGGAGGAGCGCTACCGGGCGTGGGAGGAGAAGAACGCCGCGATCCTGGTCCGTGCCCGCACCACGCTGGACGAGATCCGGGGCTCGGACGCCTTCGACCTGGCCAACCTGTCGGTGGCCATGCGGACGATGCGGACGCTGCTGCGTACGCACAGCTGACGCCTGAGTGAACTGTGGGCGGCCCCGGGGAGAAACCCCCGGGGCCGCCCCTTTTGTAGGGTTGAATCGTGTTAAGAGAGACGGATGAAGGTCGTCTCTCGGCTCGAACCCGCTCCGGTGCCCCGGCGGGCCGCCCGAGCCTGGTCCCCCGCCCCGGCGCGCCGGGAGGCGGCCCTTGCGGCCGTCCTCTACCTCGCGGTCGCCTCCGTCGGCTTCGCGACGCTGCTGCTGGTCGGCCATCACCTCGGGCGTGGCCCCGAGGAGCTGCTGCGCCGCTGGGACAGCGGCAACTACCTGCATATCGCGGGCCACGGCTATCCGCGCGAGATCGTCTACCGCGACGACGGTGAACCGGCGTTCAGCAGACTCGCCTTCTTCCCGCTCGTACCGGCGCTCATCAGGGGCGTGCACCTCTTGACCGCGCTCCCTTTGGCGTACGCCGGGGTGGTGGTCTCCTTCTGTGCCGCCGCGGTGGCCGCCTCCGGTGTGTACGTGCTCGTGCGCGCCATAGGCGGGCGCCCCGGCGCCGGGTACGCGTGTGTGGCGCTCTGGGCCTGCTCGCCGTACGCGTTCGCACTGTGGGTGCCGTACTCGGAGGCGGTCTTCAGCGCCGCCCTGGTGTGGGCGATGGTCGCCCTGCTGGCCCGGCGCTGGCTGAGCGCCGCCGCGCTGTGCGTGGTGGCGGGCGCCGTCCGGCCGACCGCCACGGTGCTGATCGGCACGGTGGCCCTGGCCGCCGGCTGGGCGGTGGTGCGCCGCCGGGACGGCTGGCGGCCGTGGGTCGCGCTGCTCGTGGCGCCGCTGGGGCTCCTGGGCAGCTGGCTCTTCCTGGGTGCCAAGGTGGGCCGGGTGGACGGCTGGTTCGAGGCCGAGCGGGCCTGGGGGCAGTCGTTCGACTTCGGCCGGGGCACGGCGCACTTCCTGAAGGACGTGCTGCTCTACGAGCGGGCCGGCCGGCTCTCCGACGTGCGCGGTGCCGTGGTGCTCGGCCTGGTGGTGCTCACGGCCGTCGCGGTGCTCGCCCTGGCGCTGGACCGGAGCGTGCCGTGGCCGCTGGTGGCGCTGCTCGCGGGGGCCTGGCTGCTGATGGTCGGCACACCGGGCTCGCCGCTCTCCAAGCCACGCTTCATGCTGCCGTTCCTGCCGGTTCCGTTGCTGTTGGCGGCCCGTCCGCTCGCACGTGCTCGGCTAGGGGTGCGGGTGTGTCTCTACGGTGGAGGTGCGGTGGTCTCGGGGTGGTACGCGGCGGGATTGCTCTTGGTGTTCGAGGGATCGCCGTGATGCGGGGGACCGTCGTGGCGAGAGACACCGTCCTGACGTGCGGGCCCGTCGTGCCGCGCCTCCCGGGCGTGCCGCGGCAGCGCTCTGAACACCCAGGCGCGGTAGGACCAGAAGCGGAACAGCGTGGCGGCCCCGATGCCCAGGAACTTGAACAGGTTGTTCTGGAACGGGGTGTCCCAGCCGAAGCCGTAGGTGGCGACGTAGAGGACGCCGTTCTCGATGACCAGCCCCACGGCGCTGAAGGCGGCGAAGAGGGCGATCTCCCGGCTGCGGTGGCTCTTGTCGCGGTCCTTGTAGGCGAAATGGCGCAGCCCCAGGTAGTTGAAGGCGATGGCGACCAGCGTCGCGATCACGCTGCACCGCACGACCGGCAGCCCCGTGGCCGTACGGCAGATGTTGAAGACCGCGAGGTTGACGAAGATGCCCAGGCCGCCGACCGTGCCGAACTTCGCGAACTCCCTCCCGAGGGCCAGCAGCCGCGCCGGGCCGGAGACGGGCGGGCCCTCGGGCGCCGACTCCGCCTGCGGGGCGGCCGGGCTCGGCGGGGTGGTCGATGCGGGCGGGGCGGTCGGTGTCGCGGGGTCCCCCGGCTCTTCGGGGGTCCCGGGTGTCCTCGGTCGCAGGGGTCGCAAGGGCCTCTCCCGATATGTTCGCCACGCAAAAGCAGACATTTTCCAGCAGAGAATAGATTGTAGTGTAAATTGCCGCGAAAACTGACAAAACGGTACAGCGGTAATGGTGACGGTACCCCTGGCGGTGCCGGTGGAACAGCCGGCGGCGGCATCGGCCGAGACGCCGATGGCGGGGCCCGCGGCGACAGCGACGACAACGGCGAGGACAGTGGCATGACAGAGGCGGTTCTGCTCGTCGGCGGCAAGGGGACCCGGCTCCAGCCGCTCACCCTCACCACCCCCAAGCCGATGGTCCCGGCCGCCGGGGTGCCCTTCCTCGCCCATCAGCTGGCCCGCGCCAGAGACGCCGGCGTCCGCCATGTCGTACTGGCCACGTCCTATCTGGCCGAGGTCTTCGAGCCCTACTTCGGCGACGGCTCCGCCCACGGGCTGCGCCTGACCTATGTCACCGAGGACGTGCCGCTGGGCACGGGCGGCGCGGTCCGCGCGGCGGCGGACGCCCTCGCCTCGGGCCCGGCCGACCCCGTGCTCGTACTCAACGGCGACATCCTCAGCGGACTCGACCTCGGGGGTCTGCTGCACCGTCACGAGCGGGCGGGGGCCGACGTCACCCTGCACCTCACCAGGGCCGAGGACCCCCGGGCCTTCGGCCTGGTGCCCACCGGCCCCGGTGGGCGGGTGCTGGCCTTCACCGAGAAGCCCCGGCGGCCCGAGGAGTTTGTCACCGACCAGGTCAACGCCGGTGTCTACGTCTTCCGGCGCGAGGTCATGGACACCATTCCGGCCGGCCGCCCGGTCTCCCTGGAGCGCGAGACCTTCCCCGGGCTGCTGGCCGCCGGAGCGCTGCTGCACGGCGTCGTCGACACCTCGTACTGGCTGGACCTGGGCCGCCCCGCCTCCTTCGTCCAGGCATCGGCCGACCTCGTACGGGGCGTCGTCCGGTCGCCCGCCGTCCCCGGCGAGCCGGGGGAGTTCCTGCTGCTGCCCGGCGCCCGGGTCGAGGCGGGCGCCCGGCTCGGCGGCGGCACGGTCGTCGGCGCCGGTGCCCACGTCGCGGCGGGTGCCGAGATCGAGGGTTCCGTCGTGCTGGACGGCGCCCGGGTCGGGGAGGGGGCGCGGATCCACGCCAGCATGGTCGGACGGCAGGCCAGGGTGGGCCCGCGGACGGTGCTCCACGGCGCGGTGATCGGCGACCACGCCGGGGTCGGCGCGGACAACGAGCTCCGCGACGGCGCCCGCGTCTGGTGCGGCACGACCATCCCCGACGCCGCCATCCGCTTCTCCGCCGCCTGACGCCCCCGCCGCCTGACACCCCGTCGCACGCACCCGGGAACGGCCGTCCTTACGGGGAAACGGCTCTCCTTACGGGGGAACGGGCCCACCGCACCCGGAAAAGACCGCCCTTACGGGCAACGGCCCCCACCGCACCCGGAACGGTCCCCCACCGCGCCGGGTGACCGCCCACCCCGCGGCTCCGGCCACGTACGGAACCGCCCGACCCGGGAAACCCACCGGCCACACCGACAAGGACAGGCATATGAGCGCACCGCACAGCCCCGCCGCCCCGCCGCTCCCGGAGGAGTGGGCACGTACCGCGACCACCGTGGTCATGCCCACGTACAACGAGGCGGACAACCTGCCCGCGATGGCCGAGGCGCTCATGTCGCTGCCGCTGGAAGGGCTGCGGCTGCTGGTCGTCGACGACAACAGCCCCGACGGCACCGGAAAGATCGCCGAGGATCTCGCCGAGCGCTACAACACCCCGGACCGCGCCCGTATCGCCGTCCTGCACCGCACCACCAAGGACGGCCTCGGCCGCGCCTACGCCGCCGGGATGACCCGCGCCGTCGACGAAGGCGCCGCGTACGTCGTGCAGATGGATGCTGACGGCAGCCATCCGACCGGCAAGGTCGCGGAGTTGCTCGGCGTCGCCCTCGCCACCGGGGCGGACGTCGTCGTCGGCAGCCGCTACGTGCCCGGCGGCACCCTGTCCGCCGCCTGGAGCGCCCACCGCAGACTGCTCTCCCGCTGGGCCAACGCCTACGCCAGCACGATCCTGGGCACCCGCGTGCGCGACATCACCAGCGGCTTCAACCTCTGGAGCGCCGACGCGCTGCGCGCCATCGACCTCCACACCGTGGACAGCGCGGGCTACAGCTTCCAGGTTGAGATGAAGTACCGCGCGCTGCGCTCCGGCCAGAGCGTCCTGGAGGTGCCGATCCACTTCGAGGACCGGACGATCGGCGAATCGAAGATGAACCTGGCCGTACAGCTCGAATCCGTGGCCATGCCATGGCGGCTGCGCGCGAGGGCCGCCCGTGCTTCCGGCCACCGCGCCCGCTGAGCGCGTGACCCCGACCGGCACCGGGGTCCCGCCACCCGGCCCGCGCGCCCCGCGCGCCGCGGCCGCCGGCGCCGTCCTCCTGCTGGTCGTCCTCCTGCTGCTCATGGTCGTGCGGCTGCCCTGGTCCGGCGACCTCGGGATGCACGCGGCGGTGCTGGAGCGGCTGCGCGCCGACCTCGCCCACCCGGGCGACCCACTGGTCGACGAGGACGCGCCGAGCCCGTACCACTCGCCGTGGATGGTCCTGCTGGCGCTGGTCGCCTCGGCCACCGGCTGGGGGACGTTCTCCGTGCTGCGGCTGGCGGCGCTCGTGGACCTCGCCCTGCTCGTCTCCGGCGTCGCGGTGTTCGTCCGCACCTTCACCCGGGAACGGACGGCCGTACCGCTGGCACTGCTGTGCCTGCTGTTTCTCTACGGGGTGCGGCTGTTCGCGTGGAGCGGCTTCCCGGGGCTCACCTCGCTCTGCCTGACCCTGGCCTACCCGAGCACGCTCGCCCTCGGCCTCGCGTTCCACCTGTGGGCGCTGCTCCGCCGGGCCGTGGCCGGTGCCCGGGGGATCCCGGCCTTCCTCGGGCTGGGGCTGCTGCTGGCGTGGGTGCTGCTCACCCACCAGTTCACGGGCGCGGTGGCCGCGCTCGGCGCCGCCGCGATGCTGCTGGGCGCCCGGCCGTGGCCCGCCCGTACGGTCTGGCTGCGGGCCGCCGCCGGTGCGGCCCTCGCCCTGGCGGTGCCCGCCTGCTGGCCGTACTACTCCTTCTACGCGCTGCTCGGCGCGGGCGGCCTGGACGCCGTCCACCGGACCCTCTACGCCCATCTCGCGGTCAGGTTCTGCCTGGTGGCGCTCGGGGTCGCCGCCCTCGCGGCGCGCCTGCGCCGGGACCGCCGCGATCCGCTCGCGCTGTTCTTCGGGCTGGGGCTCGTCGTGTTCGCGGCCGGCGGGGTGACCGGCCACCAGGCGTGGGGGCGGATCCTGCCGGCCGTCCTCCTGCCCGCCCAGATCGCCCTCGCGCTGGAGACGGCCCGGCGGGCCGTCCTCCTCCCGCTGACGGCCGCCGCCCTGCTCGTCGGCGCGTGGGCGCAGGCCGGGGTGCTGACGTACGTGCTGCGGCCGGCCGCCGTGCCGCCCGTCCTGCGGCAGGCGGACACGATCGGGCTCTGGCCGTCCATCGGCTGGGCGGCCCGCGAGGTGCCCAAGGGGGAGACGGTGCTGACCGACGACTACTACGCGCTGCGGATGCTGCCCGCCTACGGCCCGTACACCGTCGCGCCCGCCTACCCCGATGTCTTCCTCCGCGACGAGAAGCGCCGGTGGGCCGCCACCCACCGCTACTTCGCCGCGGCGGCCTCCCGGGCCGAACGGCTCGGCGTTCTCAAGGAGTACGGCGTGCGGTGGGTGATGCAGAGGGACGGCGGCCCGGGGCTGCCGCAGGACGATCCGGTGCTGCGACGGGTGGCCGGGGGGCCGCGGGGGCTGGTGCTGTCGGAAGTGGTGCGGGGACGGCCCGCCGGTCTCTCCGGGCCCGTCGGCGGCGCGGCCCGGGCGGGTGGCCGGTGACCGCGCCCGACGCCGTCGGCCGGTGGCTGCGCGGGCGGGCGCCGTGGCCGCTGCTGGTCGCGGCGCTGGTGGTGTGCGCGCTGGACGTGGCCCGGGTGACGGAGAGCCCGCGCGTCGGCATGGACAACGCCGTCGTCGTACGCGCGGCCGAGACCCTCCTCGACGGCGGCTCACCGTACGCGGACAAACGCTTCCTCTATCTGCCGGGCGCGGTGTTCGCCGCGGTCCCCCAGACGGCGGTCGCCGAGCGGGTGCTCTTCTACGCGGTCCCCGTGGGCACCGCGCTGCTCGTCCTGGTGGGCGTGGCCCTGGCCCTGCGGATCTTCGAGGTCCGCGCGGACAGCCGGCTGGCGGTGGCCGTCATCGCCGGTCTCGGCGTGTTCCTGCCCTTCCACGGCCTTGTCCACCTCGGCAACTGGACGGTCGTCTCCGTCGTCGCCTTCCCCGCCGCGCTGCTGCTGATCCGGCGGGGGCGCTGGTGCGCGGCGGCGGGCGTGATCGGCGTGGCGGTGGCGCTCAAGCCGATGCTCGTGCCCCTCCTGCTGCTGTTCGTCCTCGCCCGGCGCCGGCGGGCGCTGGCGGTGGCCGTCGGGGTGCCCGCCGTGGTGTCCTCGCTGTCCGCCCTGGCCATGCCGCGGCCGGGGCTGTTCTTCACCCGGACGCTGCCGTTCCTGCTGCACGGTCAGGACGCGTACGCACGACCGTTCGACGCCTCGTGGCCGGCCGTGCTGCCCCGGCTCGGGGTGCCCCAGCCCGTGGCCTTCGGGCTGGCGGCGCTGGCGGCGGGGACGGTGCTGCTCTGCGCCCGGGCCCGGTGGCGAGCAGGGGGGAACGCCGAGCTGCGGCTGGTGGAGTGCGCGTCGCTGCTGATGCTGGCGGCGTTCCTGGTGTCCCGGCCGTCGTTCCTCCACTACATGCTGGTGGTGCTGCCGTCGCTGGTGGCGTCGGTGGTGGTGCGCGGGGCGGCGGCGCGGTCGGTGTGGTTCTGGCTGGCGCTGCTTCCGCAGTTCATCGGGGTGCACTGGCCGTACGTGGAGGGCTCGCGGCGGCACGCCTTCAAGGACATCGTCATGATCACGGGGGTGGCGGGGGCGCTGTGCCTGCACATCTGGCGGGGGCGTACGCGGGGGAGGGTCGGGGCACGGGGCCGGGAGGCCGGCGGGGTCTCCGGCGGGGCGGCCGGGGCGGTCCCGGGCCGGGTGGGTGGTGGTGTCTTCGGTCGGTCGGGCGACGGTGCCCCCGGTCGGGGAGCCGACGGAGACTCCGGTGGGGCGGCCGAGGTGGTTCCGGGCCGGGTGGGTGGTGGTGTCTTCGGTCGGTCGGGCGACGGTGCCCCCGGTCGGGGAGCCGACGGAGACTCCGGTGGGGCGGCCGAGGCGGTTCCCGTCCGGGCGGGCGACGGCGCCTCCGGCGTGGCGGGCGCCGATGCCCTCGGGCGGGAGGCTGACGGGGCCTCCGACCGGGAGGCCGGCGGGGAATCCGGTCGGGCCGTCGAGGGAGGCCGGGAAGGGGCCGGGGCCCTCGACGAGTCCCCTGGTGGGGCCACCGATGGAGCCGCCCGCGAGACCATCGACGAGGTGACTGTCAGTGGTCGCGTCTACTCTCTTCGTAGTGACCGCGATCCGCCGGATCGCGCCGATCGCTCGGAATTGAGGTGACTTGTGCCCACTGCCCGTCCTGTCCCCCACCCCGACGTCACCGTGGTCGTGATCGTCTACAACGACGCGGAGCGGCTGCCGCGCGCCGTGCGGTCCGTGCTCGGCCAGTCGCTGCGCAACCTCGAAGTGATCATCGTCGACGACTGCTCGACCGACGGCACCCGCGTCACCGCCCGGCGGCTCGCCGCGTCCGACCGCCGGGTGCGCTGTCTGCGCCTGCCCGTCAACAGCGGCGGCTGCGGCGCCCCGCGCAACGCCGGCATCGAGGCCGCCGCCGCGCCTTATGTGATGTTCCTGGACAGCGACGACGAACTGCCGTACCACGCCTGCAAATCACTCCTGCTCACCGCCGAGGAGACCGGCGCCGACCTGGTCACCGGCGAGGTCACCCGGAACTTCGAGGAGACCGGCACCACCGGCCTCTGGTACCCCGAGCTCTTCGGCGACGTCCGGGTGGTCGAAGGCATCCGCGCCGCCCCCGAGTACTTCCTCGACCACCTCTCCACCAACAAGCTCTACCGCGCCGACTTCCTCGCCCGCCACCGGCTGCGCTTCCCCGAGGGCGTCCACTACGAGGACCAGCTCTTCTCCGCCCAGGCGTTCACCCTCGCCCGCAGTTTCGCGGTCGTCCCCTGGCCCGTCTACACCTGGTGGCTCGCCGCCGACCCCGACCGGCTGTCCATCTCCTCCAGCCGGCACCACATCCGGAACGTCGCGGACCGCCTCCTCGCCGCGCGGCTCATCGACGCCTTCCTGGAGGAGAGCGGCAACGCCGACCTCCGCCCCGCCAAGGACGAGAAGTTCCTCCGCCACGACCTCCGCCTCTACCTCGGCGACCTGCCCTTCCGCGAGCTGTGGTGGATCACGGAGTTCGCCGCCGTCGTCACCCCCTACCTGCGCACCCTCGCCCCCCGGGCGCTCGCCGCGATGCCACGCGAACAGCGGATCTGCCAGTACCTGCTGGGCGCCGGCCGGTTCGCCGAGGCCGCCGAGTGCGCCCGCACCCTCGACCGCCCGCACCTCGCCCCCCGCCACGTCGTCCGGGACGGCGGGCGCGTCCACTGGGGGCGGACGCCGCCCGAGGACCCCGAGGCCGCCGCCTGCCTCGACGTCACCGACTGGCGCCTGGACGAACAGCCCTTCGCCACCGGCCCGCTGCGCCACGAAGTGGCGCGCGTCGACCCCGCCGGCCCCCTGCTCCGCGTCCTGCTGCACACCTACGACCCCGCCGGGCTGCTCACGGGCGCCGAGCCGGTCACCGCCGAACTGCGCATCGCCACCACGGCCGACCCCCTCGCCGTGCCCTTCCGCTACGACCCGCCCCGCCCCGGCCCGGACGGCACCCCCGGCCCCCGCACCGCCGAGATCGACCTCGACCCGCGCCGCATCCCCCTCGGCGTCACGGGCTTCCGGGGCCGCCGCCACCCCGTCGTCGTCCTCGAACGGATGGGCCTCACCCGCACCGACCCCCTCCTCGCCCCCGCCACCCTCCCTCCGCTGCGCACCCGCCTCCCGCAGTACGGCCCGCTCGGGGCCCACACCGTGCGGCTGGGCTGCGAGGGCCACGGCGCCGGCCGGCTCGAACTCACCTGGGAGCGCACCGGTGCCCTCGGCCACGCCGAGACCGCGGCCCCCCGGCTCCGCCCGGCCCGCCGCCGCGTCCAGCGGCTCACCCGCCGGGTCGCCGGGCCCCGCACCAAGGCCCTCACGTACCACGAACTCCAGCGGCTCCCCGTCGACGACACCCTCGTCGTCTTCGAGGCCCTGGAAGGCCGCGGCTACGCCGACAGCCCCCGCGCCCTGTACGAGGAGCTCCTGCGGCGCGACCTCCCGCTGCGCGCCGTATGGTCCTGCGCCGCTGGCTCCTCCTCCTACCCCGAGGACGTGCCCCTCGTCCGGCGCGGCACCTGGGAGTACGTCCGCACGCTCGCCCGCGCCCGCTACTGGATCGACTCCCACGGCTTCCCCACGCTCTACGGCAAACGCCCCGGCACCCGCTACCTCCAGACCTGGCACGGGCAGGCCCTCAAGCACATGGGCTTCGACGTCCCCGAGCTCCGCCTCGCGGGCCCCGAGCGGCAGGCGCGGCACCGCGAGGCGGTCGGCCGCTGGGACGCCCTCATCGCCCCCAGCGAGGAGTTCGAGCGCACCTTCGTCCGGGCCAACGGCTACACCGGCAGGTTGCTGCGCACCGGCCTGCCCCGCAACGACGCCCTCGTCCGCCGGAACGACCCCGAGCAGCGCGACCGCGCCGCGGCCGCCCGCGAGCGCCTCCAGATCCCCGCCGGCCGCAAGGTGCTCCTCTACGCCCCGACGTTCCGTGACGGGGCCCGCGGCACCGGCGAGTCCGTCCGGGTGGACCTCGCGGAGCTGGCGCGCCGCACCGGCGAGGAGTGGACGACCGTCGTCCGCCCGCACTACTACGAACGCTTCGACGTGCCCCGCGAACTGGGCCACGCGGTGCGCGACGGACGGCAGTTCCCCGACCTCAACGACCTGCTGCTCACCTCCGACGCGCTGCTCACGGACTACTCGTCGGTGATGTTCGACTACACCAACCTCGGCCGCCCCGTCCTGCTCTGGACCGACGACTACGCCCACTACCGCTCCACCTCCCGCGGCCTGTACTACGACCTGCCCGAGATCGCCCCCGGCCCGATGCTCACCTCGGTCGACGGGCTGGCCGCCGCGCTGGGCGACCTGGGGGCGGTGCGGGAGGAGTGGGCGGGGGCGTACGGAAGGTTCCAGGCGCGGTTCAACCCCTACGAGACGGGGCGGTCGAGCGAGGCCGTGGTCGACCTGTTCTTCGAGGAGCTCGTCCGCCCGGGGGGAGCGGGGGACGAGAGACGGGCCGCCGGTCCGCCCGCCGACGCGCCCGCCGGTCCGTCCGCCGGGCTGCTCGCCGGGCCCGCCGCCGGGGGGAGGGGCTGAATGGGCGCGCGCGACCTCTTCCTCATCGGCATCGACGTGGACTCCATGGGCGGTTCACAGCGCGTGCTGCACACCCTCGCCCAGGGCTTCGCGGAGCGCGGCCACCGCGTCGACCTGATCGGGATCCGGCCCAGCCCCGAGCCCCACACCTTCGTCGCCGACCCCGGCTACCGGCACACCACCCTCTACGCCGAGCCGCCGGCCCCGCCGTGGCGGGCCGAGTCCTTCGCCGAGCGGCTGAACCCCGCCCGGGTGCGCGCGGCGCGCTCCGACCGCCGGGAGCGGGACCGGGCCCGCGAGCGGCTGGCGGGGCGCTTCGCCGCCGCGCGGGAGGGCTGCGTCCTGATCGGCTCGCCCTGGGCGGCGGTCTGGCTGGAGGCGGTGGACCGGCCGCACCTGAAGGGCGTCGGGCAGTACCACGAGTCCTTCCTCCAGGCGTGTCACTCCGAGAACCTCCGGCTGATCCTCCGGCACTACCCGGAGCTGGAGAAGTCGGTGTTCCTGAGCGAGTCCGACGCGGCGGAGTTCCGCCGCCGACGACTGCCGAACGTGACGGTGATGCCCAACCCCCTGCCGTTCACGCCCGGTGAGCCCGCGCGCCTGGACACGCGGCGGGTGGGCGCGGTCGGGCGGCTGGAGGAGGTCAAGCGGCTGGACCGGCTCCTCGACGCGTTCGCCGAGGCGACCGGGGCCGGTGGGCCGGGCCCCCCGGACCCGGCCGGCGCGCGGCCTTCCGCAGGCGGGGGCTGGGAGCTGCACTTCTTCGGCGACGGCCCGCTGGAGCCGGAGCTCCGCGCCCGGGCCGGGCGGCTCGGCGTCGCCGACCGCGTCCGCTTCCGCGGCAGCGTGCGGGACATGGCCGCCGCCTACCGGGAGCTGTCCGTGGTCGCCCTCACCAGCGAGCGCGAGGGCCGTCCCATGGCCCTCGCGGAGGCCTCCGCGGCGGGTGTGCCGTGCGTGGGCTTCGACCTGTCGGGCGGCGTCCGGGAGCTCGTCACGGACGGCCGCACGGGCACGCTCGTCCCGCCCGGCGACACGGCCGCGTTCACCGCGGCCCTGCGCGCGCTGATGACGGACGACGCGCTGCGGGAGCGCTACGGCCGGGCGGCGCGTGAGCATGTGACGCCGCTGCGGCTGCCGGCGGTGCTGGACCGCTGGGAGGCCCTGTTCGAGGAGATCGACCGGTAGCGCGGCCGTCGCGGGACCGGGTCGGGGGAGCGGATGAGAGGGGGTGCCGGGGTGGCGGCAGGAGCCACGGGAGAGACAAAGGTGCGGAAGCGGCGCCGGGCGTGCGCCGGAAGCCGCCGGAGGTGGGGGGCCCGGCCACTACGGGGCATCGTCGGTGTCGGCGTGTGGCTCACCGTGTGTGTCGCCGGGGCGCTTCGCCGCCCGGCGCGCCCGGCGCAGGGCTATGCCGGCGGCGGAGCGTATGCCCGGTGCCAGCCGGAGGGTGAGGGAACCCGCCGCCGTGGCGTGCGGCCGGACCAGCAGCAGGCCGAAGCGCGCGCTCGGCAGGGCCGTGCGGCGCAGGGCGCCCGTGGCGCGTACGGAGGTGAGGAAGGAGTCGCCGGTCGCGCACCGCACCCGGACGCGGACGTCCCAGGACTGCGGGTCGGCACCGGCGCCGTCGCGCCGGCCGAGCGCCGCGAGCGCGCCGAGGCCCAGGGCGACCGTCGCGGTCCAGGCGGCCTCCTCGCCGGTTCCTCCGGCGGTCAGCGGCACGTTCCGCCGCAGCGTGACCGTGCCGTCCCGGCGGCGGAGGGCGACCTCGGCGCCGCGCGGCGGGTCGGCGCCGAGCCGCCCGTAGAGATCGTGCACCCGCAGCCGCAGCTCGGCGCGGGGGCCGGTCGGCAGGTGGCGGGGCCGGGGTCCGGCGGGCGCGGCCGGGCCGGACGTCCCGGCCGGAGCCGGGCTCTCCGGCGGGCGGAGGCCGTCACAGCCGTCACCGGGCCCCTCCTGAAGGCCGCCGTCCCCGGGACGGCGGCGGAGGCCGAGGCCGGGGAACGCCGTCGCGCGCAGCTCCCCGTCGACGGTCACCGGGAGGTGGGCGGTGGGCACCGCCGCCGGGCCCGTGAGGCCGTCCAAGGGGGCTCCGGGGAGGTCCGGGGCCCAGACCGGGGCGCCGTCCGCCGTCGCGTACGGCGGCAGCAGCCGTGGCGGGTGGGCGGCGAGCTGGGCCAGGCGCTCCAGGTCGCGCGGGGCACCGGCCGTCAGTACGGCGCGGGCGATCCAGCGGGCCGGCGGGCGCGCGGCCCGCAGCTCCGCCTCCTCGTACGTGCCGAGGTAGTCCCGGGTCGTCCGCCACCACTCCGCCCGGTACCCGGGCCCCCGCGCGGGCAGTTCGCGGACGTACATGCGCAGGTCGTGGTCGAGGAACTTCACCCGGGCGGCGCGTGCGAGTGGCTCGCTGCCCGCGTCGCGGAAGATCTCCACGCTCCGCCGGTGGGCCCGCACACGGGCCTGCCAGTTGGCGACCCGTTCGCGGTCCAGGGAGATCGAGGGCGCGGCCGCGTCGCGCCGCACGTGCCAGAGATAGACCGTGTCCGGGACGGTCGCCACGCGCGGCAGGGCCGCCAGCACCCGGGCCGTGAAGACGAAGTCCTCGTAGATGAAGGGACCTTCGGGAAAGGTGATGCCGTGCTCGGCGAGGAAGGCGTGCGCGTACAGCTTGTTGACGCAGAGCGTGTCGTGGAGGAGCGCCGGCCGGTGCTCGGGGGAGCGGTGGACGGCGGCCCGCCGGTAGAGGCCGGGCTGCCAGCGGGTGTCGCGGCCCTGGGGCAGCTCGCGGCGGACGCACAGCCCGGCCGCCACCGGCGCGTCGTACCGCAGCGCGGCCCGCAGGAGGGCCGCCGCCGCGCCCTCGGGCAGGGTGTCGTCGCTGTCCAGGAACATCACGTACGGCGCGGTGGCGGCCCGCAGGCCGTCGTTGCGCGGCGCGCCGCAGCCCCCGCTGTTGACGGCGCGGTGGATCACCCGCAGACGCGGTTCGCGGGTGGCCAGTCCGTCCAGGACCGGGCCCGTGCGGTCGGTGGAGGCGTCGTCGACGGCGACGACCTCGGCGACGGCCGGCCCCTGGGCGAGGGCGGAGCGCACGGCGTCGGCGATGTGCGCGGCGTCGTCGAAGCCGATGACGACCACGCTGACCTGCCCGGGGGGCACGCCCGGGACGGGGTCCGGGGTGCCGCTGCGCCACGCCTCCATGACAGACATTTCTATCCAAACAAACATATTTATGCCGTGTTCGCAGGCATTAGCGGCATCAGAGGCATCGGAGGTGCCAGAGGTGCCAGAGGTGCCAGAGGTGCTCAAGCCAGTCGAGCCGACCGAGCCGGTCGGGGAAGCCGAGGCAGTCATGCGACCCGTGGCTGAACGCGGCGGGCGGCGGGCGGCGGTGCCCGGTCCGCCCGACCCCGTCCGCCCGTCCGACTCATCCGACCCGTCCAACCCGTCTAACCTGTCCGGCCCGTCTGCCCCACCCCGCTCGGCCGGCCCGCCCCGCCGCGCCGCCGTCCTCGCCGTCGTCACCCCCGTCGCCGTCATGCTCGTCCTCGGGCTCTGGGGGCTGGACCGGGGCACGATGTGGCGGGACGAGAGCGCCACCTTCCAGATCGCCCGCCGCTCCCTGCCCGAGATCTGGCACGCCCTCGGCACCGTCGACGCCGTCCACGGTCTCTACTACCTGCTGATGCATGCCGTCCTGGCCGTCCGGGACGACGAGATCGCCCTCCGGCTGCCGTCCGTCGCCGCCTCCGCCGCCACGGTCGCGCTCGTCGCCGCCCTCGGCTGCCGCCTCGCCCGCCCGCGCGTGGGCCTGTGGGCCGGGCTGCTCTACGCCACCACGCCCTTCGTCAGCCACTACGCGCAGGAGGCCCGTTCGTACGCCATGGTCGCCGCCGGGGCGGCGCTCGCCACCTGGCTGCTGGTCCGCGCCGTCGAGCGCGGCTCACCGGGGCGCTGGGCGGGCTACGGCGCGGTGGTCGCCGGGACGGCGCTGCTCCACGAGTTCGCGATCCTGCTGGCGGCCGCGCACGCGGTGACGTTGCTGGTCTCCCGGGTGCCGTGGCGGACCTGGCGGGCCTGGGCGTGCGCGGTGGCCGGTTGCTGTCTGGCGCTGCTGCCGCTGGCGGTCGTCTCACGGGCGCAGAGCGCGCAGGTGTCGTGGATCAGGACGCCGGGGCGGCGGGAGGCGGAGGCGCTGCTGTACGCGTTCGCGGGGCCGGGCGAGCCGGTCCTGACGGTCACGCTGGTGCTGGCGGGAGTGTCCCTGCTGGCGCCCTCGGCAGGCCGGGCGTGGCGGCTCCTCGCTCCGGCCCGCCCGTTCCCGCCGTACCGACGGGCGGCCCGGCCGCGCGGCGGGGACGGGCCCCCGGTGCCCCTCGCACGCTCGGCGCGGCCTCCCCGCACGCCCGCCGGGCCGGATCCCGCCCCCGAGAGGCCGGCGCCCCCCGCCCGCTGGTCGCTCGGCCGGGTGTCCGGGGGAGGCCGGGCCGCGCGGTTCCGGGCGGTGTTCGGGCACGTCGGACGCGTCCAGCACGTCGGGGACGTCAGGCACGTCAGGGACGTCGGGCCCGTCCGGCCCGGAGCCCCGGTCTCCTTGAACGCCGTGGCGTGGCCGCTCGCCGTCGTGCCGCCCGTGCTCCTCTTCGGCGCCGCGCAGTACCAGCCGCTGTTCCTCGACCGCTATCTGCTCTTCTGCCTGGCCGGGGTGCCGCTGCTCGCCGCCTCCGGCGCCGATCGCCTCGTCGCGGCGTTCCGGCCGCCCGGGACCCGGGCGTGGCGGCGGGCCGTGGCCGCGGCCGGTGCGCTGGCCGTCGTGGCGGCCTTCGCCTGCCAGCTCCCCGCGCAGCGGCGCGAGCGCCTGCCCGTCAGCCGGGGTGACGAGCTGGCCCCGGTCGCCGCCCTCGTCGGGCGGCTGGCCGGGCCGGGTGACGCGGTGCTCTTCCTCCCCCTGCACGAACGCCGTGTCTCCCTGGCCTACCCCCGCGACTTCACGGGCCTGCGCGACCTCACCCTCGACCGGTCGCCCGCCGCCTCCGGCACCCTCTTCGGCGAGGAGGTCACCACCGGCGCGCTGCGCGACCGCCTGGCCCGGCTCCCCCCGGGCAGCCGGGTCTGGGTGGTCCAGGACACCGCGACCGTCGGCACCCGCTGGTTTCGTGCCCAGCGCGCCGAGTACGCCAAGACGACCGTGCTCGACCGGTTCTGCGAGGAGGGGTCCTCGGTGTTCGTGCGCGGGGGCGCGGTCACGCTCCGCGTACGCCGCTGAGGGAGGCGCTCCACCGGCGGGCCCGGCGCGGCCCGCCTCATTCCACCGGGCCCGTCGGCAGGTCCGGCGTTCCCCGCCTCACCCCACCGGGCCCGCCGACGGGCCCGGCGTGCCCCGCCTCACTTCACCGCGCCCGCCATCACTCCGCTGACGAACTGACGCTGGAAGGCGAAGAAGACCGCGAGGGGGACGGCCATGGAGAGGAAGGCACCCGAGGCGAGGATGTCGATGTTGTCGCCGAACTGCCGCACCTGCTGCTGGAGCGCGACCGTGATCGGCGGGTTCCCGCTGTCGGCGAAGATCAGGGCGATCAGCATGTCGTTCCACACCCACAGGAACTGGAAGATGCCGAGCGAGGCGATCGCCGGGCCGCCCAGCGGGAGCACCACCCGCAGGAACAGCCGGAGTTCGCCCGCGCCGTCCAGCCGGGCCGCCTCCAGCAGCTCGCGGGGGATCTCCGCGAAGAAGTTCCGCAGCAGGAAGACCGCGAACGGCAGCCCGAAGGCGGTGTGGAAGAGCACCACGCCCGGCGTCGACTCGAAGATGCCCAGGGAGTCGAACAGCTTGGCGACCGGGATCAGCGCGACCTGCACCGGCACGACCAGCAGGCCCACGACGGCCATGAACCACCAGTCCCGGCCGGGGAAGTCCAGCCAGGCGAAGGCGTAGCCGGCCAGCGCGCCGACGAGCACCACCAGCACCGTGGCCGGCACGGTGATCAGGGCCGTGGTGAGGAGGGACTTCATCACCGTGTCGTTGGAGAAGAGGGTGCTGTAGCTCTCGGTGGTGAGCTGCGCCGGGTGGCTCAGCACCTTCCACCACCCCGAGGCCGCGATGTCGCTCTTGTCGCGGAAGGAGGAGAGCAGCAGCCCCACGGTCGGCGTCAGCCAGAACAGCCCGACGACGATCAGGAAGAGGCGCATCACGCCACCGCCGAGCCGCCCGGCGATCCGCGCCGGCAGCGACCGCTTGGCCCGTACGGCCGTGTCCAGGGTGGTCATCGCTGCCGCTCCCTTCGGATCCGCCTGAGATTCACCAGCATCACCGGCAGCACGAGTACCAGGAGGAAGACGGCGATGGCGCTGCCGACACCCTGGTTGACGTCCGTACCGAAGGAGGACTGGTACAGCTGGAGCGCCAGTACATTGGCGTTGTCGAGGCTCGCGCCGGGCGCGATGATGTAGACGAGGTCGAAGATCTTCAGCACGTTGATCATCAGCGTGACGAGGACGACCCCGAGGACCGGAGCCAGCAGCGGCACCGTCACCCGGCGGAAGACCTGCCACTCGTTCGCGCCGTCCACCCGCGCGGCCTCCAGGAGTTCGCGCGGCACGCTCGCCAGGCCCGCCGCGATGAGGACCATCGCGAAGCCCGCCCACATCCAGACGTACGCGCCGATGATCGCCGGGGTGACCAGCGAGGGGCCCAGCCAGTCGACGCCGTTGTAGGGCGCGGCGAAGTTCGAGGCCGGCAGCGACAGCAGGGCGCCGTCCGCCGACTTCGGGAGGGTGAAGGTGCCGTCGGCGGCGGAGGTCGCGGAGGCGACGGTCCGGCCGTCCCTGACCGCCTCCACCGTCACGCCCTTCAGTGCCTTCTCACCCGGGTCGATCACCCCCGGCGTGCCCCCGCCGCCCCGGGTGAAGTCCCGCCACACCGTCCCGGTGACGTTCCCGGCCGCCTCCCGGGGCGCGGCGGCGTCCTTCGCGCCCTTCAGGTCCTTGGGCTTCGCCCCCACCAGCGGCAGGACGGCCGGGGTGCCGGCCTTCACCACCGTCCGGGTGGTGAACGCCCCGCCGGCCCCGGTGAGCAGCTTGTCGTCCCTGGGATGCGCGCCGGGGAAGGGCGCGGGGGCCTTGAAGGTGTCGTGGATGCCCACCCACACGGCGTTCGCGACGCCGCGGTCGGGGTTCTGCTCGTACACCAGCCGGAAGATGATGCCCGCGGCGAGCATCGAGATCGCCATCGGCATAAAGACGACGATCTTGAACGCCGTGCCCCAGCGCACCCGTTCGGTGAGCACCGCGAAGATCAGCCCCAGCGCCGTGGCGACCGACGGTGCGACGATCACCCAGATGACGTTGTTCTTCAGGGCCGTGCGGATCCGCTCGTCGGTGAAGACCTCGTGGTAGTTGTCGACGCCCGCGAAGCCGTCGCCGGAGGCGTCGAGGAAGCTGCGGTAGACGGAATAGCCGATGGGATAGACGACGAGGGCGCCGAGCAGCGCCAGCGCCGGGAGCAGGAACAGCGCGGCGACCCAGGGCCGGGTCCCGAGCACGCCCCTGGGCTTCTTCCCGGCCGGGGAGGCGGCGGACGAGGCGGGGGGAGGGGCGGGACGGGCGGCCCGGAGGCCGCAGCGCCGCCCGCGGAGGCGGTCGACATGGTGCGGGGCTCCTGTCAGCTCTTGAACGCCTTGGCCGCGTCGGACTCCAGCTTCCGCTGGGTGCCCGCCACGTCGCCGGGGTTCTTCAGGAAATCCTGGAGATGTTTCCACTCGCCCTGGCCCGGCTTGCCGCCGAAGGAGGCGGGGGCCAGGTCGGACATGTCGAAGCGGAAGTCGTCGCCGGCCGAGACGAGGGCCTTGGCGATGGAGCGGAGCACGTCATCGGGGTAGGCGGCCGGGTCGAGGTTCTTGTTGGCGGACAGGAAGCCGCCCTCCGCGGCCCACACCCGCGCGGCGTCGGCCGAGGCGAGGAAGGTCAGTAGCGCCTGCGCCGCCGGGCCGTCCTTCAGGGCCACTCCCACGTCGCCGCCGGTCACCACCGGGGGCTTCGCGCCCACCGCGGGGAAGGGGAAGACCTTGGCGTCCTTGCCGATCGCCGCCCTGGTGGCGAGGATGTTGGCCGCCGCGAAGTCGCCCTCGAAGACCATGGCGGCCCTCGGCTCCTCGCCCCCGCTGAAGGTCTGGGTGACGGAGGTGGGGAACTGCGTCTGGAGCGCACCGTCGTTGCCGTCCGCCAGCAGCCCCGGGCCGCCGAAGAGCTTGCCCAGGGCGGTCAGGGCGTCCTTCACCGACGGGTCCGTCCACGGGATCCCGTGCCGGGCGAGGAGGTCGTACTTCTCCGGGCCCGCCTGCGACAGATAGACGTTCTCGAACCAGTCGGTGAGCGTCCAGCCGTCCGCCCCCGCCACCGACACCGGCGGGATGCCGTAGTCGGCGATCAGCTGCGCGGTGCTCAGGAACTCCGCCCAGGTGCGCGGCTCCTTGGCGCCCGCCCCGCCGAAGACCTTGGTGTTGTACCAGACGAGCGACTTGTTGCTGACCTTGAAGTAGACGCCGTAGCGCTTGCCCTCGTCCGAGCCGAGGTCCTGCCAGCCTTTGGGGAAGTTCTTCGCCAGCTCCGCCCGCGCCTCGTCGCCGAGCGGTTTGAGCCATCCCTTGCGGGCGAATTCCCGCAGCACTCCCGGCTGTTGGAGCATCGCCACGTCGGGGGGGTCGCCGCCGGCCACCTTCGAGCCGACGAAGGAGGACATGTCGTCGCCGCTGGGCACGAATGCCACCTCGGCGCCCGTGCGCCGCGAGAACTCGTCCAGGACCTTGGTGAAGCCCTTCTGCTCGGCGCCCGTCCAGACCGCGGTGACCTTGAGCTTCCGCCCGTTGAGCTTGGGGAGCCGGACGGTGTGCGGGACGGCGTCCGAGGTGCCGCCGGGCGCCGGCGCCGTGCTCTTCCCCCCGCCGTCGTCGCTGCACCCCGCGGCCGTCAGGGTCAGGACCCCCGCCGCGAGGAGCGCCAGGGCGCCGCGCGCCCCCCGCACCGTGCGAAGCGATGTACGCATTGCCGCCCCTCCCCGTACGAGCCCCCGGTGGGCGGCCGTAGCGCGCACCGGCCCGGCATGCGGCCCGCCTCCCCGTGCGACAGTCCTACGCCCGCCCGCGAGCCGCCGCAATACCGTCAACGGGGACAACTCGCTTATCGTGACCGGGCTGTGATGCGCTGTCACGCCCGGCGCCGGATGCCTCCCCGGCCCGCGCCCGCCTCCCGCGCCCACGCGGGAGGCGGTGCTCAGAGCAGCGGCGGCGCGGCCTCCGCCCCCGCCGACTGCGCGGCCCGCTGAAGGGCGCTGGCGAGCAGCGCGAGGTCGGTCGGGCCGTTGCCGAGCTCGCGCACCGGCCGGCGGGTGGGCGGATCGCCCATCCGCTGCCAGTCCAGCGTCACCACCGTCGGGCGGAGCGTCGCAGTCCGGGGGATGCGGCCCGTGACCCGGCCGGCCTGGAAGGGCGTCGTCGCGTCGTCGTCCGGGCGCATCAGGCGCCCGCGGCCCGGCGCGGGCTCGCCCGCGCCGCTGCCGTCCGCCGCCCCGCCGTCGGCCGACGGCGGGGCGATCTCCAGCGTCGCGCGCAGCCCGGCCCGCTCGACGGCCGCGGTGTCGGCCGTCCGCTCGGGCCGCCCGGAGGCCGCCACCAGGTGCACCCCGAGCCGCTCGCCGTCCCGGGCCACCGCCTCCAGGGCGCGGACCACGGAACCCGCCGCCGGCCGGCCCGTACTGCCCAGCGCCGGGGCGACCAGCGCGTCGAAGTCGTCGACGAGGACGACGAGGCGGGGCAGGGCCGTCTCCGCCGTGAGCGACGGGCCGTCCCGCTGGGTGCGCAGCTTCAGGGTGCCCGTCGGCAGGCTGTCCAGGTCGCCCGCGGCGTCCATCGGACGGCGGGGCGACACGACCTGCGCGGCGGCGACGGCGGCGTGCTGGGTGTGCCAGGCGGTGAAGTCGAGCCGGCCGAGCAGCTCGGCGCGGCGCTTGAGCTCCGAGCTGAGGGCCTGGGCGAACTCCCGCATCCGCACCGGGTCGGAGGCGGCCAGATAGGTGGAGACGTGCGGCAGGTCCGTGCACAGCCGCAGCCCCTCGCCCCGCTCGGCGCCGGCCCCGTCGACCAGGACGAGCGAGAGCCGGTCGGGCCGGTCCGCCGCCGCCAGCGAGGCGGCGAGGGAGCGCAGCAGCTCGGACTTGCCGCTGCCGGTCCCGCCCTCCACGAGCAGGTGCGGACCGTCCGCCGCGAGGTCCACGGCGAGCGGGCCGTGCGGCCCGGCCCCGAGCACGGCGACGGCGCGGCCGCCGGGCCGGGCGCCCCGGTCCGTGGCCGCCGCCCAGCGGGCCGTCAGCGAGGCGGGGGTGGCGCGGGCGAGCCCCAGCTCGTCCAGCAGGCGGGCGCTGCGCGGCAGGGCCGCCGCCACCCGGGAGGACGGCCCGCCGGCCGCCGCGTCCGTCATCCGCAGGGGAGCCAGCGCCCGCGCGAACCGCTCGGCCCACGCCGCCGACACGGCGTCCACGGCCGCGACCACGGCCGTGCCCGAGCCGGAGTCGTCGGCGTGGGTCCCGGCGCCGGCCTCCGCGAGGCCGGTCGGCGGGCCGTACGGATCGGGGGGCCGCGCGTACCGCGTGTCGAGGCCCGTGCCGGGAGCAGTGGATGCGCCGTCCTGGCCGTACGCCCCCTCCTGGCCGTACGCGCCGTGCTCGTACGCCTGCCCCGCGCCGGGCATGCCCGCGGGGCCCGCCGCACCCGCGGCCGGTGCCCGGTGGAGGATCTGCACCACCGTGGCCACGTCACCGCTCAGCAGTGCCACCGCGCCGCAGTGCGGGAACGCCGGGGCCGCGGCACGGGCCGTGGCCAGCGTCGCGGAGACCGGCGAGGCGGGCGTCGTGGCGGGGGCCTCGGCCAGACAGAGCAGGTGAATGCCCGCCGCCGGGCCGCCGACCGCCAGCCGGGCGACCGTCTCGCGCAGATCGGCCGAGCCGGGGTCGCCGTCGACGATCAGGACGGTGCGCGGGCCGGTGTGGCGCTCGGCGGCGTGCGCGACGGCGGTCGCCGTGGCGGCCGCCCAGTGCGGGCCCAGCGGCCCCTCCTCCAGGCGTCGTACGAGCTCGGAGGTGCGGGCCACGGCCTGCTCGCGGTCGTAGGCGGTCAGCAGCCGGCAGTCCTGGCCGCGCACCGGGCGCAGCTGCGGCAGCCAGCCCAGCCAGGACCACTCCGCGAGCCGCTCCTCGGCGGTGCGCCCGCGGTCCGCGCTGATCAGGACGAACTCCAGGGCGGCGGGGGAGTGCAGCGCCGCCAGCTGCGCGAGCACCGACCTGGCCAGCCCGGACAGCCGCCCCCGGGGCCCCGCGAGCCCCAGCGAGCCGGCCTGCCGCAGCCCGACCGTCACCGGCACGGCGGCCTGGGCCGAGCCGTCCGGGGCGTAGCGGTCGGCGGTGCCCAGCCGGACGGTCAGCAGGTCGGGGTGGTCCGGGCCGCGCTCCCACAGGCGCGGGCCCGGCCCGAGCGCAGTCAGCAGCACGCTCGCCGGGTCCGGCCAGCGCTCGCGCAGCGCCGCCGCCTCGGCGCGGGCCGTCCCGGCCGGGGCCGCGCCGTCCTCGGGCCACTCGCCGGGCTCCGGCGGCCGGGCCGCCGCGCTCCGGCCGCCGGTCAGCCGCCGCGCCCATGCGCCTATTCCCCGGTTGCGCCGCCGGGCCGGTTCCCCGGCGGGCGCGCTCGGGCCGCCGGGGGCCGCCCGGCCGGCTCCTCGGGGCTCAGCCGCACCCCGCGCCCGCCGTGGGTCACGGGGTCCTCGCCGTACAGGGGGTCCGATGCCGGGAAGCCCGCCGTGCCGACCGCGCTGCTGGTCCGGCCGGGCTCCCGGGCCTGCGCCGGGGCGCCCAGCCAGGGGCCGCGCGCCGGGGGCGCCAGCGGGCCCGTGGGCGGGGTGACGACGGGGCCCACCCGCAGATGGCCCTCGCCGTCCGGGACGGCGGGCAGCACCGGCGGGTTCGCGTCCTGGGCGCCGTGCAGGCTCAGCACCGACTCGCCCACCCGCAGCAGCTCCCCGGAGGGGAGGACGACCGGCTCCCCGGCGACCTCCTCGCCCGCGAGGGCCGTGCCGTTGGTGGAGCCGAGGTCCCGCACGGTGACCGTGCCGTCCTCGGCGAGCGTGACCGCGCAGTGCAGCCGGGAGACGTCGGGGTCGTCGAGGGGGACGTCCGCCGCCGTGGAGCGGCCGACGTGGACCTCGCCGCCGTGCAGCAGATGGACCCCGCCCGCGTCCGGCCCGGACACCACGTGCAGCCGCACGGCGGCCTCGGGGTCGCCGGACAGCAGCGGCGCCCCGGGGTGCCGCTCCGGATCGGCCGGGGCGTTCAGGGACAGCACGGCGCCGTCGATCAGCGGGGGCTCGCCCAGGGCGCGGCGCTGGGCGTCGAGCCGTTCGGCCCCGGCGTAGACGACGGGGGTGCCGCTGCCGAGGTCGCAGCCGGCGGCCGCGACGGCGGTGGCGAGCCCGCTGGTCACACTGGCGAGGGCGGTGCCCGCGGGGGCGGTCACGAGCACATCGCAGGCCCGAGTGGTGTGCGTGGTGTGGCCGCTGAGCGGCCCGAGGACGGTCAGCCTGATCTGCATCGCCGTCAACGGTCCCTTCCTGCCCCTGGTGCGCGACAGGGGCCGGGCGCGGCCCTCCCCCACCGTGCACGGGCGCGTCGGCACGTACAGGTCACCACGTTCGCGCGGGGCAGTCCGCTCCCTCCCCACCGCATCCGTGCTTGCGAGCATCCTCGCACCTGCCACCGACGACGCGCCCGGCGAGAGTCAATTCGTGATCTTGAACGACGATCGGAGTGTGCGAAAAACGCCGTTGGTGAACGAGTGGGATCGCCGCAGCCGTGTGATCGGTTCGCCGGGTGCCTGTTTATTGATGTCCGTTGACGTCTCTTGCCGTGTTTTTGCGGAGGCCCGGACGTGCGCTCTTTCGTGCGCTCCTGCGCGTCGCACTGTGGCCCGAAGGAGGCCCGAAGGAGGCCCGAAGGAGGCCCGTAAGGAGGCCCGTAAGGAGATCCGTAAGGAGACCCGCGAGGCCGCCCGTACCGCCACACCGCTCACTGGTGGCAACCAAGTGTCCGGAACGCGCGTCTTTACCGCAAGCCCCCCGGATTTCGTCAAGCCGGTGGTCCGTACGACGGCACTACAGTGGGCGCAAGGCCGGGCAC
Source organism: Streptomyces eurocidicus (assembly GCF_002891295.1). Lineage (GTDB taxonomy): Bacteria > Actinomycetota > Actinomycetes > Streptomycetales > Streptomycetaceae > Streptomyces > Streptomyces eurocidicus. The sequence goes on along the minus strand of NZ_LGUI01000001.1, from coordinate 1,068,984 downwards.
GACAGAGGCCATCGCAAGCAAGGACCACGATCAGGGAGCGCATGACGTGCGGCCGGTAGGTAGCAAGTACCTGCTCGAGGAGGTGCTCGGACGCGGCGCGACGGGCACCGTCTGGCGAGCCCGCCAGCGGGAGGCGGCGGGCGCCGAGGCCGCGGTGGCCGGGCAGCCCGGAGAGGCCCTCGCGATCAAGGTGCTCAAGGAGGAGCTGGCCAACGACGCGGACGTCGTGATGCGCTTCCTGCGCGAGCGCTCCGTCCTGCTGCGGCTCACCCACCCCAACATCGTCCGCACCCGCGACCTCGTCGTCGAAGGCGATCTCCTCGCCCTCGTCATGGACCTCGTCGACGGCCCGGACCTGCACCGCTACCTGCGCGAGAACGGCCCCTTCACCCCGGTGGCCGCCGCCCTGCTCACCGCCCAGATCGCCGACGCCCTCGCCGCCAGCCACGCCGACGGCGTCGTGCACCGCGACCTCAAGCCGGCGAACGTCCTGCTGGCCGGCTCCGGCGGCCCGACGCTGCACCCGATGCTCACCGACTTCGGCATCGCGCGCCTCGCGGACTCCCCGGGCCTGACCCGCACCCACGAGTTCGTGGGCACGCCCGCCTACGTCGCGCCCGAGTCCGCCGAGGGCCGCCCGCAGACCTCCGCCGTCGACATCTACGGCGCCGGCATCCTGCTGTACGAGCTGGTCACCGGCCGCCCGCCGTTCTCCGGGGCCACCGCCCTGGAGGTCCTGCACCAGCACCTCAGCGCGGAGCCGCGCCGCCCCAGCACCGTGCCCGAGCCCCTGTGGACGGTCATCGAGCGCTGCCTGAGCAAGCGGCCCGAGCAGCGGCCGAGCGCCGAGAACCTGGCCCGCGCGCTGCGCGTCGTCGCCGCCGGCGTCGGCGTGCACGCCTCCCCGGCCCAGGCGGAGGCCGCGCTCGGCGTCGCCGCGCTGCTCACCCCCGATCCGGAGCCCGCGCCGGTCCCGGGCACGGGACCGGGCGGTGTGCCGGGCGGCGACGCCGACCCCACCCAGGTGCTGTCCCCGACCGGTGGCGCGCCCGCCCCCTGGGCCGATCCGGACGCCGCGACCAGCTTCCTGCCCACGACGCCGCCCGCGCCCGGCGGGGACGCCGACCCCACCCGGGTCATGCAGGCCGGCTCCGGCCCGAACGGCGCCGGCGCGCCCGACCCGACGCGCGCCATGCCGCCCGTACCCCCGGGGCCGCCCGGCGGCGACGCCGAGCACCCGTGGCAGACGCAGATGCGCGCCGCCCGCGACCGCAACGACCAGACCCAGGTGCAGTACCTCGACCCGAGCGAGGACCCGCTGCGCCGCCGCCCCCAGCGGCGCGCCCAGCAGCAGCCCCAGCAGCCGCACCCGCAGCAGCCCCAGCGGCCGCCGCAGCGGGCCTACGGGCAGCAGCCGCCGCAGGCGTACGCCCCGCAGCCCCAGCCGCAGCAGTACGCGCCCAGGCCGCCCCAGCCCCAGCAGCCGTACGCCCCGCAGCGCCCGCCGGAGCGCCGCCGCCGGGGCGCCGAGCCGCAGCAGCGGTATCAGGAGCCCCAGCCGCAGCGGTACGCCCCGGAGCCCCCGGCGCCGCGCCGGGAGCCGCGGCCGCCGAGGCAGCGCAGCGCCAACCCCATGCGGATCCCGGGGCTCGGCTGCCTCAAGGGTTGCCTTTTCATGATTGTCCTGTTGTTCATCGGGTCCTGGCTCGTCTGGGAGTTCACCCCGCTGAAGGACTGGGTCGCTGACGGCCGGGGCTTCTGGGACGCCACCTGGGGCTGGATCACGGATGTGAAGGACTGGATCTCCGGCCTCGGGTCGTCCAAGGGCGCCTAGCGGTGTGGATTTATCGACACCTGACGGGTGTTTTCCGCCGCGGAAGTGGCGGTTGCTCCGGGATCGGGGTCCCTGACGCCTCCCCGGCCGCGTAGCTTGGTCGCCGGCGCCCCCGTGGTCGCCGGCGTCTCCGTCGGATGTCGGAGGACTGAAAGGAACCGGAACAGCCTTGGCACGGAAGATCGGCAGCCGGTACACCGCCCACCAGGTGCTGGGGCGCGGCAGTGCGGGCACGGTGTGGCTCGGCGAGGGGCCGGAGGGCCCGGTCGCCATCAAGCTCCTGCGTGAGGACCTCGCCTCGGACCAGGAGCTGGTCGGCCGGTTCGTGCAGGAGCGCGCGGCCCTGCTCGGCCTGGACCACCCCCATGTGGTGGGCGTCCGCGACCTCGTCGTGGACGGGGCCGACCTCGCCCTGGTCATGGACCTCATCCGGGGCACGGACCTGCGCACCCGGCTCGACCGGGAGCGGCGCCTCGCGCCCGAGGCCGCCGTCGCCATCGTGGCCGACGTCGCCGACGGCCTCGCCGCCGCGCACGCGGCCGGGATCGTGCACCGTGACGTCAAACCCGAGAACGTCCTCCTCGACATGCAGGGCGAGCTCGGCCCCGGCGGCGCGCACCCCGCGCTGCTCACCGACTTCGGCATCGCCCGCCTCGTGGACTCCCCGCGCCCCGCCCGCGAGCGGCCCGCCGCCGCGCCCGGTCAGGGCACGCCGGGCCGGGGGCCCGGCCCCCGCAGCGTCATCGGCACGCCCGACTATCTGGCCCCCGAGATCATCGAGGGCCTGCCGCCGCGTGCCTCCGTGGACGTCTACGCCCTCGCCACCGTCCTGTACGAGCTGCTGGCCGGCTTCACGCCCTTCGGCGGCGGCCACCCCGGCGCGGTCCTGCGGCGGCACGTCACGGAGACCGTGGCGCCGCTGCCCGGCATCCCCGACGAGCTGTGGCAGCTGATCGTCCAGTGCCTCGCGAAGGGCCCCGCGTCACGGCTGCGCGCCCCGGAGCTGGCGGCACGGCTGCGGGAGCTGCTGCCCGGCCTCGCCGGGATACCGCCGCTCGACATCGACGAGCCCGAGGACGAGCCGGAGACGCCGGACGGCGTCGCCACCGAGCGGACGCCCCTGGACGGCGCGGCCGTCCAGGCGGGCACGGCCGGCACGGCCGCGGCTCAGCGGCCGCGCGGCGCGGTGCCGCTCGTCCCGGGGCCGTCGCCGACTCCAACCGGGACACCCACACCAGCATGCGGGTGCCGACCCCCGCCGAGCTGGCGGGCGGGGCGCACGGCACGGCCCGCGCGCCCCGCGCCCCGGCCAGCGCCGGGCGGGCTCCGCCCGGCACCGCTCCCCGGCGGAGACGCGGCGCCGCCGCATCAAGCTGGGGGCGGCGGCGGTGGCGCTGGCCGCGGCGGCGGGGGTGGGGACGTGGTTCGCGACATCGGACCAGGACGCTCCGCGGAAGTCTCCGACGGTGCAGCGGACGGATGTGCCGGAGCCGCGGGTGCCGTAGCCGGGGCCGGGGTGTGGTGGTGCGCCTGCGGCGGGCTTTTTCCCCAGCCCCGCCCCTTCCCGAATGTCCTCAAGCGCCGGACGGGCTGAAAATCAGCCCGTCCGGCGTTTGAGGACCGGGGTCCGGGGCGGAGCCCCGTTCGGGAAGGGGCGGGGTGGGGAACAAGCCCCGCGCAGCGGCCCGAAACGCCCCGTCACCACCCCCGTCACCACCTCTTCGGGCCAGGCAGCCCGGCGCAGCCGTTAGGCTGGGTGCGTGGCAGTCGTTGATGTATCCGAAGAGCTGAAGTCCCTCTCCTCGACCATGGGGTCGATCGAGGCCGTCCTGGACCTCGACAAGATGAGGGCTGACATCGCCGTGCTCGAGGAGCAGGCGGCCGCCCCCTCCCTCTGGGACGACCCGGAGGCGGCACAGAAGATCACCAGCCAGCTGTCGCACCTCCAGGCGGAGCTCCGCAAGGCGGAGTCCCTGCGCGGCCGGATCGACGACCTCTCGGTGCTCTTCGAGCTCGCCGAGGCCGAGGACGACGCCGACGCGCTCGCCGAGGCCGAGACCGAGCTCACCGCCGTCCGCAAGGCGCTGGACGAGATGGAGGTCCGCACCCTCCTCTCCGGCGAGTACGACTCCCGCGAGGCGCTGGTCAACATCCGCGCCGAGGCCGGCGGCGTCGACGCCTCCGACTTCGCCGAGCGCCTCCAGCGCATGTACCTCCGCTGGGCCGAGCGCCACGGCTACAAGACGGAGGTCTACGAAACCTCCTACGCCGAAGAGGCCGGCATCAAGTCGACCACCTTCGCCGTCCAGGTCCCGTACGCCTACGGCACGCTCTCCGTCGAGCAGGGCACCCACCGCCTCGTCCGCATCTCGCCCTTCGACAACCAGGGCCGCCGTCAGACCTCCTTCGCGGGCGTCGAGGTGCTCCCGGTCGTCGAGCAGACGGACCACGTCGAGATCGACGAGTCCGAGCTGCGCGTCGACGTGTACCGCTCCTCCGGCCCCGGCGGCCAGGGCGTCAACACCACCGACTCCGCGGTGCGTCTGACCCACCTCCCGACCGGCATCGTCGTCTCCTGCCAGAACGAGCGTTCGCAGATCCAGAACAAGGCGACCGCCATGAACGTCCTCCAGGCCAAGCTCCTTGAGCGCCGCCGCCAGGAGGAGCAGGCCAAGATGGACGCGCTCAAGGGCGACAGCAGCGGCTCCTGGGGCAACCAGATGCGCTCCTACGTCCTGCACCCGTACCAGATGGTCAAGGACCTCCGTACGGAGTTCGAGGTCGGCAACCCCACCTCCGTCCTCGACGGCGACATCGACGGCTTCCTCGAGGCCGGCATCCGCTGGCGGAAGCAGCAGGAGAAGTAACCCCAAACCCCCGCACAGCCGGACAGTCCCGCCCGTAACTTCCTTGACGCTGCATCAAAAACTGGGAAGGCTGGCGCGTGGCACGCGTATCACTGGGGCGTGTGTGGCGGGGGGCGAGCGGCCGGCCGAACTGGCCGGCTACGCCTGTCTGAGGCCCCCAGACGCCACCGCCCCGTGCATAGCTGCTCCAATGACGAGATCGGCTACTGGGGGTAGCAGGCATATGACCAAGAAGACGCGGCTGCGCGTCGCGCGCATAGCCGCCGGCGCGGTCGTCGCCGCCGGCGCTTCGCTGACGGCGGCCGGTGCGGCCTCCGCCGCGGGTGTCCATGTCGCCGGGGTCGGCGTGAAGGCGGACGTCAAGGTCCGCTCCGTCGCCGTCGACGGCGACCCGAACGAGATCCCGCAGCCGCCGACCACGGGTGGCACCGAGACCGGTGGTACGGGCACGGGTGGCACCGAGACGGGCGGTCCGTCCTCGGGCGGCACCGGCACGGGCGGCACCGAGACCGGCGGCCCCTCCTCGGGCGGCACCGGCACCGGTGGCAACGAGACCACCGGCGGATCCGAGACGGGCGGTCCGTCCTCGGGCGGCACCGGCACCGGAGGGTCCGAGACGGGCGGTCCGTCCTCCGGCGGCACCGGCACCGGTGGCAACGAGACCGGCGGTACGGGCACGGGCGGCAATGAGACCGGCGGCACCGGCACGGGCGGGCACGAGACCGGCGGTACCGGGACCGGCGGCAATGAGACCGGCGGTACGGGTACGGGCGGTCATGAGACCGGCGGTACGGGCACCGGTGGCAACGAGACCGGTGGCACGGGTACGGGCGGTCACGAGACCGGTGGCACCGGCACCAACGGTTCCACCGGGAGCACCGGCTCCACCGGTTCGACCGGCTCCACCGGAAGCACGGGCTCGACCGGCTCCACCGGTTCCTCCACCGGCTCCGGCGGTTCCTCCGGCACGTCCGGCTCCACGGGCTCGACCGGCTCCACGGGCTCGACCGGTTCGACCGGTTCCACCGGTTCCACCGGTTCCTCCACCGGCGGTGACGAGAACGGCTCCGGCAGCGGCTCCACCGGTTCGACCGGTTCCACCGGCGACGACCACACCGGTGCGACCACCGGCGGCGGCACCGACAAGGGCGACAAGGGCGGCGAAGGCCGCACCTGCCCCGTCGACACCGCCAGCAACTGCGGCTCCGGCACGGACTCCGACGGCTCGGGCACCACGCCCGTCCAGCAGGCCAAGCCCAAGGAGCAGCTCGCCGAGACCGGCGCCGGCCAGACGACCTTCCTGGTCGTCGGCGCCGCGACGATGATCGCCGGCGGCATCGGCTTCCGCCTGCTGCCGCGTCTGATGACGCGCGGCAACGCCGCCGCGGCCTGACGCACGCGCCCCGGCCGCCCGGCCGGGGACCCGCGGCACCCGGCGCGGACACCACGAAGGGCCCGGAGCGCTCACACGCTCCGGGCCCTTCGTACGCTCCGCGCGCCCCTCGGGGCGCGCCGCGTGGCCGGACGGCTACGCGGCGAAGTCGTGCACGGCCACCGCCACGGCTATCAGCGCCACCAGCAGCGCGAGCAGCGTGGCCGGGGTCAGCCCGGCGAAGACGCCTTCCTGGTGCTGCAGGCGCTCCCTGCTGGCCCGGCAGACGGGACAGCGGCCCTCGCTGACGGGGGCAGCGCAGTTGGCGCACACCAGTCGGTCGCATGTCATGCGATCTCCTCCTCCGGTACGTCCAACGCGTGGGAGAGCCGAGCGGTTCCCCTTACCACTGTGCCAGCTTCCCCGCCGTTCGGCGCGGCCGGTCGGCGTAGGCGGGGGGCACGGCCGGGGCGCCTGTGCCCATTGTCCTGATTTTGTCCCCCGGGGTGGCGCCCGCAAACGCGCCATCACCCGATGCCGACTGCGCGTGCACCGGTCGGTCGCGTATGGTCACGGACACCGACGGGAGCCGCGGTCGCGCGGTGTTCCGTGCCCCTATCCAGGTCGACGCTTGGTGCACTCGTGATCCGATTCGACAACGTCTCCAAGTCCTATCCCAAGCAGAACCGCCCTGCGCTCCGCGATGTGTCGCTGGAGATCGAGAAAGGCGAGTTCGTCTTCCTGGTCGGTTCCTCGGGGTCCGGCAAATCCACCTTCCTGAGACTGCTCCTGCGCGAGGAGCGGGCCAGCACGGGCCAGGTCCACGTGCTCGGGAAGGACCTCGCCCGGCTCTCCAACTGGAAGGTGCCGCAGATGCGCCGCCAGCTGGGCACGGTCTTCCAGGACTTCCGCCTGCTGCCCAGCAAGACCGTCAGCGAGAACGTGGCCTTCGCCCTGGAGGTCATCGGCAAGCCCCGCGGCGAGATCCGCAAGGCCGTCCCGCAGGTCCTGGAGCTGGTGGGCCTCGGCGGCAAGGAGAGCCGGATGCCCGGCGAGCTCTCCGGCGGCGAGCAGCAGCGCGTGGCCATCGCCCGCGCCTTCGTCAACCGCCCGATGCTGCTGATCGCCGACGAGCCGACCGGCAACCTCGACCCGCAGACCTCCGTCGGCATCATGAAGCTGCTGGACCGGATCAACAGGACCGGGACCACCGTCATCATGGCGACCCACGACCAGCAGATCGTGGACCAGATGCGCAAGCGCGTCATCGAATTGGAACAGGGCCGTCTCGTGCGCGACCAGTCGCGCGGCGTCTACGGCTACCAGCACTGAAAGGACGCCATGCGCGCCCAGTTCGTCCTGTCGGAGATCGGCGTCGGTCTCCGCCGCAATCTCACGATGACCTTCGCGGTGATCGTCTCCGTGGCTCTGTCGCTCGCGCTCTTCGGCGGGTCGCTGCTCATGCGCGAGCAGGTCAGCACGATGAAGGGCTTCTGGTACGACAAGGTCAACGTCTCGATCTACCTCTGCAACAAGACCGACGCGCAGTCCTTCCCGGCCTGCGCCAAGGGGGCCGCGACCGAGGACCAGAAGAAGGAGATCCGCGCCGACCTGGAGAAGATGGCGGTCGTCCAGAAGGTGCAGTTCGAGACGTCCGACGAGGCGTACAAGCACTACAAGGAGCAGTTCGGGAAGAACTCCCCGATCGCCGCCTCGGTGACCCCGGACCAGATGCAGGAGTCCTTCCGGATCAAGCTGAAGGACCCCACCAAGTTCCAGGTCATCTCCACCGCCTTCTCGGAACGCCCCGGCGTGCAGATGGTGCAGGACCAGAAGGACGTCCTGTCCGATCTGTTCAACCTCCTCAACGGCATGAACTTCGCGGCGCTCGGCGTGATGTGCCTGATGCTCGTCGTCGCGCTGATGCTGATCGTCAACACCGTCCGGGTGTCCGCGTTCAGCCGCCGGCGGGAGACCGGCATCATGCGTCTGGTCGGCGCGTCCAGCTTCTACATCCAGATCCCCTTCGTCATGGAGGCGGCCTTCGCCGGTCTCCTGGGCGCGGGCCTGGCCTGCGTGCTGCTGGTCAGCGGCCAGTACTTCCTCGTCAACAACTGGCTCGTGAACCACATCGACGTCATCACCTTCATCGGCTGGGACGCGGTGCTGGCCAAGCTGCCCCTGGTGCTGGCGATGGGCCTGCTGATGCCCGCTCTGGCGGCGTTCGCGGCCCTGCGGAAGTACCTCAAGGTCTGACGGGTGCCGAGGGCGCCGTGCGGTCAACTCCCCGTACGGCGCCCTTCCGTGTCCTAGACTCACGCGCATGCCCGGCCCGCCGATGTTCGTCCCGCAGCGCCGCGCCCGCCGCGCCGCCGCGCTGACACTGGTCTTCGCGGGCGTGCTGGCGACGGGCGCCGTGGCCGGTTCCTGGAGCGCGGACGCGCAGGAGGGCCGGAAGCGGGCGCAGATCCGCACCTTCGCGCACCCGGCCGCGGCGCCCGGCGCCCCGGGGGAGCGGCCCCCGGTGGACCACCGCGCCGTCGAGGCCGCCGCCGCGCGGGCCGCGCAGGACGGCAAGTCGGGCTCGGAGGCCGCCACGGAGGTCGTCACCCGCAGCGGCGACCTCTGGTCGGCCGTCTACAGCGCCCGTGAGTACGAGGGCTTCGCGCGCTCCCTCGACGGCGGTTACGTCGGCGTCGGCCTGTCCGCCCGGCGGTCCGCCGACGGCCGGACGGAGGTCGACAGCGTCCGCCCCGGCAGCCCCGCCGCGCGGGCCGGCCTCCGGCCCGGCGACCGGATCCGCAGCATCGACGGGCAGGGGGTCGACGGCTTCCCCGTCACCGAGGTCGTCGCCCGGCTGCGCGGCGACACGGCCGGCCCCGACCGGTGGGGCGGGAGCGGCGAGGGGTACGCCCCGTCCACCGCCGTGGGCGTGCCCGGTACGCCGGTGACGGTCGGGCTCCAGCGCGGCCCCCGGGCCTGGGACCGTACGCTGCGCCGGGCGCGGCTGGCCACCGAGAGCGTGGCCGTGGAGCGGCTCCGGGACGAGGGCACGGGCGCGCCCGCCACCCGTATCAAGGTCGAGTCCTTCACCAGGGGCACCGGCGAGCGGGTCGGCCGGGCGGTGCGCGCGGCCGGGCCCGCCGAGGGGATCCTGCTGGACCTGCGGGGCAACAGCGGCGGCCTGGTGACCGAGGCCGTCACCGCGGCCTCCGCCTTCCTCGACGGCGGTCTCGTCGCCACCTATGACGTCCGGGGCAGCCAGCGTGCCCTGGAGGCCCGCCCCGGTGGTGCCACCCGGCCCCCGCTCGTCGTGCTCGTCGACGGCGGCACGATGAGCGCCGCCGAGCTGCTGACCGGGGCCCTCCAGGACCGCGGCCGGGCCGTCGTCGTCGGCGCCCCGACCTTCGGCAAGGGCTCGGTGCAGATGCCCACCCGGCTCGCGGACGGCTCGGTCGCCGAGCTGACCGTCGGCCACTACCGCACGCCCGGCGGGCGGACGGTCGACGGCCGGGGCATCGCGCCCGACCTGGTGGTCCGCGGTGACGCCGAGCGGCGGGCCCGCACAGTATTGAGTGGCCTCGGGGGTGGGTCGTAGTGCGAGAATGGCCGCGCTATGGCTAAAGAGACGGGTCGCAAACTGGTCGCGCAGAACAAGAAGGCGCGACATGACTACCACCTTCTGACCACCTACGAGTGCGGCCTGGTGCTGACCGGCACCGAGGTCAAGTCGCTGCGGCAGGGCAAGGCGTCGCTGGCCGACGGCTTCGTCCAGATCGACGGCGGGGAGGCGTGGCTGCACAACGTCCACGTCCCCGAGTACAACCAGGGCACGTGGACGAACCACAGCGCCCGCCGCAAGCGCAAGCTCCTGCTCCACCGCGCGGAGATCGACAAGCTGGCGTCCAAGACGCAGGAGACCGGGCACACCATCGTGCCGCTGTCCCTGTACTTCAAGGACGGCCGGGCCAAGGTCGAGATCGCCCTCGCGAAGGGCAAGAAGGAGTACGACAAGCGGCAGACCCTGCGCGAGAAGCAGGACACCCGCGAGTCGAACCGCGCCATCGCGGCGGCCAAGCGACGGCAGCAGCGACAGCGGGCGGCCCACGGGTAGCCCAGGGGTAGCCCAGGGGTAGCCCGCCCGGGTAAATACGCTGGCACTGCCGTCCGCCGGTCACGTACGATGGGCACCGCACCCCGCGAGGGGCGCACTTTGAAAAAACAACATGGGGATGATCGGTTTCGACAGCGGATGTCGAAGCAGGGGAAGCGTGTCGAGGAAGCGGCAATGATCTCGTAAACCATATGTCGCAACCAATAATCGCCAACACCAAGCGCGATTCCTTCGCCCTCGCTGCCTAAGTAGCGACTTGCGAAGTGTCAGCCCGGGGCTGTTCCCGACCCGGATCCTGGCATCAGCTAGGGAACTAAACCACTAGGTCCGGTCACGGGACCGAGTGGGAAATCAAACAGTGACTGAGCCCGTCGGAGACTTGTCCACGTGATCTCCGGGGCCGAGAAAATCGCAGTGGACTGCACACGGAGAAGCCCTGATTCCGCACCGTTGGACGCGGGTTCGATTCCCGCCATCTCCACGGGTGAACGGGTGGAGCGTGCTCGCAGGAAGCGCGAGCACGGTCCACCCGCCGTATCTCCGGGGGCATGCCCCCCGGACCCCCTCATCCCATGTGAGCAGAGGCCCCACCGCACCAGCGGTGGGGCCTCTGTCGTTCCCCGGCGTCGTTACTCCATGGTGGTCCCGGACGCCCGGCCTCCGGGCGGCCGTGGCGATCGACGAGGGGGTGCGGTGAAGGGGATCCTGAAGGTGCTGGCCCTGGCGGTGGCCGGGGTGCTGTGGCCGGTGGGCGTGGCGGCGGGCCAGGATGCCGGCGACGGCCGTCGCGGCGGCGAGGTGCAGCTGCTGCTCAACGGCGCCTTCGACAGCCGCCCCGGCGAGCTGATCGACATCGATGTGCGGGGCGTGGCCGAGCGGGTCGCCGTCCGGGTCGTCTCCCCCGCCTTCGACCGGCCCGTCGAGCTGACCCCCTACGCGCCCCGTACGCCCGGCGAGGGACGCGGCCACCACGCGCGCCCGGCCGTCTCGGCGACCGCCCGGCCCGGCAGCCATCCGCTCACCGTCGAGGCCGGCGGCCGCGTCGTCGCCGAGGACCGGGTGGAGGTGGGGCCGGCGCGGCGGCCGCGGTTCACGGTGGCGTCGCCCGGCGGGCCGCTGCGCCCGGGGCAGCGGCTGTGGATGGCCTACGACGACCTGTACCCCGGCGAGACCGGCACGGCCTTCTCCGTACGCTCCTCGGCGTTCCGCGCGTCCGTCTCCCTGGCCCACGACCCCGGCGGCCCCGACTGGAACAACCCCCGGCTGTTCGCCGGGAGCGCCGAGCTGCCGCCCGCGCTCGAGGACGGCACGTACCGGGTGGTGCTGACCGGCCCCGGCGGCCGCGCGATCGACGAACGGCCGCTGACCGTGCGCGCCGCCCGGCCCGGCGACCGGGACTACCTGGGCCGGGCGCGCGGCCCCGCCCTCTTCGGCGGCCCGGCCGCCCCGGGGCCGGACGCGGCCCGCGTTTACGGCCACGCGGTCGCGGCCGGCGGGACCGTCCACGTGCTCTGGCAGGACGAGGCGCCCGACGCGGGGGAGGAGGAGCGGCTGCGCGCCACCTCGCCGGCCTTCGCCCACCCGGTGCGGCTCCGGCGTGACGACAGCAAGGCCGCCGACGGGCAGGACCCGCGCTATCTCGGGCCCGCCCGGGTGCGGGAGGACCTGGAACCGGGCCGCTACCCCGTCACCGTCGTCAGCCACCATGGCCGGGTGAAGCGGACCGGACGGCTCACAGTCACCGGATCCGGTACGTCCGCTTCGGTGGACGCGCCGTCGCCCGCCGTCCTGGCCGGCGCGGGCGCGGCGGCCGTGGTGGTGGTCACGGGCGCGGTGCTGCTCCGCCGCCGGACGGCCCGCGCGACCGCCCGCCCGCCGCGGTGAGCCGGGCCAGGGCGGCGGCGAGGGCGGGCACCCCGTAACCGGCGGCCGCCCCCAGGTGCTCGGCGCACCAGCCGCCCGCCGCCGAGCCCGCCGCGATTCCGCCGAGCAGGCCGGTCACGGCCAGCGTCATGCCCTCGTTGAGCCGCCCCGCGGGCGTCAGGCCCTGGACCAGGCGCATGCCGGTGACCATGGTCGGCGCCGTCGCCGCGCCCGCGACCAGCAGCGCCCCGGCCAGCGCGAGCAGGCTGCCGAGCGCCCCCGCGAGCAGGGGCAGCAGCGCCATCGCGGCCATCGCCGCGAGGTGGCGCCGGAAGCGGCGGTCCACCGGGCCCGCCGGGCGGGTCAGCCCGTACAGCAGCCCGGCCGCGCAGGAACCGGCCGCCTGGAGGCCGAGCACGGCGCCCGCCGCCGAGCGGTGGCCCAGCCCGTCGGCGAACGCCACGGTCACCACCTCCAGCGAGCCGAAGACCGCCCCGGTGCACAGGAAGGTGGCCAGGACCACGGCGAGCGCCGGGTTGCCGCGCAGCGGCGACCGCCCGGAGCGCACCGCCCCGGAGGCGGGCGGCTCGGTGCGGCGCTGGGCGGCGAAGAGCGTGACGCCGGACAGGAAGAGCCCGGCCGCGACCAGGCTGCCCAGCTCGGGGAAGCCGGGGACGGCCGTGCACAGCAGCGTGGCGACGACCGGGCCGAGCATGAAGCACGCCTCGTCCACGGCCTGTTCGAAGGAGTTCGCGGTGTGCAGGGCCGCCGGGTCGCCCCGCAGCAGGTGGGCCCAGCGGGCGCGCGACATACCGCCGGTGTTGGGCGTCGTGGCGGTCGCGGCGTACGCGGCGAACAGCGTCCACGCGGGCGCGTCGTACCGCACGCACAGCACCAGGGCCAGCGAGCCCAGGGCGGCGACCGCGGCGGCGGGCACGGCCACCCGGGCCTGCCCGTGCCGGTCCACCAGCCGCGCGGTCCACGGGCCGACGACCGCCGTCGCGCCGAGCCCGGTCGCGGTGACGGCGCCGGCCAGCGCGTACGAGCCGCGCTCGGCCGAGATCATCAGGACGGCGCTCACCCCGGACATGCCCATGGGCAGCCGGGCGAGCAGGTTCCAGACGGTGAACGCGCGGGCGCCGGGGACGGCGAGGAGCCTGCCGTACGGGCCGCGCGGCGCGGGCCGTACGGGCCCCGGAGGGCGCCGGGGCGCGGCGACGAGGGTGCCGCCGGCGACGGCGAGCAGCGGAGCGGGGGAGGGGCGCGGGGGCATGCGTCCACCCTCGCCGCGCGCCGGGGGCACGGTCCAACACCTGATCGGTGGCCGTTCACGCACATCTGTTGTTAACTGCCGCGGGTGCCCCACGACATCGAGCCGCGCCTGCTGCGCGCCTTCGCCGCCACCGCCGAAGAGCTCCACTTCACCCGGGCAGCCGCCCGGCTGTTCGTCGCTCAGCAGGCCCTCAGCCGGGACGTCCGCCGCCTCGAACAGCGCCTGGGCGCCGAACTGTTCGTCCGTACGACCCGTCAGGTCACCCTCACCGCTGAGGGCGCCCGGCTGCTCCCGTACGCCCGCCGGGTGCTCGCCGCCCACGACGAGCTGGCCGCCGCGTTCGCGCGCGGGGAGCGGCCCCTGATCGTGGACAGCGCGACGGTCGGCGTCACGGGCCGGGTGCTGGCGGCGGCCCGCCTCGCGGTCCCGGACCACGAGCTGGTGGCCCGCTTCCACAGCGGTCTCACCGGCGCGGCCCGGGAGATCCTGGCCGGCCGGCTGGACGTCTCGTTCGGGCGGCTCGCCGGCCTCGACCCGGCCGTCCGGGCCCGCCTCGACCACGTCCCCGTACGGTACGAGCCCATGGCCGTCCTGCTGCCGGAGGGCCACCGGCTCGCCGCCCTGCCCGAGGTGCCGCTGGCGGCGCTGGCGGGCGAGACCCTCTACGCGGCGGCGGGAAACGAGGCCACGGCGGAGTGGACGGATCTCGCGGAGCGGCTCTTCGAGGGGCGGGGCATCGGCGTCGCCGCGCCCTTCCCGGAGATCGAGGGCGACGGGGAGTTCGTCCGCGTCGTCCGCAAGCGCGGCTGGTCGGTGCTGGCGAGCGTCGAGTTCCTGGACGTGCCGGGCATGGTGCTGCGCCCGCTGACCGACCCGGTGCCGCTGTCGCCCGTCTCGATGGTCTGGCGGCGCGGCCTGCGGCACCCGGGCCTCGACGCGCTGCGCGCCGCCGTCCGCGAACTGGCCGCGCGGCATGGTTGGTTGACCCGCCCCGCGGGGGCGTGGCTGCCGGCGGAGGACGCGGCGGTGATGGCGGGACGGTGAGGGGCGGGGCGCCCGGGCGCGGGGCAGGGGGGTTACAGGGGCGTGCCCCGAGGGGCACCCTGGAGAGGGGAGGACCGGGTACCGGCTCGCACCGGGCGCCCGGGGAACACGCGCGCCCGGGGGGCGGAGCGGATCCCGGCGGGATACCCGACGGATACGCGGACATGCGAGGACGTACGACGCACGAAGGCGCGTCGTGGCGCGTCACGGCGGGCCACGGCGGACGGGCAGACAGGGAAAAGGTGACAGGCGCATGGTGGCGACGGCCCCCTATGACCTGCGATTCGACGCCGGGCGGCTCTGCCTGGACCTGGTGGCCACGGTCGGCGGCCGGTTCAGCGAGGAACCGGTCGAGCGGCTCGACAGCCCCGCGCGGCTGAGGGCCTGGCTCGTCGGCGCGGGGGTGGTGCCGGCCGGCACCCCGCTCGACGGGGTGGACTCGGCCTGGCTCGCGCGCTTCCGCGCGGCCCGCGACCTGCTGCACCGCGTCGTCCACGCCGAGGTGGGCGGCCGGGCCGCCGACCCGGACCTGGAGCGCGTCAACGCCCTCGCCGCGACCGCCCCGCCCGCGCCCCGGGCCGTGCGCGCCGCCGACGGCACCCTGGTCCGCGCGGTGGCCGGCGAGCCCGACTGCGAGGAGCTGGTCGGCCGGGTCGCCCGGGACGCGGTGGAGCTGCTCACCGACCCGGCGGCGCGCGGCCGGCTGCGGCAGTGCGAGGGCGAGACGTGCTCGCTGGTCTACCTGGACACCTCGCGGGGGCACCGGCGCCGCTGGTGCTCCAGCGAGGTGTGCGGCAATCGCGAGCGGGTGGCCCGCCACCGGCGGCGGCTGGTCAACGGCCGGGGGTGACCGCGGGGTTGCCGCCGGGGGACACCGGTGGCGGGCCGGGCAGCGGCGGGGCCGGGGTGTGGGACGCGGCCCCGCCGCGGGCTCACTCCCGGAGCGGCGCCGCGTACGGGCGCGCCGCGCCGGTGGTCGGTGCGACGGTGCTCCGGCTCATCGGCGACCTCCTCGCGCGGGGCGCCGGCACCCTGCCCGCCCCGCCTCTCGTACGGCTCGCGGCCGGGTCCGGTTCAGCCGCGGACTGTCGGCCGTGTCACGCGGGCCGGGCTGAACGCGGCGCGGGTCCGGTACGTACGCGCGGGGGGCTCGCGCCCGCGGTCCCCTCCTCGTGCAGGCGCCGTTCGTCCGGCCCGTACGCGCGGGGGCTCGCGCGGCCGCTTCCGGATTCTCCGCCCGGCGCTGAACCGTGCGCCGGTGCCCTACGTAGAAGAGGGCAGCGGTGACCGACTCGCGCTATCGACCCGGGGGAACGCCGTGCGCAAGGATGCCGTCGTGGCCGACAGGACGAGTCCCGACGAGGAACTCATGCGGGCGCTCTACGCGGAGCACGCCGGTCCGCTCCTCGCGTTCGTACTGCGTCAGGTGGCCGGCGACCGCCAGCGGGCGGAGGACGTCGTCCAGGAGACCCTGGTGCGCGCCTGGCGCAACGCCGACCGGCTGCGCGGCGCCCCCGGCACCGTACGGCCCTGGCTGGTGACCGTCGCCCGGCGCATCGTCATCGACGGCCACCGCAGCCGGCGGGCCCGGCCCCCGGAGGTCGACCCCGCACCGCTGGAGCTGATCCCGGCGGCCGACGAGATAGACCGGGCGCTGCGCCTGATGACCATCTCGGACGCGCTGGGCGACCTCTCCGAGGCGCACCGGGAGGCGTTGATAGAGACCTATTTCAAGGGACGCACGGTGAGCGAGGCCGCCGAGGCGCTGGGCATACCGGCCGGGACCGTGCGGTCCCGGGTCTTCTACGCCCTGCGCTCCATGAAGCTCTCGCTGGAGGAACGGGGGGTGACGGCATGACCGGGCCGGCCCGGCACACGGACGTGGGCGCCTACGCGCTCGGCGTGCTCGACGAGGCGGACGCCGGCCGTTTCGAGGAGCACCTCGCGGACTGTGACCGGTGCGCCGACGAGCTGGACGGCCTCATGGGGCTGACCCCGCTCCTCGCCGAACTCAAGGAGGCCACGCCGGATCCCGGGGCGCTCACCGCACGGCCCGGCCCCGGGCTCCTCGACGGGCTGCTCGGCGAGGTCGCCACCGTCCGGCGGGCCCGCCGCACCCGCCGGCTGTGCCTCGCCGCGGCGGCCGCCGCCCTGATCGTCGCGGGCCCGCTGGCCGGCGCGGCCCTCGTCCAGCGGGACGCGCCGGACCACGGCTCGGTGAGCGCGGCCAAGCAGATGTACGAGGAGGGCGAGAAGATCGGCACCGTCGACCCGGAGACCGAGGTCGAGGCGACGGTCTCGCTCCAGCCGAAGCCCTGGGGCACCCATGTGGCCCTCCGGCTCGGCCATGTCACGGGGCCGCGGACCTGCGACCTCGTCGCCGTGGGGAAGAACGGCGAGCGGCAGACGGTCACCACCTGGGCGGTGCCGCCCGGGGGCTACGGCCTGGACGGGAGCGGCGAGGGGACGAAGGGGGACGAGGGCGGGAAGTGGGGCCGGGAGCCGCTGTACACCCACGGGGGCGCCGCGCTGAACCGGCAGGACATCTCGCGCTTCGAGGTCCGTACGCTCGACGGCACGCTGCTGGCGACGGTCAGGCTCTGACCGGCCTTGTCCCGTGCTGACCGGCCTTGTCCGGCCCTGTCCAGCACTGCCTGGCCCTGACCGGTCCTGTTCGGCACCCCTTCCGCGAACCGGTCCCGAAACCGGCTAATTCCGTCATGTCCTGACAGGTGCGCTCAGTACCCCTGTTCGCGTACGGTTGACGGCTGCCCTAGGCACAGCAGAAGGGGGCTTGGGTGGCCGCGCAGAACGCCACGCACGCACACGTGGCGACCGGACCGGAGACGGAGCCCGACGGGGTCCGTGACCGGGAGATCGGTACCGAACAACAGCATCTCGACCGGGTGTACCGACGCCTGGAGGAGAAGATCCACGAGGCCGAGTTCCTCATGGACGACGCCGCCAAACGCGGACAGGTCGGCACGCCCGGCGCGCTCGCCGAGCGGGACGCCCAGGTGTTCCGCGCCGGGGTGCACCTCAACCGGCTCAACAGCGAGTTCGAGGACTTCCTCTTCGGCCGCGTCGACCTGCTCCTCGGCAAGGACGGGAAGAAGGGGCCGGACGGCGCCTACACCTCCGTCGAGCCCGCGGACGACGCCGTCAGCGACGACCGGGCCGAGATCGCCGAGACGCTGCACATCGGCCGCATCGGCGTCCTGGACTCCGACTACTCCCCGCTCGTCATCGACTGGCGGGCGCCCGCCGCGGCGCCTTTCTACCGCGCCACGCCCGTCGCGCCCGGCCGGGTCGTCCGCCGCCGCGTCATCCGCTCCAAGGGCCGCAAGGTCCTCGGCGTCGAGGACGACCTGCTGCGCCCGGAGCTCACCGCCACCCTGGCGGGCGCCGCGCTGCCGGTCGTCGGCGACGGCGCGCTGATGGCCGCGCTGGGCCAGGCCCGCAGCCACACCATGCGGGACATCGTCTCCTCCATCCAGGCCGAGCAGGACATGGTCATCCGCGCGCCCGCCGCGTCGGTGACCGAGGTCGAGGGCGGCCCCGGCACCGGCAAGACCGCCGTGGCCCTGCACCGCGCCGCCTACCTCCTCTACCAGGACCGCCGGCGCTACGCGGGCGGCATCCTCGTGGTCTCGCCGACCCCGCTGCTCGTCGCCTACACCGAGGGCGTGCTGCCCTCGCTGGGCGAGGAGGGGCAGGTGGCGATCCGCGCCGTCGGCTCCCTGGTCGACGGCGCCGAGGCCGATACGTACGACGAGCCCGCCGTCGCCCGCGTCAAGGGCTCGTCGCGGATGCTCAAAGTGCTGCGCAAGGCGGTGCGAGGGGTACTGGAGGGAACGGGCGCGCCGGCCGGGCGGGCCAAGGACCGTGACGGCCAACTGCCGCTGGACGACCCGGACGGATCCACGGGCGGACCCCAGGGCCCGCCGGACCGGCTGCGCGTCGTCGCCTTCGGCGCCCGGCTCGAACTGGGCGCGGAGGAGCTCAAGCGGATCCGCAACGCCGCCCTCGGGGGCACCGCGCCCGTGAACCTGCTGCGCCCGCGCGCCCGCCGGCTCGTCCTCGACGCCCTGTGGTCGCGGGCCGGCGGCCCCAAGCGCTACACCGACCCCGAGCTCGCCGCCGAGGCCCGGCGCGCCTTCGACGAGGACGTCTCGACCGAGGACGACTTCCTGGGCTTCCTCGCCGCCTGGTGGCCCGAGCTCACCCCGCGCGGGGTGCTCGCCGCGATGGCCGACGAGCGCCGGCTCTCCCGCTGGTCGCGCCGGGTGCTCAACCCGCGCGAGGTGCGGCTGCTGGCCCGCTCGCTCAAGCGGCTGGACGCGGCGGGCCGCGGCCCGCTGTCGGTGCACGACGTGGCGCTGCTGGACGAGCTGGAGACGCTGCTCGGCGCCCCGGCCCGGCCCCGGCAGCCGCGCGAGGCGGACCCGCTGGCCCATCTGACGGGGCTGGAGGAGCTGATGCCGCAGCGCTCGGAGTCACGCCGGGAGCGCGCCGAGCGGCTGGCGGAGGAGCGCCGGGACTACGCGCACGTCATCGTCGACGAGGCGCAGGACCTGACGCCCATGCAGTGGCGGATGGTGGGCCGCAGGGGCCGCACCGCCACCTGGACGATCGTCGGCGACCCGGCGCAGTCCTCCTGGTCCGACCCGGACGAGGCCGCCGCCGCCCGCGACGAGGCGCTGGGCGCCCGCCGGCGCACCCGGTTCCGGCTCACCGTGAACTACCGCAACCCGGCGGAGATCGCCGAACTGGCCGCCAGGGTCCTGGCGCTGGCCATGCCGGGCATGGAGTCGCCGGCGGCCGTGCGGTCCACGGGCGTCGTGCCGCGGTTCGCGGTGGCGGGCGACGACCTGGCCGCCGCCGTACGGGCCGAGGCGGTGCACCTGCTGGGCGACGTCGACGGCACGGTCGGCGTGGTCGTGCCGATGGGGCGCCGCGCGCAGGCGCGGGGCTGGCTGGCCGGGCTGGGCGACCGGGTCGTGGTGCTGGGCAGCCTGGAGGCGAAGGGGCTGGAGTACGACGCGACGGTCGTGGTCACGCCCGCCGAGATCGCGGACGAGTCGCCGGCCGGGCTGCGGGTGCTGTACGTGGCGCTGACCCGGGCCACCCAGCGGCTGACGGTGCTCTCCGGCGAGCGGGACGACCCGGACGCGGACGGGGTGCCGGACCTGCTCCGGGACTGACCGGCGGGGCCGGCTGCGGGGCCGTCCGGGGAGGGTCCGAAGGGGCCCGCCCCGGACGGGATCCGACGTTCTCGGGGCCGAACTTCCGCTCCTGGAATGACTTCCCGGAACGGTTTGTTAGCCTGGGTGTGGCACCGGCTCGATCCAAGCCCCCGGGCCCAACCTTAGTCGCTTCGAGCGACCACTTGCCGCGAGGCGAGCATGGCGGGCCGGTGTCACCTGAACGACCGTCGACGGGCGTCCTTCCTCCTGGGGAAGGGCGCCCGTCGGTGTATCAGGGGGCGCTCTCCGGAGCGTTTCCGTGGTCGATTGGGAGTGGTTCCAGGGTGGTTCCGGAGTGGTTCCAGGGCGGTTCCGGGGTGGTTTTGGATCCATGAGAAGTCACCGGAACCACATCCGTCCCGACCGTCCCTCCCCTTCCCGGTTGCTGGAATATTCCTTCCGGAATCCGGGGCTGGTTACCCCCTACCGGCTGGTAGGTGCGACCATCGTTGCTCTCGCCCTGGGTGAACCCCGAGCGGGCGTACGAAGTGAAACAAGGGAAAGCAGAGGAAGTCGGCCATGGCAACGGCGCCAAGCGTCTCGTACTCGATGACGGTCCGGCTGGAGGTTCCCGCGAGCGGGACCGCGGTCAGCCAGCTCACCACGGCCGTGGAGTCCTCCGGCGGATCGGTGACCGGTCTGGACGTGACCGCCTCCGGCCACGAGAAGCTGCGGATCGACGTCACCGTCGCCGCGACCTCCACCGCCCACGCCGACGAGATCGTGGAAAAACTCCGCGGCATCGAAGGCGTACACCTCGGCAAGGTCTCGGACCGCACCTTCCTGATGCACCTCGGCGGCAAGATCGAGATGGCGTCCAAGCACCCCATCCGCAACCGCGACGACCTCTCCATGATCTACACCCCCGGCGTCGCCCGCGTCTGCATGGCCATCGCCGAGAACCCCGAGGACGCCCGCCGCCTGACCATCAAGCGCAACAGCGTCGCCGTCGTCACCGACGGCTCCGCCGTCCTGGGCCTGGGCAACATCGGCCCCATGGCCGCCCTCCCCGTCATGGAAGGCAAAGCCGCCCTCTTCAAACGCTTCGCCGGCATCGACGCCTGGCCGATCTGCCTGGACACCCAGGACTCCGACGCCATCGTCGAGATCGTCAAGGCCATCGCCCCCGGCTTCGCCGGCATCAACCTCGAAGACATCTCCGCCCCCCGCTGCTTCGAGATCGAAGCCCGCCTGCGCGAAGCCCTGGACATCCCCGTCTTCCACGACGACCAGCACGGCACCGCCATCGTCGTCCTCGCCGCCCTGACCAACGCCCTGCGCGTGGTGGAGAAGTCCATCGGCGACGTACGGGTCGTCATGTCCGGCGCGGGCGCCGCCGGCACCGCCATCCTCAAGCTCCTGATCGCCGCCGGGGTCAAGCACGCCGTCGTCGCCGACATCCACGGCGTCGTCCACGCCGGCCGCGCCGACCTCGTCGACGCCGGCCCCGCCACGGCCCTGCGCTGGATCGCGGACAACACCAACCCCGAGGGCATCACCGGCACCCTCAAG
Source organism: Streptomyces eurocidicus (assembly GCF_002891295.1). GTDB lineage: Bacteria > Actinomycetota > Actinomycetes > Streptomycetales > Streptomycetaceae > Streptomyces > Streptomyces eurocidicus. The sequence continues at coordinate 1,047,859 of NZ_LGUI01000001.1, read as the reverse complement.
GAAGCCGTCCGCGGCGCCGACGTCTTCATCGGCGTCTCGGCCCCCAACGTCCTGAACGGCGAGGACGTCGCCGCGATGGCCGACGGCGCGATCGTCTTCGCGCTCGCCAACCCCGACCCCGAGGTCGACCCCGGCATCGCCCGCCAGAGCGCCGCCGTCGTCGCCACCGGCCGCTCCGACTTCCCCAACCAGATCAACAACGTCCTGGTCTTCCCCGGCGTCTTCCGCGGCCTCCTCGACGCCCAGTCCCGCACCGTCAACACCGACATGATGCTCGCCGCAGCCGGCGCCCTCGCCAACGTCGTCGCCGAGGACGAACTCAACGCGAACTACATCATCCCCAGCGTCTTCAACGACAAGGTCGCGGGTGCCGTCGCGGGCGCCGTCCGGGAGGCCGCGAAGGCCGCCGGCACGGCTGTGACGGGCACCACGACCGTCTGACGACGGCGCGTCGCGGGCCTCCGGGCCCGCGACCTGCCCATAAGGTGACGGGCAGAAATCAGGCCGCGGAAATGCGGCTGTATCCGAGGCTGTGCCGCTTTCCGTGTGACTCTCCAGGGTGCCGGATTGGCTTTCCCGCCACTGGTGGGGGCAGGATGCGTAACCGGGCGCGAGGGTCTGGCAACAGACCCGGGTCCGGGGACTGTCCGAGGGCCCTGGCAGCATCGGCTTCGATCTCACGCCTCATTGGCAAGAAGAACACGGGAGTACAACATGAACCGCAGTGAGCTGGTGGCCGCGCTGGCCGACCGCGCCGAGGTGACCCGCAAGGACGCCGACGCCGTCCTGGCCGCGCTCGCCGAGACCGTCGGCGAGATCGTCGCCAAGGGCGACGAGAAGGTCACCATCCCCGGCTTCCTGACCTTCGAGCGCACCCACCGTGCCGCTCGCACCGCTCGTAACCCGCAGACGGGCGAGCCGATCCAGATCGCCGCCGGTTACAGCGTGAAGGTCTCCGCGGGCTCCAAGCTCAAGGAAGCCGCCAAGGGCAAGTAAGTCCCTCAGCGCGAAGGGCGGCCACCCCACGGGGGTGGCCGCCCTTTTGGCTTGCCGGGGCCTTGCGGGGACCGTGCCGGGTCCCGTAAGGGCCTGTAAGGGCCCGTAGACGCGCGAAAGCGCCCGCACCGACCTCCGTGGTCGGTACAGGCGCTTACGGGCCGTCAGGGCCGCGCCAGAGCTTCGCAGCTCAGAGCCGTCGCCGGCTGTGTCAGCCGGGGGCCCGGATCCCCGGCCGGGCGCGGGGCCTGGTGGGGGGCCGTCAGGCGTCCGTGCCGCGGGGAGCTCGCTGTGCTCACCCGGGGGCGACCCCCGGATCCCCGGCCGGGCGCGAGGCCCGGTGGGGGGTGGTGGCCGTCAGGCGTCCGCGCCGCCCGGCAGCTCGACGTTCGCGCCCAGCTCCTTCAGCTTCTCCATGAAGTTCTCGTAGCCGCGGTTGATCAGGTCGATGCCGTGCACCCGGGACGTGCCCTGGGCGGCCAGCGCCGCGATCAGGTACGAGAAGCCGCCGCGCAGGTCGGGGATGACCAGGTCGGCGCCCTGCAGCTTGGTCGGGCCGGAGACGACCGCCGAGTGCAGGAAGTTGCGCTGGCCGAAGCGGCAGGCCGAGCCGCCCAGGCACTCGCGGTAGAGCTGGATGTGCGCGCCCATCTGGTTGAGCGCGGAGGTGAAGCCGAGCCGGGACTCGTACACCGTCTCGTGGACGATCGACAGGCCCGACGCCTGCGTCAGGGCCACGACCAGCGGCTGCTGCCAGTCCGTCTGGAAGCCGGGGTGGACGTCGGTCTCCAGCGCGATGGCGTTGAGCGAGCCGCCCGGGTGCCAGAAGCGGATGCCCTCGTCGTCGACCTCGAACGCGCCGCCGACCTTGCGGTAGGTGTTGAGGAAGGTCATCATCGACCGCTGCTGCGCACCGCGGACGTAGATGTTGCCCTCGGTGGCCAGCGCCGCGGACGCCCAGGAGGCCGCCTCCAGGCGGTCCGGCAGGGCGCGGTGGTTGTAGCCCGTGAGCGAGTCCACACCGGTGATCCGGATGGTGCGGTCGGTGTCCATGGAGATGATCGCGCCCATCTTCTGCAGTACGCAGATGAGGTCCTCGATCTCCGGCTCGACGGCCGCGTTGGACAGCTCCGTGACGCCCTCCGCCAGAACGGCGGTCAGCAGCACCTGCTCGGTCGAGCCGACCGAGGGGTAGGGCAGCCGGATCTTGCAGCCGCGCAGCCGCTGCGGGGCCTCCAGGTACTGGCCGCCCTCGCGCTTCTCGATGGTCGCGCCGAACTGGCGGAGCACCTCGAAGTGGAAGTCGATCGGCCGGCCGCCGATGTCGCAGCCGCCCAGGCCCGGGATGAACGCGTGGCCCAGCCGGTGCAGCAGCGGGCCGCAGAACAGGATCGGGATGCGCGAGGAGCCGGCGTGGGCGTCGATGTCGGCGACGTTGGCGCTCTCCACATGGGAGGGGTCCATGATCAGCTCGCCGGGCTCGTCGCCCGGGCGGACCGTCACACCGTGCAGCTGCAGCAGACCGCGGACCACCCGCACGTCGCGGATGTCGGGGACATTGCGCAGCCGGCTCGGTCCGCTGCCGAGCAGCGCGGCGACCATGGCCTTCGGCACGAGGTTCTTCGCGCCGCGGACACGGATCTCACCCTCGAGCGGGGTGCCGCCGTGGACAAGCAGTACATCGTCAGGGCCGGTCATGGATCTCGCGTTCCTGGAGTTGGGCAGGGGGGCAAGAAGAAAGGGTAATGCGACCGGAGGGCGCTCCTGTGTGTGTAAGGGGCCTCCGGGTATGTCATGGCTTCGCAACAACACGCTGCGTTAATGGAATGGTCGCTACCGGTTATCTCCGTGGCCGCGCTTTTCCCCTTCCCGGCGCTCCCTGCCCGGATTCCGGCGCTCCATGTCCCTCCGGAGTGGCCGTCCACCCTTCGCAACGGCCCGAAATGCGGGATCATGTGCCCATGTCCGAGGTGTCCTCGCTCACAGGACGGCTGCTTGTCGCGACACCGGCGCTCGCTGACCCGAATTTCGACCGTGCGGTGGTGCTGCTTCTCGACCACGACGAGGAGGGCTCCCTCGGCGTGATCCTCAACCGCCCGACCCCGGTCGGGGTGGCCGACATCCTGGAGTCGTGGGCGTCCCTCACCGGCGAGCCGGGCGTGGTCTTCCAGGGCGGCCCGGTCTCGCTGGACTCCGCGCTCGGGGTGGGCGTGGTGCCGGGAGAGGCCCATGAGAAGGGTGCGAAGGGCGCTGGCACCGGTGACGGCCCGCTCGGCTGGCGCCGGGTGCACGGCGCCATCGGCCTCGTCGACCTGGAGGCCCCGCCGGAGCTGCTGGCAGCGGCCCTGGGCTCGCTGCGGATCTTCGCCGGGTACGCGGGCTGGGGGCCCGGCCAGCTGGAGGAGGAGCTGGTCGAGGGCGCCTGGTACGTGGTGGAGTCCGAGCCGGGCGACGTCTCCTCGCCCGAGCCGGGGCAGCTGTGGCGGGCGGTGCTGCGGCGCCAGCGCAACGAACTGGCGATGGTCGCCACCTACCCGGACGACCCGAGTCTGAACTGACCGCCCGGGCGCGCCGCGCGCGCCGCCCTCCGCGCCCCGGCGGCCCGGCCGGCGGCGGCTCCGGTGCCGGGCGGTGACAGGCGTGCCCGGCGAACGGCCTGTCGGCCCCGGCCCCCAGTACTCTTGGAAACCATGAGCACTCTTGAGCCCGAGCGCGGGGCAGGGACCGGCACCCTCGTAGAGCCGACGCCGCAGGTGTCGCACGGCGACGGCGACCACGAGCGCTACGCCCACTACGTTCAGAAGGACAAGATCATGGAGAGCGCCCTCTCCGGATCGCCGGTGGTGGCGCTGTGCGGCAAGGTCTGGGTCCCCGGACGCGACCCGAAGAAGTACCCGGTCTGCCCCATGTGCAAGGAGATCTTCGACGGCATGGGCGCCGGCGGGGACAAGGACAAGGGCGGCAAGGGCGGCGACAAGAAGTAACCGGAGTTCTCCTCCGGGCTTTTCCCAGGGTTCCCACGGCCCCTGGAGCGCGTGATCGCGCTCCAGGGGCCGTTTTGCTCTTGTCCGGCGGGCCGGGCGCCCCTAGCCTCCTCTCAGTTGTGCACCGTGAAACGTGCGTTGCGTATGTTGCAACGCCTCGACATGGGAGGGGAGCCCATGGCGTCGCTGTCACCACCACCGCCCGCCCCGGGACCCGGCCGGCGGACCGCTCGCAGGGCCCGTACGCCCCGTACCGCCCGTACGCCCCGGGGCTTACGGGCGCTCGGCCTCGCCGTCGCGGCGCTCACCGCCGCTGCCGGCTGCGCCCCCTCGACCGCCGTCCCCGGCGGCCGGGGCGACAAGAACACCGGCACCCTGCGGATCTGGCTCTTCCGGGAGGTCGACAACGCCCCCAAGGCGGCCGTCGTCGACCGGGCCGTCGCCGCGTTCGCCAAGGACCGCCCGGGGGTGCGGGTCGACGTCGCCTACATCCCCGTCGAGACCCGCGCCCAGCGCGTCAAGGCCGCCTTCAACGACCCGCGCAGCGCCCCCGACCTCATCGAGTACGGCAACACCGACACCGCCGGCTATGTGCGGGACGGCGGGCTGGCCGACGTCACGGCCGATGTCGCCGCCTGGGCCGAGGCGAAGGACACCGACCCCGCGGCCCGCCGGTCGGTGACCGTGGCCGGCAAGGTCTACGGGGCGCCCCTGTTCGTGGGCGTCCGGGCGCTGTACTACCGCACCGACGTCTTCGCGGAGCTCGGCCTGCGCCCGCCGCGCACCCTGGACGAACTGGCCGCCACCGCCCGCCGCGTCCACCGGGAGCGGCCCGCGCTCCACGGGCTCGCCGTCGGCGGGGCGTACACCTACGGCGCGCTGCCGTTCCTGTGGGCGCACGGCGGCGGGGTCGCGGAGAAGAAGGGCCGCGGCTACATCTCCACGCTCACGGACGAGCGGACCAAGAAGGGCATCGCCGCCTGGACGGCCCTCTTCGGCGACGACAACTGCCCGCCGAGCAGCTGTGCGCAGAGGGGCGGCAACGCCACGGTCGAGTCGTTCGCGTCCGGCAAGGCGGCCATGGCCATCGGGGGTGACTTCAGCCATCGCGCCATGGAGAACAGCAAGGTCAAGGGCGCCTACGCGGTCGTACCGCTGCCCGGTGCGGCGGAGGGCACCATCGCCCCGGCGTTCGCCGGAGGGAACAACCTCGGCGTCCTCAAGAGCAGTTCCCACCGCACGCTCGCCGTGGAGCTGATGAGGACCCTGGCCGGAAAGCGCGCCCAGGCCGACCTCTTCGACGCCATGGGCTTCCTGCCCACCTACACCGACGTCCGGGCCGCGGCGGCCCGCCGGCAGCCCTTCGTCCGGCCCTTCGTGGCCACGCTCGACGCGGGCGCCCGGACGGTCCCGGTGACGCCCGGCTGGGCCGCCGTCGACGCCGCGCAGGTGCTGCCGGTCATGTTCCAGGAGATCGTCAGCGGCCGGCGGAGCCTGGACGCGGCCGCGGCGGGCGCCGCCAAGAAGATGAACGAGGCGTTCCGGAAATGACGGCCACCGACACGTCCCGCGCGTCCCGTCCGTCCCGCGCCCGCCGCCCCGGCGCCTGGACGCCCTGGCTCTACCTCGCCCCCGCGCTCGTCCTCATCGGCGGCCTGCTGGTCTACCCCCTCTACCAGCTCGGCCTCATCTCCTTCCTCGAATACACCCAGGCCCAGGTGAGCGGGGGCGAACCCACGTCCTTCCAGGGGCTCGGCAACTACACCGAGCTCTTCCGGGACGCCCAGTTCCGCCAGGTCCTCCTCGCGACGGTCGTCTTCGCCGCGGCCTGCGTCCTCGCCACGCTCGCCGTCGGCTGCGCGCTGGCCGTCCTGCTCACCCGGGTACGGGCCCTGCCGCGCCTCGCGCTGATGCTCGCCGCGCTCGGCGCCTGGGCCACCCCGGCCGTCACCGGCTCCACGGTCTGGCTCTTCCTCTTCGACCCGGACCTCGGCCCCGTCGACTCCGCCCTGAGCGCGCTCGGCCTCTCCGGCTTCGAGGGCCACTCCTGGACGTACGACCGCTACAGCGCCTTCGGGCTCGTCCTCCTCGAAGTCGTCTGGTGCTCGTTCCCCTTCGTGATGGTGACCGTCTACGCCGGTCTCCGCGCCATCCCCGCCGAGGTGCTGGAGGCGGCGGCCCTCGACGGCGCCTCGCAGTGGCGGATCTGGCGCGGGGTCACGGCCCCGATGCTCCGGCCGATCCTCGTCGTCGTCACCGTCCAGTCCGTCATCTGGGACTTCAAAATCTTCACCCAGATCTATGTGATGACCAACGGCGGCGGCGTCGCCGGACAGAACCTCACCCTCAACGTCTACGCCTACCAGAAGGCGTTCGCGTCCTCGCAGTACAGCCTCGGCTCGGCGATCGGCGTGGTCATGCTGCTGATCCTGCTGGCCGTCACCCTCGGCTACCTGCGGCTGCTGCGCCGTCAGGGGGAGGAGATATGAACGCCCTCCGGATCCGCCGCCCCTGGCGGCTCGCCGCCGAGGCGGCGGCCCTGCTCGTCGCCGCCGTGGTGGCCTTCCCGCTGTACTGGATGGTCCTCGCGGCCTTCAAGCCCGCGGCCGAGGTCCAGTCGGCCGCGCCGCGCCCCTGGACGCTGCGGCCCTCGCTGGACGCCTTCCGGCGCGTCTTCGACCAGCAGGACTTCGGCCGCTACTTCCTCAACAGCCTGCTCGTCGCGGGGACCGTGGTCGTCGCCTCCGGGCTCGTCGCCTTCCTCGCCGCCACCGCCGTGACCCGCTTCCGGTTCCGCTTCCGGACGACGCTGCTGGTGATGTTCCTGGTGGCCCAGATGGTGCCGGTCGAGGCGCTGACCATCCCGCTGTTCTTCCTGCTGCGGGACGCGGGCGGCACGGTGCCCGGCATCGGGCTCAACACGCTCGGCTCGCTGATCCTGCCGCACCTCGCGTTCTCCCTGCCCTTCGCCGTCTGGATGCTGCGCGGCTTCGTCCGGGCCGTCCCCGAGGCACTGGAGGAGGCCGCCTACCTGGACGGCGCGAGCCGCGCCCGCTTCCTGTGGCGGATCCTCTTCCCGCTCGTACTGCCCGGCCTGATGGCGACGAGCGTCTTCTCCTTCATCTCGACCTGGAACGACTTCCTCTTCGCGAAGTCCTTCATCATCAGCGCCACCGAGAACTCCACTCTGCCGATGGCGCTCCTCGTCTTCTTCAAGGACGAGGGCAACGACTGGGGCGGCATCATGGCGGCGTCCACCGTCATGACCGTGCCGGTGCTGGTCTTCTTCGTACTCGTGCAGCGCAGGCTCGTGTCGGGCCTGGGCGGAGCGGTGAAGGATTGATGTCATGACCGATCACGGAAGCGACCACCGGTCCGGCCGCGGGACGGAGCGGGAACCCGGCCACGGGCCCGGCCTGGTCCCGCTGCCCCGCCACGTCACCGGGATCCCGCCCCACGGCGTCTTCGTCCTCGACGAGCACACCGCCGTCGGCGCCGGGCCCGGCACGGAGGGCGTCGCGCGCTGGCTGCGCGCCACGGTCGGCGCGGCCACCGGCCTGCCCCTGCCCGAGGCGGGGGACGACGCCGGCGAGCACCACGACAGCATCGTCCTGCGCGTGTCCCCGGACGTGGCGCGCGAGCTCGGCCCGGAGGGATACCGGCTCCGTGTCGAGGGTGACGGAATCGCCATCGACGGCGGCGGCGCGGCCGGGGTCTTCCTGGGCGCGCAGACCCTGCGTCAGCTGCTGGGCCCCGAGGCGTTCCGGCGGGCGCCGGTGACCGGCCGGCGGGAGTGGCCGGTGCCGATGACCGCCGTCGAGGACGCGCCCCGCTTCCGCTGGCGCGGCGTCCTCCTCGACGTCGCCCGCCACTTCACGCCCAAGGACGGGGTGCTGCGCTTCCTCGACCTGCTCGCCGCGCACAAGCTCAACGTCCTCCACCTCCATCTGACGGACGACCAGGGCTGGCGCCTGGAGATCGAGCGCTACCCGAGGCTGACCGAGGTCGGCGCCTGGCGGGCGCGCACCAAGCTCGGCCACCGGGCGTCCCCGCTGTGGGACGAGCGGCCGCACGGCGGCTTCTACACGAAGGACGACATCCGCGAGATCGTCGCGTACGCCGCCGAACGGCACATCACCGTCGTCCCCGAGATCGACGTCCCCGGCCACTCGCAGGCCGCCATCGCCGCCTACCCAGAACTGGGCAACACCGACGTCGTCGACACCGCCGCCCTGTCCGTCTGGGACACCTGGGGCATCAGCCCTAACGTCCTCGCCCCCACCGACCACACCCTCGCCTTCTACGAGAACGTCCTCACCGAAGTCCTCGAACTCTTCCCCTCGGTCTTCGTCCACCTCGGCGGCGACGAGTGCCCCAAGGAGCAGTGGAAGGCGTCCCCCGCCGCCCGCGCCCGCATCGAGGCGGAGGGGCTGGGCGACGAGGACGGGCTGCAGAGCTGGTTCATCCGCCACTTCGACCGCTGGCTCGCCGCGCGCGGCCGGCGGCTCGTCGGCTGGGACGAGATCCTGGAGGGTGCCCCTGCCGCAAGCGACGAGGCGGAGGGGGCGAGCGGGGGCGCCTCCCGGGCGGAGTCGGAGCCGGAGCCCGGGGGAGAGCCGCCGCGCGACGAGGAGCGCCGGCAGGGGGCCGGGGCGCCTGGAGGCGGAGCGCCTGGAGGTGGGGCGCCTGGAGCCGGAGCGCCTGGAGGCGGGGCGACGAAATGGGGCCTGGCGCCCGGCGCCACCGTCTCCTCGTGGCGCGGCTACGCGGGCGGCATCGCCGCGGCCGAGGCCGGGCACGACGTGGTGATGTGCCCCGAGCAGTGGGTCTACCTCGACCACCGGCAGGCCGCCGGGCCCGACGAACCCGTGCCGATCGGCTACGTCCGCACCCTGGAGGACGTCTACCTCTTCGAGCCCGTGCCGCCGGAGCTCACCGGGGAGGCGGCCGCGCGCGTCATCGGCGCCCAGGCCAACCTCTGGACCGAGGTGACGGAGACCCAGCAGCGCGTCGACTACCAGGCGTTCCCGCGCCTGGCCGCCTTCGCCGAGGCCGTTTGGTCCGCGCTGCCCGCGCCCGCCGACCGCGACTACGCCGGCTTCGAGCGCCGAATGACCGCCCACTACGCCCGCCTTGACGCCCTCGGCGTCGACTACCGGCCACCCGGCGGCCCCCGGCCCTGGCAGCGCCGCCCCGGTCTCCTCGGACGCCCGCTCGACGGCCGGCCCCCGATCGTGTGAGCCGCCCCGAACCGCGCCGCCCCCGTGCCGGCCCCCTGGCACGGTGGTTCCTCCACACACGCCGTAAGTCGTATAAGGGCCCCTGATAGTCCCCTAATCATGGCAATCGGTACACACTGCCGACAGTGCTGAAAAGCGGACCATTCGCCAGGTCGGGGACGGACCGGCGGTTCGCGGACCCTCGCGACGGCGGGCTCGGAAGATGTGCCAGAGTTGCCACGTCCGGGCCGACAGCACGTACCGTACGGCGGGATCAGGCGGAACAGTCGGGACCACCGGGGAAGGGGCAGCTGGGTTGACCACGCACGCACCGCAGGCGGCGCACACGGTGACGTTGCCGGGCTCGCTCGACGAGGCCGTGGCGGCACTCTCCGCCATGCCCGCCGCCGTGCCCGTCGCGGGTGGCACCGATCTGATGGCCGCCGTCAACTCGGGGCTCCTCCGGCCCGCCGCCCTCGTCGGCCTCGGCCGCATCAACGAGATCCGCGGCTGGCAGTACCAGGACGGCCACGCCCTGCTCGGCGCCGGACTCACCCATGCCCGGATGGGCCGGCCGGACTTCGCCGCGCTCATCCCGGCGCTCGCCGCCGCCGCCCGCACGGCCGGGCCGCCCCAGATCCGCAACGCCGGCACCCTCGGCGGCAACATCGCCTCCGCCGCCCCCACCGGCGACGCGCTGCCCGTGCTGGCCGCCCTGGAGGCCACCCTGGTCATCGCGGGCCCCGGCGGCAGCCGCCGCGAGATCCCCGTCGGCCACCTGCTGACCGGCTTCGACATGCTGCGCCCCGGCGAGCTGATCGGCTACGTCCGGGTGCCGCTGCTGCACGCCCCGCAGACCTTCCTCAAGGCCACCGGCCGTACGGGCCCGGGGCGCGCCGTCGCCTCGGTGGCCGTCGTCCTCGACCCGGCCCGGCGCAACGTCCGGTGCGCGGTGGGCGCGGTCGCGCCCATGCCGCTGCGCCCGCTCGACGCCGAGCGCTGGGTCGCCTCGCTCATCGACTGGGACGGCGAGCGGACCCTGGCGCCCGAGGCGTGCGCCGCCTTCGGCGACTACGTCGCCGCCGCCTGCATTCCCGACCCCGCGCCCGCCCTCGACGGCGGCGAGCCGGGCACCCTGCCGCCCGCGGCGCTGCACCTGCGGCGTACGGTGGCGACTCTGGCCCGCCGAGCACTGGGGAGGGCACTCGCGTGAGTGACGAACAGCAGCGACACGCCCAGGCCGCCGGACCGGGCGGCTGGCAGCCGATCCCGCGCGGCGGGGAGTTCGACGAGGGCACCACGTTCCTGCAACTGCCGCCGGAGCTCCTCGCCCACCCCGGCGCGGGCCTGTCCGGCGGTGGCGGCTGGGACCCGCTCGCGGCCACCGGCGGAGGCGGCTACACCCCACCCGTCGGCGAGCCCTGGCAGCAGCCCCAGGCGCCCGTCCAGCAGCACCCGGAGCGGCCGGAGGCCCAGCGGCCCGGCGGGGAACCGCCGGAGCCGCAGAGCGCCCCTGAGCCCGCCCGGACGCCCGGTCAGCAGTGGGCGGGGGAGTGGGGCGCACCGGCTCCCGCGCCCTACGAGCACCCGCACCCCGCCCCCGCCACGGAGGCCCCGGGCGCGGACCCGCACGCCACGGCGGAGTGGGCGATGCCCTTCGCCACCGGCGCCGGCACGGACGGGCGGCACACGCCCGACCAGGGGCTGAGCCAGGGTCAGGGGCCGGGCCAGGGCCAGGGACCGGACCAGGGCATGGGCCAGAGGCCGGGCCAGGACCTGGGGCACGGCCTCGGCCAGGACACGGGTCACGACCTGGGGCACGGCCTCGGCCGGGCCTTCGAGCAGCAGGCACCGGCGCACGACTACGGGCAGGCACCGGGCCACGCGCACTGGACCGTGCCGGCCGCCGGGGACGACCCCGTGGACGAGTCGGGCGAGTACCTGCTGCACGGCCGCACGGCGCCGCAGCCGCAGGCGCACGGCGACGCACGTGTGCACGGCGATGCCCTCGTACGTGGTGACGCTCTCGTACACGGCGACGCCCTCGTACGTGGTGACGCCCTCGTGCACGACGACGCACTCGCACGTGGTGACGCCTTCGTACGTGGTGACGCGCACCTCCACGGTGACGCCCACGCGCACGGTGACCAGCCCGCTCACCAGCCCGCTCACCCGGACCCGCACCTTCACACGGACCCGCACGGGACCGACGGGCACGGCACGCACTGGGCGGTACCCGCCCCGGAGGCCGAGCCGGTGCCCGGCGGCGCCCCCGGTACCTGGGAGCAGCGGGCGGCGGCCGTGACCGGGTCCGTGGGCGGCCCCCTGGGGGCCGTGCCGGGCGGGGACACCGGTACGGGCGGCCACGCGAACACCCACGCGGACGCCCATGCGAGCGGGCAGTGGACGATCCCCGTCGCGTCCGGCGACACGCCGGAGGAGTCGGGGGAGTACGCCCTGGACGCCTTTGCGGATGCGGTCCCCGGGCCGGTCCCGGGCCCGCCCGCAGCCATGGCCGCAGCCTTCCCCTCCGCTGCCGTTCCGCCCGTCGAACCGGCCGCCGAACCGGTTCCGGACGACTCCGCGCACGCGACCGGTGTCACTGGTACGGGCGATCATCAGACCAACGTGTGGACGTCGTCGGGCCCGGTGCCGGAACCGGTGGCCGAGGAGCCGAAGCCGGAGCCGGAGGCGGCCGGGGACACCACGGCGCAGGGCGCCGAGAGCCCCGACGCGGGCCCGGAGGCGGACCCCGGAGCCGCGCCCGGGACCGTGGCGCCGGGGGCGGCCGCCGAAGCCGCCGCCCCCGAGGCCGCCGCCTACGAAGCGGCCCCGGCTCCGGACCCGGACCCCGTCCAGGCGGACCCCTCCCCGGCGGACCCCGTCCAGGCGGACCCCGCCCCCGACCTCCCGGTCCCGCACACCGAGCACCCCTGCGCCTCGTACGTCCTGCGGGTCAACGGCACCGACCGGCCCGTGACCGACGCCTGGATCGGCGAGTCGCTGCTCTACGTCCTGCGCGAGCGCCTCGGCCTGGCCGGGGCGAAGGACGGCTGCTCGCAGGGTGAGTGCGGCGCCTGCTCCGTCCAGGTGGACGGCCGGCTCGTCGCCTCCTGCCTGGTGCCCGCGGCGACCGCGGCGGGTGCCGAGGTGCGCACGGTCGAGGGCCTCGCCACGGGCGGCCGGCCCTCGGACGTACAGCGGGCGCTCGCCGACTGCGGGGCCGTGCAGTGCGGATTCTGTGTGCCGGGCATGGCCATGACCATGCACGACCTGCTCGAGGGCAACCACGCCCCGACGGATCTGGAGACCCGCCAGGCCATCTGCGGCAACCTGTGCCGCTGCTCCGGCTACCGGGGCGTGCTCGACGCGGTGCGCCAGGTCGTCGAGGAGCGCGCGGAGACGGCGGCGGCACAGGAAGACTCGCAGCCGGACGCGGACCAGGCACGCATCCCGCACCAGGCGGGCCCGCACGGCGGCGGAAGCGGAAGGGCAATGGAATGACGGGAACGGGTGGCATGGGCGGCATGACGGGAACGGCGGGCGCGGCGGGCACGGCCGACGGCGCCGTCACCACGGCCCCCGTCACCTCGGCCCTCGCCGGCCACGCCGAGCCGCCGCCGCACGGGCTCGGCGTCTCCCTCCCCGCCGCCGACGCGGCCGCCAAGACCCAGGGCATCTACCCCTACGCGGCGGACCTGTGGGCCGAGGGCCTGCTGTGGGCGGCGGTGCTGCGCTCGCCGCACCCCCACGCGCGCATTCTGTCGATCGACACCACCGAGGCCGCCCGGATGCCGGGCGTCCGGGCCGTCGTCACCCACGCCGACGTCCCCGGCGACACCGCGCACGGGCGCCGGATCGCCGACCGGCCCGTGTTCGCCTCCGAGATCGTGCGCCACCACGGCGAGCCGATCGCCGCCGTCGCCGCCGACCACCCCGACACGGCCCGGCTCGCCGCCGCGGCCATCGCCGTCGAGTACGAGGTGCTGGAGCCGGTCACCGACCCGGAGCAGGCGTTCGCAGCCGAACCGCTGCACCCCGACGGCAATCTGATCCGCCACATCCCGCTGCGCTTCGGCGACCCCGAGGCGACCGGCGAGGTCGTGGTGGAGGGCCTCTACCGCATCGGCCGCCAGGACCCCGCGCCCATCGGCGCCGAGGCGGGCCTCGCGGTGCCGCGCCCGGACGGCGGTGTGGAGATCTACACCGCCTCGACCGACCCGCACGCCGACCGCGACCTGGCCGCCGCGTGCTTCGGCCTGGCCCCGGAGCGGGTGAAGGTCGTCGTCACGGGTGTCCCGGGCGCGATGGGCGACCGCGAGGACCCGGGCATGCAGCTGCCGCTCGGCCTGCTGGCCCTGCGCACCGGCCACCCGGTCAAGCTCGCCGCGACCCGCGAGGAGTCCTTCCTCAGCCACCCGCACCGCCACCCCACGCTGCTCCGCTACCGCCACCACGCGGACGCCGAGGGCAAGCTGGTGAAGGTCGAGGCGCAGATCCTGCTGGACGCGGGCGCCTACGCCGACTCGTCGGCCGAGGCCCTGGCCGCCGCCGTCTCCTTCGCCTGCGGCCCGTACGTGGTCCCGCACGCGTTCGTCGAGGGCTGGGCGGTCCGTACGAACAACCCGCCCTCCGGCCATGTCCGCGGCGAGGGCGCCATGCAGGTGTGCGCCGCCTACGAGGGTCAGATGGACAAGCTCGCCGCCCGGCTCGGGATGGACCCCGCCGAGCTGCGGCTGCGCAACGTCATGGCGACGGGCGACCTGCTGCCCACCGGCCAGACGGTGACCTGCCCGGCCCCGGTGGCCGAACTCCTCCGCGCCGTACGGGACGAGCCGCTGCCCGCGCTGCCGCAGGACGACCCGGACCAGGACTGGCTGCTGCCCGGCGGCCCGGACGGCGCCGGCGAGCCGGGCGCGGTGCGGCGCGGCGTCGGCTACGGCCTCGGCATGATCCACATGCTGGGCGCGGAGGGCGCGGACGAGGTGTCCACGGCCACGGTCAAGGTCACGGGCTCGGTCGCCACGGTCATCTGCGCGGCCGTCGAGACGGGCCAGGGCTTCACCACCCTCGCCCGGCAGATCGTCCAGGACGTCCTCGGCCTCGAAGAGGTCCACGTCGCCCCGGTCGACACCGACCAGCCCCCGTCCGGCCCCGGCGCGCGCAGCCGGCACACCTGGGTCTCCGGCGGCGCGGTGGAGCGGGCGGCCCGCATGGTGCGCACCCAGCTGCTCCAGCCCCTGGCGGCCCAGTTCGGCATGTCCACGGAACTGCTGACCATCGCGGACGGCAAGATCACCTCGTACGACGGGGTGCTGAGCACGACGGTGGGCGAGGCCCTGGACGGCAAGGAACTCTGGGCCACGGCCCAGTGCCGCCCGCACCCGACCGAGCCCCTGGACGAGACCGGCCAGGGCGACGCCTTCGTCGGCCTCGCGTTCTGCGCCGTCCGCGCGGTCGTCGACGTCGACGTGGAGCTGGGCTCGGTGCGCGTGGTGGAGATGGCCGTCGCCCAGGACGTGGGCCGGGTCCTCAACCCGGCGCAGGCGCGGGCCCGCATCGAGGCGGGCATCACCCAAGGCGTCGGCGCGGCCCTCACCGAGAACCTCCGCACCTCCGCCGGCCAGGTCCGCCGCCCGGACCTCACCGGCTACGCCCTGCCGACGGCGCTGGACACCCCCGACATCCGCATCGTCAGGCTGGTCGAGGAACGCGACGTGGTGGCCCCCTTCGGCGCGAAGGCCATCAGCGCGGTCCCGGTCGTCACGTCCCCGGCGGCGGTGGCCTCGGCCGTACGCGCGGCAACGGGCCGCCCGGTCAACCGCCTCCCGATCCGCCCGCAGGCCGCCGTGGTGACGGCCGGCTGAGTAGCCGTGCTTATGTGCGTGTCACTGCCCGGCATTAGTGTGTAGCGTGAAGTCACCTGCGACGGCGGGTGAATGGGGGAAAGCAGTGAAGAGGCGTACGTGACCGACCAAGCAACTCCCGCGGGGGGCCCGGGGGGAAAGAAGTCCGCCCTCGAGCTGGAGCTGGATTCGCTCAAGAAGTTCCAAGGGCGGGTCAATGACCTCCTGACGACCCTCGACGAGTCCGACGGGGCGCCGACGAAGGTCGCCGAGACCAAGCTGACCCAAGCGCATCTGGGCCAGGGGTTCCAGGCGGCCAAGTCGATCTACGACGTCTACCACGACGTCCAGAGCGATCTGGCGACGCTCGCGAAGCTCATCAACGACCAGGTCGCCGCAATGGGATCGGCGGTACTGGACGCCCATGGCGGTTACGCCGACACGGACGCCGCGGAGCGCGATCGGCTGTGGGCCATCCACAAGCGGATGCAGCACGAGTACGACGCGCGGCTGGATCCCGAGCGCCCGCCGCCGCACACATCGCGGACGGGTCCGCGCACCGACCTGGGCGGTGCCGGCGGAGCGCAAGGAAACAACGGTTCGCAGGCGGACGGCGGTTCGCGCGGGAAAACCCGCTCCTAGGCGAGGGAAGGACGCACAGTACTCATGGCCGACCAGACCCCGGACAAGAGCGCCGCGGATCCTCGTCGTATGTTCAACTTCGCCTTCATCACTCAGGACTTCTACGTGATCCCGCACGAGAAGCTCCATACGATGATCGAGCACGCCGACGTCAGCAAGGTCAACGCGGTCTCCAGCAAGCTTCATGGGGCCGCCAAGGCCATCAAGCAGCTCGGCGAAGACCTGCAGGGTCATATGGACGAGGTCAAGTGGTCGGGCCAGGCCGGTGAATCCTTCCGCATCTGGGGCCAGAAGCTGGCCCTGGAGACGAAGCGCCTCGGCGAGTACGCGAGTACGGCCGGCACGTGGATGGCCCACGCGGCCACGGACCTGAACCACGCCACCAACATGCCCAAGCCCTCGGCGGCCGACAAGGCTCTCGTCGACTCCTGGGTCAAGGAGCACCCCTATGTCTTCGGCGGGGTACCCAACCCCATGATCAAACTCGTGGACAAGGTGCTCAACCAGGGCGGGACGAACCAGAAGGACGCCTACGACGCGCAGAAGAGGATCGCGGACGACCACCACGACGCCGCGTCGCGCATGAAGAAGCTGGCGGAGTCGTATCAGTCGTCGAGTCTTCAGATGTACGCGGCGAAACGACCGAACTTCCCGCCCATGCCGGATGCCCTCATGCCGGAGGAAGGCGCGCGGCGAGGTGGGCTGGAAGACGTCGACGTATCGGGTGGCAGCGGTGGGCCGTCCTCCGGAGGCGGGGCAGGAGCCGGCCCGTCGGGCTACGGCCCGGGAGCCTCGTCCGGCGGTGGCCCCGGGATCTCCGGGCCGTCCGGATCCCATGACCGTCCGCACAGCCGACCGGATCTGGATCTCTCCGGTGTGGTTGACACGCCTCCTCGGCCACGGACCCCGAGGCCGGACCTGCCCCCGGTCACCCCTCCGGACGCGAGCAGGCCGCACGTACCCGGGCCGCCCGCGCCCCTGCCCAACTGGCCTGGTCCCAACCGCCGTCACGATCCGGTCCCGCGGCCGGGAGACAGGCTCCCCGACCAGGGGCGGCGCCCGGCGCCGAGGATCCCGGGTCCCGGCCTCCCGGGCCCCGGCTCCGTTCAGCGCCCGGACACCCGCCTGCCCGGCCCCAATACCGGCCCCGTGCCCCGGCCGGGCTCCCGGCTGTCGAACCCGCCGTCCGACGGGATCGTCGGCGGGCAGCCCGCGCCCCGTGGCGGCACGCCCGGGCCCACGCAGAACCCCGGCCGGAGCAACGTCTTCGGCGCGGAACCGGCACAGCGGCAGGGACAGTCCCGGGCACCCATGGGGCCCGTCGGCGCGGGCGGGGGATTCCCCGGCGTGTCCGGCCCCTCGGGCGGGCGTCCGGGCACCGGCGCGGGCCGGCACATGGCCACCGACCCCGGCGGGGTCGTCGGAGGCCGCCCGGGCCAGCGCCCCGGTGGTGGGGGTACGCCCTTCACCCCGGGCGGCACGGGCCTGGTCCGTGGCGCGGGCGAAGGCACCGGCACCGCGGCCAGGAACGGGATGCCGGCCGGAATGATGCCGGGCGCGGGTCTGGGCGGCGCCTCACCGGAGCGGCGGGGCGGCGGCGGTCGTCGCCCCGACTATCTGGTCGAGGACGAGGAGACCTGGGCGCAGAGCAAGCCCGTCGTGCCCCCGGTCATCGAGTAGAGGACATCCACATGCGCAGTGCCCGTGCCGCGCGGGGGGCGTGGGCGGGGACGACGACCGTCGTTCTCGCCGCGCTCCTCGCGATCTCGGCTCCGTCGGCCCACGCCGGGACGGTCCGCTCCCGACAGTGGCAACTGGACGCGATGCACGCCGAGGAGATGTGGGAGACCAGCACCGGGGCCGGGGTCACGGTGGCCGTGATCGACTCCGGGGTGGACGCGGACCTGCCCGACCTGCGGGGCCAGGTACTCGACGGCAAGAACTTCACGGACGAGCCGGGTGACGCCCGCACGGACGCCGACGGTCACGGCACGGGCATGGCGGCCTTGATCGCGGGGACGGGTAAGGCGGGAAGTGACACCGGCGCCTTCGGCCTCGCTCCAGGAGCGAAGATCCTCCCTCTCCGTGTGGGAGGCAAGAACTTCCAGCAAGGCGCCCGGATCACGGCCGAGGCGATTCGCTACGCGGCAGACTCGGACGCAAAGATCATCAACATTTCCCGAGGCAGCCCGGGGCGTAACGAGGAAGAGGAGAAGGCCGTCGCCTACGCCCTGGGCAAGGGCAAGATGGTCTTCGCGTCCGTCGGTAACTCCGGTGACAAGAGCAACATGGTGGAGTATCCGGCGGCCTATCCCGGCGTCATCGGCGTGGCCGCATACGACGAGGAGGGCAGCTCCGCGAAGTGGTCGCAGTACGGCCCGCAGGTCGATCTCGCCGCGCCGGGCGTGGGCGTCGTTGCCGCCTGCACAGGGCGTACCGGCGTGTGCCGAAGCAACGGCACCAGCGACGCCTCCGCCCTCGCCTCGGCCTCCGCCGCGCTCATCTGGTCCGTCCACCCGACCTGGACCGCCAACCAGGTCGCCCGCGTTCTCGTCAACACGGCCGGTGGCACCACGAGCAGCGCCAAACGCGACGACTACGTCGGCTACGGCGCCGTGCGTCCGCGCATCGCCCTCAAGGACCCCGGCGACCCGGGCCCGGCCGATGTGAACCCCCTGCCGGGCCCGAAGCCTTCCCCGGCATCGGACTCGGATTCCGTTGCCGGGAGGACGCCCAAGCCGTCGGGCACGGAGGCCACGGACTCGGGTGGCGATTCCGGTAATCCCTCCAAGCGGATCGCCATCGGCGCCGGAGCGGTGGCAGCGGTCGGTGTCGCCGTAGCCGCTCCGATCCTGATCGCCCGGCGCCGCAGGCCCTTGCCGTAGGGGGAGACCTGGGCGCAGAGCAAGCCCGTCGTGCCTCCGGTCATCGAGTAGAGGACTTCCATATGCGCAGTGCCCGTGCCGTACGCGGGACATGGGCGGGAACGACCGTCGCCGTTCTCGCCTCGCTGGTCGTGGCCTCGGCCACGCCCGCGCACGCCGACACCATCCGCTCCCGGCAGTGGCACCTGGACGCCATGCACGCGGAGGAGATGTGGGAGAAGAGCACCGGCGCCGGGGTCACGGTGGCGGTCATCGACTCCGGTGTGGACGAGAGCCTGCCCGATCTGCGGGGGCAAGTGCTCGACGGCAGGAATTTCTCGGAGTACCCGGGCAGTGCGCAGACCGACACCGACGGCCACGGCAGCAGCATGGCCGCCCTCATCGCCGGAACGGGAAAGCGGGGTAGTGACACCGGGTCCTACGGCCTCGCCCCTGGGGTGAAGATCCTCCCTCTTCGCGTGGGAGGGAAGAATTTCGACGACGGTGCGACACGGACGGCCGCCGCCCTCCGCTTCGCGGCGGATTCCGACGCGAAGGTCATCAACATCTCGCTCGGCAGCCCGGGGTACAGCGAACTCGAGGAGCGGGCCGTCGCCTACGCCCTGAGCAAGGGAAAAATGGTCTTCGCGTCGGCAGGCAACTCGGGTGACAAGCGGAACGCGGTCGAATACCCCGCCGCGTACCCGGGAGTCATCGGTGTGGCTGGTCTCGACCAAGACGGTGCGGCCGCCAAATGGTCCCAGTACGGGCCTCAGGTCGACCTCTCGGCACCAGGAGCGGACATGGTCTCGGCCTGCCCCGGTGGCACCGGGGTCTGCCGGGGCAACGGCACCAGCGGCGCCTCCGCTCTCGCCGCCGCCTCCGCCGCGCTCATCTGGTCCGTCCACCCGGACTGGACCGCCAACCAGGTCACGCGGGTCCTCATCAACACGGCCGGCGGCACGTCCAGCGAGGGGAAGCGCGACGACTACGTCGGCTACGGCGCCGTGCGTCCGCGCATCGCCCTCAAGGACCCCGGCGACCCCGGCCCCGCCGACGTGAACCCGCTGCCCGGCCCGGCCGCTTCGTCTTCCCCGGAGTCGTCCGGTACCGACGACTCCAAGGCCGCAGCGAGTGACCTGCCCAAGAAACAGTCCGCCTCCGGGAAAAGCGACGGCACCCCCGCCACCTGGCTCGCCCTCGGCGCCGGAGGCGCCCTCCTGTTGGTCGTCGCTGTCGCCGTCGCCGTGCCCGTCGTGCTCGCGCGCCGCCGCGCGGCCCGCGCTCCCGTAGCAGATCCCCCATGGGGCTCATAGGCTGGTCTCGGGGGTCGAAAACGGCTCGATCCGAGGAGCCTCCCATGAGGAAGTACAGAAACCGCGCCTGGCGCGCGACGGGAGCCGTCACCGCACTCGTCACGGCCGCCGCCATCGCCTCCGTCGCCCCGGTCCAGGCCCAGCCCGCCGCCCCGGTCCAGGCCCGGACCACCGCCGAGCTGTCCGCCTGGATCACCGACGGCTGGGGTGGCGGAACCGTCACCAGTCAGCCCGCCGGGATCAACTGCCACACGACGGCGTTCGACCCCTACGGTCCCGGGGACCCGCTGGTGAACCCGCAGGGCACCTGTACCGCGAGCTTCACGATCGGCACGACGGTCACCTTCACCGCCACACCCGACGCGGGGTCCTACGTCAACTTCTACCCCGCGCCGAATCCCGTGACCGTACACAGCGGTTACAACTACACGTGGGCGATGTTCTGCCCGGACGACGGCCTCTGTTCGGCGGGCTAGCGGCCTGCTGTCCGGGACGGGCGACGTACCCACCGGGGCGCCGGGCATCCGCGTCGCAGGCTGTGGCTCATGCGGGGCGGGCAGGTGACGGCCGTCGTGAGCGCGTGCGTACGTGTGGGGTGAGCTTCGTGGTGCCCAGGGCGTTGCCCGGGCCGGACCGAGAGCCTTGAGAGCCGGGTGCCCCGGGAGCCGCCCGAATCCCGCGCAGGTGGACTTGTGCGAAGGGGTTGTCCCTGAGGGCTGCCACGAATGCCCTTGTCGGATGTTTCTACGCGCATCCACCTGGGGCTCTCAACCCAAGTGTTTGACTAGCCGTCAAATCTCGTTCGATTCACGGTTATTAGTACAGTTGTTGGGCCTGCATTCGATGTCGTGACTAACGCCACAAACGCGCTTTTGAATTGGGACTTCCGTGGGGCTTAGGCCACTATCCATTCCACGACAAGTCCCCGTCACAGGTGGTGGGGCCGTCCGGTCGTAAGCCGAGTCCTGCCGGCGTCCGGACGACACCGTCGTGTCCATGGAGCGGCAGGAGTGGAGGGCCCAGGCGCGACGGGTCGCCGGAACGGCCAGGTCCTGGCCGGGTCGAGCGGCCCTTGGGGTGAAGCCGCAGCAGCGGCCGGACAACTTCGCAGGTCCGAACCCGACAGGTCACCCTTCATAGGCGGCTGACGAAGGCAGAGCGAGCATGGCGGATACACAGAACGGCCCGGAGGCCCCGGGGTTCGGTCCGGGCAGCGGCAACGGTGGCAACGAGGACAAGAAGATCCGGAAGTTCGAAGCCGTGATCATCATCCTGATGGGGATCATCGGTGGAGGCTTCGCGGGCGTCGTCCGACGGACGATGGATCACGCTTCGTACTACGGAGCTCTCAGCACCGGGGCTGTGGCGGCGATCGCGCTGCCCGGCTTGATTTTCGCGATCCTGCGATATATCCGGGGGCAGTCCTGACTTGGCGGCAGATATGTAGCCGCACTTAGTCGCCCACCATCCTCCGGGCCGACTGGGTAACCCGCACGGCGATCCCGTGTACGCGATATCGGCGGACGCACAAGAGGCTCTGTCTACAAGCCAGAGCCTCTTTTCGCGGGTTCTTCCTGATCAAGGTGCCGGAGGCCGTGACCGGAATCGAACCGGCGTAACTCGCTTTGCAGGTTTGTCCGTGCTGGTCAGGGCGCGATTCGTGCGCGTTCAGGGGCGTTCAATCCCGTACGGACGCCGTGTCCGGTCGGTCAGAGTGAACGGCTCCGGACGGCTGCGTACGGCGATGAATGAGACGGAAACTGAGACGCGCGTTGCCTCGCCCTCTGGGGCATGGCGCCATGCCCCAGAGGGCGCCGGGACGGCGCCGACGCTCCTTGTCAGGGCTGGCCGGGCTCCATCTGCTCCGGTGTCGCCGCGCAGCGGAACCCGGTGTCATCGTCCTGCATCGTGTCGTCGGCATCGTTGGAGACGGCTGGCATTCCCTTGAACAGAGGGCTCGTGAAGGCACTGCCACGAAGTTCGTAACGACCGGGCTTGGTCGCTGTTGCGAGCCACTCCCACACGTTGCCCACCATGTCGTAGACCCCGTACGGCGAGACGCCGCTGTGGTATCGAGAGACGGACGTCGTACGCTCCACGCCGGTCTCCCTCACATTGCACTTGGCAGCGGTCTTCTGGTTCCCCCAAGGGAAAGTACGCCCGGAGACGCCGCGCGCCGCTTTCTCCCATTGCTCGGCTGTCGGCAAGGACTTTCCCGCCCATGTCGCGTACGCGTGCGCATCTTGCCAAGTCACCTCCACGACGGGGTGGTCGTACAGGTCGCGGGGACACCGGCCGTTCTCCCAGTGCTTGGGCACCGGGTGTCGGGTGGCCGCGCAAAACCGCGCGTAGTCGGCGTTGGTCGTCGGAAACGTGTCGATGTGGAAATCGTCCACCCACACGGGGTCATCGTTCGCGCCCGAAAGGAATATCCCTTCCGGGACGTGCGCCATAAGCTTTCCGTCGCCGGGATGCTTCACATAGTCGCCGCTGCTCACCTGATCGTGATCAGGCTCGATGATGGTGTGAGCAGGCGCGTCATCCATCGCTAAGATGCCGACGAATCGACCTTGGGCGTCTTTGTCGGACTTGGCAAGCAGGGTGTCTAAGGCGGCTTGGTTCACCATGCGGAGGGCGGCTCGTTCGCCGTCGGCCTCCCACCGGGAGACGATGCGGTCGGACACCCCGAGTTTCTCGGCAAACTCCATAAGGCTCATGCGCACGGCTTCGCGCAGGGCCTTGACCTCACGTCCGGTCCATTTCGTAACGAGTGGCATGGGCCTACCTCTGTCGTGAGTCGCCGCCCCGGTGAAGGGCGGCGGCACGCGTCTACAGACGCTCGCCAGGGATGCCGGCGTAGGCGTCACGCAGCGCGGCGAGGACGGGGTGATCCTGGGGGAACTGCACCTCATCGATCTTGCTGACGGACCGCACGCCGATTGTCACGTTCGTTGCGAATGCGGCCGCCATATTCGGGATGTCGGCGAGCTGCACCGGGGTAGTGATCTGCTTTGGAGTATTGAGGCTCTGGAGCAGCAACATTGTCGTCCCGGGTAGTACGGGTGCGTCAGGCCAAATGACTGTCCCGTCTCGATCGACGAACCCGAGGTTCCACGTGCCCCCCTCGGAGACTCGGCCGTCCGGTTCGATAAATGCCGCGTCGTCGAACCCGGCGAGCTGGGCCTCACGGCGGATCCGGAGCTGGGGGTAAAGACCGATGTGCTTTACCTGAGCGTTGTCGCGGGTGAAGGTGAAGGTCTTGGCCGTGAGGGGCGGCGGCGGCATGGCGCTCCCGGGCCGCAGGTTGACCAGGATGTGGGGATCCTTGGCGCCGCTAGGGCGCCCCATGTCGATCGCGGGGTCGAAGACGGTAACGCGGAGTCCGGCGACCCCAATGAGGCCGTCGGCTGCCTTCCGGATGTAGTTCAGCGTCCGCTCTCGGTCCAACTCGACACCGAAGACGGCGCGGCAGTCGCGCGCCAACCGGTCCAGATGGAGCGACAGGCCCCGGACAGTGCCGTCCTCCAGCCGCATTGATGTGAAGTGCCCGTAGTTCGTGAGGGCGAGGCTCTCAAGGTCCTTGAGGGTGACGGGATTTCCGTTGAGTTCGGCCATGCGGTCAGTCTTGCAGCCGGTCAGGTCGCGCCAACACTCCATCACGCGCCAAAGTTCGGATTAGTTCGGTGCGGCGGCGGCGGGAGTGCGTACTCATGGCGCGCCGGCCGGGTCACGCTAGCTGCATGACGACAAGCGCACCGCGAGAGGCACTAGGTGTCGGTCTTCCCCTCGGTGGGGCCGGCAGCCGCCTCAAGCTGTTGGACGCGATCGGCGAGGCCGGCCAGTACGGTCGAGATGCGCGCGACCTCGGCCTGCAGGTCGGTCAGACGCTGGGCCGCCTCGCGGGGCGTCGGCTCGCCAGGAGCGGTGTCGCGAACGTAGGTGCCGCTCCCCGAGACGCCTTCCACCAGCCCCTCTTCCCGGAGCTGCGTGTATGCGTTCTGCACGGTCATCAGGGAGACGCCAAGCTTCTTGGCGTAGGCCCGACCGCCGGGGAGGCGGTCCCCAGGGCCGAACGTCCCTGCGGCGATCTCGTCTCTGATCCTGGCGGCGATTTCGCGGGCGTTGGGCTTCCTCGTCTGCTGTGAGTCCACCCCGGAAGCGTACTTGACCTAGGTCGCTCGAAATTAGGGCGCACGGGCACTTGACGACTCGCAAGCGACCTAGGTAGCTTTCTCGTCAACGGCAAGCGACCTAGGTCGCTTCGCTTCGCACCGTTCGACCTGTTCCACCGCACAGCCGTTGCTTGAGAACTGAACAGTGTGTCGAGTCGACGGGGTGAGAGTCCCCGTCCCCGCAGCGGCCCGGGTGATGGCCGCCGGCAGCCACTTTGTGGCAGGCGAACGTGTCCTGCCCGCGTATCAGCTCTGGGGAACAGCCCTGGGGATCATCCCTTCATTGCTGGAGGGCAACCCCTTGGCTGCCACCTGATATGCGCTGTCCTGCTGGCGTCAGAGCAGTGACGATGACGCGCCCGATTCCCTGGCTCGGGACTGGTCCGCCGTGGCAACGGCAGCCCAGCGAAGCCAGTGCTTGCCACCGCAGCGCCGCTAGCGCTGCGCCGGTTGCCTCCCCCGCCCGTCCGGCGCCTTTGGCGCTGTACGGGCGGGGTCGAGGGGAGCCGGAGCTATTCGCCGGGTTCCGCACCTTCCACCTACGTCTGGAGTTCGCATGTTCGGCAAGAAGTCGCAGCGTGAGACCGAGGACCTGACCACGCCCGAGGCGGTTGACCGGGGCCAGAGGGTCTACGACCGCATCGTGGCCGGCAAGTGCAAGGACGTCGTTGCGGAGCTGGACGCCGTTCACGGCCGGGGCCGCGAGAGCAAGCGCGCGAGCTGACCCGCAAGGCGTTATCGCCTCGATGGTCGTAGGCCGGGTTCGACTCCCGGCCGGGGCGCTCGCCCACCGCGTCGCGGTGGGGCTCTTAGCGCAGGGGCGGCGGGGTACTCCCAGATGGGACAGGATGTCTCGCCGCTCTGCGCGTCCCTTCATGGATCAGGAGATCCGATGACTGAGCGCGCGTTCATCTCGAAGTCCTCCGGTCCGGTCGTCCTGGGGCTGGATCTGCCGGTGGGCAGCATCCACGTCCAGGTCCTGGCCGGCGTCGCGACCGCCCATGTGGTCGTGCGGACGGACGACCCCTCCGGCCCGGCCGCCGACGCGGTGGACCGGGCCCGCATGAACCAGATCGGCCAGGCCTTGTCGGTGGAGATCCCCGAGATCCCCGGCAACGTGATGACGCAGAGCATTCACGGCGGCCGGGTCATCCAGAGCGTGGGCACCGTGACCGGGTCCGTCACGGGCATGACGATCGTCAACGGCCGGATCATCCATGGTGGCGGGACCGGCACGCTGGAGACCGTCAGCCCGATCGAAGTCCGGGTGGTGCTCCCGGCCGGCTCTTCCCTCGCTGTGGTCACCACCTCCGCCCACACCACCGTTGCCGGCACGCTGGAGCGAGCGGAGTTCCGTTCCGTCTCCGCCGACCTGGATCTCGACGGCGCCCGCAGCCTGAGCGCGGTGACCACGTCCGGCGACATCCTCATCGGGCACCTGGCCGAGGGCATGTCCGCCCGGTCGGTCTCCGGTGACATCCGCGTCGAGTCCTACAGCGGCTCCGGCGCCACGGCGAAGACCACCTCCGGCGACGTGGTGGCCCGCGCCACTGGCCGGGCCTCCGGCCCCTTCCGCGCCACCTCCGTCTCCGGCGACATCCGGCTGAGCGGGAGCGATGGCCTGCGGGTCAGCGCCCACAGCCTCAGCGGTCGTGTCCGCACCCGCTGACCCCTCCCAGCCCCGTCTTCCTCTGTCTCTCTGAC
Organism: Streptomyces eurocidicus; assembly: GCF_002891295.1. Lineage (GTDB taxonomy): Bacteria > Actinomycetota > Actinomycetes > Streptomycetales > Streptomycetaceae > Streptomyces > Streptomyces eurocidicus. The sequence goes on along the minus strand of NZ_LGUI01000001.1, from coordinate 1,022,116 downwards.
CTGCGGAGGAGTCCTGATGGACGCCGCTATGTTCGCCGCCGTGTTCGTCGCCCTGTTCGTCGGGCACAGCGTGGGTGATCACTGGGTGCAGTCCTCACACCAGTCGGCCACCAAGGGCAAGCCCGGCTGGACCGGCCGGCTGGCCGACGCCCGCCACGTCGCCACCCTGACCGCCACCAAACTCGCCCTGCTCCTGCCCGCGGCTGTCGTCCTCGGGCTGCACCTCTCCCTCGCTGGCCTTGTGGCGGGGCTGGGCCTGGACGCGCTCACGCACTGGTGGGCCGACCGCCGCACCACCCTCGCCCGCCTCGCCCAGCTCACCGGCAAGGCCGAGTTCTACAGCCTCGGCACCGCCGCCCACCCCGCGCACCCGGCCACCGCCGAGGGCGGGCCCGCGGCACATCTGGGCACCGGGGCGTACGCGCTGGACCAGTCCTTCCACCACCTGTGGCTGCTGATCGCCGCGCTGGTCATCGCCACCGCCTGACCCCCGTTCTTCGCGGGGCGGTCGCACTCCCGGACAGGACAGCCGGCCGCCCCGCGCCATCCCGACGTGTCCAAGGAGAGCCCCACCATGCGTATGCGCACCTTCGTCGCCGGCCAGGAAGCGCACGGCGACATCGAGTTCGCGGAACTGGCCCTCGGTATCGACCTCGACCTGTTCCGGGGCCCGCTGGTGTCCGAGACGGAAGGCGAGCGGGCCGCCCGTGAGGACGCGGCCCGTGACATCCTCGCCGCCCTGCGTGCGGAGGCGGAGGCCGGTGACGAGATCGCCGGTTGGGATGCCCTGTACGCCGACGCGCTGACCCGGACGGTTCCGTTCCTGCGCTCCGTTCGCGGCTTCCGGCCGGAGGCGGGGGAAGCGGCATGAACGAATCCCACAGGTCGTTGACAAAGGTTCAGGTCGGCGTCCTGACAGCCGCGTTCGTGCCCATGCTGGCCACGGGCGTGGTCGGCGGTATTGGTACGTACAGCAATATCGGTCACGCTTACGGCACGGGGACTGCGCTCGGTGCGCTCGGTGCCGGTGAGGGCGCCACGGCCGTTCTCGCTCTGGTTCTGCTGGGTCTGACCATGTTGGGGCAGTCCTCGCCGCGCGTCGTACGGATCGGGTTGTGGGCACTGCCGGCCGCCGCCGCCGTCATGGGCGCCATGGCCGCGCCGGACCCGGGGCGCACCGTGATCTACGCCCTGACCCCCATGGGCATGTCCGTATCGGCGGAGGGTATGGCGTTCCTCGCCCGCCGGATCGTCGTTCACACCGACGGCCGCGACGCGGAGAACGAGCAGCGGACCGCCGACATCGTGCAGGCACTCGCCTACCACCGGGCACGTGCCGCACACCACCCGGTCGACCGGGTGCGGAAGCGGTCGGATCGGGCGTCGTGGCGACTGGCCCGCAAGGTCGGGGCCGGGGACGCTGCGCTCGGATCGAGGCTGCTGGACGTACAGCGCACCCGGATCACCGGCAGCGCGGACGCGGCCCTTGCCTCGATGTTCGGTACCGCCGCCCCGATCCCTGCCGCAGTCACGAATGCGGAGGAATCAACCGGAAATAGTCGAGAACGGTCTACCCCTGACCTGCGGGGATCGACCCCGGCCTCGGTCGTGCTGGCGCGGTTTGCGGTGCCCGACCCGGCGCCGGTCGATCTCGGCAAGTCGGGCGTCGGCATGAAGCCGATGCCCGCCGTCGTCCCGACGGTGAAGCCGGTCCCGATCGCCCCGGCGCCCGCCCGTTCGGTCCCGGCCGCGTCGACCGCGCCGCGCCGGGCGACTGGCCGTGTCCCGGTCGCCGCCAAGTCGACCCGCACCCGCCGCACCTCCGAACAGCTCATGGCGGAAGCACGCAAGGCGACGGTCGGCTTGACGGACGCTGAGGTAACTGGGGAGGGCATCCGCCGGGTGCTGCGCACCTCGCCCGCCAACGCCCGCATGCTGCGTGACGCCCTGCTCGCCGAACGCGCCACCGGGGCGGTGACGCCGTGAACACCTTCGCCGCGCTCTTACCGGCCGTGCCCGCTGTCGGGTGGGCGGTACACGCCCGGTGGCTGCACAGCCGGCTGACCATCGCCCGCCGCGACCCGCTTACCGGGTTGTGGACGCGGGACGCGTTCACCCGGCGGGCCCGCCGGGTGCTGCGCGACCCGCGCGCCGTGGTCGTGCTGGCGGACGTCGACCACTTCAAGCAGATCAACGACACCCACGGCCACGCGGCCGGTGACGTGCTGCTTGCCACGGTCGCCGCCCGCCTCGCCCACGGCACCACTCCCGGCGGGGTGGCGGGACGGCTCGGTGGGGACGAGTTCGCCGCCGTCGTCGTCGACCGCGACGGCACGGCCGCCGACCGGTTGCACACCCTCGCCCGCGTCCTCGCCCGGCCGACCGACACCGCCCCCGACGTGCACACCACGGTGTCGCTGGGGTGGGTGCGTGCCGCTGACCACCCGGGCGAGGACCTGTCCGCGTTGCTGCGCCGCGCTGATGAGGCTATGTACGTGGCCAAGCTGTCCGGCCGGTCCGGTCCTCGCCGGGCCCGTCTCGGACGCTTGCTCGGGTCGGTGGCCGGACGTCGCCCCGGACGGCGCGGCGCGGCATGAGCACGCTGCCGGTTTTCCGGTGGCACCTCGCCCCGGACGGTTACGCCACCCGCCGTCAACTGCGGGCCCGCGACCTGCGGCCCGGAGAACAGCGCGCTGTCTGAACCGCCCCGAATCCCGGGTCCGGCCGTTCGACCTTCCACAGCAAGCCGGCCGGACCCTTCGGCTCCCGAAGGAGTGCGTACATCGTGACGGAAACGACCGCCTTCATGCCCCCGGAGGACCCGGAGGGCACCGAACAGCCGACGGCCGACATCGTGCCGTTCCCGCTGAAGAAGACCGACCCCGGCCCGATCGCCCCGGGCGAGGGTGTGGTGAAGCCGGGGGAGTGGGAGGCCGAACTCCCCGACACCGACGACCCGGAGGCCGATGGCCTTACCGACGGGGCGCCGGTCGACCCGCCGCGCGAGGTCTACCCGCCTTCGGTCGCGGAGTGGATGGAGGCCAAGGACAAGGCCCGTGTGCCGGTGCTGCCGGACTGGGTGAAGCTCCCTGACCAGCGCACGGCCGTTCGTAAGTGGGCGATCCGGCACTACTCGGCTGTGGCCGGCTATCACGCGGTCCGGCTGCCGCTGGTCTACACGCCGAAGATCTGCGTGTACTCGCCGCGCGGCGCGTGGCGGTGGTCGGCCGCGATCGGCCGGTGGGTGTTCGACGCGGAGGGTAAGACGCTGCGGCTCGCCTCCGTGGCGAACGAGGACGCGGTGGAGTACCTGAAGCTGTCGCGGCAGCGCAATGACCGTGTCCGGCTGCGGGGGATCGTGGCGACGATCGGCGGCTTCATCGGTCTGGCCGCCGCGCTGACTCTGTACGTCATGGCGCCGTCGTGGCTGCTCATGCTGGCCGTGGCGACGCTGACCACCACCCTTGGTGTGGTCGGGGCGCCGGCGGACCGGCCGCTCATCGACATGGCCAAGGTGACGTTCCGCAAGCGGCGGCTGTCCTCCGACATCGTCATCCGCGCACACGAGGCGTCCGGGCTGACCACCAAGGATCAGACGATCGCCTTCCCGCGGCCGATCGGCCGGGACGGCGACGGCTGGCGTGTGGTCGTGGACCTGCCGTACGGCAAGACGTTCGAGGACGCGATGAAGGCTCACGCCCGTCTTGCCTCGGGTATGGACATCGCTCCCACTCAGCTCTTCCTCGACAAGGACGAGACGAGCGGGCGGCGGGTGGCGTACTGGATCGCCGACCGTGACCCGCTCGCCGTCCCGTCGGGCAAGTCGCCGCTGCTGGGGGCGACGCGGGTGGACTTCTGGAAGCCGTTCCCGTGGGGCGTCGACGAACGAGGCAACCCGGTCATGGCCACCATGCTGTGGCTGTCACTGCTGGTGGGCGCCGTGCCGCGTCAGGGTAAGACCTTCTCCGCCCGCACCATCGCGCTCGCGGCGGCCCTGGACCCGTACGTGCGCCTGTACGTGTTCGACGGCAAGGCGTCGCCGGACTGGCGCAAGTTCGCGCTGGTCGCGCACCGCATCGGGTTCGGCATCGTGCCGAAGAACGGGATCGACCCGGTTCAGCACCTGCTGACCTCGCTGCGGGAGCTGAAGGCGGACGTCGAAGACCGGTACCACCGGCTGTCGGAACTGCCGCTGCACGTGTGCCCGGAGGGCAAGCTCACCCCGGAGATCAGCCGGGACAAGAAGCTGAACATGCCCCTGACGCTGTTCGTGGTGGACGAGGTGCAGGAGTACCTGACCCACCCCGAGCACGGCAAGGAGATCCTGTCCCTGCTGGTCTACCTCGCCCGGGTCGCCCCCGCTGTGGGCGTCTCGGTGATGACGGCGACGCAGAAGCCGGACGACAAGGCGTGCCCCTCGGAGCTGCGCGACCAGCATCAGGCCAGGCTTGCGCTGCGGGTCGGTTCCCTGCACGTCTCCGACGTCATCCTCGGTGCGGGCTCGTACTCGGAGGGCTTGGACGCGTCCAAGCTGCTGAAGTCCCACAAGGGCGTCGGTCTGCTCAAGGGCATGTCGGACGACTCCGGGATCGTGCGTACCTACCTCGCCGACGGCCGCGACGCGGAACGCATCCTCACCCGCGCCGCCGCCCTGCGGGAGGCGGAGGGCACGCTGTCCGGCGACGCGGCCGGCGAGGCCCCGGCCCCGGAGACGTCCGCGACGATCCTCGACGACGTCGCGGCCGTCCTCGGCAAGGGCGAGTCCAAGGTGTGGTCCGAGGCGGTCGTGGACCGGCTTGCCGACCTGCGGCCCGACGTCTACGGCCCGTGGGCCGAACTGGAGCCCAAGCCCAAGGCCGAAGCACTCACCGCAGCGCTCAAGCCGTTCGGTATCGGCACGGGGCAGATCAGCCGGCGCATCGACGGCGAACAGGTCAACAAGCGCGGCATCAAGCGCGACGACATCACCACCGCGATTACGGAGCGCAACAAGAAGAGGGATGCCGGGTAGGTCTCGCAGCCCGCTACCGGTAGTGGCGGACGTCGCTACCGGTAGCGACCCTGCTAGCGACCCAAACCGCCCCTGATCAGGCCGCTAGCACCTAGCGGCCGACCTGCGGAAACCCCCTTCAGCCCCTCTGAGAGGCCCCTGATGAGCCTTGCCGCGCTCGCTACCGCCTTCCTGCTGATAGTCACCCTCGGTTACGTCGTCACGTGCTGGCTCAGCCCGTTCGGGGACTGCCGCAAGTGCGACGGAATGGGCCACGAACTCAAGACCGACCGCAAGGGCAAGACCCGGCGCGGCCGGGACTGCCGCCGCTGCGAGGCCACCGGCAAGCGCATCCGCGTCGGCCGCTGGATCTACAACCGCGCCGCGCGCACCTACCGCGCCGGCACCCGCTGACCCCCGCCGGGAGCACCCGTGACCCTCACCATCCCGCTCATCCTGCTGCTCGCCGTCGGCGTCGTGCTGCTCCTGCGGTTCAAGGCCGTCGGCGCCGGGGCGGCCGTCGCCATCACGCTCTTCGGCTTCTACCTCGCCCACACCGGGGCGGCCGACACCGTCAACCAGCTCGTCACCGCCGTCACCGACGCCATGCCCGGCGTCGGCCGCTGACCCGAGGGGAGAGCAGCACCGTGAACGAACCCACCGCGTACGGCCGTCCGGCCGCACACGAGACGGCGGCCGTCGAAGTCCACACCCCCGCCCCGCTCACCCCCGCGCACACCGCCCCGTGCGTGCCCGTGCAGCCCGGCACCATCCCGGCTGTGGCGAGCGTTGTCCTCCCGGACGGCCGTGTCGTCACCGGCTACGCCATCGCGCCGGCCAAGCCCGAACCGGGCGTCGCCAAGCCGGCCGTCTCCCGCGCGGCCGTGAACATCGCGCTCGGGGGCGTGGGGTTCCTCGCCCTGTCCGGCGGACTGCTCATGCTCACCGCCTTCATCACCGCCCTGACCGCCCTGGTCACCCAACTCGTCATCCTCGCCGCCGTCATCTTCGGCGGCTGGATCGCCGTGCAGGTCTTCAGCGCACACGGCCACCGGGGCGGGACCACGGTCAACATCCGCAAAGCCGTCATCAAACGGAACACGTTCCACGGCTGACAGGAGATCAACCCCCATGCCCCGACTGCGCTTACGCGTCCTGACCTGGCCGCGAAGGCTCCTGGTCCTGACCGACACGCCCCGCCCCGACTGCCCCGCCTGCGGCGGCGAGGGCGGCACCGAATACGACTACGGCGCCCCCGAGACCGGCGAGTACGCCGGCACGGACTGGGACCCCTGCCCCTGCTGGGACGAAAACCGCTACTGGGTCCTGCTCCCCCTGCCCCGGCTCCGCCGCGAGGGCGGCAACCCGTGGAACGCCAACGGGTACAGCGACGAACCCCCCTACTAGAAACGAGAGGTCCCCGTGTTCGAGATCCGGATCATCTGCGACCCCGCCGACACCGAACGCGTCACCACCGCCCTGAACAGCGCCTTCCACACCAGCGCGGTGAGGCACCTGCCCTTGCGGCACACGGACATGGAACGGCTGTACGTCACCGCCGACCACCAGCCTCCCACCGTTGGCAACCGGCCCGAGCCTGCCCCCTGGATCACCCCCGAGGACGCGTACGCCATGGCCCCGGAGGTCGGGAGCGAGATCGGGTGGACCACCGAGTACCTCGTGCGCACGGGCGTGCTGCACCCGGTCTCCCGGGAGTTCTGGCTTCGTAAGGCCGCCGTTCTGGATCGTCTGGCGCTCTCCGACCCTGACGGCGCCCGCTACGGCGACGCTGACGAGCTGGCCGCCGATGCCGCCCGCCGTCTGATCGAGATCGACCGGACCGGCGATGGCAACCACAGCGGCGACCCCTACTGGCCCGAGCACCCCGACACCTGGACGCACCCGCGCGGCTACCTCCGCCAGGAGTACGCGGCCTGGCTGCGCGCCCACCACGACCTGTAGCTACGCCGAGGGCGGCCCCCGTCTCACGCCAATGATCCGGGGCCGCCCTCGCTTCCACCCACCCTCAGACAAGTGGAGGCTCCAGCATGACCCAACCCGCCCCTGCCGCGCCGCTGGAGGGCGGCAACATCAGCTTGTGTACCGGGTCCGGTGCGCTGGACCTGGCCGTGGAAGCCGTCACGGGCCTGCCCGCGGTCGTGGTCGGTGAGAGGGACCCGGCCGCGTCCCGGCTGCTGGCCGCGCGCCTGCCGCGTGCCCGCAACCTGGGTGACATCACGGCCGTCGACTGGCTGGAGCTGTCTGCCGCGCTGCCGCGCCCGGCGGCGCTGACCGCCGGCTTCCCCTGCCAGGACATCTCCAACGCCGGACCTCGGGGAGGGATCGCCGGTGACCGCTCCGGACTGTGGAAAACCATCGCCACCGCCGTTCGCCACCTTCGACCCCGACTCGTGTTCCTGGAGAACGTCGCCGCCATCCGCAGCCGGGGACTCGACGTCGTCGCGGCCGACCTGGCCGCGTGCGGGTACGACGCGCGGTGGATGTGCCTACGCGCTGGAGATCCCGAAGTCGGCGCCTGCCACCGGCGCGACCGCTGGTTCGCCGTCGCCTATCCCGCTGCTGAAGACCCCCACCTCCCAGCTCGGGCGCAACGGGGGACCCCAGCACCCGGACAAACGCCGGGCCGGCGGGCACGGGCCCACGCTGGAGGACGAAGTGGTCTTCTTGCTGCCCCCGACGGACGGATAAGCCTCCTGCCCACCCCCGCCGCCGCCGACGGGACCGGAGGCCCCGGGACCTCCCCCAAACGGCGGGGCGGCATGAACCTGCGCACCGCCGTGACGCTGCTGCCCACCCCCGCGGCACGCGACTGGAAATCCGGCGCCTCCAACCTGATGGAGTCCAACTCCCGCCCGCTGAACGAGGTAGTGGTCAACCTGCTGCCCACACCCAAAGCGTCCGACGGCCCCCACGGCGGCCCCAACCAGCGCGACCGGGCCGGAACCTACTACCTCCCCGGCCAGGCCGTCCGCCTGGATGGGCGGTGGGTGGCCACCAACGGCACCGACTACGGCCCCGCCATCCACCGCTGGGAACACGCCCTCGGCCGCCCCGCCCCGGAGCCGACCGAACCCGGCACCAAAGGCAACCGCCGCCTGTCCCCGGCCTTCGTCGAATGGATGATGGGCGCCGACCCCGGCTGGGTGACAGGGGCGGACCTGGGCCTGTCCCGCTCCGACCAGCTCAAGATCCTCGGCAACGGCGTCGTCATCCATCAGGCCGCCCTCGCCTACAGCACGCTGCTCGCCACCCTCGCTGAAGCTACGGGCCCGGCGCCGTCCCAGCTCGCCCTGGACATCGCCTAGAGGCGTACCAGGGGCGGCCGCCCGATCTCGCCGACCAGTCCCCTGTCCTGCCCACTCCTAGGAATGCCGAGGGCGGCCCCCGTCTCACGCCAATGATCTGAGGCCGCCCCGGCGGCTACAGCAACGAACTGCCCTTCTTGCTCTGCCCGTGGGCGGCGGCACTCCCGGACAAGGACAGCCCGACGCCCACGGTCTCCGATTCCCAACGTAGCAGAACAGGAGACCTACAGCATGACACCTGACTGCAAGGCCCGGCGCCCCGCCCGCGGGAATTACCCGGACGGCAACCCCCTGCGCGCCGCGCTGGACTTGGCGGCGGTCGGCGTTCCTGTGCTGCCCCTGCGGGCGGGCAAGGTGCCGTTCGGCAACTGCCGTGCCTGCGCCAAGAACGCCTGCGGGGGCCGGCCGAACATGAAGAACGCGGGCCCCTGCCGGTGCCTCGACGTGTGCCACGCGTGGGCCGCCGCGACCACCGACCCCGACGTTCTCACCTCGTCGACGTGGGCGCCGGCGTGGCGTGAGGCGGCGGCCGTCGCCTACCACCCCGGTGGGGCGGGGCTGACGGTGGTCGACCTGGACGACGCGGCTGCTATCGCATGGGCCCGTGAGACCCTGCCCGCCACCCGCACGGTAGCGACGACGCGGGGAGAGCACTGGATCTACCGGGGGGCGATGCAGTCCGCGAACGCTGTGCGCGCGGGCGTCGACCTCAAGTCGCTCATGTCCTACGCGCGGTGGCTCGGCCCCGGCGTCGGCACCGTGACCGATCTGCCCGGCGCCGTGCGCGCGCTGGCCGTGAAGAAGTCCCCCGCGGCCCGGCCTGTCGTCGCCGTGCCCGCGCTTGCCGGCGGCGGGGAGTGCCGGCACCGTACGTCCGCCTATCTGGAGCGTGGCATTGCCATGGCCGAGCAGCGCATCACCGAGGCCCGCGGCCAGGTCCACGCCACCGTGTACCGGACGTTCCTGGCCGTGCTGTCCGCGCATGGCCGGTGCGGCTGCCTCACGGACGTCCATGTCGCGCGGCTGTTCACCGCCGCGCAGGCCAAGGGCGAGTCTCCCCGGCACTGCACCGCGGCGTGGGCCAACGCCCGCACCAGGTTGGGCCTGTGACCATGGCCGACGACGACAAGACTCCGGCCCGCGAGATCATCACCGACTACGCACAGGAGTACTTCCGGTATTTCCGCACCGCTGACGGGACCGTGTACGCGCAGAAGAACGGCCACCCCGTGGCCCGCCCGATCCGCTCGCAGGGCACGACGGGCAGCCACCGGCAGGAACTCATGGTCGGCCTCTTCCGCGACGGGTACGGCGTGTTCAACGGGACCGCGCTCAAGGAGGCGTTGGACTTGATCGAAGCACTCGCGCTGACCGAGGACGTACAGCCCGTCCATATCCGCGTCGCCCCGGGGTTCGACGGCGCGACGTGGCTCGACCTGGGCCGCAACGACGGGCGATCCGTCCGTATCCACCCCACCGGCTGGGACATCGCCATCCCCGACCCGTGCGAGGTGTGCTGGCGGCGCACCCAGCTCACCGGGGAACTTCCCCTGCCGGCCAAGGACACCGACGGCAAGGGCATCGACCTGTTGCTGCGGCTGTGCAGCTTCGCCACCGCGCAGACCGAATGCCTGGCCATCGCCTGGCTCATCGGCTGCCTGGGGCCGTCCGTGCCCGTCCCCGCCCCGTTCCTCACCGGGCCGCAGGGGGCGGGCAAGTCCACCGGCGGCCGGATGCTCGTACGGATCATCGAGGGCATGAGCGGGGACCTGCGCCGGGCCCCGAAGGACGAGGAGAACCTGATCGCGGCCGTGGCGGCCGGATGGGTCACCGCCCTGGACAACCTCTCCCACATGACCCCGGACCTGTCCGACGCCATGTGCTGCATCGTCACCGGAGCCGAGAACGTCAAGCGTGCCCTGTACACCGACGGCGACGTCGTCCGCGCCCGCTACCGCCGCCCGATGCTGCTGACCGGCATCGACGTGGGCGTCATCCGGCCCGACCTCGCCGAACGCCTCCTGCCCCTGCGCCTGGAACGCCCACGCGTCCGGCGCACCGAGGCGGAGCTGTGGGCGGAGTACGCGGAGGCTCTGCCGGCCGTTCTCGGGTCCCTGCTCGACCTCACGGTCAAGGTCCGTGCGGCTGACGCGGAGACCCCCACGGACCTGCGGATGGCGGACTTCGCGCACCTGTGCGCGCAGCTCGACGTGGCGACGGGTCTTGGCGCGCTCGCCGCGTACCGGGCCAGCCTGGACGACCTGAACGACGACGTCATCGAGGGTGACCTTCTCGCGCAGACCGTCCTCAGGCACGCCGACAGCATCGAGGCGGGTGCGGAGCAGCGGATGACCTCCACCGAGTGGCTGCACTGCCTCAGCCGCCTCCACAGCGGCGACGAACTGCGCCCGCTGCCAAAGGGGTGGCCGACGACGGGAAAGGTCCTCTCCGACCGGCTCAAGCGCCTCCAGCCCACCCTCGCCGCCCGGGGCGTCCTGATCGACTGGGGCCGCACCCAAGAGGGCCGCTACATCGACATGACCCGACGCCCGACCCCGCCGCACCAGCAAGAGCCGATGCTCTGACCGGCGCACCACAGCCCCGGGAACAAGCAAGAAGAGCACCCTGGCCCACGCCCGGGGTGCTCTTCTTGCTCTTCGGCGGCAACGCCGCCGCCCGAGGGTCGCGCCGCGCAGCGGCTCCTTAGTCAGTCTTCGCGCTTGAAGCGGCACCGCACCACAACAGACACCACCCCTTCTTTTGTCCTAAGAGAAGGGACGCTGCGTCATGTGCGTCACGCGGGCGGGAAACCGGCCCCTGACCTGCGGCTAGAAGCATGACGCAGACGGCGGTGCCCGCGTCATCCTGCGTCATCCGCGTCACCAGATGACGCAGCCCATGACACGCCAATGACGCACCCCCAAACCACTGCGTCAGACAAAACCACAGGTCAGAGGCCCGAATGACGCTGATGACGCAATGACGCAGAAATCCGCACTTCGGACAGCCCGACCTGATCGAAGGGGATCTCTACATGGACACGGCCGACGTCGCCGCTGTTGATTCCACCCTTGTCCTGCTCACCGTCGAAGAGGCCGCTCGCCGACTCCGCATCGGCCGGACCACGTGCTACGGACTCATCCGTTCCGGAGAGCTGGAGTCCGTGCCTGTCGGCCGTCTCCGCCGCGTCCCCGCCGACGCCCCCGCCGCCTACGTCACCCGTCTCCGCACCGCCCAACGCGCCGCTTGACGACGCCCGGGGCGGCGGCACTCCCGGACAGGACGGCCCGCCGCCCCGGCCACTATCCGACTCGCAAGAACCAGGAGCCTGCCTGTGGCAGAGGAAAAGAAGCGCACCCGACAGCCCAACGGCCGTAGTTCGATCTACTTCGGCAAGGACGGCAAATGGCACGGCCGTGTCACCGTCGGCGTCCGCGACGACGGCACGCCGGACCGCCGCCACGTCGAACGCAAAACCAAGACCGAAGTGGCGAATGCTGTCCGAGAGCTGGAGAAACAGCGCGACACCAAAATCGTGAAGAAGCCCGGCAAGGCGTGGACGGTCAAGGCGTGGTTGACGCACTGGATTGAGAACGTCGCGCCCCTCGCCGTCAACGACAATACGATGGTCGGGTACGGCGTCGCTGTACGGAAGCACCTGATCCCTGGTTTGGGTGCTCACCGTCTCGACCGGCTCAAGCCTGAACACATTGAGGCGTTCTACGCCAAGATGCAGGCCAACGGCAGCAAGCCCGCGACGGCTCACCAGGTTCACCGAACCTTCCGCACCGCCCTCAACGAGGCCGTACGGCGGGGGCATATCGGGAAGAACCCCGTTCAGTTGGCCAAGGCGCCGAAGACGGGGGAGTACGAGGTAGAGCCCTACAGCGTCCAAGAGGTACAGCGGTTACTCAAGGCCGCTGACCAGCACCGCAACTCCGCCCGCTGGGCAGTCGCCCTCGCTCTCGGACTGAGGCAAGGGGAAGTGCTCGGTCTGAGGTGGCAGGACGTGGACCTTGACGGCGGGTTCCTCGTGGTTCGGAGCAGTCGGCACCGGCCGCGTTACGCCCACGGGTGCGTGGACCCCTGCGGACGCAAGGCCGCCGGGTACTGCCCGCAGAGACGTCGCACGAACCCGGAGCTGTCCACCACCAAATCCCGCGCCGGCCGCCGCGCTGTTGGTCTCCCCGAACAGCTCGTTGACCTACTTCGCGCTCACCTCACGACGCAGGAAGAGGAGCGGACGGCGGCCGGGAAGCGTTGGGAGGAGAATAGGCTGGTCTTCCCGGACGAACACGGCCGTAGCCCGTCCCACCGTCGGGACTGGGCAGAGTGGAAGGCTCTTCTCACGGAGGCGAAGGTTCGGGAAGGGCGTCTGCACGACGCCCGCCATACGGCAGCGACGGTTCTGCTGATCCTCGGTGTCCCCGAGCGGGCCGTCATGGGTCTCATGGGGTGGTCGACCACTGCCATGGCCGCCCGGTACCAGCACATGGTGGACGCCGTGCGGACCGACATCGCAAGGCAGGTGGACGGCCTGATCTGGAAGCCTGAGACGGATCGCCCGGACGATGACGACGGCGCGGCCGGCGCGCTCGTACCGGCCAACTGAGACGGGAACTGAGACGGACGACCAAAAGGGCGACACCCCTCCGGGGCGCCGCCCTTTCTGTTGTGCCTGATCAAGGTGCCGGAGGCCGTGACCGGAATCGAACCGGCGTAACCCGCTTTGCAGGCGAGTCCCTAAACCACTCGGGCACACGGCCAAGTCGTGCCTTCCCCACCGACAGTAGAGGCCGCCCGAGGGGTGGACAACGGTTCCTTCCCGGCCGCCATGCGACCGACACGCCCCGTTCACGACACGCCCCGTTCACGACCCGCTCAGGAACTCCTCCACCAGTGGCCGGAACATCTCCGGTTCGTCGACCCACGGATAGTGGCCGACCTCGTGCAGCGGCTGGAGGACGGCGTTCGGCAGGGAGGCCGCCACGAGTTCGCCCGCGCGCATGCCGGAGACCGCGTCGCGGTCGCCCGTGACCACCAGTGCCGGGCAGCCGACGCGGCCCAGGCGGTCCAGGAGGGCCAGCCGGGCCGGTTCGTCGACGCCCTGCCAGAAGCCGGCGCGGGGGACCGGGCCGAGCTGGCCGGGCTCGGTGGCCGCGTGGGCCCGCTGGGGGGCCTCCCAGCGGGCGTACGCCATGGGCGCCGCGCGGGCCAGCAGGGCGCGTACCTCCGTGAGGTCCGTGGTCGTGGGGAGGGTGTGGACGGCGACGTACGCGTCCACCCACCAGTCCTCCGTCGCCCGTGACTCGAAGATCTCCTCGGCGTCCGTGGGGAGTTCGCCCTGGAGCCGGGAGCCCGGCGCGACCAGCACCAAGTGGGTCAGGTGCTCGCCGTGCGCCGCCGCGTACGCCTGGGCCGTCGCGCACGCCGCGTCGTGCGCGAGGAGGGCGAACCGCTCCAGGCCCAGGTGGCGGCGGAGCGCCTCCAGGTCCTCCGCGAGCGCCGGGAACGCGTAGCCGGCCGGGTCCGCGGCGGGCGGGGAGGCGCCCGTTCCGCGGCTGTCCGGGATCACCAGGCGGCGGGCCGCGCCCAGCCCCCCGAGGTCGCCGAGGTACGCGGCGTCCCGGCCCGGACCGCCGGCCAGGCAGATCAGGGGTGGTGCGTCCGGTGGCCCCGCCTCCCGGTAGGCGAGTTCCGCCGCGTCGTACGAGACGTAGTGCGAAGGCTCGGAGGATGGGGGATTTGTTGTGCTATGCGGCATGTATCCCACCTTGCCCCAGAAATCCGTTGATCCAGAAGCGACCCCCCGCCCTCTCCCCTCCTATCCCAAATTCCGCTTATGATTCCGGCGTGTTCGACTCGCGGCACATCAAGACGTTCCACGCGGTGGTCACGGCCGGCTCGTACTCGGCGGCCGCCCGCGCCCTGGGGTACACGCAGCCCGCCATCACCCAGCAGATGAAGGCCCTCGAACGGTCCGTGGGCACCCCGCTCTTCATCCGCGTCGGCCGCCGGATGCGGCTCACCGAGGCCGGTGAGGCGCTCGCCCGGCACGCGGAGACGATCCTGGAGAGCCTCACCACCGCCCAGCAGCAGATGAGCTCCCTGACAAGGCTGCGATCCGGCCGGGTCCGCGTCTGCGCCTTCCCGAGCGCCAGCGCCACCCTGGTGCCGGAGGCGCTCGCGGGCCTCGCCGCCGCCCACCCGGGCGTACGGGTCGAGCTGCTGGAGGGCGAACCGCCCGACTCGATACACCGCCTGGTGCGCGGAGAGTGCGACATCACCCTCGCCTTCACCTACCCCGGCCTGCGCGAACAGGTCCCGGACGAGGTGGTGGAGACCCGGCTGATGGAGGACCAGCTCACCATCCTGATGCCCACCGGGCACCCGCTCGCCCGCCGCCGCGCCGTCCAGCTGGCCGACCTCACGGAGGAGCGCTGGATCGCGGGCTGTCTGCGCTGCCGCACCAACTTCCTGCACGAGTGCGCCGAGTTGGGCTTCGCGCCCGACATCGCCTTCACCACGGACGACAACCTCGTCGTGCAGTCGCTCGTCGCCGAGGGGCTCGGCGTCGCGATGATGCCGGGGCTCGTCCTCTCCTTCCTCCGCCACGAGAAGATCACCGGCCGGGCGCTGGACCCCGCGAGCCGCCGGCAGGTCTCCGCGTACGTCCTCCGCGAGCACCTCCGCGTGCCCGCCACGGCGCTCGTCCTCGACGAGCTGCGCGCCGTCGCCGCGCGGCGGGTGGGCTGCTGAGCGCGGCCCGCCGTACGGACCGGCCCGGCCGCCGCCCCGGACCCTGTCCATAAGCCGGTGTTGGCGTCCCGCCAACAGACTGTCGTTGGACTGATGGATCACGTCGCGTCGACGCTGCTCGTATGACCACTCCCACCGCAGCCCCCACGACCGCGCGCCTCGGCCAGCTCGTCGACGACGTGCGCGAGGCCGTAGGCCGCGGCCTGCCGCCCGACACGACGGCATATCTCGTCGGCGAGCGGCTCGCCGCGCACCTCGGCGCCGCAGACCTCCTCACCCCCGAACAACGCGAGGGCGACCCCGGCCACTACCGGCAGCACATTCTGCACGCCGAGTCCGACGGCAGCTTCTCCGTCGTCGCCCTCGTCTGGATGCCCGGCCAGCGGACCAGCGTCCACGACCATGTCTCCTGGTGCGTCACGGGAGTTCACCAGGGCACCGAGAGCGAACGACGCTACCGGCTCGTCCCCGACGGCACCACCGCCCGGCTCGTGGCCACCGAGGACGTCGTCAACCACCAGGGCGACGTCTGCGGCTTCGCGCCGCCCGGCGACATCCACCGGGTGCACAACTCCTGTTCCACCACGGCCATCTCCCTCCACATCTACGGCGCCGACATCTCCCGCCTCGGCTCCAGCGTCCGCCGCGTGTACGACCTCCCGGCCGACGAACTCTGATGGCGCTCCTCACCGCGCGTACGGGCACCCGGCCGGCCCCCGCCACCGGGCGGGGCCCCGGTGCAGGCAAGCTTCCCGGGCTGGCCATGGCGGCCGGCGGCGTCGCCGTCGCCTGGGCCGTCCACCGGCTCGTACCCGCCGTGCCGATGCTCACCGCCGCCGTCGTGCTCGGCATCGCGGCCGCCCACCTGCCCGGGGTGCGGACCGCGGTGCGCGGGGCGGCCCGGCCCGGGCTGACGCTGGCCGGAAAACGGCTGATGCGGATCGGTGTCGTCCTGCTCGGTCTCAAACTGAGCCTCGACGACGTGCTCGGCCTCGGCTGGGCCACCGTCGCCATGGTGGTCGCCGTGGTCGCGGCCACCTTCTGGGGCACGCTCTGCCTCGGCCGCCGGCTCGGGCTGCGCGGCGACCAGCCGCTGCTGATCGCCACCGGCTACTCCATCTGCGGCGCCTCCGCGATCGGGGCGGTCAGCGAGGTGTCGGGCAGCGACGAGGAGGACGTGGCGACGTCCGTGGCGCTGGTGACGCTCTGCGGCACCCTCGCCATCGCCGTCCTGCCGCTGCTGCACCACCCGCTCGGCCTCGACGACGCGCAGTTCGGCCGCTGGGTCGGCGCGGGCGTCCACGACGTCGGCCAGGTCGTGGCCACCGCGCAGACGGCCGGACCGGCCGCCCTCACGGACGCGGTGCTGGTGAAGCTGATGCGGGTGGCTCTGCTGGCCCCGCTCGTGGCCGCGGTCGCGGTCTCCGTACGGGGGCGCCGGCGGGGGGCGGCCCGGCCGTCCGGGAAGCGGCCGCCGCTCGTACCGCTCTTCGTCCTGGGGTTCCTGGCCATGGTGGCCGTACGCAGCACCGGGTGGGTGCCCGGTGGGGCGCTCGATCTCGCGGGCCACGCTCAGGAACTGCTGCTCGCCGCCGCGCTCTTCGGGCTCGGCAGTGCCGTCCATCTGCCTTCGCTGGCGCGGACGGGTGGGCGGGTGGCGGCGCTGGGGCTGTGCTCGTGGGTGGTGATCGCGGGGGCTTCGTACGGTGGGGTTCTGCTGACGACGTGAGGCGGGGTGGGGGTGGGGGCGCGCCTGCGGCGGGCTTTGTCCCCTACCCGCCCCTTCCCGAATGTCCTCAAGCTCCCCCAGCTACCGCTGGGAGGTGCCCCCGGACGGGCTGAAATCAGCCCGTCCGGCGCTTGAGGACCCGGGTGGGAAAACCCTCCCGAAGACCCTCCGGCCTAGGGCTCATGGATGACGAGATTCCGGTCGCTCGGCAGGCGCCAAGCGCCCCCTCCCTCCCTACCCTGACACCCATGACTGCTCCCGACGCCGGCGCCGACGAACTCGCCATATCCACCCCCGCCCCCATATCCGCCCCCGCCGAAGGCGTCCTCGGCCGCCGCTACCGTGCCCTCACCCTCGGGATCATCTCCGTCGTCTCCCTCATCGCCTTCGAGGCGAGCGCGGTCAACACGGCGATGCCGGTCGCGGCCCGCGCGCTCGACGGGATCGAGCTGTACGCCTTCTCCTTCTCCGCCTTCTTCACCGCCAGCCTGTTCACCATGGCGCTCTCCGGCGAGTGGTGCGACCGGGCCGGGCCGCTCGTGCCCCTCTTCACCGGCATCGCCGCCTTCGGCACCGGACTGGTGCTCGCGGGCTCCGCGCAGCAGATGTGGATGTTCGTGGCCGCGCGCGGCGTCCAGGGCATCGGCAGCGGGCTCGTCATCGTGGCGCTCTACGTCGTCGTGGGCCGGGCCTACCCCGAGCGGCTGCGCCCGGCCGTGCTGGCCTCCTTCTCGGCGGCCTGGGTGGTCCCCGTGATCGTCGGCCCGCTGGTGGCCGGCACCGTCACCGAGCAGCTCGGCTGGCGCTGGGTCTTCCTGGCCATCCCCGTGCTGATCCTGCTGCCGCTCGTGGTGATGCTGCCCGCGCTGCGCGCCCTCCCGCCCGCCGAGCGCGCCGGGACCATGGACGGCCGCCGCATCCTGCTGGCCCTCGCCGTCGCGGCGGGCGCCGGGCTGCTCCAGTACGCGGGGCAGGACATCAGCCCGGTCTCCCTGCTGCCCGCCGCCGCCGGCCTCGCCCTCCTCGTGCCCTGCGTCCGGCTGCTGCTGCCCCGCGGCACCTTCCGCGCCGCCCGCGGCCTGCCCGCCGTCGTGCTGCTGCGCGGCCTCGCCCAGGGCTCCTTCCTGGCCGCCGAGAGCTTCGTCCCGCTGATGCTCGTCACGGAGCGCGGCCTGTCCGCCACGCTGGCCGGGCTCTCCCTCACCGGCGGCGGCCTGACCTGGGCCCTCGGCTCGTACACCCAGAGCCGCCCCCGGGCCGAGCCCTACCGCGAGCGGCTGATGAGCCTCGGCATGGGGCTGATGGCCCTCGCCATCGCCCTGATGGCGACCGTCCTGGCCGACGGGGTCCCGGTGTGGACGGCCGCCCTCGCCTGGGTCGTGGGCGGCTACGGCATGGGGCTGACGATCTCCAGCGGCTCGGTGCTGCTGCTCAGGCTCTCCAAGCCGGGTGAGGAGGGTGCGAACTCCGCCTCCCTCCAGGTCTCCGACGCGCTCGGCAGCATCACCCTCGTCGGCCTCGCCGGTGTGCTCTTCGCCTCCTTCGGCGGGGGCTCGGCGACCGCCGGGGAGGCCGGCGGGGCCGCCCCGCCGGCCGCCTTCGTCGCGGTCTTCGCCCTCGCGGCGGCGTTCGCGCTGGTGGGCGCGTACGTGGCCGCGAGGCTCACCCCGCGCGACGCCTGAGCGGGCCGCCGGCCCGGCCGCCCGGGGGTGTGTGACCTCGGTCCCACCCCCGGGTGAGGCCGGGGTGTGAGCCCGGGGGGCCGGGCCCGCCGCAGGTAGGCTTGCGCGGTTGCCGACCGCCGAACCAGCCGACGGAGACCGTGACTACCACCACCACGAGCCACCATCTCTCGCCCGCCTTCCCCGGCCGGGCCCCTTGGGGTACCGCCAACAAGCTGCGCGCCTGGCAGGAGGGCGCGATGGGGAAGTACATCCAGGAACAGCCGCGCGACTTCCTCGCCGTGGCCACCCCCGGCGCCGGAAAGACCACCTTCGCCCTCACCCTCGCCTCCTGGCTGCTGCACCACCACGTCGTCCAGCAGGTGACCGTGGTCGCGCCCACCGAGCACCTGAAGAAGCAGTGGGCCGAGGCCGCGGCCCGGGTCGGGATCAAGCTCGACCCCGAGTACAGCGCGGGCCCCCTGGGCCGCGAGTACCACGGCGTCGCCGTGACCTACGCCGGTGTGGGCGTCCGCCCGATGCTCCACCGCAACCGCTGCGAGCAGCGCAAGACCCTCGTCATCCTCGACGAGATCCACCACGCCGGTGACTCCAAGTCCTGGGGCGAGGCGTGCCTGGAGGCGTTCGAGCCCGCGACCCGGCGCCTCGCGCTGACGGGCACGCCCTTCCGCTCCGACACCAACCCCATCCCCTTCGTCACGTACGAGGAGGGCAACGACGGCATCCGCCGCTCCGCCGCCGACTACACATACGGATACGGCAACGCCCTCGCCGACGGCGTCGTCCGCCCGGTCATATTCCTCTCCTACAGCGGCAACATGCGCTGGCGCACCAAGGCCGGCGACGAGATCGAGGCCCGCCTCGGCGAGCCCATGACCAAGGACGCGATCTCGCAGGCGTGGCGCACGGCTCTGGACCCGCGCGGCGAGTGGATGCCGAACGTCCTGCGCGCCGCCGACCGCCGGCTGACCGAGGTCCGCAAGGCCATCCCGGACGCCGGCGCGCTCGTCATCGCGGCCGACCAGGACTCCGCCCGCGCCTACGCCAAGCTGATCCGCGAGATCACCGGCGAGGGCCCGGCGGTCGTGCTCTCGGACGACTCGGGCGCCTCCCAGCGGATCGACGACTTCTCGCACTCCGACTCCCGCTGGATGGTCGCCGTCCGCATGGTGTCCGAGGGCGTCGACGTGCCCCGCCTCGCCGTCGGGGTCTACGCGACGACGATCTCCACCCCGCTGTTCTTCGCCCAGGCCGTCGGCCGCTTCGTGCGCTCCCGGCGCCGTGGCGAGACCGCGTCCGTCTTCGTGCCCACCATCCCCACGCTGCTGACCTTCGCCAACGAGATGGAGGTCGAGCGCGACCACGTCCTCGACAGGCCCAAGAAGGACGGCGAGGAGGACCCGTACGCCGAGGAGGACAAGCTCCTGGCGGAGGCGGAGCGCCGGCAGGACGAGGACACCGGCGAGGACGACCAGCTCTCCTTCGAGGCGCTGGAGTCCGACGCGGTCTTCGACCGGGTGCTCTACGACGGCGCCGAGTTCGGCATGCAGGCGCACGCGGGCAGCGAGGAGGAGCAGGACTACCTCGGCATCCCCGGGCTGCTGGAGCCGGACCAGGTGCAGATGCTGCTCCAGAAGCGGCAGGCCCGCCAGATCGCGCACAGCCGCAAGCGGCCGGACGCGGAGGCGGACCTCCTCGAACTGCCCGCCGAGCGGCGCCCGGTGGTCACCCACAAGGAGCTGCTGGAGCTGCGCAAGCAGCTGAACACCCTGGTCGGGGCCTATGTCCACCAGAGCGGCAAGCCGCATGGAGTGATCCACAACGAGCTTCGCCGTGTCTGCGGCGGCCCCCCGAGCGCGGAGGCGACGGCGGGCCAGCTGAACGAACGCATCAGCAAGGTCCGCGAATGGGCGACCCGGATGAAGTAGCGCGTACGGACGAGGCGCGGAGCGGTCCGCTCCCGCGTCGTCCCCGCCTCCCGGCCGCTGCCTCCCGGCCGCTGCCTCCCGGCCGCTGCCTCCCGGCCGCTGCCTCCCGGCCGCCGCCTCCCGGCCGCCGCCGGGAGGCGCCCCCGGCCGGGCCGGAACCGGCCGCGCACGGCCACCGGCCCGCGGCGGTTCCGGCCCGGCCGGTGTGCGGCCGGCGTACGGGACGCCCCCGTCGCAGGCCCGGCGGCACCGACAGCCGTCCGCATAGTGGGATCCGGCCCCCGGTATTCGTAAATCCGCCCCACCGTGCCCGGATCGCGGGCAGACTCTTCCGCTGAGCGGACCGGCGGCGCTACGGTGCCGGTCACGCACACGCCCCGTGGCAGCGCCGCCGCGGAGCGCAGCCGGTGCCAAGCGAAAAGCGGCCGGCGGCCTCTCCTCGCGCGCTGCCGGAACGGGACCGGGGGCGCACCCCACCGCGACGAAGGGCCGCCACTCATCGGAGGAGGGGCGCCGTGACCGCGGAGACCTCACAGACGCTCGACCGGGGACTGCGTGTCCTCAAACTGCTCGCCGACACCGATCACGGGCTGACCGTCACCGAGCTTTCCACCAAGCTCGGGGTCAACCGGACGGTGGTCTACCGGCTGCTCGCCACACTGGAGCAGCACGCGCTCGTCCGCCGTGACATCGGCGGCCGGGCCAGGGTCGGCCTGGGGGTGCTGCGGCTCGGCCGCCAGGTGCACCCGCTGGTCCGGGAGGCCGCCCTGCCCGCACTGCGGTCCCTGGCCGAGGACATCGGGGCCACCGCCCACCTCACGCTCGTCGACGGCACCGAGGCGCTCGCGGTGGCCGTCGTCGAGCCGACGTGGACGGACTACCACGTGGCCTACCGGGCCGGGTTCCGCCATCCGCTGGACCGGGGGGCGGCCGGCCGGGCCATACTCGCGGCCCGCCGGGGCGAGACCGACAACCCCGGGTACGCCCTCACCCACGGCGAACTGGAGGCCGGTGCCAGCGGTGCGGCGGCGCCCCTGCTCGGCGTCCTGGGCATCGAGGGCAGCGTGGGCGTCGTCATGCTCTGCGACTCCATCCCGGACCGCGTGGGCCCCCGGGTGATGGAGGCGGCCAAGGAGGTGGCCGACGCGCTGCGGTGACCGCCGGCGGGCCGGGCCGCGTCCCGGCCCGCACCACGAGGGTTGCCTGTCACGGCAGGGGCGGGAGTGAACTAGATTCGCTTGCATGCCAGCTCCGACTCTGACCGCCCTGCTCTCCCGCACGCCGGGACGCGCCCGGACCCTCGCGGTCTGCGCCGCGCCCGTCGTCGCCCTGTTCGCGGTGGCCGCGCTCGTACCCCTGCCGTTCTCGCTCGCGCAGCCGGGCTCGACCGTGAACGTCCTGGGGACGGACAAGGGCAAGCCGGTGATCACCGTCGAGGGCACGGGCACCCGCGCCACCAAGGGCGAGCTGCGCATGACCACGATCGTGGCGACCGGGCCGCATGTGGACGTCAGCCTGACCGACGTCGTGAGCAACTGGTTCCGCACCGACCGCGCCGTGATGCCGCGCGACTCCGTCTACCCCGTCGGCGACTCCGACCAGGAGGTCTCGGAGCACAACGCCGCCGAGATGAAGGAGTCGCAGGCCGCCGCCTCGCAGGCCGCCCTGCGCTATCTGCGGAAGTCGCCGAAGGACGTGAAGATCGGGCTCAGCCTCGCCGACATCGGCGGCCCCAGCGCCGGACTGCTCTTCACCCTCGGGATCATCGACAGGATCGACGGCGACGGCCGCGGCGGCGACCTCACCGGCGGCCGGACGATCGCCGGTACGGGCACGATCGAGCCGGACGGCACCGTGGGCGCGGTCGGCGGCGTACCGCTGAAGACCCAGGCCGCCCGGCGCGACGGCGCCACCGTTTTCCTGGTGCCGAAGGGGGAGTGCTCGGACGCGCGGGCCAACCTCCCCAAGGGGCTGCGTCTGGTCCCCGTCGAGAAGCTGGGCGACGCGGTGACGTCCCTGCGGGCCCTGGCGTCGGGGCGGGAGGACGAGGTCCCGGCCTGCTGAGCACTCCGCTCAAAGTCCGGTGCGCCGTCCGCGGGTGCGTCGTGGCCGGTCGCGCGGTTCCCCGCGCCCCTTCGGGGCGCTGCCCGCTCAGCCCTCGCGGATGAACCCCTCCCGCACCAGCCAGTCCTTGGCCACCCGGTGCGGGTCCTCGCCGTCCACGTCCACCTTCGCGTTGAGCTCCTGGGCCACGTCGTTGGTCAGCTTCGCCGTGATCGGGTCCAGCACGTCCTTGATCGCCGGGTACTTCCGCATCGCCTTGGCGTTGATCTCGGGAGCGGCGTTGTAGTTGGGGAAGAAGTGCTTGTCGTCCCGCATCACGACGAGGTTCATCGCCCTGATCCGGCCGTCCGTGGTGAAGACCTCGCCGAAGGTGCACGAGGAGCCCCCGGAGACCTGGGTGTAGACGATCCCGCCGTCCATCTTCCGCACGCTCGACGCCGGCACCCGCATGCCGTACGCCTTCGCCATGCCCGGCAGCCCGTCGTCGCGGGCCGCGAACTCGCTCTCCACGCACAGCGTCACCGCCCCGGGGTCGCTCCGGGACAGCCGGGCGACGTCCGAGAGCGTCCGGGTGCCGTACTTCTTCTCGTTCGCCCGGTTCAGCGCCAGCGCGTAGGTGTTGTCGAGCGAGGAGGGCGGCAGCCAGACGATGCCGTTGCGGACGTCCGCGTCGGCCACGGCCCGCCACTGCGCGCGGGGGTCCGCGATCGGCTTGTCGTTGCCCAGATAGGTGATCCAGGCGGTGCCGGTGTACTCGTACATGGCGTCCGCGCCGCCCGACCGGATCGCCTCCCGGGCGCCGATCGACCCCTGGATGTTGGTCCGGTCGAGGACGTCCGCACCGGCCGCCTCGAAGGCCAGGCCCATGATCTGGCCCAGCACGATGTTCTCGCTGAAGTTCTTGGAGGTGACGGTCAGGCCGGCGCCCTTGAGCGGCAGCCCCTGCCCGACGGAGCCCGGCCGGACGTCGTCGACCATCGGGGAACCGCTGGTCAGCCCGCATCCCGCGAGGGCGACGGGGGAGAGCAGCAGGCCCGCGAACGCCGCCGCGGCGGCCGTGCGCCATCTCATGCCCCGCCATCCCTCGCCCCGCCGGGGCCGGCCGGATCCAGCCCGCGCGGGCGCAGCAACACCTCCGCCAGCGACGCCAGCCAGTCGACCAGCAGCGCCAGCGCCACGGTCAGCACCGACCCCAGCACCAGCACCGGCATCCGCTGGTTGGTGATGCCCGAGGCGATCAGGTCGCCGAGCCCGCCGCCCCCGCCGAAGTAGGCGAGCGTCGCCGTGCCCACGTTGAGGACGAGCGCGGTGCGCACCCCGGCGAGGATCAGCGGTACGGCCAGTGGCAGTTCGACCTTGCGCAGCACCCCGGCGGCCGACATGCCGATCCCGCGCGCGGCCTCCACCAGCGTCGGGTCGATGGCCCGCAGCCCCGCGACGGTGTTGGCGAGGACGGGCAGCACCGCGTAGACGACGATGCCGATCAGCGCGGCCCGGGTGCCGATGCCCAGCCAGATCACCAGCAGCGCCAGCAGGCCGATCGCGGGGGTGGCCTGGCCGATGTTGGCGAGGGCCATCACCAGGGGCGCCGCGGGCCGCAGCCGGCGGCGGGTGAGCAGCACGCCCAGCGGGATCGCGATGATCAGGACGAAGAAGGTCGACACGACCGTCAGCGAGATGTGCTGGCGCAGCCGCAGCCAGACGTTGCCGCCCGCGAGGGAGTTCTCGGCGATGGAGTCGAGCTCGGCGCCCCGGAACCACAGCCAGGTCGCCAGCAGGACGGCGGCCACGACGGCCGGCAGGACGACGAGCCGCTGCCAGGTGATCCGCCGGGGGCCGGCGGGCTCCCCGGCGGGCGGCCCCGGTTCCTCGGGCGGCTCCGGCTCCACGGCCTCGCCGGGGTCGCTGAAGGCGATGCCCCGCACCTCGTGCTCCCCGGCCGGCCGCCGCCCGTCCCCGTGCCGTGTCACCGGAGGCCCTCCGGCCCGTCCGGCGGCGGGTCGGGCGGCGCGCCCTCCTGCTCCTGCCGGGTCTGCTGGGCGCGCTGCTCCTCCAGCCGGTGCTGGTGCTCGACCGCGTCGAGCCGGTCCTCCTCCAGCAGCTCGTGCACCGAGTTCATCAGCGTCTCCATGTCGACGACGCCCTCGTACTCGCCGCGCCGCCCGGTCACCGGGACCCGCCCGGCGTTGTCCGTGAGCACCGCCTCCAGGGCGTCGCGCAGCGTCGCGTCCCGGGTGACCGTGTCGTGCACGAGGGTCCCCGCCCGGGCCAGCGAGCCCCGGGCGCGCATCAGGTCGCCCCGGCGCAGCCATTTGTACGGGCGGCGGTGGCGGTCCAGGAGCAGCACCTCGTTGGTGGTGCCCGCGCGGAGCTTGTCGAAGATGGACTGGAGAGGGTCGTCGACGGCGGCCGTGGGCACGTCCACGATCTCCACGTCCCGTACCCGGGTGAGGTTGAGCCGTTTGAGGGCCGCGCCCGCGCCGACGAAGCCGGAGACGAAGTCGTCGGCCGGGTTGGTGAGGATCGCCTCGGGGGTGTCGAACTGGGCGATGTGCGAGCGCTCCCGGAGCACCGCGATCCGGTCGCCGAGCTTGATGGCCTCGTCGAAGTCGTGGGTGACGAAGACGATCGTCTTGTGCAGCTCGTGCTGGAGCCGGATCAGCTCGTCCTGGAGGTGGTCGCGGGTGATCGGGTCGACCGCGCCGAAGGGCTCGTCCATCAGGAGGACGGGCGGATCGGCGGCGAGCGCGCGGGCGACCCCGACGCGCTGCTGCTGCCCGCCGGACAGCTGCCGCGGATAGCGGCCCCGGAACTCGCCCGGGTCCAGCCCCACCAGGTCGAGCATCTCCTCCACCCGGGCGTCGGTCCGGCCCTTGGACCAGCCGGTCATCCTCGGCACGAGCGCGATGTTCTGCGCGACGGTCATATGGGGGAAGAGCCCCGAGGACTGGATGGCGTAGCCGATCTTGCGGCGCAGCTTCACCGGGTCCATGTCGGTGACGTCCTCGTCGTCGATCCGGATCCGGCCCGACGTCGGCTCGATCAGCCTGTTGATCATCTTCATGGTGGTGGTCTTGCCGCAGCCGGACGGGCCCACGAAGACCACCAGCTCGCCCGCCTTGATCTCCATATTGACGCAGTCGACGGCGGGCGCGGGGTTGCCGGGGTAGCGCTTGGTGAGGTTCTCCAGCTCGATCGTGGCACCGGAGGGGTTTCCCGCGGCGGGCGCGGCCCCGGGCGTGCCCCCGGACACGGGCTCGGACACGGGCTCGGGCTCAGGCACGGATCCCCCTCGGGATGGTCAGCCGGCCGATCAGGACGTACGCGGCGTCGAAGAGCAGGGCGAGCACGATGATGCCGAGCGTCCCGGCCAGCACCTGGTTGAGCGCGTTGGCGCTGCCCAGGGACGAGATGCCGCGGAAGATCTCGTTGCCGAGCCCCGGCCCGGAGGCGTACGCCGCGATGGCCGCGATGCCCATCAGCATCTGGGTCGCCACCCGGATCCCGGTGAGGATCGGCGGCCAGGCGAGCGGCAGCTCCACCCGGAACAGCCGGGCGACGCGCGACATGCCGATGCCCGTCGCGGCGTCGACCAGCGAGGGGTCCACCCCGCGCAGCCCCACGATCGCGTTCCGGACGACCGGCAGCAGCCCGTAGAGCACCAGCGCCGTGACCGTCGGGGCCACGCCCAGGCCGGTGACCGGGATCAGCAGGCCGATCAGGGCCAGGGACGGGACGGTGAGGACCGTCGCGGTCGCGGTGACCGCGAGATTGCCCGCCCACTCGCTGCGGTACGTGAGCACCCCGATCGCCACCCCGATCAGCGTGGCCACGACCATGCACTGGAACACCGCGCCGGCGTGCTGGTACGTGTCCGCCAGCAACTGTTCGTGCCGGCTGCCGACGTACTCCCAGAAGGTCACCCGGCACTCCTCGCCGCTGTCGGTCCTCCGGCTCCCGGCCGCAGGTTTCCTGGGTCAGTCCTCCGACGCCTGCTTCACCAGCGGGATGATCCTCAGCGGCACCGCGTTCTCCATCACGATCGCCGTGGAGGCCCGCACGATGCCATCAAAACCCACAACCCGGTCGATCACACGCTGGAGGTCGGCGTTCGAGCGGGCGACCAGCCGGCAGAGCATGTCGCCGTGCCCGGTGGTGGTGTGCAGCTCCAGCACCTCCGGCACGGTCGCCAGGTGCGTCCGCACGTCCGCGCCCTGCCCCTGCTTGATCTCCAGCGTGGCGAACGCGGTCACCGGATAGCCCAGCGCCGCCGGGTCCACCTCCGGCCCGAAGCCGCGGATCACCCCCTGCGTCTGCAAACGGTCCAGCCGCGCCTGCACGGTGCCGCGCGCCACGCCCAGCCGGCGGGACGCCTCCAGCACCCCGATACGCGGCTCCTCCGCGAGCAGCTCGATCAGCCGGCCGTCCAAACGATCGATCGCCATGCCCGCCTCCGGATAGTCATCATGTACAGAACGTCCTGGGTTACCGTGCGAACGCTATGCAGTATGCCCAGAGAATTCGCGAACTATTGCGCACCTTGTGGATCGGCGGGACGCTGCGGCCATGACTCAGACCACGGATCACACCCTTCACACCGCTCGGCAGGCCGACCCCTTCCCGGTCAAGGGGATGGACGCGGTGGTCTTCGCCGTCGGCAACGCCAAGCAGGCCGCGCACTACTACTCCGTCGCGTTCGGGATGAAGCGCGTCGCCTACTCCGGGCCGGAGAACGGCAGCCGGGAGACGGCGAGTTACGTCCTGGAGTCGGGCGGCGCCCGCTTTGTCTTCACCTCCGTCATCAAGGCGGCCACCGACCGCGGCCGCTTCCTCGCCGAGCACGTCGCCGAGCACGGCGACGGCGTCGTCGACCTGGCCATCGAGGTGCCGGACGCCCGCGCCGCCTACGCCTACGCCGTCGAGCACGGCGCCACGGGCGTGACGGAGCCCCACGAGCTCACCGACGAGCACGGCACCGTGGTGCTCGCCACCATCGCCACCTACGGTCAGACCGTCCACACCCTGGTCGAGCGCACCGGCTACACCGGCCCCTACCTCCCCGGCTACGAGGCCGCCGAGCCCGTCGTCACGCCCGGCGAGCGCCGCTTCCAGGCCATCGACCACTGCGTGGGCAACGTCGAGCTCGGCAAGATGGACGAGTGGGTGAGCTTCTACAACAACGTCATGGGCTTCACCAACATGAAGGAGTTCGTCGGCGACGACATCGCCACCGAGTACTCCGCGCTCATGTCGAAGGTCGTCGCGGACGGCACCCGCAAGGTGAAGTTCCCGCTCAACGAGCCGGCCATCGCCAAGAAGAAGTCCCAGATCGACGAGTACCTGGAGTTCTACAACGGCCCCGGCGTCCAGCACATAGCCCTCGCCACCAACGACATCGTCGCCACCGTCCGGGCCATGCGCGACGCCGGCGTGCAGTTCCTGGACACCCCCGACTCGTACTACGACACCCTCGGCGACTGGGCCGGCGAGACCCGCGTCCCCGTCGAGACCCTCCGCGAGCTGAAGATCCTCGTCGACCGGGACGAGGACGGCTACCTGCTCCAGATCTTCACCAAGCCGGTGCAGGACCGGCCGACGGTCTTCTTCGAGATGATCGAGCGCCATGGCTCCATGGGCTTCGGCAAGGGCAACTTCAAGGCCCTGTTCGAGGCGATCGAGCGCGAGCAGGAGAAGCGGGGGAACCTCTAGCCGGTTCACGGGGCCCGGCGGGAGAGGTGCCCCCGAGCGGGGGCGGGCCTTACTGATGTCCTCAAGCGCCGGACGGGCTGGATTTCGCCGGGGCCGCCCTTTTCCGGAAGGACCGGGCGCGCCCCGGCCCCTCCGGCCCCTGTGGCCCGTCCGGCGTCCGAGGACCGAGGGCCCGGCTCCGGTTACGGGACGGGCCGGGCCGGGGAAGAAACCCCCCATGGGCGATCTGATCAAGCTCCTCCGCGCCGGCCTCCCCGCCGAGGCCGTGCTCACCGACCCCGACGTCATACGGGTGTACGCCAAGGACATGGCGAGCTTCTGCGACGCGGGCACCGCCGCCGCCGTCGTCCTCCCGCGCACCGTGGAACACGTGCAGCACGTCATGCGCACCGCCACCGCCCTGCGCGTCCCCGTCGTCCCGCAAGGAGCCCGCACCGGGCTGTCCGGCGCGGCCAACGCCACCGACGGCTGCGTCCTGCTCTCGCTCGTCAAGATGGACCGCATCATCGAGATCAATCCCGTCGACCGGATCGCCGTGGTCGAGCCGGGCGTCGTCAACGCCGTGCTCTCCAGGGCCGTCGCCGCACAGGGTCTCTACTATCCGCCCGATCCCTCCAGTTGGGAACAGTGCACCATCGGCGGCAACATCGGCACCGCCTCCGGCGGGCTGTGCTGCGTGAAGTACGGCGTCACCGCCGAATACGTCCTCGGCCTCGACGTCGTCCTCGCCGACGGACGGCTGCTCACCACCGGCCGCCGCACCGCCAAGGGCGTCGCCGGCTACGACCTCACCCGCCTCTTCGTCGGCTCCGAGGGCAGCCTCGGCGTCGTCGTCCGGGCCGTCCTCGCCCTCAAGCCCGCACCGCCCGAACAGCTCGCCCTGGCCGCCGAGTTCCCCTCCGTCGCCGCCGCCTGCGAGGCCGTCTGCGAGATCATGGCCCGCGGCCACGCCCCCTCCCTGCTGGAGCTGATGGACCGCACCTCCGTCCAGGCCGTCAACGCCCTGGGGAACATGGGCCTCCCGGAGAGCACCGCCGCCCTCCTCCTCGCCGCCTTCGACACCCCGGACCCCGCCGCCGACCTCGCCGCCGTCGCGGAGCTCTGCACCGCCGCGGGCGCCACCGAGGTCGTGCCCGCCGACTCCGCCGCCGAGTCCGACCTCCTCCTCCAGGCCCGCCGGATGACCCTCCCCGCCCTGGAGGCCCTGCGCTCCGCCACGATGATCGACGACGTCTGCGTACCCCGCTCCGCCCTCGCCGCCATGCTCGACGGCACCGCCGCGATCGCCGCCAAGCACGGACTCCTCATCGGCGTCTGCGCCCACGCCGGCGACGGCAACACCCACCCCGTCGTCTGCTTCGACCCCGCCGACGCCGACGAGTCCCGCCGCGCCCGCGAGTCCTTCGACGAGATCATGGCCCTCGGCCTCGAACTGGGCGGCACCATCACCGGCGAACACGGTGTCGGCGTGCTCAAGAAGGACTGGCTGGCCCGCGAGTTGGGCCCGGTCGCGCTGGAGCTCCAGCGCTCCCTCAAGCAGGTCTTCGACCCGCTGGGCCTCCTCAACCCCGGCAAGCTCTTCTGAACGACCGGGACTTGGGGCCCGCCCCGGCCGCCCGTACCACAGGGCGCCGGCCCGCTGCCACCCCCTCCGGCCCCGCCGGCCCGGCCGCCGTCACGCCCCCAACAGCTCGCGCAGCGCCTCGTCCAGTGCCAGCCGCTCCGGCTCCGACCCCGGCGCCACCGCCCGCAGCGTCCGCTCCAGCCACGCCGCCACCGGTGACGCGGGCGCCTCCAGCAGCGCCTCCCCGTCCGGCGAGGACAGCGCCATGCACACCAGGCTCCGCCCGTCCGTGTGCGTCGGCCATACCCGCACGTCGCCGTGCCCGGACGGCCGGAACACCCCCTCCACCAGCAGCTCACGGGCGAACGTCCAGTTCACCGGCGAGTCCGAGGTGACGTGGAAGGAGATGTGGACGGCGTACGGATCGGCCGACCGGTAGCTGAGCCGGGCCGGGACGGGGATGCTGCGGTCCGGCGACAGCACCAGGTTGAGCTCCAGCTCTCGTTCCACCACGGTGTGCATGATGCGCCCTCTCTGCTCTGCTTCTCTCACTGCGTGGCACCTCGCGAAACGGGCCCGCACCGGAGGGAGCGCACCGACCCCCACAGCATTACGCGACTTCGCCCGGACGATCCGAACTTTTCAGCGGCGGGTACGGCGCGCTGACGCCGTACCACCGGTCGCACGTGTGAGTGGTCCCGCCCGCGGGACGGCCGCAGAGTGGAGAGCCGTCTGGTAGACCTGTCTACAGCGCCCCGGGTTGCCTTTTGTGCATTGAGGTCACGGAGGACCGGAGCCGCGCACAGGATGCACGCGCGCGTGCGGCAGACTGCTCAGTGCCAGCCGCCCGCTCCGACATGACACCCAGTACGGCCGAGCAGATACGGGACACCGGACACGATGAGCGCTCCTCACTCAGGATCCGCCGACAGCAGCCCCGTCGAAGGTTTCTACCCGGATCCGTCCATTCCTGGCTATATCCGGTACTGGAGCGGCACCGCCTGGGTGCCCGGTACGAGCCGGCCCGCACCCGCCGAGGGCGAGCCGATGCCCGCGCCGCCGCCCGGAGCCGCCCGGCCGCCCCCGCGCTCGCCGCGCCCGTACCGCCCACGCCCCGGCGCTCCGCGCCCTCCGCCGCGCCTTCCCTCCCCGGTTCCCTCCCCGGTTCCCTCCCCGGTTCCCGCGCCGAGGACCCGTCCGGCGCCCGGGCGCGGCTCCGGCGGCCACGCCCCCGGCCCGGCGGCCCGCGGAGTCGGTGGAGGAGACCGGGCCCATGTTCCTGGACGAGGAGCCCGCACTGCGCGACGCCCGCGCGGAAGCGGCGGATCCGCGCGCCGGGTTCGGCGGTGGGCCCGACCGCCGGGCGGCTGGGCCGAGCCCGCCGTCCCGGCCGCCCGCGACCCCGCCAGGACGGCACCGCGCCGGCGCCGCCCCGGACGGCGCGGCCCCCGAGGATCCGCGACCGGCCCGGGCCGACGGCACCCTGACGATCCGTCCGGAGCGGCCCGTCGTCCCCTCCGCGCCCTCCGCCCGCGCGGCCCCGCCACCTCCGGCCGGGGCACCATCCAGCTGCGCACGACCGCACAGCCCCCGCAGGTCGCGACCGCCGCGCGCAACCCCGGGCATGGCCTGACGCGGGGGCCCGGGAGAGCGGCCCGCCCCGCTGCCCGCCGCCCCCGAGCGACAGGCCCTGCCCGCCCCCGCGACACCCGCCGCGGACCGTTCCGCCGCCGGGCGCCCCGCGTCCGGCGGCTCCCCGGCCTCCGGCGGACCGGCGGGCGGCTGGGCCCAGCAGGTGCAGCAGCTCGCCCGCCAGCGGCCCCAGGGGGCCGACGGCGCCGCCCCGTGGAAGCCGCCGAAGGACGATCCCTTCCTGCGTGCCGCGCAGGAGCAGGGCCGGCCCGCCGGGCTCGGCCGGCGCCTCGCCGCCCGCCTCGTCGACTCCGCCGTCCTGGGCGCCGTCGTCTCCGCCGCGGCCGTGCCCCTGTGGGCCAAGGCCGCCGACCACATCGACACCAAGGTCGAGCAGGCCAAGCAGTCCGGCCGGACCGTCACCGTCTGGCTGCTCGACGGCACCACCGGCACCTACCTCGGCATCGTGCTGGCCGTGCTCCTCGTCGCCGGTGTGGTCCTGGAGGCCCTGCCCACCGCCAGGTGGGGGCGCACCCTGGGCAAGAAGCTGTGCGGCGTGCGCGTCCTCGACATCGAGTCGCATGACACCCCTGCCTTCGGGTCGGCGCTCCGCCGCTGGCTGGTGTACGGGGTGCTGGGCGTCCTGGGCGCCGGGGTGCTGGGCGTCCTGTGGTGCCTGTTCGACCGGCCCTGGCGGCAGTGCTGGCACGACAAGGCGGCCCGTACGTTCGTCGCCGCGAAGAGCGGCTGAGCGCGGGCGACTCGAACGGCATACGGCCGGATGCGGTCACCGGAAGCCTGGGTTCTACTCGGGCCATGAGCACCGACCAGCCGCGCGACGACGACCCGTTCCAGAAGCGGCCCTCCGAGCCGCCGCCGTACGGGGGCGCCGACGGGGGCGCCTCGGCCGGGAGCGGGCCGGGCGCGGGCGCCCCGTACCCCGGCGGGTCCGGTGGTGCGGGCGCCCCCGGCGGTGGTGCCGGCGGCTATCCGGGCGGCCCCGGTGGCGGCCCCGGGGTCTATCCGGGCGGCCCGGGCGGCGGCCCGGGTGGTGGCCCGGGCAACCCCTACGGCGACGGCTCCGGCGCCGCCGACCCGCTCGCGGGCATGCCGCCGCTGGCCAGCCGCTGGAAGCGGCTGGTCGCGCGGATCATCGACGGCCTGCTCGTCAGCATCCCGGTGACCGTCGTCTTCTCGCTCGCGAGCCGGGGCTGGGACCCCTGGGACGACAGCGGCAAGTCCACCGGGCTGTCCATCATCATCGCGGTCGTCTATTTCCTCTACGAGGGACTGATGCTGACCACGCGCGGGCAGACGGTCGGCAAGATGGCCATGCAGATCCGGGTGGCGATGCTCGACAACGGGGCGGTGCCCGAGGGGCGGCCGGGCTGGACGCGCGCCGCCGTCTACTCCTTGCCCGAGGTCGTCCCGTGCTGTGGCTTCGTCTTCTGGCTGATCAATGTCCTGTGGTGCACCTGGGACGACCCGTATCACCAGTGCATCCACGACAAGGCCGCCAAGACCGTGGTGGTGTCAACGGTGCAGTGAGTGTTCTCCCACCCTGGACTCCGCGGACAGCGGCGCACGCTGCTCACGCGCTCCGGCCGTGTTCCCCCGGGGGGCACGGCCGGTCGTGCGTGACGCCGGCGCCGTGAGGGCGACGAGGAGTCCGAGCGCGAGCGAGGCAAGGGCGATGAGGGCCGTCCCGAACCCGGCGCCGGGCTGCGCGAACAGCAGCATGGCGAGGGCGGAGAAGACGACGGTGGCCGATCCATAGGTTATCTGTGCGGGAGTCGGACGCGGCATGGCGGGATCCGTCCTCGGGGCTATGAACAGGGGGGTAACGGAGTCGGCTGGTACGTACAGCAAAACGACTCTACGGTCCTGTCTGCCCGAGTGGAACTCCCGGTAAGCGTGACCTAACCCACGGTACCGGAGCACGGGGGGCGCACGGCGGCATCGCGTTGTCCAACTGGTGAGATCAACGCGCCGGTTGATGTCCGAAATCCGCAACTTAAAAGTTGGATAACGTACTTGCTCTAGCGTCTTCAGTCAAGGTCTGTCTTTTCCGGGGGCTCTCCGATCAAATACCTCCACAGTTGTTACTGGGGAGGACAGACACAAGTGAAAAGCAGCCAACGGAGGGTCGCCAGATCCGCGGCCGTGGCCACGGCCGTCGTGCTGGGCGCTACGACCCTTTCGGCCGGATTCGCTCAGGCGGCCGGTGCTACGGGCGACGGCGGGACCGACCACCCCGCGAGCGTCGTCCGCAGCGACCCGGAGCAGACCGCGCGCGGCGTCGAGCACGACCTCAAGGGCCCGTTCACCAAGAAGCGCGAGGCGCAGCGGAAGGCCGCGCTCGACAAGGTGATGGCCGGTGACGCCCGTACCGAGCAGCGCGACGGCTCGAAGGTCGTCCAGCTCGGCAAGGGCAAGTACGTCGAGCTCGCCCGGGAGAAGACCGACCGCATCTTCACCATCCTGGTCGACTTCGGCGACAAGGTCGACGACACCACGATGTACGACCCGGACGGTCCCGACGGGCCCAAGCCGCCCGTCAAGAAGTACGGCGGCACCCCCGGCCCCGCGCACAACCGGATAGCCCAGCCGGACCGTGCGAAGGACAACAGCACGGCCTGGCAGAAGGACTACAACCGCGAGCACTTCCAGGACCTTTACTTCTCGAAGGACAAGAACAAGGAGTCCCTCGCGAAGTACTACGAGAAGCAGTCCTCGGGCCGCTACTCGGTCGACGGCCAGGTCACCGACTGGGTCAAGGTCCCGTACAACGAGGCCCGCTACGGCTCGAACTACTGCGGCTCCACCAACTGCCCGAGCGCCTGGGACCTGGTGCGCGACGGCGTCAACCAGTGGGCCGCCGACCAGAAGGCCGCCGGCCGCTCCGACGCCGAGATCAAGGCGGAGCTCGCCAAGTACGACCAGTGGGACCGTAACGACTACGACGGCGACGGCAACTTCAACGAGCCCGACGGCTACATCGACCACTTCCAGATCGTGCACGCCGGCGAGGACGAGTCCGCCGGCGGCGGCGCGCAGAAGACCGACGCCATCTGGGCCCACCGCTGGTACGCCTACGGCGCCGACACCGGCCGCACCGGCCCCGCCGGCAACAAGGCGGGCGGCACCCAGATCGGCGACACCGGCATCTGGGTCGGCGACTACACCATGCAGCCGGAGAACGGCGGCCTCGGCGTCTTCGCCCACGAGTACGCGCACGACCTCGGCCTGCCCGACGAGTACGACACCACCGGCAAGGGCGAGTCCTCGGTCGCCTACTGGTCGCTGATGTCCTCCGGCTCCTGGCTGGGCAACGGCAAGGACTCCATCGGCGACCTCCCCGGCGACATGAGCGCCTGGGACAAGCTCCAGCTGGGCTGGCTCAACTACGCCAAGGCGAAGGCGGCGACGAAGTCGACGCACAAGCTGGGCGTGGCCGAGTACAACACCAAGGACAAGCAGGCGCTCGTCGTCGACCTGCCCGCGAAGGAGGTCAGGACCGACGTCGTCAAGCCCGTCGAGGGCGTCAAGCAGTGGTGGGGCGGTCAGGGCGACGACCTGAAGAACACCCTCACCCGGTCCGTCGACCTCACCGGCAAGTCCAAGGCGCAGCTGGACCTCTCCGGCTGGTGGGACATCGAGGCCAACTACGACTACCTCTACGTCGAGGCGTCCACGGACGGCGGCGACAACTGGACCCCGCTCGACGGCACCGCCGACGGCAAGTCCATCCCGCGTGACGGCGCCGACAAGCCGGCCCTGACCGGGGTCTCCGGCGCGTACAAGAAGCTCGCGTACCCGCTCGACGCCTACGCGGGCAAGAAGTTCGACCTGCGCTTCCGCTACCTGACGGACGGCGGCACCTCCGGCAAGGGCTTCACCGCCGACGCCCTCACCCTCACCGCCGACGGCGCCCCGGTCTTCACGGACGGCGCCGAGGGCGACGACAACGGGTGGACGGCCAAGGGCTTCTCGCGCATCGGCGAGTCCTTCACCAAGGAGTACGCGCAGTACTACATCGCCGAGAACCGCCAGTACGTGTCGTACGACAAGACCCTCAAGGTCGGCCCGTACAACTTCGGCTGGCGCAAGGACCGCCCGTCCTGGGTGGAGCACTTCCCGTACCAGAACGGTCTGTTGATCTGGAAGTGGGACACCTCCCAGATCGACAACAACGTCGGTCTGCACCCGGGCGTCGGCCGCATCCTGCCGGTCGACGCGCACGCCAAGGCCGAGAAGTGGGCCGACGGCTCGCTGATGAAGAACGGTCTCCAGGCGTACGACTCGACCTTCAGCTGGTTCCCGACCGACGGCTTCACCGTGCACCGCGACGGCGTCGCCGCCCGCGTCAAGGGCAAGCCGGGCACCCCGGTCTTCGACGACCGCAAGGGCTCGTACTACGACAAGGCGAACCCGACCGGCGGTGTGCAGCTTACTGACACCAACACCCGGATCAAGATCCTCACCGAGGCGCCGAGCGGCTCCACGATGACGGTCCAGGTGGGCCCCTCCGGCAAGTAAACCCCGAGTAATCGGCATTCTCGCAGGTCAGAGACGTATCGGCCGTCGCCCTCTAGCGGGCGGCGGCCGATCGCGTTTAGATGACCGGCGGGGGGCCGTTATTGACACTCCCGCCCGGGGGCCGCTCCCGGGCCGGTGTCAGGGCGTGGGGAAGCAGATGGGGAAAGAGGTGGCGCGGGTGGCCGGAGGCGGATTCGCCAAGCTCCCGGGCGGCAGTGTGGTCGTCGCCCTGTCGCTGCCCAGCCCGCCCGGCGGCAGCGGGGCGCCCGGCGCCCGGGTCCGGGTCCTGGTGCACGCCGTGAACCGGCAGCGGGCCCTCACCCGGCTCCGCAACCTCGGCCTGCGCGCGGTCTACCTGCGGGGCAACACCGAGCCGCCCACTCCGGACGAGATAACGGCGGTCCTGCACCACCCGGACGGCCTGGTCTGGCGCGCGGCCCCGGAAGACGACACGGAGTCCTGGCACCCGATACGGAGCCTGCTGCGGAAACCGGCCGGATCCGGCGCCTCCGGGGGCTGACGGGCCCCGGCGGGCGCGCGGGCCCAGGGGCCGCTCAGCCGCCCTGGACGACCGGCTTGCCGCTCAGCTCCACGCCCGCGTCCCGGAGCTCCTCCAGGGCCCGCTCCGTGGTCCCGGCGGCCACCCCGGCCGTGAGGTCCAGCAGGACCTGCGTCGCGAAGCCCTCGCGGCGGGCGTCCAGCGCCGTGGCCCGTACGCAGTGGTCCGTGGCGATGCCCACCACGTCGACCTCGGTCACGCCCCGCTCCCGCAGCCAGTCCGCGAGGGAGACGCCGTTCTCGTCGGTGCCCTCGAAGCCGCTGTAGGCCGCGGTGTAGGCGCCCTTGTCGAAGACGGCGTCTATGGCCCCGGAGGCGATCACCGGTGCGAAGTTGGGGTGGAAGCCGCTGCCCTCCGTGCCGGCCACGCAGTGCGCCGGCCAGGAGTGCTCGAAGTCCGGGTGGTCGGAGAAGTGATCACCGGGAGCTATGTGGTGGTCGCGGGTGGCGACCACATGGCGGTAGCCCGCGGCCGCCTCGCCGACCAGGTCGGTGATGGCCGCGGCGACGTCGGCGCCGCCGGCCACCGCGAGGCTGCCGCCCTCGCAGAAGTCGTTCTGCACGTCGACGACGATCAGTGCACGCTGCATAGTGCGGATCCTTAGGGGAAGGGCCCTCGGCCGACAGTGCGGATCAAGAGTGCGGATCAAGTCGCTGTGTGACCGAGGGTAGTGACTCCTCCGGCGTAAGGGGAGAGGGTGTCCGGCGCACCGGGGGCGCACGGCCCCTCTCCCCGGGTCACCTCAGGCGTCTTCCGGGCGTTCTCCGAGCGGGGGGCTCAGACGTATTCGGTCGGCAGCACGGCCTCGCCGCGCGAGAGCTGTATCGCCGACATCGGCAGCCCCGCCAGCGCCGTCCGGTGCCGGTCCCGGGCCGTGTCCAGAGGCTCCCGGGCGACGGTCTCGCCGCCCCGTACGAGCTCGGCGAGCAGCTGCCGGTCGGCGAGCTCCGCGGGCACCGGGCCGGTGCCCACGACCTCGGCCTCCGCCACGCCGTCGGCGTCCAGCCGGCGGGCCGCCCACTTGCGGCCGCCGATCGAGGTCTTGCCGCCCATGGACTTCTTCGCCACCGGGCGCAGCGGGGCGTCCGGGCCGGCCTCGTCCGCGCGGGCCACCAGCTTGTAGACCATCGAGCAGGTGGGGTGCCCGCTGCCGGTCACCAGCTGGGTGCCGACCCCGTACGCGTCCACGGGCGCGGCGGCCAGTGAGGCGATCGCGTACTCGTCCAGGTCGCTGGTGACGACGATCTTCGTCTTGGCCGCCCCGAGCTCGTCCAGCTGCTGCCGCACCCGGTGGGCCAGGAGCAGCAGGTCGCCCGAGTCGATCCGGACGGCGCCCAGCTCCGGTCCGGCGATCTCCACGGCCATCCGGACGGCCTCGGTCACGTCGTAGGTGTCGACGAGCAGGGTCGTGCTCCCACCGAGGGAGTCGACCTGGGCCCGGAAGGCGTCCCGCTCGCTGTCGTGCAGCAGCGTGAAGGCGTGCGCACTGGTGCCGACGGTCGGAATGTTGTATCGGAAGCCGGCCGCCAGGTCGGACGTCGAGGTGAAGCCGCCGACGTAGGCGGCGCGGGCGGCGGCGACGGCCGCCAGCTCGTGGGTGCGCCGGGCGCCCATCTCGATCAGCGGCCGGTCGCCGGCGGCGACGGCCATCCGGGAGGCCGCGGCGGCGACCGCCGAGTCGTGGTTGAGGATCGACAGGATGACGGTCTCCAGGAGCACCGCCTCGGCGAAGGTGCCCTCGACCCGCAGGACGGGCGAGCCGGGGAAGTAGACCTCGCCCTCGGGGTAGCCCCAGATGTCCCCGCGGAAGCGGTAGTCGGCGAGCCACGCGAGCGTCGGCTCGTCCACGATCCGCCGGTCGGCGAGGAAGTCCAGCACCCCGCTGTCGAAACGGAAGTTCTCGACGGCGTCCAGCACCCGGCCGGTGCCCCCGACGACGCCGTAGCGGCGGCCCTCGGGCAGCCGGCGGGTGAAGACCTCGAAGACCGAGCGCCGGTCGGCGGTGCCGGCCCGCAGCGCGGCCTGCAGCATCGTGAGCTCGTACCGGTCTGTGAAGAGGGCCGTCGACGGCACGTCCACCGGCAGCCTCAAGTCCGCAGCGTTCATGGTCCAGATGCTACCCCCAATACTCGTCAGAGTGACGATTTCTGTGATCGACGTGACGGGAGCGCGCGGGCGGCGCACGCCGCGCCGGGCGGCGCGCGGGACTCGCTGCCGGACGGGGACCCCTTTGTGCATCGCGCGGCCGTGAGTGGCAGCATGGGAAGCGTGAGTGTTGCACCGGTCGAGATCGAGCGACCCGAGACGGGCGAATCCCCCTTCGCCGTGGCCGAACCCGATGTCCCCTGGGTGACCCTGGTCCACAACGATCCCGTCAACCTCATGAGTTATGTGACGTATGTGTTCCAGGCATACTTCGGCTACTCCAAGGACAAGGCGCACAAGCTGATGCTGGACGTCCACCACAAGGGCCGCGCCACGGTCTCCAGCGGCAGCCGCGAGGAGATGGAGCGCGACGTGCAGGCGATGCACGGCTACGGCCTCTGGGCGACCCTGTCGCAGGACCGTTGATGGCCGGGCACTTCGAGCCGCTCCCCGGCGGCGGGGCCGCCGTCGCCCTCGACGAGGTCGAGATCTCCATCCTGCGCAGCCTGGCCGTGCAGCTGCTGGAGCTGATCGGGCCGGGCGAGAACCTGGGCCCGGACGAGGCCGATCCGCTGGCCCGGCTGTTCGCCGAGGGTCCCAGTGAGCCGCCCTCCGACCCCGCGCTGGCCCGCCTCTTCCCGGACGCCTACGGCGACCCGGGCACCGAGCAGGACCGGCGCGAGCGCGCGTACGCCTCCGAGTTCCGCCGCTACACCGAGAACGACCTGCGCGCCCGCAAGCGCGAGGACGCCCTCGGCGTCGTCGGCGCGCTGGACGGCCTCGCCCCGGCCGGCGGCGGCGCCGTGCTGCGGCTGGCGCCGGAGGAGTGCCGGCGCTGGCTCGGCGCGCTCAACGACCTGCGCCTCGCCATCGGCACCCGGCTGGAGGTCCGGGAGGACGACGACACCGAGGAGCTCTTCGCGCTGCCGGACGAGGACCCGCGCAAGCCCATGGTGATGGCCTACCTCTGGCTCGGTGGCTTGCAAGAGACGTTGATCGAGGCGATGACGGGGTAGCGGCGGCCCTTCCGAGGGCCCCGGCGCGCACGGGCGGGGCCTCCGGTGGGACCCTATGTAATGACTTCATAGGACATCTTTCATGGGCATGACATGGGTGTCCGCTCAGCGAACGTTCATTTTCGGATAACGATCGCGTCACCGTAGTGGCGGCTATTGGCCGCCACTTTTACTTTTGTCCTACTTCGCTTGTGGTGTGGCCCACATCCGCCCGGACGATCTCCATGACACTCGTGATAAATCTTCACGACCTGCCTCCGTGACGCCACCCATGTCACGGCGGGAGCGCTCCGCCGACCGACCGTCGGCATGCAGGACTCCATTTCCGGGGGGATCTGGACCCGATCCGCAATGGCCGGATCGGTATGGAGAAAGGCGCACCACCATGACCTCTGAGCAGGTCGCGGACCGTACCGCCAGCGCGGCGGCCGCACAGAACGGAAGCGGACATGGCGCTTCCGAGGGTTACCAGCGGGGACTGGGCAACCGACAGATCCAGATGATCGCCATTGGTGGCGCCATCGGCACCGGTTTGTTCCTCGGCGCGGGCAAGGCCATATCCAAGGCCGGACCCAGCCTCATCCTGGCCTACGCCCTCGCGGGCCTGGTCATCTTCTTCATCATGCGCGCTCTCGGTGAGCTGCTCATGTACCGACCGGTGTCCGGCTCCTTCTCGGAGTACGCACGGGAGTTCCTCGGCCCGTTCTTCGGCTATGTGACCGGATGGACGTACTGGCTCTTCTGGGTCGTCACCGGGATCACCGAGGTGACCGCGGCGGCCACCTATATGCAGTACTGGGACAAGTCGATCCCGCAATGGGTCTCGGCCCTCGTTTTCACCGTCGTCCTCTACCTCGCCAACCTGATCTCCGTGAAGCTCTTCGGTGAGCTGGAGTTCTGGTTCTCGATGGTCAAGGTCACCGCCATCATCGGCATGATCCTGATCGGCATCGGCGTCCTCACCCTCGGCTTCTCCGACGCCGCGGACACCGCCTCCGTCAGCAACCTCTGGTCCCACGGCGGCTTCTTCGCCGGCGACGACGGCATCACCAGCATGCTGATGACGCTGCAGATCGTGATGTTCGCCTTCCTCGCCGTCGAGCTCGTCGGCGTCACCGCGGGCGAGGCCAAGGACCCGAAGAAGACCCTGCCCAAGGCGATCAACACCGTCCCGTGGCGGATCGCCGTCTTCTACATCGGTGCCCTGATCATCATCCTGTCCGTGGTCCCGTGGACCGCGTTCGAGGCCGGCAAGAGCCCCTTCGTCGAGGCGTTCGCCCGGATCGGCCTCCCGGCCGGCGCCGGCATCGTCAACTTCGTCGTCCTCACCGCGGCGCTGTCCTCCTGCAACTCCGGCATGTACTCCACCGGCCGCATGCTGCGCGACCTCGCGCTCAACGGCCAGGGCCCGAAGTTCTTCGGCCAGCTGACCAAGTCCGGCCTGCCGCTGCGCGGCACCACCTGCTCCGCCGTGCTCATGCTCGCCGGCGTGGGGATCAACTACCAGTGGCCGGGCGAGGCGTTCAACTACGTCGTCTCCTTCGCGACCATCTCCGGTATGTGGGCCTGGATCATGATCCTGGTGGCCCAGATCCGCTACCGCCGCAAGGCCGACCGCGGCGAGCTCCCGCAGTCCGAGTTCCGCGCCCCGGGCGCCCCCTGGACCAGCTACTTCGCGCTCGCCTTCATCCTGATGGTGATCGTGCTGATGGGCATCGACCAGGACTCCCGGGTCTCCCTGTACTGCGCCCCCCTCTGGGGCCTGATCATGGGCGTCTCCTACCTCGTCCTCAAGCGCCGCAACCCCGCGGCGTTCGAGCGCAAGTCCACGGAGCACTACGCGAAGCTGGCCGCCGACGCGCGCGCCGAGGCCGAGCACGTCGTCTGACGCGCCCCGCGGCACGACCGCACCCGCAGTGACCGGGCCCGCCCGTACCACCCCCTCGGTACGGGCGGGCCCTCTGCTTATCCTGTCGGGCATGCTGACCCTCACCCAGGCCCTGTACGACCGGATCGTCGCGCACGCCCGCGCGGACCACCCCGACGAGGCGTGCGGCGTGGTCGCGGGCCCGGCCGGCACCGACCGCCCCGAGCGCTTCGTCCCCATGCTCAACGCCGCCCGCTCGCCCACGTTCTACGAGTTCGACTCCACGGACCTGCTCCGGCTCTACCGCGAGATGGACGACCGCGACGAGGAGCCGGTGATCATCTACCACTCGCACACCGCCACCGAGGCGTACCCCTCCCGCACGGACCTCACCTACGCCAACGAGCCGGGCGCCCACTACGTCCTGGTCTCCACCGCCGACACCGACGACGCCGGACCCTTCCAGTTCCGCTCGTACCGGATCGCCGACGGCGTGGTGACCGAGGAGGACGTGAAGATCGTCGACGCCTACTGAGCGCGCCGTCCGGCCACCCGCCGGACACTGTCAGGTGAGACGCGAAGGTCCGCATCGCGGGACGAACTTCCGGGGCGCGCACAAGGAATCGATACGATGCGCCCATGGTTCTCACGATGTGAGCCCCCGCGTACCGCGCGCACCGACCCCGCACTCCGACAGGAGCACAGCCATGGCCATCGAGGTCCGCATCCCGACCATCCTCCGCACCTACACCGACGGCAAGAAGGCCGTGGAGGGCAGCGGCGCCACGATCGACGAGCTCTTCAGGGACCTGGAGACCCGGCACGCGGGCATCCGTGAGCGCCTGGTCGACGAGGCCGCGGGCGGCGAGCTGCGCCGCTTCGTCAACGTCTACCTCAACGACGAGGACGTCCGCTTCCTCGCCGGCATTACCACCGAGCTCACCGACGGCGACAGCGTCACCATCCTCCCGGCCGTGGCCGGCGGAATGGCCTGATGCGGTACGAGTCGCCGCTGGCGGCGGTGGGCGGCACCCCGCTCGTCCGGCTGCCGCGCCTCTCCCCGTCAAAGACCGTCCGGGTCTGGGCCAAGCTGGAGGACCGCAACCCCACCGGCTCGGTCAAGGACCGGCCCGCCCTGCACATGATCGAGCAGGCGGAGAAGGACGGCCGGCTCACCCCCGGCTGCACCATCCTGGAGCCCACCTCCGGCAACACCGGCATCTCCCTCGCCATGGCGGCCAAGCTCAAGGGCTACCGCATGGTGTGCGTCATGCCGGAGAACACCAGCGAGGAGCGCCGCGCGCTGCTCGCCATGTGGGGCGCGGAGATCATCCCCTCGCCCGCCGCGGGCGGCTCCAACACGGCCGTGCGGCAGGCCAAGGAGCTGGCGGAGCGCCACCCCGACTGGGTGATGCTCTATCAGTACGGCAACCCCGACAACGCCGGCGCGCACTACGCCACCACCGGCCCCGAGATCCTCGCCGACCTCCCCGAGATCACCCACTTCGTGGCCGGCCTCGGTACCACCGGCACCCTCATGGGGGTCGGCCGCTATCTGCGCGAGCACGTGCCCGGCGTGTCGATCGTCGCCGCCGAGCCGCGCTACGACGACGTCGTCTACGGCCTGCGCAACCTCGACGAGGGCTTCGTGCCCGAGCTCTACGACGAGTCCGTCCTCACCACCCGCTTCTCCGTGGGCTCCGAGGACGCCGTCCGCCGCACCCGTGAACTCCTCGCGCGGGAGGGCATCTTCGCGGGCGTCTCCACCGGGGCCGTCCTGCACGCCGCCCTCGGCGTGGCCCGCAAGGCCGAACGCGCCGGGGAGCGCGCCGACATCGCCTTCATCGTCGCCGACGGCGGCTGGAAGTACCTCTCCACGGGCGTCTACACCGCCGCCACGGACGAGGAGGCCGTCGCCACCCTGCACGGCCAGCTCTGGGCCTGACGGGGCTCCGGGGCGCCGCCGCGCCCCCTGACGGGCGGGGCCCGCTCGCGCCGCGGGCGCGGGCGGGCCCGCGGCCGTGGCCGGTCGCCGGGCCGCGGCGGAATCATCCGGCGAGCCGCCGGGTCGCACGGCCGTGCGGGAAGGCCCCGGCCCGGCGGCGGATCCGCCCGGAATCCCCTCCGCGCGAGCGGCAGAGGGGTCCGTACCGGTGACTTCAACCACAACCCCAGCTCGTGGAGGAGCGACCGCCGGATTCGCGCCTTACTCTCGACGGACCGCATGGCCCCCCGTACCCGGCCCATGGAGGTTCAGGCCCGTATGAAGCTCACCGTCGTCGGATGCTCGGGGTCGTTCCCGTCCAAGGAATCGGCCTGTTCGAGCTATCTCGTAGAGGCCGACGGCTTCCGGTTGCTGCTCGACATGGGCAATGGAGCCCTGGGCGAGTTGCAACGCCACATCGGTCTCTACGACCTCGACGCCATCCTGCTGTCCCACCTGCATCCGGACCACTGCATCGACATGTGCGGGTACTTCGTCGCCCGCTACTACCGGCACGAGGGCGGCCGCGCCGGGCCCCTCCCCGTGCACGGCCCCGAGGGCACCGAGCGGCGGCTGGCCACGGCCTACGGCGACGTCCCCGACGAGCGCTGCATGGGGGAGGTCTTCGACTTCCGCACCCTGACGCCCGGCGCTTTCTCGCTCGGCCCGCTCACGATCCGCACCGACCGGGTCCGCCACCCCGTCGAGGCGTTCGCCTTCCGCATCGAGCACGACGGCCGCTCGCTGGTGTACTCCGGCGACACCGGCCCCTGCGAGGAGCTGCACAAGCTCGCGCTCGGCACGGACCTGCTGCTCTGCGAGGCGTCGTTCACCTACGGCAAGGAGGAGATCCCGGACCTCCACCTCAACGGCCGTGAGGCGGGGGAGCACGCGGCCCGCGCCGGCGTCGGCCGGCTGGTGCTCACCCATATCCCGCCGTGGACCGATCCGCTGACCAACCTGCGGGACGCGCAGGAGGTCTTCGACGGGCCGACGGAACTGGCGAGTACGGGCGCGGTGTATGAAATTTAGTCGTCCAGCGGGCCGTTATGGCCGCCATTAAAGGCGGGAAAGGGAAATGCCCCCGGAATCCAAGGG
Source organism: Streptomyces eurocidicus (assembly GCF_002891295.1). GTDB lineage: Bacteria > Actinomycetota > Actinomycetes > Streptomycetales > Streptomycetaceae > Streptomyces > Streptomyces eurocidicus. Next base: position 977,525 of record NZ_LGUI01000001.1, on the reverse strand, counting down.
ATTCCGGGGGCATTTCTTATTCACGGTGTGGAACCGCGGTCCGGGGTCACGCCTTGAGTTCGGCGGACTCCTCCTCCGACTCACGGCCCGGCGTCTTCAAGTTGAACTTGATGATCGCGAAGCGGAAGACGACATAGTAGATCGCGGCGAAGCACAGACCCACCAGGGCGAGCAGCCACGGCTTGGACGCGATACCCAGGTTCAGCAGGAAGTCGATCGCGCCGGCCGAGAAGCCGAAGCCGTCCTTCATGCCGAGTGCCCAGGTCAGGGCCATGGAGACACCGGTCAGCACCGCGTGGATCGCGTACAGGACCGGCGCGACGAACATAAAGGTGAACTCGATCGGCTCGGTCACACCGGTGACGAAGGCGGTGGCCGCGAGCGAGAACATCATGCCGCCGACGACCTTGCGGTTCTCGGGGCGGGCGCAGTGCACGATCGCCAGGCAGGCGGCCGGCAGCGCGAACATCATGATCGGGAAGAAGCCGGTCATGAACTGGCCGGCGTTCGGGTCGCCCGCGAGGAAGCGCGCGATGTCGCCGTTGACGGTGCCCTTGGCGCCGTCGTACGAACCGGCCTGGAACCACGGGAAGGAGTTCAGCAGGTGGTGCATGCCGACCGGGATCAGCGCGCGGTTGGCGACACCGAAGATGCCCGCGCCGACCGCGCCGGAGCCGACCAGCCACTCACCGAAGTTGTGCAGACCCGTGCCGAGCACCGGCCAGATGTAACCGAAGACGACGCCGATGAGCAGACCCGCGAAGGACGACAGGATCGGCACCAGGCGGCGGCCGCCGAAGAAGCCCGCCCAGTCCGGCAGCTTGGTGCGGTAGAAGCGCTGGTAGAGCAGCGCGACCACGAGGCCCATCACGACGCCGCCGAGGACCTTGGCGTCGACCGCCTGTTCCACCATGGCGACCTTGCCGTCGACCACGGCCGCCTTCTTCGGGAGGCTGCCGTCGGTGAAGGTGGCCAGCACCTTCGAGAAGACCAGGTAGCCGGCGACGGCGGCCAGCGCCGTCGAGCCGTCCGACTTCTTGGCGAAGCCGATCGCGACACCCACGGCGAACAGCAGCGCCATGTTGTCGAGGATGGCGCCACCACCGGCGGACATAAATTCGGCGATCTTGTTCAGGAAGGCCGGGAGGGACTCCTTGCCCAGCATGTCGCCCTGGCCCAGGCGGACCATCAGGGCGGCCGCGGGAAGCACCGCGACGGGCAGCATCAGGCTGCGGCCGATGCGCTGGGCGATCGCCATCGCGCCGGCGCCGAACTTCTTCTTCTCCGGCTCGGCGGCGACAGGCGCCGTCTTCGCCGCCTTGGCGCTCTTACTCATCGGATTCCTCCAGGTGAGGCGGGCGCTCGGGGGGTAAGGGGGGACGGCCCGCAATCTGGTCTACACCACTCAGTGGTTTAGACCTGTTGTAGCACGTGAGTCAGGGATAAAGGAATCCGTAGTTCCCCGTGGTCTCGCACACAGGAGCCGGGCACCGGAAACGGCCCCCGAGCCCAAGGCTCGGGGGCCGTCCCCGCCGGGAAGCGAATCCCGGCGCAGCGTCACTGACCCCTTACTTCACGTTCTCCTGTTCGATCTCCGCCGCCAGCTCTTCGGGTTCCCGGCCCGGAGTCGGCAAGTCGAACTTCGTAATCGCGAAGCGGAAAAGCGCGTAGTAGAGGACGGCGAAGCACAACCCGATCGGAATGATCAGCCAGGGCTTCGTCGCCAGCCCCCAGTTGATCACGTAGTCGATCAGCCCGGCCGAGAAGCTGAAACCGTCGTGCACCCCGAAACCCCAGGTCACCGCCATCGACACACCCGTGAGCACGGCATGGATCGCGTACAGCACCGGAGCGATGAAGAGGAAGGAGTACTCCACCGGCTCCGTGATGCCCGTGACGAACGACGTCAGCCCCACCGAGAGCATCATGCCGCCCACCACCTTCCGGCGGTGCGGCTTCGCACAGTGCGCGATCGCCAGCGCCGCCGCCGGCAGCGCGAACATCATGATCGGGAAGAAGCCGGTGGTGAACTGCCCCGCGGCCGGGTCGCCCGCCAGGAACCGGTTGATGTCACCGTGCACGACCGTCCCGTCCGGCTTGGTGTAGTCACCGAACTGGAACCACATGAACGTGTTCAGGAACTGGTGCAGCCCCACCACCAGCAGCGCCCGGTTCGCCACCCCGAAGACACCGGCGCCCGTCGACCCCAGGTCCGACAGCCACTCGCTGAAGTCCGTCAGCGCGTCACCGATCGGCGGCCAGACGAACAGGCAGATCACCGCGAAGGCCAGCGCCACGAACGACATCAGGATCGGCACCAGCCGCCGCCCGTTGAAGAAGCCCAGCCAGTCCACCAGCCGCACCCGGTGGAACCGCATCCAGAACCAGGCGCTCAGCAGCCCGATCACGATGCCGCCGAACACCCCCGGGTTCTGGAAGCTCGCCGGGGCCGCCGTGCCGCCCGTCGAGACGCACACCCCGCTCCACAGCCCCGCCCCGCCGAACGTCGCCTCGTGCGGGCAGTCCTCAGGGAACTGGTGCAGCACCGAGAAGTAGACGAGGAAGCCCACCACCGCGGCCAGCGCCGTCGAGCCGTCCGACTTCTTCGCCATCCCGATGGCCACGCCCACGCAGAACAGCAGCGGCAGCCCCAGCCCCGAGTCCAGCAGCGCGCCGCCCGCGCCCGCGAAGACCTTCGCCACGTCCGTCCAGCCCAGGCCGTCCTTGCCGAAGACGTCCGGCTGCCCGAGCCGGTTGAGGATGCCCGCCGCCGGCAGCACCGCGATCGGCAGCTGGAGGCTGCGCCCCATCTTCTGCAGGTTCTGGAAGAGGACCTGCGTCCACTTCTTTCCCCGGGGCACCGCCGCGGCGTTCGAACTCATCTGCGTCCTCCCGGCCCGCCGCCCCGGCGGCAGTCACTCGGTGCTTTGCCGCATACTGGTGTAGACCACTTGCGGTGTGTTGTCCGGCCCCCGGAGCGCAGCGCCGGGTGATCGCCATTGTGGACGCCATCTTTCGTCAGATGGCGGACATACGCCCGCGTAGTTGGGCTGAACGTGGGTTACCGTGTGAAAGCCGGTCGGCGGGATCGCCGAAGGGCCGAGACAACCAGGAGTGGACATGGCCACCAAGGCTGAGAAGATCGTCGCCGGGCTCGGCGGCATCGACAACATCGAAGAGGTCGAGGGCTGCATCACCCGCCTTCGCACCGAGGTCGCCGACCCGGCCCTCGTCGATGAGGCCGCCCTCAAGGCCGCCGGCGCGCACGGCGTCGTGAAGATGGGCACCGCCATCCAGGTCGTCATCGGCACCGACGCCGACCCGATCGCCGGCGAGATCGAAGACATGATGTGAGCCACTGAGCTCCCGCCGAGGGCCCCGCGCCCGGTTCGTCCAGACGAATCGGAGCGGGGCCCTTCGCAATGCCGCGGTGCCGATAGGCTCATCACCATGTCTCGCATCGACGGCCGCACCCCCGACCAGCTCCGCCCCGTGACCATCCAGCGTGGCTGGAGCAAGCACGCCGAAGGATCCGTCCTCGTCTCCTTCGGTGACACCAAGGTCTTCTGCACCGCCAGCGTCAGCGAGGGCGTGCCCCGCTGGCGCAAGGGCTCCGGCGAGGGCTGGGTCACCGCCGAGTACTCGATGCTGCCCCGCGCCACCAACACCCGCGGCGACCGCGAGTCCGTCCGCGGCAAGATCGGCGGCCGCACCCACGAGATCTCCCGCCTCATCGGCCGCTCCCTGCGCGCCGTGATCGACTACAAGGCCCTCGGCGAGAACACCATCGTCCTCGACTGCGATGTCCTCCAGGCCGACGGCGGCACCCGCACCGCCGCCATCACCGGCGCCTACGTGGCCCTCGCCGACGCCATCACCTGGGCCCAGGGCAAGAAGCTGATCAAGCACGGCCGGCAGCCGCTCACCGGCACCGTCGCCGCCGTCAGCGTCGGCATCGTCGACGGCGTCCCCCTCCTCGACCTCTGCTACGAGGAGGACGTCCGCGCCGACACCGACATGAACGTCGTCTGCACCGGCGACGGCCGCTTCGTCGAGGTCCAGGGCACCGCCGAGGCCGAGCCCTTCGCCCGCGAGGAGCTCAACGCCCTCCTCGACCTCGCGGTCACCGGCTGCGGCGCGCTCGGCGCCGCCCAGCGCGAAGCCCTCGCCCGCACGCTCTGACGGGCAACCGCAGGGCGGTGTCCGAGCGTTCCTAGGGATACAGACACGGGCGTACGACCGCGGAGCGCCGCAGCCGTACGCCCGTGGCCACACCACCGGGAGGGGACCCCGCCATGCCCGCACACCACCGCACCAGGGCCGTCGTCGTCCTGGCCGCCGCCGCGCTCGTCCTGGCGACCGGCTGCTCCGCCGCCCAGAAGGCCGTCGACTGCGCCCGCCTCGGCATCGAGATCACCAATGACGCCGACGACCTCCAGCGGGCCGTGACGGACGCCGCCGACGACCCCGGCAAGGCGGACAGGATCCTGGACACCCTCGACAAGGACACCAGGAAGCTCAAGGACAAGACGGACGACACGGATGTGAGCAAGGCCCTGGACCACCTCCAGAAGGCCGTGGCCAACGTCCGCGACGCCGACCGGCGGAACGTGGCGCCGGACCTCACACCGGTGAAGGACGCGGCGGGCGAGCTGACCAAGGTCTGCACCCCGAAGTGACGGGGGAGCGCCCGGGCCGGCCCTCAAGGGCACCGCGCGTCGGCGCACTACAACCCCTTCCCACCCGCGTACATCCGCGCGATCACGTCCTCGATGTCCGGCTCCCGCACCGACAGGTCCACCAGCGGATACCGCTCCGCCACCGCCGCCACGATCGGCGCCGCGCTCTGTCCCGTCGCGAACGCCAGCCACTGCCTCGGGCCCTCGACCTTGACCGTGCGGGCGCCGGGGACGCCCTCGATCGGCGGGAGCGCGCGTGCCAGGTCGACGACGAGGGTGCGCTCGCTCTCGCCGGCCGTGTGCAGGGCGTCGAGGCCGCCGTCGTGGACCAGGCGGCCGTGGTCGATGACCATCACCCGCTCGCACAGCTGCTCGATGTCGGTGAGGTCGTGCGTGGTCAGCAGCACCGTCGTGCCCCGCTCGGCGTTGACCTCCCGGAGGAAGCCGCGCACCTTGGCCTTGCTGACCACGTCCAGGCCGATGGTCGGCTCGTCGAGGTAGAGCACCTCCGGGTCGTGCAGCAGGGCGGCCGCGATGTCCCCGCGCATCCGCTGGCCGAGGGAGAGCTGACGCACCGGCACGTCGAGCAGGTCACCCAGGTCCAGGAGCTCCACGCAGCGCTCCAGATTCGACCGGTAGCGCGCCTCGGGGACCCGGTACATGCGGCGCACCAGGCCGTACGAGTCGCGCAGCGGCAGGTCCCACCAGAGGGTGGTGCGCTGGCCGAAGACCACGCCGATGCGGTGCGCGAGCCTTGTGCGCTCGCGGGAGGGATCGACGCCCGCGACGCGCAGCCGGCCGGCGCTGGGGGTCAGGATGCCCGTGAGCATCTTGATGGTGGTGGACTTCCCGGCGCCGTTGGGACCGATGTAACCGACCATCTCACCGCGCGCGACACGGAAGCCGATGCCGTCCACGGCGCGTACCCGGTGTCGCTCGCGGCGCAGGAATCCCGCCTTGCGACGGACGTCGAAGACCTTCTCGACGCCGTCCAGTTCGATAAACCCTTCCTCGGACAACTCTCCCCAGCCGCCTCTCAGCTTCCCGTGCTCCGGTAGTTCCTCAGTCCCACCCGCCACAGCAGCCCCGCCCCCAGGAGCATCGCCAGGGCCACCGCCGGCCCGCAGAAGTCCACCCAGCCCGGCAGGCCCAGCGGGTCGTCCCGGCCCAGCAGGCGCAGCGCCGGGATCCAGTTGACGAAGGCGAGCGGCACCACGAAGGTCACCCCGCGCACCAGCTCCCGGGCGAAGACCGCCGGCGGGTACTGGAGCATCGTCGAGCCGCCGTAGGTGAAGGAGCTCTGCACCTCGGCGGCGTCGGCCGACCAGAACTGGAAGGCGGCGCCGCCGATGAAGACGGCGGCGAAGATGGCGGCCCCGGCGATCACCATCACCGCCGCGAAGAGCGCCTTCGCCGGGGTCCAGGCGACGCCCGCGCCCACCGCGCCCCAGCAGAGGACCAGCAGGCCCTGGGAGACCCGGCCGACGCGGCGCAGCGCGAAGCGGTCGGCGGCGACCTGGACGAGGACGGGCACGGGGCGTACCAGCAGGGTGTCGAACGTGCCGTCGCGGACGCGCTGCCCGACCCGGTCCATGTTGCCGAGGACGAGGTCCGCGAGGCCCAGAGAGGTGCTGGTCGCCCCGTACAGCAGCGCGATCTCGGGGAGGGTGAAGCCGCCGAGCCGGTCGATGTGCGAGAACATGATCATGACGGCGGCGAAGTCGAGGCCGCTGGCCGCGAAGTTGCCGAACGTCGTCATCAGGAAGGACGCGCGGTAGGCCATCGTCGAGCGCACCCACATCGCGACGATCAGCCCGTACGCGCGCAGGGCCCCGAGGGCGCCACGGGCCCGGCCGAGGGCCTCGGGCGGGCGCGGCGGCGGGTACGCGCTCCGGGGGCCCGCCTGGGCGTCAGCCACCCTGCACCACCACCTTCCTGGTCGCCAGGGACTGCGTCGCCCGCCCGGCGGCCAGCAGCAGCACCGCCCACAGCGCCTGGAAGGCCAGCGCGCGGGCGAGCCCGGCCCCGGAGTGCACGCCGAGCAGGACGTCCACGGGCACCTGGAGCACGGCCGCCCAGGGCAGCAGCCGGGCGATCTCGCCGAAGAGACCGGGGAAGACCGTCAGCGGCAGCGTCATCCCCGTGAAGAACATGCACAGCAGTGCGCTGATCATGTTGACGCCGGCGCCGTCGAGCAGCCAGAAGGCGCACAGGGCCACCAGGAAGCGCAGCCCGAAGCCCACCACGACGCCGAGCAGCGCCGAGAGGAGGAAGACGAGCCAGCGCAGCGGGTCGGCGGGCAGCGCCAGCTCGAAGGCGAGGGCGCCGACGGACAGCGGGACGACCCCGCGGCCCAGCAGCTGGAAGCCGGCCCGGCCGAGGTCCGCGGCGAGCCACCACAGCTGGAGGTCGGCGGGGCGGTAGAGGTCGACGGCGATGTCCCCGGAGCGGATGCGCTCCTGGAGCTCCTCCTGGAAGCCGCCGCCCAGCAGGGACATGACCGCCAGCAGCCCCTGGCTCACCCAGACGAAGGTGAGCGCCTGCGACCGGTCGTAACCGCCGAGGTGCGGGCGCTCGTCCCAGAGGGCGGAGAAGGTGCAGGCGATGACGAAGCCGAACACCGTATTGGTGAAGACGCCCGCCGCCGTCGCGACGCGATACGTGGCATACCGCCGGAAACCACTCACCGCCACGGCCGCGTAGAGCCGCATCCCGGGACACCTCCCGTCGTTGAACCTCGATAGTCCGCCGCCTCCGAAGCGCAGGGAGCTTAGCGGCCCTGTTCAGTCGTCGACCACGGCTTTTTCACCCCAAGGAGTGGTCGGCCTGACCCGGACGGCCCTTACAAGGCCGTCGCAGGTGCGCTACGCCCTCGTGGCGCGGAACGCATGATGCGAAAGTGTTTTACGGGGCGTGAGCCGCATGGCGAACCGCCCGACACAACACCGCCCTCACCGCGGTCGCACAACCCCGGTGGCGGCCGAGGAGTCCCAACAGACATGAGCGACGAGCAGTCACAGCAGCGGCCGGCCGGCGGTGACCACACCCGGCCGGCGGGCTGGTCGCCGAAGGACGGCGCCGGGCCCGGCCGCAGAGGAAGACCCGGCCGGCCCAAGCGCACCGGCTGGCGCCGCCTCCTGCCCACCTGGCGCATGGTGCTCGGCGGCTTCCTGCTGATCGTCCTGCTCGTCGCCGGCGCCCTCGTCGCCGGCTACATGCTGGTGCACATCCCCGCGGCCAACAGAGCCGCCGTCGCGGAGAGCAACGTCTACCTCTACTCCGACGGCTCCCAGCTCGCCCGCGACGGCGAGGTCAACCGCGAGAGCGTCTCCCTGAGCAAGGTCCCCCGGGACGTCCAGCACGCGGTCCTCGCCGCCGAGGACCGCGACTTCTACTCCGAGTCGGCCGTCAACCCCGAGGCCATGCTGCGCGCCGCCTGGAACACCGCCACCGGCAAGGGCAAGCAGTCCGGCTCCACCATCACCCAGCAGTACGTCAAGAACTACTACCTGGGCCAGGAGCAGACCGTCACCCGCAAGGTGAAGGAGTTCTTCATCGCGATCAAGCTCGACCGCGAGCAGAGCAAGGACGAGATCCTCGAGGGCTACCTCAACACCAGCTACTTCGGCCGGAACGCCTACGGCATCCAGGCCGCCGCCCAGGCGTACTACAACAAGGACTCCGACCGGCTGAACGCCGCGGAGGGCGCCTACCTCGCCACCCTCCTCAACGCCCCCAGCGCCTACGACGTCGGCGCCCACCCGGAGAACAAGCCGCGCGCCACGGCCCGCTGGAACTACGTCCTCGACGGCATGGTCAAGAAGAAGTGGCTCGCCGCCGACGAGCGCGCCAAGATGACCTTCCCGGTGCCCGGCAAGTCCAAGCCGCGGGTGGGGATGTCGGGACAGCGCGGCTATCTCGTCGAAGCGGTCAAGGACCACCTCACCGCCAACAAGCTGGTCGACGAGCAGACGCTGGCCCGCGGCGGCTACCGCATCACCACCACCATCGACCGCAAGAAGCAGGACGCCTTCGTCGACGCCGTGCAGAAGCGGCTGATGGACGAGCTGAGCGACAACCGCAAGGTCGACCGCTACGTCAGGGCGGGCGGCGCCTCCATCGACCCCAAGACCGGCCGCGTCGTCGCCCTCTACGGCGGCATCGACTACACCAAGCAGTACGTCAACAACGCCACCCGCCGCGACTACCAGGTCGGCTCCACCTTCAAGCCCTTCGTCTTCACCTCCGCCGTGGAGAACGACTCCACGACCCAGGACGGCCGGGCCATCACCCCCAACACGGTCTACGACGGCACCAACAAACGCCCCGTGCGCGGCCCCGGCGGCCCGGTCGGCTTCGCCCCGGCCAACGAGGACGACCGCTCGTACGGACAGATCACCGTCACCAAGGCCACCGACCTGTCCGTCAACGCCGTCTACGCCCAGATGGCCCAGGACGTCGGCCCCGCCAAGGTCAAGAACACCGCCGTCGCCCTCGGCATCCCCGACAAGACCCCCGAGCTGATCGCCACCCCGTCCATCGCCCTCGGCGTCGCCACCGCCAGCGTCCTCGACATGACCCAGGCGTACGCGACCCTCGCCAACCACGGCAGGCACGGCGCCTACACCCTGGTCGACAAGGTCACCAAGGCCGGCGAGAGCGTCTCGCTGCCCGGCAAGGACACCAAGCAGGCCGTCTCCCGCGAGGCCGCTGACACCACCACCGCGATCCTGGAGAGCGTCGTCGACAACGGCACGGGCGCCGCCGCCCAGGCCGCCGGACGCCCCGCCGCCGGCAAGACCGGCACCGCGGAGGAGGACAAGGCCGCCTGGTTCGCCGGCTACACCCCCGACCTCGCCACCGTCGTCGCCGTCATGGGCCAGGACTCCGACACCGGCGACCAGAAGCCGCTCTACGGGGCGACCGGCCTGGACCGCATCAACGGCGGCGGCTACCCCGCCGAGATCTGGGGGGCCTACACCTCCGCCGCCCTGTCGGGCACCCCGGTCAAGGACTTCGACCTGAACACCGCGAGCGGCGGCACCGTACCGCCGCTGGAGCCGCCCGCCAGCTCGGCGCCCCCGGAGTCCCCCAGCGCCCCGCCGGCCACCTCGGCCCCGCCGACGGCCCCGCCGCCCACCTCCGCGCCGCCGCTGCCGCCCACCGGCCCGCCGACGATCCCCGGCCCGCCGACCGGCCCCCCGACGATCCCGCCGATCTTCACCTTCGAGCCGGGGGAGCCCAGGGGCGGCGGGCTGAACGGAAAGCATGGCGCCGACAGGGGCGACCTGCTGGGCTACGACTACTGACACGCGCCAGGCACCCGGCGGGAACACGGAAGCGGGCCCGGAACCTTCTCGGTTCCGGGCCCGCTCCGCCGGATCGCTCCGGGCGTCAGTGGCCCGAGGTGACCTTCAGGCCCACCACCGCCACCAGCAGCAGCACGACGAAGAAGATCCGCGCGGCGGTCGCGGGCTCTCCCAGCACCACCATGCCCAGCACCGCCGCACCGGCCGCGCCGATGCCCACCCACACGCCGTAGGCGGTACCGATGGGGAGCGACCTCGCGGCCTGCGAGAGCAGCAGCATGCTGGCGGCGATACCCGCGACGGTGAACACGCTCGGCCACAGCCGGGTGAACCCCTCGGTGAACTTCATGCCGATCGACCAGCCGACCTCGAGCAGACCGGCGACGGCGAGCAGGACCCATGCCATGACGGCACCTCCGTGGAGTCTCTCTACAGGGGTGCGTCGTCTTGTCCTGACCCGGTACGGCGCGTCTCGTCGGGCTCTTATGACCGTATCAAAAAGGACGAAACGCGGGTAGCGGGAGCGTCGGAGGTTTCAGCCGGGGTCTCGGTCGCGGGCCTCAGTCGCGGGTCTCGATCGCGGGCCTCAGGGGCGCTCGGAGATTCAGAGATACAGCCCCGTGGAGTCGTCCGACCCCTCCAGGCGCTCCGCCGCCACCGCGTGCAGGTCCCGCTCGCGCATCAGGACGTACGCGACACCGCGCACCTCCACCTCGGCGCGGTCCTCCGGGTCGTACAGCACCCGGTCGCCCGGCTCCACGGTGCGCACGCTCTGCCCGACCGCCACGACCTCGGCCCAGGCCAGCCGGCGGCCCACCGCCGCCGTCGCCGGAATGACGATGCCGCCGGTGGACCGGCGCTCGCCCTCGGGAATGTCGGTCCGGACCAGCACACGGTCGTGCAGCATCCGGATGGGCAGCTTGTCGTGGGTGGTATGCGTACTCACGCCCCTGACCGTACCCGGCCGCACGCGCCGCCCGGGGCCACAGGTCGGTATCCGCCGGGATCCTCCCGGTTCCGCCGGGTACCCGCGGGGCCTCCGCGGGTACCGGCGCTACGCCTTGTGACGACGCGAGGAGACCGTCAGCAGCCCGATCACACCCACGGCCACCATGGCGACCGGCACGATCCGGTCCAGCCGGGGCGTGCCCTCCTCCGTCACGAACCGCGCCCGCACATCCGACACCAGCCGGTTCGCCGCCACGTAGGCACGGCCGGCGGTGGCGTCCACCTTCGCGGCCACCTTGGCCTTCGCGTCGCCCACGATCGTGCTCGGGTGCATCCGCACCCCGATCTCGTCGAGCGTCACGGCGAGCTCCTCCCGCCTGCGGGCGATGTCCGCCTCGATCTGCGCAGGGGTCCTGGCATCCGACACCGCGCTGCCTCCGTCGTCTCGATAAGAGTGATGATGAGTGATGACGACAGTCTGTCAGCTCGCCGGACGCCGTGCCCCGCGGCACCCCCGATCCACGTGGTGGCTAGTCTCGGGAGGCGGCGCCCGCCACCGCGGGCCCGCCCCCAGGTCACCACGAGGAGAGTCATGAGCGAGCGACTGCAGCCCGGCGACACCGCCCCCGCCTTCACCCTGCCCGACGCGGACGGCAAGCAGGTCTCGCTCGCCGACCACAAGGGCCGCAAGGTCATCGTCTACTTCTACCCGGCCGCCCTCACCCCGGGCTGCACCAAGCAGGCGTGCGACTTCACGGACAACCTCGACTTCCTCACCGGCCACGGCTACGACGTGATCGGCGTCTCCCCCGACAAGCCGGAGAAGCTCGCGAAGTTCCGCGAGAAGGAGGAGCTCAAGGTCACGCTGGTCGGGGACCCGGAGAAGAAGGTGCTGGAGGCATACGGCGCGTTCGGCGAGAAGAAGCTGTACGGCAAGACGGTGACGGGCGTCATCCGGTCGACGATCATCGTCGACGAGGAGGGGAAGGTGGAGCGCGCCCTCTACAACGTGAAGGCCACGGGCCACGTCGCGAAGATCATCAAGGATCTGGGGCTGTAGGTCTACGGGCCGGGGCCCGGACCACGGGCCGGGCCCCGGAGTCCGGCGGTCGGGCTCCGGCGCCCGACGCCCGGAGCTCGACGCCCGGGGCCCGGACGTCGGACCCTGGCCCGTCGTCCGGCCCGGGTCTACGGGGCGGGCCCGGTCTACGGGGCGGCCGGTCTGGTCTACGAGGTGGGCCCGGTCTACGGGGCGGCGGGTCCGGTCTACGAGGCGGGTCCGGTCTACGGGGCGGCCGGTCTGGTCTACGAGGTGGGCCCGGTCTACGGAGCGGCGGGTCCGGTCTGCGGGACGGCGGGTCCGGGGCTACGGGACGGGTGTCGGACTCCGGGGCGGGCCCGTCGTGCCGTAGGGCCCCGCGAGGCCCTACGAGGCTCCGGAAGCCCGCGCTCCCTCACGTCTCCGCGGCCTCACGCCTCCGCTCCCTCACACCTCCGTGGCCCCACGCCTCCGCTCCCTCACACCTCCGCGGTCGGCGGTTCCGCCTCCGGGAGGTCCAGGACCACCTGCGCGCCGCCGCCCTCCGCCGAGCCGAACTCCAGCCGCGCCCCCAGCACCACCGCCTGACCCACCGCGATCGTCAGCCCCAGGCCATGCCCGGTGCCCCGCTCCGGCGCCGCCGTACGGAACCGCCGGGGCCCCTGGTCGACCAGCTCCGGCGGATAGCCGTCACCGTGGTCGCGCACCGTGATCCGGGTGCCCTCCACCAGCACCTCGATCGGCGGCTTCCCGTGCTTCGCGGCGTTGCCCAGGACGTTCACCAGGATCCGCTCCACCCGGCGGGCGTCCGTCGCCACGATCCGGCCCTCGCCGACCACCTCGACCGACACCTCGTCGACCCCGCGCTGGCCCTGCGCCCGCTTCACGATGCCGCGCACCAGCGACGGCAACTCCACCTCGTCCAGCTGCGCCCGCTCCCGCCCGGCGTCCAGCCGCGAGACCTCCAGCAGGTCCTCGACCAGCACCCGCATCGTCTGCGCCCGCTCCCGGACCATCTCCACCGCCCGCGGGTGCGGCAGCAGCTCCGCCGAGGCCACCAGACCGGCCACCGGCGTCCGCAGCTCGTGCGCCACGTCCGCGGTGAACTCGCGCTCCGCCTCCACCCGGGCCGCCAAGGACGTCGCCATGTGGTGCACCGACCGGCCCAGCTCCGCGACCTCGTCCCGGCCGCCGGCCGCCAGCGCCTCCGGGTCCGGCGGCTCGCCCGCCGCTATCCGGCGGGCCGCCGCGGCGCTGTGCCGCAGCCGCCGCGACAGGCTCTGCGCCACGAACCACGCGACCACCGCCATCAGCGCCACCGTGGCCGCGCCGGCCACCACCAGCGCCTTGTCCAGGGCCCGCTGGAGCGGGTCGCGGTCGGGGTACGGCGCCGAGACCGACAGCACCTTCCCGCCGTCGACCTCCGTCGCCGCCCACACCCGCGGATCGCCGCCGCCGCTGATGTACGTACCGGAACGGCCCTCGCGGACCGCCTCCATCAGCACGGGCGGCAGCGTGGAGTCGTCGAGCTGCGCGCCGAGCGCCAGCAGGCTGTCCCGCTGATAGACCTGGAGCGCCGAGCTGAGCAGGCTGTCCTGGTACGACTGCGCCTGCCCGGCGCGCTCCACGGCGGAGATGTGGTGCACGGAGAGGCCGAGGACCACGACGGCGAGTGCGGTGACGAAGGAGATCGCGAGCGCGATCCGGCCACGGATTCCCATCACGCGATCGAGTACGTTTCCCGCGACTCGCCCAGGGGCGTGGCCCCCGCGTAGTCGACCTCCAGGCCGGTGAACGCCATCTTCCCGTCGACGTTCTTCGCGCCGTAGAGCCGGAAACGCGCCGGGAAGGACGTGACACCCGCCCCGTTCGCACCTCGTGACACCTGCACCACGCCATTGCCCTCGGCGCCGTCGACCGCGTAGTGCGCCCACTTGATGCCGCTCGCCACCATCCCGGCGTCCGCGCACGTCAGCGTGATGATCTCCGGCTCGACGACCGGCTCGCCCAGCCCGCACTCCCGGACCCCCGGGGTCTTCGCCGGGGCGGCGTCGGCCTTCGCCTCACCCGCGCGCGGCGCCTTGGACTTCTGGGCCGCCGCCGTCTTCGGAGCGTCGGACACCGCGTTCGCCCGGTCCTGCGCCTGGCTGAACCACACGCCGCCGAACGCCACGGCGGTCACCGCCGCGAAGGCCGCCACGACGGTGCGCGGGCGGGCCCGGCGAGACTCCGCACGGTCGGCCATCGGCCTCTCTTCCTGGGTGGGGACGTGCAACTGAGGGGGTGCTGTCCGCCCTCAGCTCTGAGGACGGGGAATTCGGGCAACGCGTTCCCTTCATGCCTATATCAGGTTCCCTTCCGCCGTGCCTCGTCCAAGTGACCTATCTCGCTCACCCCCACCCCGTCGGTTCGAGCCGTCGCGGAGCGCGCGGGTGACGCCCCGGGCCCCGGGCCCGAAGTTCCGACACGTCCCGCCTTCGGCGTAACTGTCCGATGATCCATTCGTTGAGCAGTTCGAGGCCGCGAACGCATGGACGTGGCCGCGCCCAGGACTCTGCAGCCATTACCGGTGAGTGAGGGATTCCGGACGCGGCCGCGGGTCCGGACCCCTCCGCCGGTCCGTACGGAGGGGAACCATGCCGGTCAGGTACACATACGAGATGCTCGTCGAGGCGGCTCGCGCTTCGGCGTCGTACGACGAGGCGGTGCGAAGGTGCGGCGGCACGCCGACACCGGGGAGCCGGACGTACATCCGGGCGAGGATGGCCGAGCTCGGAGTGGACACCTCGCACTTCACGACAGGCCGCGTCCGACACACGGAGGCGACACTGCGGGAGCTGGTCGCTCTGTCGGGGAGCGTCGTGGAGGTGGTGCGGCGCCTCGGCATCAATCCGGTGGGCGGGAACCAGGCCCACATCGGGCGGCGGATCGCGGCGTTGAACATCGACACCTCCCACTTCTCGGCAGTGGGCCGGAGCGGGCCGAAGCGGCCCCCGAGGAACGTGCTCACGATGGGCTCGCCGTCGGACGGGCGTGTCCCGGGCGAGAGACTTCGCCGGGCATTGCTGAAGGCCGGAACGGACGAGTCGTGCGCCGAGTGCGGAAACGGCACGGTGTGGAACGGCATGGCTCTCCGACTGGAGGTGGACCACATCAACGGCGACTGGTGGGACAACCGGCCTGAGAATCTCCGCTTACTCTGCCCCAACTGCCATGCGGTGACCGATACCTACCGCGGCCGGAAGCGAAGGAGCCGGGCATGACACGCCGCGCCCGGTACACCGAGGACCGGCTGGCCAGGACGGCCGCCGTGTCCACCAGCCTCGTCGACATGCTGCGCAGACTCGGCGCTCCCCTCGGCAGTGGGCCGCTCAGGTATCTCCGCGGCCGTCTCGACCACTACGGCATAGCCACAGGGCACTTCGTCGAGGAGCCGCTTCCTCCACGCGCGCGGCGTAGCTACTCCAAGGAATTGCTGGCGGAGGCTGCCGCGCACTGTCACAGCATCCGGGAAATGCTCGCGTACATGGATGTTCCTCCGTACGACAGCGCGTACAGCCACTTCAGCAGAAAGCTTGAGCGCTATGGCATCGACACCTCGCACTTCACAGGCAGGCGGGGAAACCGTGGGTCGGCGCTGATTCCGGAGGGCGAGCTACGGAAAGCGGTCGTCGAGTCCTACAGCCTGGCCGGGGTGATGCGGGCGCTTGGGCGGCCCAACGGTGGAGCGGGCCGCGCACTGGCCAAGCGGAGCATCGCGGCATACGGGATCTCCACGTCGCACTTCGTCGGGCAGGGGCACCAACGCGGACGGCCTTCACGCAACCGGAAACACGCCTCGGAGATCCTCCGGAGACTGCCGACAGGTTCGCCTCGGGCGAAGACTGCTCTCCTCCGGCGATCTCTCGACGAGCTCGGTGTCCCCTATGTCTGTGGCGCATGTGGCATCAGCGACACCTGGCAAGGTAAGCGACTCGTCCTGGAGATCGACCACATCAGCGGTGACCGGCTCGACAACCGCCGCGAGAACCTCCGCTATCTCTGCCCGAACTGCCACGCGGTGACCAGCACCTGGTGTCGAGGAGGCCGACGGCGAATCTCGTAAGCTGCCGTCCCCGACCGTCAGGTTCGCGCAGTAAGGTAGGGCGCGGTACATGCGCCCGTACGCCAAGGGCTGAGCGGCGATCTTTAGGTGGTCGTGTTTGTCGGTTCGAATCCGACCGGGCGCACCGATGCCGACGGCCCGGCTCGCGCACGCGAGCCGGGCCGTCGTTGTGTGCCTCTCTCAGCCCAGCAGCTCCCGCACCACCGGCACCAGCCCCCGGAACGCCTTCCCCCGGTGGCTGATCGCGTTCTTCTCCGCCGGGGTCAGTTCCGCGCAGGTGCGGGTCTCGCCCAGGGGCTGGAGGATCGGGTCGTAGCCGAAGCCGCCGGCGCCCGTCGGTTCGTGGCGGAGGGTGCCCTCCAGGCGGCCCTCGACGACGCGTTCCGTGCCGTCCGGGAGGGCGAGGGCGGCGGCGCAGGCGAAGTGCGCGGCGCGGTGTTCGTCGGCGATGTCGCCGAGCTGGGCGAGGAGGAGGTCGAGGTTGGCCTTGTCGTCGCCGTGGGTGCCGGCCCAGCGGGCCGAGAAGATGCCGGGGGCGCCGTTCAGGACGTCGACGCAGAGGCCGGAGTCGTCGGCGACGGCCGGGAAGCCGGTGGCGCGGGCCAGGGCGTGGGCCTTGAGGAGGGCGTTCTCGGCGAAGGTGACGCCGGTCTCCTTGACGTCCGGGATCTCGGGGTAGGCGTCGGCGCCGACGAGCTCGACGTCGAGGCCCGCCTCCTCCAGGATGGCGCGGAGCTCGGTGACCTTGTTGGCGTTGCGGGTGGCGAGGATCAGGCGCTTCATGGGGGGATTATCCCGTCCGGCCCCTGAGGGCCGGGCCCGGAGCCCGCGAGCCCGGGCCCGCCCCCCGGCGACGGCTCTCGCCCGAGCCCGGCCCCGGCCCCCGGAGACGGCCCGAGCCCGGGCCCGCCCCCCCGGGACGGCCCTCGTCCTAGTGCACGGACACCCGCTCGTACAGCGGCTCGGCCACCGGTTCCGCCGTGTGGCGTCCCGTACGGCCGGGTCGTACCGGCCACCAGATCCCCCGTCCGAGCAGCGCGGCCAGCGCCGGCACCAGCACGATCGAGAGGACGAACGCCGAGAGCAGGATCCCCAGCGCCGTCGCGAACCCGATCTGCTGCGTGGACGGGTCCGCGTTGACCGCCAGGCTGCCGAACGACGCGGCGAGGACGACCCCCGCCGTGGCGATCGCGGGCGCCGTGTGGCGTACGGCGCGGGCGACGGCCGCGCGGGCCGGGCCGGGGCGCGCCATCTCCTCCCGGATCCGGTCGCTGATCAGGATGTTGTAGTCCGTGCCGAGGGCGACGACGAAGAGGAACAGCACCAGCGGGAGTACGAAGTTGACGCCCGGCTTGTCGAGGAGGTGCTGGAAGAACAGCGCGGACGCGCCCAGCGTGGCGGCGAAGCCGAGGCCGACGGCGATCATGAGGACGGCCGGGGCGAGCAGACTGCGCAGCAGGACGAGCAGGATGAGGGCGATCAGCACGGCGGCGACGGGGAAGACGATCCGCAGGTCGTGGCCGACGGCGGTGGAGATGTCCGCGAAGACCGCGGCGGTGCCGCCGACGTGGGCCGTAAGGCCGGCCGGGGTGTGCCGGGCGACGGCGTCGCGGACGGGCCCCGAGACGAGGTCGCGGGCTTGCTGGGTCTGGGGGCCCGGGGTGAGGTAGAGGTCGAGGCGGGCGGCGGTGCGGTCCCCGTTGAGGGCGGTCCCGCCCACCTGGCCGACGCCCTCGACCTGCGCGAGGGCCTTGGCCAGGCCGCCGAGCTCCCCGGCGGCGAGGGTGCGGCCGTCCTTGGCGGTGACGTAGACGGTCGCCGGGTCGGACACCCCGGCGGGCAGCGTGCGGGAGATCTCGGTGGCGGTGGTCTTGGCCGGGGTCTCCCGGTCGCCGCCGCCGTTGCCGAAGTCCATGCGGATGCCGGCCAGTCCGGCGGACAGTGCGCCGAGCAGGGCGACGGCGGCCAGGGCGAGTACGACGGGGCGCCGGGCGACCAGGGCGCCGACGCGTCCCGCCGTGCCGGGGCGCGGCTCGCGCTTCAGGGCGCGGGAGGGCCAGAACATCCGGCGCCCGGTGACCGCGAGCAGTGCGGGCATGAAGGTGAGGCTGGCCAGCAGCATGACGAGGACCGAGACGGCGATGGCCGGGCCGAGCACCTGGAACTGTCCGAACGTCGCGATCCCGAGGGTGGCGAAGGCGGCCACGATGGTGAGCGCGGCCGAGGTGATCGCGGTGCCGACCCGGGCGCTGACCTCGCCCGACACGGTGCGGGCGGGCAGGTCCGGGTGGGCCCGCAGGTGTTCGCGGAAGCGGAAGAGGAGGAAGAGGAAGTAGTCGACGCCGATGCCGATCAGCACCACGCTGATCATGCTGGGGGTGGAGGGGTCGAGCTTGATGCCGGTGAGCATGGCGCCGCCCGCGACCGCGCCCGTCGCGGCGCCGCCGACGATGACGACGGCGAGCAGGGGGATGAAGGCGGCCAGCACACTGCGGAAGACCAGGACGTTGATCAGCACGATCAGGCCGACCATGAGGATGCCGACGACCTCCTGGGTGGTCTTCTCGGCGTCGGCGGTGTCGGTGAGGTCGGCCAGGCCGCCGGTGAAGCCGGTGCGCAGCCCGGCCCCGGCGAAGTCGTCCTTCGCCCGGTCGCGGAAGGCGCGGTAGAGGTCCTGGAGGCCGGGGTCCATGGAATTGCCGGTCAGCTGGACGGAGAGCAGCTCGAAGCCGCGGTCCGGCGCGAGCACGGCGGGGCTGACCTTGGGTGTCTGGGAGTGGTCCTTGGCCAGGAAGTCCGGGCCGCCGTCCTCCTCCTTGGGCCGGGGCATCGGTACGCGCCGGCTGCTCAGCTTCCCGGCGAGGTCGCCGACGCGGCGGTGGTCGGGCCCGGTGAGCGGCTTGCCGTCGGTGCGGGCGACGAGCATCGTGACCGTGTTGGCGTCGGGCTTCACCCCGAACCGCTCCTCGGCGATCTTCAGCGCGGCGGCCGAGTCGTACTTCGCCGGCAGGAAGTCGCCGGTCTGTGTCTGGGTGACGCGGTAGAGCAGCCCCTGGCCGAGCACGGTCAGGGAGAGGCCCAGCACCAGCCAGACGGCGATGACCTTCCATGGGTGGCGGGTGGCGTACCCGGTCAGGGCGCGGATCACTGCTGTCCTCCGGCGGTGGTGTGCGCCGGGTGTTTCCCGGTCGGTGTCCAGCTCATCAGCGTGGAAGCCGCGGATCGTCCGAGCGCGGGACGAGAAGCGGGCTGGGAGCGGGGGCCGGGCGGGGCCGTCGACCGGGACCCTGGTCCTGGTCCGGGATCGGCTCCGGGGCCGGGGTCCGGGCCGGGGGCCGCTGCGAGAATGGATCACGACAGGGCGGTCGTGACGGCACCGGTGAGGGCCGGTGGGCGGCCGGCGGGGGAGGACCGGAGATGCCGACGACGCGCCTCGCGCCCGAGGGCCACGGGGTACGGCCGAGGGGCGACGCGCTGCCCTGGACGCGCAATGACGCGCTGGTCGCGGTCGGGGCGGCGGTCGTGGACCTGATCGGCTTCTCGGTCACCAGCCAGGCCGACCGGGGGCACATCCCCGCGGTCGGGTGCGTGCTGATGGTGGTGGCCGCGCTGCCGCTGCTGGCCCGGCGCCGCGCCCCGGTGCTGACCCTCGTGGCCGTCCTGGCGGCCGGCCTGGTGCTGAACTGCAGTGTGCCGATCCAGCAGCACTTCAACGCCACGGTCGTCGTCGCGCTGTACACGGTCGTACGGTTCCGGGGCGCGGCCGTGGTGGTGCCGGCGACGCTCGCGGCCATGGCGGTGCCGCTGGTGGGGCTGGAGTCGTGGCCGGAGCCGAGGCTCGTGGAGCTGGTGGGCGGGGTGGCCTCCGGGCTGCTCGTCGTCGGCGCGGCGGCCTTCGGCAACCGCTGGCAGCGGGACGCCGAGGCCAAGCGGAGGCGGCTCACCGACCGCGCGGTGGCCGAGGAACGGCGGCGCATCGCCCGCGAGTTGCACGACATCGTGGCGCACCACATCACCACCATGCAGCTGATGGCCGGGGGCGCCCGCGCCAACCTCGCCCGCCCGGAGGTGGCGCGGGAGGCGCTGCTCACCCTGGAGGGCTCGGGGCGGATCGCGTTGCGCGAGATGCGGCAGTTGCTGGACGTGCTGCGGGCCGGGGACGAGACGGACCGGGCGGAAGGGGCGCCCGACGCCCCGCAGCCGGGCGTCGGGGACCTGGCGCGGATCGTCGCCGAGTCCTGCCGGGCCGGGCTGCCCGCCGAGCTCGACGTCCGGGGCGAGGAGCGCCCGCTGCCGCCGAGCGTGGGCCTGACCGTGTTCCGGATCGCGCAGGAGGCGCTGACGAACGCGCGCAAGCACGCGGGCGGGGCGCGGGCCTCCGTACGCCTGACGTACGGGCCGGACGGGGTGACGGTCGAGGTGTCGGACGACGGCGCGGGCCCGCCGGGCGGTTTCGGGAGGCCCGCCCAGGGATCCGGCTACGGCCTGGTGGGGATGCGGGAGCGGGTCGTCCTGCACGGCGGGACGCTGGAGGCGGGCCCGCGCGACGGGGGCGGCTTCCGGGTGGCGGCGCGGCTGCCGCTGAAGGCGGGGGAGAGGACGCTGGGATGAGCGGTGCGGGACACGGAGGACGGAGGAAGCCGGTGGACGGGATGGCGGCTGGTACGACGGCTGGTACGACGGGCGGTGGCGCCCCGGGGGAACGCCCGGGGGAACGCCCGGAGGAACGGCCGGGGGAGCGGCCGATCAGGGTCCTGATAGCGGACGACCAGCCGTTGGTACGGCGTGGCCTGGCCCTGATCCTCTCGCCCGACCCGGCCTTCGAGGTCGTGGGCGAGGCGGGCGACGGCGAGGAGGCGGTGGCCCTGGCGCACCGGCTGCTGCCGGATGTGGTCGTGATGGACATCCGGATGCCGCTGCTGGACGGCGTCGAGGCGACCGGCCGGCTCGCGCGGGAGGTGCCCGGGTGCCGGGTACTGGCGCTGAGCACCTTCGACATGGACGAGTACGTGGTGGCCGCCCTGCGCGCGGGCGCGTACGGCTTCCTGCCCAAGGACATCTCGCCGGAGGAACTGGTCGCGGCGGTGCGGGTGGTGCACACCGGCGAGGCGGCGGTGGCGCCCCGGCTGATGACCCGTCTGATCTCGACGTACGTCCGGACTCCGCGCCGCCCGGAACCGCCGGTCGTCACGGATGCGGGTGGGCTTACGCGGCGTGAGGTGGAGGTGTGGCGGCTGATGGCGACGGGGCTGGACAACGCGGGGATCGCGGGGGCGATGGACATCAGTGTGTCGACGGTGAAGAACCACATCACGGGGGTGTTCGGGAAGCTGGGGGTTCGGGATCGGGCGCAGGCGGTGATCGCGGCGTATGAGACGGGGTTGGTGGAGGTGGGTGGGTAGGGGGCGGTGTGGTGGTGCGGGGTGGTGCGCCTGCGGCGGGCCTTTTCCCCTACCCGCCCCTTCCCGAATGTCCTCAAACGCCGGACGGGCTGAAAATCAGCCCGTCCGGCGTCTGGAGACGGGGGTCCGAGGGGGTGGGTAGGGGACAAAGCCCCGCGCAGCGGGACCCTCGCCCGCCCGAGGGGCCGGTACCCACCCCCAAGACCTACTCTGTTCCGCATGATGAGCGAACTACCTGACATGCGGGCCTCCGACGCCGAACGAGAGCGCATCTCCGAAGTCCTGCGCGAGGCCGTCGCCGAGGGGCGGCTCGACATGGAGGAGTTCGAGCAGCGTCTCGACGCGGCGTACAAGGCCCGTACGCGCGGCGAGCTGGAGCCGCTCGTGAAGGACCTCCCCGCCCCCGGATCCGTATCCGCCCCGGCCCCGGTCACCGGAACCGGCACCTGGCGCGACCGCATCGGCGGCACCGGCACCTCCAAGGGCGCCATCGGCGTCTGGGGCGGCTTCCACCGCAAGGGCGGCTGGACGGTGCCGCGCAAGTTCACCGCCTTCGCCATGTGGGGCGGCGGCGAGATCGATCTGCGCGAGGCCCGTTTCGAGGACGGCGAGGTCGTCATCCGGTGCTTCGCCCTCATGGGCGGCATGAGCGTCGTGGTGCCGAAGGACCTGGACGTGCAGGTCAGCGGCGTCGGCATCATGGGCGGTTTCGGCGACCAGGCGACCGGTCCGGGCACCCCGGGCTCCCCGCGGGTGCGGGTCACCGGCCTGGCGGTCTGGGGCGGTGTCTCGGTCGAGCGGAAGCCGACGAAGGCGGAGAAGGAGGAGCGCAAGCGACTCCAGCAGGCCGAGCGCGAGGACCGTCGCGAGGAGCGTCGGCTGAGCCGTGAGGAGCGCCGCGGGGAGCGCAGGCTGGGGAGCGAGGACGGCCGCAAGTCGCTGGAGTAGTGGGGCCGGGGACGGGGTCGTGGGGGTGCCGCTGCGCGGGGCTTTGTCCCCGCCCCGCCCCTTCCCGAATATCCTCAAGCTCCCCCAGCTACCGCTGGGAGGTGCCCCCAGACGGGCTGAAAATCAGCCCGTCCGGCGCTTGAGGACACCGGGTCCGGGGCGGAGCCCCGGTTACGGGAAGGGGCGGGGTGGGGGAAAGCCCGCCGCAGGCGTCCGCCCCGCTGAGCGCTCCGCTGGAACTCCGGCGAGTCATCCGCGTCGTGGCCGGCCGCGCGGTTCCCCGAGCCCTTTCGGGGCGCTGCCGAACCGCACCGGACTTCGCCGAGCCTGCTTAGAGCGCCGCCGCCGCCTGCCCCTTGAGCGTCTCCAGGTTCAGCGCCCGCGCCATCGCCGCGTACCCCGCGTCGCTCGGGTGCAGATGGTCCCCGGAGTCATACGCCGGAAGCAGCCGCTCCGGGTTCTCCGGGTCCCGCAGCGCCTGGTCGAAGTCGACGACGTCGTCGAAGACGCCGCCCGCCCGGATCAGCGCGTTGACGCGCTGCCGGGTGACGTCCTGGCCGGCCGTGGAGCCTTTGTGCCCCTCGAAGGGCATCAGCGTCGAGCCGACCACCCGCATACCGCGCGCGTGCGCCCGCGCCACGAGCTGCCGGAGGCCGCTCACGATCTGCTGCGGGTCGGTCTGCACCGGGCGGCGGAGTATGTCGTTGACACCGAGCTCCATGACGACGACGCGTGCGCCGGTCCGGGAGAGGACGTCGCGGTCGAAGCGGTCGAGGCCGCTCATGTTGTTCACCGGCGCGGGCCCGGAGTTGCCGAGCAGGATCCGGTTGCCGCTGATGCCCTCGTTGAGGACGCCGTAGCGGGGCGCCCCTGCCTCGGTGCGCAGCCGGGCGGCCAGGAAGTCCGTCCAGCGCCGGTTGGCGCCGGGCGTGGAGGTCACGCCGTCCGTGATCGAGTCGCCGATGGCGACGACCGCGCCGTGCGACTCCTGGGTCCAGACGTCGACGGCGCTGAGGTACCGCCAGTAAGGGGTCTTCGCGGTGAACGCGAGGCCCTGGACATCCTCCGTCCGGTCGCCGCGCGCCAGGAAGGAGGTCTGACGGGCGTGCGGGTGGTACGTCACCGGGCCGGACGGGGTGGGCGAGTACGTGGTGACCAGCAGGTCGGCCGCGGCCGGCACGGCGAGCCGGACGGGGTCGCTGAGCAGGGAGCGACCGGCCGGGATGGTCACCGTGGGCTGTCCGCCGAAGGTCAGCCGGCGCATGCTGCCGGGTGCCGCCGCGGGGGAGCCGGGGCCCGCCGAGAGGGCCAGCGAGGCGTGGGTGACGGCCAGTGGCTGCGCACCGTAGAGGTTGGAGAGCTGTATGCGAGCGCCGGTGCCGCCGATGCTGGTGTGCACCACATTGCGGATGGACTGCCCGGCGAAGCCCCTCGGGGTGTTCGGCTCCGCCGCCGAGGGGGAGGTGGCCCAGGAGCCGATCCACTCGCCGGACGCGGCCGGCTCGGCCGTGCCATGGTTTTCGCGCGTGCTCGTCGTGGCCTGACCGTCCTGGCCGCCGACCCCGACGAATATCGCGGTCGAGACGAGTATCACCACGGCCGCCAGCGCGGCGAGGACGGCGTACGCCGCGCCGCGGGGCAGGGGTGGCCTGTTCATGGCGGGAGTCTCCTGGGAATGGCGGAGCGGTGAGCTCCGGGTGCGGAACCGGGGACGAGAACAGCGACTGATCAGCAACAGCGCCCTCGCGGTCCGATCGCCGTTCCATGATCCCACGATGGCTTCGGGGCGCGCCTGTCGGCCGATGGGATCACGCAACGTGTCACATGCGACTTGTCAGACGCCGGGAACTACCGGTGCGTTCCCGGAGTACGTCGAGTAGGGACAATGCACGTGAGGACGGCTGGAACGGGTGGTGCGGATGGAACGGTCCCTTGGTGACGATGCGGAAGCCGCCGAAAGGGTGATGCCCACTGCGGCGGGCGGTCTCACCTATAGCGCCGCAGATGAGGAGAAACGCCGCGGAGTGCGCCGGATGAAGACCCTCGCCACGGGCCTTCTGCTCCTTGTCGCGCTCGTCTACGCCCTTGCCAAATGGGGGCAGTCCTCGGGCGCGGGCGCCTGGTCCGGCTATGTGGCCGCGGCCGCGGAGGCGGGCATGGTCGGCGCGCTGGCCGACTGGTTCGCGGTCACCGCGCTCTTCCGGCGCCCCATGGGCCTGCCCATCCCGCACACGGCGATCATCCCGACGAAGAAGGACCAGCTGGGGCAGAGCCTCGGCGAGTTCGTCGGCGAGAACTTCCTCTCCGGCGACGTGGTCCGGGTCCGGCTGCGCGCCGTCGGCATCTCCTCCCGGCTGGGCGCCTGGCTGGCCGACCCGGCGCACGCGGACCGGGTGACGGCCGAGCTGGCCACGGCCCTGCGCGGCGCCCTCACCGTGCTGCGGGACTCCGACGTCCAGGCGGTCGTCGGCGAGGCCATCACCCGGCGCGCCGACGCCCAGGAGATCGCCCCCGGCATCGGCACGATGCTGGAGAAGATCGTCGCGGACGGCGGTCACCGCCGCGTCGTGGACCTGGTGTGCGTACGCGCCCACGACTGGCTGGTGACGCACGGCGACTCGGTGATGGGCGCGGTCACGGGCGGCGCTCCCGGCTGGACGCCCCGCTTCGTGGACCGCAAGGTCGGCGAGCGCGTCTATAAGGAACTGCTCCGCTTCGTCACGGAGATGCGGGACATGCCGGACCACCCGGCGCGCGGCGCCGTCGACCGCTTCCTCTCCGACTTCGCGGCCGACCTCCAGTCCGACACGGACACCCGGGCGCGCGTCGAGCGCCTGAAGTCCGAGGTGCTGGGCCGGGGCGAGGTCCAGGACCTGATCGCCTCCGCCTGGTCCTCGGTCCGCGCCATGATCGTCGCCGCCGCCGAGGACGAGCGCAGCGAACTCCGCCTCCGCGTCCGGGCGGGCCTGCTGTCCCTCGGCGAACGCATGAAGGCCGACGAGAAGCTCCGCGCGAAGGTCGACCGCTGGCTGGAGGACGCGGCGGTGTACGTGGTGACGACCTACCGCGACGAGATCACGGCCCTGATCACGGACACGGTGGCGAGCTGGGACGCGGACCACACGTCCCGCAAGATCGAGGCCCACATCGGCAGGGACCTCCAGTTCATCAGGATCAACGGCACGGTGGTGGGGGCGCTGGCGGGGTTGTGCATCTATACGGCGTCGAGGCTGCTGGGGGCCTGATCCGGCCTTGCCGGGTCCGCGCACCGGATGCGCCTGCGGTGGCCCTTTTCCCCACTCCGCCCCTTCCCGAACCGGGGCTCCGCCCCGGACCCCGGTCCTCAAACGCCGGACGGGCTGATTTGTTGCCCGGAACCGGGCGGAAAGCCAGCCTCGGACAGGGGCGAAAATTCAGCCCGGCCGGCGTTTGAGGCCACCGCGCGTCAGCGCGGAACGGGGGCCCGGGGCGCCAGCCCCGGTTCCGGGAAGGGGCGGGCCTGGGGCAAATCCCCTCCCCCACCGCCTACTGTCAACCCGTGCTGAAACGTCCCACCTTGCTATGGCTACTGGCCCCCTACATCCTCTACCTCGCCACCCTCCCTCTGACCAACCGCATTCACCCCACCGTCCTCGGCCTCCCCTTCCTCTTCTTCTGGCTCCTCCTCGCCACCCTCCTCACCCCCGCCGCCGTCTTCCTCGCCTGGCGCGGCGACAAGCGACGAGGCCGCGTATGAACACCGTGGTCATGAGCGCGAGCGCGACCGACACCACCGTCGCCACCACCGTCTTCGCGGTCTTTATGCTCCTCACCGTCGCCCTCGGCCTGCTGGCCGTCCGGGGCCGGGGCTCCGGCGGCGGGCTCGCCGAGTGGTCCGTGGGCGGCCGCAGCATGGGCACGGTCTTCATCTGGGTGCTGATGGCGGGTGAGGGCTACACCAGCTTCAGCTACCTCGGCGCGGCCGGCTGGGGCTACAACCATGGCGCGCCGGTCCTCTACGTCATCGCGTACATGTCCTGCGGCTACGCGCTCGGTTACGTCGTCGGCCCCACCCTCTGGTCGTACGCGCGGCGGCACGGGCTTGT
This sequence comes from Streptomyces eurocidicus, assembly GCF_002891295.1. Classification (GTDB taxonomy): domain Bacteria; phylum Actinomycetota; class Actinomycetes; order Streptomycetales; family Streptomycetaceae; genus Streptomyces; species Streptomyces eurocidicus. The sequence goes on along the minus strand of NZ_LGUI01000001.1, from coordinate 951,010 downwards.
CACCATCACCGACATGGTGGCCCACCGCTACAACCGCCCCTGGCTGGGCACACTGGTCGCGGTCCTCGCGACGGTCTGCCTGCTGCCGTACATCCAGCTCCAGATCACCGGCATGGGCGTGGTCGTCTCCACGATCTCCTACGGCGCCATCAGCCTGAACTGGGCGTACTTCATCGCCTTCGCCGTGACGACGGGCTTCGTCGTGGTGAGCGGCCTGCGCGGCAGCGCCTGGGTGTCCGTACTCAAGGACATCCTGGTCATCGGCACCCTCGGTTTCCTCGCCGTGTACGTGCCGCTGCACTACTTCGACGGCTACGGCCCCTTCCTGGACCGCGTCGTGGCGGAGAAGCCGGACTGGCTGACCTTTACCGGGCACGGCGGCAGCGGCCTCGGCGGCACCTGGTTCGTGACGACGAGCTTCCTCAACTCCCTGACCGTCGTCATCTTTCCGACGACCGTCGCCGGTTACCTCGGCGCCCGCAACGCCGACGCCCTGCGCCGCAACGCGGTGCTGCTGCCCTTCTACAACGTCCTGTTGTTCGTGCCCATGCTGCTCGGCATGGCGGCGATCTTCGTGGTGCCGGGGCTCACCGGCTCGGCCTCCAACCTCGCGCTGTTCAAGCTGGTGGTGGACTCGCTCCCGGCCTGGACGGTCGGCGTGATCGGGGTCGCCGCGGCGCTGTCGTCGATCGTCCCGATGGCGGTGTTCATGCTGGTCATCGGCACGATGTGGGGCAAGAGCGTGCTCGGTACGATCCCTCGGCTGGCCGGCCGCCCGGACCGGCAGCGGCTCGCCGCGCAGGTCGTCGTGGTGGTCGCGGGCGTCCTGGCCCTGATCCTCACCTATGCCACGCCCAACACCCTCGTACGTCTCTCCCTTATCTCCTACGAGGGCATGGCTCAGCTCGTCCCCATGATCCTGCTGGGTCTGCTGTGGCGGAAGCTGAGCCTGTGGGGCGCGCTGAGCGGCCTCGTCGTGGGCGGGACGCTGGTGTGCGCGCTGGTCTTCACCGAGAACGACCCCCTGTGGGGCGTCAACGCGGGTGCCCTGGCGCTGGTCGCGAACGTCGCGGTGGCGCTCGCCGTCTCCTGGCTCGGCCCGGCGCCGGCCGACCCGCGGCCCGATGAGGAGGTGCTCGCGAGTGACCCGGGACCGGAGGAATCGGTCCCGGGTCGGGTGACGGTCTGAGGGGCCGGTGTCACGACCGCCCTGATGCCGTGACGGGTTCTACGTTCCGGCGGGCCCCGACGCCGTGATGGTCGGACGGGCGGATCGGACCGTCACCATGGTCAGGGCGCGCCCTGGCCGGGGCCCTGCCCCTGCCCCAGCAGCCCGATGATGCGGCGGCCCAGCGCCCCCAGGGCATGGGTCGCCGGCAGCTTCTTGAGCGTGAAGATCGAGGCCACGGACGTCACCGGCAGTCCGCACAGCACCACGCACCACCCCGCCTGGTCCCTCAGGACCATCTGGTACCCGACCCAGAGATAGGCCAGGACCATGCCGCCGGAGATGACATAGCTCAGCGCCATGACGATATTCCCCAGCACGACGCCCCGATAATGCAGCCGGGCGTCGAGAGTGATGGCGCGGATCGCCCTCCTCAGAGTTCGCTGGTCGACGATTTCCAGGTTCTTCGACAGCTCGATGATCTGAGCTGTATCGACCTTTACGCTGACGGCTCCCCCGTTGCGTGCCATCAGCTTGTTCCGCTCACGTCCGAGGCGATCCTGCGGAGGGTGCGGGTTATCAGGTGATTCTGGTGCGCGGGCTTTACGGCGTTGCCCACCAGGCTGGAGAAGGCGCGCCGTCTTTCCGACGGCACTTCGGCGGGGGGAGAGGTGCGGGACCGCTCGGCGTCCGTGTACTCGCGGATGATCTCCACGAGGATGGCGTCGGCGAGCTGTGGGTTGTCCTCACTGCACCGCAGGAGGCGGGCGGCCTCCATGTTCGACACGTGCTCGGCCGCCATGCTCTGCAGCGTGGCGTTCATCGGCGGGGCCGTCTGGAGCAGGAGCGCCCTCCGGGCGACGGACCGCCGCAGCGCGGTGTAGAAGATGAGGATGGCCGCGGTGGCGGCGGCCGAGACCGTGCACACTCCGATCAGCGGCCACTTGGCGTCGCTCGCGAAGGCCAGCGAGCAGAAGCCCAGTGTCGAAACCGCTGAAAGAAAGCTGCCGGTCACTGCCACCAGGCGCAGCCTGGTGAGGTCCGGGTTTCTTTCGCTGTCACCGCCGTGCCGCGTCCTCACGGCTTCGGTGGTCTGCTTCCCCCGTTCGTCCTGCAGCGCCGCTATCAGCGCCGCGGCCCCTTCGTCGAAGCTGCGTGCTCGCGTTATTCGGGAGCCTTCCGGGTCGGAATTCTTTTGATCCGGTGGTTCGAGAACGCTGAGCACGCCTAAAGCGAATTCTTTTCTCCGCATGGTGCCCCCAGAGGTGTCTTTGAGCCTACCCAACGTAGCAGATCGTCAACCTTCGGTGAACCTATGTGGAAAGGTTTGTAGAACCATGTAGTACGTGTACGGGAGGCGTTCCGGTTGAGCTTAGGGATTACTCGACCGTAAGGAGTTCCTCCGTTCTTAGCGGAACGATTCTTCCGGTCTTGCGGATCGATTTTCCGCTCGAATGTTCGGGGTGTTGCGGGTGGTTCGCCGAGTGACGGGACGCGGGGGAGGGGTGCCGGGCGGCCTCCGGGCGGGCACTCGTCGCGAACCGATCACGGACGGGGTCCTGCCTGGTCGATCGCCAGTACGGCGGTCTAACATCGGCACGAGTGAGTGACGTGATGTGACGTCACCCGATGCCGGAAGGGAGCCATGGTGAGCGCTGCGTTCCGTACGTACGCCGGCGTGTTCCTCTTCCTGCTGGCGGAGCTCCTGCTCGGCCAGAGCGGCCTGATGGGCGCCGTAGCCGTCGCACTCACCGCGAGCGCCGTCGCGGTCGCGGCCGTCTCCGCGCTCCTGCTCTACGCCGCCGTCGCCGCCGCCCGCACGGGCGGCCCCCTCACCCCGACCCGGATCCGCACGGCGATCCGGGACCGCGAGCTGCGCACGGCGTTCCTCGCCCAGCGCGATCCCGACGGCCGGGGCCGCCGCAGGCCCCGCGCTCCGGGCGGCTTCCTCCGTACGGGCCGTACGGGCGCGCTCTGCTGCTGACCGACCGTTTCCAGGCCGGTTCCGGACCGACTCCGGATCGCCTTCGGACCGGCCTCGGGCCGACCCCGCGTCGGCGCCGCCGATGACGCGCTGAGCCGTACGGCTCGTCATGTCGATGAATTCACTTTCCCGACACGACGAGACCCTCGGAGGGCTCTCCATGTCCGCGTTCATCCTTTCTTCTCCGTCTTTCTCCGCGCTCTTCTCCTCGGTTTTCTCCTCGCTCGGTTCGCTGCTCCTGTGGGTGGGCGAGGAGCTCGCCCCGCTCTTCGGCGCCTCCGGGACGGCCGTCGCGGTCGTCCTGCTCACCCTGCTCGTCCGGCTCGCCCTGCACCCGCTCGCCCGCTCCACGGCACGCGGTGAGCGGGCGCGGGCCGAACTCGCCCCGCGCGTCGCCGAGCTCCGGCGCAAGCACTCCCGCGACCCCGAGCGGATGATGCGGGCCGTGCGCGAGCTCCACACGAAGGCGGGCGTGTCCCCGTTCGCGGGCATCGGCCCGACGCTCGCGCAGGCGCCGGTGCTGTTCGCGATGTTCCACCTGTTCTCCACCGGCTCCGGCGGCGCGGAGCTGCTGGACCGCACGCTGCTGGGCGCCCGGCTCGGCGGCCGCTGGGCGGACGCCCTGGGCGACGGCGGCCCGTTCGGCGCGCAGGGCCTGGTGTACGCGGGCCTGTTCGTCCTGGTCGCGGCCGTGGCCACCTGGACGTACCGGACGGCCCGCGCGACGGCCGCGAAGTCCGGTGCCGTAGCGGGCGGCGACAGCGGGGAGGCGCCCGTTCCGGGCATGGCGGCGTTCGCCAAGGTGGCCCCGCTGCTGTCCTTCGGGATGCTCGTCACGGTCGCCCTGGTCCCCCTGGCCGCAGGGCTCTACCTCGTCACCAGCAGCACCTGGACGGCGGCCGAACGGGCCCTCCTGCGCGGGCTGCGCACACCGGAGCCCGCGGCGCCCGCCACGGGCCGGGGGCGGCGTCACGGTTCCGCCACGTAACCGTCCAAGGGCCGAAAGGGCTCTTGCGGAGAGCTCCTCCGTTCTTGCACGATCAACCGGTCGCTCGATGGCCGTCCCCATCGGCCGGCCCGGACGGGCCTGTCCGGGCCGACCCTACGACCTCGGGAGACGTCACCATGAAGCTGCTGCGTGTGGGACCCCCGGGCGGCGAACGCCCGGCGCTGCTGGAGGACGACGGCACGCTGCGCGACCTCTCGTCCGTCGTCCCCGACGTGGACGGCCGGCTGCTGGCCGACCGGGCCGCGCTGGAGCGCGTACGGGCCTCCGTCGGCGCCCGCATACTCCCCGTCCTCGACCCCGCCGGCCTGCGGACCGGCCCGCCCCTGGCCCGCATAGGGAAGATCGTCGGAGTGGGCGTGAACTACCGCGACCTGGCCGCCGAGACCCGCGTCCCCATCCCCGTGGAGCCCGTGCTCTTCCTGAAGGCCCCGGACACCGTCGTCGGCCCGGACGACACCGTCCTCGTCCCTTACGGCAGCGAGAAGACGGACTGGGAGGTGGAACTGGCCGTCGTCATCGGCCGCACCGCCCGCCTCCTGGACACCGACGAGGAAGCCCTCGCCGCCGTCGCCGGCTACACCGTCGCCCACGACGTCACGGAGCGCGCCTTCCAGTTCGAGCGCGGCGGCAGCTGGGACAAGGGCAAGAACTGCGAGACCTTCACCCCGCTCGGCCCCTGGCTCGTCACCCCCGACGAGATACCCGACCCACAGGCGCTCTCCCTGCGCCTGTGGGTCAATGGCACGCTCATGCAGGACGGCACCACCGCCGACCAGATCTTCCCCGTCGCCCACGTCGTCCGGTACGTCAGCCGGTTCATGACCCTGTACCCCGGCGACGTCATCACCACCGGCACCCCGGCCGGCTCCGCCGTCGGCCGCCCCGAGCCCAAGCCGTACCTTCGCGCCGGGGACGTGGTCGAACTGGAGGTCGCGGGCCTCGGCCGCCAGCGGCAGGAGCTGAAGGACGCGCGTCCGGGCGGGTGAATGGCGCGGGCGACGCGTTCTGAATTGTCTCCAAATCGGCATATAGCCGGATATGCAGAAGAGGGTGAGAGCAACGTCCCGCCACCGGCGCCGGCCCTGCCGCGTCGGTCCGACCGCCGCGGTACTCGTCGCCGTCGCGGCCACGTTCTTGTTCTGCGCCTTCACGATGCCGGGCCCGGTACGGGCCCCTGAACCGGTCGTGGTGCGGATCCCCGTCCCGGCCCTGGTCTCGGACCCGGCCCCGGCACCCGCCGCCGGTCCCATGTCGCGCCTGCGCGGCGACTTCCCGCACAGCGGCCCGCCGATGAGTCGGCACATGATGGTGGGCGGGGTGCTGGTGTTTCTGGGGGTGGCGGTGGGGGCGTTGGGCCTGTATCAGGCCCGGCGGGATGACTGAGCCGTCACGGTTCCAGTGATCCGGTGCGTATGGAGTGTATGAAGGTGGTCCAGGCGTGGGGTGTGAATATGAACGCGCCTCGGGTCCGTTCTTTGCTGTCGCCGACGGCGACGAGGTCGTTGGTGAACAACTGCGCCTCGACGCAATTGTCGCCCTCGTCGATGCTGTAGGAGGACTTGCGCCACCTGAGGTGGGGAAGGTTGTGGACTATCACAGGGTCTACCTCACTCCCGTTCTAGTTCGTGTGAGACCGAGGAGATCAGCTCGGCGGACTTCCGGGGCGACAGTGCGGAAGCTTGCAGCCGCTCGAATGCCTTCCTGTACTTCGCCGCCGTCTCGTCCTCCTCCGAGTACAGGTCGCCATGGAGATGGGCCACCTGCACGACATCGAAGTCCAATGGATCGGGGTAGGAGTACAGGACGAAGGACCCGCCCGCGCTCGTGAACTCGCTCTGGGAGTAGGGGATGACCTGGATCGTGACGTCCGGCGTCTCGCCCAGCGTCAGCAGATGCCTCAGTTGATCGACCAATACCTTGGGGCCGCCGATCTGTTGTCGGACGACCCCTTCCGTCATGACCGCCGTGTAGCGCGGAGGATTCCCTCTGAGGAAGATGCTCTGCCGACTCATCCGGATGTCAACATGGAAATTGAGCCTCTGCTCGGACAGCCCCGGTGAGCTGCCAGCGATGACGGCGGTCGCATATTCCTGAGTCTGAAGTAGCCCGGGGATCACTCGTGACTGGAACACCGCGATTCTCGCTGCGTCGGACTCCAAGGTCAGCGCTTCCTTGAAGTCGTCGGTGAACGCGTCGCCATGCTGGCGCCACCAATTGCGCCCGCCGCCCTCGGCCGAGAGGGCGATGAGCCATTGACGTAGCTTCTCGTCCTCGGCCCCGTAGAGGGTGAACAGGGTCTCCAGCTCAAGTCGGGTGACCCGGTGTCGCCCGGTCTCCTGGCGGCTGATCTTCGTCCGCTCTCCGTGGATGGCCCTTGCCGCCTCTTCGATCGAGACGCTGGCCGCTTCGCGGAGAGCTCTCAGCTCGGCGCCCAGCTTCCGACGACGAGCTGTGCGGCGCGCTGAATACCCCATGTCCGTCCTCCCCTTGCCGACTGTGCGCTGCTCAGTTTGGTGCAGGGGTGCCAGACGGTCCGAGCGTGGGTGCGGTCGTCACCCACAGGGGTGAACTGCTCCCCTGTGCAGTCGAATTAGTTGCGGCAGGCCGGCGGGGAGCGGCATTGTGGATGAGCGGACACGGTGCGTGACGACCCGGCGGTTGGGGGAAGGCGAAACAGTGATGTACAGGAACGGTGCGTTCGTGGTGGACACCCGTGAGGGGCGGCTCGCGCAAGTGATCGGGGGTGCGGGGAAGCGCGTCAGCGTGCGGCGGCCGGGCGGTGGCCAGGAATGGGAAGTCCCCTTCAGCGAGCTGCGGTTGGCGACGCGGGAGGAGCGTCAGGCCGTGGGGCTATGGCCGTCCGACCCGTCCAGCGGACTGTACGGCTGCCCCACCTGCCCGGAACTGGACGCGGCATGGCGGGAGGCCAACGCCCGTGGGGACGAGGCCAGGGCGGGGGACGCGCTCGTAGCGCAGCGTAGGCATTGGCGGGCGCACATGCGGGCGGGAGGGACGGCGTGAGGAGGCGCTGCGAGCACCGCGGTCGTTGGACGCATCGCGGGGGCGAGTCCCGGTGCGAGGAGTGCGGAACGGTCCGCTTCACGGATTACGGCCCGCTCCGGCTGCCGGAGCCACCGGAGGCCGTGAGGCCGGACCCGGCGCGGGCCCGGAGGGCGGACAGAGCGGCAGCGACATACGTGGCGCGAATGCCGAGACGCCGGGAGTGGTGGAGTTTGGCCACACCGGTGGTGGCTCAGGTGCTCTGAGGGGCGATGCGGACCGTCGGCCTCTGAGTACGGATCCCGCTCACCTGGCGCCGGTCTTGGCGAGCGGCGGGGAGGCGGTCCCGAGGCCCTTACGGGTCCGATGGAGGAAGTCACGGACGGCCGGTTCGCGCCGCCAGGGGGTGAGGGCATCGTTGAACTCGCGAACGTAGTCCAGCGCGCGGGTCGATTTGACGCGGGTGAGGATGTCGACGGAGCGGTTGCCCAGTTCCAGGCCGTGGTCGAGGTCGCGGGCCTGGAGATGGGCGGTTCCCACGATCGCCAGCCGCATCCCGACGGAGCGGGTGAACACGCCGGGCTGCATGGCGGCGGCCTGCTGGTTCCAGGTCAGGGCGGTCTTGGGGTTCTTCAGGTCCCGGAAGACCTCGGTGGCATCGGCGGACAGCCGCGCGTGGTGATAGAAGTCGATCCACCCCGGCTCGTCTCCGTTGTCCTCCCGCGTCCGCTCCAGGAGGCTTTCCGAGGTGGCCAGGGCCTGTGAGGCGGCCCGCCCGTCTCCGGTTCGTGCGTGAGCGCGGGCTTCGATGAGCTTGGTGAAGGCCAGCACCCGGGGCACCGCGTCGTGCTTGGCGCGTTCGAAGGCGCCCTGGGCCATGTCGATGGCTTCCTCGGCGAATCCGCGCATGAGGGCTTGCATGGCCATGGTGGTCAGGACATAGCAGCCGAGCTGGACGTCCCCGCCGGCCCGGGCGAGGCGGAGGGCCTGGATGAAGTGCCGCTGGGCGACCTCGTGCTGGCCGACGTCGAAGGCCGTCCAGCCGGCGAGCCGGGAGAGTTCGGAGGTGACGGAGAACAGCTCGCGCCCGACCTTGTCGGAGAACGAGCCCTGCAGCAGCGGGACGGCCTGCTGTTCGAGGCAGGTGGTGACGGAGTTGGCCCGCCAGTTCCCGCCGCCGTATTTGGAGTCCCAGCGGCGGGCCTCGTCGGCCGCGTCCCGCAGTTCCTCCAGGTCCAGGCGGCCGACCTGTGTCCCGCCGCGGTGATGGGCGGTGTCGTCGGCGGGGGTGACGAGCCAGCGGGTGACGGGGGTGGTGAACGCGGAGAGCGCGAAGCTCGATCCGGTCAGGAAGTCGCGGCGGTTCACACTGCTCCAGAACGAAGTGGCGACGCGGACGGCATCGGCGGGTTCCCTGGGGAAATCCAATCCCAGGTCCGCATCCGGTGTCTCGGCCTCGCCCATGCCGATCTCCGTGAGCGGGACCGGGCGGCCGAGCCGTTCACCGACTGCCTGGGCAAGGAGCCGGGGGACCGGCCACTTCGGGGTCATGCCCCGGCGGCACCAGTTCGCGATGGAGGTATGCGAGTAGTCGCTCTGGATCCCGGCGGCCTGGGCGAGCTGGTTGATGCGGTGGGCGAGGGCTTTGTGACTCGCTCCGCTGGCTTCGATGAGCCGGGCCAGGTCCGCATTGGGCGGACGGGTCCGGCGGACGGTCGACGCCACGGGCGTCCCCCTCTGCCGATTCCAGTGACCTTTGCCGCGGATTCGCACACGTGGCTGAGCACAGAAAGCCGTACGCGAATCCCGCGCGTCGGGTCACCGAGGGTATTGCCTCCCCGGCCGGGGGTGAACCCGGTCTGCGAGTTGTGAGCCCCCCTGCGAGCCCTCCCCCGCGATCTTTCCCAGCCGGTGTGATGAGGGTCCGGGTCGCGGCCGGGATCCGAGGAAAGCTCTCCCGGCCGCGACCGCCGCCAAGGCATCCCAACACTCTCGGGGGTGAACCAGATGTGCGGAATCGCAGGACTGGCCGGAGCTGATGCGGCCCGGCACCAGACGACGGTCTGGGCGATGGGCATGTCTCAGTCGCACCGCGGACCGGACGGCACGCTGCAGGCCGCTTCATCGGACGGGCGAGCGGTGCTGGCCATGAACACCCTGCTGATCGTCGATCCGGCCGCCCAGCCCGGCCCCTACCTCGACGCTGCCAGCGGGCTGCTGCTGGCCTTCAACGGCGAGATCTACAACTTCCGGCAGCAGGCCACCGCCTGGGGCATCCCGCTCGCCGACCGTGAGACCGATGCCCACCTGGTGCTGCGGGCCTGGGCCAAGCTCGGGGCGGCCTGCCTGGACGGGCTGGACGGCATGTTCGCGCTCGCCCTCTACGACCCCAGGGCCGGCGAGGCCGGACGGCTCTTCCTGGCACGGGACCGGCTGGGCGAGAAGCCGCTCTACTGGCGCTTGGACGGCGGCCGGCTCGCGTTCGCCTCCGAGGTCACCACCCTGACCGGCTACGGCGTGGCCTCGCTCGTCGTCCGCCCGGAGATGCTGGCCATCGAGACCCCGACCGGTGTCGAGACCCCGTTCCAGGGCGTTCAGCTGATGGCTCCGGCGAGCCTGCTGTCCTTCGACCTCGCGTCCGGGTCGCTGGAGCACACCACCTGGTGGCACCTGGAGGACCGCGAGCCCTGGCAGACCGGCTACGAGCCGGCGCTTGCCCGCTTCTCCGTCGTCCTGGCCGAACAGATCCCGCTGCGAGCCCCCGCAGGTGACTTCGCGCTGCTGCTGTCGGGCGGCCTGGACTCCTCGGTCCTGGCCTACCTGATGCGGCCGCCGGTCTGCGTCACCGTCCGCTATCCGGGGCAGGACCGCCTGGACGAATCCCGGATAGCCACCACCATCGCCCGGGACATCGGCGCCGAACTGGTCGTCGTCGAGCCGGACACGGCCGACTTCACCACTGTCCTGCCGCACATGATCAACGCGTTGGACTACCCGATGGGCAACGCGTCCACCTTCTCTGAGTACATGGCCTACCGGGCCGTAGCCGAGCGGGGTCTGAAGGTCGTGGTCGGCGGGCTGGGGCCGGACGAGTTCCTGATGGGCTACGTCCGCCAGGCTCTGGTCCTCTTCGGTCCCGAAGCGGTCCTGGACGCCGGACTGGAGGCGTACAGGCCCCTGGCGGCCAAGCTCCTGCACACCGCCGGGGAGCCCCTGGCCCCGGCGGAGGCCGCCGCCCGGCTGATCCTTCGCGGCCCCGATCCTGACGGCAGGGTCCGTGAGCTGGTGGCCGACGCCTTCACCCGGTCGGGCGGTGATGCGGCCCGCGCGCTGACGCTCGCCGAGCTGGCGACGGCCTGGCGGCCGCTGGTGATGACCAGCGACAAGCTCGCCTCCGCCTTCGCCCTGGAGCGGCGCTCGCCCTTCCTCGCCCGCGACCTCGTCGAGTTGTCCTACCGGCTCCCGGCCGACCACAAGATCAGGGAGCCCGCGGCCGGGAAACGCATCCTGCGGGACGCCGCCAAGGCCCTGGGCCTGCCCCGCGAGGTCTGGGCCAGCAGGGACAAACTCGGCTTCGCGTCCCCAGTCCCCGCCTGGCTGACCGGCCCGCTCGCCCAGTGGGCCGACGCCCGGATCCGCACCGCCCTCGACGACGCCCCGGGCACCCTCCGGCCGCTGCTGGAACGCGGGCTGGAGCCGGGCGGACGGTTCGACCGCTCGCGGATGCAGGCCCTGATGGCAGCCGCCTGGTTTTCCGACCAGACGGTGAAGGCTGCCGCATGACGAACCCTCACGTCACTACGGTGTCGGGATGCACTCCGACACCACCACCGCCAAGGGCCCGTCCACCGCCCGCGGGGCCGTCGCGATCATCACCAACCGCAGGGGCGAAGTCCTGATGCACCTGCGCGACGACCTCCCCGACATCGCCTGGCCCGCCCACTGGAGTCTCCTCGGTGGGGGCACCGACCCCGGCGAGACCCAGGCCGAGGCGATCGTCCGCGAACTCGACGAAGAAGCCGGCCTCACCGCCCGGGACCTGACCGAGCTGTTCGAGGTCCGTGACGAGGACGGCTCCGGCCAGCTCATCACCTTCTTCGCCGCCACCTGGGACGGCGACGAGAAGAGCCTCCCCCTGGCCGAGGGCGTCAAGCTCCAGTTCTTCGCCCCCGAACACCTGCCGGTCCTGACGATCCCGCCGTTCATCCGGGACGGGATCACCCGCTGTCTGGCCGCCCGGCCCGCCTGACACCCCGCCCTTCCGGACGGGGCACCAGGGGGTGGGGCCGGGCGGCCCCACCCCCTTCTCTCTTCCGGAAGGACGAGCGCATGAAGCTCACCGTCATCGGCTGCGGCTACCTCGGCGCCACCCACGCCGCCTGCATGGCCGAACTCGGCCACGAAGTCCTCGGCATGGACACCGACCGCGACAAGATCCTCGCCCTCGGCGCCGGGAAGGCCCCGTTCTTCGAACGCGGCCTGGACGACCTCCTGGCCAAGCACACCGCGAGCGGACGGCTGAAGTTCACCGCCTCCTACGCCGAGGCCGCATCCTTCGCCGACCTGCATTTCCTCGGCGTCGGAACCCCTCAGCGGACCGGGGACAACGCCTACGACCTCAGCGACCTCTTCGCTGCCGTCCGCCGCCTCGCACCCCGTATTTACCGGCCCACCGTCGTGGTCGGCAAATCCACCGTCCCGGTCGGCACCGCCCCGCGCGTCGCAGACATCCTCCGCGAGGCGGCCCCGGCGGGCGAGCAGGCCGAGGTCGCCTGGAACCCCGAGTTCCTGCGCGAGTCCTCCGCCGTCGAGGACACCCTCCACCCCGACCGCCTCGTCCTCGGCTTCACCAGCGAGAACACCCGTGCCGAGACCGTGCTGCGGCAGTGCTTCGCCAAGATCATCGAGGCCGGGACGCCGACGATCACGACCAGCCTGGCCACCGCCGAGCTGGTCAAGGGCTCGGCGAACGCCTTCCTCGCCACGAAGATCTCCTTTATCAACGCCATCGCCGAGGTCTGCGAAGCAGCCGGCGCCGACGTCCACCAGCTCGCCGAAGCCCTCGGCCACGACACCCGCATCGGCCACCGGGGCCTGCGGCCCGGGCTGGGCTTCGGCGGCGGCTGTCTGCCCAAGGACCTCCGAGGCTTCATGGCCCGCGCTGACGAACTCGGCGCCGACCAGGCCCTCGGCTTCCTCCGCGAAGTCGACGCGATCAACAACCGCCGCCGCGCACGCATGGCCGACCTAGCCCGAGAACAGCTCGGCGGCACTTTCAAGGGCAAGCGCATCGCCGTCTGGGGAGCGGCCTTCAAGCCCGGCACCGACGACATCCGGGACTCGCCCGCCCTCGCCGTCGCCGCCCACCTCCACCGGCTCGGCGCCGAGGTCACCGTTTATGACCCCAAGGCTCTGGACAACGCCCGCAAGGCTCACCCCGAGCTCGACTACGCGGACAACGCCTTTGACGCCGCCGAACGCGTCGACCTGCTGCTGCACCTGACCGAGTGGCCCGAGTTCACCGGCATCAGCCCCGAACGGCTCGCCACCCGCGTCGCCCAGGCCAAGGTCATCGACGGACGCGGCACCCTCGACCCCACCCGCTGGCGCCAAGCCGGCTGGACCCACCGAGCCCTCGGCCGCCCCTGACCCGCCCTACTGCACCACCACCTCCGCCCCGGCCGCACTGACCGGGCCGAGCCTGTCTTCCGAGAGCCTGCCCGGAACTGGACGCGGCCTGGCGGGAGGCCAACGCCCGGAGGGCGGACGTCGCCGCGGCGGAGTGGATCTCACGCATGGCGCGCCGCCCGCTGTGGTGGGGGTGGGCCCAGGCGGCGTAGGCGTAGGCGTACGGCGCGGCCCGGACCGGCCGAATCCCGGGCGCCGCGCCGCCCCTCAGCGCCGCCCCTCAGCGCCGCGCCGCCCGTCAGTGCCGCGCCACACCTCGGCAAGTGCCCGGGAGATCGTGTCGGGGGCCTCGTCCGGGCGGGCCCGCCAGTGGGGGCGGTACGTGCCGGGGGGCGGTGGGGCGGAGCCGCCGGTGTAGACGGCCAGTACGCGTTCGCCGGGGCGGATGAGCTCCTGCTCGATGGCGTCGAGGGTGCCCGCGAGGGAGTAGAGACCGGCGCGTTCCCTGGGCTGCCCGTCGCTGTCGCGGGCCACCGTCACCCCCGCTTCCTGGAGCATGGTGATGGCGTGTGGTTCGAGGCGCCGGTAGCGGGTGTTGGTGAGGTGGCGCACGGTGCCCCGGGAGGCGGCGCAGAGCCGGCGCATCCGCTGGACGAGTTCGTCGGTGAGGGCGCGCCGGAAGAGGGTGGGTTCCACCATGTCGGCGTCCGGGTCGCCCTTCCGGCCGGTGAGGGCCTGGACGAACGGTGTCACCGCCTCCTGCTGGATGCCGAGGAACCGGGGCACGCGCATGGCCGCGCGGTCCGTACGACGGATCTCCTGCACCCCTTTGTAGAAGCCGAAGGGCCCGAACGCGCTGGAGATCGCCTGCACATGCCAGTCCCACTGGCGGCCCAGCTCGCGTGCGGCGTCCCGTAGGAAGTACGCGCGCATCTTGTTCGCCTCGTCCTGGTCGCGCTGGGTGGGCGCGACGGGGATGCCGGAGGTCCGCGCACAGGCGGCCATGGTGGCCTTGATGTGCTGCTCGCTGGCGTCGATCTCGATGAACCGAACGGTCCCGGCCCGGGCGAGGCGCGGCACGATCCGCCTGCGGGAGGCGGGCGGGTGCAGGAACACGGCGTGGATGCCGGCGTGGGCGGTGTAGGCGGCCATGGCGTTGGCGGTGTTTCCCGAGCTCTGGCCGAGGATCAGCGCCTGGTCCTCGCCGAGGCACCGGGCGACGGTGACGCACGCGAGCCAGGACTTGAAGGTGCCGGTGGTGTTGGCGGTGGACAGGTCCAGCACGTCCAGGGGGACCTCGTGGTGGGGTGGTAGCTGCACGATGCGGCCGCTCTCCTGGAGGGACGCGCGCCGGATGAGCTCCGGGGCGGTGTCCAGGTGGGCGGCGTACCGTTCGATGACGCTCGTGCCCTGCGCGTAGATCTCCATGATCTCCCCGTTTCTGCCCCCACCCCCGTTTCCCGCGCCGGCTCCTGAGCCCGGCGCGGGACTTGGCGCCCCGGGCCCGCGCGGTGTGCTCGCCCGGGCCGCCCGGGGCGGGGCGGCGGGGGCGGCGGGTCAGCGCTGAGCGGTGAGGTTGGCGCGCAGGTAATCCCCCCAGCGCACCGGCGGGTGTGCGGTGGTGCCGACGGGCGGCGGGAAGGATTCGATGAGCGCGTCGTGGTCGGCCCCGCTGACGTACAGCAGGGACAGCAGGTCCTCCTCCGGCACCTCGGCGGGCGGCGGGGCCACCCTGTGGCGGCAGGCGGGCCACCGGTCGCCGGACCAGCGCGAGAGGAGTTCGCCGACGGTGACGGAGAGGGTTTCCGGTGTGCAGGGGGCGTCCAGCCACCTTCTGTCGGCGGTCTCCAGCTGCAAGCCGCCGAGGCCGAACTCCCGGTCGATGACGGTCAGTGCGCCGAGGTCGGTGTGCGGGCCGACGCGGTGCTGCCCGGGGCGGGTGGGGCCCAGGTGGCGCAGGGAGGGGTACCACTTGAGGGCGCCGGCGTGCGTGGGGTCGCGCCGGAACGCCTCGAAGTACCGGGGCGCGGCACCCAGGGCCACCGCGCACACCGACAGGAGTTCGTCGCTCAGCGCCCGCATGCGCCGCAGGAACTCCCCGGCCGCGTCCTGGAGCCGGGGGACCTCGGCGGGCCACCGCTCGGAGCGGCGGTCGTCCAGATCCTGTGATCCGGTGGAGCCGCCGGAGCGGAAGCTGAAGGTCTCCTTGAGGTCCGGCGGGCGGCCGGGCGCGATGGGGAGCGCGGGACTCCAGCCGCTGCCGCCCGTGCCGGCGGTGTAGCGCTCCTTCACCTCGGCCGGGAGGGTGAAGAACACGCGGGCCAGCGACCGCAGTTCCGAGCGGAGCAGCCGGGGCAGCCCGTGGCCGGTGATCAGGCAGAAGCCGTGCGCGCGCAGGGCGGTGTCCAGCCGGGCGGCGACCTCCTCCCGCGTCCGCGGACCGCCGTCCCGCCACTGCTGGAGGTCGATGAGCGCGATGTGATCATTGGTATGCATGTCGGTCATCGCGGGCCTCTCGTTTCATAGCCCTTGATTACGCTTTTAGCAGGCATCTATTTCTAATGGCCCAACTATGGGTAAATCTCACTCTCGTGAGTGAGGTCGGCGGCGGGGAAAACGCCGCATGCTGGGTTCGTACGGGCCCTACGGCCATGGACCGGCGGCCGCGCGGTCGCCACGGAAGGCGGTCGGCATGCGAACGCCCAGCGGCCCCGACGACATCGGCCGGTCGGGTCCGGCGCAGGTCAGGGCCTTCGCCCGGACCGAGATCGGGCCGTATCTGGCCGAGCACGGAGAAGCGGACTACCCTCGCCCCCTCGTCCGGCGGCTCGCGCAACTGGGCGCGTTGGGGGCGACCGTACCCGTGGAGTACGGCGGGTCGGGCTGGGCCCGCGCGGACGTGGCCGGGATCGGCTACGAACTGGGGCGCGGCTGGCAGCCGCTCGCCGGCCTGGTGGGCACCCACCTGAAACTCTGCCGGCAGGTACGGCGGCACGGCACCCCGGAGCAGCGCCGGACCTGGCTGGCGCCGATGGCCCGCGGCGAGACGGTGTTCGCCCGCGCCTACCACGAACAGGGCGTCGGTCACCCCTCCAGGCTGCGCAGCAGCGCCACCCGGCACGGCGGTACGGGTGTGCTCCACGGCCGTAAGAGCTGGGTCACCAACGCCCGTGACGCGGACCGGATCCTGGCCGTCGCCCGGAGCCCCCACGCCGTCCTGGGGGTGTTCGTGGATCCGGCCCGGCCCGGTGTCGTCATCGGCCCGGAGCTGCCGCGTCCGGGCATGCTCGGCGTCTCCCTGGCGGAGATCGCCTTCACGGGCTACGAGTTCGACCCGGACGAGGAGGTCCTGGGCGGATGGGGGCACGACCTCACCGAATCCCTCCTCGCCCACGACGTGACCAGCTATGTCTCCCGCGCCCTGGGTTCGGCCGACGCCGTGCACGAGCAGGCCCTGCGCTTCGTGCGGGACAGCCTGGACCAGCGGCCGGCCGGGGTCCGGGGCGCGGTGCTGCTGCGGGTCGGTGAACTGGCCACGCGGGTGGCGGTGATGCGGTCGGTCCGGCAGAGCCTGCTGGGGCCGGAGCCGCCGGTCACGCCGGACGAGGCCAAGGTGTTCTGCACGGCGCACCTCCAGGAGGCCGTGCGCGAGGCGGCGCTGCTGTGCGGGGGAGCCGGCTACGCCGCACCCGAGACCACCCTGGGCCGCCACTACCGGGACGCACTGGCCCTGCTGATCGTCGGAGCGCCCAACGACGCGCTGCTGCAACGCATCGGGGAGCGGGAACTGGGTGTGGAACCGGGTGTGACGGTGAAACCGGATGCCTGAGCGGCGCCCGTGGCGAACGGGCTAGCCGTACGCCGCGGCCAGGGCCCGCCGGTCCGTCTTGCCGGAGGTGGCCACCGGGATGTCCGGCACGAAGTGGATGTCCGCCTCCGGGCAGGTGAGGCGCGTGTCCTCGTACAGCCACCGGCTCAGTTCCCGGCCCGTGACGGCCCGCGGATCGGCGACCACCGCCACGTGCGGCCGGCCACCGGCCGTACGGCCACCGGCGGTGGGACGGCCGGTGAACATCGCCGAGGCCGCGACCGCGGGATGGTCGTCGAGCCGTCCTTCGACGTCCGCCGGGCCGACCACCCGCCCGTCGTCGGCCTCGACGGTGTCGGCCAGCCGCCCCAGCACGGTCAGATAGCCGTCCTCGTCGAGCGCCCCCGCGTCGCCGGTACGCAGCCATCCGTCGCGCACGACGCGCGCGGTGAGGTCCGGGCGCCGCCAGTAGCCGCTCATGGCCCCCGGCCCCCGGACCCAGATCTCGCCCTGCCGGCCCGTCCCCAGCTCCCGGCCGGCCCGGTCCCGGACGGTGAGGTCGACACCCGGCACGGGCCGCCCGCTGGTACGGAGCCGGTCGGGGCGGCCGGCGTAGTCGGCCGGTGTCAGCTCGGCGAGCAGGCCGGCCTCGTTCTGCCCGTAGCGCGTGTGCACGATCGGACCGAACCGCCGGATCGCCAGCCGCAGCAGGGCCGGGGAGACGCAGTCGCCCAGGAACGAGGTCCTCCGCAGGCTCGGCGTGTCCACCGCCGCCTCCGGGCCGGTGAGGATCCGGCGCCAGCCGCGCGGGAAGAGGCTCACCTCGGTGATCCGCTCGGCCGCCACCGTGGGAAGAAGACCGGACGGCTCGATACCGGCCCGGGTGACCACCGTGCCGCCCGCGGCGAGGGTGACCGCCGCGAGGCTGTTCGGCACCGGCCCCAGCCGGTAGGCCACCAGCGGGCGCATCGGCCCGCGGGCCCCCTCGTACGGGCGGAACAGGGGCGGCCGTCGCGCGCCGAAGGCGAACGTCGCCCACTTCAGGGCGCCGCCCGTGCCCCCGGTGAGCCACAGCGCCCTCGGGTCGGCCGGCCGCGCGGTGACGGCGAACGGCTCCGGCGACTCCCGCCGGGCCTCCGCCGAAAGGTCCCGGGCGCCCGGGTGCGGTCCCAGCGACAGCAGCGGCACCCCGTACCGTGCGCTCAGCCGCTCGCACAGGTCGGCGGCGCAGCTTCCCGGGGGCGCCGCCGACGGGTCGACGACCACCGCGTCGGGGCGTGTGGCGAGGGCCGTCTCCCACTGCCCGTCCAGCGACCGCAGCCACACCGGCAGCACCAGATGTCCCGCCCCGAGGGCGTTGACGGCGTAGCAGAGGGGGAAGGCCCGGGCCCGGATCGGCAGGCCCAGCGCCACCACGTGCCCCGGTGCCACCCCCAGGCGCCGCAGGGCGCGGGCGAAGCGGAAGGCGAGGTCGCGGACCTCGCCGTACGAGAGGGACTCCCGCTCGTCCTCGAAGGCGACGCGCTCCGGGGTGCGCGACAGCAGGGTCAGGACGTCTTCGGCAGCCTCGGCTCCGTCGGTCACGTCCCGCTCAACGACCGTGGGTGCTCCGCCGGTTCGCCACCGGGCCGATCCGACCACCTTTGAGCGAATACGTCCCCGATCGCGGGCGCCGGCCCGCCCCTCGCCCCTACGGTGAAGGGAGCGGTACGCAGCCCCCCGCAGCCCGACGCACTCCACGCCAGGAGGCACGCCATGTCGGACAGGAGCAAGTCGCCGCACGCGATCTGGGCCATGGTGGACCTTGTGACGCCGATGGCGATCAGGGTCGCCGCCACACTGCGCATTGCCGACGGCATCCACCAGGGCCGCCGCACGGCGGCACAACTGGCCGCGGCCAACGGCGCCCACCCCGATACCCTCGCGAGGCTCCTGCGGCACCTGGTCACGGCGGGGGTGCTCGCCCGGGAGGAGCGGGAAGGGGGTGAGGAGGCGTGTTACGCGCTGACGGAGACGGGCGAGGCGCTGCGGGACGACCACCCGGGCGGCGTCCGCGCCCTCCTGGACCTCGACGGTGCGCCCGGCCCCGCCGAACTCTCCTTCGTACACCTGCTGCACAGCACCCGCACGGGCACCAGCGCCTACCCCCTCCTGCACGGCCGGCCGTTCTGGGAGGACCTGGCGGCGGACCCGGCCCGTACCGCGCACTTCAACACCGTCATGGCCGCCGACGCCCGCCGCTGGGCACGGCGGATCGCCCCCGCCTACGACTGGGGGACCCTGCGCCGGGTGCTGGACGTCGGCGGAGGGGACGCCACCCTGCTGACCGAACTGCTCCGCGCGTACCCGGCCCTGCGCGGCACGGTCCTCGACCAGCCCGCCACCGCACGCTCCGCGGAACGGGCGCTCGCGGCCGCCGGGCTCGCCGACCGGGGCGACGCCGTCGGCGGAAGCTTCTTCGACGCCCTGCCCCCGGGCTACGACGGGTACCTGCTCTCCGCCGTCCTCCACGACTGGGACGACGACTCGGCCCGCGCCGTCCTGCGCCGCTGCGCGGAGGCGGCGGGCCCCGGCGGCCGGGTATTCGTGATCGAGAACGCGGACGCGGGTGCCGACGGTGAGTCCCCGAACACGGCGATGGACCTGCGCATGCTGGTCTACTTCGGCGGACGCGAGCGCGGAGTCGCCGAACTCGTCCGGCTCGCGGAGGAGTCGGGCCTCGGCACCGTCGCGGTGCACCGCGCGGCGGACACCCTCGTGGTCCTGGAGCTCGTCCCGGCCCGGTGACACCGCCGGGCCATCCGGCGCGGCCGGGACGGGCGTCGGCCTCGTACGGCTCGCGGGCGTCGAACGGGCGGCGGCGGGGCACGACGCCGCGATCAGCGCCGCCGTGGATCTGGCGGCGCGTCCGGGGCCCGTTCGCTACGCCTGGGCCGGAAGTGAAGGGGGGCGGGTCCACCCGAGGCGATGCCGTGCGTCGCCTTTGCCGGATTGACAGCCTCCATCATGATATGACCGATATGCGTGCACGGTGGCCGTGAGCTGGGACCAGCCGCCACCGGCACGCGTGCCGACAACCGCACATTCTCGGAGGCAGGCAATGAGTCTCGTTCACCGGCGGACGGCCGCTGTCGCGGCGGGTGCCCTTCTCGTACTGGGGGGCGCCTCGCTGGCGGCACCCGCGCAGGCGGTTCCGGGCGGTGGGACCGCGCCGAGCGCCCTCGCCGCCCCGGAGCCGGAGCCGGAACCGGACGGGGATCAGGGCCGGTACCAGGGCAGGGGCCAGGACCAGGATCAGGGGCGCGGCCAGGGCCAGGGCCAGGGGCGGGGCCAGTACGAGGAGGGCGCGGGCGGCGGCCATGTCCCGTACGGGGAAGGCCGCGCCCCGGGTGGCGGCATCCTCAGCAGGCTCGGCGGCGGCCTCGGCGGCATCCTGGAGGCGCTCGGATCGGCGGCCAGGTCCTGAGAGAGGCGGAGCCGGCTTCCCGTCGCCCACCACCGGCCCGGCGAACCTTTGCGGTCCCGGCGTCAGACGCGGACCGGGGCCGGGGCGCGGGAAGGGACGGGGGCCAGGGCGAGGAGGAAGCAGGCGCTGCCGTGGGGCATGAGGTCGAGATCGATGCCCATGAGCACGATGCCGACGAGGACCAGGAGCACCATCATCATCCGTGATACCCCGGAGGCCACCCTGACGCGGCCTGGGAGCGGGCCTCGGGGGTGCCCCTGAGGGACGCGGACAGGGCTCCGGGGCCGTTCGGGGGTGGGGTGATGGCGACGGCGGGGCCGGATCAGTTCGGCGGGCGGGGCGGCCTGTAACGGCGGGCCTGGACTCGTTCGGCAGATGGGGGGCGACGACGGCAGGGGCGGATCCGTCCGCAGGCGGGACGGCTGACGACGGCGGGGCCGGATCCGTTCGGGAGGCGGGGCGACGGGCAGCGGTGGGCCTGGACTCGTTCGGCAGGCAGGTGGGCAGGACGGTCGGCAACGGCCGGGGGCGGATCCGTCCGCAGGTGGGACGGCTGACGACGGCGGGTCCGGGTTCGTCCGCAGGCGGGGTGGTCGACGACGGCGGGGCCGGACTCGTGCCGCAGATGGGGTGGTCGACGACGGCGGGGAGGGGGCCGGGGCCGCAGGGGCAGGGTTCTGGACGCTTACGTGTATTTGCGGCGCTCACCGGCCGGGAAGCCGGGGAACGACCCGCAGCGCGCCGTAAATATACGGTCCAGGACCCTGCCCCGGAGGCCCAGGCGCCCGCACCACCCACGCGCCCCACCACACCCGCACCACCCACACACCCGCACCCCCACGACGCTTGACCTTGCCCCCAAGGGCAACGTTTAGCGTCGGTGACGGCGCGACGAGAGGTGAGCGGCATGAGGATCGGCGACCTGGCGAGGCAGGCCCGTGTGACGACCAAAGCGGTGCGGTACTACGAATCGCTCGGGTTGATCACACCGGACCGGCTGGCCAACGGCTACCGGGACTACACCGACAACGACGTCCGGCTCGTACGCGAGATCAGGAACCTCGGGCAACTGGGGATCCCGGTCGAGCGCACCCGCCCGTTCCTGGAGTGCCTGGCGGCCGGTGGCGAGCACGGCGACGACTGCCCGTCCTCGATGGCCGGTTACCGCGAGGCCATCGACGACCTGACACGCCGGATCGACGGCCTCACCGCCCGCCGGGCGGTCCTCACCGCGCACCTGCGCGCCTCCGCCTACCGCAACAGCATCGCCACCCCCGACGGAGGAGAACCGATGACCCGCACCCACGAGCAACTCCCGCCCGGCCTCCCCGTGCCCGAGGACGACGGCGCCGCCGACCACCTCCCCGGACTCGCCCTGCCCGGCCTCGCGCTGACCGCCACCGACGGGCGAACGGTCCGCCTGGACGAGCTCGGCCCCGGCCGCACCGTCATCTACCTCTACCCGCTGACCGGCCGCCCGGACGTCGACCTCCCCGAGGGCTGGGACGCCATCCCGGGGGCCCGCGGCTGCACGCCCGAGTCGTGCGGCTTCCGCGACCACCACCAGGAGTTGCTGGAGGCGGGGGCGGAGCGGGTGTTCGGGCTGTCCAGCCAGGACAGCGCGTACCAGAGGGAGGTCGTGGAGCGGCTCGGGCTCCCCTTCTCCATGCTGTCCGACCCGGGACTGTCGCTGGCGGACGCACTGGGGCTGCCGACGTTTTCGGCGGGGGGCGGGCCGCGGTTGTTCAAGCGGCTGACGATGGTGGTGCGGGACGGGCGGATTGAGCATGTGTTCTATCCGGTGTTTCCGCCGGACGCGCATGCGGGGGAGGTGCTGGGATGGCTGCGGGGTAGTGCGTGAGCGAATAGCGAATAGCGAATACGGGAGCGGGGGGGGGAGAGAGAAGAGATCATTCGCCGTCGGCGGCGGCACCGGTGCCGTTGAGCGTGTCCTTGAGGGTGTTCTCGGTACAGACGATGAGGTCACCGGTGGAGCTGATGACCTTGCTGCCCTGCTGGACGGTGTCGTTGACGGGGTTGCCGTTCGTGACGGCGGGCTGGGCGTCGCCGCAGCCGACGCCCGCGGCGGAGGCGGGGCCGGAGCCGATGAGGAGGATGCCTGCGACGAGGGCGCCGGCCGCCGCGGTGACGAATGCGGCCTTGGGGGTGCTGAGCATGGGGATTTCCTTCCGGGGTGGGGGAGTCGTTACTGCACGGGGATGAAGGACCAAGTGCGGTAGAGGTCGTTCATGTTCGTGGTCTTCTTGTCGATGTGTGGACGGCTCTTCGTCCCGCGGCCTGCTGTCAGGGAGCCCGTCCGCAGCTTGCCGTCGTCGACATAGGAAAAATGGATCCGGTGCTTGCCGGGGTTCCAGCTCCACACGGGGGCGGCCGCGCCGTCGCAAGGGCGGAAGGCGGCAGGGGACTGGTAGATCAGGCCCCCGGCGCCCAGGCAGGACGGCACGGTCGTCGGCTGACCTTGCCGGTAGAGGCTGATGAGCTTGCCGTGGCCCGCGCCGTCACTGGTCCACCGTTGCTGCGGCGCGTACTGCTCGTCGCCGCACTTCCGGAATGCCGGACCGTTGTCCGTAGCGGTCAGACACTTGTTTGATCCTGACGTCCCGGCGCCGAGCTGGAGCCGGAACGTCCAGGTCGGCAGCGGCCTGTCGCGCGTGGTCTCGGCGGCCGCGGTGCCCGGTACGAGGGCGGTCGTCGCGGCCACCGCCGCCAGCAGTGCGGCCGCAACCCTGAACGGACTGTTCCAGGTCATGGAATTCCCTTGTCGACAACGCTGAGAGGGGGTCGGCACACGCGTCGTATCCGTGGCGCTCACTCCACCGGCACGATCGTCCAGTTGCGGAACTTGCGGCTCTCGCCGGCCACGCTCGGGGCGAGTCCCGCGATGTGATCGCTGCCCAAGTGGGCCGCGAGGTAGCCCGTGCTCGTACCGGTGTTGGTGGGGTAGAGCCAGTGGATCTCATGCTCTCCGGGCTGCCACCTCCACACATGGGTGCGAGCCGGTTCCGTGTCGCAGTCGAACCACGAGGTGGGCGTGGGATCCCGCGGGAGGGTGACGAAGCCGGATCCCACGCAGTAGTTCAGGCTTCCCGACTCCCGCTCGTAGACGCTGATGAGCTGGCTGGGGTCTCCGCCGCCGGAGGTCCACCTCTGCTTGGCCGGGTAGGCGCCGCACTTCCTGAAGACGAGGTCGTAATCAGCGACAGTGAGGCACTCATCGGTGCCGTGCCGACCCGAGCCGAGCTGCAACCGGAACACCCCGCTCGGCAGCGGCATGTCGGCCGTCGGAGCGGCCGCCGCGGGCGACAGCGTCGCGTTCGGCGTCAGGACGGCGGTCATGGCCAGCGCGGCCACGGCCGCGCGCGCCGACCGCCGACGGCGCTGGGGCCACGCCCCCGCCGCCCGATCTCCGTAGCGCAACAGCGCGCCCACTCGTAGGCGGGCGCGGTCGGCCCAAGTCATGACGGACTCCCTCTCGTACACGGCGCGTGGGGATGCCGCCCGGTGATCCCGATGCGGCGGGGTGCCACTGTGATCGATGGGGAGTCCGCGCCGTAAGGGGCACCGACGGGAGCTCGATGTGCGTAAGGGGAGCGGATCATTCCTGCGCGCCTGCGGGGGCATCGCGCTCCGGGCACGGGCCCGGGGCCCGCGAGCGGCGGCCGGGGCCGGGCGAGAGAGGAAGAACAGCACGGGCCGGCAGGCCGTCCGGCCGATCTCGCGAGGGCGCGCCTCTTGACGCCGAGGGGTGCATTGTGGCTGGTCAGGGCGGTGTGCGGGCGTTTTTGGGCCTCGTTCATAGTGTCCGGCATGGACTTTGACGTGGTGGTGGCCGGAGGCGGCCCGGTGGGACTGATGCTGGCGTGCGAGCTGCGGCTCGGGGGCGCTCGGGTGGTCGTTCTGGAGCGGCTCACCGAAGTGGATTCGACGATCAAGGGCGCGGCGATCACCACGCCCGGCGTCGAGGTGCTCTACCGCCGGGGCATGCTGCCCGCGCTGGCCGAGGTGGAGCGGCAGGCGATGGAGCGCCTCCGGGCGTTCCTGCGCGAGCGGAACGACGAGGACGGGGACGGCGACGGCGCCTCCGGTCAAGGGCTCAGGTTCGTCGGGCACTTCGCCGGGATCATGCTGCGCGCCGACCGGGTCGACCGCACGGCGCCGGGCTTCGGTGACGCCGGGCCCGCCGCCGGGATCGGCTTCGTGGCGCAGCAGGAGGTCGAGCGGCTGCTGGGCGAGCGGGCGGCCGAACTGGGCGTCGACGTCCGCCGGGGCGTGGAGATGACGGGCTTCGACGCCGATGACGCGGGCGTCACCGTGCGGACGAACGACGGGCCGGTACGCGCCGGCTGGCTGGTGGGCTGCGACGGCGGCCGCAGTACGGTCCGGAAGCTCGCCGGGTTCGACTTCCCGGGAACGGAACCGGAGATCACCTGTCACCAGGCGGTCGTGGAGATGACCGGTGCCGAGGACCTGGCGATCGGCTGGACCGCCACGGACACCGGGGTGTACGCGTACGGGCCGATGCCGGGCCGCGTCGTCACCGTGGAGTTCGGCGGGCCGCCGGCCGACCGGGAGGCGCCGGTCACCGCCGAGGACCTCCAGGCGCGGCTGCGCCATGTCTCCGGCGTGGACGTCACGATCACCGAGGTGCGGACCGCGACCCGCTTCACCGACCACGCCCGCCAGGTCACCGACTACCGCAAGGGGCGGGTGCTGCTGGCGGGCGACGCGGCGCACGTGCACTCCGCGTTCGGCAGCCAGGGGCTGAGCCTGGGCATCGGGGACGCGATGAACCTCGGCTGGAAGCTCGCCGCCGTGGTCGCGGGCCGGATGCCGGAGGGGCTGCTGGACACGTACACCGCCGAGCGGCACCCGGTCGGCGCGTGGGTCCTGGACTGGACCCGGTCCCAGATCGCGGCGATGCGCCCGGACCCGCAGTCGAGGGCGTTGCGCGAGATCGTCAGCGATCTGGCGGAGACGGTCGCGGGCACCACGTACCTCATCGGGCGGCTCGCCGGCTCCGGGGTGCGGTACGAGCTGCCGGGCGGCCACCCGCTGACCGGCCGTAGCGCCCCGGACCTCGAACTCTCCGACGGCAGCCGCCTCGCGGACCACCTCCACGGCGGCCGGGCGGTCCTGCTCGACCTCGCCGACGACCCGGAGCTCCGGGCCCGTGCCGCGGGATACGCGGGCCGTGTCGACGTCGTGACGGCGGCCTGCCCGTCCCGTCCGGAACTGGCGGCGGTCCTGGTCAGGCCGGACGGCTTCACGGCCTGGGCGACGGACGCGGGCACTTCGGGGCTGGCGGAAGCGCTGGGGGAGTGGTTCGGGGTGCGGGAGGGGGCGGTGATGGTGGGCTGATCGGGGGCGGGGTGGGGCGGCGCTGCGCGGGGCTTTGTCCCCTACCCGCCCCTTCCCGGAACTGGGGGCTTCGCCCCCAGGCCCCCTTTCCGCGCTTCGCGCGGTGTCCTCAAACGCCGGACGGGCTGATTTTCAGCCCGTCCGGCGTTTGAGGACCGGGGTCCGGGGACAAAGCCCCGCGCAGCGGCACCCCCACCCCCGCTACCCCAGGAACCGCTCCAACCCCTCCACCACCAACGCATGGTCATCCCCCTGCGGCAATCCCGACACCGCCACGACCCCCACCACACCCGTCCCCCGAACCCGTACCGGAAACGCCCCGCCGTGGGCCGCGTACCGGTCGGGGTCCAGCCGGGAGGAGTCCTCGAAGGTGCGGCCCTTCGCGCGGAAGCGGGCGCCGACCAGGTACGACGACTCGGCGTAGCGTTCGACCACGCGGGACTTGCGGTCGATCCAGGCGTCGTTGTCGGCCGATGTGCCGGGCAGCGCGCAGTGGAAGAGGCGCTGGCCGCCGCGCCGGATGCCGACCGTGACGGCCGCGCCGCGCTCGCGGGCCAGCGAGACGAGGAGGGAGCCGAGCTCCCACGCGTCGTCGTTGCCGAAGTGGTCGAAGATCAGCCGCTGTTCGTCCGCAGCCAGGCGGGAGACCTCGTCATCCATCCGGGACTCCTCCGCATCCATCCGGGACTCCTCCGCGCTCATACCGCACTCACCTCGTCCTCCCGGCATCGCACCCGGACCGCACGGCCCTCCGTCGCCGACACCCGCGCGGCTTCGAGAACCCGCAGCGCCTCCGCCGCCTCCCGCGCGGACACCGGCGGTTCGCCGCCCGTGCGCAGGGCCTCGGCGATCGCCGCGTAGTAGGCCGGGTAGTCGCCGGGCAGCGTCGGCACCGGGTCGCCGCCGCCCGTGAGGGGCGACTCACCGGAGCCCAGCCGGCCCCACGCGCACTCGGGCTCCACGCCCCACGCCGCGCGGTCGTCCGCCGGACGCCGACCCTCGCGGAGCGCCGCCTCCTGCGGGTCCAGGCCGTACTTCACATAGCCCGCCGCGCTGCCGAGCACCCGGAAGCGCGGGCCGAGCTGGGCGGTCGTCGCGCTGACCCACAGGTGGGAGCGGACACCGTTCGCGTGGGTGACGGCGATGAACGTGTCGTCGTCGGCCTCGGCCCCCGGCCTGCGGACGTCCTGCTCCGCGTAGACGGTGACGGCCGGGCCGAACAGGGCGAGTGCCTGGTCCACGACGTGGCTGCCCAGGTCGTAGAGCAGCCCGCCGATCTCGGCCGGGTCGCCGGACTCGCGCCAGCCGCCCTTCGGACGCGGCCGCCAGCGCTCGAACCGGGACTCGAAGCGGTACACCTCGCCGAGCGACCCGTCCTGGACGAGCCGCTGGACGGTACGGAAGTCGTTGTCCCAGCGGCGGTTCTGGAAGGCGCTGAGCAGCAGCCCGCGCTCCTCCGCCAGCTCCGCGAGCTCCTCCGCCTCGGCGGCCGTCGCGGCGAGCGGCTTGTCGACGACGACCGGCAGGCCGGCTTCGAGGGCCGTGCGGGCCAGCGCGACGTGGGTGCGGTTGGGGGAGGCGATGACGATCAGGTCGAGCTCGGCCGAGCGGGCGAACAGCGCGTCCGCGTCGGGGACCGTCCGCACCCCGGGGTGCTCGGTCGTGGCCTGGCGCTGCCGGTCGGGGTTCGCGGTGACGACCGTGTCCAGGACGAGGCCCTCGGTGCCGGCGATCAGCGGGGCGTGGAACACGGAGCCCGCCAGGCCGTAGCCGATGAGGCCGGTCCGGAGGGGCGTACGGGGGGTGTCGGGGGTGCCGTCGGAGTCAGGGGTGCGGGTGCCATCCATGCCAGCCACTTTGGCAACGGTGTTGCGATAGTGCAAGCGGTGGCGACAATGGTGGGGTGAACAGGCCCCCTCTTCCCGCTTCCCGCACCGTTCCCACACGGCCCAGCGCCGGTACTGCCGGTGCCGGTGCCGGTGCCGGTGCCGATGGCGGTGGTGATGGCTGCGGCGGTGGTCGCGCCGGTTCCGCGCCTTCCGCGCCGTCGGCCGGCCACGGCCTTCCCGCGCCGGGCGCCAACCTCACCGCCCTGCGCGACCACAACACCGCCGCCGTCCTCGGCCTGCTGCGCGACGCCGGTACGGAGGGCGCCAGCCGCGCCGAGCTGGCCGCCGGGACGGGCCTGACCCCGCAGGCCGTCAGCAAGATCACCGCACGGCTGCGGGCGGCGGGCCTGGCCACCGAGGCCGGGCGCCGCGCCTCCACGGGCGGCAAGCCGCCGGTGGTCCTGCGCCTGGTCCCGGGCGCCGCCCACGCTGTCGGCCTGCACCTCGACCGGGACTCCCTGACGGCGACCCTCGTCGACCTCACGGGCGCCGCGATCGCCACCCGTACGGCCCCGCTGGCCTTCGGCGCGGGGGCGGAGAGGGTGCTGGGGGCGGTGGAACGAGAGGTACGGGCGCTGCTCGCGGGTGCGGGTGCGGGTGCGGGTGCGGGGACGGGGGTTGGTACGGGTGCGGGCGCCGACGCGGGCGTCCGCGCGGGCGCGGCGCCCGCCTCGGCGGCAGGCCGGGACGCGTCCTCGGACGTGGGCACGGGCAGGGGCGTGACCTCGGATGCGGGTGCGGTTCCGGTCGCGTTCTGGGGCACGGGTCCGGCCGCGTCCTCGGATGCGGGCACGGGTCCGGCCTCGTCTTCGGGCACGGTTTCGGCCTCGTCTTCGGGCACAGGCCCGGCCATGGCCTCGGGCCGGGGCGCGCTCCCGGTCGCGTCCTCGGACACGGGGGCAGGCCCCGCCACGACCTCGGGTCCGGCCCCCGCCCCCGCCTCCCTTCTCGGTCTCGTCCCCACCCTCCTCGGTCTGGGCGTCGCCGTCCCCGGCCCCCTCGACCACCGGGACGGCGTCCTGCGCAAAGTCACCGGCTTCCCGCGGTGGGACGGCTTCCCGCTGCGTGACGCGCTCGCCGAACGGCTCGGCGTGCCCGTCGTCGTCGACAAGGACACCAACGCCGCCGCCCTCGGCCTCGCCCCCCGCGCGGCGGACTCCTTCGCCTATCTGCACCTCGGTACGGGCCTGGGCGCCGGCCTCGTACTCGGCCGGAACCTGCACCGGGGCGCGCGCACGGACGCGGGGGAGTTCGGCCACCAGGTGATCCAGGTCGACGGGCCCCCGTGCCCCTGCGGCGGCCACGGCTGCGCCGAGGCACTGTGCCTGGCCGCCGTCGCCGCGGGCGACACCGCTCGCGCCGCCCGCCTCCTCGGCATCGGCGCCGCCAACCTCGTCCGTCTCCTGGACATCGACCTCGTGCTCCTCGGCGGCCGGACCGTGCTGGCCGATCCCGGCCCGTACGTGGCGGGGGTACGGGCCGTCCTCGCCGGCGCGGCGCCCGTCGACGTCACACCGAGCGGGGAGCGGACCGTCGTCGAGGGTGCGGCCGAGCTGGTGCTGGCGCCCCTCTTCGGACGGGCGGGGGCGCCCGGCGTCACGGCCTTCGCCTCACATGCGTCCGTATGAAACGAAAATAGTCACATCAGGTGGTATGTGACGGCCAGTCGGCGTCAGTGGGCCGCGTCGCGCCGGGACGGGCGGCCCGGCGGTGGAAGGGTCCGGAAGTCCGAAGCCCGAAGTCCGGAGCCCGGGAGTGCCGGAAGTTCGACCCCGGACCCCCGGACCCCGAACCATCCGGAGGTCCGGAGGCCGGAGGCCGGCCCCCGGACCTCGGATCCGACCCCGGCCCCCGAGCCCTGTCCGTAAGCGAGCCCCCACCCGTAAAGGCCCTGTGATGTCCCTGCCCCGCGCGCTCGTCGTCGGCGCCGCCGCGCTCGCGGTCTTCACGACGGCGGCACCCGCTTCCCCCGTGCACCCCGACGACCGCCCCCCGGACGCCGCCGCGGCCCCCGGCCGCCCCCGGGACCGTGCCCCCGTGGAACCCGGCTGCGCGACGCCCGGCAGCTCCGCGTTCCCGATCACCGCCCGGCTGAGCGGCGGGCCGGAGGCGTACGAGCGCGGCGGCGCCCCGCACACCTGGCAGCTGGAGCTCCGCAACACCACCGCCGTCGACTGCCGGGGCGTGCACCCCGTCGCCGTGCTCGCCGACCGCGGCCGCATGCTCCAGCCCAGCGACGTCCGCCTGGACTTCTACGACGACGGCGCGGCCCGCTGGCGGCCCGTGACGCTGGAACGCACCGACGAGGCCGAGAACGTAGGCGTCTTCGAAGGCCGTTCACCCGACTTCACGGGGTTCGCCGTACCCGCCCACCGCGCGCTCCCCGTACGGGTCCGCCTCGGCTTCACCGGCCGCGCGCCCGAGGGCCCGGTCACGCTCAACATCACCGCCGTGCAGCGGCGGGCGGGCGACGGCGACTGGGTGGGGGAGTCCGACGACTACACCTTCGGTGTGGAACGGTCGCCGGACCGGGAATCCGCGTCCGCCGGGGGCCGGGCCAAGGAGCCGGAGGAGACGCTCGCCGACACGGGGTCCCAGCGGCCGCTGTTCGCGATCGGGGCGGCGGCCTTCGCGTTGATCCTCGCGGGGGGTTCTTTGCTCTTCGGCCGTCGGCGCTGAGGCCCTCCGGGCGGGGGCGTGTGGGTGCGGGTTGCCGCTGCGCGGGGCTTTTCCCCAGCCCCGCCCCTTCCCGACCCGGGGCTCCGCCCCGGACCCCGGTCCTCAAACGCCGGACGGGCTGATTTTCAGCCCGTCCGGCGTTTGAGGACACCGCGCGGAGCGCGGAAAAGGGGGCCCGGGGGCGAAGCCCCCGGTTACGGGAAGGGGCGGGTAGGGGACAAAGCCCCGCGCAGCGGCAACCCCGCCCCACCCACCCGCCACCCGCCGTCACCCCACCCCACCAGCCCCTGACTAGGCTGGGCGCACCAGGGCGACACCCGAACCGGCGTCCGCCCCGGTGTCCCCCAGCCCCAGCGAGGGCGCAGACGGCAGGAGTCCCCGTGGCAGAGCGCAAGCCGATCGAATCCTGGCTCACCGACATGGACGGTGTGCTGATGCACGAGGGCATCCCGGTGCCGGGCGCCGACGCCTTCATCAAGCGGCTCCGGGACTCCGGCAAGCCCTTCCTCGTGCTCACCAACAACTCGATCTACACCCCCCGCGACCTGCACGCCCGCCTGGCGCGCATCGGGCTCGACGTCCCCGTCGAGAACATCTGGACGTCCGCCCTGGCCACCGCCAAGTTCCTGGACGACCAGCGGCCCGGCGGCACCGCGTACGTCATCGGCGAGGCCGGGCTCACCACCGCGCTGCACGACATCGGCTACGTCCTCACCGACCACGACCCCGACTACGTGGTCCTCGGCGAGACCCGGACCTACTCCTTCGAGGCGCTCACCAAGGCCATCCGGCTGATCAACGCCGGTGCCCGGTTCATCGCCACCAACCCCGACGAGACCGGCCCCTCGGCCGAGGGCGCCCTGCCCGCCACCGGCTCCGTGGCCGCCCTCATCACCAAGGCGACCGGCCGCGATCCCTACTTCGTCGGCAAGCCGAACCCGCTGATGATGCGGGCCGGGCTCAACGCCATCGGCGCCCACTCCGAGACCAGCGCCATGATCGGCGACCGGATGGACACCGACGTGCTGGCCGGCCTGGAGGCCGGGATGGAGACCTTCCTCGTCCTCACCGGGCTGACCCGGGCCGAGGAGGTCGACCTGCACCCGTTCCGCCCCTCCCGCGTCGTCGACTCCATCGCGGACCTCGTCGACCTCATCTGACGCCCGACCGGCGCGTCGGGGGCGGTTCCTTCACCGGATGGAGCAATGCCGCCACGGAGCGGATGCGCCCGCCGGGCCGCCCGGGTGAACCTTCTGATGTACCAGGAGGTTCACCGTGGCCCTTTCCCGCTCCCGAACGGTCCCGCCCCCGGCGGCCCCCGGCCGCCCGTACCGCCCCCACCCGGCGCTCTCCGCCCGCGTGGCCCTCTGCGGGGCCCTGACGGCGGTCGCCGTGTGCGCGGCTCCCGCGTACGCCCACCCTCCCGGTCACCCCTCCGACCGCTCCCCGGGCCGGACGGGCGCCGACCACGAACCCGTCACCATGTCCGGGACGATCGAGATGACCCCGGTCACCAGCCACCCCGGCGCCCAGGTCCAGCTGCGCCTCGCGGGCTGCGGCGGCGACCGGGCCACCGCCACCTCCGAGGCGTTCGTGTCTGACGCCCGGCTGCGCGGGGACTCCGCGGGCCTGTTCGCCCGGGCGACCGTCCGCTCCACCGTCGCGCCCGGCACCTACGCCGTCCGGATCGACTGCGTCGGCCACGACGCCGCCGCCGAGGGCCGACTGACCATCGTCGACGCGAACGAACCCCTGCCCGACCCGCCCGGCGCCCGCACTGTGAGCACCGGGGCCGGGGCCGGGGCCGTCGCCGGAGCCGCGTCCGGAGCGCCCTCCGGCGACCGCGCGGGCCGCGCCCAGCACCCCGACGGGCCCGCCCACCCCGCCCGGGCGAGCAGGGCGACAGCGCCGACCGGCGCACCTCCCACGACTCGCCCGTCGGCGCCGTGACCGCCGGCGGTGGCGGCACCTCCCTCGCCTCCGACGAGCCCGGCACCCCGGGCCTCGTCCTCGCCGGCACCACCGCGCTGATCGCCGCCGGACTGATCTGGCACCGCCGCCGCAACGACGCGGCGGCCCGCCGGCGCACGGAGGACGACCAGTGACGCGGGCGGCCGCGGCGGGCCGTGGAGCCGGCAGCGGCGGCCGGTGAGGGAAAGGCGACCGAGTTCATGTCCGAAGCACGTACGTCCGGACCAGGCACGTCCGGACCAGGCACGTCCGGACCAGGCACGTCCGGATCAGGCGCGTTCCGACCGGATACGTCCGGACCAGGTGCATCCCGACCAGATACGTCCCGACCAGGCGCGTCCGGATCACGCAAGCCCCCACCGCGTACGTCCCCACCAGGCACGTCCGGAGCGCGTACGTCCGGGCCCCGCACGTCACCACCGCGTACGTCCCCACCGAGCGCGTCCGGAGCACGTACGTCCGGACCGTCCGCCTCCAAACCATCCGCCTCCAAACCGCCCGCCTCCACCCCCCGCACCGGCGGCCGCAGCCGGGCCGTGACCGGTGTCGCCTGGGCCGCCCTCCTGCTCGCCCTGTGGCTGTGGGGCCGTCAGGCCACCGACGGGCACGGCATCGCCACCCCCACGGCCGGTGACGTCGCCGCCGTCGGCCGCCCCGCCGACCACCCGCTGCCCCCGGCCCACGCCCCGCTGCCCGGCGCCCGCCCGTGGAGCCTCGCCATCGAGGCCGTCGGCGTCCGGGCCCCGTCGAGGCCGTCGGCGACCAGGCCCCCGCCGGGGACCGCCGCGCGCTCCCCGCCCGCGCCGCCGGGCCCCGCCGCCCCAGGGCCGCGCCGGCACCGTCGACTGGTACCGCGGCGGCCCCCAGCCCGGCGCCCCCGGCGCGGCCGTCCTCGTCGCGCACCTCGGCACCGGCCGCACCGGCACCGGCCCGGCACCGGCCGACCGCCACGACCTCACCGCCCTCGAACCCGGCGACAAGATCACCGTCACCCGTACGGACGGCACCACCGCCGAGTTCACCGTCGAGGACGTGTCCGTCTACACCGAGGACCGCTTCGACGCCCACAAGGTCTACGGGCCCCGCGAACGCGACCGCGCCGAACTGCGCCTCGTCGCCCGCGACGCGGACCGCGACCGCGCCCGTGACCCGCACGGCGCGAACGTCGTCGTGTCCGCCTACCTGACCGGAGCCGGGCACTCCTGACGGCTCGCGCACCGGCCCGCCGCGCGGCCCATCAGCTGCTCCATCAGGGCGACTTGACGCCCGGTCGTCGGCGTACCGCGCACCGTGACCCCGCGGTCTGTGCAAGCATTGAAGGGACCGGTCATGTCCCGTGGGGCGTGGGCAGAACCCCTACTGGAAGTACACCCGAGGGGGAGTGGATGTACGGCAGCTACACCGGCCGCACACGCGGGGCCCGCGCGGCCCTGGCCGTGGCAGGAGCCGCGGCGGGGGGCCTCCTGGTCCTCGCCGGCTGTTCGTCCTCCTCGTCGTCCGCGGCTCCGCCGAAACCACCCCAGGCACCCGCCCAGCAGCCCAAGGCGCGTGCACCCTTCTGGGTGAATCCGGAGTCCACCGCGGCCAAGCGGGCCGGCGAGCTCCGCAAGGGCGGCAAGAGCGGGCAGGCCGAGCTCCTCCGCAAGATCGCCGCCCAGCCGGTCGCGGAGTGGATCGGCCCCGACGACCCCGAAGGCCAGACCCGCGGTTACACCGAGGCGGCCGCCAAGGCCGACCGGGTCGCCGTGCTGGTCTTCTACAACATCCCGCACCGCGACTGCGGCCAGTACTCCCAGGGCGGCGCCTCCGACGGCAACGCCTACCGGCAGTGGCTGGACCAGGCGGCCCGGGGCATCGGCAACCGCGGCGCGACGATCGTCCTGGAGCCCGACGCCCTGCCGCACATCGAGGACGGCTGCACCCCCCAGCAGTTCCACGAGGAGCGCTTCGCCCTCCTGAAGGAGTCCGTCGACAAGCTCAAGCAGCTGCCGCGCACCAAGGTCTATCTGGACGCGGGCAACCCCAGCTGGGTGACGCCCGCCGACCGGATGGCCGACCCCCTGCGCCGCGCCGGCATCGACCGCGCCGACGGCTTCGCGCTCAACGTCTCCAACTTCCAGACCACCCGGGCCAACAAGGACTACGGCCGCAGACTCTCCAGCCTGCTGGGCGGCAAGCACTTCGTCATCGACACCAGCCGCAACGGCAACGGCCCCCTCAACGGCGCCGACCACGAGAAGACCTGGTGCAACCCCTCCGGCCGCGCCCTCGGCGAGCCCCCGACGACCCGCACGGGCGACCGGCTGGTGGACGCGTATCTCTGGGTGAAGCGCCCGGGGGAGTCCGACGGCACGTGCAAGGGCGGCCCCGGCGCGGGGCAGTGGTGGGAGTCGTACGCGCTGGACCTGGCCCGTAACGCACGCTGACGGGCACCGGGAAAGCCGCAGGAAGAGCGAGAACCGGGGGCCGGGGGAAGAACCCCCGGCCGCCCCCGCGGCTACTCCTCCTCCGACCCTTTGCCGTCCGTCTTCGCGGCGGCCGCCCCGTCGGCCTTCGGCACCTTCACCCACACCGCCTCCGACGGCACCCCCCGGTCGTCGACGACCGTCAGCATGTACCAGCCCGGGGGCACGAGCGAGGGGTCCTTCGGCAGCGTCACCGACACCCCGTCCTTCTCACGGGTGAAGTCCAGCGCGATGGAACGCTGTTCGATGTTGGTGACATGGGTGAACGACCCCGGCCGGATCAGCCGCACCTTCGTCAGCGGCCGCTTCTGCGCCGTGCGGAGCCGCGCCTTCCCGCCCAGCTCCACCGTCCGCGGCGTGATGTCCTCGATCACGGGGCGCTTGCCGCCCTGGTGGAGATAGGGCGGGGTGTAGAGGTCGATCTGCTGCTCGAACGTGGCGGGCTTGCTGTTGGCCCTGTCCCCGAAGAGGGAGTCGGAGCCGAAGGTCATCACCCGGCCGTCGGGCAGCAGCAGCGCACCGGAGTGGTAGTTGCGCCCGACCAGCGGATCGGCGACCGCGCGCCCGGAGTTCTTCGCCGGGTCGTAGATCTCCGCCTGGAGGATGTTGGAGTCGCTGCGCCCGCGGTAGTCGCCCGAGCCGTTGGTGGTGAGCACGGTGTCGTCGGGGAGGATGACGCTGCTGGGGTAGCGGGCCTTGGCGTAGAGGTCGGGGCCGTCGTGGAAGCGCGGCCGGTCGGCGCGCAGGTCGACGATGCGGGTCTTCGCCGTGGCCTTCTTGTCCTCGCCGACCCCGCCGCCACCGAGCACCATGTACCGCTGGTCCTGGGCGGGCGGCAGCAGGACCGACATCGAGGTCTCCAGGACGTCCGGGTCGCTCATCCCCGGCACCTCGGTGAAGTCGTTGCTCGTCAGGTCCCAGACGCCCGGCACACGGCCCTTGTCGGCCGGGCCGTAGCCCGCGTTGGAGCCGGTGTAGAAGATCCGGCCCTTGTCGGTGAGGAAGAGGGCCGGGTAGGTGGGGAAGAACCGCTCCTTGGGGAGGTAGGTCCACTTCTTGGTCTTCGGGTCGTAGACCTCGTTCTTGCCCGGGACGACCTGGCCGATCTCGTCCAAGCCGGAGACGGACAGCACCCGCCCGTCCTGGAGGGTGGTCAGCGTGGGGTACCAGCGGGCCTCGTTCATCGGGTCGACCGTGAGATAGCGCTCGGCGACCGGGTCGAACTCGTAGGATTCCTTGATGCCCTGGAAGTCCTTCTTGTCGAAGGAGAGTTTGTTGGCGATGCCGTAGACGTTCCGGGCGTCGGTGCCCTTGAGGCCGCGGACGCTGTAGTTGTCCGTGAGCCCGGTCTCGTAGTCATGGCCCTTGCCCAGGGCCTCCACATAGACGCGCGCGGTGCTGACCGTGACGGTGACCTTGCGGGTCTCCTCGTCCTGCGTCTTCTTGGCGCGGGGGATGAGCACGGGGTCCTTGGACTCGAACGTCTTGCCGTTCTTCTTGCCGGTGAACCGGGTGCCCGAGGGCAGGGTCATCGGCTTGTCGGGGTCCTCGTTGTGAACGACCATCAGGCCGCCCGCCTTGGTGACGTCGCCGCCCAGCTTCTCGTAGCGCTGGGTGCCGCCGGCGACCAGCAGCTTGCCGTCGGGCAGCTGGCTGTGGCCCGCGCAGAAGAGGTCCTTGGGCGTGGGGACGTTCTTGAAGCTGTTCTTCACCGGGTCCCAGAGGACCGTGCGGAAGGACTTGGCCTTGAAATTGGCGGCGTTGTTCCCGGAGCCCGCGATCAGCAGGATCTTGCCGGTGTGCAGCAGGGCCGCGTGGATCGTGTTGATCCGGTATTCCTCGGGGACGTCGACCACGGTCCAGTGGCCGTTCTTCTCCTTGTACTCCGGCTGGTTGATCTTGTAGTCGTGATACTGGTCGGAGGCGTAGCCCCAGATCGCCGGCCCGTTCATCCCCGCCAGGACGAGCACCACCGCCGACCCGACGGCCATGCGGCGGGTGCGGCGGCTGACACGGTAGTGCCGGTAGTTCATCGGCGGGCCTCCACGGCTTGCTCGGGGCGGCGCAGCGTCCACCACCACGCGAGGATCGGCGCCAGGGTGATCACGAGCGCCAGCGACGCCCAGGTGCGCATCGCGACGTGCGTGTGGCCGAGCCAGAAGGACGCCACCAGCGAGCCGCCGAACACCAGCAGGAAGAACAGATGGATGCGGAAGGTGCCGAAGAGGGTGTCGGGGCTGGCCGAGTCGCCCTTCGGGGTGACCACGAACGTGCTCTTGCGCCGCAGCACCGCGTCCAGCAGCGAGCGGGCGTAGATCGGCGCGGACAGTGCGGACATCACCATGCCGGCCAGCCCGCCCGAGCCCTCCGGCTCATGCGGCGAGACATTGTGCCGGCGGTTCCAGATGTAGAGACCGATCTGCAGGGCCGCGGCATCGCTGTAGAGCATCATCCAGATCTCGGAATTGATCTGGATTCCGGAGGCGCCGAGCCCGAGGAAAAGCGCACAGCTCAGGGCGCCCAGCATCCAGTTGAGTGCGGTCATCGGATAATAGATGACCATCAGGCTGTAGTTGAGGAATTTCCCCGGGGAGAGGGTGAAGGGGCCTTTCCAGAACTGCTTGATGATGGTTTCGTAGGTGCCGCGTGACCAGCGCAGCTGCTGGGTGAAGAAGTCGGTCCAGGCATTGGGGCCCTCGCCGACCGCGAGGACGTCCGGGGTGTAGACCGAGCGCCATTTGTGACCGGTGCCGGGGTTGCGGTGCCGGTGCAGCTCGAAGCCGGTGGCCATGTCCTCCGTGATGGAGTCGTAGAGGCCGCCGATGCCCTTCAGGGCGCGGATGCGGACGGCGTTGTTGGTGCCGACGAACATGGGTGCGCCATAGCGGTTTCCGGCACGTTGGATCAGGGCGTGGAAAAGGAACTGCTGGCTTTCTGCGGCCTTGGTCACGGCCGCATCGTAGTTCCCGTACACCTGTGGTCCAACGACAAACGCGATATCGGGGTCACGGAAGTAGCCGAGCATCCGTTCAAGGAAGTTGGGCAGCGGTACGTGGTCGGTGTCGACGGAGGCGAAGAAGTCGTAGTCGTCGCCGTGGGCGTCGAGCCAGGCGTTGTAGTTGCCGTGTTTGGTGCGGGCCCGGTGCGGGCCCTTCGGCTGGTTCCACTTCTCGACGCCCTTGCGGGAGAAGTGGTGGACGCCGAGCCGCCGGCAGACCTCCTTGACCTCGGGGTCGTCGCCCTCGTCGAGCAGCCAGACGTGCAGCGGGCCGCGATGGCGCAGCCGGACGGCCGCCTCCAGGGTGCGGGTGACCATCTCGATCGGCTCCTTGCCGGGCACGAACGAGGTGAGGAAGGCGACCTTGGTGCCGGTCTCCGGGACGACCGGGACGGGGTCGCGCGCGACGAGCGTCGCATGGGCGTTCGAGGTGACGTTCAGCGTGCGGAAGAGCTCGATCAGCCCGATCGACACCAGCATCACGGCGTCCAGGGTCCGCGTCAGCGTGGTGGCGTGATCGCGGTGGGTCCAGTGGGCGGGCTGCATCAGCCACACCAGCAGCCCCAGCGAGACGACGGGGGCGGCCCCGAGCAGCAGCGCGCCCAGGACGCGGTGCGTCTCGTCCGCCAGCAGGCTGCGGTAGCGCACCCGGTAGGGGCGGTCGGGGTCCGGCTCGGTCAGCGGGCCGGCCAGCCGGCTGTAGTGCTCGTAGTCGAACCGGGGGCGCCCTCCGTCGGGAGGCTGCGACCGCCGGGGCGGCCGCGCCGGCCGGGCGGCGCCGGGCCCGGCCGGGGCCGGGCTGCAGCGGCACGCTCCCGGGCAGGCCCGGCGGGCGTGGCGGCGCGGGCGCCGTGGGTTTCCGGTCGGACTGCCGCCGGGCACCGGCAGGCGTGGACGTCATGAGTCATTCCCCCCGCACACATACTGACCGCGCGTGTCAGTCGGTCCATGAGTCCTGGCGGCCCCCCTCGGCCGTACGGACCCAAGGGCACCGGCCCCCCCGGCGCCTGCCCAACTCATTGCTCACAGAATGACGTTGGGCTATCGCTCCCGGTTCAGGATCTCCGACCGCGGTTCATGATCGCAAGGGTGAAACAAGGTGTTTACCGGGCAAAGTGGTGCGCTGCTCGGAGAGGCGTGCGAATGGGGACGAAGTATTCGCACGTGCCGGGAGAACGAGGAAGACCCCCTCACCAGTGGTGAGAGGGTCTTCCTCTGTCTGTGCGCCGCCAGGGACTCGAACCCCGGACCCGCTGATTAAGAGTCAGCTGCTCTAACCAACTGAGCTAGCGGCGCCTGCTGACAGAGAAAACTCTACCTGATCCTGGCGGGTGCTCCTGACCATCCACTCGGCTGAATCGTGTAAAAAAGTGCATTTCATGACATGAAGCTGGTACGCGCGGTTGAGAAGCTGTGCCCCGACCCCGAGGGAAGGCAGCTGCGCCGTGCGGACTACGGCAGTCACCGAGGGTGGACCCGGCGGCCGCCGCCGGTGTGCCGTCCGTGGCCTGGTCATGGCCGCGGTGGGCGCCTTGGTGCTGGCCGGGGTCGGGCCGGTGGGGGCCGTACGGGCGGAGGCCGCGCAGGTGGTCGTGGTCACCGGGGCGCGCCCCCGCGATCCCGGGCCCGTCCCGGAGCCGGGGCCGGCGGCCCCGGGGCAGCGGCCCGGGAAAGGGGACGGTGAGGGGGCGGGCGGCACGGCGGGCACCGTGCCGGGCGGCACGGCCGCGGCCGCCGTCGCCGGGGCGGGACCGTGACCGCGGGAGCGGCCGAACCGGCCGGTGCGCCGGCCGTGCCCGCCGGTGCCGCGACGGGGACGCCGGCCGACGGCACGGGGCCGGGCGCAGCTACGGGCACGGGTGGCGGTACGGGTACGGGCGCGGGCACCGGTACGGGCACGGGTGGCGGCACCGGTACGGGCACGGGCGCGGGTGGCGGCGCGGCCGGGGGTGTGACCTCGGTCGCCCTGGAGCAGTCCGGCAGCTTCATCGGCCCGGACCAGAACGCCGTGCCGGCCACCCCGGTCATCCCGGGCGTGGCACCCGAGACGCCCGGCCGGGACCCGGACGTGGTCCTGGAGGACCCGGCCCTGAAGGACCCGTCGCTGAAGCTCCCGCCGGTCGCGGGGCGGGGGCCGGAGGAGGCCCGGCCGCAGGGCGGGCTGACCCCGGAGCCGCAGGGCCCCGGGACGCCCGCGCGGCCGACGGCCACGCGCGGCCACGACCTGGAGGCCGCGATCGCCTTCGCGCTCGCCCACATCGGCGACCCGTACGTCCTCGGCGGCGTCGGCCCGCGCCGCTGGGACTGCTCCGGGCTGATCCAGCAGGCGTACCGCAAGGCCGGCGTCCGGCTGCCGCGGATCGCGGCGGACCAGTACCGCGCCACGACCCGGGTCACGCGGAGCGCGCTGCGCCGCGGGGACCTGGTGTTCTGGACGAACAACGGCAGGATCTCCGGCATCCACCACGCCGCGATCTATCTGGGCGGGGGGCGCTACATCGAGGCGCCGCGCCCCGGCCGGAAGGTCCGCATCTCGACGTTCTCGTACTACAACCCGAACCTGTACGGCCGGGTCCGCTGAGCGCTCGCGCACCCGAACGCCGCCCCCGCCCCGTGGGCGCCCTTGCGGACAGCAGGACAATGGAGGGCGGTGCAGACGATCCTGGAGGTATGTACATGTGCGAGCCGAAGCCGGCTCCCGGCGCGCGCGACAGTGGTCCGCGCCGTCTGAAGCCCGCGCAACTGCTCTTCGAGCCGCCCGAGGCCCTCGGCGATCCCGAGCACTTCTTCGACCTGGAGTCCATCGAGGACCCGCGCGAGCTGCTGGCCCGCTCCACCGAGCTGGCGCTGGCGTTCCGCGCGGCGGCCGACAGGGCGACCGAGTTCCAGGCGGTGGCCGCCGCCCAGCTCGCCGACCCCCGGCGCTTCGACCGGCTGCCGGCCGCCGTGATCGCGGAGCGCGCCGAGTGGAGCGAGGACTACGCGAAGAAGATGGTCGAATTCGGCCGTGACCTGCTGCGGAGCAGCCGCACGGTGGAGTGAGGCCGGAGCGGGACCGGACGGGTACCGCGGCCCGGGGAGGAGGCCGGGGAGCTGACGTGGCCGAGAGGGCCGACGGCGCGCAGGGGGCCGGGCGGCCGGGGAGTCGGAGAGCCGGGACCCGAGCAGGACCCGAGAAGCGCCCGGGAGCAGCCCCCCGGGGAGCCCGGGGCCGCGTCCCGAAGTTTCCGACCATGGGCCGTTGGCATATGCGCGGCGGAAGATAGCGCACCACCCGTGCCCCTGTCCCGAATTCCCGCAACTGTCGCGAGCGGACGGGGTTCCGCCCCGGAACATGGGAGTCATGAGCTCCTGGCCGCACGATTCGCGCCCCTCCCTCCCCTCTCCCTCCCTCCCCTCCTCGTCCCGTCCCACCATCCCTGCCGTCCCCGTCGCCCCGGTCGCTCCCTTCCCTACCGCGCGCCCCTTCCCCACCGCTCATCCCTTCGCCCCCGACCTCCCCACCAGGCCCGTCCCGCCCCGGCTGCCCGGTATCCCCGCCCAGCGCCGGTCCGGGCCGCCCGGCCCCCGTACGCAGCCGCCCACCGCCTCGTACGTCACCCTCGCCGGCGCCGACTGGCTCGCGTCGGCCAGCCGCTTCCCGCGCAGCGTGCACGCCCTGTGGGCCGACAACCCCGCCGCCCCGGTGGTGCTGCCCTGCGGCGGCGTCTTCGACGTCGTCGGCGTCCCGGCGCTCTTCGGCCGCCGGGTGCTCGACCGCTTATGGGCCGGCGGCCCCGGCTCCGGCCCCGTCGCCGCCCAGCGCGGCCGGCTGCTGCTCTTCGCCGCCCCCGGCACCGCCCAGCGGCTGCCCGCGCTGCTCGGCTGGGAGGAATGGGCCCGCGCGATGCCCCCGCTGCTGTGCCACGGCACGGGCGACGCGGTGACCGTCCCCCCGCTCTACCCGCCGGACGAGGAGGAGCCGGCGCCGCCCGCCTCCCGCTGGCTGGTCGCCCCCGAGGTGCGCCACCCCTGGCTGCCCGACGCCGAGGTGCTGCTGTGGGCCTGCGTCCGGGTCGCCCGTACGGCCGCGGCGGCCGCCGCCCGGCCCGTGCCGCCCGCCCCGGACGACCGTTCGCCGGACTGCCCGCCGGACCGGTCGCAGGACCTCTCGCAGGACCTTCCGCCGGACCGGATCGCGGCCCGGCCGGTGCCCGAGCCGCTCGCGTCCACCCCTGTGACCAGCACGAGCACGCTTTCGCCCCGCTGAAACGTATGGATTTTCGTTCCCCCGGACCGGGGTGCTAAAGTCTTCCACGTCAGCAAGCGCCGCTAGCTCAGTTGGTTAGAGCAGCTGACTCTTAATCAGCGGGTCCGGGGTTCGAGTCCCTGGCGGCGCACAGACAGACCGAGGGCCCCTCACCACTGGTGAGGGGCCCTCGGTCTTCGCCATGCCCGCCTGAGCCGGCTCGGCGAAGCCGGGTGCGGTTCGGCGGCGCCCCGAAGGGGCGCGGGGAACCGCGCGGCCGGCCACGACGCACCCGCGGATGACTCGCCGGAGTCCCAGCGGAGCGCTTAGCGGCGCCGGGTCACCCCGACCGTCCAGGACCCGCCCGCCGTCCGGCCCCGTACCGTCACCCTGACCTTGTCCTCCTCCGAGGTCAGGGACTCCCCGACGCCCAGCGGGGCGTCCGCCAGGGCCGGGTAGACCGACTCGCCCCAGCACGCCTGGTGGCCGGGGTGGCCGTCCAGCACCTGGACCGGCCCGCCGCCGGAGGGCGTGTCGCTCAGCACCCGGTAGACCAGCACCCCCTCGGTGCAGGTGGCGGTGTCGTTGCCGTACGCGGCGCGGGCCTCGATGGCCACGGCGGTCTCCGGCCCCGTACGGACCACGATCATGCGGGTGCGGGCGTCGCCGCCCGGCAGCATCGGCGTCTCCAGCGGCTGGAGGGTGTGCAGGCTGCTGCCCGGGCCGCGGACGCAGGCGACCTGGGCGGAGCTGAGCCAGCCCAGCTTCCACTTGTGCCAGCCGAAGGGGTCCGAGGCCAGCCCGAACTGGCTGCCCATGAGGTCCCAGTCCCCGACGTGGGTGTCCCAGTCGCCCTTCCCGTCCGTGGGCCGGTGGTAGAGGTCGGGCAGGTCCATGACGTGCCCGGTCTCGTGCGCGAGGACGTTGCGGTCGGGC
Organism: Streptomyces eurocidicus; assembly: GCF_002891295.1. Lineage (GTDB taxonomy): Bacteria > Actinomycetota > Actinomycetes > Streptomycetales > Streptomycetaceae > Streptomyces > Streptomyces eurocidicus. The sequence goes on along the minus strand of NZ_LGUI01000001.1, from coordinate 908,402 downwards.
GGGTGCCGCTCGAAGACGGTCACGACGCGGCGCAGCGCCGTGTTGTCGGCCACCAGGGGGCGGTCGAGGTTGACGACCTTGGTCGCGTCGGAGTCCACGCCCGGGGCGTCCGGGTCGGCGACCAGATAGACGAGGTCGTAGCGGCTGAAGTCCACCTCGGGGTCGGCCGCGGTGATGGCGTCCTGGAGGTAGCGCGAGCGCTGCTCGCTGTCCCAGTCGCGCTGTATGCGGTACGAGGTGGCCGGGCGGGGCATCCGGACCCAGTGCTTCTGGGGGTGGGCGTGGAGGGCGAAGCGCCCGTAGGAGGCCCGCTCGAAGAAGCGGGTGGTGCCGGGGAAGTGGTCGGCCGCGAGCTGCTCGGGCTCGACGCGCGGGCGGGCGTCCGGGAACGACAGGAAGATCATGACGGCGTCGAGCCGGCCGGCCGGGCGCGGGTAGGCCGGGTTCCAGCTGTCGAGCCCCTCGGAGTGGTGGGCCTGGCTGCGCGGCAGGGCACAGGGCCCGCCCGGACCGGCGGCCCGGGCGGGGACCGCGACGACGGTCGTGGCGATCGCGCAGAGAGAGGTCACCACGGCGCCGAAGCGGCGCAGCCGTGGCCGGTCCACTCCCATGGGTGTCTGCGGACGCACCACGTCGACCTCCCGGGACGGATTCGGGACACCTCATCCACCCTCAGTGGTTCTGTGGTGATATGCCCTGTTCCGTTACCCCGGTCGAGTGACTAAGCCGACTTCTGGGTACATCACACTCAGTCACTGATGGTCAATCGACATGGCGCCGCACAACAGGCTCAGCCAGGGGCGCGCATGGTCGTGCAGAAATGGACAAACCGGAGAAGGCGGCCCGGGTGCTGCGGGCCGGGCCGCTGGAACGGTCCGCAGCAGCGCCCTATGATCGCCACATTTCCAGCACGGATTCCCCGGGCAGGCGGCCGTACGCCCCCGTCCGGCCACGCGTACGAGATCCACGAGACCCTTACGAAGCCAGTGCGGAACAAATGCCATGCGGGAGCGAGCGGTGAGCGGAACCCTCGACGGCCAGGGCGGCATGCCCGGCTCGACGCCTACTGTGGTCACGCAACGTAACGAATCAAGTGATTTCCGTGCCGCCTTCAACGCCGCGCAGCTCGCCATGGCCGTGGTGGGCCGCGACGGCCTGGTGCGCAGCGCCAACCACGCACTCGGCGAGCTGCTGGGCACCGACCCGGCCCGGCTCGCGGGCGACCCGGCCGCCGACTTCACCGGGCTGCGCGAGGACCCGCGCACCTGGAGCGCGTACCGCGAGGTGCTGCTCGGCCGCCGGGAGCGGCTGCACTGCACCCGCCGGCTGAAGCGGCACGGCGGCCACCAGGGCGTCTGGGCGGAGGTGATCGTCACTCCGCTGCCGGACAGCTGTGACGCCCTCCTGTCGGTCGCCGACATCAGCGACCGGCGCGATCTGCGGGCCCGGCTGCGGCACCTGCGGATGCACGACCCCGTGACCCGGCTGCCCAACCGCAGCCTCTTCTTCGAGCGGCTGACCACGGCGCTGACCACGGCGGCCGACGGCCGGGGCAGCGGGCGGATCGGCCTCTGTTATCTGGACCTCGACGGCTTCAAGGCCATCAACGACACCCTCGGCCACCGGGCCGGCGACCGGCTGCTGGGCGCGGTGGCCAGACGGCTCTCGGAGTGCGCGGCGCCCGGCGGCCACCTGGTCGCCCGGCTGGGCGGGGACGAGTTCGCGCTGCTGGTCGAGAACTCCACCGGCACCCAGCAGCTCGTCGACCTCGCCGGCTGTGTGCAGGCCACGCTCCAGCGGCCGTTCGACGTGGGGGGCCACCGGCTGGCGGTGTCGGCGAGCATCGGCGTCGTGGAGCGCCCGGCGGCCGGCACCCACGCCACCGAGCTGATGCAGGCCGCCGACACCACGCTGTACTGGGCGAAGGCGGACGGCAAGGCCCGCTGGACCCTCTTCGACCCGGAGCGCAACGCCCACCGGATGACCCGTCAGGCCCTCTCCAGCACCCTGCGCCCGGCCGTCGAGCGGAACGAGTTCGTCCTCCAGTACCAGCCCCTGGTAGGGCTCGGCGACGGTGTCGTACGGGGGGTGGAGGCGCTGGTGCGCTGGCGCCACCCGCAGTTCGGGATGCTCGCGCCGAACCGGTTCATCGGGCTGGCCGAGGAGACGGGCGCGATCGTCCCGCTCGGCCGCTGGGTGCTGGCCACGGCCTGCCGCCAGGCACGCCACTGGCAGCTGTCCCACCCCACCGAGCCGATCGTGGTCAGCGTCAATGTGGCCGTGCGGCAGGTGTGGGACTCCGACCTGGTCGCGGACGTGGCGGCGATCCTCACCGACACCGGCCTGCCGCCGCGCCTGCTCCAGCTGGAGCTCACCGAGTCGGCCGTGATGGGCTCGGCGGGCCGCCCGCTCCAGCAGCTCCAGCAGCTCAGCGACATGGGCGTGGCCATCGCCATCGACGACTTCGGCACCGGCTACTCCAACCTCGCCTACCTCAGCCGGCTGCCGGTCTCCACCCTGAAGCTCGACGGCTCCTTCGTCCGGGGCTTCCACTCCGAGGAGCCGCCGAACCCGGCGGACGAGACGATCGTCGAGGCGCTCGTCCAGCTCGCGCACCGGCTCGGCATCAAGGTCACGGCCGAGTGCGTGGAGAGCGCGGAGCAGGCGGAGCGGCTCGGCCGGATCGGCTGCGACACGGGCCAGGGCTGGTTCTACTCCCGCCCGGTGCCCCCCGACACGATCTCCGCCCTGCTCGGCGCGCCGGGCGTACGGCCCTGAGGGGCGCACCGGGGCCCGCCGGCGGAGGCGGGGCCCCCGGCGGGAGCGGGTCTGCCGGCAGGGGAGCGGAGGATCCCGGACGGACGCGGTCCTGCCCCGGGACCGGGCCGGCCCGCCGGTTTCCGCGGGGGAGGATCCGTCGCCCCGCCCTCCCCGGGGGAAGGGCGGGGCGACGGCGCCCGCCGGCCCCACCCCCGTAGGAACCGGCGGAGCACCGGGCGGCCGGTGTCAGGCGCCCGGCAGGCCGTAGGCGTCGGCGATGAGCCCGTAGCTGCGCAGCCGCGCCCCGGGGTCGTGCGCGTTCGACGTGATCATCAGCTCGTCGGCGCCCGTCCGCTTCACCAGCGCGTCCAGCCCGTCCCGCACCTCGTCGGGCGTGCCGTGGACGACGTTGCCCAGCCAGTCGTCGACGAAGTCCCGCTCGGCCGGGCCGTACTCGTACGCCTCGGCCTCCTCGGGCGTCGGGACCAGGCCGGGCCTGCCGCGGCGCAGCCGCAGCATCGCGAGGGCGCCGGTGAGGACCTGGCGGCGGGCCTCCTTCGCGTCGTCGGCCGCGAACGCCTGGACGCCGATCTTGGCGTACGGGCGGTCCAGGACCTCGGAGGGCCGGAAGGAGTCGCGGTAGAGCTGGAGCGCGGGGACGGTGTTGGCCGCGGAGAAGTGGTGCGCGAAGGAGAAGGGCAGACCGAGCGCGCCGGCGAGCCGGGCGCTGAAACCGGAGGAGCCCAGCAGCCAGACGGACGGGCGGTCGGCCCGCTGGACGCCGCCGGGGACGCGGCCCTGGACGGGGCCGGGCACCGCGTGGATGCGGGCGTAGGGGTGGCCGTCGGGGAAGTCGTCGTCCAGGAACCGGGTGAGCTCGGCGAGCTGCTGCGGGAATTCGTCGGCCCCCTCGTGGAGCCGGTCGCTCCGGCGCAGGGCGGCGGCGGTGGCGCCGTCCGTGCCCGGCGCGCGGCCCAGCCCGAGGTCGACGCGCCGGGGCGCGAGCGCCTCCAGGGTGCCGAACTGCTCGGCGATGACCAGCGGCGCGTGGTTGGGCAGCATCACCCCGCCCGAGCCGAGGCGGATCCGCTCGGTGTGCGCGGCGAGGTGGGCCAGGACCACGGCCGGGGACGAGCTGGCGATGCCGGGCATGGAGTGGTGCTCGGCGACCCAGAAGCGGTGGTACCCCCTGCGCTCGGCGAGCCGCGCGAGCTCCACGGTGGTGCCGAGCGCCTGCCGGGCGGTCCGGCCGCTGCCGACGGTCGCCAGATCCAGTACGGAGAGCGGCACCGGGGCGCTGCCCAGGGCCGTGCCTCGTATGGTGTCGTCCTGTGCCTCGGCCACGGTGGGTCCGCCTTCCTCGTCGTTCACATCGTTCACGTCGTTCGGTCGTTCGTCCGGCCGTCTGGTCCGTCCGGTTGCCCGGTCCGGTCCGGTCGCCCGGGGGCGCCGGGCGTTCTTCGCGGTTGTGCGGAGCGGCCCGGGGGGCGCTCGGGAGCGTCCGGGGGCGCGCGGCACCCGGTCGCCGGGCTCCGGTCCCTCGATCACCCGAAGGTAACCGGAGAGGGTCTCCGGTTATTCCCCATCCGCCGCTCAAGCCGCACCTTCCGCTTTTCGGCCACCCGGCGGCGCCCCGGCCCCTATGACATCGACATATGCCAAGGTGGTGCGGTGCAGGACAACGGCGGGGCGGTCGGCGCAGTTCTCTTCAACACCCTCTCCTTAACGACACTTTCGCCGTTATCGTGGTGAGCGGGACACTCGCTGGAAAGCCCGCAAGGGGGAAACCGTGGCGCTCAAGCCCGACCCGACCGCGCCGTTCCATTCGGTGCAGTACGCGCTGCGCGTACTGGAGGCGGTCGTCAAGCACACCGGCGGTGTGACCGAAGCCCAGATCGCGCGCGAGACCGGCCTGCCCGCCGCCCACCTCGCCCATCTGCTGCTGATGCTCCGCCGCGAGGACTATGTGGAGCGGGTGAGCGACGGCGCCTATGTGATCGGTGACGCCCTGGTCCTGCTCGGCTCCGGCGGCGACCGCCAGAAGGCGCTCCAGCGCAAGCTCCAGCAGTCGCTGACCGCGCTGCGCGACTCCCTCGGCGCCGCCGTCTACCTCAGCCGTTACATCGACGGCGAGGTCCGGATCACGCAGTACGCCGACAGCCCGCACACCCCGAAGGTCAACGAGTGGGTCGACTTCCGCTCGGCCGCCCACGCCAGCGCGATCGGCAAGTGCCTGCTCACCCAGCTCGACCACGACGACCGCCGAGACCACCTCGCGCGCCACAAGACCGCCCGGCTCACCTCCCGGGCGATCACCAACGAGCAGATCCTCTTCCGCAAGCTCGACGCCCAGCCGGCCACCGTCCCCGTGCTCGACCTCCAGGAGTACGCGGTGGGCACGGTCTGCGCCGCCGTCCCGGTCACGGCCGGACTCGCGGTGGGCTGCGTCGCGCTCTCCCTGCCGCTCGCGCACGCCCACCGGCTGCGCCACGCGGCCGCCACGCTGAACCGGCGGGCCGCTCCCCTGGTGCTGTCGATGGCGCTCTGATCATGGCCCGGGGTCGGGTGGTCACGGGCACCCCTCCGGACCGGGTATATTTATCTCTGTCAGCAGGCGCCGCTAGCTCAGTTGGTTAGAGCAGCTGACTCTTAATCAGCGGGTCCGGGGTTCGAGTCCCTGGCGGCGCACAGACAGACGAAGGCCCCTCACCCTTGGTGAGGGGCCTTCGTCGTGTCCGGAAGCGGTGTCTACGGAGCCGGGCCGGGATTCAGGTCCGGGCTTTCCGGCTCCGGGTCCATGGGTTCCGGGCTTCGGGCCGGGCTTCCTGGCCCCGGGCCGGGCTCCCGGGCTCCAGGTCCGGGGGTTCCGGGCTCCGGGCGGCTCGGCGCTCCGTGCGATGACAAAAGTCATCGGGGGCCGGTGATAGGCGGATCTGCCCGCGCGTCCGCCCCGCCGACAGAATTCTTGCCATGGACACCGCGACGCTCGCCCCCGCCCCGATCGCCACCACGCAGGCTCCGGCCGCCGCCCCCATCGATGCCCGCATCAACGCCCGCACCGATGCCGGGACCGCCGCCCAGGTCGCCGACCAGGCGGGCACCGAGGCCGGCGCCGCCGCCCCCGACCTCGGGGAGATCAAGCCGCTCCCCGTGTGGTTCTTCGCCTTCGAGGGCCTGATGTCCGCCGCGTTCGACCTCTACAAGGCGTACCCGCAGTCGATGGTCCTGCTCGTCGCCGCCGCCGTCGTCAACATCGTCGTCTCGCTGACGGTGCTCCGCTCCCGGGTCCGCCTGGCCAAGCGGCTGTGGCGCGGGAAGAAGACCCGCAAGCTGGCCCTCGGCCTGGTCGCGCTCCGCATCGTCTGCCACTCGGCGCTGGCCGTGGCGGGTCTGGCGGTGGTCTCTACGGCGGCCCACCTCGCCTTCGCGGTCATGATGGGCGTCACGACCGTCACCCTCCTCTGGTTCGTCCAGCGCACCGCGCTGCGGGCGGTCGCGGCCGACGCGGCCTGAGGCGGCGCCTTGCGGGCGTCCGGCGCCCGGCGGCGCGCGGTCATGCGACGGCGTGCGGGGCCCGGCCCGTAGCATGGAGGACCGGCCGTACGGTCCGGCCGTACGGTCCAGTCGCAAGGTCCGGCCGTACGATCCGGTCGTACGTGAGGCCGTATCCGCCGGTCCGCGCCGCTACGCCGGTCCGGGACCCGCCCGGCCCCGCAGAGGAAGGAGAGAGCATGTCGCCGTACCGCCGTCCGACGGCCGTCGCCGCGCTGCTGCTCCTCCTCTCGGTGGTCTTCTGCCCGTCCCCGGCGGTGGCGGCCACCGCCCCGCTCACCCCCACGGCCGTCTCGGCCGCCCCGGGGATCCCGGCGGCCTCGTCCACCCCGGCCGAGACGCGGAGCGAGCGCGCCCCCGAGGCCCGGCCCGCGACCGGAGCCGGTGACACCGGAGGCAGCTGCCGCCCCCAGGACGTGCCGCTCAAGGGCGCCGAGGCCGTCGCGCCCGGCACCCACATCGACCCGCTCACCGCGCCCGCCACCGCGCGCACCACCCTGACCCCGGCCCCGGCACCACGGCCGGGCGCGCCCCGGGCACCGCCCGTACCGGTCGCCGGCTGCGCCGAGCTCCTCCCCGTCCTACGGATCTAGGTCCGCCCCGCACGGCCCGCGCACCGGGCCGCGCTCCGGCATGCCCTCGCGTCCGTACGTCCCAGGAGCTCTTCCCTCATGTCCCGCACGCCTTCCGGCCCCTCGTCCCGCCCGGCCAAGCGCCCGGCCGGGCAGTCCGCCAAGCGAAAGTCCGCCCTCACGCCGCGCCGCCTCGCGGCCGTCGGCGCGGTCCTGGCCCTCGTCGTCGCCCTCGTCGCCGCCGGCATCGCCCTCGGCGAGCACTCCGGCTCCGGCACCCGCCACCCCTCCGGATCCGCCGGATCCGATGCCGCGTCCGCCGCCGACCCGCAGCAGAAGCTCTACACGGAGCTGGACCGGGCCGCCGCCCGCCGCCAGGACGGCGACGCCCTCGCCGTCGGCAAGGCCGACGCCCCCGTCGTGCTCGTCGAGTACGCCGACTACCAGTGCTCGTACTGCGGGAAGTTCACCCGCGACAGCCAGCCCGAGCTGATCAAGAAGTATGTGGACGAGGGCGTGCTGCGCATCGAGTTCCGTAACTTCCCGATCTTCGGCAAGGACTCCGAGCGGGCCGCCCGCGCCTCCTGGGCCGCCGGCCGGCAGGGGAAGTTCTGGCAGTTCCACGACGAGGTCTACGCCAAGACCCGCAAGGGCGACGCGCTCGCCGAGGACAAGCTCACCGACATGGCCCGTACCGCCGGGGTCGCCGACCTCGACCGGTTCCGCGCGGACCTGAACGGCCCCGAGTCCGAGGCGGCCGTGAAGAAGGACCAGGAGCAGGGCTACTCCATCGGCGTGAAGTCGACCCCGTCGTTCCTGGTGGGCGGGCAGCCCGTCGCGGGCGCCCAGCCCCTTGAGGTGTTCGAGACGGCGATCGCGCGCGCCAAGGCCGCGAAGCAGAGCGGGAAGTGACCGCCGCGTGACCGACATCGGTTACCTCGCCGCCTTCCTCGGCGGCGTTCTCGCCCTGGTCAGCCCGTGCAGCGCACTGCTGCTGCCGGCCTTCTTCGCGTACTCCCTGCCGAGCCCGGGCCGGCTCCTCGCCCGGACCTGCGTCTTCTATCTGGGGCTCGCCACCACGCTCGTCCCGCTCGGCGTCGCCTCCAGCGCGGCCAGCAGGCTCTTCAACGGCCACCGCGAGCTGCTGATCACGATCGGCGGCTGGACGGTGATCGCGATGGGCGCCGCGCAGATCCTCGGCCTCGGCTTCGCCTCGAAGCGGGCCCAGGCCGCGGCCGGCCGGATCACCCCGCGCTCGGCCGCGTCGACCTTCCTGCTGGGCTGTGTCTACGGGCTGGCCGGGTTCTGCGCCGGGCCGATCCTGGGCGCGGTGCTGACCATGAGCGCGGTCGGCGGCGACTCCCTCCTCGGCGGCTCGCTGCTCGCGGTCTACGCCCTGGGCATGGCGCTGCCGCTGTTCGTCCTGGCGCTGTGCTGGGACCGCTTCGGGCTCGGCGGCAGGCGCTGGCTGCGCGGCCGTGAGCTGCGCCTCGGCCGGCTGCGGCTGCACACCACCGCACTGCTGTCCGGCCTGTTCTTCATCGGCATCGGGGTGCTCTTCCTCGCCTACGACGGGACGACGGGCCTGCCCGGACTCCTGGACGCCGACCAGGAGTCGCGGCTGGAGGAGCTCGCCTCGGCGGTGGGCGACGCCGTGCCGGACTACGCCCTGCTGGCGGTGGTCGCGCTGGCCGTGGCCGGGGTGCTGGCCCGGATCGCGCTCCGGCCGGAGCGCGACCCGGAGGATCCTGAGGACGGCTGAGCCCTGGGCGGCCGGCGGGCCTCCCCGGGTGGGGGCCGGGAAGGCCCTGGGCGGCCGGCAAGCGCCGCCGGTCGACGGCGGCCGCCGTCAGAACTGGACGTCGGAACAGGCGTAGAAGGCGTTGCCCGTGTCGGCGATCGTCCAGACGGCGAGCACGAGCTGCTTGCCGGTCCGGTCGGCGGGCAGGGTGCCCTGGTGGGTGACGGTGGCGTCGGGCACCCGTCCGCCGTAGGGGACGGTCAGGAAGGGCCGGCTCTCCAGATCGGCCCTGGTCAGGGGTTTGGTGGGGTCGTAGCCGCTCTTGGTCAGGTAGTAGCGGAAGTCCGTGGTGGCGTGCCGGGCGGTGAGCTTCCACCGGAAGCCGAGGCTCTGGCCCGCCGTGACCTTGGTGGCGGGCCACTGGCCCGCGCGCGGGTCGTCGAGCTCGCGGAAGCGGGTGTTGCCGCCCGCGCAGATGGTGCCGTCGGCGGGCCCCCGGGCCGGGAAGCCCTTGGACCCCTCGACGCTCTGCGGCTCCCACTGGATCTCGCCGCAGTCCTTCACGGTGCCGTTGGCGCAGTACACCTGCCGACTGGTGGGGGAGTCGGTGTAGCCGTGGCCGCTGGCGCCGCCGGTGGAGAGGACGGAGACGCCGACGATGCCTATGCCGATGATCGCCGCACTGATCTTTTTGCGCATGCTGTCGCTCCTCGGGAAGAACGTGGGGGGTTCTGTGAGCCGAGTGAAATGCGGTCTAGACCAAGTCGGAGGCTAGTACCGGCCGTTGGTCATGTCCAGGCCAACGGTGGGAAGAATCCGGTCGCAGTTCGGTCGCGAGACCTTCACCCGCTCGCCGTTCGGATGGTCGTTGCCCTGCACCCACGCCCGTGCGGCGGCCTCGTCCCGGCCGCCGTTCCTTTGTCTTTCAAGGAGGCGTCCTTGACGGACCTCGTCGGCCGTCTCCAGGTACCAGACCTCGGCCAGAAGACCGCGGGCGTCCCGCCAGCCCGGCTCGTCGCAGGCCAGATAGTTCCCCTCCGTCACGACCAGCCGGGCCGAGGGCGGTACGAGGTGCCGGGCGGCGACCGGCTCGTGGAGGGTGCGGTCGTAGTCCGGTACGTACACCTCGCGGCCGGTGGGGCCGGCCTCTGCCAGGACCCGGCGCAGCAGCTCGACGTACCCCCACACGTCGAAGCTCGGGGCGGACCCCTTGCGGTCGGTCAGCCCGAGGCGGGCCAGCTGGGCGTTGGAGAGGTGGAACCCGTCGAGCGGCAGATACGCGGCGGAGCCCGGCCCGTGCCGGGCATCGACCTCGGCGACGAGGGCCTTGGCGAGGGTGGACTTTCCGGCGCCGGGCGGGCCCGCGACGCCCAGGGCCGCGCGGGGGCGGTCGGCGGTGAGGCGCCAGGCGTCGGCGGCGAGTTCGGTGATGCTCATGGGGCACCCTAGGCGACTGCGGGCCGGGACCCCCACTACCCGGCCGGGCACTCCCTGCCGGGGGCCGCGCGGTTGGGGGAGCAGGTCACCACGGCGAGGCTGAGGAACAGCGGGCGGGCCAGGTAGTAGCCGAGGGAGACGTCGCCGCCCCGGCCGAGGGTCCCGGCGGAGCCGGAGACCTTCTCGGCGAGGCGGGTGGTGTCCCGGTCCTGCACCGAGGCGAAGCGCGGCGCGTACTCGGCCAGCCGCTCACCCAGCCACTCCGCGGCGGGCTTCGGATGCTCCCAGGTGCCCCGGATCAGCCGGGCGGGCTTCACCAGCCAGTAGGCCGTCTCCAGCGGGGGCACGTCGGTGACCCGCCACTCGGCGACGGCCCGCCGGTACCTGTCCACGACGTCGGGCGGGCTGGTCGTGGTCGGCTCCACGGGGGAAGGGGGACGGCGGACGCTCTCCTTGTCGAAGTCCGCCTTGTCGCCGACCCAGAGATAGCCATGGAAGTGCAACGTCATCCCGTTCCGGGCAGAGGGGGGGCGGCCCCGCCTTCCCAGGGAAGGCGGGACCGCCGTCGACGAGGGCCGGGGTCAGGCCGAGAGACCGAAGCGGCCGGGATCGATGCCCGCCGCGTCCAGTTCGGCGGTCGTGAACCTCAGCGGCTCGGCGTCGGGCCGCTTGCTGTCGCCGAGGGCGTAGGCGTCCTCGGCGATACGGGCGAGGGTGACGCACGCTTCGCCGTCCGGGTGCGTGTTGCCTCCGCACGCCTTGGAGAACCGGGCCCCTTCGAGCGACAGGCCGTACAGGTCAGTCATGGCGAACCTTCCTGGTGGGTGGGTACGGACACCTCAGTGGCCGCCGCCGTCGCGGCTGCTCCGCCTGGTCGACTCCGCGCGGAGCAGGGCGTCGATGAGCTTGCGGGCGGTGGACAGGGGGACGGTTCCCAGGTGCACGTACGGCTCGCCCGAGAGCGAGGCGCGGCCGGTGAGCCGGGGCCAGGCGTCGGGGTCACCGACGCGGATGTCCATCTCCGCGAGCACTCGCGTGAGCATGAACGCGGCGTCGTCGGCCTTGCGCTTGCCTGCGGTGAAGGCGTCCGGTGCTTGGGTGGGCGCCTTGGTGTCCGTGGTCATGGGGAAGACGGTAGGAACCGGGGGGAGTTCGCGGCCACGAAGTTGCAGTTCGTTGCGGGGATTCACTCCAGGGCGTGCACGGCCGCCCTGATCAGTGCCCGCGCTTGCGGTCCGTAGACGGCCAGCTTTTGCAGCTCTGCATGGGCTTTCGCGTAGAGAGCGATCTCGCTGGGAGCTGTGACGGTGATCGCGGCCGAAACCAGTTCCACGCTCACCTGGTTTTCGTCGAAGATCGAGAACGTCTCTACCGGCCACATATGGCGATCGGCTGTAAAAGGGATGACGCCGAGGGATACGCGCGGCAGGGACATTATCGTCAGGAGGTATTCGAGTTGCCCCCTCGTCGTCGCGGCGCTGCCCATGCGATGCCGCAGAACCTCCTCCTCGATGAGGAGACCGAAACGGCGGTTCCCTTGATGAATCACGCGGGACCGGGCGAGCCGCGCTGCCACGGCATCGGTCACGTCGTTGGGCGTCCCGCGGAAGTCGGTGATAGCGGACAGCAACGCCGTCGCGTACGTTTCCGTTTGGAGGAGGCCGGGGATGACGTTCGCGCAGTAGATGCGAAACAGGCGTGTCCGCTCGTACAGCGGCACGCGTCCTTCCTGCCCCCTGCGCAGGCCGGTGCGTTGAAGCCTGCGCCACTCCACATACATGGAGTCGGCACTACGGGAAGCGGCCACCAGGTCAGCAGCCTTGTCCTCGGCGTCGCAAGCCGCACACCAGGCGCGGATGTCGGCATCGGACGGCAGGGTTCTGGTGTTCTCGATTCGCGACGACTTGGACTTGTTCCACCCGCATCGTCCGGCCAGCGCCTCTACCGTCAGTCCAGCGTCGAGCCGCATTTCTCGAAGATGGGCGGCGATGGCTTCGCGGGCCTTCTGGACGCTGGACGACGGCGAAGTGGACATGGGTTCTTGCCGGCAGCTCAGATCTTGTACGCGTCGTGCGGAAAGGCGTACTCCCACACTGATGTGAACGCCGAGGACAACCGCTTGATCAGTTCAGGCTCGGAGGTGAGCTCGTCGCCGACGTGGGCGCCGTCACCGGCGAAGTGATGAATCCGCGCCAGCCGGTCATCGAACACCCAGTAGTCGTTCGGCGGAAGCAAAAGGCCGGACGCGAGTCGCCGAGGCAACCAACGGACTTCCTCTCCCGCCGCTACGTTGCTGTGCGTGGCGTAATGCTCCCACCGGATGTACTCCGACACCGGTTCGCTCACCACACGGGCCCGACGGATCGCTACTCCGCGACGCACTGCCTGGGCGATCTGCTCATGGAAGCTGTGCCACCACGATGCCCGGTCGTCCCAGTCGACGCGGTGGCCCTCTCGCCAGGCCGCGAAGCGCGGATTGTCCCCGTACGCATCCCGCAGCTCCAGGTGGACGGCCGTCCGCTCCGTGGAGGCCAGCAGCTCAGCGAAGCTCGGCTGCTGCTCGTTCGGCGACATCGCACGCCTCCCTGATCAGCGGCGCCATCCGGGCCGGAATACGGATGACGGCTTCCGTGTCGGGCTTGGGGCTGTTCTGCGAGCACTCGGCCCGAGTCGCTTCATCGGCCAGCCACCCTTGCACCACCAGGTGGGGATCCGATTTCGACTCGGTGTCGACCCATACCGCCGGGCAGTGGTCGTAGTCGGTGTTGGGGTCGATGCCGATGAATGTCAGTGCCATGACTGCCTCCCGTGCCGAGCCCGTTGCGGTCAGTTGCACGACCATCGGCCCTTCACGCCGAGCCCGTCAAGAGGGCGCATCGCGGCGCCACTTCGTGCGCTCGCGCGCCCTTGACTCCGGCGGCAGCCGCCCTCAGGCGGACCCGGGCGAGGCGGGGAACGAGACAGGCGCCCGGAATTCAACACTCACGCCCGCCAACCCACCCGATGCTCCTTCAAATGCGCCAGCACCGCATGGTTCGCCTCCCAGCCCTGGGAAAACAAGATCACCAAATTGGAGCCCAGGGCAGGTGTAGCAGAAGGTGGACCTATGTCCAGTACACGACTCTTGCCCGGTATGCGGGTCCTCAAGGTGCGGCGAATCAGCCGAGACACAGAGGACAGCTCTGCCCTCGCCCGACAGAGTGAAGAGCTTGACGCCGCGACCGAGGCAGGCAGGTACCTCGTGGCGGGTGAGGTCGAGGACTCGACCGTGTCCGGCGCGGTGAACCTGGACGAGCGGCCGAAGCTCGGCCGGTGGATGAAGGACCCCCTTTGGTACGAGTGGGATGCCCTCATGGTCACCTCCCTCGATCGCATCACCAGGGATCAGCACCACTGGGACCGCTTTGCGGAGCGCTGCCACAAGGGTGGCAAGGAGATCGTCTGCCTCGATGACCCCGCCTTGGACATCCACACGCCCAGGGGGCGGATGATCGCCTACATCAAGGCGACGCAGGCGCAGGAGTACAGGGAAGCCATCGTCAAGAAGCGCAGGAACCAGACCCAGTACTACCGAGACGAAAGCCTGTGGGGCGGCGGGACGTGGCCCTTCGGGTACCGGCCGGCTCTGGGGGAGCACAAGGGCAAGCAGCGGTACAAGCTGATCATCGATCCCCTGACCGGCCCGCCACTCAGCCTTGCCGACAAGGTCCGGGCCCGCATCGAGATGCACGGCGGCCGGGCAACGTCCTCCCAGATCCTCCCCTTCGTGGGGGCGACGGCCGCCGAGGTGAAGGCACTGTCGGGAATCGCCGTCACCGCCGACCGGTCAGGGAAGACCGGCCGACCGGCCACCATTTTCACGCTCCGCAGTGACACTTCCCGTCACCCGGACCGACAGCCGGCCAGCGCGGATCGTGAGGAGAACCGGAACGCTTTCCCTCACGCAGAACCGCAGCCGGCGACTCCGGAGCGCCACGGGAACCGCGCCACGGTCGTCCGCCTGGACGCCTACCGCCCAGCGGCGGAGCAGCCCACCGTCCCCCAGCCGGTGAAGCGGTCGGCCGCTTCCGCACCTGCCCTCAACGACAACCCATTCCTTGCCCTGCTCTGACCAGGACAAGAAAACGCCCCGGCCTCAGGGCCGGGGCGAACTTGGGTGTTTCGACTACGCGGTCGGGCACGGTTGATCAGGAAGGGTGCGGTTGGGGGAACAGGTTGCCACGGCAAGGCTGAGGAACATCGGTCGCCCGAGGTAGTGCCCAAGGGAGATGTCCCCGCCCCATCCCAGGGTCTGCGCAGCGTACGAAACCGTCTGCGCAAGCCGTGTCGTGTCCTGGTCGGACTGCGAGTTGAAGCGTGGTGCGTACCCTGCCAGCTGTTCCCCCAGCCATTCCGCAGCTTTCTTCGGGTGGTCCCAGGTGCCCTGGATCAGCTTGGGCGGCTTCACCAGCCAGTAGGCCGTCTCCAGCGGGGGCACGGCGGTCGTCCGCCACTCCGCCACGGCTTGCCGGTACCTGTCGATCACGTCCGGTGGGCTGGTCACGGTCGGCTCCACCGAAGGGGGAGGCCGACGAAGGCTTTCCTTGTCGAACACCGCTTTGTCGCCGACCCACAGATAGCCATGGAAATGCTGCAACGGGCATCCCGTTCTGAGTAGACAGAGACGGTCCCACCCCCTCCGGGGGAGGAGGGCGGGACCGCCAGTCAACGAGGGGCTGTCAGGCCGAGAGGCCGAAGCGGGCCGGGTCGATGCCTGCCGCGTCCAGTTCGGCGGTGGTGAACCTCAGCGGCTCTGCGTCCGGCCGCTTGCTGTCACCGAGGGCGTAGGCGTCCGCGCCGATCCGGGCGAGGGTGACGCACGATTCCCCGTCCGGGTGCGTGTTGCCCCCGCACGCCTTCGAGAACTGCGCGTCAGCGATGGTCAGGTCGTACAGGTCAGTCATGGTGAACCTTCCTGATAGGTGGGACGGACACCGGCCTAGGCGCCGTGGCCGGATTCGCCGTCGCGCTGCCTCCGCCTCGCCGACTCCGCGTAGATCAGGGCGTCGATGAGCTTGCGGGCGGTGGCCAGCGGGATGGACCCCAGATGCACGTATGGTTCGCCGGAGAGAGAAGCGCGGCCCGTGATCTGGGGCCACGAGTCCCGGTCCCCGACCCTGATGCCCATCTCCGCTAACACCCGCCGGAGCATGAACGCGGCGTCGTCAGACTTCCGCTTGCCTGCCATGAAGGCATCGGCTTCCCGTACGGCTGCTTCGGTGTCCGTGGTCATCTGCACATCGTGATGCCGCAGAGGTTTCGAATCCACGATCATGCACGTACCCGCATAGATTGCTATCCGTCTGCGCGGAAGCCCTCAGCCCAGCCCTGAAGGAGAGAACGGGCATCGTCATCAAAAGCAGCACGTTCTGAGAAGTAGCTGTACAGCTTCTGGTAATGGTCAATGTCCTTTGGGTCCAACAGGACCACACGCCCGGTGAACATTTCTATGGTCACTAGGGTCCGGTCATAGACGGTGAACGTGTGATACGCCCCTTCCCCAACGGGGGCGGACAAGGGCAGTACGCCAAGCCGAACATGCGGAATTCGAGAGACTGATACCAAGTGATCAAGTTGCAGTGCCATTACCGACGGCTCGCACAGTCGCCAACGGATAGCCGACTCGGTGAGCACGAACTCCAATCGTTTGCTCTTGTCGTGCAGCAGCGATTGCCGTTCAAGTTTGAATGCGACAGCTCTTGATACGTCCCCGCTGGCTGGGTCCACGGGCGGACTCATGGCTGCTCGCATGTACTCCGGCACCTGTAGGAGTCCTGTGACGAGCGTAGGCATGAAGAACCTGATGCGCTTCGCGTTGGTTTCGAGGGAGGCGAGCTCGCGTTGCCGATAATGCAGCCCTCTTCGGACAGATGCTCGAACGTCCTGGTACTCGGCGTTGGCCGTGCGAGCCAGGGAGATCAATTCTTCCTGGGTATCGTCATCGACGCCGAGGGCGTTGAGGATCTGCTGTACATCTGTCGCGGAGGGCAAGGTGCGACCGGTCTCTATGCGCGAGACCTTGCTTTGACTCATGCCGCACCGCAGGGCCAGACGCTCGCCGGACAGACCGGAGGCCAGCCGCAGGTTTCGGATCGCTGCGGCCAAGTCTCTCCGGCTCTGTCCGGCTTGCCTTGGGTCTAGCTTCAACCTTGTATGTACTCCGCGTATGGCACTGAACTAGAGAGTGCAAGATCTTTCCAGTGCCGGTATTGGTCGAGATCTGGGGAGCTCAGCAGATCTCGACCTTTCTGTGTTCCGTCCGGCCCGTAATTCATCAGCACGACAGTGGAGTTGTCGAACATCCAGAAGTCTTGCTCTGGAAGGCCGGGGTTCGGGTGGTCAGTCAGGTCGAGAATTCGGATGTCCTCCCCCGCTTTCGCTGTGTGGGCGTACACGGCGAACTCGTACTGGAGGTAGTCGGAGAGCGGCCGGGTGATCACGTGGACCCTGCCGATCCATCGTCCCGAGTTCCTGAAACCACGAACTCTGGTGAGCCATGGATCGTCGTCCGGGATGATCAGCTCACCTGATGCCCGGTACCGCTCGTACTCTTCCTGTTCACCCGGCATCGAGTAGAGGGACAACGTCTCCAGCCGGAACGCCTCCCGCTCGTAGCGGTCGAAGAACGCACGCCATGCCTCACCATCCAAGCGCACGGAACGCCTCCCGAAGGACTGCCTCGGGAATCTCCACTATCCCCTCTCCCTCAGGAGTCTCCCGATTGATCGTGGTGTAGCCCTGCACCGCGATGGTGCCCCGGTCGGTAGTGAACACCGTCGGGCAGTCGTCCCGGCCGCACGGCGGGTCATCGCCGTTGGTCTTGCAGGGTCCACCAGCAATCAGCCTGAGTTGAGGTTCCATGGCCGTGTCCCCTTCTCTATGCGGATACGTGACTAGGACGCTAGAGGGGCCGATGGGGCCGAACAAGCGCTATGCACGTACCCGCATAGACCCGTCCGGCCCACCATGGGTCAGTGCTGGTGCGGCATCCTCACCATGGGGTGTCTGCGCAGGTCAGGGGCCTTCAGACGTCCCGGCCCGGACAGTAGGCGCAGCGTTGCCCTATGCTGCTGTGCGATCTTGTTTTCGGAGGCATCCGATCCCGTGACTCACGGGAGCCAGCGCACGCGGTGCTCGGACCAGAAGTCCCACGTGGTGAGCATTGCCCCCCAGCCGTCCGGGAACTTCACCGTCACCCCCAGCCGCACCGGGTCCGTCGACGGATGTTCGTCCAGCAGTTCGTCCACCCCCGCCCGGCACACCACCACGCACGCGTGCCGGTGCCGCGAGGTCAGGACGCACAGGCGGCCCGTCTCCAGGTGGAAGGCGGTCGCGTCCGGGCGGCCGGACAGGGGGTGCAGGACGACCGTGACGTCGTACTCCCGGCCCTGGAGGCGGTTGGCCGTGTCGACCGTCACGCCGTTCACGCCCAGCTCGGCCAGGGCCGCCCGGACGGCCGCCGCCTGGTCGCGGTGGGCCGTGCCGACCGCGATGCGCTCGGCCGTGAGCGGCACCGGGTCCGGGGACTGCTCGCTCGTGGCCGCGCCGCCCCGGTCCAGTATCCGGCGGACGACGACGGCCACCGCCCGTACCACCTCCGGGTCCGTGCGCGGTGTCCGGCGGGCGGGCAGTTCCAGCAGGCCCCAGCCCGACGCGGCCGCCTCGTCCAGGACCCGGTCCGGGCCCGAGCCGTCGGACGGCACGCCGAAGGCGAGGCGGCGGTCGCCGTGGCCCGTGCCGCTGCGGAACGGGGTGTACGGGTAGAAGGCCGCCGACACCAGCGGCGCGGCCGACGCGGGCAGCCGCCAAGAGACCGGCAACCGGTGCTGCGGCAGCCCGGGATTGTGCGCGAGCAGGGTGCTGACCGCGCTCGCCGACGGGTCGTACGACAGGCCCGCCCACTGCGCCGCGCCGTCGGGGCCCACCACGCTGAACGGGTCGAGCTGCCCCGGGTCGCCCACGAACAGCGCCCGTTCGAAAAGGCCCGCCACGGCCAGCAGGGCGTCCGACCGCATCTGGTACGCCTCGTCGACGATCGCGTGTCCCCAGGGCTCGGCGACCTTGGTGTGCGCCCACTTCGCCGCCGTGGAGACCACGACGTCGAGCCCCGCGAGGTCCGCCGCCTTCGTGGACGTGACCACCGACGGCAGCGCGTCCAGCGCCCGGTCGTACGGGCGCGCGTCGCTGCTGTGCAGCCGTCCCACCGGCAGTTCGGGGTCCTTCGCGGCCAGCCGCAGCACCAGGTCGTCGACCTGGGCGTTGGTCTGCGCGACAACCATGAGCGGGCGCCCGGCGGCGGCCAGCTCCCGTGCCGCCCGGACCACGAGCGTCGACTTGCCGGCGCCCGGCGGGGAGTCCACGACGACGCCGCGGGCCGGGCCGTGCAGGGTGTCGCGGAGGATCGCGTCCGTCGCGGCGGCGGCCGCGGCGGACGGGTCGAAGGCGGCGGAGGCGCGGCTTCCCACCGCGCGGACGGTCACCGTCGCACCCCGTACGCGGTCATGTTCACAGGAGGTCCTCCGCGGTCAGCGGGTCGGGGGCGTCGGCGGACCCGTCCGGCGGGCCGCCGTGGGTCCAGGGCGTCCGCTCGGGCTCGGGCAGCTCGGGGCCGCCGCGCGGCGCGTGTTCGAAGAGCGTCCAGCAGACGCGGTCGCCCTTCTCCGGCACGGATCCCTCGTCGGGCACCTTGCCGCGCCCCATGCCACCCGTCAGGCGGACCGTCAGCACACCGCCCCCGCCCGCCGCGTGGCCGACGAACTCGGCCGGCTGCGCCTTGCCGTCCGGCAGCACCCGGTGCACCTTCACGCCCTCCGACAGCAGCGGGCCGTCGTCCGTGACCACCGTCACCAGCGGGCGCGGGCGCGGCACCTTCGCCTCCGAGTACTCCATCACCACCTCGGTGACCTCCCCCTCGAACGCCTCGCCGGCCAGCCGCCGGCCAGCCATGACCAGCGGGTCGTCCAGCGCCTCCTGTGCCTCCAGCCGGGCGTGCGCCGTCTCCCGCGCCGCGAGCTTGCGGGCCGCGGTCACCGCGTCGTCCCGCCGGGGCTGCGGCGGCTCACCGGCCGCGACCCGGTCCCGGTGCGAGGTGTACGACCAGCGGTCGCGCTTCCACCGCTCGGCCACCCGCTCGCCCTCGGGGAGCGCGCGCAGCAGGTCGACGCCCCGCCACACCGCGTCCCAGGTCGGGCGGAGCTGCGATTCCAGCAGGGCCCGGATCTCCTCCTCGGCGGCGCGCAGCGCGGCCTCCGGGGCTTTCGGGGAGGCCGCGGCCTCGGCGCGGGCCCGGTCGTAGCGCGCCGTCGCCGGGGCCAGCCGCCGGTTGTCGAAGGCCGGGTCCGTCGCCGGGCCCGCGGGCGGGCACAGCAGCAGGCCCTCGGCGTCGCGCGCCTGCTCCGCGCGGAGGGCCGCCTCCGCGCCCGTCAGCCCCGGCGGGGGTGCCAGCCAGCCGAGCAGCGCCCCCAGGTGCTGGTCCTCCGCGCCGCTCTGGCCCGTCGCCCAGTGGCGGGCGAGCAGCTGCGTCATCGGCAGCAGCAGTGCCGAGCCGGGCAGCCGCGCCCGCTCCCCGAAGTGCGTCAGCCAGCGGCCCAGCAGCGGGACGCGCGGCGGCGCCGGATAGGGGTTCTCGGGGTCCTGCTCGGCCGTCCGCCGGAACCGCATGGACCGCCCGAGCAGCCGGACGTACTCCACACCCGCCGCGCTCGGCACCAGCAGCTGCGGGGCCCCGGCGCACAGCTCGACCTCGACCGGGACCTTCTTCCCCGTCTCCGGGTCGGTCTCCTTGCGCTGCTCGTGCTCGACGTCCCCGGCGAACCCCTCGACGTACGGCAGCACGGCGTCGGCCAGCTCCGCGAGGAACGCGAACCGCAGGTCCCGGTCGCGCGGCTGGGTGACGACCAGCAGCCGGGGGGCGTCCCGCTCCGTCCCCACCATCGCCCCCAGCGGGGCGCCGGCCTCACCGGCGGTGGTCAGCGGCACCAGGACCAGCGGCCGCTCGGCCAGGTGCCGGTGGCGCACGGTCGCCAGGGGCCGCGCCCGGCCCTCCCGGACGGCTTCCATCCGGGCGAGTGTGGTGATCAGCGACATGGGCCCGCCCCTTCCGGCGCTCCGGTGCGGGACGCGCCCGTCGCCGCCAGTGCCGCCGCGCGCAGGGCCGCCGCGCGGCGCAGGGCGGCGACGGCGGGATCCGCCGGATCGCCCTCCTCGCCCCGGGCGGCGGCGAGCACCGCCCCGACCGTCGTCAGCCCGCCCAGCTCGCCGCGGACCCCGCGGCCCAGGACCTCCACCGCGTCCGCCGCCCGCGACCGGGCCCGGCAGTGGAAGGCCAGCTCGCACGCGGCGAGGCACTCCGGGGCGTACGCCGCCGGGGCCGCCTCGACCGCGGCCGTCAGCTCCGCCACGGGCCGGGTCGGCGTCCGGCCGTCGTCGGCGGGACGGAGGTCGAAGGTGGTGCCTTCGGGGAGCGCGGCGGCGATGTCCTCGACGCGGGTCAGCCGGGAGAGCTGCCGCCGGGTGGTGGCGACCTGCTTGCGCACGTCGACGAGCTCGGCGGCCGGGAGGTTGGAGAAGTCCTTGGGGCAGACGAGCAGCACGCGGTCCCGCACCCGGGGCACGGGCGCTCCGGCCGCGCGGCCGACACCCGAGGGGTGGGGCGGGGGCACGGCCGGTGCCTCCACCGCGTGATCGCCGTCCGGCGCGGCGGCACGGCCCTCGTCGTAAGGGGTACGGGCCGGAACCGCCCCGGTGACGGCCGGGACCTCCGCCGCGTGATCGCCGTCCGGCGCGGCGGCACGGCCCTCGTCGTAAGGGGTACGGGCCGGAACCGCCCCGGTGACGGCCGGGACCTCCGCCGCGTGACCGCCGTCCGGAGCTGCGGCACGGCCCTCGTCGTAAGGAGTACGGGCCGGAACCGTCCCGGTGACGGCCGGGACCTCCGCCACGCGACCGCCGTCCGGAGCCTGCGACCAGGGCGCGGCATCACTTCCGTCGTACGGGGTACGGGCCGGCGGCACCGTCCCCGTGACGGCCTGGTGGGCGTCGCCCCCCGGCGACCCCGGCGCCCCCGGCCCCCCGCCCAGCCGGGCCGCCACGCCCTCCAGGGCCAGGGCGTACACCGCCGCCTGCCGGGCCGCCGCGCCCACCTTGCCCGGGTCCGCCGCGCCGTCGATCATCGGGAAGGACTTGATCTCCACGATCGTCCAGTCGCCGCCCGGATGGACGACGATCGCGTCCGGCTCCAGATAGGCGGGGGTGCCCGCGACCTCCAGGGCCAGCAGGGGGTGGTCCAGGACCGTCCACCGGCCGGCGGCGGTGGCCTCGCGCAGGGCCAGGGCCGTACGGGCCGTACGGCCCTCGGGGCCGGCCGCCGACAGGTCGGGGGTGACCGGTGGGAACGAGGGGCCGGGCGCGGGGGAGTCGTCGCGCAGCCGGTCGTGGAGCAGCCGGACCAGGGCCTCTCCGCCGTCCGCCTTGACCCGGGCCTCGAAGACGTTGCCCCGCGCTATGGCGAACTGCGACTGACCGTGCGTGGCGGGCGAGCCCAGGGCGCGGGCCAGCGCGCCCTTGTCCACCCCGGCGCCGTCGAGCAGGACCCGGCGGCGGCAGCCGGGGTTGGCGGCCAGGGCCGCCAGGGCGCGCGCGTCGAGCGGGCGCGGCGCGGCCGAGGGGCCGCGCAGTTCAGCGAGCCGCCGCCGCAGTGTCGTCGGCGCGGCTGCCGTCGGCGTCGCCGCGGGACGGCTGTCGGGGGATGTGCTCTCGGGGGATCTGGTCACGGGTGCCCGCCTCGCGAGATGTCTCCGGCGCCCCCGGACGGCCGTCGCCGGCCCCGGAACCGGAGACCGCCGTCAGCGAAGACGCTGTACCCGCCGAAGTCTCGCATCCGGCACCGACATTCGCGGCGGCCCCTGCCGTTTCCTGGCGGGAACCCTTGGCGAAACGTTCCCGTACGCGGTCGACCAGGCGCAGCGCCGGCTTGGCCAGCGCCAGTCCGACGCCCATCACGGCGACGCCGGCCACGGCGTCCAGGAAGTAGTGGTTGGCGGTGCCCATCACTATCAGCGTGATCGCCGCCGGGTAGGCCACCCCGGCGATCTTCGCCCAGGTCGTCCGCCCGTAGCGCCACATCACGACGCCGCACCACAGGGCCCAGCCGACGTGCAGGCTGGGCATCGCGGCGTACTGGTTGGTCATGCCGCCGAGGCCGCGCGGGGCGCTGGCGTCGCCGCCCCACCAGCCGTAGGAGCCGTACTGGGCCATCGTGTCGACGAAGCCGTACGTGGCGTCCAGCAGCCGGGGCGGGCAGGTGGGCAGCAGGGTGAAGCCTACGAGGCCGATGAGGGTCGAGATCATCAGCCAGCTGCGCAGGAAGCGGTAGTCGCGCGGGCGGCGCCGGAAGGCCCACACGAGGATCGCGGGGGTCAGGATGTAGTGCAGGGAGGCGTAGGCGAAGTCGGCGGGTACGCCGAGCCACGCGTGCTCCGTGAACAGCCGGTTGAGCGGGTGTTCGAAATTTATTCGGAAGGTCTTCTCAAGGTCGAGGATCGACAGACCGTGGTCGATCGCCGGCTGTACATCGCCGCGGACCAGCAGCCTGCCCGCCGAGTACACCGCGTACACCACGGCTATCAGCGGCAGCTCGGTCCACCAGCGCGGCCGCTTTCCCTGTGGTGTGCGGTACATCGGGACGCTCTCCATCATGTTCAGGCGGCCAACAAGCGCGCATGCAACCGTACGGCGTACGCCACATTGGTCGCACACCGCCCCGCGGCTTACCGGAAACCTCGAGTTCGCCCGCCGTTCCGTCCTGGTCACGGGGCGCGAGGGCCGGACGGGGCGGGACAGGAGGGGAGACGCCCCGATTGACCTGCGGGTTGCCTGTGGCTGGTGTGAGCGATGATGGAAAAGCGAACAGATCATCGCGGCCGGTCCCTTGCCGGTCCACATAACGATCTGTAGTGAAAATCACCGAAATCTTCTGAAGGGTCTGGGTCCTCCATGGCTTCGACGACGTCGCGCATCCTGCTGGCCCGGCACGGACAGACGGAGTGGTCGCTGTCCGGCAAGCACACCGGCCGCACCGACATCCCCCTCCTGGACGAGGGCCGCCGCGGCGCCAAGCTGCTCGGCGAGCGCCTGCACCGCGCCCCCTGGGACGGGCTGCCGGACGTCGAGGTCCGCACCAGCCCGCTGGTGCGCGCCAAGGAGACCTGCGAGCTGGCCGGCTTCGGCGACCGGGCGGCCGACTGGGACGCCCTGATGGAGTTCGACTACGGCTCCTACGAGGGGATGACCCCGTCCGAGATCAAGGCGGACCGCCCGGACTGGCTCATCTGGCGCGACGGCGTCCCCGGCGGCGAGACCCTGGCCGAGGTCGCGGCCCGCGCGGACCAGGTCGTGGACTGGGCCCGCTCCGCCGACCGCGACGTGCTGATCTTCGCCCACGGCCACATACTGCGCACGATCGGCGCCCGCTGGCTCGGCCTGGACATCTCCTTCGCCGCCCGCATCCGCCTCGACCCGACCTCGCTGTCCATCCTGGGCTGGGCCTACGGCGAGCCGGCCATCGAGCGCTGGAACGACACCGGCCACCTCGCCTGACAGCCGGCGCGCCCCCTCAGGCCCCGGTCGCCGCCACCCCCTCGTGCCGGTCCAGGAACGCCGCCACCACCGAGTCCGCGCGGTAGCGGCGCAGCAGCCGGGCCGTCGCCGCCAGCATCGTACGGACCCGCGTCGACTGGACCTCCGCCAGCAGGTCCAGGGCGCGCTCGCCCCGCTCCGCCGCCGCGTCCGGCGCCCCGCCGCGCGCCAGGTCACCCGCGAGCTGGGTGGTGAACAGCGCGGTGTTACGGGCGAAGTGCGGGTTCTGGAGGTCCACCGCGCGCCGGGCGTGCTCCGCCGCGCGTGACCACTCGCCCAGCGCCGACCAGCACTGCGCCTCCAGGCCCTCCAGCTCGGCCGGGCCGAAGAACGACATCCACTCCGGGTCGGCCTGGGCCGGCCCGCGTTCGAAGAGGTCACGGGCGCGCAGCAGCGCCGCCTCGCACGCCGCCCGGTCGCCGAGCCCGGCCCAGCCGCCCGCCTCGCGCAGGGTCAGCAGCGACATCAGCCGGGGCGACGGCAGTCTGCGGGCCGCCCGCTGCGCCGCCTGTGCCGCCCTTACGGACTCCCGGGGCCGCCCGGCGTCCCGGGCGAGGAAGGCGGTGTTGCAGAAGGCATGGGCCTCCAGCGCCGCGTCACCGGCCATCCTCGCCGTGGCCAGGGCCTCGGCGTAGTGCGAGCGGGCGTCGGCGAAGCGGCCCGAGTCGTGGGCCAGCCAGCCGACGGACAGGGCGAGCTCGCCCGCGCCCGTGTGCAGCCGGTCCGCGACCGACTGCCGGCGGGTGTCCGCGTCGAGCAGCTCGTAGGCCACCCGCAGCGGCCGGGCGGCGCGCCGGTAGATGCCGTCCGCGCCGTGGCGGTCGTCGAGCAGCCGGATCCGGCGTACGGCCTGTTCCACGGCGACGGCCTCGGCCTCGCCCGCGCGGCGCCGGTCGCGGCCGGTCGCGGGGGCGCCCCACGCGGTGCCGAAGGAGCCGGCCAGGGAGGCGCCCAGCGAGGTGGCTGCCACCGCGGCCGTGCCGCTGGTCATGAACGCGCGACGCAACACGTCGCTCTCCTTGTGACGGTCGGGGATGTGGGCCGGGCTTTCCACGGGGCTGTCGGCGGGCCCGCCGGGCGCCGGTGCCGCGTCGGCGTTCTCACGTGCCCCCCGGCCGCGTACCACGTCCCGTGGGACGAAACCCATGTCCGCCGGTTCCCGGCCGGGGAACATATGCCTGAACACCCGCTCGTAGGCGTAGTTGGGGCAGCGGATCTCCCCCGATTCGACCCGCCCGATGTACCGCGCGTCGCACGAGACCTGCTCGCCGATCTCGCGGGCCGCCCGCCGGACGGCCGCCGCGAACTCGCCCGGCGACCGCGCTCCGCGCAACTGCCGGAAGGCCGTGTTCGGGTGGTGCGCTTGGGACGACGCCATGGCCGGACCCTCTCCCTGGCGAGCGCGCGCCCCGCGTGGTGCGCGCGGCGTGCGGCTGTGCTGGCCTCATGTGCTGCCTGTCGGCTGCCGTGTCGGCGGAGAAGACCGTACCGGCTTACGGGGTCCCACTACACCCTGTTTGGCTACAAACGGGATATCTCACCCGGCATCCGCCATGAACTGCCATCCTTTGTGACGGCATGGCACCGTAGCCGTTGACGCTCACGCGCGTTGAACTCCTTGGAGCGCGCTCGACGCGGAGTGGCACGGCGGAGGAGGGGTTTCCCTTGGTGGAGGCCGGAGTGGACATCAGCAGCTCGCGGACGACGGCCCTGCACCAGCCGCGTCAGGACCACAGCCCGTCCCCGCACGTCCCCCAGGTGGCCCTGGACGCCGGCCCCTGCGACCTCGTCACCGTCCCCGCCCGGCAGGGCCTGGAGGCCGTCGACATCCTGCGGCTGCGCGACGGCGTCGGCCCCGTGCTGCACGACGGCGAGTGCGACACCCTCGGCTTCCTCGTGCCACCCGGCACCGCCGACGCCTGGGACGTGCCGGGCAGCGCCTGCACCCAGACGTTCGGCCAGGACGAGCAGGCGGGGCTCGCCGAGCCGCCGCTCGTGGGGACGGGGTGGCTGGTCGCGCCCGAGGCCGCCTTCTCGGAGGCCACGGACCCGGCGGTGCTCCGCGCCGCACTGGGCGAGGCGGCCCGGACGATCGAGGCCGTGGACCGCTGCCGCTAGGGCCCCCGAGAGGGGGCGATACTTGCCATGTGGCTAAAAGCAAGCAGAAGCAAGGGCGCGGGCGCGCCGCCGAGGCGGTGTCCGAGCAGGTCGGGGGCGGTGTCGCCGAGCTGCGGCCCGACCGTGACCGCCCCCGTGGCTTCACGCTGCTGATCGACGGCGCCCCGCAGTCCCATGTGGACCTCGACGACCCCGCCTACCTCGACTTCGCCTACCAGCGGCGCCTCGGCCACATCGCCGACCTCGTCGCCGCGCCCGGCAAGCCCGTCCAGGCCCTGCACCTGGGCGGCGGCGCCTTCACCCTCGCCCGCTACGTCGCCGCCACCCGGCCCCGCTCCACCCAGCAGATCGTGGAGATCGACGCCCCGCTCGTCCAGTTCGTCCGCCGCGAGCTCCCCCTGGACGCCGGCTGGCGGATCCGGGTGCGCGGCGGCGACGCCCGCGAGGGACTCGCTAAGGTGCCCGACGGCTGGGCCGACCTGATCATCGCCGATGTCTTCGCGGGCGCCCGCACCCCCGCCCACCTCACCAGCGTCGAATTCGCCGGCGAGGTGCGGCGCGCGCTGCGCCCGGGCGGCTTCTACGCCGCGAACCTCGCCGACGGCCCGCCCCTCGCCTACGTCAAGGCGCAGATCGCGACCGTACGGACCGTCTTCCCCGAACTGTGCCTGACCGCCGACCCCGCCGTGCTGCGCGGCCGCCGCTTCGGCAACGCCGTGCTGCTCGCCTCCGACCGCGAACTGCCGGTCGCCGAACTGACCCGGCGGGCCGCGACCGACCCCCACCAGGGCAGGGTCGAACACGGCCGCGCCCTCGACGACTTCACGGGCGGGGCGGCGCCGGTCACGGACGCGGCGGCGCGGCCTTCGCCGGTGCCGCCGCCGTCTGTGTTCGAGTGAGGGCCAGGCGGGCACTGGCTGCCGACTGATCGGCGCGAAGGCCCCCGGGGCCTTGCAACTGACCGCAACAGTCTCGACACGAGAGGCCACCATGGCGCTAACCTCCACAACGTCGCCTCTAACGCAGGGCACGGCAAGTGCCCTGCGCTGTGGGGCGATACAGGCGCAGGGGCCGAACCTGAAGCCCTCTTCCAAGGTGGCTGCCCAGCGAGGCGACTCAAGTTGAGTGCCTGAAAGGAAGCCCCAAGCCCAACACGGAAGCGTGGTCCGTATCCCCGCAGGGATGGTGCCGCTGACCAGGAAGGCATGCGATGTCGCAGAGCAAGCAGCAACCCAGCTTCACGGAACTCCTGGAGTCTGCACAGGCTTCGGCGGTGCACCTGGAGATGCGCGACGCATACGGTGTGGGTGACGAAGCGGAGGACTTCGAGAGCTGGCAGCGCACCGGGCACCGCGATGTGGAGCCCACATCGGCCTACTGGGCGCCGTGGGTCGACCTCATCCGCAGGACGGTCGCCCGAGGGGTCGTCGTTCGCAGGGCTCGCATCGTGTCCGAGCCGGTTACCGAGTACATCCGGTTCGAGCACGCGGGCACTCCGGTCAACATCACCGCCGGGGAACAGGTCCGCTGGTTACCTCGTCGGCAGACGTCGGACCTGGCCCTGCCGGGCAATGACTTCTGGTTGTTCGACTCTGAGACCGTGCTCTTCAACCACTTCTCAGGTGATGGCGATTGGTCTGAACCCGGCTGGGTGGTCCATAACGAGCCGGCCGTGGCGCAGCTGGCGGCAACCGCGTTCGAAGCTGTGTGGGAGCGAGGGATCCCGCACGAGAAATACACGGTCTGACGCTCGTCACCATCGGACTACCGGCAAACGCCCATGTCACCAAATTCAAACGCGCAAGCCACCCGTGCCGCACTTGCCGAATGGCTGAAGGAGATCCGGCAGGACGCGGGGCTGACAGGGCAGGATCTGGCAGACCGATGCGGCTGGCACAAAGCCAAGTCCAGCCGGATCGAGAACGCCAAGACGACTCCCTCGGACGCTGACATCCAGGCTTGGTGCCGCGCCTGTGGCGCGGCAGACCAGGCCGCTGACCTCATCGCGGCGAACCGTACCGCCGACTCGCTGTACGTCCAGTGGAAGCGCCTCCACAGGACGGGGCTCCGCAGGATCCAGGAGTCCTACGTTCCCCTGTACGAACAGACACGTCACTTCCGTGTCTACTGCTCCAGCGTCGTGCCAGGGTTCCTCCAGACCGAGGCGTACGCAACGGCTTTGCTGTCGTCCATCGCGTCCTTTCGCCAGGCACCTGACGATGTCGCCGACGCGGTGGCGGCCCGTCTCACCCGCTCTCGGGTCATCCACGACGGCAACAGGCGCTTCGCCATGCTCGTGGAGGAATCAGTCCTGCGCTACCGGCTGGGCGATGCCGAGGCAATGGCCGGCCAACTCGGATATCTACTGTCGGCGATGTCATTACCGGCCGTGTCCCTGGGCGTAATCCCGTTTCAGGCGGCTCGCAGCGTATGGCCGATGGCCACATTCAACGTCTTTGACGACAAGCAAGCTGCCGTCGACCTCCTGACCGCGCAAGTCACCGTTACCGCCCCTGGGGAGGTCGCCATGTACGTGAAGGCGTTCGCCGACCTCCAGCGCCACGCGGTGTACGGCTCCCGAGCAAGGTCGCTCATCAAAGACGCCCTCGACACCCTCGAGTGATCGGCCTGCAACCGTCTGCAACTTCATGGCTTCGGAGCACCCTCCGTTCCTACTGTCTTCCCCATGACCACGGACACCATGGCGGCCACCCAAGCACCGGACGCCTTCACCGCAGGCAAGCGCAAGGCCGACGACGCCGCGTTCATGCTCACGCGAGTGCTCGCGGAGATGGACATCCGCGTCGGTGACCCCGATGCCTGGCCCCGGCTCACCGGCCGCGCCTCGCTCTCGGGCGAGCCGTACGTGCACCTGGGAACCGTCCCCCTCCGCACCGCCCGCAAGCTCATCGACGCCCTGCTCCGCGCGGAGTCGGCGAAGCGAAGCCGGCGCGACCAAGGCCAAGGCGCCTAGCCCGTGCCCTTCTGAAGTCCCCGTCCCCGTCGCCTGCATGACGGCCGACGGTTGGGACGGGTCCCGGCGCACCACCCCGCTCCGTCGAGAGAAAGGGAACACGGTGGCAACAGCACTCCAGACGCGGACCCGCGATCCGCGCATCATCCTCAACGCCGTGCAGGAACGAGTACCGCACCTGGTCACCGAGGTGGGGGCAGAGGACCTGTGGGAGCGCGAGGTTCGCTTGCTGCTGCGTGACAGCGTGGCCGTCCGTAGCCTCGCCGAACGCATCCTCGGACAGGGCGTCGCCTACCTGATCACAGCCATGGAGAACCCTGGTGTGGACATGGGGGTCGGGTACACCGTGGACATCGGCGTCCACCAGCTCATCCTCGACACGCCCCTCTACTTCGCCCTGTGCGACGAGTACAACGGCGGGCGGTACAAGCACCACGCCCCGCTCGTTGAGCGCCGCCGGGACGGCACCGTGATGCGCACGGCCGAGCTGCTGCGCGAGAACGGCTTCACCGTCGATGACGAGCTGTGGTCGGTGGACGCGTCCGACTGCTCGCCGTGCGACAACAAGGTCCCCGACAGCCACTGACGCGGGACTGGAGTGCCCTCGCCCCCGGACTCCGAACGAGGGCGGGGCGCCCTCTCGCCCGCCCTCTCGCCCGCCCCGACACAGAGGAAACGCCCTTGCCCGCACGACACGACATCGAGAGCGAACGCGAACTCTGGGACACCTTCGCGGAGAGCACCAAGGACAAGGTGTTCGACGCTGACCCCGTCTTCTGCTGGACGCAGTACGCCGGGCACGGGCCGGGGCCCGAACTGCTGGGGGATCCGGCAACCGTCCTGGAGATCGGATGCGGTACCGGGCGGGCGCTGGGCCACCTCGCGCGGCAGGGCGTGAAGGCAACGGGCGTGGACCTCTCTCCCGTCATGGTCACCCGCACCGCCGAACGGTGGGGGCCGCTGGGAGCGCGGTTCGTGTGTGCCGAGGTGCTGGACCACCTGGGCGCCACGACGGAGACCTACGACGCCATTTACTCGATCTTCGGGGCGGCCTGGTTCGCCGACCCGGCCAGGCTGCTTCCGCTCGTTGCCAAGCGGTTGAATCCGGGCGGCGTGCTCGCCTTCTCCCAGCCTCCGGCCATCCCCGGCGCGTACGGGCCGCAAGGCATGTACAAGGGAGGGTTCGCGGGCAGGGCCATGTACACGTACCGGTACAGCTACACGCCCCGGAAGTGGGAGAACCTCCTTCTGAGGGCCGGATTCGAGAAGGCGGAAGCGTGGGTTCTCGACGCTCCCGAGCCTGACCACATCGGGACTCTGATCGCTCGCGCTGTGGTGAGCTGAGCTGAGCCGAAGCAAAGCAAGAACGCCCCGCCCGCCCGCTCAGAACGGCGGCAGCTGACCCGTCCGGGCCACCTGGGCGTACCAGCGGGCGCTGGACTTGGGTGTGCGGACCTGGGTGGCGTAGTCGACGTACACCGCGCCGAACCGCTTGCTGTAGCCGTACGCCCATTCGAAGTTGTCCAGCAGTGACCAGAGGAAATAGCCGCACACGTCCGCGCCGTCGCCGATCGCCCGGTGTACCGCGTCGAGGTGGGCGTGCAGATAGGCGATGCGCTCCGGGTCGTGCACCGCGCCCTCGCCGTCCGGCTTGTCGTCGTACGCCGCGCCGTTCTCGGTGACCATCAGCGGCAGCCCGGGGGCCTCCCGGGTGAAGCGCGTCAGCAGGTCGTACAGCCCGGTGGGGTCGACCGACCAGTCCATCGCGGTCCGCTTGCCGGGCGGCCGGTGGAAGACTACGCCCCCGGCTCCGGGCCAGGGCGAGGGCTCGTGGCCGGAGCCGTCCGGGGCCGCCCCCGACACCAGGAACGGCGCGTAGTAGTTGACGCCCAGCGAGTCCAGGGGGTGGTGGATCGCCGCCGCGTCCCCGCCGTGCACGAAGGACCAGTCCGTGACGCCCGCCGTGTCGGCGATCAGGTCCGCGGGGTACTCCCCGTGCAGCATGGGCCCGGTGAAGATCCGGGTGGCCAGCGCGTCGATCCGGCGCCCGGCGTCGAGGTCGGCGGGGGAGTCCGTGCGGGCCCGCACCGCGCCGGGGTTGAGGGTGACGGAGACCGCGGCCCGGGACGGCAGCGCGGCCCGCAGCGCCTGTGCCCCGAGGCCGTGCGCGAGGTTGAGGTGGTGGGCGGCGCGCAGGGCCGCCACATCGTCCGTCCGGCCCGGCGCGTGCACCCCGGCGCCGTAGCCGAGGAAGGCGCTGCACCAGGGCTCGTTGAGGGTCGTCCACAGCTCCACCCGGTCCCCGAGCGCCTCGGCGACCAGGTGCGCGTAGTCGGCGAAGCGGTGCGCGGTGCCGCGCTCCGGCCAGCCGCCGGACGACTCCAGCTCCTGCGGCAGGTCCCAGTGGTACAGCGTCAGCATCGGCCGGATGCCGTGGGCGAGGAGGTCGTCGACGAGCGCGCGGTAGAAGTCGAGACCCGCCTGGTTGGCCGGGCCGCGCCCGCCGGGCTGGACGCGTGGCCAGGAGACGGAGAAGCGGTACGCGCCCAGGCCCAGGTCCGCCATCAGGCGCACGTCCTCGGCGCGGCGGTGGTAGTGGTCCGTGGCGACGTCCCCGGTGTCGCCGCCGAGGACCTTGCCGGGGGTGTGGGAGAAGGTGTCCCAGATGGAGGCGGTGCGGCCGTCCTGCCGCGCCGCTCCCTCGATCTGGTACGCGGCGGTCGCGGCGCCCCAGAGGAAGCCGGGCGGGAAGTTCACGGTCATGGATGCGCTCCCGGTGGGGGCTCGGTGGAGGGAAACTCGGTGGGGGAACTCGGTGAGGGAAGGGGGGGAAGGGGGGACGGCGGCTCAGCCCTTGACGGCGCCCTGCATGATGCCGCCGACGATCTGTCTGCCGAAGAGGGTGAAGGCGAGCAGCAGCGGCAGGGTGCCGAGCAGCGCGCCGGCCATGATCACGGCCTGGTCGGGCACATAGCCCCGGCCGAGGCCGGTGAGGGCGACCTGGACGGTCGGGTTCTCCTGGGTCAGCGCGATGACCGGCCAGAAGAAGTCGTTCCACGCCTGGACGAAGGAGAGCATCCCCAGCACGGCCATCGCCGGCCGGGCCACCGGGAACACCACGTGCCACAGCACCCGCAGGCTGCTCGCGCCGTCGACGCGGGCCGCCTCGACCAGCTCGGTGGGCAGGGCCTCCACCAGGTACTGGCGCATGAAGAACACGCCGAAGGCGCTGACGAGGGTGGGCAGGACCACCGACTGGAGCTGATCGGTCCAGTGCAGTTCGGCGACGACCATGAACAGGGGGACGACGCTCAGCTGCGGCGGCACCATCATCGTGCCGACCGTCGTGAGCAGCAGGGCGGTGCGGAACCGGAACCGCAGCTTGGCGAAGGCGAAGCCGGCGGTGGTGGAGAAGACCACGGTGCCGAGCGCGACCGCCCCGGCCACCAGCACCGTGTTGAACAGCGCCAGGCCCATATGGGCCTCGCCCCACGCCGTGCCCAGGTTGGTCAGCAGCCTGTCGCCGAACCGGAACGGCGGCGGGGTCCGGGCCAGCCGGGCGTTGTCCCGGGAGGCGGTGACCGCCGTCCAGACCAGCGGGAACAGCGAACCGGCGGTGAACAGCGCCAGCACCGCATAGGTGACCGGCCCCGCGCGCAGCCGGCCCGCCGGGCTCCGGGGCCGCCTCCCCGGGGCGGGGGCCCGCGCCGGGTCCGGCACCCGGCCGGCGGGCGGCCGTCCGGTGGTCGTCGTCACATCAGCCCCTCACCGGCTCTTCCGCAGCCCTCGCGCGATCAGCAGATTGACCGCGCCGATCAGCAGCAGGATCAGGAACATCGTCCAGGCGACGGCGGAGGCGCGCCCTAGGTGGAAGTTGAACCACCCCTGCTCGTAGAGATAGAGCCCCAGCGTCTGGAACTGGTGCGAGGCCCCGCCCTTCTGCCCGCCCGCCCCGCCGAACAGCAGCGGCTCCCCGAAGAGCTGGGTCGCGCCGATCGTCGAGACGACCACCGTGAAGAGGATCGTCTGCCGCAGCGCCGGCACCGTGACGTAGCGGAACTGCTGCGCGCGCGAGGCCCCGTCCAGCGCCGCCGACTCGTACAGCTCGGCCGGCACGGCCTGCATGGCGGCCAGGTAGATCAGCGCGTTGTAGCCCGTCCACCGCCAGATGACGATCGAGGAGACCGCCAGCTGCGCGGACCAGGTGGAGTTCTGCCAGTCCACCGGGCCGACGCCCACCGCGCCCAGCGCCCAGTTGACCATCCCGTAGTCGCGCCCGTAGAGCAGTACGAAGACGAGCGTCGCGGCCGCGACCGAGGTGGCGTACGGGGTCAGCAGCGCGACCCGCCAGAAGGCCGCCGCGCGCAGCCGGTAGTGCAGCAGATGGGCGAGGCCCAGGGCCATCAGCAGCTGGGGGACGGTGGAGAGGACACCGATGGTGAAGGTGTTGCGCAGGGCGTTCCAGAAGAAGTCGTCGCCGAGCAGCCGGGCGTAGTTGTGCAGCCCCACCCACTCCAGCTGGTCCGGGGTGGCCAGCTCCACCCGGTGCAGCGAGGCCCAGCCCGTGTAGAGCAGCGGGAAGACGCCGAACGCCGAGAAGAAGAGGAAGAAGGGGGCGACGAAGGCGTACGGGCTGTAGCGGACGTCCCAGCGGTAGAGGCGGCTGCGCCACGGGCGTGGCCCGCTCGGCCGCGGCCGGTCGAGGTCCTCGGGCGGCGGGGCCGGCCGGTCGCCCACCGCCTCGGTCGCGGTCGTCATTCGTCCACCGCGTTGTGGATCTCCTTCTGGACCGCCTTCCAGGCCGCCCCGGGGGACCGGCCCTGCTGCTCCACCTGAGGGATCCCCACATCGGTGAAGGCGGTGCCGATCTGCTGCTCATGGGGGCCGATCACCAGCCTGGGCACCGACAGGGCCGCCGCCGAGAAGATCCGCCCGGTGGGCGCGTCACCGAAGTACGGGTTCCGCGCGTCCCTGACCTGCGGCATGGCGTACGAGGCGGGGGTGGAGGGGATGCTCGCCTGCCGTTCGAAGAGCTTGGCCTGCTGCTCCGGCGCCGTCAGCCAGATCGCGAGCGCGACCGCCTGCTTCCGGTGCCGGGCCGCCTTGGGGACGGTGATGAAGGAGCCGCCCCAGTTGGCGGGGCGGGGCGCGGGGGCGATGTCCCACTTGTCCTCGCCCGCCGGGCCGGTCTTCTCCTTGATGTAGCCGAGCATCCAGGGCGGGCAGGCGACGGTGGCGAAGCGGCCGTTGGCGTACGCCTGGTCCCAGGGCTTCTCGAACTGTTTGAGACGGGCGGTCAGACCGTCGCGGGCGGCCCGCACCGCCAGGTTCCAGGACTCCCGGACGGCGGGGCTCCGGGCGTGGACGCGGCGGCCCCGGCGGTCGTAGTACCGCTCGGCGTAGCCGTGGACCGAGGCGTTGTAGATCCCGGCCGCCGAGTCCGTGAAGACCGTGCCCGCCGGGGCGCGCCGCCGGTAGGCCCGGCCGGTGTCCAGGAACTTCCGCCAGTCCCCGGCCCACAGCCGGCCGACGCCCTCCCGGTCCGTGGGCAGCCCGGCCTTGGCGAAGAGGTCCTTGCGGTAGCACACGGCGATCGGTCCGATGTCCGTGCCGAGGCCGATCGTCCGGCCGTCCGGTGAGGTCGCCTGCGCCCACTTCCAGTCCAGCCAGGTGTCCGCGCGGACGCCCGCGGCCCGGGACAGGTCCACGAACCGGTCGGCCTGGGTGGTGGCGACGTCGTGGATGTTGCCCACCTCGACGGCCTGGATGTCGGACAGCCCGCCGCCGGCCGCGAGGTGGGTCAGCAGCTGGGGGTAGTAGGCGTCGTTCCGCTCGATCACGCTCTCCTTGATCGTGATCTCGGGGTGCAGCCGCTCGTACTCCGCGTAGAGCCCGGCTTGGCGGTAGCCGAACACGCCGAAGGTGCCGACGGTGACGGTGGTCCGCCGCCCGCCGCCCCCGGGCCCCTCGCCCGCGCTCTCCACGCCCCCGCCGTCCCGGGCGCAGGCCCCGAACAGCACCGTGCCGAGCGCCGCGACGGCGGTGACGGCCGCCATCCGGCGCGGGGGCGTGCGGAAGCGTCGGCGCATGGGCGTCTCCTGGGGCCGCTGCGTACGGACTCGGGGGGCTCGGAGCGGTGCTGGGCCTTCGTCGGGCGTGCCGCCCGTCCGGCGGAACGCGGCGTACGGCATACGGAGCACAGGGGAAACAGGGGCCGGGACGGGCGCCGGGGGACGGGACGAGCGGGGAGGGGAGGAGCCCCGGGCCGATGTGATGCCGATGTGATGAAGAGTCGTCGGATCCCGGCGGAGAGTCAAGGAAGCCCTGGCGCGTCGCGCGATGCCACCCGCGCGCCACGAAATATGACGCGGGTCACAGTCGCCTCGCGCCGCCCGTGCGCCTCAAGCGCGGGCCCTCGCACCCGCGCGGGGCGCCGCCGCCTTCGGCCGTGAACGCCGAAGGCCCCGGTCCGCTTCCGCGGACCGGGGCCTTCGATCAGGGTGAGTAACGGGACTTGAACCCGCGACATCCTGGACCACAACCAGGTGCTCTGCCAGCTGAGCTATACCCACCATGTCGGCTGGTGTGTTTCCCACCGGCCGAGAAAAAGTGTACAGGGTTTTCAGGGGTGCTCGCTCCCAGGTGACCCGCGTCCTGGGAGCGAGCTGCGTCACTATGCCTGAACGGGCAGGACGTGCTTGGCCGCGATGGCCTTCGCCGCGTCCGAATCCGGGCCGGGCTGCGGTACGAAGATCGCCTCGCGGTAGTAGCGGAGCTCGGCGATCGACTCGCGGATGTCGGCGAGCGCCCGGTGGTTGCCGCTCTTCTTGGGACTGTTGAAGTAGGCCCGCGGATACCAGCGGCGGGCCAGCTCCTTCACCGACGACACATCGACGATCCGGTAGTGCAGATGGCTCTCCAGCGCCGGCATGTCCCGCGTGAGGAAACCGCGGTCGGTGCCGACCGAGTTTCCGCACAGCGGGGCCTTGCCCGGCTCCGGGACGTGCTCGCGGACGTACGCCAGGACCTGGGCCTCCGCGTCCTGGAGTGTCGTGCCCTTGTCCAGCTCCGCGAGCAGCCCGGAGGCCGTGTGCATCTGGCGCACCACCTCGGGCATGGTGACGAGGGCCTCGGCGGGCGGGCGGACGACGATGTCCACACCGTCGCCGAGGATGTTCAGCTCAGAGTCGGTGACCAGGGCGGCCACCTCGATGAGCGCGTCGTCCGACAGCGAGAGCCCGGTCATCTCGCAGTCGATCCACACCATGCGATCGTTCATGCGTCTCACCCTACGGGGCGTTCCCGCTGCCCGGGCAGGCGTGGGCTGTAGAGGTCGGACTCCGGCTTGCCCGGATCGGGCACGCCGGAGGTGTTCCCGCCGTGCCCGCCACCGTGCCCGCCGTGCCCGGTGGGATGACCACCGTGCCCGCCGTGCCCGGTATGGGGTGGCGGCGCGGACATGGACGCTCCGGTGACGGCGTGCGCCGTGGCGGCCAGGGCCGCCCTGCGCAGCCCCAGCACCGAGGCTTCCCCGCTCCGCTGCTCCACCGGGTCCGGCCGGTCGAACCGGTCGTGGCGCTCGGCCCGGTCCGTACGGTCCGGCCGCTCACCCCGCTCCGGTCGCTCGGCCGAGCCGTTCTGCGGCCGGCGCGCGCGGTACGCGGCCCGGTAGGCGGCCGGGGAGGACCCCAGCTGCCTGCGGAAGTGGCCGCGCAACGCCACCGGCGAGCGGAAGCCGCAACGCCCGGCGACCTCGTCCACGGAATAGTCCGAGGTCTCCAGGAGCCGCTGTGCCTGGAGCACCCGCTGGGTGATCAGCCACTGCAGCGGCGCGCTGCCGGTGAGCGAACGGAACCGCCGGTCGAAGGTGCGACGGCTCATATAGGCACGGGCGGCCAGGGTCTCCACGTCGAACTGCTCGTGGAGGTGCTCCAGCGCCCAGGCGACGACCTCGGCGAGCGGGTCGGCGCCGATCTCCTCCGGTAAAGACCTGTCGAGGTAGCGCTCCTGTCCGCCGCTTCGGCGTGGCGGCACGACGAGCCGGCGGGCCAGGGCCCCCGCGGCGTCGGCGCCGTGGTCGGTGCGGACGATGTGCAGGCACAGGTCGATGCCTGCCGCGGTGCCCGCGGACGTCAGTACGTCACCGTCGTCGACGAAGAGCTCCCGCGGGTCCACATGGACCGAGGGATAGCGCTTGGCGAGCGTCGGCGCGTACATCCAATGGGTGGTGGCGGGCCTGCCGTCGAGCAGCCCCGCGGCGGCCAGCACAAAGGCACCGGTGCACAGGCCCACGATGCGGGCGCCCTCCTCATGGGCGCGACGCAGCGCGTCGAGTGCGGCCGTCGGCGGCGGCTGGGTGATCGACCTCCAGGCCGGTACGACGACGGTGCCGGCCCTGGAGAGTGCCTCCAGGCCGTACGGTGCGGTCAATTCCAGGCCGCCGGTTGTTCGCAATGGCACATCTTCGCCCGCGCACACCAGCAAGCGGTAGCGGGGGACTCCAGCGTCCTGTCGGTCGATACCGAACACTGAGAGCGGGATGGAGCTTTCGAAGATGGGTCCGCCGCTGAAAAGCAGCACAGCGACGATCTCCCGGCGGCGGCGTCCGGAGAGCTTGCGCGTGGTCTCCGGTACGGTCGTGGAGTCCTGGCTCATGGCGCTAAGCCCCCCTCGGCGGTCGAGTCCTCTCGGTCCTGCACGTTTCCCCTCGGTCCTGAACGGTTCCCCCGCCGGTCATGGCCAAGATCGAATCTACTGCGTCGCATGGAGTCGCGGTGACCAGTTCACCACCCGGCTCTATGTCGACATGACAACTTGGCGCGAAGCGTTCGATCACGAAGCGTTGCACTTGCAGGGCTCGGTGAAAAGTACGCCTCTCGCCCATGCCCAATCCCCGTAGGGTGCAACCGCCCCCCGTGGCCCTTTCCTTGCTGGTCGACCGGCTGTTGGGGGCTGCTCAGGCCAAGGTGAGGGGTTCGGCCTGAAGTTGGCTGAAAAGCAACGGGTCCATACGTACGAAGGCGTCATTCACCGGACGTACTACCCGGCGTATCACCCGGTCCGGAGGTGCCCTGATGGCGTCCGCCGCGGTGCGCGCCGCCGCCCGTGCGGCCGTGCCGGCCCCGGTGCGGAACGCTTTGCTCCGCAGACAGCCGTGCGGCGGTCCGCTCGGACTGGCGCAGGAGGGCCCGGCAGGCGCAGGTGAGGGCGACCAGGCCGGCCGCCGTGCCCGCCGCCCCGCCGAAGGACTGACCGCACATCAGCAGCACGACGGGGACCAGGACGCAGCTGAACGCCGCCCAGCGGACCACGTCGCTCACCGGATCGGGGGAGTCTGCCCCGGTGTCGTCGGCACGGTGGTGATCACGGGTTCCGGGCACGGAGCGGCTCCCTGCTGGCGGCGGCTGACGGTGGTACAACGCCCGGCCGGCCGCCTGGGTCACTGCGGCGGGGGCATCGGGGGGACGCGGCGCGGCCCCGCCCGGGCCGTGCCGGGGCCCGGCGGAGGGCGCGGCCGCGGTGCCGGGCCGGCGCGACGGCGGTACGGGTGGGACGCTCCGGGGCCATTGCGCTACGGCCCGGCCTCGTGCATGCTCCGGGGAACGCCCTGGCGCCCGTGGCGTGCCCGGCGGCCCCTGGGCAGGCGATGAGTGTCGCCGTACCCTTATGGGTAAGTGCTTGAAAAGATGAATCCCGGACGGATTTTCCGTCCTTGATCCATCCGGGCGCCGCCCCTCCGACGTCGCCCGACAGCCCCTGACAACTCCAACCAGCCCACCGCCCTTCCCCTCCGCACGAGGACTCCCTTCGCCGAGACACCGATGGCCGGTCACGAATTCTCCGAACCCGCGGACCGCAAGCGGGTCGCCGATCACGCGGCGCACCCCGAAGCGGCGGAAGAAACACGCCATTCCTGCGATCCGGCGTTCCAGCACGGCGTCGTGGTGGGCTTCGACGGTTCCACTTCGAGCGAGCGAGCGCTTGCGTATGCAATCGGGATGGCCCGGCGCTCCGGCTCGGGCCTGATCATCGTCCATGTGGCCAACCGGCTGCCGACGACGGTGTGGGCGGGCTGTGAACCCCCGGTCTTCGTGGACGTCCCCGACCACCGCACCGAGGTCCTCGGCCTGGAACTGGCCTGTGCGGACCACCTGTCGGAGGTCCCGTGGATCCTCGTCGAGCGCGGTGGGGACATCTGCCATGAACTCGAAGAAGTCGGGCGGGAGTATTCGGCGGACGCCATCGTCGTCGGCTCCACCCACGGCCTGGTCGGCCGGATCTTCGGCTCGGTGGCGGGGCGGCTGGCGCGGCGCGCCCAGCGGCCGGTCGTGGTCATCCCTTAGCCCCTGTGGCGGGGCCCGCCCCTAGCCCCTCTGGCGGGGCCCGCCTCCGGCCCCCGTGGCGGGGCCCGTTCCGGCGGGTCAACTCCGGCACCCCGTACGGACGGTGATCGTCCGCGCCCGTTGTGCCGGGCACTGCGCGGACCCGTGGAATCTGTGGAATCTACCCGCGCGTAGCAGGTGGGGACCGTCCCGGTGAAGGGTAGGTACCGCTCGGATGGCGTGCCGCCGGACGGGAGGTGACGGTTCCCGGAACCGGTGGCATCACCGCCGGCGCGAGGGCGGCGCCGGCAAGGGGAACAGCCCTCCCCGCGCGCCGGGTGGTACGCGTGGGGAGGGCTGTCCTGTACGGACCCGCCGCAGACAGGTGAGCGGGTCCGGGTATCGAGGGCCCCGTGCGGGGCCGGTCCTGCGGGGTGCCTACTCGACCGTGACGGACTTCGCCAGGTTGCGCGGCTTGTCGATGTCCCGGCCCATGGCCTTGGCCGTGTGGTAGGCGAAGAGCTGGAGCGGGATGCCCATCAGGATGGCGTCGAGCTCGTGCTCGTTCTTCGGCACCACGATCGTGTGGTCGGCCTTCTCCTGCACCTGGTGCGCGACGGCGAGGATACGGCCGCTGCGGGCCTTGATCTCCTCCAGCGCGGCGCGGTTCTTCTCCAGCAGCTCGTCGTCCGGGACGATCGCGACGGTCGGCATGGCCGGCTCGATGAGCGCCAGCGGGCCGTGCTTGAGCTCGGAGGCGGGGTACGCCTCGGCGTGGATGTACGAGACCTCCTTGAGCTTCAGCGACGCCTCGCGGGCCACCGGGTAGCCGCGCACCCGGCCGATGAACAGCATCGACTTGGCGTCGGCGTACTCCGCGGCGAGCTTCTCGATCTCGCCCTCGTTCGCCAGGATCTCGGCGATCTGCGCGGGCAGCTTGCGCAGGCCCTCGATGATCCGCTTGCCGTCGGCGACGGACAGGTCGCGGGTGCGGCCCAGGTGCAGGGCGAGCAGCCCGAAGGAGACCACCATGTTGGTGAAGCACTTGGTGGAGACGACGCAGACCTCGGGGCCGGCGTGCACGTAGATGCCGCCGTCGGTCTCGCGGGCGATCGCGGAGCCGACCACGTTCACCAGGCCGAGGACGCGGGCGCCCTTGCGCTTGAGCTCCTGGACGGCGGCGAGCACGTCATAGGTCTCACCGGACTGGGAGACCGCGATGTAGAGGGTGTCGGGGTCCACGACCGGGTTGCGGTAGCGGAACTCGGAGGCCGGCTCGGCGTCCGCGGGGATGCGGGCGAGCTCCTCGATCATCTGGGCGCCGATCTGGCCCGCGTGGTACGAGGTGCCGCAGCCCAGGATCTTCACCCGGCGCACGGCGCGGGCGTCACGGGCGTCGAGGTTCAGGCCGCCCAGGTGCACGGTGGAGAATCGGTCGTCGATCCGGCCGCGCAGGGCGCGGTCCACGGCGTCGGCCTGCTCGTAGATCTCCTTGTGCATGTACGTGTCGTGGCCGCCCATGTCGTACGACTCGGCCTCCCACTCGACGGTGGTCGGCTGGGCCGAGGTGCGGGAGCCCTCGGTGGTGTACGTGCGGTAGTCGTCGGCCTTGAGGGTGGCCATCTCGCCGTCCTCAAGGGTGACGACCTGGCGGGTGTGGCTGACCAGCGCGGCGACGTCGGAGGAGACGAACATCTCCTTCTCGCCTATGCCGAGGACGACGGGCGAGCCGTTGCGGGCCACGACGATGCGGTCCGGGAAGTCGGCGTGCAGCACGGCGAGGCCGTAGGTGCCCTCGATGTGCCGGACCGCCTCGCGGACCTTCTCCTCCAGGGTCTCGGCCCGGGAGCGGCCGATGAGGTGCGCGAGGACCTCGGTGTCCGTGTCGGAGAGGAAGGTGACGCCCTCGGCGGTCAGCCGGGCGCGCAGCTCGGAGGCGTTGTCGATGATGCCGTTGTGGACGACGGCGACCTTCTCGTCGTTGTCCATGTGCGGGTGGGCGTTGACGTCGTTGGGGGCGCCGTGGGTGGCCCAGCGGGTGTGGGCGATGCCGGTGGTGCCCGCGAAGCGCTTGGGGAGGCGGGCCTCCAGCTCGCGGACGCGGCCCTTGGCCTTGGCGGTCTTCAGGCCGCCGGCCTTGCCGCTCGCGTGCAGGGCGATACCGGCGGAGTCGTAGCCGCGGTACTCCAGGCGCTGGAGGCCCTCCAGCAGCAGCGGCGCGACATCGCGCTTACCGATATATCCGACGATTCCGCACATGGTGTTGACCCTCCCAGGCAAACGATCAGTGATGCTCGGCAGCGGCAGGAGCCGCCGCGTATCAGCCGTAGACGATGCGGCGCAGCTGCCGCAGCGAGAGCTCCGGCGGAGCCACCGCGCGGTGCGGCAGCTCTGCCGCGATCCGCTCGAAGATCTCCGCGTTGTGCAGGCCGCCCGACTGGAGCTCGCGGTGCCGGCGGCGCACAAAGGTCTCGGTCGTCTCGTCGAAGTACGCCAGGACGTCCAGGACCACCCGGGCGGCCTCGCCGCGCTGAAGCGGCGTGCTGCGCACCAGGTGGTCCACCAGGTCGTCATGGGTCATACGGCGTTCGAGCACCCGTTGATATTGATGGGTAACCGGGCCATTCGCAAGAATCCTGCCCGAAATCGGGCAGGGATCCATGAAAACGGGGGGGATGAGTGACTAGAAACGCTTCAAAACGGCTTGTTTCGCCGCACTGAACTCGTCCTCCGTGAGCACACCGGCGTGGTGCAGCTCACCCAGCTCGCGCAGCCGGCGCAGCAGGGCGTCATGATCCGCGTCCTGCTCGACGGCGGCCGGCGCGGGCGCCGCCGTGGTCCCGCCGGCCGGGCCGAGCGCCGGTACGGCCGTCCCGGCGACCGCCGCCGACGAACCGTACGGGTGCGGCATCCGGACCGTGACCGCCGCCGCGGCCAGCGCCATCAGCGGGTCCTTCTTGAAGCCGTAGAGCTCCACGGCGTACGGATCGTGCTTCGGCGACAGCTTGGGCCGCGCCCCGGTCGTCGTGAACCGCAGATAGCCGTTCTCCAGCCCGGCGGACGGCAGCCACTCCACGGAAGCGATCTGTGTGAGCGGCAGCTCCTGGGGCCCCGCCGAGCTCTTGCTCTCCTCCGTCGTCCAGTTCCACTCCAGGCGGACCCGCTCCCCGTCGAAGGAGACCGTGCCGTCCCCGGCGCCCACCGACAGCGGCACCGCCGGGCCCGGCAGCAGATAGCGGTCCGTCGAACCCGCCGGCACCTGCTCCAGCAGCAGGGCGTTGCGGACCTCGTCCACGAAGTACTCCGCGACGCCCGAGCGGTCGTTCTCCACCACCAGCTGGTACGGATCCGCCGCGTCCGCCAGCCGGCCCCGGACGACCTGCGACAACGGATCGGCGCCGTCCCGCAGCCGCAGCCGCAGCCGCCCGTTCTTACGGCCCGGTTCGAAAGCCACGCCCGCCACCGCCGCCAGCGGCACGGTCAGCTCACCGAGCGTCTGCCGCATCAGATGCACACCGCGCTCGCGGCCCGGCACGATGCGTATCGTGCCGCCGTCGAACGTCCACATGCCGTCCTTCTGAAGGATCTCAGCCATGGGGGGATTCTCGCAGGCGGGAACCCGGCCGAGAGGGGTGCGGCACACGCGGAACCGGCCCCGCCGCGCCGCCGGGAGGCTTGACGCCGGGCGGGGCGGACGGTAGCCAAGTGGTCGTCCGTGCGCGTGTTTTCCGCTCCTCCGCCGAGACCTCCACCCGAGCCTTCCGTCCGAGTACCTCCCCCGAGCAGCACGCCGAAGGGACCCTCGTGAGACGACGCCCCTCCCCGGCCCGCCCGCCCCGTCTGCTGTCCGCCCTGCTGCTGGTCGCCGCCGCCCTCGCCGGCGCCGCGCAGGCCCGCGCGGCCGACGACGGCCCCCGCCCGGCGGCACCCGTCCCGCTCACCCACGTCATCCCGGCGCCCGCCTCCGTACGCC
The DNA here is from genome assembly GCF_002891295.1 of Streptomyces eurocidicus. Taxonomy (GTDB): domain Bacteria; phylum Actinomycetota; class Actinomycetes; order Streptomycetales; family Streptomycetaceae; genus Streptomyces; species Streptomyces eurocidicus. The sequence goes on along the minus strand of NZ_LGUI01000001.1, from coordinate 865,279 downwards.
CCGGCGGCGACCCCTACGAGATCACCGCGCGCACCCGTATCCAGGCGCCCCACGACTCACCCGAGGCACGCCGGATCGCCGATGGGCTCGCGGCGCTGCTGCGCCCCTCCACCGGACACCCCCTGCCGGTCACCACGGCCGCCGGCCGGGGCGACGACGGCATCCGGCTGCTCCTCGGCGACCCGGACGCGGCCCTCGGCGCCGAGGGCTACCGCCTCACGGTGACCCGCCGCTCCGTGACCCTCAGCGCCCGGGAGCCCGCCGGGCTCTTCCACGCCGTACAGACCCTGCGCCAGCTGCTGCCCCCGCGCGTGGAGCGCGACCACCGGCAGCCCGGCCCCTGGACCGTCGCCGGCGGCACCCTCACCGACGCCCCGCGCTACGCCCACCGGGGCGCCATGCTCGACGTCGCCCGGCACTTCTTCCCGGTCGACGAGGTGAAGCGCACCGTCGACCAGCTCGCCCTGTACAAGATGAACAGGCTGCACCTGCACCTCTCCGACGACCAGGGCTGGCGCCTCGCCGTCGACTCCTGGCCCCGGCTGGCCGCGTACGGCGGTGGCACCGAGGTCGGCGGCGGGCCCGGCGGCTCCTACGGCAAGGACGACTACCGCGAGATCGTCCGGTACGCCGCGAGCCGCTATGTGACGGTCGTGCCCGAGATCGACATGCCCGGCCACACAAACGCGGCGCTCGCCTCGTACGCCCGGCTGAACTGCGACGGCGTCGCCCCGCCCCGCTACACGGGCACCGCCGTCGGCTTCAGCTCGCTGTGCGTGGGCAAGCCGGACACGGACGAGTTCGTCGACGACGTCCTCGGCGAACTGGCGGAGCTGACCCCCGGGCCCGCCCTGCACATCGGCGGCGACGAGGCCCACTCCACGGCCCACGCCGACTACGCCGCCTTCATGGAGAAGGCCCAGCGGGCCGTCGCCCGGCACGGCAAGCGGGTGATCGGCTGGCACCAGCTGGCCGGGGCCCGCCCCGCGCCGGGCGCGCTCCTCCAGTACTGGGGCTACGACCGGACCGGCGCCGCCGAGCGCGCGCAGGTCGTGGCCGCGGCGCGGGCGGGCGCCGGGCTGGTCCTCTCGCCCGCGGACCGGGCCTACCTCGACATGAAGTACACCAAGGACACCCCGCTGGGCCTGGACTGGGCCGGCCTGGTCGAGGTGCGGCGGTCCTACGACTGGGACCCCGGGAGCTATCTGCCGGGCGTCCCGGAGAGCGCCGTCGCGGGGGTGGAGGCGCCGCTGTGGACGGAGACGGTCTCGACCCGCGCGCAGCGTGAGTACCTGACCTTTCCCCGGCTGCCGGGGATCGCGGAGCTGGGGTGGTCGCCGCGGTCCACGCATGGGTGGGACGGGTATCGGGTGCGGCTCGCGGCTCAAGGGGCGCGGTGGGGGGCGATGGGGATCGCGTATTACCGGTCGCCGCAGGTGCCGTGGGTGGGGTGAGGGTTTTTCCCCTACCCGCCCCTTCCCGAATGTCCTCAAGCGCCGGACGGGCTGGCGTGCACGATGTCCTCAAGCGCCGGACGGGCTGAAATCAGCCCGTCCGGCGCGCTTGAGGACCGGGTGGGGCTAGCCCGCGAAGCCCAGTTCGCGGGCGATCAGCATGCGCTGGACCTCGCTCGTGCCCTCGCCGATTTCCAGGATCTTGGAGTCGCGCCACATCCGGGCCACCGGGTACTCGTTCATAAAGCCGTAGCCGCCGTGGATCTGGGTGGCCTCGCGGGCGTTGTCGACCGCGACCGTGGAGGAGTAGAGCTTGGCGATCGCCGCCTGCTTCTTGAAGGGCTCGCCGTGCACCAGCCGGGACGCGGCGTCGCGCCAGGAGACGCGGGCGGTGTGGGCCTTCATCTCCATGTCGGCCAGCTTGAACTGGATCGCCTGGTTGCCGCCGATCGGCCGGCCGAACGCCTCGCGGGTCTTCGCGTACGCCACCGACTCGTCGAGGCAGCCCTGCGCGAGGCCGGTCGCCAGGGCCGAGATCGCGATCCGGCCCTCGTCCAGGATCCGCAGGAACTGGGCGTAGCCGCGGCCCTGCTCGCCCAGCAGGTTGGCGGCCGGGACCCGGACGTCCGCGAAGCTCAGCTCGCGGGTGTCCGAGGCGTTCCAGCCGACCTTGGAGTAGGGGGCCGCGACGGTGAAGCCGGGCGTGCCGGAGGGCACGATGATCGTGGAGATCAGCGGCTTGCCGTCCGCGCCCCGGCCGGTGACGGCGGTGACCGTGACCAGGCCCGTGATGTCGGTGCCGGAGTTGGTGATGAAGCACTTGGTGCCGTTGATCACCCATTCGCCCGTGGCCTCGTCCAGCCGGGCGGTGGTGCGGGTGCCGCCCGCGTCCGAGCCGCACTCCGGCTCGGTCAGGCCGAAGGCGCCCAGCATCTCGCCGGAGCACAGCCGGGGCAGCCACTCCCGCTTCTGCTCCTCCGTGCCGAAGCGGAAGACGGGCATCGCGCCGAGGGACACCCCCGCCTCCAGGGTGATCGCCACGGAGGAGTCCACCCGGGCGAGCTCCTCCAGGGCGAGGCCGAGGGCGAGGTAGTCGCCGCCCATCCCGCCGTACTCCTCGGGGAAGGGCAGCCCGAAGAGGCCCATCCGGCCCATCTCCCGGACGATCTCGTACGGGAACTCGTGGCGCTCGTAGAACTCGCCGATCTTCGGTGCGACCACGTCGTGGGCGAACTCCTCCACCGTGCGGCGGAGCTCCTCGTGCTCGGGGGTCAGTCGGTGGTCCAGCGACATGGCTCAGTTCTCCTGGGGGGCGAGGGCACGCACGGTGCGGGACGGGCTGGGGCGGCCGAGCCGGTCGGCCATCCACACGCTGGTGGCGGTGAGCAGACGGAGGTCGACGCCGGTGTCGATGCCGAGGCCGTCGAGCATCCACACCAGGTCCTCGGTGGCGAGGTTGCCCGTGGCGCTCTTCGCGTACGGGCAGCCGCCGAGGCCGCCCGCGGAGGCGTCGACGGTGGTCACGCCGTGCCGGAGCGCGGCAAGGGTGTTGGCCAGGGCCTGGCCGTAGGTGTCGTGGAAGTGCACGGCCAGCCGGCCGGCGGGCACGCCCGCCGCGTCGAGCGCGGTCAGCAGGGCGCCGACGTGGCCGGGGGTGGCGACGCCGATGGTGTCGCCGAGGCTCAGCTCGTCGCAGCCGAGGTCCAGCAGGCGGCGGGCGACCCGCACGACCCGCTCGACGGGGACGGCGCCCTCCCAGGGGTCGCCGAAGCACATCGAGAGATAGCCGCGCACCCCGGCGCCGGCCTCCCGGGCCCTGGCCACGACCGGGGCGAACATCTCCAGCGACTCGTCGACGGTGCGGTTGAGGTTGGCCTTGGCGAAGGACTCCGTCGCGCTGCCGAAGACGGCGACCTCCCGGGCGCCCAGGGCCAGCGCGCGGTCCAGGCCGCGCTCGTTGGGCACCAGGACCGGGAGCCGGGCGCCGACGCCGTCGAGCATCGGGAACAACTGCTCGGCGTCGGCGAGCTGCGGCACCCACTTGGGGTGGACGAAGCTCGTCGCCTCCACGGTGCCGAGGCCGGCGGCGGCGAGGCGGCGGATGAACTCCGCCTTCACCTCGACCGGCACGACCGTCTTCTCGTTCTGCAGCCCGTCGCGCGGTCCCACCTCGTGGATCCGGACGCGGTCCGGGAGGCCGGGTTCCGGTACGGGCATCGGCAGTCCGTCGATCATGACTCCTCCTGCGGGGTGACGACGGCCAGGACCTGGTCCATCGCGACCGTGGTGCCGGCGGTGACGTCCAGCTCGGTGACGGTGCCGTCGTGCGGCGCGGAGATGACGTGCTCCATCTTCATCGCCTCCACGACGAGGAGGCTCTGGCCCGCGGTCACCGTGTCGCCGACGGCCGCCTTGACCACGGTGACGGTGCCCGGCATGGGGGCGGTGAGCGCCCCGGCGTGCGCGGCGCCGGCCCCGCCGAGGGCCTCGACGGGGTCGTGGTCCTGGAGGTGCCAGGCGTCGCCGTCACGGCCGAGCCAGGTGCCGGCCGGTCCCCGGGCGTGGCTGAAGGTGTGGGTGAGGCCGTCCAGCTCGATGGTGAGGGTGGTGGGTGTGAGCTGGACGATCCGCGCGGGGACGGAGCCTTCCCCGGGCCCCGGGGCGGGAGATACCGGGCCGGGCCCGGCGGACGGAGTGGTGCCGGTCCCCGCGGAGGGGTTCCGGCCGGGGCCTCCGCCCGTACCCGGCCCGGCGGACGTGCCCGCGACCGGCCCGGCGCCTTCCGGCGCCGCCGGCAGCGCGAGCTCCGTGCGCGCGCCCGTGCCGCGCACCCGCACCGTCACCGGGTCCAGGCCCGGCGCGCGCATATGGTGCGGGGTCCACGCCGGCTCGCCGCCCAGGCGCCAGCCCGTCGGGACGGAGAAGGGGTCCACCCAGGCCGCGGGGGCACCGGCGGGGGAGTCCGCCGGGGCCAGCGCCGCCTGGCGGAGCAGGCCCGCCGCCGCGTACACCTCGGCCGGGACGGACGTCCGCACCAGCGACGCCGCGTCGCGGTCGACGAGCCCGGTGTCCAGGGCGCCCGAGACGACGTCCGGGTGCGCCAGCAGCCGCCGCAGGAAGCCCACGTTGGTGTCGACGCCCAGGACCACCGTCCCGGCCAGCGCGGCCCGCAGCCTGCGCAGCGCGGTGGGGCGGTCGGGGCCGTAGGCGATGACCTTGGCGAGCATCGGGTCGTAGGCCGTGCCGACCTCGGTGCCCTCGGAGAGGCCCGAGTCGACCCGGACGCCCTCGCCCGCGGGCTCGCGCAGCAGCCGCACCGCGCCCGCCGACGGCAGGAAGTCGACCCGCTCGCCGGTCACCCGGGCCGTCTCCGCGCAGACGCGGGCCTCGACGGCGTGCCCGGTGAGGGTGACGTCCGCCTGGGCGAGGCCCAGGCGCTCGCCGGCGGCGACCCGCAGCTGCCACTCGACCAGGTCCAGTCCGGTGACGAGCTCGGTGACCGGGTGCTCCACCTGGAGGCGGGTGTTCATCTCCATGAAGTAGTAGGCGGAGGGGTCCTCGCCGGGGACGATGAACTCCACCGTGCCCGCGCCCGTGTAGCCGCAGGAGCGCGCCGCCTGCGCGGCGGCCTCGCCCATCGCGGCGCGGGTGGCCTCGTCCAGGAAGACGCTGGGCGCCTCCTCGACGATCTTCTGGTGGCGGCGCTGGAGCGAGCACTCGCGCTCGCCGAGGTGGAGGACGCCGCCGTGGCCGTCGGCCAGCACCTGGATCTCGATGTGCCGCGGCCGGTCGACCCAGCGCTCCACGAGCAGGGTGTCGTCGCCGAAGGAGCCGCGCGCCTCCCGCCGGGCGGCGGCGATCTCCTCGCCCAGCAGGGCCTCGTCCCGGACGAGCCGCATGCCCTTGCCGCCGCCGCCCGCCGAGGGCTTGAGCAGCACGGGCATGCCGATCTCCCGGGCGGCGGCGGTGAGCTGGGCGTCCGTCAGCCCGCTGCCGGAGGAGCCCGGCACGACGGGCACGCCCGCCGCGCGCACCGTCTCCTTGGCGCGGATCTTGTCGCCCATCAGCTCGATCGCCCCGGCGGGCGGGCCGATGAAGACGAGACCGGCGGCCTCGCAGGCGCGGGCGAAGGCGGCGTTCTCGGCAAGGAAGCCGTAGCCGGGATGCACGGCTTGCGCACCCGTGCGGGCGGCGGCGTCGAGGAGGCGCTTTACCGAGAGATAGCTCTCGGCGGCGGCCGCCGGGCCGATCCGGACGGCCGTGTCGGCCTCCCGGACGTGCCGGGCGTCCGCGTCGGCGTCGCTGAAGACGGCGACCGAACGGATGCCGAGCTTCCGGAGCGTACGGATCACCCGGACCGCGATCTCGCCGCGGTTGGCGACCAGGACGGTGTCGAACACTGTGTGCTTCCCCCTACATCCGGAAGACGCCGTAGCCGGGCGCCGTGGGGTCCTTGGCGGGCAGCGGCGCGTTCGCGCACGCCGTAAGGGCGAGACCGAGCACGGTGCGGGTCTCCAGCGGGTCGATGACCCCGTCGTCCCACAGCCGGGCGGTGGCGTAATAGGCGTTGCCCTGGGTGTCGTACTGCTCCCGGATCGGGGCGCGGAAGGCGTCCTCCTCCTCGGCGGCCCACTTCTCGCCGCGCGCCTCCAGCTGGTCGCGCTTGACGGTCGCGAGCACCGAGGCGGCCTGCTCGCCGCCCATCACCGAGATCTTGGCGTTGGGCCACATCCACAGGAAGCGCGGCGAATAGGCGCGCCCGCACATCGAGTAGTTGCCCGCGCCGTAGGAGCCGCCGACGACGACCGTGAGCTTGGGGACGCGGGTGCAGGCCACCGCCGTCACCATCTTGGCGCCGTGCTTGGCGATGCCGCCCGCCTCGTACTGCCGGCCGACCATGAAGCCGGAGATGTTCTGCAGGAAGAGCAGGGGGATGCCGCGCTGGTCGCACAGCTCGATGAAGTGGGCGCCCTTCTGGGCGGACTCGGCGAAGAGGATGCCGTTGTTGGCGACGATGCCGACCGGGTGGCCGTGGATCCGGGCGAAGCCCGTCACCAGCGTCTGCCCGAACTCGGACTTGAACTCGGCGAACCGCGAGCCGTCCACCAGCCGCGCGATGACCTCCCGCGCGTCGTACGGCGTCCGGGGGTCGACGGGCACCGCGCCGTAGAGCCCCGCGGGGTCGACGGCGGGCTCCTCCACCGGCTCCACCGGCCAGGGCGGGGCGGCGCGGCCGGGGAGCGTCGAGACGATGGTGCGGACGATCCGCAGGGCGTGCGCGTCGTCCTCGGCGAGGTGGTCGGTGACGCCGGAGACCTTGGAGTGGACCTCGCCGCCGCCCAGCTCCTCCGCCGTGACGACCTCGCCCGTGGCGGCCTTCACCAGCGGCGGGCCGCCCAGGAAGATCGTGCCCTGGTTCCGCACGATCACGGCCTCGTCGCTCATCGCGGGGACGTAGGCGCCGCCGGCGGTGCAGGAGCCGAGCACCGCGGCGATCTGCGGGATGCCCGCGCCGGACATCCGGGCCTGGTTGTAGAAGATCCGGCCGAAGTGCTCGCGGTCGGGGAAGACCTCGTCCTGCATCGGCAGGAAGGCGCCGCCGGAGTCGACCAGGTACAGGCACGGCAGCCGGTTCTCCAGGGCCACCTCCTGGGCGCGCAGGTGCTTCTTGACCGTCATCGGGTAATACGTGCCGCCCTTGACCGTGGCGTCATTGGCGACGATCACCGTCTCGCGGCCCGACACCCGCCCGATCCCGGCGATCACCCCGGCGGCGGGCGCGGCGCCGCCGTACATCCCCTCGGCCGCCAGCGGGGCCAGCTCCAGGAACGGCGAGCCCGGGTCCAGCAGGGCGTCCACCCTCTCGCGCGGCAGCAGTTTGCCGCGCGCGGTGTGCTTCGCCCGCGCCCGCTCGCCCCCGCCCAGCCGGGCCGCGGCGAGCCGCTCCCGCAGCTCCGCGGACAGCTCGCGGTGGGCCGTCTCATTGGCCCGCCAGGCGTCGGACGCCGGATCGGCGGTGCTCCCCAGCACCGGTGCCTGCTGCATGTGCTCGAGCTCCCTTGCTCGGTTAATGAGCGTTAACACATTTCCCTCAGGTTAACGAGCACTAACGCCGCTGTCTAGAATCACTTCCGTGAATGACGTAGTGACCCGCACCCCGACCGCCGCCCCCACCCGCCGGGAGCGGATCCTCCAGGAGGCCGCGCGCCTCTTCGCGGAGCGCGGTTTCCACGGCGTGGGCGTGGACGAGATAGGGGCGGCGGTCGGCATCAGCGGCCCCGGTCTCTACCGCCACTTCGCCGGCAAGGACGCGATGCTCTCCGAGCTCCTGGTGGGCATCAGCGAGCGGCTCCTCGCGGGCGGCCGGGAGCGGGTGGCGGCGGCCACCGGCGAGGGCGGCGGCCCGGCGGCCGTGCTGGACTCGCTCGTCGACGGCCATATCGACTTCGCCCTCGACGACCGCGCCCTGATCACCCTCCACGACCGTGAGCTGGGCCAGCTCAGGGACAGCGACCGCAAGCAGGTGCGCTCCCTCCAGCGCCAGTACGTCGAGCTGTGGGTCGAGGTCGTCCGCGCCCTGCACCCCGCCGCCGGTGAGGCGGAGGTCCGCGCCGCCGTCCACGCCGTCTTCGGCCTGCTCAACTCCACCCCGCACCTCGGCCGCCCGGGCGCCCTGCCCGGCCGCGACGCCACCGCCGCCCTGCTGCGCAGGCTGGCGCTGGGCGCGCTCGCGAGCCTCTCCGGGGGCGCGGAGGGGTGAGCCCCCGGCGGTCGGTGAACCCTGGACAGCCGAGGTGACCGCCGGGTAACTTGCCGCCTGAGCGAGCGCTTAGCCACGCCCGGGCGGGCCTGGCGGACAGGGGGCACGATGCGTCGGACCGTGTACAACGAGGATCACGAGGCGTTCCGGGAGACGATCCGCGACTTCATCGCCGCGGAGGTCGTGCCCGTTTACGACGAGTGGCGCGAGGCCGGTGCCGCGCCCCGCGACTTCTACAAGAAGCTCGGCGAGCTGGGCGTCTTCGGCATCGGGGTGCCCGAGGAGTACGGCGGCGCCGGCGAGACGAGCTTCAAGTTCCAGGCCGTGATCAGCGAGGAGTGCGCCCGCGCCGGCGTCAGCTTCGGCGGCAGCAGCGTGCACACCGCCCTCTGCCTGCCCTACCTCCTGGCCTACGCCACCGAGGAGCAGAAGCGCCGCTGGCTGCCCGCCTTCGTCTCCGGCGACATGATGACCGCCATCGCCATGACCGAGCCCGGCACCGGCTCCGACCTGGCCGGCATGAGGACCACCGCCAAGCTCTCCGCGGACGGCACCCACTACGTCCTCAACGGCGCCAAGACCTTCATCACCGGCGGCGTCCTCGCCGACCGCGTCCTGGTCTGCGCCCGCACCGCCCCGCCCACCCCCGAGGACCGCCGCTCCGGCATCTCCATCCTCGTCGTCGACACCACCTCCGAGGGCTACGCCGTCGGCCGCAAGCTGGAGAAGCTCGGCCTGCACTCCTCGGACACCGCCGAACTCTCCTTCACCGACGTCAAGGTGCCGGTCGCGGACCTCCTCGGCGAGGAGGGCGAGGCGTTCGGCTACCTCGGACAGAACCTCCCGCAGGAGCGCCTCTCCATCGCCGTCGGCGCGTACGCCCAGTCCGCCGCGGCCGTCGCGTTCACCAAGGACTACGTCCAAAGCCGCACGGTCTTCGGGCAGTCCGTCGCCGCCTTCCAGAACACCAAGTTCGTCCTCGCCGACTGCAAGGCCGAGGTCGACGCGATGGAAGCGGTCGTCGACCGCGCCCTGGAGGCGCACGACGCGGGCGGCCTCTCCGCCGCCGACGCCGCCTCCGCCAAGCTCTTCACCACCGAGCGGGCCGCCGCCGTCATCGACAAGTGCCTCCAGCTGCACGGCGGTTACGGTTATATGATGGAGTACCCCATAGCCCGTCTCTACGCGGACACCCGCGTCACCCGCATCTACGGCGGCACCAGCGAGGTCATGCGCTCCATCATCGCCAAGTCGATGGGTCTGTAGACGGCCCGCGATGAACGAATCCCTCCAGGACCTGCTCGACCTCCTCGACCTCGAACGGATCGAGCGGGACATCTTCCGCGGCACCAGCCGCCCCTCCGTCGTACCGCGCGTCTTCGGCGGCCAGGTCGCCGCCCAGGCCCTGGTCGCCGCCGGCCGCACGGTGCCCGCGGAGCGCCTGCCGCACTCGCTGCACGCCTACTTCCTGCGCCCCGGCGACCCCGGCGCGCCCATCGTCTACACCGTCGACCGGATCCGCGACGGGCGCTCCTTCACCACCCGCCGCGTGGTGGCCGTCCAGCACGGGCAGCCGATCTTCCACCTCTCGGCCTCCTTCCAGGCGTACGAGGCGGGGCTGGAGCACCAGGAGCCGATGCCGCCCGCACCGGACCCGCTCTCGCTGCCCACCGCCGCCGAGCTGCTGCCCCGGCACGCCCACCGCTTCATCGACCCCGAGGTCGCGGAACGGCTGGCGGACGCGCGGGCCGCGGTCGACCTGCGGTACGCGGACGAGCCCCCGTTCGCCAGCGTGGGGGAGCCCCGCGAGCCCAAGTCGCAGGTGTGGTTCCGGACCAACGGCAAACTGGCGGACGACCCGCTGCTGCACGTCTGCCTGGTCACCTACGTCTCCGACATGACGCTCCTGGACTCCGTGCTGCTCGCCCACGGGCGCGGCGGCTGGACGGTCGGCGACGTCGTCGGCGCGAGCCTGGACCACGCGATGTGGTTCCACCGGCCGTTCCGCGCCGACGAGTGGCTGCTGTACGACCAGGAGAGCCCCACCGCGCAGGGCGGCCGGGGCCTGGCCAGGGGCCGGATCTTCACCGAGAGCGGGCAGCTGGCCGTCTCCGTCATCCAGGAGGGCGTGGTGCGGGTGCCGCGCCCCCGGGAGGGCTCCTGACCGGCCGTCGCGCGCCCCTGCGCCCGCCATCCGCCGGGTAATATCGGTGGGTTGTCGCACGGGGCGGCGGGGGAAGAGGGGCGCACGATGGGCAGCACGACCGGAAAACCGATGGCGGGCGCCTTCCGGGCCCTCCTCCTCGTCGGCGGCGTCCTGCTGATCGCCGTCGCGATCGTGGTGGGGTTCCTCCTGCACAGCCGGATCATCGACATGGTCGGCACCGCCCGGCTGGTGAGCGGTCTCGCCCTGCGCGCCGGGGAGTTCGCCCTGCTCTCGGCCGGCGCGTGGTGCGCGGTGCGGGGCTGGAACGGGCGGCTGGACTGAGGCGGAGGGCGAGGCCCTCCGCCCGGCCCGGCTACGCGCTGAGGCCCGCCGCGTCCAGCAGGTACGCCGTCATCGGCTCGTAGTACCGGGGGTCGACGACGTGGTCGTCCATCGGCACCGCCACCTGGAGGGTGCCCTCCGCCTCCGCGAGGAACAGCGCCGGGTCGTTGGAGTCCGCGTAGCCGACGGCGTCGATCCCGCGCTGGGCCGCGCAGCCCGCCCAGCCGTGGTCGGCGACGACCAGCTCCGGCAGCGGGCGGCCCTCCCGCAGCAGGCCGTCGAGGATCGCGGTCATCGGGTGCGGGGAGTGGGTGTGCCAGAGCGTCGCCCCGCCCTCGTAGACCGCGACGTCCGCGAACTGCACGACGCAGCCGTCGTCCGCCAGCAGCCCGCCCGGGATCCGGACGACCTCGCAGCCGGCCGCGCGCAGCGCCCCGGCCGTCATCCGGTGCACGTCCAGCAGCGCGCCCGGGTGGCCCGTCGCGAACAGCACCCGGCGGCGGCCCTCCGCCGCCTTGCGCAGCACGTTCGCCATCCGGTCCAGCGCGTCGACGGTCAGCTCCGGGTCGATGGTGTCCTGCCCGGCCCGGTGGTCGAGGTCGTCGCTCACCCCGCACCGCTCCGCCATCACGGCCAGCACGTCCTGCTCGTCCGTCCAGCGGTCGCCCAGCTCCAGGCCCAGCCAGTACCGGCGGTCGCCGTTCGCCAGCCGGCGGTAATGATCGAGGTTGTTCTCCCGGGGGGTCGCCACGGCGCCCGCGATACGGGTCCGGACGAGGTGATCGATCAGTTCGGCGCGGCTGGGCGCGTGGCTCGGTATCGGCATACGGCTCATTGTCTCCCCCGACGGCGCTTCGCTGGACGTCCTGTCCATATGGCGGGGCCGGACTCTTCGGAAACGTATATGTGCGGAATCCGCCGCCCTGCCTACCCTCGGGTACGTCCCGCACGGCCGGGCCCGCGTTGGTACGACCGTAACGCGTCCGTGATTTCGAGAGGTATCCCTATGACCCCCCAGAACGGCTCCGCCCCCCGCGAACCGCGCGGCCCGGTCGACTCCTCCCGCATCCCGCGCTACGCCGGTCCCGCCACCTTCGCCCGCCTCCCGCGCCTGGACGAGGTCGGCACCACCGACGTCGCCGTCGTCGGCGTGCCGTTCGACACCGGCGTCTCCTACCGCCCCGGCGCCCGCTTCGGCGGCAACGCCATCCGCGAGGCGTCGCGCCTGCTGCGCCCGTACAACCCGGCCCAGGACGCCTCGCCCTTCGCCCTCGCGCAGGTCGCGGACGCCGGTGACATCGCCGCGAACCCGTTCAACATCGACGAGGCCGTCGAGACGATCGAGGGCGCGGCCGACGACCTCCTCGGCACCGGCGCCCGCCTGATGACCCTCGGCGGCGACCACACCATTGCCCTGCCGCTGCTGCGCTCGGTCGCCAAGAAGCACGGCCCCGTCGCCCTGCTGCACTTCGACGCGCACCTGGACACCTGGGACACCTACTTCGGCGCCGAGTACACCCACGGCACGCCGTTCCGCCGGGCCGTCGAGGAGGGCATCCTCGACACCGAGGCGCTCTCCCACGTCGGCACGCGCGGCCCGCTGTACGGCAAGAAGGACCTCACCGACGACGAGAAGATGGGCTTCGGCATCGTCACCTCGGCCGACGTCATGCGGCGCGGCGTCGACGAGATCGCCGACCAGCTGCGCCAGCGCGTCGGCGACCGCCCGCTGTACATCTCCATCGACATCGACGTCCTGGACCCGGCCCACGCGCCCGGCACCGGCACGCCGGAGGCGGGCGGCCTGACCTCCCGCGAGCTGCTGGAGATCATCCGCGGTCTGTCCTCCTGCAACCTGGTCTCCGCCGACCTGGTCGAGGTCGCCCCGGCCTACGACCACGCGGAGATCACCTCGGTGGCGGCGTCGCACGCGGCGTACGAGCTGACGACGATCATGTCGCGGCAGATCGCGGCCTCGCGCGCCTGAGGCACCCCGGCCCCCGGGCGCCGGACGGACGGGGCACCCCGCCGTCCGGCGCCCGGGGATCCCGCGCGTCAAGGGCCCGTAAGGCCCGGACCGTCCGGCGACAAGGCCCCGTAAGGACCCGGATACGCGGTGTGTCCGGACGGTTGGCTGAGGTGATCACCCACCTCCGTCGAAGGCCCACGCCGTGCCCCTGCACCTGCTCCCCGACCAGGACGTCACCCCGCCGCGCCCGGCCGCCCCGCCCCCGCCCGGCCGGGCCCGGCGGCGCCACCGGCAGGTGGCCGGCGGAGCGCTCGACCCCAAGCTGCTGATCGCCTCCCTCCCGGACGCGGTCCGCAAGCTGAGCCCCCGGGTCATGGTCCGGAACCCGGTGATGTTCGTCGTCGAGGTGGGCTCCGTGCTCACCACGCTCTCCGCGCTGCTCGCCCCCTCCGTCTTCGCCTGGCTGATCAGCGCCTGGCTCTGGCTCACCGTCGTCTTCGCCAACCTCGCCGAGGCCGTCGCCGAGGGCCGTGGCAAGGCACAGGCGGAGAGCCTGCGCCGGGCCCGCTCCGGCACCGTCGCCCGCCGGCTGCGGCGCTGGCGGGTCGGCATGGACCGGCGCGACTGGGAGGAGGAGCGGGTACCCGCCGCCGAGCTCTGCCCGCAGGACTTCGTGGTCGTCGCCGCCGGTGAGACCGTCCCCGGCGACGGGGAGGTCGTCGACGGCGTCGCGGCCGTCGACGAGTCCGCCGTCACCGGCGAGTCCGCCCCCGTCATCCGCGAGGCGGGCGGCGACCGCTCGGGCGTCACGGGCGGCACGAAGGTGCTCTCCGACGGCATCGTCGTCCGCATCACCTCCCGGCCCGGCCACACCTTCCTCGACCGCATGATCTCCCTGGTCGAGGGCACCACCCGGCAGAAGACCCCCAACGAGCTGGCCCTCAACATCCTGCTCTGCTGCCTCACCGTGATCTTCATCCTCGCCGTGGTCTCGCTCCAGCCCATGGCCGCCTGGGCCGGGGCGCCACAGACGATCACCGTGCTGGTCGCCCTGCTGGTGACGCTGATCCCCACCACGATCGGCGCCCTGCTCTCCGCCATCGGCATCGCCGGCATGGACCGGCTCGTCCAGCGCAACGTCCTCGCCCTGTCCGGCCGGGCCGTCGAGGCCGCCGGCGACGTCAACACCCTGCTCCTCGACAAGACCGGCACCATCACCCTCGGCGACCGGCAGGCCACCTCCTTCGTGCCCGTCAAGGGCGTACCGCACGAACTCCTGGCCGATGCCGCCCAGCTCGCCTCCCTCGCCGACGGCACCCCCGAGGGCCGCTCCATCACCGCCCTCGCCCGCCGCTACGGCATCGACCACGACCCCGCCGACTTCACCCACGGCCGCTTCGTCCCGTTCTCCGCGCGGACCCGGATGAGCGGCGCCGACTTCGCGTACGAGGGCGACTTCCTCCGCATCCGCAAGGGCGCGGGCAGCGCCGTCACGGCCTGGGTCACCCGGCGCGGCGGCCACGTCCCCACCGAGGCGGGCTGGATCGTCGACTCCATCGCCGCCGGCGGCGGCACCCCGCTGCTCGTCGCCGTCGAGGACCGGGGCGGCGCCCGCGTCCTGGGCGCCGTCCACCTCAAGGACGTCGTCAAGCCCGGCATCGCGGAGCGCTTCGCCGAACTGCGCGAGATGGGCATCAGGACCGTCATGGTCACCGGCGACAACCCGCTCACGGCCCGGGCCATCGCCGCCGAGGCCGGCGTCGACGACTACCTCGCCGAGGCCACCCCCGAGGACAAGCTGGCCCGGATCCGCGCGGAGCAGGCGGGCGGCAACCTCGTCGCCATGACCGGCGACGGCACCAACGACGCCCCCGCCCTCGCCCAGGCCGACGTCGGCGTCGCCATGAACTCCGGCACCTCCGCCGCGAAAGAGGCCGGCAACATGGTCGACCTCGACTCGGACCCCGCCAAGCTCATCCGGATCGTCGAGGTCGGCAAGCAGCTCCTCATCACCCGCGGCGCGCTCACGACCTTCTCCATCTGCAACGACGTCGCCAAGTACTTCGCGATCGTCCCCGCGATGTTCGGCGGCGTGACGGGCTACGAGGGCCTGGAGAAGCTCAACGTGATGGGCCTGCACAGCCCCACCTCGGCCATCGCCTCGGCGATCATTTTCAACGCGCTGGTTATCGTCGCGCTGATCCCCCTCGCCCTGCGCGGCGTCCGCTACGCCCCCGCGGGCGCGCACGCGCTGCTGCGGCGCAACCTGGGCGTGTACGGCCTCGGCGGCCTGATCGCCCCCTTCGCCGGCATCAAGCTCATCGATCTGCTGATCCAGTACGTCCCCGGGATCTGACGGGCTGCCGGGCGGCGGGGTGGGGGCGGGGGCGGCCTGGGCGGATCCGGCTCCTGCGGGGGCCGTGCGCCGGGCAGGGTCCGTACCGCCGCGCACCGTGGGCCCGGGCCCACGGGTCCGATGTGCCGCGAGCCGCGAGCCGCGAGCCGCGAGCCGTGCGTGGGGCAGGGCCCCGTACCGCTGTGCACCGCGAGCCGTGCGCCGGGCAGGGCCCCGTACCGCCGCGCACCGTGGCCGGGCCCGCGGATCCGATGTGCCGCGTGCCGCGTGCCGCGAGCCGTGCGTGGGGCAGGGCCCCGTACCGCTGTGCACCGCGAGCCGTGCGCCGGGCAGGGCCCCGTACCGCCGCGCACCGTGGCTGGGCCCACGGATCCGATGTGCCGCGTGCCGCGTGCCGCGAGCCGCGAGCCGCGAGCCGTGCGTGGGGCAGGGCCCGTACCGCTGTGCACCGCGAGCCGCGAGCCGTGCGCCGGGCAGGGCCCCGTACCGCCGTGCACCGTGGGCCCGGGCTCACGGGTCCGGTGTGCCGGGGCCGTGAGTCGCGCGCGGGCACCGTCCGACCGCCGTGCGCCGCGGGTCCGGCCTTCGGATCCGGCGGCCCGCGGCCCGCGCGTCGGGGGCCGGGGAATCGGCGCCCGGGGATCCGGCGCCTCGCGGGTCGTGTCGGCCGGCACGACCCGCCGCGCACCGGGAGTTCGCGCAGCCGTTCCCGTGACTCCGCCCGGAGTCCTTCCGGCCCCGCCTCCGTGCCCCTACCGTCGGCCGCAGCCGGACCAGGCCGTACCGGGAGGGACACCGTGCGCATCCGACCCGCACTCACCACCGTCATCGTCGCCGCGCTGTCGGCCGCCGTCCCGGCGGGCGTCCCGGCCGCCGCCGGGACGCCCTCGCGCGCCTGCTCCCCGTACGTCCGCATCGACGGCTACGGTGACGGGCTCGACAAGACCGCCTTCGAGGGGGCCTTCGTCGGCAACCTCTCCGCGCTCGCCGCCGACACCGACGGCACGGTCGCCGCCCTCTCCGACCGCTCCCGGCTGTTCGCCCTGGACGTGCGGCGCGGGCCCACCGCCGCCCGGCCCGTACGCGTCCGGGCGCTCGCCGACGAGAAGGGCGGCGAGCTCGACTCCGAGGCCCTCGCCGTCGACCGCGACGGCACCCGGCTGGTCGCCTCCGAGACCGAGCCGTCCGTCCGCCGCTACGCCCGCGACGGCACCCTCCTCGGGCGGCTGCCCGTTCCCGGCGCGCTGCGGCCCGCCCCGGCGGGCCGGGCCCTGCCCAACCAGACCTTCGAGGGCCTCACCCTCCGGGACCACGGCCGTACCCTCCTCGCCGCGATGGAGGGGCCGCTGGCCGGTGACACGCGGACGGTCCGGTTCCAGAGCTGGTGGCGGCCCCGCACGGGCCCGGGCGCCCCGGAGTTCCGGCTCGGCCCGCAGTACGGCTACCCCCTCGACCCCGGCCTCGGCGTCTCCGAGGCCGCCGCGGCGGACGACGGCCGGCTGCTGGTCCTGGAACGCGGATACACCCCCGGGGCGGGCAACACGGTGCGGCTCTACGCGGCGGACACCCGTGGCGCGAGCGACGTCTCCGGCGTGGAGACGCTGCCCGGCGGCCCCGGCACCCGCCAGGTCCGCAAGCGGCTGCTGGCGGACCTGGGGGAGTGCCCCTCCCTGGGGGCCCCGGCGAAGCAGCCGCAGACGAACCCGCTGCTGGACAACATCGAGGGCATGGCCGTCCTGGGCCGCGCGCCGGGCGGGCGGCTGCGCCTGCTCCTCGTCAGCGACGACAACGAGAGTGCCCGCCAGACGACGCGGCTGTACGCGCTGACGGTCCGGCCGCGGTGACCGCTGCGCGGGGTTTGTTCCCCACCCGCCCGGCGATTGAGGACACCGCGCGTCAGCGCGGAAAGGGGGCCCGGGGCGTCAGCCCCCGGTACCGGGAAGGGGCGGGGTGGGGGAAAACTCTCCCGGCCCCCGCCCCCACTTTGTTGCGGCGGGATGAAAACCGCAGCCCACGGCGTTGGGCCCTCCGTGGCAGAGGACAGCGGAAACCCCCGTAAGGCGACGGACGTCGGACAAGGCTGGGCCAGGCGCCTCGCACGGTACTGCTGGCGATACCGCCGCACCGTGCTGCTCGCCCTCGGCTCCTCACTGGGCGGTATGGCCGTCATGGCCCTCGTCCCCCTCATACCCAAGCTGATCATCGACGACGTCATAGGCGCCGGCGACCGGCCGCTCGCCCCCTGGGCGACGCTCCTCGTCGCCGCCGCGGTCGTCGTCTACGGCCTGACCTACCTGCGCCGCTACTACGGCGGCCGCCTCGCCCTCGACGTCCAGCACGACCTGCGGACCGAGATGTACGCCTCGGTCGCCCGCCTCGACGGCCGGCGCCAGGACGACCTCTCCACCGGCCAGGTCGTCGGCCGGGGCACCAGCGACCTCCAGCTGGTGCAGAGCCTCCTCTTCATGCTGCCGATGATGATCGGCAACATCCTGCTGTTCCTGATCTCGCTGGTCGTCATGGCGACCCTCTCCCCGCTGCTCACGGTGATCGCCCTCGCCGTGGCCCCCGCCCTGTGGTTCCTCGCCCAGCGCAGCCGCACCGAGCTCTTCCCCGCCACCTGGTACGCCCAGGGGCAGGCCGCGGCCGTCGCCGGCGTCGTGGACGGGGCCGTCACCGGCGTCCGCGTCGTCAAGGGCTTCGGCCAGGAGGAGCAGGAGGCCGGCAAGCTCCGCGAGGTGAGCCGCCGCCTGTTCGCGGGCCGGCTGCGCACCGTCCGGCTCAACTCCCGCTACACCCCCGCCCTCCAGGCCGTACCCTCCCTGGGCCAGGTCGCCATGCTGGCGGTCGGCGGCTGGATGGCCACGCGCGGCCAGATCACCCTCGGCACCTTCGTCGCCTTCTCCACCTATCTGGCGCAGCTCGTCGGCCCGGTGCGGATGCTCACGATGATGCTGACCGTGGGCCAGCAGGCCCGGGCCGGCGTCGAGCGGGTCTTCGAGCTGATCGACACCGAGCCGGTCGTCGAGGAGCGCCCGGGCGCGCACGCGCTGCCCGACGACGCGCCCGCCACCGTCGAGTTCGACGACGTCACCTTCGGCTACGACCCCGACCGGCCCGTCCTCGACGGCTTCTCGCTGCGCATCGAGCCCGGTGAGACCGTCGCCGTCGTCGGCGCGTCCGGCAGCGGCAAGTCGACGGTCGCACTGCTCCTGCCGCGCTTCTACGACGCCACCGGCGGCGCCGTCCGGGTCGGCGGGCACGACGTCCGCGACCTGACGCTGCCCTCGCTGCGCGCCGCGATCGGGCTGGTGCCCGAGGACAGCTTCCTGTTCTCCGCGAGCATCGCCGACAACATCGCCTACGGGCACCCGGAGGCCACCGCCGAGCAGATCCGGGCCGCGGCCCGGGCCGCCCAGGCCGACGGCTTCGTCTCCCGGCTGCCCGACGGGTACGACACCGAGGTCGGCGAGCAGGGCCTCTCCCTCTCCGGCGGCCAGCGCCAGCGCATCGCGCTGGCCCGCGCCATCCTCACCGACCCCCGGCTGCTGCTCCTCGACGACGCGACGTCCGCGGTCGACGCCCGGGTGGAGCACGAGATCCACGAGACGCTGCGCGCGGTCACCGCGGACCGCACGACCCTGCTCATCGCCCACCGGGCGTCGACCCTGGCCCTGGCCGACCGGATCGCGGTCCTCGACGGCGGGCGGCTGGCCGACCTCGGCACGGCGGAGGAGCTGGAGGAGCGCAGCGAGCTCTACCGCAGACTGCTGACGGACCCGGAGGAGCTGGCCGGGGTCCGCAAGGACCCCGCGGGCCGGGCGTCGGCCGCCCTCGCGGGCGGCTTCGGCGGGGAGTCCGCGATCGCGGGGAGCCTCATCGCTGCGCCCCTGGAGGAGACCGGGGTTCCCGACGACGCCCCCGCGTCCGTGCCGGCGCCGCGCAAGCGGACCGTCGTCGACGGCGTCACCCCGTCCCTGTGGGTCCGCGCCGGGGACGGCGCGCCCGCCGACACGGCCGGGATGCCGGCCACGCCCGAACTGCTCGCCAAGGTGGCCGCGCTGCCGCCCGCGACCGACACCCCCGGTGTGGACGAGGAGCGCGCCGCCCGGCCCGAGAAGGAGTTCGGACTGCGGCAGCTGCTGCGCGGCTTCGGCGGGCCGCTGGCCCTGAGCCTGCTCCTGGTGGCCGTGGACGCGGTCGCCGGGCTGCTGCTGCCGGTCCTCATCCGGCACGGCATCGACCAGGGCGTCCAGCGCCTGGCCCTCGGCGCGGTGTGGGCGGCCTCCGGCCTGGCGCTGCTGGTGGTGCTCGGGCAGTGGGCCGCGCAGGTCGCCGAGACCCGGCTCACCGGGCGCACCGGCGAGCGCGTGCTCTACGCCCTCCGGGTGAAGATCTTCGCCCAGCTCCAGCGGCTCGGCCTCGACTACTACGAGCGCGAGCTCACCGGCAAGATCATGACCCGGATGACCACGGACGTGGACGCCCTGTCCGCGTTCCTCCAGACCGGGCTGATCACCGCCGTCGTCTCCGTCCTCACCTTCTTCGGCATACTCGTCGCCCTGCTGGTCATCGATGTGGGCCTGGCCCTCGTCGTCTTCGCGACCCTGCCGCTGCTGGTGATCGGCACCGTCGTCTTCCGCCGGCAGAGCGTGAAGGCGTACGAGCTCGCCCGTGAGCGCGTCGGCCTCGTCAACGCCGACCTCCAGGAGAGCGTCGCGGGCCTGCGCATCGTGCAGGCGTTCCGCCGCGAGGCGACCGACGGCCGGCGGTTCGCCGAGCGCAGCGACGCCTACCGGCAGGCGCGGGTGCGCGGCCAGTGGCTCATCTCGGTCTACTTCCCGTTCGTGCAGCTGCTGTCGTCCGTGGCGGCCGCCGCCGTGCTCATCGTGGGCGCGGGCCGGGTGGGCGCCGGCACCCTGACGGCGGGCGCCCTGGTCGCGTACCTCCTCTACATCGACCTGTTCTTCGCGCCGGTCCAGCAGCTCTCGCAGGTCTTCGACGGCTACCAGCAGGCGACCGTCTCCCTGGGCCGGATCCGGGACCTGCTGCGCGAGCCGACGAGCACCCCGCCGGCGACGCGGCCGCGCGTGGTGTCGGAGCTCGGCGGCTCGGTGGCCTTCGAGGACGTCCACTTCCACTACGGCGACGGCGAGCAGGCCCTCGCGGGCATCGACCTCACCGTCCCGGCCGGGCAGACCGTGGCCTTCGTCGGCGAGACGGGCGCGGGGAAGTCCACGCTGGTCAAGCTGGTCGCGCGGTTCTACGACCCGACGTCGGGCACGGTCCGCGTCGACGGCCACGACCTGCGCGAGCTGGACGTCACGGCCTACCGGCACCGGCTGGGCGTCGTCCCGCAGGAGCCCTACCTCTTCCCCGGCACGGTCCGCGACGCCATCGCCTACGGGCGGCCGGACGCCTCCGACGCCGAGGTCGAGGCCGCGGCGCGGGCGGTCGGCGCGCACGACATGATCGCCACGCTCGACGGCGGCTATCTGCACACCGTGGCCGAGCGCGGCCGCAACCTCTCGGCCGGGCAGCGGCAGTTGATCGCCCTGGCCCGCGCCGAGCTGGTCGATCCGGACGTACTGCTGCTCGACGAGGCCACGGCCGCCCTGGACCTGGCCACCGAGGCGCTGGTCAACCAGGCGACCGAGAAGCTGGCGGGCCGGCGCACCACGCTGGTCGTCGCCCACCGGCTGACCACCGCGGCCCGCGCGGACCGGGTCGTGGTCCTGGACCGCGGCCGGGTGGTGGAGGACGGCACGCACGACGAACTGCTGGCGCTGGACGGGCGGTACGCCGTGCTGTGGCGGACGTTCACGGGCGAGGCGATCGCGGCGTAGGCCGGCGGCCGGCCGCCGCGCGGGCCCGGCCGACAGATCGGGAGAAAGAGACCAGCCGACCGGTATCCAACTGGTCGGCTGGTCAGTTGATATGCCTGAGGGGCTGGTGCAGCCGATGTCGCCCCCGGTAGGTTCACGGCGAACTTGTGAACCCAGGGGAGGGCGAATGCGCAAGGCGCTCAGAGGGCTGCTGGCGCTGGCGGTGCTCACGGGCACCGTCGGTGTCGGCGGTGCCACGGCGGGAACGGCGGCCGCGGCCACCACCGAGCCGGACATCAAGGAACGCGTCCTCGCGATCCCGGGGATGAGCTTCGTGGAGGAGAAGCCCTACGAGGGCTACCGCTACCTCGTCCTCACCTATGACCAGCCGGTCGACCACCGGAACCCGGCCAAGGGGACCTTCAAGCAGCGCTTCACGCTGCTGAACAAGTCCACCGACCGGCCGACGGTCTTCTTCACCTCCGGCTACAACGTCAACACCAACCCCAGCCGCAGCGAGCCGACCCGGATCGTCGACGGCAACCAGGTGTCGATGGAGTACCGCTTCTTCACCCCGTCCCGGCCCCAGCCCGCCGACTGGTCGAAGCTGGACATCTGGCAGGCCGCCAGCGACCAGCACCGCCTCTACCAGGCGCTCAAGCCCGTCTACAACAAGAACTGGCTGGCCACCGGCGGCAGCAAGGGCGGCATGACGGCGACGTACTACCGCCGCTTCTTCCCGGACGACATGAACGGCACCGTCGCCTACGTCGCGCCCAACGACGTGAACAACAACGAGGACTCGGCCTACGACAAGTTCTTCGCGAACGTCGGGGACCAGGCGTGCCGCACCCAGCTCAACTCGGTGCAGCGGCAGGCCCTCGTCCGCCGTGACGAGATCGTCGGCCGCTACCAGAAGTGGGCCGACGCCAACGGCAAGACCTTCAAGGTCGTCGGCAGCGCCGACAAGGCGTACGAGAACGTCGTGATGGACCTGGTCTGGGCGTTCTGGCAGTACCACCTGCAGAGCGAGTGCGCGTCCGTGCCCGCGACCAACGCCTCCACGGACGAGCTCTACAAGTTCATCGACACCATCTCGGGCTTCGACGGCTACACCGACCAGGGCCTGGAGCGGTTCACGCCGTACTACTACCAGGCGGGCACCGAGCTCGGCGCGCCGAGCTTCAAGACCCCGCACCTGAAGGGCCTGCTGCGCTACCCCGGGATCTACAGCCCGCGCAACTACGTGTCGCGTGACATCCCGATGAAGTTCCGCCCCGGCGCGATGGCCGACATCGACCGCTGGGTGCGCAACGACAGCAAGCGGATGCTCTTCGTCTACGGGCAGAACGACCCGTGGAGCGGCGAGCCGTTCAACGTCGGCCGGAACGCGGCCGCGCGGGACGACTACCGCTTCTACGCCCCCGGCGGCAACCACGGTTCGAACATCGCCCAGCTCGTCGCCGACGACCGGGCCAAGGCCACGGCCGAGGTCCTGGAGTGGGCCGGCGTCACGCCCGCGGCCGTCCGTAAGGACGTCACGCACGCCAAGCCGCTGGCTCCGTTCGACGCGAAGCTCGACCGTCCGGTCGTCGACCGGCAGAACAGCCTCCGTCCGTAAGGACGCCGGGGCCGCGCGGTCGTCCGTAAGGCCGCCGGGTCCCTGAGTTCACACCAGGCGGCGGGCGCACCCTATGGGTGTCCCGCCGCCGACGTGTACGTACAGGTCGGTCGAGGCCGGGCAGTCCGCCCGCGCGCCGACCTCGCGCGTCACCCGGTACTCCGGGGCGTGCGGGCCCGAGCCGTCGCAGGCGGTCTCCTTCACCACGCCCCGCCGCTCGGCGTACACGCAGTCGCCGGTCACCGTCAGCGGGCCGCCGCCGCGCCCCGGGTCGCCGGGGTGCGGCTCCTGGAGGTTGCGCATGCAGGCGTAGCCCTCCGGGGCGCTGTCCTCCTCCGACGTGCCCCGGTCCACCGCGGTGATGTGCAGCACGAAGTCCGTGGCGGCCGGGCAGCGGGGGCCGTCGTCCCGCGGGCCGTTGTAGCGGGCCAGGACCCGGGCGACGGCCCGCTCGCTCGCGCACGAGACCTCGGTGAAGGAGGCCCCTCCGCCGCCGGCGCAGGCGCTCCGGGCCAGGAACGTGGCCCCCGGCTCCGGCAGCGCGGGCGAGGGCGGCACGGAGGCGGCCACCGGCCTCCGGTCGTCCCCGGCGGCCCGGACCGGCGCCTGGCAGCCGGCCAGCGAGGCCCCCGCCGCCGGTCCCGCGAGCAGGACGAGCGTGAGCAGCGCGACCGGCCGCGCGCGATGCCGCATGGTGTCCCCCCTGTCCCCGCCGGGCCCCGGACGTCCCGCCGTGTCTCCCCCGCACCCCCGGACGTTCCCGTCTGCCGTCTGCCGTCTGCCGTCTGCCGTCTGCCGTCTGCCGTCTGCCGTCTGCCGTCTGCCGTCTGCCGTCTGCCGTCTGCCGTCTGCCGTCTGCCGTCTGCCGTCTGCCGTCTGCCGTCTGCCGTCTGCCGTCTGCCGTCTGCCGTCTGCCGTCTGCCGTCTGCCGTCTGCCGTCTGCCGTCTGCCGCCGGGGTGTCCGCCGCCCGTCCCGTCGCGCCCTTCGTCCGGGGCGTTCCCCGGCCCTGTGCCCGGCCCCGTGCCACCCCGCGCCTCAGCCTGGCTCCCCGGCCCCGGCGCACGCCAGACGTGCGGGGCGCGTCGGGGCGGCCGGGACGGGCGGAACAAGGTGTGTGCGGGGCGCGCCGCCGGACCCGTACGCCGGTCGCGCCGGCGCCCGGGGCCCGGCCCGCACTCCGGCGGCCCACGGCGCCGCAGTGCCCCGGGGAGCCGCCACCGGCGCTGTGGAAGGGGGTGCGCCGGCGGCGGTGCGCTGCCCTGCCGCGGACGGCGGAGAGGGAGGTCAGCGACGCGGCCCGGGGCGCACGCCGACACCGTCCGGCGGTCGTTCGACGACAGCACGCGCCTTGGACGGGCGGCGCCCCGGAGCGGTTCCGCGCGGGGTGGGCGTCAGCCGTGCGCGCGCCGCTTGATGACGAGCCGGGCGGGCAGCCGGCGGGTCAGCAGGCGGGCGCGCGGGGCCAGCCGCCGGGCCATCGCGAACACCGAGTCCGTACGGGAGCGGTCGGCGTCCAGGACGGTGAAGAGGTTGACGCCGAGGTAGAACGTGATGGCCGCGTTGGCCAGGTCGCGCGGCGGCGTCAGGCGGGCCAGCGGGGTGCCGCCGATCACCCGCTCCAGGGTCGCCTCGATGAAGGCGATCCACGGCTCGGCCCGCACCCGGATCTCCTCCCGCAGCTCCGGCTTGGCCACGGCGGCGGCGACCAGCTCGGCGAAGAGCGTCAGGTGTCCGGCCTCGATGTCGTGGCGGTAGATCCGGGTGGCGGCCTCGATGAGGTCCTCCAGGGTCCGGCAGCCGGAGACGGCGTCGGCGAGCACCGTCATCCGCTCGGCCGAGGACCGGTCGAGGGCGGCGAACAGCAGCGGGTCGACCCCGCCGAAATGGTAGAAGACCAGGGCGGAGTTGACCCCGGCCTCCTTGGCGATCGTCCGCGCGCTGGACTTGCCGTACCCCTGGGTCCGCAGGACGGTCTCCGCCGCGCCGATCAGCCGTTCCTTGGTGTCCACCGTCATGTGCAGCCCTCTCGCCCCGTCGATCATACGGTTCGGCCCGCCGCCGGGCCGGGCCGCCGGGAGGGGGCTCAGGCCGCCCGCGCCCCGTCGACGAGCCCCAGCAGGTACTCCCGGCCGGGCCCCGCCAGCTGCTGGAAGTCGGCCGCCTGGGGGTACCAGCGCTTCTCGTACTCCCAGCACAGCCAGCCGTCCCAGCCCGCCCGGCCGAGCACCCGCACGCAGTCGGGCAGCGGCAGCACCCCCGAGCCCAGCGGCAGCGGGGCGGTGTCCTCCGCCGAGGCCACGTCCTTCACCTGGACGTAGCCCAGGTGCGGGGAGAGCGGCGGGAAGCTCAGCGCCGGGCTCTCGCCGCCGAGCCAGGTGTGCAGGACGTCCCAGAGCGCTCCGACGTTCGGGTGGCCGACCGGACCCAGGATCCGCGCCGCGTCCCGCGCCCTGCGGTGCGAGTCATGGGTCTCCAGCAGGACGTGCACGCCCAGGTCGGCGGCGAGCGGCGCGACGGCCCCCAGCCGCCGCGCGGCGGCCGCGTCGGCCTCCGCCGCCGGCCGGTCCCCGCCCCCGGGGAACACCCGGGCGTACCGCGCGCCGAGGTCGCCGGCGAGCCGGACCAGCGCGGACAGCTCCCCGAGCACCGTCTCGTCCGGCTCCTCCGACGCGACCCGGACGTACCCGGCCACCGCCAGGATCGCGACCTCCGCCGCGGCGAACACCTCGGTCGCCGCGGACCGCTCGCGCGGCCCCGAGCCCGGATGCAGCGGTTCCTCCGGGTGCGCGCGCAGTTCGACGCCGTCGTAGCCGTGCGCACGGGCGAGCCGCGCCACGTCGGGGAGCGGCAGACCGGGGACACCGAGGGTGGAGAAGGCCAGTTTCATGGGGACCGGGTTCCCCGGGTGCGGGCGGGAAATGCTCCTTGTACGGCAGAAGGGGGTCCCAGGGATGACCGGCACCGACACCAGAACCTTGCGGATCGCCATGAACGGCGTGACCGGCCGCATGGGCCACCGCCAGCACCTCGTGCGCTCGGTCCTCGCCCTCCGCGAGCAGGGCGGCCTCGACCTCGGCGACGGCACCCGGCTGTGGCCGGAGCCCCTGCTGGTGGGGCGGGACGCGGGCCGGCTCCGCGCGCTCGCCGGGCGGTACGGGCTGGAGCACTGGACGACCGACCTCGACGCCGCCCTCGCCGACCCGGCCGTCGGCGTCTACTTCGACGCCCAGATCACCTCCGCCCGCGAGGACGCCCTCCGTAAGGCCGTCGCCGCGGGCAAGCACGTGTACTGCGAGAAGCCCACCGCCCTCGACCCCGGCGGCGCCACCGACCTCTACGAGCGCGCCCGTAAGGCGGGAGTCCGGCACGGCGTCGTCCAGGACAAGCTCTTCCTGCCCGGCATCCGCAAGCTCAAGCGGCTCGTCGACGAGGGCTTCTTCGGCCGGATCCTCTCCGTCCGGGGCGAGTTCGGCTACTGGGTCTTCGAAGGCGACCGGCGGCCCGCCCAGCGGCCGTCGTGGAACTACCGCGAGGAGGACGAGGGCATCACCTCCGACATGTTCCCGCACTGGGAGTACGTCCTGACCGGGCTCTTCGGGCCCATCAGGTCCGTACAGGCGCACCGGGCCACCCACATCCCGCGCCGCTGGGACGAGCGGGGGAAGCCGTACGAGGCCCGGGCCGACGACGCCGTCTACGCCGTCCTGGAGCTGGAGAGCGGGGCCGTCGCCCAGCTCAACTCCTCCTGGGCGGTGCGCGTCCACCGCGACGAGCTGCTGGAGTTCCAGGTGGACGGCACGGAGGGCTCGGCCGTCGCCGGGCTCCGGCACTGCCGGGTCCAGCACCGTTCGGTCACCCCCCGGCCCGTCTGGGACCCCGACGTCCCGGCGGCCGGCGACTTCCGCGCGCAATGGCAGGAGGTCCCCGACGACGGGCCGTCCGAGAACGCCTTCAAGGCCCAGTGGGAGCTCTTCCTGCGCCATGTGGCGCTCGGCGGGCCCTGGCCCCACGACCTCCTCGCGGGCGCCCGGGGCGTACGGCTCGCCCAGCTGGCCCGGATCTCCGCCAAGGAGGGCCGCAGGATGCGGGTGACCGGGTCATGATCCGGCTGCCCGACGCCTCCGGCGCCCTGCGCGATTACGAGCCCCGGTGCCTGCCCCTGGAGCTCAGCGCCCAGGGCACCCCGCCCACGTCCCGCAGGATCCTGGCCGCCGCCCACGTCGTCGCCGACCCCTTCGGCAACACCACCCCCCACGGCCCCGCCTCGCTCGACTGGGAGGCCACCCTGGCCTTCCGGCGCCATCTGTGGGCGCACGGCCTGGGGGTCGCCGAGGCCATGGACACCGCGCAGCGCGGCGCGGGCCTGGACTGGCCGGCGGCCGCCCGGCTGATCCGCCGCTCGGCCACCGAGGCACGGGCCGTCGGCGGCCGCGTCGTCTGCGGGGCCGGCACGGACCAGCTCGCGCCCCCGTACGGCACCCTGGCGGACGTCGCCGCCGCCTACGAGGAACAGCTCGCCCTGATCGAGGGGGAGGGCGCACAGGCCGTCCTGATGGCCTCCCGGGCCCTCGCGGCCGTGGCCACCGGCCCCGACGACTACCGGGAGCTCTACGGCGGGCTGCTGCGGCAGACGGACCGGCCCGTGATCCTGCACTGGCTCGGCACCGTGTTCGACCCCGCCCTGGAGGGCTACTGGGGAAGCCGCGACCCGGACGCCGCCATGGAGACCCTCCTCGGGATCGTCGCCGACCACCCGGCCGAGGTCCACGGTGTGAAGATCTCGCTCCTGGACAAGGAGCGCGAGCGCGCCCTGCGCCGGCGCCTGCCCGCCGGGGTGCGCTGCTACACCGGCGACGACTTCCACTACCCCGAGCTGATCGAGGGCGACGCGGACGGCCACAGCGACGCCCTGCTCGGCGTCTTCGACCCGCTGGGCCCGCTCGCCGCCCATGCCACGCGGCTGCTCGACGCGGACGACCGGCAGCGCTTCCGGGCCCTCCTGGACCCCACCGTGGCCCTCGCCCGGCACCTCTTCGAACCGCCCACCCACTGCTACCGCACGGGCGTCGTGCTGCTGGCCTGGCTCGCCGGGCACCAGCGGCACTTCGCGATGCCCGGCGGGCAGCACGCCGCGCGCACCCTGCCGCACCTGGCGCGGGCCTACGAACTGGCCGACGGCCTCGGGCTGTTCCCGGACCCGCCGCTCGCCCAGAACCGGATGGCCCGGCTGCTGGCCGTGCACGGGGTCGACCGGTGACCGGCCGCGCCCCGGCGCCCCCCGACCCGAGGTTCAGCCTCAACCAGCAGACCGTACGGCAGTGGAGCCTGCCCGAGCTGGCCGCCGGCTGCGCGGCGGCCGGGGTGCGCGGGGTGGGGCTCTGGCGCGGGCCCGTGCGGGAGTACGGGCCCGCGGCCGCCGCCCGGCTCTGCCGCGATGCCGGACTGACCGTCAGCAGCCTCTGCCGGGGCGGCTTCCTGACCGCCGTCGACCCGGACCGCCGGCGGGCCGCGCTCGCCGACAACCGGGCGGCCGTGGCGGAGGCCGCCGAGCTCGGCACCCGCACGCTCGTCCTCGTCCCCGGCGGCCTGCCCGAGGGCGACCGCGACCTCGCCGGGGCGCGTGAGCGCGTCGCCGACGCGCTGGCCGCGCTCGGGCCCTACGCGGCCCGGTACGGCGTCCGCCTCGCGGTCGAGCCGCTGCACCCGATGTTCGCCTCCGACCGCTCGGCCGTCTCCACTCTCCGGCAGGCCCTCGACCTGGCGGAGCGCTTCCCCGCCGACCAGGTGGGCGTCGTGGTGGACACCTACCACCTGTGGTGGGACGACACGGTGGCCGAGCAGCTCGTACGGGCCGGTGAGGGCGGCCGGATCGCCGCCTTCCAGCTCGCCGACTGGGTCACCCCGCTGCCGGAGGGCGCGCTGCTGGGCCGGGGGCAGCTCGGCGACGGGTGCGTGGACCTGCGGTGGTTCCGCGAACGGGTCGACGCGACCGGCTACCGGGGGCCCGTCGAGACCGAGATCTTCAGCCCCGCGCTCTGGGCGCGGGACGGCGCCGAGGTGCTCGCGGAGGTCCTGGACCGCTACCGGCGGTACGTCACCGGGATACCCGCGGTAACCGAAAGGTCCTTGATCACACCTTCGGTAACGGAACGATAACTCCTTGAATGCGGTGCAACCCTTTGCCGCGACGGCGGGTCGTACTGTGCGTCGGGCTTCCCGGGGAGGGATCCGGGGGGATTCAGGGGAAGCCGGTTTTGGGGGGTACCCGAGGGGCTTGGTCTTCGGATCGGGCCCCTCGGCCTTTCCCCGCCCGTGGAGGGGCGGCGGGGGCCCGTGGGGGCCCGAACTTCCTGTCGGACCCCGGCGGTACGGTCGGGACATGGCACACATGGCGGTGGTCGAAGGGGTCCTGGAGCGGATCACTTATGCCAACGAGGAGAGCGGCTACACCGTGGCCCGCGTCGACACCGGGCGCGGCGGCGGGGACCTCCTCACGGTCGTCGGCTCGCTGCTCGGCGCGCAGCCGGGCGAGTCCCTGCGGCTGGAGGGCCGCTGGGGCTCCCACCCGCAGTACGGCCGCCAGTTCACCGTCGAGAACTACACGACCCTGCTGCCCGCCACGATCCAGGGCATCCGCCGCTACCTCGGCTCCGGCCTGATCAAGGGCATCGGCCCGCGCATCGCCGACCGCATCACCGAGCACTTCGGCACCGACACCCTGGACGTCATCGAACAGGAGCCCGGGCGCCTGATCGAGGTGCCCGGGCTCGGCCCCAAGCGGACGAAGATGATCGGCGCCGCCTGGGAGGAGCAGAAGGCCATCAAGGAGGTCATGGTCTTCCTCCAGGGCGTCGGCGTCTCCACCTCCATCGCCGTCCGCATCTACAAGAAGTACGGCGACTCATCCATCTCCGTCACCCGCAACCAGCCCTACCGGCTGGCCGCCGACGTCTGGGGCATCGGCTTCCTCACCGCCGACCGCATCGCCCAGGCCGTCGGCATCCCGCACGACAGCCCGGACCGTGTCAAGGCCGGGCTGCAGTACGCCCTTTCCCAGTCCACCGATCAGGGGCACTGCTTCCTCCCCGAGGAGCGGCTGATCGCCGACGCGGTGAAGCTGCTCCAGGTCGACACCGGCCTCGTCATCGACTGCCTCGCCGAACTGGCCGCCGAGGAGGGCGTGGTCCGGGAGACCGTGCCCGGCCCGGACGGCGGCGAGCCCGTCACCGCCGTCTACCTCGTCCCCTTCCACCGGGCCGAGATCTCCCTCGCCGCCCAGCTCGGCCGGCTGCTGCGGACCGGCGAGGACCGGCTCGCCGCCTTCCAGGACGTCCCGTGGGACAAGGCCCTGGCCTGGCTCGCCGGGCGCACGGGCGCCGAGCTGGCCCCCGAGCAGCGGGAGGCCGTCCGGCTCGCCCTGACCAGCAAGGTCGCGGTGCTCACCGGCGGCCCCGGCTGCGGCAAGTCCTTCACCGTGCGGTCCGTCGTCGAGCTGGCCCGCGCCAGGAAGGCCAAGGTCGTGCTGGCCGCGCCCACCGGCCGGGCCGCCAAGCGGCTCGCCGAGCTCACCGGTGCCGAGGCGTCCACCGTGCACCGGCTCCTGGAGCTCAAGCCCGGCGGCGACGCCGCGTACGACAAGGACCGCCCGCTGGACGCCGACCTGGTGGTGGTCGACGAGGCGTCCATGCTGGACCTCCTGCTGGCCAACAAGCTCGTCAAGGCCGTGGCGCCCGGGGCCCATCTGCTGCTCGTCGGCGACGTCGACCAGCTGCCGTCCGTCGGCGCCGGCGAGGTCCTGCGCGACCTCCTCGCCCCCGGCAGCCCCGTCCCCGCCGTGCGCCTCACCCGGATCTTCCGGCAGGCGCAGGAGTCCGGGGTGGTGACCAATGCACACCGCATCAACTCCGGTACGCCGCCCCTCACCCAGGGGATGACGGATTTCTTCCTCTTCGTCGAGGAGGACACCGAGGAGGCGGGCCGGCTCACCGTGGACGTCGCGGCGCGCCGGATCCCCGCGAAGTTCGGCCTGGACCCCCGCCGCGACATCCAGGTACTGGCCCCCATGCACCGCGGCCCGGCCGGCGCGGGCACCCTCAACGGCCTGCTCCAGCAGGCCATCACCCCGGCCCGCCCCGACCTGCCGGAGCGGCGCTTCGGCGGCCGCGTCTTCCGCGTCGGCGACAAGGTCACCCAGATCCGCAACAACTACGAGAAGGGCGAGAACGGCGTCTTCAACGGCACGGTGGGCGTGGTCACCGCCCTGGACACGGTCGAGCAGCGGCTGACCGTCCGCACCGACGAGGACGAGGAGGTCGGCTACGACTTCGACGAACTCGACGAGCTGGCCCACGCGTACGCCGTGACCATCCACCGCTCGCAGGGCAGCGAGTACCCCGCCGTGGTGATCCCCGTCACCACCGGCGCCTGGATGATGCTTCAGCGCAATCTCCTCTATACCGCAGTGACTCGGGCGAAACGGCTCGTAGTGCTCGTAGGCTCCCGTAAGGCCCTGGGGCAGGCGGTGCGCACGGTCTCCGCGGGGCGTCGTTGTACGGCCCTGGACCACCGGCTCGCGGGGGGATCCGGGGGTGGCCCCTGAGTCCGGCCCGGGGGGTGCCCGGAGGTGGGATTCGTCTCCAGACGGTTTACCAACCGGGGCGAACGGGGCAGTATGGCCAGGCTGGGCGGCACTGAGTGCCGCCTTTAGGCCCTATGGCCGACCCCGAGTGCACGTGCATCGTCCAAATGGGGGAAGGTAGGGGTAGTCAGGGCACCTCGAAGAAGAGGCACAACGTCGGTGAGGGATGACGTGAGCGACAACTCTGTAGTACTGCGGTACGGGGACGGCGAATACACCTACCCGGTGGTCGACAGCACCGTCGGCGACAAGGGCTTCGATATCGGCAAGCTCCGCGCCCAGACCGGTCTGGTGACCCTGGACTCCGGTTACGGCAACACCGCCGCGTACAAGTCCGCGATCACCTACCTCGATGGTGAGCAGGGCATCCTGCGCTACCGGGGTTACCCGATCGAGCAGCTCGCCGAGCGCAGCACGTTCCTGGAGACGGCGTTCCTGCTGATCAACGGCGAGCTCCCCAGCGTGGACGAGCTGGCCACCTTCAAGGGTGAGATCACCCAGCACACGCTGCTGCACGAGGACGTCAAGCGGTTCTACGACGGCTTCCCGCGTGACGCCCACCCGATGGCCATGCTGTCGTCCGTGGTCAGCGCGCTGTCGACGTTCTACCAGGACAGCCACAACCCGTTCGACGAGCAGCAGCGTCACCTCTCCACGATCCGGCTGCTCGCCAAGCTGCCCACGATCGCCGCGTACGCCTACAAGAAGTCGGTCGGCCACCCGGTGGTCTACCCGCGCAACGACCTGGGCTACGTCGAGAACTTCCTGCGGATGACCTTCTCGGTGCCGGCCGCCGAGTTCGACCTGGACCCGGTCGTCGTCAACGCCCTCGACAAGCTGCTGATCCTGCACGCGGACCACGAGCAGAACTGTTCGACCTCCACCGTGCGCCTGGTCGGCTCCTCGCAGGCGAACATGTTCGCCTCGATCTCCGCCGGCATCAGCGCCCTGTGGGGCCCGCTGCACGGTGGCGCCAACCAGTCGGTCCTGGAGATGCTGGAAGGCATCAAGGCCAACGGCGGCGATGTCGACTCCTTCATCCGCAAGGTGAAGAACAAGGAGGACGGCGTCCGCCTGATGGGCTTCGGCCACCGGGTGTACAAGTCCTTCGACCCGCGCGCGAAGATCATCAAGGCTGCCGCGCACGACGTCCTCTCGGCCCTCGGCAAGTCCGACGAGCTGCTGGACATCGCGCTCAAGCTGGAGGAGCACGCGCTCTCCGACGATTACTTCGTCTCGCGCAACCTCTACCCGAACGTGGACTTCTACACCGGTCTGATCTACCGGGCGATGGGCTTCCCCACCGAGATGTTCACCGTGCTCTTCGCGCTCGGCCGGCTGCCCGGCTGGATCGCCCAGTGGCACGAGATGATCAAGGAGCCGGGCTCCCGCATCGGCCGCCCGCGCCAGATCTACACCGGCGTCGTCGAGCGCGACCTCCCGCTCACCCGCGGCTGAGCCACGCCCCTGCGCGGCCGGCCGGCCCGTAGCGAGCGCACCGGCGCAGAGAAAAGCGCCCCGCTGCCGATCCCCCCACGGGTCGGAGCGGGGCGCTTTCCATACCCCGGAACGGATTCCCCCCACGGGATCCGGCCGGGAGCCGCGGTGCGCGGTGCCGACGCGATCTGCCGGGACGCGTACGTACGGGAGGGCCGCTCAAAGCTCCCCGGGTACGTGCCCCGGCCACGCGTGGCCGGTACCGTCCCCCAAGACGATCCAGCACTGCCCGGTTAGACCCACGACCCCCCTCAATGGTTACCTCCCAAAGGCTGTGATCTAGGTCTCGCTGCCATAAGGGACGTACAAGGGCAAGGGGTGAATGTGTGGGTGTTGTGTCTCTTTTGTGGGTTACCTGAAGGTACGCAGCCGCAGGCTGTTGGACACCACGAACACCGAGGAGAAGGCCATCGCCGCCCCCGCGATCATGGGGTTGAGCAGGCCCGCCGCCGCAAGGGGCAATGCGGCCACGTTGTAGCCGAAGGCCCAGAAGAGATTCCCCTTGATGGTGCCGAGCGTCCGGCGCGCCAGCCTGATCGCGTCCGCGGCCACCCGCGGATCGCCGCGGACGAGCGTGAGGTCGGCCGCCTCGATCGCCGCGTCCGTGCCGGTGCCCATGGCCAGCCCCAGATCGGCCGTGGCCAGGGCCGCCGCGTCATTGACGCCGTCGCCGACCATCGCGACCACACGCCCCTCGGCCCGCAGCCGCTCGACCACCGCCACCTTGTCCTGCGGCAGCACCTCGGCGATCACCTCGTCGATGCCCACCTCGCGGGCCACCGCCTCGGCCACGGCCCGGTTGTCGCCGGTCAGGAGCACCGGCCGGAGCCCCAGGGCGCGCAGCTCCGCGACGGCCCGCGCGCTGGAGTCCTTGACGGTGTCCGCGACCGCGAGGACGCCGCGCGCCTCCTTGTCCCAGGCCACCGCCACCGCCGTGCGCCCCTCGGCCCGCGCGGCGGCCAGCGCCGCCGCCAGGGCCGCCGGCAGCTCGACGCCCGCCCCGGCCAGCAGCGCCTCCCGGCCCACCAGGACCGCACGCCCCTCGACCAGGCCCCGGACGCCCAGCCCGGCCACGTTCTCGAAGTTCTCGACGGCCGGCAGCCCGCCGGCGCGGTCCTCGGCGCCGGCCGCCACGGCCCGCGCCACCGGGTGCTCGGAGGCGTGCTCCACCGCCCCCGCGTACCGCAGCAGCTCGC
The DNA here is from genome assembly GCF_002891295.1 of Streptomyces eurocidicus. Lineage (GTDB taxonomy): Bacteria > Actinomycetota > Actinomycetes > Streptomycetales > Streptomycetaceae > Streptomyces > Streptomyces eurocidicus. The sequence continues at coordinate 831,474 of NZ_LGUI01000001.1, read as the reverse complement.
GCTCGGTCACACCCGGCGCGGTGACCACGTCGCGCAGGCCCATCCGGCCCGTCGTCACCGTCCCGGTCTTGTCCAGGACGACCGTGTCCACCCGCCGGGTGGACTCCAGCACCTCCGGCCCCTTGATGAGGATGCCGAGCTGCGCGCCCCGGCCCGTACCGACCAGCAGGGCCGTCGGGGTGGCGAGGCCCAGGGCGCACGGGCAGGCGATGATCAGCACGGCCACGGCGGCCGTGAAGGCCGCCGTCGCGTCGCCCGTGGCCAGCAGCCGGCCGGCCAGGGTGCCGAGGGCCAGCACCAGCACCACGGGCACGAACACGGCGGAGATCCGGTCGGCGAGCCGCTGGACCTCGGCCTTGCCGTTCTGCGCGTCCTCCACCAGCCGGGCCATCCGGGCGAGCCGGGTGTCCGCGCCCACCCGGGTGGCCTCGACCACCAGCCGGCCCGCCGTGTTCACCGTCGCGCCCGCCACGGCGTCGCCCACGGCGACCTCCACCGGCACCGACTCACCGGTGAGCATCGAGGCGTCGACCGCCGAGGAGCCCTCGGTGACCACGCCGTCCGTGGCGATCTTCTCCCCGGGGCGTACGACGAAGCGGTCGCCGACGGCCAGCCGGGAGACCGGCACCCGCTCCTCGCGCCCGCCGCGCAGCACGGCCACGTCCTTGGCGCCCAGCTCCAGCAGCGCCCGCAGTGCGGCCCCCGCCTTCCGCTTGGACCGGGCCTCAAGCCAACGCCCGGCGAGGATGAACGTCGTCACCCCGGCCGCGGCCTCCAGATAGATGGCCGACGACCCGTCCGTGCGTGAGACGGTGAGCGCGAAGGAGTGCCGCATGTGCGGCATCCCCGCCGTGCCCAGGAACAGCGCCCACAGCGACCAGCCGAGGGCCGCCAGGGTGCCGATCGAGACCAGGGTGTCCATCGTGGCGGCGCCGTGCCGGGCGTTGGTCCACGCCGCCCGGTGGAAGGGCAGTGCCCCCCAGACCACGACGGGCGCGGCCAGGGTCAGCGACAGCCACTGCCAGTTGTCGAACTGGAGGGCGGGGACCATCGACATCAGCACCACAGGCACTGACAGCACCAGCGACACCAGGAGCCGCTGCCGCAGGCCCCTGGTCTCCTCGTCGCCGGAGCCGGAGCCGGAGCCTGAATCGGGCCCGGCCTCGGGCGTGGGCCCGGGGGCCCGGGGCACCTCCGCGGTGTATCCCGTCCTCTCCACGGTCGCGATGAGGTCGGCGACCGCCACCCCCTCGCCGAAGGCGATCCGCGCCTTCTCCGTGGCGAAGTTGACGGTGGCCTCGACGCCGTCCATCCGGTTGAGCTTCTTCTCGACGCGGGCGGCGCACGAGGCGCAGGTCATGCCGCCGACGGCGAGCTCGACCTCGGTCCGTGCCGGGTCCGTGCGAGGGGGAGCCGTGCTCTTCATGGCGTGTTCCCGGGGGTGGGGGGTGTTACCGGCCGGGCGTCAGGCGCGGCCGACGAGCTCGTAACCCGCCTCGTCGACGGCGGCGCGCACGGCCTCCTCGTCCAGCGGGGCCGTGGCGGTGACGCTGACCTCGCCGGTCGTGGCGACGGCCTTCACGGCGGTGACGCCGGCGAGCGCGGAGAGCTCTTCGGTCACGGCCGACTCGCAGTGGCCGCAGGTCATGCCGGTGACCTTGTAGACGGTGGTGGAGGCAGGGGAGTCGCTCATGGTGGGTCTCCTCGGAAAAGGGTCTTCAGTACTCGTGCACGTCGTACACCAGTGAGAACACCTTACCCCCCGGGGGTATTCCTTCGGAGGGTTTCCCCGAGATCCGCGGAGACCGCCCGGAAAGGCGGGAACCCCCGTGGGCCGAGGGGGCCCACGGGGGTTCGCCGTCCGGTCGCGGCGGCGGTCAGCGGTGGCTGGGGAAGCCCAGGTCCACGGAGCTCTCCGCCGGGTCCGGCCAGCGGGTCGTGACGACCTTGCCCCGGGTGTAGAAGTGCACGCCGTCGTTCCCGTAGATGTGGTGGGCGCCGAAGAGGGAGTCCTTCCAGCCGCCGAAGGAGTGGTAGCCGACCGGCACCGGGATGGGGACGTTGACGCCCACCATGCCCGCCTCGACCTCCAGCTGGAAGCGGCGGGCCGCGCTGCCGTCGCGGGTGAAGATCGCGGTGCCGTTGCCCCAGGGCGAGCCGTTGATCAGCGCCAGGCCCTCCTCGTAGGTCTCCGCGCGCAGCACGCACAGCACCGGGCCGAAGATCTCGTCGCGGTAGGCGTCCGCGTCCGTGGGCACCTTGTCCAGCAGGGACAGGCCGATCCAGTGACCGTTCTCGTAGCCCTCGACCGTGTGGCCGGTGCCGTCGAGGACGACCTCCGCGCCCTGGGCGGCGGCGCCCGCCACATAGGACGCGACCTTGTCGCGGTGCGCCTTGGTGATCAGGGGGCCCATCTCGGACGCGGGGTCGTCGCCCGGACCGATCCTGATCTTCGTGGCGCGGTCGCGGATCTTCGCGACCAGCTCGTCCCCGGTGCCGCCCACCGCGACGACCGCCGAGACGGCCATGCAGCGCTCGCCCGCCGAGCCGTAGGCCGCCGAGACGGCCGCGTCCGCCGCGGCGTCGAGGTCGGCGTCGGGCAGCACCAGCATGTGGTTCTTGGCGCCGCCCAGGGCCTGGACGCGCTTCCCGTTCGCCGTGCCCGTGGTGAAGATGTGACGGGCGATCGGGGTGGAGCCGACGAAGCTCACCGCCGCCACGTCCGGGTGCGCGAGGAGCGCGTCGACGGCGGTCCGGTCGCCGTTGACGATGTTGAGCACCCCGTCCGGCAGACCCGCCTCGGCGGCCAGTTCGGCGAGCCGGAACGCGGCCGACGGGTCCTTCTCGCTCGGCTTCAGCACAAAGGTGTTGCCGCAGGCGATCGCCAGCGGGAACATCCACATCGGCACCATGGCCGGGAAGTTGAAGGGCGTGATGCCCGCGACCACCCCGAGCGGCTGCCGGATCGCGGCCACGTCCACGCCGCCCGACACCTGGGTGGACAGCTCGCCCTTGAGCTGGGTGGTGATCCCGCAGGCCAGCTCGACGATCTCCAGACCGCGGGCGACCTCGCCGAGCGCGTCGGCGTGCACCTTGCCGTGCTCGGCGGTGATCAGCCGGGCCAGTTCGTCGCGGTGGGCGTCGAGCAGGGCGCGGTAGCGGAACAGCACCGCGGTACGGGCCGCCAGTGAGGAGCCGCCCCAGGTCGCGAACGCGGCCCTGGCCGCGGCGACGGCGGCGTCCACCTCGTCGGCGGAGGCGAACGCGACACGGGTGGTCTCCACCCCCGTCGCCGGGTCGGTCACCGGCCCGTACGTGCCGGAGGCGCCCTCGACGGCCTTGCCGCCGATCCAGTGGTTGACGGTCTTCATGCTGCGGCCTCTCTCACATTCAAAGGTACCGGCGGCGGGCCGACGCGCGGCGCTCGTACTCCTCCCGGGCCCGAAGGGCCGCCGGGCGGGTCGCGGCCTGGGCGACAGGCACATCCCACCACGCCTGGGCGGGGGGCGCGCCCGGCACTGTGTCGGCTGTTCCGGTCTCCACATAGACACATGTGGGGCGCTCCGCGGCGCGTGCCTCCGCCAGCGCCTCCCGCAGCTCGCCGACCGTGCGCGGCCGGAGCACTGCCATGCCCAGGGACGCGGCGTTCGCCCCCAGGTCGACCGGCAGCGGCCCGCCCGTGTACGTGCCGTCGGCCGCCCGGAACCGGTAGGCGGTGCCGAAGCGCTCGGCGCCGACCTGCTCCGAGAGGCCGCCGATGGAGGCGTAGCCGTGGTTCTGGATCAGCACCACCTTGATCGGGATGCCCTCCTGCACGGCCGTGACCAGCTCGGTCGGCATCATCAGATACGTGCCGTCGCCGACCAGCGCCCACACCGGCCGGTCGGGCGCGGCCAGCCGCACCCCGATCGCGGCGGGGATCTCGTAACCCATGCAGGAGTAGCCGTACTCGAGGTGGTACTGGCGGCGGGAGCGGGACCGCCACAGCTTGTGCAGATCACCCGGGAGCGAACCGGCCGCGTTGACGATCACGTCCTCGTCGCCGACGACGGCGTCCAGCGCGCCCAGCACCTGGGCCTGGGTGGGCGGCGCGCCGGCGTCCCGCCAGGAGTACGCCCGCTGCACGGCCGCCTCCCACTCGGCCTTGCCGGCCGCGTACTCCCGCTCGTAGGCCGCCGGGACCCGGTACCCCGTCAGCTCCCCGGCCAGGGCGGCCAGTCCGGCCCGGGCGTCGGCGACGACCGCGAGACCGGCCATCTTGTGGGCGTCGGCGGCGGAGATGTTGAGGTTGACGAAGCGGACGCCCGGGGCGGCGAACAGGGTCGCGGACGCCGTGGTGAAGTCGGTGTAGCGGGTGCCGACGCCCAGCACCAGGTCGGCCTCGCGGGCGAGCGCGTCGGCGACGGCGGTGCCGGTGTGGCCGAGGCCGCCGACGTCCGCCGGGTGCGCGTGGTGCAGCGACCCCTTGCCGGCCTGGGTGGACGCGACCGGGACGCCCGTGGCGTCCGCCAGCGCCCGCAGCGCGTCCTCGGCGCCGCTGTGGGCCACGCCGCCGCCCGCGACGACGAGCGGCCGGCGGGCGGACCGTATCGCCCGCACCGCCTCCGCGAGCGCGTCGGCGGGCGGCGCCGGGCGGCGCACGTGCCAGACGCGGTCGGCGAAGAACTCCGCCGGCCAGTCGTACGCCTCGGCCTGCACGTCCTGCGGCAGCGCGAGGGTGACGGCGCCGGTCTCGACGGGGTCGGCCAGCACCCGCATCGCCTGGAGGGCGGCCGGGACCAGTGCCTCGGGCCGGGTGATCCGGTCGAAGTACCGGGAGACCGGGCGCAGGCAGTCGTTGACGGAGACGTCGCCCGCCCCGGGGTGTTCGAGCTGCTGGAGCACCGGGTCGGCGGGCCGGGTGGCGAAGGTGTCGCCGGGCAGCAGCAGGACGGGCAGCCGGTTGATCGTGGCGAGGGCCGCGCCGGTGACGAGATTGGTGGCGCCGGGGCCGATCGAGGTGGTGACGGCGTGCGCCGAGAGCCGGTCGCTCTGCCGGGCGTAGCCGACGGCGGCGTGCACCATGGCCTGTTCGTTGCGGCCCTGGAGGAAGGGCAGGGCGCCCGCCGACTCCAGCAGGGCCTGACCGACGCCCGCCACGTTGCCGTGCCCGAAGATCCCCCAGCAGGCGGCGACCAGGCGCTGCCGCCGGCCGTCGCGCTCGGTGTGCTGGTGCGCGAGGAACTCCACCAGGGCCTGGGCCGTGGTCAGCCGGCGGGTCGCGCGCCGGGCGGGCGGAACGGTCATGTCATCTCCCCGGGAGCCAGGTAGAACGGCAGCCTCGGGTCCAGGGGCTGCTCGGGCCAGGTGGCGCGGATCCAGGCGTGGTCCGGGTGGTCGCGGATCAGCCACTCCCGCTCCGGGCCCGGCCCCGCCATGACGTTGAGGTAGTACATGTCGTGGCCGGGCGCGGCGATCGACGGGCCGTGCCAGCCGTCCGGGACCAGCACCGCGTCGCCGTGCCGGACCTCCGCGAGGACGTCCGTGCCGCCGCGCCGGGACGGGCTGACGCGGTGGTAGCCGAGGCCCGCGTCGCCGTCGATCTCGAAGTAGTAGATCTCCTCCAGCTCGGACTCCTGGCCGGCCCGGTGCTCGTCGTGCTTGTGCGGCGGGTACGAGGACCAGTTGCCGCCCGGGGTGACGACCTCGACGGCGATCAGCCGGTCGCACTCGAAGGCGCCCGCCGCGGCGAAGTTGTTGACCTGGCGGGAGCAGGCGCCGGTGCCGCGCAACTCCACGGGGACGCCGCCGGCCGGTCCGTGGCGCGCGGGCAGCCGGCGCTCGCAGCGCGCCCCGGCCAGCGCGAACCGCCCGCCCGTCCGGGAGCCCAGGGTCACATGGGCGGTGCGGGGGACGTAGGCGAAGTCGGTGACCCCCGCGAAGACGCTCTTCCGGCCCTCCAGCTCGAAGGGCTGCCCGTCCACGGTCACGGTGCAGCCACCGGCCAGCGGCAGCACGATCCACTCGCTGTCGCCCGAGGCGAAGGTGTGCGTGGAGCCCGGCGCGAGGACCAGGACGCGCAGCGAGGAATACGCCCAGCCGGCCTGCTCCGGGCTGATGTCCAGGGTGTACGGGCCTCCGTCGGCGGCACTGCCGGCGGGGAGATGGGGGGTCGTGAAGGTCATCCGGTTCTCGTCTCTCCTGACGCCGTGCGGGGTGCGGGCGTCACAGCAGTCCTACGGCCGTGTCGACGGCGCCCGCCACGTCCCCGTCCGCGGGGTAGAGCAGCGAGCGGCCGGCGACGAGCCCTTGCACGGTCGGCAGCCGCAGCGCGGCCCGCCATTTCTCGAACGCCGCGTCCCGGCCCCCGGGGCCGTCCGCGAGGTCCCCGCCCAGCAGTACGGCGGGGAGCGTGGAGGTCGCCATCACCCGGGCCATGTCGGCCGGGTCGTCCGTGACCGGCACCTTCAGCCAGGTGTAGGCGGAGGTCCCGGCGAGCCCCGAGGCGATGGCGAGGGACCGGACGACGGCGTCGGCGCTCAGGTCGTTGACGACCCGGCCGGCCACCCGCCGGGAGATGAACGGCTCGACGAACACGGGCAGCCGGAGGGCGGCCATGGCGTTCACGGCGCGGGCGGCCGTGTGCAGGGTGCGCAGCGAGCCGGGGTCGTCGTGGTCGATGCGCAGCAGCAGCTTGCCCGCGTCGAAGCCGAGCCCGGCCAGGTCCTCGGGGCGGTGGCCGGTGAAGCGGTCGTCCATCTCGAAGGCGGCGCCGGCGAGTCCGCCGCGGTTCATGGAACCGATGACGACCTTGTTCTCCAGGGCGCCGAGCAGCAGCAGGTCGTCGAGGACGTCGGCGGAGCCGAGGACCCCGTCGACGCCGGGGCGGGAGAGGGCGAGGCAGAGCCGCTCCAGGAGGCCGGCCCGGTCGGCCATGGCGAGGGGGCGGTCGCCGACGGCGAGGGCGCCGCGCGCGGGGTGGTCGGCGGCGATGATCATCACTCGGCCGCTGTCCCCGACGAGGGGCCGCCGGACCCGCCGGGCGGCGGCCTCGGCGACGGCTTCGGGATGCCGGGCCCGCACCCGGGCGAGCTCGGCGAGGGCGACGGTCACCGGCGGGGCGCTTCCTGCCCGGGGCGGGGCGGTTTGCCGCGGCGGGGGGCCTTGGGCCGGGGCTGCGCGCCGCGCCGGGCCTGGGGCGGCGGAGCGGGGTGCCCTTCGGGCGGAACGCCCGGTCCGGTGCCGGTCGGGTCGCTGGTGGTGGCTGCGGTGGGGTCGGGTCCGGTGCCGGTCGGGCTGCTGGTGGTGTGTGTGGTGGGGGGCGGTCCGGAGTCGGTCGGGTCGCCGGTGGTGGCTGCGGAGGGGTGCGGTCCGGAGTCGGCCGGGCCGCCCGTGGTGCTCTCGGCAGGGTCCGAACTGGTCCCGGCCGGGTCTCCGGTGGTGCCTGCGGTGGTGTGCGGTCCGGTGCCGGTCGGGCCGCCGGTGGTGGCTGCGGAGGGGTGCGGTCCGGTGCCGGCCGGGCCGCCCGTGGTGCTCTCGGCAGGGTCCGAACTGGTCCCGGCCGGGTCTCCGGTGGTGCCTGCGGTGGGGTCCGGTCCGGTGCCGGTCGGGCCGCCGGTGGTGTCTTCGGCAGGGCCCGAACCCGTCTCGGCCGGGCCGCGGGTGCCGCCTGTGCCAGGGCTGTCCGTACCCGTCCCGACCGGGCCGCCGGTGCCGCCGCGGGCAGGAGCGCCCGGGGCACCCGCACCGGTCCCCCCGGCCCCGCCGCGCGGCGGCGCCGCCAGCAGCGCCTCCACCTCCGCCGCCGTCGGCATCGCCGACGAGCAGGCGATCCGTGTCGCCACCAGCGCCCCCGCCGCGTTCGCGTAGCGCACGACGCGCTCCAGGTCCCAGCCGGCGAGCAGGCCGTGGCAGAGCGCGCCGCCGAACGCGTCGCCCGCGCCGAGGCCGTTGACGACCTCGACCGGCACCGGCGGCACCTCGACCGTCGTGCCGTCGCGGTGGACGGCGAGGACGCCCTTCGGCCCCTGTTTCACCACGGCGAGCTCGACGCCGGCGTCGAGCAGGGACCACGCGGCGGCGTACGGATCGCGCTCGCCCGTGGCGACCTCGCACTCGTCCGCGTTGCCGACGGCGACCGTGGTGTGGGCGAGGGCCGCCGCGTAGAACGGCCGGGCCGTGGCCATCGCGGCGGCGCCCGTCGCGCCGCCGTCCGTCGAGGCGCCGCCCGCCCCGCCCCAGAACAGCGGCCGCCAGTCCAGGTCGAAGACCGTCGTGCCGCGCTTGGCACGGGCCGCGAGCGCCGCCAGCGTCGCCGCCCGGCTCGGCTCCTCGCACAGCCCCGTGCCCGTCACCCAGAGGATCCGGGCGGCGCGCAGGGCGTCCAGGTCCAGCTCGGGGGTGCGGATCTCCAGGTCGGGCGCCTTGGGCCGGCGGTAGAAGTAGAGCGGGAAGTCGTCCGGCGGGAACATCTCGCAGAACGTGACGGGCGTGGGGAGGCCGGGGACGGGCGTCACCCACCGGTCGTCCACCCCGAAGTCCCGCAGCGCCTCGTGGACGTAGTCGCCGAAGGGGTCGGCGCCGGTGCGGCTGAGGAGCGCCACGCGGCGGCCGAGCCGGGCCGCGGCGACCGCGACATTGGCCGCCGACCCGCCCAGGAACCTCCCGAAGGTGTCGACCCGCGCGAGGGGCACACCGGTCCTGAGGGGATAGAGGTCCACCCCGACCCTGCCCATCGCGAGCAGGTCGTACGGTCTCGGCTCGGTCATGGGGTCAGGTCTAGCCGGGCCCGCACGACCATGTCAAGGAATTGTCCTTACATATAGACGTACTCTCGGGGTGACTTGACGTTACGTCCGTATGTCCGGACGAACCCTTGACACCTCCCCACCCCGCGGGGAAGCTACGGACGAAAGCGCCCGCGGCCCGAGGACGAGGAGAACCGCCCGATGTCCGCCAGCCCCCCGCCCTCACCCGCGTCCCGCATCCGCGTCGGCTCCGCCCCGGACTCCTGGGGCGTCTGGTTCGCCGACGACCCCGCGCAGGTCCCCTGGCGGCGCTTCCTCGACGAGGTCGCCGACGCGGGCTACGCCTGGATCGAGCTGGGTCCGTACGGCTATCTGCCCACCGACCCGGCCCGGCTGCGCGCCGAGACCGAGCGGCGCGGGCTCACGGTCTCCGCGGGCACGGTCTTCACGGCGCTGCACCGCGGCCCGGCGGTCTGGGACGCGACGTGGGAGCACGTCGGCCGGGTCGCGGAGCTGACGCGCGCCATGGGCGCCCGCCATCTGGTCGTCATCCCCTCCTTCTGGCGCGACGACCGGACCGCCGAGGTCATCGAGGACCCCGAGCTGACGGCCGATCAGTGGCGGGCGCTGACCAGCGGCATGGAGCGGCTGGCCCGCGAGGTCCGCGAGACGTACGGCCTCGGCATCGTCGTCCACCCGCACGCCGACACCCACATCGACGGCGAGGCCCACGTCGAGCGCTTCCTGGACGCGACCGACCCGGAGCTCGTCAGCCTCTGCCTGGACACCGGGCACTACGCGTACTGCGGCGGCGACAGCGTCAAGCTCATCGAGACCTACGGCGAGCGGATCGGCTACCTCCACCTCAAGCAGGTGGACCCCGGGGTCCTCGCGGACGTGCTGGCCGAGGGCACGCCGTTCGGACCCGCCGTGCGCCGGGGCGTGATGTGCGAACCGCCGCGCGGCGTACCGGCGCTGGAGCCCGTCCTGGCCGCCGCCGCGAAGCTCGACGCGGAGCTGTTCGCCATCGTCGAGCAGGACATGTACCCGTGCCCGCCGGACCGCCCGCTGCCCATCGCGCGCCGCACCCGGAGGTTCCTGCGCGGCTGCGGCGTCTGAGCCCCCGGCCGCCCGCGGGCGCCACCCGTAAGAGTCAGGAGTCACAGCATGACGCAGCACAGCACGCTGGGCGTGGCCGTCGTCGGCACCGGGCGGATGGGATCCGACCACGTCCGGCGGCTCGACGAGGTCATCAGCGGGGCCCGGGTGACGGCCGTGGTCGACGTCGACGCCGAGCGCGCCAAGGGCGTCGCCCGCCGCCTCCAGGGCGCTGCGGCCTACACCGACGCGGCCGCCGCCATGGCCGCGCCCGACGTGGACGCCGTGCTGATCGCCTCGCCCGGACCGGCCCACGAGGCGGCGCTGCTGGCCGCGTTCGCGCACGACCTGCCGGTGCTGTGCGAGAAGCCGCTCACGCCGGACCCCGCGGCGGCGCTGCGGGTGCTGGCGGCCGAGACCCGGCTCGGGCGGCGGCGGGTGCAGGTGGGCTTCATGCGCCGGTACGACGCGGAGTACCTGCGGCTCAAGGCCCTGCTGGACGGCGGCGGCCTCGGCCGGCCGCTGATGCTGCACTGCCGGCACCGCAACGTCGCCACCCCGCCGGGCTTCACCGAGCAGATGATGATCAACGATTCGGTGGTGCACGAGATCGACGCCGCCCGCTGGCTCCTCGGCGAGGAGATCACCGCCGTCACCGTCCTCAAGCCCCGCCCCTCGGAGAACGCCCCCGAGGGGCTGAGCGACCCCCAGCTCGTCCTCCTGGAGACCGCCGGCGGCGCGGTCGTCGACGTGGAGATCTTCGTCAACTGCGGCTTCGGCTACCAGGTGGGCTGCGAGGCCGTCGGCGAGCGCGGCACGGCACGGCTCGGCGACGCGCACGGGCTGTATGTGACCGCCGCCGGCCGCTGGGGCGGCGAGGTCGCGCAGGACTACGTGACGCGCTTCGAGGACGCCTACGACCGGCAGGTGCAGCGCTGGGTCGACGCCACCCGGCGCGGGGAGACCGAGGGCCCCGGCGTCTGGGACGGCTACGCGGCGGCGGCCGTGTGCGAGGCGGGCGTACGGGCCCAGGCGACGGGCGCCCGGGTCGCGGTGGAACTGGCGGCGCGGCCCGCGCTGTACGGGGGCTGAGCGGGATGCGGGCCGGGACGCGCGTCGGCCTGCTGGGCGCGGGGCGCATCGGCGCCCGGCACGCGGCGGCCCTGACCGGGACGGCCGGCGTCGCCGAGGTGGTGGTCGCGGACGCCGACCCGGACCGGGCGGCGGCCGTGGCCCGGGAGACCGGCGCCCGGGCCGCGCGCACGGTGGACGAGGTGTTCACGGCCGGCGTCGACGCGGTGGTCGTCGCCACCCCGACGGCCACGCACGCCGGGCTGGTCGGCCGGGCGGCGCGGGCCGGGCTCCCGGCGTTCTGCGAGAAGCCCCTCGCACCGGACCTCGCGGGCACGGAGGCCGCCCTGCGGGCGGCGGAGGCGGCGGGCACGCTGCTCCAGATCGGCTTCCAGCGGCGCTTCGACGCGGGGTTCCGGGCGGCGCGGCGGGCCCTGCGGAGCGGGGCCCTGGGACGGGTGCACACCATCCGCTGCGTCACCTCGGACGCGGCGCCGCCGGACGCCGGGTTCCTCGCCCGGTCCGGCGGGCTGATCCACGACTGCATGATCCACGACTTCGACGCCGTACGGTGGCTGACGGGCCGTGAGGTGGTGGAGGTCTACGCCCGGGGCTCGGACGCCGGCGGTCCGCTCTACCGGGAGGCGGGTGACGTCGACACCGCCTGCGCCCTCCTCACCCTCGACGACGGCACGCTCGTCACGGTCACCGCCACCCGCTGCAACGGCGCGGGCTACGACGTCCGGACGGAGCTGTCCGGCGAGCGGGACCAGTGGGTGGCCGGCCTGGACGCCCGTACGCCCGTGACGTCCGCCGAACCGGGCCTCGGCACGCCGCCGGAGCGGCCGTGGGCGGACTGCCTGGAGCGCTTCGCGGACGCGTACCGCGCGGAACTGGCGGCCTTCGTCCGCGCGGCACGGGGCGAGGCGCCCAACCCCTGCCCCGGCGTGGAGGGCCTGCACGCGCTGCGGATCGCCGTGGCGTGCGAGACGTCCCGGCGGGAGGGACGACCGGTACGGGTGCGGGCCGGGACGTAGGGCGGGGGGCGCGCCCGCGCCGTAGGGGCGTTCACGGGGGGCTTGAGGGGCGCCGGCCGGGACGGTACGCGCGCCCGTGCGCGTACCGGAGCACCGGCCCGAGCGGCGCGGCCCGGCAGCGGCCGCGCGCACCGGAGCCGTGCCCGGCCGGGGCTGACGTTCCGTTAGCGGGCGCCCGTGCGCGTACCGGATCCGTGACCACGGCCGGCTCGGCGCGACAGCGGCCGGGCGCCCGCGGGCGTCCTCGTACCGCCCCCGGCGGACGGCCCGGGCGCCGTCCGTACCGCCCCTCGGGCGTGGTGGGCGCCCGTCTCCGGCCATGCCCGCGCGCGGCGAGCCCGTGTCATCTTCCGGTTACGAGCGTCACGTCTCCGCGAGCCTTCCGTCACAGGAGCCCGACAGCCGCCCACGCCCTGTCACTCCGCGTCGTTCCCCCGGCACAGGCTCAAGTGATCGAGACAGCCGTCCCGTGGCTCCCCCGACGGATCCCCCTCCGTCGCCACGGCGCGGCGGAGAGGCGCGAGAGATGACCGATCGTCGACTCTGGTCCTACAAGGAGATCGCGGCGCACATCGGTGTGCAGACCGACACCGTCCGGACCTATCGCAAGCACGGCATGCTTCCCGCCCCCGACCTTACGGAGAACGGCAAGCCCTACTGGTTCGCGGACACGATCCGCACCTGGGTCGCCGAGCGGCCGGGCAACCGCTCGCGCCGCGACCAGCGGGGCTGACCGCCCCGGAGGCGTCGGGCCCGGCCGGTCCTACGCCTCCGGCCCGCCGCTGCCGTAAGGGCGGGTGATGAGCTCCATGTAGTGGCCCGACGGGTCCAGGAAGTACACGCCGTAACCGCCGTCGTTGCGGTTGATCTCGCCCGGCCGCCGCCCGGCGGGGTCGGCGTAGAACGCGGCCCCGGCGGCCTTGATCCGCTCGAACATGGCGGGGAACTCCGCCTCCGGCACCAGGAACGCGTAGTGCTGGGCGACGATCTTCTCGGGGGCGACGGTCGCGAAGTCCAGGGCGACGCCGTTGCCGGTGACGACGGGGACGAAGGGGCCGGCCGGCGCGCCGACCTCCAGCCCCAGGATCCCGGCCAGGAAGGCGGCGGCGGCCTCGCGGTCGCGGGAGTGGACGATGGTGTGGTTCAGCTCGATCGACATGGGTGGAATGCCTCCAGCGGGCATCTCACTGACACCTCCGCGCTCCACCGTGGCGGTGGCAGCGTGCGATGCCGTGCCGATTTCCTATCACACGCGTGCGCGGGCCCCGACGCGAACGGAGCCGGACCACCGAAGTCCGGTTCGACCCGGGCGGGATCGTAAGCTCGGGGGCATGACCTGGTCGAGTGCGCTACGGAAGTCCGTTCGGACCGGCCTGACGGTCGAGCGGACCACCCTGACGCCGCTCCTCGCCCTGCGCAGCGCCCTCGGCGTCGCGATCGTGATCGGGTTGATGCTGTGGTTCGGGACGCCGAAGCTGGCGGTGTCGTCCGCGTTCGGCGCGTTCGCCGCGGGCGTGGCGATCTTCCAGCGGAGCTGGCGGCCCCGGCCCGTGCTGGCCCTCGCGGTGGCGGTCGGCCTCGCCGTCAGCACCTTCCTCGGCTACGTCGCCGCCCACGACCACCTCCTCTTCGCCGCGCTGCTGGGCGTCTGGACGCTGCTGGCGGGCATGGCGTGGGCCATCGGCCCGGTGTCGGGCCTGGTCGCGACCCAGACCGTCGCCGTCATGCTGGTCACCGTCACCCTGCCGACCTCCGTCTCCGGCGCCCTGCACCACGCCGGGCTGATCGCCTTCGGCGGGCTCGTCCAGGCGACGCTCATCGTGCTGCTGCCCATCCGCCCCTGGGGCCTCCAGCGGGACGCGCTCGCCGACGCGCTGGCCGCGGAGGCGGACTACGCCCGCCGGCTCCGCCACGACCCGGTGGCCCGCTTCGACCCGCAGCCGCTGATGGACGCCCGCGAGGCCGCCGAGCTGACCCCGCGCCAGGCCCGGAGCCGGCCCCGGCAGCTGGGCGGGCCGCGCGGCGTCGCCGAGCGGATCCGGCCGGTGCTCGCCTCGCTCGCCGACCCCGTGCTGGGCGCGCCCGCGGAGGGCCCCGAGCGGGACCGGGCGCGCGACCTGCTGGGCGCCGCCGCCTCGGTGCTCGACTCGGTGGCGCGCGCCATCCGCTGGGGCAGACCCGTGCGGCTCTCGGCCGAGGCGGTGGACACCCTGGAGGTGCCCGAGTCCGGGCCGATACTCGACGGCGCCGCCCGCCGCTCCGCGCTACGGCTCATCGCCCTGCTCGGCGACGCGGTCGAGGCCACCGACGAGCCCGTCCGCACCACGGCCCCGCGGAACGGGGAGCCGAAGCGGGAGACCAAGGGCGAGCCGAAGCGGGAGCACCGCCATCTGCTGCGGCCCTCCGTGCCCCGGCTGGTGCCGGTCGTGCTGCGCGCGCTGCGCCGCGAGGCGCGCTGGTCCTCGCCGATCGGCCGGCACGGCGTGCGCGTGGCGGTCGTCGCGCTGATCGGCTACGCGCTCGGCAGCGCGCTCCCGCTGGGGCACGGCTACTGGGTGCCGCTGACCTCGGTGATGGTGATGCGGCCCGACTTCGGGCAGACGTACTCGCGCGGCGTCGGCCGCTTCGTGGGCACCGTGGTCGGCGTGCTGATCGCCGGTGCGCTGATGGCCCTGTTCCACCCCGGCACCTGGGTGTGCGCGGCGCTCGCGGTGCTCTGCATCGGGCTGATGTACCTGCTGATGGGCACGGGCTACAGCGTGGCGTCGGCCTGCATCGCCGGATACGTGGTCTTCCTGCTCGGCATCGCGGGCGAGGGCTGGTCGCAGACCGTGCAGGCGCGCGTGGCGCTCACCCTGCTGGGCGGGCTGCTCGCGATGGCCGCGTACGCCCTGTTCCCCACCTGGGAGACGCCCCGGCTGCGGGACCGGCTCGCCGACTGGCTGGAGGCCAACGGCCGCTACTCCCTCGCCGTGCTCGGCGTGTTCGCCGAGCCGGCCGAGGCCAGGCCGCGGCGGGTGCGGGAGGCGCTGCTCGACTCCCGGGCGGCGCGCACGGCCTGGGAGGACGCGACCGCCCGCGCCCTCACCGAGCCCGTGCGCCACCGCGGTATCTCCCGTACCGCCGAGCGGGCGGCGGAGTCCGCGCTCGCGACGATGGGCCGGGCGACGATGCTGATGGAGGCCCACCTCCCGGAGCGCTCCACCGACCCTTCCAAGGGCGCCGCCGCCTTCGCCGGAGCCCTCCGCACCGCCCTCCCGGCCGCCGCGACGGCCGTCCGCGAACGCCGGGCCCCCGACTGGTCGGCCCCGCGCGCGGCCCTCGACGCGTGGCGCGCGGAGGCGGGCGACACGGGGGTGGCGGTGCGGGGTACGGAACTGCTGACGGACGCGCTGGAGGAGCTGGCGGCGGCACTGTCACCGGGGCCGGGCGGCCGGAACAGGGCGGCGCGGCGGTTGTAGCCGGGGGCTTTTCCTGGCGTTTGAGGACACCGCGTGTCAGCGCGGAAGGGGGCCCGGGGGCTTGCCCCCGGTTACGGGAAGGGGCGGGGCTGGGGAAAAGCCCCGCGCAGCGGCACCTCACCGCACCCCGAACAGCCGATCCAAATGCCCCGACACCAACCCCAGCGCCTCCTCCGCCGTCCAGACATCCAGCACCGCGTAACTCGCCAGCCCGTCCACCAGCGCGATCAGCAGCGCCGCCTCCGCCTCCGGATCCCGGTCCCCCGCCACCTCCCCCCGCAGCTGCCCCTCCCGCACCTGCCCCGCGAAGAACGCCCGCAGCCCCGGCACCCCCTCCTTCGCGTGGCCGCGCAGCCGCTCGTCGTGGACGGCCCGGACGAAGTACGCGATCTGTACGAGGTGCCCCGTACGGCTCCTGTCGTCGAGGGGGAGCATCTCGCGTACCGATCCCAGCAGGACGTCGCGCGGCGACGGCTCCCCGCCGAGCGCCCCCAGGCGTTCGCCGACGCGCCGCGCGGCGAGGTCGCTGATGTGCTCCAGGGCGAAGACGAGCATCTCGTCCTTGCTGGCGAAGTAGTGCTGGAGCTGGCCCAGCGAGATGCCCGCCTCGGCCGCGACGTCCCGCAGGCTCGCGCCGTCGAGCCCACGCGCGCAGGCGATCCGCCAGAGCGCCTCCGCGATCCGGGCGCGGCGCTCCTCGTGGTCCACTCGCTTCGGCACGCCGGTCCCTCCATTTCGCAAGTCGTTTGTATTGCTATAGCTTAGCGCCACCAATACGACTGACTTGGAAAGAATCGGGGGCAGTGATGGCCGCACACCGGCACCACCCACAGGCCGGGCTCCGCCCGCCGCGGCACGCCGTCGACCCGCGCGCCCGCCGCTGGTGGACGGTCCAGGCCCTGCTCACCCTGAGCGGCCCGCTGCTGCTCACCGCCGTCGCCCTGCTCGTCCTGGCTCTGCTCTTCTTCCCCGGCGCCCTGCCCTGGCTCGGGCCCCTGCTGCTCGTCGTCCTCGTGCTGCCCGCCCTCGGCTACCTCCTGGTCATGCCCCGCCTGCGGTACCGCGTCCACGCCTGGGAACTGGGCGAGTCCTCGGTCTACACGGCGAGCGGCTGGTACCGGCAGCGGCGCCGGATCGCCCCGCTCTCCCGCGTCCAGACCGTCGACACCACCCGGGGCCCCCTCCAGCAGGCGTTCGGCCTCGCCACGGTCACCGTCACCACCGCCTCCACGGCCGGCGCCGTGCGGATCGCGGGCCTCTCCGACGCCGACGCCCGGCTGCTGGCCGAGCGGGTCGCCGACGCCGCCCGCCTGATCCCCGGGGACGCCTCGTGAGCACCCCCTGGCGCACCCTCGACCCCCGGACCCCCCTCGTCCACTGCGCCTGGCTGGGCGCACCGCTCGGCTCGCTCGCCCTCACCGCCCTCGCCACCGGCGGCCGCCTCGACACCCGCGCCTGGATCACCCTCGGCGTCGTGGCCGCGGTCTTCGCGTGTGTCACCACCGCGGGCCTGATCACCTGGCGGCGCACCCGCTACCGCGTCACGGCCGACTCCTTCGAGCTCCGCACCGGCCTGTTCACCCGCCGCCTGCGCGCGATACCCCTGCACCGCGTCCGCAACGTCGACCTCACCGCCAACCCCGTCCAGCGTCTCCTCGGCCTCGCCGTGCTGCGGGCGGGCACCGGCGGCCACGGCGGGGAACTGTCCCTGGAGGCCCTCGCCCGCCCCGACGCCGTACGGCTGCGGGCCGAGCTCCTCGCCCGCGCCGGGGCCCGGGACGCCGCCGAACCCCTGCTGGCCGCCGCCGACCTCCGCCGGCTGCGCTACGCGCCCCTCACGTTCTGGGTCTTCGGCGGCGTCCTCGCCGCCGCGGGCGCGGTCTGGCGGGTCCTCGACGGCATCGGCGTCGAACCCTGGCGGATCGGCCTCGTACGCCATGCCTTCGAGGAGTTCGGGCGCAGTGCGCTGTGGCTGACCGTCCCGTTCGCCCTCCTCGCCGTCACCCTCCTCGGCGTCGTCGGCGCCGTGGCGCTGTACGCGGAGAACTGGTGGAACTACCGCCTGGAGTGGGCCGACGCCGACACGCTGCGCGTCCGCCGGGGGATGTTCACCACCCGCTCCGTCTCCATCGAGCGCGCCCGGCTGCGCGGCGTGACCCTGCGCGAACCGCTGCTGCTGCGGGCCGGCGGCGGCGCCTCCGTACGGGCGGTGGCGGGCGGTCTCGGCAACCGGGAGGAGAACCGCCGGCGGAGCGTCGTCCTGCCGCCCGCGCCGCGCGCGGAGGCGGTGCGGGTGTGCGCGGGAGTGCTCGGAGAGGCTGAGGGCCCCCTCGGTGGCCCCCTCGGCCGCTCCGGCGAGGACGGGGCCGCGGACGGGCTGCGGCCGCACCCGCGCGCCGCCCTCCGCCGCCGGGTCGTCCGGGCCCTCGCCTGGGCCGTCCCGCTCCCCACCGCCGCGCTCGCCGTGCTCGGGTGGCTGCTCACGCCCGTCCTGCTGTACTGCGCGGCGGGCTACGCGCTGCTGGCCGCGCCGGTCGCGTACGGCCTGGCCCGGGACGCCTACCGCGGCCTCGGGCACGGGGTGCGGGGACGCCACCTGGTCGTACGGTCGGGCACCTTCGGCCGGGAGACGACGGTCCTGGAGCGCCGGGCGGTCCAGGCGTGGACGTTCACGGACACCCCGTTCGGCCGCCGGGCCGGGCTCGTCACCGCGACGGCGGCCGTCGCCGGGGGAGAGGACGGATATCGCATCCGGGACATGTCGGCGGATGACGCCGCAGCCTTCGCGGACGCGGCAACTCCGGGCATCCTGGCGGAATTTATCGTCCCACCGGTCCCACGGTGAAGTTTTTTTCGCACTTTTCGTTATCCCGCGTACCCTCTCGCGTCTCCTATGTGTCGGACCGAACGGAATGGGGTGGCGGAGCGTGAAGAGTGAGAGCGTGGCCGTGGTCGAGGCGGCGCGAGCCGGGGACCCGGCGGCACAGGACCAGCTCGTCGCCGCGTACCTGCCACTGGTCTACAACATCGTCGGACGGGCGCTGAACGGTCACGCCGACGTCGACGACGTGGTGCAGGAGACCATGCTCCGGGTTATCAACGGCCTGGAGGAGCTGCGCGACCCCGCGCGCTTCCGCTCCTGGCTCGTGGCCGTCACCACCAACCAGATACGCAGCCACTGGCGGGACCGCCCCGAGGCACCCGTCAGTGGCCTTCAGGAGGCCGTCGAAGTCCCCGACCCCCGGGCGGACTTCGTCGACCTGACCATCGTCCGCCTCGGCCTCCAGGGGCAGCGCAAGGAGGTCGCCGAGGCCACCCGCTGGCTCGACGAGGGCGAGCAGACCGTCCTTTCCCTGTGGTGGCTGGAGGCCGCCGGCGAGCTCACCCGCGCCGAGGTCGCCGCCGCCCTGGAGCTGTCCGCGGCGCACACGGCCGTCCGCGTGCAGCGCACGAAGGAGCAGCTCGACACGGCGCGCGGGATCGTCCGGGCCCTCGCCGTCACCCCGCGCTGCCGGGAGCTCGCCGAGCTCACCGGCCCCTGGGACGGCGCCCCGTCCGCCCTGTGGCGCAAGCGCATCGCCCGCCACGCGCGCGGCTGCGCCGCCTGCGGCGGGGCCTGGTCGGCGCTGGTGCCCGCGGAGGGCCTCCTCGTCGGCCTCGGTCTGGTGCCGGTCGCCGGGGCGCTGCTCGGCTGGTGGGGCGGCGGCGCGGTCGTGGGCACGGGCGGCACGGCCCCGTCTCCGCCACGAGCGCCGTGCCCGCCCCGGCAGGCGCGGGGCGGCACCGTACGGGTGCGGGCAAGGGCGGCGGTCACCGCGCGGGGCGGCGGCCGCGCGCGGCGAAGCGGGTCGCGATCGGGGCGGCGGTGCTCGCCCTCGCGACCGGCGGGGTGCTGGGCGGCATGGAGCTGTTCACCGGCTCCCCTGACGAGGACCGGCCGGTGCGGGCCGGCGAGGAGCGGCCGAGCCGGGTCAGGCCGCTGGGCGCCGAGGGCTCGGCGGTCCCGTCCGCACCGGCCGCCTCGGCGAGCGCGAGCGCCTCCGCTTCGGCGAGCGCCTCCCCGAAGGCGAGCGCGTCCGCCTCGGCCTCCGCGCCGGCGAGCGCGTCCCCGAGCCGTGGCACGGACTCCCCGGCACCGGAGCCGGACGCCACGACGGAGAAGGCCGCCGGGCCGAAGAAGCCCAAGCCGCCGTCGGGCGTCACGGGCGGCGGCCTCGCCCGCCAGGTCACGGCCCTCGTCAACACCGAACGCGCCAAGGCCGGCTGCGGCCCCCTCACCGAGAACCCCCAGCTCGACGCGGCCGCCCAGGGCCACTCCGACGACATGGCCGCCCGTAACTTCTTCGACCACACGAACCCGGACGGGGCGGGGCCGGGGGAGCGGGTGACGGCGGTGGGGTACCGGTGGAGCACGTACGGGGAGAACATCGCCTACGGGCAGCAGGGCGCGGCGTCCGTCATGGATTCCTGGATGCACAGTGACGGGCACCGGAAGAACATTCTGAACTGCTCGTTCAAGGAGATCGGGGTGGGCGTGAACCACGCGCCGGGCGGGCCGCGGTGGACGCAGGTGTTCGGGGCGCGGTGAGAATCAGCCCGGCCGGCGCTTGAGGCCACCGGGGGCCCGGGGGCGGAGCCCCCCGGTTCCGGGAAGGGGCGGGTAGGGGAAAAAGCCCCCCGCAGGGGCTACGCGCCGCGCCCACCCCGCAGCGACGCCCGCAAGAACTCCCGGTTCATCGTCGCGATCGACTGCAAGGGAATCCCCTTGGGGCAAGCCGTAGCGCACTCACCCGTATTCGTGCACCCCCCGAACCCCTCCGCGTCCATCGCCCCCACCATGCCCAGCACCCGGGACTCCCGCTCCGGAGCCCCCTGCGGCAGCGCGTTCAGGTGGACGACCTTCGCCGATGTGAAGAGCATCGCCGACCCGTTCGGGCAGGCCGCCACGCACGCCCCGCACCCGATGCACTCGGCGTGCTCGAAGGCCAGGTCGGCCACGGGCTTGGGGACGGGCGTCGCGTGGGCCTCGGGCGCGGAGCCCGTGGGGACGGAGACATAGCCGCCGGAGCCGATGACGCGGTCGAAGGCGGACCGGTCCACGACCAGGTCCTTCACGACGGGGAACGCCGCCGCCCGCCACGGCTCGACGTCGACGGTGTCGCCGTCCGCGAAGTGCCTCATGTGCAGCTGGCAGGTGGTGGTCCGCTCGGGGCCGTGCGCCTGCCCGTTGATGACCATGCCACAGGCGCCGCAGATGCCCTCGCGGCAGTCGTGGTCGAAGGCGACGGGCTCGTCGCCGGCGAGGATCAGCTCTTCGTTGAGGTGGTCGAGCATCTCCAGGAAGGACATGTCCTCGCTGATGCCCGAGACCTCGTAGGAGGTCATCGCGCCCGCCGCGTCGGCGGTGCGCTGGCGCCAGATGCGCAGGGTGAGGTTCACGCGTAGCTCCGCTGAGTGGGGTGGACGTATGCGAATCGCAGGTCTTCCTTGTGGAGCACGGGCGCGCTGCCCGTCCCCGTGAACTCCCAGGCGGCCGCGTACGAGAACTCGTCGTCCTTACGGGCGGCCTCGCCCTCCGGAGTGCGGCTCTCCTCGCGGAAGTGGCCGCCGCAGGACTCCGTGCGGTGCAGGGCGTCCAGGCACATCAGCTCGGCCAGCTCCAGGTAGTCGACGATCCGGTTGGCCTTCTCCAGGGACTGGTTGAGCTCCGCGCCGGTCCCCGGCACCTTGACGCGCCGCCAGAACTCCTCCCGGAGCGCGGGGATGCGGTCCAGCGCCTTGCGCAGCCCGGCGTCCGTGCGGGCCATGCCGCACTCGTCCCACAGCAGCTCGCCGAGCTCGCGGTGGAAGGAGTCCGGGGTGCGGTCGCCGTCGACGGCCAGCAGGCGCCGCAGCCGGTCCGTCACCTCCGCGACGGCCTCCGCCACGGCGGGGTGGTCCCCGGGCACGGCGTCGTGCGGGTGCCGGGCCAGGAAGTCGTTGATGGTGGACGGCAGGACGAAATAGCCGTCGGCCAGCCCCTGCATCAGCGCGGACGCGCCCAGCCGGTTGGCGCCGTGGTCGGAGAAGTTGGCCTCGCCGATCGCGAAGAGGCCGGGGAGCGTGGTCTGGAGGTCGTAATCCACCCACAGGCCGCCCATGGTGTAGTGGATCGCCGGGTAGATCCGCATCGGCACCCGGTACGGGTCCTCGGCGGTGATCCGCTCGTACATCTCGAAGAGGTTGCCGTACTTCGCCTCGACCGCCTCGCGGCCCAGGCGGGTGATCGCGTCGGCGAAGTCGAGGTAGACGCCCTGCCCGCCGGGGCCGACGCCGCGGCCCTCGTCGCAGACGTTCTTCGCGGCGCGGGAGGCGATGTCGCGCGGGACGAGGTTGCCGAAGGAGGGATAGATCCGCTCCAGGTAGTAGTCGCGCTCGTCCTCGGGGATCGAGGCCGGCGGGCGGGTGTCGCCCTTGGCCTTGGGCACCCAGATGCGGCCGTCGTTGCGCAGCGACTCGCTCATCAGCGTCAGCTTCGACTGGTGGTCGCCGGAGCGCGGGATGCAGGTGGGGTGGATCTGGGTGAAGCAGGGGTTGGCGAAGTAGGCGCCCCGGCGGTGCGCCCGCCAGGCCGCGGTGGCGTTGGAGTTCTTGGCGTTGGTGGAGAGGTAGAAGACATTGCCGTAGCCGCCGGAGGCGAGGACGACCGCGTCGGCCAGGTAGGTGCCGACGGCGCCCGTGATCAGGTCCCGGGCGACGATGCCGCGGGCCCGCCCGTCCACCACGATCAGGTCGAGCATCTCCGTGCGGGCGTGCATCTCGACGTTGCCCGCGTCGATCTGCCGGCTCAGCGCCTGGTACGCGCCGAGCAGCAGCTGCTGGCCGGTCTGCCCGCGCGCGTAGAAGGTCCGCGAGACCTGCACGCCGCCGAAGGAGCGCGTGTCCAGCAGCCCGCCGTACTCGCGGGCGAAGGGCACGCCCTGCGCGACGCACTGGTCGATGATCTCGACCGAGACCTGGGCGAGGCGGTGGACGTTGGACTCGCGGGCGCGGAAGTCGCCGCCCTTCACGGTGTCGTAGAAGAGCCGGTGCACGGAGTCGCCGTCGTTGCGGTAGTTCTTCGCGGCGTTGATGCCGCCCTGCGCGGCGATGGAGTGGGCGCGGCGCGGCGAGTCCTGGTAGCAGAACTGGACCACGCGGTAGCCCTGCTCGGCGAGGGTCGCGCCGGCCGCGCCGCCCGCGAGGCCGGTGCCGACCACGATGACGGTCTGCTTGCGGCGGTTGGCGGGGTTGACCAGCTTGGCCTCGAAGCGGCGCCGGTCCCAGCGCTCGGCGATCGGGCCGTCGGGCGCCTTGGTGTCGGCGACGGGGGCGCCGACGCGGTAGCGGTGGTACTCGCCGGTTCCGTCCGGGCTGTTGTCCAGGGTGTCGTTCAGGGTGGTGTCCATCTCAGCTCACGACTCCAGTCATGACTCCCACGGGTACGGCGATGAAGCCGCAGGTCAGCAAAAGCGCCAGGGCGTTGGCGAGCACCTTGAACAGCCGGTCGCGGCGCGGTGAGTTCGCGCCCAGCGTCTGCGCCGCGCTCCAGAAGCCGTGCCGGATGTGCAGCCCGAGGGCGAGCATCGCCACGATGTAGAGGGCGGTGACGGGCGGCCGGTCGAAGGAGGCGACGAGGTTCTCGTACGGGCGGCCCTCCTCGGCGTTGGGGTTCACCGTCAGGGTGGTGAGATCGAGGATGTGCCAGACGATGAACAGCGCGAGGATCACCCCGCCCCAGCGCATGGTGCGGGTCGCGTAGCTCGCACGGCGCCGGGCGTGCGCGTACTTGGCCGGCCGGGCGGCGAGGTCGCGGCGGCTCAGCTGGAACGCGGCCACGCCGTGCAGCACGACCGCCGAGCCCAGCACCACCCGGGCGATCCACAGGAACCACTTGTGGTGCAGGAAGGGCTCGCCGATGGTGCGGATCCACGCCCCGTAGTGGTTGAACTCCCCGGCCCCGAAGAACACCTTCAGATTGCCCAGCATGTGGGCGACCAGGTACGCCAGCATGATCACGCCGGTGACCGCCATGACCGCCTTCTTGCCGACGGTGGAGCGCCACACGGAGCCGATGAGGGACGGAGTCCGTTCCGTCCGGGTCGCCAGTGCCATGGAACCCGACGCTAGGACCACGGTGTTCGATCCGTCCAAGACATGGTGGAGCTGGTTTCGATAGGAGATGCCTATATACGATGCTCGGGTGCAGTTTCAGCAGCTCCGCTACTTCGCGACTCTCGCCGAAGTCCGTCACTTCACCCACGCGGCCGAGGCGCTGCACGTCGCCCAGCCCTCGCTCTCCCAGCAGATCCGCGCCCTGGAGCGGGAGCTGGGCGCCGAGCTCTTCCACCGCGCCCGGGGCAACATCACGCTGACGGACGCGGGCGAGGCGCTGCTGCCGCTGGCCCGGCAGATCCTCGCCGACACCGAGACGGCGCGCCGCGAGGTCGAGGAGGTCGTCCAGCTGCGCCGCGGCCGGGTCCGGCTCGGCGCCCCGCCGAGCCTGTGCGCGAGCCTGGTCCCCGACGTGCTGCGCGCCTACCACGCCCGCTATCCGGGCATCGAGCTCGTCGTCGACGAGGGCGGCTCGCAGGACCTGGTCCGCACCCTCGCGGCGGGCGGCCTCGACCTGGCCCTGATCATCACCCCGCTCGCGGTCGGCGCCCCCGCCCTGGCCACCACGGAGCTCCTCCGCGAGGACCTGGTCGTCGTCTCCGCCCCCACCGCGCCCCCGCCCGCCCGGCGCCGCGCGCTCCGCGTGACGGACCTGGAGGGCCTGCCGATGGTGATGTTCCGGCGCGGCTACGACCTCCGCGAGATCACCACGGCGGCCTGCCGGGCGGCGGGCTTCGAGCCGGCGTTCACGGTCGAGGGCGGCGAGATGGACGCGGTCCTGGGCTTCGTCCGCGCGGGGCTCGGCCTCGCCGTCGTCCCGGGCATGGTCGCGGCCCGCTCGGGGCTGCGCGTGACGCCCTTCGAGGGCACCCGGATGCGCCGCACGATCGCGGTGGCCCACCGTAAGGACGTCGCCCCGCCGAGGGCGGCACGGGAGCTACGGGCGGTGCTGCTGGAGCACCTGGGGGTACGGGAAGGCGATGAATGATCCCGGGATGTCAGCCGGACCAGACGATGTTGACGACATAGACGCGGCTGTCCCGGGGAACCGCTGGAAAGCCGATGAGGCCGAGTCCGCCGAAGATCGGCAGCTCCCGCAGCCCGCCCTCCTTCCCGACCGGCTCGCCCACCTTGGCCGCGTCCATGCCGAGCGCGGCGAGTTCCGTGGCGAGCCGCTCCACCTCGGCCACGGCTCCGGGCGGCAGACCCTTGGTGAGATATTCCTCGCTCGGGTCGTACTCCCAGCCCCAATCGCTCACAGTCCGGCCTCGGCTTCCGCTGCCTCCCAGATGAGCCTGACCTCCGTAACGGCTTCCCTGCCCGCCTCGCCCGCAGCGAGGGCGCGTTCGAGTTCGTGCAGGCGGGCACCGCGCTGCGGGTGACGCTCGATCGCGACGATCACGGCCCAGTAGTGGACGAAGGTCCTCAGTGGAGCGAGACTCTGCATCTTCTGCGCGTTCGTCGCCGCTTCGGACAACTGTCTGGTGAAGGCGGGGAGCCTGCTCGGCAGGATCTGGGCCACGGCGACTCTGAGCGCGTCGGCATTGAGCTCGGGCATGGGGATCAGCGGTCCGTACGGGCCGTCGGGTTGCGCGCTCACGGGGCCTCCGTTGTGGGTGGGGCGTGCTCGTCACGGTACTGGCCCCGCAGCCGGCCCCGGCGTGGAACAGTCGAAGGATCACACGTTCGAATGAGTGGTCACCCCCACAGCGCCCCGCCCAGCCCGACCCCCGCCCACGCCGCGCCCAGACCCACCACCACGCTCCCGAGGGCGTTCGCCGCCGCGTAGCCGCGGGCGCCCGTCGTGGCCAGGTTCAGGGTCTCGTAGGAGAAGGTCGAGTACGTGGTGAGCGCGCCGCAGAAGCCCGTGCCCAGGAGCAGGCGGAGGTGGCCCGGCGCGGCGGCGGTGAGGACGCCGAGGACCAGGCAGCCGATGACGTTCACGGTGAACGTGCCCCAGGGGAGCACGGAGTCGTGCCGGGCCTGCACGGCCCGGTCGGTGAGATAGCGCAGGGGGGCGCCTGCCATGGCCCCGCCGACGACGAACAGCCAGTTCACGCGGGGCGACCCCCGCCGCCCGGCCGGCGGACGACCTGCACCTCGTCGAGCACGACCAGGCGGTCCTCGCCCAGGAGCTCGTCCAGGGTGGGCAGGAAGGCCCGTACGCGCTCCTCGGTGTCGACGATCACGACGGCCACCGGCAGGTCCTCGCTCAGGGACAGCAGCCGGGCGGTGTGCACGACCGAGGAGGCGCCGAAGCCCTCGACGCCGTGGAAGACGCTCGCGCCCGCGAGCCCGGCCGCGTGGGCGCGGTGCACGATCTCCGTGTGGAGGGGGCGGTGGCGCCAGGTGTCGGACTCGCCCAGATAGACCGTCAGCCGGAGCGCCGGGCCGCCCGGGAGCGCGCCGTGGGCGGGCGCGCCGTTGGAGGACGCGCCGTTAGAAGACGAGCCGCCGGGGGGTGTGCCGTTCCGGGACGAGCCACCGGAGGGTGTGTCGTTCGGGGACGTGCCGTCCGCGGGCGTGCCGTTCGGGGGGTTCGCGCTCATCCCGTCCTCCTTACGGTGAGGCGCCGGGTCGCGGTCGCCGCCGCCCACACCGCGGCCAGCGCGGCGACCGGTGTGCCCACGACGTACGCGACCGCCGTCGGCAGCCGCCCGTCCGCGGCCAGCCGCTGGACGTCCACCGCGTACGTGGAGAACGTGGTGAACCCGCCGAGGACCCCGGTGCCCAGGAACGGCCGCAGCAGCCGGTGGGGCGCCGGAAGCGCCGCGATGACCGTAAGGAGGACGCCGATGAGGGCGCACCCTACGGTGTTGACCAGAAACGTGGTCCAGGGGAAGGCGCCGGCCGGCGTCGGCCACAGCAGGCCCGCGCCGTAGCGGGCGGCGGCGCCCAGGCCGCCGCCGAGCGACACGGCGCAGACGACCGGGCCCTGCCCGTCCCGCCGACCCTGCGCGCGCCCGGGCGCGCGCACCCCGGGACCGCTGTCTGCCACCGCCCGTGACGGGCCCATCTCCGCCTCCCACTCGCAGGCCCCCTCGCGAAGGCGCGGTCGTACGCAAGCAGGGACCGTCGGCGGCGTCCGGGCCGCGGTTCGGGTACGGCGGGCCCCACCGCCGCGCGGCGGCTCGTCCGGCCGCCGGTCCGGTGCCGGGCCGCTGCCGGTCTCGGGCCGATCCGTTGCCGGTCCGGTACCGGCCTGTCGCCGATCCGGTCGGCCGATCCGGTACCCGTGAGTGACCGGTACGGCTGCGGCCGCCACCGGATTCCAGGCTACCGGCGGCGCCCCCGGACGGCGCGAGGGGCCTGCCGCCCCGCCGGCCTCACCCGTCGCCCACGGGCGTACGCCCCGTCACGGCCGCCAGATAGGCGTCGGCCCGGTCGGCCTCCATGAACCAGTCCTGGAAGCCCGCCGGGTCGGCGTAGCCGTTGAAGTACCGGTGCGCCACCTCGGGGTGGTCGACCGCGGCGGTCAGGACCCGCTCCGCGTGCCCGGGCAACGGCTCCAGCAGCATGTTGCTGAAGGCCGTCACATGACGGGCGTGCTCCCAGTACGCGGCGAACGTCCGCAGCATCCACGTACGGTCGAACGGGCGGTCGCCGTGGTCCAGGACGGCGCGCAGATACGTGTCGGCGCAGCGGGCCGCGCTGTTGGCGCCCTGGCCCGACACCGGGTCGTTGAGCACCACCGCGTCCGCCATGCCGAGGACGTACGCGTCCGCCCCGACCCGCGCCACCGGGTGCCGGACGACGGGCGTGACGGCGCCCGTGAGCGCCGCGCCCGCGTCCGTCGGCTCCAGCCCCGCGCACAGCTCGTACTCCCACGGGAGGTGGGTCCGCAGCAGCTCCAGCGTGCGCGCGGCCGTCGCGTCCGGGCCCGGACGGTCCTGCCAGCAGTCGAACGCGCCGCCCGGCCGGGCCGTCCACATCAGCATCGCGCACGGCCCGGACACGGTCGTGCCCTCCATCGCGAAGAACTCCCCGAGGTCCGCTACGGGGTTGGTCCGCACCTGCGCGCCGGGTGCCTCCGGGGCCCGGGCCACGCCGTGCGCGTAGAGGCCGGCCAGATGCCGCCGGGGCCGGTCGTACGGGCTGTGCCGCGCGTCCCGGTCGAAGATCTCCGAGAGGGGGCCGTGGCCGGTGGCGACGACCGTAAGGTCGTGCCCGGCGGCGATCCCTTCCAACCTGCCGGGCTCGACCTCGCCGTACTCCACCCGGCCGCCGCGCTCCTCCACCAGCTCCAGCCAGCGGGCCGTCTTCACCCGCTGGTCGACCGACTGCGCGGGCTCGTCGAGCGTCGCGGTCAGCCGGGCGGACGGGGTGCCGGGCGGATCGGCGGCGGCCAGCCGCAGGCTCGTGAGCGGGGGCGTCTCCGCCTCCCACAGGGCCAGCCCGGCGGCCCGCTCCAGGGCGAGGGCGGGGCCGAACATCACCTGGGTGGAACGGACGCGGCCGGTCCGGAGCCGCTCGGGCGTGAGGGCCGCGTGGACGGTGACTTCGTAACCGGTGGCTTCGTAGCCGGTGTCCGCCCGGTCGCGGGCGTCACTGCTGCCTCCGGTGTTCCCCGTGTCCCCGGTGTCTCCTGCGCGGCGTGTGTCGCCGGTGCCCGCGCCGTTCTCGGTACCCGTACCTGTCCCCGTACCTGTCCCCGTACCCACCCCGGCGCGCCCGGCCAGCAGCCCCAGGGCCAGTTGCAGCCCCGCCTGCCCCGCGCCGACAATCGCGATCCTGCGCACCGCCGCCTCCACGGGCCCGGGGGTCGTCCGCCGCCCGGCCGCCGCGTGGTCCGGAGCCGACGACCCGGGCCGGCGGCCCGGAGCGCGGAGTCCGAAGTCCTCGGCCGGAGCCGTGCCCATGGTCGGAAAGCCGGGTCCTCATCCGTTGTAGCGGCGCTCGGCGGCCGGTGTACAGACGCCGCGTGGGTGCCACGGCCGGTCGCCGCCCGCCCCGCCGGGCCTCCGCCCGTCCCCTTACCGCGAGGTCCGGGGAATTGGCCTGATGTGTGTCAGGGACACCGACCCCGGCGGTGGACGGCGGCGGTCGGCGCCCCGCCCCCGCCGCCCGATCGAAGATCCGTACGACCTTGACGTGCGGCGGTAACCGGCACGACACCCCCACCGTCCGCCCCGGCGGCGGGCGAGAGCGATTTCGCGCATCTGCGCAACAGCCGAATATGAGCCACATTCACGTGCGCCTGACCCCCGCCGGCCAGGGCAGGAGACCCCGTCGCGGGGCAAGAGCGCGCAACGGGCGCACCAGGAGACCCGGGGGGCGCCCGCATCCAGGCCCTGCTGCCCCTTGGTGCGCCCCAGGCATGACCCATTCCGGTATGGCAGGAAACCGTCGCTTCCCGCGCGCTGCGATGGGAAGTCTTACGGCCGGTCACGCTCCGCCGATGAGAGCGGAGCATCCGCCCGGCAGGGTCGGTCGCAGGGCCGAAGCCGATCCAGGGAGGCACACGATGACGACGCAACCCAGGCCGCCGCGCGCGGTGGCGCCTCAGGAGATGGCGCCCCAGCTCCAGCGCGCCGGGATGCTCGACCGGGTAGAGGAGCGCCTGCGCGGGCTCCTCAACGACGAACACCGGCGCTGGCGGACCGCCGACACCCGGGGCGCCGGACTGATCGAGTCCCTCGCCGAGCTCGTCGCCGTGGGCGTCGACCGGGTCCGTCCGCTCACCCTCGTCACCGGCTACCTCGCGGCCGGCGGCGACCCCGAGGCGCCCGAGGCCGTGGACGCCGCCGCCGCGCTGGAACTCCTCGACACCTGCACGCTCATCCGCGGTGACGTCCGGGACAACGCCGCCCTGCGCCGGGGTATCCCCGCCCTCCACGTCAGCCGGGCCGCCGAGCACGAGCGGAACGGCTGGGCGGGCGAGGCCAGGCGGTTCGGCGAGTCCACCGCCACCCTCGCCGGCGACCTCGCGCTCACCCTCGCCGACCGGCTCGCGGCACGGCTGCCCGGCACCGCCTGGCAGCTCTGGGACGACATGCGCGTGGAGCGGGCCGTCGGCACGTACGCCCACGAGGCCATGGCCGCCGAATACCTCGACGACCCGTGGCCGGGGCGGTGCATATCGGGATGCGACCGCGGCTGCGCCGCCGGCTGGTACGCGGTGCGCCACCCGCTACGGCTGGGCGCCGCGCTCGCCGACCGCCCCGACCTCGACGCCCCGTACGACGCCTACGCCCGCTCCTTGCACGCGGCCTGGCGGCTGCGCGGCTTCCTCGACGGCGGCCCCGAGTACGACTGGGACGCGGAGCTGCTGCGGGAGATCCTCCTGGAGCGGGAGGAGCGGGGCATCGCGGAGCGCCTCATCCGGGAGCTGGTCGACCGCGCCTCGCGGACGGCGGCGGCGACGCGGCTGGCGGCCGGGTGGCGCGAGGAGCTGGAGGCGTTCGCGGTACGGCTGGCGGCGGAGCCTGCGTGACGGGAGGAGCGGGGGAGACCTGGGTGGTGGCAGGGTGCCGCTCGCTCCCGGGGGCACCGGTCCCGCTCTCCCCTCTGCCCGGTGAAATGACCGGAATACACGGGCGGAATAAGGAATCACCCGTCCGCGCCATGTACGAAACCTTTGCGAGGGATCGGCGTTGATCCGGGCCCCGACCGTCACCGGCCGGGTGCCCTCCAGTACGACCGAGCAAAGGTGTTCTCCGCATGTCACGTATCGCCAAAACAGCTGTTCTGACCGCCACCGTCGGCGCCACGCTCGCGGGCCTGACCGGCAGCGCCGTGGCCGACGCCGGCGCCAATGGCGTGGCCGCCGGTTCGCCCGGCGTCGTCTCCGGGAACGTCATCCAAATCCCGGTCCACGTTCCGATCAACCTCTGCGGCAACACCATCGACATCGTCGGCCTGCTGAACGCGGCGTCCGGCAACACCTGCATCAACGGGTGACACAGACCCGCGGGGCGACGACCCGCGGGTGATGTGCGAGCAGCCGGCGGTCCCGGGCACCCTCACCCAGGACCGCACCCGTGTGGCGCCCTCGATCCTTCGCGGGCGCCATGCTTGTTCCCGGGTGCTCCCCGCCTCCGGCGACGGGGAGCTGTCCGCCGACCTGCGCGGAGCGACCGCGCCCGGTGCGGCGGCGCCCCGGCGGAGTGAGCGGACCTCGGGGCTCCGCTCAGCCGAATTTCACGCTGTTGAGAGTGTCGGCACCGACGTCCGTGGAACCACGGGACGGTACGACCACCGTGGGGCCGCTGCCGCACGTCGCGCTCTGGTAGACCGTCGCCTTGGTGTTCGTGTTGTTGGAGATCTTGGACGCCGCGAAGAGGAAGAAGAAGCAGGTGCCGTTCGGCTTGTCCTGGAAGGAGTCCACGCTTCCGTCATTGCTGCGGTAGGTGAACGTGCCCGTCATGGCCTGGGCGCTGGTGGAGAGCCCCGTGGCCAGTACGAGTGCCGTGCCGAGGGCCAGCGCGGCCCGTCCCGTCCGTGCGAGTGCTGCGTGCATGATTACCGTCCTGACTCCCGGCCGGCTCAGCCGAATTTGATGCTCTGCGGTTTTGATGAGCTGAACGTCAGCGCCGTCCCCTTGAACACGGTGATGAGGAAATCCTGGCAATTCTGGTCGCGATACAGCGCGGCATCGGTACCCGTGGCGTTTTCGACCCTGACCGCCGGGGATCCGAAGAAGGCGCACTCGCCGTCCGGTGGATTGACCTTCTGGTGTGCCACGCCCTGCGCGTCCGTGTACGTCAACGTCCCCGTGGCCGCCGGTGATTCGCCGGCGAGACCGGTGACCAGTGCGATCGATGTGACCAGGGTGAGGGCCGCGCGCCCCGCCCGTGCCCGGACGCCCATGCCGGTCAGCCCCCCAGCTTGGCACTCATGGGCTTCGTTCCGCCGAAGACCAGGGACGTCCCTTTGAAGATGTCGATGAGGAAGGTGCCTTCCTCGCACAGGCTGCCCGTGAAGAGCCTGCCGTCCGTGTCCGTGAAGTTGTCGACGCTCACCGCGGGCTTGGTGAAGCTGTAGCACACGCCGTCGGTGGGATTGGCCCTCTCGTGCACGATCCCGTCCGCGTCCTTGAAGCTGAGCTTTCCGTTGGCCGCTTGGGCCTCGGCGGAGAAGCCGGTGACCAGCGCGAGCGCCGCGCCGAAGGAGAGGACCAGTCTTGCCGCGCGCCTGACGGCACTCCTCGATACGTGCATGGGTGCGTACTCCCTTCCCCCGATTCCCCGTTGCGGCGGGGAACCCATGGTCAGAAGAGTCCGCCGATTTGAGGATTTTTGGAAGAGTTGGTCAGCGTAATCACCCGTTTGGGTCATACGGCCGCGGGAAGGATCCTGGGGGCTGTCCGGGGCCGGTGCCAACCGGACCGTCAGCATCCGGGCGGCTCCGCCCGGCATCCCTCCGCGCCCGCCCCCTGAGCCCCACCCGACCAGCGAAAACGCCCCTCCCGACAGGGAGGGGCGTGCGACATGGAGCGAGCGCCCCCGGCAACGCGTCCTCGGGGGCTGCACGGCCTCGACCGGGTGCCCGAGCCGGGTGACGTCGCCGTGTCCGGCTCGGCCGGTAGATCTCGTGCGGCCGCTGCCGCGGTCCGGCCTCGCTCCAGCGGGCGAGATATGACGTCTCCTGCCCGGGCCGCTATTCCGTAGTGCTATTCCGTAGTGCCGCGGCAGAGGCCCTCGACGCGAAACCACAGGCCCGGGGCGTAGACCGCATGGACGACGGCTTCTTCTCCTCTTGTGACCCGCAGGATTCTCAGGGTGCCGCCGGGAAGCACGTCGTATTGGTAAGTGACCTCGGAATTACCCTCGGTGGTGTCGCCGTAGGAGATATCCGCCGTCCGATCGTTCGCGTACTCCTTCGGCGGACGATTCTCCACCAGCTTGATGAAGACGCTCATGGGCCAACGGTAGTGCCCTTTCGGGAGCTCCGCCCTCCGGGATGAGGGGAGGGCCGCGGGCTGTTCAGACCTCGTCATTCGGCGGCCGGCCGGCCTCCGAAGTCCGGCTGGTCGCCAGCCAGGACCGCGCGGGCTCGGCGGGATGTGTGGTGTCGACGGTGAGGTGGAGCCGGGTACCGCCTTCGCGGCCGGTCGGGTAGCTGCGTTGCTCGGTGGAATCGAAGCAGTGCCGGAGGACCTCCGCGACGTGGCGGGCGGTCTCGGGGGACGCGGCGACGATGCGAATGTCGGCGCGTCCCGCCGACAGCACCGGCTCCGCCGGGGCGCGGGTGGGACGTGCGGGCGTCATGGTCACTTCCTCAGGCCGGAGAAAAGCCGGAGTCGCCTGCGGCCCCCCGTGCGGTTGCCCGCGGCGGTTTCGGGCGAGGAGAGGTCCGGCGGGGTCGATGGCCGACCGTGGGCGGTTCCGGCTTCGGCTGTCACGCCACGGCAGGACGCCGCTGTAGCGGAAGCCGGCGATCCTTTCGTTGTGCTGGGCATTGAGCCGGTGGATCAGAAGGGCTCCCACAGCGATCATGCCGAGGATCACGGCCAGAGTGACGGCGATCTCCAAGGTCCTCTCACATCCCTCGGGCGGAGCGTGGCGGCCCGGTCCGGATCCCGGCCGATGGCGGCGCGGTCCCGCCCTCGGTCTCCCACTCCTCTTCGCGGCCCCGTGACTCCGTCGCGTCGTCGGCCGCCCGTTCGTCCTCCATCAGCCTGCTCGTGGTGAGGAGGCTTCCGGGGACGGTCGCGGCGGACATCAGCCGGGCGGCCGCGGCCGGGGCGGTCTCCGGCGGGATGATCAGCAGGTCCAGGCGGTCCGCGGTGTAGGAGAACACGAGGAGCTTGTGCGGGTCCTGCTCATTCGAGAACCACCCCACGTGCACCGTGTGCCCGGTGACGGGAACCTTGCGGGGGATCACGGGCCAGAAGGCCGGATTCACCGTGACGCGGGTGACCCGCCCCCAGGAGTGGTCCAGCCTCTCCGCCAGTGCGGGGAGCTCGCGGGAGAGATCGCGTGAGCGGGGCCACCAGGCGCCGTCCAGAAGGCCGGGCGTCGTCCCCGGTGTCAGGGACAGGCGAGCGGGCGGCGAAGGGGCATGCTCATCGGTGATCGGATGGTCGAGGGCGACAGCCATGATGCGAACCTGCCCCCGGGCTCGTCGTCGACTGCCCGGCATGGTGACTCGCCGGGAACGACACCCGCGTGGAAGCCGGTGTACGAAGGGTTCCCGGTCTCCCCACCCTACTCCGGCAGGCGGTCCGCAGACCCTGCGCGACCAGGGCAATCCCCGGGAGCGCGGGCGTGCGACGGCCCTGTGGCGGGCCCGCGGCCGGCCTGCGGAGTACGGTGGGATCACGGCGAGCGCTTCGCCCGGTGACCGCGACGCACCCCGGACGACGAACGAACGCGCCGAATCCTCGGAGGCAGGCGAGCACACCATGGCCGATTCCGACACCCCACGCCTTCCTGGGCTTCTACCGGACGCGATCCACCACGCCGTGACACCCGGGACGGCGCTCCTGCGGCTGGAGACGACACAGGAGCGCGGGGGAGTCCTGGACGGCGCGTGGTGGCCGCGCTCCCGCGACATCGGTGCCGAACTTCCCGGCCTGGTCACCGCCCTGACCGAGCACCTCGGACCCATCACCCGTGTCGGCCTGGACACGAGCGCCTGGGGAGAGCTCCCGACCCGGCTGACCATTGACGACCTGGTTGTACACATCGATTCCTTCCCGGTCGGTGACGACACTGTCCTCATCACACGGGGCGAGAACGATCACTTCGCCCTGCTGGTGGTCCCGCCCGACGCCACGCCCGACGCGGCACGTGCCGCGATGGCCAGGGCCGTACGGGCCGACAACATCACCCGGGCCGGACAGATCCTCATCGACACCGGTAGTACCCGGCAGACCTGAACGCCGGAGCAGAGAGCATGTGATCACGGCCGGGGCCCCACTGCCGTGCCGTTCCCGCCAACGGCCGTACCCCGGCGGCGACCTCTGCCTTGTCGCACCGTGTTCCGCCGCCGCTCAGGCGCCGAAGGCCAGTGGGCTGCGTGGGATCCCCCCCCGGTTTTCCCGTTTTTGACGGGCAGTCCGGCGCCGGGACAGGTGGCGGCCCCGCCCCGCACCCGGGGGCCAGCAAAAACGCCCCTCCCGACAGGGAAGGGCGTGCGCCATGGAGCGAGCGCCCCCGGCAGGACTCGAACCTGCGGCCAAGCGCTTAGAAGGCGCCTAGCGTGGGGGCCGCCAGAAGGCATCTGACCTGCGGCATCTTGCCTACCTGACCCCGTTCTGGGCGAGGTTTACCCGTTTTTCGGGAAGGCTGAGTTCAGTTCCGGGGCTATGACGGCGCAGCGTATCGATCCCTGATCTTTGTCCCGAAGCAACTGGCGTGGGTGTCTGAACTTGGCTTGGCGTGCCCTTCACCTGCTGTTGCTGTCCGCCGGCGTTCGCAGGTGTTCGCTGCCGTACGCGAGGACTGTCGCGCAGTTAGACGCTCACTGCGTGCCCACCCACACCGAGGGCTGAGCTGTCGAAACGGCTCTCTAGCGGCGGCACTAACACGGTATTAGCGGATCTCATTCAAGTGCTGTTGCGCCAGTCTGGCAAAGTGCCCGATTTGTTCCCCCGCATCGTGCTGCGCTTCCGTCACAGCTTGCGAGTGGCCTGGCGCCAGCTCATCGTCTGCAAGGGCGTTGGCCAGCCTGGTAAGGGCGATCCACCAGTCCCGCATCGCGTCGTACCCCTGGTGTGCGCTGGTTCCCAGCTCCGGAGGGCCCTCTAGATCCACTGTGATGATGGCGGTCAGTAGATCATCAAGTTGGGTGCCCACTGACGAAGCAATCCGGCCTGCATCCGTCTCGGTGTACTCCTGATTCCTTATCTTCTTCTCCGTCTCGCCGAGGAAGCGGGTCAGCTTCAGGTAGCGGTCGAGGAAGATCCCGTAAGCGTCTCGCTGCACCTGCCTTCGCCATTGGCCGTTGGTGCCTGATATTTGCTGCCTGGTCACCCAGCGGGCTTGCCAGAACCCAAGGCTTGCTGTCAGCCCTGCGCCCAGAGCGCCGACAGCACCACCAAGAACAGCTGCGAGTCCCTGATCCATGACGTCATTGTTGCGGCCGACCGGCGGCAGTTGCAGGAACATCTCACTCTCGCAACGGTGACTCGACCGCCGACGCTGCTCCTCTTCCTCAGCCCACCACTCGCCCCAGCTCCTATCCCTCTGCCTGGGTCGATGGCAGACGGGATAGGAGCTCCCTACGTCAGCTACGCATGGCCCGTACTCGGCAACGGCGCCCCCTCCATCCCGGAGTCGGCCGATCCCCTGCCGGGAGGCATCGCTTTGACCGGTGGCTATGGCGTCTTGGGTTCGCGACTCATGGCCCGGGGCTATCCATGTGGGCGCGCGTCGGTGCAGCCGGGGCGGAGCGGACGCGCAGCCGGGAGCTTGGCGAAAGGGGAAACTTTGACTGAGTGCTGAGCGCGGTCATTTGGAGGGCGATGCAAGTGGGATGGTCTCGTCCTGTTGGGCGACCCGCGTTAGTAGCTGATGGGCCTAGGAGTCAAACCGCCTCGGCGGTAATAGCAGGTCACGTTCAGGGTGCTGCTCGCCGGTGACTCTGCCGCTGACGATGAAGTCCATGCGGATTCGTCGTGGAAGGCGTTGATCGCGCGGAACATCGCCCGGTTCTTCAGATTCCCTGTGCTGCTGTGCGCCTGCCAGCCGACTTCGAGAGCCGCTGCGTTGAGGGCATGGGTGGCCATCATGCGGGCAGGTATTCGCTATTCAATGTAGCCGAAGGGGATGGTTTCCCTGACCGCGTCAGAGAGATCAAAAAGCATACTAAACTCACCGCTGAGGCCCGCGTACTTCGCTGGAATTGTCACTTCCACCCAAGCGGTTCGCTTTGAAGTCGTGAGCCGGACACTTCCGTCCGACTGCTCCTCAGGCAGCCATTCGACGTCTCTGATCTCGATCGTCGGCGAATTGGGCCTGTAGTACTTGTAGCCCTCCGTTACCAGCAATGGGCGTCTCACTCCGCAGCGCAACGAAATTGAGGGTCTTCCCCAAGCGGCAGTGAAATCCGACGCTGGAGAGACAGGTCGACGCTTCTTCTCATCGATGACCTCAGGAAGTTCTTTATTCAGCGCCCGACAGAGCTGAGCCTGCTTTTCCGGAGGGGCTGGGTCCGGGGCGGCGACTCGGGCACTGTCGTCGGACGAGCAGCCGGCCGAGGCGAACAGGGTGGCGACCGCAGAGAGGCTGATCAACCAGCGAGGGAGAAGCTTCACCTAAGGATCATAGGAAGTTGACCTCATCGGCCAGGCATGGGGGGGGCGGAGCGAGCCCGCACACACGTCTATACCACTGCGGCCGCGCTCCAGCCAGATCTCATGGCGGTCTCGCTGCCGACTTGGCGGGATTGTCACTGGTGGCACGGGCGGCGAGGGCCGATGATCATGGCATATATGATCATGACCAAGGGGTGTTCATGACAAGTCAGGGCAAGTCGCACTTCAGGGGCTGATGGTTGCGCCGCCAGCACAAGCACTCCTGGCGCGCGCAGCAATCGGCGATACCTCTGACGTTCCAGGTCACTCATCCGGACCCCCTCCAGCTCTCAGGAAGAGGAATACTCGGTGAAGAAAATCGGCAAGCTTATCGGGCTCGTAATGGCCGCACTTGCAGCCATCTTGCTGACCCCTAACGTCAGCCTCGCCATCAATCAAAACGACACCACTCTGGTAAATAACTGGAACTGGAAGTGTCTGGAGATCGACGGCTCGAGTCAGAGCAACGGCGCCCGGGCTCAGATGTGGAACTGTGCGGGGCAGGCCGGGGCTCGGTGGAAGGTTCAGGGCGACAACGGTGCGTACCGGATCATCAACCGCAACAGTGGGAAGTGCTTGGAGATCGCGGACTCCCGCACAGATAACGGCGCGCCCGTCCAGCAGTGGTCTTGCGGGGACCGGGACACCCAGCGCTGGAAGTTCGCGAGCAGCTACATCTACAACGTGAACAGCGGCAAGGTCATAGAGATCGACAACGGCAGCGACGCCAATGGCGCCCGCGTTCAGCAGTGGAGCATAGCCGGTAAGACCTGGCAGAATTGGAGCTATGGAAACAACTGACCCGAAGGTCGCATGAGGGCGGGAGCCCCTGCAGTGGGCAGGTGAAGCAGTGCTTCGCTCAACTTACTGTCCGGGGCTTCCTTTTACGTAAGCCATTGTGTCTAAAGGAATTTATCCAGCCGTCGCCGTACGGCCCTTACATCAGCACGCTGCGACCTTCCCCCTTGGCGATGGGCCACGGCTAATGTCGGGCTCGTTAAGGAGGCGGTCAGGAAGGAGGGAGGAGTAGGTCTCGGTCGGGGTGCTGCTCTCCCGTGACTCTGCCGCTCACGCCGAGGTCGTCGCGGGCCGCATCATGGAAGGTGTTGATCGCGCGGAACGACGCGCGGTTGCGCTCGCGCCACTCCTCCAGGCTGCCGGCGATCCTCCCCAGTGCCTGCCAGTCCACTTCGAGGGTGATCGCGTTGAGGGCGTGGGCGGCCTCGACGACCTCGTCGCCGCCGAGGAGCATGATGCGTTCGAAGGCGCGACCGCGGAGGCGGGCTGTTTCCGTCATCTCCGCCTTGATCTCTTCCTCGGTCCGTCGGCTCTCCCGGAGGCCCGTCTTGTGCTCGTACAGCTCGACGGCGAGAAAGATGCAGGTCCGGATCAGGTCGATGTAATTCGCGTAGGCGTCGAGCTTTCGGTCATCCCACCGAGTCAGCAACTGGTGGTGCTTGCGACGGCGCTCGGCCAGCGCGTTGGTCAGGTGGGTGGTCAGAGCGCCGAGGACCACGGCGGCGACCGTGACGAGCTGCTCGACGGCGCCCACCCCGGCCCTCCAGAAGTCAACTCCTAAAGATGTCTAGAGGATCTTAGGAGTGCGGTGGGCCCCTGTAACGGGGTGCTTTCAGCCATCGATGCCGTCGCTGGCGGTCGGAGAAGCTCACCGACGGATCTGGCGGCGAACCGCTTTACGGCGAGCTCCTCATGGGCCATTGGCGTGACGTACGTCACGACGATGGGGGCCGCCCCCGTGGTGAAGGTGCCCCAGGTTCCGATCAACGCTTGGCACACCAGGGTGCCGCCCAGCAGCAGCCCACTGATGGTGATCGCGAGCCGCTGTTCGTAACTGCTCATAATGCCCCCTAGTGATCGTGGGTCATCGAGGCTAAAGGGGGCATTCGCGGCTCGGGGGCGGCCTTCGGAGGATGCCTCAATCGCGGTGCATAGCGGCTCGGTTCCGGGCGCTTGTCTACTCGCCTTCTCGCCAAACTCCTGCCCGTGGGTGGGAGGCGCTGGCCGCTCCGAAACGTCCCTTGTCGTCGACGGGCGCGGGCCGTAGCGTCAATCTGACAATGCATCAGGAGAGTCGGAGTCGGCGAAAGGTGGTGGCCATGGGTGCGAGTGGCGTACGAGAGCTTCCCCGGATCATTAGCGTGGACGATCACGTGATCGAGCCCGCGCATCTCTTCGAGACGTGGCTTCCGCGGAAGTATCGCGACAGGGGCCCGAAGCCCTTCCGGGCCGGTATCGGAGGGTTGCAGTACATCGGAGGGAAGTACCGGTTCACCACCGACCCCGGCGGTCAGATCACGGATTGGTGGGCCTACGAAGGGCAGGTCTTCCCCTACAAGCGCGTGATCGCCGCCGTGGGATTCTCCCGGGATGAGATGACCTTGGACGGGATCACCCGTGACCAGATGCGGAAAGGGTGCTGGGACCCGAAGGCGCGGCTCGACGACATGGACGTGAACCACGTCGAGGCGTCGCTCTGCTTCCCCACGTTCCCCCGGTTCTGTGGGCAGACCTTCGCCGAGGCGCAGGACAAGGAGGTCGCGCTCGCCTGCGTCCGGGCGTACAACGACTGGATGGTCGAGGAATGGTGCGGTGAAAGCGGCGGTCGGCTCATCCCTCTGTGCCTGATCCCGCTGTGGGACGTGGACCTCGCCGTCGCCGAGATCGAGCGCAACGCCGCCCGCGGCGTGCGTGCGGTGACCTTCAGCGAGATCCCGACGTATCTCGGTCTGCCGTCCATCCACTCCGGGTACTGGGACCCGTTCTTCGCTGCCTGCGAGGCGACCGGGACCGTGGTCAACATGCACATCGGGTCCTCGTCCCAGATGCCGGCGGCCTCGCCGGACGCACCGCCGGCTGTGCAAGCGACCCTGAGCTTCAACAACGCGATGTCGTCACTGACGGACTTCCTCTTCAGCGGCGTCCTTGTCCGCTTTCCCCGGCTCACCCTGGCCTACAGCGAGGGGCAAATGGGCTGGATCCCCTACGCCCTGGAACGAGCCGACGACGTCTGGCGCGAGCACCGGGCTTGGGGAGGTGTCCGTGGCCTGATTCCCGAGCCCCCGTCCACGTACTACTACCGCCAGGTCTTCTGCTGCTTCTTCCGCGACAAGCACGGCATCGAGTCCATCGAGACCGTGGGAGTCGACAACGCCACCTTCGAGACCGATTACCCGCACGTCGACTCGACCTGGCCGGACACGAAGCAGGTGGCAGCCGAACACGTGGCGGGGCTCCCTGAGGAGGTCGCTTACAAGATCCTGCGGGGGAACGCCATTCGCATGCTGGGCCTGCCCTTTGACGCAGGGCGGGCGGTCGCGTCCACTGCCTGAGGCGAAGTGTGCCGTAGTGGATCACTGGGCAGGCGCCTGCACGAGCAGCTGTGCTCACGTGGACCCTGTGAAGAGGCGGCGATCAAATGAAGGCCCGTACGGCGGAGGCCCTGGCCTCCTTAGGGCACTGGTACCTGCGGCGTGCTCCTGGCACGCTCGGAAAGGCGCCGTTGGCCGCGCGGTACCTGAACCCCTATCTACGCGACCACCCTCGTCGCCGTGTCACGCAGTCCCGTTCAGTCTCCAGGTTCGCGGTCGACACGCAGGACCTCATCCAGCGCTACATCTACATGTTCGGGACCTGGGAACCGCACATGACCCGGTGGCTCAGCCGGCGATTACGGTCCGGCGACACCTTCATCGACGTCGGGGCCAACATCGGGTACTTCAGCCTGCTCGCCTCACAGCTCGTGGGCGAAACGGGCGGCGTAGTGGCCATCGAGGCTTCCCCGCTGTTCCACGAGAAGGCCCTCGCGCAGGCTCGGCTCAATGGCTGCGAGAACGTGCGCGCGATCAACGCCGCCGTATCGGACGTCAGGGAAGCTCTGACCTTCACCCTCGCCAGCTCCCGCAATATGGGGGCGAACAGCATCGTCCCGTACGACGGGCCGGCCGAGTCCACCTTCGAGATGCAGGCGCGTCCGCTGCCGGAGCTGCTGACCGAGGCGGAGATCGCCGGCGCGCGGGTGATCAAGATAGACGTGGAGGGCGCGGAGGGCAGCGTCGTCCGCGGGATGGTTCCGATGCTCGACCGGCTTCGTCCGGACGTGGAGATCACCGTCGAGGTGACCCCGGAGCGGATGGCGCGACTGGGCGACTCCGCTGACGAACTGCTCGCCACCATGAAGGAACACGGCTTCCACGTGTACCGGCTCGCCAACGACTACTCCCCGGCGAGCTATCCGGCAGCGCTGCGTGGCGCCCCCGCGGTCCCGGTGCGGTGGCGCGGCCCCGTCGTGGACGAGAGCGACCTCGTCTTCTCCCGGGTGGACGCCGAGACGCTGCCCTGAAAGCAACGCGATGCGGCCCCGGCTCTGATGAGCCGGGGCCGCATCGCGTTCAGGGGGGTACTACTCCGCAGGATGCGGAAGTGCGGTCAGCGTCGCCGTCAGCTCCAGAGCCAGCAGCCGGCCCCTCTCCCCACTATCCGGACCCGGCTCGTCGGGGTCCGGCGCCGGTAAGCGAGCGCCGCGACTTTCCGCGACCCGTAGGACGTCGCTCAGCGCATCGGCAGCCTGCTGAAGCGCGGGGCGGAGACGCCGGCAGCACGCGGCCGGGTCCGCGAGCAGCTCCTCCACGTCCGCCAGGACGTCGGCCCCGATGGTCATCTGGGCGGCCTCGACGCTGTCGGCGTACCGAGACATCACTCCGCGGCTGTCCGCCGAGCTCAGGAAGCACGGCTTTCCTTCAGGCGCGTCCCACGGCAGGAGCCGCAGGTCGAGATCACCGTCGTTCGGTTCGGGCGCGAGAGCTTCGTCGTTGGTCATCCCACTGCCTCCATGGGCTCGACGTGCGTGCGGGTGGTGAAGACGGCCTCCGCGCGGTCGCCGGGGAGTGCGAGGAGCGCGCCCTCCACGATCTGCCCGCTGAAGTCGGTCGACGTTCGTTCGACTGCCAGCACGGGTGCCGCGCTGCGGAAGACCTTCCTCTCTTCGGTGCTCGGGAGCCGTGAGGCGACGCGGTCGACCGTGGACGCGACGTGCACCCCGGCCTCGGCGAGTAACGACCGCACCTCGTCGCCCCACGGCGACGGGTCCACCACCGGCCCCTTGAGCTTCACCACCCTTTGCGGAACGTAGAGGCGGGCCAGGCCGCGTACGGAAGTCCCCAGCACGCTGACGTACTCGAACTCGGTCAGCAGCGCGCCGCGTCGGACTTGCAGGAGCGCGGACAGGCCGTCCGTCGCGCTCACCGTGCGGACC
Source organism: Streptomyces eurocidicus (assembly GCF_002891295.1). Classification (GTDB taxonomy): domain Bacteria; phylum Actinomycetota; class Actinomycetes; order Streptomycetales; family Streptomycetaceae; genus Streptomyces; species Streptomyces eurocidicus. The sequence continues at coordinate 789,436 of NZ_LGUI01000001.1, read as the reverse complement.
TCGGCACTGACCTGCATCGGAGGGCTCTCCGCCGCCCGCCGGCCCACGGCATGCCCCGCGCTTCCGTAGACGGCGCGCTCTTCGGGCCGGCGGACGAAGTTTCCCCGGCCGTGGAGCTTCTCGACCCTTCCTTCGGCCTGGAGCACTTCGAGCGCGATCCTGATGGTGGGAACGCTGACCCGGTAGCGGATCGCGAGTTTCGCCTCCGACGGCAGCGGCTCGTCGACCACGTACTCCGCGCACTCGATGCGTCGCCGCAGGTCATCGGCGATGGAGTGGTAGTAGGCGGCCATTCCCCGGTTCACCGCCTCTCGACGGCCCGCAGGGCGGACAGCCGGGTCGTGGGGTCCATCGTCAGACTCTGTCCCGTGCGGAAGCGCAGGCCCTTCGTCTCGTCGGCCATGTCGATCATGCCGACCACCGTGAGCCCGCGGCCGCCGACGTCGATGACGTCGCCCGTCCGGACCGTCTCCCGATCGACCTGCACGCGGACGTAGCGGTGCGTCCTGTTGGACGTGACGGTGTCCCTGATCATCAGTGAGCCTCCGCCATGTTCCAGTGCTGGCAGGCCGCGTTCGGACGCCAACGAGCCTCGATCTTCAGCCGGTCGCGTTCGCCTTCGGCCGTGACGTACAGGCGGACGAGCGCGGTCTCCTCGGCGTGGAGAAGCTCCGTGCACCACCGGGGCCGACGGACGGTCGTGGGCGGCGGCGCCGTCTGGCCAGCGGCTGGGTGCTCCGTCGGCGTGTGCCGGGGACGCTGTTCCACAATGGGAACGAATGGTCGCCTGGTCCAGGCGGCGATTCGGCGGATAAGGTCCAACACGTGATCAGCTCCTCACAGCTGATTGCCGTGCCCCCGGGCGGCGTTGGCTGTCGCGGGGGTTTCCCTGTCGATGGCGGCCCACGCGATGCAGCCGCTCCGGCCGTTGACGAGTCCGAACGAGTCGGCCGTCTCCAGCACCTCTAAGAGCTCTCGCCACACCTCGGCCGAGACGGGGTCCGGGACCTTCGTCTCGATGTGGATGTGGTTCTTCCGGTGCCTCACGCGCGGAGTGAACCCAGCAGCCGTAAGGCGTTCGGCCATGTGGTCGGCGCGTTTTCTGCATGCGGCCACAAGGTGTTCCTCCGTCGCCACGGGATCACAATGCGTGAAGCTAGTTAACTAGGATAGGGCTAGTGGACTAGATTTTCCATATGCGTGAGCAGCCGCCTTACCTCCGCGCCGCTGACCTGCTCAGACAGCGCATCGCGGATCAGGAGTGGGCCCCGGGCGACCGGCTTCCCTCGCGTGCGCAACTTGCGGAGGAATGCGGCGGCGTGGGCGAAAACGTCATTCGCCGCGCCCAGGAACTTCTCATCTCGCAGGGCGTCTTGGAGGGCCGGGCCGGTTCAGGGACATACGTCGCCGAGCCGCGCGAGCGTCTGCGCGTGGTCCGCTCTCAGGTCCGTGAGCAGCGGGGCGGATCGCCCTTCGCCGCGGACGTGTCGGCGCTCGGCAAGCGAGGGACCTGGGAGAGCAGCACGGAGGCGAAGCTCCCCGCCCCGGCAGAGATCGCCGCCCGCCTCGACATCGCCGAGGGGGACCTCTGCGTCCGGACCTCGTACGAGTTCCTCGTCGACGGCAAGCCCTTCCAGCTCTCGACCAGTTGGGAGCCGTACGGCATCACCGCCGGCACGCTGGTGGTCCTGCCCGAAGGCGGACCCCACGCCGGCAAGGGCGTGGTCGACCGCATGGCGGAGATCGGCATCACGGTCACCCGCGCGGTAGAGCAGCCGGAGCCCGGAAACGCGACGGCCGAGGAGGCGACCCTCCTCGGCGTGCAGCGGGGCGCGCTCGTCACGCGCATCCAGCGGACGTACTACAGCGACGACGGGCGACCGGTCGAGACGGCGGACATCGTGATGCCCGCCGCCTTCGGCGCCATCGTCTACGAAGTGCCCGTCAGCTAGTCGACGGGTAGTTCCAGCGGTAGTAAGCGAGCGCCTGCGCCCGCGCCTCCACGACGGCCATGCGCGCATCGCGCTCCGCGGCGTCCGTGTGCGCCGCCTGCCCGGTCGCCTGGCCAGGCCACTTGCGGTAGAGGAGCCCCACGTCGCGGATGAACCAACCGCGGCTGACGGAATCCAGGGCAAGGAGGAGTCCGGTGTCCTCCGAGGCCGGCAGTGCCATCCAGCCGCCCAAGGCGAGGAGCAGGTCGCGGCGGACGCACAGCGTCGCCGGGTGCACCTGGGCGCGGTAGTTGTGTGCCCGCCAGTGTTCGAGGACGGCGCCCCGCTCGACCGGCCCGTCCTCCGGGTCCTGGTCGAAGCCCAGGGTCGAGCCGTCGGGGAGCAGATCCAGGACGCGAGACGTGGTCCAGCTGATGCTGGGGTCGCGTTCGAGGATCGCGATGTCGCGGGCCAGGGCGCCGGGGGCGAGCTGGTCGTCGGCGTCCAGGATCTTGACGTACTCGCCGTCGGCGTGGGCCAGGGCCATGGTCCGGGCGACCCCGGGGCCGCCGCTGCGGCCCTGCCGGAAGGTCACCCGCTCATCGGCGGGGACGAACGGGGCGACCTCGTCGGTCTTCCCGTCCTCCTGGATGACCCAGTGCCACTCCCATCCCTCCGGCAGCTCCTGGTCGCAGAGCGACTTGAAGGCGTCGTGCAGGTGGTGAGCGGACGGTGCGTGCACAGCCGTGACGATGATGATGCGCCGCTGCACGGCACTCACCACCTTTCCAGGGGAGTGGTGAAGAGCATTTCCGTGCGGTCGCCGGGCAGCGTGATGTCGGAGAGCTCCACAACGCGGTCATTGGTGTCGTACGAGGTCTTCCGGAGCAGGATCACCGCGGTTCCCGGCGGCAACTCCAGCTCTTCCGCCTCTTCCGGTGTCGGCGGGCGGGCCGTGACGTGCTCTTCGATGCGGTCGAGCTCGATCCCGACGGTGAAGAGCTGGTTCTGCGTGCCCCCGGGCCAGGGCTCCTTGGCGCTGTCCAGGAGATCCGGGTTCTCCGCGACCAGGTCGCGGACGAGGTAGGAGGTCACCAGGGCGAACGGCGCCCGCTCGGCGGCGTACCGCGTGCGGTACGTGCGCTCGACGAGGACCTCGCCCTCCGGGACGCCGAAGGCGTCCGCGACGTTCTTGCCGGCCTTGATCTCGCGGTAGGCGGCGTGGAAGACGAGGTCGTTCACCTGGAGCCCGGTGTCGTGCTCGGTGGCGCCGGTCTTCGCCCTCAGCGGCTCGGGTTCGCGGGCGCGACCCTTCTCCCACTGGTGCCTCGTGTTCGTGCGCAGCACCGCGGTGCGGGCCTGGCGGACGAAGTTGCCGCGGCCGTGCTGCTTCTCGATCAAGCCTTCGTCGCGCAGAAGCCGGAGGGCCTCACGGATGGTCGGGACGCTCCGCCCGTACTTGTCCGCGAGCGCGGTCTCCGAGGGGAGCCGTTCGCCGGGCTTCAGCTGACCTGCGCGGATGGACTCCCGGATGCCATCCGCGATCCGCTCGTACGCCTTCGCCATCGTGCCCACCGTCCTCTTGCACTGACCGCGCTCAGCATACGACTCCTAAAGAGGACTTGACGACTTGATGAGAGCCGCGTCATAGTCTGAGCAACTCCTAAAGAGGACTTGAGGAGAAGACCTCTTTAGGAGTGATGACGCCTGGAGAGCCTCGGCTCGATGGAAGCGCCAGTGCCTTGAGAACTGCACAGAGTGCCTGGAACGAACGAGTGTTTTTGATCTCCGGTGCCGCCGTGAGTCGTTGGCGCCGGAGGTGATGACCACTCGTTTTCGAAGCGACCGGTTCCGGGGAGAGCTCAGCCCCGTGGCCGAGCCCGCGCCCCGTGCCGGTCCCCTGCCTCTGCTCCCGAAGGGGGACCAATGAAGTTAGCCATCGGCGATGTTGTTCAGGGTCATCACGAGGTGGCCCTCGGCACCGTGGCCGGGATCACCGACCACGGCGACGGCAAGCTCGTCGTGGTGCGAGTGCCCGGTGGGGGCCTCCGCCTCCTTGACCCGAGTGCTTTGACCCTCGTCGCCCGCCGCGCGGTGCCGACGACGCCCGGCCGCAGCGTCGCGGCCCTGATCGTCCTGGGCATCGCCTTGATCGCTGCCCTCATCGGCTGCCGGTCGGCCGAGGACCTCGGTGCCGACTGGTTGCTGACCGTTCTCGCCGGCCTCGGAAGCTACAAGGCCGTGGTGATCACGTACGAGTGCTGGCTCCACCTCACCGGCCCCCGCCGGTTCCGCGTCTGAGCGCGCTCCGGCCAGGGGCGGCGGCTGACGGACCGAGCGGGCCTGCCGCCTCTGGCTCTCCCATCCCGTCCAGGATCTGGAGAGGCCATGCGTACGTACGTTGTCCACCAACCTGGTGCCGAGGTGGTGGAGTCAGGGGCATCCGGCGGCGAGGAATCGCAGGGCGCGGATGCCGAGGACTTCAAAGAGCTTTTCCTCGGGCGTCCCGGGGAGTCCGCTGAGGAGCGTGCTGCGCGTACGTCTGCCGCCAGCGATGTCCTGGAGGAACTCCAGGATCAGAGCGAGGCTGATGAGTTCGCCCTTCTGAACGCGCGTTACGCCGCGAAACTCAGCAGCGTCGCGGCGATGAGGAACAGGGTTCACACGCAGGCGGGGAGGGGCGTGTCTTGAGCGACCAGCCGGCCGATGTGTCCGGGCCGGACCCCGACCACTCCGCAGACCCGGCTGCCCCCGGCCGGCCCGCGCCCGCGCCCCCGGCCGAGACCGTTGTCGTCGACCGCCCGTACGAGCCTTCGAGCCCCGGCCTGGCCGAACGGGCGCAAGGCGCGAAGCGCCGTCCGGTCATACCGGCGTGGGCGAAGTCGCGTCGGGAGTTCTGTGCCGCCGGTAAGGGCGTCGCCGCCTACGCCTGGCACGTTTCCGCGTACCACGCGGTACGTACGCCCTGGTACACGGTCCGCCTGGCGCTGCAAGCTCCTCGCGGCGCCGCCCGGTTCGTCGGTGGCTCCCTGCGGTGGGTCGCGGACGCCGAGGGCGAGCCGTTCCGGCAGTCGGCGGCGGCCAACGAGGACATCAACAAGTACCTTCAGCTCTCGCGCCAGAGGGACCGCCGTGTGCGCTGGCGGGCGACGGTCGCCGTCGTGGCCTCGATCACGGGGCTCACGGTGGCCCTGGCGTTGTACGTCATGGCCCCGTCGTGGCTGCTGGCCTTTTGTGGCTTCGCCATGACGATGGCGGCGGGCAGGCTGGGTCAGCCGGCCGACGCCCCCGTCATCCACCGCGCCGTGGAGATCCCGAAGGCGACCCGGCTCACCAGCGACATCGTGCTCCGGGCTCTCGGATCCCTGGGCATCCCGGCGATCAACCAGGCGCAGGCCAAGGGAGGGGACGGGTTCGGCTTCACCGCCCCCATCACCCGTGACGGCCCTGGGTGGCTGGCCGAGGGCGACCTCCCGTACGGCGTCACGGTCACCGACATCATCGAGCGCCGGGAGAAACTGGCCTCCGGGCTCCGCCGACCGTTGGGAACGGTGTGGCCCGAGGCCGCTCCCGAGGAGCACACCGGACGGCTGAGGCTGTGGGTCGGCGATCAGGACATGTCCCGGTCCAAGCAGCCGGCCTGGCCGCTCGCCAAGTCCGGCACGGTGGATCTCTTCAAGCCCGTCGCGTGGGGTACCGACCAGCGCGGGCGCGAGGTGGAGATCACCCTTATGTACCTCGCGGGCGTGATCGGCGCGATCCCGCGGATGGGCAAGACCTTCCTTCTCCGTCTCCTGCTGCTCATCGCCGCGCTCGACCCGCGCGCCGAGGTGCACAGCTACGACCTGAAGGGAACCGGCGACCTCGATCCCGTCGGCAGCGCCGTCAGCTACCGGCACCGGGCCGGGGACGACGACGAGGACATCCTCTACGCGCTGACCGCCATGCGGGAGCTGCAAGCCGAGCTGCGGCGGCGCACGAAAGTGATCCGCACGCTCCCCCGGGACATCTGCCCTGAGTCGAAGGTGACCACGGAACTGGCGTCGAAGCGGTCGCTCCGGCTGCATCCGATCGTGGTCGGCGTCGACGAGTGCCAGAAGTGGTTCGAGCACCCGAAGTACGGCAAGGAGCTCGAAGAGATCTGCACGGACCTCGTCAAGCGCGGCCCGGCGACGGGCATCGTGCTGCTCCTCGCCACCCAGCGGCCGGACGACGCCAGCTTGCCGAAGGGGATCTCCGCGAACGCGTCGGCCCGTTGGTGCCTGAAGGTCATGAGCCACGTCGAGAACAACATGGTGCTCGGAACCGGCGCGTACAAGCGGGGCGTGCGCGCGACGATGTTCGCCTGGGGTGACAAGGGCATCTGCTACTTCCTCGGCGAAGGTGAGGACGCCCGGATCGTTCGGGCGGTCGAGATCGACGCCCTGGCGGCGGAAGGCATCGCCCGGCGCGGCCGGAAGATGCGCGAGCTTCTCGGCACACTCGCCGGATACGCGCTGGGGGAGCAGCCCGAGGCCGAGCCCGGCCCTTCGTACGATCTGCTCGCGGATCTGCTCACCGCCCTTCCGGACTGCAAGCCGAAGCTCTGGAACGAGGCAATCCTCGTCGGCCTCGCGGAGCTCCGGCCGGCCGTGTACGGGACCTGGACGCCGGAGCAGCTCACCGCGGCCTTGAAGTCGTACGGCATCCGCACCGTTCAGGTGTGGGGCACCACCGAGGACGGCAAGGGCGCGAACCGGCGTGGGATCAAGCGCGCCGACGTCCTCGCGGCGATCGCCGAACGTGACGACCGAGACGCTGCGGCATAGCCGCCGTCGCCGCTAGGTCTAGCGGGGTGGCCCGCTAGACCTAGCACCCCTGCTAGCGACTCAAGGTGCATCTGACCTGCGCGCTAGCGCCTAGCAGCGCTCATCGAGCGCCTGCCGAATCCCACCCGGAGAGGGTTCTGATGGGTTCCTTCCTCAACGCTATGCCCGGCCTCATATTCATCACTCTCTGCTATGCCGTTCTCTGCGCGGCCAGCCCGTTCGGAACCTGCCGGAAGTGCCAGGGCTGGGGCGCTGTGATCCGGCAGACCCGCAACGGACGGCTCAAGCGCGGCCGCGACTGCCGACGCTGCGAGGGATACGGCAGGCGCATCCGCGTCGGCCGCCGCCTCTACAACGCCGCCGTCCGCCTCCACCGCGACGGCCTCCGCTGATCCCTCCGAGGAGCCTCTCCATGTCCTTCTCGATCTCCGCGCTCCTGCTGTTCGGCCTGCTCCTGGCCATGCTCATCCGCTCGAAGGCCGTCGGCATCGGCGGCGCCCTGGTGGCCATCCTCTTCGGCTACTACCTGAGCCGCACCGGCATCTCCGCGCCCATCGACCAGGTCATGGGCGCCATCGGCAACGCCATTCCCGACCTCGACTAGGCACCGGAGGAATCCACCCATGAAAGACATGAAGGAACGGAACGGCTCCTCTTCGTACCGGATCTCGCTCATGGCCTCGGGGGAGCTGCGCGACGCGCTGACCGCTCTCGAAGAAGGCAAAGGGCCGGCGGCCGTCGCCGCGCTCATGGCCATTGACCCCGCCTCGTGGCGGGCGATCGAGCACCGTCTCGCGGCGGTCATCGGCACCGACCTGCGCACGCTTTTACTTCGTGCCGCGGAAGCGGACGTGGAGGCTCCGGCCATCGGCTGACGGCTCCCCGTGCGGGTCTAACTCCACCGGGAGCTGGACCCGTGCGGAGGGCCGGACAGCCCGGCCCGTGCTCCACGAGTGGGAGGACACCCATGTCCCACACCACCCTCGCATGGTTCGACAGCCTGACCGCGAGCGTGTTCGCCTTAGGGGCGGCGGCTCGCGAGACCCGGCTCGCCCGCCAGGCCGCGGAAGTCGCCACCTGGCACATCGACCCGGCACGCCTGCGGGCGGAGATCGGCGACGTGAACATCTGCGGGGAGTACCGGATCAGCCCCCAGGACGTCGCCCTCAGCCAGATCCGCGGCCTGTGCAGGGCCTACCAGAGCGTGACCACCGACCTCTACGAGAACCTCGCGCTCGCCTACGCCTACGGCACGGCCGGCGCCCTGCTCGCGGTCGTCAAGGGCTACCGCCCCAGGTACGTCGAGCTCCGCCGCGACCAGACCGAGCACTACGACCTCCCCGACGAGCCGCTCCCGGACTTCCGCGGCGACCTCGGCAACTGGTCCGGGCAGCGGCGCCTGGCCCTGTTGCGTTCCCACGTCGGCGCCCGCTGGATGGACCGGTACGCCGGTCGGAGCGAAGGCGGCCTCGCCGGCCTGGCGGACTGCGCGTACGCCTACGGCGAGCAGGCCGAGATGGCCCTCCACCACCAGCTGCTCACCGCCTGCCCGGCGCACGGCACGCCGGAGGTGGAACAGTGACCACCGGATCCCACGCCGCCGAATCCACGCACGCGTACGCGACCGCCCCCGGGATCACCTCGGAGATCACCTGGGTGATCCGGCACAGCATCCCGCGCCTGTCCGACGACGAGCGGGAGTTCTGGCTCCGTAAGGCCGCCGTCTTCGACCGCATGGCGCTCGCCGAGGCGGCCAGGTTCGCCCCGGAGGTCGCCGCGCCGGCCGCCGAAGCCGCGGTTCAGGTCGCGCGACAGCTGATCGAGTACGACGTCGCGCGCAACGGCCTGAGCTCAAGGCGGCCGAGATCGTCACCGCTGAGAACTGCCTTACGTACGTGCGCGACGAGTACGTCAAGTGGAGTCAGGACCAGCTCCACTGACTTCGCCCGGGGCAGCGGCCATCCGCCAAAGAAGCCCGCTGCCCCGGCCTCCCCATCCCGTACAGGATTCAGGAGGTGCCACCAGGATGCACCACAGCGACAACTCCCCGCTGCCTGGGGCCGATGGAACCCCCGACGTTGCCTTACCCAACCCCTGGGCGAGGGCCCGTGGAGAGGGGGCCCGGTGACGAACCGTGCCCGAAAGGGTGGCGACAAGCTGACCGTCGAAGAGCTGTGCGAGGAACTGCGCATCGCCCGCTCGACCTTTTACGACTGGCGCCAGAAAGGGCGGGCCCCGCGCTGCCTGCGCCTCCCAAATGGAGCCTTGCGCATTCGTCGGAGCGATCTGGACAACTGGCTCACCGACTGCGAGGACCACGCATGACGGGCCGGTCCTTCAGAGTCCGCTTCTACGACACAGAGGTCTACGAGGGAAAGCGCGGCACCACCTACACCGTGCGGTGGTCCGTCAACGGCAAGCGATGGGGCGAGACCTACAAGACGAGTCCCCTCGCCGATTCCTTCCGTGCCACGCTCCTCGTCGCCGCGAACAACGGTGAACCCTTCGACATGGAGACCGGCAAGCCGGTATCGCACGCCGTGCCGGCTGCTGAGACCACCTGGTACGAGTTCGCCTTGGACTACGTCGACATGAAGTGGCCCCGCATCTCGGCGAACAACCGTAAGAACACCGCCAAGACCCTCACCAAGGTCACCATCGCGCTGCTGCGCAACGAGCCGAAACAGTTCAAGCCGGTCGAGGTGCGCAGGGCCCTGCGGGAGTACGCCTTCAACAAGCTTCGTCGAGACGAAGCTCCGCCTCAGGTCCGCACGGTTCTCTCCTGGGTCCAGCGCAACTCTCTGCCCATGAGTGTCTGGGAAGACACCAAGCACGTGGATCGCGTCATGCTCGCGCTCAGCACACTCCTGGACGGAAAGCGCGCCGCCGGCAGCTCGGTCAACCGCGAGCGGCGCATCCTCAACGTGGTCATCAAGTACGCCATCCGGCAGAAGATCCTGAAGATCAATCCGCTCCCCAAGGGCAAGGACGAGAACGCTCCACCTAAGGTGTCCCAGGCCATCGACAAGCGGTCTCTCCTCAGTCCCGCCCAAACGGCCCGGTTCTTGGCCTGGATCGCCGCGCGCCCGCGCACCGGCTACCGCCTCCACGCGTTCTTCGCCACCCTCTACTACGCGGGCCTGCGTCCTGAGGAAGCTGTGGCCCTGCGCGTCGCCGCCGCCACCCTGCCGGAGTCAGGCTGGGGCGAGCTCCTTGTTCACACCACGGAGCCCGAAGTCGGCAGCGCCTGGACGGACGACGGTGCGGTCCACGAGACTCGCGACCTGAAGGGGCGAGCCGATGGCGACACCCGCCCTGTTCCGGTCCACCCCGCTCTGGCCGCGATCCTCCGTGACCTGATCAAACGGGACGGCCTCGGGCCGGGTGACCTCCTCTTTCCCGGAGAGAAAGGCGGCCTGCTCTCCGGTTCGGTCTTCCGCCGCATCTGGCGCAAGGCCCGCAAGGAAGTACTCACCCTGTACGAGTTCGAATCCCCCCTCGGGAGGCGCGTCTACGACCTCCGCGACACCTGTCTGACCACCTGGCTTAACAACCAGATCCCACCAGCGCAGGTCGCAGAGTGGGCCGGCAACAGCGTCCCGGTCCTGCTCGCCACTTACGCCCGCTGCATCAACGGCCAGTTGCCGGACCTCCAGAAGCGCATCGAGGGCCCTCAGCAATTGCCCACGGTGGGTTTGGGCCCGGCCTCTCCGACTGATGGTCCGGAAAGTTCGGCAGCTGGTAGCTGAGGGGCCGTCCGAGGGGTTGGTAGCCCAACCCCTCGGGCGGCGACGACGCCCCGTACGTATCTGCCGTACGGGGGAACACACAACAGGCATCGCCCTCAAGCGCACGGCCCCGGCGCAGTCAGTCGTGACAATCGCGGTCATGACATCGATGACGGAGACGTTCCGCCAGGCCCTGCAGAATGCGTTGGCCGGTCGCGACACAGTCAGTATCCGCGGCACCCTGATCGAGCTACTGGGACGGGATCCCTACGCGGGGGAGGTCTCGGCAGCCCATAAGGCGGCCCGAAGGATCGCCGAGGACGGGAAGGCGGTCCTCATCTCCCTGCTCCCTGATCAGGTCGGCGCCGACGCCTATGTGCCTACGGCCCGTAGGGCTGGGAGACGGGCGTCGAAGTACCTGACCGTGGACGAGAAGATCATCAAGGACTTGCCCTGCCGGGTCGAGCTCGCCACAGAGAAGTGGGACGCGCTCATCGACGAAGGCATGCGGCTCACCCAGCAGGAGATCGAAAGCGACCCGATGCTATCGATGTTGCTGCCAGGCTGGAAGGCCGAACCGCGTGCCGAGGAACGGGCCCGCCTCTCGGCAGGGACAGCAGCCGGCTGACCCCTGTAGCCGCGCGAAAACTTCGGGAGGTTTTCGGGAAGAACACCCGCCGAGAGCCGTTCGAGACCGGCTCCAGCCGGACGCAGCCGGGGACCACCTACTCAATTGAGTAGGTGGTCCCCGGCTCCTGCTGTCTGCGCCCCGTGTCCTCTGACCAGCAAAAACGCCCCTCCCGGCAGGGAAGGGCGTGCGACATGGAGCGAGCGCCCCCGGCAGGACTCGAACCTGCGGCCAAGCGCTTAGAAGGCGCCTGCTCTATCCACTGAGCTACGGGGGCCGGTGTGTGCGGCGGTCGCGGACGGCTGAAGCCCCGGGCTCGGTGGTGCCGTGACCTTGCCGGGGACAAGGATAGGGCTCCGCTCACCTCGTCCCGGTTGCTTCACCTCCGTGCCACGATGTGGAGGTTTGGTGAAGCGGTCCTGATAATCGCAGGCAGGTACGAATCTTGCATCGTTTTTTACGCATCAGGCGACGGGTGTTGTGTACTCGTTATGCCTGAGCAACATTCGCCACGCCTCGCGCGCCACGGGTCATACGCTTCAAAATCACCACAGAATTGGGCATTCTGCACCTGTGGCGACCTTGGACGTACGGCCCCGGCTGCTCGACGCGCTGACCGCACTGCGTGATCGTGTCGAAGCCGCGCGCTTCCCGCTCCCCCTTCCCGGCGCCGCCCGCGCCCGGCGAAACCGCGCCGAACTCCTGGCGCAACTCGATGACTACTTGGTGCCCCGGTTGTGCGCCCCCGAAGCCCCACTGCTCGCCGTGGTCGGGGGCTCGACCGGAGCCGGCAAGTCCACCTTGGTGAACTCCCTTGTGGGCCGGCGGGTCACTGAGGCAGGGGTCCTACGGCCGACGACCCGTACGCCTGTGCTGGTCTGCCATCCCGACGACCACCACTGGTTCGCCGGCACCCGGGTGCTGCCCGAGCTCCGCAGGGTCTGGGTCCCCGCCCAGGACACCACCGCCCCCGAGCCGCACGCCGCGGGCGAGGCGAACGGCGGTGCGGAGGACGGCCTCGACGCGGACCTCGACGCCGACCCGGACGCCGGGAGCGGCGAACCCCCGGCGCTGCGCATCGAGACCGACCGCACCCTCCCGCGCGGCCTCGCCCTCCTCGACGCGCCCGACGTCGACTCGCTCGTCGCGCGCAACCGCGAGCTCGCCGCCGAGCTGATCTGCGCCGCCGACATCTGGGTACTCGTCACCACCGCCACCCGGTACGCCGATGCGGTGCCCTGGCACCTGCTGCGCACCGCCAAGGAGTACGACGTCACGCTCGTCACCGTCCTCGACCGGGTCCCGCACCAGGTCGCCCTGGAGGTCTCCCGGCACTACGGGGCGCTGCTCGCCGCCGCCGGTCTCGACGACGTGCCGAGCTTCACCATCCCCGAACTCCCCGAGTCCGCCGGCGGCGGCAGCGGACTGCTGCCCGCCACCGCCGTCGCGGGGCTGCGCGCCTGGCTCGACCAGCGCGCACAGGACCCCGCCGCCCGCACCGTCGCCTCCGCCCGCACGGTCGCCGGGCTCCTCGCCTCGCTCCGCTCCCGCCTGCCCGCCCTCGCCGCCGCCGCGGCGATGCAGCACGCGGCCTCCGTAAGGCTGGTCCAGCGCGTCGAGGACGCCTACGGGCGCGCCTCCGACCGCGTCGGGCGGGAGATCACCGCCGGCGAGGCACTGGCCGGCGACGCCCTCACCCACTGGCGCGGCCACCCCCACGACAGCACCGCGGACGAACTGCTCACCGCGCTCACCAGCTCCCTCGCCGCCCTGCTGAGCTGCGCGGTCGCCGCCGCCGACGAGGACATCGCGACCGCCTCCAACGGCGACCCCGCCGCCGGGACCGTGCTCGCCCCGCGCGACCCGGACGGTGCCGCCGGCCGGATCGGCGTCGCCGTACGCCGCTGGCGGCGTTGCCTGGAGGAGATCGCGGAGGAGGAGGTACGGGCCGCCGAGCGCGGCGCGGGCATCGACCCCGACCGGATCGGCGCCCTGCTCGCCGTCTCCCTCCTCGGCGGCCGCCGGGCCCGTGGCGGAGCCGGGGAGGGCCTCGCCGAAGCCCTCGGCGCCCAGGGCGTCCTGCGGCTCCGCGACCGCGGCCGGCGGCTCCTCGGCGACTGCGTGGAGGACGTGCTCGACGCGGAACGGGACCGCCGTACCGCGCCCCTCGAAGCCTTCGACGTCACCCCCGATCACCAGGTCGACCTCATCGCCGCCCTGTCCGTACTGCAGAGGGAGAGGTGACCACGGTGCCCCAGGCCGACAGCCACGACGTGGACGTAGCCGACAGCCACCCGTCGGGACCCGCGGCCGGTCCCGGCGACGGCGGTGCGGGCGCCCGTGCCACCACCGGCGCCGGTGGTCGTCCGGACGACGGCTCCGAGGGCCCCGGCCGCCCGCGCGAGCGGTCCGCCGAGCCCGCCGGGCCCCGCCCGGACATCGACGCCGAGGCCCTCCACCGCGCCTGGGACGACGGGCTGATCGCCCGCCGGGCCCGCCCGGAACGGACGCCCCGGCAGGCCGAGGCGCAACCACCGGTGAGCGCGCCCCCGCGCCCGCAGACCGCGCCCGAGGCCCGCTCCGCCGGACCCTGCCTCGGCACCGTCCTGCGCCGCCGCCTGGACGCCCTGCGCGAGCTCGTGGGCCTCTCCAGGGCCCGGCTGGACCGGCGGACGCTCGCCGAAGCCGGTCACGTCCTGGAGGAGGCGGCCGCGCGCCAGCGGCTTTCGCTCGACCTTACGGTCGTCGCGCTCGCGGGAGCCACGGGCAGTGGCAAGTCCACGCTGTTCAACGCCCTCGCGCGCACCCAGCTCTCCGACACCGGTGTGCGCAGGCCGACCACGTCGGCCCCCATCGCCTGCGCCTGGACGGACCGGGCCGACCGGGCCGACGGGCTCCTGGACCGGCTCGGCATCCCGCCCAGATCGCGCCGCCAGCCCGTCCGCCCGTACGACCCGGGGCTGCACGGGCTCGTCCTGCTCGACCTGCCCGACCACGACTCCGCGTCGGTCGGCCACCGCGAACAGGTCGACCGGCTGCTGGCCCTGGTGGACGCCGTGATCTGGGTGGTGGACCCGGAGAAGTACGCGGACGCGCTGCTCCACGAGCGCTATCTGCGGCCGCTCGCCGGGTACGCCGAGGTGACCTTCGTCGTCCTCAACCAGATCGACCGGCTGTCGGAGGACGCCGCCGACCAGGTGCTGGACGACCTGCGACGGCTGCTCGACGAGGACGGGCTGGCGCTCGGCGAGCACGGTGAGCCGGGCGCCACCGTGCTCGCCCTCTCCGCCCTCACCGGAAAGGGCCTGGGCGAACTCAGGGAGACCCTCGCGCAGTTCACCGCCGCGCGATCGGTCGCCGAGCGGCGGCTGATCGCCGATATCGACGGCGTCTCGGCGCGGCTGCGGCCCGCGTACGTGGCCGACGGGCGGCCCGGGCTGACGGACCGCGCGCGCCAGGAGTTCGACGACCGGCTGGCCGAGGCGGTCGGCGCCCAGGCCACCGGCCTCGCGGCGGAACGCGCGTGGCTGCGGGACGCCGAACGGGCCTGCGGGACGCCGTGGACGGTGGCGCTGCGGTGGTACGGACGGCAGCGGACGGCGTGGCGGGGCGGCGGGCCTTCGGGCGGTCCCGTGACGGGCACGGGCACGGGGACGGCTACGGGTACGGGGACGGCTACGGCTCCGGGGACGGCTACGGGCCCGGTCGGCGGTACGGGCCCGGCTGCGGGGGGCCGTACCGGGACGGAGTGCGCGACCGGCGGGCGGCGCGCGATCGGGACCGGGTATGCCACGGACGCCGGTGTTCCGGCCGTGTGCCGCACACCGGAGGGCGATCCGGGGGCCTTCGCCGGGGACGCGCTCCTCCCGGACGGTCCCTCCGGACCCTTCCCCGACGCCCGCGCCGAGGACTTCCCCGGTGCCGCGACCGCCGTCGCCGCGCGGGAGACCCCCGTTCCCCGGCCCGCCGCCCCCGCCCTCGGCCATGAGCCGTCCTCGCGGCGCACCGTCTCCCGCCCGCTCGTGGAACAGGCCGTACGGGCCCTGGCGTACGAGGCGTCCGCCGGGCTGCCCGACCCCTGGGCGCGGGCCGTGCGCGAGGCGGCCGGGCGCGGCGCGGAAGGGCTGGCGGACGCGCTCGACGCGGCGGCCGGCGCCCTGATGGCGAGCGGCCCGGCCGCGACGGGACGCGGACGAGGGGCGCGCGGCGGCTCCGGACGTACGGGGTCCGGTTCCGGGCGTACGGGCGTGTGGCGCACCCGGGGCGGTGGGGCGCCCCGGGTGGTGCGGCCCGGTTGGTGGGCCGTGGCCGCGACCGCGCAGTGGGTGCTCTCCGCGCTGCAACTGCTGGGTACGGCGTGGCTGCTGGGGACTCTGTTCGGGGTGTGCGCCGGGGAGTGGTGGATCGCCGGGCTGGTTCTGACGGGTGGTGGGGCGGGTGGTCCCGCGCTGGAGTGGGGGTGCCGGGTGGTGGCGCGCGGGCCGGCGCGGCGGCACGGGCTGGAGACGGAGCGGAGGCTGCGGAGCGTGGCGGCCGGCTGCGGCCGGGAGCGGGTGCTGGAACCGGTCGCGGCGGAGCTCCTGCGGTACCGGGAGGTGCGGGCCCAGTTCGTGATCGCGGCGGGCGGTGCGTGAGCCGACGGGCCGCGCGGCCCGTGGGTGAGGTCCGTGCGGGCCTCCGCCGGCACCGGTAGACCCTTGTGGGTGGTGGCGTTGTCCACAACTTTCCGCCCGTCCACAGGGCCCGGCGAAGTCCCGCCGATGACGGCAGCATGAGTGCACGTCAGCGAAGGCGGCGCGAGCCGCGGGACGGCGGGGGAGGCGGTCCGGATGAACGAGACAGTGGTGACGGTCGTGGGAAACGTCGCGACACAGCCCGACTTCAGGGAGGCGGTGAACGGCTCGGCCGTCTCACGGTTCCGGCTGGCGGCGACGGTGCGCCGCTGGGACCGGGGCAAGGAGGAGTGGGCGGACGCGTACACCAGCTTCTACACGGTGTGGGCCTGGCGCGCGCTCGCGGAGAACGTGGTGGCGTCGGTGACGATCGGTGAACCGGTCATCGTGCGGGGGAAGTTGCGCATTCAGGAGTCCGAAGGGCGGGAGGGCGGGGACGGGCGCCGGCTGTCGGCGGATATCGACGCCGCGTCGATCGGCCATGACCTCGCGCGGGGCACCTCGGCCTTCCGCCGGGTGTCGCCGGCCAGACCGCTGCCGATCGAACCGGTGCGGATGGTGGGGGCGGCACCGGAACGGCCGCCGGAGCGACGGCCGGGACGAACACCGGGGCGAGCGCCGGAACCCGTACCGGAACCCATGTCGAAACCCGGGTCGGAACGAGCACCGGAACCGGTCGTGGAACCGGCTTGAAATGGGGGTTTTGCCCCGGCGATTTATCGATAATGCCAGGTCAGGTGGCGTGCCAGGGTAACGATTCCGATTCGGATCGGTTGAGCAGTGCCCTGAGTGGGGATGATCACCAGCTCGCTCTTTAAGATCACGTTCGCAGCACGTGGCAACGGGGGCGTCTGAGTTTTGAGTTCGCTGGCGAGGCGCATCGACTGGTTCTGCGATCGCCCGGAAGGAAATCGATGATTTCTGTCATGAGGCGGAGGGCTGTCCGCTGTGCCGCGGCGGCGCTGGTGTCGGGCCTGGCCGCGGTGGGAACGATAGCCGCGGGAGACCCGGCGGCGGCGGACGACGCGCCGCAGAGTCCCGGTGGGGTCACCGCCACGCTCGGCAGGATCACCGCGGGCTCCGGGGCCGTCGTGCACGACCGGCGCAAGACCGGGGAGATGACGGCCGGCCTCTTCGAGATGAAGGTCGACGGCGGCGGCGCCCTCCAGACCTACTGCGTCGACATACTCACCAACACCGTGGACGGCGCGCGGTACAAGGAGGTGGGCTGGGGCGAGTCGTCCCTGCACGCCAACAAGAACGCGGGGAAGATCCGCTGGATCCTCCAGCACTCCTACCCCCAGGTGAACGACCTCGCCGCGCTCGCCAAGGACGCCGACACGGGCACGCTGAACGCCGACACGGCCGCCGCGGGCACCCAGGTCGCCATCTGGCGCTACTCCGACGGCGTCGAGGTCGACGCCAAGGACCCCGCGGCCGAGAAGCTCGCCGACTACCTCTACAAGAACGCCCGCGACACCGACGAGCCCGACGCGTCGCTCAGGCTGACCCCGTCGGCGGTCTCCGGCCGGTCCGGTCAGAAGCTCGGCCCGGTCACCGTCCACACCAACGCCGGGAGCGTCACCGTCACCCCCTCCGGCGACGCCGCCGCGAAGGGCGTGCGGATCGTCGATAAGGACGGCAAGCCGGTCACCTCCACGGCCGACGGCGGCGAGCTCTTCTTCGACGTGCGGCCGGGCGTCCGCGACGGCTCCCTGTCCCTGCGGGCCATGGCCGCCACCAAGGTCCCGGTCGGCCGCGTCTTCATCGGGGACCACACCACGACGCAGACCCAGATCCTGGCCGGTTCCAGCGAGAGCACGGTCTCGGCCTCCGCCACCGCGACCTGGGCGACCAAGGGCGCCATTCCGGCCCTGTCCGCCCGGAAGAACTGCCCCAAGGGCGGCGTGGAGGTCACCGCCGACAACCAGGGCGACGCCCCCTACACCTTCGAGCTCGACGGCGCGAAGCACACCGTCCCGGCCGGCCGCACGGAGACGATCTTCGTAAAGGTGGCCGAGGACCAGGCGTACAAGTTCACGATCAGGGGCCCGCACGGTCTCGCCCGGACCTTCTCCGGGATCCTGGACTGCGCCACGGCGGAGACCGGCGCGGCCGCCACCGCGGACGGCGGCGGGGCCGGCGGCACCAAGGCCACCCTCGCCTCCCGGATGAGCCCGGCGTCGACGGGCGGCACGGGCAAGGGCACGGTCAACGCCTCCGTGGACGGTGACCTCGCGGTCACGGGCGGTGGCAACGCCAATCCGAAGTTCACCGGGATAGCGATCGCCCTGATCGTCGTCGGCAGCGGCGCGGTCTACCTCCTGCGCCGGGAGAAGGCGGCCTCCGGGGAGTGACCCCGGGATCCGGCCGGGGCCGGTGATCGAATCCGCTGATCACCGGCCCGCGGCCGCCGCGGGCCCCTCGAACGGGCGGCCGCGGGGCGCGGACGGGAGCGAGATCGTCGGCGAACCCGTTTCCGTCAAGGGGTACCGGTGCGGCAAGATGGGGTGTATCTGCCCTCACGCGGCGGAGCCGCACATTGGCCCTTCTCGATTGCCGGACGGTTTCTCTTGGCTGAGTACATCTACACCATGCGCAAGACGCGCAAGGCGCACGGCGACAAGGTCATCCTCGATGACGTGACGCTGAGCTTCCTGCCCGGTGCGAAGATCGGTGTGGTCGGCCCCAACGGTGCCGGTAAGTCCACCGTCCTCAAGATCATGGCCGGTCTGGAGCAGCCGTCGAACGGCGACGCGTTCCTGTCGCCGGGCTACACCGTCGGCATCCTCATGCAGGAGCCGAAGCTCGACGAGGCCAAGACCGTCCTGGAGAACGTCGAGGACGGCGTCGCGGAGATCAAGGGGAAGCTCAACCGCTTCAACGAGATCGCCGAGCTGATGGCGACGGACTACTCCGACGCCCTGCTCGACGAGATGGGCAAGCTCCAGGAGGAGCTGGACCACGCCAACGCCTGGGACCTCGACGCCCAGCTGGAGCAGGCCATGGACGCCCTGGGCTGCCCGCCCGGCGACTGGCCGGTCAACAACCTCTCCGGTGGCGAGAAGCGCCGTGTCGCGCTCTGCAAGCTGCTGCTGGAGGCCCCCGACCTGCTGCTGCTCGACGAGCCCACCAACCACCTCGACGCCGAGTCGGTGAACTGGCTGGAGCAGCACCTCTCGAAGTACGCGGGCACCGTCGTGGCGATCACCCACGACCGCTACTTCCTCGACAACGTCGCCGAGTGGATCCTTGAGCTCGACCGCGGCCGCGCGCTCGCCTACGAGGGCAACTACTCCACGTACCTGGAGAGCAAGCAGGCCCGTCTGAAGGTCGAGGGCCAGAAGGACGCCAAGCGCGCCAAGCGGCTCAAGGAAGAGCTGGAGTGGGTCCGCTCCAACGCCAAGGGCCGTCAGGCCAAGTCCAAGGCCCGTCTCGCTCGCTACGAGGAGATGGCCGCCGAGGCCGACAAGATGCGGAAGCTGGACTTCGAGGAGATCCAGATCCCGCCGGGCCCGCGCCTGGGCTCCATCGTCGTCGAGGTCAACAACCTCTCCAAGGCGTTCGGTGAGAAGGTCCTGATCGACGACCTGTCCTTCACCCTGCCGCGCAACGGCATCGTGGGCGTCATCGGCCCGAACGGCGCCGGCAAGACCACGCTGTTCAAGATGATCCAGGGTCTGGAGACCCCGGACGGCGGTTCGATCAAGGTCGGCGAGACCGTCAAGATCTCGTACGTCGACCAGAGCCGCGCCAACATCGACCCCAAGAAGACGCTGTGGGCCGTCGTCTCCGACGAGCTGGACTACATCAACGTCGGCCACGTCGAGATGCCGTCCCGCGCCTATGTCTCCGCGTTCGGCTTCAAGGGCCCGGACCAGCAGAAGCCGGCCGGGGTCCTCTCCGGTGGTGAGCGCAACCGCCTGAACCTCGCGCTCACCCTCAAGCAGGGCGGCAACCTGCTCCTCCTCGACGAGCCGACCAACGACCTCGACGTCGAGACCCTGTCCTCGCTCGAGAACGCCCTGCTCGACTTCCCGGGCGCCGCGGTGGTCGTCTCCCACGACCGCTGGTTCCTGGACCGAGTGGCCACGCACATCCTGGCCTACGAGGGCGACTCCAAGTGGTTCTGGTTCGAGGGCAACTTCGAGTCCTACGAGAAGAACAAGGTCGAGCGCCTCGGTCCGGACGCCTCCCGTCCGCACCGCGCCACGTACAAGAAGCTCACCCGGGGCTGACCGTGGCGCGCCACCTCTACTCCTGCCCCCTGCGCTGGTCGGACATGGACGCCTTCGGCCATGTGAACAACGCGGTCTTCATCCGTTACCTCGAAGAGGCGCGGATCGACTTCATGTTCCGGCTGGCTCCGGGGGAGGGCAGCGAGTCGTTCCAGGGCGGGTCCGTCGTGGCCCGGCACGAGATCGACTACCTGCGCCCCCTGGTCCACCGGCATGCGCCGGTGACCGTGGAGACGTGGGTGACGAAGGTGGGCGCGGCCTCCCTGACCGTCGCCTATGAGGTCAAGGACGAGGAGCAGGTCTACGTCCGGGCCTCCACCGTCGTCGTGCCCTTCGACTTCGCGGCCGGCCGGCCCCGCCGGATCACCGCCGAGGAGCGGATGTTCCTGGCGGACTTCCAGGACGACGCCGGCCAGGAGGGCCAGCAGGGCCGGCAGGGTCCGGACGGCAGGCCCGCGAAGGGGGCCGTCGCCGCATGACGGCGTCCCAGCCCCCGTACGGGCAGCGGCTGAGCTTCGCCGACGCCGGGGAGGCGGCCGACCTGGTCGCCTTCCTGGCCCGGCTGATCCACTACGACCGCGCCGCCGCCGTCCGGCTCCAGGCCGACGGCGGCGTGCTCGCCGTCTTCGGCCGCCCGCCGTCCTTCGAGGTCCTCGCCATCCGCACCGCGCGGCTGGCCGGGGGCGCCGGGGAGACGGTGTTCGACACCACGGTCTCGGCCGGTCAGCTGGCCGACGCCCTGGACACCGCGACCCCCTCGGCCGACGGCGGGCTGGAGATCACCGTTCCCGACGCCGTCACCGGCCCGCCGTGGGCCGGTGTGCTGCCGCCGCGCGGCGGCTGGCAGCGGGTGGCGGGCCTGCCCGACGTGGCCGCTGTCCGGGGCGCCGTCGCCGCCGCCGTGGCGGAGTTCCGCGCGCGGGACGAGGCGCTGCCCGAGCAGCACCGCACCCGCGGTGAGCGCGACCGCATCGGTCGCGAGATCTGGTCCCGCACGCTGGGCGAGACGGGGCTGCCGTTGCGCGCGGTGCACGCCGCGCAGGCGCTGGGGTTCCTGCGGCCGCTTCCCGCGGGCGCGGTGGTCCGGCAGCTGGCCCGCGTCGGCGGGGGCGTCGGACCGGCGCCCGAGCCACTGACGCTGTTCGCGGCCGGGGGGTGGCTGCGGTTGCGCACGCCGTACGGGTCTGTGGTGGTGCGCGTAGGTGGGGTTACGGGGCTTACGGTCACGCCGGCCTGAGGCTGCGGTGCCGGGGGTGGCCTGAGGGGCCGCCGCGCGGATGGTGGGGCCCTGCGGGGCTTTTTCCCCTACCCGCCCCTTCCCTCAACCGGGGCTCCGCCCCGGACCCCGGTCCTCAAGCGCCGGACGGGCTGAACGGACGGGCTGGATATGTCAGCCCGGCGCGTTCACCATCGACGCCGCCGCGTACGTCAGATAGTTCCACAGCTGCTCCGCGTGCGCCGGGGCCAGCTCCAGTTCGTCCACCGCCGTCTTCATGTGCCGCAGCCACGCGTCGTGCGCCGCCCGGTCCACCGTGAACGGCGCGTGCCGCATCCGCAGCCTGGGGTGGCCGCGGTTGTCGCTGTAGGTGCGCGGGCCGCCCCAGTACTGCATGAGGAAGAGCACCAGGCGCTCCTCGGCGGGGCCGAGGTCCTCCTCGGGGTACATCGGCCGCAGCAGCGGATCCTCGGCTACCCCCTGGTAGAAGCGGTGCACCAGGCGCCGGAAGGTCTCCTCGCCGCCGACCTGCTCGTAGAAGGTCTGCTCCTGAAGCGTGCCGCGCGGAATCTTGTTCACCCTTCCATGGTCTCAGACCGACCGGCCTAGGACCGGAGGTCCAGGACTCCCGCGCACTTCGCGCGACGTCCCGCGGCGGCGCACAGTGGAGTCATGGGCGAGACGGGCGCGGACCTGCGGGAGCGGCTGGTCGGAAGGCTCCAGGCCGAGGGGGAGCTCACCGACCCCCGGTGGCGGGCCGCCTTCGCGGAGGTGCCGAGGGAGCTGTTCGTCCCCGCGTACTACGCGGGGGTCCCCGGCGGCTACCGGCGGCTCTCGCGCGACGACCCCGACCCCCGCGGCCGTGCCGCCTGGCTGTCCGGGGCCTACGCGGACGAGCCGCTCGCCACCCATCTGCGGGACGGGGAGCTGATCTCCTCCAGCAGCCAGCCGTCCCTGATGGCCATGATGCTGGCGGCCCTGGACGTGCACGACGGCCACCGGGTCCTGGAGATCGGCGCGGGTACCGGCTACAACGCGGCGCTGCTCGCGCACCGGCTCGGCGACGACGCCGTCACCACCGTCGACCTCGACGCGGAGATCACCGACGCGGCCCGCGCCCATCTCGCGGAGGCCGGCTTCCACCCCACGGTCGTCACCGGCGACGGGGCGCTCGGCTGCCCCTCCCGCGCCCCCTTCGACCGGACGATGGCCACCTGCGCGCTCCCGTCCGTACCGGCCGCCTGGCTCGCGCAGAGCGGCCCCGGCGCGCTGATCCTCGCCCCGCTCGCCACCGGCCTGATCGCGCTGCGGGTCAGGGACGCCACGCACGCCGAGGGACGGTTCCTGCGGACGCCCGCCTACTTCGTACCGCTGCGGGGCGGTGAGGCGGCGCCCCAGCCGTCGTACGACACCGGCGGCATCCCCTGCGGACTCCTCCGGAATGATCGATTCCGGTTCCTGCTGGCGCTGACCGCGGGCCGGCTGGACCCGGCCGACGCCCTCGCCTTCTGGCGCGACGAGGGGCGCCCGCCGCGCGAGCGCTTCGGCGTGACCGTGGCCGACGGCCGCCAGTGGGCCTGGCTGGACACCCCGCGCAGCCCCTGGCGCTGGCCGCTGGGCGAGCCCGTGGACTGACCCACCGGGCCGCGCACGGACGCGCCCCGGTCAATCAGCCCCGGTGGAGCGTGATCGTCGTCCAGGCGCCCACGTGCACCCGGTCGCCCTCGCTCAGCGGCACCGGCACGTACGGCTGGATCGGGTCCTCCGAGCCGTTGATCGTGGTGCCGTTGGTGGAGTCCTGGTCCACGACCGCCCAGCTGCCGTCCGGCTGCTGGACGAACATGGCGTGCTGGTGCGAGACGCCCGGGTCCTCCGGCGGCCTGGACAGGTCGATGTCCGGGGACTCGCCGGTGCTGTGCCGGCGGCGGCCGACGGTCACCTGATGGCCGCCGAGCGGCAGCCGCAGCTCGGGGGAGTACGCCGGGAGGTTGAGCCCGGCGGCCTCGGGCCCGCTGCGGTTCATCATCGCCATGAAGTACTCGCGGTCCGGCGCGATCACCGCGACCCAGCCGGCCGGCTGGACGGGCGGCTGGCCCTGCGGGGGCACGCCCGAGGGCACGCCCTCCGCGGTGTGCGGCTCGTACGGGTACTGCGGCTTGTTGGGGGGCTCGTAAGGGGGCTCGTACGGCGGCGCGGGCGGGGGCGGCGGCGCCTGGCCCGCGCTCGGCGGGGACAGCAGCCAGTCGTCCGCGGCGTCGTCGCCGAAGGCCGGCGCCGGCGGGTGCGTCTGCGGGGTGAGCGGCTCGGCCGGCCGGTTGATCCGGGACGGACGCGAGCCGTAGTACTCGTACGACTGCGGCGGCTGGGTGTGCTGCGGCGGGGGCGGCGGGGCCGACTGGAGGCCCTGCGGCTGCGACACCGGCGGCGGCCCGAACGAACCCCCGGCCGGAGCCATGAAATTGTGCCGGCACTCCTCGCAGAAGGGCGCCTGGGCCTCACGGGGCGTGCGGCAGCGCGGGCACAGCTCGGCCTGGACCGTCGGATCGCCGAAGCCCTGACCGCCGGGGGCGCGCCCAGCGGCGGGCCGGCGGGCGGGGCGGCGGGGGACGGCGCCCGTGGCGGTCGCCGACATCCGGTGGCCGCACACCTCGCACCAGTCGTCGGCCGCCGACTGGTGGCCGTTCGGGCAGGTCGGCATGTCGGTTGACTCCCCCTCGTGTGCCGTTCGTCGTCAGGCTGTCGCCGCTGGTCGTACGGGAACTCCGGCCGTGGGGCGGTGGCGACCGCCCCCGGCTACTTCTTCACGCGCACGGTCTTCGTCGAACGCGTTTCCAGCGTCATCTGCGCCTCCGCGGAGACCTTCGCCTTCAGCCGCACAGTACCGGTCGCGGCATCCACCACGTCCACCACCTTGGCGAGGAGTTTCGCGGTGTCCTCGTTGCCGGAGCGGCTCGCCAGCTGCACGGCCCGCCCCAGCTTCGCCGTCGCCCCGTCGACATCCCCCGACCTGCGCAGGTCCAGACCCTGCTGGATGACCCGGGCCAGCTCGGCCTGCCCGGTGTAATGGGCGACCTGGGGGTTGATGGACGTCGAAACGGCCGGGTCGGCCGTCCACACCGCCCGGACCAGCCCCTGCGAGAGCACCTGCGCCGGGCCGCCGTCCGGTGCGGGCAGGACCAGCGAGACCCGGGCGGCCAGCATCTCCTCGCCCACCGCGGCGCTCGGCACCCGTACGCACACGTGGTAGTCGCGCGACTCGTCGCCCCACGAACCCGTCGGGTAGTCGCCCGTACGCGGCCCCGACTCGACCCGCCGACCGGTCAGTTCCTCCACCGACGGCGCGACCTGCTTGACGTACCGCACCTCGGCGCCCTGTGGGGTCCACAGCCGCAGCGCCACGTCCGCGACCTCCTTGCCCATCGTGGACTCCATCATCCGGGTGAAGTCCGCGGCCAGCCCGGCCGGATCGGCGACGATGTCCGCCGTGCCCAGCAGCGCCGAGGCGATGCCGGTGACCTCCTTGACCTCCCAGTCCGTCCCCACGCCCCGGGCGTCACAGGTGAACCGGCCCGCGCAGGCGTTCAGCGTGGTCCGCAGCGCCTCCGGCTCCTCGTGCTCGTTGCGCCCGTCCGTCAGCAGGATCCCGTGCCGGATCGACACGTCGGAGGAGGCGAACAGCCGGTCGGCCAGGCGCAGCCAGGTGCCGATGGCGGTGCCGCCGCCCGGGGTGAGCTTGCGCAGCGCCTCCTTGGCCTGGTGCCGGGTGGTGGCGTCCGCCACCGCCAGCCGGCCGCCGCCTGGATACGCCTCCTTGGCCTGGTGGGTGCCGGCCACCACCGCGAAGGCCACCCCGTCGCGCAGGGTGTCGATGGCGGCGGCCGTGGCGTCCCGGGCGTTGCGCATCTTGGTGGGCGGGTACTCCATCGAGCCGGAGCAGTCGACCATGACGACCACGCCCGCGGCCGGCGCGGCGGGACGGGCGGCGACGCCCACCGGGGACTGGTGGGGCACCAGGGGCGTCTCACCGGTGGTGCCCCCGCCGGTGGCGGTGACCGTCACGATCGCGTTCACCTCACGGCCGCCCTCGGGCAGGTGCGCGTTCTGATACACCTCGACCGCGAAGCGGGGCACGCCCGGCTTGGCGAAGTTGGCCATCTGATTCGGCTCCTCGGTCACTGTCGTCGGGCACGTGGGCGGTACGGGCGCGAGGGCGCGCCCGGCGGCCGGACAGGGCGGAGGGCCACCCTTGCCGGAACGGCGCGGGGCGCGGCACCGGTGTGATCCCCCGTCGTCACGGCCACGTCGGCCGTCAGGCCGATCCTGCCCCCTCGGGCGGCAGGGGGAACGGCAGTACGGCCACTGTTACGTTGTCGTGGCCCCCTCCGTCCAGGGCGTGGGCCAGCAACCGCCGGGCGCATTCCAGCGGGTGGGAACGGGCGTCCGGCGGAGTGATCTCGGCCATCCGCTCGGCGGACTCGGCGTAGTTCCACAGCCCGTCGGTGCAGACGATGACCACGCCCTTGCGGTCGGGGTGGAACGACGCGGTGTGCGGATCGACCTCGTACGCGTCCGCGCCCAGCCAGCCCGTGATCGCGTGCGCGCGCTCGTCCGCGTACGCCTCGGCCTCCGACAGCAGGCCCGCCGCGACCATCTGCGCGGCCCAGGAGTCGTCCTCGGTGAGCCGGGCGGGCTGGGTGGCCCGGTCCTCCGGCACCCAGTAGGCGCGGCTGTCGCCGATCCAGCCGACCGTCAGCAGGTCGCCGGTGACGACCGCGGTCACGATGGTGCAGGCCGGGGCGTTCTCCTGGCGGTGCGTCTCGTGCTGGCGAGGCTCGTTCGCGGGCGGTGGCGGCGCCGCGAGCGAGGTGACCGCCTCGGCGGCCCGGACGATCGCGTCGTGGGTGGCCTGCCGCGGGTCCGTGCCCCGCGGGAGCGCCGTCACCAGCGTCTCGCGCGCGGCGGCGCAGGCGGCGGCCGACGCCTCGTCGGGCCGGGTCGCGGAGGAGACGCCGTCGCTGACGACGGCGACGGTGGCGGGGCCGCCGTCCGCGAGAGGCACGGTGGACACCGCGTAGGCGTCCTCGTTCCGGTGGTGGCGCAGTCCGCGGTCGCTGACCGCCGCGACGCCTGGCAACTGGTGCTCCATGTGATCCCGTTCGCGCGGTGCGTGTCCGCAGTGTTCGCAGTACCCGTCTTTGTCGATCATGCCGGATCGGCAGGCCCCACAGGTGCGGCCGGTGCCGTTCGCGGCGGGCAGGGGGGACCTGCCGCCGTCCGGCCGCGGCCGGTCCCCTCTGCCCGCCAGGGCGCCGTGCGCCGACTGCGCGGGCACCCCGCCGAACGCGCGGGGATCGGGAACGGAGGCGTCGGCGCCCGGCGGCGGCCCGGGGCGGCCGGCCGCGCGGCGGCCGGGCGCCGCCGCCGGGGTGCCGGAGGGCGCCGGGAACCGCTCGCCGGGCGGCGGCGCCGACAGATCGGCGCCGCAGCCGCCGCAGAAGTTGTCACCCGGCTCCAGCGGCTCGTGGCAGACGGGACAGGCCGTCAGCTGTGGGGGTCGCGGCAGTTGCGACATCGATCACACCCATGTCCTGGGGCGGAAACGGTTTGCCCGCTCCACCAGTTCGATCCGTTCCTCGCCGCGCTGGGCGAGCCGGGCCAGCACGCGGTACGAGCGCTCCAGCCCGAAGCGCAGCCCGCGCTCCTCCAGGCCGCTGCCGAGCAGTGTGGCAGCGACCGCCGTGCCCGGGGGCGCGCCCGAGCCCCGCGCGCCCGAGAGCACCCAGTCCAGCGCGCACCCCAGCACCTCCGTCGACAGCCGCTCCCGGCGCACCGCGTCCAGCCCGAACTCGGTGAGCCGCTCCACCTGCCCGGCGGCGGCCAGCAGGTCGTCCAGCAGCGGGTCCGCCGGCGAGCGCTGCCGCAGCCTCGCCCGTACCGCCGCGACCCGCGCCGCCGTGTAGTGGATGGACGCCTCCGGTACGGACTCCAGGGCCGCGACCGCTCCCGCGCGGTCGCCGGCGGCCAGCCGCACCCGGGCCAGCCCGAACGCGGCGCTCACATAGCTCGGGTCGGTCGCCCACACCAGGTGGTAGTAGTCGGCGGCGTTGTCGAGCCGGCCCAGCACCTCGGCGCACACGCCCAGCGCCAGCTTCGGCGCGGGCTCGCCGGGGAACGCGTCGTAGACGGCGTCGAAGGCGAGGGCGGCGGTCCCGTGGTCACCGGAGGTCAGGGCGTACAGGCCGCGGTACCAGACGACCCGCCAGTCGTCCGGGTGCGCGGCCTCCAGACCTTCCATCGCCTTGGACGCCTGGTCCTCCTCGCCCAGTTCCAGCTGGGCCCGGATCCGGCGCAGCCGCAGCTCCAGCGATTCGGCGGGTGCCCCCTGGAGCGCCGCGTACACCTCGGCGGGACGGGAGGCGAGCAGGCCCGCGAGGAAGCCC
The DNA here is from genome assembly GCF_002891295.1 of Streptomyces eurocidicus. GTDB lineage: Bacteria > Actinomycetota > Actinomycetes > Streptomycetales > Streptomycetaceae > Streptomyces > Streptomyces eurocidicus. Next base: position 761,774 of record NZ_LGUI01000001.1, on the reverse strand, counting down.
GCGTTGGGGTCCGCCGGGTCGACGAGCGGCACGGGCAGGGCGAGGGCCGTGGCCGGGGCGTCGAGCGCGGCGACGGCCGGGAGCGGGGCGGCGCGCCGGCGGCCGGGTCCGGCCGCGCGGGCGGGGTGGGCCGGGCCGTGGCCGGGCCGCCGGGCCGCCGCTGCGCCGGCACCGCCGCGCGCGCCTTACGGGCGCCCGCTCTGCCGCCCAGCGCGGACGTCTCGCCGCCCACCTCCGCGAACAGCCTGCTGTCGACCACCCGCAGCTCCGGCCCGAACAGCGTGGACAGCGCGGGCCGCGGCCGGCCGCTCCGGACCGCCACGACCTCCCGCAGCACCCCCGTCAGCTGCTCCGCCATCTCCCGCGCGGAGGCGAACCGGCGGCCCGGGTCCGGGTCCGTGGCCCGCACCAGGAGCCGGTAGAAGGACTCGTACCGGGTGAAGACGTCGATGTGCTCCGGCTCGGGGAGGGCGTGCGCGAAGACGTTGGTGTAGCCCTGGAAGTCGAAGGTGAGCACGGCGAGGGTGCGGGCCACGGTGTAGAGGTCGGAGGCGACGGAGGGGCCGGTCTCGCCGACCTCGGGGGCCTGGTAGCCGACCGTGCCGTAGATCGCGCTCTCGTCGTCGTCCATCCGCCGGACCGCGCCCATGTCGATCAGCTTGAGCTGGTCGTGCTGCTGGATCGCGTTGTCGACCTTGAAGTCGCAGTACAGCAGCTGACGGCTGTGCAGATGGCCGAGGGCCTCCAGGGCCTCGATGCCGTAGGCGCACGCCTGCCCGACGGGCAGCGGGTCCCGCCGGCCGTCCGGGGTCCGCCGTTCGTTGGCGATCTCCTTGAGGGACTTGCCGCCCACGTACTCCATCACGATGTAGCCGTCGAGGCTGCCGGACCGCTGGTCGAGGTGCTCGACGAAGTTGTAGATCCGGACGATGTTGGAGTGCTCGATCTCGGCGAGGAAGCGCCGCTCGGAGACGGCGACCGCCAGCGCGTCCTCGTCACCGGTGTCCAGCAGGCCCTTGAGGACCACCCAGCGGTCGGACACGGCGCGGTCGACGGCCAGATAGATCCAGCCCAGGCCGCCGTGCGCCAGACAGCCCGCCACCTCGTACTGCCCGTGCACCACGTCGCCCCGGCGCAGCTTGGGCACGAAGGAGTACGGGTGCCCGCACTTGGTGCAGAAGCCCTCCGTGCGCCCCGGGCGGTCACCGCGCGCCCGCCCCACCGGGGCGCCGCAGTCGCCCTTGCTGCAGAACCGCTTCCGCTCGGGCACCTCGGGGTTCTCCAGCACCGCCGCCAGCGGGTCCGGGCGCGGCACCTCCGGCACGGTGACCAGCCCGGCGCCCAGCCGGCCGCGCCCGGAGGAGGACGCGGACGTGGAGTGCGAGCTGCGCACCGACACCGAGCGGGACCCCGAGCCCGTGGAGCCCGCGCCACCGGCGGACAGCCGCCCCGAGACCGACCGGCGCGACGACGAGGACCGCGAGGACCGGGACGAGGAGGCCGACGACCGCGACCGCGAGGACGAGCCCGAGGAGCCCGAGGAGCCCGATCCCGAGGGCGCCAGGGGCGGTGGGGACACCGGGGACGCCAGGGGCGGCGACGGCGGCAGGGGCGCCGCGGCAGGTGCGTACGCGCCGCCCGACACCCGGGTGAGGGCGGTGCTCGCGACGCCCGTGGCGGGTGAGACCAGTGTCCCGCCCGGCTGCGCCGCGGGGGCGAGCCCGCACGTGTCGCAGTACAGCTCGCCGCCGCCGACGTCCTCGTACGCCCCGCCGCAGCCCTGCCGGCGGCAGGCCCCCTCACTCATGGATCCCCCTACGGTCGGCGGGCACCGAGGGCCCGGTCGCGGACGGCGGGGCGAGTGCCTCCGCCAGCGCCTGCTGATAGCGCAGGACGGCCTGTTCGGCGGCCATCAGGTCGCACGGCGCGCTCCACAGCATGCGGCGCGCCACGTCATGGCGTTCGACGAGGAACGTGTCCTCGGTGAAGCCGAGCCGGACGGCCTTCGCGCGGTACGCGTCCAGCCTGCCGCGCAGCTCGGCCCGGACGGCCAGCGGCGCCGTGACGGCCGTCAGCGAGTCACGGGCGCGCAGCAACTCCTCCTCGGCGCGCCGCTCCAGGTCCTCCAGGAGCGGCGAGAGCCGGTGCCACCGGGCGTGCCTGCGGTGGTCGGCCGCGGCCGACAGCTGTTCGTAGAGCTCGGTCGGGGGGCCGGAGACGGCCGGCACCACCGACGCGGCGATCTTGGAGAGGACCTCGGTCCGCGCCTGGCGGGCCTCGTTGAGCGTGCGGTCCGCGCGGGAGAGGACGTCGCGCACCCGCATCAGCCGCTGCTCGGCGTCCTGCCGGACGTCCAGGACGGCCTCGACCTCGCGGCGGACGTCCTCCAGGGCGCGGGCGGCGCGGTCGTAGCGGCCGGTGTCGGGGCGGCCGCCGCCCGGCGCGGAGCTGGGCGAGGCGCCGGACCAGAAGGCGAGCGGATCGGATATCACCTCGGTGCGCAGCGCCGCCAGTTCGTCGGTGATGCGCTCCAGGTCGTCTCCGGAGGGGTGTTCGCCGGGGCGCACGCCCACCGAGTGGGCGAGCGAGCGGGTGCGCTGGAGCTCGGCGGCGAGCAGGTCGATCCGGGCGGGCAGCGCCGACCAGACGGCGTCGGCGGTGACGACCACGTCGAGCGCCTCGGCGTACCAGCCGTTCATCCGTTCGAGGAGCTCCCGGAGACTGAGCCGCTCGCTGAGCCGGGCGGCGGTGCCGTCCGGGGCGCCCCCGGCCGCCGTGGAGAGGTGGCCGCCGCCGGACAGGGTGACGCCGCTGCCGCGCAGCAGCTCGGTGAGCTCGGACAGCTCCCCCTGGGTGGGCCAGCGGCGCCGGCCGCGCAGCGCCCGGGCGGCGGTCAGGGCCGAGGTGTACGCGTCGAAGTACGTCCAGAGCCGGGTGACGAGCTGCTCCGCCACGGCCCACCGGCTCCTGGTCGTACCGGTGAGTTCCGCGCCTTCCAGGAGGCGCCGGCCGGCGTGGTCCTGGAGGGCGAGCAGCGAGGACTCCACGGCCTCGTGCTCGGCGCCGAGCCTCGCCAGCGCACGGTCCACCTCCTCGCGGCTCAGGGCCGGCCCGGTGGATCCCGCGACCGCCATCGATCCCCTCTCCTGTCCGCGGCCGCGCCGCGGACGTGTCCGTAACGGTGGTGCCCCTTCGTTTCCGTGCCGGTGCCGCCGGGACCGGGCCGCCCCGGCGCCCGCTCAGTCCCGGTACTTGGGTACCGGCGGCGCGGTGATGCCCTTGAGATCGGCCGCCAGCCACTTGGTGTACGCCCGCATCCACGGGCTGTTGTCGCCGCCGCCGCGGTAGTCGTCCAGCACCTTGTTGACCCGGCGTACCAGGTCCACGTCCCGGAGGTTCATCGCCACGCCGTACGGGTCGGTGGTGAACGGCTTTCCGACGAGCTCCACGGAGGGGTCCTGGGCCGCCAGGCCGGCGCCCAGGGCGTTGTCCGTGAGCACCGCGTCCACCTGGCCGAGCTGGAGCCGGACCAGGCAGTCCAGCTGGTTGGGCACGGTGACCAGGCGCGCGCCGTGCGGCTGGTCCCTCAGTTTCGACTCCGCCGTGGCCCCCTTGGCCGCACAGACCTTCTTCCCCGTCAGGGAGTCGTCGAACGCGGTGACGGAGGACCCCCTCGGGGCAAGTATCTGCTGGCCGGCGACGAAGTATGCGGTGGAGAAGGCCACTTGTCGGATCCGGTCGCAGGTGATGGACATGGTGCGCGCGATCAGATCGACCTTGCCCTTTTCCAGGGCGGGAATGCGCTGGCTGGTGGGGATCGCCAGGAAGGTGACCTTGTCGGCGTCGCCGAGGATGTCCTTGGCGATCGCGCGCGTCAGGTCGATGTCGAAGCCGCTGAGCTCGCCGGTGGAGGGGTTGCGGTAGCCCCAGCGGAAGCTGTCCTGGTCGACGCCCGCGATCAGCCGGCCACGGCTCTTGATCCGCCGCACCGCCGGGCCGTCCGCGGCGTCGCCCGGACGCAGGCTCGCCTCCGGGTCGGTGCAGGTCACGGGCGCCGCGGGGGCCTCGGCGGCCACGGTCGTGACCCGGTCCCGCGCGGTGCGGGCCGGGCGCTCCGGGCCGGCCGGCGCCGCCACCGTGGCCACGAGCGCGCACACGGCCGCCGTCGTGGCCAGGGCGAGGGGCCGCCCGCGCGAAATCCCCGGACGCCCCGGTGACTTCGGCCCCTGGGTACCCTTCAACCCCCCGGGCACCGCCAACTCCGGCCGTACCGCCCGCCGTGCCCGTACCGCTCGTACCACCCGGCTCACGAGCCCCGTCCGGGCGTGCGCCTGTCCCTGAGCCTGCCCCTGAACCTTTCCTCGCGTCGTCCTTCTCACGGTTCCGCCTCCCCCCGTCACCGGTACTCCGACAGTCTGCGGCCTATCCCGAGCACCGCGCCCGCCGCCCCCAGCACCGCCAGCACCACCGCCCCCGCGGCCAGCCCGGCCAGGGCGCCGCGCCCGTCGTCGGCCGCCGCCCGGAAGTCGGCCTGCTCATGGGTCAGGGCGCGCCGGAGCTGCTCGTCCACCCGGTCGAAGGACTCGCCCGTGCTGCCCTTCTCGCCGATCACCTTCGGCAGCGCCCGGTCGTAGTCCCCGCTGTCGTCCGCCGCGCGCGCCTCGGCGTGCCGCGCCTGCCACTCCCGGACGCCCCTGACGGCGGCGTCGACCGCGTCCCGGCCCTCGGAGTCGTCGGCGAGGTCCCGGGCCCGTGCCAGCAGCGTGCCCGGCGCGGCGGCGGCGCCGCCCTCGCCGACGAGCTTGCGCATGCCGTCGCGGTAGCTCGCCTCGTACGCGTCGTCCTTGTTCTCCGTGAGCACCGCGCCGCGTGCCACCAGCGTGAGGTTCTCGTCGCCCCGGGCCTGGAGGGAGCCGATCCGGGCCTCGGTGAGCACCTGGAGCGAACGGGCCCCTTCGGTGGAGGAGCCCTCCAGGTCGGAGCGGGCCAGGGCGTGCCCGACCACCAGCCACAGCAGCACGACCACGGCGGTCGCGGTGGCGGCGAGCATCCCGTGGTTGAAGACCCGGTTGGTGCGGAGGTACGTGCGCCGCTGGGCCCAGCCGAGCGCGCCGAGGGCGGCCAGGCCGAGGCCCAGCGCGGCCCAGGGCCAGGACTTCGCGTCGGCGTAGTCGGAGCCGAGCCGTCCGGTCTCGGCCTCGTAGAGCTCGCGGGCGGCGGGCAGCAGGTCGTCGCGCATCAGGTCGCCGGCGGTGCGCAGATAGGCGCCGCCCAGGGGGAGGCCCTGCCGGTTGTTGGCGCGGGCGGACTCCACCAGTCCGGTGTAGCGCGGGAGGAGTTCGTTGAGCCGGGAGATCTGCCGGCGGGCGGTGTCGGAGTCCTCGGCGTTGGCGGCGGCCTTCACCAGCAGCCCGGACGCCAGGGCGATGTCCTTCTCGTACCGCTGCCGGACGGCGGGGGACTCCCGCGAACCGGCGAGGAAGCCGCTGGCCGCCGTGGTGTCGGCGTCGGCGAGGGAGCGGTAGGCGTCGGCGGCGTCGGCGCTGAGCGGCTGGCTGCGGCCCACCACGGCGTCGGCGGCCGAGGCCCGGTCCGCGACCTGCCAGGCGGTCACCGCGCCGAACGCGACCAGCAGCAGGGCCAGGAGGGCGCCGATGGCGCGCAGCCGCCCCGGCTCGGTGGTGGCCACCGCGCGCAGCCGGTCGACCGCCTCCCGCCGGCCGGTGGGAGGGTCGGGCGTGGGCGGCGGTGGCGCGGTGCCGCCGGCCGGCTGCGGGTATGACACGGGACCTCCCCCTCGGTCGCTGTGGGCGGTCCGTCTCTCCAGGCGGCCGAGAACGCCGGAAGAGCAGGGGCCCCGGCCAGCAGTATGGCCGCAGGGGCTGACAAACACACCGGTACCGACTCGATCTTGTTCGGATCGCGATCCGCGCCGGGCCCGCGCCGGCCTCCGTACCCACCACGCGCGACGGGCCCGTTCGGTTCCCGCGCCGGGTGGGCGGGGACACCGGACGGGCCCGTGGGGCACCGGCGCGCTCCGTCGGGCGGAGCGGGCCGTCAGCGGTCGTAGGTGTAGAACTTCGTGTGGTCCAGCATGTCGGCCGGGGTCACGTTGTTCCAGGGCCGCATGGTGTCGTTGAGGTCCACGACATTGGCGGTGCCACCGGCCGGCAGGTAGGGCGACGTGGGGTGCATGCGCTGCCAGTCGGCCCACAGCTTGTCGATGAAGCAGTGGTGCAGCCAGAAGGCGGGGTCGTTGGGGGAGACGCCGGTGGCCATCTGGCCGCCGATCCACACGTGGACGCTGTTGTGGACGCGGCCCTGGCCGCGCCAGCCCTCCAGGTTGTTGCGGAAGCCGTCCGAGGCGCTGTTCCAGGGAGCCATGTCGTACGTGGTCATGGCGAGCACGGCGTCGACCTGGGCGCGCGTGGGCAGCTGGGCGCTGCCGGCGCCCAGTTCCCGCTGGAGGAAGGGGCGGTTGTCGACGCTGACGTTGATGTTCCACTTGCCCGTGGAGTACGCGAACGGGCCGGTGGTCACCTGGGAGTCGCGGCTGCGGCCGTTGCCGCCGAGGAAGTCGGCGCCCCAGATCGAGGAGTTGGCCGTGCGGTCGACGGTCCAGTCCCAGTACGGGAGGGTGACCGAGGCGTCTATCTTCTGCAGTTCCTGCTCGAACTGGATCAGGAAGCGGCGGTGCCAGGGGAGGAACGAGGGGGAACGGTGGCCCACGCGGTCGCCGTTGTCCGTGTCGCTCATGATGAACTCGTTGTGCGTCCGCACGAAGCCGTCGTAGACGCCGGTGCGCTTGAGCTCCAGCAAGGCGTTGACGAAGTTGCGCTTCTCGGTGGCGCTGAGCGTCGCCTGGTTCTTACGCACTGCCATGGGGGTTCGGTCCTTTCGGGTCGGGTCGGGGGAACGGCAGAGCGGTGTGTCAGGTGGCGATCGGGACGAGCACGGCGCCGCGGAGCTTGTCGACGGCGGCGCGGGTCACCGCGAGCGGGGTCGCGAAGGTCTCGTAGTGGTTCACGACGCTGATCCAGGTGCCGTCGGCGTTCTGCATCAGGTGCAGCTCCTTGCCGTCGATCGAGGCGGAGAAGCCGCCGTGGGCGGCGTGCTCGCCGGTCGCGGGCTTACCGACGATGCGGCGGCCCTGGTAGACCTCGTCGAACGCGGCGGGAGCGCCGTGGCCGCCGTGGCCGTCATGGCCGCCGTGGCCGGTCATGCCCGCGGTGGCGGTGCGGGCCGCGGCCATGGCGGTCGGCGTGACGAGCGCGGCGCCGGCGACGGCGACGGCGGTTCCTCTGAGCACAAGGCGTCGGGTGACATTGGACGACATGGGTCGTACCCCCCTCGGAAGGATGATCAGGAGCAGAAAGATCACTGATGATCGCGAATGCACCCGCAAATCCCTTTTGATGGCGGTTGCTTCCCGTATTTCGTGATCAATCCGTGCGGCCCGGATGCTTGCACGCCGCCGAGGAGGGCGCGAAACGGTTGACCTCTTTACGGACATTCGGTGCATGAAAGGTCAACTACTGCCAGGGGAGGAATTTCTGACGCATGATCGTATTGACGCGGTGTCAGGAAAATTCACGCCCGGACGGGATCTCGCGCGGAGATTTTGCGGAATTGCCTGGTCCGGGGTGACGCCTCTCACGATGTGAACATGACGTGAAGAGTGCGGTGATCCCATGGATTCCAGCCATGGGTGATGGCCCTTGTCGTAGGGGTTTCCGGCGGCCCCGTGAGAGCCGGGACCGCCACCCACGGCGGACCTATCCGAAGTACGCGCGCAGCCGCTCGTACGCCCCCTCGGGCGCCCCCGCGCGGTCCAGGGCCAGCAGCCCCGCGCCCAGCACCGGCGGTGCCGTGACCACCCGGGGGACCGCCTCCGGCACCCGCTCGGCCAGCAGCTCCACCACCCGGTCGTGCAGCAGGGGATGCCGGGCGGCCAGCACCCCGCCGCCCAGCACCACCGGCACCCGCGCCGCCGTGAGCCCCAGCCTGGCCAGCGCCACGGCGGCCATCGTGACGATCTCCTCCGCCTGCCGGGCGACGAGCGCCCGTGCGACGGGGTCACCCCCGGCGGCCACCGCGAACAGCACCGGCGTCAGCTCGTGCTGCCGGTGCCGCGCCACCCGGCCCAGGTGCAGCGCCTCGATGACCTCGGGCATCCCGGGCAGACCGAAGTGCGCGGGCACCGCGCGGGCCAGCTCGCTCGGCTCGCCCCGGCCGTCGTCCGCGCGCGCCGCCCACCACAGAGCCTCCTCCGCCAGGAACCCGCCGCCGCCCCAGTCGCCCGAGATCCGGCCGATCGCGGGGAAGCGCGCGGTCCGCCCGTCCGGGGCCAGCCCCACGCAGTTGATGCCCGCGCCGCACACCACGGCCACGCCCGCCACCGGGCCGCTGTCGGGCAGGCCCGCCCGCAGCAGGGCGAAGGTGTCGTTGACGACCGTGACCGCGCGGCCCCAGCCCCGGGCCTCGATCTCCGCGGCCAGCGCCCGCTCCTCCACCGGGAGATCGGCGTTGGCCAGACACGCCTGGACGTGCTCCACCACCGGCGGCCCGGGCAGCCCGGCCCGGGCCGCCGCCGCGGCGACGAGCGGCGCGAGGCCGCCACGGCCCGCGCGGCGCCCGCCACCGCCGGCTGGAAGCCCCCGCCGCGCGCCTGCCCGAGCACCGCGCCGTCGGGGCCCACCAGCGCCACGTCGGTCTTGCTGTTGCCCGCGTCGACGGCGAGCAGCACCCCGGTCACGCCCACGCGAGGTGCTCCCGGTTGTGCGCCACCAGCTCGTCGGTCAGCCGGTCCGCCCGCTCGGTCTGGCCGATCAGCGGATGCGCGAGCAGCGCGGCGAACACCCGCTCGCGGCCGCCCTTGAGCGCGGCCTCCAGGGCCAGGTGCTCATAGGCCGTGACGTTCGCGACCAGCCCGGCGAACAGCGGCTCCAGCGGGCGCACCGGCAGCGGGCGCGCGCCCCGCGCGTCCACCGCCGCCGGCACCTCGATCACCGCGTCGTCGGGGAGGAAGGGCAGCGTCCCTCGGTTGAACGTGTTGACCACCTGGACGTCCGCCGCGTCCCCGGCGCCGCCCGCCGGGCGCAGCAGCGAGGCCGTCAGCGCGACCGCCGCCTCCGAGTAGAAGGCCCCGCCCCGCTTCCCCAGCAGCTCCGGCTTCTCGTCCAGCGCCGGGTCGCCGTACATCTCCAGCAGCCGCCGCTCCATCTCCGCCACCTCGGCGGCCCGCGAGGGCTTGGTCCGCAGCTCCCGCACCACCTCGTCGTGCTGGTAGAAGTAGCGCAGGTAGTACGAGGGCACCACGCCGAGCCGGTCCAGCAGCGCGCGCGGCATCCGCAGGTCCTCGGCCACGGCCGCGCCGTGCTCGGCGAGCAGCTCCGGCAGCACGTCCCGGCCGCCGACCGTCACCGACCGCTCCCAGGTCAGGTGGTTGAGCCCGACGTGCTCCAGGGCGACCGCCGCCGGGTCCACCCCGAGCAGCCGGGCGAACTTCCGCTGGAAGCCGATGGCGACGTTGCACAGCCCCACGGCCCGGTGCCCGGCGGTGAGCAGCGCGCGCGTCACGATCCCCACCGGGTTGGTGAAGTCCACGATCCAGGCGTCCGGGTTGCGGCGCCGTACCCGCTCCGCGATGTCCAGCACCACCGGCACCGTGCGCAGCGCCTTGGCGAGCCCACCCGCGCCGGTGGTCTCCTGCCCGACGCAGCCGCAGGTCAGCGGCCAGGTCTCGTCCTGCTGCCGGGCCGCCTGGCCGCCCACGCGCAGCTGGAGCAGGACGGCGTCGGCGCCGTCCACGGCGGCGTCCAGATCGCTGGTCCAGGTGATCCTGCCGGGGTGGCCCTGCCGGGCGAAGATCCGCCGGGCCAGCCCGCCGACCAGCTCCAGCCGGTCGGCCGCCGGGTCGACCAGGACCAGCTCGGTCACGGGCAGCGTGCCGCGCAGCCGTGCGAAGCCGTCGATGAGTTCGGGGGTGTAGGTCGAGCCTCCGCCGACCACGGTGAGTTTCATACGGTCCTCGGTTCCCTAAGGCTCATGGGGGGTTCAGCCCTTCACTCCGGTGAGGGTGACGCCTTCGACGAAGGTCTTCTGGGCGAAGAAGAAGACGAGCACGACGGGGGCCATGACCAGCAGTGTCGCCGCCATGGTCAGGTTCCAGTTGACGCCGTGCGCGCTCTTGAAGGACTCCAGGCCGTAACTGAGGGTCCAGGCGCCCGGGTTCTGCGCCGCGTAGATCTGCGGCCCGAAGTAGTCGTTCCAGCAGAAGAAGAACTGGAACAGCGCGACCGCCGCGATCCCGGGCTTCGCCATCGGCACCACGATCCGCAGCAGCGTGCGCAGCTCCCCGCACCCGTCGACCTTCGCCGACTCCAGATACTCCCGGGGGATGGTGAGGAGGAACTGCCGCAGCAGGAATATGGCGTAGGCGTCGCCGAACGCCAGCGGCACGATCAGCGGCCACAGCGACCCCGAGAGGTGCAGCTGCTGTGCCCAGACCAGGTACATCGGGATGACGATCACCTGGGGCGGCAGCATCATCGTGGCGACGACGAGCATCATGGCGGGCCGCCGGCCACGGAAGCGGAACTTGGCGAGCGCGTAGGCCACCGGGACCGAGGAGCACACCGTGAGGAGGGTGCCGAGCCCCGCGTAGAGCAGCGAGTTGCGCCACCAGGTGAGGAAGCCCGGGGTGTGGAAGACCTCCGTGTAGTTCGACCAGTGCCACTCGTGCGGCCACAGCTCGCCGCTCATCGCCTGCGCGTCGCTCATCACGGAGGTCAGCAGGACGAAGACGAAGGGGAGGACGAAGAACAGGGCGGCGGCCACGGCGGTGGTGTGGACCGCTATCCAGTGCAGGGCGGGCCGGGCGCGGCGCATCGCCGGGGGCCGGGCGTTCGTCGGGGCCATGGTGTCAGTCCTCCGCGCTCAGCAGGCCGGTGCTTCTGCGCATCAGCAACGAGGTCACGGCCATGGCGATCGCGAAGAGCACGAGCGAGAGCACGCACGCGGCACCGGTGTCGAAGTTCTGGAAGCCCAGCGAGTAGACGAGCTGCGGCACGGTGAGCGTCGAGCCGTCGGGGTAGCCGGGCTGGATCACCGAGCCGGGGCCGATGCTGACGCCCGACGCGAGCTTCCCGGCGACCAGCGCCTGGGTGTAGTACTGCATGGTCTGCACGACGCCGGTCACCACCGCGAACATCACGATCGGGGTGATCGCCGGCCAGGTGACGTACCGGAACCGGGCGAGGACGCCCGCGCCGTCCAGCTCGGCGGCCTCGTACTGCTCCCTGGGCACGTCCAGCAGGGCGGCCATGAAGATGACCATCAGGTCGCCGATGCCCCACAGCGAGAGCAGCACCAGGGAGGGCTTGGCCCAGTCCGGGTCGTTGAACCAGTTCGGCGCGGGGATCCCGAGGGCGCCCAGGGCCTCGTTGACCGGGCCCGTGCCGGGGTTGAGGAGGAAGACGAAGGCGACGGTCGCGGTCACGGGCGGGGCCAGATAGGGCAGATAGAAAGCGGTGCGGAAGAATCCCGCCCCGGTTTTTATCCGGGTGACGAGCAGTCCGATGCCCAGCCCGAAGACCACCCGCAGGGAGACCATCACCACGACGAGCCAGAGGGTGTTCCACAGCGCGGGCCCGAAGAGCGGCATCCGGTCCAGCACATAGGTCCAGTTCCGCAGGCCGACGAAGCTCGGCGCCTGGATCTGGTTGTAGTGCATAAAGGAGAAATAGACCGTGGCGAGCAGCGGATAGCCGAAGAAGACGGTGAAACCGATCAGCCACGGTGAGAGGAAGCCGAGGGTGCGCAGCCGCTCGCGGGTGTGTCTGCGGCGCAGTTCGGGGGCCGGTCTGGTGGCCGGTGGTGTCGCCATGGCGGACTCCGTCAGTTCCGGGACTGGAGGTTGTCTTCGTCTATCTGCCGGTCGAGGCGGCGCAGGCCCTTCTCCAGGTCGGGCACCCGGCCCGCCTCCGCCTCGTAGGCGAAGTCCCGGAGCGAGACGATGTACCTCCCGCCGTTGACGGACGGGGGCATGCTGACGCTGCGCGGGTGCCGCGCGATGTCGAGGAAGGTGCGGAAGGCGGGGTCGCGCGCCAGCTTCGGCGAGGCGAGCGCGGCCTTGGTCGAGGGGATGTTGTGGATCGCGTTGGCGAAGGCCACGACCTGTTCGGTGTCGGCGGTCAGGAACCGCACCAGCTCCCACGCGGCGTTCTGGTGTTTGCTGCTGTGCGCGATGCCCGCGACGGTGCCGGTGAGATAGCCGCGCCCGTACGCGTCCGCCTGGTCGTCCGGGACGGGCATCGGGGCCGTGCCCCAGCGGAAGCCGGGCTTCGAGGCGTCCAGCATCAGCCCGCGCCATTCGCCGTCCATGTGCATGGCGAGCTTTCCGGTGAGGAACGCGTTCTGCGAGGACATCTCGTCGCCGAAGGTGGTGCGGAACTTCTCCAGCGGGCCGTAGCCGCCGAGTGCGGTGACCAGGTCGCGCTGTGTGGTGAAGAAGTCCTCGGCCGTATCGCCTTGGGCCAGCCGTGACTTTCCCTCCCCGTCGAAGTAGGTGGGTCCCCACTGGGCGAAGAGGCGGTCCGGGCTGTTCTGGTAGAGCCGGAAGTCGGGCATGAATCCGAGCTGCCGGTACGAGCCGTCGGCGGTCCGCTCGGTGAGTCTGACGGCGGCTCGCCGGAATTCGGACATGGTGCGCGGCGGCCGGGTGATGCCGGCCTTCTCGAAGGCGTCCTTGTTGTAGTACATCCCGAAGGAGTCCGCGAGCAGAGGCAGTGCGCACTGCTTGCCCTGGTAGCGGGTGTAGTCCAGCAGGACCTCGGGGAATATCCGCTCCTTCGCCATGCCGGACTTCTTCAGGAAGGGGTCGAGGTCGGCCCACATTCCCGAGGAGCAGTACTGCCCGACGTTGTCGGTGGTGAACGAGGACACCACGTCGGGGGCGTCGCCGCCGCCCGCCCGCAGGGCCTGGTTGACGGTGGCGTCGGTGACGTTCCCGGTGGACTTCACCCGGATGTTGGGGTGCAGCTTCCGGAACCGGGCGATCGAGTCGTCGATCGCCTCGACCTCGTTCTTCTCCGACCACCCGTGCCAGAACCTCAGGGTGACGGGGGCGGTGGGGTCGTCGTCGGCGCTGCCGGTGGAGGGGTTGGCGCAGCCGGTGAGGAGGAGCGCGGCGGTGGCGAGGAGCGGGACGAGCGCGCGGTGGCGTCTGGTGCGCGGGCGGGGCATGGGACCTCCTTCGCGACGGATGGGGTGGGGGTGGCGTGGGCGGCGGGCCTTCCGCTGCCCGCCCCTTCCCGGTGTCCTCAAGCTCTCCCGGCTATTGCTGGGGGTTCCCCCAGGAGTTGCCTCCGGACGGGCTGTGCACCCCGCCCGTCCGGGCGGGGTGCACCGGGGCGCCGGAGCGGAGCCCGGGTCCGGCGGTGGTGTCGAAGACCGCGTCCCGGGTGGCGGCGAGGGCCGTGTGGAGCGCGCCGCTGAGGATGGGGGAGCCCTCGACCGTGCTCAGCCGGAGCCCCGGCCGGGGCAGGGCCAGCCCGGTCAGCTCGGCCTCGACCAGCTCCCGCAGCCGCTCGCCGCCCGCCTGGCACACCTCGCCGGAGAGCACGATCAGTTCGGGGTCGACGACGGCGACGATCGCCGCGAGCCCCGTGGCGAGCCGCCGGCCCAGCTCGGCGAGGACCGCGTCACCGGGGCCCGGGGTGGCGGCCGCGAGGCGCAGCGCCTCGCCGGCCGTGGCCGCGCCGAGGCCGTGGGCGCGGGCGAGCTCGACGACGGCGGGGGAGCCGACGAGCAACTGGAAGCCGCCGGCGTCCGACGGGCCGCCGCGCGGGGCGAGCGGTGCGCCGGGCAGCGGCATGTAGCCGACCTCGCCCGCGCCCCCGGTGGCGCCGCGCAGCAGGGTGCCGCCGATGACGACGGCCGCGCCCACGCCCTCGTCGGCCCAGAGGAACACATAGTCGCCCGTGTCCCGCGCGGTGCCGTCGTAGCGTTCGGCGAGCGCGGCGAGGTTGACGTCGTTCTCGATGGCGACGGGGGTGCCGAGCGCCTCGGCGAGCTCGGCGCGAAGGGTGCGGGAGTGCCAGCCCGGCAGGTGCGGGGCGTAGCGCAGGGCGCCGGTGTGCGGGTCGAGCGCGCCGGGGGTGCCGATGACCGTGCGGTGCGGGGCGCCGGGGCGGAGCCCGGCGGCGGCGAGGGCGCCGTCCACGGCGCGGACGACCAGCTCGGCGGTGCGGTCGCGGACGTCCTCGGCGGTGGCCGGGGCCGCGACGCGGTGCTCGCCCAGGACCCGGCCCGTCAGGTCGGCGACGGCCGCGGTGATCCCCTCGGGGTCCACGGTGAGGGCGGCGACGTGGGCGGCGCCCGGGTTCACCTCGTACAGCTGGGCGCTGGGGCCCGGCCGGCCGGTGACGTTCCCGGTCGTACGCACCAGGCCCGCGCTCTCCAGGCGGCCGAGGAGCTGGGAGGCGGTGGGCTTGGACAGCCCCGTCAGCTCGCCGAGGCGGGTACGGGTCAGGGGGCCGTGGGAGAGCAGCAGATCGAGCGCGGCCCGGTCGTTCATGGCCCGCAGCACACGAGGGGTACCCGGGATTCCGGCCATGACACCCGCCTGTCGCCGTCTGGGAGGAAAGCAGTCTGTTAGGAAAGTTTCCTATTGGTGAACAGGACCGTAAGGGCAGGTCAGCGCGGCGTCAATGCTCCGCGCGCGAAAAAAATCGTGCGACGTCCGGCTTGTCCCGCTGTTAGCTTCATGACCCATGGAACCGCTGAGTGACAAAGAGATCCGCGCCTCCTTCGTGAACTGCTCGAAGGGTGAGGCGAGCAGGATCTCCCTGCCCCGGGGGCTGGCCGAGCTCCCCTGGGCGGACCTGGACTTCCTGGGCTGGCGGGACCCCGGCGCCCCCGACCGGGGCTATGTCGTCGCCGAGCGGGCCGGAAAGCTCGTCGGCATCACGCTGCGCGTCCCGCAGAGCGGGCCCCGGAGCATGATGAAGTCGTCGATCTGCTCGATCTGCCTGACCGGGCACGTGGCCTCGGGCGTCTCCCTGCTCGCCGCCCGCAAGGTCGGCCCGTCCGGCCGCGACGGCAACACCGTCGGCGCCTATATGTGCGCCGACCTCGCCTGCCCCCTCTACGTACGAGGCAAGCGGAAGCCGCTGCTCACGGCCCGGTACCAGGAGTCGCTCACCGAGGAGGAGCGGCTCACGCGGATGGCCGTGAACCTCGACGACTTCCTGGACAAGGTGTTCCGGACGACGGCCGCGCCGGTGGTCTGAGGGTCCGCCCGCCGTACCCTCACTTGCCGAGCGCCGGCCCCGGCACCGTCTGCACGGGCGGTATCGGGGTCGTCGCCTGCGACTGCGGGGACGTCGGGTTCGCCAGCGCGGAGGGGGCCGCGACGGCCGAGGCCGGGTCGGCCGGGGTCGCCGTCTCCAGCTCCGCGTCCGCCGGGCGGCCCACGATGCGGATGCCCTCCGCGTCCAGCGCCCGCTTGATCCGCCAGCGCAGCTCGCGCTCCACGCCGAGCGCCACGCCCGGCATGGTCTTCGCCGACACCCGGATGACCGCCGAGTCGAGGTAGACCGCGTCCAGGCCGAGCACCTCGACCGGCTCCCACAGCCGCTCGTTCCAGGGCTCTTCCTTGTGCATCTCCTCGCCGACGCGCTCGATCACCCCGCGCACCCGGTCCAGGTCCTCGTCCGAGCGGACCTGGATGTCGACACCGGCCGTGGCCCAGCCCTGGCTGAGGTTGCCGATGCGCTTGACCTCGCCGTTGCGCACGTACCAGATGGCGCCGTTGGCGCCGCGCAGCTTGGTCACACGCAGCCCGACCTCGATGACCGTGCCGGTGGCGACCCCGGCGTCGACCTCGTCACCGACGCCGTACTGGTCCTCCAGGATCATGAAGACGCCGGACAGGAAGTCCGTGACCAGATTGCGGGCGCCGAAACCTATCGCCACACCCGCCACACCCGCGCTCGCGAGCAGCGGGGCCAGATTGATCTGGAGCACGGACAGCACGGTGAGCGCGGCCGTCCCCATGATCAGGAACGAGGCGACGCTGCGCAGCACGGAGCCGATGGCCTCCGAGCGCTGCCGGCGTCGTTCGGCGTTGACGAGCAGTCCACCCAGCGCCGTGCCGTCGACGGCCTGCGCGGTGCGGTTCATCCGCGCTATCAGCTTGGTGATGGCGCGGCGGATCAGCGAACGCATCACGATCGCGATCACCACGATGAGGATCATGCGGAGACCGTTGCTGAGCCAGATGGACCAGTTCTCCTCCACCCAGCCCGCGGCGTCGTTCGCCGTCCGTTGTGCCTCGTCGAGCGAGGTGGGGCGGGGCGTCGAGTCGGCGGCCAGGGCAGCGGACCAGAACACAGCAGGAACCCTCCGTATGAGACACGCCCGCGGCGAGGGGCGGCGCGGGCAGACTCACCACACTAACGGGGCAGCGAAGATCCTCCGCAGCTCTGTTCGAGATGGGACAGGTCTTGGGCGGGGGATGAACACGGTGTGTTCCAAAACACCCGTGGCCCGTTACCTGGTGATGGTGGCGCTCCGACCAGGGGCCGGGGGACACTTGCAGGAGATCGTCCCGGCGCGAGCCACGCGCCGCCGGCGTACAAGGAGGCACCCGTGCCGCATGTCCTGGTCCTCAATGCGTCGTACGAGCCGCTCGGCGTCGTACCGCTCCGCCGCGCGCTCATACTCGTCCTCAACGAAAAGGCGATCAGCCTTGAGGACTCCGGCGCCTATATGCACAGCGCGACCTGCACCGTCCCCGCACCCAGCGTCGTCCGGCTGAAGCGCTTCGTGCGGGTGCCCTTTCGGGGGCCCGTTCCACTCACCCGCCGTGCCCTGTTCGCCCGCGACGGCGGACGCTGCGCGTACTGCGGTGGCGTCGCAACCAGCGTCGACCACGTCGTCCCGCGCAGTCGCGGCGGACAGCACGCCTGGGAGAACGTGGTGGCGGCATGCCGCCGCTGCAATCACGTCAAGGCCGACCGGCACGTCGCCGAGCTGGGCTGGCGGTTGCGCCATCAGCCGGCCCCGCCGTCCGGACTGGCGTGGCGCATCATCGGCACGGGGCATAGGGATCCGCGCTGGCTGCCTTATCTGGAGGCATTCGGCGCGGAGGACGCGATGGCCCGGATCGACGGCATTTCCGCCTGAGTCGACCGGGCCGTCGTCGTATCGGCGTGTGAGCACGCGCGGATGCGGCGGGGGCCCGGTCCCGGGCCGGCCTCAGGGCTTCGCCGCGCCCGCGTCCCGCACCGCGTACGCCTCCACCGCCCACAGCGAGTAGCCGAACCCCGTCGCCCGCCGCTCGCCCTGGACCCGGACGAACCGGGCGTCCGGGGCGTCCATCCGGACCGTCTCCACCCCGCCCCGGCCCGTGGCCACCACCGCCGCGTCCCGCCAGGTGCGCCCGTCCGGCGAGACCTGCACCCGGTAGCGGGAGGGGTGCGCGTCCTGCCAGTGCAGCACCAGCCGCCCCAGCCGGGCCGGGCGTGCCAGCTCCAGCTGCCACCAGGCGTCGTCCACCGGCCGTGAGGACCAGCGCGTCCGGGGGTCGCCGTCGACGGCCGCCGAGGCCGGGAAGCGCGCCCCCTCGTCACCGGAGGAGCTCGCCCGCGCGCCGCGCGCCAGGTCCGGCCCGTCCGTCGCCGGGTACGCCCTTACGGTCAGCGTCCGCTCCTGGTCGCCCAGGAGCACCGGCACCGTGAACGTCCGGGCCGCGCCGCCCGCGGGCACCGACAGCTCGATCCGGGCCGTGGCCACGCCGCCGCGCGCCACCGTCAGCTCCGCCGGGGCCTTCACGACGACCCCCGCCGGCGCCCTTACGGTCAGCTTCTCGCGGACCGGCTCCGGCCGCCGGTTGATCATCCGGGCGGTCGCGGCCGCCGGCCGGCCGCCGATCTCCGCGTCCGCGTCCTCGTCGGTGAGCTCGAAGTCGGCCGAGGGCGTGTCCGCGAACCACGGGGTGATCTCGTGCACGTCGGGCGGCGTACCGCCACCGGTCCACACCAGCCGCAGCGCGTCCGCTCGCAGCCCCTTGCCCGCCGCCTGCGTCCAGCCGCTGTCCGACACCGTCCCCAGCTGCTGCCAGCCCCGGGCGGGGTCGTGCGCCTCGACCCGGCCGCGCACCCCGGCGGAGGGCGCGGTCAGCACGGTGACGGCCGTCAGCGGGCGGGCCCGCGGCAGCCTTACGGTCAGCGGGCCGCCCGGCGCGGGCGTCACCTTCGTGACCGGGTCGCCGTCGGTGGACAGCCCGGCGCCGCGCACCGGCCGGTCCACGCCCGTCCAGCCGTTCGCGCGGGCCAGGGCCTGGTCCAGGAAGGGGGTGAGGACGCCCTTGCCGACCGTCGCCCGGCCGGACACGATCCGCTCGCGCAGCCGCTGCACGTCGAGCTGGGCCCGCCAGGCCGCCCCGCCGTCGCCGCGCGCCTGGGCGGTCAGCATGTCCACCGCCCGGCCGCCCGCCTCGCCGTGCAGCGCCAGCTGCGCCAGCCAGGGCCCCACCTCGTCCTCGAAGCCGTCCAGCGTCCGCGCCAGCCGCTCGGGCGCCTCCCGCATCGTGCGGAACGCGGCGCGCAGCCGGTCGGCCGCCTCGGTGACCCGGGCCTGGTCCGTGCCCGAGAGCGCCTCCAGGAAGCCGTCCAGGAGCGGCCGCAGATACGCCGACTCGTCGCTCCCCAGCACCGAGGAGGCGTCGTTGCCCGCCAGCGCGCGCAGCGCCTCGCGGGCCGGGGCGTCCGGGCCCGCCAGGTCGTCGACGGCCGCCCGCCAGGATTCCTGCGGGCGGTAACCACGGGGGTTCCAGGCGTAGTCGGCGGCGGTGAACAGGGGGATCCGGGCCGCGGTCGGCTGGGCGGAGGCGTTGGCCAGCAGGGCCGCCGAACCGGTCGCCACGGCGGGCTCCCGGCCGGTGTAGGGCCCCAGGAAGATACGGTCCTGCGCGAAATCGTTGACCGGGTAGTTGTCCATCGTCACCAGCGGGTGCCCGAAGGCGGCGCGGGCGTCGGCCAGTTCACCGCCGGTGATGGTCTTGGGCACCACCCCGACGCCGGTCCAGGCCACCTCCACCCGGGGGTCCAGCGCGTCCGCGAGGGCCCGCCGGAAGGCCGTCCCCCCGTCCTGGTAGTACTCCGTGGGCAGCAGCGACAGCGGGGCGGCCGCGGCGCCCTTGGCCGCCAGGTGCGCGGCCAGCGCCCCCGCGACCTTCGCCTGCGCCTTCGCCGCGGCCCTGGGCCCGCGCCCGAACTCCTCGGCGTCCGCGTCGCAGTGCCACTCGCTGTAGCTCACGTCCTGGAACTGCAACTGGAAGGCGCGGACGCCCAGCGCCCACATCCCGTCGACCTTCCGCTTGAGGTCCCGCAGGTCCTCGGCGGAGGAGAAGCACATCGACTGCCCCGGCGCGACCGCCCAGCCGAGGGTCACGTGGTTGCGGCGGGCGCGCTCGGCCAGGGCGCGGAAGTCGGCGCGCGCCCCGGCGGGATAGGGGGCGCGCCAGCGTGCCTGGCGGTAGGGGTCCTCGCCGGGCGCGTACAGATAGCGGTTCTGCTTGGTGCGGCCCATGAAGTCGAGCTGCGCCAGCCGCTGTTCCTGCGACCAGGGCGTGCCGTAGAAGCCCTCGGTGAGCCCGCGCACCGCGGCGCCCGGCCAGTCCCGCACCACGGCGCCGGCGAACGCGCGGCCGCCGGCGGGATCGCCGGTGTCCACGGCGAGCTGCCGCAGCGTCTGCGCGGCGTGGAACAGCCCGTCCTCACCGGCGCCGGCCAGGCCCGCCGTGGGCCGGCCGTCGACCTCTCCGGTCGCCAGGCGGTAGCCGCCCCGGGGCAGGTCGCCGGCGGCGGGCGCGCCGAGGGCCCGCAGGGCGTTCTCGGCGGCCTGTCCCCCCGCGTAGACGATGAGCCCACTGGGCGGCGGGGTGCCGCCCGGTGCGGCGTCGACGACCGTGCGGGCGCCGAGGCCGCGCAGGATGCCGCGGAGGGCCTCGATCGCGTAGGGGTCGGTGCCGGGGTCGGCCATCACGGTGAC
Source organism: Streptomyces eurocidicus (assembly GCF_002891295.1). Classification (GTDB taxonomy): domain Bacteria; phylum Actinomycetota; class Actinomycetes; order Streptomycetales; family Streptomycetaceae; genus Streptomyces; species Streptomyces eurocidicus. Next base: position 741,716 of record NZ_LGUI01000001.1, on the reverse strand, counting down.
CTCGTCACCGATCCGGGCGTACGGGCCCCTGGCGCGGGCGCTCTGCGGCCGCGGCCAGACCGGGGGCAGGGCGGTCTCGCCCTCGCGGTCGGGGACGGTCGCCGCGGTGCCGTCCGGGCGGGGGGCGGCGAGGGCGCCGGGGGAGCCGCCGAGCAGCCCGCCGAGCAGCGCGGCGGCCAGCACGGTGACGCCGGCCCGGCGGGGGTGGGGGAGATACGGGGGGCGGGGGACGGCGGGAGAAGCGGGAGAGGTGTCGTCGCCCCGGAAGTGCACGGCCGTCTCCTCGCCCTCGGATGTCCCGCTGGTCCCTGCTGGTCGCTGAGGGGCGCCGCCCGTCCCCGGCGGGCGGCCCCTGCCGGTTCCCGCCGGCCCCTTCGCCGGAGCCCGCCGCGGAGCCCCGCGCCGAGCCCAGCCGGAGGTCGAGCCCATCACCAGCGGATGGACGTGTCAACGGACGTGACCGAAGTGCCTGTATTGCCCGGCGCGTCGGCGTGTGGACGTAGTTTCGAAGGGTGCAGAAAGGGCCAAAGATGGGGTGTCACCTGGACTTCCGTCCCAAAGTCCGCTTCTCGGCATCCGTACGTCTGGGCCCGCCGTGAGTGGGTAGGGCAGACGTGACCCACTGCCGTCATCCCAGGAGGCCCCCGTGGCCGCGTCCGCTCAACTCCTGCTCTCCGGCCTCACACCCGCCGCCTGCCTGCCCGGCCCCGCGGACGCCCCGCTGACGAGCGAGCCGCCCCTCGCCGACGCCACCCCGCTCACCAGCGAGCCCCCGCTCACCACCGAACCGCCCCTCACCAGCGAACCGGCCGTGGTCGCGGCATCCGGCACGGAGCACACGGAGGTCTGAATGGGCCGAGCGCGGCTCGCCGCCCTGCACGGCGTCGCCACCTCCCACGAGCCCTCGCCCGGCACCGGCGCGCCGGTGCCCGAGGACACCGTCGTCGCGGTCCTCGCCGCGCTCGGCGTCGACGCCTCCACCCCCCGCGCCGTCCGGGACGCCCTGGAGGCCCACGCCCGGGCGGAGCGGCGGCGACTGCTCCCGGCCACGGTGGTGCTCCGGTCGGGAGCCACCGGAGAGGCGCGCGGGACGGCGCCCGCGCTGGACGCACTCCCCGAGGGCACCACCCTGCGCGTCGACACGGAGGACGGCGACAGCCTCCCGTGGGCGTACGGGGACGCCGCCGCCCGGGAGCTCCCGTTCGGCCGCCACCTGCTGCGCGCCCACGCCCCCGACGGCCGCGCCGCCACCGCCTCGCTGATCGTCGCGCCCCACCGGCTGCCCGCGCCCCCCGAGCGCGGCCACGGCTTCCTCGTGCAGCTGTACTCCCTGCTGTCCGCCCGCTCCTGGGGCATGGGCGACCTCGGCGACCTGGCGGAGCTCGCCGCCTGGTCCGGCCGCGCCTTCGGCTCCGACTTCGTGCAGGTCAACCCCCTGCACGCGGCCGTGCCGGGCACCGGAGGCGCCCCCACCGACCCCTCGCCGTACCGGCCCTCCTCCCGCCGTTTCCCCGACCCCGTGCACCTGCGCGTCGAGGACGTCGCCGAGTTCGCCTACCTCACCGGGGCCCGCCGGGACGCCGCCGACCGGCTGCTGACCCGGGCCGCCGCCCTGCGCGACGCCGTCCTGACCAAGGGCGAGCTCATCGACCGGGACGCCGTCTGGGCCCTCAAGCGCCGCGCCCTGGAGCTCGTCCGCGCCGTCCCGCTGTCCCCCGGCCGGCGGGCCGCCTACGACGCCTTCCTCGCCGGCCAGGGCCAGGCCCTCGACGACCACTCCACCTGGTGCGCCCTCGCCGAGGCGCACGGCCCCGACTGGCGCTCCTGGCCCGGCGGCCTGAAGGACCCCCGCTCCGCCCGCACCGCCCAGGCCCGCGGCGAGCTCCTCGACCGCGTCGACTTCCACTGCTGGCTCGCCTGGCTCACCGACCAGCAACTGGCCGCCGCCCAGCGGGCCGCCCGGGAGGCGGGCATGCGCGTCGGCCTCGTCCACGACCTGGCCGTCGGCGTGCACCCCTCGGGCGCCGACGCCTGGGCCCAGCAGGACGCCTTCGCCGCCGGCATGTCCGTCGGCGCGCCCCCCGACGCCTTCAACTCCCGGGGCCAGGACTGGGGTCTGCCGCCCTGGCGCCCCGACGCCCTGGAGGCCACCGGCTACGGCCCGTACCGCGACCTCCTGCGCGCCCTGCTGCGGCACGCCGGAGCCCTGCGCATCGACCATGTGATGGGCCTCTTCCGGCTGTGGTGGGTGCCGCAGGGCAAGGAGCCGGCCCAGGGCACCTACGTCCGCTACGACCCGGAGGCCATGCTCGGCGTCCTCGCCCTGGAGGCCCACCGCGCGAACGCCGCCGTGGTGGGCGAGGACCTGGGCACGGTCGGGCCGGGCGTCCGCGAGGCGCTCGCCGAGCGCGGGGTGCTCGGCACCTCGGTCCTGTGGTTCGAGCGGGACTGGGCGGCGGGTGACGGCCGGGCGGAGCCGCTGGAGCCCGCCCGCTGGCGCACCGAGTGCCTGGCCACCGCCACCACCCACGACCTGCCGAGCACCGCCGCCCGGCTCACCGGCGACCATGTGGAGCTGCGCCACCGCCTGGGCCTGCTCGGCCGGCCGCTCGCCGAGGAGCAGCGCGAGGACGCCCGGGAGGTCGCGGAGTGGCTCGCCCTCTTCGGCCGCCTGGGCCTGCTTCCCGACGGTCCTTACGGTGAGGAGGACGCGGTCCGGGCCGTCCACCGCTATCTCCTGATGACCCCCGCCCGGATGACCGGCGTCTGGCTCCCGGACACGGTCGGGGACCGCCGTCCGCAGAACTTGCCGGGCACCTGGGACCAGTACCCGAACTGGCGGCTGCCGCTCGCCGACGCCTCGGGACGGCCCGTGCCGCTGGAGGAGCTGACCGTCTCGCCACGGCTGCACGCGCTGATGGAGGCGGTCGGTGCCCGGCGGCAGGCCGCCGATAGGCCACCCCGGGCGCGCGGGGCGCGCGGCGGTCCGATACGTTGAGCCCGTGAGCAATAAGGTCAACAAGAACGCCGTGCGTGCCGGTGCCATCGCCACCGGCACGATGCTGATGCTGCTGATGTCGTCCCCCGCGTTCGCGCTCACCCGCGACGACGGCGACGACCCGGGTCCGGGCCTGAGCGTGATCAACACGCTCGGCCTCTACGTCGCCGCTCCGATCGTGCTGTTCCTGGTCATCGCGGGCATCACCATGGTCGCCGCGCGCGGCTCGGACAACCCCGCCACGCACGGACACAACACCCACCACCCGCGTACGCGCTGACACCGTTCGCCGCTGACACGAGCCCTTCCGCCCGGCCCCCTCGATCCGTAAGGACCAGGGGCGCCGGGCGGCGCTGTTTCCGGGACCGTCTCCGGGGTTGCTCCCAGGGCCGTTTCCGGGACCGGCCGCCGGGTACCCGCCCCGCAGGCCCGTCCCCCGCACCACACACCCGTGCGGTCTCCCCGCCGAGCCCGCCTCCGGGTGCGCGCACCTGTGGGAGGGTGGCCGGGGAGACCCATGGGCGTCGAAGCGGAGGGCCGTACCCATGCCACCGAGAAGCAACCCGACGGCACGCCAGGCCCGATTAGGCGCCGAGCTGCGGAAGCTGCGGGAGGCGTCCGGGATGCCCGCGGGGGAGGCCGGGGCCCTGATCGGCGGCGGCGCGGCGGGCATCGGCCATATCGAGGCCGGGCGCTGGGGCGTGAGCGCCGAGCGGGTGCGCCGGCTCGCCGCGCACTACAGAGCGGGTGACGAGCGGCTGGTCGGCGCGTTGTGCGCGATGGCCGAGGAGCGCGGGCGCGGCTGGTGGGAGGAGTTCCGGGGCGTCCTGTCGCCCGGCTTCCTCGATGTCTCGGAGCTGGAGCACCACGCCACCGCCCTGCGGCTGATGCAGCTCACCCATGTGCCGGGGATCTTCCAGACGGAGGAGTACGCCCGGGTGGTCTTCGGCAGCGCCCGGCCGAGGCTTCCGGAACGGGAGCTGTGCGCCCGCGTCGCGCACCGCGTCGGCCGCCGCCGGGTCTTCGCGCGCACCCCGGCGCCGGAGACGGAGGTGGTGGTCCACGAGGCCGCCCTGCGGATGCGCTACGGCGGCCGCGCCGTCCAGCGGGCGCAGCTGGAGTTCCTCACGGAGGCCGCGGGCTGGCCGCACGTCACCCTTCGGGTGATCCCCTTCGACGTGGACGGCCTCATCGGCACCGCCCAGTCGATGCTCTACGCGGTGGGCCCGCTGCCGGAGCTGGACACCGTGCAGATCGACAGCGCCTTCGGCGGCGGCTTCGTCGACGCGTACGCCCTGGTGGCCATGTACCGCGAGCTGTTCGACTCCCTGGCGGGGATCGCCCTCCGGCCCGAGGAGTCGCGCAAGCTCGTCCACCACGTGGCCCAGGAGCTGTGACCGCTCCCGTACCTCCTTCCCCGTCCGGCGCGCCCGTCCCCGACTCCGCTCGGTGACCGGCCGCCCGGCTGGATGACCGGGAACCCGGCCCCCGCACCCGCCACGCACGGTTGCGGGGGCCGAGTGGTATCCCCGCCACCTGGAGTGTTTGGTGTTTACGGCCCACTTAACCTACGGTGTCGTAACCTACGGAGCCGTAAGTAAGATCATCCCCCTCAGGAGCTGTCTGTGACCGTCGCCCCCCTCCGTCACCACGCTCGGGCCGTATGGAGCGACAGCCGCCTGCTGTACGCGCTGGAAGAGGTCGTCGAGACCGAGATCAACCGGCATCTGAAGGTCGCCAAGGAGTGGATGCCGCACGAGTACGTGCCCTGGAGCGACGGGCGCGACTTCGACGGTGTGATGGGCGGCGAGGCGTGGGCGCCGGAGCAGTCCAAGGTGACCGACATCGGGCGCACCGCCCTGGTCGTCAATCTGCTGACCGAGGACAATCTCCCCAGCTACCACCATGAGATCGCGTCCCTCTTCGGGCGCGACGGCGCCTGGGGCACCTGGGTGCACCGCTGGACGGCGGAGGAGGGCCGGCACGGCATCGTCATGCGGGACTACCTGCTGACGTCGCGGGCCGTGGACCCGGTGGCGCTGGAGCGGTTCCGGATGCAGCACATGTCGGAGGGCTTCGAGTCCGACAACCGGCACAGCATGCTGCACTCGGTCGCCTACGTGGCCTTCCAGGAGCTGGCCACCCGCATCTCGCACCGGAACACCGGCAAGCACTCCGGCGACCCGGTCTGCGAGCGCATGCTCGCCCGGATCGCCACCGACGAGAACCTGCACATGGTCTTCTACCGCAACCTGCTCGGCAAGGCTTTCGAGCTGGCGCCCGACCAGACCATGGCCGCGGTGCGCGACGTCGTCGTCGGCTTCCGGATGCCCGGCCACGGCATCCCCGGCTTCGAGCGGGCGGCCGCCCAGATGGCCATCGGCGGGATCTACAACCTGCGCATCCACCACGACGACGTGCTCCAGCCCGTCCTCCGCTTCCTCAAGGTCCTGGAGATCGGCGGGCTGGGCCCGGACGGTCTGCGCGCCCAGGAGGAGCTCGGCCTGTTCATGAACGGCCTGGACGGCGAGGCGACCCGGTTCGACGAGCGCCGTGCCGCGCTGCTGGCCCGGCGCCGGGCGCGGGCCGAGCAGGGCTGAGCCCGCGGACGAAGACACGGGTGCCCCCGGCCGTTCCCACGGCCGGGGGCACCTTTCTCGTGTCAGGAGGGGCGTCAGGCGGCGGCCGCGTCCGCGCCCTGGGCCTTCAGGGCGCGCTCCACGCCCGCGCGGGCCTCCGTCACCAGCCGGCGCAGCGCGGCGTTCGGCTCGGCCGAGGCCAGCCAGGCGTCCGTGGCGTCCAGCGTCTCCTGGGAGACCAGCAGCGACGGGTAGAGGCCCACCGCGATCTGCTGGGCGATCTCGTGGCTGCGGGACTCCCAGATCGACTTCACGACGGCGAAGTACTTCTCCGCGTACGGCGCGAGCAGCTCGCGCTGGTCGGCCTGGACGAAGCCGCCGATGACGGCCTCCTGCACCGCGTTCGGCAGGTCGCCGGAGTCCACGACGGCCTTCCACGCCTCGGCCTTGGCGTCGGCGGTCGGCCGCGCGGCCCGCGCCGAGGCGGCGTACCGCTCGCCCGCCGAGGTCTTGTCGCGCTCCAGCTCCGCCGCGATCGCCTGCTCGTCCGCGCGGCCGGTCGCCGCGAGGCGCGCCAGCAGTGACCAGCGCAGGTCGGTGTCCACGGCCAGGCCCTCGATCACCCGGGTGCCGTCGAGCAGCGCCGCCAGCAGGTCGAGCTGCTCCGCCGTGCGGGCGGTGGCCGCGAAGGCGCGCGCCCACGCCAGCTGGTGGTCGCTGCCCGGCTTCGCCGCGCGCAGCTGCTCCAGCGTCGCCTCGGTCCACCGGGCCAGACCGGTCTCGCGCCAGTCGGGGGCGGCGTAGAGGTCCAGGGCGAGCTTCGCCTGCCGCTGGAGGGACTGGACGACGCCGATGTCCGACTCCTTGGCGACGCCCGAGAGGACGAGCGCGAGGTAGTCGCGGGTGGCCAGCTCGCCGTCGCGGGTCATGTCCCAGGCCGAGGCCCAGCACAGGGCGCGCGGCAGCGACGCCTCGAAGTCGCCGAGGTGCGCGGTGACGACCCGCAGCGACTCCTCGTCCAGGCGCACCTTGGCGTACGACAGGTCGTCGTCGTTGAGGAGGACGACCGCCGGGCGCTTGCGGCCGACGAGCTCCTCGACGGCCGTCAGCTCGCCGTCGACGTCCAGCTCCACGCGGTCCGTGCGGACGAGCTTGCCGTCCTGGAGCTCGTAGAGGCCGACGGCGATGCGGTGCGGGCGCAGCGTCGGCTCGCCCTTGGCGCCGGCGGGCAGCGCGGGGGCCTCCTGCTTGACGGCGAAGGACGTGATGACGCCCTCTCCGTCGACCTCGATCTCGGGGCGCAGGATGTTGATGCCGGCCGTCTCCAGCCACGCCTTCGACCAGGTCTTCAGGTCGCGCCCGGAGGTGTCCTCCAGCGCGCCCAGCAGGTCGGTCAGCCGGGTGTTGCCGAAGGCGTGCGCCTTGAAGTAGGTCTGGACGCCCCGGAAGAACGCCTCCTCGCCCACATAGGCGACGAGCTGCTTGAGGACCGACGCGCCCTTGGCGTAAGTGATGCCGTCGAAGTTGACGAGCACGTCGTCGAGGTCGCGGATCTCCGCCATGATCGGGTGGGTCGACGGCAGCTGGTCCTGCCGGTAGGCCCAGGTCTTCATGGAGTTGGCGAAGGTGGTCCACGAGTGGGGCCACTTCGAGCCCGGCGCCGCGGCCTGGCAGGCGATCGAGGTGTAGGTGGCGAACGACTCGTTCAGCCACAGGTCGTTCCACCACTCCATGGTGACCAGGTCGCCGAACCACATGTGGGCCAGCTCGTGGAGGATGGTCTCGGCCCGCGTCTCGTACGCCGCGTCCGTCACCTTCGAGCGGAAGACGTACTGGTCGCGGATGGTGACCGCGCCGGCGTTCTCCATCGCGCCCGCGTTGAACTCCGGCACGAACAGCTGGTCGTACTTGGGGAAGGGGTAGTCGTAGGCGAACTTCTCCTCGAACCACTCGAAGCCCTGCCGGGTGACCTCGAAGATCGCGTCGGCGTCGAGGAACTCGGCCAGCGAGGGGCGGCAGTAGATGCCCAGCGGGATGCTGCGGCCGTCCTTCTCGTAGGAGCTGTGCACGCTGTGGTACGGGCCGGCGATCAGCGCGGTGATGTACGTGGAGATGCGCTGGGTCGGCTCGAAGCGCCAGATGTTGTCGGCCGGGCGCTCGGGCGTGGGCGAGTTGGAGATGACCGTCCAGCCCTCCGGCGCCTTCACAGTGAACCGGAACGTCGCCTTCAGGTCGGGCTGTTCGAACGAGGCGAAGACGCGTCGCGCGTCCGGCACCTCGAACTGCGTGTAGAGGTACGCCTGCTGGTCGACCGGGTCGACGAAGCGGTGCAGGCCCTCACCCGTATTGGTGTACGCGCAGTCCGCGACGACCTTCAGCTCGTTGCGTCCGGGCAGCAGGCCGGGCAGTGCGATGCGGCTGTCCCGGAACACCTCGGCGGCGTCCAGGGCGGTCCCGTTCAGCACGACCTCGTGCACTGCGGGCGCCACCAGGTCGATGAAGGACTCGGCCGCCTCGGCCGCCTCGAACCGCACCACGGTCTCGGAGCGGTACGTACCGCCCTTCTGGGCGCCGGAGAGGTCGAGGTCGATCTCGTAGGAGTCGACGGTGAGCAGGCGCGCGCGCCGCTGCGCCTCTTCGCGGGTCAGGTTCGTTCCAGGCACCTGGGCATCTCCTTGACATCGTGACTTTCCGGCCATCCTTCCACGGCGGCCGGACGGGTGTGGATCAGCGGGGGAGGGGGATCAGCGGCGGAGCGAGCACGTCCAGGAGCCGTCCGCCTCGATCTTCAGCAGCCCCGGGCCGGACAGCGGGGCGCCGACGTCGACCCGGCCGATCTCGTTGACGAGCAGATCCCCCCAGGCATCGGGGTCGTGGGGGACGTGTTCGACCGAGAAGTTGCTCTCGCCGCGGTGGGCGAAGGAGCCGACGCCCTGGCCGCCGCGGTGGATCAGGACGTCCGGGCCGCGGCCCTGCACGGGGGCCGTGGTCAGCTCCCGGGCGGCGTCGACGGGGAGCACAGCGAGGGTCCAGGCCCGCTCGGCCTCGATCCGCAGCGTCAGCGGGCGGTCCTCGGGGACCTGGGCGATGGTGCGGCCGCAGAGGGGCGCGTCGCCGTAGTAGAAGAGCAGTGAGTTGTCGGTGCGTCCGTAGGCGTCGCAGTCCGAGACGCCGACGGAGATGTTGTCGCGCGTCTCCACCTGGAGGAGGACCGGGCCCGGCGGCAGCGTCCGGTCGAGGGTCAGGGTCTCGTTGCCACGGCCGTGGCGCACCACGGGAGCGAAGGCCGGGAAGCCCGGGGCCGCGCCGGCGGGCGGTGCGAAGGTCGGGTGGTGCTGCGACGCGGCGCCGGGCGGCCCTGCGGGCATAGGCGGGGCGGGCATGGGAGGGGCGGGTACGGGAGGTATGCCGGGCGGCTGTGGCGCGGCGTCCTGCGGGGCCCCGTCCACGACGATGCCGAAGTCCGTCGCGAGCCCGGCCAGCCCGGCGGCGTAGCCCTGTCCGACCGCCCGGAACTTCCAGCCGCCCGCGCGCCGGTAGAACTCGCCGAAGACGAAGGCCGTCTCGGTCGTCGCGTCGCCGATCGGGAAGTACGCGACGGCGGTGCCGGTGGCGGTCGCCACGCGGATGTCCAGGTCGGGCACCCGCCCGAAGGTGCCGCCGTCCGCCGAGGCCGACACCACGATCCGCTCGACGCCGGGCTCCACCAGGGCCGGGTCCAGGGTCAGCCAGTCGGCCCGGGCGCCGGCCGCGCCGTCGGACTTGCCCAGGTGGCGCACCGCGCCGGACGGGTGCGCGGGCTGATTGTAGAAGACGAGGTCGGCGTCGCCGCGGACCTTGCCGGTCGGGCCGAGGAGCAGTGCGGAGAGATCCACGTCGGGCGCTCCGGCATCGGCGCGCCAGCTGACGGCGATGTGCAGGAGTTCGACGGGTACGGGCAGATTGCCGCCCTTTGCTATCCGGGTCATGATCGAACTCTGCCATCGAAATAGAGCATGATGACCGGATTCCGCCAGCAGAAAACAGCGGATCCGGACAGGCTGCCGCACATGACCACACACGCGAGGGACACGGCGGGACGGGACACGGCGCGGGCGGCGTCGGCACGGGGCGCGGACGGGCGGATTCCGGCCGCCCGGTACGCCGTCCTGCCCATCGCCCCGGCCGTGCTGGAGCAGCTCCGCCGCCGCGACGACGCCGGCCGCCCCGCCGAGCCGTACACCGACCCGGAGGGCGACGCCCCGCTCCGCTGCTGTCTGCGGCCGAGCCGGGCGGGCGAGCGGATCGCCCTGGTCTCGTACGCCCCGCTGCGCCGCTGGGCGGCCGCGACGGGGGCCCGGCCCGGGGCCTATGAGGAGCTGGGGCCCGTCTTCGTCCACGGCGAGGAGTGCGAGGGCCCGGCGGAGGGCACGGGCTACCCCTTCGCGCGGCCGGGCGCGCTGCGGAACCTGCGGTACTACGACGCGGCGGGCCGCATCTGCGACGGCCGTCTCCTGGAGCTCCCGGAGGCGGCGGACGAGGCGGTGGGCCGGGCCCTCGGCGAGGCGTTCGCGGACCCCGGTGTCGCGCTCGTCCATGTGCGGGCCGTGGAGTACGGCTGCTTCCACTACGAGGTGCGCAGGCCGGCGGGCCGGTAGGGCGGCAGGACGCGAGTGGGCCGGGCACCCTCGGGGTGCCCGGCCCACTCGCGTGACGCCCGGGGTCAGCCGCGCAGCTCCGCCGCGACCAGCTCCGCGATCTGGACGGCGTTGAGCGCCGCGCCCTTGCGGAGGTTGTCGTTGGAGAGGAACAGCGCGAGGCCGTGCTCGACCGTCTCGTCGACGCGGATGCGGCCGACGTACGAGGCGTCCTTGCCGGCCGCCTGGAGCGGGGTCGGGATCTCGGACAGCTCGACGCCCGGGGCGCCCTTCAGCAGCTCGTAGGCGCGCTCGACGCCGATCGGGCGGGCGAAGCGGGCGTTGACCTGGAGGGAGTGGCCGGAGAAGACCGGCACGCGCACACAGGTGCCGGAGACCTTGAGCTCCGGGATCTCCAGGATCTTGCGGGACTCGTTGCGGAGCTTCTGCTCCTCGTCGGTCTCGAAGCTGCCGTCGTCGACGATGCTGCCGGCCATCGGCAGCACGTTGAAGGCGATGGCGCGCTTGTAGACGCCGGGCTCGGGGAAGTCGACGGCCCCGCCGTCGTGGGTGAGCTCGGTGGCCCGGTCGGCGACCGCGCGGACCTGGCCGTCGAGCTCGGCGACGCCGGCCACGCCGGAGCCGGAGACGGCCTGGTAGGTGGTGGCGACGAGGGCGGTGAGGCCGGCCTCCTCGTGCAGCGGGCGCAGCACGGGCATGGCGGCCATCGTGGTGCAGTTCGGGTTGGCGATGATGCCCTTGGGGCGGTCGGCGACCGCGTGCGGGTTCACCTCGGAGACGACCAGCGGGACCTCGGGGTCCATCCGCCAGGCGGAGGAGTTGTCGATCACGACGGCGCCCTGGCCGGCGACCTTCTCCGCGAGGGCGCGGGAGGTGGCGCCGCCGGCCGAGAAGATCACTATGTCCAGGCCGGTGTAGTCGGCGGTGGCGGCGTCCTCGACGGTGACCTCGGAGCCCGCCCACGGCAGCGTGGAACCGGCGGAGCGCGCCGAGGCGAACAGCCGCAGCTGCGTGACCGGGAACGCCCGCTCCGCGAGGATCCTGCGCACTACTCCGCCGACCTGGCCGGTGGCTCCGACGATTCCGATCCTCACGGGGACTCCCTTGCTCATGTGCAACCACATCCGTCACTGCCGGGGACGGGTCACCCCGGCCGCGCAGTTCCATCATGTGGTGCTACCCGCACCAAAAGTCCAATCGATTGTCCGGGGGTCGGGACGGGGGCGGCCGGGATCACGGCCGGGGATCGGCGGGCCAGTGCTGCACCCGGACGACGAAGATCAGGGACAGGCGGCGGTGCTCCTGGTACCAGACGATGAGGCGGCCCTCCGCGTGATCCAGCAGGCGTGAGACCCCCGACTCCTCGATGCGAGGGTCGCCGAGGTGTTTCACCGAGGCGGCATCGGCCAGCCTGCTCGCCAGGCGTTCGACGTCCTGTTTCACCTCGGGGTCGAGACCGCCGACCACCTGCTCGGCGTCGGGCAGGTACTCCCACGTCCAGTCGGTCATCCGGTGACCTCGCGCGCGGCTTCGTCCAGCAGGGTGGCGATCTCCGAGGACAGGGCCCTGGCCGCTTCGCGGTCGGTCGCCCGTGCCACGGCGCTCTCCAGCTCGGAGAGCCTGGCGGCGCGGGCCGGGTGGCGGCGCAATGCCACGAACACTCCCCACCGGTGCAGGAAGGTGTGCATGGGCACGGTGCTGTCCGTCTGTACGGCTTCCTGCCAGGCCGCGTGGAATTCCTGCTCGAAACGTACGGCGGAGGACAGGTCGAGGGTGGTGACGGCCACGCGCAGCGCCGCCTCCGTCAGCGGGGGCATGGGGAACAGCGGCTCGTCGGGATCGTGACGGTGTACGGGCTGTGCGCTCACGAAGCTGGGTCTCCTTCGGTATCCACCGGTGGCCACGCTTCACGCCAGTCTGCCGCACCCGGCGGGATTCCCGCCGACAGTGCGGCAGTCGAACGGAAAGCGGGGCGGGCGCCCATACCGTGTGCCCGCCCCGCTCCGCCCTCAGCCGGACGGCAGAGGGGTCAACCGGTGAGTCAGCCGGTGACGCCGTCCGCCTTGACCTTCAGGGTGTACGGGTTCTCCAGCAGCGGCGAGGTGCGCCGCGACTCCACCTCGATCTCCCAGACGCCCGGCAGCGGGTTCTTGTACGTGCGCAGGTCGGGGCGGCACGTGTTCGCCGGGTTCGGGTAGTTCGGGTAGCAGTTGACCGTGGAGGTCGGGTCGGCCGGGACGCCGTAGGGGCTGATGGCGATGAAGCGGGTCTGGCTGCCCTCGGTGAGGCCGCCCATCGAGACCTCCAGGGACTTCGCGCCCTTGGGGACGGTCACGAAGTACGAGGTCGTCGCGTTGCGGGTGGCCTTGGCGGACTTCTCCACCGTGTACGCCGGGCCGGTCAGCGGCTCGGCGACCACCACGGTCGTGAGGATCTGCTTGTCGATGCCCTCGGTGCGGTCGTCGTCGACGGTGAGGACCGCGCTGTGCAGGCCGCCCGTCTTCGCCTTGGCCTTGACCTTGACGGTCACGGGCTTGTTCAGCGGCAGCTTCACCTCGTCGTCGCCGGCCAGCTTGAAGGTGCCGTCGTTGTTCTTCCACTTCAGCTCGTGCCACACGGCCTTGTCCGGGCCGGAGGTACGGGTGATCGTGACGTCGTACGTCCGGGTCTCGCCGGCCTTCAGGCCGCCCTCGCGGTCGTAGAGGCCGGTGCCGAAGCCCGGCTTCTTGAGGCGGCCCGAGAGCATGGTCGAGACGGGCGCCTCGACGGCGTACTCATGGGCGGTCGCGCGGTCGCGCAGCGCGTCCCAGGCGTCCTCGATGTTGATCAGGCCGGCGCCCTGCTCGTACGCCTGTGCGCCCTTGATCTGCTTGGCGGTGCTGGTCAGCGCCGTGCGCAGATCGGCCGGGGTGAGCTTCATCCGCTGCTGCTTGGCGGCGGAGACCAGCAGCGCGGAGGCGCCGGTGGCCTGCGGGGAGGCCATCGAGGTGCCCTGGAGCATGCCGTAGCCGGGCGGCAGGTCGTAGCCGGACTCCTTGACGGGGGCACCGGGCTCCCACGTCGGCGTGGTGTTGATCGAGGCGCCGGGGGCGGTGAGCGTCGGCGTGAAGCCGCCGTCCTCGCGCGGCCCGCGCGAGGAGAAGGGCATCATCGCGTACTTCGTGCTCACCTCGGAGCCGTAGTTCGCGGCCCAGGTCTCCTTGGAGATCGACGCGCCCACGCTGACGACCTTGTCGGCCAGGGCGGGGTCGCCGATGGTGTTGACGCCGGGGCCGCTGTTGCCGGCGGATATCACCAGCTGGACGCCGTAGGTGTCGATCAGGCGGGTGTAGAGCTCGGAGCGGGCGTTGTTGCCGTCGTTGAGGGCCGGCAGGCCGCCGATCGACATGTTGACGATGTCGACGCCGCGGTTGACGACGAGGTCGATCATGCCCTCGGTGAGCGCGACGTTGGTGCAGCCGCCGCTCCAGGTGCAGGCGCGCGAGGAGACGAGCTTGGCGCCGGGCGCCGCGCCGTTCATCTTCCCGCCGAACAGGCCGTTGGCGGCGGTGATGCCGGCGACGTGCGTGCCGTGCTCGGACTCGATGACGCCGATGCTGACGAAGTCGGCCTTCTTGCCGACCCAGTCGCCGCCCTTCGGGTCCATCGGCACGTCCTTGCGGATCTGCACGACGAAGGGGATGCGCTCGGCGATCGGGGTGTCCGGGTTGTCCTTGCCGAAGTAGGCGACCTGGAAGCCGTCCTTGTAGGGCTTCAGCTCCTCGTCGTTCCCGAAGTTCCCGTCGTCGTCCAGGTCGACGCGGACGGTGCCCTTGGCCTTGTCGTAGAGGACGGCCCAGGAGTCCGTGGTGTCGCCGTCGCGGTTGAGGTCGCCCTTCATGTCGCCGCCGGCGGTCTCGCTCTCGCGGAAGAGGGAGACCTGGTACGAGCCGGCCGGCGCGGTGTAGGTGCGGCCGTTGAAGGAGAAGGACGGGCCGGCCGCGTCGGTGGTCATCGGCAGCCAGGTGCCGTCCGAGTCCGCCAGCGGGTCGGTCGCGGTGACCCAGTCGACGATCTTGCGCTCGCCGGTGGTGGTCTTCTGCAGCGCCGGGTGCCCCAGGTCGATGCCGGAGTCGAGGATGCCGATGGTCACACCGCGGCCGTCGGCCTTGGGGTGGTCCTGGACGAAGCCGACGGCGCCGGTCTCGAAGGCCGGCTGGTAGGGGTTCTTCGCCGGGGTGTCCTTGCCCGGGGCGGGGTAGGCGCCCGCCTTCGCGCCCCGCGCGCCGGGGACGGAGTCGGCCCGGGGCGTCGGGTCCGGCAGCCGTATCTCCTGCTTGAGGTCGATGCCGTGCACGGAGTCGAGCTTCTGCGCCTCGGCGATCGCGGCGTCGGCCTTGGCGGTCGGCACAGTGGCCCGGACATAGCCGAGCTTGTCGTACGCCTGGCCGATGGAGGCGCCCTTGACGGCCTCGAGCTTCTCGGTCACCTGGCCGGTCCGGCCCGGCGCGGTCGCGATCATCATCGTGACCGTCTTGTCGCCGTCGGCCTTGGCCTCGGCGAGCAGGGAAGCGTCCTGCGAACCGAGCTTGGCGGCGGCCGAGTTGGGCGGCGCGACCGGGCCGGGGCCGGGGGTGGGCCCGTCGGCGAACACGGGCGCGGCGCCCGCGGCGGTGAGCGCGGCCACCAGACCGGCCGCGACGGCTATTCGCACGGCGCGTCTGCCGCCGCCGAACGGCGCGTTGGGGGATTCGGGGGTCATGGACATCCCTAGCTGAATTGACGTGAAAGCCCCGCTGAACTGCGGGCGTCCGGAAATCGGAGCCGGATGACCGATCACTTTTATGGAAGTGACGGGGGTTTGGGGAGAGTTGTCGGAGAGGGAACGTAAGGATGGCGTAAACCCGCCATCCGCCACTCGGGAGGAAGCGTGCCGAAGGGCGTGAAGCGGTCAGGGGCATTCCCGCAGCTCAGAGGGTGTAGAGCAAACGGACTACACCAGTGGCCCCAGGACCGGCCGGGGCTTCCCCCCGAGAGTGAACGCTGAGTGAGCGTCAGCCCGCCAGGGGACGAGTGCTATATGTCCGTTCGCAATCGCCAAGATCGATGTGAGGTGATCGGCGGCGGCCGTTGCGGCCGTGTTCACGCCCAGGTCATCCGCCCTGCCAACGATCCTCAGTGACAGAACCACCGCCGGCCCGGACCGCACCGCGCCACAGCCGCTCGCTCGCCCTTCGCGTTCGCACTCGGGGAGACCGTATGAATCGCAGATCTGACAGATCCGTCGCCTCCGGCCTCGACCGCCGTACGTTCCTCGCCGCGGCGGGTGCCGTGACCACCGCGACCGGCATCGGCCTGGCCCTCGGCCCCGACCGGCCGGCCAGCGCCGCCGGCCCGGAGGACGTCGCCGCCGCGGCCGCCGCGGGCGCCCCGGCGCCTCCTTTCACGGCCGGCACCACCCTCGCCTCGGTCGCCGCCCCCCGGGGCACCGGCGGCTACCGGCGGCTCGGCGACGGCCCCGGCTGGCCCCGGCTCGTCCGCGCCGAACTGGCCGACGCCCAGTCCGGCCGCCAGGACCGGCGCACCGCCCTGGCCTCCTTCGTGCAGTTCACCGACATCCACCTGACCGACGTCCAGCACCCGCTGCGCTACGAGTTCTTCCGCTCCGGCGAGCCCGGCGCCTGGCGGCCGCACGAGGCGCTCACCCTGCCCGGCGTCGTCTCCCTCGTCGAGCGCGTCAACAAGCTGCGCCGCGGCCCCGCCACCGGCGCCCCGCTGAGCTTCGTCATCACCACCGGCGACAACGGCGACGAGAACGCCCGGATCGAGGTCGAGTGGTTCCTCACCGCCCTCAGCGGCGGCCGGATGAACCCCAACACCGGCGACCCCCGCCACTACGAAGGCGTCCAGAACAGCGGCCTCAAGCTCTACTGGCACCCCGACACCGCCCTGCGCGACGACGACAAGCAGCTCGGCTTCCCGCGCATCGACGGCTACCTCGCCGCCGCCACCCGCCGGGTCGACAGCCCCGGCCTCGACATCCCCTGGTACTCCACCTTCGGCAACCACGACCTGCTCTCCGGCGGCTGCTACCCCGCTGCCGGAACCTTCCTCCAGGACGCCGCCGTGGGGAACAAGAAGCTCCAGACCATCCCCGCCGCCGAGGCGAAATGGCTGATGGAGGGCGAGGCCAAGGGCGTCGACCCCAAGGGCGAGCGGATCCGGGAGATGCTGCGCGCGCACCGCAAGGAGATGCGCACCGTCACCCCCGACCCCCGCCGCGCCCCGCTCACCGCCCGCCAGTACGTCGCCGCCCACCTCGAACCGCGCTACAAGGGCCGCGGCCCCGTGGGCCACGGCTACACCCGCGACAACCTCGACTCGGGCAACCTCTACTACTCCTTCCGGATCTCCGACCGCGTGATCGGCATCAGCCTCGACTCGACCGACCCCGGCGGCCACTACCAGGGCTCCCTGGGCACCGGCCAGATCCGCTGGCTGGAGCGGACCCTGAAGCGCTACGAGGACAAGTACGCGCTCGTCTTCAGCCACCACCCCAGCTGGAGCATGGACAACCTCACCCCCGACCCCGCCCGCCCCGGCGAGGACCGGCACGACGGCAACGAGCTGATCTCCGTCCTCCAGAACCACAACAACGTCCTCGCCTGGATCAACGGCCACAGCCACCGCAACCGCATCCGGCCGCGCGGCACCTTCTGGGAGATCGCCACCGCCTCCCATGTGGACTATCCGCAGCTGGCGCGCGTCATCGAGGTCACCGACAACCACGACGGCACGGTCTCGCTCTTCACCACCCTCATCGAGTCCGCCGCCCCCTACCGCACCGACTTCGGCGACCTCTCCCAGCGCGGCCTCGCCTCCCTCTACCGGGAGCTGGCCTTCAACGCCCCCGGCGCCGACGGCTCCCTGGCCGGGGCCGCCGGCGACCGCAACACCGAGCTGCTGCTCCCCAGGCGCTGACGGGCGCGGACACCCCACCGCCCACGGCTCTCACCCGGGCGGGCCGCCCTCACCTGGGCAGGACGACGAGATAAGCGGCCGGGTCGCGGTCGGCCGACGCCATCAGGGCGGTCCGGACCACCGCGGCCTGCTGCTCGGGGGTGTCCCGCAGCTTCTTCGGCGTGACGTGCACGACCGTGATGCCCAGCCGCTCCAGGTGCTCCCGCTTGCGGTACTGCTCCGACCACAGCGCCTCGTCGTCCTCCTGCGGGGCCCGTGAGTCGATCTCCAGCGCCACGCTGTGCTCCGGCCAGAAGGCGTCCACCCGGCCGAGGTGCGGCCCGCCGGGCAGCCGGAGGTCCACGTTCCAGAGCGGCGCGGGCAGCCGGTGCTCGCGCACCAGGTCGTAGAGCCGCCCCTCGGCCACCGCCCGGCTCTCGGTCAGCAGCGCGTCCACGGCCTCCGTCACATGCTCCCGCCCCAGCAGCCGGGCCCGCGTCAACTCCCGTACGACGGCCGCCGCTTCGCAGTGCCCGCCGCGCACCGCCTCGGTCAGCACCCGGCGCACCGCGGCGGCGTCGGTCAGCTGGGCCACCGTGTCGGCGACGGCGCGCGGCACGGGGGCGACCGGGATGCCCGTCAGCCTCCTCGCCTGCGGCAGGGCGGGGGCCCGCACCAGGCGCACGAAGCCGGTCGTCCGCAGCCGGCGGGTGCGCGGCACCAGCACGTCGATGCGGTCGAGCGAGAGCAGCGGGGGCACCGAGGTGAACCGGTGCAGGGCCAGCGCGGCCGGCCCGGTGATCATCGCCTCGCCGTACGGGTCGCCGGCCGCCGCCCGCGCGGCGGCGGTGGCCGTGCCCGGTCCGGGCTGGGCGGGCGGGCCCTGGGTGCGGGGCACGGTGTACAGCAGCGCGGCGTGCAGCCGCTCCTCGCTGGTGGCCGGGCCGGTGCGGAGCAGGAAGACGCCGGGGAGGAGCTGCTGCCAGGGCCCTCCCGGACGGCAGCGCTCCGTCACGGCCGCCCCCGGCACCCCGTGCTCCCGCAGTTGACGGGAGGTCAGGACCCGGTGCCGGACGTCGGAGAGGTGGTGCAGGGGGCGCGGCGAGAGCGGGGTGTCGGGGTTCATGCCCGCCCCATTCCCGCCCCGCGCCCGCCCCCTAACCGCTGTTACAGGCCCGTAGGAGAATCCGGACAACTTCGCTCTCGGGGCGGAGGGTTGAACGGCCGGGGGGTTGAACGTCCGGAGGATCGAACGGCCGGAGGGGAGAACGGTCCCGCCGTTCTCCCCCCTCGGCCGGCCGGTCAGCCCGCCGCGGCCACGTCGCAGGACTGCGCCCGCAGCGCCCGCGCCAGGTCGTCCCGGGCCTCCAGCACCAGCCGCCGCAGCGCCGGGGCGGCGTCCGGGTGCCCGGCCAGCCAGGCGTCCGTGGCGTCCAGCGTCCGGGTGTCGTCCTGGAGCGCCGGGTACAGGCCGCGGACCACGGCCATGCCGATCTCGATGGACCGCTCGCGCCACACCCGCTCGATCACCTCGAAGTAGGGCCGCGCGTACGGCGCCAGCAGCTCCCGCTGCCCCGGCTGGTCGAAGCCCGCGATGGTGGCCTCGGCCAGCGCGTTGGAGAGCGTGTCGGCCTCCACGACGGCCGCCCACGCCTCGGCCTTGACCTCGGCGGACGGCCGCGAGGCCAGGCAGCGCACCTGGTGCCGCCGGCCGGAGGCGGTGTTGTCCCGGGCCAGCTCGGCGGTGATCGCCGACTCGTCGGCCGCGCCCCGGGAGGCGAGCGTCGCCAGGAACGCCCAGCGCAGCTCCTGGTCGACCTCCAGCCCGTCGATCTTCCCGGAGCCGTCCAGCAGCCCGCGCAGCAGCTGGAGGTCGGCGTCGGTGCCGGCGAGGGCGGCGAAGGACCGCGCCCACGCCAGCTGGTGGCCGCCGCCCGGCTCGGCCAGCCGCAGCTCGCGCAGCGCGGCACCGGCCAGCGACCGGCCGGCCCCGGCGCGCGACCCGGGCGCCGCGTAGTGGACGAGAGCGGTCCGCGCCCACGTCTGCACCATCTGGAGGACGCCGATCTCGGTCTCGGCGCCCGCGAAGCGCTCCACGAGGTCCAGGAAGTCGCGGGCGGGCATCAGCCCGTCGCGGGTGAGGTTCCACAGCGCCGACCAGCACAGGGCGCGGGCGAGCGGGTCGGTGAGGTCGCCCAGGTGCTTGCGCAGGGTGGCCAGCGAGCCCTCGTCGAAGCGGATCTTGCAGTACGTGAGGTCCTCGTCGTTGACCAGCACCAGCTCGGGCCGCTCGGCCCCGGCCAGCTCCGCGACGACCGTACGGGGGCCGTCGACGTCGACCTCGGCACGGGCGTAGCGCACCAGCGCCCCGTCGGCCTCGGAGCGGCGGTAGAGGCCCACGGCCACCCGGTGCGGGCGCAGCCGCGGGTGGGATTCCGCGGCCTCCTGGAGGATCGCCAGCTCGGTGATCCGGTCGCCCGCGTCGTAGGTCACCAGCGGCGTGAGCGCGTTGACGCCCGCGGTCTGCAGCCAGGCGGCGGACCACGCCTTCATGTCGCGCCCGGAGGTCTCCTCCAGCACCGACAGCAGGTCGCCGAGGCGGGTGTTGCCGTAGGCGTGGCGCTTGAAGTAGCGGCGGGCGCCCTCCAGGAAGGCGTCCCGGCCCACGTAGGCGACGAGCTGCTTGAGGACGGACGCGCCCTTGGCGTAGGTGATGCCGTCGAAGTTGAGCTTGGCGTCCTCCAGGTCCCGGATGTCGGCGGTGACCGGGTGGGTGGAGGGCAGCTGGTCGGCGCGGTAGGCCCAGGACTTGCGCTGGTTGGCGAAGGTGATCCAGGCGTTCTCGAAGCGGGTCGCCTCGACCACCGCGAAGGAGCCCATGAAGTCGGCGAACGACTCCTTGAGCCACAGGTCGTCCCACCACTCCATGGTGACCAGGTCGCCGAACCACATGTGCGCCATCTCGTGCATGATGACGTTGGCCCGCCGCTCGTACGACGACTGCGTGACCTTGCCGCGGAAGACGAACTCCTCCCGGAAGGTGACGCACCCCGGGTTCTCCATGGCGCCGAGGTTGTACTCGGGGACGAACGCCTGGTCGTACTTGCCGAACGGGTACGGGTAGTCGAAGTTGTCGTGGAAGAAGTCCAGGCCCTGCTTGGTGACGGTGAAGATGTCGTCGGCGTCGAAGTGCCGGGCCAGGCCCTTGCGGCAGAGCGCGGCCAGCGGGATCTCCAGGACCGTGCCGTCGTCGAACGTGCGGCTGTAGTGGTCGCGGACCACGTGGTACGGGCCGGCGACGACGGCCGTGATGTAGGTGGAGATCGGCAGGGTGGGGACGAACCGCCAGGTGGCGCCGGAGCCCTCGGCGGGCTCGGGCTCGCCGGTCCGCTCGCCGTTGCCGAGCACCGTCCAGCCGTCGGGGGCCGTCACCGTGAGGGTGAAGGGCGCCTTGAGGTCCGGCTGCTCGAAGTTGGCGAAGACCCGGCGGGCGTCGGCCGGCTCGTACTGCGTGTAGAGGTAGACCTCGCCGTCCTCGGGGTCGACGAAGCGGTGCATCCCCTCGCCGGTGCGGCTGTAGGCGCAGCGGGCGTCGACGACCAGGACGTTCTCGGCCTCCAGCGCGTCGAGCGCGAGGCGGGCGCCGTCGAAGACGGCCCCGGGGTCGAGCTCCCGGCCGTTGAGCGTGACGGCGGTCACCGACGGTGCGATCAGGTCGGCGAAGGTCGCCGCCCCCGGTTCGGCGCACCGGAACCGGACCGTCGTCACCGACCGGAACGTCCGGGGCTCGGGCCCCGCTCCTACCGCGGAGCGCAGGTCGAGCGCGACGTCGTAGGCGTCCACGGCAAGCAGCCGGGCCCGCTCACGGGCCTCTTCACGGGTCAGGTTCTCACCGGGCACGACGCGGGCTCCCTCGGCTTCGTCTCGTATATCGGACACAGCAGGAATCATGGCACGGGGTGTCGTTGTTGAATCGCTTACTGACCAGCTCGTTTGAGGAGATTCCTGTGACCGCTCCCGAGAAGACCGTCGCGGACTTCTGGTTCGACCCGCTCTGCCCCTGGGCCTGGATGACCTCCCGCTGGATGCTGGAGGTCGAGAAGGTGCGCCCCGTCGAGGTGCGCTGGCACGTGATGAGCCTGGCCGTGCTGAACGAGGACAGAATCGACGAGATGCCCGAGGAGTTCCGCGAGGTCATGCGCACCGAGGCGTGGCACCCGGTGCGGGTGTGCATCGCCGCCGAGCTCAAGCACGGCCCGGACGTCCTCGGCCCGCTCTACACCGCCCTCGGCGAGCGCTTCCACCTCCAGGGCCTGCCGCGCGACCGCGCGACCATCGAGGCGGCCCTGGCGGAGGTCGGCCTCCCCGTGGAGCTCGCGGACGCCGCCTACAGCGACGCCTTCGACGCCGAGCTGCGCGCCTCGCACCAGGAGGGCATCGACAAGGTCGGCCAGGACGTCGGCACGCCGGTCATCGCGGTGCCGGGCGCCGACGGCGAGCAGATCGCCTTCTTCGGCCCGGTCGTCACCCCCGCGCCCAAGGGCGAGGCGGCGGCGCGGCTGTGGGACGGCACCCTGCTGGTGGCCTCCACGCCCGGGTTCTACGAGATCAAGCGCACCCGTACGCAGGGCCCGATCTTCGACTAGCCCGCACCGGTCGGTGCGGTTCGACGGGCGCCATGGGGCCGGGTCCCTTAATGTCCCGGTATGGGCCGCACCGACCTCTCCCGTCCGCTCGGCCGTGACGGCGGCCGGGCCGACGAGCGGCCGCCGGACGCCGGCGCCCGCTTCGCCGAGCTGCCCGTGCGCCCGTACGACCTGCTGCTCAAGGCCGGCTGCCGGCTGACGGCGGTGCTGTGGTCGGTGCTCGGCATGCGCCGGGCCGCGGGCGTCCTGCGGCACTATCTGCGGGCCACCGGCACGCCCTACCGGGTGGACGCCGCGGAGCTGCTCGCGCTGCCGGCCGTCCGGTACGCCGCCGAGGAGCAGCTGGCGCGCTGGCGCGCCGAGGCGCAGGGCCGCTGGCGCCGCGGACCGCGCACCCCGGCCGCCTATCCCGCCGACAGCGGGTGGCGCGGGGTGCTGCTCGCCCGGCGCGGGAGCCTGGACTGGTGGTTCGCCCTGCGCGGGGTCGAATTCCGGCTGACGGGCACGGTCCGGGTGGCCGCCGACGGCGCCACGAACGTCGACTATCGCTTTGCCGTGTGCAAGAACGGGAACTTCGCGCGGGGTGCGCGGAAGGAACGCGGAGAATCCGAATACGGGATTCCGTTCGCCGTGTTCGCACGTCTCCACGAGACGGGTCTCGCGCGGGAATTCACGGTGACCGGTGAGGCGTTCGGACACGTCTGAGAAGAACGTTCCGGCAGTGGAACCCCGGGGCGACAGTGGCTCTGATAGACAGGGAGAGGCCCCCGCGCGAATCGACCGCGCGGGGGCCTCTCGGGCACCTGTCCCGTGAAGGTTGAGAAGACGATCACGAGCAGGGCGTCCAGGGGTGTTACGGAACCAGCAGCAGGTTGCCGCGCTCCTTGGCGGCGGCGAAGCGCTTGGCCACGTCCTGCCAGTTGACGACGGCCCACATGGCGTCGATGAAGTCCACCTTCTGGTTCTTGTACTGAAGGTAGAAGGCGTGCTCCCAGGCGTCGAAGACCAGGATCGGGACCGAGCCCTGGCCGACGTTGCCCTGGTGGTCGTAGACCTGCTCGACGATCAGCTTGCCGCTGATCGGCTCGTAGGCGAGGACGCCCCAGCCGGAGCCCTGGGTGGTCGCGGAAGCCTTGGTCAGCTGGGCCTTGAACTTCGCGAAGGAGCCGAACGACTCGGCGATGGCGTCCGCCAGCTCGCCCACGCCGTCCTTGTCCAGGGGCTCGCCGCCGCCGTCGCCGGTCATGTTCTGCCAGTAGATGCTGTGCAGGATGTGCCCGGACAGGTGGAAGGCCAGGTTCTTCTCGAGGCCGTTGATGGCGCCCCACTGGTCCTTGTCGCGGGCCTCGGCGAGCTGCTCCAGCGTGTCGTTCGCGCCCTTGACGTACGCGGCGTGGTG
This sequence comes from Streptomyces eurocidicus, assembly GCF_002891295.1. GTDB lineage: Bacteria > Actinomycetota > Actinomycetes > Streptomycetales > Streptomycetaceae > Streptomyces > Streptomyces eurocidicus. The sequence goes on along the minus strand of NZ_LGUI01000001.1, from coordinate 718,518 downwards.
CTTGTCGTGGTGCAGCTCGATGATCTTCGCATCGATGACCGGCTGCAGCGCCGCGTAATCGTAGGGGAGTTCAGGAAGTGTGTAGATGGCCATGCCGAGCCCTCCGACTGCTTATTGCAATTAACTTGCAGGTAGACGCTACCAGTAACAACCTGCCACACGCCGTTAAGGGTGCCCTATTTGACGAGTCTCGGACCAAAGACCGAGGCGGGGTAGGTCCAGAAGATCAGGACCTACCCCGCCTCCGTGGGGGGTGTGATGGTGGAGCGTCAGTTCCGGGCGGGCTCCTTGCCGGCCACCGCGCGCTGGCGCAGGTAGCCGACGAGACAGAGGACGACGGTGAGGCCGGCCGTGGCGAAGAGCTGGATCCGGGTCTCCTCCTGGCGCAGCATCAGGGCGAGCACCACGAGGATGGCGCCGATGGCCACCCAGGTCAGGGTGGGGTAGGCCCACATCCGCACGACCAGCTTCGCCGGCTCCTCGCGCTCCAGCCTGCGGCGCATCGCCAGCTGGGTGACGGCGATAAACAGCCACACCACCAGTACCGCGGCGCCGGTCACGTACAGCAGCCACTTGAAGACGGTGTCGGGCCACCAGTAGCTCAGCAGCACCGCGAAGAAGCCGAAGGCGGAGGAGGCCAGCACCGTCAGCCGGGGCACGCCGCCGCTGGTCCGGGCCAGGAAGCGGGGGCCCTGGCCGCGCATCACCAGGGAGTGCGACATCCGGGAGGCGCCGTAGATGTTGGCGTTCATCGCGGAGAGCAGGGCGATCAGCACGATCACGTTCATGATCTGCCCGGCGGCCGGGATGTCGAGGTACTTCAGGACGGCCACGTAGGGGCCGTCGGCGGTGACCGACTTGTCGTTCCACGGGATCACCGTGACGATGACGAGCATCGAGCCGACGTAGAAGAGGGCGATGCGCCACATCGCGGTGCGGACCGCCTGGGCGACGCCCTTGACCGGGTGCTCGGACTCGGCCGCCGCGATCGTCACCGTCTCCAGGCCGCCGTAGGCGAAGACCGAGGCCAGCAGGCCGACGACCAGGCCGTCGGCGCCGTTGGGTATGAAGCCGCCGTGACCGGTGAGGTTGGAGCTGCCCGGCGCCTCGGTGCCCGGCAGCACCCCGAGGATGGCGAGCACGCCCAGCACCAGGAAGATGCCGATCGCACCGATCTTCAGTGCCGCGAACCAGAACTCGAACTCACCGAAGTTGCTGACCGCCGCCAGGTTGGTGCCGCAGAACAGCGCCATGAAGAGGAGGACCCACATCCAGGAGTCCGTCGACGGGAACCAGGACTGCATGATCGCCGCCGCGCCGATCGCCTCGGCGGCGATGCCCACACAGAGCTCCACCCAGAACATCCAGCCGGCGGCGAACCCCGCCCAGGGGCCGATCGCCCGGTGGGCGTGGACGGAGAAGGTGCCCGAGGCCGGGTTGGCCGCCGACATCTCGCCCAGCATGCGCATCACGAGCATCACCAGAAGCCCGGAGACCGCGTAGGCGAGCACGATGGCGGGGCCGGCGGCGGCGATGCCCTGCCCCGAGCCGACGAACAGACCGGCGCCGATCACACCACCGAGGGCGATCATCGACAGATGGCGCTGCTTGAGGCCGTGCGACAGATCCGTGCCGCCCGGCTCCTGGGGGGTGACCCCGTCGCGCGAGGGCGCGGAGGTCGCAGGTGTCCGAGTCATGATCGTGTGTGTCCCGTGGGGTGAGAGCGGAAAAGTGGCCTCAGTGTGGGGTTCATGTTCGCTCAGGACAACACCTGTGACACGCCTGTCCGATATTCAGACGAGAGTGTGACTGTACGTGCCTGACGTCTCGCCAGAACCGATGCGAATCCGCGGTTCCAGCGGCCCGAGAGAGAGCCGGCGAGGGGTTCTCAGCGGGCGCGGCGGAGCCGGAGCTCACGCAGACCGGCGACCAGGAGCACCGCGCCCGTCGCCGCGGCGGACCACAGCAGCTGCGGCCGCGCGCCCTCGTCGGTGAGCATCAGCACCAGCACGGCGCCCATCGCCGCCAGCGCGACCCAGGTCAGATAGGGGAAGCCCCACATCCGCAGCGTCAGCCGGTCCGGCATCTCCCGCTCGATCCGGCGCCGCAGCCGCAGCTGCGAGGCGGCGATCAGACCCCAGACGAAGAGCAGTACCGCACCCACGGCGTTCAGCAAGTAGTGGAAGATCGAATCCGGCCACTCCAGGTTCAGTATCACCGAGGCGAAACCGAAGGCGACCGAGGCGAGCACCGCCCGGCGCGGCACGCCGCCACCGGAGACCTTGAGCAGCGAGCGGGGCGCCTCGCCGCGCTCGGCCAGCGAGAAGACCATCCGCGACGAGCCGTAGAGGTTGGCGTTCAGGGCGGACAGCAGCGCCACGAAGACCACGATGTTCATGATCTGCCCGGCCCCGGGCACCCCGATGTGGTCCAGCACCGCCACGTACGGGCTCTTGCCCGGCTGCATGGACGACCACGGCAGCAGGGTCACGATGACCAGCATCGAGCCCACGTAGAAGAAGAGGATCCGCCACACGGCGCTGCGCACGGCCCGGCCCACGGCCCGCGCCGGGTCGTCGGACTCGGCGGCCGCGATGGTGACGACCTCCAGGCCGCCGAAGGCGAAGACCACGGCCAGCACGCCGGAGACCACCCCGCTCCAGCCGTGCGGCAGGAAGCCGCCCTGGCCGGTGAGGTTGGACAGGCCCACCGCGCTGGTGTCCGGCAGCACGCCGAAGATCGCCAGCAGGCTGAGCCCCAGGAAGAGGACGATCGCGCCGACCTTCAGCGTGGCGAACCAGAACTCGAACTCACCGAAGTTCTTCACCGCGGCGAGGTTGGCGGCCGTGAAGACCACCATGAAGATCAGCACCCAGGCCCACTGGGGCACCGACGGCACCCAGCCGTTCGCGATCTGGGCCGCGCCCGTCGCCTCCACCGCCAGCACGACCACCAGCAGGAACCAGTAGAGCCAGCCCACCGTGAAGCCCGCCCAGCGGCCCAGCGCCCGCTCCGCGTGCACCGAGAACGCGCCCGACGCGGGCATCGCCGAGGACATCTCGCCGAGCATCCGCATCACCAGCATCGCGAGCGCGCCCGCGATCAGATACGACACGATGATCCCCGGGCCCGCCACGGCGATGCCGGCGCCCGAGCCCACGAACAGGCCGGCGCCGATCACGCCGCCCAGCCCCAGCATCGTCAGATGACGCTGCTTGAGCCCGCCCGACAGCGGTTCTTTGTCGCCGGTGAGGGTGCCGGCGGCCGGCGGTGCGTCGTGCATGGGCTCGTACTTCCGGATCTGCGCACGAGGCGCATGGGGGGCTGCGCGCGGAGCGCAAAGGGGTATAGGTGACTCCACATTCTCCCGGCAGGGCGGTCTGAGCCAAGCCTCGCCGCTCCCCAGTGACGAGCATCACCCACCGATCCGCCCACGCTGGGAACCCGCCAAGCGGAACGTCGTGCCTTTGTCATCGCCACACGGTGCCGGGACGGCGACGCTCGGCTAACGTCGCCCTGGTCCCTTACTTACTTGTCCTATACCTCTATCTCGCGGAGTACCGATGGCCACCGCCGTTGCTTCTGTCACCCGGACCGGTACGGTCCTCGCCGATCTGCTCCCCGCCACCTCCGCCGGGCGCGCCCGCGCCCGCGACGCGGCCCTGATCCTCGGCGGTGCCGCGCTGACCGGCCTGACCGCCCAGATCGCGATCCCGGTCCCCGGCTCCCCGGTCCCGGTCAGCGGTCAGACCTTCGCCGCCCTCCTGGTCGGCACCGCCCTCGGCGCCCGCCGGGGCTTCCTCTCCCTCGCCCTGTACGCGGTGGTCGGCATGGCCGGCGTGCCGTGGTTCGCCGAGGGCCGCTCCGGCACGGCCTTCGCCTCCTTCGGCTACGTCCTCGGCATGCTGCTGGCCACCACCGTCGTGGGCGCGCTCGCCCGCCGCGGCGCCGACCGCTCCGCCCTGCGCACCGCGGGCAGCATGGCGCTCGGCTCCGCGATCATCTACGCGGTCGGTGTCCCCTACCTCGCGCTGTACGCCCACATCTCGCTCACCGAGGCGGTCGCGGCGGGGCTGACGCCCTTCCTCATCGGCGACGCCCTGAAGGCCGCCCTGGCCATGGGCGCCCTGCCCGCCGCCTGGAAGCTGCTGGGCCGGCGCGGCTGACGCCACCGCCCCCGTACGCGCGGCCGGGCCCGCACCCCTCACCGGGGTGCGGGCCCGGTTCGCGTCCATGGCGGCCGCGGGGCTCAGTGGCGGCGGCCCTGCCTGCGGGTCGCCCAGATCCCGATCGCGCCCGCGAGCAGCAGCGCACCGGCCAGCGCGCCCGCCAGCGGCAGCGCCGACGGGGAGCCCGTCCGGGGCAGCTCGCCCGGGACTCGCTCGTCGAGGGCGCCGCGCCGCCCGTGCTCCGGGCCGGGCCGGCCTCCTTGCCCTTGCCCGCCGACGGCGCGGAGCTCACCGTGCCGCCGCCCGTGCCACCGGACTTCCCGGCCGCCGTCGGCGCGCTCGCCGCGCCCCCGCCCGGGGTGGCCGCCCCACCGGACGGCACGTTCTTGGTGCCGAGCAGCAGCGGGGTGTCCGGTGCGTCGGAGCTGGTGTCGGTGGTGCCGAAGTGCACCGGGCCCTGCTGCCACAGCAGGGTCTTCGTGTCGCCCAAGGTGACGGGAAGACAGATCCGGCCGGTCTTCCCCAGGTCGAAGCGCGCCGTCACCCGGTAATCCCGGCTCTGCCCCGCGCCCAGTTTGTCGACGGTGCAGGAGAATCCGCTGTTCGAACCCTCGGGCAGCTCTCCGGCCGGGATGGGGGAGCATCCCTCGACCGCCTTGATCTGCATTCCCTCGAATCCGACCACCTTCAGCCGGACCGACCCGAGTTCCTTGGCCTCGCCATTACGGATCGTGGCATTCAGACTGGTGTTCCCCGTCTTTTTGTCCACGGATATCTTGGCCGGCAGGCCGGTGGTGACCCGGTACCCCGCCGGGGCGCTCGGGCCGGGGCTGCCGCCCTGGCTGCTGCCGGGCGTGGGCTCGGCGGCGCGCGCGGCGGCGCCTTGGGCGGTAACGGCGGACGGCAGTACCAGGGCCGCCGCCAGGGCCGCCGAAGCGGCCAGGGCCACCGGGACCGGCAGCGCCGGCGATACCGCGCGGCGCCTCCGTCGAATACTTCGGAACATTTTCGCTCCCCCCTATCTCCGCTCCCTGCAGAGGTATTTGAATAGGTACCACAAGATTCCAATGTCCGAGGGTGCGGAACGATAATTCCGCAATGGGGGCGGGCCTGGTGGGGAATTCGAGCGACGAGGGGCGGGGGCAGCGGCTGGTGGTGGGTCGCTACCGGCTGCTGGAATTGATCGGGCGCGGTGGAATGGGCCGGGTGTGGCGGGCGGACGACCGGATACTCGGCCGGCCGGTGGCGGCCAAGGAGATCCGTATCGACGGGCTCGTCGGCGAGGCCAGCGCCGTCCAGCGGGAGCGGAGTCTGCGGGAGGCCCGTGCCACCGCCCGGATCGACCACCCGAACGTCGTGCGGGTCTACGACGTGGCCGAGGAGGACGACCGGCTGTGGATCGTGATGGAGCTCGTCGACGGCCGCTCCCTGGAACAGGCGCTGGGCCACGACGGCCCGGTCGCCCCGCGCGAGGCCGCCCGGATCGGCCTGGGGCTGGTGCGCGCCCTGCGCGCGGTGCATGCCGTCGGGGTGCTGCACCGTGACATCAAGCCGGGCAACGTCCTGCTGACCGCGGGCGGCCGGATCGTGCTCACCGACTTCGGCATCGCGGCCATGCAGGACGCCGCGGCCCTGACGATGGCGGGCACCCTGGTCGGCTCACCGGAGTACATGGCCCCGGAGCGGATCGAGGGCAGGCAGCAGGGCCCGCCCTCCGATCTCTGGTCGCTCGGCGCGACGCTGTGCGCGGCCGTCGCCGGCCAGTCGCCCTTCACCCGGGCGACCACCCTGGCCACCCTGCACGCCGTGCTCTACGAGCAGCCGGAGATTCCGGCCGCCGCGGGCCCGCTGCGCGAGCTGCTGGCCGGGCTGCTGCTCAAGGAGGCGGGGCGGCGGCCGTCCCTCGACGCGGTGGAAGGGGCGCTGGCCGCACTCGCCGAGCCGGTGCCGCACCCGCCGACGGTCCTCGCCGGCCGGCCGGCGGTGGTGCCCGTACCGCCGCCGGTGCCCGCACCCGTACCGCCCCCGGAGCGGCCGGCGGCGCCGGTGCGGGGCCCGCGGGGCGGCGGTCCGGCGCGCCGCCGGGTCGCGCTGCTCGCCGCCGGAGCGGTGGTGACCGTGTCGGCGGTGGCCGTGGGGATCGTCCTGGTGGCGCGCGGGCCCGGGGGAGGCGAGGGCGGGGGCGCCCCGGCGGGCGGTACGGACCGGCCGCCGGGCAGCTCGGCACCGGCCGGGCAGACGTCCGGAGGGAAGGCGTCCGGGGGCGCCGCGGTGGGGGCGCGCCGGTCCGAGGAGGGTTTCAGCTGGGAGCCGCCGGCCGACTGGAACCGTACGCAGCAGTCGCCCGCCGACGTCACGTACACCTCGAAGGACGGTGCGATCGAGCTCTCCGCCAAGCAGGGCCGCACGACGGAGGACCTGCTGACGCACTGGGAGCGCTTCGAGAGCGGCTTCCACGACACACCGGGCTACCGGAAGACGAAACTGGAAAGGACCACCTTCTCCGGTGATCCGGCGGTGGTCTGGGAGTACGCGTTCCTGCAGGGCGGGAAGCCCCGGCAGGGGCGGCAGCTCGGCTTCGAGAAGGGAGGCCGGACGTACCAGGTGAGCGTCTGGTACGCCGACTCCGCCGAGTCCACCGCCCTCGCGGTGTACGAGCGCGCCAAGAAGTCCTTCGAGACCTCGTGACGCGCCCGCCGGGAGGTGCTTAACCCTGGACGGCGCCCCGCGTGCGCCGGCGGCGGTCCAGGACGAGGCCGACGACCAGGACGATCGCGCCCAGCAGCGTCGACAGCAGGACCTGCTCGCGGTTGTCGCCGCCGTCGTAGACCATGTAGCCCAGCACGAAGGTGATCATGCCGATGGTGGCCCAGGTCAGGTACGGGAAGAGCCACATCTTCACCACGTGCCGCTCCGGCGACTCGCGCTGGATGATGCCGCGCATCTTCAGCTGGGTGAAGCAGATGACCAGCCAGACGAAGAGGGCGACGGCGCCCGAGGCGTTCAGCAGGAACTTGAAGACGGTGTCCGGCCACATGTAGTTGAAGAACACGGACAGGAAGCCGAAGACGACCGAGCCGAGGATCGCGGCCTGCGGGACGCCCCTCTTGTTGGCGCGGGCGAACGCCCTGGGGGCGTCGCCGCGCTGGCCGAGCGAGAAGGCCATGCGGGAGGCGGTGTAGAGACCGGAGTTCAGGCAGGACAGCACGGCGGTCAGGACGATGACGTTCATGATCTGGCCGGCGTGCGGGATGCCGATCGAGTCCAGGGCGGCGACATAGCTGCCCTTCTCGGCGATCTCCTTGGAGTCCCACGGGAGCAGGGAGACCACGACGAGGATCGAGCCCAGGTAGAAGACGCCGATGCGCCAGATCACGCTGTTGGTGGCCTTGGTGACCGCGCGCTGCGGGTCCTCGGACTCACCGGCGGCCAGGGTGACGATCTCGCTGCCCATGAAGGAGAAGACGACCATCAGCACACCGGCGAGGATCGCGCCCGGCCCGTTGGGCATGAACCCGCCGTGCGCCGTCAGGTTGTCCAGGCCCGCGCCCGGGTTGTCCGAGCCCGGCAGCAGGCCGAACATCGCCAGCCCGCCGATCACGACGAACGCGGAGATGGCGACGACCTTGATGCCCGCGAACCAGAACTCGAACTCGCCGTAGGAGCTCACCGAGCCGAGGTTGGTGACGGTGAGGACCACCATGACGATCAGGGCCCAGGCCCACTGCGGAACGGCCGGTATCCAGCCTTCGAGGATCTCCGCGCCCGCGGTCGCCTCGACCGCCAGCACGACGACCCAGAAGAACCAGTACAGCCAGCCGATGGTGAAACCGGCCCAGCGGCCCAGCGCCCGGTCCGCGTAGGCGGAGAAGGAGCCGGAGGTCGGATTGGCGGCGGCCATCTCGCCGAGCATCCGCATCACGAAGACGACCATCGCGCCGACGAGTGCGTAGGAGACGAGGATGGCGGGCCCGGCGGCGGCGATACCGCTCTTGGAGCCCACGAAGAGGCCGGCACCGATCACACCGCCGATGGCGATCATGGACAGGTGGCGGTTCTTGAGCCCGGCCTTGAGGCCGTCCTGGGCAGACGCGGCGGTGGCCTGCCCGGGGTCGCCGGTGGTCGACGCCTTTGTCATAGTCGGCGGTGTCGCGCCCATGTGCACGTTCCTTAGGTTCTCGGGTTACGAGCCCCCGCATTAGAACTTTTCGAAGGCGTATTTAGGAAGGTCCGAATCCGTATCGTTGTGATCGCCTGACGTTGCCTGACGTTCACCTGTGCTTGGGGGTGCCCCTGGGGCGATCCGGGCCCGTACTCGTGCCACACTCGGTCGTATGCGCGTGTATCTCGGCTCCGACCATGCCGGCTACGAACTCAAGAACCACCTCGTCGAGTGGCTCACGGCCCAGGGCCATGAGGCCGTCGACTGCGGTCCCCACATCTACGACGCCCAGGACGACTACCCGCCGTTCTGCCTCCGCGCCGCGGAGCGGACCGCCGCGGACAAGGACAGCCTCGGCATCGTCATCGGCGGCTCCGGCAACGGCGAGCAGATCGCCGCGAACAAGGTCAAGGGCGTCCGGGCCGCCCTCGCCTGGAGCGAGCAGACCGCGGCGCTCGGCCGTGAGCACAACGACGCCAACGTGATCAGCATCGGCGGCCGGATGCACACCCAGGAGGAGGCGACGAAGTTCGTCGAGATCTTCCTGGCGACGCCGTACTCCGGCGAGGAGCGGCACACCCGCCGCATCGAGATGCTGAGCCGCTACGAGACGACGGGCGAGCTCCCGCCGATCCCGGCCCACCACCCGCAGCCCTGACCGACCGGCTCACCCTCCGGGGCTCTGCCCCGGATCCCGGACCGCGCCGGCGCGCGGTGTCCTCAAGCGCCGGACGGGCTGATTTCGCCGGCTGCGGTCCGCGAAAATCCAGCCCGTCCGGCGTTTGAGGACAAGCGGCGCAGCCGCTTCGGGGGTCTGGGGGCCTGCCCCCGCCACGCGGCGGAGCCGCACATCGGATGCTGCGGGAAGGGGCGGGGCCGGGGAACAGGCAATCGGGCCGCACCTGACCACTGACCGCACTCCGCAGGAGAAACGCCTTGCCCGAAGGGCACACCATTCATCGGCTCGCCCAGGATCACGCCGAACGGTTCGGCAACCGCGAGGTCCGGGTGACCAGTCCCCAAGGCAAATTCGCGGACAGCGCCGCCCTCCTGGACGGCAACCCCCTCACCACCGCCGAAGCCCACGGCAAACACCTCTTCCTCGGCTTCGGCGAAGCCGACGTGTGGATCCACATCCACCTCGGCCTCTTCGGGAAGTACACCTTCGGTGACGCCCCCGTCCCCCCGCCCACCGACACCGTGCGGCTGCGGCTCGCGACCGCCACCGCGTACGCCGACCTGCGCGGCCCTACCACCTGCGCCCTCGTCACCGAGGGGGAGAAGCAGGCGATACACGACCGGCTCGGCCCCGACCCGCTGCGCGCACAGGACAACGGCGAGGCCGCCTGGGCCCGCGTCAGCCGCAGTCGCACCACCGTCGCCGCGCTCCTCATGGACCAGAAGGTCATCGCCGGCGTCGGCAATGTCTACCGCGCCGAGGTCCTTTTCCGGCATGGAATCGACCCTTACCGCCTCGGCCGCGACCTCACCCGGCCGGAGTGGGACGCGATGTGGTCGGATCTGGCCGAGCTGATGCGCGAAGGCGTACGGAACAACAGAATCGACACCGTGCGCCCCGAGCACACCCCGGAGGCCATGGGCCGCCCACCGCGCGTGGACGACCACGGCGGCGAGGTGTACGTCTACCGCCGGGCCCAGCAGCCCTGCCACATCTGTGGTGGCGAGATCCGCACCGCCGGTCTCGCCGCCCGCAACCTCTTCTGGTGCCCCGCCTGCCAGCAGCGCTGACGGGCTCCCGGCCGGCCGGGCCCGGGGAGGCTCAGAAGCCGTGCGGCAGCCACGGCGCGACCGAGCCGCCGAACGCCGTGGCCGCCTCCTCCAGCGCGCCCTCCCGCACCTCCGTCACCCGGCCGGCCGCCGCCAGCGCGGCCAGCGACACCCCGCCCAGATAGGCGGCGCCCAGCTCCCGCACGGACAGCAGCAGGTCCGCGGCGTCCTCGGTGCGCTCGCAGGAGGCACCCTTCGGATCCCCCGTCAGCCGCCAGCGCCCCGCGTTCCAGGGGCAGAAGTCGTCGGCCACCTCGAACACCACGTCCACCGGCGTCCGGTACGTACGCGCAGCCAGCGCCGCGCCCACGTCGACCAGCCGTACGTGCAACTGGTCCCGCACCGCCGGCTCGCACCGCCGGACGTCACCGACCAGGTGCAGCAGCGGATCGTCGACCGGCAGGCTGAAGCAGGTGACCCGCGACGTCAGATCGATCCCGCACAGATAGCGCCACAGCGCCGCGTACGCCGCCGGCGTCAGGGCCTCGACGTCACGCAGCCGCACCGTGCCGTTCGGCCCCGCCGGCGTCCACTCCGGGTTCATCGCGTACCGCGCGTACCCCACCACCTCGCCACCGGCCTCCGCGAGGACGCACTGCAACGGCGAGGCCCCCGCACGCTGACCGGCCGGGTCCAGCAGCGGCAGCGCCGCCCAGCCGGGCAGCCGCTCCAGCATCCCGGGCCGGGCGGCTACCCGGCGCGCGTAGACCGCCTCGCAGGCGTCCCGTGCTTCATCGGGCTTCGACAAGCGCAACCGCACCTCGTCCGTGCCGCCAGGGACGGCGAGACGCACCCGGGTCGTGTCGACGGCCACGCGCATGTTGTGGGTCGCGATGCCGTAGCCGAACCGGCCGTAGATCCCCGCCTCGGAAGCCGTCAGCACCGCGACCGGTTCACCCCAGGCCCGGACGTCGTCCAACTGACGCCGCATCATCGCGCGCAGCACGCCGCGCCTGCGGTGCGTCGGCCGCACGCCCACCATCGTCACCCCGGCGGCGGGCACCGCCGCCCCGCCCGGAACCGTGATCCGGAAGGCGAACGCCCCGGTCGTGCCCACGACTTCGGGGCCGTCCCAGACGCCGATCGACCGCTCGAAGGGGGTCAGCTCGCGCCACAGCGCGGCCTCCTCGGGAGCCTCGGCGACCCCGCCGAACGCCAGCTCCACCGTGCCGTACCAGACGTCCCAGTCGGCCTGACGCAGTACTCGGATCTCCGTCGTCATGGCCTCATGACAGCAGCGGATTCCCTTCCGGGCGAACGAATTTCGCATATGGTGGCTCTCCGTGCTTCTTTGCGCCCTGCCCCCGGTCGACGTGTCGGCGCGGCGTGAGTCGACGCACCGCCGAATGGGTGGATAAGGTCACGATGCAATGACTGGCGGTGCGGAGACCCCGACGGCCCGGATGCGCAAAGCACTGCACCGGGCTCGCACGAGCGTGCGCAAAGCCGGTGTCGACTACTTCCGCGGCGACGGCTCCGACTGGATCGCCCTGGGCGCCCTGCTGCTCTGCGTCCCCGCCCTCGCGCTCGGCACCGTGGCCATGCCCGAGTGGTGCGCGCCCTCGGCGCTCGTCCTGCCCATCGTCGCGGGCGGGCTCCTGCTGCGCCCCGCCAGCCTGCTCGCCCTCTACGCCGCCTCCGCCGCGGCGCTGATCGCGGAGGCCGCCGCCCTGGACACGGGCGGCGACGGCGCCGACCGGGTCACCCCGGGCACCATCCTCGTCGTCGCGGCCGTCGGCTTCCTCGGGCTGCTGATCGCCCAGTTCCGCAGCCGCGTCGGCGTTCCCTGGCGACGCGGCGGCACCATGCTCTTCGACCTCCGCGAACGCATCCGCGTCCAGAGCAAACTGCCCAAACTCCCGCGCGGCTGGCACCGGGAGATGGCCCTGCGCCCGGCCGGCGGCCAGTCCTTCTCCGGCGACTTCGTCGTCGCCGCCCGGACCAACGGCGGCCGCACCCTGGAGGTCGTCCTCACCGACGTCTCCGGCAAGGGCATGGACGCCGCCTCGCGCGCCCTGCTGCTGTCCGGGGCCTTCGGCGGCCTGCTGGGCTCGCTGCCGCCGCACGCCTTCCTGCCGGCCGCCAACGGCTATCTGCTCCGGCAGGACTGGGACGAGGGCTTCGCCACCTCCGTCCACCTCGTCCTCGACCTCGACAGCGGCGACTACGAGATGTTCTCCGCCGGTCACCTGCCCGGTCTCCAGCTCAGCGCCGGTACGGGCCGCTGGGAGGAGAAGGCCGCCGAAGGCCCCCTCCTGGGCGTCTACGACGGGGCCCAGTTCGACCCGATAAAGGGCACGCTGGGCGCGGGCGACGTCCTGATGCTCTTCACCGACGGCCTGGTCGAGACGGCCGAGCGCGATCTGACCGAGGGCATGGACCGGCTCACCGGCGAGGCGGACCGCTATGTCTCCGGCGGCTTCCAGGGCGCGGCCTGGCACCTCATCGAGGCGGTCGCCAAGGACGTCAACGACGACCGGGCCCTACTGCTCATCTGCCGCCACTGACCGGTCGCCCACGCCCCCGAGGAGCCGTATGCCGCACCGTCCCGCACCCCTGGACCTCGCCGCCGTCGAGGCGCTCGCCCGGCGGGCGCACGCGGCCCAGAGGGACAAGGCCGGGCGCCCGTACACCGAGCACCTGGCCGCGGTCGCGGCGGGCGTACGGGCGCGGGGCGGCACCGACGCGCAGATCGCCGCCGCCTGGCTGCACGACGCGGTCGAGGACGGCGCCGTCACCGAGGAGTGGCTGGCGGCGGCGGACCTGCCGGAGGGGACCGTGGACATCGTCCTCGCGGTGACCAAGCGGCCGGGGGAGGGCCCGGAGGCGTACGCGGCACGGATCCTCGCCACGCCGGGCGCGCTCATGGTCAAGGCCGCGGACCTCGCACACAACGCGGACCCGGTCCGGGCCGCCGTCCTCGACCCGGACACGCGCGAGAGGCTGCGGCACAAGTACGCCCGTATGGGTGAACTGCTGGGCCTGGACGACCTTGCCGCCGGAGGCCGTGACGGGGCGGCCTGAAGCCGCCCCGGGCCTTCCGGGGCCTTTCCCGGGCCTTCCGGGGCCGCCCTGAGCCGTCCCGTCAGGGCCGCTTGCGGAAGGCCCACTCCATCCTCGGCTCCACGGCGAAGCGGAAGACCCGCCGCACCGGCGCGGTGCACAGCGCGGTCATCCCCACGGCCGCGAGCAGCGTCACCACCACGCCGCCCACCGGCTCCCGGATCCACGCGTACGCGTCGTACCACTCCCACCAGCGCGAGAGCTTGATCAGGAAGCCGTGCAGCAGGAAGCCGTAGAGGGTGCCCGCGCCCAGCGCCGTGAACCACACGGTCCGGCGCGGGACCCAGGCCAGGAAGCACACGATCAGCACCGCCGCGCAGGCGAACATCGCCAGCTGCATCACCGGCGCGGCCCACAGCGGCGCGGCCAGCTCCTGGACGCTGTCGTTGTGGTAGAACCACGAGCTGTTCATCCGGGGCGCCGCCCAGTAGGCCACCGCGATCGCGGACGCGAACACCGGTACCGCGGCGATCCGCAGCCCGCGACGCTGGACGAGCTTGAAGTGGTGCGGCTCCAGGTGCAGGCCGATCACGAAGAACGGCAGGAACTGAAGGACCCGCTGAAGGTCGAGATCATTGCCGATCTCGGGTGAGAGCGCCGCGAGGATCGCGATCGCGAACGACACCGGGATCGCCCAGCGCAGGTTCTGCCAGATCGGCGTGGTCAGCCGCCAGACGAACAGCGCGGCCAGGAACCAGTTCAGGTACCAGGGGTTGAGCAGCGTGATCGGCTCCGGCGGCGCGTCCTCCGCCCAGTGCTGGAAGTAGGTGTAGGCGACCTCGAAGACCAGGTAGGGCACGGCCACCCCGGTGACCAGCCGCTTGACCTTGGCGGGGCTCAGGTCGAAGTCACGGGAGAAATAGCCGGATATCAGGATGAAGGCCGGCATGTGGAAGGCGTAGACGGTGAGATACAGCGCCAGCGCCGCGCGGCTGCTGTGGGTCAGCGGCTCCCAGGCGTGTCCCAGGCCCACGAGGACGATCGCCAAGTACTTGGCGTTGTCGAAGAACGGGTCGCGCCCCGCTCCGGCGGGGGACGCTCCCGGGAGTCCCGGAAGGCGCGGTGCGGGCACCGCCGATCGTGCGGGAGGGGTGACAGCGGAAGGCATTCGAGGCACCTTAGCGATGGATTCGGAAGTGGTAAAACCTTGTTCCGTTTATTTGCTTATTCATCACGAACCGGTCCTGTCCCAGTCAAGTCGCCCGATATCATCTCCCGCAGCTTTCCGGACGATTCTCGACGAGGTGTCGACGAAACGTCACACTGCCCCTGTAGAGGGCAAGTTGATGGCACCATGATTGATGTGTGGGGGCTACGGGGCAGCATGTCTTCCGGAGCTACCAGGTGTTCCGACCGAGGGTGTGATCAGTTGTGGCCATTTCGCTGTCAGTGGTGCTGCTCCTGGCGATCGTGCTGGTGGTGATGATCCGCGCCGGCAATATCAAGGGCGGGCCGGCGCTCGTGGCGATCCTCTTCGGTTTCTTCCTCGCGTCGACGGGCATGGCGCCGTCGATCCAGCGCTTCCTGAACTCGATCGCCGAGACGATAAACGGCATCAAGTTCTGACGGCCCCCGCGTGCGGCGGAGCCCGTCGGCGAGCGCGGCCGGTCGGGCGATCAGAGGTGCTCAGGGGCGCCCAGGGGTGGTCGCGGGCACGAAAAACGCCTCCGGCCCGGGGCCGGAGGCGTCATACGGAGCGGGCGACGGGAATCGAACCCGCGTAGCCAGTTTGGAAGACTGGGGCTCTACCATTGAGCTACGCCCGCGCACACCGCGACGGCCCGGGGGCCGTACGGCTCTGTGGTGCATCGTAGCGGGTCCCGGCCGCGCGCCGCACACCCGGCCGCCCGCCGTGCGACCGCCCGCGAAAGTCGGCGTCCGGAGGCCCTGCGGGCATGTACCCTACGTCTCGCACCGACGGGGTGTGGCGCAGCTTGGTAGCGCGTCCGCTTTGGGAGCGGAAGGTCGTCGGTTCGAATCCGGCCACCCCGACCATCAAGATCACATTGTGGGGCCCATCCTGCTTGCGGTTACTATGCAAGCTGCGTGCCCGTGTGTCTGTGTGCCGGGCGCGACTCGCTGAACCTCAGCGGAATCCCAGAAGTCAGCCCCAAGGAGACCGAACCGTGAAGAGCGCCGTGGAGACCCTGAACCCGACTCGGGTTCGGCTCACTGTCGAGGTGCCCTTCGAGGAGCTCAAGGCCAGCCTCGACGCGGCGTACAAGAAGATCAACCAGCAGGTCACGGTGAAGGGCTTCCGTCAGGGCAAGATCCCGGCCCGCGTCATCGACCAGCGGTTCGGCCGCGGTGCGGTCCTCGAAGAGGCCGTCAACGACGCGCTCCCGAAGTTCTACACCGAGGCGGTCAACGAGGCCGACCTCAACCCGCTGGGCCAGCCCGAGGTCGACATCACGGAGCTGAAGGACGGCGAGCTGCTCTCCTTCACCGCCGAGGTCGACATCCGCCCGACCCTGGAGATCCCGGACTACTCCGGCATCGAGGTCACCGTCGACGCCGCCGAGGTGACCGACGAGGACATCGAGAAGTCGCTGGAGCAGCTCCGCGACCGCTTCGCCACGACCTCCCCGGTCGAGCGCGCCGCGGCCGAGGGCGACATCGTCACCGTCGACCTGGAGGCCAAGGTCGACGGCGAGGTGCTGGAGGACGGCGTCGCCAAGGGCGTCGACTACACCATCGGCTCGGGTCAGCTGCTCGAGGGCATCGACGAGGCCGTGACCGGTCTCGAGGCCGGCGGCACCGCCACCTTCACCTCCGAGCTCAAGGGCGGCTCCGCCGAGGGCAAGGAGGCCGAGGTCAAGGTCGACGTCACCGCCGTCAAGGCCCGCGAACTGCCCGCCCTGGACGACGAGTTCGCCCAGCTCGCGAGCGAGTTCGACACCCTGGAGGAGCTGCGCGCGGACAGCGCCAAGCGCCTCGCCCGCATGAAGAAGTACGACCAGGCCACCCAGGCCCAGGAGAAGGTCCTCGACGAGCTGATCAAGCTGGTCGAGGTCCCGATGCCGGAGAAGCTGCTCGAGGACGAGGTCAACACTCGTAAGCACAACCTCGAGCACCACCAGCTGGGCCAGATGGGCCTGGACCTGGCGAAGTACCTGGAGATCCAGGGCAAGTCCGCCGAGGAGTTCGACGCCGAGCTCAAGGAGCAGGCCGAGAAGGGCATCAAGACCCAGTTCATCCTTGACGAGATCGTCAACAAGGAGAAGCTGTCGGTCGGCCAGGAGGAGCTCACCGAGCACCTCATGCGCCGTGCCCAGTCCTCCGGCATGAGCCCCGACCAGTTCGCCCAGGCCGTCGTCGAGGGTGGCCAGGTGCCGATGCTCGTCGGCGAGGTCGCCCGCGGTAAGGCCCTGGCGTCCGTCGTCGAGGTCGCCAAGGTCCTGGACACCAACGGTGAGGTCGTCGACCTGGACGACGAGGACGAGACCGCCGAGACGGTCGAGGCCGCCACCGAGGTCGTCGAGGCCGCCGAGGGCACCGAGGACAAGACCGAGGCCTGAGCCTCACCCACCTCGTGACCGGTCCGCGCGACCGGTGACGGAAACGGGCCCGGCCGCGACACCCCACCGGGGTGTCGCGGCCGGGCCCGCCGTGGTCTCCGGACCCCTGGTGAACCTGCGCTCAGAGCGAACAGTTCCTGATGCGGGATGGCGCCCGCCTACCAGCGCGTTAGGGTCCGTAGATACGGGGGCAGGGGAGTCCCGTGGCGCGACGCGGAAGCCCGGACGACGCGCCCGCACCCCGCCCCGTGAAGAAGACGCTGAGACGGCTCGCGGCCGTCGAACAACGAGCAGGTGGATACGTGACGAATCTGATGCCTTCCGCCGCCGCCGGCGAGCCGAGCTTCGGTGGCCTCGGCGACCAGGTCTACAACCGGCTGCTCGGGGAACGGATCATCTTCCTCGGCCAGCCGGTCGACGACGACATCGCCAACAAGATCACGGCGCAGCTGCTCCTCCTTGCCGCGGACCCGGACAAGGACATCTACCTCTACATCAACAGCCCGGGCGGCTCGATCACGGCCGGCATGGCGATCTACGACACCATGCAGTACATCAAGAACGACGTGGTGACCATCGCCATGGGCCTCGCCGCCTCGATGGGGCAGTTCCTGCTGAGCGCCGGTACGCCCGGCAAGCGCTTCGCCCTGCCGAACGCCGAGATCCTGATCCACCAGCCCTCCGCGGGCCTGGCGGGCTCCGCCTCGGACATCAAGATCCACGCCGAGCGGCTGCTGTACACCAAGAAGCGGATGGCGGAGCTGACCTCGCTGCACACCGGTCAGACCGTCGAGCAGGTCACGCACGACTCCGACCGCGACCGCTGGTTCTCCGCCGAGGAGGCCAAGGACTACGGCCTCATCGACGAGGTCATGAAGACCGCCGCAGGCGTTCCGGGCGGGGGCGGCACCGGGGCCTGAGCCCCGGCGCGCCCGCGCAGCGAAACCCCGCCCCACCGAACGCCATCAGGATGGTGAAGAAGCAGATGAACAACTACGCCGGCAGCGGCCTCTACACCGGCCCCCAGTCGCAGTCGACCGGCCCCCGCGCCGAGTCCCGCTACATCGTCCCGCGCTTCGTCGAGCGCACCTCGCAGGGCGTGCGCGAGTACGACCCGTACGCCAAGCTCTTCGAGGAGCGGGTGATCTTCCTGGGCGTGCAGATCGACGACGCCTCGGCCAACGACGTCATGGCGCAGCTGCTGTGCCTGGAGTCGATGGACCCGGACCGCGACATCTCGATCTACATCAACAGCCCGGGCGGCTCCTTCACCGCGCTCACGGCGATCTACGACACGATGCAGTTCGTGAAGCCCGACATCCAGACGGTCTGCATGGGCCAGGCGGCCTCCGCCGCGGCCGTGCTGCTCGCCGCCGGCACCCCCGGCAAGCGGATGGCGCTGCCGAACGCCCGCGTCCTGATCCACCAGCCGTACAGCGAGACGGGCCGGGGCCAGGTCTCCGACCTGGAGATCGCGGCCAACGAGATCCTGCGGATGCGCGCCCAGCTCGAAGACATGCTGGCCAAGCACTCGACCACGCCGATCGAGAAGATCCGCGAGGACATCGAGCGCGACAAGATCCTCACCGCGGACGAGCTGCTCGCGTACGGTCTGGTCGACCAGATCGTCTCGACGCGCAAGACGTCCGTTACGGCCTGACCGTTTCCGGTGGGACTTCCGTCCGGAAGTCCGTCCGGAACCACCGTGCCGCCGGCCGCCCCCTTGGACCGAGTAGGTCCAAGGGGGGCCCGCTCGGGGGGCCCGGCAAGGTACCGTCGATAGGCAAGCACCCGGGTTCGCAGAGCAAGGCGGATCCCAGGCGAAGGGGAAGCACCTCGTGGCACGCATCGGTGACGGCGGCGACCTGCTCAAGTGCTCGTTCTGCGGCAAGAGCCAGAAGCAGGTGAAGAAGCTCATCGCGGGTCCTGGTGTGTACATCTGCGACGAGTGCATCGACCTCTGCAACGAGATCATCGAGGAAGAGCTCGCGGAGACCTCGGAGGTGCGCTGGGAGGAGCTTCCCAAGCCCCGCGAGATCTACGAGTTCCTCGAGGGCTACGTCGTCGGCCAGGAAGCGGCCAAGAAGGCCCTCTCCGTGGCCGTCTACAACCACTACAAGCGCGTCCAGGCCGGTGAGAACGGCGGTCACCGCGACGACGGCATCGAGCTGGCGAAGTCCAACATCCTGCTGCTGGGTCCCACGGGCTCCGGCAAGACGCTGCTGGCCCAGACCCTGGCCCGGATGCTGAACGTGCCCTTCGCCATCGCCGACGCCACGGCCCTCACGGAGGCCGGCTATGTGGGCGAGGACGTCGAGAACATCCTGCTGAAGCTGATCCAGGCCGCTGACTACGACGTCAAGAAGGCCGAGACCGGCATCATCTACATCGACGAGATCGACAAGGTCGCCCGTAAGAGCGAAAATCCGTCGATCACACGGGACGTCTCCGGCGAGGGCGTCCAGCAGGCCCTGCTGAAGATCCTCGAAGGCACCACGGCCTCGGTCCCGCCCCAGGGCGGCCGCAAGCACCCGCACCAGGAATTCATCCAGATCGACACGACGAACGTCCTGTTCATCGTGGGCGGCGCCTTCTCCGGCCTGGAGAAGATCATCGAGTCCCGCGCGGGTGCCAAGGGCATCGGCTTCGGCGCCACGATCCGCTCCAAGCGGGAGATCGAGGCGAGCGACCAGTTCCAGGAGGTCATGCCCGAGGACCTGGTGAAGTTCGGCATGATCCCCGAGTTCATCGGCCGCCTCCCGGTCATCACCTCCGTCCACAACCTGGACCGCGAGGCCCTCCTCCAGATCCTGGTCGAGCCGCGCAACGCCCTGGTGAAGCAGTACCAAAGGCTTTTCGAACTCGACGGTGTCGAGCTGGAGTTCGACCGCCCGGCGCTGGAGGCCATCGCCGACCAGGCGATCCTCCGCGGCACGGGCGCGCGCGGCCTGCGCGCGATCATGGAAGAGGTCCTGATGTCGGTGATGTACGAGGTCCCGTCCCGCAAGGACGTGGCCCGCGTGGTCATCACCGCGGACGTCGTCCACTCCAACGTCAACCCGACGCTGGTGCCGCGCATCGTCCCGAAGGACGAGCGGCACGAGAAGAGCGCGTAAGCGCTTGCCGCTTGTGCGTAGGTGAGGGGGCGCCCGGCGTTATGCCGGGCGCCCTTTCTCTTGCTTGATGTCGGTAGAACTGGCGAACGACTCGATGCTCGAACGGGTGGTCGGGCGCGGATTGCCGGACGTGGCTCCCACGGCACTTCTATGGTCCGATCATGGTTACAGCGAACCACGAGGCATCGCACCGGATCTTCCAGGAACGCCCCGAGCTGCTCGAGCCGGTGTTCCGGATTCTGGGCGTGCCGTTACCGCGGAATGCGGTCGTCGAAGTGCTCTCGGCGGACGCCACGGAGATCAGACCGCTGGAGCGGCGCGTGGACAGCGTGCTGCGCATCGAGCCGCCTGATGGGAGTGGTGGTCTTCTCCTGGCCATTGAGGCGCAGGGGCGCCGCGACGGGGACAAGGCGGTCAGCTGGGCGTACTACCTGGCGTATCTGAAGGCCAAGTACGACTGCCCGGCGTTGCTGCTGGTGGTCTGCCAGGACAAGGCGACCGCGGATTGGGCGGCCGGGCCGTTCGATCTCGGCCCCGACGGCTGGACGGCGCTGTCTGTGCACCCACTGGTTCTGGGGCCCGGCAACGTTCCGCCGATCATCGACCCGGAGGAGGCTGCCCAGGACCTGGCCATGGCGACCTTCTCCGCCATGACACATGGCCGGAGCCAGGATGCTCCGGCCATACTGGATGCGCTGGCGCGTGCCCTGGGAACGGCTGACAAAGAGTCTGTGGCGTACTACTCGGAACTGCTGGAGATCGGCCTGGGGGAATCCCCGGCGAGGAAGACCTGGAGGAACCTGATGATCCGTACCTACTTCCCCGGCCGTGGCACCCTCATCGAGGAGACGCTCCTGGAGGGCGAGGCCAAGGGATCCGCGCAGATGGTGCTGCGTGTACTGGAGAAGCGCGGAATCCTCGTGCCCGCTGAGACCCGGGAGCGCATCACGAGCTGCACCGACCTGCACACCCTGGAGCGCTGGATGGACCGCGCTCTCACCGTCTCCACGGCCGACGAACTCTTCGAGGACGAGAGCTGAGCGTTAGCTTGGAAGAGGGCGCCCGGGCGAGTGCCGGGCGCCCTCTGCGATGTGGCCGCGCGGCAGTCCGGGGCGTCGGCCCTAGAAGACCGAGGGAAGGGCCTCCAGGGCCGTGTCCCAGGGGAAGGCGGCCGGGTCGGCCCCGGGCGCGGTGAGGCCGCCCCTGTCCTCCCCGAGCAGCACCTTCACCCCGTACTCCCGCAGGAGCGCCACGCTGCGGCCGAAGGCCGGGTGGGCCGCCTGGGCGGCGCTCAGGTGCGGCAGCGCGACGAGTGGCAGTCGCAGCCCGACCGCCTCGTTGACGAGGCTGAGCGCGAGGGCGTCGCTGATGCCCGCCGCCCACTTGTTGATCGTGTTGAACGTCGCGGGCGCGACGACCATGGCGTCCGCCGGCGGCAGCACGTCCGGCTCGCCCGGCAGCTTGTGCGCGCTGCGCACCACATGCCCGGTGAGCCGTTCCAGCTCTGGCATGTCCCGCTCGATCCACCGCAGGGCGGAGGGCGTCACGACCAGGCACACCTCCCACCCGGCGGCCTGGGCCTTCTCGACGCCGGTACGGACATGCTGCGTGGGCGAGGCGGCGCACGCGATCAGGTACAGCACACGGGGGGCAGTCATAGGCGCAGTCCACACCGGCCCCGTCCGGAGGCGCAACCGTCCCGGGCACGGTCAGCCCGTTCCGCGGACGTCCCGGTAGACCCTGGCCGTGACCTTCGCGAAGGCCGTCTCGTCCACCCCGGCCGCCGAGGTCTTCCGCGGGTCGAAGCCGATCAGCAGCGCGGCGTCCGACTTCTCCGCCCAGGCGCAGGCCGGGGCGTACGTGCGGCCGTCGAGGCGGACGACCTCGCAGGTGAGGGCCGGGCCCTCCGGGCCGTCCGGGGTGAGGACGTGGCGGGCCGAGACCACGGCGGGGGAGCCCGGGCCCTCCTCGAAGCCCTTCAGCATGCCGTCCAGGACGGCCTTCGGCTCGCCCACGCCGCCGTACGCCCCGGACAGCGACAGGGTGGCCTTCGGGTCGTCCGCGCGCGCGTAGCGGGCCAGCACGGACACCGTGCCCTCCGGCATGCCGGGCTGGACGGCGATGCCCTCCTTCTCCAGGGCCGCGGTGTCCGCCACCAGCCGGTACGCGCCGTCCGCGACGGCCGGCGGGGTGACGAGCCGGGTGGCGGGGGCACCGTCCTCGTCGCCCCCGCCGCCCAGCAGGAGCAGCGCCGCGGTCACGGCCCCCGCGGCCCCCGCCACCGATGTGACGAGCGCGGCCCTGTTCAGCGCGTCACTTCGCGATCTCCACGCGGGCATCGGACCGGCATCGTGAAACTCCCGCTCGTCATCGTCTACCTGCCGTGGCATTTCATGATGGCGTCGATGAGCCCTTCAGGGGCGGCTTTCCGCGGCGTCCGGTACTCCGGACTTCCCGAGTCCGGTCAGCTCGCCCGCGTCCCGGCTTCCTCCGTCGTCTCCACGCGTACGTCCTGCCGCAGCCGCACCGTCCGCTTGGCGGCCTCTTCCAGGTCCAGGTCCAGGCCCTGCACGATCAGGGACGCGTCCAGGGCGAATACCGTGCCGACCGTGGTCTTGTCGGCCCAGATGCACAGCGGCATCCGCAGCTCCTTGGAACCGGGCGAACCGGGCGTCGACCACTTGCTCATCTGGCACTTCAGCACCGCGTCGCCCAGCCCCGCGGTGGACATCCGCTGCGGGCTGCCTTCGAACTCGGTCTTCGAGTCCTTGTCGGTGTCCTTGGAGGCGCTGTTCCGGATGTCCTTGAACAGGCCGTCCACGACCGCCTCCGGGTCCCGGACGTCGTCGCCCCAGGCACCGGTGAACCGGAGCAGCTTCTGAGAGGTCTTCTCCGCGCCACCGGACTTGTAGGAGCCCGTGACGTTCTGCGGATTGACGACGCCCAGCAGCCTGAGGTTGCTCAGGTCCTTGGAGTCGAACCCGCCCGTGGACTTCGCGGTGTCCTTCTTGTAGTCGCCCACGACCACGTCGGGCGCGACGAGCTTGTACTTCTTCGCCGGAGCGGGCGGGGCGGAGGAGGTGCCGGCCGAGGGGCTCGCCGAGTTCCCGCCGTCGGCCTTGTCGTCCTTGCCGTCGCTCTTGCCGCCCCCGGCTACGAGGACGACGCCCGCCACGATCGCCGCGACGAGCACGACCGCGCCGGCCGCGATGCCGATCGTCTTGCCCTTGCCGCCGCCCTGCGGGGGTATCGGCGGCGGGTACTGCCCGGGCGCGCCCGGACCTCCGTAAGGCTGCCCGTACGGGTTCGGCGGCTGCTGCGGCGAACCGCCGCCGTACGGGTTCGGCTGCGGCGCCCCGTACGGCGGCTGCGGGGGGTACCCCTGGCCGGGGCCGGGCTGGGCCGGCTGTCCGTACGGGTTCGACGACGGCGGCTGCTGCGGCGGCTGCGGCGCACCGAACGGTCCCGGCTGGTGGTGGCTCATGTGGGGGTCCCCCTCAGGTTCGTGCTACTTCTTCTTGCGTATCTCGGTGCGGACCTTGGCCGTGACCTCGGACAGCTCCTTCGCGGACAGCCCCTTGGTCTTGCCCTCCGCGACGCCCTGCATGTTGTCGACCGTGACCATGCCGAGGACGCCCTTGTCGCCCCACACGCAGGTGCTGGTCTCCAGGGCGTTGCCCATGGGGGCCCCGCCGTCGAAGGTGTACGTGGTCTTCGAGGCGGTGCACTTCAGCACCGCGCCCTTGAAGCCGGCCGGGTGGTAGTCCTGGTACGGGGTCGTCTCCGTCTTCGCCCCCGGGACCTTCTGCTCGTCCTTCTCCTGCTTCTGGGTCTTGGCGAGCAGGTCGTTCACGCTCTTCACGGGGTCCGGGATGTCCCCGTGCACGCCCACGACGCGGAGGCTCTGCTTCTCGGCGTTGGTGTACGAGCCGTCGGCGCCGTCCGCGTTCTCGATGCCGAACGTCTTCATCTCCTCGACGTCCGAGTCGCTCGGCTCCTCCGGCTTGGCGTCGCCGCCCGAGGAGTCCTTCTTGAACGCGCCGTCCACGAGCGTGTCCGGCATCACGAGCGTGTACGAGCCCGCGTCCTCGCTGTCGTCCCCGCCCCCGAAGAGGAGGACGCCCCCTGCCACGAGGGCGCCCGCCACGACGAGCGCGCCGGCCCCGATGCCGATGGCCTTGCCCTTGCCCTTCCCCCTGCCTCCGCCGCCGCTTCGCGGGGCGGTGGCGGCGGACGCGGCGGAGGGCGGCTGGACCTGCCCCGGCTGGTTGTCGTTCATGTGGGGGTTCCTCGGGGCTCGGCGCGCTGTGCTGTTACGTGTGGGGAGGGGGGCTACTTGGGGGGCTACTTGTTCTTGCGGACTTCGTTGCGGATCTTGGCGGTGGCCTCGGCGAGGTCCTTGGCGGACATCACGCTGCCGGTGGCAGCGGAGCTGCCTCCGTAAGGAGAAGTGGTCTTCGCGACCTGGTGCCGGACGACGCCCACGGCGCTGGAGTCGCCCCAGATGCAGACGCTGACCTCGGCGCTGCTGGAGATGGCGCCGACGGAGTAGTTGGACTTCTTCGTCTCGCACTTCATGACCGCGCCGTCGAAGTTGCCCGGCGAGAAGGCGGTCCAGGCGGTGACCGTCTCGACCTGGGCACCCTTCACGACGGCCTGGTTCTTCTTCTCGCCCTCGTCCATCTTCGCGATCATCGCGTCGACCGACTTCTCGGGGTCGGGGAGCTCGCCGTAGGCGCCCACGACCATGAGCGCCTGCTTCTGGGCATTGGTGTAGGCCCCCTTGACGCCGGTGCCGTTGTTGATGCCCATCTCCTTGGCATCCTTGTCATTGGTGAGGCTTTCGGAGTCCTGGCCGCCGGGGGCGCCCGCGCTTCCACCCTTGGTGAACTGGCCGTCCAGCAACTTGTCCGGCATCACCATCGTGTACGGCGCCACCTCCCCGTCACTCCCGCCCATGAACCACACGGCACCGCCCACGAGCGCGCCCACGACCACCAGCGCGCCGATCGTGATCCCGATCGCCTTCCCCTTGCCCCCGCCCTGCGGCGGCACCGGCGGCGGGTACTGGCCCGGCATCCCGGGCTGCTGGCCGTAGGGCGCCTGCTGGTACGGGCCCGGCTGCTGGGGGGCGCCGTAAGGAGCCTGCGGGCCGCCGCCCACGTACGGCGGCGGGGGCGGCGGGGCCTGCTGCGGGTAGCCGTAGCCGGGCTGGCCGGGGGCGCCGCCCTGGCCGTACGGGCCCGGCTGCTGTGGCGGCTGCTGGCCGTAGGGGCCCGGCTGGTGGTAGCTCATCGCGGGGTGTCTCTCTTCGCGTCCGTGGGGGGAGTGGCAGGAGTCTCGTGACAGTCCGATCATCCTTCCTGATCTCTTACGGGGGCTTTACCACGAGGCGGCAACGGTTTCGGAACAGTTGATCGGCAAGGCCCGCACCCCACGGCCCGCACGCCCCGTCCGCACCCCCCGCACGCCGCCCCGAATGGATTCGTAACCCCCGCGCACGCCCCCGTAGACTTCTCCCGTGACCGAGAACACTCAGCGCCCCGACAGCGGGCCGAACGACAGCAACCCCGAACTGCCGACCCAGTACGCGCCGGCCGATGTAGAGGGGCCGCTGTACGAGCGCTGGGTAGAGCGGGGCTACTTCGAGGCCGACGCGAAGAGCGACAAAGAGCCGTACACCATCGTCATCCCGCCGCCGAACGTCACGGGCTCCCTCCACCTGGGCCACGCCTTCGAGCACACGCTGATCGACGCCCTCACGCGCCGCAAGCGCATGCAGGGCTTCGAGGTCCTGTGGCAGCCCGGCATGGACCACGCGGGCATCGCCACGCAGAACGTGGTCGAGCGCGAGCTGGCCAAGGAGGGCAAGTCCCGTCACGACCTCGGCCGGGAGGCGTTCATCGAGCGCGTCTGGCAGTGGAAGGCCGAGTCCGGTGGCCAGATCTCCGGCCAGATGCGTCGCCTGGGTGACGGCGTCGCCTGGTCGCGCGAGCGCTTCACCATGGACGAGGGCCTGTCCAAGTCCGTCCAGACGATCTTCAAGAAGCTCTACGACGACGAGCTGATCTACCGCGCCGAGCGCATCATCAACTGGTGCCCGCGCTGCCTGACCGCCATCTCCGACATCGAGGTGGAGTACCAGGACGACGACGGCGAGCTCGTCTCCATCACCTACGGCGAGGGCGAGGAAACCCTCGTCGTGGCCACCACCCGCGCCGAGACGATGCTCGGTGACACCGCCGTGGCCGTCCACCCGGACGACGAGCGCTACGCCCACCTGATCGGCAAGCAGATCAAGCTGCCGCTCACGGACCGCTCGATCCCGGTCGTCGCCGACACCCACGTCGACCCCGAGTTCGGCACCGGCGCCGTCAAGGTGACCCCGGCCCACGACCCGAACGACTTCGAGATCGGCCGCCGGCACGACCTGCCGAGCCTCACCGTGCTCGACGAGCACGGCGTCATCACCGTCCACGGCCCCTTCCAGGGCCTGGACCGCTTCGAGGCCCGTTCCGCGATCGTCGGCGCCCTGCGCGCCGAGGGCCGGATCGTCGCCGAGAAGCGCCCGTACACCCACTCCGTCGGCCACTGCTCGCGCTGCAAGACGACGCTGGAGCCGCGTCAGTCCATGCAGTGGTGGGTGAAGACCGCCCCGCTGGCGAAGGCCGCCGCCGACGCCGTTCGCGACGGCAAGGTCAAGATTCACCCGCAGGAGATGGAGAAGCGCTACTTCGACTGGGTCGACAACCTCCACGACTGGTGCATCTCGCGCCAGCTGTGGTGGGGCCACCGCATCCCGGTCTGGTACGGCCCGGACGGCGAGATGGTCTGCGTCGGCCCGGACGAGCAGCCGCCGAGCGGCGCGGGCTGGCACCAGGAGACCGACGTCCTGGACACCTGGTTCTCCTCCGGCCTGTGGCCGTTCTCCACCCTCGGCTGGCCGGAGAAGACCGAGAGCGTCGAGAAGTTCTACCCGAACTCCGTCCTCGTCACCGGCTACGACATCCTCTTCTTCTGGGTCGTCCGGATGATGATGTTCGGCCTGTACGCGATGGACGGCACCCCGCCGTTCCACACCATCGCCCTGCACGGCATGGTCCGCGACCAGTTCGGCAAGAAGATGTCGAAGTCCTTCGGCAACGCGGTCAACCCGCTGGACTGGATGGACAAGTACGGCTCCGACGCCGTCCGCTTCACCCTCGCCCGCGGCGCCAACCCCGGTGTCGACGTGCCGATCGGTGAGGACTGGGTCCAGGGCTCGCGCAACTTCGCCAACAAGATCTGGAACGCCACGCGCTTCGCGCTGATGAACGGCGCGACGGTCGAGGGCGAGCTGCCGCCGGTCGAGCAGATGTCGGCCACCGACCGCTGGATCATGTCGCGCCTCAACGCCGTCGTCGCCGAGGTGGACGCGCTCTACGACGACTACCAGTTCGCGAAGCTCTCGGACGCGCTGTTCCACTTCGCGTGGGACGAGGTCTTCGACTGGTACGTCGAGCTGTCCAAGACCACCTTCCAGAAGGGCGGCGCCGAGGCCGAGGTCTCGGCCCGCGTCCTGGGCGAGGTCCTCGACGTCACCCTCAAGCTCCTGCACCCGGTCGTGCCCTTCGTCACCGAGACGCTGTGGACCACGCTCACCGGCAAGGAGTCCGTCGTCATCGCCGACTGGCCGAAGGACAGCGGCTTCCGTGACGCGGCCGCCGAGCAGGAGATCGCGACGGTCCAGCAGGTCGTCACCGAGGTCCGCCGCTTCCGCTCCGACCAGGGCCTGCAGCCGGGCCAGAAGGTCCCGGCCCGGCTGGACCTGACCGGCACGGCGGTCGCGGCCCACGAGGACGCGATCCGTTCGCTGCTGCGCCTCCAGCCGGCCGGCGAGGGCTTCGCCGCCACCGCCTCGCTCCCCGTCGCCGGGGCCACCGTCGCCCTCGACCTCTCCGGCACGATCGACGTGGAGGCCGAGCGCAAGCGCCTGACCAAGGCACTGGCCGCGGCCGAGAAGGACAAGGCGCAGTCCACGGCCAAGCTCGGCAACGAGGCGTTCCTCGCCAAGGCCGCCGAGGCCGCCGTGGAGAAGATCCGCAAGCGGCTGGAGACGGCCGACGCGGACATCGAGCGGATCAGTGCGCAGCTGGCGGCTCTGCCGCAGGGCTGAGTCGGCGCCGCCGGGTTCTGAAACGGCCCCCGTACCCATGGGTACGGGGGCCGTTTGCAGGTCTCGACCGGCCCTGTCCCTGCGGGCCGGTGGGGGCTTGTCGCGCAGTTCCCCGCGCCCCTGACGGGGCGCGGCACTCCGTCGCGCTTCCGGCGGAGTGTCTAACGCGCCGCCCACGGCCTCGACCGGTTCGGATCCCACATCGGCCCCCACGGGCCCTCCACCAGGGCGTCGCCCTCCTCCGGCAGCGGCCCGCGCCGACCGCGGCGGTGCTGCGGCCAGAACAGCACGTACGCCGTCGACACCGCCACGAAGCACAGCCGGATCAGGCCCTTGACCGACTCGTCGGGGACGGCGAAGACGCTGCCGTAGAGCACGATCAGCGCGATCCAGCTCCACCACGGCACCAGGCGGCGCTGCCCGCACACGTCCCACAGCAGGGTGCCGAGCAGCACGGAGGCGGTGTAGTAGGTGTAGACGCTGGGGTCGAGGAGGATGCGGGCGTTCGCGCCCAGCAGCACCACCCCGGCCCAGCGGCCGCGCCACACGGCGATCGCGCCGAGCGCGAGGCCGAGCGCGGCCTGCGCGGGGCGGGCCCAGTCGGGGGTGACGGGGGTGTTGCCGCCGAGCCAGCGCAGCGCGGAGGCCGGGTTGTTGGGGATGGTGAACTTCGCCGCGGCGAAGGAGTCCGGGGCCGCCACGAAGAACGGCAGCCAGGCGACGGCCAGCAGCGCCGCGCACCAGAGGACCGCCCGCATCCAGCGGTCCCGGGGGAGGGCGAGGATCAGCGGTACGAAGGCCAGCGCGGTCGGCTTGGAGTCCATGGCCAGGGCCAGGCAGATGCCCACGGCGGCCGGGTTGCAGCGGGTCAGGAACCAGACGGCCAGCGCGGTGAAGAACAGCGCGAGCACGTCGTCCAGGTGCCCGAAGCGCACCGAGACCTCGATCCACATGGGGATGAAGGCCAGCCCGGCGATGAGGACGCGCTGCCGCAGCCGCTGGTGGTTGGTGCCGGTGCCCAGGAAGTGGATGGCGGCGCTGCGGCCCGCGAGGACCACGATGACCAGGCCCAGGGCGGACATGAAGGCCGCCGCGAGGAACTGGCCCATGTGTTCCGAGAAGGGGTTGAACAGCCCCGCGACCAGGAAGCTGATGGGCCCCATCTGGAGCTCGGGGTGATGGGCGTAGAGGTTGAGCCCGCCGGTCCCGTCGCCGTTCCCGCCCTGGTAGATCAGCTCGCCGCCGGTCCGCAGGTAGTGCCACGAGAAGCCGCCGCTGGGCTCCACGACCGCGAACCACAGCACGGTCCACGCCGTGAGCAGCAGCAGGTGCATCCGCGTGCTGATTTCCGGTACCCGCACAACACTCCCGTTCCGCCACCCGGAACCGCTCCGGGACATGAGTCACCGGGGGTCAGATGGCGGAACGGGAGCGGAGGTTGCCCCGTGGGGCACTTCTGTGACGCACTTCATGGTTTGTGCGCGGGCGGCCGCAGAAGGCCGGCGGGTCAGCTTTCGACGGCCACCGGGCCGGAGGTGACGACCTCGGCGTTGCGGCGGGTCTTGGCCCAGCCGTTGCGGCCCCGCAGCATCCGGACGAAGCCGCGCGCGGACGCCGGGAAGAGGTGGTACGCGTACACCCACAGGGCCAGGCCCCACAGCAGGGAGACCAGCAGCGAGCTGCCGGGCGCGCGGTCCCGGCGGTAGACCGGGCCCCACAGGACGAACGGCAGGACGGAGACGACGGCCAGGACGAGCACCAGCGGCCACAGCGCCAGCATGCCGCCGAACGCCTCGCCGAAGCCCTCCTCGGCCACGGTCAGGCCGAGCACGGCGAACATCACGGCGCACAGCGCGAGGGTCACCAGGTGGGCGACGGGCTGGAGGAAGGTGTACAGCGTCTCCAGGACGCCCTTGCCGCCGTAGTGGCGGGAGGAGACGATGCGCGGCGCGTAGCGGACGCACTGGAGGTTGCCCTGGGCCCAGCGGGTGCGCTGGGTGAGGAAGCGGCGGCCGTGCGGCAGACCCTCCTGGGAGACCCAGGTGTCGGCGATGTGGGCTATCCGGTCACCGTTGAGGATCATGTGCAGCCCGAGCTCGTAGTCCTCCAGGAGCGCGCCGCGCTGCCAGGGGCGGCGCTCGGCGGCCGCGATGCGGTCCAGGGCGGCGAGCCGGGTGAACTGGCCGTTGCCGCCGAGGCCGACGGAGCCGGTGCGGCCGCGCAGCAGCTGCATGCCGGCGTTGGAGACGGAGAACTCCATGTCCTGCATCCGGACCAGGAGGCGGGCGAAGGCGTTGCGGATCCGGCCGCGGTCGGCCAGCGGGCGCGGGTCCTCGGCGTTGCGCATGTGCACGCTGACCTGGACACCGCCGGTCTCCGGGTCGCCGAAGCCGGCGGGGCCGCTGACGCGGGCCAGGGCCCGCGGGTCCAGCTGACCGTCGGCGTCGATGACGCACACGACGACCTTCTCGCGGTCGGTGTCCTCGGACAGGAACTGGTTCAGCTCGTCGTACGCGGCGTTCAGGGCCGCGCCCTTGCCCTGCCGGGCCTCGGGCCGGCGGCGGCTGACGAGGTGCACGCGCCGGTCGGTCTCGGCGAGCCCGGCCACGATCGCGCCGGTGCGGTCCTCGCTGTCGTCGTCGATCACCCAGACGTGGGCGCCGGGGTGGTCGGTGCGCAGCCGCTCGACGGTGGTGCCCACGACCGCCTCCTCGTCCCGGCAGGGCACGAAGAAGTGCCACTCGTGGGAGGCCGGGTCGCCGTCCTCGACGGCGGGGCGGCGCAGATAGGCGTTCCGGGCCCCCGCCCAGTACAGCAGGAAGCAGATCAGGAGGAGGAAGGGGAAGGCGAGCAGGAAGGGGCTGGAGAACATGCGGGTGCTCCTGGGGCTGGCCGGGCTGAGAATTCAGCCCGTCCGGCGTTCGGGGACGAGCGCGTTCAGCGCGGTACGGGGTCTGGGGGCGTGGGGCGGGGTGGGGAGAGGACCCCTACGCGGCCGCCGCGAGCTCCGCCGGGGCCGCGATCGCGGCCAGCAGGTTCACGATCCGGTCCGACGCCAGGCCGTCGCCGAAGGGGCTGGGGAGGGACGACAGGCGGGCCAGGCCCTCCGGCCCCTCCGCGAGGCGGCGACGGGCCGCGTGCCCGATCTCCGCACCCGGCTCCACCAGGTCCGCGAAGTCCGCCATGGCCTCCGGACGCTCCGTGGAGCGGCGGACGACCACCAGCGGGCGGCCCAGCACCGTGCACTCCTCCTGGATGCCGCCGGAGTCGGAGACCAGCAGCGCCGCGTGGCGGGCCAGGGCCAGGAACTCGCCGTAGCCGAGCGGGCGGGTCACGGTCAGGCCGGCCAGCAGGTGCTCCAGACCGGTGGCCTCGATCCGGGCCCGGGTGCGCGGGTGCAGCGGCAGGACGACCGGCCGGCCGTCGGCCACGAGCGCGGCGAGCTCCGTGAAGATGGCCCGCAGCGCCTCGGCGGAGTCCGTGTTCTCGGGGCGGTGGACCGTGGCCAGGACGTACGAGTCCGGGGTCAGCCCGTGCCGGGCCAGGAGCTCCGCGCGGGCGGCGGCGTCCGGCAGCTGGCCGTGCACGGCCTCCACCACGGTGTTGCCGGTGACGACGACGCGGGAGTCCGCCACGCCCTCCGCGAGGAGGTTGGCGCGGTTGTCCTCGGTGGCGGCGCACAGCACGTCGGCGATGCGGTCGATGAGGACGCGGTTGTGCTCCTCCGGCATGTTGCGGTCGTGGCTGCGCAGCCCGGCCTCGACGTGCAGCAGCGGGATGCCCCGGGCGTTGGCGGCGAGCGCGCCGGCGAGGGCGGCGTTGGTGTCGCCCTGGACGACTACGGCGAGCGGCGGCTCGGCGGTGAACAGCTCGTCGAGCTGAGCGAGGGCGGCGGAGATCTGCACGGCGCGCGGCTGTCCGCCGATGCCCGTCAGGAAGGTCGGCTCCGGCAGGCCCAGCTCGGCCAGGAAGCGGCCGGAGAGCTCCTCGTCGTAGTGCTGACCGGTGTGCACCAGATGGGCGGCGGGGCCCAGCAGGCGGACGAGGTCGGTGAGCTTGACGAGCTCGGGGCGGGTACCGAGGACGACGGCGACGCTACGGGTGGGCAGGGCGCTGTTCGACGAGCTGTGCGACACGAGGTGACTCCTGGGGCTGGCCGGGGGTGACAGCTCCAGAGCCTGCGGGGGGTCGGTTGCGGGGTGGGATGGGGTTGGGTTGCCGGACGGTTGCGATCTTGTGGGGCGGGGTTGTGGGGGCTTTTGGCCTGGTGGGGGGTGGGACTTTGGTCCTGGGTGCGGGTGCGGGTGCGGGGCGGTGTGCGGGTGCGGGTGCGGGTGCCGCTGCGCGGGGCCTTCCCCTACCCGCCCCTTCCCGTAACCGGGGGCTCCGCCCCCGGGCCCCCTTCCGCGCTGCCGCGCGGTGTCCTCAGACGCCGGACGGGCTGGATGCCCTTCCCCGCTCCGCGCGGTGGCCTCAAACGCCGGCCGGGCTGGGTTTGGCCTCCCTCCCCGTTCGGCGCTCCACCGGCGTCCTCAAGCGCCGGACGGGCCGGAGCCCCCGCCCCCCTCGCCGTCCGCCCGGTACCGGTACCCCAGCCCCCGTACCGCCTCCAGCGGGTCCGCCGCCTCGTCCCCCGCCGCCTGGCGGAGTTTTCGGCGCAGGCGCAGCACCGCGAACTTCACCCGTTCCCGGCCCGTTCCCTCGGGGTCGTCCCAGACCCGGTCGAGGAGCTGGTCGGTGGTGATCACCCGGCCCCGGTTGCGGACGAGCACCTGGAGCAGCCGGTACTCGATGTCGCTGAGCCGGGCCTCCTGGCCCTGCCAGACCGCCGAGCGGCGCTCGGGCACCAGCCGCAGCCCGTCGTCGAAGGAGTCGCCCGCCCACCGGGTGGGGTCCGTGCGGCGCAGCAGCGCCTCGACCCGGGCGAGCAGCTCGTCGTTGCCGAAGGGCTTGGGGAGGTAGTCGTCGGCGCCGGCGCGCAGGCCGCGCACCCGGTCGGTCTCGGCGCCCCGGGCGGTGAGCAGCAGGACGGGCAGGTCGCTGAGGTCGCGGGTGCGCTCCAGCACCTCCCAGCCGTTGAGCTCGGGCAGCCCGATGTCCAGGAGCATGAGCGCGGGCCGCTCGGCGAAGAGCAGCCGCAGCCCTTCGCGGCCGTTGTCGGCGTGCAGGACCTCGTAGCCCGCGCGGGTGAGGAGCGTGCGGAGGGCCAGGGCCAGGTCGGCGTCGTCCTCGACGACCAGGACGCGGCTCACGCGGGTACTCCTGCCGCCCCGCCGGACGCGGCACCCCCGCCGTCCCCGGCGTTCCCGCTCTCCCCGCCCGTCCCCTCCGCCGGTCCGCCCACCGGCAGCCGGATCAGGAACGCGGCGCCCTCGCCCTCCGTGCCCCCGGCGGTCAGCGTGCCGCCGTGCAGCTGGACGACCGTGCGGCTGATGGCCAGCCCCAGGCCGGTGCCGGGGTAGCCGCCGTCCTCCGCGTTGGGCGCCCGGACGAAGCCGGTGAAGATCTCCTCCCGGTACTTCTCGGGGATCCCGATCCCGGTGTCGGCCACCTCGATCTCCCAGTACGCGTCCCGGGGCGCGGCCGTGACCGTGATCCGGCCGTCCGGCGGGGTGAATTTCGCCGCGTTCTCCAGCAGGTTCCCCAGCACGTGCTGGAGCCGGTGCCGGTCGCCCCGGAGCGCGGGGCCCGGCGCGCAGTCCAGGACCGTGAAGACGTCCGGAGTCTTCGCCGAGGCCGGCCGGTCCAGGACGGCCTCCTGGAGCATCCCCGGCACGTCCACTGCGCCGAACTCCAGCTCCAGGGCCGCCGCCCGCATCCGGGTGGTCAGCAGCAGGTCGGTGATCACCCGCTGCATGCGGTCGGCGTTGCGGTGGACCGCGTCGAGGAAGGACCGCTGGTCCGCGGTGAGCGCGCCGAAGGCGGGGTCGGCGAGCAGCTCGCAGAAGCTGAGGATCGAGGTGAGCGGGGTGCGCAGCTCGTGCGAGGCGGCGGCGGTGAAGGCGTTGCGCTGCCTGGCGAGCTCGGTCAGGGCGCGGTTGTCGCGCTCCAGGTCGTGCTCGCGCCGCTTGCGCTCGGTGATGTCCTGGAAGACCCACAGGACGCCCAGCGAGGCGCCGCCGTGGCGCAGCGGCTCCACCTCGCGGCGGACGACCCGGCCGTCGGTGAGCGGGATCTCGGCCGTCCGGTGGACGTGGCCGCGGGTCTGGAGCTCGTCCGGGGCGCCGGGGCCGGTGGCGAAGAAGGCCCGTACGAGGGGGACGACCGCCCGCATGGGGGACCCGGGGGAGAGGTCCACCCGGCCCGCCAGATCGAACATGCGGACGAACTTGGTGTTGACCGCCAGCACCTCGTCGGCCGGGCTCTGCAGCACGGCGCCCGCGGGCAGCGCCTCCAGGACCGCCTGGAGCCGGTCCCGGTCCTCGGACGGCATTTTTCTCACCCAGCTCTCATCGAGGCGGGGAACCCCGACTCCCCTTACGGGAGTTTTCGGGACATCTGTACGACCGAACCGTAAGCCAAAGACAGGGACCGCGCCCCCGATGAACCGACCGCTCCGGCACGTGGCCGTCTTCGCCCTGCTGCTCGTCCTCGCCGTGCTCGTCCGGGCCACCTGGGTCCAGGCGGCCGAGGCCGGTGCGCTCGACGACAACCCGCACAACCGCCGCCAGATCATCGCCGCCCACTCCCGGCCGCTCGGCGACATCCTGGTCGGCGGCAAGCCCGTCACCGGCTCCACCGAGACCGACGGCGAGCTGAAGTACAAGCGCACCTACACCGACGGCGCGATGTACGCGCCGGTCACCGGCTACCTCTCGCAGGCGTACGGGAGCACCCAGCTGGAGAACCTCTACGAGTCCGTCCTCACCGGCCGCGACAGCCGGCTGCGCAGCCCCGCGGACGCCCTCACCGGCAAGGAGCCCACCCCCGGCGACGTCCTGACCACCCTCGACCCGGCGGTGCAGAAGGCGGCCTACGAGGCGCTCGGCGGCAAGACCGGCGCCGCCGTCGCCCTGGACCCCGCCACCGGCGCGATCCTCGGGATGGCCAGCACGCCCTCGTACGACCCCGGGCGCTTCGCCGGCACCGGGGCGGCCGACCGCAGGGCGTGGGAGGCGCTGCAGAAGGACGAGGACCAGCCGATGCTGAACCGCGCCCTGCGCCAGACCTATCCGCCGGGCTCCACCTTCAAGCTCGTCGTCGCCGCGGCCGCCCTGGAGAACGGCCTCTACACCTCCGTCGATCAGGCGACCGACAGCCCCGACCCCTACCTCCTGCCCGGCACCACCACCTATCTGCGCAACGAGAACAGCGCGGCACCCTGTGCGAACGCCTCGATCCGCACCGCCCTCCAGTACTCCTGCAACAACGTCTTCGGCCACCTCGCCGAGCGGCTCGGCCAGCAGAAGGTCGCCGAGCAGGCCAAGAAGCTCGGCTTCGGCGACGGCAAGCTCGACACGCCCGTACGCGCCGCCGAGAGCCTTTACCCGACCGGCATGGACAAGGCGCAGACCGCGCTCTCCGGCATCGGCCAGTTCGACGTCCGGGCCACCCCGCTCCAGATGGCCATGGTCTCCTCGGCCATCGCCCACGACGGCCTGCTGATGACGCCGCGCCTCGTCGACCGCGTCACCGACGGCACCTCCGGCGTCCTGGAGAAGAGCGACCCCAAGGAGTACGGCCGGGCGATGTCGGCCGACACGGCCCGGCAGCTCCAGTCCGCCATGCGCACCGTGGTGGAGAAGGGCACCGGCAGCAACGCCCGGATCGACGGACTCACGGTCGGCGGCAAGACCGGCACCGCTCAGCACGGAGTCGACAACAGCGGTACGCCTTATGCCTGGTTCGTGTCGTACGCCCAGAACGCCCAGGGCAAGCAGATCGCCGTAGCCGTCGTGATCGCCGACAGCGACGCCGCCCGCTCGGAGGTCAGCGGCAACGGACTGGCCGCGCCCGTGGCCGAGAAGATCATGCGCGCCGGGCTGGCCCCGGCCGCCTGATGCCCGCGGTGTCGGTGCCGCTCCGTAGACTGGTCGGCGTGAGCGAGCGCCCCCTGAACGACGACAACGGCGACACCGGCACCGGCGAGGACGACCGCTTCGCCGAGATTGTCGATGCCGAGACCGACCCCGACCGCGACCCCGACCTTGCCGTGATCGAGGCCGGCAGCCGCACCCTGCGCGCCCAGTCCGGGCCCCCGCAGAGCGACGTCCCCGCCCGCCCGGCCGACCCCGAGGTCGACCGGGCGCTGCGCGAGGTGGAGACCGAGCTCGCCGGGCGCTGGGGCGAGACCAAGCTCGACCCCTCGCTGGTGCGCATCGAGGCGCTGATGGACATCCTGGGTCAGCCGCAGCGCGCCTACCCCGCGATCCATATCACCGGCACCAACGGCAAGACCAGCACCGCCCGCATGATCGAGGCCCTGCTGGGCGCCTTCGACCTGCGCACCGGCCGCTACACCAGCCCGCACGTCCAGTCCGTCACCGAGCGCATCAGCCTCGACGGCGCGCCGATCGCGGCCGAGCGGTTCATCGAGACCTACCGCGACATCCAGCCGTACGTCGAGATGGTCGACGACCGCGAGGAGCACCGCCTCTCCTTCTTCGAGGTGCTCACCGCCATGGCCTACGCCGCCTTCGCGGACGCCCCGGTCGACGTGGCCGTCGTCGAGGTCGGCATGGGCGGCACCTGGGACGCCACCAATGTGCTCGACGGCACCGTCGCCGTGGTCACCCCCATCTCGCTCGACCACACCGACCGGCTCGGCACCACCACCGGCGAGATCGCCGAGGAGAAGGCCGGCATCGTCAAGCCCGACGCCACCGTCGTCCTCGCCCAGCAGCCCGTCGACGCCGCGCAGGTGCTCCTCAAGCGCGCGGTCGAGAAGGACGCGACGGTCGCCCGCGAGGGCATGGAGTTCGGCGTCGTCTCCCGCGAGGTCGCCGTCGGCGGCCAGCTGCTGACGCTGCGCGGCCTGGGCGGCGAGTACCCCGACGTCTTCCTGCCGCTCTACGGCGCCCACCAGGCGCACAACGCCGCCGTCGCCCTGGCCGCCGTCGAGGCGTTCTTCGGCATCGGCTCGCAGCACGCCCGCACGCTCGACCTCGACACCGTCCGGCGCGCCTTCGCGGCCGTCACCTCGCCCGGCCGTCTGGAGGTCGTGCGCCGCAGCCCCACCGTGGTGCTGGACGCCGCGCACAACCCGGCCGGCGCCGCGGCGGCGGCCGAGGCCGTCACCGAGGCGTTCGGCTTCAGCCGGCTCATCGGCGTCGTCGGCGCCAGTGGCGACAAGGACGTCCGCGGTCTGCTGGAGGCGTTCGAGCCGATCTTCGCCGAGGTCGTGGTCACGAAGAACTCCACGCACCGCGCCATGGACGCCGACGCCCTGGCCGGCATCGCCGTCGAGGTCTTCGGCGCCGACCGGGTCCAGGTCGAGCCCCGTCTTGACGACGCCCTCGAGGCGGCCATCACCCTCGCGGAGGAAGAGGGCGAGTTCGCCGGCGCGGGCGTGCTGGTGACCGGCTCGGTGATCACGGTCGGCGAGGCCCGGCTGCTCCTGGGAAGGGACTGACATGCGAATGCTGTGCGCCAGCACTCTGATCGGTGAATTCTTCGTCATCGGATTCGCCGGCCTGGTCGCCATGCAGACCTCGGACCTGTCGTCCGGCACGGTCTGGGCCGTCAGCGGCACGGCGATGGTGCTGAGCGTCCTGCTGTGCGGGATGCTCGCCCGGCCCGGTGGCGTGCAGCTGGGCTGGCTGCTCCAGATCGGCCTGGTCCTGAGCGGCTTCATCGTTCCGATGATGTTCATCCTGGGCGTGGTCTTCGGCGGTCTGTGGTGGGCCTCGGTCCACTTCGGCCGCAAGATCGACGAGGCGAAGGCCCGGTTCGCGGCGCAGGCGGCGGCGGAGGCCGCGTAGCCGGATGCCGGTGCCGGGTGCTTGACCTGGGCGAGGCACCCGGACCCCTTCCCCGCGCAGGCGGGGGCGACCCGCCGGACGCCGTCCGGCGAGGGCTGACCGGAGCTCGGTCCGGGTGCCACGCCTCCCCGGCGGCCCTGTAGCCTCTGCCGCACTGCACCCTGCCCGCAAGGAGCCGCACCATGTCCCAGCGCACCCTCGTCCTGCTCAAGCCCGACGCCGTCAAGAGGCGCCTGGTGGGCGAGATCCTCCGCCGCATCGAGAACAAGGCGGGCTGGACGATCGAGGCGCTGGAGCTGCGCACGCTGGAGCGCCAGGTCCTGGAGCAGCACTACGCCGAGCACGTGGGCAAGCCGTTCTACGAGCCCCTGATGACGTTCATGTCCTCCGGGCCCGTCGTGGCGCTCGTGGTCGACGGGGAGCGAGTGATCGAGGGCGTCCGCGCGCTCGCCGGCCCGACCGACCCCATCTCGGCCGCCCCCGGTTCCATCCGTGGTGACTTCGGCACCATCACGCGCGAGAACCTCATCCACGCCTCGGACTCCG
This sequence comes from Streptomyces eurocidicus, assembly GCF_002891295.1. Lineage (GTDB taxonomy): Bacteria > Actinomycetota > Actinomycetes > Streptomycetales > Streptomycetaceae > Streptomyces > Streptomyces eurocidicus. The sequence goes on along the minus strand of NZ_LGUI01000001.1, from coordinate 680,081 downwards.
AGGAGTCCGCACAGCGGGAAATCAAGATTTTCTTTCCCGGCCTGGCCTGATAGCACATCAGCCACGGACCCATTCTGATCAGGGGCGACCGATTTCTTTTCGGTCGCCCCCTGGCATATGCGGGGCGTACGCGGGAACCTCTCACTCCGACACGACGTCACCATTACTGGGGGGAGCTCCCGTTCCGCCGACAATGGCGGAGGAACCCTCGCACCGCGTTCGAGTCGTCGAGACTACGATGAAGCTTCCGCGCCCCGCGGCGCACCGCACACCTGCCGACCTCAAGTAAGCAATCGCTCCAGCTGGGAAGGCCAGACGTATCCTCATGGGGAACAACATGTCGTTCATCGGCCGTGACATGGCTGTCGACCTCGGGACCGCCAACACGCTGGTGTACGTCAGAGGTCGCGGAATCGTCCTCAACGAGCCATCCGTCGTCGCCATCAATACCAACACCGGCGGGATCCTCGCGGTCGGGGCCGAGGCGAAGAAGATGATCGGCCGAACCCCGGGCAACATCGTCGCGGTCCGCCCCCTGAAGGACGGCGTGATCGCCGACTTCGAGATCACCGAGCGGATGCTCCGCTACTTCATCCTCAAGATCCACAAGCGCCGCTGGATGGCCCGCCCCCGGGTCGTGGTCTGCGTGCCCTCCGGGATCACCGGCGTCGAGCGCCGCGCCGTCATCGAGGCGTCCACCCAGGCCGGCGCCCGTCAGGTGCACATCATCGAGGAGCCGATGGCCGCCGCCATCGGATCCGGCCTGCCCGTCCACGAGGCCACCGGCAACATGGTCGTCGACATCGGCGGCGGCACCACCGAGGTCGCCGTGATCTCCCTCGGCGGCATCGTCACCGCGCAGTCCATCCGCGTCGCGGGCGACGAGCTGGACAACGCGATCATCCAGCACATCAAGAAGGAGTACAGCCTCCTCCTCGGTGAGCGCACCGCCGAGCAGATCAAGATCACCATCGGCTCGGCCTATGACCTCGAACAGGACGAGCACACCGAGATCCGCGGCCGTGACCTGGTCAGCGGCCTGCCCAAGACCGTGGTCATCTCCGCCGCCGAGGTCCGCAAGGCCATCGAGGAGCCGGTCAACTCCATCGTCGACGCCGTCAAGACCACCCTCGACAAGTGCCCGCCCGAGCTCTCGGGTGACGTCATGGACCGCGGCATCGTTCTCACCGGGGGCGGCGCCCTGCTCCGCGGCCTCGACGAGCGGTTGCGCCGGGAGACCGGCATGCCGATCCACATCGCCGAGGACCCGCTGGACTCCGTGGCCCTCGGCTCCGGCAAGTGCGTCGAGGAGTTCGAGGCCCTCCAGCAGGTCCTGGACGCCCAGCCCCGCCGCTGACCCGGCGGTCACCGCGGCCCCCGCCGGGGCCGCGGTGACCCGGTCGGCCACGCCCTCGCGGCCGCCCCGCGCAGGTCCGCACCGGACCGGCGCGGACCGGCGCGCGAGGGCGGCGCCCGGCGTACCCGACGCCGGGAAACAACCTGATATACAGGCAGAACGCTCCCGATGACCGGCCCGCGCCCGCAGCGGACCGGTCCGACGAGAAGGGCACGCCGCCGCACGTGAGGGACACACGAGAGAGCCGGCTGCTGCTGGTGCTGCTGGTCGCCGTCGCGTTCGCGCTGATCACGGTCGACATCCGCGGCGGCGAGCAGTCCCCGCTCGACGGCGTCCGGCACGCCGCCGCCTCGGTCTTCGGCCCGGTCGAGAACGGCGTCGCCGCCGCCGTGGACCCCGTCGGCAACGCCGTCGCGGCCGTCCGGGACTCCGGTGAGCGGCACGACCGCATCAGCGAGCTGGAGCGCGAGAACGCCACCCTCAAGCAGCGCCTCGGCAGCGACGACCGCAACCGCGGCCGCGCCCGCGAGCTCGACGCCATGCTCAAGACCGCCGGCGCCGGCCAGTACGGCATCAAGGGCGCCCAGGTCATCGCCATAGGAGCGGCCCAGGGCTTCTCCTGGACCGTCACCATCGACGCCGGCAGCAACGACGGCATCCGGCGCGACATGACCGTGCTCAACGGCGACGGCCTCGTCGGCCGCGTCACCACCGTGGCCCGCTCCACCGCCACCGTGCTGCTCGCCAACGACCCCAAGTTCACCGTCGGCACCCGCATGGAGAAGACCGGCGAGCTCGGCTTCGCCAACGGCCAGGGCGACCGCTCCCTGCGCGTCGAGCTCCTCAACGGCAAGGCCGTCGTGCACGAGGGCGACCGCCTCGTCACCTTCGGCTCCAGCCACGACAAGCCCTTCGTACCCGGCGTCCCGGTCGGCGAGGTCACCCGCGTCGACCCCTCCGGCGGCGGCCTCACCCGCACCCTCCAGGTCCGCCCCTACGTCGGCTACAGCAAGCTCGACATCGTCGGCGTCGTCGTCCAGGCACCGCGCACCGACCCCCGCGACACCGTCCTGCCGCCCAAGCCCGAGGGCCCCAGACCCACCCCCACGGTGACCGTCACCGTCACCCCCACCCCGAGCGCCAAACCCGAGGACTGACCGATGCGCCTCAACCGGATCCTGCTCTCGACCGCGCTCGTGGTGGTCGCCCTGGTCGTCCAGGTCACCGTGCTCGCCCGCCTCCACCTCCCCGGCGCCGTCCCCGACCTGCTCCTCCTCGTCGTCATCGGCCTCGCGCTCGTCTACGGCCATACCAGCGGCGCCCTCCTCGGCTTCTGCGCCGGCCTGCTGGCCGACCTCGCGCCCCCCGCCGACCACGCCACCGGCCGCTACGCCCTGGTGCTCTGTCTCGTCGGCTACGCCGTCGGCCTCGTCCGCCCCGAGAACGGACGGCTCCGGTCCGCGACCGTGCCCATGATCGTCGTGGTCGTCGCCGCCATCGGCTCCACCCTGCTCTACGCGGGCGTCGGCTCCCTCGTCGGCGACACCTCGGCCCGCCACGTCGGCCTCACCGGGCTGCTGTTCAGCGCCGCGCTCTACGACCTGCTGCTCGCCCCCTTCACCGTGCCCCTGATCATGACCCTCGCCCGTCGCACCGAGAACGACCCGCTGGCCGGCGAGGGCCCCAGCACCATGGGCGGCGGCGAGGGCGCGTACGGCTGGCTCGGCGGCGGCGGCCGCGGCAGCCGGATCGGCGGCCAGCGCTCCGGCCTGCTCGGCAAGTCGGCACGCAACCGCTCCGGCCGCATGAAGGGAGCGAAGCGCCTGTGAGACCACGCGCTTCCGACGCCCGGGAGGAGGCCCGATGAGCAACCTCCCCGAGACCGGCCGGGACTCCCGGGTCAACATCCGGCTCGTCGTCATCCAGATCCTGGTCTTCTCGCTCCTGCTCACCCTCGGCGGCCGCCTCTGGTACCTCCAGATCCGCAACGGCGACCAGTACACCGCCGAGGCCGCCGACAACCACATCCAGCAGGTCGTCGCCCCCGCCACCCGGGGCTCGATACTGGACGCCCGCGGCATCCCGCTCGCCGACAACGAGACCCGCCTCGTCGTCTCCGCCAACCGCACCGACCTGATGAAGATGAAGGACCGCGGCAGGGCCGTCCTCAGCCGCCTGGCCGGCGTCCTCGGCCTCCCGGCCGACGAGGTCGCAGCCAAGGTCCGGCTGTGCGACGCCAAGACCCCCAAGCCCTGCTGGGCCGGCTCGCCCTACCAGCCCATCCCCATCACCGACGAGGCCACCACCCAGCAGGCCCTCCAGATCCGCGAGCGCGCCGAGGACTTCCCCGGCATCACCGCCGAACCCACCGCCGTACGCCGCTACGCCGGCCCCGGCGGCTCCAACACCGCCCAGGTCCTCGGCTACCTCTCGCCCGTCTCCGACGACGAGATCATCAAGGCCAAGACCGCCGGCCGCCCCCCGCTGCTCCGCTCCGACCAGGTCGGCCGCTCCGGCCTGGAGCGGCAGTACGACGCCGAGCTGCGCGGCAAGGCCGGCGTCACCCGCTACGAGGTCGACAACCTCGGCCGCGTCATCGGCAAGGCCAAGAGCGACAAGGCCGTCCCCGGCGCCAACGTCGTCACCAGCATCGACGCCCGCGTGCAGGCCATAGCGGAACGCGAGCTCGACCAGGCCATGAAGGACGCCCGCAAGGAGCTCGACAAGAACACCGGCGTCAACTACAAGGCCGACGCCGGAGCCGTCGTGGTGATGGAGTCCAGGACCGGCCGCGTCGTCGCCATGGCCTCCAACCCCACCTACGACCCCAACGCCTGGGTCGGCGGCATCAGCGCCAAGGACTACCAGCAGCTCACCGGCAAGGACTCCGACTACCCGCTGCTCAACCGCGCCATCCAGGGCCAGGCCGCCCCCGGCTCGGTCTTCAAGGTCATCTCCGCGACCGCCGCGGTCAACGCCGGCTACTCCTTCACCGACAACTACAACTGCTCCAGCTCCTACAGCATCGGCAGCCAGGTCTTCAAGAACTTCGAGTCCAAGGGCTACGGCCCCATCAACCTCGGCCGCGCCCTGGAGGTCTCCTGCGACACCGTCTTCTACGACCTGGCCTACCGCCAGTGGCAGAAGGACGGCGGGAACAACCCCAAGCACCCGAAGGACTGGTTCTACCGCACCGCCCACCAGTTCGGCCTCGGCAAGGAGACCGGCATCGACCTTCCCAACGAGGTCAAGGGCCGCGTCCCCGACCGCGAGTGGAAGAAGCGCTACTGGGAGGCCAACAAGGACGTCTGGTGCAAGCAGGGCGACAACGCCGGGGACTACGCCGCGAAGATCGCCAAGGAGAACTGCGAATCCGGGATGCGGATGCGCGCCGGTGACTCCGTCAACTACTCCATCGGCCAGGGCGACACCCTCGTCACCCCCGTCCAGATGGCCACCATCTACGCCGCCATCAGCAACGGCGGCACCCTCTACAACCCCACCGTCGGCAAGGCCGTCGTCAGCCCCGACGGGAAGACGGTCCAGGAGATCCGGCCCACCGCCCACGGCAGGCTGCCCTTCGACGGCCGCACCCGCGACCAGCTCGACGCCGCCCTGGCCGGCGTCGCCACCCAGGGCAGCGCCGCCTGGCGGTTCGAGGGCTGGCCGCAGAAGGAGATCCCGATGCACGCCAAGACCGGCACCGCCGAGGTCTACGGCAAGCAGACGACCTCCTGGTTCGCCACGTACACCCAGGACTACACGGTCGTCATGACGATCTCCCAGGGCGGCACCGGCTCCGGCGCCTCCGGCCCGGCCGTGCGCAAGATCTACAACGGCCTCTACGGCGTCGACGACAAGGGCAAGGTCGACCCGCGGAAGGCGCTCCTCCCGCACCCCCAGGAGAAGCTCCCCACCATCGAGAAGGACGGCACGATCGAGGCCCAGAAGATCGATCCGCCCGCCCCCAAGCCCAAGGAGAGCGACGCCGCCCGGAAGGAGGAGAAGGACGGATGACCACCACCGACGGCTACAACGTCCGCCGCTACACCCCCGAGCGCTCCACCTGGGGCCGGCTCACCGCCCGCGACTCCGTCGTCCGCCGCCTCGACTGGGTCATGCTCCTCGCCGCCCTCGCCCTCTCCGGCATCGGCACCCTGCTCGTCTACTCCGCCACCCGCAACCGCACCGAGCTCAACCAGGGCGACCCGTACTACTTCCTGCTCCGCAACATCCTCAACACCGGCATCGGACTCGGCCTCGCCATCGCCGCCGTCTGGGTCGGCCACCGCGCCCTGCGCGGCGGCGTCCCCATCCTCTACGCGATCTCCGTGCTGCTCACCGCGGCCGTGCTCACCCCGCTCGGCGCGACCATCAACGGCGCCCGCTCCTGGATCCAGCTCGGCGCCGGCTTCTCCATCCAGCCCTCGGAGTTCACCAAGATCACCATCACCCTGGGGATGGCGATGCTGCTGGCCGCGAAGGTCGACGCCGGCGACCGGCGGCACCCCGACCACCGCACCGTGATGGAGGCCCTCGGCCTCGCCGCCCTGCCCATCGTCATCATCCTGCTGATGCCCGACCTCGGCTCCGTCATGGTGCTGGTGGTCATCGTCCTCGCCGTGCTGCTCGCCTCCGGCGCCTCCAACCGCTGGATCGCAGGCCTGCTCGGCGCCGGCGTCCTCGGCTGCGTCCTCATCTGGCAGCTCGGCGTCCTGGACGAGTACCAGATCAACCGCTTCGCCGCCTTCGCCAACCCCGCCCTGGACCCCTCCGGCGTCGGCTACAACACCAACCAGGCCAGGATCGCCATCGGCTCCGGCGGCCTCACCGGCTCCGGCCTCTTCCACGGCAGCCAGACCACCGGCCAGTTCGTCCCCGAGCAGCAGACCGACTTCATCTTCACCGTCGCCGGGGAGGAGCTCGGCTTCGTCGGCGCCGGCGCGATCGTCTTCCTCGTCGGCGTCGTGCTGTGGCGCGCCTGCCGGATCGCCCGCGAGACCACCGAGCTCTACGGCACGGTCGTCGCCGCCGGGATCATCGCCTGGTTCGCCTTCCAGTCCTTCGAGAACATCGGGATGACCCTCGGCATCATGCCCGTCACCGGGCTGCCCCTGCCCTTCGTCTCCTACGGCGGCTCCTCCATGTTCGCCGCCTGGATCGCGATCGGCCTCCTTCAGTCGATCAAGGTGCAGCGGCCGGTCTCCGCCTGACACCGCTGTCCGGCCGGGGACTGCCGCGACGGCCGTTCGCGCACTAGATTCGGGCATATGGCGGACACCGTGCGAGAAATCGAGCGGAAGTACGAAGCCGACGACAACCGCGCCGGCCCGGCCCGGCCGCCCGACCTGAGCCGGGTCCCCGGCGTCGCGGCCGTCACCGGCCGGGAGACGGCCGAGCTCGACGCCGTCTACTACGACACCACCGACCGCCGCCTGACCGCGGCGGGCATCACCCTGCGCCGCCGCACCGGCGGCCAGGACGCCGGCTGGCACCTCAAACTGCCCGTGACCCCCGGGGTGCGCGACGAGATCCGCGCCCCGCTGTCCCCGGACGTCCCCCGCGCCCTCACCGATCTCGTACGCTCCCGGATCCGGCACAGCGGGCTCCAGCCGCTCGTCCGCATCCGCTCCCACCGCGACGTGCGCCACCTCCTCGACGCCGACGGCTCGCTCCTCGCCGAGGCCGGTGCCGACACGGTCACCGCGGACCTCCTCACGCCCGGCGGCGGCACGGCCCACTGGACCGAGTACGAGATCGAGCTCGCCCCCGGCGGCGACCCCGGCTTCCTGGACACCGTCGAACCCCACCTCCGCGAGGCCGGCCTGCGCCCCTCCGGCGCCCCGTCCAAGCTGGCCCGCGCCCTGGCGGAGACGCGGCCGGAGCCGGACGGCAAGGAGGCGCGGAAGGAGGCGAAGAGGGAGGCGCGGGAGGAGACGAAGAAGGGGACGAAGAAGGCGCCGGGGAAGGCACCGGGGAAAGCGCCGGGGAAGCGCCGTAAGGGCGACGCCGCCCTTACGGCGGGCGACCACGTCCTCGCCTACCTCCGCGCACAGGTCGAGGCCCTCCTCGCCCTCGACCCCGAGGTCCGGCGCGGCACCGAGGACTCCGTCCACCAGATGCGCGTCGCCACCCGCCGCCTGCGCAGCGCCTTCCGCACCTACGGCAAGGTCCTCGACCGGCGGGCCACCGACCCCGTCGGCGCCGAGCTGAAGTGGCTCGCCGCCGAGCTCGGTGTCGACCGCGACCGCGAGGTCCTCGCCGAGCGGCTCCGCGAGCGGCTGGCCGAGCTGGACACCGCACTCGTCCTCGGCCCCGTGCGCGCCCGGCTGCGGGTCTGGGCCGCGGGCCGCCGCAAGGGCTCCCGCAAGCGCCTCGCCGCCGTCCTCGACGGCGACCGCTACCTCACCCTTCTCGACACCCTCGACGCCCTCCTCGCCGACCCGCCCCTGCGCCCGGCCGCCGCCCGCCCGGCCGGCACCGTGCTGGCCGAGGCCGTCCTGCGCGACTACGGGCGGCTCGCGGCACGCGTCGAGCACGCCCTCGCCACCGGGCCCGGCCCGGACCGCGACACCGTCCTCCACGACGCCCGCAAGGCCGCCAAGCGCGCCCGCTACGCCGCGGAGGCGGCCGGCCCCGCGCTGGGCGGGCCCGCGGAGCGCCTCGCCTCCCGGATGAAGTCCGTCCAGACCCTGCTGGGCGACCACCAGGACAGCGTCATGGCGCGCGGCGCCCTCCGCGAGATCGCCGTCCGCGCCCACGCTGCGGGGGAGAGCACCTTCACGCTCGGCCTGCTGCACGGGCACGAGGAGCGGCTGTCCGCGGCGTACGAGGCGGCGCTGCCGAAGGTGTGGCGCAAGGCGTCCAGGAAGCGGTACCGGGCGGCGCTGGGGGCGTGACGGGGTGGATCCCCCGGTCGTTGCACACCGCGCACGGCCCGCCGGCGGTGCGGCGGCGGCCGGGATCGCCGGGCGAGGAGCCACGCCCGTCGGGTTACGCTTGAGAGTCGCCCCCTGCCAGCTCCCGAAGGTCGAGATGTCTGCCGAGTCCGTCTTCCCACAGCTCGAAGCGCTGCTCCCGCATGTGCAGAAGCCGATCCAGTACGTCGGCGGAGAGCTCAACTCCACGGTTAAGCCCTGGGAATCCTGTGACGTCCGCTGGTGCCTGATGTACCCGGACGCCTACGAGGTCGGGCTGCCCAACCAGGGCGTCATGATCCTTTACGAGGTGCTCAACGAGCGCGAGGGCGTCCTCGCCGAGCGCACGTACAGCGTGTGGCCGGACCTCGAGGCCCTGATGCGCGAGCACAAGGTCCCGCAGTTCACCGTGGACGCACACCGCCCGGTCAAGGCGTTCGACGTCTTCGGCCTGAGCTTCTCCACCGAGCTCGGCTACACCAACATGCTCACGGCCCTGGACCTCGCGGGCATCCCGCTGGAGTCCAAGGACCGCACGATCGACGACCCGATCGTCCTCGCGGGCGGCCACGCGGCGTTCAACCCCGAGCCCATCGCGGACTTCATCGACTGCGCCGTGATCGGCGACGGCGAGCAGGCCGTCCTGGAGATCACCGACATCGTCCGCGCCTGGAAGGCCGAGGGCCGCCCCGGCGGCCGCGAGGAGCTGCTGCTCCGCCTGTCCAAGACGGGCGGGGTCTACGTCCCGGGCTTCTACGACGTGGAGTACCTGGAGGACGGCCGGATCGCCCGTGTCGTGCCCAACCGCTCCGGCGTGCCGTGGCGCGTGTCCAAGCACACCGTCATGGACCTCGACGAGTGGCCCTACCCCAAGCAGCCGCTGGTCCCGCTCGCCGAGACCGTCCACGAGCGGATGTCCGTCGAGATCTTCCGCGGCTGCACCCGCGGCTGCCGTTTCTGCCAGGCCGGCATGATCACGCGCCCCGTGCGGGAGCGAAGCATCACCGGCATCGGCGAGATGGTGGAGAGCGGCCTCAAGGCGACCGGCTTCGAGGAGGTCGGCCTGCTGTCGCTGTCCTCAGCCGACCACACCGAGATCGGTGACATCGCCAAGGGCCTGGCCGACCGCTACACCGAGGACAAGATCGGCCTTTCCCTGCCGTCGACCCGCGTGGACGCCTTCAACGTCGACCTCGCGAACGAGCTGACGCGCAACGGCCGCCGGTCCGGCCTCACCTTCGCCCCCGAGGGCGGCTCCGAGCGCATGCGCAAGGTCATCAACAAGATGGTCTCGGAGGAGGACCTGATCCGTACGGTCTCCACCGCGTACGGCAACGGCTGGCGCCAGGTGAAGCTGTACTTCATGTGCGGCCTGCCCACCGAGACCGACGAGGACGTCCTCCAGATCGGCGACATGGCGGTCAAGGTCATCGCCGAGGGCCGCAAGGTCTCCGGCCAGAACGACATCCGCTGCACGGTCTCCATCGGCGGTTTCGTCCCCAAGCCGCACACCCCGTTCCAGTGGGCGCCGCAGCTCTCCGCCGAGGAGACCGACGCCCGCCTGGAGAAGCTGCGCGACAAGATCCGCGGTGACAAGAAGTACGGCCGCTCGATCGGCTTCCGCTACCACGACGGCAAGCCCGGCATCGTCGAGGGCCTGCTCTCGCGCGGTGACCGCCGCGTCGGCGCCGTGATCCGCGAGGTCTACGAGTCGGGCGGCCGCTTCGACGGCTGGCGCGAGCACTTCAGCTACGACCTGTGGATGAAGTCCGCCGAGCGCACGCTGCCCGAGCAGGGCGTCGACGTCGCCTGGTACACCACGCGCGAGCGCACCTACGAAGAGGTCCTGCCCTGGGACCACCTGGACTCCGGTCTCGACAAGGACTGGCTCTGGGAGGACTGGCAGGACGCCCTCGACGAGACCGAGGTCGAGGACTGCCGCTGGACCCCGTGCTTCGACTGTGGCGTCTGTCCGCAGATGGACACGAGCATCCAGATCGGCCCGACGGGCAAGAAGCTGCTGCCGCTGTCGGTCAAGTGACCTGAGGCGGCCGCGCGGTGACCGCGAGCCTCCCCCGCCCGTGCGGGGGAGGACCGCTTCCACCACTGTCCGTGGTCGCGTGATTCCACCGCGCCAAAGCCCCGCCGCTCTCCGGCGGGGCTTTCGCGCGCCCTCCGGGACGTACCCCTCCGCCGGACACGTACTCTAGGTAGCAGTACGACCGCACTCACGAAGGACAAGACCACTGGGTAAGCGCCAGCCCGAAGGCCCGCCCCCCGCACCCGTGGTGCAGCGCATTCGTCTGCGCTACACCAAGCGCGGCCGCCTCCGGTTCACCAGCCACCGCGATTTCCAGCGCGCCTTCGAGCGGGCCCTGCGCCGCGCCGAGGTGCCCATGGCGTACTCGGCGGGCTTCACCCCGCACCCCAAGGTGTCGTACGCCAATGCCGCACCCACCGGCACGGGCAGTGAGGCCGAGTTCCTGGAGATCCAGCTCGCCGAGGTCCGCGACCCGCAGGAGCTGCGCAAGCTGCTCGACGAGTCGCTGCCGGACGGGCTCGACATCACGGACGCGGTGGAGGCCCACACCTCCTCGTTCGCCGACCGGCTGCAGGCTTCCCTCTGGGAGATGCGGCTCGACGGTGTCGAGGTCGCGGACGCCGAGCGCGCCGTCGCGGCGTTCCTCGCCGCGGAGACCGTCGAGGTGCAGCGCCGGACCAAAAACGGGTTGCGCACCTTCGACGCGCGTGCCGCCGTCGCCCGACTCGAGGCGCTCGACGGTCCGGCCGATAGGCCCGGCGTCGGTGCCTGTGCGATACTGCGGCTGGTTGTTCGGCACTTGACACCTGCCGTTCGACCCGACGACGTCCTGTCCGGTCTCCGCGCCACGGCCGACCTGGCGCCGCCGGTCCCCGCTGCGGTGACCAGGCTGGCGCAGGGGCTGCTCGATGAGGAGTCCGGCACGGTGACCGACCCGCTCGCGCCCGACCGCGACGCTTCCCCGGCCGCAACAACCACCACGGCCGCCGGACCGAGCGCCGGTGCCGCGCAGGTGCCGGAAGGTCCCGCGTAAGGACGGCCGTCGCCGCGCCGCCGCGCCGCCAGGGAGCCACCCAGGTCCGGCAGGCGCATTGACCAGGAGACTTTCGCCGGTGCCCACCACTTCGGCCCCGGCGAGCGAGACGACAGCTCCCGTGCGGCGCCCACGCCCCGGACGGCGGTATCCGCGCATCGCGCGGTGCCGCGGCCGGATCAAGGCCCGGCGCCCGGGAGCGTGACGGGAGAACCGCCCGCATGCTCGAACCCACTGAGCCCACCAACAACCCCGAAACCAGCGGACCCGGCGACACACTGCCGCCGCGTCGCCGCCGCCGTGCGGCGTCCCGCCCCGCCGGCCCGCCGTCGGCGGGTACCGAGGCCGCGCAGACCGCCGTGACGGCCGCCGCCGCGGAGACGGACGCGCCCGCCGCCGCACCGGCCGAGCAGGCCGCCGCCGAGGCGCCGGCCACCCCGGCCCGCCCCGCCGCCGCGCGACCGTAAGGCCACCGCCCGGCCGGCGCTCCCCGTAAGGGTGAGCAGGCCGCCGAGGCGCCCGCCGCCCAGGAGACCCCGGCCGAGCCCGTCGAGCCCGCCGCCGAGGCTGCCCCGGCTGCCGAGGCCGCCGAGGCCAAGCCGGCCCGTACGCGTCGTCGTGCCGTGCGCAAGGCCACCGCTCCCGCGGGTGCCCCGCAGGCCGCCGAGGCCGAGCCCGTCGCCGAGCAGGCCGTCGAGCCCGTAGCCGAGGAGGCTCCGGCCGTCGTCGAGGCGCCGCCGCCGAGGCCCCGGCCGCCGCTCCCGCCGCTCCGCCGCCGCGCCGTGCGCAAGGCGACGGCCCCGCGGGGCCCCGCAGGCCGCCGAGACGGTCGTCGAGCCCGTGACCGAGGCCGCCGCCGAGCCCGTCGAGACCCCTGAGGTCGCCGAGCCCGTCGAGCCCGCCGCCGAGGTCGCCGAGGCCAAGCCGGCCCGTACGCGCCGTCGTGCCGTGCGCAAGGCCACCGCCCCCGCGGGTGCCCCGCAGACCGCCGAGGCCGAGCCCGTCACCGAGCAGGCCGCCGAGCCCGTCGCCGAGACCGCCGCCCGGAGGAGGAGCCGGCCCCCGCCGCCGAGCCCGTGGCCGCCGTACCCGCCGCCGGGCCACCGGTGGCGGCGAGCAGCCCGCCGAGGCCGCGGAGGCCCGGCCAAGGGCCGTACGCGCCGCCGTGTCGCCGCCGGTGACGCCGAGGCCGCCGCGGCCGCGCTGGAGGCCGCCAAGGAGGCCAGCCGCGCCGTGGCCCCGTGAGCGGTGCCGAGCCCGCCGAGGCCGCGCGGCCGAGGAGACCGTCGCCCCGCGCGCGGCCGCCGCCGTGCCGTGCGCCCGCCGACCGCCGTCTTCCAGGCGCCGGTCTTCACCGAGCCGATGTTCCAGACGCCGGAGACCGCCGCCGCTGCCGCGGCCGCCGTTCCGGCCGAGGAGGAGCCCGAGGAGGAGGCGGCCGAGCCCGTCGTCGAGCAGGCGCAGCCCGCCGGCCGTCGCCGTCGCCGCCGCCGCGGCGAGCCCGCCGAGGCCGCCGAGCAGGCCCCGGCCGCCCCGCCCCGCCGCCGAGCAGGAGGAGGAAGGCGAGGAGGCCGAGGGCGCCGAGGAGGCCGAGGGCGCGGCCCAGGAGGACGAGGGCGACCGCCCGTCCCGCCGCCGTCGCCGCGGTGGCCGCCGCCGCCGCCGTGGCGAGGCCGGTGACGCCGAGGGCGAGCCGGCCGAGGACGAGCAGGACGGCGCCGAGCCGGACGAGGCCGCCGACGAGGAGCCGGAGGAGGCCCTGGACGAGGAGTCCGGCGCGGGTTCCTCCAGCAGCCGCCGTCGCCGTCGCCGCCGTCGCCGCAGTGGTGACGGTGCCGAGGCCGAGGCCGGTGGCGACGACCCGGAGCGGACCGTCGTCAAGGTCCGCGAGCCCCGCAAGCGCGAGGAGCGCGAGCCGGGCACGGGCTTCGACGAGGTGCAGTCCATCAAGGGCTCCACCCGCATGGAGGCGAAGAAGCAGCGCCGCCGTGAGGGCCGCGAGCAGGGCCGCCGCCGGGTGCCGATCATCACGGAGGCCGAGTTCCTGGCCCGCCGCGAGGCCGTCGAGCGCGTCATGGTCGTCCGCCAGAGCGGTGAGCGCACCCAGATCGGCGTGCTGGAGGACAACGTCCTCGTCGAGCACTACGTCAACAAGGAGCAGGCCACCAGCTACGTCGGCAACGTCTACCTGGGCAAGGTCCAGAACGTGCTGCCGTCCATGGAGGCCGCCTTCGTCGACATCGGCAAGGGCCGCAACGCCGTCCTGTACGCCGGCGAGGTCAACTTCGAGGCGCTCGGCATGGGCAACGGCCCGCGCCGCATCGAGACCGCGCTGAAGTCCGGCCAGTCCGTGCTCGTGCAGGTCACCAAGGACCCGATCGGCCACAAGGGCGCCCGCCTGACCAGCCAGGTCTCGCTGCCCGGCCGCTATCTGGTCTACGTGCCCGAGGGCTCGATGACCGGTATCAGCCGGAAGCTGCCCGACACCGAGCGCGCCCGTCTGAAGCAGATCCTCAAGAAGATCGTCCCCGAGGACGCGGGCGTCATCGTCCGTACCGCCGCGGAGGGCGCCAGCGAGGACGAGCTGGCCCGTGACGTGCAGCGCCTCCAGGCGCAGTGGGAAGAGATCCAGAAGAAGGCGAAGAGCGGCAACGCCCCGACCCTGCTGTACGGCGAGCCGGACATGACCGTCCGCGTCGTGCGCGACATCTTCAACGAGGACTTCTCCAAGGTCATCGTCAGTGGTGCCACCGCCTGGGAGACCATCCACGGCTATGTCTCGCACGTCGCCCCGGACCTCACCGACCGGCTGCAGAAGTGGACGTCGGACGTCGACGTCTTCGCCACGTACCGGATCGACGAGCAGCTGATGAAGGCGCTGGACCGCAAGGTCTGGCTGCCGAGCGGCGGCTCGCTGGTGATCGACCGGACCGAGGCGATGGTCGTCGTCGACGTCAACACCGGCAAGTTCACCGGCCAGGGCGGCAACCTGGAGGAGACGGTCACCAAGAACAACCTCGAGGCGGCCGAGGAGATCGTGCGCCAGCTGCGGCTGCGCGACCTCGGTGGCATCGTGGTGATCGACTTCATCGACATGGTGCTGGAGGCCAACCGCGACCTCGTGCTGCGGCGCCTGCTGGAGTGCCTGGGCCGGGACCGTACGAAGCACCAGGTCGCCGAGGTGACCTCGCTGGGTCTGGTCCAGATGACCCGTAAGCGGGTCGGCCAGGGCCTGCTGGAGTCCTTCTCCGAGCCCTGCGTGCACTGCAACGGCCGCGGCGTGATCGTCCACATGGACCAGCCGACGTCGATCGGCGGCGGTGGCGGCGGCAAGCGCGGCAAGAAGAAGGGCAAGGGCGCTCCGGCGCACGAGCACGACCACGAGCACGTGACGGAGGCCGCGGAGCCGGTCGAGTCCGGGTCCGCGATGGAGGCCGAGGCCCCCGAGCTGGAGCCCGTCGCGGTCGCCGAGGCCGACCTCCAGCCGTCGGTCGGTGGCGACGAGGAGTGGTTCGGCAGCCCGGCCGAGGCCGAGAACGCCGCGAAGCGCGGTGGCCGTACGCGCCGCCGTGCGACCCGTAAGGCGACGGCCCCGGCCGGCGCCCCGCGGGCGGAGCGCGAGCCCGAGGCCGAGCCGGCGACCGTCGTGGAGCCGGTCCGGGCCGCGCCGGTGGCCGAGCCCGAGCCGGAGGCCGCGCCCGTGGCCGAGGTCCCTGTCGAGGCACCCGTCGAGGTCCCCGCCGAGCCCGTGGCTCCGCCCGTGGTGGAAGCGGCCCCGGCCGCCCCCGCCCGTACGCGCCGCCGGGCCACCCGGCGGGTGTCCGCGCCCGCCGGTTCGCCGTCGGACGCCGAGGCGGCCGTGGTGGTCGTCAGCAGCCCGTCCACGGCCCGTCCGGAGGCCGACGAGGCCCCGGCGGAGGCCCCGGCGGAGCCCGCGGCGGCCGAGGAGGTCACCGAGGCGGTCGTGGAGCCTGTCGAGCAGGCTGAGGCCACCGAGGCTGCCGAGGAGGCCGCGCCGGCCAAGAAGACCGCGCGCAAGACGGCCGCCAAGACCGCCAAGAAGGCTCCGGCGAAGAAGGCCGCGGCCAAGAAGACGGTCGCGAAGAAGACGGTGGCCAAGAAGACGACGACCGCGAAGAAGGCCGCCACCAAGACGGTGGCCAAGAAGGCTCCGGCCAAGCGGACGACGAAGAAGGCCGCGGAAGCGGCCGCCGCGTCCTCCTCGGAGGACTGAGCGCACCGGGGTCCGGGTCCCGTTTGGGGCCCGGACCTCCGGTTTGACCCGATGGGCCGGGCCCCGTAACCTTGTCCATCGGCGTCTGTACGCCAAACCCCTGAGCAAATCCCTCCCTGCTCCGGCAGGGAGAGGCCGCTCGTCCACTCGGATGTTCACGGGCTCGGCCCGTGTGTGAGCGGCTGGCATCAGAGGTCCCGATTATCAGCGAGAGAGTGAGATCCGCGTGTACGCAATCGTGCGTAGCGGTGGTCGCCAGCACAAGGTTGCTGTCGGCGACATCGTCGAGGTTGACAAGATTTCCGACGGCAAGGTGGGCGACTCTGTCGAGCTCTCCACGCTGCTCGTGGTCGACGGCGAGTCCGTCACCAGCGACCCGTGGGTGCTGGCCGGGATCAAGGTCCAGGCCGAGATCGTGGACCACCACAAGGGTGCCAAGATCGACATCCTGAAGTACAAGAACAAGACCGGCTACCGCAAGCGCATTGGTCACCGCCAGCAGTACACGGCGATCAAGGTCACCGGCATCCCCACGGCTGCGAAGTAAGGGACTGAGACATGGCACACAAGAAGGGCGCATCGTCCACTCGGAACGGTCGCGATTCCAACGCTCAGCGGCTCGGCGTCAAGCGCTTCGGCGGCCAGGCCGTCAACGCCGGTGAGATCCTGGTCCGCCAGCGCGGCACCCACTTCCACCCGGGCGCGGGCGTCGGTCGCGGTGGCGACGACACCCTGTTCGCCCTGCAGGCCGGTGCGGTCGAGTTCGGCACGCACCGTGGCCGCAAGGTCGTGAACATCGTCCCGATCGCTGAGTAATCAGCTTTTCGGTACGACATAAGCACCTTTCCGAGGGCGGGCCGCTTTTCCTGACGGGGAAGCCGGTCCGCCCTCGGCGTGTTAGTACAGAGACATTCCCGTACGTATCTGGAGGCAACCGCAATGACCACCTTCGTGGACCGCGTCGAGCTGCACGTCGCCGCGGGTAACGGAGGCCACGGCTGCGCCTCCGTTCACCGTGAGAAGTTCAAGCCCCTCGGCGGCCCCGACGGCGGCAACGGTGGCCGCGGCGGCGATGTGACCCTGGTCGTCGACCAGTCCGTCACCACGTTGCTGGAGTACCACCACAACCCGCACCGCAAGGCCACCAACGGCGCCCCGGGCGCGGGCGACAACCGCTCCGGCAAGGACGGCCAGGACCTCGTCCTGCCCGTGCCGGACGGCACCGTGGTCCTCGACAAGCAGGGCAACGTCCTCGCCGACCTGGTGGGCGAGGGCACGACCTTCGTCGCCGGCCAGGGCGGCCGCGGCGGCCTCGGCAACGCCGCGCTCTCCTCGGCCCGCCGCAAGGCCCCCGGCTTCGCGCTGCTCGGCGAGCCGGGCGAGTCCCGTGACATCGTCATGGAGCTCAAGACCGTCGCCGACGTGGCGCTGGTCGGCTACCCGAGCGCGGGCAAGTCCTCGCTGATCTCGGTGCTCTCCGCCGCCAAGCCGAAGATCGCGGACTACCCCTTCACGACGCTGGTCCCGAACCTGGGCGTCGTCACGGCCGGCTCGACCGTCTACACCATCGCGGACGTCCCGGGCCTGATCCCGGGCGCCAGCCAGGGCAAGGGCCTCGGCCTGGAGTTCCTGCGGCACGTCGAGCGCTGCTCGGTGCTGGTGCACGTGCTGGACACGGCGACCCTGGAGTCCGACCGCGACCCGATCTCCGACCTGGACGTCATCGAGGCCGAGCTGACGCAGTACGGCGGCCTCGACGACCGTCCGCGCATCGTCGTCCTCAACAAGATCGACATCCCGGACGGCCAGGACCTCGCCGACATGATCCGCCCGGATCTGGAGGCGCGCGGCTACCAGGTCTTCGAGGTGTCCGCCGTGGCCCGCACGGGCCTGAAGGAGCTCTCCTTCGCGCTGGCCGGCATCATCGCGCAGGCGCGCGCGGCCAAGCCGAAGGAGGAGGCGACCCGCATCGTCATCCGCCCGAAGGCCGTGGACGACGCGGGCTTCACGGTCACGCTGGAGGACGACGGCATCTACCGGGTGCGCGGCGAGAAGCCGGAGCGCTGGGTGCGCCAGACCGACTTCAACAACGACGAGGCCGTCGGTTACCTGGCCGACCGTCTCAACCGCCTCGGTGTCGAGGACCAGCTGATGAAGGCCGGTGCCCGCGCGGGCGACGGCGTGGCCATCGGCGCCGAGGACAACGCGGTCGTCTTCGACTGGGAGCCCACCATGATGGCGGGCGCGGAGATGCTCGGCCGCCGTGGCGAGGACCACCGTCTGGAGGCCCCGCGCCCGGCCGCGACGCGCCGCCGCGAGCGCGAGGCGGAGCGGGACGAGGCCCAGCGCGAGTTCGACGACTTCAAGCCTTTCTGAGGCGGGTGAGGGCCCGGCCCTCTCGCCCCCGGACATGGCGCGGCCGATCGGTCCGCGCCGGGTCCGGGGGCTTTCCCGTACCCGGCGCGCACGGGACCGGGACACCGGCGGGACCCACGGCCCGGGCCCTGCCGCCGTACGCCCGCGCACGCGGGTACGGGGCGGTCGGTCCGTACGGGGCAGGGGCGGTCGGTCCGTACGGCCTCGGGGCGGCCGGTCCGTGGGGGTACGCGACGGCCGCGGTCCGTACGGGCCAGGGACGGCCGGTCCGTCAGCGGGCGGACCGGCCTCTCGCGTACCTCCGCGCATGCGGTCAACGGGTCCAGGGTCCGCACTCCGGCATGGCGGACAGGCCGCGTACCCCTGCGCACGCGCTCACGGTCCCAGGGCCGGCGCTCCGGTGTGACGGACAGGCCGCGTACGCCCGCGCACGCGCTCACGGCCCCAGGGCCCGCACTCCGGCGTGACGGACAGGCCCGTACGCCCGCGCACGCGCTCCCCGGGCGCACAGGGAAGGCCCCCGGGAAACTCCCGGGGGCCTTCCCCTTACGCGCCGAGGACCGCGGCTCAGACGGCCGCCGTCTCGTCCGCCTCGCGCTGCGTCGGGATCTCCGAGGCCCGCGCCTCCATCCGCTCGCGCCGTTCGTCCGCCTCCGCGGCCAGCGCCAGCGCGGCCTGGTTGAAGCGGACCAGCGACGGCGGGTCGGACGGGCCGAGCAGCTGGACCTTGAGCTCCGCGCGGGCCGCCGCGAGGGCGTCCCGGCCGGGCGCGCGGACGGCCGCCAGGAGCGCGGGCACGCCCTCCGCCCCGGGGCTGAGGATCGTGGCGGCGCTGACGGTCGGGAAGACCGCCCGGAACTCGTCCTCGGCCATGCCGCTGGTGTTGGCCACCGCGTACGGCTTCTCGCTGATCAGGTAGTCCGAGACGACGCTGGAGACGTCGCTGATCAGCAGGTCGGACTGGTTGAAGCAGGTGAACAGGGCCGGCCGGGCCGAGGTGATGATCTGGTGCTCCCAGACCGGCAGCGAGGCCCAGTAGGCGCTCTCCCAGGCCGCGGTGGCGGACTCGACGCGCGCCGAGCGGCCCTTCTCCGGGGTGCCCTGGAGCAGCATCCGCTCGATCTCGTCGGCGCTGCGCCGGAAGGAGCTGGTGGTGAGGGTGTCCAGCTCGGCGGCGCGGCGCGCCAGCTCGGCGGCGGCCTCCGGGCCGGGGCGGTCCCCGCCGCGGTGGGCGTTGGCCTCGCGGATCATGGCCTGGATGCGCTCGTTGGCGCGGCCCGCGCGCGGGTCGACGGAGCCGGTCATCGGGTGCGGCTTGTAGAGCAGCCGGACCTTGGGGTCGGCCAGCAGCGCGCGGACGATGTTCTCGCCGGCGAGCATGACCGAGGTGTTGCCCGGGTTGCCGTCCCAGCCCTCCCACGTCGGCGCGTAGAGCACGGTGGTGTACGCGCCCGCCGGGGCGCCGGCGTACGGCTGGATGGGCGCGAGCTGCGGGCGGCCCACCTCGACGACGTCGCGGTCGTCGACGCCGATGTCGGCCAGCTGGTAGCGCTCGCGGGCGGCGGGGCCGGCGACCCAGATCTCGTCGTACGCCTTGGAGTACGGGTTGCAGCTGGAGAGCTTGTCGCTCTCGCCGTGGTTGGTGAAGGCGTGCTTGATCGACGGCATGCGCAGGACCTGCGAGGTCTTACCCGAGTTCGCGGGGTGCAGCATCATCTTCAGCGAGGACTTCTCCAGCGCCATCAGGTGCACGACCTTGGGGATGCACACGATCGGGACGTCGGTCGCGTCGATCTTCTGCACCATGAACCGCTCGCGCAGCACGATGACGGGGTTGCCGTCGAGCGCGCCGAGGGTGGAGAGCCACATGTTGGCCTGGTAGGCCGAGCTGGTGCCGCCGGAGAAGTACATGCCGACGGTCGGCTTGTAGTCGGCCAGCCAGCGGTCCAGCCACTCCAGGGCCTGCTGGTCGCCCGCGATGCGCTTCTTCGGGCGCAGCCAGGTGGCCAGGTAGGCGGTGCCGCCGAGGCCGAGCAGGACCGCGAGGCCCATGCCGATCTCGGCCCACAGGGCCCGCTCGGTGCCCGCGGTGACCAGGAGGCCCGCGGTGGCCGGGACCGCGAAGCGCAGCAGCCGGCGGCCGTGCTGGCGGCCGAGCAGGCGCGGCGGCGCGGCGGTCAGGTGCAGGCCGGTGGTGTCGATGTTGCGGGTGAGGAAGGGCAGTGTGCGGCTGCGGCGGACCATGATCGCGGTGGCCTGGCAGGCCAGGTGCGAACCGTAGAAGAGGACCAGTCCGACGAACACCGGTGCGTAGTCGCGCAGCGAGCCGTCGCCGTGCAGGCGCAGCAGCCCGACCAGGAGCAGCATGTCGCGCAGCAGCTGCCGCACCATGACATCGAAGCGGATCTTGCCGAGCACGGCGACCAGACCGGGGTCCCGGTGCTGGAGGTAGAGATCGAGTGCGAGGCCCGCCGCCGAGGCGGTGATCAAGAGCGGCACGTTGGGCAGCAGGGCTCCCACGAGCTGGGTGGCGAAGAACACCAGCATCGCGAGCAGCGCCGCGAGCTGTACGGCTCGGCGGGAGGCTGTTCCGGCAGAAGGCACTGGGCGGGCTCCTGGCAGGAGAACGGGGGATAGGGCGGGTCGAGCTGGGGGTGGGGGACCGGTGGCCGGGCGGGTGGCCGGATCGCGGTCGGACTGCGATCGGACAGGCGCCGGACAGGGGTCAGCTACCGACCGTATGACGACGGCTGGTCCGGGAGCAATCTTCCGCGACGGCAATCATCGCAAAATAGGGCCGAACGACCACAATCGTCCGCGCGGTAGATTTGCGGGCCGGAGCAGACAGACGACCGGCGATCACTTGAGGTGTGCGTACGTGACTGGGGCAGGGGCGGATACAGGGGCAGCGGCGACGGCGCGGGCGGAGGTGACGGGCGCCCGCAGGATCGTGGTCAAGGTGGGATCCTCCTCACTCACCACCGCGGGCGGGGGGCTGGACGCCGACCGCGTTGACGCGCTCGTCGACACGCTGGCCAAGGCCGGCGGGGGCGCGGCGGGGGAGAAGGAGATCGTGCTGGTCTCCTCCGGCGCCATCGCCGCCGGGCTGGCACCACTGGGCCTCGACCGCCGCCCGCGCGACCTGGCCCGCCAGCAGGCCGCCGCCAGCGTGGGCCAGGGGCTGCTGGTCGCCCGCTACACCGCGTCCTTCGCGCGCTACGGCCGCCGCGTCGGCCAGGTGCTGCTGACCACGGACGACACCAGCCGCCGCGCCCACTACCGCAACGCCTTCCGGACCCTGGAGCAGCTGCTGGCCATGGGCGCCGTGCCGATCGTCAACGAGAACGACACGGTCGCCACGGACGAGATCCGGTTCGGCGACAACGACCGGCTGGCGGCGCTGGTCGCCCATCTGGTCCGGGCCGACCTGCTGGTCCTGCTGTCGGACGTGGACGGCCTGTACGACGGCGACCCCAGCACCCCCGGCACCTCGCGGATCGCCGAGGTCGCGGGCCCCGCCGACCTGGCGGGCGTCTCCATCGGCAGCGCCGGCAAGGCGGGCGTGGGCACCGGCGGCATGGTCACCAAGGTCGAGGCGGCCCGGATCGCGGCCGCGGCCGGCATCCCCGTCGTCCTCACCTCCGCCAGCCAGGCCGCCGACGCCCTCGCGGGCGGCCCGACCGGCACGTTCTTCCACCGCACCGGCCGCCGCTCGGCCGACCGGCTGCTGTGGCTCGCGCACGCCTCCACCCCGCGCGGCGCCCTGACCCTGGACGAGGGGGCCGTACGGGCCGTGACCGAGGGCAACGCCTCGCTGCTGCCCGCGGGCATCGCGTCGGTCGAGGGGGAGTTCTCCGCGGGCGACCCCGTGGAGCTGCGGGACCAGGCCGGGCGGGCCGTGGCGCGCGGGCTCGTCGCCTTCGACGCGGCGGAGATCCCGCAGCTGCTCGGCCGCTCCACCCGCGATCTCGCCCGGGACCTGGGCCCCGGCTACGAGCGCGAGGTCGTGCACCGGGACGACCTGGTCGTGCTGCACCGCTGACGGACGTCAGCCTCGGGCGAGAGTGAAGTAAGTCCAGCCTTTCCATGGGGACCTTCCGGAAAACCGCCACGCGGCCGCCCGGAGGCTGGTCAACTTTGATGCGGGGGGCCGTCATGGGCAGGCGGCCCCGAGCACCGAGCAACAGGAGGCCGCCGGTGAGACGAGCGCGCCCAGGAGCGCTGCCCCGAGGTGGGGGCACTCCCACCCACGCCCGCAGGGCCGTGGGGGAGGAGCGCACACTGACCAGCGTGGGAGCGGGCCGGGACCACATGGAGAGGGGGGAGAGCGCGGACGGCGGGGAGCCGGAGGGCACCGCCGCCACGGCCGTGGAGGGCAATGGCGAGGTGTCCCGGCTGTGGCACATCACCCTGAGCGTCTCCGGCGCCGAGGCCCCGCTGGCGGAGGTCCGCCGCGGCCTCGAACAGCTGGCCAACGACCACCCCTTTCTGCTGACCAGCCGCTACGCCGACGACCACGCCGAGATCCGGTACTGGGAGGAGGCGCGCGACCTGCACGACGCGGCGGCGGTGGCGCTGCGGCTGTGGGGCGAGCACCGCTCCACGGCCAGGCTCCCGCCGTGGGAGATCGTCGGCCTGGAGGTCATCGACCGGGAGACCTACCACCAGCGCGTCGCCGAGGGCTACGGCCCGCTGCCGGCCACGCCGGTCGGGGTGCACCCGTTCTGACGGGTCCGGGGCGTCCCGGGCCGGGGGCCCGGGCGGGGCGGATCGTACCGACGGACCGGCGAGGGGCGCCTGGCGCGGGCGGACGAGCCGGGGCGGGGGCGCGGGGCCGGGCCGGGGGCGCGCGGAGCTGCGGAGGGCGTCGGACAACCGGGGGCACCGGACGTACCGGAGGCACCGGACGTACCGGGGGTGCTGGATGTACCGGGGGTGCTGGATGTACCGGAGGCGTCGGACGGCGTACCGGAAGTGCCGGGTGCGCCGGGGTGCCGGACGTACGTACCGGAGGCGCCGGGTGAGCCGGGGCGCCGACTGCGCCGTACCGGCCGTGCCGTGCCGTACCGGCCGTGCCGCGCCATCGCGGACGGAGCCCCGGGGCCGCCCGGCCCCTCCGCCGCGACGGCGCGCACCCGTACCGACGGAGGCGCGCGCCGTGCCCACGGACCGGACAAGGCGTCCACAGTCCGGAATGCCCGTCGGCCGGGCGCCGGGCGCGGCTAGGCTGCGGGCCATGAGCAGCGTTTTCCCCTCCCCCCTCGCCGATCCGATGCCGCAGTCCCCGGTGCTGCGCGCGGCCTACCGGGCCCGTGCCGCGGCCGCCGATCTGGCGCCACTCCCGCGCTCGGTGAAGGACGAGGCGCTGCTGGCGATCGCCGACGCCCTGGAGGTCCGGACCAAGGAGATCGTCGAGGCCAACGCCGAGGACGTGGAGCGCGCCCGCGCGGCCGGCACCAGCGAGACCGTCATCGACCGGCTGACCCTCACCCCCGAGCGGGTGCGGGCCATCGCCAAGGACGTGCGCGACGTCGTCGCCCTGCCCGACCCGGTCGGCGAGGTCGTCCGCGGCTCCACCCTCCCCAACGGCATCGACCTGCGCCAGGTCCGGGTGCCGCTCGGCGTGGTCGGGATCATCTACGAGGCCCGGCCCAATGTGACCGTGGACGCCGCCGCCCTGTGCCTGAAGTCCGGCAACGCCGTCCTGCTGCGCGGCTCGTCCTCCGCGTACGCCTCCAACACCGCCCTGGTGCGGGTCCTGCGCGACGCCGTCGGCGGCGCCGGGCTGCCCGCGGACGCCGTGCAGCTGGTCCCGGGCGAGAGCCGGGAGTCCGTGCGGGAGCTGATGCGCGCCCGCGGCATGGTCGACGTGCTGATCCCGCGCGGCGGCGCCTCGCTGATCCGCACGGTCGTCGAGGAGTCCACCGTCCCCGTGATCGAGACGGGCACGGGCAACTGCCACGTGTACGTCGACGCCGAGGCCGACCTCGACATGGCCGTGGACATCCTGATCAACTCCAAGGCCCAGCGGCCCAGCGTCTGCAACGCCGCCGAGACCCTCCTCGTCCACCAGGACATCGCCCTGGACTTCCTGCCCCGCGCGCTGGCCGCGCTGGCCGAGGCCGGCGTCACCGTGCACGGCGACGAGCGGGTCCTCGCGCTGGCCGAGGGCGGCCCGGCCACCGTGGTGCCCGCCACGGCCGAGGACTGGGAGACCGAGTACCTCTCGTACGACATCGCCGCCGCCGTCGTGGACTCCCTGGACGCCGCCGTGCGGCACATCCGGCTGTGGACCTCCGGCCACACCGAGGCCATCGTCACCACCTCGCAGGCCGCCGCCCGCCGCTTCACCCAGCTGGTGGATTCCACCACGGTCGCGGTCAACGCCTCGACGCGGTTCACGGACGGCAGCCAGTTCGGCTTCGGCGCCGAGATCGGCATCTCCACCCAGAAGCTGCACGCGCGCGGCCCGATGGGCCTGCCGGAGCTCACCTCGACCAAGTACATCGTCACGGGCGACGGCCATGTGCGCGGAGGCGGGCCCGCGGCGGGCTGAATTCCCGTACCGGACGCACGGATTGACCGGTTCGGGGCTACGCTGGACGGGTGCCGGACGACGTGGGGGGCCAGCCGTTCCCGGACGGCGAGGAGCCCGACAGCAACCGCAGCGGGGACGACGAGTTCGCCTCCGTGGTCTTCGACGAGGAGTTCGTGCGGTCCGCCGCGGTCCACGAACCCTCAGCGGTCGAGCGGATGCTCGCCGCCGCCCAGGCCCGCGCGGAGGCGGAGTCCTCCCGGGCCAGGGCGGGCGGCGGCACCGCCGACGACGACTTCGATCTCGACGACTTCCCCGAGGACGGCCCCGGCCCGGCAGCCGGCCGTTCCGCCACCCGCGCGGACGGCTGGTACGCCCTGGCCCACGACCTCGACCCCGACGACGCCTACGGTCCGTACGGGCGGTACGGCTCGGCCCGCCGCCCGTACCGCGGCCATCCCCGCTGGCACCGCCCGGTGGCGTGGGTGCTCGCCGTGCTGATGGGCATCGGCGTGGTGGCCCTCGCCTTCGCCGCCGTTTACCGCAGCGCCTCCTCCGGCGGGCGGCCCAGCTCCGATCCGCCGCCCGCGACGACCGGGGTGGACGCCCCGGCGGCCGAGCGGCCCGGCCCCCTGCCCTCCGTCTCGGCCGATTCCGAGCCCCCGGTGGCCTCCGCGGCGCCCCGCCGCTAGGCCCCGCCGACCAGCGGTGACATGTGTGCATCGAGCAGTCGGATTTTTCCTCACAACTTGTCGTGTACCAGCGCGTTTACCGAAGGCCCGGCGGACCTACTCTTGAGGTATGGACGGGCCTGGAGACCCTCCTGAGGGGACGCCCGAAGGCGCCCCTGGAGGCGGGGAGGACGAGTACCGATCCGTCGTCTTCGACGAATCGTTTGTCCGCGCTGCCCGCCTTCAGGAGTACTCCGCCCAGGAGCGCATGGGCGACCACGCCCTCGCCGTCCGTAACCGCCGTGTGTGGACGCGCGTCAGTACCTCGCGCCAGGTCGTCGTCCTGGTGATCCTGATCGCCCTCGCCTTCGGCACGGCCGTCTACATGGGCCTGCGCCACCCCTACAAGGACCCGGCCGTCCCGGTCGCCGAGCCGATGCGCTCCACCCTGATCCCGCTGGCGCCCCGTGACCCCGTGCCCGGCGGTCCGGCGGCGGAGCTCTTCGACCACAGCCCGGCCGCCCAGTTCCGGCTGGGCCAGGAGGGCGTCACCCTTCCGGCCGCGCGCAGCACCCAGCACTTCTCCGAGAGCCAGGTCATGGCCGCGCTCGCCGCGGCCAAGGAGTACACCGTGAAGTCCGCGCTGGACCCGGCCGTGCTCACGGGCGGGACGCAGCGCGGCGTACGGCTGCTGCTCGATCCCCAGCAGCTCGACCAGTTCGACCGCAGCTTCGACCACCCCGCCGACGACGGGCGGCACGCGGCCACCGCCTGGCTGATCCGCTTCGACCCGGCGCAGGTCGCCCTGGTCGAGACCCCCGTAAGGACGCAGGGCGTCTTCACCGTGACCGAGACGGGCTCCTCGACCCTGGAGGTCTCCTCCGACCACACCTTCGTCTACGCCCTGCGCCCGGTGAAGGCGGGCAGCGAGCAAGGGGCGGCCGCGGACGGGGCGTCGCTGTTCACCGTGCGGCGGGCGATGAAGTTCCGCTTCGACCGCGAGGGCCTCCAGGAGCACCACCTGGCCGTCGTCCAGAGCCAGCTCCAGGCGGGCCCGGAGTCCTGCGCGGCGGACGACGAGGTCTATCTGCGCCCCCTGCTGGCGGGCCGGCACCCCACGGGCGAGGGCCCGGCGGGCACGGACCCGTACGCGACGGGCCAGGTGACGGCGGCCCTGTGCGGCACGCTGGCGAGCAGCGCGCAGCCGACGCCGCGGCGGTGATCTCCTGGCGGACGGGCTGATTTCAGCCCGTCCGGCGATTGAGGACCGGGGTCCGGGGCGGAGCCCCGGTTACGGGAAGGGGCGGGGCTCGGGAAAAGCCGCCCGCAGGGTCCTCAGCGCGCCGCCAGGGCCCTCGCAGCCGCCGGGCCGCCCCTAGGGCCGCCCAGAGCCCTCCCCGGGCCCCTCAGAGCCCTCCCCGGGCCTTTCGGCCCCCTTCGGCGGAGCCGACGCCCCACCCTTGAACGAATCCCGCAGCCGCCCGCCCAGCCCACCCGCCCCGGAGGCCAGATCCCGCACCAGCCCCAGCAGCGGGTCCTTGCTGGCCCGCACCGACTCCGCGTAGTGGCTCGCGGACTCCCGGAACGAGTCGCTCATGGACGTGTCCTTGTCCTCCGAGCGGCGCGGGTAGTGCCCGTCCACGATCCGCTGGTGGTCGCGGCTCCCGGCCCACTTCTTCAGCTCCGCCGCCCGCACGGTCGTGAAGGGGTGCGAGCGCGGCAGCACGTTCAGGATCTTCAGTACGGAGTCGCGCAGGTCGCCGCCCGCCTCGTACTCCTCCGCCTGGGCGAGGAACGCGTCCACGTTCATCTCGTGCAGGTGGTCGCCGCCCGCGATCTTCATCAGGCCCCGCAGGGAGGCCGTGAGGTCCTGGCCCACCAGCAGTCCGGCCCGGTCGGCCGACAGCTCCGACTTGCGGAACCACTCGCGGAGCGCGGTGACGATCGCCATCACGGCGATGTTGCCCAGCGGGATCCACGCCACCTTCAGGGCGAAGTTCGTCAGGAACAGCAGGATCGTGCGGTACACCGCGTGGCCCGACAGGGCGTGGCCCACCTCGTGGCCCACGACCGCCCGCATCTCCTCCTCGTCCAGGAGTTCGACGAGGCCCGTGGTCACCACGATGATCGGCTCGTCCAGGCCGATGCACATGGCGCCCGGCTGCGGGTCCTGGGTGACGTACATCGGCGGGACCTTCGGCAGGTCCAGGATGTGACAGGCGTCCCGCAGCATCGTGTGCAGATGGGGGAACTGCTCCTCGCCCACCCGCACCGAGTCCGAGAGGTACAGCAGCCGCAGGCTGCGCTCGGGCAGCAGCCCGCTCAGCGCCTTGAAGACGGTGTCGAAGCCGCTCAGCTTGCGCAGGGCCACCAGGGCGGAGCGGTCCGCCGGGTGCTCGTAGGCGCGCGAGGAGATGCCGGGGAAGCGCTTCCGCTGCCCGCCGGGCACCCGCTCCCGTCCCTCGCCCGAGCCGTTCCCCGCCGCGCCGGCGCCGGTGTTGTCGCTCATGAAGACCCCCTCGATCGGTGTCGGTCGGCCCACGTCATGGCCGCGTCATGGCCCGTCCCCCGGTCACCGACCCCACAGTAGGCGCTGCCGCGGCTATGGCTACCGTGGAGACATGCCCGACATCAACGCTTTCACCGCGCACCCCGCGTTCACCGACATCCTCGCCGTATCCAAGGGGGACCAGGGGCCCGGCGCGGTGCTCCGCACGGTCCTGGTGGTCGGTGTCGTGGGCGTCGCCTTCCTCGCCTGGTTCCTGCTGCGCGGATACGGCAAGAAGGACTGATCGGGTCATGCCGGAGGCCGATGACCCTGAGATGGCCCTGAGATGGCCCCGACAGGTGGAGTCGGGGTGATGCCGCGGGCGGCCCCCGCATACGATGTGGCAGAAATCTCCGCCCGCTACGTCCCGGATAGGTCCTGCCGAAGATGACTGCCTCCGCTGGCTTCGCCTCAGCCCACACCGCCCTGGTCAGCCTCGCCTCCGAGGGTGAGCACGTGGACACCCACCCGAGCATCAGCCCGTACATGACCGGTGGTGCCGCCTTCGTCATCCTGCTGCTCCTGGTCTGGATCACCACGCGCTTCAACCGCGACCGCTGAGCACCGGTCCCTGCGGGTCGGGCGCTCGGCCACGCCCAGTAGGGTCTGCACGCATGGGAGAGCAGACAGGGCCCGTGAAGCGGCGGCTCGGCGTGATGGGCGGGACATTCGACCCGATCCACCACGGCCACCTGGTCGCCGCGAGCGAGGTGGCCGCGCAGTTCCACCTGGACGAGGTGGTCTTCGTACCGACGGGACAGCCGTGGCAGAAGAGCCACAAGGTGGTGTCGCCGGCCGAGGACCGCTATCTGATGACGGTGATCGCCACCGCGTCCAACCCGCAGTTCTCGGTCAGCCGCATCGACATCGACCGCGGCGGGCCGACGTACA
Source organism: Streptomyces eurocidicus (assembly GCF_002891295.1). Lineage (GTDB taxonomy): Bacteria > Actinomycetota > Actinomycetes > Streptomycetales > Streptomycetaceae > Streptomyces > Streptomyces eurocidicus. The sequence goes on along the minus strand of NZ_LGUI01000001.1, from coordinate 651,478 downwards.
CCACGGACACGCTCCGCGATCTGCGCGCCCTCAACGACGACGCGGACCTGTTCTTCATCACCGGCGCCGACGCGCTGGCGCAGATCCTCACCTGGCGGGACGCCGAGGAGCTCTTCTCGCTGGCCCACTTCATCGGCGTGACCCGGCCCGGCCACATACTGGCCAACCCCGGGCTGCCCGAGGGCGGCGTCTCGCTCGTCGAGGTGCCGGCGCTCGCCATCTCCTCCTCCGACTGCCGCGCGCGCGTGGCGAAGGCCGACCCGGTCTGGTACCTGGTGCCGGACGGCGTGGTGCGCTACATCGACAAGCGCAAGCTCTACCGCGACTGACAGGGCACTGAGGGGCGCACTGGTGAACGACCGACAGGATCCGTACGCGCAGGACCCGTACGGACAGCAGCCGCAGCTGTACGGCTACGACGCCTACGGTCAGCCGGTGTACCGGCCGGACGCCCCGGAGCGCGTGTACGACCCTTACGGTCAGCCGCTCCAGCAGCCCGTCGAGGCGCAGGGCTACGGCTACGGCGGTCACCAGAGCGGTCACACCACCCCTTACGCCGACCCGCGGCCGGAGAGCCAGGGCCAGGGCCAGGGCCAGGGCCAGGGACAGGGCCAGGGACAGGGCCAGGGACAGGGCCAGGGACAGGGCCAGGAACAGCGGCAGGAGTGGATCCCGCGCCAGGCCGGCCCGCCCGCCCCCGAGGAGACCGGCCCGGCCCGTGGGACGGCCTTTGGGCCGGAGCCCGGGGCCCGTCCCGCGCCGGAGTACCGCACCGAGCAGTTCTCCTTCATCGAGGAGCCGGACGAGGACTCCGAGGACGTCATCGACTGGCTCAAGTTCAGCGAGAGCCGTACCGAGCGGCGCGACGAACGCAAGCGCAAGGGCCGCAACCGCGTCGTCGCCCTGGTCGTCGCCGTCGTCCTTACGGCGGCCGGAGTGGCCGGATACCTGTGGTTCGCCGGCTCCGGCGACAAGAAGGGCCCGGTGGCGGCGGGCGGCGCGCAGAAACGCGACGTGATCGTCGTCCATCTGCGGCAGACCCAGGGCGGCGGCAGCTCCACCGCCCTGCTGGTCGACAACGAGACCACCCGTAAGGGCACCACGGTCCTGCTGCCCAACTCGCTGGCCGTCGCCAGGGAGGGCGGCGGCTCGACCACGCTCGGCAAGTCCGTGCAGGACGACGGCACCGGGGCGACCCGGGACGGCCTGAACACCCTGCTCGGCGCCGACATCAAGGGCAGCTGGCGGCTGGACACCCCCTACCTGGAGAACCTCGTCGAGCTGGTCGGCGGGATCGCCGTGGACACCGACACCGACGTGGCCGCCGCCAAGGCCGGTGAGACCCCCGTCGTCCGTAAGGGCGCCGCCCAGGACCTCAGCGGGCAGATGGCCGTCGCCTACGCCACGTACCGGGCGCCCGGAGAGGCGCCGGACAAGCAGCTGGCGCGCTTCGGGCAGGTCATGCAGGCGGTGCTGAAGAAGCTCTCCGCCGACACCGGCGCGACCACGCGGACCGTGGAGTCGCTCGCCCAGATCCCCGACCCCTCGCTCTCCGTCGAGCAGCTCGGCGCCTCCCTGGCGCAGCTCGCCGCGCTGGCGAGGAAGGGCTCGTACGACACGTCCGCACTGCCCGTGCAGGCCGACGGGACGCTGGGTGACAAGGCGACCGAGGGCGTCGTGAAGGAGGTCCTGGGCGGCACGGTGAAGAACACCGACAAGAACACCGCGCCCCGGGTCAGCGTGAAGAACGCCACAGGGAACAAGGGAGCCACCGGTTCCGCGCTCGTCACGCTCGTCAACGGCGGGTACACCGCGGTCGACGGCGGTACGGGGGGCCCGGCCGGGGCGGCCTCCGCGGTCACCTACGCGGACGAGCGCCGGGCCGCCGAGGCCAAGGAGGTCGCCAAGACCCTGGGGCTGCCCGCGGCCGCGGTGAAGCAGGCGAAGGGGGCGTCCAACGCGGACGTCACCGTGGTCCTGGGCAAGGACTACAAGGGCTGAGCGGGCGGACCGCGAGGGCCGGGCGGGCGTGGGGCGGGGCGTGAGCCGTGCGGGAGCGGCGGCGCCGGGGGAGACGCGGGCCGAAATGCCCAGGAGGGCTGTCGGCGGCTCGTGAGACCCTTGACGGGTACTGACCCTTTTTAGCGAAAGCATGGCTTGTGACCGCCACGGACCGCTCCATCGAGCTCATCAAGGCCGCCGCCCAGGCGGCTGCGGACAAGCTCGCGCACGACATCATCGCCTACGACGTCAGTGATGTGCTGTCGATCACCGACGCCTTCCTGCTCGCCTCGGCCCCCAACGACCGCCAGGTCAAGTCGATCGTCGACGAGATCGAGGAGGTCCTCAACAAGGAGCTCGGCGCCAAGCCGGTGCGCCGTGAGGGCGACCGCGACGCCCGCTGGGTGCTGCTCGACTACGTCGACATCGTCGTCCACGTCCAGCACAGCGAGGAGCGCGTCTTCTACGCCCTGGAGCGGCTGTGGAAGGACTGCCCCGAGATCGAGCTGCCCGCCGACGCCGTCGCCACCCGCGGCAAGGCCGCCGAGCACGCCGAGGCGCAGGCCGCCGACCTGGACGGTGAGCTGAGCTGAGCGGCGGCGAGCGCGGCACCGGCACGGGCGCCGTGGTCGGCAGGGGGCGGCGCATCGTCCTCTGGCGCCACGGCCAGACCGCATGGAACCTGGAGCGCCGTTTCCAGGGCTCCACGGACATCGAGCTGACCCCCACCGGCGTCGCGCAGGCGCGCCGGGCCGCCAGGCTGCTGGCGGCGCTGCGGCCGGACGCGATCGTCGCCTCGGACCTCAGCCGGGCCCGGGCCACGGCCGCCGAGCTGGCGGCCCTCACCGGTCTGCCGGTGGAGAGCGACGCGGCCCTGCGGGAGACCTACGCGGGCGTGTGGCAGGGCCTCACGCACGACGAGATCATCGAGCGGCACGGCGCGGAGTACGCGGCGTGGAAGCGCGGCGAGCCCGTGCGGCGCGGCGGCGGCGAGCTGGAGACCGAGGTCGCCGACCGGGCCGCCCCGGTCGTCCTCGCCCAGGCCGGCAAGCTGCCCGACGGCGGCACCCTCGTCGTCGTCAGCCACGGTGGCACCATCCGCACGACCATCGGCCGGCTGCTCGGTCTGGAGGCGACCTCCTGGGAGGCGCTCGGCGGCCTCACCAACTGCTGCTGGTCCGTGCTGGGCGAAGGCGCGCGCGGCTGGCGGCTGCTGGAGCACAACGCCGGAACGCTGCCGGAGCCCGTCCTCGGCGACGACGACTGACGGCCCGCCGACCGCTCCGGAGGGCCGCGATCGGCCCGATTTCACATCTGGGCAGGTCACAGGCTAAAGTTCATCTTGTTCGCGGGGAACGCGGAGGGAAAACCTCCGGGGGAACCGAGAACAGCGGGGCTATAGCTCAGTTGGTAGAGCGCCTGCATGGCATGCAGGAGGTCAGGAGTTCAATTCTCCTTAGCTCCACAACCCGGACAATCCCGTCTCCCACTCACAGGGAGGCGGGATTGTTGCTGTTCGGACGCGGTCCCGTGGCAGAATCGGACAGCCGGGAGCGGACGGGTCCGAAGGGGAGGGAACAGGCTGATCCATGGGTGCACACAGCCGGAAGTGCGACTGGTGCGGCAGCGGGACGCCGATCGTGCGCGACATGGAACCGCTCAACTCCGCTTACCAGTACTGGTGCGTGGAGTGCGCGCGGGCGCTGATCATAAAAGGCGACCCGATCGAGACCTACCGCGAGTTGGAGGGCGAGCCCATCTACGGCCGCCTCCTGGACGAACACTGCGCGTTGAAACGCTTCTACTCCTTCGCCACCGCCTGACCCCCTGACCGCCCCCCTGGGCTCCTTCGCGCCCGGCCTGATCGCCGACCGGGGCAACCCTCCCTTCGCGCGGGCGCGTCCTCCGGGGTGAAGCTGCCGCCGGCAACGGCCGGTGGCACACGGGGGAAGTGACGGAGGTCACCTGGTGACCGAGACATTGATCAGTCCTGTCCGCGACGGAGAAGCGGCGGCCGGACTCACACCCTTTCTCGACGCCCTGCGCGTACCGCCGGTGCTGCGCCCGGGTCACGCCGAAGCCCTCGCCGGCATCGACATCGATCTGACGGCCACCTGGGTCAGGCTGCACTCGGAGCTGCCGCCCACCCGGGTGTGGGCCTACGAAGGCCACTTCCCGGGGCCGACGATCGAGGTCCGCCGCGACCGGCGGCTGAGGATCTCCTGGAACAACCGCCTCACCGGCGCCCATCCGGTGACCGCCGTGGAGGCGACGCCCGTGCCGGGCGCCCCGCCGCCGGGCGACATACCGGGCCGGGGCGACGCACCGCCGCTCGCCGACGTGGCCGCGCTGCCGCCCTGGACGGTGACCCATCTGCACGGCGCGCCCACCGGCGGCGGCAACGACGGCTGGTCGGAGAACGCCGTCTCACCGGGCGACAGCCAGCTCTCCGAATATCCCAACGACCACCGTGCGGTGGCCTGGTGGTACCACGACCACGCCATGGACATCACCCGCTGGAACGTCTTCGCGGGCCTCGCCGGGATGTACCTCGTCCGCGACGAGGAGGAGGACGCGCTGCGGCTGCCGCGCGGCGAGCACGAGATCCCGCTGATCCTCCAGGACCGCAACCTCGACCAGGACGAGGACGGCAGGCTGACCGGCCGGCTGCTCCACAAGACCGTCGTCGTCGGCAAGGACGCCCACGGCAAGAACGTCACCGCCGCGTTCACCGGCCCGTACACCCTCGTCAACGGCGTCATCTGGCCGCACCTGGACGTCTCCGCCCGGTGGTACCGCTTCCGGCTGCTCAACGGCGCCAACGCCCGCGTCTTCCGGCTCCGCCTGGTCGACGAGGAGACCGGCGAGCCCGTCGACGGCGCGGCCTGGCAGATCGGCACCGACGGCGGGCTGCTGCCGCGCCCGGTGCCGCTGGACGGCCCGCTGCTGGTGGCGCCCGCCGAGCGCATGGACCTGCTGGTCGACTTCGGCCGGCTGCGGGGCCGCCGGGTCCGGCTGGACAACGTCGCGCCCGGGGTGGCCCATCCGCAGGTGATGCAGTTCCGGGTGGACTCCCGGCCGGTGCGGGACCCGTTCGTGCTGCCGCAGGTCATCTCCGGCTCGTTCCGGCGCATCACTCACGACACCGCGCCCGGCCACGGCCACCGCCTGGTCGCCCTGACCCCGCCCGGCACCGCGGGGGACGCCCACCCGGGCCTCTGGGAGATGCACCCGGTGGAGCCGGGCGGGGCCCCGGTGCCCGCCGAGGGCGTGATCCAGGTCAAGGGCGCGGACGGCACGCTGCGGACGTACCGCAGGGGCGCCCGCGCCTTCGACGACGCGCTCGGCTTCATGGTCGCCCACGACGCGTGGGAGCAGTGGAGCTTCCTCAACCTCGGCGGCCCCACCCATCCCATGCACATTCACCTGATCGACTTTCAGGTGCTCAGCCGCGACGTCTACCCGGCCGGGGCGGGCAGCCCCTTCGACACCGCCCTGGGCGGCACGCGCACGCCGCTGGAGTTCGCCGGGCGGGTCCCGGTGTCCGCCGGTGACGCCGGCTGGAAGGACGTGATCCAGGTGCCCGCCGGGCAGATGGTCAACGTCATCGGCCGCTTTCAGGGCGCCAAGGGCCGCTTCATGTACCACTGCCACCTGCTGGAGCACGAGGACATGGGGATGATGCGGCCCTTCGTGGTGATGCCGGGCGAGGTGCTGAAGTTCCACCACGGGGAGACGGGTGGGCACCACGGCGGCCGGCCCGGCGGGACCTGACGGCGGCACCGGCCGGGGGCCGAGGGCCGGGAAGAGGGGCGCTCCGGCCCGCTCCCCGGCCCGGTCCGGGCGCCGGCGGGGAAGCGATTTGGCAGATGGGGGGGACCTCCGTGTAATGTAATCCGTGTCGCCAGGGAAACCGGGCGGAAAACAAAACAAGGGGCTATAGCTCAGTTGGTAGAGCGCCTGCATGGCATGCAGGAGGTCAGGAGTTCAATTCTCCTTAGCTCCACAGTGAATGAGCGGGTCGTCCGGAAACGGGCGGCCCGCTCATTGCGTTGCGCCGGGTGCGCGTTCAGCTCTCCCGGCCGAGCTCCCGGTCGAGGCGGAGGGCGAGCGCGGGGCAGCGGCGGACGGCTCTCAGGGCCCGCCCGCGCAGATGCGCCGGTACGCCCGCCTCCGCGAGCGCCGGATAGCCGTCCGGGCCGAGCCGTACGAGCTCGGGCAGCAGGCCCGCGCACAGCCCGTGCCCCTCGCACAGCGTCCAGTCCACCGCCAGCCGCTCGGCGCTCTCCGGGCTCCCCTCGGTGGCCCCGGCGGCGAGGGGCAGCGGCAGCACCCCGAGGGTGGGCCGCCCGCAGCCGCCGCCCAGGACGTGCGCGGCCAGGTCGTCGGTGAACGCCGACAGCGCGGTCAGGGTGAAGCGGGCCGCACCGTCCGGATGGGCGCACGCGCCGCGCCCCCGGACGGCCCCGGCCGCCTGGCGCACGGTCTCCAGCGCGGCCCGGCCGCCCCCGGCGACCACGTCGGCCAGGGACCCGGCCACCGAGGGCAGGCCGAGCCGGCAGGGCCCGCACTGCCCGGCGGACTCGGCGGCCAGCCAGTGCGCCACCCGGACCGCCTCGCCCAGCGGGCAGGTGCCCGCGGACAGCGGCAGCACGGCGCCCGAGCCGAGGGACCCGCCGCAGGACGCGAGGCCCTCCCGCGAGACGGCCGCCGCGTACGCCGTCGGCGCGTCCAGCCAGGCCCCGTGGTAGCCGCCGGTCAGCACCGCCTGGAGGTCGGGGCCGGCGCCGCACGACCGCAGGAGGTGCGCCATCGGCACCCCGCAGGGCGCCTCGACGACCCTGGGCTCCGGCACCGCGCCCGAGACCGTGAGCAGCAGGGTGCCCGGCTCGGCCGCGGTGCCCGAGGCGGCGTAGCGGTCGGCGCCGAGTTGGGCGGCCAGGGCGAGTTGGGCGTAGGTCTCGGCGTTGGACAGCAGGGTCGGGGCGCCGCCGAGGCCCTGCTCGGAGGCGTGGGCGTGTCTGCCGGGCGGCAGGGGCGGTCCGCCGTCGGCGGCCCGCAGCAGCGCCGAGGACTCGCCGGAGACCAGCCGCTCGGGCAGCCGCACCACCCGTGCGCGCAGGGTGCGGCCGCGCCGGTCCGTGAGGCCGCGCTCCGCCAGGGCCGCCAGGACGGACTCCTCGGCCGCCGGCCGGGTCACTCCGACGACCAGGGTGGCCGCGCCGAGGGCCTCGGCGGCCAGCACGGCGCCGTCGAGCACCAGGTGCGGGGCGCGGGCGAGCAGCACCGCGTCCTTACGGCAGGCCGGTTCGCCCTCGCAGCCGTTGACGACCACGGCCGCACCCGTGCCGCGCCGCCGTGCGGCGAGGCCCACCGCCCGTAGCTTCCGGGCGAGGGGGAAGCCGGCGCCGCCCCTCCCGCGCAGAGTGATCGTTTCCGCGAGGGTGACGAGCTCGGCCTCGGTGAGCTGGGGCGGTGGGCCGTGCACGGCGAGGTGGGTCCGGCGGTCCAGGCGGGCGGCCAAGTCGAAGCCGGCCGTCAGCCGCGGCCGCCCGAGGGCGAGGACGGCCGGCAGACCGGGAAGGGGGGCGTTCACCGCGCGCGGCCCGTGGCGCCGTGCGCGGCCGGGCGTGGGGGTGCGGAACGGGCGCGGGGGAGCCCGTGGCGGGCCGTACGAGCGCAGTGGGCGGCCGCGGGGAGGGCGCCGCCGTCCGGGCCGCCCCGGCTGTTCCGGACGGCCCGGCGGGCCCCGCTCCGTCCGGCCGGGCGCGGTGCGCGCGCCGCAGCCGGAGGACCAGCGCGCAGGCCACCGCCGTCAGACACAGGGCGTAGCAGGCCGTCACCCAGGGGGACGGGCTCCGGCCGGCCTTGAGGCCGTGCAGGAGGGCGGCGCACCAGGCCGGGTAGGCGCAGGCGTGCAGGGCGCGCCAGAGGTGGGCGGTGCGACTCTTCCCCGCGAAGACGCGCCGCAGGGCGCCGGTCGCCCCGGCGAGCACCGTAAGGCAGGCCGCGAGCGCGCCCAGCCCGATCAGCCCGGCCTGCCCCCGCAGGCCGCCGGAGAAGGGCAGCAGGGCACCGGGCGAGGCGTGGGACTCCGCGACCTTGACGCCGATGTGCGCGAGCAGGAAGCCGAGCGCGCCGGCCGCCGTCGCCCGGTGGACGGCCTGGGCGAGCAGCCGGGCACGTGGGGTGAGGAGCAGCCGGTCGGCGGCGATGAGCCCCCAGACGACGGTGGCGGTGAGCGAGACCAGGGTGAGGACTCCACCGGTGTGGTCGAGGAAGCGGTTCATGCCCCCGCACGCTAGGCAGCGCGCGGGGGCGCCGGGTCCGCTTCCCGCAAGCCCGGTGCGGTGGGCGCTCGCGCTGCTAACGTCGGTTCGTTCGGCGGAACTTCCGCCCCTCGGGCAACTCCACCGGTCTTTTTCCCGTCAACACGCCCGGTTTTCACGGGCGTTGATCCGGATTTCACCGGTCCGTCCCCGGTGCCTCCTCGGGCGAACGCGCGCCCCTGAGGGGAACGGGTGTCCGTAAGGGCGACGTGACGCGCGTCCCGCCCGCCCGGACGCCCCCGAGCGGGCGCGACGGGCCGTCCGGGGGTGTCCCAGGGGGTCCGCCACCGCCGCCGGGAGGAGCCGTGGCCCCGTGCCCGCCGGGGCGCCCGGGTGCCGTCGCCCCGGGGGCGGAAGGGCCCGGGCCGCTCACCTCCGTGCGGGCCCTTCGGCCCCTGCGGTAACCTGACCCCATGCGTGCCGTACGCCTTCTGCTTAGCGGGCCGCGCTGATCAGTACCGACCGGTGAGATCCGGTCGGCATCGGCGCGGCGTCCCCTCCTGTGCGAGGGGATTTTTCATTTCCGCAGGTGCCGCAGGTAGAGACGACGATCGATGGAGCTTTGAGGACGATGAGCGAGACCAACACCGCCGCCGAGGTGGCTGCCCCGCACCGCTACACGGCCGCGCTGGCCGCTGACATCGAGGCACGCTGGCAGGACTTCTGGGACGCCGACGGCACCTACGAGGCGCCCAACCCCAGCGGTGACCTGGCGGGCGACCCGGCGGTCGTCGCCCGGCCCAAGAAGTTCATCATGGACATGTTCCCGTACCCCTCCGGTGCGGGCCTGCACGTCGGCCACCCGCTCGGCTACATCGCCACGGACGTCTACGCGCGCTACCACCGCATGACGGGCCACAACGTCCTGCACACCCTCGGCTTCGACGCCTTCGGCCTGCCGGCCGAGCAGTACGCCGTGCAGACCGGCACCCACCCCCGGGTCTCCACCGAGGCCAACATCGAGAACATGAAGGCGCAGCTGCGGCGGCTGGGCCTGGGCCACGACAAGCGCCGGTCGTTCGAGACGATCGACCCGGAGTACTACAAGTGGACCCAGTGGATCTTCCTGCAGATCTTCAACTCCTGGTACGACGAGGACGCGAAGAAGGCCCGGCCGATCGCCGAGCTGGTCGCCCTGTTCGAGAGCGGTGAGCGCGCCGTCGAGGGCGACCGCCCCTGGAACGAGCTGACCGCCGCCGAGCGCTCCGACGTGCTGGGCCGCCACCGCCTGGCCTACGCCTCCGACGCGCCGGTCAACTGGTGCCCCGGCCTGGGCACCGTCCTGGCCAACGAGGAGGTCACCTCCGACGGCCGCTCCGAGCGCGGCAACTTCCCCGTCTTCAAGTCCAAGCTGCGCCAGTGGAACATGCGGATCACCGCCTACGCGGACCGCCTGCTGGACGACCTGGACGCCCTGGACTGGCCCGAGGCCATCAAGCTCCAGCAGCGCAACTGGATCGGCCGCAGCGTCGGCGCCCGCGTCGACTTCCCCGTCGAGGGCCACCCGGACGCCGCGGTCACCGTCTTCACCACCCGCCAGGACACCCTGTTCGGCGCCACCTACCTGGTCGTCGCCCCGGAGCACCAGCTGGTCGTCTCCGACGGGGAGAACGGCGGGATCGTTCCGGCCGCCTGGCCCGAGGGCACCCACGAGGACTGGACCGGCGGGCACGCCACCCCGGCCGACGCCGTCGCGGCCTACCGTAAGGAGGCCGCCGCCAAGTCCGACGTCGAGCGGCAGGCCGACGCCAAGGAGAAGACCGGCGTCTTCACCGGCGCGTACGCGATCAACCCGGTCAGCGGTGCCCGCCTGCCCGTCTTCACCGCCGACTACGTCCTGATGGGCTACGGCACCGGCGCGATCATGGCCGTCCCGGCGCACGACAGCCGTGACTTCGCCTTCGCCCGCGCCTTCGACCTGCCGATGCGCTGCGTCGTCCAGCCGGCCGACGACCGCGGCACCGACCCGTCCACCTGGACCGAGTCCTTCGACTCCTACGACGCCGAGATCATCGCCTCGGCCGGCCCGGACGTCTCCCTGGACGGCCTGACCGTGCCCGAGGCGAAGGACCGGATGGCCGCGTGGCTGACCGAGCGGGGCATCGGCGAGGCGACCGTCAACTTCCGCCTGCGCGACTGGCTGTTCAGCCGCCAGCGCTACTGGGGCGAGCCCTTCCCGATCGTCTACGACGAGGCCGGCGTCGCCCACCCGCTGCCCGAGTCGATGCTGCCCCTGGAGCTCCCCGAGGTCGAGGACTACTCCCCGCGCACCTTCGACCCGGACGACGCCGACACCTCCCCCGAGACCCCCCTGTCCCGCAACGAGGACTGGGTCCACGTGGAGCTGGACCTGGGCGACGGCGTCAAGCGCTACCGCCGCGAGACCAACACCATGCCCAACTGGGCCGGCTCCTGCTGGTACGAGCTGCGCTACCTGGACCCGCACAACAGCGAGCGCCTGGTCTCCGCCGACGCCGAGCGGTACTGGATGGGCCCGCGCGAGGGTCAGCCGCACGGCGGCGTCGACCTGTACGTCGGTGGCGCCGAGCACGCCGTGCTGCACCTGCTGTACGCCCGCTTCTGGTCCAAGGTCCTCTTCGACCTGGGCCACATTTCCTCGGCCGAGCCGTTCCACAAGCTCTACAACCAGGGCATGATCCAGGCGTACGTCTACCGCGACGCCCGGGGCATCCCCGTGACGGCCACCGAGGTGGAGGAGCGCGACGGCTCCTTCTACCACCAGGGCGAGAAGGTCAGCCGGCTGCTCGGCAAGATGGGCAAGTCCCTGAAGAACGCCGTCACGCCGGACGAGATCTGCGCCGAGTACGGCGCGGACACCCTGCGCCTGTACGAGATGGCCATGGGTCCGCTGGACGTCTCCCGCCCCTGGGACACCCGCGCCGTCGTCGGTCAGTACCGCCTGCTCCAGCGCCTGTGGCGCAATGTGGTCGACGAGGCCACCGGCGAGCTCACGGTCGTCGACGCCGAGCCCGACGACGCCACGCTGCGCGCCCTGCACAAGGCCGTGGACGGCGTCGCCCAGGACATGGCGAACCTGCGCTTCAACACCGCCATCGCCAAGGTCACCGAGCTGAACAACTTCGTGACCAAGCTGGACGAGGTCCCGCGCTCCGTCGCCGAGCGCATGGTCCTGCTCGTCGCGCCGCTGGCCCCGCACATCGCCGAGGAGCTGTGGCGCAAGCTGGGCCGCACCGGCTCGGTCGTCCACGAGGACTTCCCCGTCGCCGATCCCGCCTACCTGGTCGACGAGGCCGTGACCTGCGTCGTCCAGATCAAGGGCAAGGTCAAGGCGCGGCTGGAGGTCGCCCCGGCCATCTCCGACGAGGAGCTGGAGAAGGTCGCGCTGGCCGACCCGGCGGTCATCGCCGCGCTGGGCGGCGCGGGCATCCGCAAGGTGATCGTCCGGGCGCCGAAGCTGGTGAACATCGTCCCCGCGTGACGGCGCGCCGGCCTCGGGTGAGGGTCGTACCGGCTCCGCGTGACGGAGGCGGTGGACGGCCTCGCCCCACGGGGTGAGGGTTTGTCCCTACGGGCAGGTTGAGGGTTCCGCTGGAACCCCCGGCCTGCCCTTTCCGTTTACCGTGGAGGGGTGGGCACGCCCCCGGGTCGAGTCCTGCCGAGTCAGTCCTGCCGAGCCCGTCGCATCGCTGAGGAGCGTTCATGGAAGCCGTGGCCGTGATCGTCGCGCTGATCTTCGCGGTCCTCGTGGCCCTCGGCGTGATCGCCACGGTCAAGACCGTGCGCGCGGTCAAGCGCGGCGTCGACCGGACCGTCACCCAGGCCCGCCGGACCGTCGAGGACACCCGCCTCAAGGCGAGACAGTACGTCCAGCCGGGCCCGGCCGGTGAGGTCGCGGAGCTGCGGATCTCGCTGCGCACGTCGATGCGGGCCACTCAGGAGGCGCTGCGGCAGGCCGCCCCCGAGGACGCCTCGCTGTCCGAGGCCCTCCAGCTGTTCGAGCGGCTCAGCGCCCACGGCCATGAGCTCGACGAGGAGCTGAAGCGCCTGGAGGCCGAGCCGGACCGGGCGAGGGTGGCCGCGTGCCTGCCCGGGCTGCGCGAGCGCACGGAGCGCGTCCGGGGCTCGGCCGATTCCCTGCGGTGGGCGGCCCAGGACCGCGCCCGGCGCTTCGCCGAGGACGATCTGGAGGCGCTGAGCGGCCAGATCCGGATAGAGACGGGAGCGCTGCGGCACTGGACGGTGGAGGAGCCGGAGGAGACGGCGGCGGGTGCCGCCGGATCCGGTGCCGGTGCGGGGCGTGGTGCCGGTGCCGGTCCTGCCTCCGGCCCGGCCGGCCGCCCGGAGACCGCGCCCGCCGCAGGCGAGCGTCCCGCGATCACCGGAGGTGCCGAGTCCTGGCAGCCCGGCTACTCCTGGCAGAAGACCCGCCGCCCCGAGAGCACTACCTGACCCCGAGAGCACTACCTGACGGGGTGCCCCGCTGTCCTGCCGTCCGGCCGGAGGATCACGCGTACGGGGCCCGTACTGCCGTCGGAGGGCCCCGGCGGGTAACCTCCGGAACATGTCCCGCCATGTCGCTGTCGTCACCGATTCCACGGCCTATCTGCCGCAGCAGGCGATGCGGAGACACGGCATCACCGCCGTGCCGCTGACGGTCGTCCTGGGTGACGAGGCGCTGGAAGAGGGCACCGAGATCTCGGCCCGGTGCGTCGCGCAGGCCCTGCAGAAGCGCAGGCCGGTGACCACGTCGCGACCGAATCCCGAGGTCTTCGCGGCCACGTACCGCGCGGCGGCCGAGGCGGGCGCCGAGGGCGTCGTCTCCCTGCACCTCTCCTCCGAGTTCTCCGGCACGTACGACGCGGCGGTGCTCGCCGCGCGGGAGGCGCCCGTGCCGGTGCGGGTCGTGGACACCGGGGTGGTCGCCATGGCCCTCGGCTTCTGCGCGCTGGCCGCGGCGGAGACGGCCGAGGCGGGCGGCACGCTGGACGAGGTGGTCGCCGCCGCCGAGAAGCGGGCGCAGGGCACGTCCGCGTTCTTCTACGTCGACACGCTCGACTACCTGCGGCGCGGTGGCCGCATCGGCGCGGCGCAGGCGCTCCTGGGGTCCGCCCTCGCCGTCAAGCCGCTGCTTCAGCTCGACGGCGGCCGTATCGAGCTGCGCGAGAAGGTCCGCACGGCGTCCAAGGCCATCGCCCGCCTGGAGGAGATCGCGGTCGAGCGGGCCGCCGCCGCGCCCGTCGACATCGCCGTCCACCACCTGGCGGCGCCCGAGCGGGCGGCCCTCCTCGCGGAGCGGCTGCGGGAGCGGGTGCCGGGGCTGGTGGAGCTGCACGTCAGCGAGGTGGGGGCGGTCATCGGGGCGCACACGGGACCAGGGCTGCTGGGCGTGGTGATCGCACCGCGGTAGGCCCCGTTCGAGTGGCTGGGTTATCCCCAACTCACGGGTTTTCCACGGTTTTCGGGGCGTTCGAGCGGAGGTACGAGAACGCGCCTACCGTCGTCGCCATGACCGATCTCCTCGACGGACCGACGCCCGTTCCCGCCCTCGCCGGCAGCTCGCCGGGTCAACGCGCGGCGACGCTGTTCCCGGGCGTGCCCGCACCGGTCCGGGACGGCCCTGGGCCGGGCACCCCCGGCCCAGGGCGGGCCTCCTGGCGGTCGGCGTGGGGGGAGCGGCTGCCGCTGTGGGTGCGGCTGCGGTGCGGCATCGAACCGAAGACGCTGGGTGCGCTCGCGGTCGTGCTGGTCGCGGCCTGCGCGTTGGCCGTCCACCACTTCTGGACGGGCCGCCCCGAGCCCGTGCGCCCGCCGGAGCGACGGCTGCCGGCGGTGTCGGCGGATCCGGTGGCCGTGCCCTCGCCGGCCCGTTCGGAGGGGGCGGCCCGGGGAGCGGGCGTGGTCGTGGACGTGGCGGGCAAGGTGCCGCGGCCGGGGCTCCGGCACCTGCCCGCGGGGTCGCGGGTGGAAGACGCGCTGGAGGCGGCCGGGGGAGCCCGCCCGGGGACGGACACGACGGGCCTCAACCGGGCGCGTGTCCTCACCGACGGCGAACAGATCGTGGTGGGCGCCTCCCCACCGGCCACCCCGCCGCCGGGCGGATCGGGTGCGCCCGCCGGGCCGGTCAGCCTCAGCACCGCCACGGTCGAACAACTGGACGCCCTCCCGGGCGTCGGCCCGGTCCTCGCCCGTCACATCCTCGACTACCGCGCACAGCACGGCGGTTTCCGCTCGGTGGACGACCTCCGCCACGTCAACGGCATCGGCACGCGCCGTCTCACGGACCTCCGACCTTTGGTGCGGCCGTGAGAGGGGCGGCGGGCGGCGCCTCCGGCGACGGCCCGGACCCGGTGGCGGCGGGGGACGCCGGGCAGCCGATCGATCTTCGGTTGGCGGTGCCCGCGGGGGCCGCGTGGGCGGGGGCCGCCTGGGCTTTGACGGCCGGTCAGGAGGTCGTCGCCGCCGTGGCCGCGCTGGCCGTGGTCGTGGCCTGCGGGGCCGTCCTCCGGGCGCGGCGGGCCGGTGCGCCGTCGTCGGGGGCCGGCCGGGACGGGGTGGCCGTCGCACTGGCCGCCGTGCTGCTCTGTGCCGTGGCCGGGGCGGCGGTGGGCGCGCTGCGGGCGGCCGACACCCGGCGCGGGCCCCTCCCCGAGCTGGCCCGGCGGTACGGGGACGCCGTCGTCGACGTCACCGTGACCGCCGACCCCCGTGCCGCCCGCCCCCGCGTCCGGGGCGCCGCGCGGGCCGCGCCCGCCGCCCTGGTCGAGGCGGAGGCCACCCGCGTCGTCACCACGCGCGGCGCGGTCCGCGTCCGTACCCCCGTCCTGGTGATCGCCGACCCGTCATGGCTGGGGCTGCTGCCGTCCACCCGGATCCGGGTGGACGGCAGACTCGCCTCGCCTTCCCGCGAGGGCGACCGCGCCGCCGTCGTCGTACGGGCCGCGGGCCAGGGTCCGCCCCACGTCATCGAGCGGCCCACCGCGCTCCAGCGCGCCGCGGGCCGGCTCCGCGCGGGTCTGCGGACGGCCACGGACGGCCTGGAGCCGGACGCGCGGGCGCTCCTCCCCGGGCTGGTCGTCGGAGACACCTCCCGCATCCCGCCCGACCTCGAAGACGCCTTCCGGGCCACGGATCTGACACACCTGCTGGCCGTGTCCGGCAGCAACCTCGCGATCCTGATCGCGGTGCTGATCGGCCCGCCCCACCTGGCAGGCCGCGCCGAGCGCCGCGGCCTGGCCGCCCGGCTGGGCATCCCGCTGCGGCTGACGGCGCTGCTGGGCGCGGGGCTCGTGCTGGGGTTCGTGGTCGTGTGCCGCCCGGAGCCGAGCGTGCTGCGCGCCGCCGCCTGCGGACTGGTCACGCTGCTGGCCCTGGGCACCGGCCGCCGTCGCGGCCTGCTGCCGGCGCTCGCGGCGGCCGCCCTCCTGCTCGTGCTCTACGACCCGTGGCTCGCACGCTCCTACGGCTTCCTGCTGTCCGTCCTGGCCACCGGGGCCCTGCTGACCCTCGCTCCCCGCTGGAGCGCGGCCCTGCGCCGCCGGGGCGTGCCGCCCCGCCTCGCCGAGGGACTCGCCGCCGCGGCGGCCGCGCAGGCCGTCTGCGCGCCCGTGATCGTCGTGATGGCGGCGAGGGTGAGCCTGGTGGCTGTGCCGTGCAACCTCCTCGCCGAGCCGGCCGTGGCCCCCGCCACGGTCCTCGGCTTCGCGGCCCTCGCCGCCGCCCCGCTCGCCCCGCCCGCCGCGGAGGCCCTCGCCCGGCTGGCCGGCTGGCCCACGTCCTGGACGGCGGCCGTGGCCCGCACCGGCGCGGGCCTGCCCGGGGCCGAGCTCGGCTGGCCGGGCGGCCTGCCCGGCGCGCTGCTGCTGGCCGTGACGCTGGCCGGAGTCGCGTTCGCCGCCCGTGGAATCCTCCGCCACCCCTGGGCCTGCGTCGCCTGCGCCTTGCTCCTGCTGGTCGCGCTCGTCCGCCCGGCACCGCTGACGAGGGCCGTCACCGGCTGGCCGCCCCCCGATTGGCGGTTCGCCGTGTGCGCGGTCGGGCAGGGGGACGCGCTGGCCCTGGCCACGGGCCCCGGCTCCGCCGTGGTCGTGGACACCGGCCCCGAGCCGCGCGCCGTCGACGGCTGCCTGCGAGCCCTGGGTGTCGACCGCGTACCGCTCCTGGTCCTCAGCCACTACCACGCGGACCACGTCGACGGGCTGCCCGGTGTCCTCCGGGGCCGGGCGGTCGGGGCGATCGAGGCGACGCCGTACGCCCGGCCGCCGGGCCAGGCCGCGTTCGTCCGCCGGCTGGCGGAGCGGGCGGGCGTCCCGGTGGTGGAGGCCGTGCCGGGGGAGCGGCGGAGCGTCGGCGACCTCTCCTGGGAAGTGCTGTGGCCCCCACCGGTGGGCACCCCGTCCGTGGCCGAGGACGGTCCCAACGACGCCAGCCTGACCCTCCTCGTCCGCACCGCCGGCCTCACCCTCCTGCTCCCCGGCGACCTCGAACCGCCCGCGCAGCGCGCCCTGCTGGAGAGCCACCCCACGCTGCCCCCGGTGGATGTCCTCAAGGTCGCCCACCACGGCTCACCCCACCAGGACGCCGGGCTGATACGGAAGCTCCGGCCGCGGCTGGCCGTTGTTCCGGTCGGCGCCGGCAATCCGTACGGGCATCCGTCACCCCGTACGGTCGCCGCGCTCAGGGCGCGGGGCGCGGCCGTCCTGCGTACCGACACCGACGGTGCCGTGGCCGTGACCGGGGACGGCACGGCTTTCCCGGACCCACCGTGATTCCGGCCGCAGTCACTGTGCCCCGGCCGCCGGAGAGAGGGATAACTGATCCATGACCACTGCCAAGATCGATACCGATGCCTATCTGCGCCGTATCGGCGCCGGCCGCCCGGCCGCGCCCGACGAGGCCGCCCTGCGCGAGCTCCAGCTCCGGCATCTGCGCACCGTGCCGTTCGAGAACCTGTCCATCCACCTGGGAGACGAGATCGTGCTGGACGGCGAGGCGCTCGTCCGGAAGATCGTCGAGCGTGGGCGGGGCGGCTTCTGTTACGAACTCAACGGCGCCTTCGCGGAGCTGCTGACCGCGCTCGGCTTCCGGGTGACGCTGCTCGCCGGGCGGGTGATGGGGCCGACGGGCGAGTTCGGGGTGCCGTTCGACCACCTGGCGCTGCGGGTCGACACCCCCGAGCCCTGGCTGGTGGACGTCGGCTTCGGCCAGAACGCCCACCACCCGCTGCGCTACGCAGAGCGGGGCGAGCAGACCGACCCCGGCGGCGTCTTCCGGATCGCCGAGGCGGCGGACGGCGACCTGGAGGTGTTCCGCGACGGCAAGGTGCAGTACCGGCTGGAGCAGCGGCCGAGGGAGCTGGTCGACTTCGTGAGCGGTTGCTGGTGGAACAGCACGTCGCCGAAGGCGTTCTTCACCCAGTCGCTGATCTGTTCCCGCCTCACACCGACCGGCCGCGTCACCCTCAGCGGCCGCACGTTCGTGACCACCGACGCGACGGGCCGTCAGGAGCGGCGGCTGACCGAGGAGGAGGTCCTGCCCGCGTACCGGACGCACTTCGGCATAGAGCTGGACCACGAACCGGAGGTACGGGCCCCGGGCCGCGCGGCCTGAGGCCCGGTGGCCGGGAGCTCGATGTCCTGGAGCTCGGGGGAGGGGGTCAGGGTCGGGGGCCCGGCGGCCCAGGGTCCGGCGGACGCGACCGCCCGGCCGGGCCCGCCCTGGTCGAGCCACACGCCCTGGTCGGGTCACCCGTCTCGGTCGGGTCACGCCCCGGTCAGGTCACCCGCCCCGGCCGGGTCCCGCCCCGGCCGGGTCACTCCGACTCGAGCCAGCCCTCGTACTCCTCGGCCAGCTCGCGCAGCGCCTCCGGGTCCAGGGCGCCGTGCGGGTCCTCCACGACCACCAGCCACTGCGCGTCCTCGGCGTCGTCCTCGCCGGCGAGGGCCTCGCGCACGATCTGGGGCGTCTCCTCCAGCGGGAAGCGCTGCCCGGCCTCCTCGGCCACCTCGTCGGCGGCGTCGCGGTCGGGGAGCACCAGCAGGTGCCGTACGGGGTCGGCGGCGTCGAGGGCCGGGGACGGGGAGGAAGCGGGGTAAGGGGAAGCGCTGCTCACCCGATCATTGTGCGGTACGGGTACGCGGCCATCCCGCGGTACGGGTACGCGGCCACCGTGCGGTACGGGTACGCGGCGGTGCGGCCGGAGTGTCAGCGGGGCGTGGGATGCTTGACGCGATGGCCAGGAAGACTGCAAACGACGACCCCCTTGCCCCTGTCACGCTCGCCGTGGGACAGGAGGACCTCCTGCTGGACCGCGCGGTGCGGGAGGTGGTCGCGGCCGCCCGCGCCGCCGACGCCGACACCGATGTGCGCGACCTCAGCCCGGACGCGCTCCAGCCCGGCACGCTCGCCCAGCTGACCAGCCCGTCGCTCTTCGCGGAGCGCAAGGTCGTGATCGTGCGCAACGCACAGGACCTGTCCGCCGACACGATCAAGGACGTCAAGGGCTATCTCGGCGCGCCCGTCGAGGAGATCACCCTCGTCCTGCTGCACGCCGGCGGCGCCAAGGGCAAGGGCCTGCTGGACGCCGCCCGCAAGGTGGGGGCCCGGGAGGTCGCCTGTCCGAAGATGACCAAGCCGGCCGATCGCCTGGCGTTCGTCCGTTCGGAGTTCCGGGCGACCGGCCGTTCCGCGACCCCGGAGGCGTGCCAGGCCCTGGTCGACGCGATCGGCAGCGATCTGCGGGAGCTGGCCAGCGCCTGCGCCCAGCTCGTCGCCGACGTCGAGGGCACCATCGACGAGTCCGTCGTCGCCCGCTATTACACGGGCCGCGCCGAGGCGTCCAGCTTCACCGTCGCGGACCGGGCCGTGGAGGGCCGGGCGGCCGAGGCGCTGGAGGCGCTGCGCTGGTCGATGTCCACCGGCGTCGCGCCCGTGCTGATCACCAGCGCCCTCGCCCAGGCCGTCCGCGCCATCGGGAAGCTCGCCTCCGCCCCGCGCGGCGCCCGCCCCGGCGATCTAGCCCGAGACCTCGGCATGCCCCCCTGGAAGATCGACCGGGTGCGGCAGCAGATGCGCGGCTGGTCGGCGGACGGCGTCGCCACGGCGCTGCGGGCGGTGGCCCAGGCGGACGCCGGAGTGAAGGGCGGCGGGGACGACCCGGAGTACGCCCTGGAGAAGGCGGTCGTGGCGGTGGCGCGGGCGGCACGCAGCCGCGGCTGAGTCCGCGCTCAGCCCCGGCGCCCGCCCCGTCCGTTCCGAAATGAAACCGGGGGTCGGCGCCCCCCACCCCTTCTTCACGTTCTTCACGCCGACGCGCGGTGCCCTCGAACGCCGGACGGGCCGAATACCGGCCTGTCCGGCGTTTCATGATCGGAGCCCCCCCGAAGGGTCGGAGCCCTCGGAAGGCCGGTGCCCCGGAAGGCCGGCGCCCCCGAAGGGTCGGAGCCCCCAGAAGGCCGGAGCCCTCGAGGGGTCGGAGCCTCCGGAAGGTCAGCGCCCCCCGAAGCCAGCGTCGGAGCCCCCCCCGAACGGTGCAGCCCCCCCGAACGGTGCAGCGCCCCCGGAAAACCCCGAAGGCCCGGTGCCGCCCTGGGGAAGGGCAGGCACCGGGCCTTCGGATCGTTCAGCGAGCCCCGGAGGGCTCATGCCGCACCCGCGTGGCGAACGACCGGGGGCGGCGGGGTGCCGGTCCGGAGCGGTAGAGGGGCCGCTTGATCCGTACCGGCGGGTCGGGGCTCATGCCCCGATGAGACTTCAGCCCTTGAGAGCGGCAGCCTGCTTGGCCAGCGCCGACTTCTTGTTGGCGGCGGCGTTCTTGTGCAGAACACCCTTGCTGGCGGCCTTGTCGAGCTTCTTGCCGGCCGCGGCGACGGCGGCGGTGGCCTTCTCGACGTCACCGGCGAGCAGGGCCTCGCGGGCAGCGCGGACAGCGGTCTTGACCGCGGACTTGACGGCCTTGTTACGCAGGCGCGCCTTCTCGTTGGTCTTGTTCCGCTTGATCTGGGACTTGATGTTCGCCACGAAAAGAGCCTTTACAGGTTCGTTGGATTTCGATGAGTGCCTCATGCGTCGGAAGGCGATCGCCGGAAGACGTACAAAGCACAGTGGACCAGGTTACCAGCAGCCGCTCCGGCCTCCCAAACCGGACCGAGGCCGCCGCTCATGGGACGATGGAGGGGTCGTATACCCGACTCCCGCCGAGACTGGCGTACCAACGCCGAAGTCACCGAATGGATCCTGCGTGCCCGCGACCCCTACCAACGTGCCCGAGCCGAGCCGTACCGACCCGGCTCTGATCCGCAACTTCTGCATCATCGCGCACATCGACCATGGCAAGTCGACGCTCGCCGACCGGATGCTCCAGCTGACCGGCGTGGTCGACCAGCGGCAGATGCGCGCGCAGTACCTCGACCGGATGGACATCGAGCGCGAGCGCGGCATCACGATCAAGTCCCAGGCGGTCCGTCTGCCCTGGGCGCCCACCGAGGACGAGGGCAACACCCACATCCTCAACATGATCGACACCCCCGGTCACGTCGACTTCACCTACGAGGTCTCGCGCTCGCTCGCCGCGTGCGAGGGCTGCATCCTCCTGGTCGACGCCGCCCAGGGCATCGAGGCCCAGACCCTCGCCAACCTCTACCTGGCGATGGAGAACGACCTCACGATCATCCCGGTCCTCAATAAGATCGACCTGCCGGCCGCCCAGCCGGAGAAGTTCGCCGCCGAGCTCGCGAACCTCATCGGCTGCGACCCCTCCGACGTGCTCATGGTCTCCGCCAAGACCGGCGTCGGCGTGCCCGAGCTGCTCGACCGCGTCGTCCGGGACGTCCCGGCCCCGGTCGGCGTCAAGGACGCGCCCGCCCGCGCGATGATCTTCGACTCGGTCTACGACTCCTACCGCGGCGTGGTCACCTACGTCAGGGTCATCGACGGCGAGCTCAAGAAGCGCGAGCGCATCAAGATGATGTCGACCGGCGCCACGCACGAGCTGCTGGAGATCGGGGTCTCCTCGCCCGAGATGACGCCCTCCGACGGCCTCGGCGTCGGCGAGGTGGGCTACATCATCACCGGTGTGAAGGACGTCCGGCAGTCCAAGGTCGGTGACACGATCACCTCCCAGCAGAACGGCGCCACCGAGGCCCTGGGCGGCTACAAGGACCCCAAGCCGATGGTGTTCTCCGGCCTCTACCCGCTGGACGGCTCGGACTACCCGGAGCTGCGCGAGGCGCTGGACAAGCTCCAGCTCAACGACGCCGCGCTGGTCTACGAGCCGGAGACCTCCGCCGCGCTCGGCTTCGGCTTCCGCGTCGGCTTCCTCGGCCTGCTCCACCTGGACGTGATCCGTGAGCGCCTGGAGCGCGAGTTCGGTCTCGACCTGATCGCCACCGCGCCGAACGTGGTCTACCGGGTCAAGATGGAGGACGGCGTCGAGCACACCGTCACCAACCCGAGCGAGTTCCCCGAGGGGAAGATCGCGGAGGTGCACGAGCCGGTCGTCAAGGCCACCGTGCTGGCGCCCAATGAGTTCGTCGGCGCGATCATGGAGCTCTGCCAGTCCCGCCGCGGCTCGCTGCTGGGCATGGACTACCTCTCCGAGGACCGCGTCGAGCTGCGCTACACCCTCCCGCTCGCCGAGATCGTCTTCGACTTCTTCGACCAGCTGAAGTCCAAGACCCGCGGCTACGCCTCGCTGGACTACGAGCCCACCGGCGAGCAGCAGGCCAGCCTGGTCAAGGTCGACATCCTGCTGCACGGCGACAAGGTCGACGCCTTCTCCGCGATCACGCACAAGGACAAGGCGTACGCGTACGGCGTGCGGCTCGTCGCCAAGCTGCGCGAGCTCATCCCGCGGCAGAACTTCGAGGTGCCGATCCAGGCCGCCATCGGCTCCCGGGTCATCGCCCGTGAGACCGTTCGCGCCATCCGTAAGGACGTCCTCGCCAAGTGCTACGGCGGCGACATCTCCCGTAAGCGCAAGCTGCTGGAGAAGCAGAAGGAGGGCAAGAAGCGGATGAAGATGGTCGGAAACGTCGAGGTTCCGCAGGAAGCCTTTATCGCGGTCCTCTCCTCGGACACCGACGGTGGCGAGAAGAAGAAGTAGCCCCGCCCGGCCCGCGGCGACGGCGCCCGTCCCCTCACCCGGGGGCGGGCGCCGTCGCGTACCGGCCCGTGAGCACCGGGTGCGCGTGCCGCCCACGGGCCACGGCCGGAAACATGCACTCCACAGGTACCGCCCGGTCACAGCTTCGACAAGCCCGCCAAAGGCTCTTACGCGGCGGCGCCGTGCGTTCTACTCTGATCACTGCTTGCAGGTTACTCGTGAGTCACCAGTAGGAAATCGGACCGGAGGGACGCCGTGACCGAGACACAGGCTTTGATCGAGAACCGGCCGCCCTCGGTGGCGTCGATCTTTCTCGAACGCGTCGAGCTGACGCCCGACGCGGTGGCCTACCGCTACCCGGTGCCCCCGGCCTCCGGCGAGGGACCCGACGACTGGGCCGGGCTCACCTGGCGCCAGTCCGCCGACCGCGTCTTCGCGATCGCCGCCGGCCTGATCGACCTCGGGGTGCGCCCCGAGGAGCGGATCTCCCTCGCCGCCTCCACCCGGATCGAGTGGATCCTCGCGGACTTCGGCGTGCTCTGCTGCGGCGGCGCCACCACCACGATCTACCCCAGCACCAACGCCGACGAGACGGCGTTCATCCTCTCCGACTCCGAGAGCCGGGTGCTGATCGCCGAGGACGCCGCCCAGCTCGCCAAGGCCCGCGCGCACCGCGCCGAGCTGCCCGACCTCGCCCATGTCGTCGTGCTGGAGGAGGCGGACGCCGTCCCCGCCGCCGGCGACCCCGAGGGCTGGGTGCTCTCCCTCGCCGAGCTGGAGCGACGCGGCGCGAAGCGCCTCGAGGCCGACCCGGACGCCGTCATGGACCGGATCAAGGCCCTGCGCTCCGACCAGCTCGCCACCCTCATCTACACCTCGGGCACCACCGGCCGCCCCAAGGGCGTCCTGCTGCCCCACGACGCCTGGTCCTATATGGCCCGCGCCATCCTGGCGTCCGGGCTGGTCCTTCCCACCGATGTGCAGTACCTCTGGCTGCCACTGGCCCATGTCTTCGGCAAGGTGCTCACCGTCAGCCACCTCAGCACCGGGCACATCACGGCCGTCGACGGCCGGGTCGACAAGATCATAGAAAACCTGCCGGTCGTCCGGCCCACCTACATGGCCGCCGTCCCCCGCATCTTCGAGAAGGTCTACAACGGTGTCGCGGCCAAGGCCCGCGAGGCCGGCGGGGCCAAACTCAAGATCTTCCAGTGGGCCGCCGAGGTGGCCCGCGAGTACGCCAAGGTCTCCCAGGACAACTACCACCGCACCGGCAGCCGCACCGCGCCCTTCGGTCTGTCCGCCAAGCACAAGGTCGCCGACGCGCTCGTCTACTCCAAGATCCGCGCGGCCTTCGGCGGGCAGCTGCGCGCCTGCGTCTCCGGCGCCTCCGCCCTGGCCCCCGACATCGGCTACTTCTTCTCCGGCGCGGGCATCCACATCCTGGAGGGCTACGGCCTCACCGAGACCAGCGCCGCCAGCTTCGTCAACCCCGGCGAGGCGTACCGCACCGGCACCGTCGGCAAGCCGCTGCCCGGCACCGAGGTGCGCATCGCGGACGACGGCGAGGTGCTGCTGCGCGGCCCCGCGATCATGACCGGCTACCACGGCCTGCCCGAGAAGACCACGGAGGTCCTGGAGTCCGACGGCTGGTTCCACACCGGGGACATCGGCGAGCTCTCCGCCGACGGCTTTCTGCGCATCACCGACCGCAAGAAGGACCTGATCAAGACCTCGGGCGGCAAGTACGTCGCCCCGGCCGAGGTCGAGGGCCAGTTCAAGGTCGTCTGCCCGTTCGTCTCCAACGTCCTCGTGCACGGCGCCGACCGCAATTACTGCACCGCGCTCATCGCCCTGGACGAGCCGACGCTCATGACCTGGGCCGAGGAGCAGGGCATGGCCGGGAAGAGCTACGCCGAGGTGGTCGCCGACCCGCGGACCGTGGAGCTCATAGAGGGCTATGTGAAGCAGGTCAACGACGGCCTCCAGCGCTGGCAGACGATCAAGAAGTTCCGGCTGCTCCCGCGCGACCTGGACGTCGAGCACGGCGAGCTCACCCCCAGCCTCAAGCTCAAGCGACCGGTCGTCGAGCGCCTCTACAAGGACCTGATCGAGGAGATGTACTCGGGCACCCGGGAGAGCTGAGCGCGGTGCCGGCCGGGCTCCCCGAGGGAGTGGCCCGGCCGGTGCCCGCCGATGCCGGACAATGGACCCATGCCTTCCGTACTGCCTGACGGCGAACCCATGCCCGAGGACGGGGCGCTGCCCCTCCACGCCCTGCGGGGTGCCGGGCAGCGGCCCCTCGGGTTCTACCTGCACGTGCCGTACTGCGCGACGCGCTGCGGGTACTGCGACTTCAACACCTACACCGCGAGCGAGCTGCGCGGTTCCGGCGGCGCGCTCGCGTCCCGGGACAACTACGCCGAGACGGTCGCCGAGGAGATCCGCCTCGCGCGGAAGGTCCTGGGCGACGACCCGCGCCCGGTGGAGACCGTCTTCGTCGGCGGCGGCACACCCACGCTGCTGCCCGCCGCCGACCTCGTACGGATGCTGGCCGCGATCCGCGACGAGTTCGGCCTCGCCGAGGGCGCGGAGATCACCACCGAGGCCAACCCCGAGTCCGTGGACCCGGCCTACCTGGCCGAGCTGCGGGCGGGCGGCTTCAACCGGATCTCCTTCGGCATGCAGAGCGCCCGGCAGCACGTCCTGAAGATCCTCGACCGCACGCACACGCCGGGCCGCCCGGAGGCGTGCGTGGCCGAGGCGCGGGCCGCCGGCTTCGAGCACGTCAACCTCGACCTGATCTACGGCACGCCGGGCGAGTCGGACGACGACTGGCGGGCCTCCCTGGACGCCGCGATCGGCGCGGGCCCGGACCACGTCTCCGCCTACGCGCTGATCGTCGAGGAGGGCACCCAGCTCGCCCGGCGCATCCGCCGGGGCGAGGTCCCCATGACCGACGACGACGTCCACGCCGACCGCTACCTCATCGCCGAGGAGATGCTCACGGCCGCGGGCTTCTCCTGGTACGAGGTCTCCAACTGGGCCACCGGCGAGGCCGGCCGCTGCCGTCACAACGAGCTCTACTGGCGCGGCGCGGACTGGTGGGGCGCGGGCCCCGGGGCGCACTCCCACGTCGGGGGCGTGCGGTGGTGGAACGTCAAGCACCCCGGCGCGTACGCCCAGGCCCTGTCCGAGGGCCGCTCCCCGGGCGCGGGCCGCGAGGTCCTGCCGGACGAGGACCGGCGCGTGGAGCGGATCCTGCTGGAGCTGCGGCTGATCGACGGGTGCCCGTTGTCGCTGCTGGCCCCGGCGGGCGCGGCGGCCGCGGCCCGCGCCCTGTCGGACGGCCTGCTGCAGCCGGGCCCGTACGAGGAGGGTCGCGCGGTACTGACGCTGCGGGGGCGGCTGCTGGCGGACGCGGTGGTCAGGGACCTGGTGGATTAGGACTTTCCCCTACCCGCCCCTTCCCGAATGTCCTCAAACGCCGGACGGGCTGATTTCAGCCCGGCCGGCGCTTGAGGCCACCGCGCGGAGCGCGGAAAAGGGGCCCGGGGGCGTCAGCCCCCGGTTTCGGGAAGGGGCGGGGCCGGGGAACAAAACCCCCCGCTCACCCCACCGGCACCGTCACAAAATCGATCAACTCCTCCACCCGCCCCAGCAACGCCGGCTCCAGGTCCTTGTAAGACCCCACCGCCGACAGGATCCGCTGCCAGGCCGCCCCCGTGTTCGACGGCCATCCCAGCGCCGCGCACACCCCCGTTTTCCAGTCCTGTCCCCGCGGCACCCGCGGCCAGGCCGGGATGCCCACGGAGGACGGCTTCACCGCCTCCCACACGTCGATATAGGGGTGGCCCACCACCAGCGCGTGCTCACCGGTCACCTCGGCCGCGATCCGCGACTCCTTCGAGCCGGGCACCAGGTGGTCGACCAGGACGCCGAGGCGGGCGTCCGGGCCGGGGGCGAAGGAGCGGACGATGGCGGGCAGGTCGTCGATGCCCTCCAGGTACTCCACGACCACGCCCTCGATGCGCAGGTCGTCGCCCCAGACCCGTTCCACGAGCTCCGCGTCGTGCCGGCCCTCGACGTAGATGCGCCCGGCGCGCGCCACACGCGCCCGCGCCCCCGGCACGGCGATCGAGCCGGACGCGGTCCGCACCGGCCCCTGGGGCGCCCGCGCGGCGGCCGGGCGTACGAGCGTGACGACGCGCCCCTCCAGCAGGAAGCCACGCGGTTCCAGCGGGAAGACCCGGTGCTTGCCGAAGCGGTCCTCCAGGGTCACCGTGAGCCCCTGGGCCGTCTTCTCGCTGCGGATCACCGCTCCGCAGAAGCCCGTGGAGACCTCCTCGACCACCAGGCCGGGGTCGGCCGGCACCTCGGGCGCGGGCTGTCGGCGCTTCCACGGAGGGGTGAGGTCCGGTCCGTACTGTCTGCTGCGCATGACCGCCATTCTGCGGGGTGAACCCGGTGGACGGGATCTTGCTGCGCGCCCCGCCCCCCTTCAGGTGAGTCCCGCCCCGCCTTCCCCTGTCACGACACGCCGAACCGCTCCGCCAGCGCGTCCCGTTGCGCGCGGACGAACCGGGCGTCCACCACCGCCCCGTGCCCCGGCACGTACACCGCGTCCTCGCCGCCCAGCGCCAGCAGCCGGTCCAGGGCGTCCGGCCACCGGCGGGGGACCGCGTCCGGCCCGGCCTGCGGTTCGCCCGACTCCTCGACCAGGTCGCCGCAGAAGACGACCTCGGGTGCGCCGCCCTCGCCCGCGACGAACACGGCCAGGTCGTGCGCCGTGTGCCCGGGGCCGATGTCGGCCAGCAGCACCCGCCGGCCGCCGCCCAGGTCGAGGGTGAGCTCGCCGGAGACCCGGTGGCGGGGGCGTACGAGCAGCTCGGCGGCGTTCGCCGCGGCCTCCGGGGCCACCCCGTGCCGGACCGCGTCCCGGCGCAGCTCCTCGCGCCCGCGCTCCAGCAGCTCGGCGAGCCCCGCCGCCCCGTACACCTCCACGCCGGAGAAGGCGGCCGTCCCGAAGACATGATCGAAGTGGGCGTGGGTCAGAGCGATATGCGTCACTGCCCGCCCGAAGATCTCGCGTACGTCCCGGCGGACCTCGGCGCCCTCCCGGACGGTCGCCCCGGTGTCCACGAGCAGTACTCCGGACGCCCCCGCGATCACCCCGATCGTCGCGTCCCACCCGGGCATTCTGCGGCGCGCGACCCCTGGCGCGAGCCGTTCCCAACGCGCGGTCGCCTCATCGCTTTCCATACCCGGACGCTATCCGGAGCGCGGTACGGTTGCCCGCCCGGCGGGCATACGGCAGGTGTGCGACGGGCGCCCGGCGGAGACGGCTCTTGCCCTGGCCGTGGTGGACGGCCGTACACTGGCTGGAGGTATCTGGCACTCGTGACCATTGAGTGCCAGGGACGGAAACCGTAGGACGGCTGGACTGGAGGTGCGCGGTGCTGAGCGAACGCAGGCTCGAGGTGTTGCGCGCCATCGTCCAGGACTATGTGGGCACCGAGGAGCCAGTCGGCTCCAAGGCCCTCACCGAGCGGCACCGGCTGGGCGTCTCCCCGGCCACGGTGCGCAACGACATGGCCGCGCTGGAGGACGAGGGCTTCATCGCCCAGCCCCACACGAGCGCCGGCCGTATCCCGACCGATAAGGGCTACCGCCTCTTCGTCGACAAACTGGCGGGCGTCAAGCCCCTGTCGACGCCGGAGCGGCGCGCCATTCACAACTTCCTCGACGGCGCCGTCGATCTCGACGATGTCGTGGGCCGTACGGTGCGGCTGCTCGCGCAGCTGACCCGGCAGGTCGCGGTGGTGCAGTATCCGTCGCTGACCCGCTCGACCGTGCGCCATGTGGAGCTGCTCTCGCTCGCTCCCGCCCGCGTCATGCTCGTACTGATCACGGACACCGGTCGGGTCGAGCAGCGCATGGTCGACTGCCCGGCGCCGATCGGCGAGAACTCGCTCGCGGACCTGCGGGCGCGGCTGAACAGCCGGGTCGTCGGGCGGCGGTTCGCGGATGTGCCGCAGCTGGTGCAGGACCTCACCGACTCCTTCGAGCAGGAAGATCGCGGAACCGTTTCCACAGTTCTCGCGACCCTGCTGGAGACCCTGGTCGAGGAGACCGAGGAACGGCTGATGATCGGCGGCACCGCCAATCTCACCCGCTTCGGCCATGACTTCCCCCTGATGATCCGGCCCGTGCTGGAGGCATTGGAGGAGCAGGTCGTGCTGCTCAAGCTGCTCGGCGAGGCCAAGGACTCGGGCATGACGGTGCGAATCGGTCATGAGAACGCTCATGAGGGACTGAACTCCACATCGGTCGTCGCCGTCGGCTACGGTTCGGGCGACGAGGCAGTCGCCAAACTCGGCGTGGTCGGACCGACCCGCATGGACTACCCCGGAACGATGGGAGCGGTACGCGCAGTGGCACGTTACGTCGGACAGATCCTGGCGGAGTCGTAAGTGGCCACGGATTACTACGCGGTCCTGGGCGTACGGCGCGATGCCTCGCAGGACGAGATCAAGAAGGCATTCCGCCGACTCGCCCGCGAGCTGCACCCGGACGTCAATCCGGACCCGAAGACCCAGGAGCGGTTCAAGGAGATCAACGCCGCTTACGAGGTGCTCTCGGACCCGCAGAAGAAGCAGGTCTACGACCTCGGCGGCGACCCGCTCTCGGCCTCCGGCGGCGCCGGTGGCGGGGCTGGCGGCTTCGGCGCGGGCTTCGGCAATTTCTCCGACATCATGGACGCCTTCTTCGGCCAGGCGTCGCAGCGCGGACCGCGCTCGCGCACCCGCCGCGGCCAGGACGCCATGATCCGCCTCGAGATCAGCCTCAACGACGCGACGTTCGGGACGACCAAGGAGATCCAGGTCGACACCGCCGTCGTCTGCACCACGTGCAGCGGCGAGGGCGCGGCCCCCGGCACCTCCGCGCAGACCTGTGACATGTGCCGCGGCCGCGGTGAGGTCTCGCAGGTCACCCGGTCCTTCCTCGGCCAGGTCATGACCTCCCGGCCGTGCCCGCAGTGCCAGGGCTTCGGCACGGTCGTGCCGACCCCGTGCCCGGAGTGCGCCGGTGACGGCCGCGTCCGCTCGCGCCGCACCCTGACGGTCAAGATCCCGGCCGGTGTGGACAACGGCACCCGCATCCAGCTCGCGGGCGAGGGCGAGGTCGGCCCCGGCGGCGGCCCCGCCGGCGATCTCTACGTCGAGATCCACGAGACCCCGCACCCGACCTTCCAGCGGCGCGGCGACGACCTGCACTGCACGGTCACCATCCCGATGACGGCCGCGGCCCTCGGCACGAAGGTGCCGCTGGAGACCCTGGACGGCGTCGAGGAGATCGATATCCGGCCGGGCACCCAGTCCGGCCAGTCGATCCCGCTGCACCAGCGCGGTGTCACGCACCTGCGCGGCGGCGGTCGCGGCGACCTCATCGTGCACGTCGAGGTGATCACCCCCAGCAAGCTGGACCCGCAGCAGGAGGACCTGCTCCGCCAGCTCGCGAAGCTGCGCGGCGAGGAGCGCCCGATGGGCGAGTTCAAGCCGGGGCAGCAGGGGCTGTTCTCGCGGTTGAAGGACGCGTTCAACGGCCGCTAGGCCACGGACATCCCGCCGGGCGCACCGCCCGGCCCGCGTCCGGCCCCGGTCCGGCAGGTCTCCTGCCGGACCGGGGCCGGTGCGCGTTCCCGGGCGCCTTGCCCGGCCGGTGCCGATGGGGGCGCCCGGGGTTCCGCTCCGGTCGACGCCGGGGCCGTCCCGCCCGGGCCCCGCTCCGGCCGGTGCCCGCCCTTCCGCCGGAACGTCGTCGTGCTCGTCCTTCTGCCGGACCGGTGCCGTCCTCGCCTTCAGTCGGACCGGTGCCGTCTCCGCCTTCCGCCGGAACGTCGTCGTGCTCGTCCTTCCGTCGGACCGGTGCCGTCCTCGCCTTCAGCCGGACCGGAGCCGTCTCCGCCTTCCGCCGGAACGTCGTCGTGCCCGCCCTTCCGTCGGACCGGTGCCGTCCCCGCCTCCCGCCCGGCCGGGGTCGGCGTGTCCCCCCGGGCGTGACACGATGTGGTCATGGCCTTTGAATCCAGGGGAGCCACCATGCCGACCGGCCTGTACCGGCACCCGATCGTGCAGGCCCCCATGGCGGGCGGCCCCTCCTGCCCGGCGCTCGCCGCGGCCGTCTCCGACGCCGGCGGCCTCGGCTTCCTGGCGGCCGGTTACAAGACCCCCGCGGCGATGTACGAGGAGATCAAGCAGCTCCGGGCCCGTACCACCGCCCCCTTCGGCGTGAACCTCTTCATGCCCCAGCCCGCCGCGGCGGACCCGGCCGCCGTCGAGGTCTACGCCGAGCAGCTGGCCGGCGAGTCCGCCTGGTACGGCACGCCCCTCGGCGACACCGACGGCCCGTGCGACGACGCGTACGACGCCAAGGTGGCCATCCTCCTGGAGGACCCCGTACCGCTGGTCTCCTTCACCTTCGGCTGCCCGGACCGCGCGGTCGTGGCGGCGCTGGCCGCCGTCGGCACGGTCACCGTCGTGACCGTCACCTCCGTAGCCGAGGCGCGGGCCGCGCACGCCGCGGGCGCCGACGCCTTGTGCGTCCAGGGCGTGGAGGCCGGCGGTCACCAGGGCACCCACCGCGACGACCCGCACCTGGACGGCACCGGCGCGGGCGTGGGCCTGCTGACGCTGCTGGCCGAGATCGGCGAGGCCGTGGACCTTCCCATGATCGCCGCGGGCGGTCTGATGCGGGGCGCCCAGATCGCGGCCGTGCTCGCGGCCGGCGCCGTCGCGGCGCAGCTCGGCACGGCGTTCGTGCCCTGCCCCGAGTCCGGGGCCCACGCCCTGCACAAGCGGGCCCTGACCGACCCCGAACCGGTCTTCACCGGCAC
Organism: Streptomyces eurocidicus; assembly: GCF_002891295.1. Taxonomy (GTDB): domain Bacteria; phylum Actinomycetota; class Actinomycetes; order Streptomycetales; family Streptomycetaceae; genus Streptomyces; species Streptomyces eurocidicus. The sequence continues at coordinate 620,172 of NZ_LGUI01000001.1, read as the reverse complement.
CGAACTGACCCGCGCCTTCTCGGGCCGCCCGGCCCGTGGCCTGGTGAACCGTTTCCTCCGGGAGCACGGCCCGTACGCCCCCGCGGCGTACCCTCAGGTCCACTACCTGACCTCCGGTCTGCGCAAGGCGGCCGCGGCGGCGGGCGACCCGCAGGGAATGAACCTCTGGGCGGGCCAGGGCCACCGGCTGTCCCGGGAGCTCCCGGCGGCGCGCCTGGTGGAGGTGCTGGCCGCCGAACTGGAGGCGGCGCGCGGGCCGTCGGCCCGGGGCGAGGGGTACGGAATCGCCGGGCAGGGCGAGCGAAGCGGTACGAAGCGAGGGAGCGAGTCATGACAGCGCCGGTGTTCCTGGTCGAGGAGGGCGCCCTCACGGGCGTCTTCCCCGGCACGGTCTTCCCGCTCTCCGGCCCCGAGGGCCGCCACGCCGTGTCGGTGCGCCGGCTGCGGGTGGGCGAGGAGATCGTCCTGACGGACGGCGAGGGCACGGGCGCGTTCGGCACCGTGGCCGCCGTCGAGGGCAAGGACCGGCTGGACGTCGCGGTCACGTCCGTCCGCTCCGAGCCGCTGCCGGAGCCGCACATCACGGTCGTCCAGGCGCTGCCGAAGGGCGACCGCGGCGAGCTGGCGGTGGAGACGATGACCGAGACGGGCGTCGACGCGATCGTCCCGTGGGCGGCGTCGCGCTGCATCACGCAGTGGAAGGGCGAGCGGGCTGCCAAGTCGCTGGGCAAGTGGCGTGCGACGGCGCGTGAGGCGGGCAAGCAGTCGCGGCGGCTGAGGTTCCCGCCGGTCTCCGAGCAGTTGACGACCAAACAGGTCGCCACGCTGCTGGCGGACGCGGCGTTCGCGGCCGTGCTGCACGAGGAGGGCTCCAGCGCCCCGCTGGCCACGGCGGAGCTCCCGGCGACGGGAAACATCGTCCTCGTCGTCGGCCCCGAGGGCGGTGTCTCCCCCGAGGAGCTCGCGGCCTTCGCGGAGGCGGGCGCGAAGCCGTACCGCCTGGGCCCGAGCGTCCTGCGGACGTCGACGGCGGGCACGGCGGCGACGGCCCTGCTGCTGGGCCGGACGGGCCGCTGGTCGTAGGGCCGCGGGCGGTGGCCGGGGGACGACGCGCGCGACGGGAGCCCGGGCCGACCGTGGGCCTGGCCACATACCGGCTCAGCAGGCCGATTCCGGGCATGGACTGGTCATGCCGCACCTTCGTTCCCGGGACTACGAGCGCATGCTCGACCTCGCCGTGACCGTACTCGGGAGCAACGCCCCGAAGTGCTCCGGCACCTGACGGCGGGGCACCTGCTCGAACACGTTCGGCGCCCCTCTCCCTTTCCGCCCGCCGCCGGGCATGGCGCGTCCCGGGAACCCCATCGAATTGACGTGCGATTATGTGGCGTCGGTGTGTTGCTCGGTAACGAGTGCCGCCCGATGCGACGGACGCGAGACCCCGGGGAGAGGCGATGGGCGACAGCCCTGGCGACGGCAAGGTACTCGACATCAAGACGGCGGACCTGAAGTCGGCGGCTCCCGTCTTCCACGAACAGGCCGTCAAGCTGGGCGAAGCGCTCACCAAACTCGTCACCACCCTTGACGGCCTCGGCGAGCCGTGGGGGAAGGACGACGCCGTCAAGGAGTTCGCCACCGAGTACCCCAAGAACCAGAAGGCGATCGAGCAGGCGACCGGCACGCTGATCCTGGGCCTGGTCAGCATCCACGAGGCGATGGTCGACATGGCGGACGGCCATGTCGACAACGACGCCCTGATCGCAGGCATGTTCAACAAGAAGGACCCCAAGGGCGCCGGCGACCACGGCAAGGGCACCAAGTGAGCGTCGCGGAAGAGGCCAAGAACGTCCTCGAGAAGCTCGGTCTCGAATGGCCGGACGGTGACCCGGGCAAGCTGCGGAAGGCCGCGGCCGCCTGGAAGACGTTCGCCGAAAGTGTGGAGAAGATCCGCACGCCCGTGAACAACGCGGCGACCACCCTCATCCACAACAACAAGGGTGAGGCGATCGAAGCCTTCGAGGTCTTCTGGTCCCGCTATGCGGCCAAGGGGGGGAAGGGCTGGCTGCACGACATACCCAAGGCCGCGAAGGAGCTGGCCGACGCGCTTGAGCAGCTCGCGAACGCCATCGAGGACGCGACCAACAAGCTCTGGACCGAGCTGGGCATCCAGGCCGGCGTCATCATGGCCGGTGTCGGCCTGGCCTGGCTCACCTTCGGGCTCTCGACAGCTGCCTCCGCGACCGCCGCAGCGGCGGTCATCGAGCTCGGCGCCGTGGTGGGCGTCAGCATCTCCACCGTCGTGGCCGATGTGGTCGCGGCGACGGTCATCTCGGCGGCGTTCAGCGGGGTGGAGTCCGTCACCGTCAACCTCGCCGTCGCTCAGTCGATCAAGATCGGCACGGGCCTCCAGCACGGTGTGAGCCTGGACGACATCAACCAGGCCGCCAAGGACGGCATGATCTACGGCGGTACCTTCGGCGGCTTCGGGGCCATGGCGAGGAACAGCGTCAAGGTCGGCGGCTGGGGCCCGCTGCTCAGGGGCGCCCGCCCCAACCTGCTCGAAGAGGCCGCGCTGGCCCGCACCCCGTCGAACGTCAAGGCGTGCCTGGACCCGATCGACGTCGCGACCGGGGCGATGCTGCTGCCCCAGACCGATGTCACGCTTCCCGGAGCGCTGCCGCTGGTCCTCGAACGCACCCATCTGTCCTCGAACCGGGCGGGCGGCTGGTTCGGCCCCACCTGGGCCTCCACGTTCGACGAGCGGATCCAGCTCGACGCCGAAGGCGTGGTCTTCGTCGCGGCCGACGGCATGCGCCTGGTCTACCCCGTGCCGACGCCGGGCGAGACGATCCTGCCGAAGAAGGGCCCCCGCCTCGCCCTGGAATGGGACGGCAGGCCCGACGGCGTCTTCACACTGACCGACCCGGCCACCGGCGTCGTACGAACCTTCGGCAGCCCGGCCCCCACGGACGTCCCCGGCGCCGTCCAGTTGCCGCTGGACAGCCTGCACGACCGCAACGGCGCGCGCATCGACATCGAGCGCACGGCGAACGGTGTCCCCACCGCCGTGCGCCACTCCGGCGGTTACTACGTCGCCGTCGAGACCGAAGAGGCGCGCATCACGGCGCTGCGCCTGCTGGAAGAGGCCCCGTCACCGTACGAGCGGCCGTGGGCGACCGGCGGCGGCACGGTCCTGGTCCGCTACGGCTACGACGGCGAGGGAAACCTCACGGATGTCATCAACTCCAGCGGCAACCCCCTCCGCTTCACCTATGACGCCGAAGGCCGAATAACGTCCTGGACGGACCGCAACGACTCCTCGTACGGCTACTTCTACGACGAGCGCGGCCGCGTCGTCCGCACCGAGGGCAGCGGCGGATTCCTCTCCGGCGGCCTCGCCTACGACGACGAGACGCGCACGACGACGGTCACGGACTCCCTGGGCAACCGGCAGACGTTCCGGCACAACTCCGACGCTCTTGTCGTCGAGGAGACCGACGCGCTCGGCCACACCACGCTGACGGAGTGGGACGAGCGCGGCGAGAACCGCCTCTCGGTGACCGATCCGCTGGGCCGTACGACGCGCTACGCGTACGACGAGGCGGGGAACCTCGCCCGGGTCGTCCTTCCCGACGGCAGCACGGGCACGGCGGTCCACAACGATCTGTGCCGGCCGGTCGAGGTCACCGAACCTGGTGGGACGGTCTGGCGGCACACGTACGACGAGCGGGGCAATCCGCTCACCACCACGGACCCCGCCGGGGCGGAGACCCGCTACGGCTACGACGAACGGGGCCACCTGGCTTCGGTCACCGACGCGCTGGGCCATACCCAGCAAGTCGCTTGCGACCCCGCCGGGCTGCCCCTGGTCCTCACGGACCCACTCGGCCACCGCACGACGGTCCGGCGCGACGCCTTCGGCCGGATCGCGGAGACGACCGATCCGCTCGGCCGCACGACACGGATGACCTGGACCCCCGAGGGGAAGCCGAGCCGCCGGGAACACCCCGACGGCACGAGCGAGAGCTGGATCTGGGACGGCGAGGGCAACCTCCTCTCACACACGGACCCCGCGGGCAACACCACCACGTACACGGCGGGCCACTTCGACCTCCCTTCGTCCCGCACGGACCCCGACGGGGCGACCTACCTCTTCGGCTACGACACGGGGCTCCGGCTGTCCCAGGTCACCAATCCGGAGGGGCTGACGTGGTCGTACGAGTACGACGCGGCGGGCCGGCTGGTGTCGGAGACGGACTTCAACGGCCGTACGCTCACCTACTCCCTCGACGCGGTCGGCGGCCTCGTCGCGCGCACGAACGGCACGGGCCAGACCGTGCGCTTCACGCGCGATTCCCTGGGACGTACGACCGAGCAGCGCGACGAGACGGACAGAGCGGCGGCCTTCGAGTACGACGCGTCGGGCAGTCTGATCCGCGCGGCGAACCCGGACGCCGAGATCGTCTACGAGCGGGATGCCCTCGGGCAGGTGCTGTCGGAGACGGTCAACGGCCGCACGATGGCCTTCACCTACGATGCGCTGGGCCGCCGGACCCGGCGGGTCACCCCGTCCGGCCTCGCCTCGGAATGGGCGTACGACGCGGCGGGCCGTCCGACGGAGCTGCGCGCCGACGCCGGGACACTGACCTTCGCCTACGACGCGGCGGGCCGCGAGACGGAACGTCGGCTGGGTGACGGCATCGCCCTCACCCAGGACTGGGACGCTACAGGCCGCCTCATACGACAGGCCGTACGGGCCGGGGAAAGCCTCCTCCAGCACCGCGAGTACGCGTACCGCGAGGACGGCTACCTCCGGGAGATCCGCGAACTCACTTCGGGCACCCGCCGCTTCGACCTCGACCCCGTCGGCCGCGTCACGACGGTCAGGGCCCATGGCTGGACCGAGCGGTACGCCTATGACACGGCGGGCAACCTCACCCGCGCGGTGGCACCGGCACACGCGGCCCCCGGCGAGCGCGAGTTCGAGGGCACCCTCATCCGCCGCGCGGGCCGGACGACGTACGAGCACGACGCCCAGGGCCGGCTGACCCGGAAGGTCCGCAAGCTCCTCAATGGCAAGAAGCACACGTGGACCTACGCCTGGGACGCGGACGACCGCCTGACGGAAGCGGTGAACCCGGAGGGCGAGCGATGGCGGTATGTGTACGACCCGCTCGGGCGCCGAATAGCGAAGGAACGTGTCGCCCTGGAGGGCGACTCGCCCACGGACCGTACGGACTTCTCCTGGGATGACACGAGGGTCGCAGAGCAGACGGGCTCGGACGGCGCCGTCACGACCTGGGACTACGCCCCGGGCACCCACCGGCCGCTGACGCAGACGAACCACCGGCCGCTGGTCCGCGCGTCGGGCAAGTCGCTGATCGAGGGTTTCGCCGAGAGCGTGGGTGACGGGTGTACGCCTCGGTTCCACGCTGTGGTCACGGACGGGGCCGGCACCCCGACGGAGCTCCTGACGGCCGCCGGAGCCCTGGCGTGGCAGCACCGCACCGCTCTGTGGGGCACCCGCCTGCCCGCCCCGGCGGACGGCGAGGTGGACTGCCCCCTCCGCTTCCCGGGTCAGTACGCCGATCCCGAAACGGGCCTTAACTACAACTACTTCCGGTACTACGACCCGGAGAATGCTTGTTATGTCAGTCTTGACCCCCTGGGGCTCGTACCCGCACCGAACCCGAATGCGTATGTGCATAATGTCGGTGCCCAGTCAGACCCTCTAGGTCTGGCACCCTGTGGTGATGTCGCGGAAGTTGACCCGAGAAAGCTTGACTACCTTTTCAATAAGAACATCAAGCAGGATACGCACAACTCTCCTCGAGCCCTGCAGAATGAGTTGCAGTTGCGCCGTATCGGTGTGAATGATACGCCCGAGATGCGAGAATACGTTACGCAACATCTGAAGGAGGCTGCTAATCAAAAATTCGACTCGACCTTTAAGAAAGAATGGGATGGTGGAGGGGGTGAGTTCGGCGTGACTCGCTCAGTCGTGCATGGTCCTATAGGTGCACTGAGTGTGGAGAGCACCTGGCAGATAATGCCTGACGGGACTCGGAGATTCTCTACAGCCATCTTCCGAGGCGGGAAGTAGTAGTCCTTGGACTGCCGGTGCAGGGATGGGCTGGTCCGATTTGGTGTGGCGAAATACTGATGGGAGTTGTGATGGGTGGAGCGCTTCGAATTCCGGAAGACGATGATGTCCTGCAAGCGATCGGCGTCTCCCCTGAGATCCAGCCCGATGGTGACGTGCGGGAAGTTTGCCTGTCGGACGAGGCGGGTGGTGAACTGAGGCTGTCTTACGACCCTGTGGGGCGGTCTGTTCGGACTCGTTGGCTACGTGATGGCGAAGTGATTCTGGATCTTTTCAGGGAGGGGGCTGTGAGTGTTGATATCCGCTCGGAAGGGAAAGACGTCTATTTCGCTATCGAATTCATGGGTGATGGATGGTCCGGGCGAATGAATGTTGCAGTGTTTCCGACTATTTCAATCAAGGACAAGTTCCTCCTTGTTTGAATCCTCGCAGAGCGGTCTATCAAGTGCGGCGGCTAGGACGAGGCCGCGCTCGGGGACCAGGTCCCGTCCTAGTAGAGAGCTGGGGACAGATGGACGTACTGTCTGCGGCGGAGCTTCCTGGCGGGTTCGCCTACCCGAAGGGGTTTCTTCGGGCGGTCGAATCCGGTCTGGTCGGGCTTGAGCCGTGGTGGCTCCTGGAGGGAGAGAACCTCCGGGTCCGCGCGGTCGGGATTCGCGAGCGTTTCCCCGAACGTCGGCTCGTGCCCTTCGCCCGGCGTGAGGACAACGACGACGTGGCGTGCTGGGATCTTGCCGGTGGTGTGGTGTGCGTGATCCACGATTTCGCCGCTCCTGGTTGGGAGAACCGGCGCGAATTCGCCGACTTCTACGCGTGGTTGCGCGCGGCCCTGGAGGACTTCATGGAGTTCGAGCAGTGATGGACGGCGCCACGGAGTGGCTTCCCGGGGACGAAGAGGAGTGCGTGCTTCTCAACGCCCGGGAGATGTCGCCGCTGTGGTCCGTCCTGGCCGACTGGACCGACAGCGAGGACGAAGCCGAGTGGGTGGCTGTCGCGCCCGTCTTCGCTGAGATCATCGAGCGCTGGGACAAGGCCGGGTACGTGTGCGTCTATCGCGGTGACGAGTGGCCGGCTCATGAGGGTGGGGAGCGTGTCACCGGCGAGGCGCTTGAGGCGCTGCTTCGGCTCCCGTCCACATGGGAGTACCGGGAGGGGCCGCCGGTGATCGGCCTGTTCCCCGGCAGGGAGGTGGCTTTCGAGCCGTATGAAAGCTGGTGAACGGGTCAGCCCTGGTTTGGGGTGAGCATGCCGGTTTTTATGCGGGATATGAGAGGCCGGAGTCTGTGCGGGGTCGTCGTGAGGATCGTTTCGGGGGCTTCGCTTTCGCGGAGGTGGATCGTTCCCGTTGGGGCGGCGGCCAGGTAGACGCAGGCGGATGCCGCCTCGCTGTACGTCGACTTCTGCCAGTGGACGGTACTCATGACCTTCCCTTCAGAGGGCATGTGCGATGCGGCTGATCAGATCGCGTGACGGCGCCGGTGCGAGGGCGATGTCCTGCATGCGGTCCAGCATCAGGCGGTACCTCTCAAGCTGAGGCGCCGCGTCGAGGGTGTCTCCGCCGTGGCCGGTGTCGAGCTGAACGGTATCCAGCTGCGGTACGGGGCCGTACAGGTAGTCGACTCCGTGGCCCGAGACCGGGAACGAGGTGCCGTCGAACGGGATGACCGCCAGGGTGATGTGCGGGTGCTCGCTCATGGCGACGAGGTGCGCGAGTTGTGCCGCAGCCGTCTCCGGTCCGCCGAACTGCATTCTCAGTGCGGCCTCGTGGATGATCGCCGTGTAGGACGGGGGATCCTCGCGGAAGAGGACCTCCTGCCGTTTGATCCGGTGGGACACCCTGTGCTCGACCTCATGAGGCTTGAGCGTGGGGACGAACTCACGGAAGATCGCGCGGGCGTGCTCAGGTGTCTGGAGGAGGCCCGGCACGGTGATGACCTGGGTGACGCGCAGAGCAGCGGCGTGATGTTCGGCCTCGGCGAGATCGAGAAGGCTGACCGGAAGTAAGTCCTGGTAGTGGTCCCACCAGCCGCGTCGGCGTTCTCCCGCCATGACGACCAGTGCCTCGACGAGCGCTTCGTCCGTGCAGTGGTAGTTACTCGCCATAGCGCGCACGCGGTCGCCGCTGACGCCTACGCGGCCGGTCTCGATGTTGCTGATCTGGGCCTGACTGGTGCCGAGCAGTCGGCCTGCCTCGGTCGAGGACGTTCCGGCGGCTTCGCGGAGCTTGCGCAGTTCGCTGCCGAGGCGGAGCTGCCGGGATGTCGAGCTCTTTCTGACGGGCACGTTCTCTCCTCGTTCGTACACGCTGAGCACTCGTCGCCCGTACGGGTACTCAAGTGAGTTATACGCCCAGTTCGGCGAATAACTTATACATCTGGCGATACGGTGTGGCGCACGCCACTGCACGTGGCTCAACTCCACTCTTCGCCAGGAGACTTCATGGCCACCGTATCCGCGCCGCCGCCCTGGACGTACACCCTCGAACTGCCGCACGACCCCCGCGCGCCCGGGATCGCCCGGGCCACCCTGCGGGCCGTGCTCGACGGGCATGGCATGGGGGAACTCTCCGACACCGCCGAGCTGTTGGCCTCCGAGCTTGTCACCAACGCCTACGAGCACACCGACGGGCCCTCGTCGCTGAGGCTGCGGGGGCTGGAGGGGCGGTGGATTCGGGTGAGCGTGTGGGACAGCAGTCCCGACGTGCCGGGTTTCTTCGGTGCGGAGGAGGCCGGTCTCGAAGCCGGGCGGGGGCTGCTCCTCGTGCGGCGGTGTGCCAGTACGTGGGGGAGTCACCGCTTCGACCCCGAGCGGTTCGGGGCCGTTGGTGGCAAGACGCTGTGGTTCGAGCTCTCGGCCCCGGCGGGAGAGCCGCGCGGTTCCTCGTCCGTCTCGCCCCTCGGGTGCGGCGAGTGCGTCCACCTCGACGCCGAGCGACGGCGGCTCGTCGCCGACGAGGGCGGTGAGAAGGCCGTCGACGCCGGGATCGCCGTGCGCAGGCACTTCCGTAGCGCCCATCTCCTCCCGAAGGGAGCGGTCTGGTGATCGCCCGGGTGCTACGGAGCTGCGCGCACCGGTTCGGGCGGAGCAGCGCCCGGGGCGAGTCCCGCTGCGGCGACTGCGGGACGCGGCGGTTCACCGGCTACGCGGCGCTGCTCCTCCCCGAGGCCCCTTGGGCCGTCACCCTGAGCGCCCCCGAACGGTGGGCCGCCGATCGCTCGGCCGCCGGGAACATCGCCGCGGGCGCCCGCCTTACTCGCAACCGGACGTGATCTTCCTGAAGTTGGCGTAGTGGTCACCCGTGTACCAAACGGTGTGCGCCGTCTCGTCCCGGACGACGCGTTCCGCGTCGCGGCGTGCGCCCGGCCGTCGCGGGTTGACGTCGTATTCGCGGTAATGGCCCGTCTTCGGGAGGTCGCCGCCGAGGTTGCGGTAGACGTTGCTGCCGCGGATGACGAGGGCGGTACCCGGGACCGGGTAGTCCTTGGCCCGTGGTGCCGTCGGCCAGGTCAGGTCCTTCCAGGTGTCGCACGCCTTCCCCACCTGGGCCGGGAACTTCTCGACCGGCCATGGCGGGTCGTATACACCACCGGGAAGGACGGTCGCGGCCGGCACCGTCGGGTCGGGCGTGACGGTCAGCAGCGGGATGCCGGCGAACGTCAGGAACAGGGCGCCGGTGACCGCGGGCGAACATCTGAGGAAAGCTCTCACGCCTGATCAACGGGGATCACGATCCCGCGATACGCGGAGTCACCCGTATGCCCGGGGCCCCTCACATACGGTGGGAGAACAGTACGCTCCCCGCCAGCGCCATGAGCAGACCGGACGGGATCAGGATCACCCCCAGGAACCGCAGATACCCGGCCGTACCGAAGAACGGTACGAACACCGGGTCCAGACGGCCGTTCGCCTGGTGGATGAGTTCGAGCTTCTTGTAATTGCGTGCCACCTTGCGGGTCACCACGCCCCGGATGTTGAAGGCGATGGCGATGCCGAAGGCCACCGCCGCGACGCCGGCCACGATGAAGAGGATGTCGATCATTATGGGCATCAGGGGATCGTAGCCCCGTAACCGCGCCCCTACGCCTCCCGCCACCCCACCGTCCGCCAAGGGCTCCCCTCATCCCTCGTCAGCAGCCGGTGCGGCTCCAGCACCGCCGTGTACCACTCCCCGAACTCCTCCGTGTCGAAGCGGAGTACCCGCCCCAGCGCGTACCCCGCCGAGAAGTCCTCCCACGAGTCGTACGCCTCGCGGCACGCGGCGCCCGCGCGGAGGATCGCGCCCTCGGCCGCCTCCGCCGGGCACAGCCGGGCGCTCAGGCCCCAGCGGGCGAAGCCGACCGCGCGGCCGTAGTCGTAGCCGACGGCGCTGCGGACGTAGCCGTCCGGCGGGAGGAGGCCGTCGGCGCGGAAGCGGGCCTCGTAGCGGAGGATGCGGCCGATGACCTCCTGTACGGCGGCGCCCGCCTCCGCCGGGGCCGCCATCTCGTCGAGGACGGCCGTGCAGGCGCGGCGCCACGCCTCCGCGCCGAGCGTGGCGGCGTCCCGGGAGAGCTCGCGGCGGACGCGGAGGGCGAGTTCGGGTTCCGGAGGGCTGTTGCGGGCGGCCAGCAGGGCGTTCATTTGGCGCTGCCACTCCTGGGGCGTCCCGGTTCCCCAGACGTCCCGGAGCAGGTGGACGTCCCGCTCGTAGTCGCGGTAGACGTCACCGATCTCGTTCCACAGCACGCCGTTGGTCACCGACAGGTGCGCCCCGCAGGCCAGGGCGTGGGCGAGCGGGCCCGACCGGGGGCCCGTCAGCTTGGTGAGCACGGCCGGGGGGTGCTCCACCCCGGCCTCCCGCGCCGCCTTACGCCACCCGCGGCGGTCCCACGCACGGGCCCGCAGCCGCATACCGGAGGGGGAGCCCGGGTTCACATAGAGGGAGAAGCGGGCGTCCGGCCAGTGCTCGGCGAGGTCCTCCAGCGTCCGGCACGCGGCCACCCACCCCGCGCGGCGGGGCAGCCGTTCCCCGGCGGTGCAGACGGTGACGCACCAGTTCCCCAGCTCGTCCTCCATGGTCCGCCAGTGCCGGGGGCCGCCCGCGTCGACCTCGTCCTTCGACTGGTACAGGTAGAGGTCGGTCTCCGTCAGGATCCGCAGATAGCCCTTCTCGTCGTCGGCGAGCGAGGCGTCCCGCAACCTCCGCTCCAACTCGGTCGGGGGCTGCCAGGGCCGGCGCGCCGCCAGCGCGCGTGTTCTCGGAGGTGTCGACGTCACCGGGACACCCTAGGACCCGGGTGCCCCTCGGTACGCGGGCGCCCCCGGCCTCCGAGGAGGGCCGGGGGCACCCGCCCGGGCGCGTCGGCCTCAGCCGCCGGGCGTACGTTCCTTTCCGGCGACCTCAGCCGTTGGCGCGTACGTTCCTCTCCGGCAGCCTCAGCCGCAGACACGTACGTTCACCCGCGCAACCAGCCGTCGGCGCATACGTTCCCCGTTCCCCCGCGACCTCACCCGCACGCCCGCCCGTTCCGGTCCGGATCCAGCCCCAGCGGGTCGTCCTTGCCGTTCACCCGCAGGTTCTTGTAGCCGTGCGAGGACAGCCACGCGCACCGGGCCGCCGTCGTCGCCGGCACCGACTTCGGGAACTTCGTCGGCACGCACACGTTCTCCGTGCCGTAGTGGCGGTCGCAGCCGGCGACCTGCGTGCCGACCTCGGCCGACGCGTGCTTCTCCGCCGGCTTCCGCGCCGCCGCCCGGGGCATCCCGTGCGCGAAGTCGTGGACCATCGGCCCGGCCGCCGGAGCCATCGCCTCCGGACCGCCCAGGTGGACCCAGGTGGCCACGGACGGGACACCGGCCGCGTCGACCGCGTACAGCATGTACCAGCCGGGCGGCGCCAGATTGGGGTTGCTGGTGACGTTGAGGTCGATGGTGGTGCCGTCCGCGCCGACCGTCATCGGCAGGTCGACGAAGCGCTGGTTGGGGTCGGAGGAGTGGGTGACGGCCGCCGGGCGGATCAGCTCGGCCTTGACGACCGGCCGGTCCACCGTGACGCGCTGGGTGCTCGCGTACTGCCACTTGTCCGAGGCGACCGAGGTGATCTGGGGCCGCGCGCCCTTGTAGAGGTACGGCGGGGTGTAGATCGACACATGGTCGTCGAACGAGCCGTTGCCGGGGTTGTCGCCGACCGCCATCACCCTGCCGTCCGGCAGCAGGAACGCGGACGAGTGGTACGTGCGCGGGATCGGGTCCGTGGCCAGGCCCGGCTGGAAGGTGTCGCCCGCCGGGTTGAACATCGACGCCTCGAACACCGGATCCGCCCGGTCGTGCAGCCCGCCCCCGGTCTCCAGCACCTTGCCGTCGGGCATCAGCACCGCCGACACGTACATCTTGCCCTGCGCGCCCGTCTCCGGCTTCGGCCCCTGGCCCTGGTCCACGGTGCCCTGCGGGATCAGCGGCCCCGGCGCGTACCGCGGCGCGGGCTTCTTGAGGTCGATGACGTCGGTGAGGCGGTTGCCCTCGGGGTTGGTGTTGACGTTCCCGCCGCCCATGGTCAGCACGCGCTGGTCCTGCGCCGGCGGCAGCAGCACGCTCGCCGACTGGTCGCGGTGGTCCTTGTCCTGGAGGCCGGGGGCGTCGGTGACGGTGTTCCGGTCGTAGTCGTAGACCGACGCGCCCGTGCCCGGGGTGCCGTTGCCGAAGACATGGCTGCCGGAGTAGAAGAGCCGCCCGTCCTGCATGAGGATCATGGACGGGTAGAGGCCCCAGTACGACCAGGTCTGGTTCACCTGGCCCGCCGGCAGCCACTTCTGCTGCTCCTGGCTGAACCGCTCGGCCGTCACACTGCCCGTGGAGTCCTCGCGCAGCCCGCCGAACGTGATCACGTCGCCGTTGCCGAGCAGTGTGGCGGAGGGGTACCAGTGGCCGTCGTTGAGGTCGTTGGTCCTGGTGTACGTCTCGGACGACGGGTCGAAGAGATAGCTGTCCTTGAAGCCCTCGTAGCCGTGGCTGCCGTCCGCCGCCGGGTACGCCTTGTTGCCGCTCATGATCAGCACACGGCCGTCGGACAGCTGGACGTGACCCGCGCAGAACATGTCGACGGGCGTCGGGATCGTCTTCATCCCGCCCGTCCTCGGGTCGTACACCGCCGAGGTGAAGGTGCCCGCCTTGAAGAGCTCCGGGTCGTTGCCGGAACCGGCGACCAGCAGCACCTTGCCGTTGTGGAGGACGACCGAGTGCATACTGCGCACCGGGTTCCTGAACGGCATCACCGCCCAACTCCCCTTGGTGCAGGCGTCGCCCGCCGTGCACACGTCGCCGGGGGCCGGCTGGGTGGCGTCCTCCATGGCGAAGTCGTCGGTGGTGACATTGCCCGTGCCGTAGACGGAGACGCCCCAGGTGATCTGGTCCGTGCCGGGCGGCACCACGGGCGTACGGACCTCCGCGCGCGCGTAGCCGCCGCTGACCGGAAGGGTCTTGAGGTCCGTCCAGTACTGCCAGCCGTTCTTCACATCGTGCCGGAAGACGGTGACGGAGACGTCCGGAGTGGTGCTCTTGTACCAGAGCGACAGGTCGTACTGATGGGACGGCGTCACCGAGGGCGCACAGGAGGTGTCCTCCAGCATCAGCGCCTTCCGGTCACCGCTGACCCGCCGGGTCAGGGTGACGGACATGGCCTTCTTCCCGCTGTGGGCGTCGTCCGTCGTGGCGTACGCGAAGTCGTTGTCGCCCCAGCCCGACTTCTCCCAGCAGGTCGGCTCCCCACCGGTCCGTAAGGTCTCGAAACCGGGGTTGACGATCAGATTCGAACCGGCCCGCGCCGGGCCCGGCGCGGACAGCAGCAGGCCGAAGGAGGCGGTGGAGGCGAGCAGCGTCGCGGCGGCGATACGGGCCCGTCGCGCCCGCCGGGCGCGGGCGGCCGGCCCGCCGGTGAGCGGCGGTGGCGGCGGTGGTGGCTCGGCGGGCGCCGAGGGCGTCAGCGGTGGCATGTGCGGGTCCCTTCCCCACGGTCCCCGGCCGTGGCGCGCCGGCGCCGTGCGGTCCCGTGGCGGTGCTTGCGGTGCTTGTTCTCGGCGCCGCCCTTGCCGGGCCGCGCCGATGTGCTCTTACGGGGCAGGTAGACGAGGGCCTCCGTGGCCGCGAAGCGCAGCACGAAGGTGGTGAGCAGGGCGGCCGCCGTGGCGGGCAGCACCCCGAGGCGGAGCGAGCCCACGAAGAAGGCGATCAGCGGGATGCGCAGCAGCAGATCGGCGTTGGCGAGCAGCGCGAAGCGGCCGACCCGGTCCGCCCAGTGGCGGTGCCGCCGCCGGTCGCGGAACAGCAGCACCTCGATGAGCAGGAAGTTCCACAGCACGCCGAACTGGTTGGCGACGATCTCCGCCGGGAGGTAGTGCAGCCCGGCGGTGGTCAGCAGCTGGAGTCCCAGCAGGTTCGGCAGGAAGCCCGTGAGGCCGATGAGGCCGAAGAGAAGCATCCGGGCCACGGAGGACGCCGTGCGCAGCGCGGCGAGATGGCCGAGGAAGCGCAGGCCCTCGCGGGCCGTGGACTTCGACTCGCCCGCGAAGCGGTCCTGGAAGGCGAAGGGCAGTTCGGTGACGACGGCCGGCCGGCAGCGTACGGCCAGCTCCAGCAGGATCTTGTAGCCGAGCGGCCGGAGCGTGTCGGCGCCGGCCCGCGCGACGGCCTCGCGGCGGATCGCGAAGAACCCGCTCATCGGGTCGCTGACGCCCTTCAGCAGGCGGGGGAAGGCGCCCTTGGCCAGCCAGGTCGCGGCGCGCGAGACCGCGACGCGGTGGCCGCCGGCCAGCCCGGCGCGGCTGCCCCCGGGCCGGTAACGGCTGGCGACGACCAGGTCGGCGCCCTCCCGCAGCCCCGCCTCGACGAGGTCGGGGACGAGGGCGGGCGGGTGCTGGAGGTCGCCGTCCATCACCACGAACCAGCCGGGCTCCGGCGCGCCGCCGCGCAGCCCGCCCCGCATGCCCTCGACGACCGCGCCACCGAGCCCTCCGACGGGTTCTCGGCGGTGGATGACGGAGACGGGGTACGGGCACGAGCGCGCCGCCTCCCGGATGGCCTCCACGGTGTCGTCGGTGCTGTCGTCGACGAAGAGGACGTCGCAGGGGAAGCGGGCGGGGAGCGCCTCGGTGAGGCGCCGCAGGAATTCGCGGACGTTCGCCGACTCGTTGAAGGTGGGCACGATGACGGTGACGGTCGCGGCGCCGGTACCGGGGGCCCGTGTGCGCGTGGGGGAGGGGAACGCGGCCGGAAGGCCGGATTCCGATTCCGAAAGTCTGGAGTCCGTCAGGGGACGGGAGCCTGTCAGGGGACGGGAGTCCGTCAGGGGGTGGGAGTCCGCCGGGATGCCGCGACCCGGCGCGAAACCGGGATCGGCAGGGTGGGCCGCGCCGGCCGGGAAGCCCGTACCGGCAGGGTGGCTCGTACCGGCCGGGAAGCCCGTGTCAGCGGGATGGCCCGTGTCGGCCGGGTGGCCCGTACCGGCCGGCAGCCCCGCCCCCGTCCCCGTGTGCGCCTCCGTCCCCGGCGGCGACGCGCGATAGTCCCGGGAGATCGTCATCGCGCCGCCTCCGTGATCCGCCGGATCTCGATGCGGTCCGACCCGCGCCCGAACACCGCGACCGTCCGCGAGTGCTCCAGCGCCCCCTGGACGACCGGCAGATGGGCCGCGTCGCGCCGCACGGCGGGCGAGGCGACCACATAGTCCAGGTCGCGCCAGCCGTCCGGCAGGCTGCGGGCGACGGCCGGGTCGAGGTCGGCCTTGTAGAACCAGATGGCGCCCGTGCCCGGGGTGTAGCCGGCGTGCACGAGGTCGAGCCAGATCGCGTCGTCGGCGAGGACGCGCGTACGGGCCGGGTCCGCGACCCGGTCCCGGTCGCGCAGCCAGGACGTCGCGGCGCGGTAGGGGGAGTTGACGTCGGTGGTGACGGCGGCGCGGTCCCCGTCGTACCAGCGCGGCACGGTGTACGCCGCGGCCGCCCCGGTCAGCAGGACCACCGCGGTCCAGCGGGCGGGGTACCAGCGGCGCCGGAAACCCGGCCGGGTGCGCAGTGTCTTCCCGGTGACGGCCGCGGCGAGCCCGGCCAGGGACAGGGCCAGGAAGGGCAGCGCCTGGATGACGTACATCGCCGGGAGGTAGCCGGAGGGGCGCAGGGCGACGACCGCGAGGATCAGCACGGCGAGCGCGGGCCCGGCCAGCGCGCGGGCGGTCACGGAGCGGCGGGCGAGGAGCGTCAGCGCCACCGCGGCGGCCAGGCCGCCGAGCGGCAGCACCCGGTCGTAGTACAGCCAGGCGCCCAGCACCTGGTGGGCGGCGGAACCGGGGGCGAGCAGGAAGCCCGAACCGGCCCGGCTCATCTGGTAGACGGCGCCGTCGACGAGCGAGACGTGCCCGGGACCGGGGAACAGCTCGTGGTTGAGGAGCGCGAGCAGCGGATAGGCCAGGCCGATCAGCACACAGGCGGTCACCGCGCCCGTCACCGCGAACTTGCGGGTGTCGCGGTGGGTGTGGCGCCACATCGTCACCAGCAGCGCCGGCAGGACGACCAGGATGGTCTCCTTCGACAGCACGGCCACGGCGGCCGCGACGCCGGCCCCGAAGTGGTGCCACAGGTGCCTGCGCGGGGAGGCGGCCAGGCAGAAGGCCAGCAGCGTCCACATCACGGCGATGTTGTCGAGGAAGATCTCCCGCTGGAGGACGACCGACAGCGGGGACAGCCCGAAGAGGAGCATGGCGAGCCCCGCCGCCCAGAGCGGCAGGCCGAGCCGCCGCCCCAGCACGTACACCAGCACCGCGCTCACCGCAGTCACCAGCAGCATCGCGCCGCGCATCGGGGCGACGGTGAGGAGATCGGGCGCCATGACCGAGGGGAGCCAGGTCAGGGCGGCGATCTGCAGCCAGCCCAGCGGCGGGTGGTCGTACCAGTAGGTGTAGTGGGCGAGGCCCTTGCCCTGCTGGACGGCCCACGCCTGGGCGAGGTACGTGCCCTCGTCGTCGCTGAGGTTGGGGTAGCCGGTGATGTTCCAGCCCTGGACGAGCAGGACCGCGATCAGTAGCAGCCCGCAGAGCGCGAGGTCCGGGCGGGAGCGGCGCAGCCGCAGCACGCGCCGGGGCGTGACCGGGGTGCCGCGCCCCGGCGGGACGGGCCGGTAGAGGGTGCCGGTGCGGGCCCGGGCGGTGGGGAGGAACGTGGTCATGAGGTCACGTCCTCACGGGTGAGGTGCGCGCCGACGTGCCGGGTGAGCTCCCATTCGTTGCGGCCGCGCTGCTCCCGCCAGACCGCGCGGACGGCGGCCCCGGCGAGGAGGAACTGGTAGAAGGGCCCTCCGGCGATGAGCTTGAGGTAGTGGACCAGGCGGATCCGGAACCCGTACTGCTTGCCGAAGTCGTGCAGGCCGACGATCTCGAAGACGAAGGTGATGAAGGCGGTCACGGCCGGCAGGAACGTCAGCACGGCGACGTGGACGGGTACGTGCAGGAGGAACGTCACAAGGACGTTGAGCGGGATGACGATCCCGGTGAACGCCTGGAAGAAGGGGGTCATCAGGGTGTAGCGGGCGAGCATCCGCTGTCCCAGGGTCGGCAGCCGGAGCCAGTCGCGTTTGCGGTAGACCTGGATGAAGCCCTGGTTCCAGCGGGTGCGCTGTTTGAGCAGGCTCATCAGGGAGCCGGGCGTCTCCTCGCGGGTGACCATCTCCGCGTCGTACGCGACGACGACGCGCTTGCCCCTGCTGGACAGCCGTACGCCCAGGTCGCAGTCCTCGGCCAGGCATTCGGGGTCCCAGCCGCCGGCCTCGCGCAGCACGTCGGTGCGGACGAAGACGGTGTTGCCGCCGAGCGGGATGAAGCCCTTCAGGGCGTGCAGGTGCAGCCGGCTGCGGAACCAGAAGAAGTACTCCAGGCAGTTGCGCAGGCTGTACCAGTTGGAGTGGAAGTTGATCAACTGGACGCCGCCCTGCACCACATCGGCGCCGGTGCTGCGGAAGGCGTGGTCGACATGGCTGAGCAGCGCCGGGTGCACCTGGTCCTCGGCGTCGAAGACCCCGACGACCTCGCCCAGGCAGTGCGGCAGGGCGGTGTTCAGGGCCTTCGGCTTGTTCTTCGCGGCGTGGGTGTCGGTGATCACCCGCACCCGGTTGGGCGCGGCGGCCGCGACCCGCTCGGCGACCTCGGCCGTGCCCGGGTCGTCGTGGCCGACGATGACGAGGATCTCGAAACGGGTGTGGGTGGAGAGCAGCAGGCGTCTGACGGTGTGTTCGAGGACGGCCTGCTCATGGCGGGCCGGGACGAGCAGGGAGAAGGTCAGCGTGCCGTGGCCGCTCGGGCGCTCGAAACGGGTGGCCGCGAGCGTCTCGGGCGTGCGCCAGGCGTGCATCTGCCACCAGAGCGTGAAGGCGGCCATCCAGAAGAGCGTCAGCGAAACGACGCAGACCAGTACCGACGTGAGCACAGAAGTCCCCCCTAGGACCCACAAATAGGACGCGCGGGACGGCGCGCTACGGCAGCGCGAAGTCGGCCATCGGTCATACGGCCGCCGAGCCCCCCGGCGGCCGCTGTGTGGCGTGCCCCCTCACGCGACTCCCCAGTGCGCGTGTGCCTCCCCTTCGCTGGAGAGCGTAAGGGGGGAAGATGAAACGCAGGTGCTTAATTGATAAATCCCGTGTTTCCGAACTTACAGACGAGTAACGGCAGTTGGGTGGTGAAAGGGTCACAGGGGCGCGCTCCGGGGGCGCTCGCGGACCTGGCCGGGGCCGCCCTTCCATGCCGCCCGGGGCGGTGGGAAGCTGCCCTCTATGGGTGCATTGAGGCGCCTACGGGCCCGACAGGTGCTGTACGCCGCGGGGGTGGCCGCGCTCGTGGGCCCCGCCGCCCTGATGCTCGCCGGCTGCGAACCGGCGGAGGCGGGCGGGCTCGACTCGGTGTCCGTCGCCGTCACCACCGACAAACGAGCCACCGGCCGGCTCCAGCACGACGGCTATCCCGTGCAGTGGCTGTCCTGCATCAGCACGGCCGAGCCCGGCGGCTCCACGGACAAGGGCTCACCGCGCCCGGTCTCGGCCGTCGGGGTCGACTGCGAGGGCCGCACGGGCGGCGGGCAGAAGATCATCGTCTATGGGCGGGTCACGGGGATCCACGGGGAGACGTGCGTCCAGGGCAGGCTGACGGGGAAGGTGGACGGGAAGACGGCGTTCACGGCGAGTGTGCTGGGGGAGTGTGAGGGGAGCGGGACGACGACCGGGGGGAGTGGCGGTGGGACGGAGAAGCCGGATGCGAAGCCGGATGTGAGGCCGGGGAAGTCCGGGGGGCGTCTTGGGCCGTCGCCGGATTGTACGGAGGGGAGTGGCGGGCCGAAGGGGAAGTAGGGGGCGGGTGGTGGGTGGGGTTGCCGCTGCGCGGGGCCTGTTCCCCTACCCGCCCCTTCCCGGAACCGGGGGCAAGCCCCCGGGCCCCCTTTCCGCGCTCCGCGCGGTGTCCTCAAGCGCCGGACGGGCTGAAATCAGCCCGTCCGGCGCTTGAGGACCGGGGTCCGGGGCGGAGCCCCGGTATCGGGAAGGGGCGGGGCTGGGGAAAAAGCCCCGCGCAGCGGCACCCCCGCACCCCCGGCGGCGGCACCCACCCCCGCCCCAGAACCCCGCTCCACCCGCCGCAAGGCCCCGCTTAGGGTGGGGGCATGCCCGACGAGTCCCCCCTCATCAAGAGCCTGCGCGCCGCCGTGGACGCCGCCCCCCACGACGTGCCCCTGCGCCTGCACCTCGCCCAGCTCCTGCTCGACGCGGGACACGTCCAGGACGCCATCGCCCAGGCCGCCGGGGCCCTCCAGCGCGAACCGGGCAACACCGACGCGCAGACCCTCATGGCCCGCGCCGTCGCTCCCGTCGCACCCCCGGCCGCACCGAGCGCCACCACGCGATCCGACGCGCCTCCCGTCGCCGACCCCGTCGCGCCCGCCACCGTGACCGCGGACCCTGCCACCGCCGCCCCCGCCACCGGCGGCCCCGCGTACGACTGGAAGCGCGCCGAGAACGAGCTCGCGGGCGTCGTCCCGCCCCGTTTCGTCCAGTCGCCCGCCGTCCCGCCCCAGGACCCGCAGGAACCCCCGCTGCCCGAGGCCCCCCTCGCCGTCGACGGCTCCGGCACCGCCGACGACTCCTCCCTCTGGGAGGTCGAGCCCGCCGACGTCACCCTCGCCGACGTCGGCGGCATGCAGGAGGTCAAGGACCGGCTGGAGGCCGCCTTCCTGGCCCCCATGCGCAACCCCGAGCTGCGCAAGCTCTACGGCAAGAGCCTCCGCGGCGGCCTGCTGATGTACGGCCCGCCCGGCTGCGGCAAGACGTACATCGCCCGCGCCGTCGCGGGCGAGCTCGGCGCCCGCTTCATGTCCGTCAGCATCAGCGACGTCCTCGACATGTGGATCGGCAACTCCGAGCGGAACCTGCGGCAGCTCTTCGAGACCGCCCGCCGCAACGCCCCCTGCGTCCTCTTCCTCGACGAGCTGGACGCCCTCGGCGCCAAGCGCAGCCAGATCCGCAACACCGGCATGCGCAACACCGTCAACCAGCTGCTCACCGAGCTGGACGGTGTCGACGGCAGCGCCAACGAAGGCGTCTTCGTCCTCGCCGCCACCAACCACCCCTGGGACGTCGACACCGCGCTGCGCCGCCCCGGCCGCCTCGACCGGATGCTGCTCGTGCTGCCGCCCGACCGGGCCGCCCGCGAGGGGATCATCCACCACCACCTCAAGGACCGGCCCGTCGCCGGCATCGACCTCGCCAAACTGGCCAAGCGGACCGAGGGGTTCTCCGGCGCTGACCTCCAGCACCTCTGCGAGTCGGCCGCCGAGCGCGCGCTCCTTGACTCCGTGCGCACCGGCCGGGCCCGCATGATCGAGATGGCCGACCTGCTCGGCGCCCTCGACCAGCTGCGCCCTTCCACCGGCCCGTGGTTCGCCGCCGCCCGCAACGTGGCGCAGTTCGCCAACGACGGCGGCGCGTACGACGAGCTGCTCGCGTACCTGAAGCGGAAGAAGATGCTGTGAGCGAGACGATCCACCCCGTCGTCGCCCGCGCCATGGCGCTGATCGACGTCGACCGCTACCCCCAGGCGCAGGAGACGCTCTCCGGCCATCTGGCGCAGTTCCCGGACGACGCCCGGGCCTGGGAGCGGCTCTCGGTCTGCCGCTTCGAGGCCCGCGACTGGACGGGCGCGGTACGGGCGGCGGACGAGGCCCTCCGGGTGAGCCCCGAGTTCGTGGACGCGTATCTGCGCCGCAGCGAAGCCTTCCGCGTCTGCGGCTGGACGAAGCAGGCCGTCGAGGCGGCCCGGGAGGCCGTCCGGCTGCTGCCCGAGGACCCGGCGCCCCGGGTGGTCCTGTCGCACGCCCTGCGGGGGCTCCCGGAAGGGGCCGGGCTCCAGGAGGCGTACGACGCGGCCCTGGAGGCGATACGCCTGGAACCGGAGCGCGCGACCGCCCACTTCGCGCTGTCCTCCGCCGCCGACGGCCTGGGCCGCAAGGACATCGCGGCCCAGGCGATGCGCCAGGTCCTCACCTTCGACCCCGGCAACGCCGACGCCCGCACCAACCTCGCGGCCCTGCGCACGGAGGACCCGAACGGCGACCTGTTCGCCGCCACCGAGGACCTCGCGGCGGCCCTGTCCGTCAAGCCCGGCTCCCGGCAGGCCCAGCACAACCTCCGGGTGATCGCGCCCAGGCTGCTGAAGCAGGCGCGCTGGCCGGCGCTGGCCTCCCTGGTCCTCGCGATGGCGACGGCGGTGGCCGGGGACACGGCCCCGAGCGGACGCGGGCTGGGCCCGTCGATCCCGCTCGGCGCGCAGGCCGTGGGCCTCGGCGCCATCGCGGCGATGTGGGCCTGCTGCGTCCTGCTGACGCTCCGCAAGCTCCCCCGGTCCGTCCGCGGCTACTTCCTGCGGATGCTCCGGACCGAGCCCGCGCTGAAGGTGACGGCCTGCGGCGTCGTCTGGTGCGTCCTGTGCGCGGTGCTGCTGCTGACCTTCCCCTACGGCCCCCAGTGGCTCGTGGGCGTGTTCCTCAATTCCGGCTGGGTGGGACTGGCGGGATGCATGATCTACAGCGCCAGGTCCAAGCGCCTGAAGACGCGCGGGTAACATCCGGACCGTACGAGCCGACGACCCCGAGGAGCCACCGGTGGCGGGAGAACCGCAGGCCGACTGCCTGTTCTGCAAGATCGTCGCGGGGGAGGTGCCCGCGACCGTCGTCCGGGAGACCGAGACGACCGTCGCGTTCCGCGACATCAACCCCCAGGCGCCCACGCACGTCCTGGTGATCCCCAAGGTGCACCACCCGGACGCCGCGTCCCTCTCCGCCGCCGAGCCGGAGATCGCCGCGGACATACTGCGCGAGGCCGGCCGGGTCGCGGAGGATGAGGGCGTGGACGGCTCGGGCTACCGCGTCGTCTTCAACACCGGCAGCGGCGCCGGCCAGACCGTCTTCCACGCGCACGCCCACGTGCTCGGCGGACGCGGCCTCAACTGGCCCCCCGGCTAGACCCTTGTCCGTACGGGAACTGGTCGTCCTCGGCACCGCCAGCCAGGTGCCGACGCGCCACCGCAACCACAACGGCTACGTCCTGCGCTGGGACGGCGAGGGCATCCTCTTCGACCCCGGCGAGGGCACCCAGCGGCAGATGCTGCGCGCCGGGGTGGCCGCCCATGACCTGAACCGGATCTGCGTCACCCACTTCCATGGTGACCACTCCCTCGGGCTCGCCGGGGTCATCCAGCGGATCAACCTCGACCGGGTGCCGCACCCGGTCACCGCGCACTACCCGGCGAGCGGGAAGCGCTTCTTCGACCGGCTACGGTACGCCACGGCCTACCGCGAGACGGTGGACCTGGGCCAGGAGCCGGTGTCGGGCGACGGCGCGGTGCTCGCGCGCACCCCGGCGTACGTCCTGGAGGCCCGCCGCCTCTCGCACCCCGTCGAGTCCTACGGCTACCGCCTGACGGAGCCCGACGGGCGCCGGATGCTGCCCGAGCGGCTGGCGGCGGCCGGCATCGCGGGCCCGGACGTGGGGCGCCTCCAGCGGGAGGGCGCGCTCGGCGCGGTCACCCTGGACGACGTCAGCGAGGTGCGCCGGGGGCAGCGGTTCGCCTTTGTGATGGACACCCGGCTGTGCGAGGGCGTGGAGGCCCTGGCGGAGGGGTGCGACATGCTCGTCATCGAGTCCACGTTCCTCGACGAGGACGAGTCGCTCGCCGTCGAGCACGGCCATCTGACGGCCGGCCAGGCGGCCCGGGTGGCCGCCGCGGCCGGCGTGCGCCACCTGGTGCTCACGCACTTCTCGCAGCGCTACGACGACCCCGCCGTCTTCGAGCGGCAGGCGCGGGCGGCGGGCTTCACGGGCGGGCTGACCGTCGCCCGCGATCTGCTGCGCGTCCCCGTGCCCAAGCGGGAGCGCTGAGCCGCCCGTAAGGACGACACCGTCCGTAAGGACGAGACCTGAATGGCGTCGTCCTTACGGAGGCTCCGGAGACCCTTACGGCAGGTAGTACATCGGGTTCGGCAGCTTGTACGTCCGGTCGGCGTAGCCGCCCTGGAGGTCGCTGTACTGGTCGCCGAAGTTGGCGACGATGTCGAAGCCCTGGGACTCGATGTGCTTGCGGGTGCCCGCCTTGTACTCGACCGTGGTGCAGGTGGCGCCGCAGGGCAGGTAGGCCGGCGGGGTCTGCTTGTTCTTCAGGAAGAAGTGCGCGGGGTCGGCGGCCGGCTTGTAGCCGACGTTCTTGAGGTTGCGCACGCTCCAGTCGCGCTGGTGCTCGCCGCGCCCGGTGACGTAGAAGACCGTCACGCCCTTGGACTGGGCCCAGTTGACCAGCTGGGGCATGCCGAAGACCGCCGCCATGTCGGTGGACTTCAGATACGCGTCCTGCGACTCGGGCGTGAAGTGGAAGCCCTGCTGGAGCTCGTAGTTGTAGGTGAGCAGCGTGGTGTCGTCCAGGTCGAGGACGATGGCGGGCTTGGTCTTGGTGTGCTTGCTGTTGCGCACCGCCCGGTCGATCTGGGCCTTGGCCTTCTTCTCGATCTCCGCGACCTGCTTGGCGTAGTTGCTGTCGGGCGAGGCGAAGTGCTGGCCGTTCTTGTCGACGGTGTCGCCGTAGTAAGCCTTGATCTTCTCCTGGACCTGCGCGAGGTTCGGGATCTCCTTGTCCGTGCGCGGCGCGGAGTGGTCGGCGGAGGCCGCACCCGCCGCGTAGAGGCCGGCGCCGGCGGCGAGGGCCGCGGTCACGGCGGCGATACGGATGCGGTTGCGCTTCGAAGGCACTTCATACTCCTGGGTAACACGACGGGTGCAGCGCGAAGCTAAGCGGCCGGACCGGCCCGGTCAACGACGGAGGTCACAGCGGCGCCCCATGAGTAGGTCAAGAAAGCCGCAGGCCGGAGGGTGAGGGTGGTGCGGGTGGCGGCCCGGGGCCCCGGCGGACCGCGCTGGACCGCCGCCGGGGCCGCCTGCCGCCCGGCCTCTCCCGTCACACTGATGCTGATGCGGTGCCGATGCGGTGCCGATGCCCGGCCGCGGACACCGGCCGCGGACGCCGCCCGCGCGCCGTCCCCGCACGCCCGTCCTCCCGCTACGCCGCCGGCACCGAGTACATCTCCGACCGCGCCAGGATCCGGGCCGCCACCGCCGGGGAGTCGACGAGCGGGTGCAGCGCCAGCGCCCGCAGCGCCGCGCCCCGGTCGCCCCGCAGCGCCGCCTCGATCGCCGCCCGCTCGACCGCCTTGAGCTGGAGCATCAGCCCGAGCTGGTCCTCCCGCAGCGGGGCGCACGGCAGCGGCCGGGCGCCCTTGGCGCTCACCTCGCACACCGTCTCGATGATCGCCCGGGAGTCCAGCGCGGGCACCGTCGTGCCGTTGCGGACGTTCAGGACGAGCCGGGTCCGCTCGTCCCCGGCGATCGCCCGCATCAGGGCGAGCGCCACCCGCTCGTAGCCGCCGCCGTCCAGGTCGCAGGAGTCGCGCTGCCAGCCGCCGCTCGCCGCCCGGCTCTCGGCCATGTACGTCTCCTCCCGGCGGCGCCGGGTCCGCTCCCACAGCTCGTACGCCTTGTCGAGCGCGGCGGCGGCCGAGGTGAAGAAGGCGCCCTGCTGCTGGTCGAGGAACTCGCCCCGGGTCTCCACCGACTCCAGCACCGAGCGCAGGGTCTCCCGGCGGAAGTAGTAGTAGTGCAGGTATTCGTTGGGCAGGGCGCCCAGCGCCTGGAGCCACTCCGGGCCGAAGAGCTTGCCCTCTTCGAAGGAGAGCAGCGCCTTCTCGTTTGCCAGCAGCCCCGGCAGCAGCTCCCGCCCGTCCAGCGTCAACGACCGCAGCCACCCGAGGTGGTTGAGGCCCACGTAGTCGAAACGCACCTCGTCCGGATCCGCTTCCACCGCCCGCGCCGCACGCCTCACCAGCCCCACGGGTGAATCGCAGATGCCGATCACCCGTTCACCCAGGACGGTCTCCATGGCCTCGGTCACCATCCCCGCGGGGTTGGTGAAGTTGATGACCCAGGCGTCCGGGGCGACCGCCGCGACCCGCTCGGCGATGTCCATCGCCACCGGGATCGTCCGCAGCCCGTAGAGCACCCCGCCCGCGCCCACCGTCTCCTGGCCCAGGACCCGCTCGCCCAGCGGAATCCTTTCATCACGCACGCGTCCCGCCGTGCCGCCCACCCGGATCGCCGAGAACACGAAGTCGGCGCCGCGCAGCGCCTCGTCCAGGTCTCTCGCGACCCGCACGACCGGCGCGCCGGGCACGTCGCCCGCCTGCGCGGACAGCACGGACTCGATCACCTTCAGCCGGATGGGGTCGGTGTCGTACAGGACGAGCTCGGTGCACCGGCCCGGCGCGTCGCGCCGCGCGTCGTCCAACAGGGCACGGTGCACAAGAGGAACCCGGAATCCGCCACCGCCGAGAATCGTCAGCCTCATGGAACGGAACGTATCGCAGCATCGGGCAGACTGTCCGGACCCGCATCCCCTGAGAGGAGCAGCGAGCGAGGATGACGATCCATTCGCCTCATGCGACGGTGCCGTCCGCCTTCCGAGGAGAGCGCTTCCCGGGGCCCGCGGAACCCGAGGGCCGCACCGGTCCGGCACCCGTCCTCGACCCCCTCGCCGAGGTCCGCCGGGAGGGTGACCCGGAGACCGACGTCTATCTCACCGGCACCGTCTTCCTCGACGTCATCTTCACCGGCCTGGACTCCGCCCCCGTGCGCGGCACCGAGTCCTGGGCCCGCGGCATGGGCTCCAGCCCCGGCGGCGTCGCCAACATGGCCACCGCCCTCGCCCGGCTGGGCCTGCGCACCTCGCTCGCCGCCGCCTTCGGCGACGACATGTACGGCGAGTACTGCTGGGACGCCCTCTCGCGCGGCGAGGGCATCGACCTCGGCCTCTCCCGCACCGTCCCCGGCTGGCACTCCCCGGTCACCGTCTCCATGGCCTACGAGGGCGAGCGCACGATGGTCTCCCACGGCCACGAGGCGCCGCCGCCCGAGGAACCCGCCCCCGAGTGCCCGCCCCCGGCCCGCGCCTGTGTGGCCCTGCTGGTGCCCGGCCGCGAGGAGGAGTGGATCGCCACCGCCGCCCGCCGCGGCAGCCGGGTCTTCGCCGACGTCGGCTGGGACGAGACGGGCCGCTGGGACCCCGCCGACCTCGCCGACCTGGAGCACTGCGAGGCGTTCCTGCCCAACGCCGAGGAGGCCATGCGCTACACCCGCACGGACTGCCCGCGCGCCGCCGCCCGGGCCCTGGCCGAGAAGGTGCCGCTGGCCGTCGTCACCATGGGCGAGAAGGGCGCCTTCGCCGTCGACAGCCGCACCGGCGAGAGCGCCGAGGTGCCCGCCATCGGCGTCGAGGCGCTCGACCCCACCGGCGCCGGCGACGTCTTCGTCGCGGGCTTCGTCACCGGCACCCTGGCCGGCTGGCCGCTCGCCGACCGGCTCGCCTTCGCGGGGCTCACCGCCGCCCTGTCCGTACAGGAATTCGGCGGGTCACTCTCCGCGCCCGGCTGGGCGGAGGTCGCCGCCTGGTGGAAGCACGTGCGGTCCTACGACGACCAGACCCCGGCCACCCTCCGCCGCTACGCCTTCCTCGACGGCCTGCTGCCCGCCGCCGCCCGGCCCTGGCCGCTGCGCCGCGCCGTGCCCACGCTGGGCTTCCGCCAGCCGTGAGACCCCTTCCGCCACCCGTAAAACCCCTCGGGCCCGCAGGCGGACCGTCGTACCCTTGACGTGCAAGGTCAGCGGACGAAAGCCGGCCCGGCGGACCCGGGCCGGACCGAGAACCGGACGCAGTGAGACACGGAAAGAGGGATGAGCAGGCCCCAGAGCCGGCCCATGACTCAGACACCCGCACAGCCGCAGGCGACGGCCCGCTTCACGGTCCCGGCCAAGCACCCCATGGTGACGGTCCTGGGCTCCGGCGACAGCCTCCTGCGCGTGATCGAGAAGGCGTTCCCCGGCACGGACATACATGTCCGGGGCAACGAGGTCAGCGCCACCGGGGCCCCGGGGGACGTGGCCCTCGTACAGCGCCTGTTCGACGAGATGATGCTGGTGCTCCGCACCGGACAGCCGATGACGGAGGACGCGGTGGAACGGTCGATCGCGATGTTGCGCGACGAGGGCGAGGGCGGCGGGGAGACCCCCGCGGAGGTCCTCACCCAGAACATCCTCTCCAACCGAGGGCGCACGATCCGCCCGAAGACGCTCAATCAGAAGCGCTACGTCGACGCCATCGACAAGCACACGGTCGTCTTCGGCATCGGCCCCGCCGGCACCGGCAAGACCTACCTGGCCATGGCCAAGGCCGTCCAGGCCCTCCAGTCCAAGCAGGTCAACCGCATCATCCTGACCCGGCCGGCGGTCGAGGCGGGCGAGCGGCTCGGCTTCCTGCCCGGCACGCTCTACGAGAAGATCGACCCCTATCTGCGGCCGCTCTACGACGCCCTGCACGACATGCTCGACCCGGACTCGATCCCGCGGCTGATGGCGGCGGGCACGATCGAGGTGGCGCCGCTGGCCTATATGCGCGGCCGTGCGCAGCCCGTCTTCACGAACGTCCTCACGCCGGACGGCTGGCGCCCCATCGGGGACCTCCAGGTCGGTGACCTGGTCATCGGTTCGAACGGTGAGCCCACCCCGGTCCTGGGCGTCTATCCGCAGGGCGAGAAGGACATCTACCGCGTCACGGCCCAGGACGGGGCCTGGACCCTGTGCTGCGGCGAGCACCTCTGGACGGTCCGCACGGCCTCGGACAAGCGTCGCGACAAGCCGTGGCGGGTCCTGGAGACCAAGGAGATGATCGGTAACCTGCGCGCTGCCCACGCCCGACGCTACGAGCTGCCGCTGCTCACTGCGCCGGTCGAGTTCCCCGAGCGTGAGGTCCCCATGGACCCGTACGCCTTGGGCCTCCTGCTGGGCGACGGCTGCCTCACAGGGCGTACGACCCCGGGGTTCGCCACCGGGGACCCGGAGCTCGCCGACGCTCTGGAAGCGGCTCTGCCCGGTGTCGAGGTGCGCTGGAAGAGCCGGGCCGACTACACCCTGAACCGTGTGAAGGCGCAGGGTGACGTGGTCACCCTGGAGAACCCGGTCACCGGAATGCTGCGCACCCTGGACCTGCTGGGCAGCCGGTCACACACGAAGTTCGTCCCGGACGATTACCTCCAGAACTCCGCCGAGGTGCGTCTGGCCGCCCTCCAAGGGTTGCTCGACTCCGACGGCGGTCCGGTCTCGCAGGCGGACCGCACATGTCGCATCCAGTACACGACCACGTCGATCCTCCTGCGGGATGATGTGATCTCGCTGGTGCAGTCGTTGGGCGGTGTCGCGTACACCCGTCGCCGGGCGGCCGAAGGACGGAAGCCCGGGAAGGCGAACGGCCGCGAGGTTGCTCACCGCCATGACGCCCATATCGTCGACATCCGTCTCCCCGAAGGCATCGAGCCCTTCCGCCTCGCCCGCAAACGCGACAAGTACCACGCGGCCGGGGGCGGTGGCCGCCCGATGCGTTTCATCGACAGCATCGAGCCCGCAGGCCGCGAGGAAGCCGTCTGCATCCAGGTCGCGGCGGAGGACTCGTTGTACGTCACACAGGACTACCTGCTGACGCACAACACCCTGAACGACGCCTTCATCATCCTCGACGAGGCGCAGAACACCAGCGCCGAACAGATGAAGATGTTCCTCACCCGGCTGGGCTTCGACTCCAAGATCGTCGTCACGGGTGACATCACCCAGATCGACCTCCCGGGCGGCACCAAGAGCGGCCTGCGGCAGGTCCAGCAGATCCTGGACGGTGTGGAGGACGTCCACTTCGCGCGGCTCACCAGCACCGACGTCGTCCGGCACAAGCTGGTCGGCCGTATTGTCGACGCGTACGAGCAGTTCGACAGCCGCGAAGCGCTGTAGACCCCCAGAAGCGAGAAGACCCGCGAACCATGGCCATCGACGTCAACAACGAATCCGGCACGGACATCGACGAGCAGGCGGTCCTCGACGTCGCCCGCTACGCCCTGGCCCGGATGCGCATCCACCCCCTCTCCGAGCTCTCGGTCATCGTCGTCGACGCGGAGGCCATGGAGCAGCTCCACATCCAGTGGATGGACCTCCCCGGTCCTACCGACGTGATGTCCTTCCCCATGGACGAGCTGCGCCCGCCGGCCAAGGACGACGACGAGCCGCCGCAGGGCCTGCTCGGTGACATCGTGCTGTGCCCGGAGGTCGCCAAGAAGCAGGGCGAGGAGGCCCCCACGGGCCACTCCATGGACGAGGAGCTCCAGCTCCTCACCGTCCACGGCGTCCTCCACCTGCTCGGCTACGACCACGAGGAGCCCGACGAGAAGGCCGAGATGTTCGGCCTCCAGGCGGCGATCGTCGACGGCTGGCGCGCCGAGCGCGGCATCGAGGGGCCCTCGCCGGCCCCCACGTTCACGTGACCGGGCAGCTCATCGCCGTAGCCGTCCTGCTGCTCGTCGTCGCCTGGCTCGCCGCCTGTGCCGAGACCGGCCTGGCCCGGACCACCCGGTTCCGGGCCGAGGAGGCCGTACGGTCCGGGCGGCGCGGCAGCGCGAAGCTGATGGCCGTCGCGGCCGACCCGACCCGCTATCTCAATGTCGCCCTGCTGGTGCGCGTCGCCTGCGAGATGGCGGCCGGAGTCGTCGTCACCTACGTCTGCCTGCGCGAGTTCGACACCACCTGGCAGGCGCTGACCGTCGCCATCGCGGTGATGGTCCTCGTCAGCTATGTGGCCGTCGGGGTCTCCCCGCGCACCATCGGCCGCCAGCACCCGCTGAACACCGCGACCGCGGCGGCGTACGTCCTGCTGCCGCTGGCCCGGATCATGGGCCCGGTGCCCCAGCTGCTGATCCTCATCGGCAACGCCCTCACCCCGGGCAAGGGCTTCCGCAAGGGCCCCTTCGCCTCCGAGGCCGAGCTGCGGGCCATGGTCGACCTGGCCGAGAAGGAATCGCTGATCGAGGACGACGAGCGCCGCATGGTGCACTCCGTCTTCGAGCTCGGCGACACGCTCGTACGCGAGGTGATGGTGCCCCGCACCGACCTCGTGGTCATAGAGCGGGGCAAGACGATCCGGCAGGCGCTGACCCTGGCGCTGCGCTCCGGCTTCTCCCGCATCCCGGTGACCGGCGAGAACGAGGACGACATCGTCGGCATCGTCTATCTGAAGGACCTCGTCCGGAAGACCCACATCAGCCGGGGCGCCGAGTCCGAGCTGGTCTCGACGGCGATGCGGCCCGCGGTCTTCGTGCCGGACACCAAGAACGCGGGCGATCTGCTGCGCGAGATGCAGCAGCAGCGCATCCACTGCGCGGTCGTCATCGACGAGTACGGCGGTACGGCCGGCATCGTCACGATCGAGGACATCCTCGAAGAGATCGTCGGCGAGATCACCGACGAGTACGACCGCGAACTGCCGCCCGTCGAGGAGCTCGGCGACGGCCGCTACCGCGTCACGGCCCGCCTCGACATCGGCGACCTGGGCCAGTTGTACGGCCTGGAGGAGTTCGACGACGAGGACGTCGAGACGGTCGGCGGCCTGCTGGCGAAGTCGCTGGGCCGGGTGCCGATCGCGGGCGCGACGGCGACGGTGGACCTGGCGGCGTACGGCCTGGCCGACGCGGTGCTGCGGGGGCTGAAGCTGACGGCGGAGTCGGCGGCGGGGCGGCGGAACCGGATCGTGACGGTGCTGGTGGAGCCGGTGCGGGTGGAGGCGGCGGGTTCGCGGTAGGCCCTGCGGGCGGCTTTTCCCGGCTCCGCTCAATCGCCGGACGGGCTGATTTTCAGCCCGTCCGGCGATTGAGGACATTCGGGAAGGGGCGGGGTGGGGAAAACCCCCGAACGTCCGTGCCTATCGTGGGGGCCGACCACCACGCGAAGGGACGCCGTTGAGCGCCAGCCCTACCGAAGAGCGCCCGCTACCGCACCCGCACCCCCGCCAGGAACTGGCGGCCTTCCTGACGAGCTGTCGGACCCGCATGAACCCCGGTGACACGGCCCTCCGCCACGAGGAGCTCGCGGTCCTCGCCGGAGTCGGTGCCTCCTGGTACCGCTGGCTGGAGCAGGGGCGGGAGATCACCGTTCCCCCGGAGGCCCTCGACGCGGTCGCGCGCGTGCTGCGGCTGGACGGCCCGGAGCGCCGCCGGCTGTACGCGCTGGCCGGGCTGAACCCGCCGCCGCGGCCGGAGTCCGCGTACGCCCCGGAGTACCCGCGCGACGGGCTGCGCAGGCTCGTCGACGGCATGATGCCCCGCCCGGCGCACATCATGGACCCCTACTGGAACCTGGTCGCCCACAACGATTCGGCCGGCCTGGTGCTCGGCTTCCGCCCCGGGGCCAAGCAGAACTGCCTGGTCAGCTATTTCACCGACCCCGTACACCGGGCCCGCGCCACCAACTGGGACGAGAACGCCCGGCGCATCGTCGCGCGGTTCCGCGCCGCCTGCGCGGAGCACCCCGGCGACGAGGGCTTCCGGGAGGTCGTGGCGGAGGCGTCGGCCGGGAGCCCCGAGTTCGCCGGGATATGGGCGCGCGACGACGTCCGGCCCCCGGTCCGGACCATGAAGGAGTACGAGCACCCGCTCGTCGGCACGCTCTACCTGGAGACCACCCGGCTGCCCGTACCGGCCCGGCCGGACCTGGTGATCGTGCTGCACGACCCGGTGCCGGAGTCGGGCACGGCGGCGAAGGTGGCGTGGCTGAACTCCCTGGAGGGCAGGAGCGGCGGAATACCGCCGGTCGAGGACCGATACGGCTCTCCGTAAGGCGGCGGAAAGGCCCGGGAGGAGCCTCCCCGGGCCGGTGAGGACCCTCCCTCCCCGGGGGCGGCCGTGCTGCATATGCTCGCCGCTATGACGGAGACGACGCTGGACCCCGAAGACCGCAAGATCATCACGCTGGCTCGCTCCGCGCGGGCCCGCAACGGCGTCCCCGAGGGCGCCGCCGTGCGCGACGAGACGGGCCGTACGTACGTCGCCGGGACCGTCTCCCTCGACTCCCTCCGCCTCTCCGCGCTCCGGACCGCCGTCGCGATGGCCGTGGCCAGCGGGGCGAAGTCCCTGGAGGCCGCCGCCGTCGTCTCCGAGGCCGAGGCCCTGCCGGACGAGGACCGGGCCGCCGTACGGGACCTCGGCGGCCCCGGCACGCCCGTCCTGCTCGCGGGCCCCGACGGCGCCCTGCGCGCCACGCTCCCGGCGGGCTGAGCGCCATGGGGGAGCGGGCGGCGCCGGAGGCGGCCCGGGGGTCGCGCGTCATGAACATCGCGCTGGTGGTCGCCGGAGCGATCCTTACGGTGGGCGTTCTCATCGACTGGGCGCTCGGGAAGGGCTTCGACTGGGCGACCTCCGCCTGGCTCCTCGTCCTGTGGCCGCACGGCATCCGCCAGCTGCTGCTGACACGCGGCCGACCCCGCGCGGCCGCCCGCGCCGAGGCCGTGGGCGCGTGGACGCCCGTGGCCGCCACGGTGCTGTTGTGGACTTCCCTGATCCTCGGCTGGCGGCGTGGGGAGGGCACGGACTGGATCGTGCTCGTCGCCGCGCTGCTGCTGCCGGTGGCGGGGGTCTTTCTGCTGGGGAGCGTGCTGGCGAGGCGGCGGGCCTGAGCGGTGGGGGCGCCTGCGGCGGGCCTGTTCCCCACCCCGCCCCTTCCTGAATGTCCTCAAGCGCCGGACGGGCTGAAAATCAGCCCGTCCGGCGCTTGAGGACACCGCGCGTCAGCGCGGAAAGGGGGCCCGGGGGCGCAGCCCCCGGTTCCGGGAAGGGACGGGTAGGGGAAAGGGCCGCCCGCAGGGCATACGGCCCGCACGGAACCCACCACCCGCCCACTGGTCGGCACCCGCCGACGGATCGGGGAGAATACCCCGTATGGACAGTGCTGCCTCCCCCTCCCAGCCCCCTCACCGCGCGGGCTTCGCGTGCTTCGTCGGCCGCCCCAACGCGGGCAAGTCGACCCTGACCAACGCACTGGTGGGGACGAAGGTCGCGATCACCTCCAACCGGCCGCAGACCACCCGGCACACCGTGCGCGGCATCGTGCACCGCCCGGACGCCCAGCTCGTGCTGGTGGACACCCCCGGGCTGCACAAGCCGCGCACCCTGCTCGGCGAGCGGCTCAACGACGTCGTGCGGACCACCTGGGCCGAGGTCGACGTGATCGGCTTCTGCCTGCCCGCCGACCAGAAGCTCGGCCCCGGTGACAAGTTCATCGCCAAGGAACTCGCGGGGATCAAGAAGACCCCGAAGATCGCGATCGTCACCAAGACGGACCTGGTCGACTCCAAGCAGCTCGCCGAGCAGCTCATCGCCATCCAGCAGCTGGGCGCCGAGCTGGGCATCGAGTGGGCGCAGATCGTCCCGGTCTCGGCCGTCGGCGACAAGCAGGTCGCGCTGCTGGCCGACCTGATCGCCCCGCTGCTCCCGGAGAGCCCGCCGCTCTACCCCGAGGGCGACCTCACCGACGAGCCCGAGCAGGTCATGGTCGCGGAGCTGATCCGCGAGGCCGCCCTGGAGGGCGTGCGCGACGAGCTGCCGCACTCCATCGCCGTCGTGGTCGAGGAGATGCTGCCGCGCGAGGACCGCCCGGCCGACAAGCCGCTGCTGGACATCCACGCCAACGTCTACATCGAGCGCCCCAGCCAGAAGGGCATCATCATCGGCCCCAAGGGCTCCCGGCTGAAGGAGGTCGGTATGAAGTCCCGCAAGCACATCGAGGCGCTCCTCGGTACCCCGGTCTACCTCGATCTGCATGTGAAGGTCGCCAAGGACTGGCAGCGCGACCCCAAGCAGCTGCGCAAGCTCGGCTTCTGAGCCTCGCCGCCGCTCACCGTGGACGACGCCTGACGCGGCCCCGCGTCAGGCGCCTTCCTTGAGCACAAACCGGATCAGCTCACGCTGATCGTGGGTGAGGTGCGGGTCGGCGCAGTGGATCGTACGGCCGTCCACGCTGATCTCGTACCGGAAGCCGTCCGGCACCCCGGTCACCGCCGTGCCCTCCTCGGCGGCCGAGGCGAGCGCCCGGTGGGCCAGGGCCTGTACATGGGTCGCGTCGGGCCGGCCGGTGGTGTCCAGCTCGGCCCGCCGCTCGATACCGGCGAAACCGCCGGTTCGGGTGATGGCAATCCGCATGACGCCATCCTTACCCCGTTCGCCCGCCGCTACGAGGCGGGCACCCCCACCGACGACCACGCCTTGAGCACGGCCTGGATCTCGTCCCCCTCGCCGAAGAGGCTGCGGGCCGTCGCCGCCGTCAGCCGCGCGAAGTCCGCGAAGTCGGCGTCGGACGACAGCTCGCCGCCGGTCAGCGTGGCGTACCAGATCTTCCCGGCCCGCTCCCAGGCGTTGCCGCCGAGGTCGGTGGCCAGCAGATAGAAGGCGTGGTTGGGGATGCCGGAATTGATGTGCACCCCGCCGTTGTCGCGCGAGGTCCTGACGTAGTGCTCCATCGTGGTCGGCTGCGGGTCCTTGCCCAGCACGTTGTCGTCGTAGGCCGTGCCCGGCTCCTTCATCGAGCGCAGCGCCACGCCCCGGTCCACGTTCGGGCCCAGCAGCCCGGCCCCGATCAGCCAGTCGGCCTGGTCGGCGGACTGCCCCAGCGCGTACTGCTTGATCAGCGAGCCGAAGACATCCGAGACGGATTCGTTGAGCGCGCCCGACTGGCCGTAGTACTCCAGATTGGCCGTGTGCTGGGTGACTCCGTGGGTGAGCTCATGGCCGATGACATCAACCGGAATAGTGAAATCCAGGAAGAGGTCGTTGTCCCCGTCACCGAAGACCATCTGGGAGCCGTCCCAGAACGCGTTGTCGTATTTCTCGCCGTAGTGGACGGTGGCGTCCAGTGGCAGCCCGGAGTCGTCGATGGAGTGCCGCCCGTACACCTTGAGGTACAGGTCGAAGGTGGCGCCCAGCCCCGCGTGCGCGCGGTTGACGGTGGCGTCCTTGACCGGCGAGTCGCCCTCCGCGTGCACCTTGCGGCCGGGCGTGACCTCTTGGTGCCCCGCGTCGTAGATGGTGCGCTGCGGCTTGTCGGAGGGGGTGCCCGTGGGCGCGGCGGCGCCGCGCAGCGTGGTGATCCGGCGCCGGGTGCGCTGGAGGGAGTCGTGCTCCAGGGTGCGCCGGGCGGGCCCGGAGACCGTCGGGTCCTCCGACTGGGCGAGTTTGTCGAGGACGTGCGGAGGCACGATCGTGCAGAAGACCGGATGGATAGCGCGTTTCATGGCGTGCAATGTGGCACCGAGTCTCCGGTTTGTCACTGCTTGGCGTCGCGATTAATTAAATCGAGTGGTTGGCTATCATTTGAAGGACAGCGATTCCGCATTTCCTCCCCGCGGTACCGCCGGGCGCGCGCGTGCCATCGACGCCACTCGTGCGACCGGGCCGTGTCCCGCATGCTGATACGCACCTTCCGCATCGCGGCCGCCTCGGTTAGCGTGCTGGACATCATGCGTTACGGGCTGCTTCTCCTTAGCTGCCGCGGTGAGGGTTTGCAGTCGTAGGCCGACCCCCTCCCCGCGGAGTTCGGTGCTGTGGTCGCCCCGCCCGGTGCAGCCAGCCCCCGTCGGCCGTCCACGCGGACACCCGAGGAGCCCCACGCAGATGCCCGAGCCCCGCACTTCCGAGACCGTGGCCGTCGGCCGCCCCACGCCCGTCACCGCCGCCACCGTCACCCAGCGGCCCTCCGGAATGCCGGTCCACAAGTACGGCCGCTACGAGGCGGTCGACATCCCCGACCGCACCTGGCCCGACCGGCGGATCACCGCCGCCCCCCGCTGGCTCTCCACCGATCTGCGTGACGGCAACCAGGCCCTGATCGACCCGATGTCCCCGGCCCGCAAGCGCGAGATGTTCGACCTCCTGGTGCGCATGGGTTACAAGGAGATCGAGGTCGGCTTCCCCTCCTCCGGCGCCACCGACTTCGCCTTCGTACGGTCGATCATCGAAGAGGGCGCGATCCCCGAGGACGTGACGATCTCCGTCCTCACCCAGGCGCGCGAGGAGCTGATCGAGCGGACCGTCGAGTCCCTGCGCGGCGCCCACCGCGCCACGGTCCACCTCTACAACGCCACGGCCCCGGTCTTCCGGCGCGTCGTCTTCCGCGGCTCCCGCGAGCAGGTCAAGCAGATCGCCGTCGACGGCACCCGGCTGGTCGCCGAGTACGCCGAGAAGATCCTCGGCGATGAGACGGTCTTCGGTTACCAGTACTCGCCGGAGATCTTCACCGACACCGAGCTGGACTTCGCCCTGGAGGTCTGCGAAGGCGTCATGGACGTCTGGCAGCCCGAGGCCGGCCGCGAGATCATCCTCAATCTGCCCGCCACCGTGGAGCGTTCCACCCCCTCGACGCACGCCGACCGCTTCGAGTGGATGTCCCGCAACCTCTCCCGGCGCGAGCACATCTGCCTCTCCGTGCACCCGCACAACGACCGCGGCACCGCCGTCGCCGCCGCCGAGCTGGCGATCATGGCCGGCGCCGACCGGATCGAGGGCTGCCTGTTCGGCCAGGGCGAGCGCACCGGCAACGTCGACCTGGTCACCCTGGGCATGAACCTCTTCTCCCAGGGCGTCGACCCGCAGATCGACTTCTCCCAGATCGACGAGGTCCGCCGTACCGCCGAGTACTGCACCCGGATGGAGGTCCACCCGCGCCACCCCTACGCGGGCGACCTGGTCTACACCGCCTTCTCCGGCTCCCACCAGGACGCCATCAAGAAGGGCTTCGAGGCCATGGAGGCCGAGGCGGCCGCCGCCGGGAAGACCGTCGACGACATCGAGTGGGCCGTCCCCTACCTGCCCATCGACCCCAAGGACGTCGGCCGTTCGTACGAGGCCGTCATCCGCGTCAACTCGCAGTCCGGCAAGGGCGGCATCGCGTACGTCCTGAAGAACGACCACAAGCTGGAACTGCCCCGCCGGATGCAGATCGAGTTCTCGAAGATCATCCAGACCAAGACCGACGCCGAGGGCGGCGAGGTCACCCCGCAGGAGATCTGGTCGGTCTTCCAGGACGAGTACCTGCCCATGGCCGGCAACCCCTGGGGCCGGATCGCCCTCCGCTCCCACCAGACCACCACCGCTGGCGAGGACACCGACGTTCTGACCGTCGACGCGGTCGTGGACGGTGCCGAAACGGTTCTGACCGGTACCGGCAACGGTCCGATCTCCGCCTTCTTCGACGCCCTCGCCGGCATCGGCGTCGACGCCCGCCTGCTCGACTACACCGAGCACACCATGAGCGAGGGCGCCAGCGCCCAGGCCGCCTCGTACATCGAGTGCGTGATCGACGGCAAGGTCCTCTGGGGCATCGGCATCGACCCCAACACCACCCGCGCTTCGATCAAGGCCGTCGTCTCGGCGGTCAACCGCGCCCACCGCGGCTGAGGCCGGCGCCCGGCCCGGCCGGGTCCGGTCCGGGCGTCAAGCGGCCGTTGCCGAATCCACCGTATCCGGTGGCCCGGCGAGGTATTCGGCCAACTGGCGCCCGGACTCAGCGCACGGGGTACTGACGCCACATCAACGATGTGGCTAACATCACGTCAACGCGACCATGGGGTCGTGGCGTTATGGAGGTGCGCCGTGATGTACGCGCGAGGCCGATCCGGTCCGGACCGGTGCGTGGTGGGCGTGCGCACCGTATGGCGGACCGTCGGCGACGGCGAGTTCTACTGCCCCGGGTGCGGGGGCGACCGCAACTACCGCCGCCGCACCGGCCGCCGCCGTCTCGTCGCGTTCGGCGTCCCACTGCTGCCGCGCGGCCCGGTGGGCCCGGTCGTCGAGTGCACCGCCTGCCGCACCCGCTACGGCATGGACGTCCTCGACCACCCCACCACCACCCGCTTCTCCGCGATGCTCCGCGACGCGGTCCACACCGTCGCCCTGGCCGTCCTCGCCGCGGGTGGCACCGAGGCCCGTACGGTCCGCCGCGCGGCGGTCGGCGCGGTACGGGCCGCGGGCTTCGTCGACTGCAGCGAGGAACAGCTGATCACCCTCATCGAGGCCCTCGCCGCGGACACGGGGCGCCTCCCCGGCATGTACGCGGGCGGCGGCGGCCTCGGCGACGGCACGGCGGGCTGCGGGCGCGACGGCTTCGACCCCCGGGGCACGGCACTCGCCATCGAACTCCACGAGGCCCTGGAACCACTGGCTCCGCACCTCGCCCCGGCGGGCCGGGAAACGATCCTGCTCCAGGGCGCGCGGATCGCCCTGGCGGACGGCCCGTACCGGCCGGCGGAGCGGGAGGTTCTGGCGACGGTGGGGCGGGCGTTGCTGCTGTGTCCGGAGGACACGGACCGGCTGCTGGCGGCGGCGCGGCCGGCGGCGTCCTAGGCGGGGGCCTGGGCGGCGTCCCGGGCGGGGGTCGTCAGCGCGTTTCCCGCCCCTCGCGGGCGGCGGGCGCATGGCTGTTGATCAGCTCGGCGGCCGTTCCGGCGTCGTCGATGGTGATGACGAACTGCTTGCCCCGATCCAGCGTGAGCCAGAGGGCGTCGCCCTCACGGAGGGACACGGCACGGAGCCCCGGCTTCCAGCGATATCCCCAGCCGCCGATCTCCATCGGCCGGGTCCAGCGGGCGTCGGCCCGGTCTATCCGGTGCAGCGGTATGCGCCGACGCAGGAACGGCAGCAGAGCCGAGGTGACCGCGACGCCTCGCGGCGTGACCGAGACCTTGATCGCGCCTACGGCGAGGAAGCTCGCGGCGGCCAGGAGCAGGACCAGGGACACCGACCGGTATTCCGCGTCGAGGAACGCGACTGTGAGGAGTGCTGCCGCCAGGATGACGCCTGCGGCGAGCATCCATGTGGAGTGGAGGGATCTGTGCCAGAGGGGGGTCTGTTGGGCGTTCTGTGACGGGTGGTTCATGTGCGCCTCCGGGTGCGGGCTCGACGAGCCCGGGGTGGTGGGGTGTCCGTTACGGGAGCTGTCTGACGCGGGTCAGGAAGGCGCGGGCGGTTGTGGGGGTGGTGTAGATAACGGCCTCGGGATGCTCGCTCTCCCTGATCCCGACGTGCCCATCGTGACGTCTCAGCTCGACGCAGCTGCCTTCGGCCTCGGAGAACGAGGATTTCTGCCACGTTATGGATCCGCTCATCGCGAGCCGCTCACAGTTCCTTTGCGATACGGGAAATGACATCTCGGGACTCGTCTACTTCTAGGGATACGCGTTCGAGCGCGTCATACGTGGCCCGGTAGCTGGCAAGCTGCGACGGGGCGTCCAGGAGGATCGAACCGTAGGTGGAGTCCAGCTGCACTGTGTCCAGTTGCGGGACGACTCCGCCCGCGTAGAGCATGCTCTGGGCGGACCCGATGAACTCTTCGGTGGTGAACGGAATGACCCGCACCTCCACGGTGGGCCATTCGGAGACCTCCAGCAAGTAACGCAGCTGCTCACGAGCCACGTTCCGGCCGCCGTAGAGCGCATGCAAGGCGGCCTCGTGGATGATCGCCTCGAAGGGCGGCGGGGTGGGTCGTTCGAAGATGGCACGCCGCCGCACGCGGTGTTCGACCCTGACATCGAGTTGGGCGGCGGGCAGTGCGGGAATACGGCCACTGAAGATCGTGCGCGCGTAGTCCCCGGTCTGGAAGATGCCCGGGACGGTGAGCGTCTGGAAGGCCCGCAAGTATTGCGCATGGTGTTCGAGCTCCGCGATGTCGAGGAACCCCACAGGCAGGGCTGCTCGGTAGCTCTCCCACCAACCCTTGCCTCGCTCATCTGCCATGGCGCAGAGAGCGGCGATCAACTTGGAATCGGCAACCGAATAGATGGCGGCGAACCGTCGGACTCGCTCGGAGCTGACGCCCCAGCGCCCGGACTCGATGTGGCTGATCTGCGCCTGGTTTCCGCCGAGCAGCTCACCGGCCGCTCGTGTGAGTAGGCCAGCTGATTCACGCAGTTTGCGGAGCTCGGCGCCGAGCCGTGCTTGCCTCGCGGTTGGGCTGCTCCGGGGTGGCATGGGTTCCCTCTCTGGTCTGCGTGCCAAGTGTGCAGCGCACAGTCTTGCGGGTCCACCGAAGGGGCACAGGCGTTGGCCTTCGCTTGAGTGGTCACATGCATGTGCCCTATGGTCTGGCTCACATCGCGTGATGTCGCTGGGGCATCTCGAAGTGCAGCTGTCTGCATGCCAGTTGTGGGTTTGCGGCAGTCGGGCCACGGGTGTCGACAAGGCGCGGCAGATCGTCATCAGCCTCAAGGGAGACCCCATGAGTACGGCAACGCTCGACCGTCCCCGCACTACCGACGGCGCGGAACCTGCGTCCAACTACCGGTTCACGGCTCCCGCCTGGCCGGGAACCGCCCGCGTCGCACGGGAGTTCGTCGCCGCCGCGCTCGTCGCGAGCGGGTATGACGCCCTCATCGAGAACGCCTGCCTCTGCGTGTCCGACGTCGTCTCCAACGTCGTGCGGCACGCGCGCGTGACCAGTCTCGCCGTCGAGGTGGCCGTGCATCACGACCACGTGGTCGTGGGGGTGAGCGACACCGACCCCGGTCGGCTCCCGTGGCGGCGTGAGGCTGCCGTGGACGCGGAAGGCGGGCGGGGGCTGATGCTCGTGCAGCGGCTGTCGGAGGCGTCCGGGGTGGCGTGGGAGTGGGACGGGCTCACGCTCGTGGGCAAGCGGGTGTGGTTCGAGCTGCGGGATTCGTCCGTGGGGTGAGTGGGGAGGGGCGCCCGGCCCGGGTCGGCTCTGCCGCCCGGCCCGGCGCCCGGGCCCGCCTACTCCGCCCGTACGGCGGCCGTCAGCGTCAGACTGCCCGGCAGCGCCGCGAACGCGGCGCGCAGGTCCGTCGCGAGGTCCTCGCGGGTGGGCGTGCCCGGCCGGTTCGTCCACTGCTCGATCGCGCAGTGGGAGGCGGCGATCAGCAAGTCCAGGGCGAGGCGCGGGCGGAGGTCGTCGGGGGCGTCGAAGCGGAACCGGCGGTGCAGGATGTCGAGAGCCGCACGGCTCGTCCCGTGGCAGAAGTGCAGGCCGTGCGCGTCCATGGACGGGGTCTTCCCCGCCAGTCGCCGGCTCAGCAGGACGCGGTGGGCCCAGCCGTCCTCGGTCATTCGTTCAAGCGAGGCGAACAGGGCCTCCTGGAGCATTTCGGCCACCGGGCGGTCGCCCGGCTCGCGGGTCTCCAGGTCGTCGAGGAACGTCCGCCACAGATCCTGCGTGGGCGCCATGGCCACGTCTTCCTTGCCCGCGAAGTTGCGGAAGAACGTGCGCTTGGAGATCTCCACCGCGTCGCAGAGCTCGTCGAGGGTCACCCCGCCGAAGCCCCGGGCGGTGAACAGCTCCAGGGCGGTGTCGATCAGCGCCTGCCGTGTGCGCAGCTTCTTGCGCTCGCGCAGGGGGAGGCGGGCGTCGCCGGACGGCGGGGGCTCAGCGGTCATGGGGTGATCGTATCCGAGAGGCGAGTGCCACTTGCGCGCTTATGCCACTCAGTGGCATAACTGGATTCCTTGATCCTCAGTGAAGGGTGCACCGCCATGCGTGCTCTGCTCGTCGACCGTTCCGCCCCCGCCGGACTGCGCCTCGGTCAGGCGCCCGATCCCGAACCGGCCCCGAACCAGGCGCTGATCCGGGTGACGGCGACGTCCCTCAACTACGGCGAGGTGCGGTTCATGCTGCAGGAGGCGCCGGACGGGGCCGTTCTCGGCTGGGACGCGGCCGGAGTGGTGGAGCGGGCCGCCGCCGACGGGTCCGGGCCGGCGGCCGGTACGCCCGTCGTCACGCTCGGCGTGGCCGGGGCGTGGGCGGAACTCCGTGCCGTGGACACCGACTGGATCGGTACGGTCCCGGCCGGGGCGGATCCGGGGGCGGTCAGCACGGTCCCCGTCGCGGGGGCGAGCGCGCTGCGCGCTCTGCACCGGGTCGGCCCGATCCTGGGCAGGCGAATACTGGTCAC
The DNA here is from genome assembly GCF_002891295.1 of Streptomyces eurocidicus. GTDB lineage: Bacteria > Actinomycetota > Actinomycetes > Streptomycetales > Streptomycetaceae > Streptomyces > Streptomyces eurocidicus. The sequence goes on along the minus strand of NZ_LGUI01000001.1, from coordinate 577,666 downwards.
GGGCGCGACGGGCGGCGCCGGCCGGTACGCGGTGCGGCTCGCGCGCCTCGGGGGAGCGCACGTCATCGCGTCCACCGGGGACCCGGACAAGCACGGTGACAGCCTGCGGGCCGCCGGGGCGCACGAGGTCGTGGCCGGGCCCCAGGCGGTGGGAGAGCCGGTGGACGGCGTCGTGGACATGGTGGGCGGGCAGCAACTCGTCGACGCCTACGGGCTCCTGGCGCAGGGCGGCACGCTGGTCGCCGTCGGGCACTCCGCGCACCAGGGTGAGAACTTCCCCTTCGGCGCGCTCTTCGCCGACAACGGGCGGCACGATCGCTCGATCGTCACCTTTTCCCTGCCGGAGTGCTCGGGCCTCGCGTCCGATCTGACTTGGCTCGCCCACCGGGTCGCCGCCGGCGAGCTCGAACCGCAGATCTCGTGGCGGGGCGGCTGGGGCGGGGCAGCCGAGGCCGTCGACGCCCTTCTCCAGCGGCGGCTGCACGGGAAGGCGATTCTGGACATCGCCTGATCGCACGATTGGGCGGGTGTTCCGTCTATCGGATGAACTCCGGGGCGAACGGGGACTGGACGACCGCGCGGGCGCGCAGCCTGTTCCGCGTGAGGGGACGCCTGAGGGCAAGGTATGCGGCAGGTCTGGCCATGACCGCGGTGCTCGTGTGCACGGGCGAGGCGGTGGCGGCCGACGCGGGGGCGAACGTCGGGGTGAGCGGTGCGCCGGTGGTGGACGCGCTGGTCACCGGTCTGCCGGATCTGCTGCCTCGGCATCCGCCGTCGCGGGTCGACGCGGAGCTGCTGGGCGGGGCGGTCAGAGCCGACCTGGTGGACAACGGGCAGGGGTGCCTGGACGTCAAGGCGCATGTCGTGGCCGTGGATGCGAACGCGTGGCTGAAGTGCCGCGATTCGGCTCCGCCGCCTGCGCCCGCTCCTCCTGCTCCGGCCCCTCCGGCTCCTGCTCCTCCGGCCCCGGCTCCGCCTGCCCCCGCTCCTCCCGCGCCCGCGCCACCTGCTCCGGCCCGCCCGCCCCGCTCCTCCGGCCCCGCTCCACCCGCACCTGCGCCGCCTGCGCCCGCTCCGCCTGCACCTGCGCCGCCTGCACCTGCGCCGCCTGCGCCCGCTCCGCCTGCACCTGCGCCTCCCGCACCCGCGCCGCCTGCTCCGGCTCCTGCGCCTCCCGCGCCCGCCCCTCCCGCGCCCGCCCCGGCCGCCCCTGCCCCTCCGGCTCCTGCCCCTCCGGCGCCGGCCGCTCCCGCGCCTCCCGCTGCGGTTCCTCCCGGGCCCGCCCCCGCAGCGCCCGCGCCCGCCCTCCCGCGCCCGCCCCCGCAGCCCCGCTCCTCCCGCACCCGCCCCGCGGCACCGCCCGCCGCAGTTCCTCCCGCGCCCGCTCCCGCCGCTCCCGCGCCGCCAGTTGCCGTTCCTCCCGCACCTCCCGCGCCCCCCGCAGCTGAGGTGCCCGCACCGCCACCGGCGCCCGCCCCCGTACCGCCCGCTCCCGCGGCGCCCGCCCCTCCGGCGGCTCCCGAGGAGCCCGCGCCCGGGCCCGGAGCGCCCGTTCCTCCCGCCCCTGCCGCTCCCGCCGTGCCACCCGGGCCCGTACCCATCGGGAACGCTCCCGCGCCGCCGGCCGCCGCGCCGTCGACGGAAACGCCGCCGCCGTTCCGTACGGCTCCGCCGCCTGCGGTGGTTCCGCCGCGGTTTCCCGCGCATCCGAACTACCGGGATGCGACGGGGACTTCGGGGAAGAAGATGCAGCGGGGGCTGACGTTGGTGACGATGACGTTGCTGATTACGGCGCCGGCGGTGTTGGCGGTGATGCTGCTTCGGCCGCGGGGTGGGGGGCGGGGAGGCGCTGAGGTGGGTGGGGGTGGGGCGGTGTGGGTCCGCTGCGCGGGGCTTTGTCCCCACCCCGCCCCTTCCCGAACCGGGGCTGGCGCCCCGGGCCCCCTTTTCCGCGCTCCGCGCGGTGTCCTCAATCGCCGGACGGGCTGAAATCAGCCCGTCCGGCGATTGAGGACATTCGGGAAGGGGCGGGTAGGGGAAACCCCCGTCGCGGCTCACGCCGCATGCGCGCACGCCACAACGACACCACCAGCACCGGCCCCCCGCCCCCGGCCGCCGCCAGGAGCAGGCCCGTCTGGGCCGAGTCCGTGACCAGGGGGGACATAAACGCCGCCGCCGTCAGCCATAGGCCCGCCACCCCGGGGAGGATCACCTCCCGGTAGCCGAACGCGGGAGCCGTCGCCGGGCGGCGGGTCCAGCGCACGGTGAGGCGGAGGAGCGTGCCGCTCAGGGCCAGCAGGGCCAGGCCGCAGGAGAGCGGGAGGCGGTAGCCGTCCTTCGGCTGGTCGGCCGTGTACTGCCGGGCGCCCTTGAACTCGACGAAGCGGGCCTTGCTCCGCCAGGACGTCACCGTCACCTGGTCACCCGCCCGCACCGTCCCGAACACCTTGGGCGAGCCGATCATGTCCAGCCGGTACGAGGGCCCGTCCTTCTCCGTGACCGTCAGCCAGTGCCGGGCCGACCTGCCCTCGCCCTCGGTCGCGGTGTCCCGGACCGTGGCCGCGTCCGGACGCCGGCACTCCGTGGACGGATCGGCCTGGAGGCAGGCCGGCGCGGTCGCGAAGGCGCGGCCGTCGGCGCGCTTGTCCGGCACGGTGACGAACAGGACGTACGCCGATATGAGGGCGCAAAGCAGGCCGAGAAGGGCCACGGCTATCGCAGGCGGCCGCTTCCGGCTACGCGGACGGGCCGTTCTCAACGGGCGCTCCCGGATGGCGAGGAGATCGGGGGAGAGATCAACATGGCGCACATTCTGCCTGCGGTTTCGGAGTGGTTCAGTCCGTTCCTGTGCCGTCCCCTGTCCTGCCCGCTGTGCCGCCCTCTGTCCTGCCCCCTTTCCCGGTCCCTTCCCGCCCCACCCCGGTCCGTCCCACCTCGCCCGTACGGGACAATGGCTCCATGAGTCTGTTCCGCGACGACGGCATCGTGCTGCGCACCCAGAAGCTGGGCGAGGCGGACCGGATCATCACTCTGCTCACCCGGGGGCACGGCCGGGTCCGGGCCGTCGCCCGCGGGGTGCGCCGCACGAAATCGAAGTTCGGGGCCCGGCTGGAGCCCTTCTCCCACGTGGACGTGCAGTTCTTCGCGCGCGGGGGCGAGCTCGTCGGCCGCGGTCTGCCGCTCTGCACCCAGAGCGAGACCATCGCCGCGTACGGTGGAGCCATCGTCACCGACTACGCGCGCTACACCGCCGGCACCGCCATGCTGGAGACCGCCGAGCGGTTCACCGACCACGAGGGCGAGCCCGCCGTACAGCAGTACTTGCTGCTGGTAGGCGGCCTGCGGACGCTCGCCGCGGGCGAGCACGCCCCGCACCTGATCCTGGACGCCTTCCTGCTGCGCTCCCTGGCCGTCAACGGCTACGCGCCCAGCTTCGGAGCCTGCGCCAAGTGCGGAATGCCCGGTCCCAACCGGTTCTTCTCGGTCGCCGCGGGCGGTGTGGTCTGCGCGGAGTGCCGGGTTCCGGGAAGCGTCGTACCCTCCTCGGAGTCGATCGAGCTCCTCGGCGCGCTGCTGACGGGGGACTGGGCGACGGCGGACGCCTGTGAGGCGCGCCATGTCAGAGAGGGCAGCGGCCTGGTCGCGGCGTATCTGCACTGGCACCTGGAGCGGGGCCTCCGTTCGCTCCGGTATGTCGAGAAATAGGGAAACAGGGACCAAGGAGTAGTGGCACGCATGGCACGACGCGGCATTCTGGGCCGTTCCCGACGCGATTACCGCACACCCGACCCGCACCCGTCCGGGGCGCGGCCGCCGAAGATCCCCGGCGAGCTGGTCCCCGAGCACGTGGCGATCGTCATGGACGGCAACGGCCGCTGGGCCAAGGACCGCGGCCTGCCGCGCACCGAGGGCCACAAGGTCGGCGCCGAGCGGGTGCTGGACGTGCTGCAGGGCGCGATCGAGATGGGCGTCGGGAGCATCTCCCTGTACGCCTTCTCCACCGAGAACTGGCGGCGCTCGCCGGACGAGGTGCGCTTCCTGATGAACTTCAACCGCGACTTCATCCGCAAGACCCGCGACCAGCTCGACGCGCTCGGCATCCGGGTGCGCTGGGTGGGCCGGATGCCCAAGCTGTGGCGGTCGGTGGCCAAGGAGCTCCAGATCGCCCAGGAGCAGACCAAGGACAACGACAAGCTCACGCTGTACTTCTGCATGAACTACGGCGGGCGCGCGGAGATCGCGGACGCGGCGCAGGCGCTGGCCGCCGATGTGAAGGCGGGCCGGCTCGACCCGTCGAAGGTCACGGAGAAGACCTTCGCCAAGTACTTGTACTACGCGGACATGCCGGACGTGGACCTGTTCCTGCGTCCCTCGGGCGAGCAGCGCACGTCCAACTACCTGATCTGGCAGAGCGCTTACGCCGAGATGGTCTTCCAGGACGTCCTCTGGCCGGACTTCGACCGCCGCGACCTGTGGCGCGCCTGCCTGGAATACGCCTCGCGGGACCGCCGGTTCGGCGGGGCGATCCCCAATGAGCAGCAGCAGGAGGAGGAGCCGGGCACCGCGTGAGGTGACCGGTGGAAGCACGAGGGCCCCGGGCATCGCCCGGGGCCCTTCGTGTGCACGGCGGGTCAGCGCTTGGCGGCGCACTCCCCGCAGGTGCCGAAGATCTCGATGGTGTGGGCGACGTCCACGAAGCCGTGCTCGGCGGCGATGGAGTCGGCCCACTTCTCCACGGCCGGGCCCTCGACCTCGACGGCCTTGCCGCAGTCCCGGCACACCAGGTGGTGGTGGTGCCCGCTGGAGCAGCGGCGGTAGACCGACTCGCCCTCGCTGGTGCGGAGCACGTCCACCTCGCCGGCGTCGGCGAGCGACTGGAGGGTGCGGTAGACGGTGGTCAGGCCGACCGAGGCGCCCTGGTGCTTGAGCATGTCATGGAGCTCCTGAGCGCTCCGGAACTCGTCCACCTCGTCGAGCGCGGCGGCGACCGCCGCCCGCTGCTTGGTGGACCGGCCGCGTACCGGGGGACCCGCGGTCGCCACAGTTGCCTCCAAAAGCTCGCCTGAACACCCATCCGCACATGTCGCGCCGCCAATTGTGCCAGCCTCCGCGACCGGGTGGCCAAGTCCGCGCCGGGCTCAGACCCGTACGTCGTCCGTGGCGGCGCGTGCCTCGGGCACCTGGAGCGTGCAGCCCTCGGCGGCCTCGGTGCGCCGTGCGCGCCGCCTCGCCAGGGGCGCGGCGAGGACCGTCAGGGCGACGAAGACGCCGATCGCGAGGAGCACGATCGTGGCGCCGGACGGCACGTCCACGTAGTACGAGGTGGCGGTGCCGGAGACGGCGACCAGCACCCCGATGCCCATGGCCAGGCCGAAGGTCATGGCGAAGCTGCGGGAGATCTGCTGGGAGGCGGCCACCGGGATGACCATCAGGGCGCTGACGAGCAGCAGGCCGACGACGCGCATCGCGACGGTGACGGTCACCGCGGCGGTGATCGCGACCAGCAGGTTGAGCAGCCGCACCGGGAGGCCGGTGACGCGGGCGAACTCCTCGTCCTGGCAGATCGCGAAGAGCTGCCGCCGCAGGCCGATGGTGACCAGGATCACGAAGGCGGCCAGGACGCAGATCGCGGTCATGTCCTCCTCGGAGACGGTCGTGATCGAGCCGAAGAGGTACGAGACGAGGTTGGCGTTGGAGCCGGCCTCGGAGAGGCTCGTCAGCATCACACCGCCGGCCATGCCGCCGTAGAACAGCATGGCGAGGGCGATGTCGCCGCGGGCCTTGCCGTAGGAGCGGATCAGCTCCATGATCACGGCGCCGACGACGCAGACGGCGGTGGCGATCCACACCGGGCTGGCGTTGAGCAGGAAGCCGAGGCCGACGCCGGTGAGGGCGACGTGGCCGATGCCGTCGCCCATCAGCGCCTGGCGGCGCTGGACGAGGTAGGTGCCGATGGCGGGGGCCGTGACGCCGACGATCAGGGCGGCGAGCAGGGCCCGCTGCATGAATGCGGGTTCGAGGATTTCCATCAGGTCAGCAGCCCTGTCCGAATCGGTTCCGCCACCGGGCCGGCGTGCGGGTGTACGTGGTCGTGGCCGGGGAGCGCGTGCTGGCCCACGGCCTCGGGCGGCGGCCCGTCGTGCACGACGCAGCCGTCGCGGAGGACGACCGCGCGGTCGATGAGCGGCTCCAGGGGGCCGAGCTCGTGCAGCACGACGAGGACGGTGGCGCCCCGGGCGACCTGGGCGCGCAGGGCGTCCGCGAGGACCTCCTGGCTGGCCAGGTCCACGCCGGCCATCGGCTCGTCCATGATCAGCAGCTCGGGTTCGCCGGCCAGCGCGCGGGCGATCAGCACCCGCTGGTGCTGGCCGCCGGAGAGGGCGTCGACGGAGTCCTTGATCCGGTCGGCCATGCCGACGAGCTCCAGGGCCCGGACGACGGCCTCGCGGTCGGCCTTGCGCAGGATGCCGAAGCGGGTGCGGGCCAGCCGCCCGGAGGCGACGACCTCGCCCACGGTGGCCGGCACGCCGCCTGCGGCGGTGGTGCGCTGCGGGACGTAGCCGACGCGCGCCCAGTCGCGGAAGCGGCGCCGGGGGCGGCCGAACAGCTCCAGCTCGCCGCCGGTGAGCGGCACCTGGCCGACGACGGCGCGGACGGCCGTGGACTTGCCGGAGCCGTTGGCGCCGAGCAGCGCCACGACCTCGCCGGGCCGTACGGTCAGGTCGACGCCGCGCAGCACCGGGCGCGAGCCGAGGGTCGCCGTCACCCCCCGGAGGGCTATGACGGGCTCGCCGGCCGGCTCCGGGGCCGGCTCGGCGCCGGGCTCCGTGCCGGGCGCTATGGCGGGGCGATCGTCCATGGTGGTGTTGACCTCCGTCACTTGGTGCCGAGCGCCTTCTGGAGGGCGGCGAGGTTGGCTTCCATGACCCCGAAGTAGTCGTCGCCCTTGGACTTGTCGGTGATGCCTTCGAGCGGGTCGAGGACGTCCGTCTTGAGGTCCAGGTCCTTGGCGAGGGTCTTGGCCGTGGACGGGTTGGCGATGGTCTCGAAGAAGACCGTGGAGACGTGGTGCTCCTTGGCCAGCTTCTGGAGGTCCTTGATCCGGGCCGCGCTGGGCTCGGACTCCGGGTCGAGGCCGCTGATGGCCTCCTCGGTGAGGCTGTAGCGCTCGGCGAGGTAGCCGAAGGCGGCGTGGGTGGTGATGAAGGTGTCGGAGGCGCGGTTCTTCAGGCCGTCCGAGAACTTCTTGTTCAGCCCGTCCAGCCGCTTGGCCAGCGCGTCGGCGTTCTTCTGGAAGTCCGCCTTGTGGTCGGGGGCGGCCTCGCCGAGCGTCTTGGCGACACCCTTGGCGACCTCGGCGTACTTCACGGGGTCGAGCCAGATGTGGGGGTCGGCGCCGGCCTCGGAGTGCGAGTGCGAGTGGTTGTCGCCGGAGGAGTGGTCGTGGCCGTCGACCTCGGTGCCGTGCTCCTCCGTGCTGGTGAGGGAGGCCGCGTCGGCGATGTGCTTGTTCTTGGACTGCTTGACCGCCTCGTCCACGGCGGGCTGGAGGCCCTTGAGGTAGACGATCGCCCCGGCGTCGCTGAGGGAGGCGGTCTGCTTGGGCTTGAGCTCCAGGTCGTGCGGCTCCTGGCCCGGCTTGGTCAGGTTGGTCACGCTGACGTGGTCGCCGCCGATCTGCTCGGCCAGGAACTGCATGGGATAGAACGACGCCACCACCTTGAGCTTGCCGTCCGCCGCCTCGTCCGCCGTGCCGGAGGAGCACGCGGACAGGGTGAGCAGCCCCAGGGCTGCGGCCGTGGCGACGGCGGCCGTGGTTATTCGGGGGGCGCGGAGGTGGCGACGGCTTACGTTCATGACAGTCATTTTCAACAAAAATGGAAACGATTGTCAACAAGCTGTGCTCAGGAGACCGAGGAGCGGCTTATGGGCGGCTTCCGGAGGGATCGGGTCAAGCCAAGGCCAGAGCCGATTTGATGAGAGGGGGTGCAGCGCCGGTAACCTGAACCATTCGCTGTTCGTCGTCGCAATGAAGAGAGCACCGTGGCCGCCGACAAGATCGACACCATCGTCAGCCTGAGCAAGCGCCGTGGCTTTGTCTATCCGTGCAGTGAGATCTATGGCGGCCAGCGCGCCGCCTGGGACTACGGACCGCTCGGTGTGGAGCTCAAGGAGAACATCAAGCGTCAGTGGTGGCGCTCCATGGTCACCTCGCGCGACGACGTGGTCGGTCTCGACTCGTCGGTCATCCTGGCCCGCGAGGTGTGGGAGGCGTCCGGTCACGTCGCCACCTTCACCGACCCGCTGACCGAGTGCACCTCCTGCCACAAGCGCTTCCGCGCGGACCACCTGGAGGAGGCGTACGAGGCCAAGCACGGCAAGCTCCCCGAGAACGGCCTCGCCGACCTCAACTGCCCGCACTGCGGCAACAAGGGCGCCTTCACCGAGCCCAAGCAGTTCTCCGGCCTGCTGTCCACGCACCTCGGCCCGACCCAGGACTCCGGCGCGGTGACCTACCTGCGCCCCGAGACCGCGCAGGGCATCTTCACCAACTTCGCCCAGGTCCAGACGACCTCGCGCAAGAAGCCCCCGTTCGGCATCGCCCAGACCGGCAAGTCCTTCCGTAACGAGATCACGCCGGGCAACTTCATCTTCCGCACCCGCGAGTTCGAGCAGATGGAGATGGAGTTCTTCGTCAAGCCGGGCGAGGACGAGCAGTGGCACGAGTACTGGATGCAGCAGCGCTGGAACTGGTACACCGGCCTCGGCATGCGCGAGGAGAACATGCGGTGGTACGAGCACGCCGCTGAGAAGCTCTCCCACTACTCCAAGCGCACCGTCGACATCGAGTACCGCTTCAACTTCGGCGGCACCGAGTACTCCGAGCTGGAGGGTGTGGCCAACCGCACCGACTACGACCTCAAGGCCCACTCCAAGGGCTCCGGCCAGGACCTGTCGTACTTCGACCAGGAGGCCGGCGAGCGCTACTTCCCGTACGTCATCGAGCCGGCGGCCGGTCTCAACCGCGCCATGCTCGCCTTCATGCTCGACGCGTACAACGAGGACGAGGCCCCGAACGCCAAGGGCGTCATGGAGAAGCGCGTCGTGATGCGCCTCGACCCGCGCCTCGCGCCGGTCAAGGTCGCCGTGCTGCCGCTGTCCCGCAACCCGCAGCTGTCCCCGAAGGCCAAGGGCCTCGCGGCGGACCTGCGGCAGAACTGGAACATCGAGTTCGATGACGCGGGCGCCATCGGCCGCCGCTACCGCCGCCAGGACGAGATCGGTACGCCGTTCTGCGTCACGGTCGACTTCGACACCCTCGACGACAACGCCGTGACCGTGCGCGAGCGCGACACGATGAAGCAGGAGCGCGTGTCGCTGGACCAGATCCAGGCGTACCTGGGCGCGCGTCTGCTGGGCTGCTGATCCTTTTCAGTCCTTTCCGGCCGGTCTTCCCGGCCGGACCCGGAGGCCCCGGTTCCCACTCGGTGGGAACCGGGGCCTCCGGTCTCTCCCGGGCCGGAAGGGTGGCACTGGCTACACCCCCGACTCGGAAACCCGCACCATCGACGGCCTCTGACCTGCGCCCATAACGTTCGGTACATGCGAATCCCCACCCCGCTGCGCCGCCCCTCCTTCATCCGGCCCCTCCTCCGGCCCTTCCGCGACGCCCGGCGCCCCTTCGCCCTGATGGCCACCGGCATCGGCGTCCAGCTCGCCTCCTGCCTCCTGCTGGCCGTGCCGTGGCTCACCGTGAACCCCTCGCACCCGCTGCTCGTCATCGCGGCCGTGCTCGCGCCCCTCGCCGTCGTCGCGGCCGCCACCCCCTGGCTGACCGCCGTGCAGCGGGAGCGGTTCCGGGCGCTGGTCAGGGTGGACATACCGGAGGCCCGGCAGGGCGCCGGACGGTACGGGATCGGGACCCGGGCCGGCCGCCGGCAGGCCGTCTACCACCTGCTGGCCGGGCCGCTGGTCGCGCTCGGCGGGGCGCTCACCGCCCTCCTGGGACTGGTGTCGTGCTGCGCGGCCACCGTCTACGTCTGGGTCTGGGCGCTGCCCACATGGTGGCGGCTCTCCCAGAGCGGATACACCACCCAGGCCGCGTACCTCACCGCCGCCGGGCTCGCCGGGCTCTACGCCACCGCCTGGCTCACCGGGGCCCTCGCCCGCGCCGACGGCCGGACGGCCCTGCGGCTGCTCGGCCCCAGCCGGGAGGAGCGGCTGGCCCGGCGGGTCGAGGACCTCACCGAGCGGCGCGCGGACGTCGTCGACGCGGCGGACGCCGAGCGCCGCCGGATCGAGCGGGACCTGCACGACGGCGCCCAGCAGCGGCTGGTCTCGATGGCCGTCAACCTCGGCCTGGCCAAGGTCACGCTGCCGGACCTGCCCGACGACGCCCGCAAGGTCATCGACGAGGCGCACCGCGAGGCCAAGGAGGCCATCGCCGAACTGAGCAGCCTCGTACGCGGTCTGCACCCCGCCGTGCTGGAGGACCGGGGCCTGGACGCGGCCCTGTCCGGCATCGCGGCACGGGCACCGCTGCCGGTCCGGCTCAAGGTCGACCTGGCGTCGAGGCCGTCGCCGACCATCGAGGCCGTCGCCTACTTCGTGGTCTCCGAGGCGCTCACCAACGTCGTCAAGCACGCCCAGGCGTCCGGGGCCGACGTCACGGTCGAACGCTTCGGGGGGATACTTCTCGTCGTCGTCTCCGACGACGGCGTGGGCGGGGCCGACGTCTCCCCGGGCGGTACGGGCCTGGCGGGGCTCGCCAAGCGCGTCGCGTCGGTCGACGGCACGTTCTCGATCAGCAGCCCTCCCGGGGGCCCGACCGTTGTGACCGTGGAGCTGCCGTGCGCGCTGTGATCGCCGAGGATTCCGTCCTGCTCAGGATCGGCCTGGTGAAGGTCCTGGAGACGGCCGGGTTCGACGTGGTCGCGGAAGTGGGCGACGCGGAGGCGGCACTGGCCGCCGTGGCTGAGCACCGGCCGGACCTCGCGGTCCTCGACGTCCGCATGCCGCCGGGCTTCACCGACGAGGGCGTACGCGCGGCGCTCGTCATCCGCCGCGAGTGGCCGGACACGGCGCTCCTGCTGCTCTCCCAGTACGTGGAGGAGCGCTACGCCGCCGACCTGCTGTCCGGTGACACCCGGGGCGTCGGCTATCTGCTGAAGGAACGCGTCGCGGACGTCGAGGAGTTCATCGACGCCCTGCGCCGCGTGGCGGCCGGCGGGACGGCCCTCGACCCGCAGGTCGTCTCCCAGCTGCTGCTGCGCCGCCACCGGGATCCGCTGGAGCGGCTGACCCGGCGCGAGCGGGAGGTGCTGGAGCTGATGGCGGGCGGCCGGTCGAACGCGGGGATCGCGGAGCGGCTGGTGGTGAGCGAGTCCGCCGTGGCGAAGCACATCAACGGGATCCTGGCGAAGCTGGACCTGCCGCGGGCCGACGCGGATCACCGGCGGGTGCTGGCGGTGCTGCGGTTCCTGGGGGTGGGGTAGGGGGTGGGGTGGCGTCGGTGGGGTCCGTGCCGGGGGCTTTCCCCTGCCCGACCCTTCCCGCCGCATCCGATGTGCGGCTCCGCCGTGTGAGGGGCTCTGCCCCGGACCCCGGTCCTCAAGCGCCGGACGGGCTGGATTTTCCAGCCCGTCCGGCGATCGAGGACAAGCGCCGTAGGCGCTTACGCCCGCAGACCCCGCAGGACCAGGTCGCACACGACCTCGAACGCCTCGTCGATCCCCGGGCGGGACCACTCCGCCGCGTACGCCGGGTCGTGGAAACGGTTCGTCGCGTCCCACAGCGCCCGCGCCGTCGCCGCCGGGTCCGCCGCGCGGAACTCGCCGTCGCGGACACCGCTCCCCACGATGCGGGCCAGCTGCTCGATCATCGTCTCGATGTGCCGCTCGACGACGCCGCTGTTCTCACCGACGAGGACCATGTACGTGGCGAAGAGCTCCGGGTCGTCACCCGCCTTGCGCCGCTTCGCGGCGAAGAGGGCGGCGAGCCACTCGCGCAGCCGGGGCCCGGCCGGGCCCTCCGCGTCGGCGACGGCGGACAGCGTGGTGTGCGACTGGTCCAGCCAGCGCTGGGTCACGGCCTCGCGGAGCGCGGCCTTGCTGCCGAAGTGGCGGTAGACGCTGCCGTGGCTGACGCCCAGGGCCCGTGCCACGTCGACGACGGTGGCCTTCGCCGGGCCGAAGCGGCGGAGGACGTCTTCGGTGGCTTCCAGGATGCGGGTGGGGGTCAGCGGCTCGGGCATCGGGGGGTGGGGTCCTTTCGGGACGGGGGTGGCGCGCGGCGGGCGCGGCGCCTGGTAGCGACCGTACCCGGCCGGGGTGGGCCGGGGCCCGGGTGGGCTGGCCGTCTCGTGGGCGGGTGCGGGCCGGTGGGTGGGTTGTGCCCACCCTCCCCCAACCTTCGGCCGGGGGTGCCCCCAGCCCTTGCGGAACGCCTGCCCACAACCGTCCGGGAGCGCCTGCCCACAACCAGGTCTGTCTACCGCTCGCTGTCGAGGTGGGCCATCTGGTCGGTCGGGTAGCGGTCGCCGGCTGCGGCGCCCGGCGGGACCGCTCGCTCGATGGCGGCGAGGTCCTGCGCGTCCAGGTGGACGTCCAGCGCGCCGAGCGCCTCGGTGAGGCGGTCGCGGCGGCGGGCGCCGACCAGCGGGACGATGTCCTCGCCCTGGGCCAGGACCCAGGCGATGGCGGTCTGGGCGACGGTCGCGCCCTTCGCCTCGGCGATCTCGCGGAGGGCGTCGACCAGGTCGAGGTTGTGCCGGAGGTTCTCGCCCTGGAAGCGCGGGCTCATGCCGCGGAAGTCGTTCGCGGCGAGCTGCCGGTCCCGGGTGAAGTGGCCGCTGATCAGGCCGCGCGAGAGGACGCCGTACGCGGTGACGCCGATGCCCAGCTCGCGGACGGTCGGCAGGATCTCCTTCTCGATGCCGCGAGAGATCAGCGAGTACTCGATCTGGAGGTCGGCGATCGGGGCCACGGCGGCGGCCCGGCGGATCGTCTCGGCGTTCACCTCGGAGAGGCCGATGTGCCGGACATGACCGGCCTCGACCAGCTCGGCGATGGCGCCGACGGTCTCCTCGATCGGGACGTTCGGGTCGAGCCGCGCGAGGCGGTAGACGTCGATGTGGTCGGTGCCGAGGCGCTGGAGCGAGTACGCGGCGAAGTTCTTCACCGCGTTCGGGCTGCCGTCGACGCCGGTGAAGCCGCCCTCGACGGTGCGCAGCGCACCGAACTTGACGCTGGTGAGGGCCTTCTCGCGGGCGCCCGCCGGGGCGGTGCGCAGGGCTTCGTTGATGAGCAGTTCGTTGTGGCCCATGCCGTAGAAGTCGCCGGTGTCGATCAGGGTGACGCCTGCGTCGAGGGCGGCGTGGATGGTGGCGATCGACTCGGCGCGGTCGGCCTCGCCGTAGAGGGCGGACATGCCCATCGCGCCGAGACCGAGAGCGGAAACCTGGGGGCCGGTGGTGCCGAGGGTGCGGTGCAGCACGGGGGACTCCTTCGCGGGGCTGCGGAAGTGCGTACGGCGGAGTGCGTACACAGGAAGAGTGACACATGGAATGACAGATTTCAATATCTGTCATTCCATGTGTGTCGCGAAGGAGGCCGCCGGGCCCCGGTGCGGGGGCCCGGCGGTGATTTCAGGCCAGTTTCCGCGGCAGCCGCAGACTCAGCAGCGCCGTGATCACCACCGTCACCAGCTGCACCCCGAGCGTCACCACCACCGCGTCCCGCATCCCCATGGACCCGGCGAGGGACAGGAAGAGCGAGCCGAGCGTGGCCACACCCAGCGCCATGAACGCCTGCTGCGTCGTGGTCATCACCCCGCCGCCCACACCCGCCTGGGCCACGGGCACCTCGCTCAGCACGGCCCGGATCGCCACGGGGAACAGCAGCCCCTGGCCCAGCCCCTGCACCGCCAGCGCCGGTGCCGGGCCCACGGCGCCCAGCCCGTCCCAGCCCCAGTGGAAGGTCGCGGCCAGGCCCACCAGCCCGGCCGCCTGGAGCAGCGTCCCCGCCGTCACCACGCCGCGCCCGTACCGGGCCGCGAGCCGGGGCCCGGCCAGCGAGCCGGCCAGGAAGGCCAGGGAGATCGGCACCAGTGCCAGCCCGGCCGCCATCGGACCCAGCCGCAGCCCCTCCTGGAGCACCACCGCGACGACGAACATGAAGCCGCCCCAGCCGATGGAGAACGGCACGATCACCGCCAGCCCGCTGCGCACCGAGTGGATCCGCAGCAGCGACGGCGGTATCAGCGGCGTCCGCCCGGCGGCCTCCTCGCGCCGTTCCACCACCGCGAAGGCGACCGCCGACACCGGGAACACGGCCAGCAGCACCCACGACCACACCGGCCAGCCCGTCGACCGGCCCTCCGTCAGCGGCACCAGCAGCGAGACCAGCGACACCGTCAGCAGCAGGGTGCCGCGTACGTCCACGCGGGTCGGGTGCTCCGAGCGAGTCTCCGGGACCGCCCGCACCGCCAGCACCAGCGCCACCACGGCCACCGGGGCGTTCACCAGGAAGATGGAGCGCCAGCCGGTGCCCAGCACGTCCACCGACACCAGCACCCCGCCGAGCACCTGCCCGACCGAGGCCGCGACGCCCGCCGTGCAGCTGTACAGGCTCAGTGCCTTGGTGCGGCGCGCGCCGGCGGTCGTCGCCTGGATCGTCGCCAGCACCTGCGGCAGCATCAGGGCCGACGCGGCGCCCTGCGCGATCCGGGCCACCACCAGCGACCACGCGTCCGGCGCCAGACCGCAGGCCACCGACGTCACGCCGAACGCCGCGGTGCCCCACAGGAACAGCCGCTTGCGCCCCACCATGTCGCCCAGCCGCCCGCCGAGGACGAGCAGCACGGCGTACGCGACGCCGTAGCCGCCGACGACCATCTCCAGCATGGCCGGGCCCGCGTGCAGATCGTGGTCGATGGTGGGCAGCGCGACGTTGACGATGAAGAAGTCCAGCATCGGCAGCGCCGCGCCGGTCAGCACGGTGATCAGGCCGAGCGCGCTCAGGCCCGGCGCCGGGGCCGGCGGTCGTACGGGGGCGGCGGTGGTGGCCGCCGCGGGGGCAAGGGGGGTGGTTCGGGTATCGCTCACGAGGAGGACGATGCCGTGGGTCCCAGCCTGGTACCAGAGCCTCTTTATCCTGGTACAAGTACTACCTGGAACGGGGACCGCGCGCCCCGCACGCTGGAGGCATGACCACGATGTTGCAGGAGACCCGGCCCCTCCCCGCCCCCGCCCCGCTCCGGCCGCTCCCTACGCCCCGCACGCCGTGCCCGGCGCCGCCGACGCGCGCCGCGGCGAGCTCGCGGCCTTCCTGCGCAGCCGCCGCGAGCGCGTCACCCCGGAGCAGGCCGGGCTGCCGCGCGGCCCCCGCCGCCGCACCCCCGGGCTGCGCCGCGAGGAGGTCGCCCACCTCGCCGCCGTCGGCGTCACCTGGTACACGTGGCTGGAGCAGGCGCGCGACATCAAGGTGTCGGCGCAGGTCCTCGACTCCATCGCGCGCGCCCTGATGCTCGACCGCGTCGAGCGCAGCCACCTCTTCGCCCTCGCGGAGACGGCCGATCCGATGCC
Source organism: Streptomyces eurocidicus (assembly GCF_002891295.1). Classification (GTDB taxonomy): domain Bacteria; phylum Actinomycetota; class Actinomycetes; order Streptomycetales; family Streptomycetaceae; genus Streptomyces; species Streptomyces eurocidicus. The sequence goes on along the minus strand of NZ_LGUI01000001.1, from coordinate 562,083 downwards.
CGACACGACCTGCCTGGGCGTCTCGGAACAGCTGCGGATGATGCTGGAGCGCCTGGAGCCGTTCCCCGCGTGCGTCCAGAACGCCCGCTACGACATCCGCGCCTACAACCGTGCGTACGGGCGGCTGATGGGCGGCCTCGACTCGCTGCCCGTCGAGGAGCACAACTGCTTGTGGCTCGCCTTCACCCACCCCCGGATCGGCGACACGTTCGTGGACCGGCCGGAGGTGATCCAGTCGATGGCCGCGAAGTTCCGGGCCTCCATGGCCGAGCACATCGCCGACCCGGCGTGGAACTGCCTGCTCAAGAGGTTGCTCGACGCGTCGCCCGAATTCCGGGCGCTCTGGGCCCGCCATGAGGTGGCGCCGCCGACGGCCCGCACGGCCCGGGTGTTCCAGCACCCCGAGGCCGGGCTGCTGCGGCTGAACCTCACGAGCCTGTGGGTGGGCCCGCAGTCGGGGGCGCGGCTGGTGACGTTCGTCCCGGCGGACGAGACGACGCGGGAACGGCTGGAGCTGCTGCGGTAAGGCGGTGAGGGTGCCGCCGGGCCGGCCCGCGGGCGACTCCCGCGGCGGCCGGCGGCTCCGTCACCGTCCGGGGCCGTGCGGGGGGCCGCCCGCCAGGAGCGCGGTGATGCGGTCCAGCGCCGCCAGGTCCTCCTCCGGCAGCGCCAGCAGCGCCGGCGGCGGCGCCCCCAGTATCCGTTCCGCCCGTTCCGCCGCCGCCCTGCCCGCCGCCGTCACCGAGACGATCTTCGAGCGCCGGTCCACCGGGTTCGCCGTGCGTTCGACCAGGCCCCGCTCCGCGAGGTCGGCCACGACGAGCGTCGTGTACGGACGGTCCGTCAGCAGCTCGTCCGCCAGATCGCGGAGGGCGACGGGCTCCCGGGCGATCCTGCGGAGCGCCTTGACGCGGAAGAAGCTCATGCCGAGCGCCTCGACGACCTCCTTGCGGCGTTCGTTGCCACCGAGGACGATCTGCCGGAGGCTGCCCCAGGCGCGCTCGGCGGCCGCGTTCCGCGCGGGTGGGGGTGAGTGCGTGGTCATGGTGTCGTCACCGGGATCCTGGTCCGTTCGAGGTCGAGACGGGCCGCCGTCCGCTCGGCCGTACCGGCGGCCCAGCGGCCGGTGGTGAGCGTACCGAGCAGCAGGACGGCCGCGCCGCAGCCGGTGATGATCCACCAGCCGGTGAGCTGGAGCCCTGCGGCGACCGCCGCGCCGATCACGGCGACGCCGAGCGCGCTGCCGACCTGCCGGCTGGTCGACGCCACCGCCGCGGCCACCCCGGCCCGGGAGCGCGGCATACCGGAGACCGCCGTGTTCGTTATCGGCGCGTTGACCAGGCCGAAGCCGATGCCGAAGAGCACATAGGCGGTGATCGTCGTGAGGTCGGAGGAGAAGGCGTCGAAGCCCGCGAACATCACACCGCTGGCCGTCATCGCCGCTCCGGCGAGCAGCAGCGGCAGCCGGGGCCCCCGGGAGCCCACCAGCCGGCCCGAGACCGGCGCGAAGACCAGGCACATGACGGCCATCGGCAGCATGTAGAGCCCGGCGTCGAGGGGCGAGAGACCGCGGTCGTCCTGGAGGTGGAGGGTGTTGAGGAAGAGGAAGCCGCCGAGCGCCGCGAAGGCGCTGACCGCGATGACCGTGGCACCGCTGAACGGGGCGCTGCGGAAGAACCCGAGCTCGACGAGGGGCTCCGCGCGCCGCCGCTCGTAGGCCAGCAGCCCGGCGAGCGAGCCGGCGCCGACGGCGAAGCAGCCCAGGATCAGCGGTGAGGTCCAGCCCGCCGCGGCGCCCTCGATGATCCCGTACGTCACCGAGCCGAGCAGCGCGATCACCAGCAGCTGGCCGACCGGGTCCACCCGGCGCGGCCTGGGGGCGCGCGACTCGGGGACGTAGCGGGCGGTCATCACCAGGGCCGCCAGGCCGACCGGCAGGTTGATCCAGAAGATCGAGCGCCAGCCGACGGACTCCACGAGGGCGCCGCCCACGATCGGTCCGGCGGCCATGCTGAGGCCGACGACGCCGCCCCACACCCCGATCGCGCGGGCCCGCTCCCTGGGGTCCGTGAAGGTGTTGGTGATGATCGACATGGCGACGGGGTTGAGCATCGAGCCGCCCACGGCCTGGATCATCCGGAAGACGACCAGCCACGTCAGGCTCGGTGCCAGGCTGCACAGCAGCGAGCCGAGGGCGAACAGCACGAGGCCGGTCTGGAATATCCGTCTGCGGCCGATCCGGTCCGCGGTCGAGCCGGCCAGCATCAGCAGCGAGGCGAGGACGAGCGTGTAGGCGTCGATCGTCCACTGGAGGCCGGCGATCGAGGTGTGGAGATCCCGCCGCATGGACGGCAGGGCCACGTTGAGGATCGTGTTGTCGAGGCTCACGATCAGCAGGCTGGTGCAGCAGATGGCCAGCACCAGCAGGCGCCTGCGGGAGGAGAGGGGAGCGGCCGGTCCATCGGCGGGGTCGCCGGCCGGTACGGAGGGCTCCGTCATACGGCACCACCAGAAGTAGTTGTACGAGTCCAATTAATTTCAGCCTACAGCCGGAGGAGCCGGAGCGGTACGGGACAATGGGAGGTATGACCAATGACGCCGGCTCGCCGTTCGCGCCGCTCTCCATCGGCCCGCACACCCTGTGGCCGCCGGTGGTGCTGGCCCCCATGGCGGGCATCACCAACGCGCCGTTCCGCACGCTGTGCCGGGAGTTCTCGGGCGGCAAGGGCATCTTCGTCAGCGAGATGATCACCACGCGGGCGCTCGTCGAGCGGGACGCCAAGACGATGCGGCTGATCCACTTCGACGCCTCGGAGAAGCCGCGCTCGATCCAGCTCTACGGGGTCGACCCGGAGACCGTCGGCCGGGCCGTCCGCATGATCGTGGACGAGGACCTGGCCGACCACATCGACCTGAACTTCGGCTGCCCGGTCCCCAAGGTCACCCGCAAGGGCGGCGGCGCCGCGATGCCGTACAAGCGCAACCTCATGCGCGCGATCCTGCGCGAGGCGGTCGGCAACGCCGGCCCCCTGCCGGTCACCATGAAGATGCGCAAGGGCATCGACGACGACCACATGACCTACCTGGAGGCCGGGCGGATCGCGGTCGACGAGGGCGTCACGGCCATCGCGCTGCACGGCCGCACGGCCGCCCAGCACTACGGCGGCACGGCCGACTGGGACTCCATCGCCCGGCTGAAGGAGTCCGTGCCGGAGATACCGGTCCTCGGGAACGGCGACATCTGGTCGGCGGAGGACGCCGTGCGGATGGTGCGCGAGACGGGTTGCGACGGCGTGGTCGTCGGCCGCGGCTGCCTGGGCCGCCCCTGGCTCTTCGGCGACCTGGTGGCCGCCTTCGAGCACGGCGGGGCGCCCACGGCGCCCACGTTCCGCGAGGTGGCCGCCGTGATGGTGCGCCACGCGCGGCTGCTGGGGGAGTGGCTGGAGAGCGAGGAGCGCGGTGTCATCGACTTCCGCAAGCACGTCGCCTGGTACACCAAGGGCTTCTCGGTCGGCTCGGACATGCGGAAGAAGCTGGCAATCGCCTCATCCCTGGACGAACTGGGCGCTCTTCTGAGCGAGCTCGATTTGGACCAGGCGTGGCCCGCCGGCGCGGACGGCCCCCGTGGCCGCACGTCCGGCCGCGACCGGGTGGTTCTCCCGGAGGGCTGGCTGGACGATCCGTACGCCTGTGTGGCCGTGAGCGCGGACGCCGAACTTGACACTTCCGGCGGCTGAGGGCGCGTGATTCTCGCCACCCCTGATCAGGGGTGCGCTCAGATGAGCGACTGAAGCCGGTCTGCATCTTCAGAAGGGTGGCACTCCGTGCCACCCTTCTTGTTTTCATTTCTTGATGGCACCTGATGGCAGTTGACGGTTTTTATCGACGGTGCGTGCTTGCTTGGACGCTCTTTGTCATCCTGGCTTTAAGTGTCGAAGAAGGGGTCGAAGGCGCCTTTGCCGGAGCGTGACTTTCGATCTGACGGCAGACGGGTGGTTGCAGCCCTATGACCGTGGAGTGGACCTCCTCAGGGGCCTTCGATCTGGGTACGCTCCCCGCCGTCAGCCCGTTTGAGCATGCCCTCCCCCACCTGAGTACGGGGGGACCCCAGTGAGGAGTCGAGTCCCGTGCCGGAGACCACAGATCGCCAGAAGTTCGTCTACGACTTCACCGAGGGCAACAAGGACCTCAAGGACCTGCTCGGCGGGAAGGGGGCCAACCTCGCCGAGATGACCAACCTCGGTCTCCCGGTGCCGCCCGGCTTCACGATCACCACCGAGGCGTGCAAGGTCTACCTCGCCAGCGGCAGCGAGCCCACGGCACTCCGTGACGAGGTCACCGCCCACCTCGACGCCCTTGAGGCGCGGATGGGCAAGAAGCTCGGCCAGGCCGACGACCCGCTGCTGGTCTCCGTGCGCTCCGGCGCCAAGTTCTCCATGCCCGGCATGATGGACACCGTCCTGAACATCGGCCTCTCCGACGAGTCCGTCACCGGCCTCGCCGCCCAGGCCGGCGACGAGCGCTTCGCGTGGGACTCCTACCGGCGTCTCATCCAGATGTTCGGCAAGACCGTGCTGGGCGTCGACGGCGAGCTCTTCGAGGACGTGCTCGACGAGGCGAAGCGGGCCAAGGGCGTCACCACCGACGTCGACCTGGACGCCGCCGACCTGCGCGTCCTCGTGGACGAGTTCAAGGGCATCGTCGCCAAGGAGACCGGCCGCGACTTCCCGCAGGAGCCCCGCGAGCAGATGGACCTCGCCATAAGGGCCGTCTTCGACTCCTGGAACGGCGAGCGCGCCAAGCTCTACCGCCGCCAGGAGCGCATCCCGGGCGACCTCGGCACGGCCGTCAACATCTGCTCCATGGTCTTCGGCAACCTCGGCCCTGACTCCGGCACCGGTGTCGCCTTCACCCGCGACCCCGCCAGCGGCCACCAGGGCGTCTACGGCGACTACCTCCAGAACGCCCAGGGCGAGGACGTCGTCGCGGGCATCCGCAACACCGTGCCGCTCGCCGACCTGGAGCGGATCGACAAGGCCGCGTACGACCAGCTGATCTCGATCATGGAGACGCTGGAGACGCACTACCGCGACCTGTGCGACATCGAGTTCACCATCGAGCGCGGCAAGCTCTGGATGCTCCAGACCCGCATCGGCAAGCGCACCGCCGGCGCCGCCTTCCGCATCGCCACCCAGCTGGTGGACCAGGGCCTGATCGACGAGGCCGAGGCGCTCCAGCGCGTCACCGGCGCCCAGCTCGCACAGCTGATGTTCCCGCGCTTCGACGAGAAGGCCAAGACCGAGCTCCTCGGGCGCGGCATCGCCGCCTCGCCGGGCGCCGCCGTCGGCAAGGCCGTCTTCGACTCCTACACCGCCGTGAAGTGGTCGCGCTCGGGCGAGAAGGTCATCCTCATCCGCCGCGAGACCAACCCCGACGACCTCAACGGCATGATCGCCGCCGAGGGCATCCTGACCTCGCGCGGCGGCAAGACCTCGCACGCGGCCGTCGTCGCCCGCGGCATGGGCAAGACCTGTGTCTGCGGCGCCGAGGAGCTGGAGGTCGACACCAAGCGCCGCCGCATGACCGCCCCGGGCGGGGTCGTCATCGAGGAGGGCGACGTCGTCTCCATCGACGGCTCCACCGGCAAGGTGTACCTCGGCGAGGTACCGGTCGTACCGTCCCCGGTCGTCGAGTACTTCGAGGGCCGGATGCACGCGGGCGCCGACGACGCCGACGAGCTCGTCCAGGCCGTGCACCGCGTGATGGCCTACGCCGACCGGATGCGCCGGCTGCGGGTGCGGGCCAACGCCGACAACGCCGAGGACGCCTCCCGGGCCCGCCGCTTCGGCGCCCAGGGCATCGGCCTCTGCCGCACCGAGCACATGTTCCTCGGCGAGCGCCGCGAGATGGTCGAGCGGCTCATCCTCGCCGACACCGACGCCGAGCGCGACGACGCCCTCGGTGCCCTGCTGCCGCTCCAGAAGGCCGACTTCGTCGAGCTCTTCGAGGCCATGGACGGGCTGCCGGTCACCGTGCGGCTGCTCGACCCGCCGCTGCACGAGTTCCTCCCGGACATCACCGAGCTGTCGGTCCGGGTCGCGCTCGCCGAGGCCCGCGAGGACGCCAACGAGAACGACCTGCGCCTCCTCCAGGCCGTGCACAAGCTGCACGAGCAGAACCCGATGCTGGGTCTGCGCGGTGTCCGCCTCGGCCTGGTCATCCCCGGTCTGTTCGCCATGCAGGTACGGGCCATCGCCGAGGCCGCGGCCGAGCGGAAGAACGCCAAGGGCGACCCGCGCGCCGAGATCATGATCCCGCTGGTGGGCACGGTCCAGGAGCTGGAGATCGTCCGCGAGGAGGCCGACCAGGTCATCGCCGAGGTCGAGGCCGCCACCGGCACCAGCCTCAAGCTGACCATCGGCACCATGATCGAGCTGCCGCGCGCCGCGCTGACGGCTGGCCAGATCGCGGAGGCCGCCCAGTTCTTCTCCTTCGGCACCAACGACCTCACCCAGACCGTGTGGGGCTTCTCCCGCGACGACGTCGAGGCGAGCTTCTTCACCGCGTACCTGGAGAAGGGCATCTTCGGCGTCAGCCCCTTCGAGACCATCGACCGGGACGGTGTGGGCTCGCTCGTCCGCTCGGCCGTCCAGGCCGGCCGGGCCACCCGCCCCGACCTCAAGCTCGGCGTCTGCGGCGAGCACGGCGGCGACCCGGAGTCGGTGCACTTCTTCCACGAGGTGGGCCTGGACTACGTGTCCTGCTCGCCGTTCCGCATCCCGGTCGCCCGCCTGGAGGCGGGGCGCGCTGCCGCGCTGGGCGGGGGTAGTGACAGCCGGTAGTCCGACCGGGTGACGCGGGCGGTCTGCCGTGCGGGTCGCCTGCCGCGTAGGCCGTTTGCGGGTCGCCTGCCGCCTGCGGCGGGAGCTCCCTCCGGTCGCGTCCTCAATCGCCGGACGGGCTGGATGTGCTGCGGGCCGGAGACCACCTGCGGGTGCGCTCCGGCCCGTCCGGCATTACCGGTGTCAGGGACGCGGGGCCGTCCCGTCCGGCTCACGAGGGCCGCGTGCCACGCCTCGTCAGGGGGCCGTGGGGCGAGGGCCCGCACGTGAGAACCGTGCATCGGCCCCCTCAGGGGCGCGGGGAACTGCGCGACCAGCCCCCACCGGCCCGCAGGTGAAGGAGTCGGGTCAAGGCCGGAGGCCGAGGGGTGGCCAGCCCTACCGGGCCGCAGGTGAAGGAGTCGGGCGAGGGCCGGAGGCCAAGGGGTGATCAGGCCCCGCCGGCCCGCAGGTGAAGGGGCCGGAGTCCCGGGGTAACCCGTGTGTAACGCGGCACCGCACCCGGCCAACCCCCGCCGGACGGCGAAGGGGCGGCGCCCGTGCGGGAGCGCCGCCCCTCTTTACTCCCCCACCGGGAGTTGTTGCCGCCCGCATCGGCTCGGGCGGCAACTCGCATACTCAGCGGCCGCTTTTTCGCCCGCCACCCCCCACGGGAACGAGCGGAGGCGGCCCTGAGTGCGTGAATAGCATTTCGCTTCCGACATGTTCCGCGCGAGTCCTTTCAACTGTGGCCAAAAGGGCGTGGTAACAGCTCGTATCGGTGTGCATACTCAGTGAGCGGGGGGTGGTTGCGATGTCTCATGTGGGGGTTTGGTGCTGCGCGTCCATTTCACGGGACTCGATCTGGCCCGGTTGCGCCTGGCCGGAGACCCGGACGCACTCTGGGAATCCGTATTGAGCCTGCACCGACTCCGGGACAAACAAGGCGAGTCGATCTTCGGCGATTGGCGGTCGGAAACCCGGGCTCGGTTGAATGGTGAAACGCGGCTTCTCGCGCCGCTGGTTCCCTCCCGCGGCTATTTTCCGGACTTCCTCACCCCGCCCGAAGGCGTACTCGGACTCGACTCGGGCATGCAGGCGCTGCGCGAGACGCCCCCCGAGCGGGTCCACCAGGAGCTCGGCCGGCTCTCCACGGTCCGCACCCTCCCGGCTTGGATACGATCCATGGCGGAGGGCGACTCCAGGGCCTTCGCCAAGCTGACCGGCGCGCTCCAGGCGTACCACGAGGCGGCCATCGCGCCCTACTGGTCCCACATCCAGGCCCAGATAGAGGCGGACCGCGCGGTGCGCGGCCGGGCCCTCCTCGACGGCGGCGCCGACGCCCTGCTGTCCTCCCTGCCGCCGATGATGCGCTGGCGGGCACCGGTCCTGGAGGCCGACTACCCGGTCGACCGGGACATCCACCTGGGCGGCCGGGGGCTGCTCCTCGTGCCCTCCTTCTTCTGCCGCCGCACCCCCGTCGCCTACGTCAACCCCGAGCTGGCCCCCGTGCTCGTCTACCCCGCCCGGCACATGTCGGAGTGCGCGCCCGCCGAGGTCACCGCGCCCCGCTCGCTGGGCAAGCTGGTGGGCCACACCCGCTCGGCCGTCCTCGGCTCGATCGGCGGCGGCTGCACCACCAGCGAGCTCGCCCGCCGCGTCGGGGTGTCCGCCGCTTCCGCGAGCCAGCACGCCGGGGTGCTCCGGGAGGCCGGCCTGGTGCTGACGCTGCGCAACGGCAGCGCCGTGATGCACACGCTCACCCCCCTGGGCGCGGCGCTGCTGCGCGGCGGGCACCGGCCCAGGGTGCGGTCGGCGGCTCAGTCGTCGATCCCCGAGCGCTCGACGCCCGCCACGATGTAGCGCTGGAGCAGCAGGAACACCAGCAGCAGCGGCACGATCGAGGCGGTCGCCGCCACGAACAGCTCATGGAGGTTGACGGTCTGCGCGGTGGTGAAGGTCGACAGGGCGACCTGTGCCGTCCAGGAGCTCCGGCCCTGGCCGATGACCAGCGGCCACAGGAAGGAGTTCCAGGCGCCGATGAAGACGATCGTGCCGACCGCCGCGAACACCGGCCGGGAGTTGGGCACGACCACCCGCCAGTACGTGCGCCAGTAGCCGAGCCCGTCGACCTGGGCCGCGTCCTCCAGCTCGCGCGGGAAGCCCAGGAAGTACTGGCGGAAGACGAAGCACGCGAAGGCGCTGAACAGCGTCGGCACGATCAGCCCGCGCAGGGTCGACACCCAGCCCAGCGAGGAGACGAGCACGAAGGACGGCACGAAGGTGACGGCCGCCGGGACCATCAGGGTGCCCAGGACGGCGTAGAAGACGGCGTTCGCGTGCCGGTAGGGGATGCGGGCCAGGCCGTACCCCGCGAGCGAGGCGAGCAGCAGGGTCCCGGCGGTCGTGGCCACCGCGATCAGCGTGGAGTTCAGCAGCGCGTGCGCCATGGGCACGTCCGGGTCGGCGAACAGCTCGCGCACGTTCGACCAGTGGGGACGGCGCGGGAAGAAGGTCCAGTCGGCGGCGGTGATCTCCGCCTCGGAGGCGAGCCCGTTGCGGACGAGGAGGTAGAAGGGGATCAGGAACAGCGCGCCCAGCGCGATCAGCAGCACCAGCCGCAGCGCCCGCCCGGCCCTGACGAGGGCGTCGTCGGTCGTCCGCGCCGGTGTGTTCCTCGCACGCATCCTCACTCCTCCTTGCGGCCGAGGCCCGACCAGCGGGCCTGTACGACGGTGACCACGGCGATGATCAGCGCCAGGATCACGGCGCCCGCGCTGCCCAGGCCCAGGTCCTGCCCCTGCCCGAGCGCGGTGTAGTAGAGGTAGACCAGCGGCGGCCGGGCGTAGGGCGGATAGCCGCGGGTGTCCGAGAGCAGGTTGTAGAACTCGTCGAACGCCTGGAAGGCGCCGATCACCAGCAGCAGCACCACGGCGACCGAGGTGGCCCGCAGGGCGGGGAAGGTGATGTGCCGGAACGTCTGCCAGCCGGGCCGGGCGCCGTCGAGCGCGGCCGCCTCGTACAGCCGGACCGGGACGCGCTGGAGCCCGGCGAGGAACAGCACCATGTAGAAACCGGCCTGGAGCCACAGCCGCACGGTGCCGATGACGAGCCAGTACCAGGGCGGATCGGTCGACGCCAGCCAGGCGACCGGCTCGGCGCCGAACCAGCCGAGCACGGTATTGGCCAGTCCGAAGCGCACCCCGTTGAAGACGGACAGTTTCCAGACCATCGCGGCGACGACGTACGAGCAGGCGGCCGGCAGGAAGAACACGGACCGGAAGAACGCCTGGGCGAAGCGCAGCCTGTTCACGGCCAGGGCCAGGCCGAGGGAGAGGGTGTAGGTCGCGGGCACGATGAAGGCGGTGAAGACCGCGAAGGTGACCAGGGAGGAGCGGAAGGCCGGATCGCCCAGCATCGCCGTGTAGTTGCCGAGTCCGACGAAGTCGGTGGGGGAGACGGTGTTGTGGGCGTCGAAGAGGCTGAGGTACACACTCCAGGCCAGCGGTACGTACGTGAACAGGGCGAGGCCCGCTACGAACGGGCCGACGAAGGTCCAGAACCAGAGGGTACGGTTCCGTTGCCGGACCGGGCGCCCGCGCTGCCTCCCGCGCGCCTTCCCGGGCGCGCTCATGCCCGCTTCCGGACCCGGCGCAGCTCGGCACCGGCCTTGCGGACGACCGCCCGCAGCTCGGCGGCGGGGTCGGCGCCGCCCTTGATGACGCGGTTGAGGGCGTCCTGATAGGCGGTCTGGCTCGGCGGCGTCCACAGCAGGGGCTGGGCGGGGCTGCCGTGCTTCTCGGCGAACCGCACCACCTCCGCCGCGGGGCCCTCCTTGAGCCGGTCCGCCTTGGCCGCGAGGGAGTTCCGGGCGGGGATGTGGAAGCCGTAGGAGAGCGCGAAGTCCTCCTGGAGGTCCGTGCGGTCGATCCACAGCCACTTCACGAACGCCTTGGCCGCGTCGCGGTGCTCGCTGCGGGCGCTGACGGCGGCGGTCCACGCCCCGACCGGGACGGCGGGTCTGCCGGCCGGCCCGTCCGGCGGGAACGGCAGCACCCCGAAGTCGTCGCCGAGCTCCTTGCGGATCCGGGGCAGCGCCCACAGCCCGGACCACTGCATCGCGGTGAGCCCCTGGAGGAAAGCGGAGGGGTCGGCCCAGTCGGTGGGGGCGCCCAGCAGCAGCGACTTGTCGGCGTACAGCCGGTGCAGCTTGCCGAGGGTCCGCGCCGCGGCCGGGTCGTCGAAGCCCACCTCGCCCCCGTCGGTGACGAGGGCGAGGCCGGCGGCGTACAAAGGGGTGCCGTGGAGGGCGCTCGCGCCGCCGTCGTTGCCGAGGAAGAGGCCCTTGACCTTGCCGGTCGAGAGCGCGCGGGCGGCGTCGATCAGCTCGTCCAGGCTGCCTGGCGGCCGCACCCCGGCGTCCTTCAGCATGCTCCTGCGGTAGTAGAGCAGCTGGGTGTCGACGAGCTGGGGGACGCCCCAGACGCGGCCTTCGTGGGTCTTGGGGGCGAGGACGGTCCGGCTGAAGTCGCCCTTGACATCCCCGATCAGGTCGGTGAGGTCGACGACCTGGCCGCCCTGGATCTGGTCCAGCGTCGGCCCGGCGACCTCGAAGACGTCCGGGCCGGAGGAGGACAGCAGCGCGGCCGCGGTCTGCTGGTCGTAGTTGCCCGGCCGCCACTCGATCCGGACGTCCGCTTTCCGGTAGGCGGCGGCGTACCGGATCACCGCCTGCCGGGTGCCCGCCTCCCCGTACTGGTGGTACCACTGCGACAGGCGGGGTCCGTTCGAACCCCCGCTCCCGCGCCCGGTGTTGGAGCCGCACGCGGAGCCGAGGGCGCCGGTGAGTGCGAGGCCGGCCCCGCCGGCCATGAGCTGTCTGCGGCTGATCGGCATGTCGGCACTTCCCCTCGCGTCGGGACCGTACGGACCAACGATCAACGATGCGGGGGGATTACGACAGGGGGCTTACCGCCGTGTGTCCCCTTCCGGGCCGGTGGCGGCGATCCGGCCCGGAAGGGGGGCCGGGGGTCGGCGTCCGGGCGGGACCCCGGTCCCGGCTCCGCGTGGCGGCGACCCCCGGCGTGGAAACCCGGCCGGCCCCGGCTCAGCCGTCACCGTGACCCCCGTACCCGTAGGTGCCCGGCCGGCCCCGAGGCCGTCAGCCGCGGGCGTCGACGCGGAACCGCAGTCGGCAGATCACCGCGTCGGTGTCCCGGCGGACGGCGTGGGCGACGACCGCGCCGCGCTGGTTCTGCAGCATCCGCTGCCACAGCCGGGCGGGTTCGACCTCCGGGATCAGGACCGTGACCCGGTCGTCCGGGTGCCGGTCCCCGAGCGCGCGTACGTACTCCACGATCGGGCGGCCCAGGGCGCGGGTGGGGGCCGGCAGTTCGACGAGCGGGACGCCCGGGTTCCACAGCTCCCAGTCGCGGCGCAGCGACTCGGCGGCCCGCCGGCCCTCGGCGTCGGGCTGGGTGACGGTCACCGCCAGCACCTCGTCGCCCAGCGACACGGCGGAGGTCAGCGCCTTGCTGGTCAGCCGGGACAGCGACGAGACGGGCACGACGACCACGGACCGGCAGCGGTGCGGCGCCTCGGGTACCCGGCCCAGCCCCAGCCGCTCGCCGATCCGCCCGTAGGCGCGGTGGACGGCCTCGAAGGCGGCCACCAGCAGCGGGAGGGCGAGGACGATCAGCCAGGCGCCCTCGGTGAACTTCGTCGCCGTGACGACGACCGCCGAGACGCCCGTGAGGACCGCGCCGAAGCCGTTGAGCAGGGCCCTGCCCCGCCAGCCGGAGGAACGTTCCCGCAGCCAGTGCCGGACCATGCCCGCCTGGCAGATGGTGAAGCCGACGAACACCCCGATCGCGAACAGCGGCACCAGCGTGTTGACGTCGCCGCCGGACAGCACCAGCAGCAGCGCGGAGACGGCGGCGAGGGCGAGCACCCCGTGCCGGTGCACCTGGCGCTCGGCCTTGAGGCCGAAGACGTGCGGCAGGTAGTTGTCCCGGGCCAGCAGGCCCATCAGGACCGGCAGCCCGCCGAAGGAGGTGTTGGCGGCCAGCGCCAGCAGCACGACGGTCGCGAACTGCACCACGTAGAAGGCCGCGTTGTGGCCGAGTGACGCGTCCGCGAGCTGGGCCAGCACGGTGACGCCCTCGACGGGCTGGAGGTGGAAGCGGCCGATGAGCACCGAGAGGCCGACGAGCATCACACCGAGCAGCGCGCCGAGCGCGACCTCCGTGCGCTGGGCCCGCCGGGGGGCCGGGGCGCGGAACGACGGCACCGCGTTGGCCACCGCCTCGACGCCGGTCAGCGCGGAGCAGCCGGCCGCGAACGCCTTGAGCAGCAGCAGGGCGCCGACGGTCGTGGCGTTGCCGGAGAGCGCCGAGGCGTGGCCCGCCGCCGCCTCCGTGCCGGCCGGGGCGTCCCGGAACAGCCCCACCACGATCATGACCAGGATCGACCCGACGAAGACGGCGGTCGGCACGAGGAACGCCTTCGCCGACTCCACGATGCCCCGCAGGTTCACCGCGGTGACCAGGGCCAGCACGCCCAGGCAGATCCACAGCCGGTCGTCGTAGAGGGAGGGCACGGCGGAGGTGAGGGCGGCGACGCCGGCCGTCACCGACACCGCCACGTTCAGCACGTAGTCCAGCACCAGCGACGCCGCCGTCACCAGGCCGGTGCGCCGGCCCAGGTGCCGCCGCGCGACCGCGTAGCTGCCGCCGCCGTCCGGGAAGGCCGCGATGACCTGCCGGTACGAGGCGACGAGCACGGCCAGCAGCGCCGCGATGGCGAGCGTGACCGGAAGGGTGAAACCGAGGCCGTGCGCGCCCGCCGCCGCCAGCACCAGCACGATGGCCTCGGGCCCGTAGGCCACGGACGCCATGGCGTCCAGCGACAGGGCGGCCAGGCCCTGGGTCGCGGTCAGCCGGTGCTTGTCGTCGGAGGGGCGCCCGGCCCCGGTATCGGGCGGTTCCTCGCCGGACCCGGCGGGCAGCGCGGGCCGGTCGTCCGTCTTGGCCGGCGTGGACATGTGGGGGTACCTCCTGGGCGATGGGCCGCGCTCCGTGCGGCCCGAGGTGCTCAGGTTGCGCCCGCCCGCGCGGCGGGGCGTCCGGCCTTTGCGCCGCCTTGGCGCGATTTGGCGGGATCTTCACGCGTTCTTGACGCCGAAGGATGTGCTTCGCGTCAGAGCGCCGTCAGAGTTGGGCGCTGTGGCGTCAGATCGGCATCAACATCCGGCGCGCGGCCGCCGTCGCGGTCCTAGCGTCCGGGCCATGGGACGGCGACAGCATCTGCGGGTGCGGACACACGGGCGGACGGCGCACGGGCGGCCGGGCGCGCCGCCGACGGCCGGCCGGGTGCTCGCCCGGAACCGGGAATGGCGCGGCGAGGCACGGGCCGCCTGGCTGTGCGGGCTGGGCCTGGCCGGCGTGCTGGTCTCCATCGACCTGGCGCGGGGCGCCCTCGACGGCTGGCGCGGCGGCTGCTGGGCCTGCCTCGGCGCGCTCTTCCTCGCCGTGCTGCTGCCGCAGCGGGTCACCGCGGGCGACGGCTGGCTGGCCACCAAGGGGCTGCTGCGCGAGCGGCGCGTACGCACCGACCTGCTCACCCAGGTCCGGCGGTCGGACGGGATCACCCCCCGGCTGGTCCTGCGCGACGTGGGCGGCGGCCGGGTGGAACTGGACCCTCAGGTGCTGATCGCGAACCCGCTGCTCTGGCACCAGCTCGACGCGGGGGCGCGGTGCGCCCGGCGGAGCGGGCTGCTGCGCGAGGGGGCGCCGGTGCTGCTGGCGGTGGGGGAGCGGGTGGACGGGGACGGTGCGCGCGAGCTGCTGGAGAGGGCGGGGCTGGGGTAGGGCGGGTCTGTCCCCTGCCCGACCCTTCTGCCCGACCCTGCCCGCTTCCGGGGCTCCGCCCCGGACCCCGGTCCTCAAGCGCCGGACGGGCTGGAATGTGGTTGCCCGTGTCAGAGGTAACCGACCCCCGTCAGCCGTTCCGACACCGCCCACAGGCCCGCGCTCGCGCGGTCGTCGAGGGTCCACTTCGCCCGCCACGACCGCGCCGGCGCCCCGCGCCACATCAGCAGCCGGGGGCCGAAGAAGTCGTCCGGGCGGACGTCCGGGGCCGTGGCCGCGTGGAGGACCGGCAGCGCCCCCTCCGCCGCGCTCTGCGCGACAGCGCTGTTCAGCAGCTCCACCCCGCGCTCCGCCAGGGCCCGTTCCTCCATGCGGACGCCCGCGGTCTGGAGGTTCGTCGAGGCGTAGCCGGGGTGCGCGGCGGCGGCCACGACCGGCGAGCCCGCCGCGCCGAGCCGGCGCGCCAGCTCATGCGTGAAGAGCAGATTCGCGCTCTTGGAACGCCCGTAGGCGATCCACCGGCGGTAGCGGTGCTCCATATGGAGGTCGCGCGGGTCGACGGTGCCGAGGACGTGCAGCCCGCTGGACAGGGTGACGATCCTGGCCCCGGGGCCGGCCTCCCGCAGGCGCGGCAGCAGCAGCCCGGTCAGCGCGAAGTGCCCCAGGTGGTTGGTGCCGAACTGCATCTCGAAGCCGTCGACCGTCTTGCGCTCCGGCAGCGCCATCACCCCGGCGTTGTTGACGAGCAGGTCCACCCGGTCGTCGGGGAGGTCCTCGGCGAACTCCCGTACGGACGCCAGGTCCGCCAGGTCCAGCGGCGCGAACCGCACCTCCGCGCCCGGCGCCGCCGCCCGGATCCGCTCCTCGGCCGCCTTGCCCCGGGCGGCGTCCCGGCAGGCCAGCACCACCTTCGCGCCGTGCCGGGCGAGCTCCAGGGCCGTGGCGTGGCCGATGCCGCTGTTGGCGCCGGTCACCACGGCCGTGCGGCCGCTCTGGTCGGGGATGTCGTTCGCGGTCCAGCCGTTCACGTCCGCCGCGCTCCTCTGCCGTCGGTACGGGTCGTACGCGTCAGTAGCCTGCGGGCACAGCCTAGGCGAAGGGTGCCGCCCACGGGCCGTGCCACGGGGCCCGTCCCCGCATCGGCCCCGCCGGAGCCGCCCACGCCCCACCGCCCGGCCGCTCCAACCCAGTTGGGAAACCCCGTACGATCCCCCCAGTGGTCCACGACATATCGCTGACGACACTGCTCCTGCTCTGCCTCGCCGCGGCCGCCGCCGGATGGATCGACGCCGTGGTGGGCGGCGGCGGGCTGCTCCAGCTGCCCGCCCTGCTGGTGGCCCTGCCGCACATCCCGGCCGCCCATGTCCTCGGCACCAACAAGGCCGTCGCCATCTGCGGCACGTCCGCGGCGGCCGTCTCCTACGTCCGCGGCGCCCGGCTGGACCTGCGCACCGCCGTCCGGATCGGCCTCGCCGCCCTCGGCGGCTCGCTGGCGGGCGCCTTCTTCGCGGCCGGCATCGACAGCGCCGTGCTGCGCCCGCTGATCATGGGGGTGCTGCTCGCCGTCCTCGCCTTCCTCCTGCTGCGGCCGTCCTTCGGCACGGCCGGGGACACCGCCGCGCCGGTGAGCCGCCGCCGGGTGCTGGTGGCGATCCTCGTGGCGGGGCTGGGCATCGGCTTCTACGACGGGCTCATAGGCCCCGGCACGGGCACGTTCCTGGTCATCGCCCTCGCCGGGATCCTCCACATGGACCTGGTCGCGGCCTCCGGCACCGCCAAGATCGTCAACGTCTGCACCAACGTGGGCGCGCTGGTGACGTTCTCGCTGCACGGCTCCGTCCTCTGGCAGCTGGCGGCGCCCATGGCCCTGTGCAACCTCACCGGCGGCGCGTTCGGCGCGCGGGCGGCCCTCAAACGGGGGAGCGGCTTCGTACGAGGGGTGCTGGTGGTGGTCGTGGTGTCGCTCGTCTGCAAGCTGGGGTACGACCAGTGGGGCGGTTGATCGGGTGACGTCCGTCAGCTGATCGGACCGGTGAGGGTTCGCTCGTGGTGCTTGTGGTTAGCCTGTCGATTACCTTTACCGTTCCGACGTGGTGGGGTTTGACGTGGGTTTTTCCCGGTGGTGGCGGGTCCGGTGGGTCCGGGCCGTGCTCGCGGGGCTGTATGTCGTCACACTGGCCGCCGCGGTGCCGAAGGGCGCCGGCGGGCACGCCCGGGCCGGTAACTGGTCCAGCACGGAGGCCCGGCGCTTCTGGGGGCCGGAGCGGGCGGCGGCCGCCCCCGGGACCGACGGCGCGGGCGGCGGCGCGGCCGCCCCCGAGGCCCAGCGGATCACCGGCAGCGCGCGCCACTTCGACGGGGTGCCCTCGGTCGGCGTCCTCTTCACCGCCGGCGAGGACATGCGGGACCACCACTGCACCGCCAGCGTGGTGCACAGCCCCAAGGGCAATCTGATCGTGACCGCCGGCCACTGCTCCGTCGGCGAGGACGCCGTCTTCGTGCCGGGCTACCGCGCGGGCGCCGACCGGCAGCCGTACGGGGTCTGGCCGGTGGACCGGGCGTTCACCGACCCGCGGCGCTCCGACAGCGGCGAGGGGTCCGACCTGGACTTCGCCTTCGCGACCGTCAAGCCGGACGCCCGTGGCCGCCAGATCGAGCGCGTCACGGGCGCCAACCGGCTGGTCCGTACGCCCGGCTACGTCAACCGGGTCACGGTCATCGGCTATCCGGACGCCGACGACGACCCCGCCGACCAGGCCATCCGCTGCACCGCCCTGACGGAGCGGCTGGAGGACCGGAAGCAGGAGCGGATGACCTGTGAGGGCTTCCTCTCCGGCACCTCCGGCAGCCCCTGGCTCACCCGTTTCGACGAGAAGACGAGAACGGGCGACCTGGTCGGCGTGCTGGGCGGGCTCAACGGCGGCGGCCCCGACGGGGACGAGGGCTCACGGATCTCGTACAGCCCGGTCAACGACGACGCGATCTTCCGGCTCTACCTCGACGCTGTCAACGGCCGTGAGCCGCGCCGCGACTGACCGCCTGCCGGCGCGGACCGCACCCACCACCGCCGGGCCCGTGCTCCGGGTGGGGGAGTTCCCCGTGCCGCGTCCCTGCCGACACGTCCGCCATGGTCGCCGCCGGAGGCCACCCTGTCCGGCCGGGCGGTGAGACCGATGCCGGGCGGACCGTGGTGCGAGGCCGCGCACCCGGGCCGACCGGGTGTCCGGGCCCCCGGGATCGTGGGGGGCGCCCGCATCACCTCCGGGAGTGCCCCCCCCGGGGCGCGCCCCGGGCGGTGGAAAACGTAGCTCCGCTCACCCGGAAGCCGTACGGGTCACCCATCGCCCCGGCCGCCGCCGTCCGCGCCCGGTCAGCGCCCGCGCCCCGCGTCCTGGAGCGCCCGCTCCACCCCCGGCTCGTGCGGGCCCAGGAAGCGCGGCCCGGGCCGGACCAGGGCGTCCAGCGCCGCCTTGCCCGAGGCGAAGACCTCCCGCGCGCCACCCGCGTACCAGGTGACGTCGTGCACCGCGTCCACCCCGACGCCGTGCGCGTCGATGCCCGCCGCCCCGCACAGCGCCAGCGCCCGCCGGATGTGGAACCCCTGGCTGACCAGCACCGCCTTCCGCACCCCGAAGACCCGCGCGGCCCGGGTGCAGGAGTCCCAGGTGTCGAAGCCCGCGAAGTCGCTGACGACGCGGTCGTCCGGCACCCCCCGCTCCGTCAGATACGCGCGCATCGCGTCCGGCTCGTCGTACTCCGCACGGCTGTTGTCGCCCGTGACCAGCACCACCCGGACCTTGCCCGCCTTGTACAGCTCCACCGCCGCGTCCAGCCGGTGCGCCAGATACGGCGACGGCCTGCCCTCCCACAACCCGGCGCCGAACACCATCGCGACCGGCGCCGCGGGCACGCTCCGCAGGTCCCGCACCCGGGGCTCCGCCGCCGCGTACACCCAGGTGACCGGCAGCAGCGCCAGCACACAGCCCGCCACCACCGCCCACACCGCACGCCGCCGGCCCCGCCGCGTTCTCGGCAGACGCCGCCGGACCCGCTCGGCCATGCCACCCATATTCCTCGACCTCCCCGTCGCCCTGGAACAAACGTCGCAGGTCACCGCCCGGTTCCCGGCCCCGGGCGACAACGGCCGGAAAGCCCGCCGCCGCTCCCCACGCCGTCGCTCCTGTCACACCCTGCGGTTACCGTCGGGGTATGAACGGCTCAGCACGGACCGCACCGGAACAGCCCGGCCTCGCCGGATACGACGCCTCGGACCTGGAGCGCTGGGCGCCCGAGCCCGACAAACGCCCCGGGCGCACCGCCTTCCAGCGCGACCGGGCACGCGTCCTGCACTCCGCCGCGCTGCGCCGCCTCGCCGGCAAGACCCAGGTCGTCACCCCCGGCGTCAGCGACCAGGCGTGGGACGCCAGCCCCCGCACCCGGCTGACCCACTCCCTGGAGTGCGCCCAGGTCGGCCGGGAGCTCGGCGCCGCGCTCGGCTGCGACCCCGACCTGGTCGAGGTCGCCTGCCTCGCCCACGACCTCGGCCACCCGCCCTTCGGCCACAACGGCGAGCACGCGCTCGACGAAGTCGCCCGGGCCTGCGGCGGGTTCGAGGGCAACGCCCAGTCCCTCCGCCTCCTCACCCGCCTCGAACCCAAGCGCTTCGTGACCCGCCCCGGTGGCACCGAGCCCGTCAGCGTCGGCCTCAACCTCACCCGGGCCGCCCTCGACGCCGCCACCAAGTACCCCTGGCCGCGCGGCGGGCACCCCACCGACCCGGCCTCCCCGAAGTTCGGTGTCTACGAGGACGACCTCCCCGTCTTCACCTGGTTCCGGGAGGGCGCCCCGGAGGGCCGGCGGAGCTTCGAGGCCCAGGTGATGGACTGGGCCGACGATGTCGCCTATTCCGTGCACGACGTCGAGGACGGCCTGCACGCCGGCCACTTCGACCCGAACTGCCTCCTCGCCGAGCCCGAGCGGCGCGACGTGTTCGCCGTCGCCGCCCGCCGCTACGCCCCCGGCGCCGGCCCCGAGGAGCTCGCCGAGGCCCTCGACCGCCTCCTCGACCAGGAGTGGTGGCCGCACGGCTACGACGGCTCGGCCGTCGCCCAGGCCCGCCTCAAGGACGCCACCAGCCAGCTCATCGGCCGCTTCTGCCTCGCCGCCGAGAACGCCACCCGGGCCGCCTACGGCCCCGGCCGCCTCACCCGCTACCGCGCCGAACTCGTCGTCCCCCGCGCCACCCGCCTGGAGTGCGCCGTCCTCAAGGCCGTCGCCGACCGCTACGTCATCCAGCGCGAGGACCAGGAGAAGCTCCGCGCCGACCAGCGCGTCGTCATCGCCGAGCTCGCCGAGGCCCTCGTCGCCGGCGCCCCCGACGGCCTCGACCCGCAGTTCCGCTCCCTCTTCGCCGCGGCCGACGACGACGCGGGCCGGCTGCGCGCCGTCGTCGACCAGATCGCCGCGCTCACCGATGTCTCCGCCCGTTCGCTGCGAACCCGGCTCACCCGGCGGCGGACCGTGGCAAAAGGGTGACCGAATGTCCACAGAATCCGGGTGGTTCCCCCGCACCATGCGGGTACTGACCGTCCGGGACAGTCCCTCTTCCGGCCGTCGGCTCCGTGCGGGACCCTTCGCACGGGCGGTTCCGACCGGGGGGCGGTAGCGCAGACGCACTGCGTGGCAGCGAGGAGGCAGCAAGTGGTCGACGCACACCAGACGTTCGTCATCGTCGGAGGGGGGCTGGCCGGCGCGAAGGCGGCCGAGACCCTCCGCTCGGAGGGCTTCACCGGCCGGGTGATCCTGATCTGCGACGAACGTGACCACCCCTACGAGCGGCCGCCGCTCTCCAAGGGGTACCTCATCGGCAAGGACGACCGCGAGAGCCTCTTCGTCCACGAGCCGGGCTGGTACGCGCGCGCCGACATCGAGCTCCACCTCGGCCAGCCGGCCGTCCACCTCGACCGCGCGGCCAGGACCGTCCGCCTCGGCGACGGCACCCGCGTCCACTACGACCGGCTGCTGCTCGCCACCGGCTCCGAACCGCGCCGCCTCGACATCCCCGGCACCGGCCTGGCCGGGGTCCACCACCTGCGCCGCCTCTCCCACGCCGAGCGGCTGCGCGGCGTCCTCGCCTCCCTCGGCAGGGACAACGGCCACCTCGTCATCGCCGGCGCCGGCTGGATCGGCCTGGAGGTCGCCGCCGCCGCCCGGGGCTACGGCGCCGAGGTGACCGTCGTGGAGGCCGAGCCCACCCCGCTGCACCCCGTCCTCGGCCCCGAGCTCGGCCAGCTCTTCACCGACCTGCACAGCGAGCACGGCGTCCGCTTCCACTTCGGCGCCCGCCTCACCGAGATCACCGGCCAGGACGGCATGGTCCTGGCCGCCCGCACCGACGACGGCGAGGAGCACCCCGCCCACGACGTCCTCGCCGCCATCGGCGCGGCCCCCCGGACCGCCCTCGCCGAGGCCGCCGGCCTCGCCCTCGTCGACCGCGCCGACGGCGGCGGCATCGCCGTCGACGCCTCCCTGCGCACCTCCGACCCCGACATCTACGCCGCGGGCGACGTCGCCGCCGCCGAGCACCCCTGGCTCGGCACCCGGCTGCGCGTCGAGCACTGGGCCAACGCCCTCAACAGCGGACCCGCCGCCGCCCGCGCCATGCTCGGCCAGGAGGTCTCCTACGACCGGGTCCCGTACTTCTTCTCCGACCAGTACGACGTCGGCCTGGAGTACTCCGGCTGGGCGCCCCCCGGCTCGTACGACCAGGTCGTCTGCCGCGGCGACGTCGGCAAGCGGGAATTCGTCGCCTTCTGGCTCTCCGAGGGCCGCCTCCTCGCCGGCATGAACGTGAATGTGTGGGATGTCACCGACCCCATCCAGAAGCTCATCCGCTCCGGCGCCCGGCCGGACCCCGACGCCCTCGCCGACCCCGGCGTCCCGCTCGACTCCCTGATCACCCCATGAGGGCGATACGCACCGCCCTGGTGCCCGTCGCGGAGGTCTTCGCCCTGCGGCACGCCGTGCTGCGCCCCGGGCACCCGGCGTCCTCGGCGGTCTTCGCCGAGGACGCCGCGCCCGGCACCTTCCACATCGCCGCCTACGCCGCGGCCGACGGCGCGGAGGCGGCGGTGCGGGCCTGCGTCACCTTCGTCCCCGAGCCGGTGCCGGGTACGGGCGAGGCCGCGTACCGCTTCCGCGGCATGGCCGCCGACCCGGCCGTGCGCGGCCTCGGCTACGGCGCGGCCGTCCTGCGGGCGGGCCTCGCCGAGGCCGCCGCCCGCGGCGCCGGCCTGGTGTGGTGCAACGGCCGCACCTCCGCCCGGGGCTTCTACGAGCACCACGGCTTCACCGCCCGTGGCGAGGAGTTCACCGTGGCGGGCATCGGCCCCCACCTCGTCTTCACGATCAAGCTCTCCGGAGGGGGTCCCGGGCGCCCGGCGGCCTGAGGTGTCGGTGCCCGGCCGTAGACTTCACACGTGGCAGGACGGATCAACGATGACGACGTGAAGGCGGTCCGGGACGCGGTCCCGATCGACGCCGTCGTGTCCGAGTACCTCCAGCTGCGCAACGCCGGCGGCGGCAACCTCAAGGGCCTCTGCCCGTTCCACGACGAGAAGTCCCCGTCCTTCCAGGTCAGCCCGGCCAAGGGACTCTTCTACTGCTTCGGCTGCCAGGAGGGCGGGGACACCGTCGACTTCGTCATGAAGATCGACCACCTCTCCTTCGCCGAGACCATCGAGCGCCTCGCCTCCCAGGCCGGCATCACCCTGCGCTACGAGGAGGGCGGGTACACCCCCGGCCGCCAGCAGGGCGAGCGCATCCGCCTGGTCGAGGCCCACAAGCACGCCGCGAAGTTCTATGCGGAGCAGCTCGACAGTCCCGAGGCGGAGATCGGCCGGAAGTTCCTGGCGAGCCGCGGCTTCGACCAGGCCGCCGCCCAGCACTTCGGCGTCGGCTACAGCCCGGCCGGCTGGGACCACCTCACCCGCTTCCTGCGCGGCAAGGGCTTCAGCGACAAGGAGCTGATCCTCTCCGGCCTCGCCCAGGACAGCCGCAACGGCCGGCCCATCGACCGCTTCCGCGGCCGTCTGATGTGGCCCATCCGCGACATCACCGGCGAGGTCATCGGCTTCGGCGCCCGCAAGCTCCGCGACGACGACAACGGCCCGAAGTACCTCAACACCCCCGAGACCCCGCTGTACCGCAAGTCCCAGGTCCTCTACGGCATCGACCTCGCCAAGAAGGACATCGCCAAGACCAGCCGCGCCGTCGTCGTCGAGGGCTACACCGACGTCATGGCCTGCCATCTGGCCGGCGTCACCACCGCCATCGCCACCTGCGGCACCGCGTTCGCGGGCGACCACATCAAGATCCTCCGCCGGCTGCTGATGGACAACTCCGGCGCGAAGGTGATCTTCACCTTCGACGGGGACGCCGCCGGGCAGCGCGCGGCCCTGCGGGCCTTCGAGGACGACCAGAAGTTCGCCGCCAGCACGAAGATCGCCGTCAGCCCCGGCGGGATGGACCCCTGTGAGCTGCGCCTCGCCGAGGGCGACGACGCGGTGCGGCGGCTGGTCGAGGAGAGCACCCCGCTCTTCGAGTTCGCCATCCGCTCCCTGGTCGCCCGGCACGCGGTCGAGGAGCCCGAGGGACAGGCCGCGGCCCTGGAAGAGGCCGCGCCGATCGTGGCGAACATCAAGGACCCCTCCATCCGGCACCAGTACGCCGTACGGCTCGCCGGCCTGCTCGGCATCCTCGACACCCAGTTCGTCGTCATGAGAGTGGGCCAGCTGGCCCGCTGGGCCCGCGAGAGAGGCGACCGCGGCGGCTCCCAGCGCCGGGCCGGGGCACCGGCCCCCGCCCCCGCCACGGGCTCCGCACACCCGCCCGCAGGGGCGCCGCAGGGCGCCCGCGGCCCCGCGCTCAACCTCCGGAGCCCCGCCGCGCTCACCGAGCGTGAGCTGCTCAAGCTGGCCCTCCAGCGACCCGAGCTGGTCGCCCCCGCCTTCGACGCCTACGGCGAGGACGAGTTCACGGCCGCGCCGTACGTTCTGGTGCGCCGCGCCGTCGACGAGGCGGGCGGCGTCACCGGCGCCACCGACGGCTATCTCACGCGCGTCCGCGACGCGGCGCCCGACGACACCGTCCGCAAGCTGGTCACCGAGCTCGCCGTCGAGGCCATCCGCAGCAAGAACGTGGACGAGGTCTACGCCGGCATGCAGCTCGTCCAGGTCCGCCTGCGGGCGGTCGAGCGCCGCATCCGCGAGGTCCAGGGCGGCCTGGTCCGGCTGGGCGGCCAGGCCGCCCCGGACCACCTGGCCGCCGTGCAGAACGAACTCTGGGTGCTGGAGCAGTACGGCCGCGCCCTCAAGGACCGCGGCGCGGCGGCTCTCTGACCCGGCCCCGCGCCGGCCTTTTCCGCGCTGCCGCGCGGTGTCCGCAAACGCCGGACGGGCGGAAATCAGCCCGCCAGGGGGCACCTCCCGGCGCTGAGCGCTCCGCGCGAAGTCCGGTGCACCGTCCGCGGGTGCGTCGTGGCCGGTCGCGCCCACGCGGCGGAGCCGCACCATGTCACAGCCCCGCGCCCCTTCGGGCGCTGCCGAACCGCACCGGACTTCGCCGAGCCCGCTCAGCCGGGGGAATCCGAGGACCGGAGCCCCGGCCGGGAAGGGGCGGGCGGAGGAAAAGCCCCGCGCGGCGGCACACGCCGCCCCCCTCGGGCCGCTCCCGTCAGCCGCGCCGCCCCGGCCCCTACCCGACGGGATCCGCGGTTCCGTTCCGTGACCGCCGGTCACGGAACGGACTCAGAAAGTACCCGCACGCCCCTCGTGGCGGGCCCGCGTCGTACCCCACACTGGTGGGCGGTGCCTGAGTCCTCGGAGCGCGGCAGGTCCGGCCGCAGGGACCCGGAACCCTCCGCGAAGCCGCACGTGATCCATGGGACGGCGGTGGCCCGGCCACCGCCGCGCCCTCTCGTTCCGCCATCACAGCAGCGATCACCTTGGAGGTCGCCCCCGTGCAGACCCGGACGCCCACCCGGCCCCAGACACCGCCCCTGCCGACCGCCCAGCAGGTCCCGGCCGTGCCCCAGCAGGCCGAACCCCCCGCGGCCGAGCGCCTGCCCGCCGACGCCCCGCCCGGAGCCGACCCGCCACCGGAGCCACGCCCCGCCGCCCGCAGGGGCGGTGTCACGACGCTGCGGCCGGACCCCGACGCCGACCAGGATCCCGCCGAGCGCGCCGCCGACGCCGCCCGCGCCGACACCAGCGGCCCCTCCTCCGACCTCTTCCGCCAGTACCTCCGCGAGATCGGCCGGATCCCGCTGCTCTCCGCCGCCGAGGAGGTCGAGCTGGCCCGCTGCGTCGAGGCCGGCCTCTTCGCCGAGGAGAAGCTCGGCAGCACCCCCGACCTCGATTCCCAGCTCGCCGTCGACCTCGACCGCCTGGTCGTCCTCGGCCGGATGGCCAAGCGCCGCCTCATCGAGGCGAACCTGCGGCTGGTCGTCTCCGTCGCCAAGCGCTACATCGGCCGCGGCCTGACCATGCTCGACCTCGTCCAGGAGGGCAACCTCGGACTCATCCGGGCCGTCGAGAAGTTCGACTACGCCCGCGGCTACAAGTTCTCGACGTACGCCACCTGGTGGATCCGCCAGGCCATGTCCCGCGCCCTCGCCGACCAGGCCCGCACCATCCGCGTCCCCGTGCACGTCGTCGAGCTCATCAACCGCGTGGTCAGGGTCCAGCGCCGGATGCTCCAGGAGCACGGCTACGAACCCACCGCCGAGGAGGTCGCCGCCCAGCTCGACCTCACCCAGGAACGGGTCAGCGAGGTCCTGCGGCTCGCCCAGGAGCCCGTCTCGCTGCACGCGCCCGTCGGCGAGGAGGACGACGTCGCCCTCGGCGACCTCATCGAGGACGGCGACGCCGCCTCACCCGTCGAATCGGCCGCCTTCCTGCTGCTCCGCGAGCACCTGGAGGCCGTCCTGTCGACCCTCGGCGAACGCGAGCGGAAGGTCGTCCAGCTGCGGTACGGCCTGGTCGACGGCCGCCCCCGCACCCTGGAGGAGATCGGCCGGATCTTCGGCGTCACCCGTGAGCGCATCCGCCAGATCGAGTCCAAGACCCTCAACAAGCTCCGCGACCACGCCTTCGCGGACCAGCTGCGCGGCTACCTCGACTGACGGGCCGGGGCCGGGCCCGTCAGTCGCGCGCTTCCCGCGAACGGCCCCGCAGGGCCTACTGGAAGGCCCCGGGGTGGGTCTGCTCGCGCACCGTCGTGTACTGCTGCCGCACCGCCTGGCCCACCGGCAGGTCCTCGCCCGGCTCGAACACCTGGCTGGCCGCCGCGGGCCACAGCGGGGGCTGCTGCGGGGACAGCCGCCCGTGCTGCACCCCGAGCGCCCACGCCGCCTGCCGGGCCGCGCCCAGCGCCGCGTAGTCCGCGGGCTGCGGGACGACGACCTGCGTGCCGAACAGCTGCGGGGCCACCGCCTGCACGGCGGGCAGCTCCGCGGCGGCGCCCAGCAGGAACACCCGGCGCACCGGGACACCGCGCGAACGCAGCACGTCCAGCGCGTCCGAGAGACCGCACAGCATGCCCTCGAAGGCCGCCCGCGCCAGGTGCTCCGGCTTCATGCTCTCGCGCCGCAGCCCGGACAGGGTGCCCGCCGTGTGCGGCAGGTGCGGGGTCCGCTCACCCTCCAGGTACGGCAGCAGGACCAGCCCGTACGCCCCCGGCGAGGACCGCAGCGCCAGCTCCGACAGGCCCGCCAGGTCCGTGCCCAGCAGCTCCGCCGTGCCGCGCAGCACCCGCACGGCGTTCAGCGTGTGCACCACGGGCAGGTGCATGCCGGTCGCGTCGGCGAAGGAGATGATGGTGCCCGTGGGGTCCGCCAGTGCCTCGTGGTGCACGGCGAAGACCGAACCGGAGGCCCCGAGCGAGACCACCGCGTCGCCGAGGCCGACGCCGAGCCCGAAGGCCGCCGCCATCGTCTCGCCCGTGCCCGCGGAGATCAGCAGGCCCTCCGGGGTGTGCCCGGCGGGCTCGGCGGGCGCCAGCACGTCCGGCAGCGCCACCTGGCGGCCCAGCGCCAGCTCCACCAGGTCCGGCCGCCAGGAGCCGGTCGCCGCCGACCAGTAGCCCGTCGCGGAGGCGTCGCCGCGGTCCGTCGTACGCCGCACCGGCCGGCCCAGCAGCTGCCACACCAGCCAGTCGTGCGGCTGGAGCACGGCGGCCGTCCGGCGCGCGGACTCCGGCTCGTTCCGCGCCAGCCAGCGCAGCTTCGCCACCGCCTGCCCGGCCTGCGGCACCGACCCCACGGCCTGCGCCCAGGCGGCCCGGCCGCCCAGCGCGTCGGTGAGGTCGGCGGCGGCGGGCTGCATCCGCTTGTCGTTGCCCAGCAGGGCGGGCCGGACGAGCACCCCGCCCGCGTCCAGGGTCAGCATCCCCTGCTGCTGCGCGGAGACGCCGATGGCCTGCACGCCCTCCAGCAGCCCCCCGGCGGCGGCCTCGCCCAGTGACATCAGCCACGCCTGTGGATCGCCCTCGGAGGTGGTGGGGTGCGGGGCGTACCCCTGCCGGAGCACGGCCCCCGTGTCCGCGTCGCAGACGACGATCCGTGTGCTCTCGGTGGAACTGTCCAGCCCGGCGACTATGCCCATGCGGTGATTTTGCCAAACCCCGGCCGGCCGTCCAGCACCGGTCAGGTGTTGCTCGTCCCCCAGTCGTCCTCGGTGGCCGCGCGCTGCTCGCGCAGCGAGCGGACCCGCTCGCTCACGGGGCCCGGCAGCCGGTCGCCGACCCGGTCGAGGGCCCGGGAGGCGAGGGCCCGGCCGTTCTGCGCGGCGGACTCCGCCGTATTGCGCACCGCCGGGTTCTGGGCCACCCGCTGTGCCCCCTTGCGCAACTGCTCGTACCGCTCGCGGCCGGCCCGCGTGCCGAGTACGTACCCGACGGCTGCTCCGATGATGAACGTCAGCCGGTAGCGCATCACGCTCCACCCTTCCCTCGGATCCCTCGTGCCCCACACGTCATCGCGGAGGCCGGCGGGCTGTGCTCCGCGCCTACCCGCCGGGTGCGAAGGTCACTCCCGGGGCACCGATTGGCGGAGCACCCCCCTGCTTGCGCTAATGTATGTGTCGCAGCGAGCGCACGCCGCCCGGAACCCCGGTCGACAGTGCATTCGAGGCAACCGCAGCAATCCCCTGTAGCTCAATTGGCAGAGCAGCCGACTGTTAATCGGCAGGTTACTGGTTCGAGTCCAGTCGGGGGAGCGCGATCCTCTGTAGCTCAATTGGCAGAGCAGCCGGCTGTTAACCGGCAGGTTACTGGTTCGAGTCCAGTCGGAGGAGCAAACGAAGAAGGACCCCGAAAGGGGTCCTTTTTTCGTACCCGGAGGGAACCATCCGGTCGTGATCGAAGTCCTCATGGTCAGGTCGGTCACGCAATGCGGACCCTCAGGGGCAGCAGATCGTATGAGCGGCTATGCTGCGGCAGACGGCGCGCACAGATGTGCGCGACGCGCCGTGAACGGGGCGGTAGCTCAGCCGGTTAGAGCAGCGGACTCATAATCCGTCGGCCGTGGGTTCGAGTCCCACCCGCCCCACTCACGCGTCGTTGGTGCAGAAACGATGCAACCAGCGTCTTCGGTGCCCCGACCGGTTTCGACCGGCCGGGGTTTCGTGTTTCCGGGGCGGAGCGGGCGGGTCCCCGGCACGGCTCCGGTGCCCGCGCCCGGTCCGTACGCGAGGTCCCACGGGAGTCCGTTCGGAAACCGGCGGTGGTGGGCAGGTGCCGGGCTCGGAGGAATACGTCCCGGTGGCGGCCTGTTGCCGCTGCTGGGCCACTCGACGCCACGAGACCGGAAGCAGGTAGCCGTACATGAGCAGCAGCACGGTGGAGCTCACCAAGGACAACTTCGACGAGATCGTCTCCGGCAACGGGTTCGTGCTCATCGACTTCTGGGCCGCCTGGTGCGGCCCCTGCCGGCAGTTCGCGCCGGTCTACGAGGGCGCCGCCGAGCGCCACGACGACCTGGTGTTCGCCAAGGTCGACACCGAGGCGCAGCCCGAGCTGGCCGCCTCCTTCGAGATCCGGTCGATCCCCACCCTGATGATCGTGCGGGACAACATCGCGGTCTTCTCCCAGCCCGGCGCCCTCCCCGAGGCCGCGCTGGAGGACGTCATCCGGCAGGCCCGCGCCCTGGACATGGACGAGGTGCGCGCCTCCGTGGCCGAGCAGCAGGCGAAGGCGCAGCCCACCGGTGAGTGAGCTGCTCCTGATCCGGCACGGGGAGACCGAGTGGAGCCGCACCGGACGGCACACCGGGCTCACCGACATCCCGCTGACCGAGCACGGCGAGCGGCAGGCGGAGGCGCTCCGGCCGCTGCTCGCCGGGCGCACGGTCGGGCCGGTGCTCGCCAGCCCGCTGAAGCGCGCCCTGCGCACCGCCGAACTGGCGGGCCTCGATCCGCAGCCCGATCCCGACCTGCGGGAATGGGACTACGGCGGCTATGAGGGCGTCACCACCGACGAGATCCACCGCACCCGCCCCGACTGGTACCTGTGGGACGACGGCGTCGTCCCCGGGGACGCCGGGCACCCGGGGGAGACCGCCGCCCAGGTCGGCGCCCGCGCCGACCGGGTGCTGGCCAGGATCGCCCCCTGGCTGGCGGAGCCGGACGGCCCGGACGTCGCCCTGGTGGCCCACGCCCACTTCCTGCGCGTCCTGACGGCCCGCAGACTCGGACTGCCGGCCACGGCCGGTGCCCTCTTCCGGCTCGACACCGCTACGGTGAGCCGCATCGGCACCGAGCACGGCCGGCCCGCGCTCGTGGCCTGGAACCTGCCCTCGGCCTGACGCCGCCCCCGGCCCCACCCCGGTGGTTCCGCCGAGCGTGTCGGAACCGGGCCCCGGGCGGGGCCGGGCCGATGATCGGGGCCGGGCCGGTGATCGGGGGCGGTGGTCCGACCACCCCCGGTCTTCATATGATCAATTTCTTTCCTATGGAGGGATGTCCTCGTGGCCACGACCCGCACCGCGCACACCGTCTGGGAAGGTGACCTGCTCAAGGGCAGCGGCACCGTCACCTTCGACTCGTCCGGCATCGGTTCCCAGCCGGTCTCCTGGCCGTCCCGCGCCGAGCAGGCCAACGGCAAGACCAGCCCCGAGGAGCTGATCGCGGGCGCCCACTCCAGCTGCTACTCCATGGCGCTCTCGCACGGCCTGGCCGGCGCCGGCACGCCGCCCACCCGCCTGGAGACCAAGGCCGACGTGACCTTCCAGCCCGGCGAGGGCATCACCGGCATCCACCTGACCGTCCGCGCCGAGGTCCCCGGCCTGGACGCCGAGGGCTTCGCCGCCGCGGCCGAGGACGCCAAGAAGAACTGCCCGGTCAGCCAGGCGCTGACGGGTACGACGATCACGCTCACGGCCGAGCTGGTCTGAGCCGGTCCGTAACCGGGGCCGGTGGGACGCCTCAGGGCGCTCCACCGGCCCCGAAGCCGTGTGCCTTACGACTTCAGGGTCGCGTAAACGATCAGGTTCTCCACCGGGTGGCCGTTCCGGTCCAGGTCGCCCGCGCAGGTGACCAGGCGCAGCGCCCGCTCGGACGTCTCCCCGTAGACCTTCCGCGTCGGGAAGGCGCTCTTGCCGACCTTCTCGGTGCCCGTGACGGTGAAGTGCAGGACCTTCCCGTCACCCCGCTCGACGTCCACGGCCGCCCCCTCGCCGACCTTCCCCAGATCGTGGAAGACGGCCTTGCCCGCGCGGGTGTCGTTGTGCCCGATGATCACGGCCGCCCCGGGCGTCCCCGGCTCGGCGCCGCCGGTGTACCAGCCCGCCGTCATCCCCTTCTCCGACGGCGGCACCTGCACGGTGCCGTCACCGTTCAGACCGAGGCGCAGCAGGGCGCTGTCCACGCCGATGGACGGGATCGACACCCGGGACGGCTCCTCGGCGGAGGCGGGGGTGCCGCTGGCTTCGCCGTTGCCCGGGGTGCTGCCGGTGAGGGAGCAGCCGGTGAGCAGGGCGGTGAGGGTGAGGAGAAGGGTGGCGGTGAGGGTTCTGGTGCGCATGGGGTCCGTCTGGGGTGGGCGGGTGGGGCGGGCGGGTTTCCACGCTAGGAGGGCGGGCGGGGGTGCGCTTCGGGTAAACGGCCAGTCCGCCTCGGCCTAAAGGAGGAGGGGTGGGCGGGTGCGGGGTGCCGCTGCGTGGGGCTTTTTCCCCTACCCGCCCCTTCCCGATACCGGGGCTCCGCCCCGGACCCCGGTCCTCAATCGCCGGACGGGCTGAGTTGTTGCCCGGGGCCGGGCTGGGAGGTTGTTGCCCGGGGCCGGGGGAAAGCCGAGCTCGGACAGGGGCAAAATCCAGCCCGGCCGGCGTTTGAGGCCACCGCGCGTCAGCGCGGAAGGGGCCCGGGGCGCCAGTCCCGGTTCCGGGAAGGGGCGGGTAGGGGAAAAGGCCCGCCGCACCCGCACCCGAACCCACCCCCCACCCCGCCCAAACCCCCGCTACGCGCAGCGAACCCGCTGCAGCAACCCCCACGTGAACTCCGCCACATACGCCCCCCGAACCCCACCCGCATCCACCGCCGAGAACCCCAGCCCCCACCGCGAAGGCGCCGTCCCCTCCATCGGCCTGGCCGGCGCGAACGCCCGCGCCACCTCGTCGACCGTGCACGACCACGGCCGCAGGTCCTCCACCGTCCGGAGCGTGGGGGCCGGGGCCCCCGGGGCGCGGACCAGCCATTCGTTCCAGACGGCGCCGCCGGGGGCCGAGAGGACCTCGAAGCGCAGGGCGGGCCAGAGCGGCATCCGCCACGTCGCCACGTCGAAGGTCAGGTCGCCGATCCGGCGCTCGCCCGTGGTCCCGGGCGGGCCGAGCACCGAGCGGTAGCGCGTCCCGGCGCCACGGCTCTTCGGCGAGCGCACCATGGCCTGCCAGCGGCGGTTCGCCTCCCGCATCGTCGTGCGGTCGACGCCCAGCTCGCGCAGGGCGTCCTCGACCAGTTCCGGGTGGTGGTCGGCCATCCGCCGCAGCAGCACGAGCTGGAACCACAGGGGACCGGAGACAGGGGTGGACCCGGACAAGGGGTCGGGCGCTGCGCTCATGCGTGCCATGGTCGCGCATCGCCGCACCCCGGACCCGCACCCGGCCGGGCGCCGGACGGGCGCGGGGGCGAGAACCGGACAACTCCGTGCGGGCCCGCTCCTGAACGGCCGTTCGCCCCGGTTCGTTAGGGTCGGGGACGACAAGATCACCACATACGGAGGCCCGATGGCCGCGCCCGGCGACCACGCAGCGACCCCGACCACCCCACCGCTCCTCCGGCTGCGCGGTGTCGGCCGCGTCTACGGCGAGCGGCACGCGCTGCACCCGCTCGACCTCGACCTCGAACCCGGCACCTGCACGGCCCTCTTCGGCCACAACGGCTCCGGCAAGTCCACGCTGCTGCGCATCGCGAGCGGCCGGGACACCCCGACCACCGGCAGCGCCCTCTTCGCCGGCCGGCCGGTCTCCGAGGACGACCCCGAGGTACGGGCCAGGGTGGCCGTCGTCGGCGACACCGTGGCCACCTACCCGGACCTGACCGTGCGCGAGCACCTCGAACTGGTCACCGTCGCCCACGCGGTGGAGGACGCGCGGGGGTGGATCGACCACGTCCTCGCCGACCGCCGCCTGTCCGACCACGCCCGCGCGCTGCCCGGCTCGCTCTCCTCCGGCCAGCTCCAGTCGCTGCTGCTGGCCGCCGCGCTCGTACGCCCCCGTGACCTCCTCGTCCTGGACGAGCCCGAACAGCGCCTCGACCCCGACGCCCGCGTCCGCCTCGCCGAGCTGCTGACCGGCGAGAAGGCGGACGGCGTGGCGGTGCTGCTCGCCACCCACCAGGCGGATCTCGCCGAGGCGGTCGCGGACCGGATGATCGCCCTGGAGGACGGCCGGGTGGTGGCCGAGGGGCCGCCCGCGGAGGTCCTGGGGACGCTGGGGCTGCGCGGATGAGCGGGAACGAGCGGGGGAACGAGCGGGGGGACGAGCGGGGGAGGGAGCCCGGGGCGCCGGCCGGGCCCGAGGACGGAGACGTCCCCGGCCCCGACGCCGGGTGTCCCACCGACCCCCACCCCACCCCTGCCGGGGACGGCGCCTCCACCCTTGCCGAGGACGACGCCTCCGCCCCCGCCGGGGACGACGCCCTCACCCCCGCCGAGGACGACGCCCCCACCTGGACCGTGGAGGACGACGACCGCACCCCCGAAACCCTCCGCTGGCTGCGCGACAAGCGCCGCGCGCACCGCCGCCGGAAGAGCCGCGACCTCGCCGTCGTCGTCTACACCCTCCTTCTCGTCGTCGTCGGCTACGGCAGCGGTTACGCCTTCCACTTCATGCGGCGGGTCGAGCTCGGCGCCGACTACAGCGGGCTCGGCGCGGATCTCCAGCGCGCCCTGCCCGCCCTCTGCACGCTGATCACCGCCGCCCTCGCGCTGGCCGCCGCCCGTGACGCGCTGTGGCGCGGGCCCGTCGTCGTGCCCGCGCCCTCCGTGGGGTGGCTGCTGGCCCAGCCCGTGCGCCGGGAGAAGGTGCTACGGCCCTGGTTCCGGCTGTCGGCGGGGCTCGCGGTCGTCCCCGGGCTGCTGGTCGCGGCCGGGGGAGCCGTCGCCCTGCGGGTGACGGGCCTGGCCTCCCTGGGGTCCGCGCTGCTCGCCCTCCTCCCCGCCACGCTCTGCCTGCCCCTGCTCGCGGTCTCCGTGGGCATGGCCGTGGAGCGCCGGGCCGTCCTCGCCGCGCGCGTACGCCGCTTCACGCCCCTCGCCGTCCTCGTGCTGATGCTGCTCGCCGCACAGGTCGTCCTCGCCGTGCGCGGGCACCGCTCCGTCCTCCTGGAGCGGGCCGAGCTGTGGTCGGGGCCCTGGGGGTGGGCCGCCCAGCCCGTGATCGCCGCGACCGGGGGCGCCGCGCCCGGTTGGTGGATCGCCCTCGCGGCGCTCGTCCTGCTGACCGCCGCCGGTCTCCTCCTGGGGCACCGGGACGCGGCCCGGGTGCCGACCGCGCAGCTGCGCAGGCGGGCCGCGACCGCGCAGACCGTGTCGTCGGTGATGTGGACCGTGGAGCTGAGGGCCGCCAGGCTCGCGCTGCTCGACGCGACCGGCTCCGGCCGCGTCCACCGGGCCCGGCTGCCCGCGCCGCGCTCCAAGTACCTCGTGGCCGTCTGGCGGGACGCGCTGGCGCTGCTGCGCTCGCCCGGCCGGCTCGCGAAGGCCCTGATGTGGACGGTCTGCGCCACCGCGGCGGCCGCCCTGGGCACGGAACTCGACGGCGGCAGGCGGGACCTGTGCACGGTCGTCGCCCTGCTCCTCGGCTACGTGGCCGTGGGCGCCCTCGCGGAGCCCGCCCGGCTGGAGACCGACGACGTGCGGCGCGCCGCCTGGTCCCCGTTCCGGCTGCGGACGCTGATGCTCCAGCACACGGTCGTACCGGCCGTGACCGGCGCCCTGCTGGCCCTGGTGGCCGCCGTGCCGTTCGCGGTGGCGGGCGCGCCCTGGGCGCTCCTGCTGTGGCCCCTGTGCGCGCTGCCGTTCGCCGCGGCGGCGGTGTTCGCGGCGTGCCGGGGACCGGCCCGTACGAGCCTGATGTTCACCGGGGTGAGCACCCCCGTCGGGGATCCGGGGGTGCTGATCTTCCTCGCCTGGTACGCGGCCGGACCGCTGGTGACCGTCGGCGGTCTCGCGCTCGCCCTGGGCGCCGTGCCGCACCGGCCGGACGCGGCGGGCGTGGGCGGTGTCGCCGTCGTGGCGGCGCTGCTGACGGCGGGTCTGCTGTACTTCGCGGCCCGTTCGGCGAACAGGCTGGTGCGCCACTGACGGACTCGCGCGGCAGGTGGGTTCTGACGGCGGAGGACTCCCCACCCCGCCCCTTCCCGAATGTCCTCAATCGCCGGACGGGCTGAAAATCAGCCCGTCCGGCGTTTGAGGACCGGGGTCCGGGGCGGAGCCCCGTTCGGGAAGGGGCGGGGCGGGGAAGGCCCCGCGCAGCGGCAACTCCCCTTACCGGTACCGCCCTCGTCCCCTCACCGCCGTGTCGTGCAAGCTTTACCCGCCGTCAGCCGTCCGGTGATCCACCGGCCTCCTACGCCCCCGCCCCGGCCGGTACCGTCTGGCCATGACGGAAATCGACCCGCGCCGCACCGCCCTGGTACTGATCGACCTGATGGAGCGCGTCGTCGCGCTGCCCCTCGCGCCGTACGGCGGGGACGAAGTGGTCCGTACCGCAGGCGAGTTGGCGAGGTCCTTCCGCGCGGCCGGGGCGCCCGTCGTGGTGGTGCGGGTCGAGCGGCCCGGGCCGGCGGAGCAGCCGCCCGGCAGCGGGCTGCTCGCCGGGGTGTCCGAGCCGGGTGACATCGAGGTCGTCAAACGGACCGTCGGGGCGTTCCACGGCACGGACCTGGACGCCCGGCTGCGGGAGCGCGGGGTGCGGACGCTCGTCCTCGGCGGCGTCGCGACGAACCTGGGCGTGGAGTCCACGGCCCGCGCGGCGGCCGACCACGGCTACGAGCTGGTGTTCGTCGAGGACGCGATGAGCGCGCTGACGGAGGACGAGCACCGGGCGTCCGTGACGCTGGACATGCCGAGGCTGGGGACGGTCGTGAAGGCGGACGCGGTACGGGTGGTGTGACGCGGGGCCCCCGCCCCTCTTACCCGGCGTCGTCGCCCAGCATCCGCCTCAGCAGATCGCGCAGCATCGTCCGCTCCTCCGTCGACAGCCCGCCCAGCGGCTCGCGCGCGAAGTCCAGCGACTCGCGCAGCCGGGCCGTCGTGAGGCGGCCCTCCGGTGTCGGCGCCGCGAGCTTCACGCGGCGGTCGTCCGGGTCCGGGCGGCGCTCGACCAGGCCGCGGGCCTCCAGGCGGTCGACGATGCCGGTGACGTTGGACGGCTCGCATTTCAGCTTCTGGGCGATGCGGCGCATCGGCACCGGCTCCAGTGTGAGCAAGGCCAGCACCTTCGCCTGGGCGCCGGTCAGCGCGTGCTTGGCGGCGGCCTCCTCGTACTCCTCGTGGTAGCGCGCCACGACGGTCGCGATGAGGTCGACCACTTCTCGGCTCAGGGCGTCGGTTCGAGGGGTCATGCCTTCAGGTTACCGCGTTGCTTGACAACATGAAATATCGAGGCGCATGGTTGTTTCAGCTGCTGAAATATCGAGGAGGCTACGTTCCATGCCCGCAACGCCTACCACCGGCCGTGAATGGCACCTTGTCGCCCGCCCGCACGGCTGGCCGAAGCCCGAGGACTTCGCGCTGCGTGAGACGGAGATCCCTGAGCCCGGCGAGGGTCAGATCCTCGTGCGCAACATCCACCTGTCGGTCGACCCGTACATGCGCGGCCGGATGAACGACGTGAAGTCGTACGTCCCGCCGTACGAGCTCGGCGAGCCCATGCAGGGCGGCGCCGTCGGCGAGGTCGTGGCCTCCCGCTCCGACGCCTTCCAGGTCGGCGACCACGTCCTGCACCACCTCGGCTGGCGCGAGTACGCGGTGGTCGACGCCAAGCTGGGCGTCAAGGTCGACGAGGCCCTCGCCCCGCTGCCCGCCTACCTCGGCGTGCTCGGCATGCCGGGCCTGACCGCCTACGCCGGCCTGCTGGAGGTCGCCGCCCTCAAGGAAGGCGACGTCGTCTTCGTCTCCGGCGCCGCGGGCGCGGTCGGCAGCCTCGTCGGCCAGATCGCCAAGCTCAAGGGCGCCTCGCGCGTCATCGGCAGCGCGGGCTCCGCCGAGAAGGTCAAGCTCCTTGTGGAGGAGTACGGCTTCGACGCCGCCTTCAACTACAAGGACGGCCCGGTCGCCGAACAGCTGAAGGAGGCCGCCCCCGACGGCATCGACGTCTACTTCGACAACGTCGGCGGCGAGCACCTGGAAGCCGCCATCGGCTCCATGAACACCCACGGCCGCATCGCGGTCTGCGGCATGATCGCGCAGTACAACGCGACCGAGCCCAACCCGGCTCCGCGCAACCTCATCGCGATCATCGCCAAGCGGCTGCGGATCGAGGGGCTGCTCGTGGCTGATCACCGTCATCTGCAGCAGCGGTTCGTGGAGGAGGTGGGGGCCTGGGTGCGCTCGGGCGAGCTCAAGTACCGCGAGACCACGGTTGAGGGTATTGAGAACACGCTTGATGCGTTCTTGGGGCTGCTGCGCGGTGAGAACACGGGGAAGATGATCGTTTCTCTTTCTGCGTGACGGTGTCGTCCGCGTGGCGGGTGGGGTGGGGCGGGGTTGCCGCTGCGCGGGGCTTTTCCCCAGCCCCGCCCCTTCCCGTAACTGGGGGCAAGCCCCCAGACCCCCTTCCGCGCTGACGCGCGGTGTCCTCAAGCGCCGGACGGGCTGAAATTCAGCCCGTCCGGCGTTTGAGGACCGGGGTCCGGGGCGGAGCCCCGGTTCGGGAAGGGGCGGGGCTGGGGAAAGAGCCCCGCGCAGCGGCCCACCCGCCCCACCCACCCGCACACCCACCCACCCGCCACCTGGCGGATACCCTTCCCGCCATGCGAGATCTGATGACGGGCATGACCTACCTGGCCAAGGGCCAGCGCTGGGTGGGGCGCAACCGGCGGCAATGGGGGTTCGGACTGCTGCCCGGCCTGGTCACGCTCGTCGGCTACGCGGCCGCGCTCGTCGCCCTCGTCCTCTGGGCGGACGACGTGGTCGTCCGGGCCACCCCCTTCGCCGACGACTGGTCCTCGCCCTGGCCCGGGATCCTCCGTGCCACGCTCACCGCCCTGTTCTTCGGCGGTGGCCTGCTGCTCGCGCTGATCTCCTTCACGGCCGTGACCCTGCTGGTCGGCCAGCCCTTCTACGAGGAGCTGTCCGAGCGGGTCGACCTGGCCGAGGGCGGCACGGCCCCCGAGTCCGGGCTGCCGCTCTGGCGGGAACTGTGGATCTCCGCCCGCGAGAGCCTCGCGGTCCTCGTCCGCGTCGCCCTCTGGGGCGTCCTGCTCTTCGCGCTCGGCTTCGTGCCCGTCGCCGGGCAGACCGTCATCCCCGCGCTCGGCTTCTGCGTCTCCGGCTTCTTCCTCACCGAGGAGCTCACCGCCGTCGCCCTCCAGCGCCGCGGCGTCCCCCTGCGCGAACGGCTCCGGCTGCTGCGCTCCCGCAAGCTCCTCGCGCTCGGCTTCGGCGTGCCGCTGACCCTGCTCTTCCTGGTGCCGCTCGTCGCCGTGTTCGTCATGCCGGGCGCGGTGGCCGGTGCGACGCTGCTGGTCAGGGATCTGATGGACGAGACGCCGGCGGTCGAGGACGTCCCCGAGGACCCCCGGCGGGGCGCGGACGTCCCCGGCCTCTGACGGCCCGGACCGCGGCGTTCCCGGTCCCGGCCGGGCGGCGGGGACACCGCCTCAGCCGAACGGCAGCTCCGCCACCACCAGGCCCTCGCCCTCCCGCGCCGAAGCGACCGTAAGGCCGTCCGGACCCCACACCCCGCTGCGCCCGCAGCCCTCGTACGGGCCCGACGGGCCGGTGTGGTTGGCCAGCAGGATGTACAGGCCGTGGTCCTTCGCCAGCGCCGGGAAGACCGTCCGCACCTCCTCCTCGCCGCCGCCCCGCCCGTACAGCGAACTGGCCAGCTGGACGCGGCAGCCGTCGGCGGCGGCGCGGGCCGTGAGTTCCGGGAAGTGCGCGTCGAAGCAGATCAGGAGCCCGAAGGCGACGCCGCCCAGGGTGAACCGGCCGTCCCCGGAGCCGGGCACGAAGCCCGCCGCCCGCTCGTCGTCCGTGACGCGCGTCTTGTCGTAGCGGGTGAGCGGGGCGCCGTCCGGGCCGTACACGAACGAGCTGATCACCGGCCCGGCGGCGGACCGTCCCGCGCAGTTGACCACGGCCGCGACCCCCGCCGCCCGGCACGCCTCCCGCACCGGGGCGAGCCGGGGGTCGTCCGGCTCCATGGTCAGCCGGTCCCCGCCGGAGACGATCGCGTCGAGCTCGTACCCCGTGGCGGCGAGCTCGGCGAAGACGACGAGCGAGGCGCCGCGCGCATCCGCATCGGTGACGAAGCCGGCCATCCGGGCCACGTTGGCCCCGATGTCGCACGGCCGGGCGGAGAACTGGGCTGCTGCGATGATCACCCGCCCATCATGGCGTCCCGGCGGCCGCGACGGCCGTGCTTGTGACCGACCGCACCTGGGCGACGATCGCGAGCCGGTTCGCCACGAACGCGGGGTCGCTGATCCGGCCCGTCGCCGGATCGGTGTTGCCCTCGCCGAAGCTCAGCACGGGGGTGTGCAGATGGCCGCCCGGCACCCGCAGGCGCGTCGCGTCCCGCAGCAGGGTCGCGCGGTACGCGATCTCGTTGGAGAGGTAGTCGCCCCCGCCGCCCTCCCGGGCGGTCGAGCCCGGCGTCGGCCCGTCCGGCCGGTCCACGGGCTCGGTCGCGCCCGCCGGTATCTCGGTGACGGCCGTGTTGTCGTACACGGGGTACGGGCCCGTCCGCGCGGCCGTGATCGCCGCGTACGGGAGGGTGGTCGTCGTCCACTGCGGCTGCGGCCGGACGGTCGGGACGCCGGGCGGCACCGGCACGACCCCCGTACGGGACAGGTTCACGTTGTCCGGGTACCCGCCGCGCCAGGCGCCGTTGGTGCGCTCCACGTCGAAGCGGCCCGGCCGGCCCTGGCTGATCGTGGTGAACAGGTCGACCCGGCGCGGGCCGGGCCGGAAGTGCGGCAGGAGCGTCCGTTCCACCGTCCCGGCCGCGAAGTCGTCCCAGCGCACCGGGAACACGACGGCCTCGATCCGGGCCGGGCCCGACGGAGTGTCGACCGTCGTGCCGTCCAGCGCCAGGGCGGCGGCGCCCGAGGGGTTCGAGCGGCGGGCGTCCGAGTCCAGCTGGAAGGGGTCGAAGCCGGTGATCAGGACGCGCTTCACGGCGCCGCCCGCGGGCAGGTCGACGGAGTCCTGCCCGCGCGAGGCCCGCTCCACCTTCCCGATCAGCTCGGCGCGCTGCCGCCCGGTCACCTGGAAGGACGGCTTCCATTCCCGTAGGGCCCGGGTCATGCCCAGCCGCGCCCAGTACAGCGGCCGGTCGTCGTCCCGGCTGAGCTCCCCTCCACCGGGGCCCGCGGCCGGCCCCCGGCCCTGCGCCCGGTCCACGGCCCGCCGCCACAGCCGCCGCCCGTCGTCGGTCGCCAGCCGCTCCGCGTCGGACAGGCCGCGGGCCCGCTCCAGGGCGCGGGAGAAGCCGGGCGCGACGTCGTCGAAGCCGCTGCTCCGGAGGATCTCCTGGGGGACCTTGCCGGGGAGGCGCTGCTCCTCGGCGGTGGGCGGGAGTGGTGCCGGCGGGAGAGCCGGGGCGGGGGCGGCGTGCGTGGGGGTGACCGCCAGCAGGGCGACACCGAGGGCCATCGCGCCAAGTCTCAAGGGCTTCATGAGGCGGAAGGTAGCCAATGGTGCTGCTCAGGCGATAGAGGGAGGCCAACTACCCTTGCGGACAGTCGATTTCCGGCCACAATGAGGAAATGGACATAGCGCAGCTCTCGGCGGCCCCGCTCTTCGATCCCGGCAGAGGCCAAGGAGTGCGGCAGTTCGCGGAGTTGGGCATCGCGCTGCTGCTCTCCTCGCTCATCGGCCTGGAGCGCGAGTTGCAGCAGAAGAGCGCGGGCCTCCGGACGCACGCGCTGGTCGGGGTGGGCAGCGCGCTCTTCATGGAGGTCTCGATCCATGGCTTCGGCGCGGTGTCGGGGCTGGTGGGCGTGGACGTCCGGCAGGACCCCTCCCGGGTGGCCGCGCAGATCGTGTCCGGCATCGGCTTCATCGGCGGCGGCCTCATCTTCGTCCGCCGTGACGCGGTCCGCGGCTTGACGACGGCCGCCACGATCTGGCTGACGTGCGCCCTGGGCATGGCCTGCGGCGGCGGCCTGCCCCTGCTCGGCCTGGCGGCCACGCTGGTGCACTTCCTGGTCGTCCGGGGCTTCCCCGTCGTCACCCGCCGCATGGCGATGGTCCCCGGCGACCGCTTCGAGCTCCACCTCTCCTACCGCACCCGGCGCGGCCTGCTGGGCCGGATCCTGGAGCTGTGCACGAAGAAGGGGTTCCGGGTGACGGACGTCCATGTGGACGCGGAGGCCACGGAGAAGACCGCCGAGAAGGGGCCCGACAAGGCCGACGGCCGGGAGCGGGGGAAGGTCAAGGAAGCGGGCGTCGTCCTCAGTCTGGAGGGCAAGGGGTCGGCGTATCCGCTGGTGGAGGAGCTGACGGATTGGGAGGGGGTGCTGGGGGTGGGGTTGCGGTCGGTGCGCGACAGCACGGAGTGAGGTGGGCGGGGCGGGGGAGGGGTGGGGCGGTGCGGTGCGGGTCCGCTGCGCGGGGCTTTGTCCCCACCCCGCCCCTTCCCGAACCGGGGCTGGCGCCCCGGTCCCCGTTCCGCGCTGACGCGCGGTGGCCTCAAACTCCCCCAGCTACCTCCCCCAGCTACCGCTGGGGGTGCCCCCAGGAGGTGCCCCCAGCCGGGCTGGATTTTCGCCCGGTCCGAGCTCGGCTTTCCGCCCGGTCCGGGCAACAACCTCTCAGCCCGGTTCCGGGCGACAACTCAGCCCGTCCGGCGTTTGAGGACACCGCGCGTCAGCGCGGCCGGGGGCCCGGGGGCTTGCCCCCGGTTTCGGGAAGGGGCGGGTAGGGGACAAAGCCCCGCGCAGCGGCACCCCCTCCCGCCGCACCCCCCACCGCACCGCCTCCGGATGGCCCGACCCCGGAGGCGGGCGCCGGGGAGCGATGCGAGGCTGGCCCCGCGAGCATCTCCGAAGGGACCCCCTCATGAGGCTGCGTGGAAGACGCCGCCCGGCGGCCCGCCGTCAGCGCTCGGCCACGGCCACAGGCATACGCGGCACAGGCTCCCGAGTGGCGGGCATACGCACTGTCACCCCCCGCGCCCTCGCGCTCCTCCTGCTGATATCCACCGGCGTGCTGCTGTCCGGTACGGCCGCCACCGCCGGGACCGCCACCGACGGGTCCGCGCGCGCGGCCGCCGCGTGTTCCGCCGGCACGGGCCCGTACCAGTGGCAACTGGAGGAGCACCTGGGCAGGCCCCAGGACGGATGGCAGTCCGCCGCCGACTGCGCGGCGATCGCCGCGTTCCAGCGCAAGGAGGGCATCAAGCCGGCCGACGGGTACGCGGGCCTGGTCACGTACCGGACGATGCTGGTGGCGCAGGCGAGGAAGGCCCCCAACGCGGCGGGCGCGTGCCCCGTGCCCACGCCCGCGCGCAAGGTCGCCTGCGTGGACCTCGACCGGCAGCTGATGTGGGTGCAGAACGGCGGGCGGGTCCTCTTCGGCCCGGCGGCGGTACGGACGGGGCGGCTGGGGCAGGAGACCCGCACCGGGTGGCACAAGGTCTACTGGAAGCACAAGGACCACTTCTCCACGCTGTACGCCAACGCGCCCATGCCGTACGCCCAGTTCTTCTCTGGAGGACAGGCGTTCCACGGCCACCCGGGGGAGCTCTTCGACGGCGGCGGCTCCGCCGGTTGCGTCAACCTCACCGTGACGGACGCGCAGCGGCTGTGGGGCGTGCTCGCGGTGGACGACAGCGTCTACGTCTGGGGGCGCAAGCCGGGGACGTGAGACCGGGACGTGAGACCGGGCCGGGACATGGGGCAGGCGAGCTGTTCGAGGCGGCGTCCCGGCGTGCCGTCATACCAAAATAGCGACATATCGTCATGATTCGCAGGGTGACAATGTCGA
The DNA here is from genome assembly GCF_002891295.1 of Streptomyces eurocidicus. Classification (GTDB taxonomy): domain Bacteria; phylum Actinomycetota; class Actinomycetes; order Streptomycetales; family Streptomycetaceae; genus Streptomyces; species Streptomyces eurocidicus. Next base: position 519,683 of record NZ_LGUI01000001.1, on the reverse strand, counting down.
CCAAGCGAGGGCGGTATGAACAAGGGTCCGAATCCAGCTCCTGACGTTTCCCGGTCCTGGTGGCGCCCCGGCCCACCGCTGCGCACGGTGGCCTGTCTCATGGCGCTCGCGATCATGGGGACGGCCGTACCCGCCGTCGCCGCGCCCCTCCCCGGCGGTCTGGGACCCTGCCTGCCCGGCGACTGCCCCGCCGTCTACCCACAGGTGAGCAACGGCCCGATCGCCGGGCGGGACGACAACATCAACGTCTTCGTCGGCGGTGACTTCAGGGTGCGCGGGCGCGCGGCGGAGGCCGAGGGCAAGGTCGTCACCCTCGGCTCCTTCGACATGGAGAAGGTCTCCGGCGTCAGCCGCCTGTACAACATCGGCGTGGCGGGCGTCGGCTCCCGGGTGCCGCCCTCCCCGGGCACGGACTGGCTGACCACCGGGGGCGCGGTCCGGATCGCCCCCGATCAGATCCTGGACGCGGAGGCCGGCGTGGTCCGGCACGCGGGCCCGGCCACCGGCACGATCAGGGGCCGCAACACCCTCGACCCGAACGCCGCCCAGCCTTACGAGCGGCTGCGCGACGAACTGGCCACGGCCAGCCGCTGCTACGCCCACGGCGCCGACGGACAGGGCCGCCCGGCCACCGGGACCGCCCGGAACACGATGGCGGAGACCCTGTTCACCGGCGACGGCACCTCGCGGCTCCAGGTCTTCAACGTCGACTTCGACCTCGTCGGACGCGACGGAGCGCAGCAGGGCGTCCGCTTCCTCAACATCCCGCCGGAGGCGACGATCCTGGTCAACCTGACCGGCCCCGCCCGCGTCATCAACACCTTCAGCGGCGGTCTCACCGACGACACCCCGCTGAACAGGCTGCGGGAGCGGCTGCTGTGGAACTTCCCCGACGCGGCCACCGTAGAGCTCAAGGGCACCGGCCAGTTCCAGGGCAGCATCCTGGCCGGAAACCGGGCGGGCGAGACGACGGTCACCCTGCCCGGCATCAACGGCCGCTTCCTCACCACCGGGTCCCTGACCCACACGTCCGCCGCGACGGGCGGGGGCGGGCAGGAGATCCACGCGTACCCCTTCAACGGTGACCTCCCCGACTGCGCGCCGCCGCCCCCGACGCGCGGGAACGTCACAGTGGTCAAGAAGGACGCCCAGAGCGGGAACGTCCTGCCGGGCGCCCGGTTCCAGCTGTGGCGCGAGACGAACGACGTCGCCGGGCTCCAGACCGCCGGGGACGGCCGGGACACCCCGGTGGGCGGTGTCTGCACCACCGACGCGAAGGGCGAGTGCCGCAGCACGGTGGAGACCGGGACGTACTACTGGCAGGAGACCCGGCCCCCGGCCGGCTACCCGGCCCCGGCGACCACGGTCTTCGGCCCACTGACCCTGACGGCGGCCAATGCCGCACAGGGCGTCTCCGTGACGGTCACGAACACCAAGCCCGTGGAGCCGACCGGGACGGTCCACCTGGTGAAGCAGAACGCCAAGACCAAGCACCCGCTTCAGGGCGCCGTCTTCGAACTCTGGCGCGAGACCAACGGCGTCACCGGGCTCCAGACCACCGGCACCCGGCCCGACACCCGCGTCGGCACCGGCTGCGCCACGGACCGGCAAGGCCGCTGCACCTTCCCGAACCAGCCGCTCGGCACGTACTACCTGCGCGAGACGGCGGTCCCCGAGGGCTACGTGATGCCGAAGAACCCGGTGTCGGGGCCGTACGCCCTGACGGCGGCGAACGCGACGGCGGGCGTGAAGGTGACCCTGAAGAACGCCCCGGGAGAACCGGGGAAGGGGAAGGGGGACGGCGGGAGGTGACCCCGGGCGCCGGGCGGGGACGACGCTCGCCGTCCCCGTTCGACCGGCCTCAGCAGCGTCGTACTCCGTAGGACTTCGCCCCGGCTTCGGGCAGGTTGGCCCATACCCTGGTGCCTTCCGTGGCCGGGGCGGGTTCGCTGATGCCCCAGGTCCCGTCGCACTCGCGGACGACGCAGGCGAGGAGGAGCAGGAGGCGCTTCCTGCTGCCGGTGCACAGCGCGGCCTGCGCGGGGTCGCTGTGGCTGCTGTGCGGGTCCCAGTTGACGAGCCGGAGGACGCCGTCACGCCAGCGGAGGGAGTAGTAGAGGTCCTGCCCCGGCGCGAACAGGGCTCCGCAGGTGACCAGTTCGGAGATCGCCTGGAGCGCCGGGTCGACGAATTCGGCCAGCCCGTGGGCGTACAGGGCCGCCCTTACGGTCCTGCGGGCGACGGCGGGTGAACGGGGTTCGGCGGGCACGGTGAAGCTGTACGCCAGCCCGGCGGGGTCCTTTGGCGGGGCGGGGTCCTGCTCGGGGTGGAGGGTGACGTCCTGAACGATCAGGGGGCAGAGGGTGAGGGGCTGCATGGGCATGCGGCGGCTCCCAATGGTGTGGGGTGTTGGGGTGCGCACGCAGTGGCCGGTGGCTTGTCTCCCTGGGCGGGGGCATGCCTCTCCCAGGGCAGGAGTGTGCGGGCGTGCTCGCGCCGATGCGCTTCCGGCTCACGTTGCGCTTACTGGCTCTAACAAAAGCTGTTGATCGTGTGACTGTGGGCTTGTCTGCTCGTTGGTCTGGCCGTGGGGAAACGTCAGTCGCGGCCGTGGATCGTGTCGGATGAGCTGTGGTCGCTGGTGGAGCCGTTGCTGCCCGGGCCGGGGCCGAAGCTGGTGGAGGGCCGGCCGAGGGTGCCGGATCGGCAGGCGTTGTGCGGGATCCTGTTCGTGCTGCATACGGGCATTCAGTGGGAGTATCTGCCGCAGGAGTTGGGCTTCGGCTCAGGTATGACGTGCTGGCGGCGGCTGGCCGCGTGGAACGACGCCGGCGTCTGGGACCAGTTGCATGTGGTGCTGCTGAGGAAGCTGCGGCCGAAGGGCAAGCTGGACTGGTCGCGGGCGGTGATCGACTCCTCCCATGTGAGGGCGGCCCGGCGGGGCCCAAAAGCGGGCCCAGCCCGGTCGACCGTGGGCGGCCGGGCAGCAAGCACCACGTCCTGACCGACGGACAGGGCATCCCACTCGCGGTGTCGCTGACCGGTGGGAACCGTAACGATGTCACGCAGCTTCTGCCCCTGCTCGACAAGGTCCCCGCCGTGGCCGGTACGGTCGGCCGCCCCCGCCGGCGGCCGGATGCCCTGCTCGCGGACCGCGGCTACGACCACGACAAGTACCGGCGCCTGCTCTGGCAACGAGGCATCCGCCCGGTCATCGCCGAACGGGGCAGGGAACACGGCTCCGGCCTGGGCACCTTCAGGTGGGTGGTGGAACGGACGATCGCCTGGCTGCACGGCTTTCGCCGCCTGCGGATCCGGTGGGAGCGGCGCGATGACATCCACGAGGCATTCCTCGGCCTCGCCACCTGCCTCATCACCCACCGTCACGTTAAACGCCTTTGTTAGCGCCTCTTAAGCGATGTGGCACTAAAAGTAATGACGACGTGGCACCAGTGCCACACCCTTCGGGGGTTATTGCCTCGATCGGGTGAACGCTGGATCGTGGGTGTGAGGCGTCCCGGTGCCGCGTTGTAGGAAGGTGGCATGCCGCCAAGGACGACACCTACCGAACGACAGAAGCGACTGGGCACCGAGCTGCGCAAAATGAGGTTGGCCGCCGGGCGCTCGACCGACTATGCGGCCAGGCTGCTCGGCATCGACCGTACGAAGATCTCCAATATCGAGTCCGGTGTGCGCGCGATCACGCCTGACCGTCTGCGGACCTTGGCCTGCAACTACGCATGTACCGACGCGCGTTATGTCGAGGCTCTCGTGGACATGGCCGCCGACCGCAAGCGCGGCTGGTGGGAGCAGTTCCGAGGCACATTGGCGGCGGGTCTCCTGGACATCGCGGAGTTGGAGTGGCACGCGGTGCGGGTACGCACTTCGCAGGTCATGCACCTGCCCGGACTTCTCCAGACGGAGGAGTACGCGCGCGCCATCTTCGGGTCGGTGATTCCGCCCATGCCCCGCCTGGAGGTCGAACTCCACGTGGCGCATCGGATGCAACGACAGCAGGTCTTCGAGGGGGACAGCCCGCTCGATTACGTGGGGTACATCCACGAGGCCGCGCTGCGCATGCAGTTCGGAGGCAGGAAGGTGACGCTGGAGCAGCTGAACCACCTTGTGCTCATGTCCGAGCGCCACCATCTCGAACTGCGCGTGCTGCCCGTCGAAACGGGGGCGTTTCCCGGCGCGGGTCACGCGACGCTGTATGCCGAGGGGCCCGTGCCCCAGCTCGATTGCGTGCAGCTCGACTCGGCCGGGGGCCCGTGCTTTGAGTACGCGGAGGCGCAGGTGGCCCGTTATGGGGCGCATCTGGACTGGATGGAGCGCAATGCCCTCGATCCGGTGCGGTCACGTGACTTCATCCATCACATCACCCGTGATCTTTGAGGAAGGCAATCATGAACCACATCGTCTGGGAAGAGCCGTTCTGCGGCGCTGGGAACAATTGCTTCCGAATAGGCATCGACGCCGTTGGCAATGCGTACATCGCCGTCAGCGGCGCGGAGGACCGTTATCTCACCGATTCGCGGGACGCGCTCCGCGCTCTGATCCGTGACATCAAGGCCGGTAAGGCCGATCACTTGCTTTGATCCGTTGCCGTCACCGGGGTGGTCGGGGGTTTGTTCCCCAGCCCCGCCCCTTCCCGCTGCATCCGATGTGCGGCTCCGCCGCGTGGCGGGGGCTCCGCCCCAGACCCGGCCGCGCTCCGCGCGGTGGCCTCAATCGCAGGCCGGGCTGAATGTGGTTGCCCGTACCGGGCAGGGATCCCGCTCTGCGGGAAGGTCGGGATGGGCCCGGGCCCGGGGGAGAACGCCGCCCCCGGCGAACCGGACCCGGCGCAGGCCCGGGCGAGATCCGAGCGCTTCGGGGAGCGCCGCCCCTGACCGGATCCGGCCCCGGCGCGGGCCCCGGATCCCGCCCCGGCCCCGACGCGGGCCAGGATCAAGCCCGGCTGGGGGCACCTCCCAGCGGTAGCCGGGGGAGCTTGAGGCCACCGCGCGTCAGCGCGGCCGGGGCCCGGGGGCGCAGCCCCCGCCACGCGGCGGAGCCGCATATCGGATACAGCGGGAAGGGGCGGGGCGGGGAAAACCCCTCAGGCCCCACCACCCGCATTCGCGATCAAACGCTGAAGCACCGCCACAGCGACCCCGTACTCCTCGTCAGAGATCCCCGCATGCAATGCGGCTCGTACCCCCGCCATCGTCTCCCGCACCCGCTCCATCCCCTCACGTCCCGCGTCCGTCAGCACCACGACATCCCCCTCCGCCGCGAGCCACCCCCGGTGGAGAAGGCTGTCGACGGCGTGGAGCATGAGATCGGGGTCCATGTCATAGACCTTGAGGCGGGAGCGGACCTCGGTGCGGGTCAGGCCGGTGGGGGCCTTGGAGACGTGGTTGAGGGTCCACCACATCGGCTGGGTGACGTCGGTGAGGGCCAGTCCGCTCTGGACGTGCGCGAGGATCGACTTGTACGCCTTCCAGGCCAGGAGCGCGGCGGGCGGTGCGGGTTCGGTGGGGGCGGTGGGCGTCGTCATGACCCGGAACGTAGGACCTCAAGTCCGGTCGAGGTCAAGGCGGCGCGAGCGGCCGGACGCGCGAAGTTGACCCGCGTGGGGGTGAACTTGCTTATGAGGAAGGTGTGTTCATCCGATACCGTGCTCGGCAGAAGGCGCGGGTGGTCCCGGCTTACGCCTCTGGCCATGGCTTGGGCTTATCGACCGGTCGCCGAGGGCCGGGCATCTGGAGCGAGGGTACGGATGTCCGGTCGGCGGTCCGCGTCCGCGCACACCGCGGCGCGGTTCGACCGGAGGGCGGCCCAGGTTATCGCCTCGGGCCCCCGCGTCTTCGCCGTACGGCCCGCCGTACGGCCGCACCCGGGCGGTCGTCCGGCCCGGCGAGACCGGGGCGGGGTTCCCTGACGGGCCCCGCCCCTCCTCGGCCGGTGGCGGCGAGCCGTCACCCCGTGGGGCGGACCGCCGTGATCTCGCGGTAGGCCATCTCCGCCAGCCGTCCCTGCCCGCTCTTGCTCGGGTGGAACCAGTCCCACTTGCTCAGCTGGTCACCGTCGAAGTCGTAACTGTGCACCGACGCGTCGTAGCGGCACAGCTTGTCCCGCCGGCACACGTCCTTCAGTACGGCGTTGTACTCGCCCACCCGCTTGTCGACCTGTGCGCGGCGCTCCTCCGAGGCAGGGTCCTGGGCGTCCGGGTCGCGGAGCATCGTCGGGCACAGGCCCAGCTTCCAGACCGTCTTGGCGAGGCCGTTGTTCCGCCCGGCCGTCCACAGCCGCTTCAGGTCCGGCACGCTGGCCACGTACAGCTGGGACTTGGGCAGCGCCTTGCGCAGCTCCGCGACCGAGGACTCGAAGTCGGCGCGGAAGTCGTCCACCGGGGTCATGTAGGAGACCTCGTTGCGGCAGGCGTCGTTGGCGCCCACGAGGACGGTCACCAGCTGCGGCTTCCGCTCGACGGCGGTGTGCATCTGGTCCGGGAGGTCCGCCATGCGGGCGCCGGTCTTCGCGAGGTTCCAGCTGCTGGTCGCGGGGGAGGGCAGCAGCCGGCGGGCGAGGCTGTCGACCTTGGTGCCGGTGGCCCAGGACGCCTCGGGGCAGTCCTTGAGGACCGAGCAGGCGTCGAAGCCGCGCGTGATGGAGTCGCCGAGGGAGGCGATGGACTGCGGTCTCGGGTTCCAGTCGGGGGTGGGGGAGGGGCTCGGCCGCGCGGCGGAGGCGTGCGGGGCGGCGTCGTTCCCGGCGTCGTGCTGGCCGTCACAGGACGTGACGAGCAGAGCCGTCGAAGCCGCCGCGACCACCGCGACGGCGCCCCTCAGGGCCCCGCGCACCTTGCTCTTCGCGGTGCCGCGCATCGCGTTCCCCCATCCGGCCGGGTGATATCCGTTCGGGTCCGACGGTACGTCACCGGGAGGGTGTCGCCGCACGGTAGCTTTTCCCCGGGGCGGATGCGCCGAGCCCCGACATCCTTCGCCCTCCGGCACCGCGGAAGAAACGACAACACGTCACATCCTGTCCCTTTTCGGGAGAATTGCTCCCGATGGTGTTTACTGTTGGTAACCTCGCGGGCTGGTGCGGGAGTGGCCATTGGGGCAGAATGTCTGTTGCTGTCCCAGGCGGGACCGGTACGGGTGCGAGGCCGCTGGGGAAGGCGAACCTCGAACCGCACTGGAGGTCCCGGTGACGACACGTGGAGTTCTCTACGTGCACTCCGCGCCGCGCGCGCTGTGCCCGCACGTCGAATGGGCCGTCGCGGGCGTGCTCGGCGTGCGCGTCACACTCGACTGGATCCGACAACCCGCCGCGCCCGGCACCTGGCGTGCCGAGTTCTCCTGGCAGGGTCAGGTGGGCACCGCCTCCAAACTCGCCTCCGCGCTGCGCGGCTGGCATCTCCTGCGCTTCGAGGTGACCGCCGAGCCCTGCGCCACGGCGGAGGGCGAGCGCTACAGCTCCACGCCCGAGCTCGGCATCTTCCACGCGGTCATCGGTATGCACGGCGACATCCTCATCCCCGAGGACCGGCTGCGGGCGGCGCTCGCCCGCGCGGGCCGGGGCGAGACCGCGCTGGAGGCCGAGGTGGCCAAGCTGCTCGGCAAGCCGTGGGACGACGAGCTGGAACCCTTCCGGTACGCGGGCGAGGGCGCGCCCGTGCGGTGGCTGCACCAGGTGGTGTGAGCGGGGGCACGCACGGGCCGGCACGATTCCGGCCCCCGGCCCCCGTACGCGGGACACCGGCCCGGCCCCCGGCTCCGTACACGGAACACCGGCCCGGCCCCGGAACGCCGCACGGGCCGGAGTTCCCTTCCGTCAGACCTTGCCCCCTCCCGGGAGCTCCTTCTTGGCGTCCACCACGGCCCGGGTGACGACCGAGGTCTGGCCGATCACGCTGCCGGCCTTCATCCCGTCGGACTCCTTGGTCAGCACCTCGCGCTGGCCGAGGTACGCGTAGGTGGTGCTGTCGAAGACCCACTCGAAGCGGCTGTCGCCCCGGACGAACGCGACGGCGACACCGGGCCTGCCCCGCGCGTCCGTGGTCTTCTCCACGAGGGTGACGCCCGGGATCTTCGCCGCCGCCTTGTAGAGGGCGGCGCTGGTCTCCGGCGGTGCGAGCTGCTCGTGCAGCATGTCGCCGGCCTCCTTGAAGGCGTCCCAGTCGGCCTCCGGGTCGCCCGCCTTCCCGCCCTCCGGGTAGAGCTTCCGGAGCAGCGCGTCGGGGTCGGTGGGGAGGGCCCGCATCCGGTCGTAGGAGTGCCGGCGGGAACTGCCACGGGCGGGGCCGACGTCCAAGCTCTCCCCGTTCTTCTCCCCGAAGCTGTCCGCGGGCTCGTACAGCCACCCCTTCCTGTCGTCCGGCGACTTCCAGATCTGGCGCTTGTGCAGGGGCTCGACCCAGCTCGTCTCCTCGCCGCCCTTCGACACGCTCCTCTTGAAGGACACCAGGCTCTCGATGTAGATGTACTGGTCCCTCCGGGGCTCCAGCACCGGCTGCCGCGCGGCCGCGAGCGAGATGCGGTCGACGACGGCCGTCAGGTTCTCGGTGGTGCCGGGCTCCAGCGTCACGGTGGGCGGCTCGGGGTGCGGTCCCGTGAGCGCCTGTACGCCGCCGTCGGCGCTGCCGGAACCCAGGTCCCACGGCCCGACGGCGAGGGCGCCGACGGCCAGGGTCGCGGCCACCGGCAGGGCGATCCAGGCCGCGCGCCGCAGTCGCGGACGGCGGGGAGTCCCGGCGGTGGCGGCGTCGGCGCGGCTCGCCAGGATCTCGTCCATCAGGTGCTCCTTGAGCCGGGTGTGCCGGTCGGCGGTGAGGGCGGGCTCGGCGGGGGCCGGCAGCAGCAGGTCGAACTCGGCGTGGCCGATCGGCTCGTGCCGTCCCTTCGGGGTGCGCTTCATCGGTTCCCGTCCTCCTTCTGCGGCGACTGCGAGATCTGTGCTGTGCGGGGCGTCCGTGGTGTCTGCGGTATCCGTGGCGGCCTGGGCGGCTGCGCGTGCTGTGCCGCCCGGTCGGCGTTCTCCCGGAGTTCGCGTTCGGCGAGCTTGCGGAGCCGGCCGCGCGCCCGGGACAGCCGGGACCGTACGGTGCCGACGGGCACGCCCAGGGCCTCGGCGGCCTCGGGGTAGCTCAGGCCGGACCAGACGCACAGGGTCACCACCTCGCGCTCGGAGCGGCGCAGCTTGCCCAGCGCGGTCTTGGCGGCGGCCAGCTGCTCGGCGTCGGCCATCCGGCCCACGAGCTCGGTGGCGAAGTCCGGCAGGGTGTCCCGTACCGGCACGCGGGCCAGCGCCCGCTCGTGGCGGCGCGCGGCCCGGGCGGTGTTGCGGAGGACGTTCACCGCGATGCCCATCAGCCAGGGGCGCGGGCTGTCCCCCTCGTCGCGCAGCTTCTCCCGCAGCCGCCAGGCTTCCAGGAAGGTCAGCGAGACCACGTCCTCGGCCAGCGACCGGTCGCCGGTCACCCGGGCGGCGTGCCGGTAGACCAGGGAGGCATGGGCGTCGAACAGCTCCCGGAACGCTCCGGGATCTCCGCGACGTATGCGGTCGTGCATGGAATGTTTCACACCAGGACTTGTCCGCTCGCGGTCAGGGGGTTCCCGTGATCCAGGTCACCTCGTACAGGGGCCGCCGGGGGAGGCGGGGGAACGACAGCGGCCCGCTCCCGGACGAACCGGGGCGGGCCGCTGTCATGCGCCTGGGCGCGGGGTCGGACGCGCGGGATCAGACCGAGCGGAGGGCGAGGACCACGTTGTGGCCGCCGAATCCGAAGGAGTTGTTGATCGCCGCGATGGTGCCCTCGGGGAGCGGGCGGGGCTCGCCGCGGACGATGTCCGCGTCGATGTCCTCGTCCAGGTCGTCGACGTTGATGGTCGGCGGGGCCATCCGGTGGTACAGGGCGAGGACGGTCGCGACCGTCTCGATGCCGCCGGCGCCGCCCAGCAGGTGACCGGTCATCGACTTGGTCGCGGAGATCGCGACGTGGTCGAGGTCGTCACCGAGGACCTTGCGGAGCGCCTTGATCTCGGCCGCGTCGCCCTGCGGGGTGGACGTCGCGTGCGCGTTGAGGTGGACGACCTCGGACGGCTTGAGGTCCGTCGCCTCCAGCAGGTGCTGCAGGGCGGTGGCGATGCCGCGGCCGGTCGGCTCGGGCTGGGCGATGTGGTGGCTGTCCGCGGACAGGCCCTGGCCCAGCACCTCGCAGTAGACCCGGGCGCCGCGCCGGGCGGCGTGCTCGGCCGACTCCAGGACGACGACGCCGGCGCCCTCGCCGAGGACGAAGCCGTCACGGGCCTTGTCGTACGGGCGGGAAGCCTTCTCGGGCTCGTCGTTGTTCTTCGACATCGCCATCATGTTGGCGAACGCCACGATGGGCAGCGGGTGGATGGCCGCCTCGGTGCCACCGGCGACGACCACGTCGGCACGGCCGGTGCGGATCATCTCGACGGCGTAGCCGATCGCCTCGGCGCCGGACGCGCAGGCGCTGACCGGGGTGTGCACGCCCGCCTGGGCGCCCACCTCCAGGCCGACGTTGGCGGACGGGCTGTTGGGCATCAGCATGGGCACGGTGTGCGGGGAGACGCGGCGGACGCCCTTCTCCTTGAGCACGTCGTACTGGTCGAGCAGGGTCGTCACGCCGCCGATGCCGGAGGCGATGACGGTGCCCAGGCGCTCGGGCGAGATGGCGGGGTCCTCGCCGGCCTTGGCGGTGTAACCCGCGTCGGCCCACGCCTCGCGGGCGGCGATCAGCGCGAACTGGGCCGAGCGGTCCAGCTTGCGGGTGAGCGGGCGGGGCAGGACGTCCTCGGGGTCGACGGCCGCGCGGGCGGCGATCCGGACCGGGAGGTCGGCGAAGCGCTCGCCTTCGAGGGGGCGCACGCCGGACCGGCCGGCGAGCATGCCTTCCCAGGTCGATGCGCTGTCGCCACCCAGCGGTGTGGTTGCGCCGATACCGGTGACGACCACGGTGCGATTGGTCGGGTTCACAGGAATTCTGTCTCCACGTTTAGAGGTGCTGGAACCGCCACCGCTGGGGTGGCGACGAACGCTCAGGTCAGCCCTGGTGCTTGAGGATGTACTCGGCGGCGTCGCCGACCGTCTTCAGGTGCTTGACGTCCTCGTCGGGGATCTTGACGTCGAAGCGCTCCTCGGCGGCGACGACGACCTCGACCATGGACAGCGAGTCGACGTCCAGGTCGTCCGTGAAGGACTTGTCCAGCTTGACGTCCTCGGCCGGGATGCCGGCGATCTCGTTGACGATCTCGGCGAAGCCCTTGACGATTTCTTCCTGGGTGTGAGCCATTGCGGCGCTCCTTCTATGTGCGGTGGATCTGCGTTATAGGAAACTGCTGTGCGATGCCGCGCGGTGCGGCCCGGCCGGCCGCGCGGATCTCGCCTAGGGGAGGGTAACGACCGTGGCGGCGTAGACGAGACCCGCCCCGAAACCGATGACGAGCGCCGTGTCCCCGCTCTTCGCCGCCCCTGTGGCCAGGAGGCGCTCCATGGCCAGCGGGATGGAGGCCGCGGAGGTGTTGCCGGTGGTCTCCACGTCACGGGCGACCGTGACGGTGTCCGGCAGCTTGAGGGTCTTCACCATCGAGTCGATGATGCGCATGTTGGCCTGGTGCGGGATGAAGACGTCCAGCTCGTCGGCGCCGATGCCGGCCTCGTCCAGCGCCTGCTGGGCGACCTTCGCCATCTCGAAGACGGCCCAGCGGAAGACCGCCTGACCCTCCTGGGTGATGGCCGGGAAGCGGATCTCCTCCAGCGCCTGCCGGACCTCGGGGCCGTTGCCGCCGGGGACGGGCGTGGTGCGGTACTCGTCCCAGCCCACCGTCTGCTTGATGGTCCCGGACTTGTCGCCCTCCGAACCCCAGACCGTCGGGCCGATGGCCGGCTCCTGGGACGGGCCCACGACCACGGCGCCCGCGCCGTCGCCGAACAGGAAGGCCGTCGCGCGGTCCTCCAGGTCGGTCAGGTCGGAGAGCCGCTCGACGCCGATGACCACGACGTACTCGGCGGAGCCCTCGACGACCATGCCCTTGGCGAGCGTCAGGCCGTAGCCGAAGCCCGCGCAGCCGGCCGAGATGTCGAAGGCCGCCGGCTTGCCCGCGCCGATCCGGTGCGCGATCTCGGTCGCGACCGCCGGGGTCTGGTGGAAGTGCGAGACCGTGGAGACGACCACGGCGCCGATCTGCTCGGGCCGCAGGCCCGCGTCGGCGATGGCCTTGCCGGCCGCCTCGACCGACATCGCGGCGACCGTCTCCTCGGGGCCCGCCCAGTGCCGGGTCGCGATGCCGGAACGGGAGCGGATCCACTCGTCGGACGAGTCGATGTGCTTGAGGATCTCCTCGTTGGGAACCACCCGCGTGGGGCGGTAACCGCCCACGCCGAGGATGCGCGCGTAGGGGGCGCCCTTGCTGGGCCTGATCTTCGCGGTCATGCTCTCGGGGCTCCTTATTCGGCCGGGGTCGCGGCGTCGGTGGCGTACTCGGCGATGAGCGCGCGAGCCGCGTCGAGGTCGGCCGGGGTCTTGAGCGCGAGCGTCCGCACGCCGGGCAGGGCGCGCTTGGCGATGCCCACCAGGGTGCCGCCGGGGGCGAGCTCGATGATCGCGGTGACGCCGAGCTCCTTGAACGTCTCCATGCACAGGTCCCAGCGGACCGGGTTGGCCACCTGGCCGACCAGCCGGCGGACGACGTCCTCGCCGGTGGTGACGACCGCGCCGTCCCTGTTGGAGACGTACCGGGTGTGCGGGTCGGCGACCGACAGCTCGCGCGCCGCCTCCTCCAGCGCCACCACGGCCGGGGCCATGTGGTGGGTGTGGAAGGCGCCGGCGACCTTCAGCGCGACGACGCGGCGGGTGCCCTCGGGCTTGTCCTCGGCCAGCGCCGCCAGCTGCTCGGCGGTGCCCGCGGCCACGATCTGGCCCGCGCCGTTGACGTTCGCCGGGGTCAGGCCCAGCTTCTCCAGGTGCGGCAGCACGACCTCGGGCTCACCGCCCAGCAGGGCCGCCATGCCCGTCTCGGTGACGGCGGCGGCCTCGGCCATGGCCAGACCGCGCTTGCGCACGAGCTCCAGCGCGGCCCGGTCCGGCAGCACGCCGGTCAGCGCGGCCGCGGCGAGCTCGCCGACGCTGTGCCCGGCGGCGGCGCCGACCAGCCGGGAGAAGTCCTCGGCCGTCGCGAAGAGCTGCCGCGCGGAGAGCAGCGCGGAGGCCACCAGCAGCGGCTGGGCCACGGCGGTGTCACGGATCTCGTCCGCGTCGGCGTTCGTGCCGTAGTGGACCAGGTCCAGGCCGATGGCGGCCGACCACTCACGGAGTCGGTCTTCGACACCGGGGAGGTCGAGCCAGGGGGTCAGGAAGCCGGGCGTCTGAGCGCCCTGGCCGGGAGCGACGAGTACGAGCACCCTCACACTCTCTCTCGTGGACGGCCTCGCCCACCCGTGAGGACAGGGACCAAGAACCGTCAGGGGAATTGTTGATGTTCGACAAAATGCTAGGCGGGTGTCTCGGCGTCTGCCAGACGGCCCAGGATGAGCGCGATCCGCAGCGTGAACGCCGAGCGCACATCGGACGGTGACCATCCGGTGACGTCCGTCACACGTCGGAGGCGGTATCTCACGGTGTTCGGGTGTACGAAGAGCATCCTCGCCGCACCCTCCAGGCTACTCGCCTGTTCCAGGTAGACGCTCAAGGTCTCCAGCAACGCGGAGCCCGCTTCCTCCAGCGGTCTGTAGATCTCCTCCACCAGCTGCTCGCGGGCCGTGGCGTCGCCGGCCATCGCGCGCTCCGGAAGAAGATCGTCCGCGAGGACCGGGCGGGGCGCGTCCGGCCAGGCCGCGCACGCCTTCAGACCGGCCGCCGCGGCCTGCGCCGAACGCGTCGCCGCCAGCAGGTCGGAGACCACCGGACCGGCCACCACGGGACCCGCCGCGAACGGCCCGATCAGGGCCTTCGCCGCCTGGAGCGGATTGTCGGAGCCGCCCGCGATCACCACCAGCCGGTCCCCGAGCACACCCGTCAGGACCTGGAGCTTGGCGTGCCGCGAGGCCCGCCGGATCGCCTCGACCGTCAGCTCGCTGTCCCCGTTGGGAGCGGTGCCCAGCACCACCGAGACATGCGCCGGCGAATTCCAGCCGAGGGCCGCCGCCCGGGACAGCGCCCCCTCGTCGGCCTCGCCCGACAGCACCGCGTTGACGACCAGCGACTCCAGCCGGGCGTCCCAGGCACCGCGCGCCTCCGCCGCCTGCGCGTACACCTGTGCGGTGGCGAAGGCGATCTCACGGGCGTAGACGAGGAGCGCCTCGCGCAGCACCGACTCGTCACCCGGGGCGGCGACCTCGTCGATCGCCGACTCCATGACCTCGATGGTGGTACGGACCATCTCCACCGTCTGGCGCAAAGTGATCGCCCGCGTCAGCTCGCGCGGGGCCGTGCCGAAGACGTCCGTGCTGATCGCCTGGGGGGTCTCCGGATGCCGGAACCACTCGGTGAAGGCCGCGATGCCCGCCTGGGCGACCAGGCCGATCCAGGAGCGGTTCTCCGGGGGCATCGCCCGGTACCACGGCAGCTGGGCGTCCATCCGGGCGATGGCGGCGGCGGCCAGCGTTCCGGCGGACTTCTCCAGGCGGCGCAGGGTGGCGCTGTGCGGATGCGGGGTGTTAGCGGCGGGTTCAGGCACGGGACAAGCCTGCCTTATTCGCGTCCCGAGCGGGGTCGCCGGGCTACCGTAGCCCGATGACGCACGTGCGACGCGCCGTACAGCGCGCCGGGGAGCGCTTCCCCGGCGGGGACCCCGAGGCCGGCATCGAGACCTGGCACGCCTTCTCCTTCTCGGGCTTCTACGACCCCGACAACGTCCGGTTCGGCCCCCTCGCCGCCTGCAACGAGGAGAACCTGGCCGCCGGGGCGGGTTTCCCCCCGCACCCGCACCGCGACGTCGAGATCGTCACCTGGGTGGTCGAGGGCGAGCTCACCCACGAGGACTCGACCGGCCACGCCACGGTCGTACGGTCGGGGGACCTCCAGCGGCTCAGCGCCGGATCCGGCGTGCGGCACTCGGAACGCAACGAGTCGCCGGACCCGCTCCGCTTCGTACAGATGTGGCTCACCCCTTCGGATTACGGCGGCGAACCGTCGTACGAGGTGGTGCGCGCTCTGTCCGAGGACGCGCCGTACGCCCTGGCGCGGGCGGACGCGGTGCTGCACGTGCGGCGGGCGGGGGCCGGGGGGACGGTGGTGCTGCCGGACGCGCCCTGGGTCTACGTGCATGTGGTGCGGGGGGTCGTGCGGATGGGGTCCGACACGCTGTCCGCGGGGGACGCGGTGCGGGTGCTCGACGCCGAGGGTGTGGAGGTGGGGGTTCAGGTGGCGGCGGAGTTGCTGGTGTGGGAGATGCATGCGGAGCCGCGGTTCGGGTGAGCGGGGGGTTTGTCCCCTACCCGCCCCTTCCCGGAACCGGGGGGGGCTGGCGCCCCCCCCCGGGCCCCCTTTCCGCGCTCCGCGCGGTGTCCTCAAGCGCCGGACGGGCTGATTACCCCCGCAGCTCCGCCAGTACCGCGTCCGTCAGTGGCGGCCACGCCTCGACCGCCCACGGGCCGAACGGGCGGTCCGCCAGGGCCACGCACGCCGCGGCCGCCTCCGGGTCCACCCACAGGAACGTGCCCGACTGGCCGAAGTGCCCGAACGTCCGGGGGGACGACGACGCCCCCGTCCAGTGCGGCGCCTTGCCGTCGCGGATCTCGAAGCCCAGGCCCCAGTCGTTGGGGCGCTGGTGGCCGTACCCCGGCAGGACGCCGGTCAGGCCCGGGAAGGCCACCGACGTCGCCTCGTCCAGCGTCGCGCGCGACAGCAGCCGCGGCGCCTGGAGCTCGGCCGCGAAGCGGGCCAGGTCCGCCACGGTCGAGACGCCGTCCTTGGCGGGCGAGCCGGGGGTCCCCCCAGCGGTAGCCGGGGGAAGGTCCGTCGCCGCCATGCCGAGCGGCTCCAGCACGGCCTCCCGCAGGTACTCCGGGAACGGGATGTCCGTCGCCTTGGCGATATGGTCGCCCAGCACCTCGAAGCCCGCGTTGGAGTACAGCCGCCGGGTCCCCGGCTCGGCCATCGACCGGTGCTCGTCGAACGCCAGGCCCGAGGTGTGCGCGAGCAGGTGCCGGACCGTGGCACCCTCGGGACCGGCCGGCTCGTCCAGCTCGACCGCGCCCTCCTCGACCGCCACCAACACGGCGTACGCGGCGAGCGGTTTGGTGACGGAGGCCAGCGGGAATCGGTGGCCGGTCGGCCCGTAGGACCCCGCCAGGCTGCCGTCGGACCGGACGACCGCCGCGGCGGCGGTGGGGACCGGCCAGTTTTCGATCATGCGCAGGCTCTCCATGGCAAGGAGCCTAACCCGGCCGGGAATCACCTCCGGATCTCGCTTGCCTGGAGTGCACTCCAAGTCTCTAGCGTGGGGGCATCGCGAAGGCACGAGGGGGAATCGCATGACCGTGACGGACCGCGTACCGATGTCGGTGCGCGCCTGCAGCCAGCTCGACCGGCAGCGGCACGCCCGCCCGCAGGGGCGCGACCGCTACACGATCAGCGAGGTCGTCGACTACACCGGCCTCAGCGCCCACACCCTGCGCTGGTACGAGCGCATCGGACTGATGCCGCACGTGGACCGCTCGCACACCGGCCAGCGCCGCTACACCGACAAGGACCTGGACTGGCTCGATCTGGTGGGCAAGCTGCGGCTGACCGGGATGCCGGTCGCCGACATGGTCCGCTACGCCCAGCTCGTACGGGAGGGCGACCACACCTTCGCCGAGCGGGAGCACCTGCTGAGCGCGCATCGCGAGGACGTACGGCGGCGCATCGCCGAACTGCACAGCACGCTCGACGTCCTCGACTTCAAGATCGATATCTACGCCGCCCACCGCCGGGCGTCCGAAGGGGTTCTGAGCATATGAGCAACGACAAGATATCCACCGTCGCCCTGGGCAACGGCGGCCCGCAGGTCGGCGTGCAGGGCCTCGGCTGCATGGGCATGACCTACGCCTACGGGCCCACCGACGAGACCGAGGCGCGGGCCACCCTGGGCCGCGCCCTGGACCGCGGCGTCACCCTCTTCGACACCGCCGACGTCTACGGCCACGGCCGCAACGAGGAGTTCATCTCCCCCTTCGTCCGGGCGCACCGGGACGAGATCACGCTGGCCACCAAGTTCGCCATCGAGCGGCGCGAGGACGACCCCTCCTTCCAGCGCATCCGCAACGACCGCGCGTACATCCGCGCCTCCGTCGAGGGCAGCCTGCGCCGCCTCGGCGTCGACCACATCGACCTCTACTACATGCACCGCCGCGATGTGGAGGTGCCGATGGAGGACACCGTCGGCGCCATGGCGGAGCTGGTCGCGGAGGGCAAGGTCGGCCACCTCGGGCTGAGCGAGGTCTCGCCGGGCGAGCTGCGCACCGCGCACAAGGTGCACCCCATCGCCGCCGTGCAGTCGGAGTGGTCGCTTTTCAGCCGTGACGTGGAGCAGGGCGTCGTCGCCACGGCCGCGGAGCTGGACATCGCCTTCGTGCCCTACTCGCCGCTCGGCCGGGGCTTCCTGACGGGCAGTTTCGTACAGGCGGACGCCGAGCTGACGAGCGACGACTGGCGCCGCATGCAGCCGCGCTTCACCGGCGAGAACGCGGCGGCGAACGCGGCCCTGCTGGAGCCGGTGCGGCGGATCGCCGGCGAGCGCGGGGCGACGCCCGGTCAGATCGCCCTGGCCTGGGTGCAGCAGCGGGCCCGGGTGCACGGCCTGGCCGTGATCCCGATCCCGGGCACGCGGCGCCGGTCGCGCATCGAGGAGAACCTGGCGTCGATCAGCATGGAGCTGACGGCGGCGGAGCTGGCCGAGCTGGAGCCGATCGCGGACAAGGTCGCCGGCGGGCGGTACGCGGACATGTCGTTCACGGCGGTGGGCCGGGAGTAACCGGGGGGCCGGTGGGCGGGGTTCCGTCCTCGGGCCCGGGGTGTCGCGCGCCGGGCGGCTCGCCCCGCGGGCCCGGGCGGGGTCCCGCCTTCCGGACCGGGGCCTCATGGGACGGGCCGCTTTGCGGGCCGGTGGGCTTCCGCCTTCCGGACCGGGGTATCGCGCCGGGCGGTTCGCCGCGCGGGTCCGTCCGGCACGTCCGGCCGTCCCTACCGGCCTCCCGGGGCCACCAGCCCCGACTCGTACGCGAAGATCACCGCCTGGGCCCGGTCGCGGAGCCCCAGCTTCGCCAGCACCCGCCCGATATGCGTCTTCACCGTCTGCTCCGCCAGCACCAGCGACCCCGCGATCTCCTGGTTGGAGAGCCCCCGTGCGATCAGTTCGAGCACCTCCGTCTCCCTCGGCGTCAGGCCGTTGAGACGGAGGGACGGGTCCCGGCGGGTGGCGGGGCGCTGCCGGGCGAAGTCGGCGATGAGGCGGCGGGTCACGGACGGGGCGAGCAGCGCCTCGCCGGCCGCGACGACCCGGACCGCCGAGATCAGGTCGGCCGGGGGCGCGTCCTTGAGGAGGAACCCCGAGGCGCCCGCGCGCAGCGCCTCGTAGACGTAGTCGTCGACGTCGAAGGTGGTGAGCATCAGCACCTTCGGACGGTGGATGACGCCCGGCGGCGGATCGAGGAGCCGCCGCACGGCCTCCAGGCCGTCCATCTCCGGCATCCGGACGTCCATCAGGACGACGTCCGGATGCGCGCGGCGGCTCAGCTCCACGCCCTGCCGGCCGTCGGGGGCGTCGCCGACGACGTCGATGTCGGCCTGGGCCGCGAGCAGCGCGGCGAACCCCGCGCGGACCATGGCCTGGTCGTCGACGATGATCACCTTGATGGTCATGCGGTGGGGGGTTCCTCTTCTGTCGTGAACGGGAGCCGGGCCGCCACCCGGAAGCCGCCGTCCGGCAGCGGGCCGGTGTCGAGCGTGCCGCCGACCAGGCGGACGCGCTCGCGCATCCCGACCAGACCGTGGCCCGTGCCGCTGGTCTCCAGCGGCGGGGAGTCGTTCTCCGGGGCGGTGTTGACGACCAGCACCATCAGGCTGCCCCGGTCGGGATCGACGGACACCGACACCCGGGTCGCCGCGCCCGGGGCGTGCCGGACGACATTGGCGAGGGCCTCCTGGGTGATCCGGTAGGCCGAGAGGTCCACGGTCTGCGGGACCGCCTCCGGCAGCGGATCCGGCATCGACAGCCGCACCGGCAGCCCCGCCCGTACCGTTGCCTCGACCAGCTGGGGGATCCGCTCGACGCCCGGCTGCGGCGCCCGTTCGACCCCGCCCGGCTCCCCGCCGGAGGCGTCCTCGCTGCGCAGCACGCCCAGCAGCCGCCGCATCTCCGTGAGCGACTCGCGGGCCGTGGCCGCGATCGAGGCGAACTCCCCCTCCGCCTCGGCCGGCAGACCGGTCAGGCGGTACGGGGCGCTGTCCGCCTGCACGGTGATCACGGACATGTGGTGGGCGACGACGTCGTGCAGCTCACGGGCGATCCGGGTGCGCTCCTCCAGCAGGGTCCGCCGGGCCCGCTCCGCCTCGCTGATGGTCTCCTGCTCGGCCAGCGCCCGCCGGGCGTCGCCGCGTTCGCGCAGCGCCCCGCCGACGGTCAGCACCACGGCGCCCAGCACGAGCGTCGTCACCGAGATGAGGGAGCTCCGCTCGGGCGACACGAACTGGAAGACGAGGCTCGCGAGGGCCGTCAGGGTCCAGACGGCGACGAGGGTGCGCCGCCGCTCGCGCAGCCCGATGAGGAGCATCAGCAGCAGCATGCCGAAGATCGCCATGGGCGGCCAGGGCCAGGGCTGTTCGCCCCGCATCGGCAGGGCGAGCAGCGCCGCCGCCGCGGCGATGTCGGCCGGGAAGACGATCGCCCAGACCAGCAGGGGGCGCCGGACGGCGAAGAGCAGGGGCACGGCCTGGAGCAGGGCGAACGTGAACGCGAGGTCGGACGGGAGCCCGTAGTTCTCGGACAGGACCGTGGCCGTGGTGCCCAGCAGGACGACGGCGAACGCCCCGGTGATCACATACGGCAGGGACCGTACGAACCGGCTCCGCGCCCGGCCGAGCAGCGGCACGGGCGGTCCGGCGGGGGTGAGCACATCACGCGCGAAGGCGAGCGGGGACGGCCGGGTGGTGGCGCGGGGTGACTGGGACATGACTTCCTCAGCCTAGATGCCCTGGTCAGCAGGGGCGTCACCCCGGAGTGCCGGTTTCCGGGTGATACCGGGGTAGCAGGGGTACCAGCCGGTGCCGGGGTCCCGGACGGGGTCGTCCGGCGCGCTACAGCTCCGCGAGCAGCTCCGCCTTCTTGGTGCTGAACTCGTCGTCGGTGAGCAGGCCCGCGTCGTGCAGCGCGCCCAGGTGACGGATGCGGTCGGCGATGCCGCCCGGGTCGGGGCGGGGCGCGGGGACCCGGGCCGCGGGGAGCCCGCGGGCCCCGGCGCGGACGGCCGCCAGGACCGCGGCCGCGAAGGGCAGCGACTCGTGGACGAGGCCGTAGCCCATGCCGAAGACGACCGCCGCCGGGTCCTGGTCCGCCGGGCCCGGCTGCCGGGAGTCCCCGTCGCGCGGCACGAGCCGCAGATGGCCGCCGGCGAACTCGGGGGAGCGCCACTCGACGCCCGCCAGCTCACCGACCGCGAACCGCTGGTCGCCGGCCTTCCACTTGGCGGAGGAGGCGCCCGTCCAGAACCAGCGGAAGGCGACGGACGCGCCGTCGAAGGACGCCTTGCCGTCGTACGCCTTGAAGGACAGCGGCGGCGCCGGGGCGGCCACCAGGTGGCGCTCCGCGGGCTGGTCGGCGCAGGGGCCGAGCGAGGCCCGTATCTCGTCGGCGTAGTACTCGGCGAGGGCGTCGCGCTCGGCGGGCAGCACCAGGCGGTAGGGGTCGCAGACCTCCTTGAGCTGGCCGTTGGCGACGTCCATCAGCGGATCCGCGCCCGGTCTGGGGACAGCGCGCAGCACCACCGTGCCGCGCTTCCCCGGGGCCTGCTCGACGGCCGCGAGCGCCTCGTAGGGGATGCGCCGCTCGCCGAGCGCCTGGAGCAGCCTCGGCGTGCGGATCCCCCGTTCGAAGCGGATGAGCACGGAGTCGGTGTCGAACTCCCAGGCGGCGTGGAAACCGGCCAGCACATCACCCATGCGGCTCATCGTATGCGGCGGGGGGCTGTGCGTCCCCCCTCCGGGCGGATGCGCTACGCGCGTCAAGGTGGGGTGGAAGCGGAATGGAGGGTGCCGGGGCGCGTGCGGGGTGCCGCTGCGCGGGGCTTTTCCCCGGCCCCGCCCCTTCCCGCTGTATCCGATGTGCGGCTCCGCCGCGTGCGGGGCTCCGCCCCGGACCCCGGTCCGCGCGGAGCGAGGAAAAGGGGGGCCCGGGGGCCTGCCCCCGGTTACGGGAAGGGGCGGGTAGGGGACAAAGCCCGCCGCAGGCGCACGTCAGACCAAGCCGGCCGCACACCCCGTGTCCGGACCCGCACAGCGGATCTCCCCCGGTACTCCCACCCCGATCGCCGCGAAGTTCGCCAGACTCGTCGTCCCCGGCTCGAAGTACCCGCCGTGACCGTCCGCCCCCTTCGCCGACAGCAGGCGCGCCCCGAACCCCGGGGACACCGGATCCGCGCCGTGGCCGAGGCCGCCGACCTCCAGGTGGGGGACGTCCTGGATCCAGTCGTCGGGGTTGCGCATCGCCCAGATCCGGGCGGAGGTGCGCAGCTCGGAGACGTGCTCGGCGCGCATGCCGGGGCTGCCGGCGACGGCGACGTCGGTGACGCGCGGGGAGATGTCGCGGACGGCGACCCCGCAGACCACCGAGCCGTAGCTGTGGCAGAAGAGCGAGACGGGGGAGGTGCCGGGCAGGCCCCGGACCAGGGCGCGCAGCCGGAGCGCGCCCTCGGCGGCGAGCTTGCCGGTGGCCGCGTCCATGCCGACGCCGGCCGGGGTGGTGTAGTCGTCCCAGGCGATGACGGCCGTCCTGGTGCCGGAGGAGGCCGTCCGCTCGGCGTCGTGCAGGGAGCGGGCCATGCCCACCGGCGCGGTGTAGGCGCGCTGGGTCTTCTCGAAGGACAGGACGTTGGTGTCGACGCCCGGCACCACGACGGAGACCCGCTCGGCCCGGTCGAGGTCGCCGATGACCTCGGCGACCCGGCCGGCGCCGCCGGGGTCGAAGGCGAGGATCTGCCGGCCGGTGCCCATCAGCGACTCGAAGCGGTGCATCCGGCGGCCCGCCTCGCGGCGGCCCACGGGGGTGAGGCCGCTCTCGCCCATGCGGTGCTTCTCGACCTCGCGGGCCCGGTCCAGGGCGACGCGGTTGGCGTGATAGCGCAGGGACACGGGGACACCGTTGAGGTTGCCGACGACGAGCGGGTAGCGCTCCGCGAGCCGGTCGCGCTCGGCGCCCGTGAGGGAGCCGAAGAACCGGGCCAGGACGTCGGGGCCCGAGGTGGCGGCGGGCAGCGGCCGCCCGCCTATGGAGCCGTGCAGCCATGCCTGGAGGCTCTTCGACCGTGCGTCGCCGGTCGCCGCGTGACCTCTTACGGCCGTCCAGCCGGTCGTCGCGAGCATGACGAACACGACGGCCAGCGCCAGCAGCGCGCGCCACACGGCGGCCGTGGTCGTCCAGGGAACGGAGGAGGGGGAGCCGAGCTCCGGGAAAGAAGTCACCGCGAACCAGCGTAGGAGAAACCCGCTTGCGTCCGGGAAGTCAGTGAGCTATCTCACGTTTGAATGAGGGCAATTGCTCGTGCCCAGGTGATTCGCGATCAGGTCCGCCAGTTTTCCGCCAACGCCGGGCCGAGCTGGTCCAGATGGGCGGTGATGATCCGCCGTAGCTCCGTCATGCCGGCGCCGCCCTGCTCGCCCCAGATCCGGCCCGTCACCCGCATCACCCCGCCGAAGGCCGCGAGCAGCACCCGGGGCCGGGGGTCCGCCGCGAGGTCCAGCCCCTCGCGGCGGGCGATCTCGTGCGCGAGCCGCTCCTCGACCTCGGACAGCCGGCGCAGATGGACGGCGAGCAGTGCGGGGGTGGACTCGATCATCCGGTACGTCCGCATGTGCAGCTCCAGCGGGACGATCGACCCGACGTCCTCGCCCAGCTTGTCCCAGGAGGTCAGCACCGCTCCGCGCAGCGCGGCGAGCGGGGACTCGGCGGCCGGGCGCTCGCGCAGGGCGGCGCAGAAGGAGGATTCCACGGAGTCCTGGAGCGCGAAGGCGACCTCCTCCTTGCCCGCGAAGTAGCGGAAGAAGGTGCGCGGGGAGACGTCCGCGGCCTCGGCGATCGCGTCGACCGTCGTCCGCTCGTAGCCCTGCAGGGCGAAGAGCTCCAGGGCGCAGCGGATCAGGGTGTC
Source organism: Streptomyces eurocidicus (assembly GCF_002891295.1). Classification (GTDB taxonomy): domain Bacteria; phylum Actinomycetota; class Actinomycetes; order Streptomycetales; family Streptomycetaceae; genus Streptomyces; species Streptomyces eurocidicus. The sequence goes on along the minus strand of NZ_LGUI01000001.1, from coordinate 496,331 downwards.
CCGGGTACGCCGCTTCTTGCGCTCGCGTAGGCCGGGCGGCCCGGTCCGGGCGCCCGCGCCCTCGATGGCGTGCATGGGGATTCGCCTCTCCTCCGACGCATTTCCGCTGTTCAGGATAGACATGAGCAGATTTGACAGATACCGACTCATGCACATGTTTGTCAATTGTCAGACGCTGCCATAATCTCGAAATATGACGTCACAGACCACCGTCGCCGACGCGACGCCGGATCTTGGGCCCCGAAAGGGTTTACGGGGTCACCCCTGGCTGACACTCTTCTCCGTCGCGATAGGCGTGATGATGGTCACGCTCGACGGCACCATCGTCGCTATCGCGAACCCCGCGATCCAGAAGGACCTGGGGGCCTCGCTGGCCGACGTCCAATGGATCACCAACGCCTACCTCCTCGCCCTCGCGGTGTCCCTGATCACCGCGGGCAAGCTGGGTGACCGCTTCGGTCACCGGCTGACCTTCCTGATCGGCACGACCGGCTTCGCCGTGGCCTCCGGCGCCATCGCCCTCTCGGGCAGCGTCTCGGCGGTCGTCGCGTTCCGCGTCGTCCAGGGCCTGTGCGGCGCCCTGCTGATGCCGGCCGCGCTCGGACTGCTCCGGGCCGCCTTCCCGCCCGCGAAGCTCAATATGGCCATCGGCATCTGGGGCATGGTCATCGGCGCCTCGACGGCCGCCGGACCGATCCTCGGCGGTGTGCTCGTCGAGCATGTGAACTGGCAGTCGGTCTTCTATGTCAACGTGCCCGTCGGCGTCGTCGCGCTCGTCGTCGGTGTGCTCATCCTCAAGGACCACCGCCCCGAACAAACGTCGAGCTCCTTCGACATCCTGGGCATCGTCCTGCTCTCCGCCGCGATGTTCTGCCTGGTGTGGGCACTGATCAAGGCACCCGCCTGGGGCTGGGGCGACTCCCGCACCCTGCTGTTCCTCGCCGGGGCGATCGTCGCGTTCGTCCTCTTCACCTTCTGGCAGACCAAGGTCCGGGAGCCCCTGCTGCCCCTGAGCCTGTTCCGCTCCCTGCCGCTGACCGCCGGCACGATCCTGATGGTGCTGATGGCCTTCGCCTTCATCGGCGGCCTGTTCTTCGTCACCTTCTATCTCCAGAACGTGCACGGCATGACACCGGTCAACGCCGGCCTGCACATGCTGCCGCTCACCGGAATGATGATCGTCGGATCGCCGACCGCGGGCGCGATCATCACCAAGATCGGTCCCCGGATCCCGATGGTCGCCGGCATGATCTTCGCCGCCGCCGCGTGCTTCGGCATGGCCACCCTGGAGCCCGACTCCGGCTCCGTCGCGATGTCCATCTGGTTCGGTCTCTTCGGCCTCGGCCTCGCGCCGGTCGTGGTCGGCGCCACCGAGGTCATCGTCGGCAACGCCCCCATGGAGCACGCCGGCCTGGCCGGTGGACTCCAGCAGGCCGCCATGCAGGTCGGCGGTTCGCTGGGCACGGCAGCCCTGGGCGCCGTGATGGCCGCCCGGGTGGACAACCTGCTGCCCGACCGGTGGGCCGAGGCCGGCCTTCCGCAGGGCACGCCCGCGCAGATGGCCCAGGCGTCGGACGCCGTCGCCGTCGGCATGGCGCCCGTCCCGCCGAAGGCGACACCGGAGCTCGCCCAGCGGATCACCGATGTCGCCCATGACACTTTCGTGTCAGGCATGGGCCTGGCCTTCACCGTCGGCGGGTGCGTCGGACTGCTCGCCGCCGTGTGCGCGCTGTTCACCAAGCGCGGCGACAACGCCGAGGCCGGCGCCGGCGCCGCCCACGTCTGACGGGCCCGGCGTTTTCCCCTATCCGGACACAAGAGGGCCCCGCGGTGCGGGGCCCTCTTGGCATCGCCGAGCCACCCCCGCCAGGATGCGGTGTGCGACACAGCCGACACAGGGAGTGAAGCCTATGCGTACGATTCACGCTGCCGCGACCCGGAACGCCGCCCGGATCACCGCCGGGGCAGCCGCCGTCACCGCCGCCGCCTGTCTGGCCCTGCTGGCCGCGCCCACCGCGGACGCCGTGGACAGGGGACGGCTCGGCCAGTGCGCCGCCGGACAGCTGTGCCTCTGGTCGAAACCCGGCTTCCACGGCACGCGCGCCACCGGCGAACTCGCGGACATCTCCATCGAGAGCTGCGTCACCTTACCGGCCGGCACGGCGGCGGCGTCCCTCGCCAATCGCACGGGGCGCCCTGTCACTACGTACCAGAGCGCGACCTGTGGGGAGACGGGCGAGTTCGACACGTATCCGTCGGGGACGTGGGTGCCGGAGACGGCGTATGTCGTGCGGGCGTACAAGGTCTGGGAGCGGTAGGGGCTGACGGCGGGTTTTTCCCCACCCCGCCCCTTCCCGAACGGGGCTCCGCCCCGGGCCCCGGTCCTCAAACGCCGGACGGGCTGAGTTGTCGCCCGGAACCGGGCAAATCCAGCCCGTCCGGCGATTGAGGACACCGCGCGAAGCGGGAAGAGGCGGCGACAGGGCTGCCTCTTCCCGGGAAACGCCACGGCCCCCCGGCCGGCGGATGCCGGCCGGGGGGCCGTGGCGTGGAAAGCGGTGGTACCGCCCAGTGCGAAACGACTACGCGTCGCCGCCCGCGGCGCCCGGGTCGGCCGCCGTGACGTCCAGGAGCTGGTAGCGGTCCACGGCCTGCTTCAGCGCCGAGCGGTCGACCTTGCCCTCCTTGGCGAGCTCGGTGAGCACCGCCAGGACGATCGACTGCGCGTCGATGTGGAAGAAGCGACGGGCCGCGCCACGCGTGTCCGCGAAGCCGAAGCCGTCGGCGCCCAGGGACTGGTACGCACCCGGCACCCAGCGCGAGATCTGGTCCGGAACGGCCCGCATCCAGTCGGAAACGGCCACGAACGGACCCTCGGCGCCCTGGAGCTTCTGCGTGACGTACGGCACGCGGAGCTCCTCCTCCGGGTGCAGGAGGTTGTGCTCCTCCGTCTCGATGGCGTCGCGGCGCAGCTCGTTCCAGGAGGTCGCCGACCAGACGTCCGCCTTGACGTTCCACTCCTCGGCGAGGATGCGCTGGGCCTCGATCGCCCACGGCACGGCCACACCGGAGGCGAGGATCTGCGCCGGGACGGCGCCCGCCTCGCCCTGCTTGAAGCGGTACAGACCCTTGAGGATGCCCTCGGCGTCCACGTCCGCCGGCTCGGCCGGGTGCTGGATCGGCTCGTTGTAGACGGTCAGGTAGTAGAAGACGTCCTCGGCGTTCTCGCCGTACATCCTCCGCAGACCGTCCTTGACGATGTGCGCCATCTCGAAACCGAACGCCGGGTCGTAGGAGACGACACCCGGGTTGGTGGACGCCAGCAGCTGCGAGTGGCCGTCCGCGTGCTGGAGACCCTCACCGGTCAGCGTCGTACGACCGGCGGTCGCGCCCAGCACGAAGCCGCGCGACAGCTGGTCGGCCATCTGCCAGAACTGGTCACCCGTGCGCTGGAAGCCGAACATCGAGTAGAAGACGTAGACCGGGATCAGCGGCTCGCCGTGCGTCGCGTAGGCCGAGCCCGCCGCGATCAGCGAGGCCGTGCAGCCCGCCTCGGAGATGCCGTCGTGCAGCATCTGGCCGGTCGGCGACTCCTTGTACGCGAGCAGCAGCTCGCGGTCCACGGACTCGTACTGCTGGCCCAGCGGGTTGTAGATCTTCGCCGAGGGGAAGAACGCGTCCATGCCGAAGGTGCGGTACTCGTCGGGGGCGATCAGCACGAAGCGCTTGCCGATCTCCTTGTCCCGCATGAGGTCCTTCAGGATGCGGACGAAGGCCATGGTGGTGGCGATCGACTGCTGCCCGGAGCCCTTCTTCGCGGTCGCGTAGACCTTGTCCTCCGGGAGGGCCAGCGGCTTCGACCGCACGACGCGGGTCGGCACATAGCCGCCCAGCGCCTTACGGCGGTCGTGCATGTACTGGATCTCCTCCGAGTCGCGACCCGGGTGGTAGTACGGCGGCAGGCCGGACTCCAGCTCCTTGTCGGCGACCGGGATGTGGAGACGGTCACGGAAGCGCTTGAGGTCCTCGACCGTGAGCTTCTTCATCTGGTGGGTCGCGTTGCGGCCCTCGAAGTTCGGACCCAGGGTCCAGCCCTTGACCGTCTGCGCGAGGATCACGGTCGGCTGGCCCTTGTGCGCCTTGGCCGCCGCGTACGCCGCGTAGATCTTCTTGTGGTCGTGGCCACCGCGGCCCAGGTGCAGGATCTGGTCGTCGGACATGCCCTCGACCATCTTCCGCAGACGCTGGTCGTCGCCGAAGAAGTGGTCGCGGATGTACGCGCCGGTCTCGGTGGCGTACGTCTGGAACTGACCGTCGGGGGTGCTGTTGAGCTTGTTGACCAGGATGCCGTCCCGGTCCTGCGCCAGCAGCGGGTCCCAGGAGCGGTCCCAGACGAGCTTGATGACGTTCCAGCCGGCGCCGCGGAACTGCGACTCCAGCTCCTGCATGACCTTGCCGTTGCCGCGCACCGGGCCGTCGAGGCGCTGCAGGTTGCAGTTGACGACGAAGGTCAGGTTGTCCAGGCCCTCACGGGCGGCGATGGACAGCTGGCCGAGCGACTCGGGCTCGTCCATCTCGCCGTCGCCCAGGTACGCCCAGACGTGGGACTTGGAGGTGTCGGCGATGCCGCGCGCCTCCATGTAGCGGTTCATCCGGGCCTGGTAGATCGCGCCGAGGGGGCCGAGGCCCATCGAGACGGTCGGGAACTCCCAGAAGTCCGGCATCAGCCGCGGGTGCGGGTAGCTGGAGAGGCCGTAGGGCGCCTTGGACTTCTCCTGGCGGAAGGAGTCCAGGTGGCGCTCGGAGAGCCGGTCCAGCAGGAAGGCGCGGGCGTAGATGCCGGGGGAGGCATGGCCCTGGAAGAAGATCTGGTCGCCGCCGTCGCCCTCGTCCTTGCCGCGGAAGAAGTGGTTGAAGCCCACGTCGTACAGCGAGGCGGAGGAGGCGAAGGTCGCGATGTGACCACCGACACCGATGCCGGGGCGCTGGGCCCGGGAGACCATGACGGCCGCGTTCCACCGGGTCGCGTTGAGGACCTTGCGCTCGATCTCCTCGTTGCCGGGGAAGAACGGCTCGTCCTTGGTCGCGATGGTGTTGACGTAGTCGGTGCTGCGCATCTCGGGCACGGCCACGCGCTTCTCGCGTGCGCGCTCGATCAGGCGAAGCATGAGGTAGCGGGCACGTTCCCGGCCTCGCTCATCGACGGCTGCGTCGAGCGAGTCGAGCCACTCCTGGGTTTCTTCGGGATCGAAGTCAGGGACCTGGCTGGGAAGGCCGCCAATGATGATCGGGTTGCGATCGGATCCGGAAGCCACGCTGTTCCTTCGCTGTTCGGGTCGTGTCGTGCTCTGCACGCATTCGATGCGCACGCGGGCAAACGCTGTCTCTGTTGCTGCCTCTGGCTAAGTCGCGCGCGCTCCCATCGTGGACCGCGACAGCGAAAACGTCATCTCTACTGGGCGGTAACCACCGCTTGGCGAGACGACAAGGCGAGGACCGGCCGACTTTCGACGGCCAAATCGCAACCATACGCCCCCTATGGGGGTCGTTCGTGTACGGCCGTTCGGGCCTGATCGCCGCAATCCGGCGGTGCGCCTCGGCAAACCCGGCAGAATACTGTGGCGTGAATCACTCGCCTGTGCTCTTCCGTCGTTGGAGTTGCGGCGAGACGGCCGCTTCCGTCACCGTTTCGGCGGTCTCGATGGCCCGGTACTTGCGCGAACCGCCCGGCACGTGTGGACTACCGCCAATGCCTCGCGTATGCGAGGGACACAAGACACTTTCTCGAAAGATGACAGGAGGCAATCCGTGAGCGCGACCGCGGACCACGCGGAGGAGCGGACCAACCCTGCCGCCAGGCTGGGTTTCCAGCCCGGACAGGTGGTCCAGGAGATCGGCTACGACGACGATGTCGATCAGGAGCTCCGCGAGGCCATTGAGGAGATCACCGGCCAGGACCTCGTCGACGAGGACTACGACGACGTGGCCGACGCCGTCGTCCTGTGGTTCCGTGACGATGACGGCGACCTGACGGACGCGCTCGTGGACGCCATCGGCATGCTCGAGGACGGCGGGGACATCTGGCTGATGACCCCGAAGACCGGCCGCGACGGCTACATCGAGCCGAGCGACATCAACGAGGCGTCCCAGACCGCGGGCCTGAGCCAGACCAAGAGCATCAGCGTGGCCAAGGACTGGACGGGCACCCGCATGGTTGCCCCCAAGCGCTGACGCCCCCGGCGTAGCCGAAAACCGCCACCGCGCCCCCCGGCGGCCCCACCCAGCGAAGGCTGGGGAAGGCCCCACCGGGGGGCGCGGTGCGTGGTGCGCCGGCGCGCAGTGACACACTGGCCGCCTACCCGCCGGTGGCCGGGGTCGCGGGAGGGAGCGACTCGCCCAGCGCCCAGGGACCGGCTCCTGTCGAGAGAGGGAAGCGAATCCATGGCGATCGATGTCGGCACCAAGGCTCCGGACTTCGAGCTGAAGAACCAGCACGGCGAGACCGTCCGGCTCTCCGACTTCCGCGGCGAGAAGAACGTCGTCCTGCTCTTCTACCCCTTCGCCTTCACCGGCGTGTGCACCGGCGAGCTGTGCGCCCTGCGCGACGAGCTCCCGAAGTTCGCCAACGACGACACGCAGCTGCTGGCCGTCTCCAACGACGCCCCGTTCTCGCTGCGCGTCTTCGCCGAGCAGGAGGGCCTGGACTACCCGCTGCTCTCCGACTTCTGGCCGCACGGCGCCACCAGCCGCGACTACGGCGTCTTCGACGAGGAGAAGGGCTGCGCGGTGCGCGGCACCTTCATCATCGACAAGGAGGGCGTGGTCCGCTGGACCGTCGTCAACGGGCTGCCCGACGCGCGCGACCTGAACGAGTACACCGCGGCCCTCGCGGCCCTCTGAGGTCCCTCGCCGAACCCTTTTCCGTAAGTTTTTCCCCAGACGCCCGGGGCTCTCGTCCGGCCGAGGTTCGGCCGTCCGCGCGCTCCGGGTACGGTCCGCGTGCAAGAAGCCTGTAATCGGTGGGAACCGGTCACTAGGATCCAAACGTTGATCGGATGCCATCGCACAACGGGGGCACAGGTCTCGCCGAATGGTTCCGGCCCCCTCGAACCAATGGAGGACTCGTGGGAGTCAGTCTCAGCAAGGGCGGCAACGTCTCGCTGACCAAGGCGGCCCCCAACCTGACCGCGGTCATCGTCGGTCTCGGCTGGGACGCCCGTACCACCACCGGTACGGACTTCGACCTGGACGCCAGCGCGCTGCTGACGAACGACCAGGGCAAGGTCGCCAACGACCAGAACTTCGTCTTCTTCAACAACCTCAAGAGCCCCGACGGTTCCGTCGAGCACACCGGTGACAACCTCACCGGTGAGGGCGAGGGCGACGACGAGGCCATCAAGGTCAACCTGGCCGGGGTGCCCGCCGACGTCCACAAGATCGTGTTCCCGGTCTCGATCTACGAGGCCGAGGGCCGCCAGCAGAGCTTCGGCCAGGTGCGCAACGCCTACATCCGCGTCGTGAACCAGGCCGACAACACCGAGCTCGCCCGCTACGACCTCAGCGAGGACGCCTCGACCGAGACCGCCATGGTCTTCGGCGAGCTGTACCGCAACGGCGCCGAGTGGAAGTTCCGGGCCATCGGCCAGGGCTACGCCTCGGGTCTGCGCGGCATCGCGCAGGACTTCGGCGTCAACGTCTGAGTCCGGCCGGTACACCGGCGGCGCCCGGCGCCGCACGCCCGCCCATGGCATGGTCATGGGCACCGGCGTGCGGCGCCGGACGTACATCACGACCCTTTTTCCATCCCGGGGAGGAACAGAAAACATGGGCGTCACGCTCGCCAAGGGAGGCAATGTCTCCCTCTCCAAGGCCGCACCGAACCTCACCAATGTGACCGTCGGTCTCGGCTGGGACGCGCGCTCCACCACCGGAGCGCCCTTCGACCTCGACGCCAGCGCCCTGCTGTGCGCCTCGGGCCGGGTGCTCGGGGACGAGTACTTCGTCTTCTACAACAACCTCAAGAGCCCCGAGGAGTCCGTCGAGCACACCGGTGACAACCTCACCGGTGAGGGCGAGGGCGACGACGAGTCGATCCTGGTCGACCTCACCAAGGTGCCGGCGGCCTGCGACAAGATCGTCTTCCCGGTCTCCATCCATGACGCCGACGCCCGCGGCCAGAGCTTCGGCCAGGTCAGCAACGCCTACATCCGCGTCGTCAACCAGGCCGACGGCTCCGAGCTCGCCCGCTACGACCTCAGCGAGGACGCCTCCAGCGAAACCGCGATGATCTTCGGCGAGGTCTACCGGTACGGCGGCGAGTGGAAGTTCCGGGCGGTGGGACAGGGGTACGCGTCAGGGCTACGGGGCATCGCTCTAGACTTCGGGGTCAACGTTTCGTAAAGCCGCGCACCGCGCGGGGGACCTCGTACTTACACGATTGGGTGGCCAGTGGTTCTGAAAACCTTCGGCTGGTCCTTCGGCGTCACCGCCGTGGGACTGGCGGCAGCGTGGCTCTATGGGGACTGGAAAGCGTTCGGCATCGTCGCGATCCTGTCCATCCTCGAGATCTCGCTGTCCTTCGACAACGCCGTGGTCAACGCCGGGGTCCTGCAGAAGATGAATGCCTTCTGGCAGAAGATCTTCCTCACGGTCGGCGTCCTGATCGCTGTCTTCGGTATGCGCCTCGTCTTCCCGGTGGTGATCGTGGCGATCACCGCCAAGATCGGCCCCATCGAGGCGGTCGACCTCGCGCTGAACGAGAAGGACCACTACCAGCAGCTGGTGACCGACGCCCACCCGGCCATCGCGGCCTTCGGTGGGATGTTCCTGCTGATGATCTTCCTCGACTTTATCTTCGAGGACCGTGACATCCAGTGGCTCGCCTGGCTGGAGCGGCCGCTGGCCAAGCTCGGCAAGATCGACATGCTGTCCGTCTGCATCGCGCTGATCGTCCTGCTGATCTCGGCGATGACCTTCGCCACGCAGGCGCACCAGCACGGCGGCACGCATGTCGACAAGGCGGCCACGGTGCTGCTCGCGGGCATCGCGGGTCTGATCACCTACCTGATCGTGGGCGGGCTCTCCGGCTACTTCGAGGACAAGCTCGAGGAAGAGGAGGAGCGCGAGCATGAGGCGGAGGAGGAGGCCAAGAGGACCGGCAAGAAGAAGCCGGCGATCCTGCTGGCCGGCCAGGCCGCGTTCTTTATGTTCCTCTACCTGGAGGTCCTGGACGCGTCCTTCTCCTTCGACGGTGTCATCGGCGCCTTCGCCATCACCAACGACATCGTCCTGATGGCGCTGGGCCTGGGCATCGGTGCCATGTACGTACGTTCGCTCACGGTCTACCTGGTCCGCAAGGGAACCCTGGACGACTACGTCTACCTGGAGCACGGCGCGCACTACGCCATCGGCGCGCTGGCCGTGATCCTCATGATCAGCATCCGGTACGAGGTCCCCGAGCTCGTCACGGGCCTCATCGGCGTGGCGCTCATCGGCTGGTCCTTCTGGTCCTCGGTGCGCCGCAACCGGGCCATCGCCGAGGGCGCGGGGGAGAAGGCGGAAGTCTCCTCCGGGGTGTGACCCTGGCACATTTGAGGAACGCTCTGATCGGGGCGGTCGTGAGGGTCACCTCACGGCCGCCCCTTTCGCGGTCGGCGCTCGAATGGGGTGGGGGTTTCATGGCCATGGCTATCTGGGACAAGTTCCTCGGCGGCTGGGGACGGCCGGGCACACAGCAGCTCGACTTCGGCGGCGCCAGCGGCGCGGTGGAGCTCACCAAGCGTCATCCCACCTTCTCCCTCACCAAGCAGGGCGCCGTCACCGGAAACCTCCGGGTGAACCTCTCCTGGCGGATGCGCACCTCCTCGGACTTCGGCGAGCGCCCCTCGCTGAGCGAGGGACTGCGCCACCCGCTGCGGAAGTTCCGGCCCGAGATGGTGCAGTCGCAGGGTCCGGCCTTCGTCAATGTGGACCTCGACCTCGCCTGTATGTACGAGCTGGCGGACGGCTCGAAAGGGGTGGTCCAGCCCCTCGGCTCGATAATGGGCAGTCTCAACAGCCCGCCGTACGTCAAGCTCAGCGGGGACGACCGGTTCGGCTCCGGCTCAGGCGAGACCATCTACGTCAACATGGACCACCACGCGCAGATCAAACGCCTGCTGATCTTCGTCTACATCTATGACGGGACCCCGGCGTTCGACCGTACGCACGCGATGGTCACGCTCTACCCCGGCAACGGCCCCCGGATCGAGATCGCGCTCCACGAGCGCGCGCCGGAGGCCCGGTCGTGCGCCGTGGTGATGCTGGAGAACAACAAGGGGGAGGTCACGCTGCGGCGTGAGATGAAGTATGTGTACGGCTTCCAGGCGGAGCTGGACCGGCTGTACGGGTGGGGACTCCAGTGGGGGCGGGGGTACAAGACGAAGGTGTGAGGGGCTGAGTTCTCAGCCCGTCCGGCGCTTGAGGACACCGCGCGGCAGCGCGGAAGGGGGCCCGGGGGCGAAGCCCCCGGGCGGCGGGAAGGGGCGCGGCCGGGAAAAGCCCTGCGGGGCCTACCGGTTCGGCTGGAACTGCGGCCCCTGCGGCGGCAGCCGGAACCCGGGATCCGGCACCGGCCGCCCCTGCGGATACCCATAGGCGGGCTGCACCGCGGGCTGCTGCGGATGTCCGTACGCCGGCTGCGCCGGGAGCACGGGCGGCGAAGGCGGCATGGGAGGCGGCGGCGGGTACCCGTACCCGGACTGCGGCTGAGGCTGTGCCACGGGCTGCGGCTGCGGCTGCGGCTGCGGCACAGGCTGAGGCTCCGGATCGGCCGACTGTGCGGGCTCGGCCACGGCCGCGCCCGCCGCCGCGGAGTCGGCCCCGGCGTCGTCGGCCTCGCCGCCCTCCTCCTCGTCGACCGAGATCCCGAACTCCGTCGCCAGCCCCACCAGCCCGGACGCGTACCCCTGCCCCAGGGCCCGGAACTTCCAGCCCTCGCCGCGCCGGTAGAGCTCGCCGCAGATCATGGCGGTCTCCGAGCCGGTCTCCGGCCGGACGTCGAAGCGCGCGAGGGGTTCGTCGGCCCGGGCGCCGGCCGCGGCGGCGTCGTAGAGCAGCACGCACAGGTCCGGGACGAGCCCGAAGGGGCCGCCGTCCGCGGACGCGGCGAGCACGATGCGGTCGACGGCGGGCTCCAGGGCCGCGAGGTCGGCCTCGATCGCGTCCGTGGCGCCCTCGACCAGCCGTTTCTTGGCGAGGTGCCGGACGGCCCCGGAGGGGTGGCGGGGCTGGTTGTAGAAGACGAAGTCCTCGTCGGAGCGCACCCGGCCGCCGCCGTCCACCAGCAGTGCGGAGGCGTCCACGTCCGGGACACCCGGCCCGGGGGTCCAGCGCAGTACGGCCCGTACGTTCCGGGCGTCCAGCGGGATGTTCGACCCCTTCGGCATGGCGTGCGTCATGCCGCAATCCTGCCCTCCCGTGCGGGCCGGGGACAACGCAGGTCCCACCCGACCGGAGGACGGTGGGGGAGACGCCGGGGAAGCGGCCGTACGTCGCGATGAAGACGCGCAGTGTACCCATGCGGCTGGCCAGATTTTCATGCGCTTGGGGAACTCTTGACCCGTCGCCGGACGTACGATAATCGGCCACGCTTCCGGCTGGACGGTCCGGTGGGACGTGGCACACGGGGAGAGTAATGAGGCATTTCGAACACCTTGCGCCCTCGGTGCGGAATGGGCTGTTCCATAGAGAGCCCGGCGCGTTCGACGCCGACTCCCCGGCCCGTACGCTCGCCGTCGCCCTCGGCGCCACGCTCTACAGCCCCGCCACCCGCCCCGCCCTCGCCCACGACATCCGCAAGCAGGCCGAGCGCGGCGTGGTGTCCATGGTCCTCTGCCTGGAGGACTCGATCGGCGACGAAGAGGTGGAGGGCGCGGAGGAGAACCTCGTCCGCCAGTTCGCCGAGCTCGACCGGCAGGCCGCCGACGGCCGGAGCCTGCCGCTGCTGTTCGTCCGGGTCCGCGAACCCGGCCAGATCACCGACCTCGTGCGCCGCCTGGGCCCCGCCGGACGCCTGCTCTCCGGCTTCGTCCTGCCGAAGTTCACCGAGGAGCGCGGCGTCCCCTTCCTCGAAGCGCTCGCCCTGGCCGAGGGTGACTGCGGCCGGCGGCTGTTCGCCATGCCCGTCCTGGAGTCCCCCGAGCTCCTCCACCTGGAGACCCGCACCGAGGCGCTCGCCGGGATAGCCCGCACCGTCGACAAGTACCGCGACCGGGTGCTGGCCCTGCGGCTGGGCGTGACGGACTTCTGCTCCGCGTACGGACTGCGCCGGGCGCCCGACATGACCGCCTACGACGTCCAGCTCGTCGCCTCCGTGATCGCCGACGTCGTCAACGTCCTCGGCCGCGCGGACGGCAGCGGCTTCACCGTCACCGGACCGGTCTGGGAGTACTTCCGCCAGCACGAGCGGATGTTCAAGCCCCAGCTGCGCCGGACGCCCTTCGCCGGCCCGGCGGAGGAGCTGCGCACCGCCCTCATCGAGCACGACATGGACGGCCTGCTCCGCGAGATCCAGCTGGACCGGGCCAACGGGCTCCAGGGCAAGACCTGCATCCACCCCTCGCACGTCGCCCTGGTGCACGCGCTGTCCGTGGTCAGCCACGAGGAGTTCAGCGACGCCGAGGACATCCTGCGGCCGGAACGCGACGGCGGCGGAGTGATGCGCTCCGCCTACACGAACAAGATGAACGAAGTGAAGCCGCACCGGGCCTGGGCCGAGCGGATCATGCTGCGCGCCGAGGTGTTCGGCGTCGCGCGGGAGGACGTGAGCTTTGTGGAGCTGCTGGCGGCGAGCGTGGGGGCGACGGCGTGACGGGATCGGGACGGGAGTCGCGGCAGGAGGCCGGGCAGTGGTCCGGGCAGTGGGTGGCGGACCGGCTCGGCGTGGGGCTGGAGGGTGACCCGGAACTGAGGTCGCTGCTGGGCCTCGCGGTGCGGAGGAACAAGAAGCGCGCGCACCTCCTCGTCTCCCACGTCCTCGGCAAGCACGTGCCGGCGGCGCCCGCCGTCGTGTACGGGTCCGGGGTGGACCTCGGCCGCCGCGTCCGGGACCTGCTCGGTGACGAGGCCGCGGCGCGGGCGGTCGTCCTCGGCTACGCGGAGACCGCGACGGGCCTGGGCCACGCGGTCGCGGACGGCCTGGCCCTCGCCCCGTACCTGCACTCCACGCGCCGCCCGGTCGTCGGTGTCCGGCCGGTCGGCGGCTTCGAGGAGGAGCACAGCCACGCCACGTCGCACCTGCTGCTGCCGGAGGACCCGGAGCTCCTGGCGGGCGACGGACCGCTGGTCCTGGTCGACGACGAGTTCTCCACCGGCCGCACCGTCCTCAACACCATCACCACCCTCCACGCGAGCTTCCCGCGCGAGCGGTACGTGGTCGTCGCCCTCGTCGACATGCGGAGCGCGGCGGACCGCGCGCGCCTGGACGACTTCGCGGCGGGCCTGGGCGCCCGCGTGGACCTGATAGCCCTCGCCTCCGGCACGGTGCTCCTGCCGGAGGGGGTGCTGGAACGGGGCCAGGAGCTGGTGGCCCGGCACGAGGCGCGCCTCGGGCGGGACGCGGGTGACCGCGGGGCGGTGCCGGAAGGGGCCGTTCTTCCGGGTGCGGGCGCGCTTCCGGACCCCGCAGGGCCGGAGGCACTCCGGCGGGACGGCGACCGGGTTCATGAGGCCGGTCCGGCGAGGCCCGGTGACGGCGGCCGGGCGGCTTCCGCGCGCCTGACCCGCGTCGATGTCGGCTGGCCCGAGGGCCTGCCCGACGGGGGCCGGCACGGCTTCACCCCCGGGCACCGGGCGCGCCTGGAGGCCGCCCTGCCGGGCATGGCCGCCCGCGTCGCGGGCGCGCTGGCCGCGCCGGCCACCGTGCCCACGGACGGGGAAACGCCTCCCGCGGGGCCGGACGCGCCCCGCCGCGTCCTCGTGCTCGGCAACGAAGAGCTCATGTACGCCCCCCTCCGCCTCGCCGCCGCGCTCCAGGACGTACTCCGGGACACCGGCACGGGTACCGGACCCCGCACCGGACCCCGCACGGAACCCCGTACCGGCCCCGCCGAGGTCCGTTTCTCCACCACCACCCGCTCGCCCGTCCTCCCCGTCGACGACCCCGGGTACGCGATCCGGACCCGTATCGCCTTCCCCGCCCACGACGACCCGGCGGACGGCCCCGGCGAGCGCTACGCGTACAACGTCGCGGGCGCCGGCTTTGACGCCGTCGTGGCCGTCGTCGACTCGGCGGCCGACACGCCCGGACTGCACGCCCCCGGCGGTCTGCTGGACCGGCTCGGCGCCCATACCGGGCACGTCGTGCTCGTCACCGTCCCCTCCTACGCACCGGAGGTCCACATCCCCACGCCCGAACCGCTTCGCGGCCCCGCCTTCTCCTCGTACGCCCCCGAAGACGTCGGCTGGCTGCTCCAGGACCTCTCGGACGTCAGCCTGGAGGCGCCCACCGAGGAGCGCGAGGAGGCCATCCAGAGCGGCGGCGCGCACTACGCCGAGTCGCTGCCCGTCGAGTACCAGCCGAGCGCCGACTACCAGGCCCTCTTCCACGCCGCGCTCGACGCCTCCGCCGCCCGTATGGCCAGGGCGGTCGGCGTGGTCACCGAGACCGTGCTCGCCGAGCGGTCCCCCCGTCCGGTCCTGGTCTCGCTGGCCCGCGCCGGCACCCCCGTGGGCGTCCTGATGCGCCGCTGGGCCCGCCACGCGCACGGCCTCGACCTGCCCCACTACGCCGTCTCCATCGTCCGGGGCCGCGGCATCGACCCCGTCGCGCTGCGCTGGCTCGCCGCCCACCACGACCCGGCCGACGTCGTCTTCGTCGACGGCTGGACGGGCAAGGGCGCCATCACCCGCGAACTCGCCGAGGCGCTGCGCGGGTTCGACGGCTTCGACCCGAGGATCGCCGTCCTCGCCGACCCGGGCCACTGCGTCGACACCTACGGCACCCGGGACGACTTCCTCATCCCCTCCGCCTGCCTCAACTCCACCGTCTCCGGGCTGATCTCCCGCACGGTGCTGCGCGCGGACCTCGTCGGCCCGGACGACTTCCACGGCGCCAAGTTCTACCGCGAGCTGGCCGGGGCCGACGTCTCCCGCGCCTTCCTCGACACCGTCGCCGCCCGCTTCGCCGAGGTCGAGGAGGACGTCGCCGCCGACGTCAAGGAGTTCGCCGCCGCCGACCGCGCGCCCACCTGGGAGGGCTGGGCGGCCGTCGAGCGCATCAGCGAGGAGTACGGCATCCACGACGTGAACCTGGTCAAGCCCGGCGTCGGCGAGACCACGCGCGTCCTGCTGCGCCGCGTCCCCTGGAAGATCCTCGCCCAGCGCGGCGCCGGGTCCGACCTGGACCACGTCCGGCTGCTCGCCGGGCAGCGCGGCGTCCCCGTGGAGGAGGTGGACGGCCTGCCGTACAGCTGCGTCGGCCTGATCCACCCCCGCTACACGCGCGGCGCGACCGGCGCCGACGGCAAGGCGGTGACGGCGCCGTGACCCTCCTCGTCGCCAGCGACCTCGACCGCACGCTGATCTACTCGACGGCGGCCCTCGGCCTCACCGGGCCCGACCACCGGGCGCCGCGCCTGCTGTGCGTGGAGGTCTACGACAGCAAGCCGCTCTCGTACATGACGGAGACCGCGGCCGGCACGCTCGAAGCGCTCGCCCGCACCGCCGTGTTCGTCCCCACCACGACCCGCACCCGCGAGCAGTACGGCAGGATCCACCTGCCCGGGCCCGTACCCGAGTACGCGATCTGCGCCAACGGTGGCGAGCTGCTCGTACGCGGTGAGTCCGACCCCGGCTGGCGGCGGGACGTGGAGCGCCGGCTCGCCGCCGAGTGCGCCCCGCTGGACGAGGTCCGGGCGCACCTGGTCCGTACCGCCGACCCGGCCTGGCTGCTCAAGGAGCGTACGGCCGAGGATCTGTTCGCCTACCTCGTCGTGGACCGCCCGCTGCTGCCGGACGCCTGGGTGAAGGAGCTCACCGAGTGGGCCGGCGCCCGCGGCTGGTCCGTCTCGCTCCAGGGCCGCAAGCTCTACGCGGTGCCCCGGCCGCTCACCAAGAGCGCGGCGGTCGCCGAGGTCGCCCGGCGGACGGGCGCGGCCGAAGTGCTCGCCGCGGGCGACTCGTTGCTCGACGCCGATCTGCTCCTCGCCGCCGACCGGGGCTGGCGCCCGGGCCACGGCGAGCTCGCGGACGCCGGCTGGACCGCCCCGCACGTCACCGCGCTGGAGACACGAGGGGTGGCGGCGGGGGAGGAGATCCTCGCGGCGTTCGCGGGAGTGGCGGGGTAGCCGCGGCGTACGCTCGGAGGGGCCCGGTCGCGCACGCTCATGGTGCGCGCGGCCGGGCCCTTTGTCGGTGTCCGCTTGTCGGTTTCCGCGCCGGATACGTCGTACCTGACGTGTCTGATGTATTTGATGTATCCGATACGTCCGACGCATCCGTCATCGGGACCGGAGCCGTAACTCCCCTACCCGCTGAGGAGAATCGCGTGCCAGAGTTCAAGGGCCCCCGGATCACCCCCGAGTTGTACGCGTACGTGCTCGCCCACCACCCGCCGCTCCCTCCGGAGGAGCGGGCGCTGATCGACCTCACCCACTCCGTCCTCCCCGCCGTGGCGAACAAGCAGACCGCCGAGGAACAGGCGCCGCTGCTGTCCTTCCTCGTCCGGCTCACCGGGGCCCGGCACATCGTCGAGGTCGGCACCTTCACCGGTCTGTCCGCCCTGGTCATGGCGAGGGCGCTGCCCCCCGGCGGTCGGCTGATCTCCCTGGACATCTCGGAGGAGTGGACGGCCTACGCGCACGAGCCCTGGGCCGACGCGGGCGTCGCCGACCGGATCGACCTGAGAATCGCGCCCGCGCTGGACTCGCTGCGGGCGATGCCGGCGGAGCCGCACATCGACCTGGCCTTCCTCGACGCGGACAAGGGCAACTACATCCCGTACTGGGAGGAGCTGGTGCCGAGGCTGCGGCCCGGCGGGCTGATCGTGGCCGACAACGTCCTCTTCAGCGGCGATGTGGTCGCGGAGCGGCCGGGGCCGATGGGGGCGGCGGTGAAGGAGTTCAACACGCATGTGGCGGCGGACAAGCGGATGGAGTCCGTGATGATCACCGTGGCGGACGGGCTGACGCTGGCGAGGCGGGTGGGGTAGCGGGTGGGGTAGGCAGGGGGCAGGTCGGGGCAGGCCGGGCCGGGGCAGGGCGGGCCGGGGCAGCTCATCGGTCAGGGCGGCCCCGGCGGTCGAGGGCGAACCTCAGCCGCAGCAGCCGCCCCCGCAGCACCCTCCGCCACCGGCGGACGGCGCGGGCGCGGACCCGGACGAGGAGCCGCCCGTCATCGCGACCGTGGACAGCAGCTTCACCGTGTCGGTGTGCCCCTCGGGGCACACCGCCGGGGCCGAGGACTCGGCCATCGGCCGGCTGAGCTCGAAGGTGTCACCACAGGCTTTGCAGCGGTATTCGTAGCGAGGCATGCGGGCAGCATAGCCAGCGAGGCGGGGGCGGGACACGGGGCGCCTGCGGTGGGGGCGGGTGGGGGACGCGCCGCGGATCCGGGGGCGGCTTCCGGCCTTCCGGCCTTCCGGCCTTCCGGCCTTCCGGCCTTCCGGCCTTCCGGCCTTCCGGCCTTCCGGCCTTCCGGCCTTCCGGCCTTCCGGCCTTCCGGCCTTCCGGCCTTCCGGCCTTCCGGCCTTCCGGCCTTCCGGCCTTCCGGCCCTCCGGCCTTCCGGCCCTCCGGCCTTCCGGCCCTCCGGGCCGTCCCGGAGGGGTCAGCGACCGGCGGCGCCGCGAGAGTCCCGTATCTCCTGCACCACCCGGGTCACGGTCCGCCGCACGGCCTCCGTCTCGGTGAGGAACGCCCACCAGTCCGGATGCCGGCCTTCCAGGCCCGCGACGGCCCGGTCCAGGCGGGCCACGGCGTCGTCCAGGGGGCCGGCGTGGCGGGGGTCGGGGGTGTTGCGGCCGGCCATCGCGAGCCGCTGGGCGTCGCGGATGGCGAAGCGGGTGCGCTCGACCTCCTTGCCGTGGTCGAAGGACACCTCGTCCAGCCGCCGCAGCCGGTCGCCCGCGGCGGAGACGGCCTCGTCGGTGGTGTTCAGCAGGGCCCGTACCGTCGACAGCCGGGCCAGGGCGTCCGGCCAGCGCTGCTCGGCGCGGGCGGTGCGCGCCTCGCGGAGCTTCTCCTCGGCCTGGGCGACGGCGTGGGCCGCCTCCTCGGGCACCTGCTGGAGGTCCTGCCAGCAGGCGGCGCTGTAGCGGCGGCGGAGCTCGCTGAGGACGGGCTCGACGCCGGCGGCGCGGGTGGTGAGCGCCTGGGCGCGGGTGCGCAGGGAGACGAGCCGCTTGTCGACCTCGGCGGCCTTCTGCGGCAGGCCGTCGGCCTCGCCGCGGACGGCCTCGGCCTCGCGCAGGACGCGGTCCGCGCGCTGGAGGGTCTCCTGCACGCCGTGCTGCCCGGCGCCCTGGTTGAGCCGGGTCAGCTCGGGCCCGAGGGCGGCGAGGCGGGCGGCGAGGTCGTCGGCGGTGAGCCCGGAGGCCCGTACGGCCTCCAGGGCCTCGCCGGCCGCGCGCAGCGCCTGGCGGGCCCGCTCCACGGCGGGGGCGAGCCGGGCCAGCTGGGTCTCGGCGGTGGCCAGCAGGGGGCCGAGGCCCTGCCCGAACCGGTCCAGCTCGGCCTTGATCCGGTCCAGCTCGTCCTTGGCGCCGGCCAGGTCCGTACGGGCCCGGCCGGCCGCACCCGCGTCGAGGTCGTCGCGGTCGAGGTCGTGGGAGTCGACGGCGGTGATGTAGGTGTGGGAGACCTCGTCGATGCGGTGCCCGAGGAGGGCGAAGTCGGCGGCGGCCTTGCGCGCGGCGGGGGAGGGGTCGACGGCGGTGATCGTCTCGATGGAGATCCGCAGGTCGCGCTGGGCGGTGTCCAGCTCGTAGAAGGCGGCCGCGGCGGCGTCCTTCGCGGCCTGGGCGTCGGCGCGCCGGCTCTCGCCGCGCCCCCGTCCCCAGCGGCGCGTGCCGCCACCGGCGAAGGCGGCGGGGGCGGCGGCGAGGAGCAGGGGGACGGGGAGCAGCGCGAGCGCCACGGTGTCCCGGAGGGCGGCGGCGAGGGCCCGGCCGGCGCCTGGCCGGCGGGCGGTCCCGGCCCGCGCGGAACGGAGGGAACGGCGGCGCGCCGAATCCGCGGACTGTGCGAAGGTCGCCGTCACTTGCCCTCTCCCGATGGATCGCCCCTGGCCCGGGTGCCATTGTCCCACCCGTTAAGGACGAACACACGGGACCATTAGTTCGCGATCACGACCTTGACGTTGCCGTTGTGGGCCCGCGCGGAGACGGAGTGACCGCTGGCGTCGTCGGTGGGGACCTCGACCTTGGCGGTGCCGTTGCTGCTCGACGCGTCGACCCGGTACGGGGTGCGGGGCAGCTCGATCTTGATGTTGCCGTTGTGGTTGGAGGTCTCGACGCGGTCCGGGACGCGGGCCATGGCGAGCTGGACGTTGCCGTTGTCGGAGCGGGCCTTGACCTGGCGGGAGCCGGTACCGGTGGCGATGACGTTGCCGTTGGAGCTGGAGAGGTCGAGGGCGCCGGTCGCGTCCGTGACCCGGACCTCCCCGTTGTCCGAGGACACCTTGAGGTCGGTCGAGAAGCCGCGCGCCTTGACCGTGCCGTTCCCGTCCTTGACGGTGACGGCGACCCCGCGCGGCACCTCGACCTTGTGCCGTGAGGCACAGTTCGAGCTGATCCCGTCGCAGTGCTCGCGCAGCTTCAGGGTGCCGCCGTCCATCTCCCAGCCGGCCTTGGCCGACCCGCCCATGGTCCACCCGGCGAACCAGCGGGTGACCTTGACCTCCTTGACGTCCGCGGGCGCGATCTCCAGCTCGGAGTTGTCCGTGTCCACCGTGAGCTCCCGCCCGGAGAGGGGGAACGCCTTGTACTCCGGCTCGGCCTCGTCGAGGTCCGCGCTCCCGCACCCGGTCAGCGCCGTACCGGCGAGCAGCACGCCTCCGGCGACGAGGGACAGACGGGCGGCGGAACGGGTACGGGTGCGGGTGCGGGGCTTCACGGTGACTCCGTAGTCGGGGGAGGCGGACGGCGGCGGCCGATCGTGCATGATCACCGTACGGACGGACGGGGGTGCGGCGCCATGAAGCTCCCTACCGGTTCCGGGGTGGGGATAACCCCCGCCCGGCGGTTTGCGAGGACCCGCCCCCGGCGATGTAGGCTGTCGCTTCGATCCAGGGCGCATAGCTCAGCGGTAGAGCGCTGCTCTTACAAAGCAGATGTCGGCGGTTCAAATCCGTCTGTGCCCACCCTTGCGGGACCCCCGGCCGATCTCGGCCGGGGGTCTTTCGCTGTTCATGGGGGCGGACCTGCCCAGCCGGCTGCCCGCCGCCTGTCACGTGGGCAGCAGCCGCCGGCCGTCGTGGATCCGTACGTACGGGCCGTCGTCGCCGAGGGCGTCCAGGAGGCGCACGGCGTAAGCCTCGGTCATCGACGCGAGGACCTCGTCGGGGGTCAGCCAGGCGATCTCGGCGGTCTCGTCGGACAGCCGCTCGGCGCCACCGACGGGCCGGCAGCGGAAGACGAGGGCGACGATGCCGCGCGCCATGTTCTTGTAGACGCCCGTCAGCCGCTGCGCCTCGACCTCGACGCCGGTCTCCTCCAACACCTCCCGGCACGCCCCCTCGCCCGGAGCCTCGTCGAGCTCCAGCACCCCGCCGGGCAGCTCCCACCGGCCGTTGTCGGCCCGCCGGATCGCGAGCATCCGTCCGTCCTCCCGTACGACGGCCCCTGCCACGGAGACGGAGTGGAGGGGTGTGGACTCACGCGCGGTGGCTCCCATGCGCGAAAGGATAGGAGGAGCCTGGTCAGGCGGGCCCGTCGAACTCGTACTCCAGCACGTACGCGGCGGCGTCCAGCGTCATCTCGTTGACCTCGACGGCCTTGCCGCCCTGGGCGAACGCGGTGCGGCAGATGAGGACGACCGGGGTCCCTGCGCGAGACCGAGCCGCTCGGCCTCGTCACCGGACGGCATCCGGCAGCGGATCTCCTCGCGGAAGTGCACGGGCTTGTAACCGAGTTCCGCCAGACGCGCGTACGTCCCGCCGGGTCCGGTGTCCTCCCGCAGGATCGGGGACCCGGCCACGATGTCCGCGGGCAGATACGAGGTGGAAAGCAGCACCGGCTTGCCGTCGAGGACGAAACGCCTGCTCCGCACGCAGACGGTGCTGTCCGGGGCCAGCCCCAACGCCTCGGCCACGTGCTCGGGAGCCGTCGTTTCCGTGACGTCGATCTGATCGACCGCGAGTGCGCGGTCCTCGATTTCGGTGGCCCATATGGACTGCCCCGAACCCCAGGTCCCCTCGGCCAGCCGCTGGATCCCCTTCCGTCGCAGCGGCCGGAAGGACCGGACGAAGACCCCCGCGCCCTTGCGCGCCTCGGCGACTCCTTCGCTCTGCAGCATGCCCAGCGCCTGGCGGGCGGTCATACGCGCTACGCCATAGCTCGCCATCAGATTGTTCTCACCCGGCAGCCGCTCACCCGGACCGTACTCCCCGGCCTGGATCGCCTTCCTCAGATCGTCAGCGATCCGCTGGTACTTGGGTCGGCGGCCAGCGCCCTGGTCGGCCATCGGGTGATCACCTCTTTCCTCTCCGGAACAGCGTAAGGGGAGGCGGCCGGATATCACGGAACGGGGTTCCCGCCTTGAGGAAACAACCTATCCAGAGAAGGAGTTGGCGCCTCTGGAGAGGCGAATTCACTGGGTCATCTCTAGAGATGACGGGCGAGGTCGCTCGGCTGCCGGACGACACGTCGGCACCCACCCGGCCGTGGCACCGCCCGCCACCCCGGCGGCTCGCGGGACCACCGGACGACCACACCCCCCGATCCACAGCAAGCGAGATTCCCTCACACCCCCCAGGGAGCGCGGCGAAGAGGGGAAAGCAAGGCGGAGACCACTCCGGCAAGCCCGACACCTCCGACAGTGACGGTCACCGGGAAAAGCCCCCGGGGCGGACGAAGCCGTACGAACCCCCGAAGAAGTGAGGCCGGATGGTCACGCAGCGGTGTCTCCTCCGGACCCTGGAGGAGAAGGGGGCGCTGCTCCCCGAGTGGCGCGACACGGTCGCGGCCGTGGATCGCGCGCGGTTCGTGCCCGAGGTCTTCGAAGGGGTGAACTTCGCGGAGGATTCCGAGCGTTGGGCGGCGTCCGTTTACTCGGACGCCCCTCTCGTCACCCAGGTGAACGACGGTGAGGCCCTGAAGGACGGCGGGTTCCGGCTCGCGACCTCCTCCTCGTCCATGCCCTCGATCATGCTCGAAATGCTGGGCCTGCTCGAGGTGGGCTCGGGACACCGCGTCCTGGAGATCGGTACCGGTACGGGCTACCACGCCGCATGGCTGTGCCACCGGCTGGACGACTCGAACGTGATCACCGTCGAGATCGACCCCGCCGTCCTGACGGTCGCGGTGGCGAATCTCCGGGAGGCCGGGTACCGCCCGGTGACGGTCCTGGGCGAAGGGCGTCACGGACATCGCACCGCAGCACGTCCTCCAGGACGACCCCGCGTTCTTCATCGGTCTGTACGTCACCGACGCGCGGTACCGGTGGTACGAGGCGGACGACGGCAGCGGGGAGGCCACGCTGTGGCTCCTCGCCGACGACCGGAAGTCCTGGGCGACCGTCGAGTACGTCCCCGGACGGGAAACGTACGAGGTCGAGCAGTACGGCCCCCGAAGGCTGTGGGACGAGGTGCGTGGGCCGTTCCTCCGATGGCACGCTCTCGGGAGCCCGGAGCGGGCGCGCTTCGGGCTGACCGTCGACGAGGCCGGGCAGCGGGTCCGGCTCGACGAACCGGCCTCGGGCTCCTGCCCCTGACGCCGAGGCGTAAAGCAGCACCATCGGCCGGCCCCGTCGCTTCGGGGTCGGCCGCTTCGTCGTTTGCGCATGACCTCACACGCGATCGCGCGTCTCCATGCCGTCCGCATAGCGTTCACCTTCATCTCATTGCAACGCTCAAGCGGTTAACGTTGCATTAAATCCAGAGCCGTTGCAACAATATTGCCGCCCTGACCTGCATAAATGCAGATCGCAAGCAATGGGCGCGTTGCCGTCTACCGAAACGCAACGTAGCTTTTCCCTCGTCAGAAACGACGAGCTCAAGGAGAGCCCCCATGCTGAAGTTCGCCACCGCCGCCCCGGTCACCACCGTCCTGGACATCCCCGCCGGTCTCGTACGGTTCATCGCCGCCGACCGGGCCGACACCACGGTCGAGGTCCTCCCCGCGAACCCCGCGAAGAACCGCGACACAAAGGCCGCGGAGCAGACCACCGTCGAATACGCGGACGGGGTCCTGCGGATCGCGGGCCCGGTGAAGAACCAGATCCTGGGCGCCTCCGGTGCCGTGGAGGTGACGGTGCAGCTGCCGGCCGGCTCCCACGTCCAGGCGAAGGCGGCCGCCGCCGAGCTCCGCGGCGTCGGACGGCTCGGTGGCGTCACGTTCGAGGGCGCGCAGGCGTCGGTCAAGCTCGACGAGGCCGCGAGCCTCTACGCCACTGTCGCCGCTGGTGACGTCGAGGTCGGCCGCCTGACCGGCCCCGCGGAGATCGCCACCGAGAAGGGCGACATCCGCGTCACCGAAGCCGTACGCGGCACGGTCACCCTGCGCACCCAGGCCGGCGACCTCACGATCGCCACCGCCACCGGCACCTCCGCCACCCTCGACGCGGGCACCGCCTACGGCCGGATCCACAACTCCCTCAAGAACACCGGCAGCACCCCCGACCTCACCATCCACGCCACCACCGCCTACGGCGACATCACCGCCCGCAGCCTCTGACCGACACCCCGCACGCCCAGGACCGGCACCGACGAAGGACGGAAAGAATGAGCACCACTCAGGACTACCAGGCGGCCGAGCAACTCCTCCGCCGACTCGCCCGCCCCGGCGAGCTCGTCGTCGGCGACAGGGTCAGGCCGCAGTGGCTCGACGGAGGCGCCCGCTTCCGTTACGCGGTGAGCAACGGCGCCGGCAGACGGTTCGTCCTCGTCGACCCGGCGGCGGGCACCCGCGAGCCGGCCTTCGACCACGCCCGGCTCGCCGCCTCGCTGGCCGTCGCCTCCGGGCAGCGGGTCGAACCCGACGCCCTGCCGTTCATATCCTTCGAAACCGCGGAAAACGCCGTGGAGTTCCACGCGTTCGGCGAGTACTGGCGCTGCCGCCTGGACGACTACGCCTGCGAGCGGGCCGAGTTCACCCCGCCGGGCGACCCGCTGGCGGTGCCGTCGCCCGACAGGACGGTCGCCGTGTCCCAGCGGGGGTACGACCTGTGGGCGCGCTCGCTGTCCGACGGCCGCGAGTGGGCGCTGACCACCGACGGCGAGCCCGCCTACCAGTACGGCACCAACCCGGAGTGCCTCGGCAACGGCACCCTGCTGCGCAAGTTCGGCCTTCCGCACCTGCCGCCCGCGGTCGCGTGGTCGCCCGACTCGACGAAGGTGCTGACGCACCGGACCGACGAGCGCGCGGTCCGGCGGACCCACCTCGTGGAGGCCGGGCCCGCCGACGGCGGCGCCCCCCGCACGCACACCCAGCGGTACGCCTACGCCGGGGACGAGAACATGCCGCTGGCCGAGCTGGTGGTGCTGGACGTCGCCGAGGGCACGGTGGTCCGCGCGCAGGCCGAGCCGCTGCTCATGCCGATGGTGTCGCCGGTCACGGGCGAGTGGGCGTGGTGGGCCCCCGACGGCTCGGCGGTGTACTACCTCGCCCGGCCCCGCGACCGGCGCACGCTGACCCTGCACCGGCTGGACCCGGCCACCGGCGAGGTCACCACCGTACTGAGCGAGACCGGGCCCACCCGTGTCGAGCCCAACCAGTGGATGTACGAGCCGCCGATCGTGCGGGTGCTGGCCGACGAGGTGCTCTGGTACTCGCAGCGGGACGGGTGGGGCCACCTGTACCGCTACGACCTGCGTACCGGCGCGCCGCTCGGACAGGTCACCTCCGGGCAGTGGGCCGTGCGGCGGATCCTGCACGTCGACGAGGCCGAGCGGGTCGTGTACTTCACCGCCTCCGGGCTGATCGAAGCGGACCCGTACCGGCGTACGGTGTGCCGGGCCGGTCTGGACGGCTCCGGCTTCGCCAAGGTCACGGACGACGAGCTGGACCACGTCGTCACCCTCCACGACGGCCAGGACTACTTCGTCGACTCCGCGTCCACCGTCGACACCCCGCCGGTGACCCGCGTCCGCGACTGGACCGGGCGGGTGCTGGCCGAACTGGAGCGCGCCGACACGGGCAAGCTCACGGCCACCGGCTGGACGCCGCCGGAGCGGTTCCGCGTCAAGGCCGCCGACGGGGTGACGGACATCTACGGGGTGCTGTACCGGCCGCACGGCTTCGACCCGGCCCGGCGCTACCCGGTGGTGGACAACGTGTACCCCGGCCCGCAGGTCAACCGGGTCGAGCCGGGCTTCGACCCCGGCGGGATGGGGCTCGACGCGGAGCCCCTCGCCGCGCTGGGCTTCGTGGTGGTCGCGGTCGACGGGCGCGGCACCCCGGGGCGGAGCAAGTCCTTCCATGACGCCTCGTACGGCCGCCTGGCCGACGCGGGCGGCCTGGCCGACCACGTCGCCGCGCTGCGGCAGCTGGCCGCGACCCGCCCGTGGATGGACCTGGACCGGGTGGGCGCGTTCGGCCACTCCGGCGGCGGCTTCGCCACCGTACGCGCGATGCTGGACTTCCCCGAGGTGTACAAGGCCGGTGTCGCCCTCTCCGGCTCGCACGACGCCCCCTGCTTCGGCCTGGACTTCGTGGAGGCGTACGACGGCGCGGACGACCCCGGGGCCTGGGCCCGTACGTCCAATGTGGAGATCGCGGACCGGCTGGCGGGCAAGCTGCTGCTCGTCCACGGCGAGATGGACGACCGGGTGCACCCGGACCACACGCTGCGGCTGGCCGACCGGCTCGTCGCCGCGGACAAGGACTTCGAGCTGCTGATCGTGCCCGGGGCCGAGCACATGTTCATCGACTGCCTCGCCTACGTCCGCAAGCGCTCCTGGGACTTCCTGGTCCGCGAGCTGATGGGCACGCGGCCCCCGGCGTACCGCCCCGCCCCCATCGTCATCGGCCCCGAGCTGCTCGGCGAGCTGTTCGCCTGAGCGGTCCGGCGGGTGGCGGCGGATCTCTTGCCAGGCCGGCAGGGCACCCGCGCGCCGAATCCCTGCCGACCATGTCCGCCCCGCGTCGCAACCCGTCGGCTTCATGACCGTTTGATGAGCGTTCCGCGAACTCGGTCGTGGTGAGCGCCGCCCTGGCGTCCGCGGATCATAGTCTGGGGCCATGCTTTCGACCCCATCCCGGCAGCGGAGCCCTGAGGAGATCAACCGCGCGATCCGCCACTTCCTGTCCGCGCGCAGCGGGCGGGCCCTCACCGGGGCCGAGCGGCGCATGTACCAGCGGCTGCGGGCGGAGTGGGCCGCGGCGAGCCGGCGGGGGCCGCGCTGTGCCGTGGCCTGAGCCCCGGCGCGAGCCGGGCCCGGTCCGGCGGATCATGCCCGACGGCAACATCTCGTAGGCGATCAGGCAGCGGTCCGGCGTGTGCGGCTCTCCCCGGTGTGCTGCTGGGAAGGATGGGCGACGACCGACGAGTTTCTCCGTGATCCGCAGTCAAGATCAAAGTTGGTGCGCCGGAGCCGCGAGTGTGGTCCAATCGCGCACCGACCGGATCTGCTGAGAACCGGACACGAGACACCGAGGAACCCTTGATGCGCACCCTGATCAGCACGGCCTTTATCTCGCTCGACGGCGTCGTGGAGGCTCCGGGCGGCGAGCCCGGCTACCGGAACTCCGGGTGGACCTTCAAGGACATCGAGTTCCTCCCCGAGGCGTTCGACATCAAGGGCCGTGAGCAGCAGGAAGCCACCGCGATACTGATGGGCCGGACCAGCTACGAGGCGTTCAGCCCGGTGTGGCCCGACATGGCGGACTTCGCCGGCTACAAGGTGATGCCGAAGTACGTCGTTTCCACCACGCTCACCGACAACGATCTGGTGGCGAACTGGGGCGAGACCACGATCCTGCGCTCACTCGACGAGGTCGCCGCGCTGAAGGAGACGGAGGGCGGCCCGATCATCGTGCACGGCAGCGCCTCCCTGAACCAGGCCCTTTCGGACGCCGGCCTGATCGACCGCTACCACCTGCTCGTCTTCCCGCTGCTGCTCGGCGCCGGCAAGCGGTTGTTCAGCGCCACGGACAAGGACACGCAGAAGCTGAAGCTGGTCGAGCACGAGGTCTACGCCAACGGCCTGCAGAAGAACATCTTCGACGTCGTCCGCTGACAGCGGTTCCCGCACTCGCTGTGCCGTCGCGTCTTCGGCCATGGCGACGAGTCGCATCCGAGACGGTCACATGATCCACCGGACACGGGCCTAGGGCCCCGGCCCGGACACCCGCCCGCCCGAAGGGTCCGACGCCGCCAGCCACGCCCGGTAGGCCGCGCTGCGGGACGTCGCCTCCGCGTACGCGTCCGCCAGGTCGCCGTAGAGCGCGTCGAGTTCCGGGAGCGGCAGGGCGCAGGGGCGGGTGGCCAGGGAGAGTTCGGCGGTGAGGGGGTCGCCGGCCAGGGGGCGGATCACGGTGCCCGGGGTGGCCTCGGCGGTGGGCTGGCAGGGGCGTACGGCCTCGCCGGAGGCCACCAGGTCCGCGGCGGTGGTGTTGTCCCGGACGTGCAGCAGGCGCGGATCGAGCCCGGCCGCGGTGAAGACGCGGCGCAGTGCCGCCCATTCGTGGTCGGCCGTGGGGTCCACGATCCAGGAGTCGTCGGCCAGTTCGGCGAGCGTGACCGCCGGTGACGCGGCCGCCGGATGGCCGGCGGACAGGGTGACGAAGCGCGGCTCCCGCTCGACGAGGACGCGTCGCTGCACCTCCGCCGGCAGGTGCAGCGGGAAGCCCGCGGTCTCGTGGACGAAGGCGACGTCCAGCTGGTTCGTCGCGAGCAGTTGGAGCAGGGTGTTCGCCGACACCTCTATGTGGATGGTGATGTCCGTATCGGGCAGCCGGTCGTGGATCCGGCGGAGCCAGCCCGTCACCACCCGGCTGCCGACGCTGCCCACCCGCAGCCTCGCCCCGCCCGCACCCACGGCGGCGTCCCGGGCGGCCGTCACCAGCGCGGTCATCTCGGCGACGATGGGCCGGGCGCGGGAGAGCACCGAGTGCCCCAGGGGCGTGGGGCGGCTGCCGGTCTGGCCGCGGGTGAAGAGGAGGCCGCCGATGGCCCCCTCGATACGGCGCAGTTGAGTGGTCAGCGAGGGCTGGGTCATACCGAGCAGCAGCGCGGCCTTGCGCACACTTCCCGCATCCGCGATGGCGCAAAGCGCCCGGAGGTGCCTGACCTCGAGCTCCACAGGAGGGAGCATAACTGCACCTCGCGAGTCACACCAGGCACAGCGGAGGGCAGGGTAGGCGATTGTCTGGGCCTATCGCCAATTGGCATCATCCGTACCACTGATAACTCGTCAGAGACTCTGCGGGACCAGCAGTTCACCCGGTGAACCCCCGGCCGACCCACCCATGCGGCCCCGGGTTCTCGGAACGAATGGAGTCCCCCACATGAATCGCTCCACCATGGTGCTGTCGGCCGCGCTCGGCCTCGGCCTGGCCGCGGCCATGACGGCCGTGCCCGCCTCCGCCGCCACGCCGACCGTCACCGGTTCGCAGACCGTCACCCAGTCCTCGTACGTCGGCTCGGCCGCCGAAGAGGCCAACAACAAGGCGTTCTTCGACGCCGTGATGAAGTCCGCGATGACCAAGGCGGCGAAGTCGCCCGGCCTGAAGGTCGTCACCGTCACGTACGACCCGAGCGCCGCGCCCAGATTCGCCCAGCAGATAGCCAGCAGCGCGCAGATCTGGAACAGCTCCGTCAGCAATGTCCAGCTGCGTGCGGGCAGCAACGCCGACTTCCGGTACTACGAGGGCAACGACTCCCGCGGCTCGTACGCCAGCACCGACGGCCACGGGCGCGGGTACGTCTTCCTCGACTACCGGCAGAACCAGCAGTACAACTCCACCCGCGTCACCGCGCACGAGACCGGTCACGTCCTCGGTCTCCCGGATCACTACTCCGGCCCGTGCAGCGAGCTGATGTCCGGTGGCGGTCCCGGCACGTCCTGCCAGAACCCCTACCCGAACGCGGCCGAGAAGAGCCGTGTCAACGCTCTGTGGGCCAATGGCCTGAAGGCGTTCGACAAGGACGCCTTCACCAAGGTCCACTGACCGGACGGGAGCGCTCGCGCGCGCACGCGGTGGCCCGGTTCCTCCCCGAGGAGCCGGGCCACCGCCCCGTTCGCGGGAGCCGCCCGCCCGCGGAGGGCGCATACTGAGGCCAATGACGAAGCCACCAGCGCATCGACGGCATCTGCCCACCAGTCCCTTCAACGCCCCGCCCGCACCCGGCCCCGTGCAGAAGTTCGACGTGGGCGACCGGGTGGCCCACGACCGGTACGGCCTCGGCCGGGTCATCGGTGTCGAGGAAGACATCGCCGTGCTTGTCGACTTCGCCACCAGGCAGGAGCGGATCCCGGGCCCGTACACCAAACTGACCAAGCTCTGAGCGCCGCACCAGGACCGTTAACCCGCGCTTCACCCGTCCCCGGACCGGCGCCACCGGGAGTGACGGAGCGCTGCCCGTCGGCAACTTCCACCTCGCCGTGCCCATGCTCACCGGGCACGGCACCGCCGTTTCCGCCCGGCCGTAGCCGGGCCGGGGAGCCCCTCGGGGGCGTGCGGGGACGGTGTGGCCCGGATGACGTAGGAGGGCCCGGCATATCCGTACGAATGTTCGTGCGCGGCCGTTCCGCCCCGGCCTAGGCGGGGCGCACCCGGGCGTACGGCCGCCGCCGTAACGGGGCCTACGGAAGGTTACTGAGCTTGCGCTTCCGGTTCACCGGGGCGGCGCACCACGAACGCGGCGCCCGCGCCCGCGGCGAAGAGGGCGAGGAAGGAGACGGCCGTGCCGAGCCAGCTCGCGCCCAGCCACTGGCCGCCGAAGTAGCCGAGGCTCACGCTGTAGGCCGCCCAGGTCAGGCCCGCCAGCGCGGACCACGGCAGGAACTCCGCCACCCTGCGGTGCATCACCCCTGCGCCGAGGCTCACCACCGACCGGCCGGCCGGTGCGAAACGGGCGACCACGACGAGCGGGCCGCCGCCGCGCAGCAGCGCCGTGCCCAGCTTCTCCTGGGCCGCCGTGAGCCTGCGGGAGCGCGCCATCGCGCGGTCGAAGCGGTCGCCGCCGCGCCAGGCGAGGCGGTAGGCGACCATGTCGCCGAGGACGGACGCCGTCGCGGCGCACATCGCCAGTGCGAACATCTCGGGGAAGCCCGCGTGGCCCTGGGCCGCGCCCCCCACCGCGTCGGCGGCGGAGCCCGCCGCGGCGGTGGCGGCGGTGACCACGAGGAGCCCGCTCGGCAGGACGGGAAGGAAGACGTCCAGGAGTACGGACAGCCCGACGATCACATAGATCCATGGTGAGCCGGCCAAGGCCCCCAACTGCTCCAGCACGTCCTGATCTCCCGGTACGGTCCCCCGCCGCGACGTCGCAGGGGAGCGGCAGGGGCGGCCTTCACAACCGCACAGCGTACGCCTGGGGCTGCTGTGACGTGCGAGCAGGGCCCGGAGATGTTATTCGAATCACTAACAAAAGCGCACGTCCGGGAGGTCCGGGACGAGCCGGACCTCCCGGACGTGCGCGACGTGCGACCCGCACGGGGTCGTACGGGAGCGCGCGAGGCGGCCTTCGCGCCGGGCCGTGCACCGGCCCGCGCATTCGCCGCCGGCGCGGCGGGCGTCAGTTCTTACGGCCGAAGAGGCGGTCCAGGGAGAGGGCGCCGGGGCCGGTGAAGACGAGGAGGAGGAAGGCCCAGCTGAACATCGCCGAAGCCTCGCCGCCGTTCTGGATCGGCCACAGCGCCATGCTCTGGTGCACGTCGAAGTACGCGTACGCCATCGAACCGGACGAGACCAGGGCGGCGGTGCGGGTGCCCACGCCCAGCAGTACGAGGCCACCGCCGACGAGCTGGATGGCGGCCGCGTACCAGCCCGGCCAGGTGCCCGCCTCGATCGTGCCGCCGGTGCCCGCGGCGCCGCCGAGCACGCCGAACAGCGAGGCGATGCCGTGGCAGGCGAACAGCAGGCCGACGACTATGCGGAACGCCGACAGGGCGTAGGGGCGAGCGGCGTCGAGCCGCTCGGAGAGCGCCGGGGAGGCGTTCGCCGCGGTGGCCGTGGAGGCGGCGGCGGAAGGGGAGGGAGCGGTGGTGGGGGGCATGAGGTGGGGCTCCTCGTGTCAGGGGACAGGAAACGCGAGGGGTCCAGGTTAGGTACCCCTAATCGATACTTGCAAGTTCAAGTTCTTGATTCATTGTGCTTGTCCCTTGTCGGATCCCTGTGAGGAACCGCCCCCGGCACCGGTTCCGGGGGCGGCCGGAACGCCCCTCGCCAGGGGCTCTGCCCGGGGGTACGGC
Source organism: Streptomyces eurocidicus (assembly GCF_002891295.1). Classification (GTDB taxonomy): domain Bacteria; phylum Actinomycetota; class Actinomycetes; order Streptomycetales; family Streptomycetaceae; genus Streptomyces; species Streptomyces eurocidicus. The sequence continues at coordinate 464,782 of NZ_LGUI01000001.1, read as the reverse complement.
ACTCTGTCCGTCGTTCCGTAGACCGCCTCGTGCGCCACCGTCAGGCACTTCCCCGGCCGCGCCTGGTCGAGCCGCAGCCGGGCGGAGCGCCCGCGCAGGGTCAGCGTCATCAGCTGATTGCCGAACCACGGCCCGCCCGTGCGCCGCCAGCCGATGGCCGGGCGGCCCGTCCGGCCGTGCCGGGCCAGGCCGCGGCCCAGCCACCGCCCCGCCCGGCTCCAGCCGAAGCGGAACGCGAGGCGGAGCGCGGCCGGGGCGCTGTTGTGCACCGGGGAGCAGGTGAGCTGCACCACCTGGCTCCGGACGGCTCGGGGCGACCCGGCCCCCGGCCCCGGCCCCGGCTTCGACGGGGACCCCCGCCACTCCGGCTCCGCGACGTACGAGTGGTGGACGTCACCCGACAGGACGGCGATCGTGGCGGGCGCCCCCGGCCCGCCGCCCACCTCGGCGATGAGCGCGGTGAGTGCCTCGAAGGACGACGGGAAGGCCGCCCAGTGCTCCAGATCGGCCCGCCGGCGCATCCGCTCGCCCAGGCGCGCCCAGCGCGGCCCGCGCTCCCCGGCGCACAGCGCCGCGTCCCACGCCTCCGCGTCGTGCACGGCCGGCGGCAGCAGCCAGGGCAGCGAGGTGCCGATGAGGAGGTGGTCGTACGAACCGGGGGCGTCCAGCGCCTGCGCGCGCAGCCAGTCCGCTTCCGCGGCGTCCAGCATGGCCCGGCCGCCCTCCTCCAGGACGCGGGTGGCGCGGCTGTCGGCCACCAGCAGCCGGACGCGGCCGAAGTCACGGCGGAAGCTCCAGCGGGCGGCGGCCGGATCGGCGTCGGCGCGGGCGGCGAACTCCCGCAGGACCGCAGTGCCGTCCTCGCCCGCGCCGTCCGTGCCGTCCTCCCCGTAGCCCTCCCCGCCGCGCGAGACCGCCTGGTACAGCTTGTCGGCCGCCAGTTCCGCCGGGGAGAGATTGCCCAGGTGCTGATACACCCAGTACGACATCAGGCCGCCCAGCACCCGCTCCCGCCACCACGGTTTCGCCCGCATCTCGGCGACCCAGGCGGCGCTGGTGTTCCAGTCGTCGATGACATCGTGGTCGTCGAAGATCATCAGGCTGGGGACGGTGGAGAGCAGCCAGCGGATCTCGGGGTCGAGCCAGGACTCGTAGTAGAGGCGGGTGTATTCCTCGTAGTCCGCGACCTGGGGGCCGGGCGGCTCGGTGAGGGAGCGGCGGCGGGCGATCCAGCGGCGCACGGCGGCGGAGGTCTTGTCAGCGTAGACCTGGTCGCCCAGCAGCAGGAGGACGTCCGGCCGCGCCTCGCCCGTGCCTCCGGCGCGGGCGAGGGCGCTCGCGAGGGTGTCCAGGGCGTCCGGGCCGGCGGGGTCGGCGACGGGACCGGTGGGGCCTGTGGGATCAGTGGTGGGGCCGGTGGGATCGATGGCACCGGCCGGGTCGCCGGGGACGAGCGGGCCCGGCGAGTCGTCGGGAACGGGCGAGTCCGGCGGCTCGTCAGAAACAGGCGGGTCCGGCGGCTCGTCGGAGCTCGCCGCCCCGCCCGGATGGAGGAAGCCGTGGTGGCCCGCCTCCGGCGGCGGCGCGGCCCACCGGCACGAGCCGAACGTGACCCGGAGCGCCCCCGCGACCGTCCCGCCGGGCACGACGGGCGTACGGATCGTGCTCTCCGGGAAGAGCGAGCCGGGCGGCGGCCACACGCGCTCGCCGTCCAGGAACACCCCGTACGCGGTCCCGGAGCCGGGACTCAGTCCCGTCACCGTCACCAGGGCGTAGTGGTGGCCGGCCACCCGCCAGGTGCGCGCGGTGCCGCCCGCGCCGTCCGCGCAGCGGACCTCGGCCTCGCAGGGCCGGTCCGTCTCCACCCAGACGGTGGCGCTCGTCCCCGTCTCCCAGTCGACGTACCGCAGCAGTGGGCCCAGTCGCAGAGCTGCCGGCATCCGGCCCTCCTCCGTCGTTCCGTACCGTACGGAACGACGGGAGCGGCCGGTGGAGTTTCCGGTTCAGCGGCGGGGAACCCGCGGTCAGCAGCCGCTGAGGACGGACGTCAGCTTGTTCTTCTCGGCGGGGTCGACGGTGAGGTCGTAGTGGTGCTTGACCGTGACCCACATCCGGGCGTACGTACAGGCGTAGGAGGCGAGCGGCGGCATCCACTGCGCCGGGTCCTTGTCGCCCTTCGCCTGGTTGACGCGGTCGGTGACCGCGATGAGCTGCGGGCGGGTCAGGTCGTTGGCGAACGCCTGCCGCTGCGCGGTGGTCCAGGTGTTGGCGCCCGACCGCCACGCCTGGGCGAGCGGCACGATGTGGTCGATGTCGATGTCCTGCGCGTCGGTCCAGGTGGCGCCGTCGTACGGGGAGAACCAGGTGCCCTTCACGGCCGCGCACTTGGCGTCCTGCTCGACGTTCTCGCCGTCGCGCTTGAGAACGACCTCACGGGTGTTGCACTGCCCGGACTGGGTGATCCAGTGCGGGAACTTGGCGCGGCTGTAGCCGTCCATGGTGCCCTCGGCGCCGACCTTGAGCTCGGCCAGGTACGTCCGCACGGTGGCGGCGTCCGGCGGGGTGGGGGGCGCGGCCTGGGCGGCGGGGGCGCTGAGCACGAAGGACGCCAGCAGGGCGGTGAGGCCGCCGGCGACGGCCGTACGACGCGCGTAGACGGCGCGGCGGGAGACGGAACCAGATATTCCGGACATGGGAACTCCTTTGGAGTGGGGGGCTGTCGGCCGGCGAGCGCGGCCAGCATCGCGGCGTCCGATTTCCGGGGGGTGGTCGCCAGGTAACAGCGTGGCGACGGGGTCATGTCAAAGCAAGGGCTTGCGGACGTGAAGTTCACTGCGCGACAGGCGCCCCGGCCTCGGTTTCTGACACGCCGCCACGTGTGCCCGCCGGTAACAGTGTTCGCGCCCGTAGGGTGGCCGGGTGCTCGCCGCCACGGCCCTGCTGCCCGTCAACGCCACCCTCGGGGCGGTGCTCGCCGTGCTGCTGGTGACCGCCGCGGGGGTGGCGGCCCTCGCCCACCTGACCGATGCCCGGGGGCGCGGCTACGCCCGGCCCATCGCCGTCGCCGGGCTGCGGGCGGCCGTCCAACTGGCCGCCGTGTCCGCGCTGATCGGCTGGGTGGTCCGGGCCGTCCCGCTGCTGCTGTGCTTCCTCGCGCTGATGTTCACCGTGGCCGTACGCACCGCCGGGCGCCGCGTCACGGAGAACGGCACCTGGTGGTGGACGGCGGTGCCCATCGGGGCCGGAGTGGTGCCCGTGGTCGTGGTGCTGCTGCTGACCGGGCTCGTCCCGCTCAAGGGGATCGCCCTGGTGCCCGTCACCGGCATCCTCATCGGCGGCGCCCTGACCGCGACCGTGCTGGCGGGCCGCCGCGCGCTCGACGAGCTGCGCACCCGGCACGGCGAGGTGGAGGCGGGCCTGGCGCTCGGCCTCCTCGACCGGGACGCCCGCCTGGAGATCGCCCGCCCGGCCGCCTCCGACGCCCTGCTGCCGGGCCTGGACCAGACGCGGACCGTGGGGCTGGTCACACTGCCGGGCGCTTTCGTGGGGATGCTGCTGGGCGGGGCGTCCCCGGTGCTGGCGGGCGCGGTGCAGCTGTTCGTGCTGGTCGCGCTGATGGCCGTGCAGGCGGTGGCGGCCGCGGTGGTCCTGGAGCTGGTGGCCCGCGGCAGGCTGCACCGGGAGCCCCGCGCCCCCGGCCGTACGGCACGCCGCCGCCGGGGGTCGCGTACCCTGGACGGAGCAGAAGGGGAGTAGCTCTTCGCCGGACCGTCGACATACTGCCGAGCTCGCCTCGGCCGGCGCCCGGAGGCCCGTCCGCACGGAAGGGCCAGCGAGACCTTCGGCCGCAGTGTCCACGACGCTGCCGTGCCGAAGCGACCCCGGAATCAGCTCAGGTCTCTCGGTCCGGCAGCCCGACCGATCGAGGTATCACCCCCGTGTTCAGCTTCACCGTCGCCGCCCTGGTCTTCGGCGTCGTCTTCCTGGCCGAACTGCCGGACAAGACGGCCCTCGCCGGCCTCATGCTCGGCGCCCGCTACCGCGCGAGCTACGTCTTCGTCGGCGTCGCCGCCGCCTTCGCCGTCCACGTCGCCCTCGCCATCGCGGCGGGCAGCGTCCTGACCCTGCTGCCGCACCGGCTCGTCCAAGCGGTGGTCGGCCTGCTCTTCCTCGGCGGCGCGGCCATGCTGCTCCTCAAGAAGGACGACGGCGAAGAGGAGATCAAGAAGCCCGCCGACCAGTCCTTCTGGAAGGTCTCCGGCGCGGGCTTCATGCTCATCCTCGTCGCCGAGTTCGGCGACCTCACCCAGATCATGACCGCCAACCTCGCGGCCCGCTACGACGACCCGGTCTCGGTCGGCGTCGGCGCGGTCCTGGCCCTGTGGGCGGTGGCGGGCCTCGGCATCCTGGGCGGGCGCACCCTGATGAAGTACGTACCGCTGGCGCTGATCACCAAGATCGCGGCGGTGGTGATGCTGGCGCTGGCGGGGTTCAGCCTGTATGAGGCGGTCACGGGCTGAGGGGGCCTGGCGGCCGGGGGGCGTATGCACAGGCGAGGCCCCCGGCCGTCCCGTCGCCTCAGCGGCGCCACAAGACTTTCGCCCGCCGCTCACTTCCGAACCCCAGACCGTGCCGGTAGATCTCCGCGACCCAGAACCGGCCGTCCTTCTCCCGGGCGAATACGCCGGAGTCCACCAGGAAGTCGGCTTCCTCGACGGTGAGTCCCACTGCCTTGAGCCAGAAAGGCACGTTCACCGCTTCCAATAGTTGGAGCCTGGCCAGGAGGTCGCCGACCTCCTGGTTCTCCGCCTGGATCGCCGAGATCTTGTTCTTGCTGCATTCGAGGAGCGCGTTGCGCATGGCACTGGGCACCAGGACGCGGTCTTCCCAGGTCGTCTGGGGAATGGAGAGGCGTGCCGCCTCGGCGAGGAACTTGACCACGTCCCGTGCCTGGACCTGATCGTGGAAGTCGCCGAGGGCGGCGGGCACCCAGAGATGGGAGCGCGCCTCCTTGGATTTCTCCGTCCCCATCTTCCATCCCCACAACTGGATGAGGGATTCCAGGAGCTTTTCCTCGGGCAGCTCGGTGATCTCCGTGGTGGCCACGGGGGAGGGGAGGGCCTGGGCGTGAGCCGCCACCCACAGGGCCAGCCGCAGTGCCTCTTCTTTGTCCCAGCGCAGAGCGTAGGACTCATACCTGCCCAGCAGCTGGCCGCTGTTCTGCCGGACAGCCCGTGTCACCAGGTCCTGGCGGACGAAGACCACCAGTCCCAGGGGCCTTCCTCGCAATGACCGAAGCCATGCGAGCACATCGATCAGCAGCACGCGCAGCGCTGTTCGTTTGACCTCGCTGTCCAACGTCTGGAGAAGGTCTTCCAGCCCATCGATGACGAAAACTGCCCTCGCTTGTCTGCCCAGCTCGGTCAGCGCGCTCTCCACGCTCTCGCCGGGTTGGGGCAGGACACCCGCCGCGGCGGCCAGGCACTCCAGCCAGAGGCGTCGCCAGCCGACCTCGTCCTGACTGTCGAGCCTGGAGAGTCCGCTCTTCAGCCGATCGGTGATCTCTTGGAACGAATCCGCTTTTCCATTTCCTCCACTGTGACCGGCAGCGAAGGCGTCCCTGAGGTCCTGCGGGGCCAGCTCGTGGCTTTCGAGGTTGACCGACTCCAGGAGGGGCACCACAGGAGCGTCCAGCCGCACCCCTTCCACCTGGGACTGCTCGGCGAACCTGCCCCAGGACCGGGCGGCGCAGGCCTTGGCGTACATGAAGGTCTTGCCGGCCCCCTTGGCCCCGACCACCAGGGCGAGGGGTGGCTCGGTGCGATGGTCTCCCAGCAGCCTGCGAAGCGGGTCGGTCACGAGGAAGCCGCTGGCGGAGGACATGCCCTCGCGCTCCGCGTGGATGAAGCGGTTCGCGGTGTCCGCGAGGTTCCTGCGCAGCGCGCGGTAGTCCACGGGTGCCGGGGGGGCCTCGGAATCCTGCGGGGCCCCGGAGGTCGGGGCGGGCATCGGAGTGATCGGCTCCAGGACATCCGCCAGTTTGCAGTTGTCCAGGACGCGTAGGACGGCTTCCCAGCTCGAAGGAAGTGCCAGTAGCTCCTCGCGGAACGGGCTCACCACCGGTCGCGAGAGGATGGCCGAGTCCACGCCGCTCGTCGTGGAGTCGATGCCCTCGCTCGACGGCGTCAGCGCTGCCAACAGGGCACTGCCGAGTTCGTCACGAGCCTGCTCCACTTGCGCGGCGTGCACGTCCGGACGGCACTGGGTGATGATGACCGAGCTCGCCGGGTCGACACCTTGAACAGCGGGCGCCCGACGCCCCAGTTGCCGTACGAGCTGTCCGGTACCCGCGAGGGACTGATGGCTCAGGGTCGTGACGAAAACGCGTTGTACGCGAGGGTCGAGCAGAACGGGCGCGGACAGCTCGGACGCGCCCGCGCGGAGATCCACGACCACGGTGTCCGCTCCGACGCGTGCTGCCAGGGCGGCCAGTGCCTCGGTGAGGAAGTACGGCGACCGGCCGGGTGTGAGGAGATCCGCCGGTTCGATCAACGGGGGGCCCATCAGGTTTCCCCGGCCTGTCGGGACGACCGTGATGCGTCCGGTCCCCGGGTACCGGCCTACCTGCTGATTGGGTAGATACGCGGCTGCGATGTCTATGGCCGCCGAGCAGCCCCCCTCATCGGAACCTTGCAGCAGGGCCAAAAGGTCCGCGTAGCAGAAGTCGAGCTGCCCCCCTTGGGCCTTGTGCATCCAGGTAATGCCCGGGGCCTCCAGGTCCGCGTCGACCAGGAGCACATTGCCCCCACGCCGGGCCACGGAGTCGGCCATGGCGACTGCGTGCACCGTGCGACCCACACCGCCCTTGAAGGAGTGGAAAGCCACCAACTGGACGTCGCCGGCGAAGCGCCCGTCCTTCGGGCGGTCCAAGGGGTCTGCCAACTGCCGGGTGATGTGCTTCTCACGCAACAGTGGGACCCGACGCGGCTGCTCGGCGTTCTCCGGCTCATGACTGAGGATCACGGGCACGCCTGTGAACGCGGTTGTCCGGGGGTCGTCAAGGCCCAGCATGAGTTCCCCGTCGTGCCGCTCGGTCGAGCCGGCGCCGAAGGCGAGATCCAGCCACTCCCTCACCCGGTCCGTGTTCGTGTCGCGGGCGACGACGAGTTCCAAGCCGTCCCACCAGCCGTCCGCTGCGTACAGCCACTCCGGCCACCGGCCTTCAGCCGCCAGGAGGGTGAGATGTTCATCCACGTCGACCCAGGTGAACAGATGGTCGGGAGGCCTCGGCCCCTCCAGCTCGTTCAGGTCGGCCACTGGTATTCCACTCCTCAGTCCCGCTCGCACCATGTGATCAGAATGCGGAGCACTTCGTGGGCTTCCTTCTCGTCCGCAGCGTCCAGCTTCGCACCATAACGCCAGGCCTGGTGTAGATCGGCCAGGGTCACGGAGCCGCGGGTGGCCGGATGCAGTCGGCAATTCCGAAGCCGGTCCAGTCGCTCACCGAGATGCCGGGGAAGCCGCAGTTCCTTGGCGATCCTCCGTAGATCATGAGTGGGCTCCAGGCCCGAGGAGTCACGGAGTCCCCGGCGTACCAGCAGCCGCTCCTTGAGAGCGCACTCCGCCGCGTAGAACAGAAGCAAACCGGCTGTAGCTGCGTCCCCGGTCGCGGTCACCGCGTCGGAGCTGTCGCGTAGTTGAATCCTGCGCTGCTGGAGTGCCCTGACCCCCACCTGAAGCACCATATGAACATCATGGCATCGGAGTGACTTCGCATTCCGAGGTATCGACCAACTGAACTACCGGCAAGGGAACGGGAGTCAAGGGGGCGGTTGCGGCCGATCGGCGGGTGATGGCACATCGGCGGGAATCGTCCAGCTCGGGGTGGGCTGCTTGCTTCCTGGGCAGGTTTTCGACGACTGGACTACCGATCGGCCCGCCCATGAGGCGGGGTGAGGCTACCCCGGCTCCGGCGCCGTATCTCGGACGGGTGGAAACGGGTGAAACCCTCGCACTCCAGTTCTGATCTGTCCTATTGTGAGAAGGGAGAAACAGCTACCCGGCTCCCATGAAGGGGGTGGCTGCCATGGCCGCCCGTAGCCGTGCCGAGGTCGAGGCGGAGATCAAGGAGAGGCTGGGACTCGTTCCGCACTTCATCTCCGGCATCCCCGACGACCTGCTCGAACACGAGTGGGAGATATTCAAGAGGATCGAGCTCGGCGAGACCCTGATTCCCAACAAGTACAAGGAACTCATGGGGATCGCCCTGCACTCCGAAACCAAATGCCGTTACTGCACGCTCTTCCACACCGAGGCCGCCCGGCTCTTCGGGGCCACGGACGAGGAGATCCAGGAGGCCGTCCACTACGCCAAGAACAGCCTCGGCTGGAGCGCGTACCTCAACGGTATGCGGGAGGACTACGACGCGTTCGCCCAGGAGCTCGAACAGATCAAGGGCTATCTGAGCGCCAAGGCGTGAAGCCATGCGCATCGAGTGGGCCCGCCCCGGCGTGCTGCGCGTCACCTCGCACGCCTACGAGTTCGCGGCGCTGGTCGCCGCGGGCCGGTACGTGGCCGGGGCCGCGCCCGTGGAGGTTCCCGCCGAGGCGCTGGAGCGGTTGCGGCGGGTCCTGGACGACTACGACGCGCAGATCTCCCGCCTGCGTGCCGGCGGGGCGGCCGGGCGGGACGAGGAGGAGCCATGACGGCCACCACCCGAGGACAGTGAGTTCCTGAACTTCTCGCCCACCAAGGAGCTCGACGAGGTGATCGCTCACCTCAAGGCGCAGGCGGGCTGAACCCCGGGGCGACAAGCACCGGCCGCCCCGACCGCACCGGCCGCGTACGGCTTCGGCCGGTGCGCCGGAAGAGGCCGTACGTCAGCCGGTGCGCCGGGAAGCCCCATACCCGGAGCGCGTACCGAAAGCGTGTGCGGCTACGGGTGCGCCGTAGTACCCCTGGGGAGACACAGAGACAGGTTTGTTCTCACTTGGAGTCACCGATGGCCGTTCGCCGTGTCGTGCCCAATATCCAGTCGGAGGCTGCCCAGGAGAGCCGGGAGTTCTACGGCCTGCTGGGCTTCGAGGAGGTCATGAACCACGGCTGGATCATGACGCTCGCCTCCCCGTCCAGCCCGGCGGCGCAGATCAGCATCATGGCCGGCGACAAGACCGCGCCCGTCACCCCCGACATGAGTGTCGAGGTGGACGATGTGGATGCGGCTTACGCGGTCATGCGGGAGAGCGGTGCGGAGATCATTCACCCCTTGCAGGACGAGGAGTGGGGCGTGCGGCGGTTCTTCGTCCGCGACCCCAGTGGACGGGTGGTCAACGTGCTGGGCCACCGCTGACGGCCTCTCCCGTACCTCTGGTGAAAGCGCTGGTCACAGCCACTCGTTGAGGGCCGTGACCAGGACGGTCGCTTCGTAGCGGACCGTGAGCTCGGCCGGTGCGCCCGAAGAAGCCGTGCCTCAGCCGACGCGCAGGACGATGCCCTCGCCGTCCGCCTCCACGCGTACCTCCGTCAGGTCCGCCACCGCCACGTCCGGCGCGTGGGCCGCCGCGCGCGGGCCCACGCCCACCACGCGCATGCCCGCCGCCTTGCCGGCCGCGATCCCCGCCTCCGAGTCCTCGAAGACGACGCAGTCCGCCGGGGCGAAGCCGAGTGCCGCGGCGCCCTTGAGGAAGCCCTCCGGGTCGGGCTTGCTGGCGCCCACGGACTCCGCCGTGACGCGGACCTCCGGCATCGGGAGGCCCGCCGCGGTCATCCGGGCCTCGGAGAGGGCGCGGTCGGCCGAGGTGACCAGGGCGTGCGGGAGGTCCGCCAGGGACGCCATGAAGGCCGGGGCGCCGGCCACCGGGACGACGCCGGCGACATCGGCCGTCTCGGCGGCCAGCATCCGGGCGTTGTCGGCGTGGTTCTGCTCCATCGGGCGGTCCGGGAGGAGGACGGCCATGGTCGCGTAGCCCTGGCGGCCGTGGACGACCTTCATGACGGCGTCGCCGTCCAGGCCCTGCTCCGCCGCCCAGTCGCGCCAGCAGCGCTCCACGACGGCGTCGGAGTTGACGATCGTGCCGTCCATGTCCAGGAGCACAGCCTTAAAAACACCAACAGTCTCTGAGCTGCGCATACGTACTCCTGAGCTTGGGCGGCGGGAGGGACAAGCGGCCCCGCCCGCTGGTCAGGGAGGGCGGACGGCGCCACTTTGTTTCCCTACGATACAAAGCAGGGCTGTGTCAGCCAAACGTCGCAGGTAGGCGGCGGCCCCGGCCCGCGCTGAGCGGTCCGGGGCCGTTGGTGATTCGGCTGATTCAGGGGGTGAGGCTCCACCCCCGCCCGTCGGCGGTGTCGAGCCAGATGCGCTGTGTGTCCTCGTTGATCGTGACGCCGTAGCGATCAGGGCCGGGCTCGCCTGTGGTGAGGAATGTTTCGTACTCCTTTTCAAGGGCGGCCCAGAGGTAGCGGGGGCCAGCCTCAGTCACGGTGCCGTCGGCCGTGAGGCTGGCGATGGAACCGTCAGGCGTCCAGACTCGTGCCCCCGTGGGCTTCCTGTCGTCGGCGAGGTCGTACTGCCATGTGAGGTCCGGGACAGCGATGCTCAGGAGAAAGCGGAAGTCGTTGTTCGCGATGGCAGCGGCAGGCAGGCGGGTAGGCCGGCCGACGGCGTCGGGCAGGGCGGGCCGACGGGCCGGCTGTCCGTCGCCGAGACCGCGCCGCAGCGGCATGAAGAACGCGCCGCCGGGGAGGAAGGCGCCTTCGGCTGTGCGCTCACCGGTGCGGTGGATGCGGGCGAGGGCGTTGCCGAGCGGGGCGAGGATGAACCCGCCCTCAGCGAGTTGCCGCACGAGCGCGGGAGGGATGGTCCTGAGCTGGCAGGTGGCCATGATGCGGTCGTACGGGGCCTTGTCCGGCCATCCGAAGCTTCCGTCTCCGGTGACGACGAGCGGGTGATGCCCTGTTGCGGCGAGGCGCTCACGGGCGGGGCCGGTGATGTCGGGCGAGACATCGATGGTCACGACGTTGTCGTCGCCGAGCCGGTGCGCGAGCAGGGCGGCGTTGTAGCCGGTGCCGGCGCCCAGTTCGAGGACTCGCATTCCGTCCTTGACCTGCAACGCTTCGAGCATGGTTGCCATGATCGAGGGCTGTGAGCTGCTCGACGTGGCGGCGCCGTCGGTGCGGTGCGTGACGAGAGGCCGGTTCTCATGAACGGTGGTGAGCCACTGCTCGCGGGTCTCAGGGTCGTCGCCGGTGATCTTGCGGCCGGTGTGGTCGTAGAAGTAGGGCACGCACTTGTCGCGGGGGATCTTCTCGAATGCGTCCCGCCATGCGGGGTCGGTCAGGTCGCCGGCGTCGACGAGGGTCTGCGCGAGCTTGGCGCGTAGCTGCGCTGCTTCCTGGTCGCGATCGGTCTCGGTGCTCACGTCGTGCTGCCTTTCTCCAGAAGGTTGGCGAGGGCGTGCGTGATGGCGTCGCGGGTGTGGTCGATCCACGCCCATTGGCCGCCGGGGTTGACGTCGACGAGGTAGTGCGTGCCGTTGCTGTCGACGATGAAGTCGAGGGCGGCGAAGACGAGGTCGAGGCGCCACATCATGGCCTCGATTCCCCGTTGGACCTCCGGGGGCAGAAGGGCGGTGCTGTAGCGGAGGCTGTGGGAGTCGCGGCGCCAGTCGAGGCTGGCGGGGCCGGCCGGGGCGTGGATGGCGACGGGGAAGGTCTGGCCGTTGACGACGGTGACCCGGACCTCGTACGCCTTGTCGGTGATCTCGCGCTGGAACAGGTGGGCGGTAAGCGCGATGCGGGAGTCGTTCCACTGCTCGGGTGGGACACGGTGGGTGTAGAGCTGCCCTCGGGTGTTGTTCTCCGTGTGGACGATGCCGCCGAGAACCTTCGTGATGATGTGGCCGCCGCATCGCTGGGCGAAGGACGGGATATCGGCGGGGTTGTTCGTGATCAGGGTCTCGGGTACGCGCAGGCCGGCCTCGGCTGCGGCGGCGAGTTGCCTGGGCTTGGTGCAGTCCGCGTTGCGCTCGGGGCGGTTGACCCACAGGACTCCGGGGAGGGAACCGAGCACGCCGGAGACGGCGCGTTTGGCCTGCGAGGTGGCGAACACCTGCTCGGGTCCGCTCATGGTCTCGGGGAAGGCAAACGGGGTGGGCTTGCGCCACCAGACGGCGCGGACTTCTGAGAGGTCCACCCCTCGCGTGGCGTCGCGCATGGCGCCCCTCCATCGGCCGTCGGCACCGACCTCGGCGGACAGCGTAGAGCGGGTGGGGAAGTCGGCTAGGTCGGTGCGCCAGAAGGGTATGCGGCGGGCGTTCAGCTCGCGCAGTACGTAGTCGGCGGTCGGGTCCAGGGCGAAGGTGACGACGAGCACGCGCGGCGCCTGGCCGCGCGTGCTCTCACCGGATGGTGTGGTCATCGGGCGTCAGTCGTCGTTCTGGTCCTCGTCCACGCCGCCGATGGCGTCCTGTCCGTCGGACTCCGTGTTGCAGATGGTGTTGTTCATGTGCGCCGGGGTGTTGATGCATACCTCGCCGTCGATGACGGAGAGTTGCGAGGCGGGGTCGACGGTGAAGGTCTGCGACGGGATGCCCACGGGTGCCACGTTGGCCAGTGCGTCGAGGCCGAACGGCCGGGTCGCGAGCGGGCCGGCCGGGTCGGAGTTGATCACGCGGTTCCGAGTCGGGAGTCGGTCAGTGAGTACAGACACAAGTTCTCCTTGATCTGGTTTCCGGTGCGGGGTCCTTCCCTGCACCGCCGTGCGGTGGTGCACCCGTCCGCCGAAACTCCCCAGGATCGACCGGACGGGCGTTCGTGCCTACCCCTCCGCCGGGAAGGGGTGTGGGGAGGTACGTCCGGCGGAAGGGTAGGAGTCCTGAGGGAGGGGCGGGCGTGCGGGCGGATCGTGATCGGCAGGGTGGTCTTCAGTCCTGGGCATGGGCCTGTCTCTCGTGACGGCCCAAGATCACGTCAAGCGTGCCCACGCTGTCGATGTCGCCCCGGCTCGCAGCGGCGGTCAGGTTGGCCCGGATCTTCGCACAGACCTCACAGCCGGCGGTGACGGCTGCCTTGACCTTCGGGACACGGGGTCTAGGCACGGTGCGCCTCCTCCCAATGTGCGTGCAACTCTCGACGGGTCCGCTCCTCAAGAGGCCAGTTCACCGTTGGGGGCGTCCACGCCCGGTGTCGGTCGTCGTTCAGGCGCGAGCAGGTGCTGCACTCGTCCACGGTCTTGCCGACGACGACTCCGCCGGGGCCGGACGAGTGGGGCAACGAGATCACTTCCGCTTCAGTGGTCACGGAGCCCCCTTGGCGCCGAGGCGCACGGCCGAATCCGGCTGTCCCTTGCCCGCACGGTGAACCTCGCATCGGCAAGCCGGGTAGGCCATGGAACCCGTGGACAGGTCCGGGCCATCCGCCGACTCCCCCAAATCACCCCGCAGCATGATGGTCCCGCCCGTACCGTCGGCCGCAATCAGTCGTGACAAAAGCGCCCGGGTAGCGCTCGGCGCTCTGACTGGGGCACCGGTTCCTTGAGGTCTTCCCATGTCGGTTGCTCCTCGGTCCCGTTATTGCGTGAGACGAGCGAACCGCTGTTGCACGTGGGTACGCCAGCGTTCATGCGCACCCTGCATACGGGTATGCAGCAGGCGGGTACGCGAGCTCGCATATCCGTTCTCCCCTACCTACCGTGAGAGGGACAGGCACCAATGAATTGGTCCGACAGCGCCGTACGGACCGCGTCATCACAAGGCGACTACGGGCGGGTCATTCGTTTGGTACGTGAGTCTGCGCGGCTGACTCAGGGCCAACTCGGCGGCGCCTGTGGCTTGTCTCAGTCCGCGGTCTCCCGCTTGGAGAAGCGAGGCGCAGGCGAGTACAACATGACCGCCCTCGCTCGGGCTGCTCACCACCTCGGCATCCCGCTCCGGCTGGTCGGCCTTGCCGACAGTGACGCAGCACCGGGCAAGCTCAGAGATGGAAACGATGAAGTGGAACGGCGCAAATTACTGGCCGGGGTAGCTGCGGTTGCAGCTACCCCTGTCCTGAACACAGCGACGCCCCCGCGGGCAGAGTGGGAGGGGGGTCAAGCGGCGGTGCTCCGTGTCGCAACAACCGCCTATCGGAGGATGGACGCCACGGCGCCGGCGCGGCAACTGTCCGACACCGTCCAGGGGCACATGCGGCTCGTTCAGACCGTAGCCTCGCAGACGAACGATCAGTCGACCCGTACGCGCTTGGCGGCTGTTGGAAGCGAAGTCGCCAGTCTTGTTGGCTGGTTGAGTTGGGATATGGCCGACCAAGGGTCCGCGCGTACCTGGTACGGCGCGGCGATCAAGGCAGCGCGCCGGGCCGCAGACCCACTGTTGATCGCGTACCAACAGGGGAGCTTGGCGCAGTTTGAGGTCGAGTACGGCAACTGTGCACAGGGGCTAGCCTTGATTCGCTCGGCGAGGCGGCAACTCGGCTCGGAACGACCACCGATTGCGGCGGCGTGGCTCTCATCGCTCGAAGCGGTTGCGCATGCTACGGCTGGCGACGACCGCGCAGCCGATCGAGCCCTCACGGCAAGTGCTGCTGAAGCGGCCCGAATGGCGGCGGACGCGGCGCCACCATGGCCATGGGTCCTTTACCTTCGACGAGCGCAAGATCGCAGCTGCCCGGGTCACCTGTGGCGCCCGGTTAGCGCGGCCCCGGTGGGTTCATTCCTCCATCGCCGACGCAACGGCTGCTCTTTCGTCCAGCCACGAGAAGCAGCGAGCACTCCTTACGCTGGATGTCGCTACGGGGCACCTGGCCGCGGGTTATCTAGACGTCGCTTTTGGTCTCGCAACTCAGGCGCTCGACACCGGTCTGCGACTACGCTCCGGACGGGTGGCCGAGCGGGCCCGGAACTTCCGCCGGGGCTACTCGTCCGCATCGCCGCCGGCGCTTGTCCGCGACTTCGACGGGCGACTTAATGACGCCTACCTGTGATCGAGAGGGGACAGATGAGGATCGGTATCACTGGCCATCGCGGACTGCCTGACGAGGTTGAACAGCGTGTGCGACAGGAACTTGCTGAGGCGGTCAAGGCGTACCCGCCAGATGAACTCGTCGGTGTCAGCTGCATTGCGGATGGCCCAGACGCCTGGTTTGCTCGGTCGGTGCTTGATCGCGGGGGGCGAGTCGAGGTTGTCATTCCCGCGGCGGAGTACCGGAACAGCCTGCCTGGCTGGCACCACGTGACCTATGACGAGATCCTCGACCGTGCCTCGGACGTCCATCACACTGGCCTCGATGAGCCCACCTCACAGGCGCACATGGCAGGGAGCGAACTACTGGTCGGACTTGTCGATGAAGTGCTCGCAGTATGGGACGGCCAACCGGCCCGAGGTTACGGCGGCACCGCGGACGTAGTCGCCTACGCCCAGCGCATAGGAGTGCCCGTACGCGTGCTCTGGCCGGAAGGGGCGACCAGGGACTGACGGAATTGACAGAACGCCAAATGCGCGCCTGTCCGGCGCATGGCCGGACGGGCGCGCAGTACATCAGTGGGTGGTTGTGGCCTGCCACAGGGACAGCAGCAGGCCGGCGACGGCGGTCACGGTGGCGAGGGCGGGCAGGGGCCACCGGGCGCGTTCGAGGTCGTCGAGGCGGGCCTCGTGGTCGGCGAGATGGGCGTCGGTCTGGTCGCTGCGCTGGACGAGCAGCGCGAGGGACCCGTCGACCCGGGCGAACCCGACCTCGACGGCCCCGCGGAGCTTCTCCAGTTCGAGGGCGACCGCCGCGGGATCGTGCGGGGCCGGGTCGGTCACAGGCCACCACCCCCAGTGCGGTCGAGGCGGCGCAGCTCGTCGTCGCGATCGGGGCCGGTGCGTAGCCATCGGGGCATGAGGGCCTGGACGCCGGGCAGGGCCATGACGCGGGAGAGGCCGCCGGCGACGGCGAGCGCGGCAGCGACCCACGGCAGGGTGGAGGGGATGCCCGAGGCATCGATGATCGCGGGGAGCAGGACAGCGAGGGCGACGGCCGTCTGCACGATGGTGCGCACGGTCCGGCGGGACGCGTCAGCCATGGGGGCTCTTTCTGTCGGAGGCGTGGTCAGACCTTGGGGACGCGGAGCGCATCCCAGGTGACGCGGCCGGGCCAGCCGTCGGCGTCGCTGCCGGAGAACCCTTGCTTGCGCTGCCACCGGGCGTACGAGCGGAGGTCGGCGACGGTCCACTGCGGGCCGGGGCCCGCGGCGTACGCGCTGCACCCCTCGTCGACGAGGCGGCGGCCCATCGCGGTCACGATCGGCGAGTCGGGGTGCGACTTGAAGAAGCCTTGGCCGGGGAACGGCTCGAACTCGGGCTCGGGGGCCGGCGCGGGCTTGCCGGGTGCGTGGCCGAGGCGGCGGTCGATCCGCTCGCGCATCGTGTTCATGGAGAAACCGCGCGGGTCGATCTTCTGATCGGTCCACTCCTTGTGACCGATCACGGACGCGGCTGACCAGCCGTAGGCGCGGCAGATCGCGGCGGACGCGCGCTCGATCGCGTCGAGCTGTGCCTCGGGCCACGGGTCCGACCCGTCGCCGACGTTCACGCACTCGAACCCGTAGAAGTGGGCGTTGCCGTCGGTGTCGGTGTCGTCCGGGTCCGGGGTCGATCGCTCGTTGATGACGGCGGCGAGCACGGAGCTGTCGCCGCTCCCGGCGTGGTTGGCGCGGCCGGCCGAGATCAGGTAGACGTCGCCGTTCTTCGTGATCACGCCGTGGCACAGCGGGCCGGGAAGTGGACGACTATCCGGAGGGTGCCTACGAGGCCGCCAGGGACCGCATCAAGCAGCAGAGCGATACCGCTGAAGCGCTGCTCGCCAAGGTGGCAGCCGTCGAGGCCACCCCAGACGTCACCGACTACCAACCTCTGATCGTCGGGCTCCTCGACGAGTGGGAGACGCTGACGGCGGGCGAGCGTAACGGGATCTTGCGTCAGCTACTCCGCAGGGTTGCGGTGTACCGCGTCCAGCGAGAGGGCAAGGTCAGGGCCGCATCGCGTCTTGAGCTGCATCCGGTCTGGGAGCCGGACCCTTGGGCCGACGAGCTTGACCGTGTTTCTCAGGAGTAGTCGAGAAGGAGGGCACGGGCGGTCAGCGTGGTCGTGGTGGCGGGGGCGTTGGCCGGCATCGGCGGACTCCAGGGCGCGGGAGAAGGCAAGCGGCCTCGCCCGCCGGTCAGGGAATACGGACGAGGCCACTTTGTTTCTCAAAGATACAAAAAGTCCTCCCGATCGCCAACAGGCCCAGGTCGGCGGGGGTGCGGACCGGCCCGCGACGGGGCTGCTGCCGGGTCGGGGCGGCCGGGGTGCGCTGCCAATGGCCTATCCCGGCGGGCCGTCCGCGCGGATCCGGATCACGATGGAGGGCAGCGGGACGCCGGGCGGCCGAACGGCGGCCGGGTCGCGGCGCGTGCGGGCGTATGAGCGCGCGTACGCCCACGGCCCGCCCCGTACCGCCCCGTACGCGCCCCCGTCCACCGCAGGAACCCCGCCCCGGGGCCACCAGGAACCCCGCCCCCGCCCGGGAACCGCCCGGGACCCCGTCCAGGACCAGAGAGCCCGCCCCCGCAGTCCCGTCGCACCCCCAGGAGCCAGCCCATGGCGGACGACACCCCGGGCCCCGCCACGGCCGCCGCGGACCCCCCGGCCGTGCCCGGCGAGGGACAGCCCCGGCGCACCGTGCTCGTCGCGATCGGCGCGCTCCTGCTGGGCATGCTGCTGGCCGCTCTGGACCAGACGATCGTCTCCACGGCGCTGCCGACCATCGTCAGTGACCTCGGCGGGCTCGACCACCTCTCCTGGGTGGTCACCGCCTACATGCTCGCCTCCACCGCCGCGACCCCGCTCTGGGGCAAGCTCGGCGACCAGTACGGCCGCAAGAAGCTCTTCCAGGCCGCCATCGTGATCTTCCTGATCGGCTCGGCGCTGTGCGGCATCGCCCAGGGGATGGGCGAGCTCATCGCCTTCCGCGCCCTGCAGGGCCTGGGCGGCGGCGGGCTCATGGTGCTGTCGATGGCGATCGTCGGCGACATCGTGCCGCCCCGCGACCGGGGCCGCTACCAGGGGCTCTTCGGCGCGGTCTTCGGCGGTACGAGCGTGCTCGGCCCGCTCCTCGGCGGGCTCTTCGTGGACCACCTCAGCTGGCGCTGGGTCTTCTACATCAACCTGCCCATCGGCATCGTCGCGCTCCTCGTCATCGCCGCCGTCCTGCACATCCCCGCCCACCGCACGCCGCACCGCATCGACTACCTCGGCACCTTCCTCATCGCCGCCGTCGCCACCTGCCTGGTGCTGATGACCTCCCTCGGCGGCGTCAGCTACGCCTGGTCGTCCTGGCAGATCATCGGCCTCGGGGTGCTGGGCGTCGTGCTGCTGGTGCCGTTCGTGCTCGTGGAGCGGCGGGCCGCGGAGCCCGTCCTGCCGCTCAAGCTCTTCCGGATCCACACGTTCACGCTCTGCTCGGTGATCGGCTTCGTCATCGGCTTCGCGATGTTCGGGTCCATGACGTACCTGCCGACCTTCCTCCAGGTCGTCCACGGCGTCTCGCCGACGATGTCGGGCGTGCACATGCTGCCGATGGTCGCGGGCCTGCTGATCGCCTCGACCGGCTCCGGCCAGATCGTCAGCCGCACGGGCCGCTACAAGGTCTTCCCGATCGCGGGCACCGCGCTGACCGCGATCGGGCTGCTCCTGCTGCACCAGCTCGACCCGGCCAGCTCCACCGGCGAGATGAGCGCGTACTTCTTCGTCTTCGGCCTCGGGCTCGGCCTGGTCATGCAGGTGCTCGTGCTCGTCGTGCAGAACGCCGTCGGCTACGAGGACCTGGGCGTCGCCACCTCCGGGGCCACGTTCTTCCGGTCCATCGGGGCGTCCTTCGGCGTCTCCATCTTCGGCACGATCTTCACCAACAAGCTCGGGCCGCGCATCAACGACGCCCTCGCCGGCGCCACGCTCCCGGCCGGCGTCGACGCGGCGAAGCTCAAGGCCGACCCCCGGGCGATCACCCTGCTGCCGCCGGGCGAACGGGCCGGGGTGCTGGCCGCCTACTCCCAGTCGATCACCGACGTCTTCCTCTACGCGGTGCCGGCCGTGCTCGTCGCCTTCGCGCTCGCCTGGCTGCTGCGCGAGGACCCGCTGCGGGCCAGCGTCACCGCCCCCGACACCAGCGAGGTCCTGGCCAGCAACCCCGTCGAACGCTCCTCGCGGGAGGAGTGCGCCCGCGCCCTGTCGCTGCTCGGCAGCCGCGAGGGCCGCCGCCGGGTCTACGAGGACATCACCGCCCGCGCCGGGCTCGACCTGCACCCCGCCGCGAGCTGGATGCTGCTGCGCATGAACCGCTACGGGTCCGCGGAGCCCGCGCTGCTGGCCGAGCGCGCCGACATCCCGCTCCGGGTGATCTCCGAGGCGACGCGGCAGCTGGAGACGCGCGGGCTGGCCGTACGCGAAGGGCTGCCGCTGGTCCTCACCGACGAGGGGCGGCGGGAGGCGGGCCTGCTCTACGAGGCCCGCGCGGACTCGCTCGCGGAGCTGCTGGGCGACTGGTGGTCGGCGGACCGGCCCACCGACCTGGACGCGCTCGTCCGCGAGCTCAACCACGAGCTGTGCGGCTCGGTCCGGGAGCAGCCGCACAACGGCGGGGTCGTGCACCGCGACCACGACGCGCGGCGCCCGCGCGACGGCGGATAGCGGGCCGGGGCCGGCTACCGCGCCTGGCCGCCGCCGAGCTCCTTGGCCATCCACACCTCGGAGTACGGGGCCTCCTCGGCGGTGTTGTAGCGCGGCACGTGCGCGAACCCGTGCCGGCTGTACAGCGCGACCGCCTCCACCAGGTCCTTCCGGGTGTCCAGCAGGATCCGCGCCACGCCCCAGCCGCGCGCCACGTCCTCGGCGGCGGCGAGCAGCACGGGCGCGCCGCCGAGCCCGCGCTTGGCGGGCCGTACGTACATCCGCTTCAGCTCCGCCGTCCGCGCGTCCAGCCGCCGCAGGCCCACGCAGCCCGCCCGCTCGCCGCCGTGGCGCGCGACGAGCAGCACCCCGTCCGGCGGGGCGAGGCTGTCGTTGGGGTCCTCCGCGAGGTGCTCGTCGATCTCCTCGGTCGTGGAGGTCCGGCCGTGGTGGATGACGTACCAGCGGTCGGCGACGTCGACGAGGTACTCGCGCAGCATCGCGGCGGACTCGGGGGAGCCGACCGGCTGCGGCGCGACGGTCCAGGACGACCGGGGCACGGGGCCCCCGGCGGCGGCGTGAGCGTCGTTCATGGCGCGCATCGTCGCACGCGGGGCCCGCCTGGACGACCGAATTCCGGGGAGTGCGGGGGCCGCGCGGACCGGATCGCCCGGGCGCGTGTCCGGCCACGGGACACCGGCAAGCGGGCGCCCCCGGCCCGGCCGGTACGCGCCGCCGAGGCGCCCCACCTCGGCGTAGCGGCCTACGAAGGCGCCTCTCCGCAAGGCGGCAACGGCATGGTGGCCGGTGGAACGCTTGTCCACCAGGTGGTTCCGCGTCACGAGAGGGTCTACATCCTTCAGGTGACCGCCTGGTAGACGGCCCGCACCCGCCGCCACCGCCTCATCGGCATCGTCCGGTTCCGTATGGGAAGTTGTCAGATGACCCAGAGGTGATCTGCGTCTGTTCCACCGGACTCAGTACGTCTCAAACGGCCCTGCGAGGGTGACCGAGCCGGGCGAGTGGAGGAGCTGCGGGGCGTGGCGAACGCACGGAGGAGCGGGCCGGGGGGTCTGCCGAGGGCGGGCTCGCGGACCGGTCTGGCGCTGGGCGCCCTGTGGCTGGTCGCCGGACTGCTGGCCGTGCGTCAGACCGCCGCCGTGCTGCGGCTGCCCCCCGAACGCCGCCTCACCGACCTCGCCCGCTGGATCGGCGACAAGGGCGTCCTGGACGTCGGCGGTTCGCTGTACGACACGGACGAGTTCACCGGCACCCCCTTCGCGGGGCTCGTCCTCAAACCGCTGACCCGGGCCGCCGAGCAGGGCCTCGGTGTCGTCTGGACCCTCGGCACCCTGCTGCTCGTCGTCGCCGTCGCGCTCGTCGCCGCCCGCTCGCTGCCCGGCGAGGTCTCCCGCCGCGCCCGGCTGCTCGCCGCCCCGGTCGCGATCATCCTGGCCGTGGTCTCGCTGCCCGTGCGGAGCGCCTTCACGCTCGGCCAGACCAGCATCCTCCCGGTGCTGCTCGTGCTCCTCGGCTGCTGCCTGCCGCGCCTCACCCGCGGCGACGGCCGCCTCGGCGGCGCCCTCACCGGCCTCGCGGCCGCCCTCCAGCCCGCCGTGCTGCTCTTCGCGGTGCCCCTCTGGCTCACCGGCCGCCGCCGCGCCGCGGCCGCCGCCGGTCTGACCTTCGCCGGTCTGTCCGCCCTGGCCTGGGCGGCCATGCCGGACGACTCCTGGACCTACTGGATCCACCACGTCGCCGGCGCCGGCCTCGGCTCCGCGGCCGACGGGCTCGCCAACCAGTCCCTGCACGGCCTGCTCCTCCGCGCCGGCCTGCGCGGGCCCGCCGAACTCGCCCTCTACGGCCTCCTCGCCGCCGCCGTCGCCGTCCTCGGCCTGCGCCGGGCCGCGCGCTACGCCCGGGACGGCCAGGTGCTGCTCGCGACGGCCCTCACCGGCTGCGTCGCGGTCGCCGTCTCCCCGACGGCCTGGCCGCACCAGCAGCTGTGGATCCTGCTCGCGGTCGTCGGCCGGGCCGGCAGGCGGCGCGCCGACCGGCTGGTGTGGCCGCTCCTCGTCGTCCTCGTGATGACGCTGACCAGCACCGTCCTGATGCCGGACAACCCCGTCCTGCGGCCCGTCGGCGACAACGCCCCGCTGCTCGCCGCCCTCGTCGCGGCCTGCGCGGTGCCCTTCCACCCGCGCGCGTCGGCGCTGTGGGACCGCCCGCCACCGGCCCCGGTGGCCGAGCCGCGGCCCGGCCGCCTCTCCTGGATCCCCCTCTGCCGCTTCTGGAAGCGCCCGCTCAGCCGCCCCAGCGTCCTGCTGGAGCTGATGCTGATACGGATCGGCTACTGGGTCTACTCCTTCATCCGCGCGAGCGCCCCCGACGAGCGCTCCGTCGCGGAGTCCCACGGCCGGCAGATCCTCGGCGCCGAACGGTTCCTGCACCTCGACGTCGAACACGCCTTCAATCACTTCGTGGCGGGCTCCGGCCGGCTCACCGGCGCCATGAACTACTACTACGGCACCTTCCACTTCCTGGTGCCGGTGCTCCTGCTGGGCTGGCTCTACGTCCGCCGGCCGGGCACCTACCGCTGGGCCCGCACGGCCCTGTCGCTGGCGACGCTGATGGCGCTCGCCGGCTTCTGGGCCTATCCGCTGGCACCGCCGAGGCTGATGCCGGGCCTCGGCTACGTCGACACGGCCAACGGCCCGCAGGACCTGGACCACCCCGACTTCGGGGCGCTGACCGAGCTGTCCAACCAGTACGCGGCGATGCCCTCGCTGCACATCGGCTGGTCGCTGTGGTGCGGCCTCGTGATCGCCGCCGTCGCGCCCAAGGTGTGGATGAAGTGGCTGGGCATGCTCTACCCGCTGCTCACCTTCTCTGTGATCGTCGGCACCGCCAACCACTATGTGCTGGACGCGGCGGGCGGTGCCCTCGTCGTGCTGTCCGGCTTCGCCGTCCAGTACGCCCTGCGCGGGCCGGGGCGGCCGGCCGTCGGCCGGGTGCCCGGGGCCAGGAGCGCGGCCGACGACGCCGAGCCGGAGCCGTCGGCGCGCGCCCTGCGCGGGCCGCCAAGGGCTGAGCCCGCGCCGGGCCGGCGCGGCCGCGCGCCCGCTCCGGCCGCTCGGGGCCGGGCCGGGCGCGGCGGCCGCGCCGTCAGCCGGTCAGCCGGTCACCGTGATCGCCGAGGACGGGTCCGTGGCGTCCGTGACCTCGTAGGTGGCGTTGAACACCGAGCTCGTCGCGGTCGTCGGGCAGCCGAAGCCCCCGACGACCTTGATCGGCACCATGGCGTTGGTGATGGTGAGCGTCGAGGGGGCGCCGTTGGTGAACGTGCCGACGATGTCGGCCGCCGTCGCGGGCGCCGCCGTCACCGTGCAACTGGCCAGGCCGCTGGTCTGCACGACGAAGCCGCCGACCGGCATGCCGAGGGTCGCGGTGGTCGGCGCGCCGTACTGGAGGGCCACGCTCCAGGAACCGGAGGTGGTGATGGCGGCCTTCACCCCCGCCTGGCTGGAGGTGCAGGAGGAGTAGGTCGGCGGGGTGATGGCGCTGCTGACCGGTCCGGCGTCGTTGTGGTTGCCGGGCGCCCCGGGGACCAGGTTGTTCGCCCCGCCGTCGGCCGAGGGGTCGGAGCCGGAGACCGTACACGTCACGGTGACCGGCCCGGCCTTGAAGGTGGCCTTGCCGGTGAGCTTGGCCTTGAAGTAGTGGCCCGCCGGGGTGACGGTCGTGGGCCCGGCCGCGCGCGCTTCGGCGCCCGCCGTGCCGCCGCCGGTCAGCGTGAGCGCGGCGGTGAGGGCCAGCCCGGCGCCGGTGGCGAACAGGGCGCGGGTGCCGGTGTGCGTTCTGGGAGAGGTCATGGGGGACTCCTCGATGGGGATTCGGGGATTCGGGGATTCGGGCAGGGGTGCCGGAACGGTTCTTCCGGTGGGTCTTCCTGGGGTCGTTCGTGTGGTTGTCCGTGTGGTCGCCACGTGTGGTTCTCGTGCGGGGTGTCACGGCTCTCGCCGCGTGCGCTCGCGGCTCGTACGCCTCGTGCGGCTCACGAGTGCGTACGGCGGTCAGACGGGCCCGTACGGCCCTCCCGCGAGGCGCGCGGCCTCGCCCGGCCCGCCCGTACGGCTCACGCGGATTCCCACGGCTCCCGGGGAGGGGGCAGGATCCCGCCCTCGGGTGACGGGTACGGCGACGGCGGTACGCGCGGGGGCGGCGGCCAGGTCTTCCCGTCCGTGGGCCGGGCCGCCCCGGACGTCCGCTCGTGCGGTGGCTCGTGGAGGTGCTCCGCGGGCGGCTCGTCCGCCGGCGGCGGTACGGGCTCCCGCTCGGCCGCTGTCGGCGGTGCCGGTGCCGGAAGCGGC
Organism: Streptomyces eurocidicus; assembly: GCF_002891295.1. Lineage (GTDB taxonomy): Bacteria > Actinomycetota > Actinomycetes > Streptomycetales > Streptomycetaceae > Streptomyces > Streptomyces eurocidicus. The sequence goes on along the minus strand of NZ_LGUI01000001.1, from coordinate 440,730 downwards.
TGCCAGGCGAAGATCATGCCGCCGCCGACGATGCCGAGCAGGGTGCCGATCAGGAACCCGCCCAGGTTGGACATGACCAGCGCCGCCGCCGCGATCAGCACCGTGAGGATCCCGGCCAGGGCGCGGTAGTGCGGGGTGAACCACGCGGTCAGCCCCATGATGATCATGATCAGCCCCATGAGGATCGACGGGATGCCCGCGATCCCCTGATGGATCATGATCTTCAGCGGGGCCAGCGGGATGGCGCAGATCTCCGCACCGGCGAGGACGCAGGCCAGGCCGCCCCAGAAGGGGCGCCCCTTGCGCCAGCGGCGCCACGCCGGCCAGGGGTGACGCCGTGCGCGGCCGGTGTCGATGCCGGCCGCCACGTCAGAAGCACTCCCGCTCGCCCTTGAGGACCTTCAGGTCCAGGCCGTTCAGCCGGAAGCTGCCCGCGTTGGTCGCCCACGCGGTCTGGTGGACGTTGGTCATCTGGATCCTGTCGGCCTGCTGGGCGAAGACGTCCGTCATGCCCTGCGCCCCCTCCGGCCCCTTGTCGAGGGTGGAGGCGTCGCGGCCGATCTCGATGTTGGTGAACTCGGCGTCGCCCGACATCTGGGTGGCGTCCAGGAAGAGGTCGGTGGCCTGCACCGGCTTGCTGCCGCCCGCGTGGAGGTTCAGGGACACCGCGCCCAGGATGGGGAGTCGCATCACCACGGACTGGCAGAGCTTCTTGAGCTCGGCCTGTTTGATGCTGGTCACGGCGACGGGTATCAGTTCGTCGTGGGCGTTGACGTCGACCCCGCCGTACTGGGCGAAGCCCTTGCCGTCCAGGCTGTCGGCCGAGATCTTGAACTGCTGTCCGGAGACGGCGAAGGAGGCGGCCAGCGCCCCTTGCGCCAGCGCCACGGCCAGGGCGGCGGTGGCCGCGAAGCCGGGCACCGCGAGCACGGCGAACTTCCGCCACCGCACGCGCCCGGTCACCGGTCTGCCTTGAGCGTCCTGCATCGCTGATGTCCCCTCGGAGAGCGTCGGAGGGCCTCGGGCCCAGGGAGGCGTTACCCGAGAGTAAGTCCGTTTCTCGGCGCCCGACAAGGTGCGGGGGTGCCCCGATTCCCTTGTGTTTCAAGGAAATTGACGAAGCATCAGCAAGACCGGGTTACACATAGCTCACTCGTAGCTCTTTGATCCCGTTCAGCCACGCCGACCTCAACCGCCTTGGTTCTCCCGCCAGCCGGATGTCCGGAAGGGTGTCGGCGATCGCGTGGAAGATGAGGTCGATCTCCAGGGCGGCGAGCGACCGGCCGAGGCAGAAGTGCGGTCCGCCCCCGCCGAAGCCCAGGTGGGGGTTGGGGTCCCGGGTGATGTCGAAGGCGTCCGGGTGCTCGAAGACCTCCGGGTCGTGGTTGGCGGAGGCGTAGAAGACGCCCACGCGCTGGCCCTCGGTGATCCGGGCGTCGCCGAGCTCGGTGTCGCGGGTCGCCGTCCGCTGGAAGGAGACGACCGGGGTCGCCCAGCGGACGATCTCCTCGGCGGTGGTGGCCGGGCGCTCGCGCTTGTAGAGCTCCCACTGCTCGGGGTGGGTGAGGAAGGCGTGCATGCCGTGGCTGATGGCGTTGCGGGTGGTCTCATTGCCCGCGACGGCCAGCAGGAGGACGAAGAACCCGAACTCGTCCGAGGCGAGATTGCCCTCGTCCTCGGCGGCCACGAGCCGGCTGACGATGTCCCGGGCCGGACACTCCTTGCGCGCGGCCGCCAGCCCCATCGCGTAGGAGATGAGCTCCATGGCGGCGGCCTGGCCGACCTCCTGGGTGACGGCGAGCTCGGGGTCGTCGTACGCGACCATCTTGTTGGACCAGTCGAAGATCCGGGCCCGGTCCTCCTGGGGGACGCCGATGAGCTCGGCGATGGCCTGCAGGGGCAGTTCGCAGGCGATGTCGGTGACGAAGTCGCCGCTGCCGCGCCCCCGGGCCCGGGTCACTATCGCCTCCGCGCGGCGGCGCAGGGCCGTCTCCAGGGCCCGTATCGCGCGCGGGGTGAAGCCGCGCTGGACGATCCGGCGGACGCGGGTGTGCTCGGGCGGGTCCATGTTGAGCATGATCAGGCGCTGGGCGTCGATCTGTTCGCGGGCGATGGCGGGGTTGAAGCGGATGATCGAGGTGTTGCGGAAGGCGGAGAAGACCTCCGGCCGGGTGGACACCTCCTTGACGTCCGCGTGCCGGGTGACGGCCCAGTAGCCGTCGTCGTCGAAGCCCGCGGCGCCGTGCGGCTGGGCATTCCACCACACGGGGGCCGTGCGCCGCAGCACGGCGAACTCGGGGAGGGGCACCCGGTCCCGGTAGACGTCGGGGTCGGTGAGGTCGAAGCCTTCGGGCAGCGCGGGGCAGGTCATCGGGGGGCTCCCGGGGTGGGGGCGGCCGGCGGCCGCCCGGCGGGTGAGGGGTGCGCCTATTGACTGACGGGTCATCAGAAATGTCCCGAAGGTAGTGACGCGGCCCGGAGGCGGCAAGGGTGGTGACGCCATCTGTTGCGGACGCGGCGGGTGCGCGACCCTTGCGTACCGGGGGTAGCAGTCATAAGACTGCGGACGGGACTAGAACGCGTACTAGTTCGACGGGGGATCGGGAGTTGACACAGCGCCGGGGGCGCCGGGACGCCCCGCGGATGCCACGAGAGGACCCACATGGCCGCCGAACCCGTCATCGTCGAAGCCGTACGCACCCCGATCGGCAAGCGCGGAGGAGTGCTCGCCAACCTCCACCCCGCCTATCTGCTCGGCGAGACCTACCGCGAGATCCTCGCCCGTACCGGCATCCAGCCCGACTGCGTCGAGCAGATCGTCGGCGGCACCGTCACCCACGCCGGTGAGCAGTCGATGAACCCCGCGCGCACGGCCTGGCTCGCGATGGGCCTGCCCTACGAGACCGCCGCCACCACCGTGGACTGCCAGTGCGGCTCCTCGCAGCAGGCCAACCACCTGGTGGCCAACATGGTCGCGAGCGGCGTCATCGACATCGGCATCGGCTGCGGCGTCGAGGCGATGTCCCGCGTCCCGCTGGGCAGCGGCTCCAGAAACGGGCCGGGCCGCCCCTTCCCGGACGAGTGGAACGTCGACCTCCCCAACCAGTTCGAGGCGGCCGAGCGCATCGCCCGCAGGCGCGGCCTGACCCGCGAGGACGTCGACGGGCTCGGCCTGCGCTCCCAGCGGCTGGCCGCCCGGGCCTGGGCCGAGGAGCGCTTCAAGCGGGAGACCTTCGCCGTCCAGGTGCCCACCACCGAGGAGGAACAGCAGGCCGGGCAGGGGATGTGGCGGCTGGTCGACCGCGACCAGGGGCTGCGGGACACCGACCGGGAGGCCCTCGCCGGGCTCAAACCCGTGATGCCGACCGCCGTCCACACCGCGGGCAACTCCTCGCAGATCTCGGACGGCGCGTGCGCCGTGATGTGGGCCTCCAAACGGATGGCCCGCGCGCTCAAGCTGCGCCCCCGGGCCCGGATCGTCGCCCAGGCGCTGGTCGGCGCCGACCCGCACTTCCACCTCGACGGACCCATCGACGCCACCCGGGCGGTGCTCGGCCGGGCGGGGATGTCGCTGAAGGACATCGACGTCGTGGAGATCAACGAGGCGTTCGCCTCGGTCGTGCTGTCCTGGGCCCGGGTCTTCGAGCAGGACCTGGAGAAGGTCAACGTCAACGGCGGCGCGATAGCCCTGGGCCACCCGGTCGGTGCGACGGGGGCCCGGCTGATCACGACGGCGCTGTACGAACTGGAGCGGGCGGACAAGGAATTCGCGCTGATCACGATGTGCGCGGGCGGGGGGCTGGCCACGGGCACGATCCTCCAGCGGCTGTAGGGCGCCGGGGCCCGCTCGGCGGCCACCGGGAGCGTCCGGGTGTGACGGAGGCCCTGTGCTCCGTCACACCGGAACGGGTAATACTCCCCTCAGAGGTAGATCTCTTGCATGACGGGATCTCTTAACGGGATCTCTCACAGGACGGGGGAGTGGTGGGGAACATCAGACGCGCGACGGCGGCGGACGCGGCGCGGCTCACGGAGCTGGTGCGGGGCTCCGGCGCGTACGCGGGCCCGTACGCGCCGATGGTGGCGGACTACGTGGTCACGCCCGGGTACGTCGCCGAGCACGAGGTCTTCCTCGCCCCGGACGCGGACGACCGGCCGCTCGGCTTCTACGCGCTGCTGCTCGGCGCGGCCGAACTGGACCTGATGTTCGTCGCCGACGCGGCCCAGGGGCTCGGCGTCGGCCGCCGGCTCGCCGCGCACATGAAGGAGCGGGCCCGCGCCGCCGGGCTGACCCGGGTCACGGTGACGTCCCACCCGCCGTCCGAGGGCTTCTACCGCAGCGTCGGCGGCGTCCGCGTCGGCTGGGCGCCCACGATCCCGCCCGAGATCACCTGGGAGCGCCCGAGGCTGGTCTTCGACCTCGGCGACCACGAGGGGACCGGGGCCGTGCTCACCCGTCCCTGAACGCCACCGGCGCGTCGAACGCCGCCCGCCGCGTCGCCCGGCGCAGCGCCTTGAGCACGGCCGGGCCCAGCGTGAGGGTGGCGACGACGGTGACCGCGGCGCGGGGCAGGTCCCAGCCCAGGGAAGTGGCGAGGCAGTACGCCACGAAGCGGGCGAGGTTCTCCGGGAGCGGGTCGCCGGGGACGAACGAGACCCCGGTGGCCAGGGCGCCGATGTAGGGCCAGCCCTGGAGGTTCATGACGGTGCCGTAGAGCAGCGACGCCACCGCCCCGTAGACGGCGAGCAGCGCCGTCTCGCGGGCGCCGCGCAGCCGGTCCGGCCCCGGCAGCAGGCCGGCGCCCATCGCCACCCAGCCCATGGCCAGCATCTGGAACGGCATCCAGGGCCCGACCCCGCCGGTCAGCAGCGCGGACGCGAACATCGAGACGGCGCCCAGGACGAAGCCGAAGCCGGGGCCCAGGACCCGGCCGGACAGCACCATCAGGAAGAACATCGGCTCGATGCCGGCCGTGCCCGCGCCCAGCGGCCGCAGCGCCGCGCCTGCCGCCGCGAGCACGCCGAGCATGGCGATGGCCTTGGCGTCGAGCCCGGCGTCGGAGATCGTCGCCACCACGACCGCGAGCAGCATCGGCAGCAGCGCCGCGAACAGCCACGGCGCGTCCTTGGAGTGGGCGAGCCCGGAGGCGGAACCGGCGAGCAGCGGCCAGCCGAAGGCGGCGACGCCGATGGCGGAGACCAGCACCAGCGCGGCCACGGACCTCGGGCCGAGCCGGACGGCCCGTACCTGGCGGTCGGTGACGGGAGGGCGTACGGTCCGGCGGGCGTACGAGCCGCCGGGTGCCGGACCGGTGTCGCCTTCCTGCGGCGCCGTCGGGTGGGCGGCGGGCAGGCCGCCGGGCGAGGAGGCGGCTCCGCCGTCGCGCCCGTGCGCCCCCGCCTCGTCCCGCGGCCCTTCCTCCGACGCCTCCCGGGCGTCACGGCTCTCCGTCATGCCCCCGCCTCCAGCGACCGCCGCACCTGAGGGACCGTGAGCCACGGCAAGGGCGCCAGGACCTTCGCCACCTGCGGCGCGAACGCCGGGGACGCCACCACGACCTCCGCCGTCGGGCCGTCCGCGACGATCTCGCCGTCGGCGACGACCACGACCCGGTGCGCCAGTTCCGCCGCCAGCTCCACGTCGTGCGTGGCCAGCACGATCGCGTGGCCGTCGGCGGCCAGGCCGCGCAGGATCTCCACCAGGCGGGCCTTGGCCGCGTAGTCGAGGCCCCGGGTCGGCTCGTCCAGCAGGATCAGCGGCGGACGGGCCGTCAGCACGATCGCGAGGGCGAGCGCGAGCCGCTGGCCCTCGGACAGGTCGCGCGGGTGGGTCGCGTCGGCCACGTCCGGCAGCAGCTCCGAGACCAGGCCCCGGCACGTGCCCGGGACGGCGGCCGCGTCGCCGTCGGCCGCCGCGCACTCCGCCGCGACCGTGTCGGCGCACAGCAGGTCGCGCGGCTCCTGCGGCACGAGGCCGACGTGGCGCAGCAGTTCCGCGGGCGGCGTGTCCAGGGGGACGGCCCCGCCCACGCGCACGGTCCCGGCGGCGGGCTTGTGCATGCCGACCAGGGTGCGCAGCAGCGTGGACTTCCCGGCGCCGTTGCGGCCCATGAGCGCGACGGTCTCGCCCGCCCGTACCGACAGCCCGACGTCCCGCAGCGCGACCACCCGGCCGTGCCGGACGGCGAGGCCCGTCACCTCGGCGGGGCCACCGGGGGAGGGGCGCGGGGAACGGCGCGGGAAGCGGGCGCGGCGCGGGGCGGCGGGCGTCCGGCCGGGGCGGGCGCGCCGGCGGGATCCGGCCCGGCCGGTGGCGCCAGCTGTGCCAGCCGCTCCCGCAGCGGGGCGGCCCTGCGGCGGGCGTCCCGTACGGACAGGGGCGGCGGCGACCAGCCGGCGAGTCGCCCGAGCGCCACGACGGGCGGCTGGACGGGTGACACGGCCATGAGCGCGGCGGGGTCGCCGAGGACCGGTGCCGCGCCGGGCGCGGGCAGCAGGAGGACCTGGTCCGCGTACTGCACGACCCGCTCCAGCCGGTGCTCGGCCATCAGCACCGTCGTGCCCAGGTCGTGCACCAGCCGCTGGAGCACGGCCAGGACCTCCTCGGCGGCGCCCGGGTCGAGGGCGGACGTCGGCTCGTCCAGGACCAGCACCCGGGGGTGGGTGGTCAGCACGGAACCGATGGCCACGCGCTGCTGCTGCCCGCCCGACAGGGTGGCGATGGGACGGTCGCGCAGGGCGGCGAGGCCCAGCAGGTCGAGGGTCTCCTCGACGCGGCGGCGCATCACGCCGGGCGCGAGGCCGAGGGACTCCATGCCGTAGGCGAGCTCGTCCTCGACGGTGTCGGTGACGAAGTGGGCCAGCGGGTCCTGCCCCACGGTCCCCACGACGTCGGCCAGCTCGCGCGGCCGGTGGGTGCGGGTGTCGCGGCCCGCGACGGTGACCCGGCCGTGCAGGGTGCCGCCGGTGAAGTGCGGTACGAGGCCGCTGACCGTGCCCAGCAGGGTCGACTTGCCGGCCCCGGACGGGCCGACGAGCAGACACAGCTCCCCCTCGGGCACGGTGAGGTCCACCCCGCGCAACGCGGGCGCGCCCGCCCCGTCGTACGAGACGGACACCTGCTCGAACCGGATCACTGAGGGGCCTCCTTGCGACCGGGCGCGGGGCCCGGGGGAGTGGTGGGGTCGGCGGCGGTGCCGTCACCAGGGGGATGCGCGGGACGTGCGGGGGAGGGGTGGACGGGGGCGTCGGGCGGGTCGAATGCGTCGGGCTCCGTCCGGGCGGACGGACGGTGTTCTCCGGCCCGGCCTCCGGCCCTCGGGCGGGGGTGGACGGGGGCGCCGGCTTCGGCGGGCCGGGCCCCGGCCGGGGAACCGTGCCCCTCCCCAGGGGCGGTCGGCCCGTCGGCGAGGCGGAGCCGGCGCGCCGTGCCGGTGTCCGCTCCGGCCGCCCCCGCCGCGGGGCGTCCCGGCCGGGGCCGGGACGCGGGCGCGCCGTCACCCGCCGCCGGGCGGGACAGGACGTCCGTCCCGGCCGCCGGCCGGTCGGCGGCCCGGGCCGGTGCCGGGGCCGCCAGTGCCGGGAGCAGGCCCAGGAGGATCGACACCGCCGGCCACAGCGGCAGTTCCGGGGCGGTCAGCGGGACCGCCGGGGGGTGCAGGGCGGCGGGGGCGTAGGCGTTCGCCCAGATCATCAGGGCCGCCACCGCCGCGCCGGATCCCGACACCAGCCAGGCACGGGCGCCCCAGCGGTCCGGGCGGTAGCGGGAGCGGACCGAGCGGCGGCCGCCCAGCCACAGGCCGGCCAGGGCGGCCGCGAGGCCCGCGAGGAGCAGGGGCAGGCCGTAGCCCGCTCCCTCGTCGGCCAGCGAGCCGTAGGTCCCGGCGCAGACGCCGAGCAGCCCGCCCAGGGTGAGGACGTTCGTCGTATGCCGCACCGCGCGCGGGACCCGCGCCGTACGGCCGTACCCCCGGGCGTCCATCGCCGCCGCCAGCGCCACGGAACGCTCCAGAGCGCCCTCCAGCACCGGCAGCCCCACCTGGAGCAGGGCCTTGAGGCCGTGGTCCGGGCGGCCGCGCAGCCTGCGCGCGGCGCGCAGCCGCTGCACGTCCGCCACCAGGTTCGGCGCGAACGTCATCGCGACGACGATCGCCACCCCCGCCTCGTACAGCGCGCCCGGCAGGGACTTCAGCAGCCGTGCCGGGTTCGCGAGCGCGTTCGCCGCGCCGACGCAGATCAGCAGCGTGGCCAGCTTCAGCCCGTCGTAGAACGCGAACATCAGTCCCTCGGCGGTCACCCGGCCGCCGATCCGCACCCCCTTCGCCCAGTCGGGGAGCGGGACCTCCGGCAGGGTGACGAGGGTGTGCGTGCCCGGGATCGGCGAGCCGAGCGCCACGGCGAAGACCAGCCGGATCCCGATGACGAACAGACCGATCTTGAGGAACGCGCCGTACGAGCGGGCCCACGGCGCGTCCGTGCGCCGCGCCGCCACCACGTACCCGGCGACGCCGATCAGCAGGCCGAGCAGCAGCGGGTTCGTGGTGCGGGACGCGGCGGTCGCGAGGCCCAGGGCCCAGACCCACCACGCCCCGGCGTGCAGCGCGCCCGCGCGGCCGGTGAGCGGGGCGGCGGCCGTGCGGCCACCGCGCCCGCCGTCCCGCCCCGGCGCCGTACGTTCGCTCATCCGCGGCGGCGGCGCGCCTGCCACACGGCGGCGGCACCGAGCACGACCACGGCGGCGACGCCACCGATCAGACCGGCCGAGGGACCGCCGTCGTCGTCCGCGCCCCCGGGCGCCGCGGTGTTGCCCGGGTCCTTGGGGGAGGAGGGCGTGGAGCTCCCCTTCTCCTTCCTCGGCTCCTGCGCGCCGACCTGCTCGCCGCAGCCCGAACCCGGGTAGCCCGCGATGCCGCACAGCAGCGCCGACGAGTCGTAGCGCAGCGGCTTCGCGACGGCCGCGAGGGCCTCGCCGGCGCTCGCGTCCTCGGTCACCCGCGCGCACGCCGTCCGCTGCCCGGGCGGCGTCTCGCCGCCGGGCGCGTCGGCGGGCGTGCCGAAGTCGACGACGACCGCGACCCGCTTGCGGCCGTCCTCCTCCGGCGTGCCGTCGCACACGGCGCCGAAGTCGGCCGCGGCGCGCGGCTTCGCGGCGTCCTTGGAGTCCGTGCTGACGGCGAACCGGAAGCCGATGACGGAGCCGTCGCCGGGCCGCGCCGTGGACGGGCCCTGCGTGGCGTACGCCCAGCCGTCGCCGGAGCTCTCCCAGAACGACCAGTACCGGTACCCCGCCGCCTGCGCGGGCGCGGCGCCGAGCGCCGCGAGCAGCCCGGCGAGGAGCAGCGCGCCCAGGGCGCGCGCGCCGCGTGCCCGCGTCACAGCTGCTGCTTCTTCTTGCGACCGCTGATCAGGAAGCCCGCGCCGACGCTGGCGACGAAGAAGACGCCGACGACCCACCAGGTGCCGAAGCCCTTGTCGTCGTCCTTCTTCTTCTCGTCCTTCTTCTCGTCCGCGGCGGTGTCCGCGGCCTCCGGCTTCGGGCCGGTCGCGGTCAGCTGCGCGACCAGGTCGGCGCCGCCGAAGGCGCGCGGGTCGGCGCCGGCCGCATGGGCGGCGAGCACCAGCTTGGCGAGCTTGCCCGGGTTCTTGTCGGCCCAGGCGGCCGTGCCGCTCTCCTTGGACGCGAGCCACTTCAGCGGCTTCTCGGCGGCCGTACGGTGGCCGCCCGCGGCCAGCGCGAGGACGGCGTCGGCGGTGCTGCCCTGGTCGGGCTTGGCCGGGGCGCCGGGCATGGACGGCAGGAGGTAGCCGCCGTTCTTGTCGAGCACCGCGGCCAGATAGCCGTCCACGGCCTCCGCCGCCGCGGCGGCGTCCTTCGGGGCGCCGTCCCCGTCCTCGCAGGACAGCGGCTTCACCGGCTCGTCGGCGTCCCTCTTCACCGGGCCGACCAGGAAGCCCTTGCCACGGGTGGCGAGCCCGGCGGCCGCGCTGGCGAGGTTGTCGGCGCGCAGCCCGTCCTTGTCCTTCAGGTACGAGAAGGCGCCGCGCTCCCCCTCCTTGGCGTCGCAGCCGAGCTGGAAGGCGCGCAGGGCGTCGACCGGGTTCTTGCCGTCCTTGACGGCGTCCTTCGCCGGGTCCTGCCCGGCGGCGGCGAACGCGCCGATCGCGATGGACGTGGAGTTGGCGTCCGTGGGGCTGCCCGCCTGGTAGCCCCAGCCGCCGTCGGCGTTCTGATGGGCCTTGAGCCGGTCGAGGCCCTTCTTCACCGCGTCGCCCTGCCCGCCGGCGGCCACCAGACCCTGCACGGCGGCGGCCGTCGCGTCGGTGAACTCGTCCTTCTGCGGGTCGCACGCCTTCGAGACGTCGGCGCGGTAGGCGGCGAAGCCACCGTCCGCGCACTGCTGACCGGCCAGCCAGTCGACCGCGGACTTCGCCGGCCGGACCCCCGCCGCGCCCTGCGCCACGAAGGCCAGGGACTGCCGGAAGACACCGTCGAACTTCGGGTCGGTCGTGCCGTACAGCCCGCCCGCCGGCGACGGGGAGGCGTCGGCGAAGGCGGCGGGCGCCATGGCCGCGCTCAGCACGACGGCGGCGGCCAGGGCCGCGGCGCCACGGCGCGCGGGGACGGCGAAGGAGGGGGCCATGGGTCGGTGCCTCTCGGTGGGTGTTGCGGTGGTCGGCCTGCGGGGGAACGCGAGGGAAGGGGCGCACAGCCTCGCACGGCAGCTCCGCCGCGAACTCCGCGCGGTGGCACCGGGCTCGGCTCCGCATACCTCGACGGTGCCGGTGGGCCGGGCGGCGCCGACGGGCGGCGCGACCGGCTCCGGAAGCCTTGCCGCCAGGGACCGGGTGGTCCGGCTCGCACGGCCGGCCGCGGGGGCGGGCCGTGGTCACGGTTGCGGGTCAGCGCCGGATTCGCACCGGTCTTTCCCCGTTCCGAGGCGGGATGAAGTTGTCACGGACACTTTAGCCGCCCCTTTACGAGGTGCTCATACCGCCACGTAAGCGACCGGGTGGGTGCCCGGCACGGCCTCGGCCAGCCCGCGCGCGACGAGGTGGCGCAGATGCGCCTCGGCCTCGGCGACGGCGATGTTCCGCGAGCCGTACGGGATCAGCTCCCAGGGCCGGTTCCACTCCATGGACTCGGTGAGCCGCCACAGCGTCCGGGGCGTGACCAGCAGCGCGCGGAGGGCGGCCAGCCGGGCGCGGTGGTGGGCGAGCAGCTCCCGTACCCGGCCGGGGACGTCGGTGAAGGCGTGCTGATGGGCGGGGAGCGCCTCGGCGGGGCGCAGGGCGGCGACGCGGGCGAGGGAGGAGAGGTAGTCGCCGAGCGGGTCGGCGGGGCGCGCGCCGGGGGCGCGGCCGGGCTCGTACACCTCGTAGAGGCCCACGTGCGGGGTGATCCCCGGCAGCAGGTGGTCGCCGGAGAAGAGCCGGCCGGTGCCGCCGCGCGGGTGGGTCTCCTCCAGGTGCAGACAGACGTGGCCGGGCGTGTGACCCGGCGTCCAGACGGCGCGCAGCCGGCGGCCCGGCAGGTCGAGCAGCTCGCCGTGGACGAGCTCCCGGTCCGGCAGCGCCGCCCGCGCCCCGGGCAGCTCCCGGGCGCGGCCCCGCGCCGCCTCCAGCCGCGCCAGGTGCCCGGCGGGCGCGCCGGCCGCCGCGAGCTTCTCGGCGAGCAGGTCGATCCAGCGGCCGGGCGGGGTCCCGCGCAGATGGCGGACCAGCTGCGTGTCGGCGGGGTGCATGGCGATCCAGGCGCCGGAGACCTCGCGGACCCGGCCGGACAGGCCGTGGTGGTCGGGGTGGTGGTGGGTGACGAGGACGCCGTGCAGCGCCTCCACGGACGTGCCGCAGGCGGCCAGCCCGGCGCGGAGGACGTCCCAGGAGGCGGGGTCGTCCCAGCCGGTGTCGACGAGGACCGGGCCGCGGCCGGTGTCCAGGAGATGGACGAGGGTGTGGCCGAGGGGATTGCCGGGGATCGGCACGGGCACGGACCAGACGCCGCCGCCGTGGTCGGTGACGTGGGGGGTGGGGCGGGGTGGGGGGCTGGATGGGTCGGGGGTGCGGGGTGGGGTGGGTGTGCTGGGTGGGTCGGGCGCGCGGGGCGGCTCGGGTGTGCCGAGTGGGTCGGGAGTGCGGGGCGGCTCGGGTGTGCCGGGCTCGTCCGGTATCCCCGGCGTATCCGGTGTTCCCGGCACGTCCGGTGTTCCCGGCGCCTCCGGCGTCCCGGGCGTGTGCGGCGTCCCGGGCGTGTGCGGCACGTGCGCCATGGGCCCTCCCCGTCACCGCCGCGCGGCGGCATTGCCCACTATAACGAGAACTGCTATCAGTTCTGATGCTGCGTCAGATCGGCGTCAGGCCGGCGCCGGACCCGCGCCGGATCTACGGGGCGGGCGCACCGCCCGCCCGTGGGAGGCACCGGGCAATGGGCGAACTCATCGAGTACGGGCAGCTGTTCATCGGCGGCATCATGGCCGACCCGGCCGGCCGGGACACCATCGACGTCGTCTCGCCGCACACCGAGCGCGTCATCGGATGCGTACCGCACGCCGGTTTCGAGGACGTCGACCGGGCCGTGGCCGCCGCCCGGGAGTCCTTCGACTCCGGCGTCTGGGCCGGCCGCCCGCTCGCCGAGCGGATCGAGGTCGTCACCCGGATCAAGGACGGGATCGCCGCCCGCCACGAGGAGCTCGCCCGGACCATCTCCGCCGAGAACGGCTCGCCCTACTCCTGGAGCGTCCTGGCCCAGGCCCTCGGCGCGATGATGGTGTGGGACTCCGCCATCGGCGTCGCGCGCGACATCCCTTACGAGGAGCGGCGCGGCGGCGTCCTCGGGCCGCTGGTGGTGCGGCGCGAGCCGGTCGGGGTGGTCGCGGCGGTCGTGCCCTGGAACGTGCCGCAGTTCGTCGCCGCGGCCAAGCTGGCGCCCGCCCTGCTGACGGGCTGCTCGGTGATCCTCAAGCCGTCGCCGGAGACGCCGCTGGACGCGTACCTGCTCGCCGAGATCGTCACCGCGGCCGGGCTGCCGGAGGGCGTGCTGTCGATCCTGCCCGCCGGTCCGGAGACGGGTGAGTACCTGGTGGGGCACCCCGGCGTCGACAAGGTCTCCTTCACCGGCTCGGTCGCGGCCGGCAAGCGCGTCATGGAGGTCGCCTCCCGCCACCTCACCCGGGTCACCCTGGAGCTGGGCGGCAAGTCCGCGGCCGTGATCCTGCCCGACGCCGACCTTACGGCGGCCGTCGCCGGCATCGTGCCGAGCGCCTGGATGAACAACGGCCAGGCGTGCGTCGCGCAGACCCGGATCCTCGCCCCGCGCGTCCACTACGACGAGCTCGCCGAGCGGTTCGCGGCCGCGGCCGGTGCCCTCGTCGTCGGCGACCCCCTCGACCCCGCCACCCAGGTCGGCCCGCTGGTCGCGGAGCGGCAGCGGCGGCGCTCGCTGGACTACATCGCGCTCGGGCGGCGCGAGGGCGCCAGGCTGCTCGCGGGCGGCGGCCGCCCGGCCGGGCTCGACACCGGCTGGTACGTCGAGCCGACGCTCTTCGGCGACGTCGACAACTCCATGCGGATCGCCCGTGAGGAGATCTTCGGGCCGGTCATCTGCCTGCTGCCCTACGACACCGAGGAGGAGGCCGTCCGGATAGCCGACGACTCCGACTACGGGCTCTCCGGCAGCGTCTGGACCGGCGACGTCGAGCACGGCCTGGACGTCGCGCGCCGGGTGCGCACCGGCACGTACTCCGTGAACACCTTCAGCCTCGACATGCTCGGTCCTTTCGGCGGTTACAAGAACTCCGGCCTGGGGCGGGAGTTCGGCCCCGAGGGCTTCGCCGAGTACCAGGAGCACAAGATGATCCACCTGCCGGCCGGGCACGGGGAGGGGCGGTGACCGAGCGCTGGCGCGTCACGGTGGACCGGCGCGTGTGCGTCGGCTCGGGGCTGTGCGCGGGCCTCGCCCCGGAGGCGTTCCGGCTCGATCCGGCGCGCAGGTCGCATGCGGTGCCGGGCGCCAGGGAGGCGTCCGAACGAGTGCGTGAGGCCGCGGAGATGTGCCCGGTCGAGGCGATCGCGATCGTGCTCGCGGACACGGGGGAGGCGGTGTTCCCGCCGGGGGACTGAGAGCGGGTGCGGGTGCGCCTGTGGCGGGCTCCTCCCCGTCCCGCCCCTTCCCGAATGTCCTCAAGCTCCCCCAGCTACCGCTGGGGGTGCCCCCAGGAGGTGCCCCCGGACGGGCTGATTTCAGCCCGTCCGGCGTTTGAGGACACCGCGCGGAGCGCGGAAAAGGGGGCCCGGGGGCGTCAGCCCCCGGTTGCGGGAAGGGGCGGGTAGGGGACAACGCCCCGCGCGGCGACAACCCGTGCGAGACCGGCTCAGCCGTCCGTCAGCGGGTGACCACCCGGTGACCTGTGGCGGAGCCTTCCCCGCCCGGTTACTCATGCGTTCCGCACTGTCTGTTCATGACATGTGTGACTGGTTCGCTTCTCAACGGCGTGGAAATCTCGACGCATCGCAGCCGAGGGCCGAGGGGGGAACCGATGGACAAGCGGTACGAGGTCTACTGCCTGGCGGACAGGCGTTTCTACGAGACCCCTGACCGTTTGTCCGTCCCGGCCGGCGGCGCACCGGAGGCGGCCGGTGGGGGACTCTTCGAGACGGCCCGCCGCCCGGTGCCCGCCGGCTGGCACACCTCCCGCACCGGCGACTGGCTCCACCTCACGCCCGTGGACGAGGACGGTGCCCCGCGCTCCGGGCAGCCGCCCCAGGGCTGGAAGATCCATGTGTCCGCGACGGCCGCGAGCGCGGAGAAGACCGCCGCCGCCGTCTGGGACCACTGCGTCCCGAAGGGCATCCCCTTCAAGTTCGTGCCCGCCCCGCACCTGTTGCACCTGCGCAACAGCAAATACGCCGGGCGCGACCACAGCGGGAAGTTCGTCACGGTCTACCCGAAGGACGAGGAGCAGCTCCGCACCACGCTGACCGAGCTGCACGAGGCCGTCGGCGGCCTGCCCGGCCCGTACGTCCTCACCGACCTCCGCTGGCACGACGGCCCGCTCTACGTCCGCTACGGCGCCTTCGCCCGCCGGTTCTGCGTCGACGCGCGCGGCACCCTCGTCCCCGCGATCGAGGACGCCGAGGGGCGGCTGGTGCCCGACCGCCGGGACCCCGCCTTCCACGTCCCGGACTGGGTGACGCTGCCGGACTTCCTGGCACCCCACCTCGCCGCCCGCAACGCCACCACCGTCGGAGACCTGCCCTATCGCATCGAGAAGGCCCTGCACTTCTCCAACGGCGGCGGGGTCTACGCGGGCACCGACACCCGCGACGGCCGGAAGGTCGTCCTCAAGGAGGCCCGCCCGCACGCCGGGCTCGCCGCCGACGGGGCGGACGCCGTCGCCCGGCTGGAGCGCGAGCGGGCCGCCCTGGAGAAGCTCTCGGGGCTCGGCGTCGCACCCGAGGTCCGTGACTGGTTCACCCTCGGCGAGCACAGCTTCCTCGTCATGGACTTCGTCGAGGGACGCCTCCTCAACTCCTACTTCTCCGAGCGCCACCCGCTGATCGCCGCCACCCCCGCCCCCACCGCCGTGGCCGACTACACCGCCTGGGCGCTGCGCGTCCACCGGGCGGTCGAGGAGGCCGTGGCCCTGGTGCACTCCAGGGGAGTGGTCTTCAACGACCTGCACATGTTCAACATCATGGTCGCCCCCGACGAGGGTTCGGTGACCCTCATCGACTTCGAGGCCGCCGCCCCAGCCGCCGAACACGGCCGCCAGATTGTCGCCCACCCCGGCTTCGTCGCCCCGCCGGACCGCACCGGCACCGAGGTCGACCGCTACGCCCTGGCCTGCCTCCGGCTGGCGCTGTTCCTGCCGGTGACCATGCTCCTCGCCATCGACCGGGGCAAGGCGGCCCACCTGGCCGAGGTCATCGCCGAGGAATTCCCGGAGGTCCCGGAGGAGTTCCTGGCGGAGGCGGTGGCGGAGATCGTCCGCGAGGGCGCGCCGGGCAGTGTGCCGGGCCCGGCCGGCCGGGGTGCCCACGACGACGCGGCCACGGCCGCCGGGCGGGGGACGGGAGGAGCGGTCTCCGATGCGGGTGGTGTGGCGGGTGAGGGTGCGGCTCGTGGTGCTGCCGGGCGTTCCGGGGGCGGTCCTGCTGGTGGCGCGGCCGCTGGGCGGGGGGTGGAGGGAGCGGTCTCCGGCGCGGGCGGTGCGGCGGGTGAGGGTACGGCCCGTGGCGCTGCCGGGCGTTCCGGAAGCGGCCCTGTCGGTGACGTGGGCGCGGCCGCCGGGCGGGGGGCGGGCAAGGGAGCGCTTTCCGGCGCGGGGCGTGGTGCCGCCGGGGAGTGGGCCCCGTCGCCGCCGGCGGCCCGGCCGCCGTGCCCGGCGCGGGCCGGGGCCCGTCGGCGCCGGCCGCCCGTCGCCCCCGCGCGGGAGCGCGTCCCGTGCCCGGCGACTGGCCGCGCAGCCGGGACTCGATGGTGCGGGCGATCCTCGCCTCCGCCACCCCCGACCGCGACGACAGGCTCTTCCCCGGCGACATCGCGCAGTTCGGCGACGGCGGCGGACTCGGCCTCGCGCACGGCGCCGCCGGAGTGCTGCACGCCCTCGCCGAGACCGGCGCGGACCGCTACGAGCGGGGCGAGCGCTGGCTCCTCGACCACACCGACCCGCTGCCGCCCGGCACCCCGCTCGGGCTCTACGACGGCGTCGCCGGGGTCGCCTGCGTCCTCGACCGCCTCGGCCACCCCCAGCGCGCCCTCGACCTCGCCGCGACCGTCCTCGCCGAGAAGTGGCAGCGGCTCACCTCCGACCTCCACGGCGGCCTGGCCGGAGTCGGGCTGGCGCTGCTGCACCTCGCCGGGACCACCGGCGAACGGCAGCTGCACGACCAGGCCGTGGAAGCCGCGCAGCTGCTCGCCGACCGGCTGGCCGCCGATCTCGCGGCGCCCGCCGCCGCGCGCCGCCGGGCCGGTCTGATGCACGGCGCGAGCGGTCCCGCCCTGCTCTTCCTCCGGCTCCACGAGGCCACCGGGGCCCCCGCCCTGCTCGCCCTCGCGGAGAAGGCGGTGCGCGCCGACCTCGCCCGCTGCGTCACCACCCCGAGCGGCTCCCTGGAGGTCGACGAGGGCTGGCGCACCATGCCCTATCTCGGCGACGGCAGTGTCGGCGTCGGCATGGTCCTCGACGACCTCCTCGACCACGCCGCCCGGTGCGGGACGGCCGTGGACCCGGCGCTCACCGAGGCCCGCACGGGCATCCTCGGCGCCGCCCGGTCGCGGTTCTACGTCCAGCCCGGCCTCCTCCAGGGCCGCGCCGGCATGGTCCTGCACCTCAGCCGCACGACCGCGCCGGACGCCACCGCGGAGCACCTGGCCGGCCAGATCCGCGGACTCGCCTGGTACGCGATGGACCACGAAGGCGAACTGGCCTTCCCCGGCAGCCAGATGATGCGGCTGTCCATGGACCTCGCCACCGGAACGGCGGGAGTCCTGCTGGCCCTCGGCGCCGCACTCGGCGCCCCCGTCGGCCGGACGCCCCGGCTCCCGTTCCTCCCGCCCCTCGGGGCGCCCAAGGACCGGCTCCGCATGGAGCCGTAGCACCACCATCCGTCCCCACGAAAGGAAAGATCATGGCTCTTCTCGACCTGCAGAACATGGACACCGAGGAGTACGGCGGCGGTCACGGCGGCGGTGGCAGCAACGTGAGCCTCCTCCTCTGCTGGAGCACGGCCAGCGTGGCGCTCTGCCTCTGACCCGGCGCCGGTAGTCACCAGGGACCGGACGGGCACCCCTCGCGGGGAGCCCGTCCGGTCCCACCGACAGCGAGGGCTGCGACGACCCATGGCACAGACCCGAACCGCCCCCACCGGGACGGCCGCCGGCAAGACCCCCGGCCGCCGGAGCCCCGGCGACCGGATCCTGCTCGGCGCGACCCGGCACAGCGCCGCCCGCACCGCGGCCCTGGCCCTGCTCGCCGTCGCCGCCACCGGCGCCACCCTGCTGCTGCCCGCCGTCCTCGGCCACACCCTGGACCTCCTCCTCGCCCGGCGCGGCGCCGAGGCGACCCGCTGGGTCCTGCTGTGCACGGGCCTCGTCTGCGTGCCCGCCGCCCTCGACGCCCTCGACGAGGTGCTCTCCGGCACCACCGCCGCCCGCACCACGGCCTGGCTGCGCCACCGCCTGCTGGGCCACGTCCTCGCCGCCGGGCCGCGCGCCACCGCCCGCTTCGCCCCCGGCGACCTCGTCACCCGGCTCGTCGGCAACG
Source organism: Streptomyces eurocidicus (assembly GCF_002891295.1). Classification (GTDB taxonomy): domain Bacteria; phylum Actinomycetota; class Actinomycetes; order Streptomycetales; family Streptomycetaceae; genus Streptomyces; species Streptomyces eurocidicus. Next base: position 422,470 of record NZ_LGUI01000001.1, on the reverse strand, counting down.
CCGCCGACGTCGGCACCGCCCCCGGCACGCTCGCCGGTTCCGTCGCCGCCGTCGCCGGCCCGGTCGGCGGCGTCGTCGCGCTCGGCCTGATCGACCCCTGGCTCGCCGGGGGCTTCCTCGTCGGCGCGCCCCTGCTGGCCCTGCTGCTGCGGGCCTTCGCCCGGGTGTCCGGCGACTGCGCGACGGAGTACCAGCGGCTCCAGGGGGAGATCGCGGGCCGCCTCGTCGAGGCGGTCGACGGGGCCCGGACCATCGCCGCCGCCGGTTCGGCGGAGCGGGAGACCGCCCGCGTGCTCGCCCCGCTGCCCGAACTGTCCCGCCAGGGACACCGCATGTGGCGGGTGCAGGGCCGGGCGGCCGCGCAGGCCGTCACGGTCGTACCGCTGCTCCAGATCACCGTGCTGGCCGTCGCCGGGCTGCGGCTCACCCAGGGCGCGCTCAGCGTCGGCGACCTGCTCGCCGCCTCGCGCTACGCCGTGCTCGCCACCGGCGTCGGCGTGCTCGTCGGGCACGTGGGCGCCCTCGTCCGTGCCCGCACGGCCGCCGGGCGCGTCGCCGAGGTCCTGGCCGAGCCCGCCACGGCGCACGGCTACTGCCGGCTGCCGGCCGGCCCGGGCACCCTGGAACTGCGCGGCGTGCGCGCGGAGCGCGGCGGCCGGACCGTGCTGCGCGACGTGGACCTCGTGGTGCCGGGCGGTACGTCCCTGGCCGTCGTCGGCCGCTCCGGCAGCGGCAAATCGGTGCTCGCGGCACTCGCCGGGCGGCTCGCCGACCCGGCCGCCGGGGTGGTGGCGCTCGACGGCGTCCCCCTGCGCGAGCTCGGCCACGACACCCTGCGGCGCGCGGTCGGCTACGCCTTCGCCCGGCCCGCCCCGCTGGGCGGCACGATCGGCGGAACGATCGCCTTCGGCGCCTTCGACCCCGGCCCCGACGCCGTGACGGACGCGGCCCGCGCGGCGTGCGCGGACGGCTTCGTGCGCCGCCTGCCGCTGGGCTACGCCACCCCCTGCGAGGACGCCCCGCTGTCCGGCGGCGAGTCCCAACGCCTGGGCCTGGCCCGCGCCTTCGCCCACGCGGGCCGCGTCCTGATCCTGGACGACGCGACGTCCAGCCTGGACACCCTCACCGAACACGAGGTCACCCGCGCCCTCCACGGCACCACCACCCGTACCCGCGTCGTCGTCGCCCACCGCGCCTCCACGGCCGCCCGGGCCGACCGCGTCGCCTGGCTCGCCGACGGCCGCCTCCACGCGACCGGCACCCACGAGGACCTATGGCGCGACCCGGAGTACCGGGCGCTCTTCGGTGCCCCGTGACGCCCGCCGGGAGTCCCCGGGGCACCCTGCCCCGACGGCGGCCGGCACTCCGGCCCGCCCGGCGCCCGCCGCCCGGCGGCCCACCCCGGCGACCCGGCGCGGGCCCGGCCGGAGGGCCTCACCGGCCGTCCACCCACGGACCGGCCGCCGCGACCACCCCACGGCCGTCCCGGCCCACACCCCCAGGAGGTCCCCATGCGTGAGCGCCGTCGTGGCGGAGGCCGTGGCGACGGCGGCGTCGCGCGCGAAGGGCTGCGGTTCCTGCGTCGCCGGCGGGGCGTCGTCGGGTGGCTCGCAGTGTGGTCCGCGGTCGAGGCCGCGCACACCTTCGGCTTCGGGTACGCACTGGCCAAGGCGCTGGACTCCGGGTTCCTCGCCGGGCGGGCCGGGGTCGGCACCGGGTGGCTCGGGGTGGCCGCCGTCGCCGTGGTCGCCGGGGCGTACGGGACCGGGCGCACGTACGGCGGCGTCGCCGGGCTCGTGGAGCCGCTGCGCGACGGGCTCGTGCGGCGCGTCGTCCCCGCCGCCCTGCGGGACGCCGACCGCGCCGCCGTCTCCCGGCTGACCCACCAGGTGGAGATCGCCCGGGACGCCTCCGCCGGGCTCGTGATGGTCTCGCGGTCCTTCGTCTTCACGGCGGCCGGCGCCCTGACGGGCCTGTTCCTGCTGGCCCCCGCCCTCCTGGCCGTCGTGCTGCCGCCGCTCGCGCTCGGCCTCGGTCTGTTCCTGGCCACCCTGCGGCCCCTCGCCCGCCGCCAGGAGACCTTCCTCGCCGCCGACGAGGCCCTCGCCCGCGCGCTCGGCGAGGCCGCCGCCGGGCTGCGCGACATCACGGCCGGCGGTGCCGAACGCCGGGTCCGGGCCGAGACGGGAGCCCTCGTCGACGCCGAGCGCCGCGCCTCCGCCGCCCTCGCCCGCTGGGCCGTCCTGCGCGTCGTGGCCCTGGCCGTCGCGGGACAGCTGCCCGTCGTCCTCCTGCTGGCCGCGACGCCCTGGCTGCTCGACCGCTCCGTCACCCCCGGCGCCCTCGTCGGCGCCCTCGCCTACCTCACCCAGTCCCTGCTGCCCGCCCTCCAGAGCCTGCTGCACGGCCTCGGCGCGAGCGGCGCCCGGCTCGCCGTGGTGCTGCGCCGCCTCACCGCCGGGCGGCCGTCCGCCCCGAAGGCGGGTGCCCGGGACGGCGGTGCGGACCGCGCGTGGGGCGTCCGTCTCCGGCAGGGTGTGCGGCAGGCCGGCCCGGGGCTCGGGGTGGCCGACGTCGAGCGCGGCGAGCGGCCCGGCCGTCGCGGCGGGGGCGTGGAAGCCGCGGAGGCGCGCGACGCCCGGGACGGCGGTGCGGACCGCGCGGGGGGCGTCCGTCTCCGGCAGGGTGTGCGGCAGGTCGGCCCGGGGCTTGGGGGAGCCGACGTCGAGCGTGGCGAGCGGCCCGGCCGTCGCGACGGGGGCGCGGAAGCCGCGGAGGCCGTCGAAGAGTGCCGTACGGTCCGGGCTCCGGCCGAGGGCCCCGCCGTCGAACTGCGCGGCGTCACCTTCGCGTACGGCGAGGGCGCCGACCCCGTCGTCGACGCCCTGGACCTGGTCGTGCCCGCCGGTTCCCACCTCGCCGTCGTCGGCCCCAGCGGGATCGGCAAGTCGACGCTGGCCGGGCTGGTGGCGGGGCTGCTGACGCCCCGGAGCGGCGAGGTCCGGATCGGTGGGCGGCCGCCGGGCGACCCGGCCGGGCGGGTGCTCATCCCCCAGGAGGCGTACGTCTTCTCCGGCACGCTCGGCGACAACCTGCGCTATCTCCGCGCGGATCCGGTCACCGAGCGGGAGCTGGCCGGGGCCGCCGAGGCCCTCGGCATGTCCGAGCTCGTCGCCCGGCTCGGCGGCTTCGGGGCGGCCCTCGCCCCCGGGGAGCTGTCCGCGGGGGAGCGGCAGCAGGTCGCCCTGGCCCGCGCTTATCTCTCGGCCGCCCCCGTCGCCCTGCTGGACGAGGCGACGTGCCATCTCGACCCCGCCGCCGAGGCCCGCGCCGAGCGGGCCTTCGCACGGCGGCCCGGCACCACCCTGATCGTCATCGCGCACCGCGCCGCCTCGGCCCGCCGCGCGGACCGCGTCCTGGTGATGGACGGTCCGCGCACCCGCTGCGGGGACCACCGCGAACTGCTCGCGGAGTCCCCGCTCTACCGTGACCTCACCGGGGCCCCGGACCCGCGCCTCCCGGCGCGCGCCCCCTCACACCCACCCCGCTCCCCGCGAGATCCGGATCGCGTCGACGCGGTTGCGGGCCCCGGTCTTCCGGGTGATCGACGCCAGATAGTTGCGTACGGTCCCGTTGGAAAGGTGCAGACTCAGGGCGATCTCCCCGATGGAGGAGCCCTCCGCGGCGAGTGAGAGCACGCTCAGCTCACGTCTCGTCAGCGGGATCTCGGCGGCCTCCAGGAAGCCGTAGCCGAGCGACTCGTCGATGTAGCGTTCGCCCTTCGCCACCCGCCTTATCCCCTCGACCAGCTGGTCGGGAGAAGCGTTTTTGCTCAAGTACCCCAAGGCCCCCTCCTCGTACGCCCGGCGCAGTGGCCCCGGTCGCTCCGCCGTCGCCAGGGCCAGCAGGACCGAGGTGCCGTCCCCCGAGCAACATCGGGTGGACAGCTCCCGCAGCCCTTGCGGCCCCGCGGCGTCGGGGCTGTCCATGTCCACCACGCAGACGTCGGGCCAGCGTGCCCATGACGTGGCCGTCGCGTGCTCCCAGGAGGACGAGAGCACCTCCAGGTCGGGCTCTCTGCCGAGGAATGCCGCCAGCGCCGCGCGCAGCAGATAGGTGTCCTGTACCAGTAGAACCCGGATCACGACCCTGCCTCCCCGTCCCCCCGGCGGCGAGCGCTACGCCGGGCACGTCGACAATTCATACGGCGTGTACCTCTGTCGCGGGCGCGGAATACCTCACCTGTGGGGGGCGCAAGGGCGCACGAAACGAGCCACGCGCGCCCCAAGTTCACTCGAACGCGCCGTCCTAAACCCCTTGGCATGTGTCGGTGGAAGGTGATGTGAGGTCGATCAGCCGGCATACCGTCTCGATGTCGATCTTCACTTGGGCGATGGAGGCCCGCCCCGAGAGCCAGGTGATCAGCGCCGAGTGCCAGGTGTGCTCGATGACGCGGACGGCCGAGAGCTGTGCGGGCGTGGGCGGCCCGGCCGGTCCCATGGCGTCCAGGATGATGGCCGTGGTGAGCCGTGAGACGGTGTCGACCTCGGCGCTCACCGAGCGGTCGGCGAAGGTCAGGGCCCGCACCATCGCGTCGGCCAGGTGCGGTTCGCGCTGCATCGCCCGGAAGGCCCGCATCAGCGTCTGGGCCACGCGCGCGGCCGGCTCCTCCTCCGTCGGCGGGCGCTTGCGCAGGGTCCCGTGCAGCTGCTGGAGCTGGTCCTGCATGGTGGCGACCAGCAGATGGATCTTGGACGGGAAGTAGCGGTAGAGCGTGCCGAGCGCCACGCTCGACGACTCGGCGACCTCCCGCATCTGCACCGCGTCGAAACCGCCCCGGACGGCCAGCCGCGCCGTGGCGTCCAGGATGCGCCGCCGGCGGGCTTCCTGACGCTCGGTCAGGGGGAGGGGGGAGGCGCCGACGGCGGGCGCGGCCGATGCGGTCGCCGCCTTGGATTCCGTAGTCATATGTCCCATCCCGTGGCGGTCCATCCAGCGGTATCTGTGCAGCCCGGACGGCACAGCATGGCAGGGGGTGAGCCGTGGCGCGAATCACCCGATCCGGTCCTGTCGACTGTCCGTCCGGCCGGTAGATTCAAGCTTCTGGACAACCCAGTCTGAAACTTGTTCTAGATTAGCGCGACCGGTTACGCTCCGGCGGGACAGCAGCGAGAAGGAGGCCGGGAGTGACCGCTGAGGCCACAGAGGCAGCACTCGCGCGAGAGGGCGGTCTCCCCGGCGGGGACACCTCCCGCTCGGAACGCCCGCTGCGCATCGCGCTGCTCAGCTACAAGGGCAACCCGTTCTGCGGCGGCCAGGGCGTCTACGTACGCCACCTCTCCCGCGAACTCGCCCGGCTCGGCCACAGCGTCGAGGTCATCGGCGCCCAGCCGTACCCCGTGCTCGACGAGGGCGTCACCCTCACCGAGCTCCCCAGCCTCGACCTCTACCGGCAGCCGGACCCCTTCCGGATGCCCAAACCGGCCGAGTACCGCGACTGGGTCGACGCGCTGGAGGTCGCCACCATGGCCACCGGCGGCTTCCCCGAGCCGCTCACCTTCAGCCTGCGCGCCCGCCGTCATCTCGCCGCCCGCCGGGGCCGGTTCGACGTCGTCCACGACAACCAGACCCTCGGCTACGGCCTCCTCGGCGGCCCCCTCGCCCTGGGCGCCCCGCTCGTCACCACCATCCACCACCCCATCACCGTCGACCGGCAGCTCGACCTCGACGCCGCCGCCGACTGGAAGCGCCGCGCCTCCGTGCACCGCTGGTACGGATTCGTCCGGATGCAGAAGCGCGTCGCCCGCCGGCTGCCGTCCGTCCTGACCGTCTCCGGCTCCTCCCGCGACGAGATCGTCGACGACCTCGGGGTGCCCGCCGAGCGGATCCACGTCGTCCCCATCGGCGCCGACACCGACCTCTTCTCCCCGGACCCGTCCGTCGCGGAGGTGCCCGGCCGCATCGTCACCACCTCCAGCGCCGACGTCCCCCTCAAGGGTCTGGTCCACCTCGTCGAGGCGCTCGCCACCGTGCGCGCCACGAACCCCGGGGCCCACCTCGTCGTCGTCGGCAAGCGCGCCGAGAACGGCCCGGTCGCCACGGCCATCGCCCGGCACGGCCTCGGCGACGCCATCCGGTTCGTCAAGGGCGTCAGTGACGCCGAACTCGTCGACCTCGTGCGCTCGGCACAGGTCGCCTGCGTCCCCTCCCTCTACGAGGGCTTCTCCCTGCCCGCCGCCGAGGCCATGGCCACCGGCACCCCGCTGGTCGCCACCACGGGCGGTGCCATCCCCGAGGTCGCGGGCCCCGACGGCGAGACCTGCCTGGCCGTACCGCCCGGCGACGCGGGAGCCCTCGCCGCGGGGCTCACCCGGCTGCTCGGCGACGCCGACCTGCGCCACCGGCTCGGCACGGCGGGACGCGCGCGGGTCCTCGCCCGCTTCACCTGGCGGCAGGCCGCGATCGGCACGGCCGACCACTACCGTGAGGCCGTCGCCCGGTACGGCGCCGCCGGCGCGGCCCGCCGCCGGGCGGGCATCCGGTAGCCCGCCCGCAGGCCCCACCGGGCCCGGCCCTCGCCGGCCCTGCCCCGATCGCCCCCTTGCCCGACCTGACCTGCCCCGCCGGACGAAAGCAGACCTCCGTGCTGACCGTCGATTTCACCCGCTTCCCGCTCGCCGCCGGCGACCGTGTGCTCGACCTGGGCTGCGGCGCGGGCCGGCACGCCTTCGAGTGCTACCGGCGCGGCGCGCAGGTCGTGGCCCTCGATCGCAACGGCGAGGAGATACGCGAGGTCGCCAAGTGGTTCGCCGCGATGAAGGAGGCCGGTGAGGCCCCGGCCGGCGCCACCGCCACGGCCATGGAGGGCGACGCCCTCGCGCTGCCCTTCCCCGACGACACCTTCGACGTCGTCATCATCTCCGAGGTCATGGAGCACATCCCCGACGACAAGGGCGTCCTCGCCGAGATGGTCCGGGTCCTCAAGCCCGGCGGCCGCATCGCCGTCACCGTCCCGCGCTACGGCCCGGAGAAGATCTGCTGGGCGCTCTCCGACGCGTACCACGAGGTCGAGGGCGGCCACATCCGCATCTACCGGGGCGACGAACTCCTCGACCGGATGCGGGAGGCGGGCCTCGCGCCCTACGGCACCCATCACGCGCACGGCCTGCACAGCCCGTACTGGTGGCTCAAGTGCGCCTTCGGCGTCGACAACGACAAGGCGCTGCCCGTCCGCGCCTACCACAAGCTGCTGGTCTGGGACATCATGAAGAAGCCCAAGGCCACCCGGGTCGCCGAGCAGCTCCTCAACCCCGTCATCGGCAAGAGCTTCGTCGCCTACGCGACCAAGCCGCACCAGGACGGGGCGGTCGCCAAGTGACCACCTTCAGCCGCGGCCCCGGCCGCACCGAACGCCTCGTCCTGCCCGGCGTGCTGACCGCGCGGCAGGCCGTCCGGACGGTCGCCGCCCTCGCCGCCGTGCAGCGCGAGGACGGCGCCATACCCTGGTTCCGGGGCCACCACCTCGACCCCTGGGACCACGTCGAGGCCGCCATGGCCCTGGACGCCGCCGGCGAGCACACCCGCGCCGAGGCCGCCTACCGCTGGCTCGCCGACCACCAGAACCCCGACGGCTCCTGGTACGCCGCCTACGCCGACGGCGACGCCGACGCCCCCACCGACCGCAGCCGGGAGACCAACTTCGTCGCCTACGTCGCCGTCGGCGTCTGGCACCACTACCTCGCCACCGGCGACGACGCCTTCCTCGACCGCATGTGGCCGACCGTCTTCGCCGCGGTCGAATTCGTCCTCCAGCTCCAGCAGCCGGGCGGCCAGATCGGCTGGAAGCGGGAGGCCGAGGAGGACGGCGGCGCGGACGTCACCGACGCCCTGCTCACCGGCTCCTCCTCCATCCACCAGGCGCTGCGCTGCGCCCTCGCCATCGCCGAGCACCGCGAGGAGCCCCAGCCCGGCTGGGAGCTGGCGACCGGCCTCCTCGCGCACGCGATCCGCCGCCACCCCGAGCGGTTCCTCGACAAGAGCCGCTACTCCATGGACTGGTACTACCCGGTCCTCGGCGGCGCGCTCACCGGCCCCGAGGCCAAGGAGCGCATAGAGGAGGGCTGGGACCGCTTCGTCGTCCCCGGCCTCGGCGTCCGCTGCGTCCTGCCCAACCCCTGGGTGACCGGCGGCGAGAGCTGCGAACTCGCCCTCGCGCTGTGGGTGATGGGCGAGTCCGACCGCGCCGTGGAGATCCTCCAGTCGATCCAGCACCTGCGCGCCGACAACGGCATGTACTGGACCGGCTACGTCTTCGACGACAAGGCCGTCTGGCCCGAGGAACTCACGACGTGGACGGCGGGGTCGCTGCTGCTGGCGGCGGCGGCGCTGGGCGGCGACGAGGCGACGACGGCGGTCTTCGGCGGGGAGCGCCTCCCTCGGGGGCTCGAACCGGATTGCTGCTAGGCCCGGAGCCTGGCCGCGCTACCGCGCGGTGTCCTCAATCGCCGGACGGGCTGGATTCGCCCCTGCCCGGGGGTCGGCTTTCCGCTGCGCCAGGGGAGGCTTTCCTGCCCGGTGCCGGGCGACGACTCAGCCCGTCCGGCACTTGAGAACCGGGGTCCGGGGTGGAGCCCCGGGAGTGGGAAGGGGCGGGGCCGGGGACAGATCCTCTGTCAGTGCCCCCACCTAAGGTGTCGTCATGACCAGCCTCAGCTACGACCGTTACTGTTCCGAGGTCGTCACCCAGACCACCCTCCTCCGCGAAGCGATCCGCGGCGCGGACCTCACCGCCACCGTCCCCACCTGCCCCGAGTGGACCCTGGCCCATCTCCTCCTGCACGTCGGCCAGGCCCACCGCCGTGCCGAGCACCTCGTGCGCACACGGTTCACCGGGTTCCGGGTGCCCGACGACGTCGGCGCGGCCCCGGCCCCCGGCCCCGGCCAGCCGGCCCTCGACGCCGGCGCGGCCGCGTTCGGCGACTGGCTGGAAGAGGGTGCCGAGACCCTGGCGCGGACCCTGCGCGAGAGCGGCCCCGACTCCGCGGTGTGGACCTTCGGGCCGCGGCAGACCGCCGACTTCTGGGCCCGCAGGATGACCCACGAGACGGTGATCCACCGGGCCGACGCCGAGGCCACCACGGGCGTCGCGTTCGCCGTGGCCCCGGAGATCGCCGCCGACTGCCTCGACGAATGGCTCCAGATCATCAGCTCGCCCATGGCGATGGAGTTCAAGCCGGCGTACAAGGAGCTGCTCGGCCCCGGCCGTACCCTGCATCTGCACGCCACGGACACCGCGCCCGAGCTGGAGGCGGAGTGGTTCGTCGACTGCGGCGGCGAGCGGATCGAGTGGCGCCGCGCCCATGAGAAGGCGGCCGTCGTCGTGCGCGGCCCGCTCACCGACCTGCTCGCCGTCTTCTACCGGCGGCAGTCGCCGGACAGCGGCCGGGTCGAGGTCCTGGGCGAGCGCGCGCTGCTCGAGTTCTGGCTGGAACGGGCCAGCTTCTGACCCCGTCCCCCGGCGGGGTGAGAGCATCGGGGCCATGACCGACGCCCTCCGACGACCGTCCGCCCGGCACGCCCCCGAGGTCCGCCGGAGGGGGCCGCGCCGGACGGCCGCCCGCGCCCTGCCGGCGGCCGCGGCGCTGCTGCTCGTCGCCTCCTGCACCGTCGGCGGTGGCGGCACGGCGCGCGCGAGCGCGGGCGCGGCCGGCGTCGGGGACCCGCTCTTCCCCCGGCTGGGCAATGGCGGTTACGACGTCCGGCACTACGGTCTGACCCTGGACTACGAGCCGGACGGCAACCACCTGGACGGCACGGCGGTGATCACGGCACGGGCCACCCAGGACCTCGGCGCCTTCAACCTCGATCTGAAGGGGCTGGACGTCCGCGCCGTCCGGGTCGACGGCCGTCCGGCCGGGACGGACCGGGAGGGCACCGAGCTGACGGTGACGCCCGACCGGAAGATCGGCAAGGGGCACACATTCGAGACGGTCGTCACGTACGGGGGGACACCGCAGGAGATCACGGACGGCGACAAGGACGCCGGCGAGGCCGTGACCTCGGAAGGCTGGGTGGAGACCGACGACGGCGCGGTCGGCCTCGGCCAGCCCACGGGCTCGATGGCCTGGTTCCCCGGCAACCACCACCCCTCCGACAAGGCCGCCTACGACATCCAGGTGACCGTGCCCGCCGGATACACCGCCGTGGCCAACGGCGAGCTCACGCGCGAGGAGCGGACCAAGAGCGGCCGGAAGTCCTTCTCCTGGCACACCGCCGAGCCGATGGCGAGCTATCTGGCGAGCGTGGCCGTCTCCCCGTTCAAGGTCACCACCACCCGCGCCGGCGACCTGCCCGTCTACCTCGCCACGCACCCCAAGGAGGCCGCCGCGGCGCCCCACCTGAAGAAGCTGGTGCCGGAGGTCCTCGCCTGGGCGACCGGGCTGTTCGGCCCGTACCCCTTCTCCTCGGCCGGCGCGGTCGTCGACCACAACCCCAGGCTGGGATACGCCCTGGAGACCCAGACCAAGCCCTACTTCGACTCGGACCCCGACGACCTGATCGTGGTGCACGAGCTCGCCCACCAGTGGTTCGGCGATTCCGTCACCCCCCGCACCTGGCGCGACATGTGGCTGAACGAGGGCTTCGCCCAGTACGCGGAGTGGCTGTGGGAGGAGAAGCGGGGCGGCCGGACCGCCCAGCGGATCTTCGACGACTACTACGACGGCAAGGACGCGCAGAGCAAGGGCATCTGGGCCTACCCGCCCGCCGACCCGGCGCCGGAGACCGTCTCCGACCCGCCGGTCTACGGCCGGGGTGCCATGGTCCTGCACAAGCTGCGGCAGGCCGTCGGCGACGAGAAGTTCTTCGCGACCGTACGGGCGTGGGCCGCCGAGTACCGGCACGGCAACGCCGACACCGCCGAGTTCACCCGGTTCTGGGCGCGGAAGACGGGCAAGGACCTCGACGGGCTCTTCGACGTGTGGCTGCGAGGCAAGGGCAAACCCGCCGCGCGCTGAGCATCGGGCCCGGCCTGCTCACGCGCTGAGCCCCGGGCCCGCCCTGCTCACGCGTTGAGCTCCGCCAGGACCCTCAGCGTGGCCGTGTCCGGGGCCGTCACCAGCAGGTCGGTGACCGGCCCCGCCCGCCACAGCGCCAGCCGGTCCGCGATCCGCTCCCGGGGGCCGACGAGCGAGATCTCGTCGGCGAAGTCGTCCGGCACGGCGGTCACGGCCTCCTCCCGCCGCCCGGCCAGGAAGAGCTCCCGCACCCGCCGCGCCGCGTCCGCGAAGCCCATCCGCGCCATCAGCTCGGCGTGGAAGTTCCGGCGGGCGTGCCCCATGCCGCCGATGTAGAAGCCGAGCATCGCCTTCACCGGTCGCAGCCCCTCGGCGACGTCGGAGCAGAGCCGGGCCTGGGCCAGCGGTGCGACCATGAAGCCCTCGGGCGCCTCCGCGAGGGCCTCGGCGTACAGCCCGGTACGGAGCGGCGACCAGTACAGCGGCAGCCAGCCGTCGGCGATCCGCACGGTCTGGGCGATGTTCCTCGGCCCCTCGGCGCCCAGCAGCACCGGGAGGCCGGGGCGCAGCGGATGGACGATGGACCTCAGCGGTCTGCCGAGGCCGGTGGCGTCCGGGCCGCGGTAGGGGAGCGGGTGGTAGCGGCCGTCGAGGGCCACCGGTGCCGTACGGCGCAGCACCTGGCGGACCACGTCGACGTATTCGCGCGTCGCCGTCAGGGGACTTTCCGGGAACGGCCGCCCGTACCAGCCCTCCACCACCTGGGGCCCCGACAGCCCCAGGCCGAGCAGCAGCCGCCCACCGGAGAGGTGGTCGAGGGTCAGCGCGTGCATCGCCGTCGCCGTCGGGGTGCGGGCGGCCATCTGGGCCACGGCGGTGCCCAGGCGCAGGCGCCGGGTGTGCGCGGCGATCCAGGTGAGGGTCGTGAAGGCGTCCGAGCCCCATGCCTCCGCGGTCCACACCGAGTCGTAGCCCAGCCGTTCGGCCTCCAGGACGAGGGAGAGCCGGCCGGGGTCGGGGCCGCGGCCCCAGTAGCCGAGCGCCAGGCCGAGCCGCATCCGCGCCTCCATCCGACGGAATCTGATGGATCGTCAGTTCGGCTGGACTGTACGGCCCCGGGCCGCCCCCGGCAAGACGGCCCCGGCGGGACCGCGGCCGGACAGCCGAACGGCCCGCCGGGAGAACCCGGCGGGCCGTTCGGGGGAAAGCGCTCGGGATCAGCCGCGCTGGATCCCCGTGGTGTCCTGGAGCACGCCGCGACGGCCGTCCTGGGTCTGCGCGACCAGCGCGGCACCGCGCTGGTCCACGGCGAGGTACCAGGTGCCGGGCGCGAGCTCGGCGACCGGCGTCGGCGAGCCGTCCTCCCCGTACAGCGGGCGGGCCACCGGCACCGCGAACCAGAACGGGGCGAAGTCGGCGGCCGGGGCCGCGGGCTGCGCCGCGCCCGTCTGCGGGGCGGCGGCCGCACCGGCGGCACCGCCCATGCTCGGGTCCTGCGGACCCTGCGGCTGGCCCGGCTGGGCGCCGTACGGCTGCTGCGCGCCGTACGGGCCCGGGGCGCCGGGCTGCTGGGCGCCACCGGGGTAGCCGTAGCCCGGGTTCGGGCCGGCGCCGTACGGGGACGGGGCCTGCGGGCCCGGGACACCCATCAGCGGGGCCTTCAGCGCCGGGGTGCGCGGCGTGAGCAGCGCCACGGCGGCCAGGGCGAGGTTGGCGATCAGGCCGAGGATCTGGCCGACGCCGGGGGAGATGCTCTCGCCGCCGCCGAGGATCGTCCACACCGAGGACCACGCGGCGAAGACGGTGAGCGCGGTGCCCCACTGGTCGAGACCGAGGCCGAGGACCTTGCGGCCCTCCGGCTGGAACCGGGCGGCGACGATCAGGACGGCGGCGATGATGCCGGCGAGGAAGATGGACGGCAGCACGGGGAAGAGCCCGGACTTCCAGCCGTTCGGCTCCGCCGGACAGCCGATCGTCGACTTCCCGCAGTCGTACGAGTAGAAGCTGAGGAACGAGGCGATGAACAGCAACACCGCTGCTCCGATCACCACGCCGTCGCCTCGAGTGAGGGAGCGGATGTTCAACTGAAGTCCTTTGTCAGTGTTGATCATTTACCGTCGCTGTCGCCGGTGTCGGGACGTGCGAGGGCGCGGGGGCAAGGGCGGGGGTACCCCCATCGTACGGGTGAACCTATCGCCTGGGGGGTCGGGGCGTCTCCTTCGTATCACCGTCGTGACACGGCTGTGGCCTGCTGGTACGTCCCTTTGTTACCCACGCGTCAGCTGCCCGCTCGGGAAGCCTGTCCCCCCGCCGCCTACCCGCGCAGGAAGTCCGTGATGCCGTCCGCGATCCCCTGCGCCGCCTTCTCGCGCCATGCGGGGTCGGTGAGCAGACCCGCGTCCTGCGGGTCGCGCATGTTGCCGCACTCGATGAACACCTTCGGGACCGTCGAGAGATTGAGCCCCCCGAGATCGCCGCGGGTGTCGAGCCCCGTGCCGCCGCCGATGTAGTTGGACGGCGCGCTCCCGGTGACCCGGACGAAGTTCCCCGCGATCCGCGCGCCCAGTTCCTTCGAGGGTCCGACGATGGGCGCGGTGTCCGCCGCGCCGCCCTTCACCAGGGCGGGCAGGATCACATGGAAGCCGCGGTTGCCGACGGCCGAGCCGTCGGCGTGGATGGAGACGGCCGCGTCGGCGTGGGCCTTGTTGCCGATGGCGGCGCGCTCGGTGACGCACGGGCCGTACGGGCGCTCGCCGTCGTGGGTGAACACCACCTTCGCGCCCTGGTTCCGCAGGATCGTCCGCAGCCGGTGGGCGACGTCGAGGCTGAACGCCGCCTCGGCGTAACCGGCGTCCGTGGACGTGCCGGTGGTGTCGCACTCCTTGCGGCCTGTGCCGATGTCCACGGAACGGTCGATCTCCGCGGTGTGCTCGCTGTTGCGGATGTTGTGGCCGGGGTCGACGAGGACCACCTTGCCCTTGAGCGGGCCGTCGGCGCGCGGCGCCTCGTCGTCCGTGACCCCGGCACCCGCACCGGCCGACGGGCCGGGCGATGCGGTGCCGCCGTCCCCGGACCGTGCGGGGCTCGGCCGCCCCGAGGCGGGCCGGGAGGCCGCGGCCGAGGGAGCGGAGGGGCCCGAGGGGGAGGCGGCCTTGGCGGCGGCGGAGGTCGCGGCCACCGGGTGCCCGGCCCCGTCGGCCGCGCCCCCGCTCGCGTCCCACAGCAGCCAGCCCACGAGACCGGCGGCCACCAGGGCCACCAGCGCGACTATCAGAGGGGTGGGGCCGCCGGCCCGGCCGGACAGGCCGGCACGGCGGGGCGCACGGGGAAAGCTGCCTTTGGACACCCGGCGATGCTAACGCCGCCCGTCAGATTCCGAGACCGGTCCGGCGGAGAACGTGCAGGGAACGGGTCACCGAGACCTCGGTGAAGGCACCGGACCCGAGCGCCCTGCGGTACACGCGGTACGGGGCCTGTCCGCCGTCGGCCGGATCGGCGAACACGTCGTGGATGACGAGCAGTCCGCCCTCCGCGAGGTGCGGGACCCAGCCCTCGTAGTCGGCCGTCGCGTGCTCGTCGGTGTGGCCGCCGTCGATGAACACCAGCCCGAGCGGCGTGCCCCACACCGCGGCGGCCTGCGGCGACCGGCCGACGAGCGCGAGCACATGCTCCTCCAGACCGGCCTGGTGGAGCGTCCGCCGGAACGTGGGCAGCGTGTCCATGCGCCCCACGACGGGGTCGACGACGGAGGCGTCGTGGTACTCCCAGCCGGGCTGCTGCTCCTCGCTGCCGCGGTGGTGGTCGACGGTGACGGCCGTGACCCCGGCCTCCCGCGCGGCGTCGGCGAGCAGGATCGTCGACCGGCCGCAGTACGTGCCGACTTCGAGCAGCGGCATGCGCAGGGCCGCGGCCTCGCGGGCGGCGGCGTGGAGGGCGAGCCCCTCGTCGAGCGGCATGAAGCCCTTCGCCGCCTCGAATGCGGCGAGTGTCTCGGGCTTGGGGGCCATGGGGGTCCTCCTGAAGGTGCGCGCGTGGTGGATGCAGGTTACGCGGCCGCCTTCGGGGCCTTGGCCCCGGACCCTGACCCCGGACCCTGGCCCTGGCCCCGGCCCTCGGCCCCCGGCCCTTGGCTCTTGGCTCCTGGCCCCGGCCCTTGGCCCCTGGTCCTTGGCCCCTGGTCCTTGGCCCCTGGTCCTTGGCCCCCGGCCCCCGGCTCCTGGCCCCGGCCCCCGGCTCCTGGCCCCGGCTCCTGGCCCCGGCCCTGGCCCCTGGCCCCTGGCCCTGGCCCCGGCCCCTGGCCCGGACCCTGGTCCTTGGCTCCTGGCCCCGGCCCCGGCCCGGCCCTGGCCCCGGACCCCGTGCCCGCTCCCCGGCGGGCACCGGCGTCGGCGCCGGCGGCCCGCCCGGGCGGGGCGGGCGTCACCCCGCCGGGTGGAAGGGCGGACCTGCCGGGCGGAAGGGCGGACCCGACGGGCGCTCGCCCGGTCCCGTGCCGCCGCCCACCGGCCCGCACCCGCACCCCACTTGTCCCCCCCTGCAACTACAACCACCCGTTCTGCCGCGCCGCCCGTACCGCCTCCATCCTGTTCCGCGTCTGCGTCTTCCCGATCGCCGCCGACAGGTAGTTCCGGACCGTCGCCGGGGACAGGTGCACCCGTGCCGCGATGTCCGCCACCGTCGCCCCGTCCACCGCCGCCGCCAGGACGTCGCGCTCACGCTGCGTCAGTGGGTTCGGGCCCGCGCTCAGGGCGGCCGCGGCCAGGGCCGGGTCGATGACGCGCTCGCCCGCGAGCACCCGCCGGATCGCCGCCGCGAGGTCCTCCACCGGGCCGTCCTTGACCAGGAACCCGGAGGCGCCCGCCTCCATCGCGCGCCGCAGATACCCGGGGCGGCCGAACGTGGTGAGTATCAGCACCCGGCAGCCGGGCAGCCGGACGCGGAGGTCCGCCGCCGCGTCCAGGCCGCTGCGGCCCGGGAGTTCGATGTCGAGGAGCGCGACATCGGGCTCCGTCTCCAGGGCCTTGGGGAGGATCTCCTCGCCGTCGCCGACCTGGGCGACGACCTCGAAGTCCTCCTCCAGCCCGAGCAGCAGCGCGAGCGCGCCCCGCATCATGCCCTGGTCCTCGGCGAGGAGCAGTCTGATCATTTGCCGTGGTCCTCCTCGGACTCCGCGTCGACGGGCAGTTCGGCCACGAGGCGGAAGCCCCGGCGCCCGTCGGGGCCGCTGGTGAGCGCCCCGCCGGCGGCGGCCAGCCGCTCGGCCAGCCCCTTGAGACCCGAGCCGCCCACCCCCGTGGCCGCCGGTTCCGAGCCTACGCCGCGCCCGTCGTCGGTGATCTCCAGACGTATCTGGTCGGTCTCGCCGCGCACCTCCACCACACAACGGCTCGCGCCGCTGTGCCGCACGACGTTGGTGACGCCTTCGCGGACGACCCAGCCCAGCAGTGCCGCGGTCTGCGGCGGCAGCGGCGGCCCCGACTGCCGGACGTCCACGTCGATGCCGGACGCCTCCAGGAGGGAGCGGGCCCGGTCGAGCTCGGTGGTGAGGCTGCCCTCGCGATAGCCGGTGACGGCCTCGCGGATCTCGACGAGCGCCTGGCGGCCGACGGCCTCGATGTCGGCGGCCTGGCCGAGCGCCGCCTCCAGGTCGCGCGGGGCGAGCCGGCGCACGGCCTCGGCCTTGACCACGATCACGGACATGGTGTGGCCCAGCAGGTCGTGCAGATCGCGGGAGAAGCGCAGCCGCTCCCGCTCGACCGCGCCGCGCGCCAGCTCCTCGCGGGTCTCGCGGAGCTGGGCGACGGTCTCGAAGAGCGTCAGGACCGCGGCCGTGACCAGTCCGGAGAGCACCGTGCCGTAACCGACGATCAGGGAGTCCTCCGCGCCGCCGCGGAACCCCGCGATGACCCCCGCGGAGCCGGAGAGCGCGATCACCACGGCGCCCAGGATCCGGCCCCGGCCGCGCAGTACTATGCCCGCCGCCAGCGACAACAGCGGGAAGCAGAGCAGCCAGTTGCCGCCGTAGCCGATGGACAGGGCGTAGGTCACCACGGCCAGCGCGCAGAGGCGGCCCAGGACGACGGGCTCCCGGCGGCGCTTGTCGTCGAGGCCGCCGAAGACCGTGAGGACGTAGAGGACGACGAAGGCGACCACACCCGCGCCGCCCAGCCAGGGGTGCGGCAGCTCGCCCCGGAAGAGGCTCTGCACGTCCCCGGTGAGCATGAAGAGCCAGGGCAGGAAGGCCGGCTTGCCCGGTGGCTTGTGCCGGGCGGCCTCGATCGTTCCGTCGTTCATGGTGACGAGCCTATGTACGCCTCGCGAGCCGCGGCAGTGCCAAGTGTGAGCGGCCTGCCATGACATTTGTCCCGCCCGCGGCCGGGGCCGGAACACCCGGCGGGGCGGCGCCGGTGGCCTTCCCACCCTTGGGACGATCGGCTATACATGGGTGCCACCGGATCGGCTAGAACGCGTTCTAGGGACAGCGCGTACGGGCCGGGCCGGCAGCGACCCCGGTACGGCCGACGGTGCGGACACCCCGGCCGGGATCCCCACCACGCGTGAAGGAGCCGTGCCCGATGCCCATCGACGCAGCGCAGGCGGTCGCCGCCGAGCCCCGCCGCAGCGAACTGACCTGGGATCACAAGGACGTCATCCTCTACCACCTGGGCATCGGCGCGGGCACCCCGGCGACCGGGCCCGACGAGCTCCGCTACACCCTGGAGACCCGGCTGCACGTGCTGCCCTCCTTCGCGACCGTCGCGGGCGGCGGCCGCGCCGTGTCCGGCGGCCTCGCCACCCCGGGAATCGACGTCGACCTCGCCGCCGTCCTGCACGGCGGGCAGACCGTCGAGCTCCACCGGCCGCTCCCGGCGCGCGGCACCGCCACCCAGACCTCCCGTGTCGCCGCCGTCCACGACAAGGGGAAGGCGGCCGTCATCGTCCACCGCTCCGACGTCGAGGACGCGGAGGGGCCGCTGTGGACGAGCCAGAGCGAGATCTTCGTCCGGGGCGAGGGCGGCTTCGGCGGCGAACGCGGCTCCGCCACCCGCCTCGACGCCCCCGAGGCCGCACCCACCTGGACCGTGGACCGCCCGATCCGCGAGGACCAGGCCCTCCTCTACCGACTGTCGGGCGACTGGAACCCCCTGCACGCCGACCCCGAGTTCGCCAAGCGGGCCGGCTTCGACCGGCCGATCCTGCACGGCCTCTGCTCGTACGGCATCACCCTCAAGGCCGTCGTGGACACCGCGCTCGGCGGTGACGTCGCCCGCGTCCGCGCGTACACCACACGCTTCGCCGGTGTCGCCTTCCCCGGCGAGACCCTGCGCGTGCGGATGTGGCGCGACACCCCCGCGCCCGGCCGCGTCCAGGTGACCGTCACCGCCGTGGAGCGCGACGACGCCCCCGTACTCGCCGACACGGTCGTCACCCACACCTGAGCCCCCGGCAGCACCCGGGCCGTGCCCGCCGTACCCGCCGCACCCTGAACGGACCGTCCGTACGCGAAGGGAGTCGCACCATGCGCGCAGCCGTACTGCACGAGACAGGCCAGGACAAGCTGGAGATCCACGACGACGTCGAGGCCGTGGGCTTCGGACCCGGCAAGGTCCGGCTGCGCATGAGGGCCGCCGGGCTCTGCCACTCCGACCTCTCCGCGATGTCCGGGGTGCTGCCGCAGCCCGCGCCCCTCGTCCCCGGCCACGAGGGGGCCGGCGAGGTCGTCGAGGTCGGCGACGGCGTCACCGGGCTGTCCCCCGGCGACCGGGTCCTCCTCTGCTGGCTGCCCGCCTGCGGCGACTGCCCCGCCTGCCGGCGCGGCCAGACCCATCTGTGCCCGTCCGGGTTCGGACACGCCGGGACCCCGTCCTTCCGGCGGGCCGGCGCCGACCTCTTCGGGTTCGCCGGCACCGGCACCTTCGCCGAGGAACTCGTCGTGCACGCCGCCTGCGCCGTGCCCATCCCCGACGACGTGCCCTACGACATCGCCGCCCTGATCGGCTGCGGCGTCACCACCGGCCTGGGCGCGGCACTCGACACCGCGCGCGTGGCGGCCGGCTCCTCGGTCGCGGTCATCGGCTGCGGCGGCGTCGGCATCAGCGTCGTCCAGGGCGCCCGGGTCTCGGGCGCGGCGCGGATCGTCGCCGTCGACCCGACCCCCGCACGGCGCGAGGCCGCGCTGCGGTTCGGCGCCACGGAGGCCGTACCGCCCGAGGGCCTCGGCGACGCCCGCTCCCGGATCACCGGGGGCGAGGGCTTCGACTACGTCTTCGAGGTCGTCGGCACCTCCGCCACCGCCCGTACCGCCTACGAGGCGACCCGGCGCGGCGGCACCCTCTGCGTCGTCGGGGCGGGCGCGGCGGACGACTTCCTCAAGATCAGCATGTTCGAGCTGTTCCTCGACGAGAAGCGGATCCTGCCCTCGCTCTTCGGCGGCGGCGACGTCCTGCGCGCGTACGCGCGGGCCATCACCCTCTGGCGGGCGGGCCGTGTCGACCTCGCGGGCCTCATCACCCACAGAGTGCCGCTCGCCGGGGTCAACGACGCCGTCGACCAGATGCGCTCGGGAGAAGCGCTGCGCACCTGCGTGGAGATCTGAGCGGACCAGGAAAGAGCAGGAAGAGATAGGGGAGAGGGAGGAGGGGACCGGGAATGACGACGGAGCGGCCGCTCGTCGGCCGGACCGCGATCGTCACCGGCGCCGGCCGGGGCCTGGGCCGGGCGGAGGCCCTGCAACTGGCCGCGCTCGGCGCCCATGTGGTCGTCAACGACCACGGGAAACCGGGCCGCGACGGCTCCGGGGAGGCGTCCGCCGGGCCCGCCGAGGAGGTCGTCGCGGAGATCCGCGCGGCCGGCGGCCTGGCCACGGCGCACGCCGGGGACGTCGCCGACTTCGACGGAGCCCGTGAGCTCGTACGCCTCGCGGCCGGACTCGGGGCCGAGGCCGGGGGCGGGCTCGACATCCTCGTCAACAACGCGGGCATCCTGCGCGACCGCATGGTCTTCTCCATGACCGAGGACGAGTGGGACTCGGTCGTCCGCGTGCACCTCAAGGGCCACTTCGCCATGCTGCGTTTCGCCGCCGCGCACTGGCGGGAGCGCGCGAAGGCCACCGGCCGGCCGGTGTACGGACGGGTCGTCAACACCTCCTCCGAGGCGTTCCTCGCCGGTTCGGCCGGTCAGCCCAACTACGCCGCCGCCAAGGGCGGCATCGTCGGCCTCACCACCTCGACGGCCGCGGCCCTGCGCAAGTACGGGGTGACGGCCAACGCGATCTGCCCCCGCGCCAGGACGCGGATGACCGAGGACGTCTTCGCGGACATCGGCGAGGGCGGCGGGCCGGGGGACGGCGCCGCCGGTACGGACGTACTCGCTCCGGCTCATGTCTCGCCGCTGGTCGGCTATCTGGCCTCACCGGCCGCCGCAGGGGTGAGCGGGCAGGTGTTCGTCGTGCACGGCGGCATGGTCGCCGTCGTGGAGCGCCCCAGGGTCGCCGCGAGGTTCGACACGGCCGGGGACGTCTTCAGCGTGGCCGAGCTGGACGGGCTGCTGACCCCGTACTACGCGGAACGGCCGCCGGGGGAGGGCTTCGCGGCGGTGGAGGTACTGGGGCTGAAGCGGGGCTCGGGCGGGCCCGAGGCGGGGTAGGGGCCCGGCTGAACGGGGGCCGGGCGCGGGCCCGCAGAGGGGGTACGGGGCTGGTGGGGGCGGGGGCTCGGGCGGGCCGGGCGGGGTCCGGGCCTGGGGAGGAGGGGGCTCGGGCGGACCTGAGTGGGTCCGGGCCCGGCGGAAGCGCGGGCTCGGGCGGACCTGAGTGGGGTCGAGCCCGGCGGAAGCGCGGGCTCAGGTGGACCTGGGCGGGGTACGGGCCCGGCGGAAGCGTGGGTCCGGGTGAGCCCGAGTGGGTACGGGCCTGGAGCGTGTGGGCCGGAACGCACCTGGCCCCCCGGCAGTACCGGGGGGCCAGGTCGCGTGCCGTCGTGGCTCGGCTCAGCGGCCGTCCGCCGTGCGGCGGTGCTTGCCGTGGGCGTTCGCGGCGGCGCTGTCGTCGTCCGGGGAAGCCGGACCGCGGTGCCTGCCGGAGCCGGCGGCTGCGGCCTGGGCGGACGCCTCGAAGGGGCGCGCCTCGGTCGTGTCGGTTCGGGCGTCGGGCATGGGGTAAGTCACTCCGTCGGATGGGCTTGCGTGCTGGGCGCGTCGGGGGCCGCGGCAGTGGCGCACGGCGTCGACGGACGTCAACTCGCTTCTCGCGCACGACCGTTCGGCCCACCACCGGCGCCGTGCGGTACAGCTGCGCAACCCCCGCCCGAATTCTAACGGGACCTTGATCGCCTAGCCACCCGGTCCACCGGCGCGTCGCCGCCCCTTCGCCGCCCCGTCACGGGTGCGTCCGGCGGCCCGGCGGGCCTTGCCGGAGGAGCCCCTGCCCGAGCGGGCCCTGCTGGAGCGGCGCCTGCTGGAGTGGGACGGGGCGGTGCGGCTGCGAACTGTCCGGACCGTGCGTCAGGAACGGCTCGCGCGGCGGGCCCTGGGCGCTCCGGGCGGCCACGGACCACGCTCCCGGCATCGGCGCCGGGCCCCCGGGGAACGCGGTGGGCGGCACCGCCGTCCACACCCCGGCCGTGACCGGGGGCTCCAAGGACTCGACGGACGGTGCGACCGGCGCGGATGTGACAGAAGAGAGGGGAGCGAGGGGAGTGGCGGGGGTGAGGGGCCCGGAGGGCGCGGCGGCCGGGGTCGGAACCGACGGAGCCGCCGGCCGGTCCGCCAGGGGCGGTGTCGCCAGGGGAAGCACGGGCGTCGCGGGCGTCACAGGTGTGACGGGCGCGGGGGCCGTCGCGCCCGTGGAGGTCACCGGCGCGGCCATGGGCGGGCCGGCCGCGGGCGTGCCCGCCGTGCCGGATTCCGGGTGCCGTGGGGGCGGCGGGCCCGCCACCGGCCCCTGCGGGGACCCGGGGCGGGCCGCTCCGCACCGGGTCGCCCGCGGGGCCGGTGGCGCGCCGGCCCGGCCCGGCGTCCGGCGCGGCGGCCTCGCGGACACCGGCCTCGCGGACACCGGCCAGGTGGACGCCCTGCCCCCCGCCGCCTTCCCCGCTCCCGCCGCCCGGTCCGCCCCGGCCGTCCTGCCCGGTCCGACCGTCCCGCCCGGCCTGCCCGCTCCCGGTGGCCTGTCCGGTCTGTTCGGTCTGTCCGGCCCGCGCCGTCCGCCGGGACCCGCCGTCGCTCCCCGCGCCCTCGCGGGCCCCGTCCTCCGCCCCCGCGACCGGCAGTCGCAGCCGCGCCAGCCCGCAGCGCACATAGGGCGTCACATAAGGCAGCCGCAGCTCGCCGGCCGGGGTCCACAGGCCCGTACCCACCAGCCAGCCGGCCGGGCCGGGGAACTGCTGGAGCTGCCGGGCGGAGGCCCGCCACACCCCCACCCAGCTGCCCGAAGGCCCCTCGATCCGGAAGGCCACCGCGCACCCCTCCGGGGCCAGCTCCTGGCCCGGCTGCGCGGCGAAGGGCGTCAGGACGACCTGGGGCAGGTGCAGGCACTCGGGGAAGCGCACCGGGCGCGTGGAGCCGAGCACCCCCCAGCCGAGCCGGTCGCCGCCGGGGGCGTCGGACCGTACGAGCAGGAGGCCGCTGTAGGGGTCGGCCAGCAGCAGCCGGTCGTTGCTCTCCTCCGTGATCTGGAGCAGCGGGCTGATCTCGCCGCCGCGCTCCAGGTCGGCCACGACGGTCTTGGTCCGGCCCGCCAGCTCGCGGTCGAGGGCCAGCAGCCGGCCCGTGCGGTCCAGCCAGGCGCCGCCCGAGCACTGCCCCGGCACGTCCGCGACCCGCTGCGGGCCGAAGCGGCCGCCGTACAGCAGCCACAGCTCCGTGGACCGCTCGCCGTGCACCAGGCCGTAGGCCGACCCGCCGCCCGGGGCGGGCGGCAGCAGGGACAGCCGGGGGCACTCGACGGAGCCGAGCGGCAGCTCGCCGGTGCCGGGGCCGGTGGGGTAGAGCAGGGCGAGCGTGTGCCGCTCGGCCACCCGGCGCCGGATCAGGACCCGGCCGTCGGTGAGCGGCAGGACCTCGCTGTCGGGCTCCTCGGGCTGGCCGCCGGGCAGCGGGACGGCGTAGGGCTCGGGGCCGTCGAGCGTCCAGCGCTCCGGGAACCAGCCACCCGTCCCACCGTCCAGAGCCAGCCGGGCGGCGTACGAACCGTCCGCTGTGATCGTGAATGCCGCGCGTCTCATGTCCATCGGCGCACTCCGCGGGGTGCTCTGTGGAGTGCTCTGGGGGGCACAGACCGTCATGAGAAACGTCACCTCCGGCACTGAACGTAGTTATCGCACTACCTGCCGAACAATGCGAGTGAGGTCGCTTCACGCATAAGGGTGGCCAATGTCCGATTCGCCTGAGCGATGCGAGGTGGGTGTGCTGCGCGAGGTGTGACCGAATGTAAGGTAAGGCGAACCTAAGTGGCCGAAGGGGCGTCCTTGACGCGCTCCCCGCCCGCCGCCCCCCGATCCAGGAGCTTTCGATGTCCCTCCGCCGCCGCGGCACCGCCGCCGTCGCCCTGTCCGTGGCAGCCGCCCTCTCCCTCGCGGCGTGCGGTTCGTCAGACGACGGCAAGGACGGCGGGGCGGGCAAGGACGGCGGCAACGGCTCCAAGTCCGTCGCCCAGGGCGGCAAGGACTTCGGCAAGGCCGCCGAGAACACCGCGAAGCTCGGCACGGACGCCAAGCCCGGCCAGTTCCCGCGCACGATCACCCACGCGCTCGGCAAGACGGAGATCAAGCAGGCGCCCAAGCGCGTCGTCGTCCTCGACGTCGGCGAGCTGGACAACGTCGTCTCCCTCGGCATCAAGCCGGTCGGCTGGGCGCCCAGCGAAGGCAGCCAGGAGATCCCGGCCTATCTGAAGAAGAACGTCGGAGAGCCCAAGAGCGTCGGCACCATCAGCAACCTCAACCTTGAGGCGATCCACGCGCTCAAGCCCGACCTGATCCTCGGCAGCAAGCTGCGCGCGGAGAAGAACTACAAGGACCTCGCGCAGATCGCGCCGACCGTCTTCAGCATCCGCCCCGGCTTCACCTGGAAGCAGAACTACCTGCTCAACGCCGCGGCCCTGGACAAGACCGACGACGCCAAGAAGCAGCTCGCGGACTACGAGGCCAAGGCGAAGAAGCTCGGCGCGGACGTCGGCGACAAGAAGCCGACCATCAGCATGGTGCGCTACCTGCCGCAGTTCACCCGCCTGTACGCGCGGCAGTCCTTCATCGGCACCGTCCTCGAGGACGCCGGCCTGCCCCGCCCGAAGATCCAGCAGGCCGACAAGCTCGCGGTCGAGATCAGCCCGGAGAACATCGACAAGGCCGACGGCGACTGGATCTTCACCGGCGTCTACGGCGACCCGGACAAGACCAAGCGCGACGCCGCCCAGGACAACCCGCTGTGGAAGAGCCTGAAGGCGGTCGGGGACGGCCACGCCAAGGACGTCCCGGACGAGACCTGGTACCTCGGCCTCGGCGTCACCGCCGCGAACAGCGTCCTGGACGATCTCCGCGGCTTCCTCGTCAAGTAGCCGGACCGGAGGCGGGCGGCGGCGCCCCGGGCGACCGCCCGCCTCCGGTGAGGGTCGTACGGGCACGAGGGCCAGGTAGCCTTTCCCCGTGCCCGTACTGTCTGAAGTCATCGCCGCCCTCGACGCCCTCTGGCCACCCGAGCGGGCCGAGCAGTGGGACGCCGTCGGTACGGTCTGCGGCGACCCCGACGCCCCGGTCGGCCGGGTGCTGTTCGCCGTCGACCCCGTGCAGGAGGTCGCCGACGAGGCCGTGCGGCTCGGCGCCGACCTGCTGGTCACCCACCACCCGCTCTACCTGCGCGGTACGACCACGGTCGCGGCCTCCACCTTCAAGGGCCGGGTCGTGCACACCCTCATCAAGCACGACATCGCCCTGCACGTCGCGCACACCAACGCCGACCGCGCCGACCCCGGCGTCTCGGACGCCCTGGCCGGCGCGCTCGACCTGCGGGTCACCGGCCCGCTCGTCCCCGACCCGGACGACCCCGCGGGCCGCCGCGGCCTCGGCCGGATCTGCGAGCTCGACGCGCCGGTCACCCTCGGCGAATTCGCCCGCCGCGCCGCCGAGCGGCTGCCCGCCACCGCGCAGGGCGTCCGCGTCGCCGGCGACCCGGAGCGCCTCGTCCGCACCGTCGCCGTCTGCGGCGGCTCGGGCGACTCCCTCTTCGCCGAGGTGCGCGCCGCCGGTGTCGACGCCTACGTCACCGCCGACCTGCGCCACCACCCCGCGTCCGAGGCGCAGCAGCAGAGCCCGCTCGCGCTGGTCGACGCCGCGCACTGGGCCACCGAGTGGCCCTGGATCGAGCAGGCGGCCGCCCAGCTCGACGAGATCTCCGACCGCCACGGCTGGGGTCTGCGCACCCACATCTCCCGTACGGTCACCGACCCCTGGACCGCCCACGCGGCCTCGTCCAACGACACCTCACCTGGAGCCCCCAACTGAACGCCGCGCCCGCCGACCAGATCCGCCTCCTCGACCTCCAGGCGCTGGACACCCGCCTCGGACAGCTCGCCCACAAGCGCAAGAGCCTGCCCGAGCACGCCGAGATCGCCTCCCTGGAGGCCGACCTCACCCAGCACCGCGACCTCCTCGTCGCCGCGCAGACCGAGGAGAGCGACACCGCCCGCGAGCAGACCAAGGCCGAGCAGGACGTCGACCAGGTCCGCCAGCGCGCCGCCCGTGACCAGCAGCGCCTGGACACCGGCGTCGGCGTCTCCGCCAAGGACCTGGAGAACCTCCAGCGCGAGATCGCCTCGCTCGCCAAGCGCCAGGGCGACCTCGAGGACGTCGTCCTGGAGGTCATGGAGCGCCGCGAGTCCGCGCAGGAGCGCGCCACCGAGCTGACCGCCCGCGTCGAGTCCGTCCAGGCCAAGGCCGACGACGCCGTCGCCCGCCGGGACGCCGCCTTCGCCGAGATCGACACCGAGGCCGCCTCGGTCACCAAGGAGCGCGAGATCGTCGCCGGCTCCGTCCCGGCCGATCTGATCAAGCTGTACGACCGGATCCGGATCAAGGAGGGCGGCGTCGGCGCCGCCCGCCTCAGCCACCGCCGCTGCGAGGGCTGCCGCCTGGAGCTGGACATCACCGGCCTCAACGAGGTGCGCGCCGCCGCCGCCGAAGAGGTCGTCCGGTGCGAGAACTGCACCCGCATCCTGGTCCGTACGTCCGAGTCGGGGCTGTAGGACCCATGGCGCAGCGCTTCGTCGTCGAGGCGGACGGCGGCTCCCGGGGCAACCCGGGGCCCGCCGGCTACGGCGCGGTCGTCCTCGACCCGGCGACGGGTGAGGCGCTCGCCGAGGCGGCCGAGTACATCGGCACCGCCACCAACAACGTCGCCGAGTACAAGGGTCTGATCGCCGGTCTGAAAGCGGCCAGGGACCTGGACCCGGAGGCCCGGGTCCAGGTCCGCATGGACTCCAAGCTCGTCGTCGAGCAGATGTCCGGCCGCTGGAAGATCAAGCACCCGGACATGAAGCCGCTCGCGGCCGAGGCGAAGGCGGTCTTCCCGCCGGGCCGGGTGACCTACGAGTGGATCCCGCGCGAGCGGAACAAGCACGCGGACCGGCTGGCCAACGAGGCCATGGACGCCGGCCGGCTCGGCAGACAGTGGGAGCCCGGCGCGTCGGGCGCCGCCCTCGCCGCCGGTCCGGGCAGCCGGCCGGGCGCTGGCACCGGAACGGCCACGGCCACGCTGCCGTCCGCGCGCGCGGAGGCCGCGGCAGCGGCCGCCGGGGCGGCGGAGGCCGTGGAGCCGAAGGCCCCGCCCGTCGGCTGGGCCGCGCCCGCCGACCTCGGCGCGCCGACCACCTTCGTCCTGCTCCGGCACGGCGAGACGGCCCTGACGCCGCAGAAGCGCTTCTCCGGCAGCGGCGGGGGCGACCCCGAGCTGTCGCCCGCGGGCCGTCGCCAGGCCGAGGCCGCCGCCGCGGCCCTGGCCGCGCGCGGCACGATCCAGGCGATCGTCTCCTCACCGCTGCGGCGCTGCCAGGAGACCGCCGGGGCGGTGGCCGCGCGCCTGGGCCTGGAGGTCCGGGTCGACGAGGGCCTGCGCGAGACGGACTTCGGCGCCTGGGAGGGCCTGACCTTCGCCGAGGTCAAGGAGCGCCACCCCGGCGATCTGGACGCCTGGCTGGGCTCCTCGAAGGCCGCCCCGACCGGCGGCGGCGAGAGCTTCGCGACGGTCGCCCGCCGGACCGCGCTCACCCGCGACAAACTCCTCGCGCGGTACGCGGGGAAGACGGTCCTCCTGGTCACCCATGTGACGCCGGTGAAGACCCTGGTACGGCTGGCCCTGGGCGCCCCGCCGGAGTCCCTGTTCCGCATGGAGCTCTCGGCGGCCTCGCTGTCGGCCGTGGCCTATTACGCCGACGGCAACGCGTCGCTGCGGCTGCTGAACGACACGTCGCACCTGCGGTAGCGGGGCGGGCCGCCGGCCGGCACCGGCCGGCGGCCCGGCCGCGCTCACCCCTCGGTGCCCGCCGCGAGCGCCTCGTCCAGGGCGGCGAGCGCCGCGAGCCGCTGCCGCTCACGCGCCTCGATGCCGTACGCGCTCTCGCCCGTCGCCGCGACCCTCGGGCACTGGGGGCAGTGCCAGCGGTCGGGCGCGCCGAGCGGTGGCGCGGTCATGGGGATCTCGCAGTGGGGGCACTTCACGATCACTCCTTCCACATGGCCGCAGGACGCGCAGACCCACACGGGGCCCTCCGCGTCGTGCTGCCGCCAAGCGGTCCTGTGACACCGCGGGCAGCCGGTCGTGACGATCCCTGCGCGGCTCATGACGGGCGGCTCCGGGGTGGTGTCCGCGTATTCGATGATCCGGGCTCTGATCCGGTCGTCCGTGGTGTTGGCCATCCGGAGCAGGTGTGCGACTCGCGAGCGTGCTTCGTCAACGAAATCGTTCATGGCGGGCAGCAGGCTACGCCGAGTGGGTGTGGCCGTAGTACCGGCTTCGTACCGGAACCTCCTACGCCGTCGGCCGGGCGCGAACGGCGGCCGGCCGCACAGGCGCTGGTCCTGGCGGGTGAGGTGGCGTTCCCTGGCGCGGTGTGGCGCGGCCTGGCGCGTTCTGGGATTGACCCTTACGGACGACCCCGCGCGGAGCGCTGTCGCTGACGGGAGAGCGGGGGCGGGGGAGCCGGCCCGGCCGGCTCAGGCGCGCAGCGCGGCCGCCTCGCGGGCGAGCCGGGTCACCCGCGCCCAGTCGCGGCTCGCGAGGGCGTCCGCGGGCAGCATCCACGTGCCGCCGACGCAGCCGACGTTCGGCAGGGCCAGGTAGTCCGGCGCGGAGCCGGGTCCTATGCCGCCGGTCGGGCAGAAGCGCGCCGCGGGCAGGGCGGCGCCCAGGGACTTCAGCCAGGCGAGCCCGCCGGACGCCTCGGCCGGGAAGAACTTCATCTCGCGCACGCCCCGTTCCAGCAGAGCCATGACCTCGGAGGCCGACGAGACCCCCGGCAGGAACGGCAGCCCGGCCGCGCGCGCCGCGGCCAGCAGGGGCTCGGTCCACCCCGGGCTCACCAGGAACCGGGCCCCGGCGCCGGCCGCCTCGGCCACGTGCCCGGGGCCGAGGACGGTGCCCGCGCCCACGGTCGCCTCCGGCACCTCGGCGGCGATGGCCCGGATAGCCCCGAGCGCGGCCTCCGTCCGCAGCGTCACCTCGACGGCCGGGAGCCCGCCGGCGACGAGCGCCCGCGCGAGGGGGACGGCGTCGGCGACGTCGTCGAGGACGACGACGGGGAGGACGGGGGTGAGGGCGAGGATGCCGGGCATGGGGGCATCTTGGCGTGGGGTGGGGGTTGTTGCAATGGGCGTTGCGGTCTGTGCAACGGGGCGGTGGGGTGCGGGGTGCCGCTGCGCGGGGCTTTTCCCCTACCCGCCCCTTCCCGAATGTCCTCAAACGCCGGACGGGCTGAATTGTTGCCCGGAACGGGCGGAAAATTCAGCCCGTCCGGCGATTGAGGACCGGGGCCCGGGGCGGAGCCCCGGTTCGGGAAGGGGCGGGTAGGGGACAAAGCCCGCCGCAGGCGCACCCCCCGGCACCCACCCCCGCTACAACTCCGTCACCACCACATCCAGCGCCCAACCCCGCCCCGCACCCGACGGCGCCGACGCCTCCACCACGTACCCCAGCTCCCGCAACGCCCCCACCAGCTCCTCCGGCCCCGACGGCGACACACCGGCCGTCAGCAGCTCCCGCACCAGCCGCCCCTTCGTCGCCTTGTTGAAGTGGCTCACCACCGACCGCTTCTCGACGCCGCCGACGATCCTCGACTGGAGCACCCGCACCGTCGCCGTCCGCTCCGCCACCTCGCCCTTCGGCTTCCACGCCGTGGCGTACGCGGCCGAGCGCAGGTCGAGGACCAGCCGGCCGGCCGCCGCCGCCGGCAGCGGCCCGGCCATCGCCCGGCGCCAGTGGGCGCCGAGCGCGCCCAGGCCGGGCAGCTTGACACCCATCGAGCAGCGGTACGAGGGGATGGCGTCCCCGATCCGGACCGCGCCCCACAGGCCGGAGAAGACCAGCAGCGACTCCTCCGCGCGCCGCCGCGCCGCCGGGTCCAGGGAGGAGAGGCCGAGCGCGTCGTAGAGCACACCGGTGTAGATCTCGCCCGCGGGGCGGGTGCCGGACGTCAGCAGCGCCGCGTTCTTCGCGACCTCGCCCCGCAGCCCGGGGGAGAGGCCGAGGACCTCGGCGGCCTTCTCCTCGTCGCCCGCGCACAGCTCGACCAGCTCCGTCAGCACGGCCTCGCGGGCCTCGGCGAGCGCCGGCAGCGACAGCCCTCCGGTCTCCAGCGCGGGCCCGGTGCCACCTGTGGCCTTGCCTTCGGACGGCGGCAACAGCACGAGCACGGTCGTTCTCCTTCAGCGGGTGACGGGGGTGTGCGGAGGGCGCGGGACCTCGGACGCCCCGAGGCGGAGGCCGCGCTCGTTCCCCCGCCGAGCCTAACGCCGCCCGCCGCCGTCCCCGCCGTGCCGCCCGCCCCGACCGGAAATACGCTCGATGTCATGCCCCGCCGTCAGATGCACGTGACCGACCGGGACGGCGCCCCGCTGCGGGCGGCCCTGCGTGAGCTGCGCGCGCGGCCGGGTGTACCCGGGGAGTTCCCGGCGGCCGTCCTCGCGGAGGCCGAGCAGGCCGCCCGGCGGCCCCGGCTGCCCGTGCACGACGCCACCGACCTGCCGCTGTTCACCATCGACCCGCCCGGCTCGATGGACCTGGACCAGGCGATGTTCCTCGCCCGCCGCGACCGGGGCGGCTTCCGGGTGTACTACGCGATCGCCGACGTCGCCGCCTTCGTACGGCCCGGCGGGCACCTCGACGCCGAGGCGCACCGCCGGGTGATGACCCTGTACTACCCCGACGGCCGCGTCCCCCTGCACCCCGACTCGCTCGGCGAGGGCGCCGCCAGCCTGCTGCCCGACCACACCCGGCCGGCCCTGCTCTGGCAGCTCGACCTCGACACGGACGGCCGGGTCGTCCGGACCGACGTCCGGCGCGCCCTCGTCCGCAGCCGCGCCAGGCTCGACTACGCGGGCGTCCAGCGGGCGGTGGACTCCGGGACGGCGGAGGAGCCGCTGTCGCTGCTGCGGGAGATAGGGCTGCGCCGGGAGGAACTGGAGCGCACACGTGGCGGGATCTCGCTCAACGTCCCCGAGCAGGAGGTCGTCCGGCGCGGCAACCACTACGCGCTGGAGTACCGGGCACCGCTGCCCGTGGACGGCTGGAACGCCCAGATCTCCCTGATGACCGGCAGCGCGGCGGCCGAGCTGATGCTGGGCTACGGCACCGGCATCCTGCGCACGCTCCCCCCGGCCCCGGAGAGCGCCGTGGCCAGGCTGCGCCGGGTGGCCCGCGCGCTCGGCGTGAACTGGCCGGACAGCATGCCGTACGCCGTCGTGATCCGCGCGCTCGACCCGACGCACACCCAGCACGCCGCGTTCCTCCAGGAGTGCACGACGCTGTTGCGCGGCGCCGGCTACACCGCGTTCGACCGGGAGCGCCCCACCGAGCTCCCGCTGCCCGCCGACCCGGCCGCCCTCACCCACGCCGCGCTGGCGGCGCCGTACGCCCACTGCACCGCCCCGCTGCGCCGGCTCGTCGACCGTTACACCGGCGAGCTGTGCCTGGCGGCGGCCGCGGGCACCGAGGCCCCCGAGTGGGTGCGGGTGGCGCTCGACGCGCTCCCGGGGGAGATGGAGGCCGGCGGCCGGCGCGCGGCCCAGGTGGAACGGGACTGCGTGGACCTGGTCGAGGCGGCGCTGCTGCGCGACCGGATCGGCGAGATCTTCGACGCGTACGTCGTGGACGTCCAGGAGAAGCGGCCGACGGCGGGCACGGTCCATCTGTACGAGCCCGCGGTGGTCGGTCATGTGGAGGGCGACGCCGACGGGCCCCCGCTGCCGCTGGGGCACCGGCTGCGCGTCCGGGTGATCGAGGCGGACCCGGGCAGGGAACGGGTGTGGTTCGCCCCGGCGTGAGCCCCGTGCGGGACCCGGTTCAGGCGTCGGCCGGCTCGGGCAGCAGGGCGCGGACGGCGGCCACGGCCTCCGCCGGGTCGTCGGCGTGGCAGTGCAGGGTCCGTACGACCACGGGCCGGGAGAGGAGGCGGCGGACGGTGAGGGGCTCGGTCAGCTCCACGGTGAACGAGGTCTGCCCGGCGATCGGCACGTCGAGGACGCCGTCGGCCGGGGCGCTCCCGGTGGGGAAGCGGAGCTCGCGGCGGACGGAGGCGATGAGGTGGGCGGGGATCCGTACGTCCAGCCGTGCCCCGTGGCGCAGCCGCAGGCCGTCCGGGCCGACGGTGTGCGGGCGGGCGACGCACCCGGCGTGCAGGCCGAGGACGAGCAGCAGGGTGTACAGGTCGAGGACGAGGACCACCTCGTGGAGGCCGGGGTGGCCCGCGGTGAAGAAGGACATCCCCGTGGTCTCGACGACGCACACGAACAGCAGCGCGTACACGGTCGACGCCTGCGCCCGGGCGTAACCGAACCCCCGGGCCCCGCCGCCGACCCCGTCCCGCCGCCCCGAGACCCACAACCCGAGCCCGCGCCACACGCGCGCCTCGTGCACGGCGAGGGCCTTGAGCCACGGGAGCGTTCGTTTCATTCCGGGGTGTCCTCTCCGGTCAGCAGGTGGACGGTGCGGCGGAGCGCCTCGGCCTGCGCGGGGGTGAAGTCGGCGAAGAAAGCGGCGAGGAAGGCGTCGCCGGCTCCGGGGCGGTGACCGGGGAACCCGTCCACCGCCCCGGGCGGGAGGAGCGCGACGAGGGCCCGTGCGGCGGCGTCCACCCGGGGGTCGTCGGTGCCGGTGCGGGCGTCGAGGGCGTCGAGCAGCGCGTACGCCTCGTACGCCTGCCGCACTCCGTCCGGCGTGCCCACCGCCGACCGCAGCAGCGGAAGCAGCGCTTCGCGTTCGCGGGGCCCGGCGACCGTCTCCAGGAGGGTCAGCACCTCGCGGTCCTTGGCGGCCATGACCGGCTCGGGGCCGGGGAGGGCGTCGGCGGCCCGGGCCAGGTCGGCGAAGAGGACGGTGAGCTCCTCGGAGACCGGGCCCTCGGCGGGCAGGGTGCCGTCCTCGGCCCGGCGCAGCAGGGTGGCCAGGCGGACCCGGCGGGCACGGATCGCCGCCTCCTGCCGGGCCAGGTCGGCGTCGAGCCCGGCCAGCGTCTCGCGCAGCTCGCCCCCGGAGCCGTCGGCGAGGACGTCCCGCACCTCGTCCAGGCCGAGCCCCAGCCCGGTGAGCCTGCGCACCCGGGCCAGGGCGACGGCGTCGCGCAGCCCGTAGACGCGGTAGCCGTTGGCCAGCCGCCGGGGCTCCGGCAGCAGCCCCAGGTGGTGGTAGTGGCGCACGGTCCGGGTGCTGACGCCGGCCAGCGCGGCGAGTTCTCCGATCTTCATGGCGACCTCCTCGGGCACCATGAGAAACCCTTACGCTGCGGCAAGGTCAAGTGCCCCCGGCCCGGCAGGTAGCATGGTCGGAACGGCGGACGAGCCGACCGGGTGGCCGCGTGGGATCTTCGGATCTCCCGAGGAACGTCCGGGCTCCGTACGGCAGGGTGGTGGGTAACGCCCACCCGGGGTGACCCGCGGGACAGTGCCACAGAAAACAGACCGCCGGAGGCCGCGAGGCTTTCGGTAAGGGTGAAACGGTGGTGTAAGAGACCACCAGCGCCTGAGGTGACTCAGGCGGCTAGGTAAACCCCACCCGGAGCAAGGTCAAGAGGGCCGTCGCAAGACGGCCTGCGCGGACGTTCGAGGGCAGCCGGCCCGAGTCCGCGGGTAGACCGCACGAACCTGCCGGCAACGGCAGGTCTAGATGGATGGCCGCCTCCCCGAGGGCCGCGAGGCCCTCGGGAGACAGAACCCGGCGTACAGGTCGACTCGTCCGTCGGTCATCTGACGCATGGCCCCCAGATCCGCCGAAACGGCAGGTCAGGGGGTTTTTGCCGTGGGGTCGTCCACCCTTGTCATTCCTGGGTGATCGGGCCCGTTCCGGCCCTCTTCCTGGCGTCGTGTGGCGATGATGTGGCGGTGACGGAGCGTGCGCCGAACACCTTCACGGGCGGCGGTTGTACTCGGCCATCGTGGTCTTCGAAGTGGACGCGTCCTTGAAGACCAGCTCCCATGGGCCGGTGTTCACGTCGAAGTCCTTGCCGAAGCCGACCCACTTCCCGGTCATCTTCCGGCCGGTGGGTTCTACCAAGAGCTGAATCGCTCCGTGGTAGACCGCTCCCGCGTAGTAGCCGTCCTGAGCCGTCTCCTCTCGCCACGTCCCCGTGACGACGTTCCCTTCGACTGTCAGGTCGAGGGTGAGCGGTGAGTCAGGGTTGGCGGAGCCTTCCGGCAGGGACCGCGCGGTGAGTTTGTTGCCGTGCTGGATGATCACCACGTAGTGCTCGCCGCTGAAGTCGGACCCTCGGCCCGACGAGTGGAATTCGTACCGGGACAGCCAGATCCCCGACAGGGTGCCGTGATCGCTGTGCTTGGTCATAGGAACAGCACCTCCCGGGGCTGTGATGGCTCCCACCTTTGCCGCCTCTCCTTGCGCCGGTCGTCCGTGCCCGTTGGTCGCGTCCGTGTCCGTCGCCCGAGCGTTCGGGACCGGTATGGCGAACCCTAGGGCCTCGATCGGCAGCCCTGTGACCCGCTCCAAGGACCGGACGTAGACCGGCCTGGGCATGCCGACCTTCCCGGCCTCCCATCGCTGCACGTTGCGCTTGGCGCAGTCGTTCGGCTCACCGCGTTCCTTCCCGTCTTCACGTATGGCGAGAGCCAGATCGTCCTGGGACATACGCAGGCTGATTCTGACGGCGCGAAGGATCGTGTTGGGTTCGGCCACGCCTTCGACAGTAGGGCGCCGGGCGACAGTTGGTCACGGGTTTTGACCGATGAATGACGCCGGAATGACACCTTGACGGTCGCCGCGTGGACTTGAGGCGCGCCGGTACACCTATGGCATTGACGGGGGTAGCGGCCGAAGGGACGAGCTGATGAGCACACGTGCCGTGGTTCGACGGGCGGACTCCCGCAGCCCTGCGGGGAGCGCAGTGAGCGGGCCGCAACCCCCATCCGGGTGAAGGTGCCACGCCACCCCATCACGCGCTGTCAG
Source organism: Streptomyces eurocidicus (assembly GCF_002891295.1). GTDB lineage: Bacteria > Actinomycetota > Actinomycetes > Streptomycetales > Streptomycetaceae > Streptomyces > Streptomyces eurocidicus. The sequence continues at coordinate 387,803 of NZ_LGUI01000001.1, read as the reverse complement.
GATGCCGCCACGGACCAGAGCGGTTCCCCGAGCAAAGGAGCGCACATGGACACCTCCAGCGTCACGCAAGCGCTGATCCTGGCGGGCGGACAGGCCACCCGGATGCGGCCCTACACCGACGACGCCCCCAAAGCCATGGTCCCCGTGGCTGGTGCACCGATCATCGGCTACCAGCTGCTGTGGCTCGCCGAGCATGGCGTGAAGACCGTCGTCATCTCCGGCGGCTACAAGGCGGAGATGATCAGTGACTACGTCGGCAACGGTTCAAGGTTCGGCGTCACGGCCGTTTACGCGATCGAAGACGAACCGCTCGGCCGTGGTGGCGGTCTCAAGTACGCGGCGCAGCGGCTGCCGGATCTGGATGCTCCGTTCTTCGTCCTGAACGGTGACGTCATCAGCACTTTCTCCCTGGCGGATCTGGCCGGGTACCACGAACGGCATGACGCTGCCGTGACCGTCGCCCTGTCGCCGTACCGCTCCAACTGGGGAGTGGCCGACCTGGACGACCAGGACCACATCAAGGGCTTCGTGCAGTCTCCCGAGTTGCCGTACTGGATCAACGCGGGGATCTACGTCTTCAACCCGGACGTGATCGCGCTCCTCCCGGACAAGGGGGACCACGAGGACAGCACCTTCCCGCGGCTTGCTCGGGACGGCCGGCTGATGGGCTACCGGCACTCGGGCTACTGGCGGGGGATCGACACAGTCAAGGACGTCATGGAGGCATCCAAGGAAGTCCGCAGCGCCGGGACCACCTTGGCCAGCGAGTTCCGCACGACCGACATCGACACCTAGGCACCCGGCTTGCCGGGGCCGCTAGCGGAAGGGGGAACCGTGATAGACGGCAACGAGGTGATCCCCAGTCACCACGTCCTGCTCATCACCTTTGATTCGTTGCGCTACGACGTGGCACGGGCCGTCCTGCACGGCGGGGGCAGTCCCAATCTGGAACGGGTACTGCCCGATGGGCTGTGGGAGGAACGCCGGACTCAAGGGAGCTTCACGCTTCCCGCGCACGTCTCGTTCTTCTCCGGCTTCCTGCCCGTCCCCTCCGGTCCCGCTCGCCCCGGCAGGCTCTTCGCCTGCCACTCCATGCGGGGAACCACGATCCGCAAACGCACGTACGTCTTCGACGCCCCGGACATCGTCACCGGACTGTCCGGTCTCGGGTACCGAACCGTGTGCATCGGCGGGGTGGGGTTCTTCTCCGGCCAGACCAAGCTGGGCCGCGTCCTGCCCGGCCTGTTCCAGGAAAGCCACTGGAGCCCGGAGACCGGTACTGACGACCCCGAATCGACCCGGCACCAGGTGGACATCGCTTTGGAGGTGTTGGAGAAGCAGCCCGCCGACAAGCGCCTGTTCCTCTTCCTCAACGTCTCGGCCACGCATACCCCGACTCACGTCTACCTCCCTGGGGAGGAAGAGGACTCGTGGGAAAGCCAGTGCGCAGCCCTGAGCTACGCGGACAGGCACCTGGGCCGTCTCTTCCAGGCGCTGCCGGACCACGGGCCCTGGCTCGGCCTGTTCTGCGCCGACCACGGCGAAGCGTTCGGGGAAGACGGCTACACCGGTCACGGCATCGCCCACCCGTCCGTGTGGACGGTCCCTTACGCCGAAACAACCATCGCGGCCCGGGAAGCCGGAGCCTGACCAGAAAAAGCACAAACCCCCGCCCTCGAACGAGCGGGGGTTCCGTGGCGTGGGCCGGAGGCGTACGAGGCTGCGGCCGTTCGGACGCCCGCCCCCCGCCGGGTGGGCCTCTCAGAGCCTGATGCGGACCCGGCCCGCCGCCCGCTGGGGCTTGCGGGTCGCGTCGCCCGGGAATTCCGCGACGAAGCCGCCCGCTCCCACCAGCATCCATCGGTCCGGCGGCAGGACGACGGTCGACGTGTCGAGCGCCGCTTCCCCCGTGAAGTCGGTGAAGGCCGTGCCGAACTCCTCGTTCGTGACCGCCGTGCGGAATGTGATCGTCGCTCCCTCGATTCCCTTTCCCGCCAGGTCCAGGAGCCGTGCCTTGAACGCGCTCTTTCCCTCCAAGGGGAGGGAATGCGTCGTGGAAAGGTGGGTGTTCTGCTTGTGCACCACGATGACGCTGGGCAGGTGCGGGACCTTCTCCCGGGCAGGCATCAGGTAATCCCTCCGGTCGTTGCCGCGTTTTCGGCCGGGAAGTGGCGTCAAGGCGTGGGCTCTTGGTGCCGCGCCTTGACGCCCGTGCCGCTTCCCTGGGCGATCACCGGATTTCGTGCCGTTCCGCCGGGCCCTGCGGAACACGCGAGCGGCCCCGGTCAGAGAGCGATCTGGAACTTCCCCCTGGCCTCCTGCGACTTGTACCTCTTGCTGCCGTTGTAGATGGCCGTGTAGCCGCTCGTCCCCGCCGAGATCCAGATCTGGGGGTCCGCGATGTTCGCGCCGGTGTCGAGCTGTGCCACGCCCTGGTCGTCCGTGGTGGAGCTGCCGAACTCCTCGCGCGTGCTGGTGACGACGAAGCTGATCGTCTCCCCCGCGATCCCCTCGCCGTCGAGGTCGGTGAGGCGGGCCCGCAGCTGGGCCTGGGCCATGCCGATGATGCCGGCGCGCACGGTGCTGGTCGTGAGGTGCACATTCTCCTTGTGCACGACCGTGGTCTCCTGGCTCTGCTGCCAGGGCTGCTGCTGTTGCTGCATCTGTTGCATCTGCTGCCATTGCAAGAACTGCTGGTATTGCTGCCATTGCTGTTGCTGCTGAGCGGGCGTCGTCATCCGAGTCCTCCTCGTAGGGTGCGGAACGAGCCCGGGGCGGTGCGGGAAACTCCGGGATACCAAACGCGCCGATCGGGAGTGCGGCAGGTCCGAGTCGTCCGGCGGGGAACGCCGGGATTCCGGAATCCTGGAATCCAGGGATCGCAGGAGAATTCCCCGGGAAACCAGGGCTCTTGCGATAATACGAAGACCCGTATTCGCCGCTCTTCGCTGCCGCACCCAAAGGTACGCGGATTTCCCCCGTGAAGGCATGAGGAGTATCCGGCCACGAGCCTTACGGACGTGAAAACGAGACGCGGCCCGGCCCTGCCCGGGGTGCGGGATATCCCCGCGGCCGAATGGGTGTTGCGCCGAGGCCCTCCGGAACGGCCGTATCGCTGACCCCTTCCGCCTTGGCCGGAACCCGGCCGGTAATCGTTTCTCCGGATCGTGGATCGGCCGAAAGGATCCGGTGGAATTCCGGGGAGCCCCCGGGCACCCCGGGCCAATTGGTTGACGGGTGTACGGGCGCATGCGGTGCGTCCGTCGCGCCGGACGGACCCGCCCGGCGCCGGACCCGTTCGCCCGAACCGCCTCCGTCCCACCCCTTCACAGCAGCCCCTCGCGCGCGCACATTGAGGGGATGACGCCCCCGACGCTCACCGAGAACCCCTTCACTCTCGGCGTGGCCTCCGGCGATCCGCTGCCGGACTCCGTCGTGCTGTGGACCAGACTCGCCCCCCGCCCCCACGAGGTGGGCAACGGCCTGCCCGCGCAAGGCGCCGGCGTACCCGTGCAGTGGGAGCTGTCCGCCGACGAGACCTTCCGGCGGGTCGAGCAGAACGGCACCGTCACCGCGCCCGCGGAGGACAACCACACCGTCCACCTCGACCTGTGCGGCCTCGACCCCGACCGCGTCTACTGGTACCGCTTCCACGCCGGCGACTGGACCAGCCCCGTCGGCCGCACCCGGACCGCGCCCGAGCCCACCGCCCTGCCGGCGGAGGCGCGCTTCGGGCTGCTCTCGTGCCAGCAGTACGACGAGGGCTACTACACCGCACTGCGCCACCTCGCCGGCGAGGACCTCGACGCCGTCTTCTTCGTCGGCGACTACATCTACGAGAACGCCATCGACGCCCGGGCCGGCGCCCGCAGGCTCACCAGCCCGCTGCCCGCCTACTACGACCACTGGCTCGTCAGCCTCGACGACTACCGGCAGCGGTACGCCCTCGGCAGGACCGACCCCGACCTCCAGGCCGCGCACGCCGCCCACCCCTGGTACGTCACCTGGGACGACCACGAGGTCGAGAACAACTACGCGGGCGACATCTCGCAGGACAACCTCCCCGTCGAGGTCTTCCGGGCCCGCCGCGCCGCCGCCTACCGCGCCTACTGGGAGAACATGCCGCTGCGCCGGGCGCAGCGCCCCGACGGGCCCGCCATGCGGCTGCACCGCCGGTTCCAGTACGGGCGGCTCGCCCAGTTCGACATCCTCGACACCCGGCAGTACCGCTCCGACCAGGCGTACGGCGACGGCTGGAAGTACCCGGGCCCCGAGTCCGAGGACCCGGCCCGCACGCTCACCGGTGCCGAGCAGGAGCGCTGGCTCCTCGACGGCTTCCGGTCCTCGTCCGCGCTGTGGAACGTCATTCCCCAGCAGGTCTGCTTCGCCCGGCGCAAGGAGACCACCGAGGCCCGCTCCAAGCTCTCCATGGACGCCTGGGACGGCTATCCCGCCTCCCGGCGGCGCGTCCTGGCGGGCGTCGAGCAGGCGGGGCTCCAGAACCTCGTCGTGCTCACGGGCGACGACCACGTCCACTACGCCTTCGACATAAAGAAGGACTTCGACGACCCGAAGTCCCGCACCCTCGGCGTGGAGTTCCTCGGCACCTCCGTCTCCAGCGGCTTCGACGGCGAGGAGCGGCCCGACGACTGGTCCACCATGATGGCCGCCAACCCGCACATGAAGTACTACGACGGCCGCCGCGGCTATGTGGTCGTCTCCTTCGGCGAGGAACGGGTCCGCGCGGACTTCCGCGTCCTCCCCGACGGCACCGCGCCCGGCGCTTCCGTCAGTACCGCCGCCTCGTTCGTCTCGGAGGCGGGCGACCCCGGGGTCAAGCCCGCGTGACCCGGGCCACGGAGCCGTACGCGTAAGGCCCGGGGGTCGTTGACGGTCATGACACCATGGTTGATCCGACAACCACCGTGGAGAGCGACCCATGACGGACCCCGGCATCGGCCCCGGCACGGCCGAGCCCCAGCAAGATCAGAAGGAATCCGCCGCACACCATCGAATACCCGGCTCGGAGCCCTCCGGCGGTGCGCCGGCCGGCTCCGGCACGGCGGCGGCGGGCCGCCCGGCCCCGGCGCGCCCGGCGACGGCCCGCTCGCCCGGCCGGCACCCGCCCGGCCGACGCCCCGCGGCCCGCCACCTCCGCCGCCCGGCGCACGAGCCTCCTCGTCACGCTCGTCCTCGGCGGGCTCACCGCCCTGCCGCCGCTGTCCATGGACATGTACCTCCCGGCCCTGCCGGAGGTCACCGACGCCCTGCGCAGCCCGGCCGCGACGGTTCAGCTCACCCTCACCGCCTGCCTCCTGGGCATGGCCCTCGGCCAGCTCGTCGTCGGCCCCATGAGCGACAAGTGGGGGCGCCGCCGCCCGCTGCTCACCGGCATGGTGATCTACGTCGTCGCCACCGCGGTCTGCGCCCTCGCCCCCACCGCCGAGCTCCTGATCGGCTTCCGGCTCGTCCAGGGTCTGGCGGGCGCCGCCGGCATCGTCATCGCCCGCGCCGTCGTCCGCGACCTCTACGACGGCGTCGCCATGGCCCGCTTCTTCTCCACCCTCATGCTCGTCTCCGGCGTCGCCCCCGTCGTCGCCCCCCTCATCGGCGGCCAGGTGATGCGCGTCACCGACTGGCGCGGCGTCTTCGTCGTCCTCACCGTCATCGGGCTGCTGCTCACCCTCGTCGTCTGGCGCCGTCTCGACGAGACCCTGCCGCCCGGGCGACGGCACGCGGGCGGCCTCGGCGAGGCCCTGCGCACGATGGGCTCGCTCCTCTCCGACCGCGTCTTCACCGGCTACATGCTCTCCGGCGGCTTCGCCTTCGCCGCGCTCTTCGCCTACATCTCCGCCTCGCCCTTCGTCGTCCAGGACATCTACGGCGCCTCCCCGCAGACCTTCAGCCTGCTCTTCGGCGTCAACTCCGTCGGCCTCGTCCTCGTCGGCCAGATCAACGGCAAGCTGCTGATCGGCCGCGTCAGCCTGGACAAGGCCCTGGCCGTGGGCCTCACGGTGATCACCCTGGCCTCCGCCGCCCTGCTGCTGATGGCCTCGGGCGTCTTCGGGAAGGCCGGGCTGGCCCCGATCGCCGCCGGGCTGTTCGTCCTGATGTCCGCGATGGGCCTCGCGATGCCCAACACCAACGCTCAGGCCCTGATGCGCTCCCGCGACGCCGCCGGCTCCGCGTCCGCGCTGCTCGGCACGTCCACGTTCCTGCTGGGCGCGGTGGCGTCGCCGCTGGTCGGCATCGCGGGCGAGCGCACGGCCGTACCGATGGCCGTGGTGCAGCTGGTGTGCGCCCTGGCGGCGGTCGCGTGCTTCGTGGGCCTCTGCCGGCCGTGGCAGCGGGCGGCGGACTGAGCGGGTGACGGTGCCGGCGGCCGCCGCGCGCGGCCGTCCGGCGGTGGGGGACCGGGCCGGCCGCCACCGCCACGCCGGCCGCCCGGTGCGCGGGGCTCCCTCGGGCCCCCGCTCCGGACGCGCGCAGCCGCCGCCCGCGCCGGAGCCGCATAGACTCGTGCGAATGCACGCCCCCCATGCCCGCCCCACCGGCGAGAACCCCCGCGCCGTCCTCGCCGAGCTCCTCGACGGACTGCCGCCCCGGCAGGCCGCGCAGGCCGTCGAGCGGCTGATCGCCAACTACCGGGGGCGCACCCCCACGGACACGCCGGTGCTGCGCGACCGCTCCGACGTCCTCGCCTACGCCGCCTACCGGATGCCCGCGACCTTCGAGGCCGTCCGGTCCGCGCTGGAGGCGTTCCGCGACGGGCTGCCGGACTGGGAGCCCGCCTCCCATGTGGACATCGGCGGCGGCACGGGCGCGGCCACCTGGGCGGTCGCCGCCGCGTGGCCCGAGGGACGGCACCGGACCACCGTGCTGGACTGGGCGGAGCCCGCCCTCGCCCTCGGCGCGGAGCTGGCCCGCGGCGCCGCCTCCGAGGCGCTGCGCACCGCGGAGTGGCGGCGCCGGGCCATCGGCGCCGGCCTCGCCCTGCCGGGCGGCACCGACCTCGTCACCGTCTCCTACGTGCTGGGCGAGCTCACCGAGGAGGCCCGCCGGTCGGTCACCGACGAGGCGGCCCGCGCGGCCCGCGCCGTGGTCGTCATCGAGCCGGGCACCCCGGACGGCTATCTGCGGATCATCGAGGCCCGCGACCGGCTGGTCCGGGCCGGTTTCCGGGTCGTCGCGCCCTGTCCGCACAGCGCGGCCTGCCCGATCGAGCCCGGCACCGACTGGTGCCACTTCTCGGCCCGGGTGAGCCGCTCCTCGCTGCACCGTCAGGTCAAGGGCGGCTCGCTTCCATACGAGGACGAGAAGTTCAGCTACGTGGCGGCGGTACGCGACCTGCCGGTGCCGGCCGCGCCCGCCCGCGTCGTCCGCAAGCCCCAGATCCGCAAGGGCCAGGTCCTGCTGGAGCTGTGCACCCCCGAGGACGGGCTCACCCGCGAGACCGTGACCAAGCGGCACGGCGCGCTCTACCGGACCGCCCGGGACACCGACTGGGGCGACACCTGGCCGCCCGCGGAGTGAGCGTCCCGGGGCGGCGGCCCGGAGGGGGGGCTCCGCACGGGCGGGTGACGCGGACTCCGCCGGTCCCTCCTCAGACCCTCTTCCCCGGCTTCCGAGGCCCCGTCAGCGCAGCTCCTGCGTGCAGCACTTCACGCTGCCGCCGCCCTTGAGCAGCTCGCCGAGGTCCAGCCCGATCGGTTCGTAACCCCGCTCCCGCAAGGGGGCGAAGAGGCCCACGGCCGCCTGCGGCAGCAGCACATGGCGGCCGTCGCTCACCGCGTTGAGCCCGAGCGCGGACGCGTCCTCCTCCGTCGCGATGAGGGCGTCCGGGAAGAGGTGCGCGAGGACGGCCCGGCTGCCCGCCGAGAACGCGCCCGGGTAGTACATGACCTCGTCGCCGTCGAGCACGGACAGCGCCGTGTCCAGGTGGTAGTAGCGCGGGTCGACCAGGTCGAGGCCGATGACCGGGCGGCCGAAGAACTCCTGGGCCTCGGGGTGCGACAGCGGGCTGCTGCGGAAGCCGCGGCCGGCGAGCAGCCAGGAGGTGGTGACGGCGAAGTCGCCCTCGCCCTCGTTGATGTGCTCGGGTTCCAGGACGTCGGCGTAGCCGTGGGCGCGGAACCACTCCGCGTGCACCGCGGCCTCGGCGGCGCGCTCGGGATGGGCGAAGCGGGCGCCGAGCACCCGGCCGTCGACGACGGTGGCGCCGTTGGCGGCGAAGACCATGTCGGGCAGCTCGGGCCTGGGGGTCAGCTCCTCGACGGTGTGGCCGAGGGCGCGGTAGCGGTCGCGCAGGTCCTCCCACTGGGCGAGGGCGAGCGGCAGGTCGACCGGCTTGTCCGGGTCCATCCAGGGGTTGATCGAGTACGTGACCTTGAAATAGGCCGGCGGGCACATCAGATAGCGCCGCGGAAGGGCTTCGCGCCGGGGGGTGGTCGTGCGCCGCGATGCGGCTTCGGCACGTGGGGCGATACGCAAGGAGTGCTCCTCACGGTGATGTTGGGCACGTGCGGGGTGTCGCACGTGCCCAAATCGTCCTCGCTCCACGGCCTTTGGCGCATGAACCGTACGGGTGGTTTACCCGTGGCCCACTCACGCTCCGGTCGTTTCGTCCCGTCCTTCCCGCAACTTCCGCAGCAGCTCACGCTTCTGGGCGTTCGCGTCCGTGCCGCCTCCCGCGCGCCCGCCGCGGCCGCCGCCCCGGAGCGCGCTCCGGGAGAGGTTGCTCCGGGTGCCGCCGACTCCGAGCATGTTTCCCGCACTGCCCCTGGTCATGGGGTGCCCCTCTCCGTCAGGCGAGACGCGGTGTCTCGCTCTGCCCCTAAGGTTGGACGAGACGTTTCGTCTTGTCAAGACGATACGTCTCGCCTTCTTCTCGCTAGGATGCCGTTATGGTCAACAAGACGCCCGCCGCCAAGGCCCCCGACGCCACCCGCCGCAACGAGCGCTCCCGTCGCGCGATCCTCGACGCGGCGCTGGAGATCGTCGGCGAGGTCGGCTTCACAAAGCTCACCATCGAGGCCATCGCCGCCCGCGCCGGCGTGGGCAAGCAGACGATCTACCGCTGGTGGCCCTCCAAGGCCGCCGTCCTCCTGGAGGCGGTCGTGCCCGAGGGCCTGGACCCCCTCACGGTCGAGCTGCCGGACACCGGTGACATCGAGGCCGACCTCAGGACCGTCCTGCGGGGCACCGTGGACGAGCTCAACAACCCCAAGCTGGACGCGCCCACCCGGGCCCTGTCCGCCGAGACGCAGAACGACCCCGAGCTCGGCCGGCAGCTCGTCGAGCGGATCCTGGAACCCCAGCTCCAGGCGTATGTGCGCCGGCTGCGGTCGGCCCAGGAGGCCGGGCAGATCGCCGAGGGCATCGATCTGCGGATCGCCCTCGAACTGCTGGTCGGCCCGCTCTTCCACCGCTGGCACACCCGCACCCTGCCGCTCACCCACGACTACGCCGACACCGTCGCCGAGCTGGCGCTCCGCGGCCTGACCCCCCGCTGAGGCCGGCCCGGCAGGTGCGCCGGACCCCCCTCCGGGACGCGCGCGAGCGGTCCGTCTCACACCCTCCGGATACGTCCGACGGTCACACCAGGCGCAGGATGGTGGCAGCATTGACCGGAGACCGCGGTCGAAGTGAGGGGATAGATGGAACGCAAGAGCAGGTTCTCCCAGTGGCTGCGCCGTCCCAGGAGCGGAGCGGGCGGCGATACGGGCGCGGACGCGGCATCGGAGGCCGCCCGCGAAGAACTGCTCCTGGCCGCGGCGGCGGCGGGCTTCCCGCTGGCCCCGGCCGCCCACCCGTCCGGGTACGGCTGTTCCTGTGAGCGCATCGGCTGTCCGACCCCGGGCCGCCATCCGGTCTCCTTCGCCTGGCAGACCCTCGCGACCACGGACGCCGAGAAGGTCACCAAGTGGCTGCGCGCCCAGCCCGAGGCCAATTTCGTCACCGCCACCGGAATCGCCCACGACGTCCTCGACGTCCCGCTGGAGGCCGGCCGGCAGGCCCTGGCCCGGCTGACGGCGGCCGGCGTCGACGTGGGCCCGGTGGCCACCGTCGCCCCCGACCGCATGCTGTTCTTCACCGCCACCCGCGGCACCCCGGACGACGAGGACGAGTGGTGGCCGTGCGAGCTGGACTGCCACCCCGAGACCATGGACGAGCACCCGGGCCTGCGCTGGCACTGCCGGGGCAGCTATGTGCTGCTGCCGCCCTCGCGGGTGCCGGACGGCGAGGGCGTGGCCTGGCTCCAGGGCCAGGGGGCCGAGCGGCCGCTGCCCGACCCGCTGACGCTGCTGGAGACCCTCACCGACGCCTGCGCGCAGTACGCGGGGGAGCGCCCGGACCACCACGAGTCGGCCGCCTGGCCCATCGGCCGCTGACCGCCGCACGCCGGACACCTTCGTAAGGGACCCCGGCCCGCACCAGGGCCCGCCGCCTGAGCGCTCCGCTGGAACTCCGGCGAGTCATCCGCGGGTGCGTCGTGGCTGGTCGCGCGGTTCCCCGCGCCCCTTCGGAGCGCCGCTGCCGAACCGCACCGGACTTCGCCGAGCCGGCTCAGCCCATCGGTCTGACCGCCGGACACCTCCGTACGGGGACGCCCGCGTCCTGCCCGGGCCCCTCGTACGGGCGGTGCCGCCGCGCGCCCTCACCCGTACGGACGCTATTCGCCCTTGACGGCGGTCACGCTCTCGATGCGGTTCAGGAAGACGATCTTCCCGTCATCCCCGGCGGGCTTCCCGGCCGTCTTCCCGCCCGCTTTCCCCTCCGACCCGGCCGCCGCCTTCCCGCCCGCCGCCGGCGGTACTCGTACCGCCGACTCCGAGACCCGGGTGTAGGTCACCGACGTCTTCAGCTCGCCGGTCACCAGCGTCCTCGTCCGGGGGTCGGTGACCGCGGGCCGCAGGCCCTTGGCCATCGTCCGCCGCTCACGGTGGTGCGCGGTGAAGAAGACCAGCGCGCCGCCGTCCTCCGTGCGCAGCGCCGGCGCGGGGAAGTCCGGGGCCCGCTCGGGGACGTCGATGAACTCCGTCCAGAAGGTCGGGGTCCGCCGGAGCTTGTCCCGCTCCTCCCGCACCCCGCTGGTCCGCGGCCCCGGCGCGAAGGCGCCGCCCTCGCCGGTCCGCAGGAAGTCGGTGTACGCGCGGCTGACCGCCGCGGGGTCCCGGGCCAGCCCGGTGTCCCGGCCCGCGGTGACCGGCACCGCCTCGGCGTACCCGTCCTCGTCGGTCGCGAACTTCGGCACCCGGTCGGGGCTGACGATCGACAGATAGGCGGCCCGCCACGGGTCCTTCGGGCCGTCGCTCAGGAACACCACGAGCCAGCGGTTGCGGTCGCGGTTGCTGCGGGTGTCGGCGACGAAGAACTTCGGCCAGCCGGCCTGCTTGGGGACGGTGAAGCGGGCGTCGTCCAGGACCAGGGACGGATAGCGGGGGTTGCCGCCCGGGGTGAGGGCGCCCTGCGTCCTCATGTCGGCGTGGCCGATCTCGGCGAGGGGGCCGCTCTCGACCCGGTCGACGGCCTCCGGGTCGAGCTTGCGGTACGCCTCGTTGTAGCCGTCCGTGAACCGCTTGAGGATCCCGGGGGCCTCAGCCCTGTCCACCGCCGGCAGGATCTCCCGCTCGCCGTGCACCGTCACGCACCCCGACGTCAGCAGTGCCGTCAGCGCCGCCGTGGTGATCAGCGTGCGACGTGGCGGCCGGCGTCTCATGGGGCTTCGACTCCTCGGTGGCGGCTCGGTTCGCCGTCACCTTACCGGGGGAGAAGAACAGCAGCAGGGTGGGTACCAGATACAGCGCCCAGGCAGCGACCTGGACCCAGGTCGGGTCCGGCTGGAAGTTGAAGACGCCCTTCAGCAGGGTGCCGTACCAGCTGTCGGCCGGGATCTGCGCGCTGATGTCGAAGGCCCGGTCGTGCAGGCCCGGCAGGAACTCCGCCTCCTGGAGGTCGTGGAAGCCGTAGGCCAGCACGCCCGCCGCCACCACGATCAGCATCCCGCCGGTCCAGGTGAAGAACTTGGCGAGGTTGATGCGCAGCGCGCCCCGGTAGAAGAGCCAGCCCAGGACCACGGCGGTGAGCAGCCCGAGCACCGCGCCGACCAGCGGCCGTACGCCGTCGTCGGTGGCGTCCACGGCGGTCCAGATGAACAGCGCGGTCTCCAGGCCCTCGCGGCCCACGGCCAGGAACGCGGTGACGACCAGCGCGGTGGTGCCCATCGCCAGCGCCGCGTCCAGCCTGCCGTGCAGCTCCCGCTTCAGATGCCGCGCGGTCCGCCGCATCCAGAAGACCATCCAGGTCACCAGGCAGACCGCGACGATCGACAGGGAGCCGCCGAGCAGCTCCTGCGCCTCGAACGTCATGCTCCGCGAGCCGAACTGGAGCAGCGCGCCGAAGGCCATGCTGAGCAGCACGGCCGTGCCGATGCCCAGCCAGACGGGCACCAGCGCGTCCCGGCGCCCGGTCTTCACCAGGTAGGCGACCAGGATGCAGACGACCAGGCTCGCCTCCAGACCCTCGCGCAGGCCGATCAGATAGTTGCCGAACACGCGGCTTTCCCTTCCGTAGAGAGACCGTCGGTCAGGCGAACAGCGCCTTGCCCCACCAGTCGTCCTTGTCCCGGACACCCGGCGGGACGGCGAAGACCGCCGAGCCCACGTGCTGGATGTACTCGTTGAGCGCGTCGTTGCGCGCAAGCTTCGACTGCAGCGGGATGAACGCGTCCCGGACGTCCCGCTGGTAGGCGAGGAAGAACAGGCCCGCGTCCAGCCGGCCGAGGCCGTCCGTGCCGTCCGTGAAGGAGTAGCCGCGGCGCAGGATCGTCGCCCCGTTGTTGCTGTCGGGGTGGGCGAGGCGCACATGGGAGTCCGGCAGCAGCGCCTTGAGGTTGGGCTCGTCGCGCTCGCGCGTCTTGCCCACGGGGGCGCCCTCGGCCTTGTCCCGGCCGAAGATGTCCTCCTGCTCCTTGAGCGAGGTGCGGTCCCAGGTCTCGATGTGCATCCGGATGCGGCGCGCGACGACGTACGAGCCGCCGGTCATCCACGCCGGGCCGTCCTTCTCGCCCACCCACACGTGCTTGTCGAGGGCGGCGGTGTCGGTGCCCGAGACGTTCCGGGTGCCGTCCTTGAAGCCCATCATGTTGCGCGGGGTCTGCGCGTCCGGGGTCGTCGAGGACGTCTTGCCGAAGCCCAGCTGCGACCAGCGGATCGCGACCTTGCCCATGCCTATCCGGGCGAGGTTGCGGATCGCGTGCACCGCGACCTGCGGGTCGTCCGCGCACGCCTGGACGCACAGGTCGCCGCCGCTGCGGGCGGCGTCGAGGTTGTCACCGGGGAAGGCGGGCAGGTCGACCAGGGCCTTGGGGCGCCGGTCGCGGAGCCCGAAGCGGTCCTTGCCGTCCTTCTCGAACAGGCCGGGGCCGACGCCGAAGGTCAGCGTCAGACGGGACGGCTTGAGGCCGAGCGCCTCGCCGGTGTCGTCCGGCGGGAGTTCGTCCAGGCCGCCGGTCGCGCCCTCGCCGACCTCGTGGCCCGCGGTCATCCGGGCGGCCGCGGCCGTCCACTCCCGGAGCACCTTGATCAGCGCGTCACGGTCGGTGGTGGTCACGTCGAAGGCCGCGAAGTGCAGCCGGTCCTGGACGGCCGTGGCGATGCCGGCCTGGTGGGCGCCGTGGAACGGCACCGCGTCACCGGTCAGCGCGGCCGGCGAGGCGTCGCCTCCGGTGCGCAGCGCGGCGGCGGTGCCACCGGCGGCGGCCGCGCCGAGCGCGAGCCCGGCGCCGCCCCAGCCGATCAGCGAACGGCGCGAGGGGCCCGCGGGCGCGGGCTTCCCCGCGGTCTCGCCGGCAGCCGCGTCGGCGGTCATGTCAGAGGTCGTGTCGGCGGTTATGTCAGTGGTCTTGTCGGTCATCGGAGGCCGCCTACTTCGCCACGGCGCCGGCGAGCTTGGACAGCGGCTCCGCCAGGGCGTTGACCGCGTCCGAGAGCTTCTTCCGGTCGTCCTTGCCGACGGAGTCGTACGCCTTGAAGCCGTCGCCGTCGCGGTACTCGCCGAGCAGCTTGCCCAGCTCGGCGAACTGCTTGTCCAGCTCCTTGGTGAGCGCCGCGTCGTTCTTCGAGGCGACCGGCTTCAGCAGCTCGTAGGACTTCTGAGCGCCCTCGACGTTGCCCTGGAAGTCGACGAGGTCGGTGTGGCTGTAGCGCTCCTCCTCACCGGTGACCTTGCCGGTGGCCACCTCGTCGAGCAGCTCCTTGGCGCCGTTGGCCATGCTGGTCGGGGTGATCTCGGCGGTGCCGACGCGCTTCTGCCAGTCCTTGAGGTCCGTCATCAGCTGGTCGGCCAGCTTCTTGTCGTCCTCGTCGATCTTCTTCTCGTCCCAGAGCGACTTCTCCAGCTTGTGCCAGCCGGTCCACTTCTGGTCCTTCTCCAGGCCGTCCTCGCGGACGTCGACCTTCGGGTCGATGTCGCCGAAGGACTCCGCGACCGGCTCGGTGCGCTCCCAGCCGAGGCGGGAGGGGGCGTAGAGCTTCTTCGCCTCGTCCAGGTCGCCCTTCTTGACGGCCTCGGCGAACTTCTCGGCCACGGGAATCGTCCCGTCGGCCTGCGCCTGGACGTACTTGCGGTATTCGGCGACCGCCTTGTCGAGCTCCGGGTTGTTCTTCGCCGCCGCGCCCTCACCCTTGACGGTGATCTTCTGGCGAATTCCGTCGCCCTTCATTCCGGGCTTGCAGGCGATCTCGTACGAACCGGCCTTGATCGTCGCGGTGATCTCCGCCTTGGTGCCGGGGCCTATGTTCTCCCGCTCGGTGACGATCCGGTCGCCGGGGGCGTAGACGTAGACCTCGGTGACCTTGGAGCCCTTGTTCTCCACGGCGATCTTGACGTGACCGGCCGGGAAGGAGTCCGTGGAGACCTCGCACTTGTCGTCCGTCGCCTTGACCCGGACCGTGTCCGAGCCCTTGGTGTCGGACTTCTCGGCGCAACCGGACACGGCTGTCAGGGCCGTGGCCGCCGCGGCGACGGCGACGGCGGAGGAGCGGAGGACGCGCATGAGGGGCTCCAGGCATGCTCGGAGAGGGCAGAAATGATCTTGGCCGAAAATGACCTAGCCGAATAAGGCCGCCCTAACTTATCTGAGGCTTGCCTACCTCGTTCCCGGAATGCTGAGTGATTCTGCTCTCACAAGGCAAAATTTTGTCCCTACCGTCTCGGTATCACCAGAGGTTCACCGGTTCGCGGATGATCGATTACCTCGACGGGCTGTGAATAGACACGACTCAGCAGTTCCGGATCGAAGACCCGGCCGGGCGGGCCCTCCGCCGCGATCCGGCCCTCGTGGAGCACGGCGACCCGGTCCGCGTAGGCGCCGGCCAGCCCCAGGTCGTGCAGGACGACGACCACCGCGTCGCCGGCCGCCGCCCGTTCGCGGCAGACCCGCAGCACCAGCTCCTGGTGGCGCAGGTCCAGCGCCGCGGTCGGCTCGTCGAGCAGCAGCAGGGCGGCGCGCTGCGCCAGCACCCGGGCCAGGGCCACCCGCGCCCGCTCGCCGCCGGACAGCGCGGCGAAGGACCGGCCCGCGAAACCGGCCACCTCGGCGGCGGCCATCGCGGCCCGTACGGCCCGGTCGTCGTCCTCCGCCACGGCGGTACCCGCCCACGGCGCCCGCCCCATCCGGACGACCTCCTCGACGGCGAACGGGAACGACAGCTCCGCCGACTGCGGCAGCACCGCGCGCCGCAGCGCGAGTTCGGCCGCCGTCCAGGCACCGGCCGGCCGGCCGTCGACCCGCACCTCGCCCGACTCGGCGGGCAGATCGCCCGCGAGGGCGGCCAGCAGCGTCGACTTCCCGGAGCCGTTGGGGCCGACGAGCGCCAGCACCTCGCCCGCCGCCACGGCCAGGTCGACCTCGGACAGCACGGTGCGGCCGGCCAGCCGCACCCGCAGCGCGCGGGCCTCGGCCGCGACGGCCCCGAGGACGGGCGGGGCGGGCAACCGCCGGGCGCGGGCGGGGAAGAGCGCCTCGAAGGGCGTCCGGAAACGCGGGGACATCAGGCCCAGCCTCCTTGCCTGCGCCGGGTCCTGCGCAGCAGGACGAAGAAGAACGGGCTGCCCAGGAGCGCCGTCAGCACGCCCAGCGGCAGCTCCGCCGGCTGGGCGGCCGTACGGGCCGCGAGGTCGGCCGCGACCAGCACCAGGGCGCCGCCCAGCGCGCTGCCCGGGACGAGGAAGCGGTGCCCGGGGCCCGCCGCCATGCGCAGGACGTGCGGCACCAGCAGCCCGACGAAGGTGATGACGCCGGACACCGCCACCGCCGCGGCCGTGAGCAGCGCGACGACCAGCACCAGTGTCAGGCGCAGCCGTTCGACGTCCACGCCCAGGTGTCGCGCGGGGCGCTCGCCCAGCGCGAGGAGGTCGAGCTTCCGCCCGTACAGCGGGGCGGCGGCCAGGCCCAGGAGCGCGCACGGCAGGACGGCGAGCACTTTCGGCCAGGTCGCCTGGGCGAGCGAACCGAGCTGCCAGAAGGTGATCTGGGTGACCTGGGCGTTGTCGGCGAGGAAGACGCCCAGGCCGACGAGCGCGCCGGCGAAGGCGTTCATCGCGATGCCGGTGAGGATGAGCGTGACCACCTCGGCCCGGCCGCCCGACCGCGACAGCGCGTACACCAGCAGGACCGTCACCAGGCCGGCGACGAACGCGCAGACGGTGATCGTCCAGTTGCCGAGGAAGCTCATGCCCAGCGCGATCGAGGCGACCGCGCCGACCGCCGAGCCCATCGAGATGCCGATGACGCCCGGCTCGGCCAGCGGATTGCCGAACACGCCCTGCATCAGGGCGCCCGCGCACCCCAGCGACGCCCCGACCAGCAGGGCCAGCGCCACCCGGGGCAGCCGTACGTCCCACAGCACGCTCTCGCCGACCCGGTCCAGCTCCGCGCCGCCGAGCCCCAGGTGGTGCAGGACCGAGCCGAGGACGTCGCCGAGCGGGATGTCGTACGCGCCGACGCCGGCGGACAGCAGGGCCGTGCACAGCAGGGCGGCGGTGAGGCCGGCGGTGAGAAGGGCGGTGCGGCGCCGGCGGGGGTGCGCGCCGCCCTCGGCGGTGGCGGCGCCGGGGGGCGCGGTGGCCGTGCCCGGGTGCTTGAGGAGGCTCATCCGCGCTTCCCCTTCGCGTGGATCTGCTCGACGAGCGAGGCGAGCACGGTGTCCGTGCGGGGCCCGAAGTTCAGCAGGACGCCGTCGTCGACGGAGGCGATCCGGCGGTCCAGGCCCGCCGGGGTCTGGCCGACGCCGGGGATCTTCAGCAGGCCGTCCACGCCGCCGACCGAGTCGAGGCCCTTGCTCATCACAAGGATGACGTCGGGTGCGGCCTTGGCGAGCGCCTCGCTGGTGAGCGGGGTGAAGTCCCGCTTCAGCCCC
Source organism: Streptomyces eurocidicus (assembly GCF_002891295.1). GTDB lineage: Bacteria > Actinomycetota > Actinomycetes > Streptomycetales > Streptomycetaceae > Streptomyces > Streptomyces eurocidicus. The sequence continues at coordinate 370,383 of NZ_LGUI01000001.1, read as the reverse complement.
GAGGCCGCGCCCGCGTCCACGCCGCCGGCCGCTTCGATCAGCGAGTCCGCGCCGGAGCCCGTGCCGCCGAGGAGGTAGACGGACGCCGAGCCGCGCAGGTAGAGGAAGGCGACCTTGGGCCGCGTACCGCCGGGAACGCCCTTGCGGGCGGCGTCGATCCGGCCCCGGGTGCGCTCGCGCAGCCGGTCGCCGGCGGTGCGGGCGCCGAGGGCGGCCGCGACCCGGTCGATGCGGGTGCCGACGTCCTCCAGCCGCTTCGCCGGGTCGAGGACGACGAGGGGGACGCCCGCGGCCCGGATCTGGTCGACGGCCTCGGCCGGCCCGGTGGTGGACTCCGCGAGGACGAGCGTGGGCCGGAGGGAGAGCACGTTCTCCGCCGAGACATCGTGCGCGCGGGTCACCACGGGCAGCTTCGCCGCCTGTTCGAAGGTGGCGGTGACATCCCGGGCGACGACGTGGTCGCCGAGGCCCAGGGTGAAGACGAGCTCGGAGAGCGAGCCGGTGAGCGGCACGATCCGGTCGGTGCTCCGCACGGTGACCTCGTGCCCGTCGGCCGAGCGCACCGTGGCGGGGAGCCGCTGCTCCAAGGGGCCCGCGAGCGGCTCGACGCGGTCGGCCGCCGCCGTCTTCCGCTCCCCGCCCCCGGCCGTGCTCCCGCCGCCCGCGGAACCGCAGCCGGTGAGGGTCAGGAGGCCGAGCAGAACGGCCGGAAGCAGCAGCAGGGCGGCGTGTGTTCGGGTGCGCCGGTGGGTAGGTCTCGGCATACCCGCGTACTGCCGTTGAAGCACGGTTCCTGCCTTTCGCTCCGGCCGGGGGTTTCCGACCTGATGGGATGTAGCTTAGGTTAGCCTTACCTAAATCGCCATGTGCCCGACGGGTGCCTCGCGATGTCCGCCGCGCTGCCCGGAAGGGGCCCCGATGCCGTCGTCCAGATCCGCCCGCGTCCCCGCCGTGGCCCTGCTGGCGACGCTGCTGACGGCCCTGGTGCCGCCCGCCGGGGCCCGGGCGGCGGAGCCCGCCGAGATCTCCGGCGGGCGGCTGGACTGGGGCATCAAGTCCTCCTTCCAGAGCTATGTCACCGGCCCGGTCGCCAAGGGCGCCTGGGAACTCCGGGCCGGCGCCGCCACGGTCGGCGACAGCAGGTTCCGCTTCCACTCCGCCAAGGGCTCGTACGACCCCGGCGGCGGCTCCTTCGACGCCGCCTTCTCGGGCTCCGTGCACTTCACCGGGCACCGCAAGCCCGACGGCACCCACGAACTGGACCTCACCCTCGGCAACCCCGAGGTCCGGGTCTCCGGCGGCAAGGGCACCCTCTACGCCGACGTGACCGGCAGGGCCGGGGACAGCGGCGAGGTCACCGACGCCGCACACGTGCCCTTCGCCTCGCTCGACCTCTCCGGAGCCGACCTCCACGGCGGCGGCTCCGTCACCCTCGCCGACCTCCCCGCCACCCTCACCGAGCAGGGCGCGAAGGCGTTCGCCGGCTTCTACGCCGCCGGCACCGCGCTCGACCCCGTCCGGCTCTCGGCCGACGTCGTGGCCGCCGCCGCGAAGCCCTCGTCCGCGCCCGGCGGTTCCCCTTCCGGCGAGCCCGGGCGCACGGGCGAGTTCACCGGGGCCGCCGTCGACTGGGGCGTCCGCCGCACCTTCCGCGAATACGTCACCGGCCCGGTCGCACAGGGCTCCTGGCAGCTCACCGACGGCGCCCAGGACGGTGGCGCGCTCTTCCGCTTCCCGCGCGGCAAGGGCACGTACGACGCGGACGCCAAGGCCCTCGCCGCCGCCTTCGACGGCACGCTGCGCTTCACCGGAAAGCACCTCGACCTCACGCTCACGGGCGTGCGGACGGAGGTGAAGGACGGCAGGGGCACGCTGTCGGCGGATGTCGCCAACGTCGGCGCACCCGGCGGGAGAAACGTTCCGCTGGTCACCTTCGACGCCTCCGGGCTGAAGGAGAAGGACGGCCTCGCCACCGTCACCGAGGCCCCCGCCCGGCTGACCGCGCAAGGGGCCGGGGCGTTCGGCCGGATGTACCAGGAAGGCGCGGAGATGGACCCCGTCTCCCTCGCCGTCCCGCTCGACCCCCGGGCGAAGCCGCCGGCCCTGCCGGACCTCGGCAGCGGCCCGAAGCCCTCGCCGTCGTCCGCCGCCCCGGCGCGCACCGGGGCGTCGCCGTCCTCTTCCTCCTTCCCCGCCCTCCCGGTCACCCTCGCCGGTGCCGCCGCCGTGGCCCTCGCCGCCACCGCGTACGCCGTGGTCCGCAAGCGCCGTAAGGCGCGGGCGGGTGCCACCGCGCCCGGCACCGACGGCTGACCGCCCCGAACTCCGCGCCGGCCGCGGCCCCCCTCCTCACCGCGCAGCGGCCGGCGCGGACCTCTCTTTCCCCCTGATCCCCCCGGATCCCCACCCCCCGTTTCCCACGACCAAGGAGACACCCCCGACATGACCGTCACCTCACGCACCCCGCGCCGCGCCCGCACCGCCCGGAGAGGCGCCCTCGCCGCCCTCGCCGCCGCCACGGCCCTCGGCGCCACCGCCTTCGCGGTGCCGGCCCACGCGGCGGACGCGGCCGCGCGGACCGAGGCGGCCCCGAAGGCCGCCCCGAAGTTCGACATCACCGACGGCACGCTCGACTGGGGCGTGGAGGACCGGTTCCGGAAGTATGTGACCGGCCCGATCGCCCGGGGGAAGATCGAGGTCACGGACGGCGCCGAGCAGGCGTCCGAGAACGGCCCGTTCACCTTCTCCGGCGCCAAGGGCTCGTACGACAGCGCGACGCACGCGGTCACCACCACCTTCAAGGGCGGTGTCCGCTTCCTCGGCCACGAGAAGGCCGGCAAGGGCTGGGGGCTCGACCTCAAGCTCGCGGACTTCAAGGTCACGACGGACGCCGGGTCCGGTGGGAAGACGGGCCGCGTCACCGCCGACGTCACGGCCGGCGGGAAGACCCAGGACGACGTGGCCCTCGCCGCCCTCGACCTGTCGGCGGTCAAGCCCGGCGGCGGCGCGGGCGGCGCCGTCACCTACGCGAAGATCCCGGCGAAGCTGACGGCGGCCGGCGCGAAGGTGTTCCGGAACTACAAGGAGGGGGACGCGCTCGACCCGGTGACGCTGTCGGTGACGGCGGGCGGTGAGCCGTCGGCCGGTGGCGGCGCCACGGGTGGGAGTGGCGGGGTGACCGATGACGCCGAGGCTCCGGCGCTCGCCGAAACCGGGGCCGACGGGGCGCTGCTCGGGGCCGCGGGTGGGCTGGTGCTCGTGGGGGGTGGGGCGGTGTATGCGGCGCGGCGGTGGCGGGCTGTGCGGGGGTGAGGGCGGGGGGCTTTTCCCCTACCCGCCCCTTCCCGAATGTCCTCAAACGCCGGACGGGCTGAAATCAGCCCGTCCGGCAGCGTCATCGGCCCGCTGAGCCCCCTACGCGCTCAGCGGGAACTCCCGGCCCAGTTCCCGGAAGACCGCCGTGTTCAGCGCGAACGCGCGCTTGCACTCGTCGATCACCCGCTGCTTCTCCAGGTCGTCCACCGGCAGCGCGTCGAGCAGCTCGCGGTACTCCCGCTTGAACGCGGCCGGGTTGCCGATCGCCTCGAAGACGTAGAAGCGGACGCCGTCGCCCTTGCGGGCGAAGCCCCAGGTCTTCTCGGCGGTGCCGCGGATGATCTGGCCGCCGGAGAGGTCGCCCAGATAGCGCGTGTAGTGGTGGGCGACATAGCCGGCGGGCCAGTCGCGGGCGCACTCGCCGACGCGGGCCGCGTACGCCTCCGTGGCGGGCAGCGGGCGCACACCGGCCTGCCAGCCGGGGCCGCCCAGGTGGGCCAGGTCGCGCTCCAGCTCGGCGGTGCGGGCCAGCTCGGGCCGTATGAAGGGCCCCGCCACGGGGTCCGCCGCGAGGGCCGCGGCGGAGGGGCCGCCCTCCAGGGCGCGGTAGACGAACCACAGCTGCTCGGTGTACCGGCGGTAGGCGTCGACGCCGAGCCGGCCACCGAGCATGTCGCTCATGAACGACGAGTTCTCCGCCTGGGTGTGCTGCTCGTGCGAGGCGGTGCGGATCAGGATGGAGAACGGCGTGGTAGCGGGCGCGTCCAAGACGGACCTCCGGAGACCGAGGGCGGGAGGGTACGGGGAGGGACGCGAACGTGTCGTCGCCGCGCCGCCACCGCGATTCTCTCTAGTTAGGCTTACCTAAGTCAATTGGTTCCCGACGTGCTGTCGGTAAAAACCTTACCGCCCCGGACGCCACCCGGCAGGGCTTACGGCAGGATCACGGAAGCGTGAGGATCTCCGCCCCGCTGTCCGTCACCACCAGCGTGTGTTCGAACTGGGCCGTCCGCTTCCGGTCCTTGGTGACGACCGTCCAGCCGTCCTCCCACATGTCGTACTCGTGCGTCCCCAGCGTCAGCATCGGCTCGATCGTGAACGTCATGCCGGGCTGGATCAGGGTGTCGTGGTGCGGGCTGTCGTAGTGCGGGACGATCAGGCCGGAGTGGAAGGACGAGTTGATGCCGTGGCCGGTGAAGTCACGGACGACCCCGTAGCCGAAGCGCTTGGCGTAGGACTCGATGACACGGCCGATGACATTGATCCGGCGGCCCGGCTTGACCGCCTTGATCGCCCGGTTCAGCGCCTCGCGCGTGCGCTCCACCAGCAGCCGGGACTCCTCGTCCACGTCGCCGCACAGGTAGGTGGCGTTGTTGTCGCCGTGCACCCCGCCGATGTACGCCGTCACGTCGAGGTTCACGATGTCGCCGTCGCGCAGCACGGTCGAGTCCGGGATGCCGTGGCAGATCACCTCGTTCACGGACGCGCACAGCGACTTGGGGAAGCCGCGGTAGCCCAGCGTCGAGGGGTAGGCGCCGTGGTCGCACATGTACGCGTGCGCGACGCGGTCGAGCTCGTCCGTCGTCACGCCCGGCGCGATGAGCTTCGCCGCCTCCTCCATCGCCCGCGCGGCGATGCCGCCCGCGATCCGCATCCGCTCGATCGTCTCGGTGTCCTGGATCTCGGGACCGGTGTAAGGGGTGGGAGCGTCCTTGCCCACGTACTCGGGACGAGTGATCGAGGCGGGGACGGGGCGGGTGGGGGAGAGGGTCCCCGGGCTGAGAAGCGACTGGCCAGACATGTCAGCGAGTGTAGCCAGGGCGTATCGGGGACCATGTGGGCAGAAGAAGTGGGCCGACGGCGGCCACCCGCGCGGGCGGGTGCGCAGGACGCGAGGAGACCAGCATGGCGCTGTTCAAACGGCGGGGGACCGGCAAGCCGGGCGAGTGGTACTACTGCCTCAAGCACGGCACGGTCGAGGAGGGTCCCGAGTGCCGCGCCGCGGACCGCCTCGGCCCGTACGACACCCGCGAGGAGGCCGCCCACGCGATGGAGACGGCCCGCGAGCGGGAGACGGAATGGCGCGAGGATCCGCGCTGGAACGACGGCGACGGCGAGGGCGAGCGGGGGCGCGAGGGGTAGGGCCCGTGCGGGCGGTGCCCTCCACCGCCCGCTGCCCGTCCCGCGCGGCTCCGCCCCGGGTCCGGACGGGTCGGCCGCCCCTGGGTTTTCCGTGTTCGGACGGGTTGGCCGCCCCGGGTTCCCCGGGTCCGGACGGGTTGGCCGCCCCGGGTTCCCCGTGTCCGGACGGGCCGTCCGGCCTGGGGCCCCCGGCGCCCGCGGTCACGCCGCCTCCGCCACCGCCTCCGCCGCCTTGCGGCCCCGCATACGGACCGCGTGCTCGTCCGTGCGCGCGTCGTACGACATCAGCTTCGGCAGCGCCGCGGCCAGCAGCCCCACCGAGGCCAGGCAGGCCACGCCGCCCGCCCACACCGACGCGCGGACGTTCGTCAGCGAGGCCATGCCGCCCGCGCGGACCTGGCCGAGCTGCGGGCCCACCGAGTACGAGAGCATCTCGATGCCCGCGAGCCGCCCGCGCAGCTCGTCCGGGATCGTCTGGTCCCAGATGGCGGACCGGAAGAGTCCGCTGACCATGTCGCAGCCGCCCGCCACGGCCAGGAACAGCAGCACCAGCCAGACGTTGTGCATCCACCCCGCCACCGCCATGGCCGCGCCCCAGCCGGCCGCCGCGCACACGACCATCCGGCCGTGCCGGTGCACCCGGGAGGCCCAGCCGCTGGTCAGGCTCACCACCAGGGAGCCGACCGCGCCCGCCGCGTACATCAGGCCCAGCGCCCAGGGCGCGTCCAGGTCGTCCGCGAGGAACGGGAAGATCGCGGTGGGGAACGCGAACAGCATCGCCACCATGTCGATCGCGTACGTGCCGAGCAGCTCCTTGCGGCTCCACGCGTACCGGCCGCCCTCCAGGATGCCGCGCAGCGACGGCTTCTCCGCCTCACGCGGCGCGGGGGAGGGCGCGAGCCCCAGCAGCAGCGCGCCCGAGAGCACATACGAGGCGACGTCCAGGGCGTACGCCCACTCCAGGCCCGCGAAGGCGATGAGCAGGCCCGCCAGCGAAGGGCCGGCGACCGCGCCGACCTGCCAGCGCACCGAGTTCAGGGCGATGGCCGCGGGCAGCTGATCGTGCGCGACCACCCGGGGCACGATCGCCTGCATCGCCGGGCGCTGGAGCCCGGCCAGGGCGCTGGTCAGCGCGGCCACCACGTACAGCGGCCAGACCAGCGGCTCCGGCAGCAGCGTGTTGAGCAGCAGGAGCGCGGACAGGACGCCGAGGCCCACCTCGGTCCACAGGATCAGCTTGCGGCGGTCGACGGCGTCGGCGAGCGCGCCGCCGTACAGCCCGAAGACGATCAGGGGGACGAGCTCGACCGCGCCGATCGCGCCGACCGCGAGCGCCGAACCGGTCAGTTCCTTGAGCTGGAGCGGTACGGCGACGAAGGTGAGGAAGGTGCCGAACACGGTCACGAGCCCCGCCAGCCACATCCGGCGGAAGTCCCGTGAGGAGTGCCACGGGGAGAGGTCGGGCAGCAGGGCGCGGAGGCGCCCGGTGGGCCGGGGGATCTCGGGGGTTTCGGGGGCCTCGGAGGCGGGGGCGGGGCCGGGGGGATCGTGCTCAGTCACGGAGGACCATGCTCCGCATAGGCAAGATCGTGAGCAAACGATTTTCCCCAGGACTTGGGCTCGCCCAGGGCTTCCCGAGGGCTTTCCGGTGTGCCCGAGGGCTTCCCCAGGCTTCCCCAGGGCTTTCCGGCGCGGGGTCCCGCCCTACCAGCGCGGCGGCGGAGGCGCCGTCAGCTGGTCCGCCAGCCGGGCCAGCCGGTCCCGGAAGCGCCGCCGGCCCCGCGGCGAGGGCAGGCCGTTCTCCCCGGCGGCCGCGCTGACCAGGTGCTGCACGGTGTCGAGGTCGAGCTCCGTCGCCGTCGAACCGTGGGACGGGCCGCAGATCGCGGCGGCCGCCGGCGCGGCCAGCGCGTCATGGGCCAGCGCGCGCAGCTCGGCGCCCGCGCGCTCGTCGGAGGCGCCGTCCAGGGCGAGGACGGTGGCCCCGCCGCGCCGGGCGTCGTGGACCCGCTCCAGCAGCCCCTCCCCGGGCCGCCCGGCCGCCACCACCAGCAGCGTCTCACCGCGCCGCACCGCCTCCAGCCTGCCCAGCCCGACCGAGAGGTGCGCGGGCACGCCCGCCGGGACCCGGTGGCGCACGAGGGTGGGGGAGAGCTCGGGCAGACCCGACCAGGCCGCCTCGTCGTCCAGGTGGGCGGCCAGGTGCCAGGGTTCGTACTCCTCGGTGCCGACCAGCAGCAGTCCGCCGTGGTGGCGCGCGACGGAGCTCCGCATCGTCCCCGCGAAACGGCGGGTGGACCGTAACCACTCGGTCCCGGCGAGCACTTCGCGCAGCAGCGCGACACGTACGGCGTCCATGGACCGCCATCCTGCCCCGGGCGCCGCACCGGCCGGACGGATTCCGCGGCCCCTCACCCGTACGGGCCCGTGCGCGGCGCAGCGTGGGGACGAGCCCCTCGGTACCGGTCGACGGGGCGTGACAGTATCGCTGTCATGACTACTTCTGACGACGTGAAGAAGGCCCCGGCGAAGGACCCTTGGGATCTTCCGGATGTGTCCGGACTCGTGGTGGGCGTGCTCGGTGGCACCGGCGACCAGGGCCGCGGCCTGGCCTACCGGCTGGCCAAGGCGGGCCAGCAGGTCATCATCGGCTCCCGGGCCGCCGACCGGGCGCGGACCGCGGCCGAGGAGCTGGGCCTCGGCGTCGAGGGCGCCGACAACGCCGAGTGCGCCCGGCGCAGCGACATCGTGATCGTCGCCGTGCCGTGGGACGGCCACGCCAAGACCCTGGAGAGCCTGCGCGAGGAGCTCGCGGGCAAGCTCGTCATCGACTGCGTCAACCCGCTCGGCTTCGACAAGAAGGGCGCCTACGCCCTGAAGCCGGCGGAGGGCAGCGCCGCCGAGCAGGCCGCCGCCCTGCTGCCGGACTCGCGGGTCACCGCGGCCTTCCACCACCTGTCCGCCGTGCTGCTCTCCGACCCGGAGATCGCCGAGATCGACACCGATGTGATGGTCCTGGGGGAGTCCCGCGCCGACACGGACCTCGTGCAGGCCCTGGCCGGCCGCATCCCCGGCATGCGCGGCGTCTTCGCGGGCCGGCTGCGCAACGCCCACCAGGTGGAGTCGCTGGTCGCGAACCTGATCTCGGTCAACCGCAGGTACAAGGCCCACGCGGGGCTGCGCGTCACCGACATCTGACGGACGGCCCGGCCGGGGCGGGCCCCAAAGGGCTTCGAGAGGCCGTGAGGGGTCCCGAGGGGCCTCAGGGGGAGCCCGGGGGCGGTGGGGGACAATGGGCGGGATCGTACGCATGCGCCCCCGGACAGGAGCCCCCTCCCATGCCCCGCCTCGCCCTCTACGCCCTCACCGTCTGCGTCCTGGCGGCCGTGGCGGCCGTCGTCTCCTTCGCGCAGGGCAGCTGGCTCGGCATCGTCTGGGTGCTGCTGCTCGGCGTCTCGTCCAACATCGCCTGGTACTACGTCCGCAAGGCGAAGAACGACCGGGCGGCGGCGGAGTAGCCGGAACGACGACGGGCGGGCCGGATCATCCGGCCCGCCCGGGGCCCCGGCGGTGACCGGGGGAAGCGGGGCCGGGCCGGCAGCGGCTTCCGGCCCGGCGCGCGTCAGTTCAGCACGATGCCCGTCAGCGACGGGATCTCCGGCGTCCCCTCCCAGAAGCGGAACAGCTGCTGCCCCCAGTAGGTGTCCCACTCCGTCACCCGGAGTCCGTGCAGCACCGCGTCGATCATGTCGAAGAACGCGATGTTGACCTCGGGGATCCACAGGAACCCGAAGACGGCCAGTATCCCGAACGGCGCGAACGGCTCGACCTGCCTGCGCACCTTGTACGGCAGCCACGGCTCGACGACGCCGTAGCCGTCCAGGCCCGGCACCGGCAGGGAGTTGAGGATCGCCGCGGTCAGCTGGAGCTGCGCCATGAACGCGAGCGCGTACCGGAAGTGGTCCGGCACCCCGTCCATCAGACCCAGCCAGAACGGCGCCGTGACCACGAGCGCGAACAGGACGTTCGTCAGCGGGCCCGCCGCCGAGATGAGGCTGTGCCGCCAGCGGCCGCGGATCCGGTGCCGCTCGATGAAGACGGCGCCGCCCGGCAGGCCGATCCCGCCCATGATCACGAAGATCACCGGGAGCACGATGCTCAGCAGGGCGTGGGTGTACTTCAGCGGGTCGAGGGTCAGATAGCCGCGGGCTCCGACCGAGAGGTCGCCACCGTGCAGGGCGGTGCGGGCGTGCGCGTACTCGTGGAGGCAGAGCGAGACGACCCAGCCCGACACGATGAACAGGAACACGGCGAAGCCGGGGCTCGCCGAGAAGTCCGTCCACACCGCCCATATGGAGACCGCCATGATGGCGACGAGGGCGAGGAAGACGGGGCTGACGCGCCGTTCGCCGCGGGTCGCTGTCGACATACGAGTGTGCTCCTGTGGGGTGTGGTGTGCGGATGTACCCGGCGACGGTACTTCCTCCGGCCCGTCCCGGCGCAATGCGTGCGGTGGCCGGGGCGGGGCCGGGGTGAGAATAGGGCGGTGCGCTACGGCATCCTCGGCACCACCCAGGCCCATTCCGACGACGGTCACCCCGCCGCCCTCGGCGGCGCGCGGCTGCGCGCCCTCCTCGCGGCGCTCGCCCTGCACCCGGGCCGGGCCCGGACCGCCGAGGCGCTGATCGACGACGTCTGGGGCGACGGACCGCCCGCCGACGCGGCGGGCGCGCTGCAGGCCCTCGTGGGCCGGCTCCGGCGGGCCCTCGGGCACGACGCCGTCGCCTCGTCGGCCGGCGGCTACCGGCTCCGTGCCACGCCCGAGGACGTCGACCTGCACCGCTTCCAGCGGCTCGCCGAGGAGGGCGCGCGGGCCCTCGCCGACGGCGACCCCGCGAAGGCCGCGGACCTGCTCGACACCGGCCTCGCCCTGTGGCGCGGGCCCGTCCTCGCCGACCTCCCGGACCGGGCGGCCCTCGCCGCCCGCCACGAGGCGCGCCGCCTGGACGCCCGCCGTACGCGGCTGGCCGCCGCGGTCGCCCTCGGCCGGGCGGAGCAGATCCTTCCGGAGCTGGCCGCGCTGTGCGAGGAGCATCCGCTGGACGAGCCCCTGCACGCCGTGCGGCTGCGCGCCCTGCGCGCCGCGGGCCGCCCGGCGGAGGCGCTCGCCGCGTACGCGGCCGTCGCGGACGACCTCTCGGCCCGCCTCGGCACGGACCCGGGCCCGGAACTCCGCGCCCTCCACGCGGAACTCCTGAACCCGGATCCGGCCGGGCCGGTACCGGGCGGCGGTGCGCTCGGCGCACCGCCGCAGGGTGCGCCTCGTCCGCCCGGGCACGGCGCCTCGGGGCCTCACGGGGTGGTTGCGCCGGGTGGTGAGGGGGTGTCTTACGCGGGGTCGTATCCGCCCGCCGATGGTGCCGCGTCGGTGCCCGGTGTGACGTATCCGCCGGGCGGTCCGGCCGGGCAGGGTGCGTCCCACCGGGTGGTCGCGCCGGGTGGTGCCGTGGTGCCTTACGCGGGGTCGTATCCGTCTGCCGATGGTGCCGCGTCGGTGCCCGGTGTGACGTATCCGCCGGGCGGTCCGGCCGGGCAGGGTGCGTCCCACCGGGCGGTCGCGCCGGGTGGTGCCGCTGTGCCTTACGCGGGGTCGTACCCGCCCGCCGATGACGCCGCGTCGGTGCCCGGTGCGCCTCATCCGCCCGGTGGTGCGGCCGGGCACGGCGCCTCGGGGCCTCACGGGGTGGTCGCACCGGGTGGTGCCGCTGTGCCCTACGCCGGGTCGTACCCGCCCGCCGGCGGCACCGCGCCGCCGTACCCGTCGGGCGGCCTCGCCGCGCACGGTGCCGTCGCCCCGGACGGCCGGCCGTCCCCGCCCGGTGGCACCGCGCCCTCGCCGGAGGCGGTGCCGCGCCGCACGGCGTACCCCTGCCCCCCGCCGGAGGCGCCCCCGCCCCGTCCCCCGGAAACCTCCGGGCCCGGCTCACCTCCTTCGTCGGGCGGGAGGACGACATCGTGTCCATCGGCGGCGAGTTGCGCGCGCACCGGCTGGTGACGTTGCTCGGGCCCGGGGGCGCCGGGAAGACGCGGCTCTCGCTGGAGGCCGCCGAGGCCGCCGCCGCGCACGGCGTGTGGAGCGACGGCGTGTGGTTCGCCGAGCTCGCGCCCGTCGACGATCCGGGCACCGTGCCCGAGGCGGTGCTGACCGCGCTCGGCGGCCGCGAGACCGTGGTGCGGACCACCGCCGACGGGCTGCGGGCCGCCGGCGACGCCTCCGCGACGGACTCGCTGGCCCGGCTCGCCGAACACTGCGCGCAGCGCCGCATGCTGCTCGTCCTCGACAACTGCGAGCACGTCGTCGACGCCGCGGCCCGCCTCGCCGAGACGCTCCTCGCGCACTGCCCGGGCGTCACCGTGCTCGCCACCAGCCGTGAGCCGCTGGGCGTGCCGGGCGAGGCGGTGCGGCCCGTGGAACCGCTGCCCGACACGGTCGCCCTGCGGCTGCTCGCCGACCGGGGCGCCGCGGCCCGCACCGGCTTCCGCGTCGAGGACGACCCGGAGGCGTGCGCCGAGATCTGCCGCCGCCTGGACGGCCTGCCGCTGGCCATCGAACTCGCCGCCGCCCGCCTGCGGATGCTCACCCCGCGCGGCCTCGCCGACCGCCTCGACGACCGCTTCCGGCTGCTGACCTCCGGCAGCCGCACCGTCCTGCCGCGCCAGCAGACGCTGCGCGCCGTCGTCGACTGGTCGTGGGACCTGCTGGACCGCCCCGAGAGGGCCGTGCTGCGCCGCCTGTCCGTCTTCTCCGGCGGCTGCGACCTGGCGATCGCCGAGGAGGTCTGCGGCGACGGCCCGGACCCGGCCGCCGCGCCCGCGGCCGACGCCGTCGGGGCCCGGGACGTGGCCGCCCTGCTCGGCTCGCTCGTCGACAAGTCGCTGGTGGTCGCCGAGCCCGCGGCCTGCGGCGAGATGCGCTACCGGCTGCTGGAGACCGTCGGGGAGTACGCCGCCGAGCGGCTGGACGAGGCCGGCGAGCGGGCGGGCGCCGAGCACCGCCACCTGGTGGCCTTCCGCGAGCTGGCCCGCACCGGGGACCCGCTGCTGCGCGGACCGGCGCAGGGCGTCTGGCTGGAGCGGCTGGAGCTGGAGCACGACAACTTGCGTACGGCCCTGCGCCGCGCGGTCGCGGCGGAGGACGAGCAGGAGGCGCTGTGCCTGGTGCTGTCCATGGGCTGGTTCTGGCAGCTCAGGGACCACCGCGCGGACGCCGCGCACTGGGCGGAGGCGGTGGCCGCGATGGGCCCCGACCCGTTCGCCGAGCCGGTCGTCCCGGCCACCCCGCTGTATGTGACGTGCACCGAGCGGCCGCCGCCGATGCCGCCCGAGGTGCTGGCGGAGGCGCGGCGCGGGGTCCATCTGACGCAGCTGGTCAGCATGGCGGACATGGCCGTGGTCCAGTCGCCGGAGACACAGCGCAGACTGCGCGGCATGGCCGCGGCCTACGCGGACGGGCAGCCGCAGATCTGCCGTGTGCCGGGCTTCATCGTCTTCTTCGCCATCCTCATGACCGGCGATTTCGAGACGCTGTACGGGACCCTGGACACGATGGTCACGCGCTGCCGCGAGCTGGGTTACGAGTGGGAGCTGGGCCATGTGCTCCAGCTGCGCTCCAAGATATTCAACGACCACCCCGGCGGGCTGGACCAGGCCACCGAGGACTCGGAGGAGAGCGTACGCATCTTCCGGCGGCTCGGGGACTCCTGGGGCGTGGCGGAGGGCCTGACGGGCCTGGGCGAAGTCCACGAGCGGCGCGGGCAGTTCGATCTGGCGGCCGAGGACTACCGGGAGGCCGTGGAGCAGGTCCGTGAGATCGGTTCGACCGGGCAGCTGCCGGCGCTGCGCGCCCGGCTCGCCGGGGCGCTGGTCGAGGCGGGGGCGGTCGGCGAGGAGGAGGGCGAGCAGATGCTCCGCGACGCCATCGGGGAAGCGGAGCAGGGCAATACGGATGCCGCGATCTTCGGCCGGCTCCAGCTCGGCGTGCGGATCGCGCGCACCGGGCGCACGGCCGAGGCCCGGGAGATCTTCGAGGAGCTGGTGGCGGACTTCGGCATCCGCTCGGTGGTGATGTTCCAGAGCCTGATGTGCGGTCAGATGGCCTGGCTGGACACCCTGGACGGCCGCCCGGCGGACGCCCTGCCGAGGCTGCGCGAGGCACTGTCGCTGACCGGCGACCCGCTGTCGACGCTGGCGGTGCCCCAGCTGCCGATGACGCACCTGCTGTTCTCCGCCTTCGCCCACGCCGCCCCGGCCGGCGGGGAGCACGCGGAGCCGGCGGACCGGGAGGGGCACGCGCTGCGCGCCGCCCGGCTGCTCGGCGCCGCCGAGGCCCTGCGCCCGGCCGACCTCCCGCCGCACTCGGTGGAGCGCGAGGTGTCCGACCGCACGGCGGCCGCGGCGCGGGAGGTGCTCGGCGACGGTGCGTACGAGCGCGCGTACGCCGAGGGCGGCGGCCTCACCCTGGAGGAGGCCACCGCCCTCGTATGACGCGGACACGGGCCGGCTCAGGTCTTGCTGCGGAACTTCGAGACCGCGAGCGGTGCCGTCACCACCGTGATCGCCACGGCCCAGGCCAGTGTCATCCACACGGAGTGGGCGACCGGTCCGCCGCGCATCAGGTGGCGGGAGGCGTCGGCGAGGTTGGACAGCGGGTTGTACTTCGTGAAGCCCTCCAGCCAGCCGGGCATCTTGGCCGTCGGCGCGAAGATCGAACTGCCGAACTGGAGCGGCATCAGGATGATCATCGCCATGCCCTGGACGGCCTGCGGGGTCTTCAGGGACAGGCCGAGCAGGATGAAGACCCACATCAGCGAGGCGCCGAAGACCATGGACAGGGCGACCGCGGCCAGCAGGTGCAGCGGGGTGGTGGTGATGGACAGGCCGAGGGCGAAGCCCATGACGAGCAGGATGGTCGTGGCGATGAGCATCCGGCCGACCTCGACCACGATCTTCGCGATGAGGACGGAGGACCGGGATATCGGCATGGTGCGGAAGCGGTCCATCACCCCCTTCTTGAAGTCGTCGTTGACGCCGGTGCCGACGGCCATGGCGATGTTCATGCCCTGCATGGCCATCAGGCCGGGCACCAGGTAGTTGAGGTACTCCTGCTCATGGCCCTTGCCGGCCATCGAGCCACCGAAGACGTAGGTGAAGAGCAGGATGAAGATGATCGGCATGATCACGGCGTCGAACATCGACTCCGGGTCCTGCTTGATCTGGAGCATGTTGCGGCGCGCGAGGGCGCCTATGTGCCGCAGGTTGGCCCGCAGGCCGATGCGGCCCTCGCGGGCGGGCGCCGCCGCGGGCGCGCCGATCGTGGCCGTGCTCATGCGGCGACCTCCTGGAGTGCGTCGGTGTCGGCGGCGTCCTCGCGCGGGGCGGACGCCTTCTGGCCGGTGACGGCGAGGAAGACCTCGTCGAGGCTCGGCAGGTGGGTGGAGATATCGGAGATGGCGAAGCCGCGCGCGCCCAGCAGGGAGACCACGGCGGTCAGCTGCTCGTCGCTGACGATGGGGATGTTGACGACGCCCTCGGCCTCGTCGGCCGTGGCGCCGGCGATGCCGTCCAGCCCGGCCTGGGCCACCGCGCCGACCATCCGGGCCAGCTCGCCCCGGTCGGCCGGGCGGATCTGCAGGGTGCGCCCGCCGACCTTGGCCTTGAGCTCGTCGACCCGGCCGCCGGCGATGACCCGGCCGCGGTCGATGACCGTCAGCTCCTGGGCCAGCTGCTCGGCCTCCTCCATGTACTGCGTGGTGAGCAGGACGGTGGAGCCTTCGGCGACCATCCGCTGGACCTCCTCCCACACCTCGTTGCGGGTGCGGGGGTCGAGGCCGGTGGTGGGCTCGTCCAGATAGAGCACGGCCGGGCGGCCGATCATGGAGGCGGCGAGGTCCAGCCGGCGGCGCATGCCGCCGGAGTACTGCCCGGCGGGGCGCTTGGCGGCCTCGGTGAGGGAGAAGCGCTCCAGCATCTCCTCGCCGCGGCGGCGGGCGTCCTTGCGGGAGAGGTCCAGCAGCCGGCCGATCATGTACAGGTTCTCGAAGCCGGACAGCTTCTCGTCCACCGAGGCGTACTGGCCGGTCAGGCCGATCACGCGGCGCAGCTGCCGGGGCTGGGCCACCACGTCGTACCCCGCGACGCGAGCGGTGCCCGCGTCCGGCCGGAGCAGCGTGGACAGACAGCGGACCAGGGTGGTCTTGCCGGCGCCGTTGGGCCCGAGCACACCGAGGACGGTGCCCTCGCGCACGTCGAGGTCCACGCCGTCGAGCGCCTTGGTGTCACCGAAGTGCTTGACGAGGCCACGGACTTCGACGGCGTTACCGCCGCTGCCCGCCCCCCGTGAGGTGTCGTTTCGCGTCATGACCACCACAGTGCCAGGGGCCACTGACAACGCGCCTACAGAATGCCGACAGCCGGCCGACGGCCCCGGTGCGGGGACGCCGGCCGGCTGTCGGGGCCGGTGGGCCCTTAGTGGAAGGAGTGCTCCTCCGCCGGGTAGGCGCCGCCCACGACCTCCTCGGCGAACGCCTTGGCGGCGTCGCCGAGGACCTCGCGCACCTGCGCGTACTGCTTGACGAAGCGCGGCAGGCGGCCCGGCGTCATGCCGGCCATGTCGGTCCACACCAGCACCTGGGCGTCGCACCCGGCGCCCGCGCCGATGCCCACGGTCGGGATGTGCAGGGTGCGGGTCACCTCGGCGGCCAGCTCGGCCGGCACGACCTCCAGGACGACGGCGAAGGCGCCCGCGTCCTGCACGGCCTTGGCGTCGCGCAGCAGCTGCTGCGCGGCCTCCTCGCCGCGGCCCTGCACGGGGTAGCCGCCGAAGGCGTTGACCGACTGCGGGGTGAGGCCGATATGGGCCATGACCGGGATGCCGGCCTCCACCAGCAGCCGGATCTGGTCGGCGGAGCGCTCGCCGCCCTCCAGCTTGACCGCGCCGGCGCCGGTCTCCTTGATCAGCCGGGTGGCGTTGCGCAGCGCCTGGACGGCGCCCTCCTGGTACGAGCCGAAGGGCAGGTCGGCGACGATCAGGGCGCGCTTGGTGCCGCGGACGACCGCGGCGGACAGGACGGCGATCTCGTCCATGGTGACGGGCACGGTGGACTCGTAGCCGAGGTGACAGTTGCCCATGGAGTCGCCCACGAGGAGTACGGGGATGCCGGCCTGGTCGAATACGGAGGCGGTCATCGCGTCGTAGGCGGTGAGCATGGGCCACTTCTCGCCGCGCGCCTTGGCGGCGGAGATGTCGCGGACGGTGATGCGCCGGGAACTCGTGCCCCCGTACAGCGCCTTGCTCGCGTCGCTCGCGGCGGGGCTGCTGTCGGGCTTGTTCAAGGCATGCGTCATGGCGGTGGCTCCTGTGTTTCGTCTCGAGGCGCCCTGACGGCGTCCCCGGATCCCTTCCATGCTGACACGCCGTGCGCGGCCGGACCAGGGCGGTCTTCCGTCTTTCGCAAAGACTTTCAAATACGAGACGGTTCCGTATCGGAAAGGGCTACTCTGGTGAGCATGTCAACCGTTCCCCCCGGGCCCGGGTCGGGTCCGACCGCGGGTCCCCCGGACCCCTCGGAGATAGTCGTCCCGGCCGACCGCCGGGTTCCCGAGTCGGTCCACCGCAGACGCTGGGCCATCCTCGCCGTGCTGCTGTTCAGCCTGCTGATCGTGGTCCTGGACAACTCGATCCTCAACGTGGCGATGAAGACGATCGCCTCGCCCGCCCCCACCGGCCTCGGCGCCACCCAGAGCGAGCTGGAGTGGGCGATCAACTCCTACACGCTCGTCTTCGCCGGGATCCTCTTCACCGCGGGCCTGCTCGGCGACCGGCTCGGCCGGAAGAAGGTGCTGCTCTTCGGCATGGTGGTGTTCGGCATCGGCTCCGTGCTGTCCGCCGTCGCCGGCTCGTCCGGCGAACTGATCGCCTTCCGGGCCGTGATGGGCTTCGGCGGCGCCTTCGTGATGCCCGCCACCCTCGCCATCATCATGAACGTCTTCGAGCGCGAGGAGCAGCCCAAGGCCATCGGCATCTGGGCCGGCGCCGTCGGCCTCGCCATCGCCATCGGGCCGATCACCGGCGGCATCCTGCTCGACCACTTCTGGTGGGGCTCGGTCTTCCTGGTCAACGTCCCCATCGTGCTCATCGGCCTGATCGCGATGGTGCTGCTCGTCCCCGACTCCAAGGACCCCGACCCCGGCCGCCTCGACCCCCTCGGCGTGCTGCTCTCCGTGGCCGGTCTCGTCCTGCTCGTCTACGGCATCATCAAGGGCGGCCAGCTCGCCGACTTCACCGACCCCGAGGTCTTCGGCACCGCCGGCGGCGGCCTGCTGATCCTGGTGCTCTTCGTGCTCCACGAGCGGCGCAGCACCCACCCCGCCATCGATGTGCGGTACTTCCGGAACCCCGCCTTCTCGGCGGCCGTCTCCTCCATCGCGCTGGTCTTCTTCGCGCTGATGGGCACCACGTTCTTCATCGTCTTCTACACCCAGAGCGTGCGCGGCTACACCCCGCTGCAGAGCGGACTGCTGCTCCTGCCGCTCGCCGCCGCCCAGATGATCTTCGCGCCGAGGGCCCGCCTCGTGGTGGACCGGTTCGGCGCCCGCGCCGTCTGCGCCGTCGGCATGGTCCTGGTCGCCGCCAGCACCGCGGGCTTCCTGCTCCTCGACGCGGACACCCCGATCTGGGTCCTGGAGGTGCTCTTCTTCGTCCAGGGCACCGCGATGGCCCACATCATGCCGCCCGCCACCGTCTCGATCATGCAGTCGCTGCCACGGGAGAAGGCCGGTTCCGGCTCCGCCGTGAACAACACCTTCCGCCAGGTCGGCGGCGCGCTCGGGGTCGCCGTCCTCGGCTCGGTGCTCTCCACCACCTACCGGAACGGCATCGGCGACGAACTGGCCGCCGTCCCCGGCCTGTCCGGCTCCGCGCGGCACGCCGCCGGCGAGTCCATCGAGGCGACCCTGGGCCTCGCCGAGAAGCTCGGCCCGGCCGGCAAGGCCCTCGTCGCCCCGGCCAACGACGCCTTCATCCACGCCATGCACGTCACCGTCATAGGCGCCACGGGCGTCGCGCTGCTCGGCGCCGCCGTCGTGGCCCTCTTCCTGCCCGGCCGCGGCAGCGCGCCCACGGGCGCGGCACCCCGCCCGGAAGCCGAGCGGGAACAGGCGGAGGCGGGCACGTGACCGGCCAGGCCCGGCCCGCGGCGGCCGGCATGTGCCCCGAGGCGACCCCGGAAGCGGCCGCGGAAGCCGCCGGGCGGGGCCCGGCCGCCGGCCGCGGCCGCCCGCGCAACGCCGCCGTGGACACCACCGTGATCGAGACCGTCCTCCGCCTCCTGGAGGAGGGCGTCACCATCAGCGACCTGTCGATGGAGCGCCTCGCCCGCGAGGCGGGCGTCGGCAAGGCCACCCTCTACCGGCGCTGGGCCGGCAAGGAGGAGCTGATGCTCGACGTGCTGCGCTCCCTCGACGACACGGGCCCCGAGCCCGCCGGCCGCTCCGCCCGCGACGACCTCGTCACCATGCTGGAGTTCCTCCGCAGACGCGGCCTGGCCAAGCGCTCCTCGGCCGTGCTGCGCACCGTCGTCACCCAGGTCCAGTCCCACCCCAAACTCTGGAAGGAGTACCACGAGACGGTCGTCACGGCCCGCCGCGAGGCCGTCTACGCGGTGCTGCGGCGCGGCATGGCCGACGGCGAGATCCGCGCCGACCTGGACGTCGAGCTCCTCGCCGACCTCTTCGTCGCCCCGATGCTCTCGCGCGCCATGCTCCACGAGTGGAAGGAGCTCTCCGAGGGCCTCGCCGAGCAGATCGTCGACGCGGTCCTGGAAGGCGTACGCCCCCGCCCGGCGGGCTGACCCGCGCCGCGCGCGGCGCCCGGAGACCGCCTTCCGGGCGCCGCCGCCGGGCCGTCGCTCCCTAATATGCCCGTTGTGTCACAGCCCGCCCCCCGGCCGTGTCCTCCGGAACCCCGGCCGCCCGGACGGTCGTCCTCCAGACCGACGCCCCACCCGGGGCGGCCGGAACGCCCCGGCCACCGATGATCACCTATCGTCGGTGCGCGGGGCCGCAGCGGACGAGGCAGTGAGGACAGCGATGGCGCAGGCGTACATGCAGGAGACGGGCCGAGACGGGACGGGTCCGGAGCGGGCCGGCTCCCGGGCCCGGCGCCTCATGGACCAGTGGCGGGACCGCGACGTCTGGCGGCGGGGCGTGGTCCTCGCCGCGCTGGCGGCGCTGCTCGGGCTGCTGATGCTGCTCCACACCCACCTGCCCAACAAGGTCGGCAACCTCGGCAGCCTCACGGAAACCTTCCTGCCCTGGCTCGGCCTCGGCATCCCGGTCCTGCTGGTCCTCGCCGTGCTGCGCCGCTCCGCCACCGCGCTGGTCGCGCTGCTGCTGCCGATCGTCGTCTGGACCAACCTCTTCGGCGGCCTGCTCGGGGACAAGTCCGGCAAGGGCGGCAACTTCACCGTGGCCAGCCACAACGTGAACGCCGAGAACCCGGACCCCGAGCGCACGGCCAAGGACGTCGCGGCCTCCGGCGCCGACGTGGTGGCCCTGGAGGAGCTCAAGCCCTCCGCCGTGCCGACGTACGAGCGGGCGCTCGCGAGCACGTACAAGCACCACTCCGTGCAGGGCACGGTCGGCATATGGAGCAAGTACCCGCTCCAGCTGGCCCAGCCCGTCGACATCCGCATGGGCTGGACCCGCGCGCTCCGCGCCACCGTCAAGACCCCGCAGGGCCCGGTCGCCGTCTACGTCGCGCACCTGCCCTCGGTCCGGGTGAAGTTCAACGCGGGCTTCACGGCCGGGCAGCGCGACAGCAGCGCCGAGGCCCTCGGCCGGGCCATCGCCCAGGAGCCGGAGAAGAAGGTCATCCTCCTCGGAGACCTCAACGGCACCATGAACGACCGCTCGCTCGCCCCGATCACTTCGCAGCTGCGCTCCGCCCAGGGCGCGGCCGGCGACGGCTTCGGCTTCAGCTGGCCGGCGAGCTTCCCGATGGCCCGGATCGACCAGATCATGGTGCGCGGCATGGAGCCGGTCTCGGCGTGGACCCTGCCGGACACGGGGAGCGACCACTTGCCGGTGGCGGCGCGGGTCAAGATCTGACGGGGTGGGCTGAAAATTCAGCCCGTCCGGCGTTTGAGGACCGGGGTCCGGGGCGGAGCCCCGGTTCGGGAAGGGGCGGGTAGGGGACAAGGCCCCGCGTAGCGGCCCCCCCCCGCCCCCGGACGGGCCCCGCCCCCCACCCCGTAGCCTGGAAGGCTCCCCCGCATCCTTCCGGAAGGTCCTCCCATGCCCCTGGCGCTGCTCGCGCTCGCCGTCTCCGCCTTCGGCATCGGAACGACCGAGTTCGTGATGATGGGCCTGCTGCCCAATGTCGCCGACGACCTGGGCACCTCCGTCCCCACCGCCGGCTATCTGGTCTCCGCCTACGCCCTCGGGGTCGTCGCCGGCGCCCCGCTGCTCACCGCGCTGGGCTCCCGCATCCCGCGCAAGCGCATGCTCATCCTGCTCATGGGCGTCTTCGTGATCGGGAACCTCGCCTCCGCCCTGGCCCCGTCCTTCGGCACGCTCATCGCGGGCCGGGTGCTGGCCGGGCTGCCGCACGGCGCGTTCTTCGGCGTCGGCTCGGTGGTCGCCACCCGGCTGGTGGCCGAGGGCCGGCAGGCCCGCGCGGTCGCGATGATGTTCCTCGGCCTCACCGTCGCCAACATCGTCGGCGTCCCCACGGCCACGCTCCTCGGCCAGCACCTCGGCTGGCGCGCGACCTTCCTCGTGGTGACCGTCATCGGCCTCGTGGCCATGGCCGCGCTCGCCGCGCTGATCCCGCAGCTCCCGCGCGAGGAGGGCGGCGGCCTCGGCCGTGAACTGCGCGCCCTCGGCAGCCGCCAGGTCCTGCTCGGCCTGCTCGCGGCCGTCTTCGGCTTCGCGGGCGTCTTCGCCGTCTACAGCTACCTGGCCTCCATGGCCACGGAGGTCACGGGCTTCTCCGAGACCTCCGTCACCCTGGTGCTCGCCCTCTTCGGCATCGGCATGACCCTCGGCATCCTCGTCGCCGGGCCGCTGACCGACCGGGCGCTGCGCCCCACGCTCTACGGCTCGCTGGCGGGCCTCGCGGCGGTCCTGGTCCTCTTCGACCTCACGGTCCATGTGAAGTGGGCGGCGCTCGTCACGGTGGTCCTGCTCGGCGCGGCGGGCTCGATGACCAGCACCCCGCTCCAGATGCTGGTGATGAACAAGGCCCGCCAGGCCCCGACGCTGGCCGCCGCCTCCAACCACTCGGCCTTCAACCTGGCGAACGCGGGCGGCGCGTGGCTGGGCGGCGTGGCGATCTCGGCGGGCTGGGGCTGGACGTCCCCGACGCTGGTCGGCGCCGCGCTGGCGGTGACGGGCCTGGCCGTCGCCGTGGCGGCGGGCCTGCTGGACCGGGCGCCGGGCGCCCCGTCGACGGTGGTCGCGAGGGGCGAGGCCGCGCAGGAGCGGCAGAGCGTGGGCTGACGCCCAGGGGGGCGCCCGGCCGGTCCTTCCCGGCCTCTCGCCCCGGACCGTGGCTCGTACGGCTCGTACGGCTCGTACGGCTCGTACGGCCGTCCCGTCCCGTCCCGGCCCGGCCCGGCCCGTCCCGGCCCACCCGGGACGGCAGCGGAGGAGACCCGCCGGGCACGCTTCGGACCGGCGTGGGCCGCGGCACACTGGAGGCATGTGCCGCAGCATCAAGACGCTGCGGCCGCCCATGACGCCCGACGTCGAGGACGCGGACATCACGGCGGCCGCCTTGCAGTACGTACGGAAGGTGTCCGGCTTCCACCACCCGGCCGCGCACAACCAGGCCGTGTTCGAGGAGGCCGTCGACGCGGTCGCGCGGGCCACGCGGGAGCTCCTCGCGGGCCTGGAGGTGCGGGGCGCCGCGAAGGCGTGAGGCCCGGCGCGGGTCAGCCCCGGCCGGTGGCCGGGACCTCGCAGGCGCCGTCCGCGCAGGACTCGCCGGCCTCCGGGGCGGGCGCGCCGGTCGCCTCGGCGACCTGCTCCAGGACGCGCAGGAACGTCTCCGGGTCCTGGCCGCCCTGGACCGCCCACTGTCCCTCGAAGACGAAGGTCGGCACCGCGGTCACCCCGCGCCGCCGGCCCTCCTCGATCTCGGCGAGGACCTCGTCGCGCAGCTCGTCGCCGTCGAGGAAGGCGGCGACCGGCGCACGGTCCAGGCCGACGGCCACGGCCGCGTCGGCGAGCCGCGCGGCGTCGCCGATGTCGAGCCCCTCACCGAAGTGGGCCTCCAGCAGCCGTCCCTTGAGCCGCGCCTGGGCCGCCGGGCCGTAGGTGTCGAGGACGAAGCGCAGCAGGCGGTGGGCGAGCAGCGAGTTGTTCTCGACGACCGTGTCGAAGTCGAAGGCGAGCCCCTCGGCCTCGCCGATCGCGGTGATCCGGTCGTCCATGGCGACGGACTGGGGCCCGTACTTCTCCGCCAGCACCGCACGGTGCGGCAGCGGCTTCTCCGGCGCCCCGGGGTCGAGCTGGAACGGCCGGTAGACCACCTCGACACCGTCGGCACCCGGGAACGCGGCCAGGGCCCGCTCGAAGCGGCTCTTGCCGACGTGGCACCACGGGCAGGCGATATCGCTGTAGATCTCGACCTTCACTGCGCCGTCACTCCTCATATTGCTTGAACTGTCAAGCAGTGCCAACGACGGCGGCCCCGGGGACATTCCCGGCCGCGGGGCCCGGCGCGCTCAGCCCTTCTCGCGCCAGCGGTTCGTGATCGGCAGCCGGCGGTCCTTGCCGAAGCCCTTCGCGGAGATCTTCGTGCCCGGCGGGTACTGGCGGCGCTTGTACTCCGCCGTGTCCACCAGCCGCAGGACGTGCGTGACCAGCTCCGGGTCGAAGCCCGCCGCCACGATCTCCGCGTGGCCGCGGTCGCGGTCGACGTACAGCTCCAGGAGCGCGTCCAGGACCTCGTAGTCCGGCAGCGAGTCCGTGTCCACCTGGCCCGGGCGGAGCTCCGCGCTCGGGGGCTTGGAGATCGAGTTCTCCGGGATCGGCGGGGTCCCGCCGTGCCGGGCCGCGTCCGCGTTGCGCCATCTCGCGAGGCGGAAGACCAGCGTCTTGTAGACGTCCTTGATCGGGCCGTACGCGCCCACCGAGTCGCCGTAGAGCGTCGAATAGCCGCACGCCAGCTCGGACTTGTTGCCCGGCGCGAGCACGATGTGGCCCTCCTGGTTGGAGATCGCCATCAGCATCGTGCCGCGCAGCCGCGACTGGAGGTTCTCCTCGGCGAGGCCGGTCAGGCCCAGCGCGCCCATGTACGCGTCGAACATCGGCGCGATGGGGACGGTGCGGAAGTGCAGGCCGGTGCGCCGGGCGAGCTCCTCGGCGTCCCCGAGGGAGTGGTCCGAGGAGTAGCGCGACGGCATGGCCACGCCGTACACGTTCTCCGCGCCGACCGCGTCGCACGCGAGCGCGGCGACGAGCGCGGAGTCGATGCCCCCGGACAGCCCGATCAGCACGCTGCGGAAGCCGTTCTTGACGACGTACGCCCGCAGGCCCGTGACCAGGGCCCTGTAGACCTCCTCGTCGTCGCTGAGGTGGGCCGCCGGGCCCGGGTGCGGCTCCGGTCCGTACGCCGGGAGCGGATCGGCCGAGAGGGTCACGTGGTCGACGCGCAGACCGTCGTCGACGACCCCGGACGGCGCCTCGGCGGGCGCGTCCGGCAGGTCGAGGTCGATCACCACGCACGTCTCCTCGAACTGCGCGGCGCGCGCCAGGACCTCGCCGTCCCGGTCGACGACGATCGTGTCGCCGTCGAAGACCAGCTCGTCCTGGCCGCCGGTCATCGCGAGGTACGCGGTCGTGCAGCCCGCCTCCCGGGCGCGCCGGCGGACCAGCTCCAGCCGGGTGTCGTCCTTCTCGCGCTCGTACGGCGAGGCGTTGACCGACAGCAGCAACCCGGCCCCGGCGGTGCGGGCGGCGGGCACCCGGCCGCCCTCCTGCCACAGGTCCTCGCAGATGGCGAGCGCGACGTCGACGCCGTGCACCCGCAGCACGGGCAGCGTGTCGCCGGGCACGAAGTACCGGAACTCGTCGAACACGCCGTAGTTCGGCAGGTGGTGCTTGGCGAAGCTCAGCGCCACCGCGCCCCGGTGCAGCACGGCCGCGGCGTTGCGCGGCGCCCCGGCCGGCCGGCCGGGGCGGGCGCCGCCCTCGCTGCGGTCGAGGTAGCCGACGAGCACGGGCAGCTCGCCGAACCCCTCGGCCGCGAGCCGCCGGGCGAGCTCGCCCAGCGCGGCGCGGCCGGCCTCGACGAACGACGGGCGCAGCGCGAGGTCCTCGACGGGATAGCCGGTCAGGGCCATCTCGGGGAAGGCGACCAGGTGGGCGCCGCGCTCGGCCGAGTGCCGGGTCCAGTGGACGATCGCCTCGGCGTTCCCGGCGAGATCGCCGACGCAGGAGTCGATCTGGTTCAGGGCGAGACGAAGTTGTGCCACGGGCGCCAGTTTAATCGTCTGACTGACGTTATGGGGGGTGCGGCGCGGGATCCGGGGCGGGGTGTGGTGCGGGTGGGGTGCGGGTACCGCTGCGCGGGGCCTTTCCCCTACCCGCCCCTTCCCGAACGGGGCTCCGCCCCGGACCCCGGTCCTCAAACGCCGGACGGCTCTACTTCCGGTACCCCAGCACCGTCATCATTCCCGACTCCGCGTGGTACACGTTGTGGCAGTGGAGCATCCACAGCCCGGGGTTGTCCGCGTCGAAGTCCACCTCCAGCCGCTTCCCCGGCAGTACCACCGCCGTGTCCTTCCGCGCCCCGCCCCCCGGCAGCGCGAACGTGTGCCCGTGCAGGTGCATCGGGTGCCACATCGTCGTGCGGTTCACGAACGCCATCCGTACCCGTTCCCCCGCCGCCACCGGGTAGCGCTGCGCCGGCGTGTACTTCCGGCCGTTGATCGCCCAGTCGTACTTCGCCATCGAGCCCGTGAGCGCGAAGGTCAGCGTGCGGTCCGGGCTGCGGTCCTTCAGGCGTATGCTCGCGTCCGCCTTCAGCCGGTCCGCGGTCAGGAGCCGGCCGTCCAGCTCCCGGGGGCGTACGGACGCGTCGGGCGCCGTGCCGTCGGCGGTGCGCAGCAGCGCCAGCGCCGACTCCTTCTTGCCCTCGGCCAGCGCGGTCAGCGGGAAGACGCCGTCCTTCGCCTCGACCAGTACGTCGTAGCGCTCGCCCATGCCCAGCAGCAGCGCGTCGGTCTCCGCGTGCGCGACGGGGAAGCCGTCCGTGTGAGTGACCGTCATACGGTGGTCGCCGAGCGCCACGCGGAAGGCCGTGTCGCCGCCGGCGTTGACGAAGCGGATCCGGATCCGGTCGCCGGGCTTCGCCCGGAACGTCTCGGGATCGGCCGCCGTCCGCCCGTTGACCAGGTAGTGGGGGTACGCGACGTCGCCCGCGTCACCGCCGAGGAGGGGGCTCGTCGCCCCCATGAGCATGCGGGACGGGCCGGACGGGCCCGAGGGCGAGGGCTTCGACATGCCCATGTCGTGGCCGCCGCCGTGGTCCATGCCCCCGCCGCCCCCGTGGTCCATGCCCCCGTGGTCCATCCCGCCCATGCCCCGGCCCAGCTCCGCGAGCACCGCGTCCG
The DNA here is from genome assembly GCF_002891295.1 of Streptomyces eurocidicus. GTDB lineage: Bacteria > Actinomycetota > Actinomycetes > Streptomycetales > Streptomycetaceae > Streptomyces > Streptomyces eurocidicus. The sequence continues at coordinate 344,248 of NZ_LGUI01000001.1, read as the reverse complement.
GCGTGCTGCCGTCCACGCCGTCCACCCAGTCGTCCAGGACGACGACCCACTCCTTGTCGTACTTCAGCGGCTCCCTCGGGTCCTCCACGATCAGCGGCGCGTACAGCCCCCGGTCCTGCTGGACCCCCGAGTGCGGGTGGAACCAGTACGTGCCCGGGTGCGCGAGTGTGAAGCGGTAGTCGAACGAGGCCCCCGGCCTGACCGCCTGCTGGGTGAGGCCGGGCACGCCGTCCATGTCGTTGCGCAGTGCCAGCCCGTGCCAGTGCAGGGAGGTGGGCTCGGGCAGGTGGTTGGCGAGGGTGAGCGCCAGGGTGTCGCCCGCGGTGACCCGGACCTCCTGGCCGGGCAGCCGGTCGCCGTAGGCCCAGGTGTCGACGGAGCGGCCGCCGCCCAGGTCGACGCGGGTGCGGGTGGCCGTCAGCCGGACGTTCCGGACGGGGCCGGTGCCGCGCTTCGCCTCGGCGGCGGCCACCTCCGCGCCGTCCGGGGAGACGTAGTCGGCGGCCGGTCCGGTGGCCTTGGCGTCGCCGGAGGTCCGGGCGCCCTCGGAGCAGGCGGTGAGCAGGCCGCCGCCGACGACGGCGAGTCCCGCGCCGAGGACGGCGCGGCGGGAAGTCGTGCGCATGGAAGTGCACCTCGTGGTGTTCAGGTGTGCGGATGTCCGCGTACGGACGGGAGCGATCGCGTACCGCCGTGCGCGCGTACGGGGTGTACGGGCGGACGGCGGGCGCGCGTCGCTATACGCGCAGCACCGACAACCGGGCGAGGGCCTTGTGCCGTGGCGGGGGAGGTACGGGCCACAGGGCGCGCAGCAGGGCGCGGGCGGTGACGGGGAGGACGGTGCGGCGGCGGCGGAGCGCGGCCGTGGTGAGGAGCAGGGTCAGGAGGGCGGCGCCGAGCACGGCCAGGCAGACGGACATGGGGTCCATGCCGGTGTGGTGGGCGGGGTCGGAGGCGTGGGCGCCGCCGTGCGTGCGGGCGGACTGTTCTCCTGTCCGCACCACCTTCCCGTTCCCGGCGCTCCGCCCGGGGCCCCGGCCCTCGGCCACCGCCGAGAGCTTCGCCACCGCCGCGGCCTGCCCGGCCTGCTCGTCCATCCGCGCCGCCGCGTCCGTCGTCCGGTCCGGGCGGTCGCCGGGAACGGCCGAGTGGTGGCCCGGAACGGTCGGACGGGCGAGGGCGACCGGCGGCACGGCCGGGAGGGTGGTCACCGGCGCGGCTGGATGAGCGGCCGCTGCGGACACGGGAGGGGGCGGGCCGGAGCGGCCGGTGGACGGGGCGTAAAGCGAAGCAGCCCCGCCCACCGGCCGCGCAGGCTCGGCCCCGAACCCCGCCCCGAACGTACCCGCGTGATCGCCGGGACGGTCGGCGGCCGGGGCCGGGTGCCGGCCCGTCGTCGTGTGCGGGCCGCCGCCGGGACCGGCCTCCGCCGCGGCCCCGTGCATACCGCCGGCCTCCGCGCCGGCCCCGCTCGCCGGATGACCGAGCGTGTGCATCGTCACGATGCCCAGCAGGAGCGCCGCGAACAGCAGCAGACGGCCGCACCACGCGGCCACCCTCCGCCGTCCTCGCACGTCGCCCCGCCTCTCCGGCAATGTCGGTTCCTCCCGCACCCTACCCCCTCGGGGTATTCCTCTCCAGGCGTCCAGGGGTGGGATCATTGGGAGGAAAACAGCTCGAACGCTCGGCCCGAAGGACGCTCCCCCTCCCATGACCATCACGGAACAGGTGAGGGACGAACGTCCCCTCGCCACGGGCCCCGCCCTGCCGGGCGCCACTCAGACGCAGTTCATCTCCTGGGTGACCCTCGCGATGATGACCACCGCGTCCGTCGCGAACCTGCGCCCTTCCCCGTCCATGGCGCTCTACGGCCTCGCCGCCGTCTTCCTCTACCTCGTGCCGGCCGTCGTCTTCCTGCTGCCGACCGCGCTCGTCTCCGCCGAGCTGGCCTCCGGCTGGACCGGGGGCGTCTACCGCTGGGTGAGCGAGGGACTGTCCTCCAAGCCGCTGGGCTTCCTGGCCGTCTGGTGCCAGTTCGCGATGACGATCGCCTACTACCCGAGCCTGCTGGCCTATGTGGCGAGCACCTTCGCGTACGTCGTCGACCCCAGGCTCGCCGACAACGGCGTGTACGTCGCCGTCGTCATCGTCGTCATCTACTGGGCGGGCGTGCTGATCTCCTCGCGCGGCACGAAGGCGGTCGCCGGGCTCGCCGGCGCCGGGCTGGTGATCGGCACCCTGATCCCGGGCGTCGTCCTCGTCGTCCTCGGCATGGTCTTCCTCGGCCAGGGCAACGCCTCCGCCGCGCCCATGGACACCGGCCACGCGCTGCCGCCGTGGACCGGGCTGGCCAGCCTGGTCCTGATCGTCAACAACTTCCTGTCCTACGCGGGCATGGAGATGAACGGCGTGCACGTGTCCTCGCTCCGCGAGCCGGGCAAGCAGTTCCCGCGCTCGGTCTTCGCGGCCACCGGACTCGTCCTGCTGATCTTCATCCTGCCGGCGCTGGCCATCAGCTGGGTGATGCCGGGCGAGGACCTGAGCCTGACCGCCGGGGTGATGCAGGCGTTCCAGGGCTTCTTCGACCACTTCCACGTGGGCTGGCTGACCAAGGTCGTCGGCGTGCTGCTCGTCGCCGCCGCGCTCGGCGGCATGCTGGCCTGGCTGGCGGGCCCCTCCAAGGGGCTGCTGATGGTGGCGCGGCAGGAGGGCTATCTGCCGCCGGTCCTGCAGAAGCTGAACGCCCGGGGCGTGCCGCGCAACATCATGGTCGCCCAGGGCGCGCTCACCACGCTCATCGCGCTCCTCTACGCCTTCCTGCCGGACGTCTCCAGCGCGTACTGGATCTTCTCGGTGATCACCACCCAGATCTATCTGGTCGTCTATCTGCTGATGTTCGCCGCCGTCGTCCGGCTGCGCACCACCCAGCCCGACCGGCCGCGCGGCTTCCGGGTGCCGGCCGTCCGGCTCGTCGCGGGCGCCGGCTTCGCCGCCTCGCTGGCCGCCATGTGCATCGGCTTCGTACCGCCGGAGCAGTTCGGCGGCGGCCCGCTCTGGCGCTATCTGCTGACCGTGGGCGGCGGCCTGCTGGTCATCGGCTTCCTCGCGCCGATCGCCCTGCTGAAGTTCCGCAAGCCGCACTGGGTGGCGCCGGAGCACCGAACGGCCCCGGCGGAGGACCGGCCCCGCCCATGAGGACCGGCCGGGGGTGTGGCACACGCCCCCGACCCGCGCCGGTACGGTCGTCTCGTCGCGCTCCGGCCGGTCAGGCAGCAAGGGTCCCCCTTCCGCTACCGTCGCCCGTCCGGGCGCGGCGGCGACCGACGGACCACTGAGGGGGACGGTGTGGAGAGCATGGCCGAAGAGACCCGACCACCCGGGCACATGCTGCGCGTGGGCGGCGTACCGCTGCACGTCGTGTGCGAGGGCGCGGGCCCGGTCTGTGTGCTGAGCGCGGGCCTCGGCATGGGCTGGTTCGACTGGGAGCCGGTGGTGCCGCTGCTCACGCCGTACCGCACCGTCGTCCGCTTCGACCGCCCCGGCCTGGGCTTCAGCGCGCCGGCCCTGGAGCCGCCCACCGCCGCGGGGGAGGCCGCCCGGATAGCGGGCGTCCTCGACGCCCTCGGGGTGAGCGACCCGGTCACGGTCGTGGGTCACTCCCTCGCCGGATTCCACGCCGAGGCGTTCGCCCGGCTGCACCCGGGGCGCACGGCGGGCATCGTGCTCGTCGACGGCAGTGTGGAGGAGGCGCCCCGGCCCGCCCCCGCGCGCGAGCTGCGCACCACCGCGGCGCACGCCCGCGGCCTGGTGCTCGCCGCCACCGGCCTGCCCCGCGCCCTCGGCCCGTCCCTGCGCCGGCTGGCCGTCCGCGCCTCCTCCGTGAGCCGCCAGGACCCGGCCCCCGCCGACCTGCTGCGCCGCACCTACGGCACCGGGCGGGTGATGCGCGCCCTGCTCATGGAGAACGCCCGTTACCGCGACGTCGCCGCCGAACTGCTGGACCTGCGCGAACACCACCCGATGCCGCCGGTCCCGGTGAGCGTCCTCGCCGCCTCGCCCGGCACCGGCTCCACGCTGGAGCGCCGCTGGCTGGAGCGGCAGCGCGCCCTCGCCGACCGTCTCGACGGGCGCTTCGAGGCCGTGGCACCGGCCGGGCACCTGCTGATGTACGACCGCCCGCAGGCGATCGCGGCGGCGGTGCTGGCCACGCCGCCTATCCGGGCATAAGTACGATGCACCCGTGAAGGGGTTCCGCCGGAAACCCCGCGGTAACCCGGGACCGCGATACTCAAGGCCCGGCAACCGCCCACAGTCGCTGGTACGAGCCGTCCGACCTGCAAGGATAGGTAGATATGGATAAGCAGCAGGAGTTCGTGCTCCGCACGCTCGAAGAGCGCGACATCCGGTTCGTTCGGCTGTGGTTCACCGATGTCCTCGGCTATCTGAAGTCCGTCGCCGTCGCCCCCGCCGAGCTCGAACAGGCGTTCGATGAGGGTATCGGCTTCGACGGCTCCGCCATCGAGGGCTTCGCCCGGGTGTACGAGTCCGACATGATCGCCAAGCCGGACCCGGGCACCTTCCAGATCCTGCCCTGGCGTGCGGAGGCCCCCGGCACCGCCCGGATGTTCTGCGACATCCTGATGCCGGACGGCTCGCCCTCCTACGCCGACCCGCGCTACGTCCTCAAGCGCATCCTGGCCAAGACCTCCGACCTCGGCTTCACCTTCTACACCCACCCCGAGATCGAGTTCTTCCTGCTCAAGGACAAGCCGGTCGACGGCACCCGCCCGGTGCCCGCCGACTCCTCCGGCTACTTCGACCACACCCCGCAGAACGTGGGCATGGACTTCCGCCGCCAGGCCATCACCATGCTCGAATCCATGGGCATCTCGGTCGAGTTCAGCCACCACGAGGGCGCCCCCGGCCAGCAGGAGATCGACCTCCGCTACGCCGACGCGCTGTCCACGGCGGACAACATCATGACCTTCCGCCTGGTGATGAAGCAGGTCGCCCTGGAGCAGGGCGTGCAGGCCACCTTCATGCCCAAGCCGTTCTCCGAGTACCCCGGCTCCGGGATGCACACCCACCTCTCCCTCTTCGAGGGCGACCGGAACGCCTTCTACGAGTCCGGCGCCGAGTACCAGCTCTCCAAGGTCGGCCGGTCGTTCATCGCGGGCCTGCTCAAGCACGCCGCCGAGATCTCGGCCGTGACCAACCAGTGGGTCAACTCCTACAAGCGCATCTGGGGCGGCTCCGCCCGCAGCGCCGGCGCGGGCGGCGAGGCCCCCTCGTACATCTGCTGGGGCCACAACAACCGCTCCGCGCTCATCCGCGTCCCGATGTACAAGCCCGGCAAGACCGGCTCCGCCCGGGTCGAGGTCCGCTCCATCGACTCCGGCGCCAACCCCTACCTGACCTACGCGGTGCTGCTCGCCGCCGGCCTCAAGGGCATCGAGGAGGGCTACGAGCTCCCGGCCGGCGCCGACGACGACGTATGGGCGCTGTCCGACGCGGAGCGGCGGGCCATGGGCATCGAGCCGCTGCCGCAGAACCTGGGCGAGGCGATCGAGCTCATGGAGCGGAGCGAGCTGGTGGCGGAGACGCTGGGGGAGCACGTCTTCGACTTCTTCCTGCGGAACAAGAAGCAGGAGTGGGAGGAGTACCGCTCCGAGGTGACGGCGTTCGAGCTGCGGAAGATGCTGCCGGTGCTGTAGGGGCCCTTTCCACTTCCGTGACCGGGGGCGTCGGCCCCCGGTTCCGGGAAGGGGCGGGTAGGGGAATCAGCCGCAGGTACGCGCACCCGCATGCAGCGCCAGCGCCGCCCCCGGAGCCACCGTCGCCGTGAAGCGCCCGTCCGCCCCCACCGACACCCGCCGCCCGCTCTGCACATCGCAGTACTCCCCACCCGGCAGCGACGTCTGGAACGTGCGGCCCAGCGCGAAGGACTCGTGGTTGACGACCACATAGCCCTTGTCGCCCCGCCCGAAGGCGATCGCCTGGTAGCCGTTGTCCCACCAGTCGCCGACCGCCGTCCCCCGCACGGCGTTGCGGAAGGCGACCATGCTCCGGATCTCCGGCCACTTGTGCCGGCACTTCCAGCCGTCCCGCCAACACGCGGTCACCGCGCCGCCGTTCGGCGGGCCCGCGTCGCGGTCGGTGAACTCGTAGCCGGAGTGGACGTCCGGGGAGCCGTAGGGCCAGGCGAGCATGAAGACGCCGGCGAGCGTGTAGGCGGAGCCGTCCTTGTAGGTGAGGGTGTCGCCGCCGCGCTCGGTGTCGTGGTTGTCGACGAAGACGGACGCCTGGCCGGACGGGAGGTAGCCCCAGCCCTCGCCGTAGTTCTTGAGGTAGGCGAGGCGTTCGCCGAGGAACACCCGCTTGAGGTCGCGGGCGTAGCGGAATTCCTGGACGGCACCGTTGCGGAGGTACTCGTCCGGCTGGACGGCCTCGCCGGCGCCGAAGATGGTCTCCTGCTTCCACAGGACGCCGGGCCGTGCGGTCCGGGCCTTGATCGCGGCGAGGTCCTCGGTGGGGATGTGTTTGGCGGCGTCGACGCGGAAGCCGTCGACGCCGAGGGCGAGCAGGTCGTCGAGGTACCGGGCGATGCGGCCCCGGACGTACTCCTCGCCGGTGTCGAGGTCCGCGAGGCCGACGAGTTCGCAGTGCTGGACGTTCCAGCGGTCGCGGTAGTCGGTGATCTCGGCCGTGCAGTCGTCCATGTCCTGGCGCTGGTACGTGCCGGGGTAGTCGTACTTGGTGTACGCGGAGCCACCGGTGCCGGTGCCGGAGCCGGCCGACATGTGGTTGATCACGACGTCGGCGACGACCTTCACCCCGGCCGTGTGACAGGCGCGGACCATGTTCGCGAAGGCGGCCCGGTCGCCGAGCCGGCCGGCGATCCGGTAGCCGACGGGCTGGTACGAGGTCCACCACTGCGGGCCCTGTATGTGCTCCTGGGGCGGGGAGACCTGGACGAGCCCGTAGCCCGCCGGGCCCAGGGTCTCCGCGCACTCCTTGGCGACGGAGTCGTACTTCCACTCGAAGAGGACGGCGGTGACGTCCCCCGGGCCGGGGGCCCCGGCGGGCACGGCCCGCGCCTCGGGGGCCGCGAGCACCGCGCCCGCCACGAAGGCGACGGCGGCCGCCAGGGTTCTTCGGGCGATTCCGGGCATGCCGAGGGAAGCCATGGGGTCTCCTGGGGGGTTGGCGGCCTCTACGGCAACGCGCAATGCCCTCAAGGCCCATGAAGGTTCTTTCTGCAAGATTGCCCGCACGGCGGCAAGTACTTGCCGGACGAGACCGTACGAGCCCCCTCCGCCCTGGTCAACCCTTGGGACACGGTCCGGTTACAACCCGGAAATCTCGCGATTCCCTCCTTGCAAACTCTTTCGCAAGAGATTTCAGCCTGTTAGCTTCCTCCACAGCTCGGGCCGCCCGCGACAGGTCGGCCTCTTTGAAGAGGAGATCCATATGCGAAGAGGCATATCGGTCGCCGCCCTCGTCGGCGTGCTGGCCCTCACCGCGACCGCGTGCGGCGGCGACGGCGGGGACGGCGGCGACGGCTCCAAGGCGGCGAACGACCCGGGCGGCGTCAGCGGCAAGGTCACCTGGTGGGACACCTCGGACGCCACCAACGAGGCGCCCGCGTTCAAGAAGCTGGTCGCGGCCTTCGGGGCGAAGTACCCGAAGATCGAGGTCGAGTACGTCAACGTGCCCTTCGACCAGGCGCAGCAGAAGTTCAAGACCGCGGCCTCCACCGGCAAGGGCGCCCCCGACGTGCTGCGTTCGGACGTCGGCTGGACCCCCGGCTTCGCCCAGCTCGGCTACCTCAAGGACCTGACCGGCACACCGGCGCTCGACAAGACCTCCGACTTCCTCGAAGGCCCCCTGAAGAACGCCGCGTACCAGGGCAAGACGTACGGCGTCCCGCAGGTCACCGACACCCTCGGACTGCTCTACAACAAGGAGCTGTTCGCGAAGGCGGGCATCGACAAGCCCCCGGCCGACTGGAAGGCGGTCAAGGAGGCCGCCGAGAAGATCAAGGACAAGACGGGCGCCGCCGGCATCGGCCTCAGCCCCGACAGCTACTACTCGCTGCCGTTCCTCTACGGCGAGAAGAGCGACATGGTGGACGCCGCGCAGAAGAAGATCACCATCGCCGACGCCGCCTCGCTCAAGGGCATCGAGACCGCGGTCGACCTGGTGAAGTCCGGCGCCGCGCCCAAGCCGGCGGGCACCGACGGCTACAACGCCCTCAAGACCGACTTCAAGAACGGCAAGCTCGCGATGCTCATCGACGGGCCGTGGGCGACCAAGGAGATCTTCGGCGGCGACGCGTACAAGGCCAAGGAGAACCTGGGCATCGCGGCCGTCCCGGCGGGCTCCACGGGCACCGCGGGCGCCCCGGTCGGCGGCCACAACCTCGTCGTCTACGCCGGGTCCAAGAACTTCGACGCCTCGTACCTCTTCACCCGGTTCATGACCGAGGCCGCCCAGCAGGAGGCCGTCTCGAAGGAGATCGGCGTACTGCCGACCCGTAAGTCCGCCTACTCCCAGGCCGTCCTCGCCGACCCGGTGCGCAGCGCGTACTACGGAGCCCTGTCGAAGGCGCACCCGCGGCCGCCGATCCCGCAGGGCGGCGACCTGTTCACCGACTGGCTCCAGCACTACACGAAGATCCTCACGCTGAAGGAGGAGCCGAAGGAGGGGCTGGACGCCACGGCCAAGGCGTGGAAGTCGGCGCTGCTGAAGGACTACTCGGTCGAGTAGGCGGGGTCCCTCCCCGCCACGACCGCCCCGGGCCCGCCCCGGGTCCCCGGTCCTCCCCCGCCGGACGGGCGCGCGCCCGGTCCGTCCGGCGACACCCTCCCTGGCTCCCCTGGACGAAAGCCGCCCACCATGACCACCGCCGTATCCGGGACCGGCAGCCCGCCGCCCGGCCCGCTCGCCCGGCTCAAGCGCTCCTTCGACACCCACTGGTACGCCTGGGCCATGGTGCTGCCGGTGGTCGTGGTCCTGGCCGTGCTCGTCGGCTATCCGCTGGGCCGGGGCGTCTATCTGTCCTTCACCGACGCCAACGAGGCGAACGTCGGCCGCACCATCGGCGTCAACCACATCGCGGCGACGTACAAGTCGGTCGGTCTGGACAACTACTGGAAGGTGCTCTCCGGGCAGGAGGGCCACTTCTACTCACGGCTCGGCTGGACCGTCGTCTGGACCGCGAGCTGTGTGCTGCTGCACTACACGATCGGCCTCGGGCTCGCGCTGCTGCTCAACCGGCCGCTGCGGTTCCGGGCGCTCTACCGGGTGCTGCTGATCCTGCCGTGGGCGGTGCCCGCGTTCGTCGCCACCTTCTCCTGGCGGCTGATGTTCAACGAGAAGTACGGCATCTTCAACGCCTTCCTGAACACCCTGGGCCTCGACCCCGTCGACTGGCTGGGCGACAGCACCCTGCAAAAGGTGTCGGCGGTGGCCGTCAACGTGTGGCTGGGCGTGCCGTTCATGATGGTGGCGATCCTCGGCGGGCTCCAGGCGATACCCCGGGAGCTGCACGAGGCCGCGGAGATGGACGGCGCGACGCCGTGGCAGCGCTTCCGGCACGTGACCCTGCCGGGGCTGCGGCCGGTGAGCGGCACGGTGATCCTGCTGGGCGTCATCTGGACGTTCAACATGTTCCAGGTGATCTACCTGCTGATCGGGCAGGGCGCGAGCTCCGAGAGCGAGATCCTGGTGACCTACGCCTACCGTCTCGCCTTCCAGGGCGTGCGTGACTACGCGGGCTCGGCCACCTACGGCATCCTCATCCTCTCCCTGTTGCTGGTCTTCGCCGTCTTCCACCGCCGGATGCTCGCCCGCCAGGAGGCCACCCGATGAGCCCGAAGAGCCCCCTCGGCACCACCCGCCCCGCGAAGGCCCGCGGCGAGCGGTCGCGCGGCGCGTCCGTCGCGCTGCACACCACGCTCGCGGTCGCGAGCCTGATCGCCGTCTTCCCGGTGCTCTTCATCGTCTTCGTCTCGCTGCGCGGGCGCGACGGCTGGCAGGAGCCCACCCGGTTCGTCGGCTTCGAGCTGTCCAACTACACCCACATCCTGGGCGAGACGAAGTTCCTGACCTGGTTCGGGAACTCCGTGATCGTGTCCCTGGGCGCCACCGTGCTCGGGGTGTTCGTCGCCGCGACCGCGGGCTACGCCGTCTCCCGGATGCGCTTCCCCGGCCACCGCTCGCTGATGTGGACCTTCCTGGTCGTTCAGATGTTCCCGATGGCGGTGCTGATCGTGCCGTTGTACAACATTTTGGGTGAACTCGAACTCCTGGACTCCTACATCGGTCTGATCGTGACCTACTGCTCGGTCTCCGTGCCGTTCTGCGCCTGGATGCTCAAGGGGTACTTCGACACCATTCCCGCCGAGATCGACGAGGCGGGGCGGGTGGACGGGCTGAGCCCCTTCGGCACCTTCTGGCGGCTGATCCTGCCGCTCGCCCGGCCCGGGCTGGCCGTGACCGGCTTCTACTCCTTCATCACCGCCTGGGGCGAAGTCGCCTTCGCCAGCCAGTTCATGAGCAGCGAGGAGCACTACACCCTGGCGGTCGGCCTGCAGACCTTCGTCGGCCAGCAGAAGGCCGAGTGGGGCCTGATGACGGCCGCCGCCGTGCTGATCGCCGTCCCGGCCGGCGCCGTGTTCTTCCTGGCCCAGCGGCACCTGGTCGCCGGGCTGACCGCGGGCGGCACCAAGGGCTGACCTTGTCCGCCCGCCGTCGTTGACCCGTACGGCCCCGCCGCGCCCCGTTCGCACCGCCCGCACCGCATCCCGCCCGTCCCTCCATCGAATAGGACGTACATGACCCAGGACCTCGCGCCCTCCGTCCGCAGCCAGGGCGCCGCCCCCTCCTCGCCGCAGGCGGAGGGCTGGTGGCGCAGCGCCGTCATCTATCAGGTGTACGTGCGCTCCTTCGCCGACAGCGACGGCGACGGCATCGGCGACCTGCGAGGGATCCGCGAGCGGTTGCCGCACCTGGCCGGGCTGGGTGTGGACGCCGTGTGGCTGACGCCGTTCTACGCCTCGCCGCAGGCGGACGGCGGTTACGACGTGGCGGACTACCGTGCCGTGGACCCGCTGTTCGGGGACCTGTCGGACGCCGACGACCTGGTCCGGGAGGCGCACCGGCTGGGGCTGCGGGTCATCGTCGACATCGTGCCCAACCACACCTCCGAGCAGCACGCGTGGTTCCGGGCCGCGCTCGCGGACCGCCCGGGGGGGACGGCCCGCGCGCGCTACCACTTCCGGCCGGGCCGGGGCGCCGCCGGGGAACTGCCGCCCAACGACTGGGAGTCCGTGTTCGGCGGCCCGGCGTGGACCCGTACGGCCGGCCCCGACGGCGCCCCGGGCGAGTGGTACCTCCACCTCTTCGCCCCCGAGCAGCCCGACCTCAACTGGGAGAACCCCCAGGTGCGGGAGGAGTTCGACTCGGTGCTGCGGTTCTGGCTGGACCTGGGCGTGGACGGCTTCCGGATCGACGTGGCGCACGGCATGGTCAAGGCCCCCGGGCTGCCGGACATCGGCCGCAAGGAGCAGGCGAAGCTGATCGGCGCGCAGGTGCTGCCGTTCTTCGACCAGGACGGGGTGCACGAGATCCACCGCGCCTGGCGGCAGCTGCTGGACTCCTACGACGGCGAGCGGATCGGGGTGGCCGAGGCGTGGGCGCCGACCTCGGAGCGGCTGGCGCTGTACGTGCGCCCGGACGAGCTGCACCAGGCGTTCAACTTCCAGTTCCTGACCTGCGCGTGGGACGCGGCGGAGATGCGCACGGTGATCGACGCGTCACTGGAGGCGACCCGGTCGGTGGGCGCCCCGACCACCTGGGTGCTGTCCAACCACGACGTCGTGCGGCACACCACCCGCTACGGCGGTGGTGAGCGGGGCCTCGCGCGGGCGCGGGCGGCGGCGCTGCTGATGCTGGCGCTGCCCGGCTCGGCCTATGTCTACCAGGGCGAGGAGCTGGGCCTGCCGGAGGTCGTGGACCTGCCGGACGAGGTGCGCCAGGACCCGGCGTTCTTCCGGGGGGACGGCCAGGACGGCACCCGGGACGGCTGCCGGGTGCCGCTGCCGTGGTCGGGCGAGACGGCCCCGTACGGCTTCGGGCCGGGCGGCAGCTGGCTGCCGCAGCCGGCCGAGTGGGCCGAGCTGTCGGTGGCGGCGCAGTCCGGCGACCCGCGCTCGACCCTGGAGCTGTACCGCTCGGCGCTGACGCTGCGTCGGGAGCTGCCGGGCCTGGGCGACGGCGGGATGAGCTGGCTGGCCGGGCCCGAGGGCGTGCTGGCGCTGTCCCGGCCCGGTTTCGTGTGCACGCTCAACACCCTGGACAAGGAGGTGGAGATGCCGGTTCCGGGGCGCCCGGTGCTCGCCACCCGGGCCCTGGAGTTCTCCGGCGGCACGGTCCGGCTGCCCGCCGATTCCTGTGTCTGGTGGGCAGTCTGAGATGCGACCGGTAAGGTCCAGTCCTGTGACCGCCCGGCTAGCCGATATCGCAGCCCAGGCGGGTGTCAGCGAAGCAACCGTCAGTCGCGTCCTCAATGGGAAGCCGGGGGTGGCCGCCTCCACCCGCCAGTCCGTGCTGGCCGCGCTCGACGTGCTGGGCTACGAGCGGCCCGTACGGCTGCGGCAGCGCAGCGAGGGCCTGGTGGGGCTGATCACGCCGGAGCTGGACAACCCCATCTTCCCGGCGTTCGCCCAGGTCATCGGGCAGGCCCTGACCCGCCAGGGGTACACCCCGGTGCTGGCGACCCAGACGCCGGGCGGCTCCACGGAGGACGAGCTGACGGAGATGCTCGTCGACCGGGGCGTCGCCGGCATCATCTTCGTCTCCGGGTTGCACGCGGACACCTCCGCCGATATGCAGCGGTACGAGCGGCTGCGCGCCCAGGGCGTGCCGTTCGTGCTGATCAACGGCTTCTCGCCGAAGGTGCGGGCGCCGTTCGTCTCGCCCGACGACCGGGCGGCGGTCCGGCTGGCCGTCACCCATCTGGCCGCACTGGGGCACCGGCGGATCGGGCTGGCGCTGGGCCCCAAGCGGTATGTACCGGTACAGCGGAAGATCGAGGGTTTCCTGCGCGCGATGCAGGACGAGCTGGGCGTCGGGCCGGGCGACGCCGAGGAGCTGATCGAGCACTCGCTGTTCAGCCTGGAGGGCGGCCAGGCGGCGGCGGCCGCGCTCCTCGCGCGGGGCGCCACGGCCGTCGTGTGCGCGAGCGACATGATGGCCCTCGGCGTGGTGCGGGCGGCCCGCCAGCACGGCCTGGAGGTGCCCCGGGACGTCTCCGTGGTGGGCTTCGACGACTCCCCGCTCATCGCCTTCACGGACCCGCCGCTGACCACCATCCGGCAGCCGGTCCCGGCCATGGGCCAGGCGGCCGTCCGGGCGCTGCTGGAGGAGATCGGCGGGACCCCCGCGCCGCACAGCGAATTCGTGTTCCTGCCCGAATTGGTGGTTCGTGGTTCAACGGCTTCGGCTCCGGCCCAAGACCAGACTTGGGGATGATCTGGCCTCCGCGCGTTTCTGGCAGACTGTTTCTCTATGGGTGAAGCGACAGTAAGGACACTGGAAGGCCGGACGGCCGCCCCGCCACCCACCGAGGAGCGAGCGGAGCGGCTGTCGCCCGAGGGTGCCGCCCAGCGAAAACCACGCCTGTGGACGCCGCGCTCACCGCGCCGGCCACGGCTGTGGTTCGAGGTGCTGCTGATCGCGGCGAGTTACTGGACGTACTCCCTCGTGCGCAACGCCGTGCCCGAGCAGCGGGCCGCGGCGTTGCGCAACGCCGACTGGATCTGGCGCGTGGAGAACACCCTCCACATCGCCGTGGAGGACACCGTCAACCACGCCGTCAATTCGGTGACGTGGCTGATCGTGGGGATGAACTACTACTACGCCACCCTGCACTTCGTCCTCACCATCGGTGTGCTGGTGTGGCTCTACCGCTGGCATCCCGGGCGGTACGCCGCGGCCCGGCTGGCCCTCTTCGCGACCACGGGCGTCGCCCTGCTCGGCTATTACCTCTTCCCGCTGGCCCCGCCCCGGCTGATGAACGGCGTGGACTTCGTGGACACCGTCCTGGTGCACCACACCTGGGGTTCGATGGCCTCGGGCAACCTCGCCAACGTCTCCAACCAGTACGCGGCGATGCCGTCGATGCACATCGGCTGGTCCACGTGGTGCGGCGTCACCATCGCCCTGCTGGCCCGGCCGGTGTGGGTGAAGGTCCTGGGGGCGCTGTATCCGGTGGCGACGCTGGTCGTGATCGTGGCGACGGCGAACCACTTCTGGCTGGACGCGGTGGGCGGGCTGCTGTGCCTCGCGTTCGGGTTCGGGCTGTCGTTCGCCTGGTTCCGGGCGTTCCCGCACCGGTTGGCGCGGCACGTGGCCGTGCAGCGGGCGGGATAGGGCGGTTCCCCCCTCCCCACCGGGAGGGGACCCGCCGGGGGAGGGGCCCGGGGTCATGCCCCGTAGAACAGCTCCTCCACCACCGCGCGGGCGCGCCGCGTCGTCCGGCGGTAGTCGTCCAGCATCTCCCCCACGTGCCCCGGTTCGTACCCGAGGTACCGGCCCACCGCCGCCAGCTCCCGGCTCTCGGTCGGGAAGGTGTCGCCGGACCGGCCGCGCACGAGCATGACCGCGTTGCGGACGCTGGTCGCCAGCACCCACGCATCGTCCAGTATGGCCGCCTCCTCGGTGCTCAGCAGCTCGGCGGCGCGGGCGGCGCGCAGGGCCTCGCGGGTGCGGGTGGTGCGCAGGCCGGGCTCGGCCCAGCCGTGCCGCAGCTGGAGCAGCTGTACGGTCCACTCGACGTCGGACAGCCCGCCGCGGCCCAGCTTGGTGTGGGTCGTCGGGTCCGCGCCGCGCGGCAGCCGCTCGCTCTCCATCCGGGCCTTGAGCCGCCGGATCTCCCGGACGGCGTCCTCGCCCAGGCCCTCGGCCGGGTAGCGCAGCGGATCGACCAGCTCCATGAAGCGGCGGCCGAGGTCCTCGTCGCCCGCGACCGGCTTGGCGCGCAGCAGCGCCTGGCTCTCCCACACCAGCGACCAGCGCCGGTAGTAGGCGGCGTAGGAGGCGAGGCTGCGCACGATCGGCCCGGACTTGCCCTCGGGGCGCAGGTCGGCGTCGATGAGCAGTGGCGGGTCGGTGGTGGGCAGTTGCAGCAGCCGGCGCATCTCGGTGGCGACGGCGAACGCCGCCTTGGCCGCCTCCTCCTCGGGGATGCCCTCGCGGGGTTCGTGGACGAAGAGGACGTCGGCGTCGGAGCCGTAGCCCTGCTCGTGGCCGCCGAAGCGGCCCATGCCGATGACGGCGAAGCGGGTGGGGAGGGTGTCGCCCCACTCGGCGCGGACGGCGGCGCGCAGCGCGCCCGCCACGGCGGCCGCGTTGAGGTCGGAGACGGCGTCGCCGACGGTGTCGACGCGGAGGTGGGTGTCGCTGGGCCCGGCGGCGGTGCCGTGGGTGCTGTTGCCGGCCGGGGTGGTGCCGTTGTGCCGCCAGGAGGGTTCGGGGCCGGTGCGCCCGTAGGCACCGATGATGTCGGCGGCGGCGGTACGGAACAGCTCGCGGCGGCGCACCCCGCGCACGGCGACGATGCCTGCCTCGGCGTCCTCGGCGCGGCCCACCGCGGCCAGCACCTCCTGCTCCAGGGCCTCCCGGCCGCGCGGGCGCAGCCCCTCGGGGTCGCCGAGCAGGGCGACGGCCTCGGGGGCGCGCAGCAGCAGGTCGGGGGCGAGCCGGCCGGCGGAGAGCACCCGGGCGAGGTTCTCGGCGGCGGCGCCCTCGTCGCGCAGCAGCCGGAGGTACCAGGGGGTTCTGCCGAGGGCGTCGGAGACCTTGTGGAAGTTGAGCAGCCCGGCGTCGGGGTCGGCGGAGTCGGCGAACCAGCCGAGCAGGACGGGCAGCAGGGTGCGCTGGATGGCCGCCTTGCGGGAGACCCCGGAGGCGAGCGCCTCCAGATGGCGCAGGGCGGCGGCGGGGTCGGCGTAGCCGAGGGCCTCCAGGCGCTGGCCGGCCGCCTTGGCGCTGAGCCGGATCTCGCCGGGCTCCAGCTGGGCGACGGCGTCGAGCAGGGGCCGGTAGAAGAGCTTCTCGTGCAGCCGCCGCACCTCACGGGCGTGCCGCTTCCACTCCTTGCCGAGCCCGTCGACGGGCTCGGTGCCGGCCGGCCACTGGAAGACGCGGGCCAGCGAGCGGCCCAGCCGGCGCCGGTCGGCCTCGGCCTCCGGCATCAGGTGGGTGCGGCGCAGCCGGTGGAGCTGGATGTGGTGCTCCAGGGTGCGCAGGAAGCGGTAGGCGGCGTCGAGGGCGGCGGCGTCGGAGCGGCCCACGTAGCCGCCGGCGGCGAGCGCGGTCAGGGCGTCGAGGGTGCCGGCGCCGCGCAGCGTGGCGTCGCTGCGGCCGTGCACCAACTGGAGGAGCTGGACGGCGAATTCGACGTCGCGGAGCCCGCCGGGGCCGAGCTTGAGTTCGCGCTCGACCTGGGTGGCGGGGATGGACGCGACGACGCGGCGGCGCATCTGCTGGACGTCGGCGACGAAGTTCTCCCGCTCGGCGGCCTGCCACACCAGCGGGGAGACGGCGGCCACGTAGTCCTGGCCGAGCGCGAGGTCGCCGGCGACCGGGCGGGCCTTGAGGAGGGCCTGGAACTCCCAGGTCTTCGCCCAGCGTTGGTAGTAGGCGAGGTGGCTGGAGAGGGTGCGCACGAGGGGGCCGTTGCGCCCCTCGGGGCGGAGGTTGGCGTCGACGGGCCAGATCGTGCCCTCGGGGGTGACGTCGGAGCAGACCCGCATCATCCGGGAGGCGAGCCGGGTCGCGGCCCGCACGGCGTCGGCCTCCGGCGCGCCGTCGCGCGGCTCGGCGACGAAGACGACGTCGACGTCCGAGACGTAATTGAGCTCCTCGCCGCCGCACTTGCCCATGCCGATGACGGCGAGGCGGCAGCGAGCGGCGTCGTCCGGCTGCTCCTCGGCGGCGATCGCCAGGGCGGCGCGGAGGGTCGCGGTCGCCAGGTCGGCGAGCTCGGCGGCGGTCTGGGCGACGTCGGTGGTGCCGCAGACGTCACGGGCGGCGATGGTCAGCAGGCAGCGGCGGTAGGCGGCGCGCAGCGCGTCGGCGGGCGTGAGCCCGGCGGCCCGGTCGCCGCGCAGCCCCTCGGCGAGCGCCCGCTCGAACTCCGGTACGGCGGGGTGCAGATCGGCCGGCTCGTAGGCGACCAGCGCGTACCAGTCGCCGGGGTGGCGGGCCAGGTGGTCGCCGAGCGCCTCGGAGGCGCCGAGGACGCCGAGCAGCCGGTCGCGCAGCGGTTTGGCGGCGACCAGGGTGTCCAGGAACGTCTGCCGGTCGGCGCCGCCCAGCGCCTCCACGAGGCGGACGAGGCCGCGCAGCGCGAGGTCCGGGTCGGCTGTCCCGCCGAAGGCGTCGAGGAGGACCGGATCCGCCCGCACGGGCGCGAGCTCGGGGGTCTCCAGCAGCCGCTCGGCGGCCGCGGTGTCGGTGAAGCCGTGGCGCAGCAGCCGGGTGTACGAGCTGCTGCGGCGCCCCTGTGGCATTGTCATCGACAACCCTCTCGTCCGCGGTACCGGCCCCGAGAGGTTCCGCCGATGGCCGTGGCGGCCCGTGCCGATCCTGATCAGGATGATAGCCCGGGCCTCCGGGGGCGCTCCGGATGAGGGGAGCCCCGACACTTCGGGGGCATGGTTCTGGAGTGATCGCCCCATGGTGGCGTTGACGCAGGTCAGAGCGGTCAGGAAGAGTTTTTCCCCTGTGGTGGGGAGGGAGAGGGGCGGCGACCGGCCCGGTTGTGGAGGCGGCTCCTATTGAGCCTCTTCGTAGGGGGGCTGCCCTTTCGGGCGGACGAGGCGATCGGCCCGGAGAAGCCACGAGGGGCCTCTGGTCGCCGGGCGGGAGGCGAGGCGTGGCGGGGTGCCCGTCAGGCGGCGCAGAGGCCGCCGCTCCGTATCGCAGTGACGAATGCCGACCAAGCCGCCGCCGAGACGGTAAGCGCCGGGTCTTCCCGGCGCTTACCGTCTCGGACGGGAATCACGCCCACCAGGCCCGTTCCTACCTCCACGCAGTTGCCGCCATTCGTGCTGTGGCTACTCCGTCGCCAGGCCGAGGGGAGCGCATTTGCGCGGGTCATGGGCCTAACTCCTCCAGGTGCAGGGCAATCAGCTCGGAGGACGCTTCATGTGACAAGGCCACCGATGTCAACAGAGCATAGGCGCGCTCGGCAGCGGTGATCTGGGGAGGCTCCTCGGTCGTTCGCCCCTCCGGGCTGCAGCGACAACAGCGACTAGCCCCGCTCGGTCCCGTGGCTGACGGGTTGGACGGCCTCGCTCCGCCAGACTTGGGCGGGGCCGTCCGATGTGATGAAGGAGAAGCAATGGCCAAGATCATGAACGGAGTTGGGCGCGTTACGGTGTTTCCCCTGTTGCATCTGTGGCCCGACACTTATGGAGTGGTGGCTTACGCGGCGACGGGACAGTTCGGTGACACGGCCATCGTCGGGTACCTCCCCATCCCTGAGGTCCCCGACGTCTACCTCATGGACATTGCGGCCAGACACGCCGTAGGCAGCTCGGCCACCGCGAGCGTCGACCGGGTTCTGTGCACGGGGTGGAGTTCCCGTTCCGTGCCGAAGCCGGGCACGCTGGACCTTCCTGAGGCTGCATGGACGCTGGAAGTCGACGGGCGAGGCATTCCCAAAGAGACCCTGTACGGCCACAATCACCTGTTTACGGGTCGGTTCTCGCTCGACTCTCCGGATCTGATGGAGCAGGCCCGCAAGGTGCTGGACAGCCGGGCATCGATCCGTCAGGAGGTCCCGGTGGGGTAGGCCGACACGGCCGGTCAGGCCGCCGCATACGGCGTGAGCGGCCCCCTGGCCTTCCCCTTGTCGCCGCTGCCTGCACCCTCTGTCTCCGTACCGGGCGAGTCCCCACGACCGACCGCCGTGACCAAGGTGCGCGACCACTGCCCTGCCCCGTCCGGCCCTGCTCCGGGCGGGGCTCTCTCGGCTCTTTCCCGGAACACCCCGTCGCGAGCATCGGGAAGAGGTGAGGCTGGGGGGGGGAAGGCCCTGCGCAGCGGCCAACTCGCTCCACCTGCACATATCCGAAGGAGTCATCCCATGCGCCTCTCCGCCAGAGCCGCCGCCACCCTCTCGGCCGCACTCGCCCTCCTGATACCCGCGTACCCCGCCCCCGCCCAAGCGGCCACCCGAAACCCCACCGACGCCCGCGTCCAATGGATCGACCGCTCCACCCTCGCCTGGCCCAAGAACCTCGGCGACCCCACCCGCCCCCACCGCCTCAGCTACGACGCCGGCCGCAGAGCGAACGGCACCCTGGACCTGACCCGGCTCCCCGGCGGTCTCACCCCGGCCCAGCGGGCCAAGTACCCCCACCTCGCGGCCGGTTACGACGCCTACCGCGTCGACGCCCGGGGGCGCGAACGCACCGCCCTCACCGGGCGGCTCGTCGCCGAGACGGACGGGGTCGCGACCGGTGTGCAGATACCCGGCGTCCTCGACGACCTCTACGCGACGGCCGCCGCCGGGGCGAAGCTCGGGCCCGTGTTCCGGGGCGGCAGGCCCACCCTCTCCGTCTGGGCGCCCACCGCGAGCCGCGTGGCCCTGGAGCTCGACGGCCGGACCCTCCCCATGCGCCGCGACGACGCCAGCGGCGTGTGGAGCGCCGAAGGCTCTCGCGACTGGGCCGGCAAGCCCTACCGCTACGCCGTCACCGTCCGGGCGCCGGCCGCCGGGAAGACCGTCACCAACCTCGTCACCGACCCCTACTCCACCGCCCTGACCGCCGACTCCGCCCGCAGCCTGGTCACCGACCTCGCCGACCCGGCCCTCGCCCCGCCCGGCTGGCGGCGGCTGCGCAAGCCCGCCCCCGTACCGCTGCGCGACGCGGCGATCCAGGAGCTGCACATCCGCGACTTCTCCGTCGCCGACCGCACCGCGAAGCACCCCGGCGAGTACCTCGCCTTCGCCGAGCCCTCCTCGGCCGGCACCCGCCACCTGCGGGAACTGGCCCGCGCGGGCACCTCCTACGTCCATCTCCTCCCCGCCTTCGACTTCGCGACCGCCCCGGAGAAGCGCGCGGAACAGGCCCGGCCGGACTGCGACCTCGTCGCCCTCCCCGCCGACTCCGAGCGCCAGCAGGAGTGTGTGCGGAGGACGGCCGCCCGCGACGCCTACAACTGGGGCTACGACCCGCTCCACTACACCGTCCCCGAGGGCTCGTACGCCTCCGACCCCGACGGGCCGCGCCGCACCCTGGAGTTCCGGCGGATGGTCCAGGGCCTGGCCGACGACGGGCTGCGGACCGTCATGGACGTCGTCTACAACCACACCGCCGCCTCCGGGCAGAGCGAGAAGTCCGTCCTCGACCGCATCGTGCCCGGCTACTACCACCGCCTCCTCGACGACGGCGCCGTGGCCGGCTCCACCTGCTGCGCGGGCACCGCCCCCGAGCACGCCATGATGGGCAAGCTCGTCGTGGACTCCGTGGTCACCTGGGCGAAGGAGTACAAGGTCGACGGCTTCCGCTTCGACCTCATGGGCCACCACCCCAAGGCGAACATCCTGGCCGTCCGCCGGGCCCTCGACGCCCTCACCCCGGCGAAGGACGGCGTGGACGGCAAGGCCGTGATCCTCTACGGCGAGGGCTGGAACTTCGGGGAGGCCGCGAACGACGCCCGGTTCGTCCAGGCCACGCAGCGGAACATGGCCGGCACCGGCATCGCCACCTTCTCCGACCGGGCCCGGGACGCCGTGCGCGGCGGCGGGCCCTTCGACGAGGACCCGCGCGTCCAGGGCTTCGCCTCCGGGCTCTTCACCGACCCCAACGACTCGCCCGCGAACGGCTCCCCGGCCGAGCAGCGGGCCCGGCTGCTGCACGCGCAGGACCTCGTCAAGGTCGGCCTGAGCGGCAGTCTCGCCGGATACCGCTTCACCGACACGTCCGGCCGCGCCGTCCGCGGCGCCGACGTCGACTACAACGGCTCGCCCGCGGGCTACGCCGACGCGCCCGGCGACGCCCTGGCCTACGCCGACGCCCACGACAACGAGAGCCTCTACGACGCCCTCGCCTTCAAACTGCCCCGGGGCACCGCCCCCGCCGACCGGGCCAGGGCACAGGTCCTCGCGCTGGCGACCACGGCGCTCTCGCAGGGCCCGTCCCTCTCCCAGGCCGGTACGGACCTGCTGCGCTCCAAGTCCCTGGACCGCAACTCCTACGACAGCGGCGACTGGTTCAACGCGATCCACTGGGACTGCCGGGACGGCAACGGCTTCGGCCGCGGTCTGCCGCCGGCCGCCGACAACGCCGCCAAGTGGCCCTACGCCCGCCCCCTCCTGGCCGACCCGGCGCTCCGCCCCGGCTGCGGCCCGGTCACGGCGGCCTCGGCGGCCTACCGGGACCTGCTCCGGATCCGTACGACGGAGAAGGCGTTCCACCAGACCACGGCGGCGGATGTGCAGGCGGCCCTGTCGTTCCCGCTGTCCGGGCGGGACGAGACGCCGGGCGTGGTCACCATGCGGCTCGGTGATCTGGTGGTGGTGTTCAACGCGACGACCGGGTGGCGGAGTGAACGGATCGCGGAACTGGCCGGGGTGCGATACGGGTTGCACCCGGTGCAGGCGGGTGGCGCGGATCCGGTGGTGAAGGGGGCGGCGTACGACGTGGGGAGCGGGGTGTTCTCGGTGCCGGGGCGGACGGTGGCGGTGTTCAGGGCGGGCTGATTTTCAGCCCGTCCGGCGTTTGAGGACACCGCGCGGAGCGCGAAAAAGGGGGCCCGGGGGCTTGCCCCCGGTTGCGGGAAGGGGCGGGTAGGGGACAAAGCCCCGCGCAGCGGCACCCCCCGGTCAGGACGGCTGAGGCGCGAGCCGCCCCAGGCGCAGGACCAGGTCCGCCAGCGGCCCGTCCGCCGGTTCGTCCGCCAGGCTCCGCCGCAGCGTCCCGGCCATCCCCTCGTCGTACGCCGCGCTCACCGCCGTCAGCGCCGCGAAGGCGTGGACGAGCTGGAGTTCCAGCTCCTCCCGGGGGATGCGGCGGCCGTCCAGCCAGAGCAGCGCCGTCGTCTCCGCCAGGGAGATCCAGGAGCGGATGGCCAGCTCCAGGCGGGGCACGGGGGAGCGCACCGCGAGGTGGGCGAGCATCTCGTCGTACGCCGCCCGGCGCACGCCGTCGACCACGGCGCAGGCGTGGCCGGAGCCCGCCACCGGGCCGCCGCGCATCAGGGCGGCGAAGCCGGTGCCGTGCGCCTCCACGAAGTCGAAGAACCGCCGCATCACCCGCAACAGCCGCTCGCCCAGCGGGCCTTCCCGGGGCTCGTCGAACAGCCCGGACAGCTCCTCGGCGGCGCGGCACAGCGCGGCCTCGTAGAGGCTCTGCTTGCCGGGGAAGTAGTGATAGACGAGCGGCCGGGATATCCCGGCCGCCGCTGCTATCTCGTCGATGGAGACGTCGTCGGGGCGCCGGTGGCCGAACAGATCGAGGGCGACCGCGATCAACTGCTCGCGACGCTGCTCGACACCCATCCTGCGGCGGACCCCGTTCCTCATGACGGTCATACTAATGGCAGCCAGGGGAGGGTTCAGCGCACGGATCGGCCCCGCCCGGCCGCCTGTTCGGGGCTGGGCGGGGCCTGTGCGGAGACCGGGCGGAGCCGGGCCGGAGTCCGCCCGGTCCGCCGGGGGGCTCAGCGCAGCGCCGTCAGCTTCCGGCCGTCCGCGAGCCGCGCGCTCAGCTCCGTCCGTACGCCCGGCTGGGCCGGGACGGCGAGGAGCGCGCCCGGTGCCGAGCCCTTCACCCCGCCGGTCGCCGCGATCGACTGCACTCCGCCGCCGCCCGCCGCCAGGGCGTACCAGGTGCCGTGCGGTGACTTCCACAGGACGCCCGTCAGGATGTGCGGGTCACGGGCGCCGCAGACCGGGGTGTCCTCGGCGCGGGCCACGGTCGAGCTCGGGGCGCCCGGCCGGGCGCCCGGCACCTGGAACGTCGCCAGCACCCGGCTGCCCGCCCCCCGCCAGGTCTCGGCGCGGGTGCAGACCCACTCGGCGCTGCCGGTGCCACCGGGCAGCGGCTGCGTGGCGAACGGCCAGGCGTTGACCGAGCGGACGCCCTGCGAGCGGGCCGTCTGCAGCTGACAGGCGGTGTGCGCCCAACCGGCGCGCGCCGTGGCGCTGTTGACGTCGTGCGGGCCGGTGGGGGTGCCCGCGGTCAGCAGGGCCGGGGTCAGTTCGCCGAGGTCGGTCACCAGATGGCCGCCCATCTGGAGCGCGGGCCAGCCGCCGCAGTCGCTCGCCGAGGCCGGGCTGAGCGTCGGGTCGGTCACGCCGTCGTCGGCGAGGCGCAGGGGCTGGGCGGCCGCCTGCGGCTTGAGCAGGTCGCGCACCCCCACCTCGTTCACCCAAGGGGCCGTCAGATAGCGGACGTTGCTGTCGGCGCGGCCCACCACGACCGCCGTGGCGCCCGCGCCGTCGGCGCCGTCCGCGCGGGCGAAGTCCAGGGCCGCGGCGCCGCTGCCGTCACCGTCCTTGGACTCGGCGTAGCGCACCACGCGCAGGCCGTCGTACAGCACCACGACCGCCGCCTGGCCGACCTCGCCCGCGTACAGCAGCTGGGGCGGGCCGGCGGCCGGGCCGGTCTGCGTACCGGGCGTGGCCGTCACCCGGACGGCGGGGCCGGGCCGGGCCCAGACGGCCAGCGCCCGGCGCAGCAGCTCCCGGTCCGTGACCCGGCCGCCGCGCGCGGGCCAGACGGCGAAGCCGGCGCGGTCCGCCCGCTTCCAGGCGCCCGGGGCGGCCTTCGTGAGCTTCGCCGGGTCGAGGGCCCGCTCGGCCGAGGCGTTCCGGGAGTACGGCGGGGCGGCGGCGCCGTCCGGGCCGCCGTCGCCCGGCAGGCCCAGCAGGGTCCCGCACACCACGGCCGCCGCGAGGGCGGCGAGCGCGGCCCGGGTGTGCTGGCGGCGGCGCATCAGGTCCGTCGGCCGGGCCTGGAGCGAACAGGGGTCGAACTCCATCGACTCCAGCAGCGAGGCGTCCCGGCTGCCGGCCGGGGCGCGGAGCCCGTCCGCCTCGGCGAGCGCCGCGGCCGCGTCCTCGACCCCGGCCGCCGCCAGGACCTGCCGGATGTCGCGGTCGGAGGGCAGCTCCAGGGCGCGCAGCACATACGCGGCCCGGCCGGGCCCGGAAAGGGTGGCGAGCGCCTGGTCCAGGGCGAGTTCGTCGGCGCCGCCCGAGCGCGGGAACAGCCGCAGCCCCCACACCTGGGGCAGCAGCGGCGGCAGCCGGCCCGGCTTCGGCAGCTGCCAGCGCTCGCGCGGCCGGCCCGCCTCCAGCGCGGAGCGCAGCACGCGCAACCGTACATAGGCGTAGCCGGGGTCGGCGGGCGAGCCGTCGGCGCCGCGCGGCGCGGGGACGTTCAGCCCGGCGAGCTCCGTGGTGCCCACCCGGTTGCGGGGCAGGGCCCGCTGGGCGAGGGCGTGCGCCGTCAGGACGCGGCGGTTGCGGCCCAGCGCCGGCGGCAGTACGAGATACCCGAGCCGTACGAGGCGCGGGTAGTGCTCGATGAGCGCGGCCTCTGCCTGCTCGACATCGACGGGCGGAATGGGCCGGGGGGCTGTCGCTTGCTGCTCCACGTCCGTAGAACGAGTGAATGGTGAGATGGTCACCTCACCCCCGCGGGGGCGCACTTCCTGCGGCTCGCGCCCCCGCTATGCCACGCAGCGGGCGCGCACGCGGTCGATCGCCTCGTCGGGGATGCCGAGGGCGTCGCGGACGTAGGACTCCACCCCGCCGTGCGACCGGTGCATCTGCTCCAGCGCCGCCGTCAGGTAGGCGGGGCGCACGCCGAGGACGGCGTCCGCGATCTCCGGGTCGCCGCCCGCCTCCGTGAAGCGGTCGATGAGGGGCGCGAAGGCGGCGCGCACGGCGGGGTTCACGGAGAGGTACTCCTCCATGACCGTGGCCTCGTCCGCGCCGAGCAGCAGCAGGGCCACGGTGGCGGCCCAGCCCGTGCGGTCCTTGCCTGCGGTGCAGTGGAAGAGCAGCGGGCCGCAGTCGGGTTCGGCGAGCGCCGAGAACAGCAGGCGGTAGGCGGAGCAGGCGGGCTCGGAGGTGACGAAGGCGCGGTAGACGTCGGAGATCAGCTTCTCCGCCTTGCCGTTGCCGAGGTGCTCCTCGGCGACGGCCGGATTGCCGAGCACCGAGTCCAGCCGGGCGGGCACCCGGTCGCCGCCGGCCGCGGCCACGCCGTCGGCCATCACGTCCGCGACGATCAGCCGGGCGCCCTCGGGCACCTGGTCGGGGCGCTCGCGCCGCTCGTGCTCGGTGCGCAGGTCGACCACGGTATGGATGCCGAGGGCGGCGACGCCGGGATCGAGCGCCGGGTCGAGGCGGTCGAGCTGGCCGGAGCGGAGCAGCAGGCCGGGGCGGACGGCGGAGTTGCCGGTCAGCGCGATGCCGCCGAGGTCGCGGAGATTGATGATCGTCGAGGCGTCGAACTGCGGCATGAGCGCGTCTCCCTTGTCGGATTTCTACCGTTATTGTGCCGAACGGTAGCGGAGGGCGCGCCCGTACCCCTTTCCGGGTCCCCTACGCCGCCCGGGCTCCCCGTGCCCTCCATGGTCCCAGGGAGATCCCCAGGCTCATGCCCATGCCCAGCCCCAGCGCCGCCAGGTGCCCCACGTCGGTGAAGGTGGGCCGCCGCCCCCGGAGCAGAGGGCGCGCGCCGAGCGCGAGGAGGGCGGCGCACGCGCCGGTGCGGGCGGCGCCCCTCGGCAGGGACGCGCCCAGGGCGCCCAGCACCGCCTGATAGCCGTAGCTCGGCCCGACGTCGGTCGCGGACCGGGTCCGCGACCCGGCGCGGACGGCGCGCAGCCCCGCGTACACCAGCAGGGACGCGCCCACGTGCCCGCAGACGAAGGCACCGGCCGCCCACCATGCCCCGTACGCGTACTCGGCGTAGCCGAGGACGGCCAGGAGCAACAGCGCGTAGGGGAGTTCCACCGGCCCCTCGGTGAGCAGGGCGCTGGTCGCGAGGGTGTCCCAGCGCCCGCCGTCGAGGTTGTCGGCGTTGGTCGAGCAGCGCCGCAGCAGACGCTCGCGCGCCGCGGGCGGCAGCAGCCGGTGCGTCGCGTACGAGCCGGCGAGGACGGTCCCGACGTAGGCGGGGGCGAGCCGGACGAGCCGTGGGGTCATCCCGCCATGATCGTCCGAACCGGGGGCGGTCTCAATCCCCTGGGCGCCCGGACCCTCGGACCCGGCGTGCCGGGCCGGGCGCCGCGGGCGCCGGGCCCGGTCCCACGGCACCCGGTCCCACGGCACCCGGGCTCTGGCTCCCGGTCCGCCGGCCCGGCCTACGGCCCTCCGGCCGGCGAGCCCCGCCGGGCCCCGGTCCGCCGGCCCGGACCCGCAAGCGGCCGGCCCGCCTGCCTCGGGCCCGCGGCCCTCCCGACAGGCCCGGACCGAACCGGACCCGTCACGTCAATCGCCACCCGCTGAACTCCGCCGTGCCCCGCTCGCCGCTGCCGTCGTTGCCTGCGGTCAGGAACATGCCCACGTCCTGCCGCGCCGCCGTGCCCGGGACCCGTACCTCCGCGACCGGCCGCCATGTCGCGCCCTCGTCCGTGGAGCACTCCGCCCGGTACAGGTCCGTGCCGGCCCGGGTCAGCCTGAGGTGGACGGGGGCCTTGATGCCGGTGATGCGGCGGTAGGCGTCGAACGTGCCGTCGCCGTTGGAGTCGTACGACACGACCACGCCCTGCCCCGGCGTCACGGCCAGGTTCACGGCGCCCGGCGAGCGCCCCGCGAGGCCGTTGCGGACGATGATCCCGGACCGTGCCCAGCTCCCCGTGTCCGTCTGGGCGTCCACCCGGACCGACGCCACCGCCCGGACCGCCAGCGCCCCCGCGCGGTAGACGGTGCCGAACTGCTCGGTGCCCTTCCACAGGTCCTCGCCCGCGCCGTCGATCGCGAACCGGTCCTCGCCCAGCCGGCCGAAGACGGCGGCGTTGTCCGTCGCCGTGTGCCAGCCGGACCCCAGCGGCCCGGCCAGGAACAGGGTGCCGCTCCGCACCGACCGCACCCGGTCCTCGCCCTGCGGCCCGTAGACGGCGCTCACCTCGTACGGCAGCCGTTGCAGCGGGCGCTCCAGCGGCGCCGCCGGCGCGGTGACCCGCCAGCGGGCCGAGCCGGTGGCGCCCGGGGCCAGCCGGGGCAGCGAGGTCGCGCCCTGCGGGGTGGCGGTGAGGCCCGCGAGGGCGAGGTCGACGCGGCCGGTGCCCCGCAGCCCGTTGACGTTGGCGAGGGAGACGGTGACGGTCGTGGTGCCGCCCGGCGCGACGGCCGTGGGCAGCGCCGAGGCCGACAGCGCGCCCTGGTACGGGGCGGTGGCGAGGGCGTCCCGCACCCGCAGCGCCGTGCGGTGGGCGTCGCCCACCGGCCGCAGCGGATACTCCTTGGTCTCCCGGGTCCACGGCTCCTCCACCGTGTACCAGTCCACGGGTCTCGGCGCCCGGCCCTCCCGCAGCGCGTCCTCCAGCGCCTCCAGCCAGCGCCGCCAGCGCGGCATGTAGAAGTCGCCCATCAGGCCGTGCCAGTCGCGGTTCGCGTAGTCGTGCAGCTTCCCGTCGTCGGACGTCGCCCGCCCGCCCCACACGGTGATCAGTATCCTGGCCGTGCGCTCCAGCTCCGTGGCCTGCGCGGTCCCGGTCGCCCACGCCCGCGCCGCCGCGTTCCACGGGCCGACCAGGAACTCCCGGTGCGTCCCCGCGATGTCGTCGGCCAGCCGCATCAGCCTCAGCCACAGCGCCGCGAGCGTGCGGAACGCGGCCAGGTCCTTGCGCTCGTACGCGCTCCGCAGCTCGGGCAGCAGCTGCCTGCTGCGGTGCGCGAGCGCCTGCCGGGCGACGTCGACCAGGTCGAAGCGGTACGTGTCGGTGGCGCGCAGCGGCGCGCCCGCGGCCAGCAGCCCGGCCAGCGCGGCGTCGAAGCGGGCCGGGTCGTAGGACAGGGCGCTCGGCGCGTACTCGCCCGCGCGGTCGGCGGCGAGGTCCGGGCGGGCGGCGAACAGGCTGTCGTGCGGGTCGCTGCGCTCGGGCGCCTCCTGCCGGTAGGCGGTCTCGCACAGCGCGGTCCAGGCGCCCCGCGCGGCCGGGTCCTCGCGCCCGTAGCGGAAGGCGGCGTACGCGCCGAACCACCCGGCGCGGTCGGGCGCCCGGTCCTGCCAGGCCAGCTCGGAGAAGAACTCGAAGGCCGCGGGGTCGCGGTCGGCGGCCTCCGGCATGTAGGCGGTGCCGACGAGGGCGCTGTCCGGCTTGTCGCGCCAGGCGAAGAACTTCTCGGTCCACAGGTGCGTCTTGGCGCCGATCGTCGTCCGCCCGCCGAAGTTCGGGATCGTGCCGAACGCGTACGGGGTGCCGCCCCAGTCCTTCTCCCGGTCGGTGATGCCCTTGAACCGCTCCGAGATCCCGTCGACGATCAGCATCCGCTTGCGGTCGACGGCGTTCAGGAGTTCGGGGAGCGGGTTGTCCTGCCAGCCGAGGATCACCCAGGTGGCGTCCGGGTGCGCGGTGCGCAGCGCCCGCTCGACGCCCTTGGCGGCGGCCGCGACGGGGACGCCGCCGGCCGTGCCGCCCTCGTGCAGCAGGTCCATCTTGAAGTGGGCGGCCTCGCCGAGGAGTTCGGCCTGGTGGCGGTAGTAGGCGGCGGCCACGCGCGGGAACGCCGCGGTGCGCGGGTCGAGCCAGTCCGGGCGCCGGAAGCCGTGCCACATGCCCTGCGGGACGACCGCCGCGCCGGGGTTCCGGGCGGTGAAGCCGTCCGGTACGGACCCGTAGTAGCCGGGCAGGACCGGGGCCATGCCCAGCTCCCGCAGCCGGTCGGCGATGCGCCGGCCGAGCGCGGCCCGCCGCGAGATCAGGTCGGGGGTGAGGGGGCCGCCGTAGCCGCTGAGGTTCTGGAGCAGCCACCACGGCTGGTGCGAGGGCGCGGGTAGCCAGGCGCGGGACTCGGCCTCGGAGTAGCCGAAGCCCTGCCAGAGGCGGTGGTAGACGGCCTCGTGCCCGGCGATCACCAGGACCTCGTTGCAGCCGTGCAGGGCCAGGATGTCGATCATCCGTTCCCAGTAGGCCCAGTCGGCGTACGGGGAGGTGTAGCCGTCGTTGGTGTCGTTGAGCGCGAAGCGGTGCCGGAGCCCGGTGGAACGATTCAGTCCGCGAGGCGGCGCGGGCAGGGTGCGGGGCAGGTCGAGCTGTCGCGCGTTCCAGGTGAGATGGGCCCGGCACCCGTACTTCAGGTACCAGTGCACGCCCGTCAGCAGCACCGCCGGGCTCGTGCCCGCCACCTCGATCCGGCCGGCCGCGCCCCCGACCTCGAAGCGCTCCCGGCCACCGGTGAGGGGAGTGAGCCGGAACTGCGCCGCGTGGTCGCCGAGCAGCCGCCGGAGGGCGGCGGCGGCAGGGGCCGTGGAGAAAGGGGCGCGTCCGTCGGGCGGTGCGGCTCCGGCGGGGGCGGCGGTGCCGAGGGCGGCCCCGGCGCCCAGGGCTCCGGCGGCACCCAGGAGCAGGCGTCTGGACGGGCCGGCCGGGGGCTCGGGCGAGGATTCGGGCGGCGGCTCGGGCGAGGGTCCGGTCGACGGTCCGGGAGGGTTCGACGGCTCGGTCATGGCGCTCCCCACTGTGCGGTGTGCGACAACGGACGCGTGCGAGGCGCACGCTAACCGGCGGCTCAGGGGGGAGCAATGGGGCGCGCGGGCGGTGGGTGCGTCCGGGGTTCTTTCCCCCACCCGCCCCGCCCCGCGCCCCGCTCACCCCTCCCCGCCCCGGTCCAGATAGGCCAGTACCGCCAGCACCCGCCGGTTGTCGTCGTCCGACACCGGCAGCCCCAGCTTCACGAAGATGTTCGACGTGTGCTTGGCGACGGCCCGTTCGGTCACCTGGAGCCGGTCGGCTATCGCCGCGTTGGACCTGCCCTGTGCCATCAGTTCCATCACCTCGCGCTCGCGCGGGGTGAGCCGGGCCATCGGCCGGTCCCGCTCCCGCCGGGACAGCAGCTGCGAGATGACCTGCGGGTCCATCGCGGTGCCGCCCCCGGCCACCCGCCGCACGGCGTCCACGAACTGGTCCGCGTCGAAGACCCGGTCCTTGAGCAGATAGCCCACGCCGCCGCTGCCGTCGGCGAGCAGCTCCCGCGCGTAGAGCTGCTCCACGTGCTGGGACAGCACCAGGACCGGCAGCCCGGGCGTCTCGCGCCGGGCCGCGAGCGCGCACTGGAGCCCCTCGTCCGTGAACGACGGGGGCAGGCGTACGTCCACGACCGCCACGTCGGGCTTGAGCTCCGCCAGTGCCCGGGTCAGCTCGGGGCCGCTCTCCACGGCCGCGGCGATCTCGAAGTCGTACGCCTCCAGCAACCGGACCAGGCCGTCCCGCAGCAGGAACAGGTCTTCGGCGAGGACTACGCGCACGGGGACTCCATTTCGGGAGGTGGCCCGCCGGGTGGGCGGGGCCGGGTCCCCTATGGTCGCGGATGGGGGAGGGGGTGCCGCTGCGCGGGCGCCCCTTCCTGAATGCCCTCAATCGCCGGACGGGCTGATTTCAGCCCGTCCGGCGATTGAGGACACCGCGCGGAGCGCGGAAGGGGGCCCGGGGGCTTGCCCTCGGTTACGGGAAGGGGCGGGGTGGGGAAAAAGCCCCGCGCAGCGGCGGCACCCCACCCGTCACCCCAGCACGCAGGGAATCTCCATCGTCACCATCGTCGGCCCACCCACCGGACTGCTCACACCCAGCACCCCGTCGAACGCCCCGAGCCGCCGCTCGATCCCGAGCAGCCCCGTACCGCCCCCGGCCGCCCCCGCCCCCGGCCGCCCCGCGCCCCGCGGCCGTTGTCGGTCACGGCGATCCGCAGCGTGCCGTCGGCGTGGTGCATGTCGACCCAGACCCGCCGGGCGCCCGAGTGCTTGGCGGCGTTGGTGAGGACCTCGCTGACCGCGAAGTACGCCGCCGACTCCACCGGCGCCTCCGCCCGGCCGGCCAGCTCCACGTCCACCTCGACCGGCAGCGGCATCCGCAGCGCCAGGGCCCGTACGGCGTCGCCCAGGCCGCGCTCGGCGAGGACGGGCGGGTGGATGCCGCGCACCAGGTCGCGCAGCTCGGTGAGGGCCTCCGCGGAGTCGGCGCGGGCCGCGGCCAGCAGCCGCTTGGCCTGCGCCGGGTCCTTCTCGATCAGTGCCTCGATGGTGCCCAGGCTCATGCCCATCGCCACCAGCCGGGCCTGGGCGCCGTCGTGCAGGTCCCGCTCGATGCGGCGCAGCTCCGCGGCCGAGCTGTCCACCGCGTCGTGCCGGGACTCGGTCAGCCGGTCGACGCGGAGCGTGAGCTCCCGCTCGCGGGTGGGCCGGAGCAACTGCCGGTTCAGCAGGGCGTGGCCGCGCATCAGGAGCCGGTTCACGAAGAGGCCGACGACGCCGAAGCCGAGTCCGGTGGCGGCCGCGAGGTTCGCGGTGAACTGATCGGTGACCGGGACGAAGGTGAACCAGAACGTTCCGTCCGCCCGGACGATCGGCTTCCAGACGCCGAGGGCCAGCACCGGGCCCCAGATCGCGTAGACGAGCAGGACGGCGGGCAGCAGGGCGAGCACCGTGCCGAGGGTCATGTCCACGAGCAGCCACTGGAGGTCGCGCCAGGTGGCCTTGTCCTTCAGCAGGGCCACGCACTGTTCCACCCGGCCGACGATCCCGGCGCGCGGGGCCGGGCGGGCGGGCCCGTACGGCGTGGGTATCCGTACGCCCGCCCAGTCCTCCGCCTGGCCGCGGCGCATATCGGCGTAGGCCCGCAGGGCCTTGACGGCGAGCGGGGTGGTGACCAGGCCGACGCCCAGTACGACGAGGCAGATCGAGAGCACGGTGAGGACGAAGAGCAGGATCGACATCACCAACCCGAAGATCGCGAGCCAGAGTCCCCTCGCGCCCGCCAGCAGTGCGTCGCGGACCTTCATCCGGTGTTCTCCTCGCGCCCGTTCCCGGCGCCCGTCCCTCGGGCCCCGGGAACAGTCTGCGTGATCACGTCCGGCCGGTCACGGGGGGCACCACCCGGCGCGTGGTGTACCTGGGTACACCCCCCACACCCTCGCTGACCTCGGCGTTTGTTCCCGGCGCGCCGGATCGGTCAGTAGGCGATCGGCGGCGCGTACTTGTACCCGACCCGCCGGACGGTGACGATCGAGGCGCGGTACTCGGCGCCCATCTTGCGGCGGAGCCGGGCCACATGGACGTCCACGGTGCGGCCGTCGCCCACGTGACCGTAGCCCCAGACGGTCTGTACGAGCTGGTCGCGGGTGTGCACCCGGTTGGGGTGCGCGACCAGGTGCGCGAGGAGCTCGAACTCCAGGTACGTCAGGTCCAGCAGCCGGCCCGCGACCCGGGCGGTGCGCTGCTCGGGGTCGATGCTCACCAGGGCGTCCCCCTCGGTGGCGGCGGGCTCGGGGGCCGGCTGCTCGGCCGGTACGAGCACCAGATAGCCGATCATCGGCGGCTGGCCCGGCAGCGTCGGGACCGTGTGCTGCGGCGCGGGCAGCCATGTCGCGGCGCCGGAGTGCAGCAGCTCGGCGACGGGCGGCACCTCGTCCGGGGCCACGGCGCGGAGTCGGTGGCGGTGGGCGGGGTGCGGAGCGGGGGAACCGGCCGGCGCCTCCTGGGGGGCCGGGGCGGGCACGGTCAGGGTGCGGAGGTTCGTCATGGAGAGCTCAGCTCTTTCGCGCGAGGGACCGTCGAATGGACGTGCGTTGCGCGGGGCCGTTGGCCGGGTGCGGTGACCGGCGGCTGACTTCGACGTGGGGTCAGCGGGGGGAGTGGGCCTGCGCGGAAGTCGCGCGGCAACACACTCGGTCGAAGTCGTCATGCTGACGGGAAGGCCAGAAGGGCTCAAGGTCGGTGCGACCCGTCGCGGTGTTCTGGTAGCTGGCCATGCGCCTATTGAAGCATGACCTGGGACGGAACAGCAGAGTCGGCCGGTGCCTCGATACGGAACCTTGGTGCTCGGCGGGGTGCGGTCCGGGCGTCCGGTGGGCGGGCTCCGCGCCCGCCCACCGTAAGCGCCCGCGCTGTTGATCAGCTCTTACCGGCGGTCACCGGGTAGTGGTCCGAGAGGTCGGTGTACGTGTAGTCCTTGCCCCAGCTGGACACGGTCCAGGGCGCGGACTCCTCCTTGACCACGGTGTTCCGCCAGGTCGCGGGGCGGGCGTGGCCCTTGCGGTGGAGGACGTAGTCGAGGTCCTCGCGGCCGTCCGTCGGGTAGCGGTAGGCGGCGATGGAGTTCTCCTTGGTGTCGAAGGAGTACGGGTGCCCGTCGCGGGTGCTCGCGGGCTCCAGGCCGGCGTTGGCGAGCATCGAGGGGTACTCGGCACTGTGGGAGTCCACGTTCAGGTCGCCCGCCAGCATGACCTGCTCGCCCGCCGGGATCTTCTTGGCGTCGAGGAAGGCGCCGATCTGCCGGAACTGCTTGGCGCGGTCCGCCACCGCCTCGCCCGCCTTGCAGCCGCTGTCGGTGGACTGCGTGTGCGTGCCGACCAGATGGACCTTGGTGCCGTTGACGTCCAGCACCACATAGGCGAAGCCCTTGTTGGACCACCAGTCCGAGCCGCACGCGTCCGCGAAGATCACCTGCTCCTTGCGGACGATCGGCCACTTGCTGAGGATCGTCACGCCGCCGTCCTCCGGCGTGGTGGTGGAGTAATTCCCGCTCGTGGCGTCCCAGCCGTCCTTGCTCCGGCCCACGACCGGCGTCTGGTGCGGGTACTGCCCGGCGGCGCCGGCCTTCAGCGCGTCCGACGCCTCGTTGTCGAACGCCTCCTGGAGAACGACGACATCGTTGCCACGGAAGAATCCGGCGGCCGGTATCTCCTTGGCGCGGTGGTCCTGGCCCCAATTCGGGTAGAGATTCTTGCTCATGAGGAAGGTGTTGTACGTGAGCACCTTCAACTCCGGTACGGCGGCGCCGGACGCTGTCGCCGCCCGCGCCGGCTGAGGTGCGACGGCGGTGAGGGTGACTGCCGCGAGGGCGGCGGTGAGCGCGGAGGCGATTCCGGCGCGCTGGACGATCGGCACTGCATCTCCCTGTGGGGACGGGGGCAGCCCTGATGCGGGGGTGACCCCTGATTCGGATGGTCCGGATGATTCGGATGGGGAAAAGAGCCGTCCACATCAAATCAGCCGCGGTTACGTCCGTATAGCTTTCAGGTGATCAATTGCCCTACGGAGGCGGTCGACTTCGGTTTGTAACCATGGGTAATTCGGAAATGCGGGGAGGAGGTGCGGCGCTCTGCCGCATCATTCACCGAAGGCGGCGGAAGAGATCCCGGCCCGTCGTCTTTTCACAGGGTCCCGCAGGAGGCGTCCATGTCCCGCACCCGGCCCCAGGGCCTGCTGGTGGATTTCGGCGGGGTGCTCACGACCCCGGTCGGCGAGGCCACCGAGGCGTTCTGCCGGCGCGAGGGGCTGGCGCCCGACGCCTTCACGAACGTCGTCACGAAGGACCCCGCGGGGCGCGCGCTCTACGCGGACCTGGAGCTCGGCCGCATCACCCAGACCGAGTGGAACACCTGCACGGCGCCCCTGCTCGGCGTCGACGCCACGGGCCTGCTCGGCCGCGTCCTGGCCGGTCTCCGCCCCGAGCCCGCGCTCCTGGCCGCCGTCGACGCCGCCCGCCGCGCGGGCGTCAGGACGGCCCTCCTCTCCAACAGCACCGGCCGCACGCCCCACGACCCGTACCGGGGCTACGACCTGGAGATCCGCTTCGACGCGGTGGTCCTCTCCGACCTGCACGGCGTCCGCAAACCCGACCCCGCGCTCTACGGGACGGCCCTGGAGCTCCTGGAACTCCCGGCGGAGACCTGTGTGTTCGTCGATGACTCCCCCCGCAACCTGGACCCGGCCCGGGCCCTGGGCATGACGGCACTCCTGGACACGACGCCGGCGGAGACGGTCGCGGGGCTGGAGGAGATCTTCGGGATGCCGCTCGGCTGAGGGGAGGCGGCGTGCCGCTCGGCTGAGCGGAGGACGGCGAGGTCCCTCGGCTGAGTGGAAGGCGGCGAGGCCCCTCGGCTGAGGGAGGGTGGCGAGGCCCTCGGTGCCCGCTCACCTATACATCCCGTGTATACCCCCTCTGTAGACTGCCCGCATGTCAATCGGACACACCCTGCTCGGCCTCCTGGAGACCGGCCCGCGCCACGGCTACGACCTCAAGCGCGCCTTCGACGCCCGCTTCGGCCAGGACCGCCCGCTGCACTACGGGCAGGTCTACTCGACCATGTCGCGACTGCTGAAGAACGGCCTGGTCGAGGTCGAGGGCATCGAGCAGGGCGAAGGCCCGGACCGTAAGCGCTACGCCATCACCGACGCCGGGATCACGGACGTCGAACGGTGGCTGGTCCAGCCCGAGAAGCCCGAGCCGTACCTCCAGTCGACCCTCTACACCAAGGTCGTCCTCGCCCTGCTCACGGGCCGCGACGCGGCCGGGCTGCTGGACGCCCAGCGCTCCGAGCACCTGCGGCTGATGCGCGGCCTCACCGAGCGCAAGCGCTCCGGCGACCTCGCCGACCAGCTCATCTGCGACCACGCCCTCTTCCACCTCGAAGCGGATCTGCGCTGGCTGGAACTCACGGCCGCCCGCCTCGACCAGCTCGGGAAGACGGTGCGCCCATGACCCCGGCCGGCTCCCTCCTCGCCGCCACCGGCCTGCGCAAGGCGTACGGGCCGACGACCGCCCTCGACGGCGCGGAGTTCTCCGTCCACCCCGGCGAGGTCGTCGCCGTCATGGGCCCCTCCGGCTCCGGCAAGTCGACGCTGCTGCACTGCCTGGCCGGCATCGTGCGCCCCGACGCCGGCTCGGTCACCTACGACGGCCGTGACCTGCTGGCGATGTCCGACGCCGAGCGCAGCGCGCTGCGCCGGGGGGAGTTCGGCTTCGTCTTCCAGTTCGGCCGCCTCGTCCCCGAGCTGACCTGCGTCGAGAACACCGCCCTGCCGCTGCGCCTGGCCGGCCTGAAACGGAAGAAGGCCGAGGCGCGGGCCATGGAGTGGCTGGAGCGCCTGGAGGTGGCCGACGCCCGCGACAAGCGCCCCGCCGAGGTCTCCGGCGGCCAGGGCCAGCGCGTCGCCGTCGCCCGCGCCCTCGTCACCACCCCACGCGTCGTCTTCGCCGACGAACCGACCGGCGCCCTGGACTCCCTCAACGGCGAACGCGTGATGGAACTCCTCACCGCCGCGGCCCGGGACACCCACGCCGCCGTCGTCCTCGTCACCCACGAGGCCCGCGTCGCCGCCTACTCCGACCGCGAGGTCATCGTCCGCGACGGCCGCGCGCGCGACATGGCGGGCGTGGGCCGGCCGTAACGGGAAAACACCGGGCCCCCGGCGCCACCCTCAGCAATGCGGGCACGCGCAGCAGGCGGCAGCAGCCGAGGAAGCCTTCCGCCACCTCCAGGCGGGCTACCAGCAAGCCGCCAAACCCGTCCTGGCGGATCTCGCCCACCGCACTCCACGCGCCACAATCGCCAACCGTTTCGAGCAGGACCTTCGCGTGGCCCTCCCCGACCACGCCGACCGCGTCCTCGCCGGCCCGGCGTGGGTCGCCCTCACCACCACCTTGGCCCGCGCCGAGACAGCTGGCCACAACCTCCGCCACCTCCTGAGCGAAGTCGGCGCCCGCCCCGAGAGCTCGACACTGCCGAGCGTCCTGCCGAAGTGCTCAACTGGCGCATCACCACTCAGCCGAACAGACGCAGTCAGCAGCACGTAAGCGAAGCCCTGTCAGCGGCATACCGCCCATGTTCACCGTGCCGCCGCGGTCTACGGCCGCAACGGTGGGCACAAGGTCCGACGGCCGCGGGCGACATCGATAACGGACATCGGTGGTGGAGATACCGTGCGGTACCTCCACCACCGATGTCCGCTGGTTCAGGCGGTCGGCTCTGTGACCCGCTTGAGGAGGTCGGTGTTCGCCTTCACGTCGTGTCCGAAGGCCAGGGAGTGCCAGGGAAGCTCGCCGAGACGTTCGAGCAGAGGCTCAACTCCAGGGAGGTCGGCAGGGAGGAGGCCGAAGATGTCGGGGTAGCGGTCCTCCGTGTCCGCGGTGAAGAAGTCGCCGGCTGCCACGGCGCGATTCTCGTCGAGAAGAGCAAGCTCGGCATCCGGAGTGATTCGGGGGAAGAGGACGCAGGTGGCGTGCCCTTCGGTGGCCAGGGTCAGGCCGAGCCAGGAGTGAAGCTGGTCGGGGAAGAACTGGGGCTTGAGCTCCTTGCCGAACTCGTTCCACAGGGGTGTGCGGCTGCCGGAGTGGAGGGCGTCGGTGACTTTCTGGTGCTGGGTGGGGTGGAGCTGTTCGCCGTTGCGGAGACGTTCGCGGACGGTCTCGTACCAGTCGAGGGCGTCCAAGAGCCCCAGGCCAATGGCGGCGGCCGAGGGCCAGGGCAGAACCCGCAGCCGGTCGTCCTCGCGGCGGATGAAGACGCGGTCGTTGGCCAGCAGATGCCAGCCGGCACGGGCCAGGAGAAGGGCGGTGGTGGTCTTCCCGGCGCCCTTGTCGCCCAGGGTCAGCACGGTCTGCCCGTCACGGACGACGGCGGAGGCGTGCAGGATCGACCAGCCGTCCGCCAGGAGTTGCCCGCGGACGACCTCGCGAGCGAGCCGTGCGGCGGCCAGGGCGACAGGAACGTCTTCGCACCCGTAGATCCGCAGGGGCCCGCCGGGCTCGGCCTGGTAGACGAGCTTGTCGTCGGGCTGGGAGGCGACCACGGTGCCGTCGTTGTCCCGGTCGACGAGCATGCGCGAGTTCGCGTAGACGGTCCCCTCGTGGGAGTGGTCGCCCACGCGCTGGGCGATCTCGGTGACCCGGTTGGAGCTCACGTCAGCGATCACTGCTGCGTCGGCGTCCGGGGCGGTGCTGATGGCATTCCACCAGGGGCCGAAGTAGCGAAGGGCCCAGTCTGTGACCACCGGGCTGTTGCTGGTGACGGTCGCGGCCTGGGCGGCCGTGGCGATACGGACAGCGGTCTGAGGCACTGCGGTTTTCTCCTTCTGCCAGGGTTGCGCGGGGACGTACAGGCGGGCCAGGGGCTCGTAGGCATCACGGAGCTTGGCGTCGGCGGCTATCAGCTGACGGGCCTCGGCGGCGTCCAGTCGGGGGAGGCACACGGTCGGGGTCCCGGCGATGAAGCGCAACGGAATTCCCCTCCACCTCCCCTCGTGGTTGACGCACAGCTCCGTCACCGCGTCGTCCAGGCCCAGGCCCGCGCGGAGGGCAGCGATCACCGCCCCGGCTGGACCGCAGCGGGTACGGCCCAGTCCTGCGTTGATCCGTCGAGGACGGTCGGTCAGCTCGTCGCGGACCTGCCGCAAGGGCACCGGCACGGGCAGGCCGCCGACATGGGTGGCCGACGCGCACACCACGGCCCGGTCGCCGTGCTCGCCGATCACGTGACCGTCCACGGTTTGTGGGGACACGTCCAGGAGGCGGGCAAGAGTGAGGCGGTAGCGGGCGGTGTCGGTGTTCGAGCCGACCCCGTACACGCGGGGGCAGCCGGAGACCTCGGCGAACAGGCGGGTGAGGACGTCGACGGGGTTGGTCACCATGACCACGAGTCCCTGGTAATGGGCCAGCTTCCGCGCGAGGCCGGCGATGACGGGGGCGTTGGGGTTCAGGCCGGCCATGCGGATGTCGGTGTGGGCAGTGTTGATGAAATCGCCCCGTGGGCAGACGACCACCGCTTCGCAGGAGGCGAGCTGTCCGGCGTCGGTGACGTGGACCGCCCGGACGGAGGAGGCGGTGACCTGGCACATGTCCTCCAGATCGGTCACCAGGGCCTGGGCCGAGAGCCCGGTGCGGGAGACGACGCGGACGGACTCGCACCAGCCGCCGGCCGCCAGCAGCATGGCCACGCTCTGGCCGACGGCCCCGGCACCGATCACCCCGACCGCGCCGACCGGCGGCGGCGTCACCGGTCGGCCGCCTTCGCCACGTCGGCCAGGGCGAGCCGCCACACCGCCCGCGGGTCCGTCCCGGCGAGCAGGTTCACGGTGGTGCGGTCGAGCAGGGTGCACACCGACATCGCCTGTTGGGTGATTTTGACGGCGTGCTCGGGCAAGGGCAGGTCGGCCGGGCAGGTCAGGTAGGTGCTGAGGATGTTGGTGGTGTCCATCAGCCACAACACCACCAGGTGCTTGATCCATGCGGCTCGCTCGTCGGGCCCGAGGTCGGCGGTCATCGCGTCGGCGAAGACCTCGATGCCGCCAACAACCGCTTTGGCCGCTGCCCGGTCCGGAGGGGAGGCGACCAGGTTCAGCACCGTCCGCGAGACCAGCTTCGCCGCATCCGTCTGGGGCCGGCCGCAGGCAAGGCCCGGGTCGAGGAAGACTGGACGGCTCTCGGGGCCACCGGAGAAGACCGCGTGGTCCGGCTTGAGGTCGCCGTAGAGCACCGGCCGCCGTCCGGCCGCCGGAACCGGTCGCAGCCGTCGCAGTCTGCCCACCACGCCCGCCAGCACTTCACCCGTCTGCCCCGCTTTACGCAGGTAGGTCGGGCCGCTGATGCCGTTGAACTTGCGGTGGAAGGTCGGGCCAATGCCCCGTTCGACGATCGCCACCTCGTCCACGGACCTGGCGACCGCGGGCCGTTGGAGACCCGTCAGCTCCACCAGGACGCGGGTCATCAGCTCACCGCTGCGGTGGGGTTCCTTGGCCAGCAGGTCGGCCAGCGTCGGGCCCGTCACTGGCTCGGTGAACAGCACCCCGCTCTGGAGCCCGGCGACGCGGCAGGCCAGTACTCCGGCCTCCTCGCGCAGGATGTCCAGCCCCCGGGCTTCCCGCTCCAGCAGAGTGCCCGGCGAGCCCTGGTAGGCCGCCTGGGCGGCCCGGACCTGCGGCCAGTCCCCGGCCGTACCTCGCAGCACCGACACCAGCGACAGGCCCAGCAGCGAGACCTTGGCGAACAGGGCCCGCTCATCCACCTGAACTCGACGGACGTAGGCCGTCACGCTCGGCGTGTGCACCCCGAGCCGCACCACGGCCCCCGGCCACAGCCTGGCCGCCGCCTGCTCGATCTGCCGGTCCGCGTAGGCGAAGACGTCCGCGGCCGCCGGGGCGGCGCTCGATGCTCCTGCCATCTCAGTGGCCCTCCGGCCGCGACACCGCCACGCCACCATCCACACGGTGGGTCAGGTCATGGCCCACGATGGCGGCCAGGCTGCTGTCCGCCGCGAGCGTGCCGAGAGCCCAGATCCAGCCGAGTGTCACGCCCAGCCAGTTGCCACGGGGCTTCCTGTCGCTGGTCGTACGGGACTTGTACGTCACCGTCGTCTCCTTCGGGAATGGATGCAGCGGGCCGCCGGCACGGCGAGGAGACAACTGGTGGGC
The DNA here is from genome assembly GCF_002891295.1 of Streptomyces eurocidicus. Lineage (GTDB taxonomy): Bacteria > Actinomycetota > Actinomycetes > Streptomycetales > Streptomycetaceae > Streptomyces > Streptomyces eurocidicus. Next base: position 303,803 of record NZ_LGUI01000001.1, on the reverse strand, counting down.
GCCGGGGCCCGCTACGGCTTCAGAGGCCGCCAGTCAGTCGGGCAGGGAGCTGCCGGACCAAGGGGAGAGCCAGGATGCGTTCGGGCAGTTCCGGGCGGCTGCGATTAAGTGAACCGGCCGTCACGCACAGTGGGTACGGTGAAGGCGAGGCCAAGCGGTATACGCGGTTTACAGCCCCAGGACGGAGGAGGTCATGGCGGCGACCAGCAGACCCAATATCCGTCTGCGCGAGGTCATCGACACGATCGGTTGCACGTACGAAGCACTGGCCAAGGGCGTGCGCCGGATCGCCGCGGAGAACGGCGAGATCATCCAAACCAACAAGTCGGCGATCTCCCACTGGGTGAACGGCACCCGGCAGCCCACTGGTCAGACCGGCCACTACCTGGCGGAAGCCCTCTCACGCAGGGTCGGCCGCACCATCACCCTCACCGAGATCGGCCTGCGCGACCCCGAAGCCACTGTCCCCGACGACCCCGATCCCGTCGTCACGGCGACCGACCTCGGCCGCGCCGACGTCGAGCGACGCCGCTTCCTGGCCGTGGCCGCCTTCACCACCGCGGGGGTGGCGATGCCCCTGGCCTACGACCACGAGGCCGCAGCCCGCATGCTTCGCGCACGCACCGGTAGGTCCCTGGTCGGGGCGGAGGACGTCGAGGTGGTCCACCAGATCACCGCCGCGTTCAGCGCGGCCGACGAACGCCTGGGCGGTGGCCACGGGCTCACCACCGTCACCGCCTACCTTGCCGACACCGCCGCCCCCATGCTCCGCGCCCGCTTCCCCTCCGACGCCTTACGCCGCGCCGCCTTCGGCGCCGTCGCCGAGCTGGCCTACCTCGCGGGCTGGAAGCACCACGACCTCGGCCAGGAAGGCGCCGCCCAGCGCTACTACCAGGTCGGCTACCGGCTCGCCTGCGAAGCCGACCCGCACGGCCACGCCGCCTGGATGATGCGCGCCCTCGCCCACCAGGCCCTCAGCCTCAAGCAGCCCCACCACTGCGTCGACCTCGTCGAAGGAGCCCTCAGCCGCGGCCTCGGCCACGTCGACGGCCAGACCGAGGCACTGCTCCACATCACCCACGCCCGCGCCTTCGCCGCAGTCGACGAGCGGCCCGCAGCGGCCCGCGCCCTGCTCGCAGCCGAGGACGCCCTGCTCCGCGACGACTGCCCCCAGCCCAGCTTCTCCCTCGTCAGCGGGCCGGCCGCCGGCACCGTCGCCAGCCACACGGCCCGTACGCTCACCGACCTCGCCGATCACGTCGGCACCGAACAGCAACACCGCGACGCGCTCGTCCGCTGGGACCCCGAGAAATACAAGCGCGTCCACGCCCTCACCTACGCCGACCTCGGCGACAGCCTCGCCGCCCAGGCCCGCGCCGATGAGGCCGTCTCCGCTTGGAACCAGGCCCTCACGCTGATGGAGGGCATGACTTCCGACCGCACCCGCAAGGCGATCACCTCCATCCGATCAACCCTGGCGGTGTACCAACGGCGCAAAGTGCCCGGCGCCGCCGAACTCGCCCGCCGCGCCCGGGAGGCGCTCGCCTAACATGCCCACCAACCCGGCCGACGAAGGGACCCCCGTGGCTCAGCCGACAACCGATGACCAGCCCAAGGCGCTCAAGCCCGCGCTGGAATCCATGACCCTGCTGGTCGCCGCCGTCATCGTCCACGACAAGGCCACCAACCGCGTGGTCCTCCTCCAGCGCAGCGAGAACGCCAAGTTCGCCCAGGGCCTGTGGGACCTCCCGGTCGGCAAGAGCGAGCCCGGCGAACCGATTACCGAGACGGCTATCCGCGAGCTACATGAGGAGACCGGTCTGACCGTGAAGCCCGAGGCGCTGAAGGTCGCCCACATCATCCATGGCGCCTGGGGCGTTGAAGCCCCCAACGGCTTCCTCACCGTCGTCTTCACCGCACACGAATGGATCGGCGAACCCGAAAACCGCGAACCTCGCAAGCACGCTCAGGTCCGCTGGGTCGACGCGGACACTATCCCCGAGGAGTTCGTGGGCACCACCGCCAGCGCTCTCCACCGTTACTTTGGAGGCGGCCCGGAAGTATCGCTCGACGGCTGGTGATAGTGACCGTTGGATCGAGAGTGGTGTCAAGGACGGTCACTGCTCACGGTCGTACCCACGCCAGGGGCGCGTTCTCTCCTATCAAGGGGTAGAGAACCCCTTGTGAATTTCGTCGAGATGCAGGCGCGCCATAGTTGCACGCTCCCTATCACCCTCTTCACGGAATACTGCAATGGCGTGGGTGAGGTCTGTAGCAGCTTCACTGAAACGCCCCAAGCTGCGGAGGGCTATCCCGCGGGCCAGCAGGGCCTTGGCTTCCTCCAACATATCCCCAGCTCTCGCAAACTCCTCAGCGGCTCGTGCGAATACCTGCACTGCCTCTGCGCTACGGCCTGCAGCTGCCAGGGATCCACCAAGCTGCAGGGTGGCTGGGGACGCAAGTGTTTTGCCGCCCGCCTGGCTCAAGACATCGACCGCAGCCGTCAATACCTCAATGGATTCCCTTAAGCGTCCCCACGACCGAAGCGCGGCACCGCGGTTGGCGAGTGACATCCCTTCTCCGGCGCCGTCGCCAATTATCCGGAAGGCGTACTCAGCCTTCGAGTAAGCGTCCACGGCCTCCTGATAGCGCCCCAAGTAAGTAAAGGTGACACCTTCGGCTTGCAAGGCACTTGCTTTACGTTGGTTGTCGCCCACATTAGCGAAAGCCCGGGCGGCATCAGCGAACGCATCCGCTGCTTCCGCAAGCCGGGAAATTGATCGGAGATAGATGCCTAGGTCTACTAGAGCGGAACCTTCTAGGTCGTGGTCTCGCACGTCACGTGCGATTGAGATTGCGCGTGAATGGCAGTCAATGGCATCGCGGGATTCTCCTAGGGTCTGGAGCGTCAGGCCAAGGCTATTTAGGACTTTTCCTTCTTCGGCTCTGGAGCCACTCTCTTGAAATATTGCGAGGGCTGACTTGAATGCCCGAAGAGCCTCGGTTGGTTGGTCCATTTGTTGTCGAGTGAGGCCGAGGTTCCCAAGAACTAAACCCACGCCGTGGAGGTCACCCGCTTGCTGGAGCAGTTCCAAGGAATCGCAGTATGCATCAACTGCTTTTCCTGGCTTTCCGGCTGAAGCCAAGACCTCTCCGAGGCTGGCGAGCGCTAGTCCTTCTAGGCCTGGTTGCCGTAATTTGCGGTACAGTTCAGCTGAAGTGGTAAGGTGGGTAATCGCTTCCTCGAAGTTGCCGGTCAAGCTCATTGCGTGGCCGACTGAGCTTAGCGTAGATGCCTCGTACTGCAGGTCGTTGGATTCGCTGAATATCGATGACGCGGTGGTGAAGCCTTTAATAGCGTCTTCGAGTGATTTGAGTTGCGTCAACGCCTTTTTGGTATTACTAATCGCTTGATCTTCCAGAGTCTTATTCCCGGACATGTTGGCGGCTTTCGTGGCCGCGTAGGATACCGCGAGGAAGTCGTCAGCGTGATGGAATTGCTGCAGATAGGTGGCAAGTTCATTTGCGAGTACGCACGATGCCTCGTATTCTCCAGTCTTTATGGCTAGCCCCACCGCTAGGATCAGGTTGGAGCGCTCCGAGTCAAGCCATCTCAGTGCATCTCTCTGGCCCATGAACCAGCGAGAAGGAGTGAGATTAGGCGTCAGATGCGAGGATGCGGCGTGCGCACCGTGGACATAATAATCCAAGAGTCGTCCAAATGCGAGGTCACGTCGGTCGTCAACGTGACACTCTCTACTTAGACTGTCGGCATATAGGCGAATCAAGTTGTGGAGCCGCCACCTGCCCCAGGTATCTCCCGGTTCGACTAGGTGCATCCTCGCTAGATCTTCAAGCAATCGATCAGCAGCTGACTCTTCGATCCCGGCCAGCTGAGCCGCAGCACTGCTCGAAATGTCTGCCCCAGGATTGATTGGTATTAGACGGAAGAGGCGGGCCTGATCTTTGGTGAGCCTCCGATAGGAAATATCAAATGCGGCCGTGACCGATCTTGTGCCGCGCTCAAGGATTCCGAGCCGTGTGTGGGCCTGAGAAAGGGCTTGCTTCATCGAGGCCAGTGATCGGCTGGGGAAATCAGCCAGGAGCGCGCCGCAGATCTGCAGGGCTATCGGGAGGTTGCCACAGAGGTCAGCGATTTCCTCCGCAGAGCCGAGGTCCTCCTTCACTCGAACATCCTCGACGCCATTTGTGTGCGTGAGAACATTTTGTAGGAGGCTGATCGATGCTGTTGTCGATAAGATCTCAAGGCTGTGTCGGCGAGCGCTGAGGTCTAGATTATCGCGTGAGGTGATCAGAATCGAATTAACCGCATCACTTGGGAGTAGTGGCTGTACCTGATCAGCTGACGACGCATTGTCGACCACTAGAAGTATTCGGCATCCACGTTTTGCATATGCTGCTAGCGTGGTGCGGAATAGTCTCGACCTCTCTTCCAGCCCGTAGGGGATGTGCTCGGGAGGAATAGCTAGAGCTCTAAGGAGGCTCGATAAGGATTGCTCAGCGGTGACGTGTCGGGTTTCGTCGTACCCTTGCATGTCTGTAAACAGTACGCCGCCAGTAAACCATCCCAGATCGCGCTGTGCGCGAGTGGCTACTTGCAGCGCAATTTCGGTCTTTCCGACTCCGGGGAGCCCCAGAATGAGTTGTGGGAGTGCCCTTCGGTCCGGCGCCAAGCCGCGCGTCAACTCGTGCAGCTGCTCCTCGCGTCCAGAAAAGGACGGGGAGCAGGGAGGTAGCCCTGCTAAAGCCGGACTGATCTCGCGTGGTAGGTGGACGGTAATATCGCGTCCCTGAATAACCGCATTGAGGAACAGCCCGTCAGAAACTACATTGGTCACAGTATTGTCGGGCGTGTGTGGCTTGCGCTCCAAACTACTCATCCCTCGCGTTGATCCGTCTGCGCAGCTGATGAGGAGAAGGAGAAGCTGTACATGTCCCGACCTTGGACGACCGGGCCATGTTGCGTGCCACCGCTGATGCTGTTGCTGACATCGCTCGGATCGGTGCACGCTTGTCGGGCCTGCTTCTCCCAGGCATGTAGCCGGCTATGGAAATCAGCATCGCGTGCGGCACGCTCGGCGAGGGCAGCAACCAGCGCCTGAGCGAGCTGCGGGTCGGCAGGGGACTGACGGAGGGCTTCGAGCTCGGCCTCACCTGTGATGACGACGTCGGCTTCCTCAGAGGACCGGAACGGGCGTCGTACGAGGGCGACTAGTCGGGTGAACATCTCTCGGCCGACCTCGCCGCCGGCGCCGCCAGCGAGAGCCAACAGAACGCTGGTTGATATCGGTTCCACGTAGCCCCCATGTGATCCGCTACTTGTAAACGACGCCCATCCTCCCAGAGGAGCCGTCCTGATGGGGGGCACATCCCTTGAACGCTGGCATGCAACTTGCGTGCCGAGTGGCCGTGCCTCGCCCGCTCACGGCAGCCCGGCCGGTTGATCCGGTGTCGGCCCATGACACTGAGCGGGACGTTCGGTCAGGCAGCCGGCCGGTGCACACGCGGTGTACAAGGGGGCGGAAAACAGCTGTGACCCACGAGAACTCACGAGAAGAGTTTCCGCAGGTCACAGCTGGTTTTCAGACGTACGCCCAGGTCGCCAGGCGCCAGCTCTTAGATGTCGAAGTACATCTCGAACTCGTGCGGGTGCGGGCGCAGCTGGATCGGGGCGATCTCCTGCGTGCGCTTGTAGTCGATCCAGGTCTCGATCAGGTCGGACGTGAAGACGCCGCCGGCCTGGAGGTACTCGTTGTCGGCCTCGAGGGCCTCGAGGACGGCCGGGAGGGAGGTCGGGACCTGGGGGACGCTCGCGTGCTCGTCGGGGGCGAGCTCGTAGAGGTCCTTGTCGATCGGCTCGGCGGGCTCGATCTTGTTCTTCACGCCGTCGAGGCCGGCCAGGAGGAGGGCCGAGAAGGCGAGGTACGGGTTCGAGGACGGGTCCGGGGCGCGGAACTCGACGCGCTTCGCCTTCGGGTTGGAGCCCGTGATCGGGATGCGCATCGCGGCGGAGCGGTTGCGCTGGGAGTAGACCAGGTTGACCGGGGCCTCGAAGCCGGGGACCAGGCGGTGGTAGGAGTTCACCGTCGGGTTGGTGAAGGCCAGCAGCGACGGGGCGTGCTTGAGGATGCCGCCGATGTAGTAGCGGGCGGTGTCCGAGAGGCCCGCGTAGCCCTGCTCGTCGTAGAAGAGGGGCTCGCCGTTGCTCCACAGCGACTGGTGGACGTGCATGCCCGAGCCGTTGTCGCCGAAGATCGGCTTCGGCATGAAGGTCGCGGTCTTGCCGTTGCGCCAGGCGACGTTCTTGACGATGTACTTGAACAGCATCAGGTCGTCGGCCGCGGCGAGCAGCGTGTTGAACTTGTAGTTGATCTCCGCCTGGCCGGCCGTGCCGACCTCGTGGTGCTGGCGCTCGACCTGGAGGCCGGCCGCGTCCAGCTCCAGGGAGATCTCCGCGCGCAGGTCGGCGAAGTGGTCGACCGGCGGGGCCGGGAAGTAACCGCCCTTGTAGCGGACCTTGTAACCGCGGTTGTTCTCCACCGCACCGGTGTTCCAGGCGCCGGCCTCGGAGTCGATGTGGTAGAAGGACTCGTTCGCCGCGGTGTTGAAGCGGACGTTGTCGAAGACGTAGAACTCGGCCTCGGGGCCGAAGTACGCGGTGTCCGCGATGCCGGTGGAGGCGAGGTACGCCTCGGCCTTCTTCGCGATGTTGCGCGGGTCACGGCTGTACTGCTCGCCCGTGATCGGGTCGTGGATGAAGAAATTGATGTTGAGCGTCTTGTCCCGGCGGAAAGGGTCCACCCGGGCGGTGCTCACATCGGCGCGCAGGGCCATGTCGGACTCGTGGATGGCCTGGAAGCCGCGGATCGACGAACCGTCGAACGCGAGCTCCTCGGCCGGGTCGAACGCCGCCGCCGGGATCGTGAAGTGCTGCATCACGCCAGGCAGGTCGCAGAAGCGGACATCGACGAACTTGACGTCCTCGTCCTTGATGAACTTCTTGGCGTCGTCGCCGTTCTGGAACATCCAACTCCTCCTAGCCCGGCCGTGCGCGGTCGGGGTTGTTTCGGTGGCGCAGTCCATATGCGGGTTCATATGCAGTGTGGCGCGCTGACGCCGACCCTAGAGAGACGGGATTTCTCAAGCATGACCCATTCGTTTCGCCGAGGTTAACCGGACCGATGCCCGGATCCGGGTCGGGACCGATCCGAAACGCCGAATGTGCGGACCCGGCCGGAAGGGAACGTATGCGGTCGCAGTACCGTGGACGGGTGGACAACAGGCAAGCAATCGGCTCATGGCTCTCCGGGCCGCGCGCGGCCGCCGAGGAGATGGGCGTCGACTTCGGTTACCGGGGCGAGCGCCTCGGGCTGCCGGAGAGCGGGCCGGGCTCGGTCGCGCCCCTCGGCCGGCGATTCGGCGCGATCTTCATCGACTGGGCACTGTGCATGCTCATCGCCTACGCCCTTCTGTCGGACGGGAAACCCCAGCAGACCGGAAACTGGGCGCTGCTGATCTTTTTCGTACTCAGTGTGATCACCGTGGGTACGGTCGGCTGCACTCCCGGAAAGCGGCTGCTCGGGCTGCGGGTCGTCGGCGAGGCGGGCGGCCGGCTCACCTTCCCCCGTGTCCTGCTGCGCAGCGTGCTCCTGGTCGCCGTCATCCCGGCGGTCATCTGGGACCGCGACAGCCGCGGCCTCCACGACCGCCTCACCCGCGCCGTGCAGGTGCGGATCCGATAACCGGGGCCGATACCGGGGTCCGATGGCCGGGCCCGACAGCCGGGCCTCCGAAAGGCGCACACGCAACGAGGCGGGGCGGAACCGATCCGGTTCCGCCCCGCCTCATTCGTGCCTCGATCTCGTGCCTCGCCCGTTCCGCGAGCCTCAGCGGCCCTTCGGCATCCGCATGCCCTTCGGCATCGGGCCCTTCGGGATCGGCATGTTGCTCATCAGGTCGCCCAGTGCGCGCAGCCGGTCGTTGACGATCGTCACCTGCGCGCCCGGCAGGACCCGGGGCAGCTTGAGCAGCGTCGTACGCAGCTTCTTGATCGGGACCTGGCCCTCGGCCTCGCCCACGACGATGTCGTGCACCGGCACGTCCGCGACGATCCGCGCCATGCGCTTCTTCTCGGCCGCGAGCAGGCTCTTGACCCGGTTGGGGTTGCCCTCCGCGACGAGCACGATGCCGGCCTTGCCGACGGCCCGGTGCACCACGTCCTGGCTGCGGTTCATCGCCACCGCCGGGGTCGTCGTCCAGCCACGGCCCACGTTCTCCAGGACCGCGGCGGCGGCGCCCGGCTGGCCCTCCAGCTGCCCGAAGGCGGCGTGCTCGGCGCGGCGTCCGAAGACGATCGCCATCGCGAGGAAGGCCAGCAGGAAGCCAAGGATGCCCAGGTAGATCGGGTGATCGATCCAGAAGCCGATCGCGAGGAGGACACCGAAGGTGACGATTCCCACAGCCGCGACGACAAGACCGACCTTCGAGTCGACCTTCTTGGTCATCTTGTAGGTCAGGGCGATCTGCTTCAGTCGCCCGGGGTTCTCGGATGTTTCCTTCCTCGCCATACGGCGAAGTTTACGTCGCTTGCGGACCAGGGGCCGCCACGGCCTCCAGGAGGTGCTGCGCCTCGCGGCGGTCCTTGGCCCGGCGGCGGTCCTCCAGTACCGCGGTCCAGGCGTTCCGGCGGGCGGTGCGCTGGCCACCACGCATCAGCAGCCCCTCCAGCGCGCGCAGGGCACCCCCGACGGACGGGGGGCGTACGGAGAGCGTGGCGGGCAAGGCGGTGGGCGGAGCGGACGAGGCTCGTACCGGCGCGGGCTGCATGTCGTGGTCTCCTCGGAGCGGAAGGAAGTGGTGACAGGGCAGCGGGGGGCTGGTGGTGCGGTGGTGCGCTGATGCGGTGCGTACACCCATCGTCACCGAAGGGTGTTACCAATGGATGACCTGTTGGTCAAACACCTATGAAACGTTGACGCGGCCGGTACCCACCACGATGTCGTGGGGGTACCGGCCGCGTCGAATTCCTCCGCGAGAACCGGACAGTGCCGGCCGGGGCGGGTGGGACCGGGGGGTCAGACCGCCTGGTTCGCCGCCGCCGCGCCGCGACGCTCCATGGCCTGCTGGTACAGCCGTCCCGCGCGGTACGAGGAGCGGACCAGCGGGCCGGACATGACGCCGGCGTAGCCGATCTCGTCCGCCTCCTGCTTGAGCTCCACGAACTCCTGCGGCTTCACCCAGCGCTCGACCGGGTGGTGCCGCGGCGACGGGCGCAGGTACTGCGTGATCGTGATCAGCTCGCAGCCGGCCTCGTGCAGGTCGCGCAGGGCCTCGCTGACCTCCGCGCGCTCCTCGCCCATGCCGAGGATCAGGTTGGACTTGGTGATCAGCCCGGCCTCGCGGGCCTTGGTGATCACCTCCAGCGAGCGCTCGTAGCGGAAGCCGGGGCGGATGCGCCGGAAGATCCGGGGCACGGTCTCCACGTTGTGCGCGAAGACCTCGGGGCGGGAGTCGAAGACTTCCTGCAGCAGCTCCGGGACCGCGTTGAAGTCGGGGGCCAGCAGCTCGACCTTGGTGCGGCCGCTCTCCCGGCCGGCGGTCTGCTGGTGGATCTGGCGCACGGTCTCCGCGTACAGCCAGGCGCCGCCGTCCTCCAGGTCGTCGCGCGCGACGCCGGTGATCGTGGCGTAGTTCAGGTCCATCGTGACGACGGACTCGCCCACGCGGCGCGGCTCGTCGCGGTCCAGCGCCTGCGGCTTGCCGGTGTCGATCTGGCAGAAGTCACAGCGCCGGGTGCACTGGTCGCCACCGATGAGGAACGTCGCCTCCCGGTCCTCCCAGCACTCGTAGATGTTGGGGCAGCCCGCCTCCTGACAGACGGTGTGCAGGCCCTCCCGCTTCACCAGGCCCTGGAGCTCGGTGTACTCGGGACCCATCTTCGCCCGGGTCTTGATCCACTCGGGCTTGCGCTCGATGGGGGTCTGGGCGTTGCGGACCTCCAAACGCAGCATCTTGCGTCCGTCGGGTGCGACAGCGGACACGTCCGGCTCCCTATGACTTCGATTCCTCGGCGAACACCAGGGTACGCCCGTTAATTCGTACGCGTTTACGTGCGAAGGTTACGGATGGGGCAACCCGCGGCGGGGGAAGGTCATTCCCCCGGGCGAGACCCCACCGTGCTGCCGGGCCGTGAAGGCCGCGGGCCCCGGCCGCGAACCCGCGCCCGGCCGCCCGCCGCACGGGCCTCGGCAGCGGCCTACACGGCTCTCGGCAGCGGCTCCGCCGACTCCAGGATCTCCCGCAGCCGCTTCTCCACCACCGGCAGCACCTCGGCCACGCTCACCCGCCGCCCCAGCTCGTTCGAGAGCGAGGTCACGCCCGCGTCGCGGATCCCGCACGGGACGATCCGGTCGAACCAGGTGTTGTCCGGGTCGCAGTTCAGCGAGAAGCCGTGCATCGTGACGCCCTTGGCGATCCGGATGCCGATCGCCGCCAGCTTGCGGTCCTCGCCGCGCTGCCCGGCGTTGGACGGCGCGTACTCCGGACCGTTGAGCCGGGGGTCGAACTCCTCGTCCGCCAGCCGGGGGTCGAAGTCCAGTGACAGACCGCCGACCGCGGGGCGCTCCTCGACGGGGTCGCCCAGCACCCACACCCCGCTGCGCCCCTCGACCCGGGTGGTCTCCAGGCCGAAGTCCGCGCAGGCGAGGATCAGGGCCTCCTCCAGCCGCCGGACGTGCGCGATCACATCGACCGGGCGCGGCAGCTTCAGGATCGGATAGCCGACCAGCTGACCGGGGCCGTGCCAGGTGATCTTCCCGCCCCGGTCCACGTCGATGACGGGGGTGCCGTCCAGGGGGCGCTCGCTGGCCTCCGTGCGCCGTCCGGCTGTGTAGACCGCCGGGTGCTCCAGCAGCAGACAGGTGTCCTGGACCTCGTCCGCGAAACGGGCCGCGTGGACCCGGCGCTGCTCCTGCCATGCCTCCTGATACTCGACGGCGTCCGTCCCGAAGCCCAGGTGGACAAAGCGCAGCTCACTCACGGCAGCCCCTCTTCGAACCTATTCACACTCGCGGCCTCGCGGCCTTGCCCTGCCACTGTACGGCGGGCCGCCGGCACCCCCGAAGGCGGCCGGTCCCGCCGGACCGCCGGCCATGCCTATTTGATCTGTCCTCACACGATCGGATGAATGCGGGGCGAAGGTAGCGATCAGGGCGTATGGCGGCCGCTAAGTTCACGCCGTTCCAGAACGCGATCAGGGAGACCGGCAGGCTGATGACGGAACGACCCCCGCAGCGCATCCCCAACCGTCAGCTAGCCGCGCTCATCGCGGAGGCGGGCTTCTCCAACGCAGGGCTGGCTCGGCGAGTCGATCAGTTAGGGCTTGAGCACGGCCTCGACCTGCGTTACGACAAGACGTCCGTCACCCGCTGGCTGCGCGGCCAGCAACCGCGCGGCACGACCCCGGCGCTCATCGCCGAGGTCTTCACCCGGCGGCTCGGCAGACGGCTGTCCGCGCAGGACCTCGGGCTCGACGCGTGCGCGCCGGTGTACGCCGGGCTGGAATTCGCCGCGTCCCCCGAGGAGGCCATTGACATCGTCAGCGGCCTGTGGCGCAAGGACTCCGGCAGCCACACCGAGCTCCGGAAGATCGCCTTCACCCCGGCCGGGCTGGTGGTGCCCAGCCGGGACTGGCTGATCGGCCGGGCCGACGAGCGGGTGGCCCGCGGCGCGCCGCCGCAGGCCCTCGCGGAGGGCGGCGTCCGGGTGCCCGCCCAGGGCCGGGGTCACCCGCCGCGTCAGCGGCACACCGAGCGCGGGCCCGGCGGCCGGGTCTCGATGGGCGACATCGCGGCCCTGCGCTCGGTGGGGGAGCTGTTCCGCACCCTCGACCACGCCTACGGCGGCGGCCACGCCCGGCAGGCCCTCGTGCGCTATCTGGAGCACGAGGCCGAGCCGATGCTGCGCGGCACCTACGGCGAGTCCACGGGACGGCGGCTGTTCGCCGCCGTGGCCGACCTCACCCGGCTCGCCGGGTGGACCTCGTACGACATCGCCGCCCACGGTCTGGCGCAGCGCTATTTCGTCCAGGCGCTGCGGCTGGCCCAGGCGGCGGGCGACCGCGCCTACGGCAGCTATGTGCTGGTCACCATGAGCCGGCAGGCGGTCTACCTCGGCCACGGCCGGGAGGCGGTGCAGCTGGCCCGGGTCGCCCAGCAGGGCGTCGGGGCGAGCGCCCCGTCCGTGGTGCAGTCGCTGCTCCACGCGGTGGAGGCGCGCGGCCACGGCGTGCTGGGCGAGGTACGGGCCTGCTCGGCGTCGCTCGCGCGGGCGGAGCGGGCCCTGGAGGTCTCCCGGCCGGGCGACGACGTGCCGTACTGGGCCAGGTTCTTCGACGAGGCCCAGCTGGCGGACGAGTTCGGGCACTGCCACCGCGACCTCCAGCAGTACCGGGCCGCGGCGCAGCACGCGGAGCGCTCCCTCCAGCTGCGCAGCCAGGCGTACGCCCGCAGCCGGCTCTTCTGCCGGGTGGTCCTGGCCACGGCCCGGCTGGGGCTCGGCGAGCTGGAGCAGGCGTGCGCGCTCGGCGCGGAGGCGGCGGCGCAGGCGGCGGAGATGCGGTCGGTCCGGGCCCTGGAGTACATCCGGGACTTCGAGCGGCGGCTGGAACCGTACCGGGACGCGGCGGCGGTCCGGGCCTACCGGGAGAAGGTGGCGCTGCTCTGAGCGCTCCGCGCTCTAAGCGCTCCGCCGGAACTCCGGTGAGTCATCCGCGGGTGCGCCGTGGCCGGTCGCGCGGTTCCCCGCGCCCCTTCGGGGCGCCGCCGAACCGCATCGGGCTTCGCCGGGCCGGCTCGGCGGCGGCCCACACCCCGGACGGCGGCGCGTACGGGCGGGTGGGCGCCGTCCCCGGCTCCCAGGCGCCGGGCAGGCCGGTCCTCCGGCCCGCCCGGCGCGTGCGCGCAGTGCGCCCGGCCCCGGCCGGGCCGGTGTCCTACGCCGCCTGGAGTTCCTCCGACTCCGTCGGGTGGGGGCTGCGGACGCCCAGGTCGCGCAGGACCGCCAGGGCCGCCCGGCGGCCCGAGAAGAGCGCGCCCTGCACCGTGCTGGTGTCGCGGTGGTCACCGCACACGTAGAGGCCGGACAGCAGGCGCACCGGGCGCCGTACGTCGTGCGGGGCCGGCATGGCCGGGACCGCGTCCGGGTCGTGGTGGGCGGAGAGCAGCCGCCAGCCGGTGGTCGACGTGCCGTAGACCCGGGCCAGCTGGGCGCGCGCGGCACGGTCCAGCTGGGACGTCGGGAGGCCGGCCGCCGCGCCGAGCACCGTGGAGGTGATCAGCGGCCGCCCGTCGGGCGCCCGTGAGGGGTCCACCTCACTGGCGACCATGGTGTGCGCCACCGGCCCGTGCCGGCCCGCGGCGATGATCAGCGAGGCGTCCCGCAGCGGCGGCTCGTCCGCCGTGTGGTGCAGCACCGTCACCGGGTGGAAGCCCGGCAGCCGGAGGCCGGGGATCAGCTCGGCGGCGGCCCGCGCGCCCGTGGCCACGACGACCGAGCGGCAGCGGATCTCGCCGTGCCCGGCGGTGCCCACGGAGGTGGTGCAGGCGGTCTTGGCGTGCACCCCGGTCCGTACCGTGCCGGGCGGCAGCAGCGCCGCCAGCAGCTCCGGCACCGTGTCGGCACCGCCCTCGGGCAGGCACAGCCGGCCCCGGGCGTAGCCGCGCAGCACCATGTCGGCGCAGCGGCTGGACGTGGTGAGGTCAGGGTCGCACAGCAGCGAGGCCAGCAGGGGGCGCAGGAAGCCCTCGACCGTACGGGCCGGCAGGCCGCGCCCGGCCAGGGTGTCGGCGGTGGCCCGGTCGGGCCGGGCGAGCACCCGGTGCGCGGGCAGGGCCGCCAGCCGGGCCAGGGCGGCCCCCAGGCGCGCCTGGTCGAGGCCGCCGTTCCGGGAGGCGCGGGCGGCCGTGGCGAAGGCCCTGGCGGTGGTGAAGGCCCGCTTGCCGCCGCGCGGCTCCCCCGTGCGCTGGTTGCGCCCGTCGGAGTGGACCAGGACGCCGGGGCTGAAGGGGCGCAGGGTGAGTCCGTTGAGCCCCGGGGTGCGCAGGAGCTCGGGGAAGGCGGTGTTGAGCAGCTGGGCCGTGCGATCCAGCCGGAAGCCGTCGACCCGGTCGGTGGTCATCCGGCCCCCCACGTACGGGGCGGCCTCCAGGACGGTGACCGTCACCCCCGCGGTGGTGAGCCGGTGAGCCGCGGAGAGGCCGGCGAGACCGGCCCCCACGATGACGACGTCGGCGTCGTGTGCGGTCTCGCGTGCGCTGCTGAGCACGTGCCCTCCCGGGGTCGGTCCGCTCGCTCTGGGGCCTGATGCCCTCAACGGGCAGCGGCAATGCGCGAATTGCCTCGACCGTAGAGAGAAATTCGGTCAACAACAGTCGCGCACGGACAGAGCGCGGTCGCACGGCGGTAGCACGTCACCCGGTGCCATGGCCGGTCCGTGTTCACCGCGTGTCCGTCAGCGCCGCCCGTACGGCGCTCTCGACGCGCGGGTACGCGAACGAGAATCCGGAGTCCAGCAGCCGCCGGGGCACCACGCGCTGACTGCGCAGCAGGTCCGAGGCCATCTCGCCGAGCGCCAGGGTGAGCGCCGGCGCGGGCACGGTGAAGAGCGTCGGCCGGTGCAGCACGCGCCCCATGGTCCGGGTGACCTCACGGTTGGTGACCGGATGCGGGGCCGTCAGATTGACGGGGCCCGTCAGGTCCTCGGTCGCCAGCAGATGGCGCAGCGCCGCGACGTGGTCGTGCAGCGCGATGAAGCTCCAGTACTGCCGTCCGCCCCCGATGCGCCCGCCGAGGCCGGCCCGGAAGAGCGGGAAGAGTTTGCCCCAGGCGCCGCCGCTCCGGGCGACGACCAGCCCGGTGCGCGCGAAGACGGTCCGTACGCCCGCCTCGGCGGCGGGCGCGGCGGCCTCCTCCCACTCCTGGCAGACGTCCGCGAGGAACCCCGTGCCCGGCGGGGCGCCCTCGTCGGTCACCCGGTCCCCGGTCTCGCCGTAGATCCCGACCGCGCTGCCGCTCACCAGGACCCTGGGCGGGGTGTCGAGCGAGGCCAGCGCCTCGGCGAGGGCGGCGGTGCCGAGGACGCGGCTGTCGCGGATCTCCTTCTTGTACGTGGTGGTCCAGCGGTGGTCGCCCACGCCCGCGCCGGCGAGGTGGACCACCGCCTCGCAGCCGGCGAGACCGGCGGTGTCGACCCACTGCCTCCTGGGATCCCAGGCGACCTCGCCGGGGGCGCGGGGTGGCCGGCGGACGAGGCGGACGATGTCGTGGCCGTCCTTTTCGAGGTCGCGGGTGAGGGCGGTGCCGATGAGGCCGGTGGAGCCGGTGAGGGCGATTCGCATGGGGGTCCTGTCGTGGGTGGGTTTGGGGCGGGGTGGGTGCGGGTGCGGGTGCCGCTGCGCGGGGCCTTTTCCCCACCCCGCCCCTTCCCGCAGCATCCGATGTGCGGCTCCGCCGCGCGGGGGGGGGCTCCGCCCCGGACCCCGGTCCTCAAACTCCCCCAGCTACCGCTGGGAGGTGCCCCCAGACGGGCTGATTGGTTGCCCGGAACCGGGCGAAATCAAGCCCGTCCGGCGCTTGAGGACATTCGGGAAGGGGCGGGGCGGGGAAATTACCCCCTACCCACCGAACCGCTCCCACAGCCGTGGAAACCGCTCCGCGAGCACCGCCTCATCCTCCAGGTCCAGCAGTGTGCCCAGCGGCTCCGGCGGTGGGTTCGGCAGGCCCAGGTCCGGTGTCTCCGCGCCCGTCAGCTGCTCGTACGCCTCGTCCGCCGCGAAGCCCAGGTCCTCGCCGTCCCCGTCGACCTCGTCGTCGAAGTCCTCCAGGAGCTCGGCCAGCTGGTCGGGGTCGTGGACCGCGCCCTCGAAGACCTCACGGCCCTGGCCGATCAGCCAGCAGCGGAAGAAGTCGAAGGCGTCGTCGCTCGCGCCGTTGAGCAGCACGGCGGCGGCACCCCACAGGTCCCAGAGGTACGCGCGGTTGTAGCGCGCCTCGAAATGCCGGGCGAAGTCCACCACGCGCTCCGGGTCGAGCTGCATCAGCGCCTCGACCAGCAGGTCGGCCTGGTCCTCGGCGTCGCCTTCGGCGGCCTCGCGCGCACCGTCGACGAGGTCCCAGAACTCCGTCTCGTCCATCACGCCACCAGCATCGTGCCTCCCACCTGCCCCCGCACGCGGAGCGGACCGGATGCCGCCGTCTTGTTACCGGCGCGTCGCCGGAAAGGGATCCGCCGTAAATCCGGACAGCGGATGTCGGGTATCGGTGGCAGTGTCGGCCGTGCACCGAAGGACGGACGACCGAGGGAACGAGGGCACCGGCGTGGACACCACCGCAAGCGCGTACGCGGGGAAGCTGGCAGGAAAGGTGGCGCTGGTCGCCGGGGCGACCCGGGGCGCGGGCCGGGCCATGGCCGTGGAGCTCGGCGCCGCCGGGGCGACGGTCTACGTGACCGGTCGCACCACGCGCGCCCGGCGCAGCGAGGTCGGCCGCCCCGAGACCATCGAGGAGACCGCCGAACTGGTCACGGCGGCGGGCGGCACCGGCATCGCGGTGCCCACCGACCATCTGGAGCGCGAGCAGGTCGAGGCGCTCGTGGCGCGGATCGACCGGGAGCAGGGGCGGCTCGACGTGCTCGTCAACGACGTCTGGGGCGGTGATCACCTGATCGAGTTCGACACCAAGGTGTGGGACGTCGACCTCGACAAGGGGCTGAGGATGCTGCGGCTCTCCGTCGAGACACACGCGATCACCAGCCACTACGCGCTCCCGCTGCTGATCCGGCGGCCCGGGGGACTGGTGGTGGAGGTGACCGACGGGACCGCCGAGTTCAACAAGACCTACCGCGGCAACCTCTTCTTCGACCTGGCCAAGAACGCCCCCATCCGGATGGCCTTCGGCCTCGCCGAGGAACTGGCGGAGTACGGCGGCACGGCCGTGTCGGTCACCCCCGGCTTCCTGCGCTCGGAGGAGATGCTCGACCACTTCGGCGTCACGGAGGACACCTGGCGGGACGCGATCGAGAAGAGCCCGCACTTCGCGATCGCCGAGTCGCCGCGGCTCATCGGGCGGGGCGTCGCGCATCTGGCCGCGGATCCGGAGCGGGGGCGGTGGAGCGGGCGGTCGCTGTCGAGCGGGGAGTTGGCGAAGGTGTACGACTTTGATGATGTGGATGGGTCGCGGCCGGATTGTTTTGCGTATTTCGCGGACGTGGTGTTCGGGGGGAGGAAGGCGTCGGCGGAGTCGTATCGCTAGGGGTGGCCCTGCGGCGGGCGGGGCCGCTGCGCGGGCTTTTCCCCACCCCGCCCCTTCCCGAATTGTCCTCAAGCGCCGGACGGGCTGAAAATCAGCCCGTCCGGCGTTTGAGGACACCGCGCGGAGCGCGGAAAGGGGGCCCGGGGGCGAAGCCCCCGGTTACGGGAAGGGGCGGGGCTGGGGAAAAGCCCGCGCAGCGGCCCCCACCCGTCGGCACCCTCACCCGTACAGCTCCACCCCCCGCGCCGCCGCCGACGCGAACCGCGCCCGCAGCTCCGGAGGCTCCAGTACCTCCCCCTCCGGGCCCAGGCCGAGCAGCTGGGCGTAGGCCACCTCCAAGGTCTCCACCGGCAGGGTGACGGTGATCCACCCCCGGGCGTCCGGCGGGCCCGCCGCCGCCACCGCCTCGTGGGCCGCCGTGCGGTCCGTGACGTGCGGCAGTCGCCGGACGCCCGCCGGGGTCAGGCGCAGGACGGTCCGCTCCCGGAGGATCGACCGGGCGAACTCCGCGGCGCGGCGTTCCCAGAAGGCCGGCAGGTCGAACTCCTCCGAGCGGGCGAAACGGTCCGCCCGTACGGTCACCGCCGTGAAGCGGTCCACCCGGTAGACCCGGAAGGTCCTGTCGGTGCGGGCCGCGAGGTACCAGACGCCGCCCTTCAGGACCAGCCCGTACGGCTCCAGGTCCCGTTCCACCTCCGTGTCCCGGCGGGCGTAGCGAGCCGTGAGCCGCCGGTCGTCCCAGACGGCGTCGGCGACGGAGGGGAGCAGCTCGGGCGGGTCGGCGGGCTGCCACCAGCCGGGGGCGTCCAGATGGAAGCGCTGCGCGGCGCTCGCGGAGGCGTCGCCCAGCTCGGGCAGGAGGGCGGCGGAGACCTTGAGCCGGGCGGCGGAGGCGGCGTCGGCCAGGCCCATCGCGCGCAGGGCGGTGGGCACGCCCGAGAGGAAGAGGGCCTCGGCCTCGGTACGGCCCAGCCCGGTCAGCCGGGTGCGGTAGCCGCCGACCAGGCGGTAGCCGCCGGAGCGGCCGCGGTCGGCGTAGACGGGGATGCCCGCTTCGGAGAGGGCGAGGACGTCCCGGGCGACCGTGCGCTCGGAGACTTCCAGCTGCCGCGCCAGTTCGGACCCCGTCATGGAGGACCGCGACTGGAGCAACAGCACCAATGTGATCAGCCGGGCTGCGCGCATGGGTCCATCATGCCCACCGCGACAGGGGGTTCAGTGCCGTGTGCGGGCAGGGGAGAGCGCGGGCCGTGCCCCGGGAAGGGGCGGCCCGGGCGGCCGGCGGCCCCGGATCGACCGGTCCGGGAGCGTCGGGTCCGGAGACGACAGGACCCGTGCGCCGAGCCAGGGCATGGAGACGCACGGATTCCTGTTGTCATCCTCAGAGCCGCGCACACCTCACAGGACAGGGCGGGTGGGTGCGGCCAGGAGAGACCATACGCCTCTGATCGATGATCGATCAATATCGGACGGATCGCCGCCTGGTCACATCCCGGTCACGCTCCCCGGTCACCTCACGGCCGGGCCCTCGCCAGGCCGCTGCCGGACCCCCGTCCGGCCCCTGCCGGAGCCCCGTCAGACCTGTGGGGCGCAGCTCAGCACGTGCGTCTTCAGCAGCTCGCCGATGTGCGGATCGCGCCGCCGGAAGGCCGCGACGATCGCCGCGTGGTCGTCCGCGTGGGCGCGCGGTTCCGGGCTGAGCCAGCGGATCGACAGCGTCGTCCACACCTCGATGCCCAGCGACTCCCAGGTGTGCAGCAGGACGGAGTTGCCGGCGGCCTTGACGATCTCGCGGTGGAAGGCGACCGTGTGCCGCACCTGCGCCTCCCCGTCGCCGGCCCGGTCGGCCCCGTAGAGCGCGGCGACCTCCGGTTCCAGCGCCGAGGCGTCCTCGGCCAGGGCCTCCGCCGCCAGCTCGGCGGCCACCTGCTCCAGGCCCGCCCGTACGGGGTAGCTCTCCTTGAGGTCGGTGGCGCTGAGCTCCCGGACCCGGACGCCCTTGTTGGGCGCCGACTCGATCAGCCGCAGCGACTCCAGCTCGCGCAGCGCCTCCCGGACCGGTGTCTGGCTGACGGCCAGCTCGGCGGCGATCCGCCGCTCCACGATGCGCTCACCCGGCTGCCAGCGTCCGCCCACGATCCCCTCCAGGATGTGCTCGCGGATCTGTTCGCGCAGCGAGTGCACGACGGGTGCGGCCATGGGTGCTCCTTAGCGGGCAGCGGGGATCGGACGTCATTATTCCCCGGCCGTTCCGCCGCCACGGCCGCGGTACCGGCGCGGGCGCGCGAAAGGGCGCGGCCCCGGCCCGTATCGGATACGGGACCGGGGCCGCGCCCTTCACGGCGTGCCGCTCGGGAGGGGAGCCGGAGCTCAGAGACCGATCTCGGCCTCGAACTCGGCGGCCTCCAGGAGCTGCTTGACCGTCGTCAGGTAGCGGGCGGCGTCGGCGCCGTCCACCAGACGGTGGTCGTACGACAGGGCCAGGTAGGTCATGTCGCGGATGGCGATGGTCTCGCCCAGCTCCGGGTGGTTGATGACCACCGGGCGCTTGACGGTGGCGCCGATGCCCAGGATGCCGACCTGGTTCGGGGGCACGATGACCGTGTCGAACAGCGCACCGCGCGAGCCGGTGTTGCTGATCGTGAAGGTCGCGCCGGCGAGGTCGTCCGGCGTGATCTTGTTGGAGCGGACCTTGCCGGCCAGCTCCGCGGTCTTCTTGGCGATGCCCGCGATGTTGAGGTCACCCGCACCCTTGATGACCGGGGTCATCAGGCCCTTCTCCGAGTCGACGGCGATGCCGACGTTCTCGGAGTCGAAGTAGGTGATGGTGCCCTCATCGTCGTTGATCCGGGCGTTGACGACCGGGTGGGCCTTCAGCGCCTGGACGGCGGCCTTGACGAAGAACGGCATCGGCGAGAGCTTGACGCCCTCACGCTGCGCGAAGGCGTCCTTGGCCTTGTTGCGCATCCGCATGATCTTGGTGATGTCCACCTCGACCACGGAGGTCAGCTGCGCCTGGCCGTGCAGGGCCTTCATCATGTTGTCGCCGATGACCTTGCGCATGCGGGTCATCTTGACCGTCTGACCGCGCAGCGGCGACGCCTCGACGGCGGCGGCCTTCGGGGCGGCGGCGGGCGCGGCGGCCGGGGCCGGCGCGACCTGCTTGGCGGCCTCGGCGGCGGCGATGACGTCCTGCTTGCGGATGCGGCCACCCACGCCGGTGCCCTGGACGGTGGCCAGGTTCACGGCGTTCTCGGCGGCGAGCTTGCGCACCAGCGGCGTGACGTACGCGCCGTCGTTCGCGGCGGCGACGGCCGGGGCGACCGGGGCCGGAGCGGCGACCGGAGCCGGAGCGACCGGGGCAGCGGCGGGGCCGGAGCCGGGCCGGGGTGGCGACCGGGGCCGGGCGACCGGAGCGGCGACCGGAGCCGGAGCAACCGGGGCCGGGCGGCGGCGGGAGCCGGGGCGGCGACCGGGGCCGGAGCCGCGGCCGGGGCGGCCGGGGCCGGAGCGGCACCGGCGGCACCGATGACGGCGAGCTTGGCGCCGACCTCGGCCGTCTCGTCCTCGCCGACCACGATCTGCAGCAGCACACCGGAGACCGGGGCCGGGATCTCGGTGTCGACCTTGTCGGTGGAGACCTCGAGCAGCGGCTCGTCGGCCTCGACGGACTCGCCGACCTCCTTGAGCCAGCGGGTCACGGTGCCCTCGGTGACCGACTCGCCCAGCGCGGGCAGCACGACGTCGGTGCCGGACGCCTCACCGGCCGGGGCGGCGGGCGCCTCGGCGACGGGGGCGGCGGGGCCTCGGCGGCCGGAGCCTCGGCCACGGGGCCTCGGCCGGCGCGGCGGGGGCCTCGGCGGCGGCCGGGGCCTCGGCCGGGGCGCCGGTGCCGTCGTCGATGATGGCCAGCTCGGCGCCGACCTCGACCGTCTCGTCCTCGGCGACCTTGATGGAGGCCAGGATGCCGGACGCGGGGGCCGGGATCTCGGTGTCGACCTTGTCGGTGGAGACCTCGAGCAGCGGCTCGTCGGCCTCGACACGCTCACCCTCGGCCTTGAGCCAACGGGTCACGGTGCCCTCGGACACGCTCTCGCCGAGCGCCGGCAGTGTTACGGAAACCGCCATGGTTGCGGTTGCTCCTTACGAGTAGTGCGGATGGTGGTGCGCTCGGGACTAGTCGTGCGCGTGCAGCGGCTTGCCGGCCAGGGCCAGGTGGGCCTCGCCGAGAGCCTCGTTCTGCGTGGGGTGCGCGTGGATCAGCTGCGCGACCTCGGCCGGCAGCGCCTCCCAGTTGTAGACCAGCTGGGCTTCGCCGACCTGCTCGCCCATACGGTCGCCGACCATGTGGACGCCGACGACGGCACCGTCCTTGACCTGGACGAGCTTGATCTCGCCCGCGGTCTTGAGAATCTTGCTCTTGCCGTTGCCCGCGAGGTTGTACTTCAGGGCGACGACCTTGTCCGCGCCGTAGATCTCCTTGGCCTTGGCCTCGGAGATGCCCACGGAGGCGACCTCGGGGTGGCAGTACGTCACGCGGGGCACGCCGTCGTAGTCGATCGGCACGGGCTTGAGGCCGGCCAGTCGCTCCGCCACCAGGATGCCCTCGGCGAAGCCGACGTGCGCGAGCTGGAGGGTCGGGACGAGGTCGCCGACGGCCGAGATGGTCGGCACGTTGGTCTGCATGTACTCGTCGACCAGGACATAGCCGCGGTCCATCGCGACGCCCTGCTCCTCGTAGCCCAGGCCCTGGGAGACCGGGCCGCGGCCGATGGCGACGAGCAGGATCTCGGCCTCGAACTCCTTGCCGTCGGCCAGGGTGACCTTGACGCCGTCGGCGGTGTACTCGGCCTTCTGGAAGAAGGTGCCGAGGTTGAACTTGATGCCACGCTTGCGGAAGGCGCGCTCCAGCAGCTTGGAGCTGTTCTCGTCCTCGACCGGGACGAGGTGCTTGAGGCCCTCGACGATGGTGACGTCGGTCCCGAAGGACTTCCAGGCGGAGGCGAACTCGACGCCGATGACGCCGCCGCCCAGCACGATCGCGGACTTCGGGACGCGGTCGAGCGTCAGCGCGTGGTCCGAGGAGATGATGCGGTTGCCGTCGATCTCCAGGCCCGGCAGCGACTTCGGCACGGAGCCGGTCGCCAGCAGGACGTGGCGGCCCTGGATGCGCTGGCCGTTCACATCGACGGAGGTCGGGGAGGAGAGACGCCCCTCGCCCTCGATGTAGGTCACCTTGCGGGAGGCGACCAGACCCTGCAGGCCCTTGTACAGGCCGGCGATCACGTCGTCCTTGTACTTGTGGACGCCCGCGATGTCGATGCCCTCGAAGGTGGCCTTGACACCGAACTGGGCGGCCTCGCGCGCCTGGTCCGCGATCTCACCGGCGTGCAGCAGCGCCTTGGTGGGGATGCAGCCGTTGTGCAGGCAGGTGCCCCCGAGCTTGTTCTTCTCGATCAGAGCGACGTCCAGACCCAGCTGCGCTCCGCGCAGGGCAGCGGCGTAACCGCCGCTACCGCCTCCGAGGATCACTAGGTCGAAAACGGTGCTGGCGTCGTTCGCCACGTCACGTCCTCCATGCATGGAATACGCCGGACCCGGTCGCGGGCGACCGGGCGGCGGCTGTTGTTCGGCCGCTGTTACTTCGGCCCTGGGTCAGTGGGGCCCTGTCCTGCCGAGACAACATCTTCGCACTTGTTGACGGACGACGGGACGCCGGGCCGGGCTGAGAGGCGACTGATGCGTCACCTTCACGGGTTACTCACGCGTAGGACGCGCTCGATTTCGTTAAGGGCGAACGTCCGCGAGGTGACCCCGGGCGAAACACCCGGGGTCACCCAAAACGTACGGGCCGCGGCGGGCCCGTACGCGGCGGGGTTCAGCCCAGGTCGCCGTCGGCGGTGCGCTCGGCCAGCCGGAGGAGCGTGCGGACCGCGGAGCCCGTACCGCCCTTCGGGGTGTAGCCGTACGGCGCGCTCTCATGGAAGGCCGGGCCCGCGATGTCCAGGTGCGCCCAGGTGATGCCCTCGCCCACGAACTCGCGCAGGAACAGACCGGCCAGCAGGGCGCTGCCCATCCGCTCGCCGATGTTGGCGAAGTCCGCGACGGGGGAGTCCATGCTCTTGCGCAGCTCGTTCGGGATCGGCATCGGCCACGCCTGCTCGCCGACCTCCTCCGCGATCTCGTACAGCGAGGTGCGGAACGCGTCGTCGTTGCCGAGTACACCGAACGTGCGGTTGCCCAGCGCGATGACCATGGCACCCGTGAGGGTGGCGACGTCCACGATCGCGTCGGGGTTCTCCTCCGAGGCGCGGACCAGGGCGTCGGCCAGGACCAGCCGGCCCTCGGCGTCGGTGTTGAGGACCTCGACGGTCTTGCCGCCGTACATCCGCAGCACGTCGCCCGGGCGGGTGGCGGTGCCCGAGGGCATGTTCTCGGCGAGGGCCAGCCAGCCGGTGACGTTGACGCGCAGGCCCAGCCGGGCGGCGGCCACGACCGCGGCGAACACGGCGGCGGCGCCGGCCATGTCGCACTTCATGGTCTCGTTGTGGCCGGCCGGCTTGAGCGAGATGCCGCCCGAGTCGTAGGTGATGCCCTTGCCGACGAAGGCGAGGGTCTTCTCCGCCTTGGGGTGGGTGTAGCCGATGCGGACCAGGCGCGGCGGGTTGGCCGAGCCCTGGCCGACGCCCATCATGCCGCCGAAGCCGCCCTTGAGCAGCGCCTTCTCGTCCAGCACCTCGACCTTGAGGCCGAACTCCTTGCCGACGGTCTGGGCCGCGGTGGTGAAGGTCTTCGGGGTGAGGTCGTTCGGCGGCATGTTGATCAGGTCGCGCGCGCGGTTCATCTCCTCGGCCAGCACGCCCGCGCGCTCGGCCACGGCCTTGACCGCCTTGTCGCGGGGCTTGGCGCCCAGCAGCGCGACCTCGGCCAGCGGGGTGCCGCGGTCGGCCTCCTTCTTGGCGGCGGCCTTGCCGCCCGCACCGGCGGGGACGTAGGCGTACGCGCCGAGCAGCGCGCCCTCCGCCACGGCCGCGGCGAACTCGGCGTCCGCCGCCGGCAGGGCGAAGCCGGCCTTCTTGCTGCCCGACAGGGCGCGGGCCGCGCTGCCCGCGGCGCGGCGCAGCGCCTCCGGGTCGAAGTCCTCGTCCTTGGGCGGGGCGTCGCCGAGCCCGACCGCCAGCACGACCGGGGCCTTGAGCCCGGACGGGGCGGGGAGCTTGGTCGTCTCCCCCTCGCCGCCGGTGGCGCCGAGGGTCTCCAGGACGGCGGCCAGCTTGCCGTCGAACGCCTTGTCCACGGCTTCGGCGCCGGGTGCGACGACAGGGCCCTTGGGGCCCTTGGCCACACCGATGACGATGGCGTCCGCGCGGAGCGTCGCCGCACTGGAAGTGCTGAGAGTCAGAGCAGTCACGGTGGTGGGGTCCCTACTTCCGTTGAGTTCCTCGGCCGATGGGTGGGCCGGCCGCACCCTGGGCATCGTATGCCGCGGTGTCACGGCCCCCCGGGCTCGGGTCGGCCCCCAACGTAGCGCTGTCGACCGGGCGATTCCCGTTCCCGGCGCTCAGCCGAGAGCGAGCACGACCAGGGCGGCGGTGGCCGAGGTCTCCGCGAGGGCGCCGAAGACGTCCCCGGTGACCCCGCCGAAGCGCCGTACGCAGTGCCGCAGCAGCAGCTCTCCGGCGGCCAGCGCGAGCGGCACCGCGAGGGCGGCGCGCACCGCGCCGTACGGGCCCGTGGCGGCCCCGAGGGCGGCGGCGACGGCGGTGGCCAGGGCCGCCGCCAGCAGCGCGGAACGGGCGGACAGCACCCCGGCGACCGCGGCGCCCAGGCCCTCGGGCCGGCCGGCGGCACTCCGGCGCGGGCGGCCAGCGTCAGCGAGCAGCGGGCGGCGAGCGCCGCCACGGCCGCGGCGGCGGCGCCGCGCGGCGCCCCGTCCGCGTAGGCCCCGGCGAGGGCCGCGACCTGGCCGAGCAGGACCAGCAGCAGGGTGACGACGCCGAACGGGCCGATGTCCGACCGCTTCATGATCCGCAGGGCGTCCTCGGCGGGCTTCCCGCTGCCCAGGCCGTCGGCGACGTCCGCGAGGCCGTCCAGGTGAAGGGCGCGGGTGAGGACCGCGGGCACCGCGACGGACGCCACCGCGGCGAGCACCGGGCTCGCGCCCAGCAGGAGCAGCGCCGACCCGGCGGCGGCCGTGCAGCCGCCCACCACCAGCCCCGCCAGGGGCGCCGCGAGCATCCCGCCGCGGGCCGCCGGGCGGTCCCAGCGGGTGACGCGCACGGGCAGCACGGTCAGCGTGCCGAAGGCGAAGCGGAGGGCGTCGCCCGCCGCGCGGCGGGACGGTGTCGTGTCGGTCATCGCGGGCACCCTATCCCGCCCGGTCAGGACAGTAGGTTGCAGGTGAGAGGGCTATGGGAAGGGCTAGCGAACGGGTGGGCACATGGGCCAGTGGCTGCATCGCAACATCGTCGAGCCGGGGAAGCTGCCCCTGCTGCTGGCACTGGCCGCCTTTGTCCTGACCTTTCTGGTGACCCGGGTGATCACCCGGCTGATCCGGGCCGGGAAGGGGCCATTCCGCAACATCAGCCCCGGGGGTCTGCACGTCCACCATGTGGTGCCCGGCATCGTGCTGATGGTGATCGGCGGCTTCGCCGCGGTGGCGTCCGGCCGGCACGGCTTCGGGGCGGCGCTGGCGGCCGTGGTGTTCGGCACCGGCGCCGGGCTGGTGCTGGACGAGTTCGCGCTCGTCCTGCACCTGGACGACGTCTACTGGACCGAGCAGGGCCGCAAGAGCGTCGAGATCGTGGTGCTGACGGCGGCACTGGTGACGCTGATGCTGGCCGGCTTCCTGCCGTTCGGGGTGAACGAGCTGACCCCGGAGGAGCTGCACGACCGCGGCGTCGTGGTCGTCAATGTGCTGATCAACTTCCTGATCGCGCTGTTCGCCCTGGCCAAGGGGAAGCCACGGCTCGCGGTGATCGGCTGTGTGGTGCCGTTCGTGGCGATCGTCGGCGCGGTGCGGCTGGCCCGGCCGGGGTCGCCGTGGGCGCGGCGGTTCTACCGGCACCGCCCCGGGGCCCGTCGCCGGGCACGGGTGCGCGCCTACCGGCACGACGCCCGCTGGGAGGCCGTCCGCAACCGCCTTCACGACCTGCTGGCGGGCGCCCCCGACCGCTGATCGCCGGAGCGGAAGACGTCCCGCCGGGGCTTGCGCCGTCTGCGGAGCTCGTCGGCGGCGCAGAGCGCCAGCACCGCTGCGACGGCCGCGATGTGCTCCTTGCCCGCCAGATTGGGTTTGACGATCACCTCGACCGCCATGGCGGCGCACACGGCCCCGCAGGTGAACCAGGCGCGGTAGCGCCAGGAGACGTACACGGCGAGGCCCACCACGGCCGCCGACGGGCCGGTGTCGACGACCTTGGCGGCCTCGGACGGCAGGCCGAGGACGGAGTCCGGCCCGATGTGCACCGCCAGCCGGGCGTACATCGTCCCGGCGAGGGTGGCGGCGTAGGAGATGGCCAGCGTGCGCCACTTGCCCAGGCAGATCTCGGCGATCCCGAAGACCAGCAGGATCTGCGCCAGCGCGCCCCACACCGGCAGGTCGAGGGCGGGCACGAAGAGCGACAGCGGGGTCCGCAACAGCGCCAGCCACCAGGGCAGCCGGGCCTGCACCGAGCCGAGCCGCTGCACCGGCTCGAAGCCCCACGGCTGGTTCTGGACGATCTGGAACGTGGCCGTCAGGGCCACCGCCGCCAGGGTCATCGGGAGGGCGCGCAGCCCTTTGGTCACGAGCGCCAGACGTATGGTCCCGGCCAGCGGGCCCCACTCGGTGCGTGCGGCGCGACGCAGCGCCGCGCGGTTCATCGCGGGCTCTCCAGATGCTTGCGGTTGAGCCACTTGGGCAGCCCGGGGGCTTCGAGGAAGCCTTCGGCCCGCGCGCTCGCGATGCCGATCCGCAACAGGTCACTGCTCTTCTCGAACAGCATGAAACGAGGTTCCCAGATGGGGCGGTACTTCGCATTTGCTCGGTACAGCGACTCGATCTGCCACCACCGGGAGAAGAAGCTGAGCAGCGACCGCCACATCCGCAGCACCGGGCCCGCGCCCAGCTTGGAGCCGCGCTCGAAGACGGACCGGAACATCGCGAAGTTCAGCGACACCTGGGTGATGCCCAGCGCCCTGGCCTGCTGGAGCAGCTCGATGACCATGAACTCCATCAGGCCGTTCTCGGAGTCGCGGTCGCGCCGCATCAGGTCCAGCGACAGACCCTTGGGGCCCCACGGTACGAAGCTCAGCAGGGCCCGCAGCTCGCCCTTGCCGTCGTGGCACTCCAGCATCACGCAGCGCCCGTCGCCCGGGTCGCCGAGCCGGCCGAGGGCCATGGAGAAGCCGCGCTCGGTCGCGCCGTCCCGCCAGTCGTCCGCGCGGCGCAGCAGCTCGGCCATCTCCGCCTCGGGGATGTCCTCGTGGCGCCGGATCCGGACGGTGTAGCCGGCCCGCTTCACCCGGTTGAACGCCTGCCGGACGGTGCGCATCGCGCGCCCGTCCAGGGTGAACTCGGCGGTGTCCACGATGGCCTCGTCGCCGATCTCCAGGGCGTCCAGGCCGTGCCGGGCGTAGATGGTGCCGGCCTCCTCGCCCGCGCCCATGACGGCCGGGATCCAGCCGTGCTCGCGGGCCTCGGCCAGCCAGGGCTCGATGGCGCCGGGCCACGCCTCGGGGTCGCCGATCGGGTCGCCCGAGGCGAGCGAGACCCCGCCGACGACGCGGTAGGTGACGGCGGCCTTGCCGGACGGGGACCAGATGACGCTCTTCTCGCGCCGCAGCGCGAAATAGCCCAGCGAGTCGCGGTCGCCGTGCCGGTCCAGCAGGCCCCGCAGCCGCTCCTCGTCCTCCGCGGTGAGCGGGTCCGTGGCGCGCCGGGAGCGGAAGGCCGCGTAGACCACGAGGAGGAGCAGGCACATGCTCATCACGTTGATGAAGACGTCGACCCAGCCCGGCGTGGAGATGCCGGGGTAGCGGCCGTCGTCGGCGGCCAGCGACACCAGGCGCATGAAGCCGTAGCCCCAGCGGTCCAGGAACGTCGAGCGGTGCGCGTCGTGGGCCTCGTTGGCGACGGTCACCAGCAGGGCGGCGACCAGCGAGGCCACCAGCAGGCCGCCGGCCGCGACCAGCGCGGCGAGCCGCGGGTTGGAGCGGTCGCCCTTGGCGTAGAACTCCCGGCGGCCCACCAGCAGGGCCAGCACGAAGAGGCCCGTCGCCACCAGCGAGAACCAGTTCAGCCCGTGCCGGTTGAACTCGCGGAAGCACATGGCGAACGCCAGGACCAGCAGGAGCAGCCCGGACAGCGCGAGGTTGAGGATCCACGAGGCGCGCTTGCGCCGGCGCAGGGTGACCGCCATGACCAGCGACCACAGCGCCGACGCGAAGCCGGCCGTCAGCAGGTACGGGGTGAAGAACTCGTCCGCGTTGTGCCGCCGGATGTCCGCGCCGAACGACAGCCAGACCGCGCTGAGCAGGTTGACGAACGTGACGACGCGGAGGTACCACACGGCGAAAGCTGCGGCGCGCTGCGGCCGGAGGCCGTTCCGCGCGCCTTCATCCGGAGTCAAGCGGACTTCTCCCATGAAAAGTGAGCATATGGGGCACTGTCTACGACGGGCCCGGCGCTCGACGCGGGACGTCAGGTGCGCTCGGGGAGATCCGCCGCCAGGGCCGCGGCCGCCTGTACCAACGGCAGAGCCAGCAGCGCCCCTGTCCCCTCGCCCACTGTGACGCCATGATCGAGCAAAGGGTTGAGCGCCATCCGGTCAAGTGCCTTCGCCTGCGCCGGGTCGCCGCTGGACTGGCCGGCCAGCCACCAGTCGGGCGCCCGGAACGCCACCCGCTGACCCACCAGGGCGCAGGCCGCGGAGACCACCCCGTCGAGGACCACGGGGGTGCGGCGCACCGCGCTCTGCAGCAGGAAGCCGGTCATGGCCGCGAAGTCCGCGCCGCCGGTCGCGGCCAGCAGCCGCAGCTGGTCGCCGAGGACCGGCCGGGCGCGGCGCAGCGCGTCCCGGATCGCCGCGCACTTGCGCATCCACGCCAGGTCGTCGATGCCCGCGCCGCCACGGCCGGTGACCACGGAGGCGTCGGTGCCGCACAGGGCGCCGATCAGGGTGCCCGCGACCGTGGTGCCGCCCACACTGAGGTCGCCGAGGACCACCAGGTCCGTACCGGAGTCGGCCTCCTCGTCGGCGATCGCCATGCCCGCGCGGAACGCGGCCTCCGCCTCCTCGGCGGTCAGCGCGTCCTCGACGTCGATCCGGCCCGAGCCGCGGCGCACCCGGTGCCGGGTGACCTCCTCGGGCAGCTCGGCCGGGTCGCAGTCCACGGACATGTCGACGACGCGCAGCCGCGCCCCGAACCGCCGGGCCAGCACCGCGCCCGCGCTGTCCCCGTCGAGCGCGGCCCGTACGAGCGCCACGGCACCGGCCTCGGGGCCGCCCGACACGCCGAGCCGCGCGATGCCGTGGTCGCCCGCGAAGACCAGCGCGGTGACCCGCTCCACGGGCTTGACCGGCACCGTCCCCTGGGCGGCGGCCAGCCACTCGCCCAGCTCGTCCAGCCGGCCCAGGGAACCGGGGCGGGGCACCAGGCGCTCCCGGCGCGCTTCGGCGTCCCGCCGGGTGCCGGGGTCGGGGCGCTCGATCAGTGTCGCGAAGTCATCAAGATTCAGACCGCTCATCCGTCGAACACTACCCGTAGAGGGTTACGGCACACGATGTCGCCGACCGGCGCCGACCGGCGGGTGGAACCCCGGCGGGCCGTGCCCGGGACGGCCGGGAGGCGGACGGGGGCCGGGCCGCCGGTCACTGTGTGCCGCGGCCCCGGCCCGCGGCCGGCCGGTCGGGGATCCGGGACGTGCCCGGACCGCGCGCCGACCGGCGGCCGGCCGGTCGGGGATCCGGGACGTGCCCGGACCGCGCGCCGACCCGCGGGGACCCGGCACCGCCGGGAACGGGGATGCCCGAGTCGTCCCGCCGGGCAGGCGACCGCAACCGCGCGGCGGCGCGGCGGCTCCTGCGAGTGGGAGGGCGCCGCCCGGGCCGGCCCGGGGGCGGGCCGGAGCTTCCCGCCTCCCCGGCCTGCCGTGCCGCCCGCTCCGGACGTCCCGTACGCATGCCCGCGCCGACCTTTCCCGGCGGCCCCGCCGCGCCCCGCGCCCCACGGCGCCGGTCGAGACCCCGGCCGTCCCGAGCCGCCCCGGGCGGCTCACCGCAGGGGCAGTGCCTGCCCGGCCACCACCAGCACCACCTGTTCGCACTGCGCGCCCAGCGCCACGTTCAGCCGCCCCAGCGCGTCCCGGAAGCGCCGGCCGGAGGCCGTGGCCGGGACGACGCCCGAGCCGACCTCGTTGCTCACCGCGACGACCGTGCGGCGGGTGCCGCGGACCGCCGCCACCAGCTCCGCCACCCGCGCGGCGAGCGCCTCCTCGCCGCCGTCGTGCCAGGTGGCGTCGGACCACGCCCCGACGGAGTCCATCGCGTCCGTCAGCCACAGCGCCAGGCAGTCGATCAGCAGCGGAGGGCCGTCCGCCGTGAGCAGGGGGACCAGGTCGCAGGTCTCGGCCGTGCGCCAGGAACCCGGCCGGCGCTCGCGGTGCAGCGCGACCCGCGCGGCCCAGTCCGCGTCCCCCTCGCGGGTGCCGCCGGTGGCGACGTACAGCACGTCGGGGAAGGACTCCAGCCGCCGCTCGGCCTCCACGGACTTGCCCGAGCGGGCGCCGCCCAGCACCAGCGTGCGCCGCGGCAGGTCCGGCACCGCGTGGTAGTCCCCGACGACCAGGCTCGTACCGTCCGGCACGGCCCGCGCCCCGGCCGCCGCCAGCCGCCGGTGCAGCTCCGGGCCGGGCGGTACGTCGTGGTCGACATGGACGCCGAGCACATCGGTCGTCGCGGTGACCGCGCCCGCGCCGCGCAGCCGGGCCAGGGCGTCCGGCCGGCCCAGCACGTCGAGCAGGACCATGTCGTACGGGCCGGAGCCCGGCCCGCCGGCCGGGGCGGACAGCCCGGCCGGCGCCGTGCCCGGCGGCAGGTACAGCAGCCGTTCCCCCTCGGGGCCCGTCACCTCGTAGCCGGTGCCCGGCGCGTCCAGGGCCACCGCGCGCACCCGGTGCCCGCTGATCACCGACAGCTCGCGCCCGTCGGGCACCCGCACCGGGGCCGGCAGCCCGGCCGGGAACTCCACGGCGGGCCCGTCGTGCGGGTGCGAGAGCAGCACCTGACGCACCCCGGCGATCGACCGCCCGGCGCGGGCGGCCGCGAACGCGGGCCCCGGGGTGAGGTCGAGGAGCACCGCCCCGTCGACGAGCAGCGCGGTCGCGGCCCGCGCCTCGTCGCCGGAGGCGGTGGCGCAGGACGCGCAGGGGCAGTCGGGGCGCGGCAGCCCTTCGGGGGCTCCGGTGCCGAGGAGAGTGATTTCCACGCCCTGATCGTCTCGCGTCCCGGGGGCGCGGGCGCGCCGGGATCACCCTTTCTCGTCCGCCGTGGACCGTTAGGCTGCGCTGCACGGCACGTGATTGGACGTCAGGAGGCGGACATGGTGTGGGCATGGCGGTTCGAGAAGGCCGACGGGACGGAGACGTCGCCCGCGGTGGAGCCGGAGGAGTTCACCACGCAGGGGGACGCGGAGTCCTGGATCGGCGAGGTCTGGAAGGAGCTGCTGGACGGCGGCGCGGAGCAGGTGACGCTGTTCGAGGACGACAGCGAGATCTACGTGATGAGCCTGCGGGCGGCCGCGGAGGCGTGAGCGGGGCTTTCCCCGCCCCGCCCCTTCCCGTATGCCCTCGACCGCCGGCGGGCCGGATTCCGGTCCGCCCGGCGGCCGGGGACACCGCGCGGCAGCGCGGGGAAGGGGCCCGGGGCCCCGGCCTCACAGCGTGCCCAGGGTGACCGTCACGGTCCGGACCGTGCCGTCCCGGTCGTAGGCCACCTCCGCCCGGTCGCCGGGCTTGAGGGCCGCCAGGGCCTCGGTGAGCGACTGCATCGTCGTGAGGTCGGTGCCGTTCAGGCGGATGAGGATGTCCCCGGGCCGCAGACCGGCCTTCTCGGCGGCGCCGCCGCCCCCCACGGCGACGATCGCGACGCCGGCCGGGGCGAAGTCGGAGCCGACGATCGTCCGCCCGGTGATGCCGAGCGCCGCCCGGCCGGAGTCGGTGACCTTGCCGTTCCTGACGATCTGGTCGGCGAGCCGGCGGACCGTGGCGGCCGGGATCGCGAAGCCGATGCCGGGCGCGGCGCCCTGGCCGAGCTCGGGGTCGACGGCGGCCAGCGTGGGGATGCCGATGACCCGGCCGGACAGGTCGACCAGCGCGCCGCCGCTGTTGCCGGGGTTGATGGCCGCCGAGGTCTGCACCATGTTGGCGATGGTCGCGCCGGTGCCGCCGCCCGCCCGGCCCTCGCTGACCGTGCGGCCGACGGCGGAGACGATGCCCTGGGTGACGCTGCTGGACAGGCCGAGCGGGTTGCCCATGGCCAGCACGATCTGCCCGACCTCGACCTTGGCGGAGTCGCCGAAGGCGGCCGGCTTGAGGTTCTGCGGGATGTCGTCGAGCACGACCACGGCGAGGTCCTGCTCGGGATAGCTCGCGACCAGCCGGGCGCCGACCGTGCCGCCGCCCGTGGCCAGGGTGACCTTGAAGGTCCTGGCGCCCCCGACGACGTGCGCGTTGGTGACGACGTGGCCCTTGGCGTCGTAGACGACCCCGGAGCCCAGGCTGCCCCCGGCGGTGATCTGCACGACGGAGGGCAGGACGTCCTTGACGACCCGCTGATAGGCGGACTGGAGGTCCCCGGCCGGGCCGCGCCCCGAGGGCGGGGCACTGGCGGCGGGGGCCGGCGAGGCGGCCGCGGTCCGCTCACCGGAGCCGGAGGCGGCGGGGGACGAACCGGGGGCGCCGGAGCAGCCGCCCAGCGCCGCCGCCGCGCACACGGCGGCGGCCACGGGGGTCAGGAGCCGGCGCGGGAGCGTCCGGGCGGGTGAGACGTCCATGTATCGGAGTATCACGTCGGCCCGGCCCGCTGTCCCGGCCAGAGCCGCCGGGTGCCGCCGTACGGGCGGGGGACCGCGAACCGGGCCTCTGACCCGGCTCCGCGCGGTTCAGCCCCGCACACCGCACAGGTGCAGCAGCGCCGCGACCGCGCGGTACGGGTCGGTGCGGCCCGCCCGGTCCTCGGCGGTGAGCAGGCGGTCCAGCGCCTCGCCCGCCGGGGGCTCCCGGCCGTCGGCCGCCTGGTCCGTGAAGACCCGCACCCCGTACCAGGCGTGCAGCGGGGCGCCGATGCCGGCGAGCGTCGCCGTCAGCGTCTCCCTGCGGTCCGCGCGGACCGTGAGGCCGAGGCGGTTGGTGTAGGCGGGGGAGTCGAAGGCCGCGAGAGCCGTCCCCCAGTCACCGGCCAGCCCCGGCCGCATGGCCAGGGCGTCGGCGTTCCGGACGAGCAGGGAGAGGAGGCCGCCGGGCGCGAGCACCCGGGCCAGCCCGGCGAGCATGGGGTCCGGCTCCGTCACGTACATCAGCACGCCGTGGCACAGCACGACGTCGAAGGAGCCGGGGAGGAAGTGCGCGCCCGCGCCCCGGCCGTCGCCCTCGACCACCCGCACGCGCTCCCGGATGCCCTCGGGCTCGGCCGTCAGCGCCTCGCGCAGGGCGGCCACCATGCGGGGGTCGGCCTCCAGGCCGGTCACCTCGTGGCCCGCCCGGGCCAGCCGCAGGGCCTGGGTGCCCTGGCCGGGGCCGACGTCGAGGACCCGCAGCCGGCGGCCCACCGGGAAGCGGGCCGCTATCTGTTCGTCGAGCTGGCGTGCGACCAGCTCCTGCCGGACCGCGTTCCGTAAGCCGCCCAGGCCCCGGAGCCAGCCCTCCGCGCCCCCGCCGAAGGCGGACGCGAGGGCGGCACCGGTCAGGGCTTCTCCCCGCGCTTGACCTTCGGCTTGGGCAGCCGCAGCCGGCGCATCTGGAGCGTGCGCATCAGGGCGTACGGCACGGCGCCGCGGACGTTCTCGTCCGGGAAGCGCTTCTTCAGGGCGCGCTTCAGCGTGACGGCCGTGAGCACGGAGTTGATCACGATGAGGACGATCACGATCATCCACGCCAGGAGCACGTACGACTGGAAGCCGCCACGGTTGATCATGCTCAGGACGAGGATGAGGACGGCGAGCGGCAGGAAGAACTCCGCCACCGAGTACCGCGCGTCCACGAAGTCGCGCGCGAAGCGGCGGACCGGGCCCTTGTCACGGGCGGGCAGGAAGCGCTCGTCGCCATTGGCCAGCGCCTCGCGCTGCTTGGCCAGGTCCACGCGGCGGGCGTCCCGCGCGCGCTTCGTGGCCTCCTTGCGGTTGGCCGGCGTGGCGGCCAGGCTGCGGCGCTGCGAGCTGGCCTCGCTGCGCTTGGGGGTGGGGCGGCCCTTGGGTGCCTGCGGGTCGCGCTGCTTCGGCTGGTCCGCGGTCACCTGGGTGGCTGCGGCCTGCTCATCCTTGGAGGTGGAACGGCTTCGGAACACAACACCCAAGGGTACGGGGTGACGGCAGGTGGGCACCGGCGACAAGGGGAACGATCCGGCAACGGCGGCGCGTTCCCCTTACGGGAAGGGCGCCGCACCCCCGCCCCCTGATGGCCCTC
Organism: Streptomyces eurocidicus; assembly: GCF_002891295.1. GTDB lineage: Bacteria > Actinomycetota > Actinomycetes > Streptomycetales > Streptomycetaceae > Streptomyces > Streptomyces eurocidicus. The sequence goes on along the minus strand of NZ_LGUI01000001.1, from coordinate 268,813 downwards.
TACTCCTTGCGCCGGAGGGCGGCGACCTCCTGATCGTCCTGGAGGAGGAGCGCATCGGAGCCCGAACAGTGCGGTAATGGAAGCGGGCCCCTTACTGTGGGGTCTGCAAGATGTGCTGGAGCTCGTAGTCCGTCAGAAGGGGGCGCCCGAGGCCCATGAGCGGTGTCATGAAGCGTATGGGAATGATTTTCCGCGCGAAGGCCAACAAGGCCCTGGACCGGGCCGAGGACCCGCGCGAGACCCTCGACTACTCGTACCAGAAGCAGCTCGAACTGCTCCAGAAGGTACGCCGCGGGGTCGCCGACGTGGCGACGTCCCGCAAGCGCCTGGAGCTCCAGCTCAACCAGCTCCAGGGGCAGTCCAGCAAGCTGGAGGACCAGGGCCGCAAGGCGCTCGCCCTCGGTCGCGAGGACCTGGCGCGCGAGGCGCTCTCCCGCCGCGCCGCCCTCCAGCAGCAGGTCAGCGACCTGGAGACGCAGCACACCACGCTCCAGGGCGAGGAGGAGAAGCTCACCCTCGCCGCGCAGCGCCTCCAAGCCAAGGTCGACGCCTTCCGCACCAAGAAGGAGACGATCAAGGCCACCTACACCGCCGCGCAGGCCCAGACCCGCATCGGCGAGGCGTTCTCCGGCATCTCCGAGGAGATGGGCGACGTCGGCCTGGCCATCCAGCGGGCCGAGGACAAGACCCAGCAGATGCAGGCGCGCGCCGGCGCCATCGACGAGCTGCTCGCCTCGGGCGCGCTCGACGACCCGACCGGCACCGCGAAGGACGACATCACCGCCGAGCTGGAGCGCCTCTCCGGCGGCTCCGACGTGGAGCTGGAGCTCCAGCGGATGAAGGCCGAGCTCGCGGGCGGCACCGGCGGGGCCAAGCCGGCCATCGAGGGCGGCGCCGCCGGCCAGACCGGCCAGGCGCAGCCGCACGACCAGCCGCGCTTCGACAAGCAGTGACCGGCCCGCGGTGACGGCACCGTGCGGGGGCCGCGGTGACGGACCCGCGGCCGCGTACGGGCCGGAGCGGGCTCCGGCAGGGCAGTGAGCAGTCCCCACAGACGCAGTACTCACCGATGGTGAGCAGCGCGCCGACAGGCACCGGACCGAGGGAGACCGTCATGATCGTACGGATCATGGGGGAGGGCCAGTGGAAGCTGGCCGACAGCCACTTCATCGAGCTCAACAAGCTGGACGACGAGCTGCTGGACGAGATGGAGGGCGGCGACGAGGCAGGCTTCCGCCGCACCCTCGGCAGCCTGCTCGAGGCCGTGCGCCGGCTGGGCTCCCCCCTGCCGGACGACGCCCTGGAACCCTCGGAGCTGATCCTGCCCGCGCCCGACGCCTCCCTCGACGAGGTCAGGCAGATGCTGAGCGACGACGGGCTCATCCCCGGCTGACACGGCCCGGTCGCCATGGGCACGGCGGTCCCACCGCCACCGCCCCCGGGCGTCGCGGTCCCGGCGGTGCGCTCCGGCGGATCGCCCCCTTCGGCACGCCCCACGGACCGCCCGGCCCGGCCGGCCTGCCATGGAACTCCGGCACCCGCCGGCCCCCGTCCCTCCCGAGGGGCGGGGGCCGGCGCGCCTCGTCCGCCCCGCCCCCGAGGACCCCGATGACCTCCCTCGCTGTCACCGGCCTCGCCCGCCCGCACCGCTGGCTCCGCGCGCACCCCCTCGCGGCCGACGCCTTCCTCGCCGCCGCCACCTTCGGCACCGTCCTGATCGGCGCCACGGTCAGCCGGTACACCGACCGGCACCCGCCCGGCTCCGGCTTCGTCCTGCTCGCGCTCCTCGCCTGCGCCTGCCTGGTGTTCCGCCGCCGGGCCCCGCGCGCGGTCCTGTGCGCCACCTCGGCGGCGACCCTCTTCGAGATCGTCGGCACCCGGGGGACCGCCCCGCACACCCAGATCGCGATGTCCGTCGTCGTGGCCCTCTACACCGTCGCCTCCCGCACCGAGCGGCCCATGGCCTGGCGGATCGCCGCGGCCACCGTCGCCGTGCTCACCGTCGGGGGCATGGTCTTCGGGGCGCCGCCCTGGTACTCCCAGGAGAACCTCTCCCTGCTGGCCTGGACCGGCATGGCGGGCGCCGCCGGGGACGCCGTCCGCAGCCGCCGCGCCTACGTCGCCGCGATCGAGGAGCGGGCCGTACGCGCCGAGCGCACCCGCGAGGAGGAGGCCCGGCGCCGGGTCGCCGAGGAGCGGCTGCGCATCGCCCGGGAGCTGCACGACGTCGTGGCCCACCACATCGCCCTGGTCAACGTCCAGGCCGGGGTCGCCTCGCACATCATGGACAGCCGCCCCGACCAGGCCAAGGAGGCCCTCGCGCACGTCCGCGAGGCCAGCCGCTCGGCGCTGTCGGAGCTGCGCGCGACCGTCGGCCTGCTGCGCCAGTACGGCGACCCGGAGGCCCCGACCGAGCCCGCGCCCGGCCTCGGCGTCCTCGGCCACCTCGTCGACGGGTTCGCCCGCGTCGGCCTGGACGTCACGCTCACCGTGGCCTCCACCCTGCCCGGCGGCCCCGGCGGCGGCACGGACCCCGCCGAGGCGGCCGCGGTGGTCGGCCGGCTGCCCGGCGCCGTGGACCTCACCGCCTACCGGCTCCTCCAGGAGGCGCTCACCAACGTCCACAAGCACGCCGGGCCCGGCGCCCGCGCCGAGGTCGCCCTGCTGCGCGGCACGGACCGGCTGCTGCTGACCGTGCTGGACGACGGCGCGGGAGCGCCCCCCGGGGCGGGGGAGCGGCCGGGCGGCCACGGTCTGACCGGCATGCGCGAGCGCGCCACGGCTCTCGGCGGCAGCTGCGAGGCGGGCCCGCGCACCGACGGCACCCCGGGCTTCCAGGTCCGCGTCACGCTGCCGTTGCCGGGGCGGGCGGAGCCTACGCTGCTCCCATGAGCGATCCCGCGATCCCGCCCGTGAGCCCCGCCCGGGTGCTCCTCGTCGACGACCAGGCACTGCTGCGCAGCGCGTTCCGGGTGCTGGTGGACTCGGAGCCGGACATGACCGTGGTGGGCGAGGCCGCGGACGGCGCGCAGGCCGTCGAGCTCACCCGCCGGCTCGTCCCGGACGTGGTGCTGATGGACATCCGGATGCCCGGCACGGACGGTCTGGCCGCGACCCGTGCCATCTGCGCCGACCCCGCGCTCTCCCAGGTGCGGGTGGTGATGCTGACGACCTTCGAGGTCGACGAGTACGTGGTGGAGTCGCTGCGCGCGGGCGCCTCCGGCTTCCTGGGCAAGGGCGCGGAGCCGGACGAGCTGCTCAACGCGATACGGGTCACGCGGGCCGGCGAGTCGCTGCTGTCGCCCGCGGCCACGAAGGGACTGATCGCCCGCTTCCTCGCCCAGGGCGAGCCGGACCCGGCCCCCGACGGCGCGGAGCGGGGCGCCGGCCGGCTCGCGGCGCTGACCGGCCGGGAGCGGGAGGTGCTGGTGCAGGTGGCGGGCGGGCTGTCGAACGACGAGATCGGCGAGCGGCTCACCGTCAGCCCGCTGACGGTGAAGACGCATGTGAACCGGGCGATGGCCAAGCTCGGGGCGCGGGACCGGGCGCAGCTCGTGGTGATCGCGTACGAGTCGGGGCTGGTGCGGCCGCGGGCGGAGTGACCCTTCCGGCCCGCCGCTGTCCGCCGCGTGGCGGGGCGGGCGCCCGGGCCCTCTTCCGGGCTGACATGCCGCTGACACGCGGTGTCCTCGGAAGCCGGGCGGGCCGCGTCGGCCCGCCCGGCTTCCGAGGGCGCGGGGTCCGGGGCCGGGCCCCGGACCACCGGCTACGGCAGCGCCAGCATCCGCTCCAGGGCCAGCTTCGAGAAGCTCGCCACCTCCGGGTCGACCTCGATGCGGTTGACGACCTTGCCCTCCGCCAGCGACTCCAGGGCCCACACCAGGTGCGGCAGGTCGATCCGGTTCATCGTCGAGCAGAAGCAGACCGTCTTGTCGAGGAAGACGATCTCCTTGCCCTCACCGGCGAATCGATTCGCCAGACGACGGACCAGGTTCAGCTCGGTGCCGATGGCCCACTTGGAGCCGGCCGGGGCGGCTTCCAGGGTCTTGATGATGTACTCGGTGGAGCCGACGTAGTCCGCCGCCGCCACGACCTCGTGCCGGCACTCGGGGTGCACCAGGACATTGACGCCCGGGATGCGCTCGCGCACGTCGTTCACGGAGTCGAGCGAGAAACGGCCGTGCACCGAGCAGTGGCCGCGCCACAGGATCATCTTCGCGCCGCGCAGCTCCTCGGCGGTCAGCCCGCCGCCCGGCTTATGCGGGTTGTAGAGCACGCAGTCGTCCAGGGACATCCCCATGTCACGGACGGCCGTGTTGCGGCCGAGGTGCTGGTCGGGGAGGAAGAGGACCTTCTCGCCCTGCTCGAACGCCCAGTTCAGCGCGCGCTCGGCGTTGGATGAGGTGCAGATCGTGCCGCCGTGCTTGCCCGTGAACGCCTTGATGTCGGCGGAGGAGTTCATATACGAGACGGGGACGGTCACCCCGGCGACGCCCGCCTCGGTGAGGACGTCCCAGCACTCGGCGACCTGCTCGGCGGTGGCCATGTCGGCCATCGAGCAGCCCGCGGCCAGGTCCGGCAGGACGACCTGCTGGTCGGCGGTGGTCAGGATGTCCGCGGACTCGGCCATGAAGTGGACGCCGCAGAAGACGATGTACTCGGCGTCGGGCCGGGCGGCCGCGTCACGGGCGAGCTTGAAGGAGTCCCCGGTGACATCCGCGAACTCGATGACCTCGTCGCGCTGGTAGTGGTGGCCGAGCACGAAGACCTTGTCGCCGAGCTTCGCCTTGGCCGCGCGGGCGCGCTCCACCAGGTCCGGGTCGGAGGCCGCCGGCAGGTCGCCGGGGCACTCCACGCCGCGCTCACTCCTGGGGTCGGCCTCGCGGCCGAGCAGCAGGAGGGCCAGGGGCGAAGGGGAGGGAGCCTGGAAATCCAAGGTCTGGGCGGTGGTCACGTCACGCACCCTTTCTGTTTCTGCGGACGGCCGGAAAGGGCCTTGTCGTCAAGTTGACGTTATCTATCATAACTGCTTCACGTCAGTTTGACGATGGCCATTGCGTCGATGTGACACATTCCCGTTCGGCCGAGCGGTGTGCGAGCATGAAAGGCGGAAGTACTACGCCAGGCCCGGAATGAATCCGGGAGACCGGCGGTTGCAGCCGAGGGCAAGCAGTCCGCACAAACCCGGGAGTGAAGCAGATGTCCGTTCAGGACGAGAAGACCACTGTGAGCGACGGCATCCTCCTGTCCGACGCCGCCGCCGCCAAGGTCAAGGCCCTGCTGGAGCAGGAGGGCCGCGAGGACCTGGCCCTGCGCGTCGCCGTCCAGCCCGGCGGCTGCTCCGGCCTGCGCTACCAGCTCTTCTTCGACGAGCGCTCGCTCGACGGCGACGTCGTCAAGGACTTCGACGGAGTCAAGGTCGTCACCGACCGCATGAGCGCCCCGTACCTGGGCGGCGCCTCCATCGACTTCGTCGACACCATCGAGAAGCAGGGCTTCACGATCGACAACCCGAACGCGACGGGCTCCTGCGCCTGCGGCGACTCCTTCAACTAAAGAGTCCCGCGACGCCGACGGCGAAGGCCGCGACCTGACGGTCGCGGCCTTCGCCGTGTCCGCTCCCGGTGTGCCCGGGGCTACTTCCGCTGCTGCTCCGGCACGGGCTCGCCCGTCGTCGCGTCGACGACCTTCCGGTCGCCCAGCGGCTCGTCCAGCGCCACCGTCTCGGTGAACTCCTTCGCCATCAGCACGCACCGCGCGCCGGGCCGCTGCTCGGTGCCGGTCACCTTGACCGTCACCGCCGCGCCGGACTGCTCGGCCGACGCCGCGTAGTCGCTGCACACCCCGCCCCAGAAGTGCAGCGCCAGCCGCCGGCCGTCCTTGCCGTCCAGGCTGTACGACTCCACGTGCACCGGCGTCGACTTCGGGGTGCCGGTCGCGGGGGGCCCGGAGGGCTCGGCCGACGGTCCGCCCGACCCCGTCAGGAACTTCGGGTCCACGGCGGGCTGCACCACCGGGACCGTCACCCCCTCGTCCGACTTGTCGCCCCGGTCCAGCGCCTTGTGCGTCCGGACCTGGAAGACCCACGACGGCACCAGCGCCTGCCGCCCCCGCACATACTGCGAGGCCAGCGCGTAGGACGCCCCGGTCACCACCGACGGCTCGGCCGCCGGGCGCTCCTTGCCCGGGCAGGGCGCCGACGCCTCCTCGCCGTGCGGGACCGCCGTGGCGCAGCCCCCGACGGAGACCTCGGACGAGGTCCCGGACCGGCCCTTGTTCAGCTCCGCCAGGGCCTGATCCGCGCCGATCAGCGGATACTCGGCCCCCTTGGGAGGCGTCTGCAACTGCCCGCCGCCCCCGACCAGTTGCCCGTCGGACCCCACCTCCAGCCGGGTCTGCCAGCCGTACGTCGCCGCGCCGTCGACCACGGGGTCGGCCACCACGGCCCGTACCGCACCGTGCAGCTCGTCCGCCCTGACCTTCGCGTTCCGCTGGCCCAGCGCCTTGAGCACGGGCGCGGCCACGCTCTTCGCCCTGTCCTCGGGTACGGGCCCGACCTCTCCGCCCGCCCCTCCCTCGGCGCCCTTGGCGCCGTCCCGGAACTGCGGGCAGCGGACCGACGCCGACGCGGGGTCCGGGCCGAGGCCCCGGCCCAGCCCCTTGTCCCGCCCGCCGTCCGCGCACCCGGGGCCGCCCGGCGTCCCGTACCGCGCGAACGACCAGTTGCCCGGCCCCTTGCCGTTCACCTGGAGCGTGGGCTCGGACGCGCCGGGTCCGCCGCCGACCCGCCAGACGCCCTGCTCCAGCCGGGGCGCGCCCGATACCGACAGCGCCTTCGCCAGCGCGGCCACCGCGTCCTCGGTGACGGTGTCCGCCGGGAGGCGGACCGCCGCCGACCGGGGCCCGGTGGGCAGCTTCCCCTCGGCGCGGTAGCGCACCCCGTGCGGATCGGGCTCCCCGACGGCGATGTCCTGCCCCGGGCCGCCCCGGTGGTAGCCGTCCAGCGCGAGCGGCGGGGGAGAGCCGTCCCGGCCGGGCGAGCCGGCGGCGTCCTTGCCGCCGCTCTTGCCGTCGGCCGCCGTGGACGCCCAGTAGGCGCCGCCGCCACCGGCCAGCAGTACCGCGGCCGCGACCGACGCGACGGCCAGCCGTGGGTGCCTGCGCCGTTCCTTGCGCCCCGGCGCGCGATCGGGGGTGCTCTCCGGCGTCCCGCCCTCGGTGCTCACCACATCGCTCCTTCGCTCCGCTCAATGTGTGTACTGCGGTGTCCCCTGGGAGGGGGACGTCGCTTGGACGGAGCGCAGGAGCGAGCGGTTCCACCAGTCCTCAGTCGCCGTACTCCGACATTCCGTCCAGCAGCCGTGCGGAGGCCGGGGGCACCGACACCCCGTGGATGCGCGAGGGCGGTACGGGCGCGGGGACGGCCGGGACCGGCCCGGCGCCGGCCCAGTGCGGAGCCATCCGGGCGCACAGGCGACGCAGTTCCTCAAGGGATTCGGGCTCGGATTCGATGAACGTGACGTCCTTCACAGGGTTCGGCATACCGGCACCGTACGCATCACCCGGCACACCGAGAAAGGGCTACTATTAGGTAATTTTGTCCGTTGGATGGCTGGATCCGAACCCAAGTGCGACTCCGGACCCGGTAGCGTGGTGTGGCTCTTCCTGTCCTTCATGTCACCTCGCCCCTGCAGGAGCAGACCCGCCGTGCGTATCGCTGTCACCGGCTCCATCGCCACCGACCACCTGATGACCTTTCCCGGCCGTTTCGCCGATCAGCTTGTGGCGGACCAGCTGCACACCGTCTCGCTCTCGTTCCTCGTCGACGACCTGGACGTGCGCCGCGGTGGCGTCGCCCCCAACATCTGCTTCGGCATGGGCGTCCTCGGCCTCCACCCGATCCTGGTGGGCGCCGCCGGCCAGGACTTCGCCGAGTACCGCGCCTGGCTGGACCGGCACGGCGTCGACACCGCCTCCGTCCGCATCTCCGAGGTGCTGCACACCGCGCGCTTCGTCTGCACCACGGACACCGACCACAACCAGATCGCGTCCTTCTACACCGGGGCGATGAGCGAGGCCCGCCAGATCGAGCTGAAGCCGGTCGCCGACCGCGTGGGCGGCCTCGACCTGGTCCTGATCGGCGCGGACGACCCCGAGGCGATGATCCGCCACACCGAGGAGTGCCGCTCGCGGGGCGTCGCGTTCGCCGCCGACCCCTCCCAGCAGCTCGCCCGCATGGACGGCGACGACATCCGCGTCCTCGTCGACGGTGCCGCGTACCTCTTCACCAACGAGTACGAGAAGGCCCTCATCGAGTCCAAGACCGGCTGGTCGGCGGAGGAGATCCTGGCCAAGGTCGGCACCCGCGTCACCACGCTGGGCGCCCGCGGCGTGCGCATCGAGCGGGCCGGCCTGCCCACGATCGAGGTCGGCTGTGCGCAGGAGGAGGCCAAGGTCGACCCGACCGGCGTCGGCGACGCCTTCCGCGCGGGCTTCCTCGCGGGCCTGACGTGGGAGCTCTCGCTGGAGCGCTCGGCGCAGCTGGGCTGCATGCTCGCCACGCTCGTCATCGAGACGCTCGGCACCCAGGAGTACGAGCTGCGGCGCGGGAACTTCATGGAGCGCTTCACCAAGGCGTACGGCGACGAGGCCGCGGCCGAGGTCCGGGCCCACCTGGCCTGACGCGTCCGCGCGTCCGCGCACGTGCCCGGGCGCGCCCGGCGGGTCTTCCCCACCCCGCCCCTTCCCGAACGGGGCTCCGCCCCGGACCCCGGTCCTCAATCGCCGGACGGGCTGAAATCAGCCCGTCCGGCGATTGAAGACACCGCGCGTCAGCCCGGCCACCGCCTACCCGCGGCGCCGCACCGTGTACGCGGTCCCGCCCGGCACCGGGCGTTCCCCCACGTACTCCTGGTCGCGCATCCCGCACCACGCCGGGACGTCCAGCCGCGCCGCCTCGTCGTCGGACAGCACCGTCACCAGGCCGCCCACCGGCACGTCCCCGATCACCTTGGCCAGCTCGATCACGGGGATCGGGCACCGCTTGCCGAGCGCGTCCACGACCAGCTCCGCCGCCGCACCGGAGCCGGAGCCGGTCGGGGACGGGGCCGCCGCGGCCGCTTCCCGGGGGACGCCCAGCCGCTCGCGGACCGAGGCCACCGCCCCCGGCAGCACGCCGAGGAACGCCTCCACGTCCGCGGCCCGCGTCCCGGCCGGGAGCGAGACGCGGACGTTGCCCTCCGACAGCACGCCCATCGCCCGCAGCACATGGCTGGGCATCAGCGTGCTGGAGGTGCACGAGGAGCCGGACGAGACGGAGAACCCGGCCCGGTCCAGGGCGTGCAGCAGCGCCTCGCCGTCGACGTACAGGCAGGAGAAGGTGACCAGGTGCGGCAGCCGCCGTACGGGGTCGCCGACCACCTCCACGTCCGGCACGAGCTCCGGCACCCGGGCCCGTACCCGCTCCACGAGCTCCCGCAGCCGGGCCGCCTCGGCCGCCGCCTCCGCCCGCACCGCGCGCAGCGAAGCGGCCGCGGCGACGATCCCGGGCAGGTCGGGGAAGCCGGGCGCGCGCCCCGACTCCCGTTCGTCCGAGGGTCCCTGGGGCGCGAAGCGCACGCCCTTGCGCACCGCCAGCAGTCCCACCCCCGCCGGGCCGCCCCACTTGTGGGCGCTCGCGGTCAGCAGCGACCAGCCGCCCTCGACCGGGCCCCAGCCGAGCGACTGCGCGGCGTCCACCAGCAGCGGCACGCCCGCCGCCCGGCACTCCTCCGCGACCTCGGCGACCGGCTGCACGGTGCCCACCTCGTGGTTGGCGGACTGCAGGGCGGCGAGCGCGGTACCGGGGGTCAGGGCCGCGGCGTAGGAGCCGGGCGCGACCCGGCCCGTACGGTCCACGGCGACCTCGGTCACCGTGCCGCCGGCCGCCTCCAGCGACGCGGCCGACTGGAGGACGGCCGAGTGCTCGACGGCGGACACCACCAGATGGCGGCCCGTCCGGCGGCGGCCGGCCAGCGCGCCCGCGATGCCGTCGTGCAGCGCGCGGGTACCCGATGGGGTGAACACCAGCTCGTCCGGCCGGCAGCCGACCGCCTCCGCCGCGGCCTCGCGCGCGGCGTCCAGCAGCAGCCGGGCCCGGCGGCCCTCGCGGTAGAGCCGGGCGGGGTCGGCCCAGCCCTCGTCGAGGGAGGCCAGCAGGGCCTGGCGGGCGACGGGGTGCAGCGGGGCGGCGGACGCGGCGTCGAAGTAGGGCACGGCGACACGCTAACGCCCTCGGGGCGGCCGGGGCGGGTGCCGGGGGACTCTCGGGGCGTGGGATCGCCGGGCGTCGCGCCCAAGATCGTCCAGTGCTTTCCGGGAGGGCCGCCCGGCTCCGCCCGTCACCCGTACGCACCCCCCGTACGCTGCACTGACGGTCCTCCAGATAGCCGCCGGAGCCCTGTATTCCACCCCTTCGGGGAGTGGCCCGGCGCGTTGGGCACCCTCCCCGCGCGGCCCCAAATAGCGTCCAGTAGGGTTTGGTCCGCATAAACATCCAAACCCCTGCCCGCAGCGGGCCGGCGACCGACCAGTGAGACGGCCGCAGCCGGTCGCACGGGCGAGACTCTCGGGAAGGCGCTACGTGAGTCCCAACGGCTCCGACCGCTCGTCGCGGCGCCCGGTGCGGCGGAAGCTGCTGCAGGCGCTGGCCGCGGGCGCTGTCCTTGCGACCGCCTCCGGTTGCACATATAAGGACTTTCCCCGCCTCGGAATGCCCACTCCCGTCACGGAAGAGGCGCCGCGGATCCTCTCCCTGTGGCAGGGCTCTTGGGCCGCCGCCCTCGTGGTCGGCGTCCTGGTGTGGGGCCTGATCATCTGGAGCGTCATCTTCCACCGGCGCAGCCGGAGCAAGGTCGAGGTTCCTCCGCAGACCCGGTACAACATGCCCATCGAGGCGCTGTACACCGCGGTCCCGATCATCATCGTGTCGGTGCTCTTCTACTTCACCGCGCGTGACGAGAACAAGCTCCTGACCAACCCGGACAAGCCGCAGCACGTCATCAACGTGGTGGGCTTCCAGTGGAGCTGGGCCTTCAACTACATGGAGGACGTCGACGGCAACGCCGCGACCCCGGCGAAGCCGCTCCGGGAGAACAAGGAGCTCGACGCGATCCCGGACCGGTTCCTGGAGAAGACCCCGAAGGGCGCCGAGGGCGTCTACGAGGTCGGCGTCCCCGGTGACCGGAACCCGCAGAACAACAACCCGGGCCCCACGCTGTGGCTGCCCAAGGGTGAGACGGTCCAGTTCGTCCTCACCTCGCGGGACGTCATCCACTCCTTCTGGGTGGTTCCGTTCCTGATGAAGCAGGACGTCATCCCGGGCCACACCAACAGCTTCACGGTGACCCCGAACAAGGAGGGCACCTTCATGGGCAAGTGTGCCGAGCTCTGCGGCCAGGACCACTCCCGGATGCTCTTCAACGTGAAGGTCGTCTCTCCCGAGCGGTACAAGGCGCACCTGAAGGAGCTGGCGGCCAAGGGCCAGACCGGTTACCAGCCGGCGGGTATCGCGCAGACGGATCACGCGAAGAACGCGGAGACCAAGAACAAGTGAGCATCCTCAACGAACCCCAGGGTGCCGCCGCGACAGCCACGGCAGCACCGCCCGTACGCCAGAAGCAGCCCGGCAGTACTGTGATCAAGTGGCTCACCACCACTGACCACAAGACCATCGGCACGATGTATCTGGTCACGTCGTTCGCGTTCTTCTGCATCGGCGGCCTGATGGCGCTCGTGATGCGCGCCGAACTCGCCCGTCCCGGCACGCAGATCATGTCGAACGAGCAGTTCAACCAGGCGTTCACGATGCACGGCACGATCATGCTGCTGATGTTCGCGACGCCGCTGTTCGCCGGATTCGCGAACTGGATCATGCCGCTGCAGATCGGCGCGCCCGACGTGGCGTTCCCGCGGCTGAACATGTTCGCCTACTGGCTCTACCTCTTCGGCTCGCTGATCGCGGTGGCCGGCTTCCTCACCCCGCAGGGTGCGGCCGACTTCGGCTGGTTCGCCTACTCCCCGCTGTCGGACGCGGTCCGCTCGCCGGGCGTCGGCGCCGACATGTGGATCATGGGTCTGGCCTTCTCCGGCTTCGGCACGATCCTCGGTTCGGTCAACTTCATCACCACGATCATCTGCATGCGCGCCCCGGGCATGACGATGTTCCGCATGCCGATCTTCACCTGGAACGTCCTGCTGACCGGTGTCCTGGTCCTGCTGGCCTTCCCGGTGCTGGCCGCCGCGCTGTTCGCCCTGGAGGCGGACCGTAAGTTCGGCGCCCAGATCTTCAACGCGGCGAACGGCGGTTCACTGCTCTGGCAGCACCTCTTCTGGTTCTTCGGCCACCCAGAGGTGTACATCATCGCGCTGCCGTTCTTCGGCATCATCTCCGAGGTCATCCCGGTCTTCTCCCGCAAGCCGATGTTCGGCTACTGGGGTCTGATCGCGGCCACGATCTCGATCGCGGGTCTGTCCGTGACGGTGTGGGCGCACCACATGTACGTCACGGGCGGTGTGCTGCTGCCGTTCTTCTCCTTCATGACCTTCCTGATCGCGGTCCCGACCGGTGTGAAGTTCTTCAACTGGATCGGCACCATGTGGAAGGGCTCGCTGTCCTTCGAGACCCCGATGCTCTGGGCCGTCGGCTTCCTGATCACCTTCACCTTCGGTGGTCTGACCGGCGTCATCCTGGCTTCGCCCCCGATGGACTTCCACGTCTCCGACTCGTACTTCGTGGTCGCGCACTTCCACTACGTCATCTTCGGCACCGTGGTGTTCGCGATGTTCTCCGGCTTCCACTTCTGGTGGCCGAAGTTCACGGGCAAGATGCTGGACGAGCGCCTGGGCAAGATCACCTTCTGGACGCTGTTCGTGGGCTTCCACGGCACGTTCCTGGTCCAGCACTGGCTGGGCGCCGAGGGCATGCCGCGCCGTTACGCGGACTACCTCGCCGCCGACGGCTTCACCACGCTGAACACGATCTCGACGATCAGCTCCTTCCTGCTCGGCCTGTCGATCCTGCCGTTCATGTACAACGTCTGGAAGACCGCCAAGTACGGCAAGAAGGTCGAGGTCGACGACCCGTGGGGCTACGGCCGCTCGCTGGAGTGGGCGACCTCCTGCCCGCCGCCGCGGCACAACTTCCTCACCCTGCCGCGGATCCGTAGCGAATCCCCGGCGTTCGACCTGCACCACCCGGAGATCGCGGCGCTGGAGCTCGAGGAGAACCTCGGCGCCGACAAGGCCCTCGCGGGTGGCAAGGAGGCCGGCAAGTGAAGATCCAGGGCAAGATGTTCATCTGGCTCGCCGTCTTCGTCCTCGCCATGGCGATCGTCTACGGCGTGTGGTCGAAGGAGCCGGCGGGTACGACCGCGCTGTTCCTGGCCTTCGGTCTGTGCATCATGGTCGGCTACTACCTGGCGTTCACCGCGCGCCGGGTGGACGCGGGCGCTCAGGACAACAAGGACGCGGACGTCGCCGACGACGCCGGCGAGCTGGGCTTCTTCGCCCCGCACAGCTGGCAGCCGCTGTCCCTGGCCATCGGTGGCGCGCTCGCCTTCATGAGCATCTGCTTCGGCTGGTGGCTGATGTACTTCTCCGCCCCGGTCATCGCCGTCGGCCTCTTCGGCTGGGTGTTCGAGTTCTACCGCGGTGAGAACCAGAACCAGTAGGTTCCGCACCGCTCCGTCCGGGCCCCGCACACCCTCCGGTGTGCGGGGCCCGGCGCGTTGCCGGGGCCGCCACCCGTTCGGAGTCACCCCGCAGGCCGAGGGCCCCGATCCTTCCTACGGTGTGACCATGAGTCACTCTCCTCGACGCCGTGTGGTGCACCTCTGCGCCATGCTGGTGTCCTCCGTGGCGCTGGGGGCCACCGCGTGCGGCGGCTCGTCGAACCCGCTCGCCGACGCGCCCTACGACGCCACCGGGCAGGTCGCGCTCACCGGCGCCGAGGACGGGCGCAAGGCCGACCCCAGCAAGCCGCTGGAGGTGACCGCCGACGGCACGGACCGGATCACCGACGTGACCGCGACGGACGCCGCCGGCCGCTTTGTGAAGGGCGAGCTCGACGCCGACGGCCGCCGCTGGCACAGCACCGGCGCGCTCGCGGCCGGCGCGCACTACACCGTCCGCGTCAGCACGGAGGACGAGGACGGCTTCCAGGGGCGCCGCACGGTCGGCTTCGACACCAGCGCGGCCGACCGGCTGCTCCGGGTCGCCTTCGGCCCGCAGAGCGGCACCTACGGTGTCGGACAGCCCGTCACGGCCGAGCTCAGCGCCCCCGTCCAGGACCCCGCCGCGCGTGCCGTCGTCGAGCGGGCCCTGAAGGTCGACACCCGGCCCGCCGTGGACGGCGCCTGGCACTGGGTGGACAACCGGACCCTGCACTACCGGCCCAAGGACTACTGGCCCGCCCGCACCACCGTCGAGGTCCGCTCCGGCCTGGACGGCATAAAGGTCGCCGGCGGCCTCTACGGCGGCTCCTCCAAGCCCGTGAGGCTCACCATCGGCGACCGCATCGAGGCCGTCACGGACGCCGCCGCGCACAGCATGACGGTGCTGCGGAACGGCAAGGAGATCCGCTCCATCCCGGTCACCACGGGCAAGCCGGGCTACGCGACCCGCAACGGGGTCAAGGTGGTCCTCGGCAGGGAATCCTTCGTACGCATGCGCGGCACCAGCATCGGCATCGCCGAGGGCAGCGAGGACTCCTACGACCTGCCGGTCCGCTGGGCCACCCGGGTGACCTGGAGCGGCGAGTACGTGCACGCCGCGCCGTGGTCCGAGGGCTCGCAGGGCAGCGAGAACGTCAGCCACGGCTGCACCGGCATGAGCACCGACAACGCCAAGTGGTTCTTCGACACCATCCACCTCGGCGACCTCGTCAAGGTCGTCAACAGCGCGGGCACCACCATGACGCCCTTCGACAACGGCTTCGGGGACTGGAACATGCCCTGGAAGCAGTGGCGCGAGGGCAGCGCCCTGGCGGCCGGCAAGCGCGACGGCAGCAACCCCGCCGACGCCGCCCGGCTGCGCCCCGAGGTGTAGCCCCGGCCGGGGGGCCCGCAGGACGCCGCAGCGGCCCCTCAGGGGCCGCTGCGGCGTCCTTCCGGGGCCTGTTTCGGCAGGGGCCGGGGGACGGGTCCCGCTCAGGCTTCCACGGGCCGCTTGCCGCGCAGCAGCCCGGCCAGGGCGTCCGCGAACACCGCCGGGTCCAGCGGGTGCGTCACGGCGGCGTCGGCGCGGCTCCAGGTGGCCAGCCAGGCGTCCTGCGGGCGCCCCATGAGCAGCAGCACCGGCGGGCAGCGGTAGACCTCGTCCTTGAGCTGCCTGCAGACGCCCATGCCGCCCGCGGGCGCCGTCTCGCCGTCCAGCACGCACACGTCGACCCGGCGCTCCTCCAGGGCCGCCAGGACGGCGGGGAGCGTCGCGCACTCCAGGTACTCCACGGCGGGCACATCGGCCGCCGGGCGGCGGCCCGCGGCCAGCCGCACCTGCTCGCGGGTGCCCGCGTCGTCGCTGTAGACCAGCACCGTGGCGGTCGGCTGCATCGTTCCTCCAGGCTGAGTGGACGGGCACGGCTGTGGCACGGGCACGGCGCGCGCGGGGGCGACCGCGCAGGCGTGCGCCGAGGCACCGCCTGCGCGGATGCTACTCCGCGCGCGCCGCGCCCGAGGAGGGTCCGGCACCCCCGAAAGATCTGTCCGCGGCCCCGCCCGACGGCCCGTCACCAGCGGTCGCACCGGGGCCCGGGCAGGGTTCCGGCAGGCCCCCACCAGGGCCTCGGCGGGTCCCCGGCAGGGCTGCGGAACGTCTGCTTCCCCCCTTTGGGGGACCCCCGCCTTGGGCCGTACGAGCAGGGCATACGGTCTTGACACACCGAACGGCACCCCCCGGAGTGAGCGCGAGATAAGCGACCGACATAATGTCGGTCGTGGCGACAGCAACAGCAGTAGATACCGGGCACGCGCACCCCTCGGTCAACCGGCCGAACCTCACCAGCGTCGGAACCATCATCTGGCTGAGTTCCGAGCTGATGTTCTTCGCGGCCCTCTTCGCGATGTACTTCACCCTGCGATCGGTCATGGGTGCCGAGCACTGGAAGGAAATGGCGTCCGCGCTGAACCTTCCGTTCTCGGCGACCAACACCACGATCCTGGTGCTCTCCTCACTGACCTGCCAGCTCGGTGTGTTCGCCGCCGAGCGCGGTGACGTGAAGAAGCTGCGCCTGTGGTTCGTGATCACGTTCGTGATGGGTGCCTTCTTCATCGGCGGCCAGGTCTTCGAGTACACCGATTTGGTCAAGAAGGACGGGCTCTCCCTGTCCTCCGACCCGTACGGCTCGGTCTTCTACCTGACGACCGGCTTCCACGGCCTGCATGTGACGGGCGGCCTGATCGCCTTCCTGCTGGTCCTGGGCAGGACGTACGCGGCCAAGAGGTTTACGCACCACCAGGCGACGGCGGCCATTGTCGTGTCCTACTACTGGCACTTCGTCGACGTGGTGTGGATCGGCCTCTTCGCCACGATCTACTTGATCAAGTAACCCGAAGATTTCGGTCCCGCACCGGACCATCAGTCCCGCATCGACGCAGAAGATCCTGACACCGGGGTAATCCGTGAAAAAGCTCTCCGCACGACGACGCCATCCGCTGGCGGCGGTCGTCGTCCTACTCTTCGCGCTGGCGGTAACCGGGGGGCTGTACGCCGCGTTCGCGCCGGCGGACACGGCCAAGGCCGATGACACCGCCCAGTCCCTTGCCATCGAGGAGGGCAAAAAGCTCTATTCCGTGGGCTGCGCCAGCTGCCACGGCACCGGCGGTCAGGGCACCACCGACGGCCCGAGCCTCGTCGGCGTGGGCGCCGCGGCCGTCGACTTCCAGGTCGCCACCGGCCGTATGCCGCTGCAGCAGCAGGGCGCCCAGGCGCCGAGGAAGAAGGCGATCTACGACCAGGCGGAGATCGACCAGCTCGCCGCGTACATCGCCTCCCTCGGTGCCGGTCCGTCGGTTCCGTCGAAGGAGCAGTACAGCCCCGACGGCGCGGACATCGCCAAGGGCGGGGAGCTCTTCCGCACCAACTGCGCGCAGTGCCACAACTTCACCGGTAAGGGCGGCGCCCTCTCGAACGGCAAGTACGCCCCCACCCTTGAGGACATCGACCCCAAGCACATCTACGAGGCCATGCAGACCGGCCCGCAGAACATGCCTTCCTTCCCCGACACGACGATGTCGGAGAAGAACAAGAAGGACATCATCGCGTACCTCGACACGGTCAACAGCAGCAAGGCGGAGAGCCCCGGCGGCCTCGAACTGGGTGGGCTCGGCCCGGTCAGTGAGGGTCTGTTCGCGTGGATCTTCGGTCTCGGTGCGCTGATCGCCGCCGCCATCTGGGTCGCCTGCCGGACCGCAAAGGCCAAGAAGTCATGAGTAGCCAAGACATTCCAGAAGAGAACCTGCCGAGCACGCAGGACGAGGTGCACGGCGGAGCCGTGACCACGAAGGTCGCCGACCCGTTCGCCGACCCGGGCATGCCGCCGCACGAGCACCGCATCCAGGACATCGACGAGCGGGCCGCGAAGCGCTCCGAGCGCGCGGTCGCGTTCCTGTTCCTGCTGTCCATGCTGGCCACGGTCGGGTTCATCGCCTCGTACGTGACCCTGCCGGTCGACAAGATCATCTATGTCTTCCCGATCGGCCACATCAGCGCCCTCAACTTCTCGCTGGGGCTCACCCTCGGCGTGGCGCTGTTCTGCATCGGCGCCGGCGCGGTCCACTGGGCCCGCACGCTGATGTCGGACGTGGAGGTCGCCGACGAGCGTCACGCGATCGCGGCCGAGCCCGAGGTCAAGGCCAAGGTCATGGCCGACTTCCGGGAAGGCGCCGAGGAGTCGGCCATCGGCCGGCGCCCGCTGATCCGCCGCACCATGTTCGGCGCGCTCGCGCTGCTGCCGCTCTCCGGCGTGGTCCTGCTCCGTGACCTCGGACCGCTCCCGGGCACCAAGCTCCGGAAGACCGCCTGGTCCGAGGGCAAGATGCTGGTCAACCAGAACACCCTCCAGCCCCTGCGGCCCGAGGACATCCAGGTCGGCTCCCTCACCTTCGCCATGCCCGAGGGCATGAAGGAGGAGGACCACGATTTCCAGAAGGAGATCGCCAAGGCCGCCCTGATGATCGTCCGGCTCCAGCCGGACAACATCAAGGACAAGCGCGAGCTGGACTGGTCCGTCGACGGCATCGTCGCGTTCTCCAAGATCTGCACGCACGTCGGCTGCCCGATCAGCCTCTACGAGCAGCAGACGCACCACGTGCTGTGCCCGTGCCACCAGTCCACCTTCGACCTCTCCGACGGCGGGCGCGTGATCTTCGGCCCGGCCGGACACGCCCTTCCGCAGCTGCGGATCAAGGTCAACGACAAGGGCTACCTTGAGGCCATGGGCGACTTCGCCGAGCCCGTCGGTCCTGCCTACTGGGAGCGCGGATGAGTACTACGACGGACAACCGGCGCAAGGCGCCCGCGGGTGAGCGGGTAGCCGACTGGGCCGACGGCCGGCTGGGTATCTACACCCTGGCCAAGGCCAACATGCGCAAGATCTTCCCGGACCACTGGTCCTTCATGCTGGGCGAGGTCTGCCTCTACAGCTTCATCATCATCATCCTCACGGGTGTGTATCTGACGCTGTTCTTCCACCCGAGCATGAACGAGGTCGTCTACCACGGCCCGTACGTGCCCATGCAGGGCATGCGGATGTCGGAGGCGTTCGCCTCCACCCTGAACATCAGCTTCGACGTCCGTGGCGGTCTGCTCATCCGGCAGATCCACCACTGGGCCGCGCTGATCTTCCTCGCGGCGATGTTCGTGCACATGATGCGCGTCTTCTTCACGGGTGCCTTCCGCAAGCCGCGCGAGGTCAACTGGCTGTTCGGCTTCCTGCTGTTCGTCCTCGGCATGTTCACCGGCTTCACCGGTTACTCCCTGCCGGACGACCTGCTCTCCGGCACCGGTGTCCGCTTCATGGAGGGCGCGATCCTGTCCGTGCCGATCATCGGCACGTACATCTCGATGTTCCTCTTCGGCGGCGAGTTCCCGGGCTCGGACTTCGTGCCGCGCTTCTTCTCGATCCACGTCCTGCTGCTGCCGGGCATCATGCTCGGTCTGCTCGTGGCGCACCTCATCCTCGTCGTGTACCACAAGCACACCCAGTACCCCGGCCCCGGCCGGACCGAGAAGAACGTCGTCGGCATGCCGCTGATGCCGGTCTACATGGCCAAGGCCGGTGGCTTCTTCTTCCTGGTCTTCGGCATCATCGCGGCCATCGCGGCCATCGCCTCGATCAACCCGATCTGGGCCATCGGCCCGTACCGGCCGGACCAGGTGTCCACCGGCGCCCAGCCCGACTGGTACATGGGCTTCGCCGAGGGTCTGATCCGTGTCATGCCGGGCTGGGAGATCAACCTCTGGGGCCACACGCTCGTCCTGGGCGTGTTCATCCCGCTGGTGATCTTCCCGCTGGTCCTGGGCGCGATCGCGGTCTACCCGTTCATCGAGTCCTGGGTCACCGGTGACAAGCGCGAGCACCACCTGCTGGACCGCCCGCGCAACCACCCGACGCGCACCGCCTTCGGCGCCGCGTGGATCGCCGCGTACTTCGTGATGCTGGTCGGTGGTGGAAACGACCTGTGGGCCACCCACTTCCACCTCTCGATCAACGCCATCACCTGGTTCGTCCGGATCGGCTTCTTCGTCATCCCGGCGCTGGTCTTCATCGCCACCCGCCGGATGTGCATGGGCCTCCAGCGCCGCGACAAGGACAAGGTGCTGCACGGCCGCGAGTCGGGCATCATCAAGCGCCTGCCGCACGGTGAGTTCGTCGAGGTCCACGAGCCGCTGTCGCAGGAGGAACTGCACACCCTCACGTCGCACGAGCAGCCCAGGCCGCTCGAGCTCGGCCCCGAGGTCGACGAGAACGGTGTCAAGCGCAAGATCACCGGCTCGGAGAAGCTCCGGGTGAAGCTCTCGAAGGGCTTCTACGGCGAGGGCACGCAGATCGCCAAGCCCACCGCGGAGGAGTACCAGGAGATCACCAGCGGCCACGGCCACCACTGATCCCCGACCGGCCGGTCCGCACCGGCCACTGATCGCTGATCGCCACAGCGAGAGCCCCGTCCAGCGCGTGGACGGGGCTCTTCGCCGTTCCCGGGGCTGGATAGGCTGGAGCCGGCAGAGCCCCGGACGGCGGCGGCTCGCAGTCCGACCACCAGGAGCGTGGACCATGAACGTTGTGACCCCGGCAGGCGGCGACAGCGCGGTGGCTCCCTCCTGGCCGGGTCTCCTGGAGGCCCTGCTCGGCGGCGTGGACCTGAGCGCGGACGACACCGCCTGGGCCATGGACCGGATCATGCGCGGCGAGGCCACCGACGCCCAGATCGCCGGCTTCGCGGTCGCGCTGCGCGCCAAGGGCGAGACCGTCGCCGAGATCTCCGGCCTCGTCCGCACCATGTACGCGCACGCCAACCTCATCGAGGTGCCCGGCCCCAGCGTGGACATCGTGGGCACCGGCGGCGACGGCGCCAAGACCGTCAACATCTCCACCATGTCCTCGATCGTCGTCGCCGGCACCGGAGCCAAGGTCGTCAAGCACGGCAACCGCGCCGCGTCCTCCGCCAGCGGCGCCTCGGACGTCCTGGAGAAGCTCGGCGTCAATCTGGACCTGACGCCACGCCGCGTGGTCGAGGTGGCCGAGGAGGCGGGCATCACCTTCTGCTTCGCCGTGAAGTTCCACCCCTCGCTGCGCCATGTCGCCCCCGCGCGCCGGGAGCTGGGCATCCGGACCACCTTCAACGTGCTCGGCCCGCTGACCAACCCCGCCCGGGTGCGGGCCCAGGCCACCGGGGTCGCCGACGCGCGGATGGCCCCGATCCTGGCCGG
The DNA here is from genome assembly GCF_002891295.1 of Streptomyces eurocidicus. Taxonomy (GTDB): domain Bacteria; phylum Actinomycetota; class Actinomycetes; order Streptomycetales; family Streptomycetaceae; genus Streptomyces; species Streptomyces eurocidicus. Next base: position 247,849 of record NZ_LGUI01000001.1, on the reverse strand, counting down.
CGTCCTCGCCGAACGCGGCTCCTCCGCGCTGGTCTTCCGCGGGGACGACGGGCTGGACGAGCTGACCACGACCGCGACCTCCCGGGTCTGGGTGGTCCGGGCCGGCGAGGTCCGCGAGGAGCCCTTCGACCCCCGGGACGTGGGCATCCCGCTGGTGCCCGTGGAGGCGCTGCGCGGCGCCGACGCCTCGTACAACGCCGATGTCGCCCGCCGGCTGCTGGACGGCGCCACCGGGCCCGTACGGGACGCGGTGCTGCTGAACGCGGCGGCCGCGCTGGTCGCCCTGGACCCGACGGACGCGCCGCTCACGGAGCAGGTCGCCCGGGGGATCGCGCGGGCCGCGGAGTCGCTGGACTCCGGGGCGGCGAAGGGCGCCCTCGACCGCTGGGTCGAGGCCAGCAACGCCTGACGCCCCGGGGCGAGGTGGGGGCGTCCGTGATACGGACGCCCCTTTTCGCGCGACGATCAGTTGTGCCATACTCCTCGCCAGGTCACGAGTGACAGCGACACGGCCCCGGCCCGCTGTCCGGCAACCCTCCTTCTGCGGCGGGGTGCCCCGGGTGATGACCGGGTCGCAGGCACAGAGGTCTGCGGCAAGCGCGGATCCCTCGCCAGGGATCCTGGTTGCCGAGGGAGTTCCTTCCGTGGTTCAGCGAATGCGTTAGGGCACTGCGAGCCCTTTTTCCAGGGCTCCGCGGGCCCCTTTTCCCGTTTTCTGACGCGCCTTCTCGCGTCGTTACGCGCCCTTCGCGCCTTTTCAGTTCCCCCGCGCTCGTCACGCGGCGGAATTCGCCTGCCTTCCCACGGGAGTTCGCCATGTCCGTACCCACCCTTGCCGCCGACCGATCGGTTTGCCCCCCTCTGCCCGTTCTCGGGCGGGACGTCCGGGTGCCGCTGGTGACCGGCGGCGAGGTGACCTACGCGGCCCTCGACTACGCGGCCAGCGCCCCCGCGCTCCAGCGGGTCTGGGACGACGTGGCGGCGTACGCGCCCTACTACGGCAGCGTCCACCGCGGCGCCGGGTACCTCTCCCAGCTGTCCACCGACCTGTTCGAGAACAGCCGCGCCGAGGTCGCCGCCTTCCTCGGCTGCCGCCCGGACGACCAGGTCGTCTTCACCCGCTCGACCACCGACTCCCTCAACCTCCTCGCGGCCGCGGTCCCGGCCGGCTGCCGGGTGTTCGTCTTCGAGACCGAGCACCACGCGGCGCTGCTGCCCTGGGAGCGGCGCGCGGACGTCACGGTCACCTACCTCGACGCGCCCCGCTCGCCCCGCGAGGCCGTCGAGACCCTGGAGCGGGCCCTCGCCGACCGGGAGCCCTACGGCCCCGCGCTGGTCTGCGTGACGGCCGCGTCGAACGTGACGGGCGAGCTGTGGCCCGTACGGGAGCTGGCGGCGGCCGCGCACGCCCACGGCGCCCGGATCGTGCTGGACGCCGCGCAGCTCGCCCCGCACCACCCCGTGGACGTCACGGAGCTGGACGCCGACTGGATCGCCTTCTCCGGGCACAAGCTGTACGCGCCGTTCGGCGCCGGGGTGCTCGCCGGCCGCCCGGACTGGCTCCAGGACGCGGCGCCCTACCTGGCGGGCGGCGGCGCGACCCGCCAGGTGACGCGGGACGCGGCCGGCGGGGTCGCCGTCGACTGGCACGCGACCGCCGCCCGGCACGAGGCGGGCTCGCCCAACGTCATCGGCGCCTACGCCATCGCCTCGGCCTGCAAGGCGCTCACCGAGGCGGGCTTCGAGGGGCTCGTGGAGCGCGAGCGGCGGCTCATCGAGACCGTCCGGGCGGGCCTCGCCGAGGTGCCGGAGGTCCGGGTGCTCTCGCTGTTCGGCGACGACGCCCCGAGGGTCGGCGTGCTCGCCTTCACCGTGGACGGCTGGAACAGCTCGCACTTCGCGGCGGCCCTCTCCGCGGAGTACGGCATCGGCGTCCGCGACGGCCTCTTCTGCGCGCACCCGCTCGTACGCCTGCTGCTCGGCGGCACCCCGGACGCCCCGGGCGAGTGCGGGGCCCCTGACGGGGGGAACCTGAACGCGATCCGGGTGAGCTTCGGGGCGGGGACGCCGGACGAGCATGTGACGCGGTTCGTGTCCGCGGTGCGGGGGCTGGTGCGGGACGGGGCGCGGTGGTCGTACCGGACGGTGGGCGGGCGGTGCGTGCCCGCGTAGCGGGTGCGGTACGTGGGTGCGGGTGTGGCGGAGGGCGGGTGGTGCGCCTGCGGCGGGCCTTTCCCCTACCCGCCCCTTCCCGAACCGGGGCTCCGCCCCGGACCCCGGTCCTCAAGCGCCGGACGGGCTGATTTTCAGCCCGTCCGGCGTTTGAGGACATTCGGGAAGGGGCGGGTAGGGGAAAAAGCCCCCGCCGGACGGCGCTACGCGTCGAGGCCGATCGCGAACGCCGCCTCCAGGTCGTGGTGCGAGTACGTGCGGAACGCGATGTGCGTCTCCGTCGAGGCCACCCCCGGGACCTTGCTGATGCGGCCGGGGATGACGTCCGCCAGATCGTCGTGCCGCGCCACCCGCACCATCGCGATCAGGTCGTGCGCGCCCGTCACGGAGTACACCTCGCTGACGCCCTCCAGCGCGGCGATCTGCTCGGCGATCTCCGGGATGCGGTCGACGTCGGTCTTGATGAGCACGATCGAAGTGATCATGGCTGGCTCCTCTCGGGGGTCGGGGGCTGCCCCCCGGGAGAGCGCGGGCCCTCGTGCGGCCCGGCTGCGTCTTTCACTCTAACCGCACGCCTGTACCGGGCCCATGCGTAGAGGAAGCCGAGCGAGAAGCCCACGACATGGGCCAGATAGGCGACTCCGGGCCGGTCGTCGGCCGTCCGGGCGGCCAGCCACTGCAGGACGAACCAGAACAGCAGGACGGCCCAGGCGGGGAAGCGCAGCGGCAGGAAGAAGAGGAACGGGAAGAGGCTGGTGACCCGGGCCCGGGGGAAGAGGTAGAGGAAGGCCCCGAGCACTCCGGAGATCGCTCCGGAGGCCCCGACGAGCGTCTGCTCGGAGTGGGCGTGCGCGGCGGCGTAGCCGAGCAGTGCCAGCACCCCGGCGGCGAGGTAGAAGAGCGCGAAGGCGACCCGGCCCATGCGCTCCTCGGCCATGGCGCCGAACACATGGAGGAAGAGCATGTTCCCCAGCAGGTGCAGCCAGTTGCCGTGCAGGAAGAGAGCGGTGAGCGGGGTGAGCAGTTCGCCCGGTGGGCCGTGCCAGAGCTCCTCCGGCACCACGCCCCAGTGGGCGAAGTAGGCGCTCTGCGCGGCCAGCTGCGCGGGCCCCGAGCTCTCGGCCCCCGGGGGCGTGGGCCAGACCGTCAGGCCGGAGGTGGGGCCGAGCACGAAGACGGCACAGCAGATGCCGATGAGGGCGTAGGTGACCACGGGCGTCGCGGACCGCGGGCGCGCTGCCTTTCGGATCATGAGCAGATCATGGCGTACCGGCAGCAAACCGCACAGAGCGCCTCGCCGGGGCGCGGATGAGGGGCCGTACTGCGGCCATCCGGGCGCCGCATGACCATCAGGACGTAGGGTTACGGGGAGCACACCCGCAGTTCGACGGCGCACCGCGGCCCGCCGGGACGCCCGAACGGCGCCCGGCCGGAGAGCAGACAGTCAGCAGACGGTCGGCGGATCGGCGAACGACGGCCGGCCGGCACGAACCGACGACAGATCGACGACAGACGAGGACGGACGGCGACACCATGGGCGTTCCCCAGCCGACGGCGGAGACCCGCTGGCGCTGCACGCTGTGCGGCAATCTGACCAGGTTCGATGTGACGCGCTCGACCAAGGCTGTGGAATACGTGCACCTCGACCTGGCCGGAGAGCCTCGGGTGGAGGAGCGTGAAGTGGTCAGTGAGACGATCGAGTCCGTGCGGTGCCGGTGGTGCAACGCGGTCGACCAGATCGAGCTGGTGGACCGGCCGGGCGCGAGCGCCTGAAGAACGGGAGCAGTGAACGGTGGTTGAGCATACAGGCGGCGCGGACGCGGCCGGTGAACCCGAGGACACCGGTGGGCCGGACGGTGTCGCCGAGGTGCTCGACCGACCCCTGCCCGAAGGCGTCAGGCGCCGGGTCATCGGGCTGGTCGCGGAGGCGTTCGGGGGCCTGACGGTCGCCGAACTGCCCGCCGCGCTGCGCCAGTACGCCCGGTTCACCGCGAGCCGCCGCGCCAAGTTCGCGGGCAACGCCATGGCCGCGGCCGTGGAGAACGACGCGGCGTTCCGGCAGCGGATCTCCGCCCGGCTGCGGGAGACGGGCTCCGAGCTGGCCGAGGCGCTGGACGCCGGTTCGCCGCCCGCCGCCGCGGACCCGGAGGACGTGGCGGCCATGGCCTATGTGCTGCGGCCCGCCGGCTGGGTCAAGCTGGTCACGGCCGCCGGCGAGGAGGCCCAGCGGGCGAGCGCCGAGCGGGCCGGCGAGGAGGCGCAGCGCGAGCTGCGGCGGCTGCGCGAGGAGCTGGCCGAGGCCCGCGCCGAGGCGCGCACGGAGAACGAGCGCGTGCGCGCGGAGCTGGACGCGGCGCGCAAGGAGACCGACGCGCTCCAGCGCAAGCTGCGCAGCGCGCAGAGCGATGTGCGGCGCGGCGAGGCCGCGCTGCGCAAGGCGGAGACCGAGCTGGAGGGCGTGCGGACGGCCGGCGCCGCCGAGAAGGCCGCGGCGCTGGGCGAGGCGCGCCGGCTCAAGGCGCGGCTGTCGGAGGCCGAGGCGGCGCTGGAGGCCAGCCGCCGGGCGACCCGCGAGGGCCGCAGTGTGGAGGACATGCGGCTGCGGCTGCTGCTGGACACGGTCCTGGACGCGGCCCAGGGGCTCCGCCGGGAGCTGGCCCTGCCGCCGGCGTCGGTGCACCCGGCCGACACGGTCGACGCGGTGGAGCCGGGCCGGATGACGCCCAAGGACATCGCGACCCGCGCGCTGTCGGAGACCGATCCGGCCCTGCTCGACCAACTGCTGGCGCTGCCCCAGGCGCATCTGGTCGTCGACGGCTACAACGTCACCAAGACCGGCTATCCGACGATGCCGCTGGACAAGCAGCGGCTGCGGCTGCTGGGCGGGCTCGCCATGCTGGCCGCGCAGACCGGCGCGGAGATGACCTGTGTCTTCGACGGCGCCGAGCTGGCCGCGCCGGTGCTGCTCGCGCCGCCGCGCGGGGTGCGGGTGCTGTTCAGCAAGCCGGGCGTCACGGCCGACGAGCTGATCCGCCAGCTGGTGCGGGCCGAGCCGCCGGGCCGCCCGGTGGTGGTGGTCTCCACCGACCGCGAGGTGGCCGACGGGGTCGCCAAGGCGGGTGCGCGGCCGGTGGCATCGGCCCTGCTGCTCAAGCGACTTGCCCGCACCTGAACCGGCGCCCCGGCCGGCACCTCGACCGGCCCCGGCCGGGTCCGAGCGGGCCGGTCCGGGGCGCTCAAGGTGCCTGAACGTCAGATTCCGCTTACCGGCTGTGTCCTGTCGGTAAAGCTTCGCCACATGAGGCGAGATTTTTCGCTTGAGGATTTGAACGGATCATATGAGGGTCACTAGTGTCGGGCCTCGAACCTTCGCGCGGTAGATCATCCATTCGGGGTGGCGGCGAGGGTCCCGCCGCGACCGTGGATCCCGCGCGCCGGGCGGCCGAGGAAGAAGGAGCCCGTCTCCGTGGCGTCCCACCGTCGTCCCAAGCAGCCGGGCCGCACCCGGGTGACCGTGCTCACCGTGACCGCCGCCGCGGCCGTCGTCCTCTCGGCCCAGTCCGCCAGCGCGGACGAGGCGAGCAAGGCGGACGTGAAGTCCAAGGTCGACAAGCTCTACGAAGAGGCGGAGCAGGCCACCGAGAAGTACAACGGGGCCAAGGAGAAGCAGGAGAAGCTCGACCGGCAGGTCGGCGACCTCCAGGACAAGGTCGCCCGCGGCCAGGAGGAGCTCAACAAGCTCCGCAACAGCCTCGGTTCGGTCGCGACCGCCCAGTACCGCGGCGGCGCCATCGACCCCTCCCTCCAGCTGCTGCTCTCCTCCGACCCGGACAGCTTCCTGGAGAAGGCGTCCACGCTGAACCAGCTCAGCGCCCGGCAGGCCGACACCCTCAAGCAGATCTCCGAGAAGCAGCGCACGCTCAAGCAGCAGCGCCAGGAGGCCACCGGCAAGCTCAAGGACCTCGGGGAGACCCGTAAGGCCCTCGGGGAGAAGAAGGAGGAGGTCCAGGGCAAGCTCGCCGAGGCCCAGAAGCTCCTCAACACCCTCACCGCCAAGGAGCGCGCCGAGATCGCCGGCGAGAACGCCAAGGACGGCGGCAAGGACGGTGCCAAGGGCGACGCCAAGAGCGGCGGCGACTCGCGCGCCGGCCGTGGCGAGAGCCGCCCGGACCTCGGCAAGGACCTGCCCACCTCGGGCCGCGCCGCCGCCGCGCTCTCCGCCGCGCAGAGCAAGATCGGCACCCCGTACGTCTGGGGCGCGACCGGCCCCGGCTCCTTCGACTGCTCGGGGCTGACCTCCTGGGCGTACGCGCAGGCCGGCGTCACCCTGCCGCGCATCTCGCAGGACCAGGCCAACGCCGGCACCCGCATCTACGACCAGAGCCAGCTCAAGCCCGGTGACCTGGTCATCTTCTACGGCGACCAGCACCACGTCGGCCTCTACGCGGGCAACGGCCAGACCCTGCACGCCCCCCGCTCGGGCACCAACGTCCGCTACGAGTCGATGGGGAACATGCCCTTCCAGTTCGGTGTCCGCATAGGCTGACCGGATACCGCCGAATGGCTGAGCCGCCGCCCGATCGGGCGAATCACGGCGACCTCCGCTGACTCCACGCCCCGCCGGTGACCTGCGTCTCCGGCGGGGCGTCAAGTTTCCGGCGCGGAACGGTCTTTGAACCCGGGGTGAGCACGCCGCTACTGTCTGGCGCGCGGTGCCTCGGCACACCGTCCGCACACCCGGGCGGCCGAAGCGACCGCACCCACCGGAAGCAGAGGAAGGGAGTGCGGCCGCCCGTGGCGTCCCACCGCCGTACCGCGCAGTCAGGTCTCACCCAGACCGTGCGGGCCACCGTCCTGTCCGCCGCCGTGGCCACCGCGGCGGCCACCCTCAGCACACCCGCGGGCGCGAGTCCCGCGGGCGACGACAGCCGCTCTCCCGGCACCGTCAAGGCACAGGTCGACAAGCTCTACGAAGAGGCGGAGCGCGCCACCGAGAAGTACAACGCGGCCGACGAGCGCACCGGCGACCTGCGGAAGAAGGTGGAGCAGGCCACCGACCGCGTCGCGCGCGGCCAGGAACAGGTCAACCGGATGCGCGCCGCCCTCGGCATGATCGCCGCCGCGCAGTACCGGAACGGCGCCGTCGCCCCCGCCCTCCAACTGCTGCTCTCCTCCGACCCCGACGGCTACCTCGAACGGGCCGCCACCCTCGACCGCGTGAGCGGCCGCCGGACCGAGGAGCTCCGGGCGCTCACGGAGGCCCAGCGCACCTTGCGCCAGGAGCGGGCGGAGGCGGTGGAGGTCCTCGGGCGGCTGGAGGAGAGCCGCCGCGCCGTCGAGCGCCACAAGCGCGAGGTCGAGAAGAAGCTCGCCACGGCCCGCCGGCTGCTCAACTCCCTGCCCCGGCCGGAGCGGGCGGCCTACGCCCGGGCCTCCCGCTCGGACGGCGCCGCCCGCACGGAGAGCCCCCTCGCCGCGCTGCCCGACCTCACCGCCGTCACCTCCTCGCGCGGCGCCGCCGCGGCCATGGCGGCCCGCTCGGCCGTCGGCTCGCCCTACGCCTGGGGCGCCACCGGGCCGAGCGCCTTCGACTGTTCCGGCCTGATGCAGTGGGCCTACGGGCGGGCCGGAGTGGGCCTGCCGCGCACCTCGCAGGCGCAGCGCTACGCCGGCCGGCACGTCTCCCTGGCGGAGGCCCAGCCCGGCGATCTGGTGATCTACCGCAGCGATGCCAGCCATGTGGCGATGTACGTGGGCAACGGCCAGGTCGTCCACGCGCCCTACCCCGGGGCCCGGGTGCGCTACGACCCGGCCAACATGATGCCCATTTCCTCCGTCACCCGGCCATGAGCGCGCCCTGAGCGTACGCCCGGGGGCGCACGGCTCGTACGATGCGGGACGTGACGGGCCGGTGGTGGTGGAGCGGACGAGGGAGCGGACCCGGGGGCGACCCCGGGGCCGTGCGCGGGGCGACCACCGGGGCGTCCCGCCGGGCATGTCGCCGGGTGGCCGCCTGGCTCGCCGCCGGGCTGTTCGCGCTCCAGTCCCTGTGCGGCTGCGGGACGCTCGTCCCGGGCTCCGGGCCGGCCGTCCCGGACGGCGACCGGAAGGCCGTGACCGCCCTGCTGGACCGGTGGTCCAGCGCGCTGCGCGACCGCGACGAGCGGGCCTTCCTCGCCGCCGTGGACCCGGCCGCCACGGGGTATCGCGCGGAGCAGCGCCGGGTGTTCGCCAACCTCGCCGCCGTGCCGCTGGCCTCCTGGGAGTACCGCCTGGTGCGGACCGGGGGCTTCGCACCGGCCCAGGGCGACGGCCGCCGCCTCGCCGCCGAGACCGAGCTCCGCTACCGGCTGGCTGGCTATGACACGGCGCCGGTCACCACCAAGGCCCGGCTGACCGTCGTGGAGCGCGCCGGCCGGTGGTACGTCACCGCCGAGGACGCGCCGAGCGGCGGCCGGCAGCTGTGGCAGCAGGGCCCGGTCACGGCGGTGCGCGGCGAGCGCAGCCTCGTCCTCGGGGTCGGCCAGAACCGGGCGCGCCTGGAGGCCCTCGCGGCCACCGCGGACCGCGCCGTGCCCGCGGTGGCGGCCGCGTGGCGGGACGGCGGTCCGGGCACGGGCGGGGGAGCGGGGCCGGGCGCGTGGCCCGGCCGGGTGGTCGTGCAGATGCCCGCCTCGGTGGAGCGGATGGCCGCGCTCCTGGATTCGCCCGTCTCCAACTACCGGGGCATCGCGGCCGTGACGACCGGCGAGGTCGGCGGCTCCGGGGAGGCCCCGGCCGACCGGATAATCGTCAACCCCGAGGCGTACGGGGCGCTCGGCTCCTTCGGCCGCCAGGTCGTCCTCACCCATGAGACCGCCCATGTCGCCACCCGCGCCCTCACCTCGGCGGCCACCCCGCTGTGGCTCTCGGAGGGCTTCGCCGACTGGACGGCCTACCGGGGCACCGACCGCACCGCCCGCCAGGCCGCGCCCGAACTGGCCCGCGCCGTGGCCGCGGACCGGGCGCCGCGCGGGCTGCCCACGGACGCCGACTTCGGCTTCGCGGGCGAGTCCGGACGGCTGGCCCGCGCGTACGAGGAGGGGTGGCTGGCCTGCCGGATGATCGCGGAGCGCTGGGGCGAGGAGAAGCTCGTGGCGTTCTACCGGGGGGTGGGCGGGCACGAGCGGCGGTCGGGATCGGTGGGGACCGAGCTGCGGCGGGTGCTGGGGGTGTCGCAGGTGGAGTTCACGGCGGAGTGGCGGGCGTATGTGGAGCGGGAGCTGGGGTGAGGGGGGCTTTCCCCTGCCCGCCCCTTCCCGAACCGGGGCTGACGCCCCGGGCCCCCTTCCGCGCTGACGCGCGGTGGCCTCAAACGCCGGCCGGGCTGGATTTCGCCCCTGTCCGAGGCCGGCTTTCCCTGGGCCAGGGTGGCTTCCTCACTCGGTTCCGGGCAACAAATCAGCCCGTCCGGCGTTTGAGGACCGGGGTCCGGGGCGGAGCCCCGGGGTCGGGCAGGGGCGGGGCCGGGGAGACCTCCGCCGGCTCCGGCTCGCGCACCGTCCCGCGCCACAGCCGCGCGCACGAGATCAGGGTCGCCACCACCAGCAGGGCGTTCCGCAGCGTCAGCGTCGCCACGCCCAGCTTGTCGCTCGCCACCACATGCGAGAACCACAGGGGGAACTCCAGCTGCGTCAGCGGCGCGGCCACCAGGACCAGCGCGATCGGCAGCCCCTGACGCGTCGTCCGCATCGTCATACACACCGCCGCCAGACCGATCAGCCAGACCACGTACTGCGGGCTGATCACCCGGCTCGTCGTGGTGAACAGGAGCACGGCCGCGAACGCCGCGTCGTACGGCGTGCAGGCCGTGAACCTGCGCGCCCGCAGCCGCCACACCAGCAGCCAGCCGAAGGCCAGCACGCTCAGGCCCAGCGCGAGCCGGCTGACCGTACGGACGTAGGGGCCGAGGAACTCCACCGAGCCGTAGTTCAGCCGCGCGTGCCCGTGCCAGCCGAAGTGCCGGCCCAGGTGGAAGACCAGCGACCCCAGGGACTCCACCTCCGTGCCCCGGTCCCGCTGGAAGGTCAGGAACGCCAGCGCCCCCGGCATCGTCACCGCGAACAGCAGCCCCAGCGCCCCCGCCGTGAGCAGCGCGGTGGTCCACGCCGACCGGGTGGTCCGGCCGCGCGGGGTTCCCACCAGCAGCAGCACCGGCCAGACCTTCAGCAGCGCGCCGAGCGCCACGAGCGCCCCCGCCGCCCTGGTCCGCCGGCCGATCGCCAGCAGCCCCGCCACGGCGACGGCCGTCACCATCACGTCATAGCGGGCGTAGACGATCGGCCCCAGCAGCGGCACCCCCACGACCCACACCCACACCCCCTTGGCGCTGCGCCCGCCGCCCCGCACCGTGTACAGCAGCAGGGCGAGGACCACCGCGTCCGCGAGGAAGCACACCACGAAGAACGCCGGGGCGTAGTCCAGGAACGGCAGCAGCCCGGGGGCGAGCACGGCGAGCGCGGCGGCCGGCGGGTACTGCCACGTCACGTCGTCGTACGGGAACGTGCCGGTGCGCAGCACCCCGTACCAGCCCTGGTAGATCACCTCGATGTCGACGGAGACGTCCGATCCCGGCAGCACCCACACCCGGAACACGCACAACAGCAGCACGACCCGGGTGACGGCCCACACCGCGACCGAGAGCCGCAAACCAGCGCCCGACATCATCCACCTCGCCCTTCACGGTCCTCACACGCCGTCCGCGCGCCGCTACTGGAAGGCATGATGCCCGCCCGGACCGCCCTGGCGCGGTGACGTGGCGGTACTCCGCCCCCGTTGCCGCCCGCACGGCCTCGGCGCGGTCGCCCCGGCGGCACCTCCCCGGCCGTGGGGCCGGGACACCCGGTACTGTCGGGACGCGATGCACAAGACCCTCGTCGTCACCAATGACTTCCCGCCCCGCCCCGGCGGCATCCAGGCGTTCCTGCACAACATGGCCCTGCGCCTGGACCCCGCCGAGGTCGTCGTCTACGCCTCCACCTGGAAGCGCGGCCGGGAGGGCGCCGAGGCCACCGCGCGCTTCGACGCCGAACAGCCCTTCCAGGTCGTCCGCGACCGGACGACCATGCTGCTGCCGACGCCCCGGGTGACGCGCCGCGCCACCGAGCTGCTGCGCGAACACGGCTGTACCTCGGTCTGGTTCGGGGCCGCCGCCCCGCTCGGGCTGATGGCCCCCGCGCTGCGCCGGGCCGGCGCCCGGAAGCTGATCGCCACGACCCACGGCCACGAGGCCGGGTGGGCCCAGCTGCCCGCCGCCCGGCAACTGCTGCGGCGCATCGGCGAGGGCACGGACACGCTCACCTACCTGGGGGAGTACACCCGGTCCCGGATCGCGGGCGCGCTGACCGACCGGGCCGCCGCCCGCATGGTCCAACTGCCGCCCGGCGTGGACGAGAAGACCTTCCACCCCGGCTCCGGCGGCGCCGGGGTCCGGGCCCGCCTGGGCCTCACCGACCGCCCGGTCGTGGTCTGCGTCTCCCGGCTCGTGCCGCGCAAGGGGCAGGACACCCTCATCCGGGCCATGCCCCGGATCCTGGCCGCGGTCCCCGACGCGGTGCTGCTGATCGTCGGCGGCGGCCCGTACGGCGACGACCTGCGGAAGCTGGCCGAGGAGACCGGGGTCGCCGACGCGGTCCGCTTCACCGGCCCGGTCCCCTGGGAGGAGCTGCCGGCCCACTACGGCGCGGGTGACGTCTTCGCGATGCCCTGCCGCACGCGCCGCGGCGGCCTGGACGTCGAGGGGCTCGGCATCGTCTATCTGGAGGCGTCCGCGACGGGCCTGCCCGTGATCGCCGGGGACTCCGGCGGCGCGCCCGACGCCGTCCTGGACGGGGAGACGGGGTACGTCGTCCGCGGCGGCTCCCCGGCGGACACGGCGGACCGCGTCGTCACCCTGCTGGGCGACCCGGAGCTGCGGCGCCGCATGGGCGAGCGGGGGCGTGCGTGGGTGGAGGAACGCTGGCGCTGGGACCTCTTGGCCGACCGCTTGCGGGAACTGCTGTAGGACGGCGGGGCCGGGCGGGCTCGCTCACAGGCAAACGCCCGGACGGGCGAAATCCAGACCGTCCGGGCGTTTGAGGACAAGCCGTGACCGGTACGGGCGACGGTCCCGCACCCCGGTCACGGTGAGCACACCGCGCTACGCGCGGTAAAGCGCCTCGATCTCGTCCGCGAAGTCCTTCGCCACCACGTTCCGCTTGAGCTTCAGCGACGGCGTGACATGCCCCGACTCCTCCGTGAACTGCGCCGGAAGGATACGGAACTTACGGACCGACTCCGCCTTCGACACCGCGGAGTTGCCGTCGTCGACGGCCTTCTGCACGGCGGCCAGCAGCTCCGGGTCGTCCGCCAGCTCGGCCGGGGTCGTGCCGGCCCGCTTGCCGTTGTCCTCCAGCCAGCGAGGCAGGAAGTCCTCGTCCAGCGTGATCAGCGCGCCGACGAACGGGCGGGCGTCGCCGACCACCATGCACTCGGCGATCAGCGCGTGGGCCCGGATGCGGTCCTCGATCACGGCCGGGGCGACGTTCTTGCCGCCCGCCGTCACGATGATCTCCTTCTTCCGGCCGGTGATCGTGAGGTAGCCGTCCTCGTCGAGGGTGCCCAGGTCGCCGGTGTGGAACCAGGCGTCCGAGAGGGCCTCCTTCGTGGCCTGCTCGTTGTTCCAGTAGCCCTGGAAGAGGTGCTCGCCGTGCAGCAGCACCTCGCCGTCGTCCGCGATCCGGACGACCGAGCCGGGCAGCGGCTGACCGACCGTGCCGATCTTCTGCCGGTCCCACGGGTTGAAGGCCGTCGCCGCGCAGGACTCGGTGAGGCCGTAGCCCTCCAGGACCGTGAAGCCGATGCCCCGGTAGAAGTGGCCCAGGCGCTCGCCGAGCGGCGCGCCGCCGGAGATCGCGTGCGTGGCCCGGCCGCCGAGGACGCCGCGCAGCTTGCCGTAGACCAGCCGGTCGAAGATCGCGTGCTTGATCCGCAGGCCCAGCGAGGGGCCGGCCGGGTCGTCCTTCGCCCGGCTGTAGGCGATGGCGGTGTCGGCGGCCTTGTCGAAGATCTTGCCCTTGCCGTCGGCCTGGGCCTTGGCCCGCGCGGCGTTGTAGACCTTCTCGAAGACGCGGGGGACGCCGAGGATCAGCGTCGGCCGGAAGGCGGCCAGCTCCTCGGTGAGGTTACGGATGTCCGGGACGCAGCCCAGCTTGATCGGGGCGAGCATCGCCGAGATCTCCACCAGGCGGCCGAAGACGTGCGCCGTGGGCAGGAACAGCAGCACCGAGGAGTCGCCCGTGTTGAACAGCGGCTTCAGCCGCTCCACCGCGTTCCCGCACTCGGCGAAGAACGCGCGGTGGGTCAGCACACAGCCCTTGGGGCGCCCGGTGGTGCCCGAGGTGTAGACGATCGTCGCGGGGGAGTCGGCGTCGGCCAGCGCGCTGCGCTCGTCGACCTCCTCGTCGGTCAGGCCCTCGCCGGCCGTGCGCAGCCGCTCGACGCCCGCGTCCTCGATCTGCCAGAGGTGCTCCAGGGCCGGCAGCCGGTCGCGCACCGAGTCGACGAGCGCCTCGTGCGCCGCGGACTCGACGACGACGGCCACCGCGCCGGAGTCGCCGAGGATCCACTGGATCTGCTCGGCCGAGCTCGTCTCGTACACCGGCACGGTCACCCCGCCGGCGCTCCAGATCGCGAAGTCCAGCAGCGTCCACTCGTAGCGGGTGCGGGACATCAGCCCGACCCGGTCGCCCGGCCGCACACCGGACGCGATCAGCCCCTTCGCCGCCGCGCGCACCTCGGCCAGGAAGGTGACGGCCGTGACGTCCTCCCAGCGGCCGGCGACCTTGCGCCCTATGACGGCGACGTCAGGGCGCTGCGCGGCGTTGCGGCGGATCAGATCCGTCAGGTTTCCGTCCGCAGGGACCTCGTAGAGGGCCGGAAGGCTGAACTCGCGCAAGACTGCTGCTCCTCGTCGGGCGCCGGCGCCGCCGCGTCTTCGAGGGGCGCTGCGTCGGCTGCGGTCCATGATCAGGCAAGGGGGGTAGTGGACTGCCCGGACGTTACCCACCGGTATCGCTTTCGAACAGGGGGTCGCGCCGAGATGTTCTCTGCGTCACATGCCACGGGACTGCTCTGCGAACCCTAGCCCCTTCGTTCGGTGACCCGGAAGTAACCGCAGGTCGGGGACCTTCCGGCGGGCCCGTCGCAGACTCTAGGGTGATCGGTATGCGAGGTGGCTTCAGGGTTCACGTGGTCAGTGACGTACACGGCAACAGCGAGGGCCTGCGCCGGGCGGGAGACGGCGCCGACGCGCTCGTCTGCCTGGGCGACCTCGTCCTCTTCCTCGACTACCACGACCATTCGCGCGGCATCTTCCCCGAGCTGTTCGGGGAGGCCAACGCCGACCGGCTGGTCGAGCTGCGCACCGCCCGCCGCTTCGAGGAGGCCCGCGACCTGGCCCGCAGCCTCTGGCAGGGCATCGACCGGAACGCCGCCATCGAGTCCGCCGTCCGCAAGCAGTACGCGGAGCTGTTCGCGGCCTTCCCCACCCCCACCTACGCCACCTACGGCAACGTCGACATCCCCCACCTCTGGTCCGAGTACGCGGCGGCGGGCACCACCGTCCTCGACGGCGAGCGGGTCGAGATCGGCGGCCGGGTCTTCGGCTTCGTCGGCGGCGGCCTGCGGACGCCCATGCGCACCCCCTACGAGATCGACGACGAGGAGTACGCCGCGAAGATCGAGGCCCTCGGCGAGGTCGACGTGCTCTGCTCGCACATCCCGCCCGACGTGCCCGAGCTCTGCTACGACACGGTCGCCCGCCGCTTCGAGCGCGGCAGCGCGGCCCTCCTCGACGCGATCCGCGCCACCCGCCCCGCCTACGCCCTCTTCGGCCACGTCCACCAGCCGCTCGCCCGCCGGATGCGGATCGGGGCCACGGAATGCGTCAACGTCGGCCACTTCGCCTCCAGCGGGACACCGTGGGTGCTGGAGTGGTGACGAGCGGCGCACGATAGCCTTCAGCGGCGGTCGTTCCAGGACCGAGCAGGGCGCAGCACGGCAGGCCACAGCAGGCACAGGGACCGGTACGGAGGAGCCACGCAGATGGCGGAACACACCAGCTCGAGCATCACGATCGAGGCGACCCCCGCGGAGGTCATGGCGGTGATCGCGGACTTCGACCGCTACGCCGAGTGGACCGGCGAGGTCAAGCAGGCCGAGGTCCTCGCCCGCGACGAGGAGGGCCGCGCCGCCCAGGTGCGCCTGGTCCTCGACGCCGGCGCCATCAAGGACGACCACACGCTGGCCTACAGCTGGCCCGCGCCCAACGTCGTCAGCTGGTCGCTGGTCAAGTCCCAGATGCTGCGGCAGCTCGACGGCTCGTACAGCCTGGAGCCCGCGGCCGGCGGCAAGCACACCGAGGTGACGTACCAGCTCACCGTGGACGTCAAGATCCCCATGCTCGGCATGATCAAGCGCAAGGCGGAGAAGGTCATCATCGACCGCGCCCTCGACGGCCTCAAGCAGCGCGTCGAGAGCAAGGCGTCGGCCTCCTCCTGACCCGCGGATCCTGACCCGGCTCCTGGCAGGCGGGGCCTCCACCGGCCCGCCCGCACCCGCCACACCGCTGTCAGCACCTCCCCACACCGGCCGCCGGCCGACGGCCACGGCCCCCCGGAACCACGTATCACTGCCGGAGGCTCCACCTTGCGTACGGTCCTCGTCACCGGTCCCGGCGGCGCGGGCCGCACCACGGCCGCCGCGGCCACGGCGCTCGCCGCCGCGCGCGAGGGGCGGCGCACCCTGCTCCTCACCCGCGACCGCGGCCCCGCCCCGGAGTCGGTGCTCGGCACCGCGCTGCCCCGGCCCGCCACGGGCGGCCCCGGCGGAGCGCCCTGGGCCGGGCCCGCCGAGGTCGCCCCCGGCCTGTGGGCCGCCCGCATCGCCACCGGCGAGCACTTCGAGGACCGCGCCCGCGAGCTCCAGGACCGCGGCGCCTCCCTCTTCGACCTCCTCGGCGCCACCCCCCTCGACCCGGAGGAGCTCACCGAGCTCCCCGGCGCCGAACCCCTCGCCGTCCTCGCGGCCCTCCGCGCCGCCCACGCCCAGGAAGAACACTGGGACCTGCTCGTCGTCGACCTGCC
Source organism: Streptomyces eurocidicus (assembly GCF_002891295.1). Taxonomy (GTDB): domain Bacteria; phylum Actinomycetota; class Actinomycetes; order Streptomycetales; family Streptomycetaceae; genus Streptomyces; species Streptomyces eurocidicus. The sequence continues at coordinate 231,515 of NZ_LGUI01000001.1, read as the reverse complement.
GCCCGTCCACGACACCGTGCGCCTGCTCGCCCTGCCCGAGCAGCTCCGGCGCTATCTGCGCCGGCTGCTGCCCCCCGAGCGGCAGGCCGCCCGCGCCCTGCGCCCGATGCTCGCCCAGCTCGCCGGCGTCCCCATGCCCGCCCAGCGGCTGTACGAGACCGCCGGGCGCTGGGAGGCCGAGCTCGCGGCGGTCCAGGACGTGATCGAGGCGGCCGGCACCACCGTGCGGCTGGTCGCCGAACCCGGCCCGCACGCCGTGGAGGAGCTCCGCCTGGCCCGCGCGGCCCTGGCCCTCCAGGGCTGCCGCGTCGACGCCCTCGTCGCCAACCGGCTGCTCCCCGACCACTGCGCCGAGGCCGCCGACCCCTGGACGGCCGGGCTCGCCGCCGAGCAGCGCACCGCCCGCAAGGAGCTGCGCGAGGAGTTCCTCGTGGACGGCGTCACCGTCTGCGAACTGCCCCACCTCGGCCGGGCCCCCCGCGGTCGCGCCGACCTCGCCGAGCTGGCCGGCCGGGCCCGCTCCACCACCATCGGTGACGGGGCGGGGTACGGAGTGGTCGCCGGCCGCGGCCTCACCGACGAGCTCGACGGCTGGGACACCGGGGCGGGCGGCCCGGAGGCCGACGCCTGGACCGTGGAGGACCGGCTGGCCGCCGACGGCGTACTGGTCTGGCGGCTCCCGCTGCCCGGCGCCCGGCGCGACGCCCTCGACCTCATACGCAGGGGTGACGAACTCATCGTCGGCGTCGGCCCGTTCCGCCGGGTGCTGCCCCTGCCGTCCGCGCTGCGCCGCTGCACCGTCTCCGGGGCCGGGCTGCGCGACGGCGCCCTGTGCGTGCGCTTCACCCCCGACCCCGCCCTGTGGCCCCGGCCCTCCTGAGCCCCGGCCGTCCTCCCGGGCCGCCCTTCCTGAACGCCTTTCCACCGTTCGGGTAACGTCGAAGGAAATTCCGGCCGTAGGAGTCCGCCATGAGCGATGCCACCGAGCGCCCCGCACCGCACGCGGAGGCCGCGTCCGACGCCTGGGAACAGGCGTGCGCCGAGGACCTCGCCGCCGAGCGGGCCCGCCGCCGCGAGAGGTACGGGCAGCCGCCCGGCAGCGCCGCCGAGGAGCTCCGCAAGCTCGTCGACGCCGTGGCCGAGAAGGTCGCCGGCTTCCAGCTGCCGCTCGCGGGCGCGGCCGCCCAGGACGTGGTCCAGCAGGTCGTCGCGCAGGCCAAGGCCGTAGTCGAGCCCGTCATCGAGCGCAACCCCCAGGTCTTCGACCACCTGGCGACCGCCGGCTCCGAGCTGCTCGCCGCCTACCGCGCCGCCGTCCAGGGGCAGGAGGGCCGCTGGACCCGCGGCGCCTCCGGCGACGGACCGTCGGATTCCGCCGGTGCCCCCACCGGTGGTCCCGCCGGCGGCCCCGAAGGGCCCCGGGGCGACGACGGGACGCCGGGCGGTTCCGAGCGCATCGACCTCGACTGAACGCCCCCGGCCCCGCACGGCCCGCCCGCGGCTTCCTCCATGGGCCATAAGGGCGCGGGAGGCCCTCCCACCTCCGGTACGGTGGGTCGCGGCGGGGTTCGAGCGAAAAACTGAGGGACACATGGGACTCACCATCGGCGTGGACATCGGCGGCACCAAGATCGCGGCCGGCGTGGTCGACGAGGACGGCAACATCCTCGCGACGTGCAAGGTGCCCACCCCGCCCACCCCCGAGGGCGTCATCGACGCCATCGCCGACGCCGTGCGCACGGTCAGCGCCGACCACGACGTCGAGGCGGTCGGCATCGGAGCCGCGGGCTATGTGGACGACAAGCGGGCCACGGTCCTCTTCGCCCCGAACATCAACTGGCGCCACGAGGCCCTCAAGGACAAGGTCGAGCAGCGCGTCGGCCTCCCCGTCGTCGTCGAGAACGACGCCAACGCCGCGGCCTGGGGCGAGTACCGCTTCGGCGCCGGCCAGGGCCACGACGACGTCATCTGCATCACCCTCGGCACCGGCCTCGGCGGCGGCATCATCATCGGCAACAAGCTGCGCCGCGGCCGCTTCGGCGTGGCCGCCGAGTTCGGCCACATCCGCGTGGTGCCCGACGGCCTGCTGTGCGGCTGCGGCAGCCAGGGCTGCTGGGAGCAGTACGCCTCCGGGCGCGCGCTCGTCCGCTACGCCAAGCAGCGCGCCAACGCCACCCCGGAGAACGCCGCGATCCTGCTGGGCCTCGGCGACGGCACGGTCGAGGGCATCGAGGGCAAGCACATCAGCGCCGCGGCGCGGCAGGGCGACCCGGTCGCCATCGATTCCTTCCGCGAGCTGGCCCGCTGGGCCGGCGCGGGCCTGGCGGACCTCGCCTCCCTCTTCGACCCGTCGGCGTTCATCGTCGGCGGCGGCGTCTCGGACGAGGGCGACCTCGTCCTCGACCCCATCCGCAAGTCCTTCAAGCGCTGGCTGATCGGCGGCCAGTGGCGACCGCACGCGCAGGTCCTCGCCGCCGAGCTGGGCGGCAAGGCCGGCCTGGTCGGCGCGGCGGACCTGGCCCGCCAGGGCTGAGCGCTCCCCGGCCGCCCCGGCGGCCGGGTCCCACGACGGCGTTCCGGCGGTGCCGGCTCGGCACCGCCCGGTGAAAGGGTGTGTCCGGGTCCGTGACTACCGCTCCGCTGCCGGACCTCCCGGCCTCCCGTACCGAGCCGGACGGCTCGGCCGTCGTCCGGGTGCTCAGCTACAACATCCGCTCCATGCGGGACGACGTGGACGCGCTGGGCCGGGTCATCCGGGCCTGCGCGCCCGACGTCGTCTGCGTCCAGGAGGCCCCGCGCTTCTTCCGCTGGCGCAAGGCCGCGGCCCGGCTAGGCCGCGCCTCGGGCCTGGTGTACGTCACGGGCGGCGCCACCGCCTCCGGCCCGATGATCATGTCCTCGCTCCGGGCGCACGTGGAGCGCGCCGAGGACGTCCTGCTGCCCCGTACCCCGGGGCTGCACCAGCGCGGCTTCGCGACCGCCGTGCTCCGCTTCGGCCGGGCCCGGCTGGGCGTCCTCAGCTGCCACCTCAGCATCAAGGACCGGGAGCGGTACGAACAGGGCGGGCTGCTCCTGGAGCGGCTGGCCGCGCTGGACGTGCCGTACGCCGTGGCGGCCGGCGACCTCAACGACCGCCCCGACGGGCGTACCTTCGGCCTGCTCGCGGACGCCCTCCAGGACGGCTGGGCGACCCGGCCGTGGGGGCGTGAGCACACGACGCGCCTGGGCGATCCGCTCCAGCGGATCGACGCGGTGTTCGCGACCGGCGGCGTGGAGTTCCTGGGCTGCGGGGTCCCCATGGGGCTGCCGGGGGTGGAGGAACGGGACCTCCGGGCGGCGACGGACCACCTGCCGGTGCTGGCGGCCGTACGGGTGCCGGCTTCGTGACCGGACGGGCTGATTGAGCCCGTCCGGCGCTTGAGGACATTCGGGAAGGGGCGGGTAGGGGAAAACCCCCCGTCACTACACCACCGCACCGCGCCCGGGATCGTCGTCCTCTTCATCCGTGTCCTTCATGCGCAGGACCAGCGTCGCGAAACCGCCCAGGAACCCGCCCACCCCCAGCGTCGTCACCCACCACGTCAGCTCCTGCCGCAGCAGGACCATGATCAGCAGCAGCAACGGGCCGCCCAGCACCGCGAGCCACGCGAACCGCGACGTCACATCGCCCGTGGGCAGCGGCGGCGGCTCCGGCGGGACGAAGTGGCCCTCCTCGGAGTCGTCGAGCGCCTCCTCGGCCGGGGTGTCCCAGTCCCGGGGGCCGACCCCGGGCGCGTACACGATGAAGCTGCCCGGCTGCTCCGGCTTCGCGGGCCGGGGCTCCTCGGGGGAGCGCTTCAGCGGCGGCTCCTCCGGACCGGTCGGGTCGGCGGCCGAGGGGCCGTCCGCCGGGCCCGGCCGGGTGGCGGCGGAGTCCAGGACGTCACCCGAGGCGGGCCAGCGGCCCTTCGCCGGGTCGGGCTGCTCGCCGTACGCGGCGACGAGCTCCGCCCACGCGGCGTCCTCGTCGAGCGGGTCGCGGCTCTCGTCGCGGTCGTGGTCCGCGTCGTGCTCAGCCACGGGAGGCCGTCCCGACACCCGCCGAGAGCCGGCTGATGAACGCGAAGGTCTCCTCGAAGATCAGCTCGGCGTCGTGGTCCAGCGTCGCCACGTGATAGCTGCGCTCCAGCAGCCGCTCGGTGACGTCCCGGGAGGACACCCGGGCCAGGATCCGCGCCGAGTCGGCGGGCGGTACCACATGGTCCTCGGGGCTGTGCAGCAGCAGCAACGGCTGAGTGACCTGCGGAAGTTCCCGGTCCAGCATGGTCAGGAAGCGGCGGAAGGAGTACGCCGCGTGCAGCGGCACCCGGTCGTAGCCGACCTCCTCGCGGCCGGGCTTCGCGATGTCGCTGGCGATGCCCGAGGTCGAGGGCAGCAGATGGCGCACCACCGGCAGCGCCCTGGCCGCCGGGCCGTGCACCTTGTTCGCCGGGTTGACCAGGACGATGCCCGAGATATCCGCCCCGTGCTTCGCCGCCAGCCGCAGCGTCAGCGCCCCGCCCATCGACAGGCCGCAGACGAACACCTCGGAGCAGTTCTCCCGGAGCTCCCGCAGCGCGCGGTCGACCTCCGCGTACCAGTCCTGCCAGCCGGTGAGCTGCATGTCCTGCCAGCGGGTGCCATGACCCGGCAGCAGGGGGAGGGAGACGGTGAGGCCGCGCTCCGCGAGGTGCTCGGCCCAGGGCCGTACGGACTGCGGGGAACCGGTGAAGCCGTGGCACACGAGGACGCCGACCTCTCCGCCGTCGTGGCGGAACGGCTCGGCGCCGGGGAGGAGCGGCACCGGGATCTCCGATCGGTGGAACGGGAAAAGGGGTCTGCCCCTCAGCGTACGCGGAGCGCCGCCGGGCGGGTAGGCAGGTTAAGGTCTCCTCGTCACTACAGGAGGTTCTCGGTTGTTCTACGGCGCTATGAAGCTGTCCATCGGCGGGTCGCTGAAGCTTGCCTTCCGGCCGTGGGTGGAGGGCTTGGAGAACATCCCGGCCGACGGGCCCGCGATCCTGGCGAGCAACCACCTCTCGTTCTCGGACTCCTTCTTCCTGCCCGCGGTGCTCGATCGCAAGATCACCTTCATCGCGAAGCAGGAATACTTCACCTCCCCCGGGGTCAAGGGAAAGCTGACGGCCGCGTTCTTCAAGGGCGTGGGCCAGCTGCCCGTGGACCGTTCGGGCGGCCGCGGCGCCGGCGAAGCGGCGATCAAGAGCGGTCTGGAGGTGCTGGAGCGCGGTGAGCTCTTCGGCATCTACCCCGAGGGCACCCGTTCCCCGGACGGCCGCCTCTACCGCGGCAAGCCCGGTGGCCTGGCCCGCGTCGCGCTGCTCTCCGGCGCGCCCGTGATCCCCGTGGCGATGATCGACACCGAGAAGGTGCAGCCGCCCGGGAAGGTCCTGCCGAAGATGATCCGGCCGGGCATCCGGATCGGCGAGCCGCTGGACTTCAGCCGCTACCACGGCATGGACGGCGACCGCTTCATCCTGCGCTCGGTGACCGACGAGGTCATGTACAAGATCATGGAGCTCTCCGGCCAGGAGTACGTCGACATCTACGCGACCGCCGCCAAGCGGCAGATCGCGGACGAGGCGAAGCGCAAGGCCGAGGAGGAGAAGGCGGCGAAGGCCGCCGGACTCGACAAGGCGGGGAAGCAGCCCGAGGCATAGCCCCGTCCGGGCTGGGGGGACGGTCCATGGCACCGCGCAGCAGAAAGACGCGCGTCGTACGGATGTCGGTGGAGCTGCCGCTGTGGCGGGCGCTGACCGGCTACCGCGTTCTGACGCTCGGCTACGCGCTCGCACTGTTCGGCTTCAACTACGAGGAATACGCCCATCCGCTCGGCGGGGCGCTCTACATGGGCGTACTCACCCTGTGGATGGCGCTGACCTGGAACCGGGTCTCCTCGCCCGAGCGCTGCACCAAGCGCTTCCTGGCCGCCGACCTCACCATCGCGCTGGCCGGCGTGCTGCTGACCACGCTCGTGGACTCCCCGGCGCGCATCGACGGCGGCGCGGCGACCCTGCCGTCCATATGGACCGGCGGCGCCGTGCTCGGCTGCGCCATCAAGGGCGGCTGGCGCTGGGCGGCCGTCGGCTCCACGCTGGTCGCCCTCGCCAACCTGGTCGAGCGCGGCAGCCCGGCCCGGGACACCGTCCACAACGTCCTGCTGGTCTGGGTCTCCTCCATCGCCATCGGCTACATCGTCGAGGTGGCCCGGGCCAGTGAGCGCACGCTGGCCCGCGCCCTCCAGATCGAGGCCGCGACCCGCGAGCGCGAGCGGCTCGCCCGCGACATCCACGACGGCGTCCTCCAGGTGCTGGCCATGGTGCAGCGCCGGGGCACCGCCCTCGGCGGCGAGGCCGCCGAGCTGGGCAGGATGGCCGGCGAGCAGGAGATCGCCCTGCGCACCCTGGTGGCGGGCGGCCTGCTGCCCGCGCGGAGCGGCACCCCGGAGCGGTACGCCGAGGACGCCGAGCTCGCCGGCCTGGCAGTGCCCACCGGGCCCGCCGGGCCGGTACCCGCACCCCGGCCCCCCGAGGGCCCCTGCGACGTGGCGGCCCTGCTCGCCCCGCACGCCGGCCCCGACGTCTCCTTCGCCGGGCCCGGCACCGCCGTCCTGCTGGAGGCGGCCGCGGCGGCGGAGCTGGCCGCCGCCGTCGGCGCCGCCCTGGACAATGTCCGCAAGCACGCCGGCGACGGCGCGCGGGCCTGGATCCTGCTGGAGGACGAGCCGGACGCGGTGATCGTCACCGTGCGGGACGACGGCCCGGGCATCCCGGACGGCAGGCTCGCCGACGCGGAACGGGAAGGGCGCATGGGAGTCGCCCTCTCCATCCGCGGCCGGCTGCGGGACCTGGGCGGCAGCGCCGAACTGCTGTCCGTACCGGGACAGGGCACGGAAGTCGAATTGAGAGTCCCACGGGGGAGCGAGACCGGCCGATGAACGAAGAGCCGATGAACGAAGAGCCGATGGGTGAAGAGCCGATGGGTGAAGAGCGGACCCTGAAGGTCATGGTGGTCGACGACCACCCGATGTGGCGCGACGCCGTCGCCCGCGATCTGGCGGGCGCCGGGTTCGACGTGGTGGCCACCGCCGGCGACGGCCCCCAGGCGGTGCGCCGGGCCCGGGCCGCCGCCCCCGACGTGCTGGTCCTCGACCTCAACCTGCCCGGCCTGCCCGGCGTCGCCGTCTGCAAGGAGCTCGTCGGCGAGAACCCCGCGCTGCGCGTCCTCGTCCTCTCCGCCAGCGGCGAGCACGCCGACGTGCTGGAGGCCGTCAAGTCCGGGGCCACCGGCTATCTGCTGAAGTCCGCCAGCACCGAGGAGCTGCTGGACGCCGTCCGGCGGACGGCCGTGGGCGACGCCGTCTTCACCCCCGGCCTCGCCGGCCTCGTCCTCGGCGAGTTCCGCCGCCTCGCCGCCGACCCGGCCCCGGCCGCGCCCGACGGCCCCAAGGCCCCCCGGCTGACCGACCGCGAGACCGAGGTGCTGCGCCTCGTCGCCAAGGGCCTGTCGTACAAGCAGATAGCGGAGCGGCTGGTTATTTCCCACCGCACGGTGCAGAACCATGTACAGAACACCTTGGGCAAGCTCCAGTTGCACAATCGCGTGGAGCTCGTGCGCTACGCGATAGAGCGAGGACTCGACGACGCCTGACGCTCCCCGGAGGCCGGGCGCCGTCCTCGGCTGAAGGGAGAGCGTCATGCGGGTCGGACTGCTGACCGGCGGTGGTGACTGCCCCGGGCTCAACGCGGTCATCCGCGCGGTCGTCCGCAAGGGCGTCCAGGACTACGGCTACGACTTCACCGGCTACCGGGACGGATGGCGGGGGCCGCTCCAGGGCTCCGTGTCCCGGCTCGACATCCCCGCCGTCCGGGGCATCCTGCCCCGGGGCGGCACCATCCTCGGCTCCTCACGCACCAACCCCTTCAAGGAACCCGACGGCGTCCGCCGCATCCGCGAGAACCTCGCCAAGGACGAGGTCGACGCCCTGATCGTGATCGGCGGCGAGGACACCCTCGGCGTCGCCGCCCGCCTCCACGAAGAACACGGCGTGCGGTGCGTCGGCGTCCCCAAGACCATCGACAACGACCTCTCCGCCACGGACTACACCTTCGGCTTCGACACCGCCGTCAACATCGCCACCGAGGCCATCGACCGCCTCCACACCACCGCCGAGTCCCATATGCGGGTCCTCGTGGTGGAGGTCATGGGCCGCCACGCGGGCTGGATCGCCCTGCACTCCGGCCTCGCCGGCGGCGCCAACGTCATTCTCATCCCCGAACAGCGCTTCGACCTCGACGAGGTCTGCGGCTGGGTCACCTCCCGCTTCCGCGCCAGCTACGCCCCGATCGTGGTGGTCGCCGAGGGCGCCATGCCCAGGGACGGCGACCTCGTCCTCAAGGACGCCGCCGCGCACGACTCCTTCGGGCACGTACGGCTGTCCGGCGTGGGGGAGTGGCTGGCCAAGGAGATCGAGTCCCGCACGGGCAAGGAGGCCCGGACGACCGTGCTCGGGCACGTCCAGCGGGGCGGGACACCGAGCGCCTTCGACCGCTGGCTGGCCACCCGCTTCGGCCTGCACGCGATCACCGCCGTGCGGGACGGGGAGTACGGGCGGATGGTCGCGCTGCGCGGGCCGGACGTGGTCCGCGTGCCCCTGCGGGAGGCCACGGCCCGGCTGAAGACGGTCCCGGACGCGCTGTACGCGGAGGCGCGGACGTTCTTCGGCTGACGGCGGCTCCGGGCGCGGCCGGGCGGGCCGCCGGGCTTTTCCCGGGCGTCCGACGGGCCTGATCCGGGCCTGTTCCCGGCCGGGGCCGGGGCGCGCGGGCTCCCGCGTCGTCCCCGGCCCCGGTGCGGGCCGAGGACGGCCCGGCCGGGCGGCGGGCGGGGTGGCATCCGGCCCGCCCACCGCTCGCGGCGGCCCCGTTCCCGCGGGGCCCCTCCTTCAGACCAGCACCGACGCCAGCAGCTCCGCCACGATCGCCGCGCCGTCCAGCGTCAGCACCGACTCCGGATGGAACTGCACGCCGGCGAATCCGATCCCCCGCAGCGCGTGGACGTCGCCGCTCGCGGCGTCCCGGCTCAGCTCCACCCGGTGCATGGCCAGCTCCGCCTCCGCCCGCTCCGTACACCGCGCGGTGAACGTGTTGTAGAAGCCCACCGTCTCCTCCCGCCCGAAGAAGTCGATCCGCTGCTGCGCCCCCTGCGACGGGTCCGCCTTGCGGGCGATCTCCATGCCCAGCTCCGCCGCGATCAGCTCGTGCCCCAGGCACACGCCGAGCAGGCCGTACGGGTGCCCCCGCAGCAGCTCGGCCGTCAGCGCGCGCAGCGTGCGCATCTTGGGGTCGGCGGTGTCGGAGGGGTTCCCGGGGCCGGGGCCCAGGACGACCGGGCCCTCGTGCCCCAGCACGGCCTCCCGCAGGCCCGGCTCGTCGTAGCGGCGGACCGTGACCGTGAGGCCCGAGGTGCGCAGCAGATGGGCCAGCATCGCCGTGAAGGTGTCCTCGGCGTCGACGACGAGCGCGTGCCCGGTCAGCCGGGCGGTGGAGGACGTCGTCCGCATCCGCAGCCAGAAGGGCGCGAGGTCCGCGCGGCGGGCGTCCAGGGCGGCCCGGACGTCCGGGTCCTCCGCGAGCCGGGCGGCGGGCCGGGTCCCGGCGTCGCGCAGGGCGGTGCGGACGCCGAGCGCCGCCAGGACGCCCGCCGCCTTGGCGTGGGTCTCGGCGACCTCGCCGTACGGGTCCGAGTGGCGCACCAGGGTCGCGCCCACCGGCAGCCGCAGCCGGCCCCGCCGGTCGATGTCGGCCGTGCGGATCAGGATCGGCGAGTCGAGGGTGCGGGTGCCGCCGCCGTCCCGGCCGAGGAGGGCGAGCGCCCCCGCGTAGTAGCCGCGGCCCCGGCCGTCGCGGCCCCTCGGCTCGTACCGCTCGATGACCCGGCAGGCGTTCTGCACCGGGGAGCCGGTGACGGTCGCGGCGAACATCGTCTCGCGCAGCACCTCCCGGACGTCCAGCGAGGAGCGGCCCCGCAGCTCGTACTCGGTGTGCGCGAGGTGGGCCATCTCCTTGAGCCGGGGCCCGACGACGACCCCGCCCATGTCGCCGACGGTGCACATCATCTTCAGCTCCTCGTCCACGACCATGGACAGCTCCTCCACCTCCTTACGGTGGTCAAGGAAGGCCAGCAGCCCTTCCTTGGAGGGGCCCTCCGGCGGGTAGCGGTAGGTGCCGCTGATCGGGTTCATCACGACCGTGCCGCCGGACATCCGGACGTGCACCTCGGGGCTGGCGCCCACCAGCGTGCGGTCGCCGGTGTGCACGACGTACGTCCAGTAGGCGCCGCGCTCACCCGCGAGCAGCCTGCGGAAGAGGGCCAGGGCGTCGGCCGCCCCGAAACCCTCGATCTCGCCCTCGAAAGTGCGCCGGATGACGAAGTTGGCGCCCTCGCCCGCGCCGATCTCGTCCGCGATCACCCGCTCGACGATCCGGGCGTACGCCTCGTCGTCCACGTCGAAGGCGCCGCCCTCCACCCGTACCTCGTGGGCGGGCAGCGCCGCGAGGACCTCGCCGAGCGGCAGCTCGTGGCACTCCTCGGGGCGCAGCACCGCGAGCGGGGTGCCGTCGTCGTGGACGTCGAAGCCGCGCTCGCGGATCTGCCGGAAGGGGACCAGGGCGAGGGCGTCCAGGACCGGCGCGCCGGTCGTGGGCGGACCGTCCGGCAGCGGGATGTCGGCGAGCCGCGCGTACTCCGCCACCGGGCCGAGGAGCAGCTCGACGGTGTCCTCGCCGCGCCCGGGGGTGCGGCGGTGGAGCAGGGCGAAGGGCGGGCAGTCGGGTTCGGTCAGCCGTGCGAGGAGGGTGTGGGTGTCGCCGGTCATCTGGGTTCCTTCCGGTGAGGAGAGGAACGGCCCCGGGAAACGCCGAAGGCCGCCCCTCGGGCGGCCTTCGCGGTGCGTCAGTCGGTGTACGCGCGATCAGTGGGCCGCCGGATGAGCGGTCCACCACCAGTTCTGGGTCGTCTGCGCGAACATGCTCCGCACCCTACCGGACGGGGCGCCCCGGGCGATGGTGACCGGGCGGACGGGCGGGAGCGCGCGGCCGGTGCCCGCGCCGCCGGGGCGGAACCCGGGGCGTGTGCCGTCCATTCGCGCGCCCTTCGCGTCTCACAGTGCGGGCCCGCGGATGGACGGCTCCCGTGACCCCGTAGGGTTGGGGCGTGACCGTGAACGCTGAACTCCACGCCGGTGGCAACACCTGGCGCTCCCTTCCCGCGGCGCAGCAGCCTGACTGGCCGGACCAGGAGGCTCTGCGCGATGTGATCGCCGAGCTCGAGTCCTATCCGCCGCTGGTTTTCGCGGGCGAGTGCGACCAGCTGCGCCAGCGCCTGGGAGCCGTCGCCCGTGGTGAGGCGTTCCTGCTCCAGGGCGGCGACTGCGCCGAGGCGTTCGACGCCGTCGGCGCCGACCAGATCCGCAACAAGCTCAAGACGCTGCTCCAGATGGGCGCCGTGCTGACCTACGCGGGCTCCGTGCCCGTCGTGAAGGTGGGCCGGATCGCCGGTCAGTACAGCAAGCCGCGCTCGAAGCCGACCGAGACCCGCGACGGCGTGACCCTGCCGACCTACCGCGGCGACTCCGTCAACGGCTTCGCCTTCACGCCCGAGGCCCGTACGCCGGACCCGCAGCGGCTGAAGCGGATGTACCACGCCTCCGCCGCCACCCTGAACCTCGTCCGCGCCTTCACCACCGGTGGTTACGCGGACCTGCGCCAGGTCCACGCCTGGAACCAGGACTTCGTGAAGTCCTCCCCCTCCGGGCAGCGCTACGAGGCGCTGGCCCGTGAGATCGACCGGGCGCTGAACTTCATGAACGCCTGCGGGGTGGACCCGGAGGAGTTCAAGACCGTCGAGTTCTTCTCGTCGCACGAGGCGCTCGTCCTGGACTACGAGTCGGCGCTGACCCGCGTCGACTCGCGGACCGGCGATCTGTACGACGTGTCGGGCCACATGGTCTGGATCGGTGAGCGGACCCGGCAGCTGGACGGCGCGCACCTTGAGTTCGCGTCGAAGATCCGTAACCCGATCGGGGTGAAGCTCGGCCCGACGACGACGGCTGAGGACGCGCTGACGCTGATCGAGCGGCTCGACCCGGAGCGCGAGCCGGGCCGGCTGACCTTCATCACCCGGATGGGTGCCGACAAGATCCGGGAGAAGCTGCCGGAGCTGGTCGAGAAGGTCACGGCGTCCGGTGCCCAGGTCGCGTGGATCTGCGACCCGATGCACGGCAACACCTTCGAGGCGGCCTCGGGCCACAAGACCCGCCGCTTCGACGATGTGCTGGACGAGGTCAAGGGCTTCTTCGAGGTCCACAAGGGCCTCGGCACCCACCCGGGCGGCATCCACGTCGAGCTGACCGGTGACGACGTCACGGAGTGCGTGGGCGGCGGCGACGAGATCTTCGTCGACGACCTGCACCAGCGCTACGAGACGGCCTGCGACCCGCGGCTCAACCGCAGCCAGTCGCTGGACCTGGCGTTCCTGGTCGCGGAGATGTACCGGGACCAGTGAGGGCGGCTTTTCGCCGGTGAACGACCGTGGGGCGCGGATCCGAGTGATCCGCGCCCCACGGCGTTGTTATTCGGCCGCCCGGCCGGGTAAGGTAAGGGTAACCTTATTGATCAACCCGGCTGGGCGGTGAAACGCGTGTACGTCTGCTCTTGCTTCGGCATCACGGAGCAGCAGGTGCGTGAGCACGCGGACAAGGGGGCGTGCACGCCCCGCCAGATAGCCTCCGCCTGCAAGGCCGGCACCGACTGCGGCAGCTGTGTGCGCCGCATCCAGGCCCTGCTCGGCCGTGGCGCGTGCCCGCGCCGCGAGCTGGCCGACCAGGGGGATCCCGGTGTGCTCGGCGCGGAGATCGCGGAGATACCGCAGGCCGCCTGAGCGCTCCGCCGGAACTCCGGCGAGTCGTCCGCGGGTGCGTTGCGGCCGGCCGCGCGGTTCCCCGCGCCCCTTCGGGGCGCTGCCGAACCGTACCGGACTTCGCCGAGCCGGCTTGGGCCGCCCGGGTGACCGTCCCGCGCCCGCTCAGTCCGCTCCGCCGTTGGACTGGTCGATGAACTGCGCGAGGTAGAGCGGTTCGCCGAGCTTCTCGATCAGGTCCAGCTGGGTGTCGAGGTAGTCGATGTGGTTCTCCTCGTCCTCGAGGATGGCCTCGAAGATATTGGCCGAGGTGATGTCGCCCTTGGCCCGCATGACCTCCACCCCGCGCTTGAGCCGGTCGATGGCCTCGACCTCCACCTGGCGGTCGGCCTGGAACATCTCCACGATCGACTGGCCGATCCGCACATGGAAGAGCCGCTGGTAGTTCGGCAGCCCCTCCAGGAAGAGAATGCGGTCGGTCAGCACCTCCGCGTGCTTCATCTCGTCGAAGGACTCTGCGCGGGTGTGCTCGGCGATCTTCGTCCAACCGAGGTGCTCCTGCATTTTCGCGTGCAGGAAGTACTGATTGATGGCGGTGAGCTCGGCCGTCAGCTGTTCGTTGAGAAATTCGATGACCTCAGGGTCGCCCTGCATCGCAGAGGCTCCTTCCACAAGGGTGGCTGGCAGGTTGCGCGCATCCTCGCACCGACCTTCGATACCGTCCAGTAAGTGCACACTTAGTGTGAGTTGCCCGAATAGTGGAACCCCTGGTCATCGGCACTGCCGAAGGTCTGACACCATGGAGCCATGGGGCCCTCTAAAAACGCCGAAAGCCGCAAAGGGGACCTCCCCCAGCTGCCCCCGGGGCAGCGCCTCCAGCGCGGCTGGCCGGTGACGCACTACGGGCCGGTGCCGAGGTTCAGACCGGACCGCTGGGAATTCCGTGTCTTCGGCTCCACCGCCGACGGCGACAAGCACTGCTGGACGCACGACGAATTCTCCGCGCTGCCGTATTCGACGGTGGTGGCGGATCTGCACTGCGTCACGAAGTACAGCATGCTGGGCGCCGAATGGGGCGGGGTATCGGCGCGTACGATCCTTGAACTCGCCCCGCCCGCGCCCGAGGTCACGCATGTGATGGTGTGGGCCGAATACGGTTTCAGCTCGAATCTGCGGCTGTCGGACTTCACTTCCGAGCAGTCGATTTTCGCCACCCACAAGGACGGCGAGCCGCTCACCGCCGAGCACGGTTTCCCGGTGCGGCTCGTGGTGCCGCACCTCTACGCCTGGAAGGGCCCCAAGTGGGTGCGCGGCGTGGAGTACATGACGGCCGACCGGCGGGGGTTCTGGGAGGAGCGCGGTTACCACAACGTCGGTGACCCGTGGCGGGAACAGCGCTACACGTACCAGGAACAGCCGGGCGAGGGCCCGGAGATCTGACCCGCGGCGGGTGGGGCGGGCCTCAGCAGCCCGCCGCCTCCCGCAGCTCCTTCAGCCGGGCCACGTCCGCCGCGTGGCCCTCCGGGCCGCCCGGCGTCTCGATCGTCAGGGAGACGCCCTCCGTCGCCGGGTGGGTGAACAGCTCCGCGAACGGGTCCGCCCCGATGTGGCCGGAACCGATGTTCTCGTGCCGGTCCCGGTGCGCGCCGACGGCCTCCTTGGAGTCATTGGCGTGGATCAGCCGCAGCCGGCCCTCGCCCACGACGGAGACCAGCTCGTCGAGCGTCCGCTTCATCCCGCCCGGCTCGGCGAGGTCGTGGCCCGCCGCGAAGACGTGGCAGGTGTCCAGGCAGACCCCCAGCTTCGGGTGGTGCTCCAGCGCCTCGAAGTACGGGCCGAGGTCCTCGACCAGGGAGCAGAGCGACGAGCCCTGCCCGGCGGTGGGCTCCAGCAGCAGCCAGGGGTCGTCGTCGTGCGTCAGCTCGTCCAGCAGCGGCAGCAGCCGCTCGTGGACCTGGGCCAGGGCCTCGCGGCGCGGCCGGCCGCCGGTCGCCGAGCCGGTGTGGACGACGACGCCGCGCGCGCCGATCGCCCGGCCGCGGCGCAGCGAGTGCCGCATCGACTCGACGGACAGCTCGGCCGTCGCCGGGGTGTGCGAGCCGAAGTTGATCAGATAGGGGGCGTGCACCCAGACCGGGAGGTCCTCCTCGGCGCAGGCGGCCCGGAACTCCTCGTCCTGCCGCGCGACGCCCGCCGGGGTGGCCCAGCCGCGCGGGTTGGCCACGAAGACCTGCACCGTCTCGGCGCCCATCGTCCGGGCGTAGGGCAGCCCGGTCCGGGCCAGGCCGCCCGCGACGGGGATGTGCCCGCCGATGGGGTTGCGCGCCCGCGCGCGGGCCGTGCCCGTGGGTTCCGCGTCCTCGCGCATGGCCTACAGACCGCCCTTGAGCTCGATGGTGATGGTGCCGCCCTTGGGCGCCTGGTCGCCGCCCTTGACCGACTGCCGGTCGACGGAGTCCCGGGGGAAGAAGAACGGCCGCTTCACCTCGACCTTGAAGCCCGTGTCCGTGAGCGCCCGCCGGGCGTCGGCCTCGCTCTTCCCGGTGACGTCGGGGACCGTGACCATCTCCTGGCCCTTGGAGACCGTGAGCGTGATCCTGTCGCCCTTGGCCGCCTTGGCGCCCTTGCCGGGGGACTGCTCGGCCACCGCGTCCTTGGGCTTGTCGGAGAAGACCCGGGTGCCGGAGACCTCGACCTCGAAGCCCTTGTCGCGGAGCGCGCCGGTGGCCGCCGCGACGGACTGGCCGGTCACGTCCGGCACGTCGAGGGCCGGGCCCTTGCTGACGGTCAGCGCGACGGGGGTGTCCGGCCGTCGCTCCTCGCCCGCCTTGGGGTCGGTGGCCAGCACCGCGCCCTGTGCGGTCTCGTCGCTGAACTGCGTCCCCACGTCGCCGACCGTGAGGCCCGCGCCCTCGATCTTCCGCTTCGCGGCGTCGAGCCCCATGCCGATGACGTTGGGCACCTCGGCCCTGGCCGGGCCGCGGGAGACGGTGATCGTCACCTTGCCGGTGTTGCGGATCCGCTCGCCGGTGGCGGGGTCCGTCGCCATCACACGGCCGCGCTCGACCGTGTCGCTGGTCTCCTGCTTGACCTTCACCCCGAGCCCGGCCTTGCCGAGCTCCTTCTCGGCCTTGTCCTGGGGCATGTCCAGGACGGCCGGGACGGTCGTGAACTGGCCGGAGTTGATGTACCAGACGCCCGAGCCGATCAGCACCGCCAGCACGGCGGCGAGCGCCGCCAGCAGCCCGCGCCGGGCAGCGGGCGGCGGCCCGGCCGGGTGCCGCCGGCGGCGGCGGCCCGGGGGCACGGGCGGGTGGTCCAGGCGCGTGGTGCGGTTCAGGGCGTCGTCGGCGGGCGCGGGCGGGGCGGCGCGGGGCGGGGCAGCACGCTCGTACGGTCCTCGGAGCCGGCCGCCAGCGCGCCCGGGCCGCCGGTGACGCCTGCGGGGGCACGGCGTCCAGCTGCGCGTCGGAGAGCGCCTCGCGCGCCGCGCGGACCAGCGCCAGCATCGCGGCGGCGTCGGCCGGGCGGTCGCGCGGGTCACGGGCGGTGGCCTCGGCGACCAGGGCGTCCAGGCCGGGGGCGAGCCCGGGGACGGCCGCGGACGGGGCCGGTACGTCCTCGTGCAGGTGCTGGTAGAGCACCTGGGCCGGGGTGGTGCCGCCGTGCGGCTTGGCGCCCGTGAGCATCTCGTAGAGCACCACGCCACAGGCGTAGACGTCCACGCGGGTGTCGGCGGTGCCGTGCTCGATCTGCTCGGGGGCCAGGTACGAGACGGTGCCCAGCACCGAGCCCGTGGAGGCCGAGGTGTGGGTGTCCACGGCCCGTACGAGCCCGAAGTCGGCGACCTTCACCCGGCCGTCGTCGCCGATCAGGACGTTCTCCGGCTTCATGTCGCGGTGGATCAGGCCCGCCAGGTGGGCCGCGCCGAGCGCCGCGAGCACCGGCTCCAGGATGTCCAGGGCCGCGCGGGGCTGGAGGGCGCCGCGCTCGCGCAGGACGTCGCGCAGGGTGCACCCGGGTACGTACTCCATCGCGAGGTAGACGTACCCGCGGTCGGTGCCCTGGTCCGAGACGCTCACCACATTGGGGTGGTCGAGCCGGGCGGCCGACCTCGCCTCGCGGATGAAGCGCTCGACGAACGCGGCGTCCCCGGCGAGCCCGGGGTGCATCACCTTCAGCGCGAGCACGCGGTCGAGCCGGGTGTCCACGGCCCGGTAGACCGTGGCCATGCCGCCGACGGCGATCCGGGCGTCGACTCGGTAGCGGCCGTCGAGCACGTTCCCGACGAGCGGGTCCCCTAGCGTCGTATCCACGGGACGAGTCTAAGAGGCCGCGCGGGCGGGCCGGTTTCCCCCGGTCCGCCCGGTGGCGGTCCCGGCGGCCCCGCCCGGCCCCCGTGCCCGCCGGGCGGACGGCCGCCCCGTGCCTCACCCGCCGAAAGCCGGCCGTTCCGGATCCAGCCGGGCGACGCCCTCGGCCGGGGACGACGCCGCCGCGAAGTGCCGGCGCGGGATCCGGCCCGCCCGGTGCGCCAGCCGGCCCGCCTCGACCGCGTGCCGCATCGCCTCGGCCATCAGGACCGGCTCCTGGGCGCGGGTCACCGCCGAGGCGAGCATCACCGCCGCGCAGCCCAGCTCCATCGCGAGGGCCGCGTCGGAGGCGGTGCCCGCGCCCGCGTCGAGGATCACGGGCACGCCCGCCCGTTCGGTGATCAGCTGGAAGTTGTGCGGGTTGCGGATGCCGAGCCCGGAGCCGATGGGCGAGCCCAGCGGCATGATCGCGGCGCAGCCGACGTCCTCCAGCTTCCGGGCGAGCACCGGGTCGTCGCTGGTGTACGGCAGCACCGTGAAGCCGTCGTCGACGAGTATCTCCGCGGCGTCCAGCAGCTCGACCGGGTCGGGCAGCAGGGTCCGTTCGTCGGCGATCACCTCCAGCTTGACCCAGTCCGTGCCGAGCGCCTCCCGGGCCAGCCGGGCGGTGAGGACCGCCTCGCCGGCCGTGTAGCAGCCGGCGGTGTTCGGCAGGACGCGGATGCCGTGCCGGTCGAGCACCGACAGCACGGAGCCCCGTACGCTCGCGTCCAGCCGGCGCATGGCCACGGTGGTCAGCTCGGTGCCCGAGGCCAGCAGGGCGCGCTCCATGACCTCCAGGCTGGGCGCCCCGCCCGTGCCCATGATGAGGCGTGAGGTGAAGGTGGTGTCCGCGATGGTGAGCAGATCGTCTGCCATCGGAGCTGATCAGCCTCCCTGTACTGCGGTGAGGACCTCGACGCGGTCGCCCGCGCCGAGCGTGGTGGCGGCCCACTGGCCGCGCGGGACGACCGCCTCGTTGACGGCGGCCGCGACGCCGCCGCGCGCCGTGGTGAGCGACGCGACGAGGAGGTCCAGGGTCAGGCCCGTGGGTACGGCGCGGCTCTCGCCGTTGACGCTGATGCCCACCTGGGCCTCGGGGCGGTCGGTGGGGTCGGTGGGGTTCATACGGGCAGCTCCTGGGGGGCGTTCGCGAAGCGTCGGGGGGAGAAGGGGCGGGCCTCGTCGGGCAGCCGCCCGGTGGTCAGCACCTCGGCCATGACGTCGCCCGTCACCGGTGTGAGCAGGACGCCGTTGCGGTGGTGGCCGGTGGCGGTGTGCAGCCCCGGCAGGTCCGTCGGGCCGAGCAGCGGGGCGTTGTCGGGGGAGCCGGGGCGCAGCCCGGCGAGGGTCTCGACCAGGGGCAGTTCGGTGATGCCGGGCACCAGCTCATGGGCGTCGCGCAGCAGTTCGTAGACCCCGCCCGCGGTGACCGTGGTGTCCCAGCCGAGCTCCTCGGTGGTCGCGCCGACGACCAGCTCGCCGTTCTCGCGCGGCACCAGGTACACCGGGCAGCCGCGCACCACGGCCCGTACGGTCCGGGAGAGGAACGGGGCGTACGCGGCGGGCACCCGCAGCCGCAGGATCTGTCCCTTCACCGGGCGGACCGGTGGCAGCACGCCCTCGGGCACGCCCGCCAGGGCGCCGCTGCGGCTGCCCGCGGCGAGCACCGTCTGACCGGCGGACAGCCGCTCGCCGCCCGCGAGTTCGGCCCCGGTGGCCCGGCCGCCCGCGCACAGCAGCCGGATGACCGCCGCGCGGTGGAAGCTCACCCCGGCCCGCTCGCAGGCCGTGAGCAGGGCCCCGGCGAGCCGCCGCGGATCCGTCTGGTGGTCGCCGTCCACCCGCACACCCCCGCGCACGCCGGGCGCGAGCATCGGCTCCAGCCGGCGGCACTCGCGCCCGGACAGCCACTCGGCGTCGAGGCCGCAGGCGCGCTGGAGGGCGTGCAGCTCCCGCAGGTGCGCCCGGTCGTCGGCGTCGAGGGCGACGGCGAGGGTGCCGCACGCGCGGTACCCGGTGTCCCGCCCGGTCGCCTCCTCCAGCTCGGCCGTGAACGCCGGATAGCGCCGGGCCGACTCCAGGTTCAGCGCGAGCAGGGTCTGCTCGCCGTAGTGCAGTTCGGTCACCGCGGCCAGCATCCCGGCCGCCACGTGCGCCGCCCCGCCGCCGGGCGCGGGGTCCGCGAGCGCGGTGCGCAGGCCGCGCTGGGCCGCCCGCCACGCCGTGACCAGACCGATGACACCGCCGCCGACGACGAGGACGTCGTACGTCCCCGGCGACGCGGTGGAAGACGCGTACATGGGTGTCCAGCCCCTCCCTTCGCCGGCATGACCCGGATCAGGTTCGTACGGTCGGAGGCCGTCCAGCCTCCCTCTCAGCCCGGTGCGTCCGGGCTCCCGCGAGTGCTTGCACCGGCCACCCTAGTACGCGCCGGGAAGCGACCGGAAGGCCGCTCGGACCGGGGCGGGCGGGGTGCCGGGAGCACCCGGAACGGCGGCCCCGCGCCGGGCCGTCCGCGAAGTACTGGTGGATGACCTTGTGTCGGAGGTCTCCCCGCACGGTGCTGCGGGGAAGCCCGGCCCCCGCCCTACAGTGATCGGGTGAGCGACCAGACGAATACCTCCAGTGACCGGCGCGTCGTCATCGTGGGTGCCGGCATGGCCGGCGTGCAGACCGCCGTGGCCCTGCGTGAACAGGGCTGGCTCGGCACCATCACCCTGCTCGGGGCCGAGCCCCACCGGCCCTACGACCGGCCCCCCCTGTCCAAAGCGGTGCTCCTCGGCAAGGCCGAGGGCTCGGCGTTCGAGGTGGACTTCGCGTCCCTGGGCATAGACCTGTGCCTCGGGCGGGAGGTCACCGCGCTGCGCGCCGGGGAACGCGTGCTGGAGACCTCCGCCGGGCCGGTGCCCTACGACGTGCTGGTCATCGCCACCGGTGCCCGCCCGATCGAGCTGCCCGGCAGCGAGGGCGTGCCCGGCGTCCATCTGCTGCGCACCCTGGACGACGCGGAGGGTCTGCGTCCGGTGCTGGCCGAGCAGCGGGACGTGGTGGCCGTCGGCGCCGGCTGGATCGGCGCCGAGTTCGCGACGGCCGCCCGGGAGGCGGGCTGCGCGGTGACCGTCGTCGAGGCCGCCGACCGGCCGCTGGCGGGCGCCCTGCCCGCCGAGGTCGCCGCGCACATGACCGCCTGGTACGCCGACAGCGGCGCCCGGCTGCTCACCGGCGCGCGGGTGGCCGCCGTGGAGGACGGCGCGGTGCTGCTCGCGGACGGCACCCGGCTGCCGGCCGGCGCGGTGGTCGTCGGCATCGGCGCCCGGCCGGACACCGACTGGCTGGCGGGCTCCGGGATCACGCTCGCGGCGGATCGTTCCGTCGCCACCGACGACCGGCTGCGCGCCTCCCTGCCCGACGTCTACGCGGTGGGCGACTGCGCGTCGTTCCCGTCCGCCCGCTACGGCGAGCGGCTGCTGGTCCACCACTGGGACAACGCCCTCCAGGGCCCGCGGACCGTCGCCGAGAACATCGCCCTCGGCCCGGCCGAGGGTCCCCGCTACGACCCGGTGCCCTACTTCTGGTCGGAGCAGTTCGGCCGGTTCGTGCAGTACGCGGGCCACCACGCCGACGGCGACGAGCTCGTCTGGCGCGGCGACCCCGCCGGCGCCGCCTGGACGGTGTGCTGGCTGCGCGACGGCGTCCTGGTGGCGCTGCTGGCCGTCGGCCGGCCCCGGGACCTGGCGCAGGGCCGCAAGCTCATCGAGCGCGGCGCGGCCGTGGACCGGGAGAAGGCGGCGAACCCGTCGGTGCCACTGAAGTCCGCCGGGCTGTGACGGGCGCCGGGGCGGGCCCGGTCCTGCCCCGGTCCCGCCTCGGCCCTCGGGGGTTCCGGCGTCGTCGCCGACCGGTTTCCGGCGGGTTCCCTGACGACCCGCTGACGCCGGGTCGGGTCAACCCGGCTACCGACTGTCAGTCCCAGATGGCAGGCTTGTCCCGTGACCGAGATTGACGCAAAGATCGATGCTCTCGTCCCCGCCTGGCTCAACCTCCCCGACATCGCCGAAAAGCTCGGCGTCGAGGTGACGCGCGTCCGGCAGCTGGTCAAGGAGGGCCAGCTGATCGCGGTGCGCCGTGGCGAGAACCGAGTGCTCATGGTGCCCGCCGACTTCATCGGCGACGACAAGGTGGTCAAGGGGCTGGCCGGCACCCTGACCCTGCTGCGGGACGACGGCTTCAGCGACGAGGAGATGCTGGAGTGGCTCTTCACCGCCGACCCCACCCTGCCGGGCACCCCGGCGCAGGCCCTGCGCGAGAATCGCGGCACGGAGGTGAAGCGCCGCGCCCAGGCGCTGGCCGTCTGACCCGCCCGGCGGCGCCGTAGACGCGTGCGACACCCGTAGAGAACGACCGCGAAAACCGTCCGGCGTACGGGCGCGGGGGCCGAGCCCCCGTGCCCGTACGCCGCCGACCCGGGGGAGAACACCCGATGTCCGTCACCGCGCGCGAGCGGCTCGCCGACGCCCGGCTGTATCTGTGCACCGACGCCCGTAAGCGCCAGGGCGACCTGCCGGAGTTCCTGGACGCGGTGCTCGCCTCGGGCGTGGACATCGTGCAGCTGCGCGACAAGGGCATGGAGGCGGGGGAGGAGCTGGAGCACCTCGCGGTCTTCGCCGAGGCCGCCCGCCGCCACGGCAGGCTCCTCGCGGTCAACGACCGCGCGGACGTCGCCCACGCCATCCGTTCCGACGTGCTCCACCTGGGCCAGGGCGACCTCCCGGTGCCCGCCGCCCGCGCCGTGCTGGGCGCGGACGTGCTCGTCGGCCGCTCCACGCACGCCGAGGAAGAGGTGGCCGCCGCGGTCGCCGAGCCCGGCGTGGACTATTTCTGCACCGGCCCCTGCTGGCCCACCCCCACGAAGCCGGGACGGCACGCCCCGGGTCTGGACCTGGTGCGCCACACCGCCGCCCTGGCCCCCGCGCGGCCCTGGTTCGCCATCGGCGGCATAGACGCCGGCAATCTGGACGAGGTGCTGGACGCCGGCGCCCGCCGGATCGTCGTGGTCCGCGCGATCACCGAGGCCGACGACCCGGGAGCCGCCGCCGCGTCGCTCGCCCGGCGTGTCCGGGAGCGGGCGGCCTCGGCCTGAGGCGCGCGCCGGCCCGTGTGCGCACGCGTCCGGTCCGTGACCTG
Source organism: Streptomyces eurocidicus (assembly GCF_002891295.1). GTDB lineage: Bacteria > Actinomycetota > Actinomycetes > Streptomycetales > Streptomycetaceae > Streptomyces > Streptomyces eurocidicus. The sequence continues at coordinate 209,022 of NZ_LGUI01000001.1, read as the reverse complement.
ACACACGTCCTGTCCAGGTGCTGGACGGGAGCCCGGCGAATCGGGCATATCGAAGCGCGTGCTTGGGTGTGCCCCCGGCCCGCTGGTTAACTTGCGAGTATGGCCCTTGGCACAGCCTCCACCAGGACAGACCACGCCCGTACGGTGCGTGAGCTGCTCGCCTCAGGCGAGCGGTCGTATTCCTTCGAATTCGCGGCCCCGAAGTCCGAGAAGGGCGAACGGACCCTGTGGAACGCCATTCGCCGGATCGAGGCGGTCGGCCCCACCTTCGTGTCCGTGACCTACGGCGCCGGAGGCTCCTCCCGCGAGGGCACCGTGCGGGTGACGGAGCGCATGGCGACCGACACCACCCTCACCCCCGTCGCGCACCTGACGGCGGTGAACCACTCGACGGCGGAGCTGCGCAACATCATCGGCCAGTACGCCGACGTCGGCATCCGCAACATGCTCGCGCTGCGCGGCGACCCGCCCGGTGACCCCATGGGCGAGTGGGTGCGCCACCCCGAGGGCGTGCGCTACGCCGCCGACCTCGTCCGGCTCATCAAGGAGTCCGGCGACTTCTGCGTCGGCGTCGCCGCCTTCCCGGAGATGCACCCGCGCTCCGACGACTGGGAGACGGACGTCCGGTACTTCGTGGACAAGTGCCGGGCCGGGGCGGACTTCGCCATCACCCAGATGTTCTTCTACCCCGAGGACTACCTCCGGCTGCGCGACCGGGTCGCGGCGGCGGGGTGCGACACCCCGATCATCCCCGAGATCATGCCCGTCACCAACGTCCGCCAGATCGAGCGCTTCGCCCAGCTCAGCAATGCCGCCTTCCCGCCCGAGCTGGCCGAGCGGATCCTCGCGGTCAAGGACGATCCGGCCGCTGTACGCTCGATCGGGATCGAGTACGCCACCGAGCTGTGCGCGCGCCTGATGGCCGAGGAGATTCCGGGTCTGCACTTCATTACCCTGAACCACTCCACGGCGACGCTGGAAATCTACGAGAATCTGGGGCTGCACCAGCGGTCCTGACGGCTGTTCCGGGTGCGGCAGCCGGAACGAGAGGGGCGTAAATGGGCTGGACGGTCCTCTACATCGCGTTCGGCGTCGTCGCGCTCTGGCTGCTGGGCGAGGTGCTGCTGCAGTACAAGGCGCGGCTGCGCTGGCGGCTCCTCGCCTTCGTGGGCTTCCTCGGCGTGGTCGCCGGTGTCGTCATCCCGTCCGTGGTGGTCATCGCCGTGGGCGCGATCGCCTTCGCGGTCGGGCAGACCTATGTGACGCTCTCCTTCCGGCGGGGCTTCTCCACCGGCTGGTCGCTCCGCCGCGACAAGAGCGACGATCGGGGCGACCGGGACGAGCCGGGCAGGAAGGGCAAGCGGGGCAAGAGCGGCGTCCCGTCCGGGACTTCGGACGACGAGCCCTCCGGCGCGGGTGCGCCGAGGGCCGGACGGCGCCGCAAGGCCGAGCGGGCCGCGGAGCCGCCGGCCGCGCCCGCCCTCGACGAGACGGCCGCCCTCGACCTGTCCTTCCCCGAGCCCGGCGCCGGCCCGGACCTGATGCCCGGCACGCCTCCGGCGACCGGCCTCGGCCAGGCTCCGTACGGCGGCGACCGGACGGATCAGCCGGATGGCTTCGCCCCCGCACCGAGCGTCCAGGGCGGCGCCTACGGGGGCTACGGCGACCCCGGCCACGCCCCGGAGGCGCCCGCTCCGGACGCCGCCGGCTTCACCGGCTACGACGCCTACGCGGGGCAGGCCCCCGACCCCTCCTACGGGCAGGGCCAGGGCCAGTACGCCGCGTACTCGGACCCGTACATCGGCAGCCGCCCGCAGGCTTACGAGAACTACGACGCCTTCGGGCAGTACACCCCCTACCCCCAGCAGTACGGAACGGGCGGGTACGCCGCGGACGGCTACGGGCAGCAGCAGCCGCAGTCGCAGCAGTACGACATGGACACCCCGCCCGGCGGTGTGTGGGTGCCCCAGCAGCGCGACGGCGACAACCCGCCGCCGCCCGGCGGTCCGCAGCAGCCGTACCACCCGCAGCAGCTGCCCGGCCACGACGGGCAGCAGTACCGCTACTGACCCCGGCCCGCCGGCGGCGCCCCGCTCACTGCGAGCCCCGCCAGCCGGCCCCGTCCACGATGAGCCCGGCCACCATCGCGCCCGACATCCCGGCGTGCGCCAGCCCGCCGCCGGGGTGGGCGAAACCGCCCGCGAGGTACAGGCCCGGGACGTCCGTGGTGTTCCCCGGCCGTAGGAAGGCGCCCTCGGCGCCCGCCAGTACGGGCGCGGGGATCCCGCCGCCCTCGGCTCCGGTCGCGGTCTCCGTGTCGGCCGGTGTGCGCACCTCCCGCCACAACAGCCGCTCCCGCAGGCCCGGAACCGCCGCCTCCGCGGCCTCCGTCAGCCGCGCCGCGAAGTCGGTGGCGATCCGCTCGTCGGTCCAGTCCACGGCGCCGTGCGGCGCGACGGTCGCGGTGAGCGTGACGGCCTCGTGCCCGTCGTCCGGGCGGGTGCCCGCGTCGTCCGGGCGCAGCACGGTCACGGTCGGCCGGTAGCGCCACCCGCCACCGGCTCGCGCCTCGTCGAAGACCTCCGCCAACTCCGCGCCGCGGTCGGGGGCGTGGACCACGGTGCGGTGCGCGGTGCCCTCGGGACGGCCGCCCCGGAGCGCGAGGAACACCGAGAACCGGCCGGGCGGCACCGGGCCGCCGGAGCGCGGCAGCCCGCCGGCCGCGCCCGGCGCGAGCGCGGCGAGGCGGCCGGGGGAGACCGCGGCCACCACCATGTCCGCCTCGGCCCGTTCGCCGCCGGCCAGTTCCACCCCGGCGGCCCGGCCGTCCTCCGTCAGGACGCGCACCACCTCCGCGTCGAAGCGGAACTCGACCCGCCGGGCCACGCACCGGGCGTGCAGGGCGTCGGCGAGGCCCCGCATCCCGCCGCGCACGTACCAGCTGCCGAAGGTCTGCTCCAGATACGGCAGCACCGTCGCGCTCGCGGGCGCCCGCCGGGGGTCGAGCCCGTACGCCAGGGCGTGGCTCTCCAGGAGGGCGACGAGCCGGGCGTCCTTCAGCTCCCGGCCGGCGACGGACGCGAGCGTGACGGGTGCCTTCCGCCGGAACAGGCCGCGGCCGCGCACCGCCGGGTAGGGGTCCCGGCCGAGCGCCTCGCGGGCGGCGGGCCCGGCCCGCAGCGGCTCCTCCAGCAGCGGCCGCCGGGTCGCGTCCCAGACCTCGCGGGCCCGGTTGACCAGCTCGCTCCAGCGCTCGCCCGCACCCGCGCCGACCGCCTCGTCCAGGGCCCGGACCACGCCGGCCCGCGAGGCGTTGGGCAGCGCGAAGGCCGTGCCGTCCGCGAAGACGTGGCCGCTCGCCGGGTCGACCTGGACGAGCTCGACGCTGCGCTCCAGGGACTCCTTGCCGGTCTTGACGAACAGGTCGCGGTAGACCGCGGGCAGGTGCAGCAGCCCCGGCCCGGTGTCGAAGGCGAAACCTTCCCTCGCCAGCCGTCCGACCCCGCCGCCGTGCGTCCCAGCGCGTTCGTACACCGCCACCCGGTGGCCCGCGACGGCCAGCCTGGCGGCGGCTGCCATCGCGCCCATCCCGGCGCCGATCACCGCAATCCGTGCCATGGGTGCGACTTTATCCGGCGGGATCCCATGGGGTTGAACGCTCAGGCGTGAGTACACGTACTCAGAGGAGGAGATGAGTAGCCGCACGGATGGTCCGCGCCGTCCGGCGGGGGAGAGTGGTGACCACGGAAGGGGCGCGGGTGCCCGTACCGCCGACACGGGGCGGCGGAACGGCCCGCGGCTCCCGACGTGACCGGGGGAGCACGGGGGCCCCGCGGAAACGGGGCTCGGGGGAACACGGGGGAACGCTGTTCCGGGGTCGGCCGAGGGGGATCGGTCGGCGCCGGGACAGCGCCCCGGGTCCGGGCCCTTCAGCGGCCTCGTCCCGGCGGCTGAGCCGGCTCGGCGAAGTCCGGTGCCTTTCAGCAGCGCCCCGAAGGGGCGCGGGGAACCGCGCGGCCGGCCACGACGCACCCGCGGATGACTCGCCGGAGTGCCGGCGGAGCGCTCAGCGGGCGACGCCGCCGACCCGCCCCTGGAGCAGCCGCGAGAGCGCCGCGTGCACGTCGTCGATCGACCGCTCGGGCTGGAAGGACTGCCAGTCCAGGGCCGCCACCAGCACCATCCCGAAGAGCGCGGACGCCGTCAGCGGGATGTCGACCTCCGGGCTCAGCTCGCCCGCCGCCACCGCCTCCCGCAGGATCGACTCGATCACCGCGACCGTCCGCCGCCGCACCTGGGTCAGCGTGGGCTGCCAGGCCCGGTTGGTCCGCCACAGCTCGGCCACGTACAGCCGGGTCAGCGCCGGGTAGCGGGCGATGAAGTCCAGCCCGGCCCGGATCATCGCGTCCAGGGCGTCCACCCGGCCGCCGCCCCGCTCGGCCATCTCGTCGGCCGCCTGCTGCAGGGAGTCGGCCAGCAGTTCCATGCCGTGCCGCAGCAGCTCCTCGAAGAGCACGGTCTTGCTGGCGAAGTTGTAGTAGACCGTGCCCTTGGCGACTCCGGCCCGTTCGGCGATCTCGTCCACGGTGGTGGAGGAGAAGCCCTGTTCGGCGATGAGGGTGACCGCGGCTTCGAAGAGCTTCCGCCGGGTGTTCCGGCGGCGCGTGCTGCTGCTGTCCATGAACCGATTCTCCCTGCCGCCGCACGGCCGCCGGCGCTGCCGTCAACTCCATGCGCCGTCTTGAGCGTTCACGCAGCTCAGGCCGATTGTCAGTGGTATGCGCCACGATGGGGGCAGCTGGCGGCTCCGCCTCCGCGCGGTGGCCCGCCCCGACGAAGGAGGTTCGTCATGGCTCGTAGCGCGAGCGACGTCCGTCCCGTGCCGCGCCCCGCCGCGGCCCCGTCCGCGGCCCTCGATCTGCTCGCCCAGGCGCACGACGGCCTGGTGGCGGCCGCCGCCCTCGAAGCCCCCCACGAGAGGTACGCCACCGCGCACCTCGCCGCCCTGCGCACGGCCGCCGCGGTCCTCGCCGTCCGCGGCCGCCCGGCGGCCCCGGCCCGGCGCCGCCGGATCCGCAGCGCCTGGGAGGACCTCTCGGAGGTCGCGCCGGAACTGTCCGAATGGAGCGCACTGTTCGCCTCCGGCGCGGCCCGCCGCGCCCGCGCGGAGGCGGGCATCCCCTCGGCGGCGACGCCCCGCGAGGCGGACGACCTGCTGCGGGACGCGGCGGTGTTCCTGCGTCTGGTCGAGGCGGATCTGGTGGGACAGCGGCGGCTGCCGCGCGAGGCGGGCTGAAATCGGGTGGCGGTGGCGGGTGGGTGCGGGTTGCCGTTGCGCGGGGCTTTTTCCCCACCCCGCCCCTTCCCGAATGCCCTCAAACGCCGGACGGGCTGAATTTCAGCCCGTCCGGCGTTTGAGGACACCGCGCGTCAGCGCGGAAAGGGGGCCCGGGGGCTTGCCCCCGGTTACGGGAAGGGGCGGGTAGGGGACAGACCCGCCTCACCCCCCACCCGCGGAGGCGGTCTGTCGCTCGCCCCCGTTCCCCCGCACACTGATCCGGTCCCGCCACCGCGGCGAGCGGTCGTCGGAGCGCTTGGTCCAGCCCATTAGGCTGGGAGCCGCACGCCCAGGTCAGCCGGGCGTCCGCGTCGGCTGTCCGGCCGTTCCACCCTTTCGTCGCACTGTCGAGGAGCCACCCGCCGTGTCAGACCCGCTGCGCCCCCGGGCGTCCCTCCGTACCGCCGTGGTCTGGGAGGTCCTGAAGGACGCCCTGGACCGCCGGGTCAAGGCCACCGGGCGGGATACCGGCGGTGTGCTGGAGGTCCTCGACACCGGCGGCGGCTCCGGCAAGTTCGCGGTGCCGGTCGCCCGCCTCGGGCACCGCGTGACCGTCGTCGACCCGAGCCCCAACGCCCTGTTCGCCCTGGAGCGCCGGGCCGCCGAGGCCGGTGTCGCCGACCGGGTGCGCGGCGTCCAGGGCGACACCCACGGCCTCTTCGACGTGGTGGAGCGCGGTGCCTACGACGCCGTCCTGTGCCACGGCGTGCTGGAGTACGTGGACGACCCCGCCGAGGGCGTCCGCAGTGTCGTCGAGGCGCTCCGCCCCTCCGGCACCCTCAGCCTGCTCGCCGCGGGCCAGGGCGGCGCCGTGCTGGCCCGTGCCCTCGCCGGTCACTTCGCCGAGGCCAAGCAGGTCCTCACCGACCCCACGGGCCACTGGGGCGCCGGCGACCCCGTCCCGCGCCGGTTCACGGCCGACCAGCTGTCCGCACTGGTCACCGGGGCCGGTCTGGAGGTCGGGGCCGTGCACGGCGTGCGCGTCTTCGCCGATCTGGTGCCGGGTGTGCTGCTCGACGCCGAGCCCGGCGCCATGGACGCCCTGCTCCAGCTGGAGGCCGTCGCGGCCGAGCTCCCGGCCTTCCACTCCGTGGCCACTCAACTGCACGTCCTGGCCGAGCGTGGCTGACCGCGCGCGGTAGGTCACAGGCCACCCGATCAGCCGCTTCGCCCCGTATGATCGGGGGACACCGTCCGGCATGGCGTATCGGCGGAGCGGGAATGTACGTCTCGACACCACCGATCGCCAGGCCGGCAGCGGTGGGCGGATTGGCGCAGAGGGGCGGGTTTCACGGGGGCGATTCCCTGCCTATCCTTGAAAGGGTCGCACCCCGGTCGCCCCCCGCGACCGACGAGTAGGAGGACTCCGTGCCGCTCTCGGAGCACGAGCAGCGCATGCTCGAGCAGATGGAGCGAGCGCTGTACGCCGAAGATCCCAAGTTCGCGACAGCGCTCGAGGGCAGCGGCCTGCGCACGTACACCCGGCGACGGGTCTACCAGGCGGTCGCCGGATTTCTGGTGGGCATCGCGCTCCTCATGACCGGCGTGATGATTCCGGGGCAGTACTGGATCAGCGTGGTGGGCTTCCTCGTGATGCTGGGGTGCGCGGCACTGGCCGTGACCGGCTGGCGCAAGGCCCCGAGGCCCGGTGCCCAGCCCGGCGCCGCCGGTCCCCTGGGGGGCCCGGGCCGTGGCCAGGTGCGGCAGCGCCGGACCGTGATGGACCGCATCGAGCAGCGCTGGCAGCGCCGACGCGACGAGCAGGGCCACTGAGCCTTCCGCGACCATGCCTTTCGGCGTGGGGCCGGGACGGATGTCCCGGCCCCACGCCGTTTCTCTTCCCTATTGCCTGACGGTCCGTCAGCCGCGCTGCCGGGCCGGGCGCAGGGCGGCCCCCACCCGGCGGCGGAGGGCCGACGCCCGGCCGGTCCGCAGCCGTGCGGCCGCCGCCTCCCGGCGCCGGGAGAACTCCCACAGCACCCGGACCGCCGAGCGCGGCGCCAGCGCCGCCCGCAGCCGGGCGCCCCGCCCCGCGCGGGCCGCAGCCCGGCCCGGACGTCGCCGACCTCGGCCGCCAGCCCGCCGGCCGGCCGGGGCCGGGGCGCGTACAGCACCTGCTCGACCGCCGTCGCGACCCGGCCCGCGGCCTCGGCGGCCGGCCCGTCCAGCTCCCCGAGCCGGACGATCCGCTCCACCGCGCTCCGCGGCGACCGGGCCTCGTCGGGCGGGATGCCGTAGTCCCAGGCGGAGTCGGTGAGCTCCCGCCAGGCCGCCAGGGTGCGCTCCGCCACGACGGCGTCCCCCGCCCCGGCCCGGCCGGGCCCCTCGGGCCCCGGAGCCCCGGCCTCCGCCGCCCGGGCCGCCTTCCCGCGCCGCCGGGGCGCGGTGTCCGCGAGCCTGCGGGCACGGACCCGCCTGCGCCACAGCAACGGCAGCAGGGGAAGCGCCGCCACGGCCAGGACGGCCACCGCGATGCCCGCCAGCGCGCCCGCTCCGGGCCCGCCGGTGCCCGTGCTTCCGCCGCCGGCCTGCTGCGGCGGGGGCACACAGCCCTCCAGCTTCTTCATCCGGGCCGTGCAGCGGTCGTCCGCCGACGGGGGCGCGGCGGGCGCCGAGCGGGCCGGCGCCGGGCTCGGCACCCCGGGGTCGGCGGCGGAGGGCCGCTGGGAGACGGTGTACTCGGGCGCCGAGCCCCGGCTGGGCGTCGGCTCGAAGCGGGTCCAGCCCGCGCCCTCGAAATAGAGCTCGGGCCAGGCGTGCGCGTCCTTGGAGCCGACCGACACCGAGCCGTCCGCCTGCGGGGTGCCCGGCATGAAGCCGACCGCGACCCGGGAGGGGATGCCCAGCGTCCGCGCCATGGCGGCCATCGAGAAGGAGTAGTGGACGCAGAAGCCCCGCTTGTCCTTCAGGAACTTCGCGATCGCCTGACCGCCGGTGCCCGACTCGACCTCCGTGTCGTACCGGAAGCCTCCGTCGACCGCGAACCAGTCCTGGAGCCGCACCGCCTGCTGATAGGCGTTCGCCGAGCCGGCCGTCACCTCCCGGGCCGTCCTGGCCACCACCGACGGCAGCGAGGAGGGCACCGCGGTGTACTCGCGGAGCACCTGGGTGGGCGGCGCGGGCGCCTCCGTGAGCTGCTCGGCCGTGGGCTCCACCAGCAGGCTCGACACCTGATAGCGCAGGCCCCGGGTGGTCTGCCCGCGGTCGCCGACCAGGGCGCGCCCCTCCGGTTCGTACCGCCACCGGCCCTCGGCGCGCACCCGCTCGGCGGGGTAGGGGAGCGGGAGGTAGTTCTGCGCGTACGAACCGGAGGCGGCGACGGAGGTGTTGACCAGATCCGCGCGGACGTCTGGGGCGAGCCCCGCCGGGGCGGGCAGCTCGTCGGGCAGCTCCGTCAGCCGCCGCTCGGAGGACCGCCACGAGGAGCCGTCGAACCGGTCGAGGGCGACGATGCGCAGATACAGGTCGCGGCTGTTCGCCGTGGAGGTGCGATAGCGCATCACCTCGCGGTTCACCGGCTGCTTCAGGCTGTCCTGGAGCGCGACCAGCGGCTTGACGGAGGTGACCCCGCCGTCGCCGGCGCCCGCCCCGGAACCCCGGCCGGGGGAGTCCAGCAGACCGCTGTCCATCGTGGGCAGCACGGCCGGCACCACCAGCGCGATGCCCAGCACCAGCGCGCCGATCCGCCGGCCCGTGCGGACCGGGGCGGGCACGGCGCCCGCCGGGGCGAAACCGGCGCCGCCCGGCCCGCCGCCGAACACCCGGCCCCAGCGGGCCAGCCGGTCCCGGCCCTCGGCCAGGAGCAGCACCAGATAGCCGGCCGCCGCCACCAGGAACCACAGCCAGTCCGTGCCGTCCTTGGCCAGCCCGGCCGCCACGGAGTAGAGCGCCAGCAGGGGCAGGCCCGCGGGGGCGGCGGCGCCGTACGTCACCGCCAGGGCGTCCACGATCAGGCCGACCACCAGCACGCCGCCGACCAGCAGCAGCCTGATGCCCGTCGTCGCCGGGGCGGGGATGGCGTACCGGCCGACGTCCTCGGCGCCCTCCTGGACCAGCTGCCCGAACTCCCGGAAGGCGTCCGGGCCGGGCAGCAGCCCGCCGACCGCCTGGGAACCGGCGAAGACCACGGTGAGCAGCAGCAGTCCCGCCACGGCCTGCGCGGCCACCGTCAGGGGCCGGGCCAGCGGCATCCGGCGGCCCAGCACCCCCACCGCCGTCTGCACGGCCAGCAGCAGCGCGGCCTGGAGGATCCAGGCCGTCCGCTCGACGAGCGGCAGCAGCGCGCAGGCCGCCGCCAGCGTGGCCAGCGCGGCGCACACCGCCAGCCGCATCCGCCCGCTCACGCGGCTCCTCCCGGCTGCTCCGCCGCGCCCGCGGTGCCCGGCGGGCCGCCCGCCAGCCGCCACAGCTCGGGCAGCGAGGCGCCCGGGGCGGCGGACAGCGCCGTCCAGCCCGCCTCGCGCAGCACCCGCAGCCGCCTCTCGGCGGCCTGCCGGGCCCGCGGGTCGTGGGCCCGGGCGTCCGCCGCCCAGGCCGCCGGGTCCAGCACGAAGGCCACCGCCGCCCGGCTGCGCCCGCGCATCCGCGCGACCACGGCCGTCTCCCGGTCGTCCAGCCCGCCCAGGAACGCCACCAGCAGCCCTTCTCCGCCGCGGAGCAGCGCGTCGTACGCGGGCGACAGGCCGTCGCCCGCGGAGTGGTCGACCACGGCCAGGGCGTCGAGCAGCAGGCCCGCCGCGTCCGAGGCGTCATGGGCGCCGCCCCCGCCGTCCGGGCCGGGCAGCGAGCTCCCCGTGTCCGTCAGCAGCCGCACGGCGAACCCCCGCTCCAGCAGGTGGACGGCGGCTGAGGCCGCCCCGGACACCGCCCACTCGAAGGGGGCGTCCGGGCCCACGCCCTCGTAGCCGACGCCGCGGGTGTCCAGCAGCACCGTGCAGTGGGCGCGCTGCGGCTGCTCCTCGCGGCGCACCATGAGCTCGCCGTGGCGGGCGGTGGAGCGCCAGTGCACCCGGCGCAGGTCGTCGCCGTGGCGGTAGCCGCGCGGGATGACGTCGTCCTCGCCGGCCAGGGCGAGCGACCGGGCGCGGCCGTCGCCGTAGCCGGTGGCCTCGCCGCCGAGGCGGGTCGGGGGCAGCGGGTCCACGCGCGGGACGACCGTGAGGGTGTCGTACGCGCTGAAGCCGCGGGTGAGCTCGCACATGCCGAAGGGGTCCGTCAGGCGCAGCTGGAGCGGGCCGAGCGGATAGCGCCCGCGCAGCTCGGAGCGGACCCGGTAGGCCACCTCGCGCCGGCCGCCGGGCTCCACCCGGTCCAGCACGAAGCGGGGGCGGGGTCCCAGGACGTACGGCACCCGGTCCTGGAGCATCAGCAGGCCCGTGGGGAGCCGCGAGACGTTGTCGATCCGGAGGTGCACCCGGGCCTCGGCGGCCATGGACACCCGGGCGGGCGTCAGCCGCCGGCTGCCCGTGACCCGGTGGCGGGTGCCGTGCAGCACCAGCACGCACACCAGCGGCAGCACGGCCAGCAGCAGCCCCACCCGCAGCAGGTCGGACTGGCCCAGGACGTATGCGCAGCCGGCCGCCGCGACGCCGGCGGCCAGGAACGAGCGGCCGCGGGTGGTCAGCCCGCCGAGCGCCGCCCCCAGGCCGTGGAAGTAACCGCCGCCCGGCTCGCGCCCCCCGGTCCCCGGGGCGCCTTCCCCCCGGTCCATCACAGCCTCCGCGCGCCCGGGGGCTGGTGGCCGTTGGACGCCCAGCGGTGCTGCGCGGCCGGATCGGGCACGGGGGTGCGCTGGAGGAGCTCGAGGATGATCTGCTCGGCCGTGCGGCGGCCGAGCTGGGCCTGCGCGGTGGGCAGCAGCCGGTGCGCGAGCACCGCGACGGCCAGTGCCTGGACGTCGTCGGGCAGGGCGTACTCCCGGCCGGCCAGCGCGGCCGCGGCCTTCGCGGCCCGCACCAGGTGCAGCGTCGCGCGCGGCGACGCGCCGAGTCTCAGCTCCGGGTGCTGGCGCGTCGCGGCGACCAGGTCCACCGCGTAGCGGCGCACGGAGTCGGCGACGTGCACCGTGCGGACCGCGTCGACCAGCTTGAGGATGTCATGGGCGTGGGCCACCGGCTGGAGGTCGTCCAGCGGGTCGACGACGCTGTGGGTGTCGAGCATCCGCATCTCGGCCTCGGGGCTCGGATAGCCCATCGAGACGCGGGCCATGAAGCGGTCGCGCTGCGCCTCGGGCAGCGGGTAGGTGCCCTCCATCTCGACCGGGTTCTGGGTGGCCACCACCATGAACGGGCCGGGCAGCTCGTAGGTGTGGCCGTCGACGGTGACCTGCCGCTCCTCCATCGACTCCAGCAGCGCCGACTGGGTCTTGGGCGAGGCGCGGTTGATCTCGTCGCCGATCACGATCTGGGCGAAGATCGCGCCGGGCTTGAACTCGAAGTCCCGCCGCTGCTGGTCGAAGACGCTCACGCCCGTGATGTCGGACGGCAGGAGGTCCGGGGTGAACTGGATGCGCCGCACCGAGCAGTCGATGGACCGGGCCAGCGCCTTGGCGAGCATCGTCTTGCCCACCCCCGGCACGTCCTCGATCAGCAGGTGGCCCTCGGCGAGCAGGACCGTCAGCGAGAGGCGTACGACCTCCGGCTTGCCCTCGATCACACTCTCCACCGCCCTGCGGATCCGCTCGGCGGTGGTGATCAGATCTCCCCCTACGCTCGGCTCCGCTCGCGTGGGGGGATCCCCAAGGCTCGCTCGCTCGTCATGGGTCGTCACCCGGCCCTCCTCGGCCCTCCTGCTGGCCGGGTCCGACGCACGGACCCGGTCCACCCCGACATCACGGACACCGTGCCCGCCGTGGAAATGCGACGGCGGCTGGACGGCGCACCCACTCCACGCATTCTGGCCGTCCGCGCGGTGTCCCGTCACCGCCTGTGGATAATCAGTCCCGGGGGTCGATCTCGCGCAGCAGACCCGTCGTCACGTCGAAGACAAATCCGCGCACGTCGTCGGTGTGCGGCAGGAACGGCGAGGTCCGGACGCGCTGCATGGACTGCCGGACATCCTTGTCCAGGTCCTTGAACGCCTCCACCGCCCACGCCGGGCGCTGTCCGACCTCGGCCTCGATCTCGTGCCGGAAGTCCTCGGTCAGGCTGAGCAGACCGCAGTCGGTGTGGTGGATCAGCACCACGGAGCGGGTGCCGAGCGCCCGCTGGCTGATGGTCAGCGAGCGGATCATGTCGTCGGTGACCACACCGCCGGCGTTGCGGATGGTGTGGCAGTCGCCGAGCTCGAGGCCGAGCGCGGCGTGCAGGTCGAGACGGGCGTCCATACAGGCCACCACGGCGACCTTGAGAACGGGGCGGGCGTCCATACCGGGGTCGGTGAACGCGGCGGCGTATTCGGCGTTGGCCTGAACGAGACGGTCGGTGACCGTGCCCTGGGTCTGGGCGCGGTCGCTTTCGGAGCTCTGAGGCGCCGGCTGGGACGCGGATATCGACATGTGAACGAAGGTAGTCGGCGAACGGCCCGCAGGCCCGTTCCAGCGCCGACAAAATACCTCTGACGTGCCCTCCTGTGAGGTAAGCCACAGCTCAGCGGGGTCTGCCGCCGTACGGGTGAGGGGCGCGCCGGACGCGCCGGCCAAGATCACACCCGGTCGCCCGAAGCGCCGCCCGGGAGTCCGCCCGGAGCGCTCCGTACACGCCCCGCGCCCACGCCGGGACGCGCTCTCCGGTTGGTTGACCGGGGGGACGAGTGGACTAAAGTGGCGCGAAGTGGGAGGCCCCACGCTCCCCTTGGATCCAAAAAACCCAAACACGTGCGCGACGCGGACGTACCTCTCGGCCTCCTCCCGCTCCCCGGTCGCCTGGCGTCACTTCCCCGGTGCCAGACCGGCCGCTTCCCCTCGGGGCGGGTGGGGACCCGGCGGTACGTGCGCCCCGCGCCCCCTCCGGATTCGCCGTGCACACGCCGAACCGGGCCGAATCTCAGAAGGGCGCATGAGCAGCAACGCGCGACACGTCCCCGTCATGCTCCAGCGCTGCCTGGACATGCTCGCTCCCGCTCTCACCGAGCCCGGCGCGGTCGTCGTCGACTGCACCCTGGGCGCGGGCGGCCACAGCGAGGCGCTGCTCACCCGGTTCCCGGAGGCCCGGCTCGTCGCCCTCGACCGCGACCCCACCGCCCTCGCGCTGGCCGGCGAGCGGCTGGCCCCCTTCGGCGACCGCGCCACCCTGGTCCGCGCCGTCTACCACGAGCTGCCCGACGTCCTGGCGCGGCTCGGCGTCCCCCGCGTCCAGGGCGTCCTCTTCGACCTCGGCGTCTCCTCCATGCAGCTGGACGAGGCCGACCGCGGCTTCGCCTACGCCCAGGACGCGCCCCTGGACATGCGGATGGACCAGACCACCGGCATCAGCGCGGCCGACGTCCTCAACACGTACGCCCCCGGCGACCTGGTCCGCATCCTGCGCAGCTACGGCGAGGAGAAGCAGGCCAAGCGGATCGTCGAGGCCGTGGTGAAGGAGCGCGCCAAGGAGCCCTTCGCCAACAGCGCCCGGCTCGTCGAGCTCATCCGCGACGCCCTCCCGCAGGCCGCCAAGCGGCACGGCGGCAACCCCGCCAAGCGCACCTTCCAGGCCCTGCGCATCGAGGTCAACGCCGAGCTGGCCAGCGTCGAGGCCGCCATCCCCGCCGCCGTGGCCGCCCTCGCCGTCGGCGGCCGGATCGCCGTGCTCTCCTACCAGTCGCTGGAGGACCGCATCGTGAAGCAGGTCTTCGCCGCCGGCGCCGCCACCACCGCGCCCCCCGGCCTGCCCGTCGTGCCCGAGCGCTACCAGCCCCGGCTGAAGCTGCTCACCCGCGGCGCGGAGCTGCCCACCGAGGAGGAGGTCGCCGAGAACCGGCGGGCCGCCCCCGCCCGGCTGCGCGGCGCCGAGCGCATCCGGGAGGAAGCCGCATGACCCCCGCGGCCCGCGGCCGGGGCGCCCGGCTCGGCCGGCTGCGCGTCGTGGGCCCGGCCGGGGCGAAACGCACCCCGTTCGTCCTGCTGGTGGTGGTGCTGCTCGGCTCCGGGCTGATCTCGCTGCTGCTCCTGAACTCCTCCCTCAACCAGGGCTCCTTCGACCTCACCCGGCTCCAGCGCGAGACCACCGAGCTCACCGACGAGCAGCAGGCCCTCCAGCAGGAGGTCGACCGGCTCGCCGCCCCCGACGCCGTGGAGCGGCGCGCCCGGGAGCTGGGCATGATCCCCGGCGGCAACCCCGCCTTCCTCGGCCCCGACGGCACCGTCCGCGGCGCCCCGGCCCCGGCCGGCGCCATGGACACCACGGGCTGGACCACGCCCCTGGCCCCCTCGGCGGACCAGGCCGCCCCGGCGGCCCGGGCCCCCGCGAACACCGCTCCCGCGGGCCCGTCGGCCGCTTCGGTCCCCCCGGGCGGGCAGGTCCCCGCGGCCCCGGCCGCACCCCCCGCCCGCAGTCCGTGCCCGCCCCGGCCGTGTCGGTACCCCCCGCACCGGCCGCACCACCGGCACCATGGGCAGCGACCGGCACCGCCGCCCCGACCGTGCCGGCCCAGCCGGACAACCCGCCCATCCCGATCACCGGCAGGTGACGCTGTGCCGCAGACCCCCGGAGGCCGGCCCCCCAGGCAGCCCGGACCCCGCCGCGGCGTGCCCGGCCCGCGCGCGCCGCACGGCCCCCGCCCGGTCGCCGGCCCGCCCGCCGCCCGCCCCCGGGCCGGCTCCCTGCCGCTCCGGCTCGGCAGCCCCCGGCCCCGGCTGCGCATGGTCGGCCTGGGGCTCGCGCTCGTCCTGCTGGCCTTCACCGTGCGGCTGCTCCAGGTGCAGGCGTTCGACGCCAGCGCGTACGCGGCCCGCGCCAATGTCAACCGCTACATCCCGGTGACCCTGGCCGCCGAGCGCGGCACCATCACCGACCGCACCGGGGTGGCCCTCGCCACCACCGTCGACGCCTACGACATCACGGCCGCGCCCGACCTGCTCACCCCCGACCGCATCAAGTCCGAGGGCGCGGCCCGGCGGGCCGCCGAGCTGCTCGCCCCGGTCCTGGACCAGAGCCCGGACGTGCTGGAGCGGAAGCTCACGGCCAACCCCAAGTCGAAGTACGTGGTGCTCGCCCGCCAGCAGACCCCCAAGACCTGGACCCGCGTCAAGGAGCTCAAGAAGCGCTCGGCGGCCGGGGCGGCGAAGAAGAAGGGCACCGGCGACGTCCTCGCCGGCATCAACCGCGAGCCGCACAGCAAGCGCGTCTACCCCAACGGCGGGCTCGCCTCGGGGATACTGGGCTTTGTGAACGCCGAGGGCCGCGGCGGCGGTGGCATCGAGGCCCAGCTGGACAAGGTGCTGGCCGGCCGGGACGGCAAGCTCGTCTACGCCCAGTCCGGCGGCCGCCAGGTGCCCACCGGCGACGTCAAGGAACAGCCCGCCGTGCCCGGCTCCCAGGTCGAGCTGACCATCGACCGGGACATCCAGTGGGCGGCCCAGAGCGCCATCGCCCGCCAGGTGGAGGAGTCCGGGGCCGACCGCGGCTACGTCGTCGTCCAGGACACCCGCTCCGGCGAGATCCTCGCCATGGCCAACGCCCCCGGCTACGACCCCAACGACCTCGCCCACGCCGACAGCGGCTCCCTGGGCAACGCCGCCCTCCAGGACGCCTACGAACCGGGCAGCGTCAGCAAGGTCATGACCATGGCCGCCGTCCTGGAGGAGGGCGCCGCCACCCCGGAGACCCGGGTCGAGGTGCCCAACCGGCTGCCGCGCGCGGACCGGGCCTTCGCCGACGACATCGACCACGCCACCTGGCACCTCACGCTCAACGGCGTGCTCGCCAAGTCCAGCAACATCGGCACCATCCTGGCCGCCGAACAGCTCGGCAAGGACCAGTCGCAGGCCAACCGGGTCCTCCACTCGTACCTGCGGAAGTTCGGCATCGGCGAGCCCACCGGGCTCGGCTTCCCGGGCGAGACCCCCGGCATCCTCGCCGACCCGGGGAAGTGGAGCGCCTCCCAGCAGTACACCATCCCCTTCGGCCAGGGCCTGTCCCTCAACGCCGTCCAGGCCGCGTCCGTCTACTCCACGATCGCGGGCGGCGGCCAGCGCGTGCAGCCCACCCTCGTCCGCGGCACCAAGGGCCCCGACGGCCGCTTCACCCCCGCGCCCACCCCGCCGCGCACCCGGGTGGTGAGCGGGAAGACCGCCAAGAGCCTCCGGGACATGCTGGAGTCCGTGGTCGACGACCGCGAGGGCACCGGCACCAAGGCGAAGATCCCCGGCTACCGCGTCGCGGGCAAGACCGGCACCTCCAACCGGGTGGATCCGGTCACCGGGCGCTACCACGGGTACACCGCCTCCTTCGCCGGCTTCGCCCCCGCCGACCAGCCGCGGATCACCGTCTACTGCGCCATCCAGAACCCCACCAAGGGGAGTTACTTCGGCGGCCAGATCTGCGGTCCCGTCTACAAGCAGGTGATGGAGTTCGCCCTGAAGACCCTCCAGGTACCGCCGTCCGGCACCCAGCCCCCGCGGCTGCCGGTCGGCTACGACGGCGAGTGATCCGGCGGCGGCCGTGACGACCATCACTCCCGATCCCGGGAACCGCGGCCCGGACCGCCCCTCGCTTCGCGACGGGGCGGGTCCGCCCGGTACGCTCACCGCCGTGCCACACGCTGATCAGTCCCCCACCACCCAGGACGCCCCCGCCGTACACCCGGGAGCGCCCCGCCCCACCCATGTCCGCCCCGCGCCCCTCGCGGAGCTGGCCGGTCAGCTGGGCATCGGCGCCCCGGGTGACGCCGACGTCACCGGGATCACCCACGACTCACGGGCCGTGCGGCCGGGCGACGTCTACGCCGCCCTGCCCGGCGCCCGCTTCCACGGCGCGGACTTCGCCGCCCAGGCCGCCGGCCTCGGCGCCGTCGCCGTGCTGACCGACCCGGCGGGCGCCGACCGCGCCGCGGCCACCGGTCTGCCCGTCCTCACCGTCGCCGACCCGCGCGGCCGGATGGGCGAGCTCGCGGCGACGATCTACGGACAGCCGGGCCGCGACCTGCTCCAGATCGGCATCACCGGAACCTCCGGCAAGACCACCACCGCCTACCTCATCGAGGGCGGCCTCAAGGCCATGGGCGGGCTCACCGGCCTCATCGGCACCGTCGAGTCCCGCATCGGCGACGAGCGGATCAAGTCCGAGCGCACCACCCCCGAGGCCACCGACCTCCAGGCGCTCTTCGCCGTGATGCGCGAGCGCGGCGTCCGCTCGGTCGCCATGGAGGTCTCCAGCCACGCCCTGGTGCTCGGCCGCGTCGACGGCTGCGTCTTCGACGTCGCGGTCTTCAACAACCTCAGCCCGGAGCACATGGAGTTCCACACGGGCATGGAGGACTACTTCCAGGCCAAGGCGGAGCTCTTCACCAAGGCCCGCAGCCGCGTCGGCGTCGTCAACCTCGACGACGAGTACGGCCGCAGGCTCGCCGAGGGCGCCTCCGAGGTCCCGGTCACCACCTTCTCCGCCGAGGGCCGCCCCGACGCCGACTGGCGCGCCGCCGACGTCGAGACCGGCCCCTTCGACTCGGTCTTCACCGTCCTCGGCCCGAACGGCGAGCGGGTCCGGGCCCGGTCCCCGCTGGCCGGCCCGTTCAACGTGGCCAACGCCCTGGCCGCCATCACCGCCCTCGTCGTCGCCGGGGCCGACCCGCAGACCGCCGCCGACGGCGTCGCCGCCGTCCCCGGCGTGCCCGGCCGGCTGGAGCGCGTCGACGCGGGCCAGCCCTATCTGGCCGTCGTCGACTACGCCCACAAGACCGACGCCGTCGAATCGGTTCTCCGGGCCCTGCGCAAGGTCACCGAAGGCCGCATCCACGCGGTGCTCGGCTGCGGCGGCGACCGCGACCGGACCAAGCGCGCCCCGATGGGCGCCGCCCTGGCCCGGCTCGCCGACACGGCCGTGCTGACCTCCGACAACCCCCGCTCCGAGGATCCCCTCGCGATCCTCGCCAGCATGCTCGCGGGCGCCGCCGAGGTGCCGGCCCACGAGCGCGGCACGGTCCTCCTCGCGGAGGAGCGGGCCGACGCCATCGCCGCCGCGGTCGCCCGCGCCGAGCCCGGCGACGCCGTCCTCGTCCTGGGCAAGGGCCATGAACAAGGCCAGGACATCGCCGGAGTCGTACGCCCCTTCGACGACCGCCAGGTGCTGCGCGAGGCCATCGAGGCCGTGCGGCCGGGCCCGTCGACCAAGCACCGGAACGACCAGGGATGACAGACCGCCATGCGCGCACAACCCTCCCCCCGGAAGCTCTCCCGAACGGCCGGAGGTAAATCTCAGTGATCGCTCTGTCCCTCGCCGAGATCGCCGCGATTGTCGGCGGGCAGCAGCACGACATACCGGACCCGGGCCGTACGGCCGACGGCCCGGTCGTCATCGACTCCCGTGAGGTACGGCCCGGCAGCCTCTTCGCCGCGCTGCCCGGGGACCACGTCGACGGCCACGACTACGCCGAGCGCGCCGTCGCCGCCGGCGCCGCGGCCGTGCTGGCCACCCGCCCCGTGGGCGTCCCCGCGATCGTCGTCGACGACGTCGTCACGGCCCTCGGCGCCCTCGCCCGCGCCGTCGTGGAGAAGCTCGGCACCACCGTCGTCGCGCTCACCGGCTCGGCCGGCAAGACCAGCACCAAGGACCTGATCGCGCAGCTGCTGCAGCGCCTCGGCCCCACGGTCTGGACCCCCGGCTCGCTCAACAACGAGATCGGCCTGCCGCTCACCGCGCTCTCCGCCGACGCCGGCACCGACACCCTGGTGCTGGAAATGGGAGCGCGCGGAATCGGCCACATCCGCTACCTCACCGAGATCACCCCGCCGCGCGTCGGCCTCGTCCTCAACGTCGGGACCGCCCACGTCGGCGAGTTCGGCGGCCGGGAGCAGATCGCCGTCGCCAAGGGCGAGCTGGTCGAGGCCCTGCCCGCCGCCGAGGCCGGCGGCGTCGCCGTCCTCAACGCCGACGACCCCCTGGTCCGCGCCATGGCCGCGCGCACCAAGGCCCGCGTCGTCCTCTTCGGCGAGTCCGCCGACGCCGACGTGCGCGCCGAGAAGGTCCGCCTCACCGCGACCGGACAGCCCTCCTTCACGCTTCACACACCCACCGGGTGCGGGGACGTGACCATGCGGCTGTACGGTGAGCACCACGTGTCGAACGCGCTCGCCGCCGCCGCCGTCGCCCATGAGCTGGGCATGCCCGCGCACGAGATCGCCTCCGCGCTCTCCGGGGCGGGCCAGCTCTCCCGCTGGCGGATGGAGGTCACCGAGCGTGCGGACGGCGTGACGATCGTCAACGACGCCTACAACGCGAACCCCGAATCCATGCGAGCCGCGCTGCGCGCGCTGGCCGCCATGGGCGAAGCCGCCTCGGCGCGCGGGGGCCGTACGTGGGCCGTGCTCGGTCCGATGGCCGAGCTCGGCGAGGAGGCCCTCGCCGAGCACGACGCGGTCGGACGGCTCGCCGTCCGGCTCAACGTCAGCAAGCTCGTGGCAGTCGGGGGCAGGGAAGCGGCCTGGCTGCGGATGGGCGCCTATAACGAGGGTTCGTGGGGTGAGGAGTCGGTGCACGTGTCCGACACGCAGGCGGCGGTCGACCTGTTGCGCAGCGAGCTGCGCCCGGGTGACGTCGTGCTGGTGAAGGCGTCCAGGTCGGTCGGCCTGGAGCGGGTCGCGCAGCAGCTGCTCGAGCGCGAGGGCGAGGTCCGGGGCTGATGAACCAGATCCTCTTCGCGGGTGTCATCGGTCTGGTCCTGACCCTCGTCGGCACCCCGCTGCTGATCAAGTTCCTGGCCCGCAAGGGCTACGGCCAGTTCATCCGCGACGACGGCCCGCGCGGCCACGCGGGGAAGAAGGGCACGCCCACCATGGGTGGCATCGCCTTCATCCTCGCCACGCTCATCGCCTACGCCCTGACCAAGGTCATCACCAGCCACGAGCCGACCTTCTCCGGTCTGCTGGTGCTGTTCCTGACCGCGGGCATGGGCCTGGTCGGCTTCCTCGACGACTACATCAAGATCGTCAAGCAGCGCAGCCTGGGCCTGCGCGCCAAGGCCAAGATGGCCGGCCAGCTGATCGTCGGCATCGCCTTCGCCGTGCTGGCGCTGCAGTTCGCGGACACCCGGGGCCAGACCCCGGCCTCCACCAAGCTGTCCTTCACCCAGGACTTCGGCTGGTCCGTCGGCCCCGTGATCTTCGTGGTCTGGGCGCTGTTCATGATCCTCGCGATGTCGAACGGCGTGAACCTCACCGACGGCCTCGACGGCCTCGCCACCGGCGCCTCCGTGATGGTCTTCGGCGCCTACGTCTTCATCGGCACCTGGCAGCACGGCCAGTCCTGCGGCAACCCGCTGACCGCCGGCGCCGCCTGCTACGAGGTCCGCGACCCGCTCGACCTCGCGGTCGTCGCCTCGGCGCTGATGGGCTCCTGCTTCGGCTTCCTGTGGTGGAACACCTCGCCCGCCAAGATCTTCATGGGCGACACCGGCTCGCTCGCCCTCGGCGGCGCCCTCGCGGGCCTGGCGATCTGCTCCCGCACGGAGATGCTGCTCGCCCTCCTCGGCGGTCTGTTCGTCCTGATCACCATGTCCGTGGTGATCCAGGTCGGCTCCTTCCGCCTCACCGGTAAGCGGGTCTTCCGGATGGCTCCGCTCCAGCACCACTTCGAACTCAAGGGGTGGAGCGAGGTCCTTGTGGTGGTCCGGTTCTGGATCATCCAGGGCCTGTGCGTCGCCGTCGGACTCGGAATCTTCTACGCGGGATGGCTGGCCATCAAGTGACCCCCCTTTCCGGCCCCTCCGGCCCCGCCGCCTGGAGCGGCAAGCACATCACCGTGGCCGGCCTCGGGGTGAGCGGCGTCAGCGCCGCCCGCGCCCTGGCCGGCCTCGGCGCCCGGGTGACCGTGGTCGACGGCGGCGACGGCGAGGCGCTGCGCGAGCGCGCCGCCGCGCTCGGCGCCGAGGGCGTCACCGTCCGCCTCGCCGACGCCGAGACCCTGCCCGAGGGCACGGACCTGGTCGTCACCTCGCCCGGCTGGCGCCCCGACAGCCCGCTCTTCGCGGCCGCCGCCGCGGCCGGCGTGGACGTGGTCGGCGACGTCGAGATCGCCTGGCGGCTGCGCGGCGAGAACGCCGCCCCCTGGCTCGCGGTCACCGGCACCAACGGCAAGACCACCACCGTGCAGATGCTGGCCTCGATCCTCACGGCCGCGGGGCTGCGCACCGCCGCCGTCGGCAACATCGGCACACCGATCGTCGACGTCGTGCTCGCCCAGGACGCCCCGGGCGCGGAGCCCTACGACGTCCTGGCCGTGGAGCTCTCCAGCTACCAGCTGCACTGGGCGCCGTCGGTCCGCGCCCACTCCGGGGCCGTCCTCAACCTCGCCCCCGACCACCTCGACTGGCACGGCTCGATGCAGGCGTACGCCGCCGACAAGGGCCGGGTCTTCGAGGGCAACCAGGTGGCCTGCGTCTACAACACGGCGGACCCCCGCACCGAGCACCTGGTCCGCGAGGCCGACGTCGAGGAGGGCTGCCGCGCCATCGGCTTCACCCTCGGCGCCCCCGCGGTCTCCGAGCTCGGCGTGGTCGACGGCCTCCTCGTCGACCGGGCCTTCGTGGCCGACCGGCAGAAGAACGCCCAGGAGCTCGCCGAGGTCGCCGACATCAAGCCGGCCGCCCCGCACAACATCGCCAACGCCCTCGCGGCCGCCGCCCTGGCCCGCGCCTTCGGCGTGCAGCCCGCGGCCGTCCGGGAGGGCCTGCGCGCCTTCCGCCCGGACGCCCACCGGATCGCCCATGTCGCGGACGTCGACGGCGTCGCGTACGTGGACGACTCCAAGGCCACCAACACGCACGCCGCCGAGGCGTCCCTGGCGGCCTACGAGTCCATCGTCTGGATCGCCGGCGGCCTCGCCAAGGGTGCCACCTTCGACGACCTCGTGACCCGGTCGGCGAAGCGGCTGCGCGGCGTCGTCCTGATGGGCGCCGACCGCGCCCTGATCGGTGAAGCGCTGGCGCGACACGCCCCGGATGTGCCGGTGGTCGACCTCGACCGGACCGACACTGGTGCGATGGCCGAAGCGGTCCGCGAAGCGGCCCGGCTCGCCGGACCGGGGGACACCGTGCTCATGGCCCCGGCGTGCGCCTCGATGGACATGTTCGTCAACTACAACAAGCGCGGCGAGGCATTCGCCGAGGCGGTCCACGCGCTCGCGGCGGGCCGCGACACGGACGCGTAGCCGCCCGGGCCCGGGCGCGGACGGGCGGCGCGGGACTCGAGCGGAGGGACACCCGGATGCACGCCGGCCACACCGCAGCCCCCCGGGGCCCCCGGGACGCCTGGACGGCCCTGCGCGGGCCCGCCGCGCGCCCCGGCCCGTCCGGGCGCCCCGCCCGGCGGGGCCCGTGGCGGGGCGGCCCGGCCGCCGGCCGCCCCGCGGCACCGTGCTGGGCGGGCTCAAGACCCTGCACATCCGTGCCAAGCGCGCCTGGGACCGGCCGCTGACCGCCTATTACCTGGTGCTCGGCGGCTCCCTGCTGATCACCGTGCTGGGCCTGGTCATGGTCTACTCCGCCTCCCAGATCAAGGCCCTGCAGAACGGCCTGCCGCCCAGCTTCTTCTTCCGCAAGCAGCTGCTGGCCGCCGCGATCGGCGCCGTGCTGCTGCTGACGGCCGCCCGGATGCCCGTGAAGGTGCTCCGGGCCTTCGCCTACCCCGCCCTCGCGGGCTCGCTCTTCCTGCTCTGCCTGGTCCAGGTGCCCGGCATCGGCGAGACCATCAACGGCAACACCAACTGGATCTCGCTCGGCGGCCCCTTCCAGCTCCAGCCCAGCGAGTTCGCCAAGCTGGCCCTGGTGCTCTGGGGTGCCGACCTGCTGGCCCGTAAACAGGTCAAGAAGCTGCTCACCCAGTGGAAACACCTGCTGGTGCCGCTGGTGCCGGTGACCTTCGTGCTGCTCGGCCTGATCATGCTGGGCGGCGACATGGGGACCACCGTGGTGCTCACCACGGTGCTGCTGGGCCTGCTGTGGGTGGCCGGCGCCCCCACCCGGCTGTTCGCCGGGGTGTTCGGCGTCACGGCCGTCCTCGCCGTACTCTTCATCAAGACCAGTGCGAACCGGATGTCCCGGCTCGCCTGCATCGGCGCCACCGACCCCGGCACCAATGACCAGTGCTGGCAGGCCGTGCACGGGATCTACGCGCTGGCCAACGGCGGATGGTTCGGGGCCGGCCTCGGAGCGAGTGTGGAGAAATGGGGCGAACTCCCCGAACCTCACACGGACTTCATCTTCGCCATCACCGGCGAGGAACTCGGTCTCGCGGGGACGCTGTCGGTGCTCGCCCTGTTCGCGGCTCTAGGCTATGCGGGTATCCGCGTGGCCGGACGCACGGAGGACCCCTTCGTGAGGTACGCCGCGGGAGGTGTGACCACCTGGATCACGGCCCAGGCCGTGGTCAACATCGGTGCGGTGCTCGGCCTGCTGCCGATCGCCGGTGTCCCCCTGCCGCTGTTCTCCTACGGAGGGTCCGCCCTGCTGCCGACCATGTTCGCCATCGGGCTGCTGATCGCGTTCGCACGCGACGAACCCGGTGCACGGGCGGCGCTGGCCATGCGGCAGCCTGGGGTGAGATGGAAGACGATGAGACGGCGCGTCAAGAAGCGACCGTCCGGAGAGCGGTGAATTTCGGTGCATGTCGTACTCGCCGGTGGGGGGACCGCCGGCCACATCGAGCCCGCGCTCGCCCTCGCGGACGCCCTGCGCAGGCAGGACCCGACCGTGGGGATCACGGCGCTCGGCACGGAGCGGGGTCTGGAGACCCGGCTGGTGCCCGAGCGGGGCTATGAACTCGGGCTCATCCCCGCCGTACCCCTGCCTCGCAAGCCCACACCCGAGCTGATCACCGTCCCCGGACGGCTGCGCGGCACCATCAAGGCCGCCGAGCAGATCCTGGAGCGCACCAAGGCGGACTGCGTGGTCGGCTTCGGCGGCTATGTGGCGCTGCCCGGCTATCTGGCCGCCAAGCGGCTCGGTGTGCCGATCATCGTGCACGAGGCCAACGCCAGGCCCGGCCTCGCCAACAAGATCGGCTCGCGCTACGCGGCCGGCGTCGCGGTGTCCACCCCGGACAGCAAGCTGCGCAACGCCCGCTACGTCGGCATCCCGCTGCGGCGCACCATCGCCACCCTCGACCGGGCCGCGGCCCGGTTCGAGGCGCGGGCGTATTTCGGGCTCGACCCCAACCTGCCGACCCTGCTGGTCTCCGGCGGCTCGCAGGGCGCCCGCCGGCTGAACGAGGTCGTCCAGGCCGTCGCCCCGGCGCTGCAGCGCTCCGGAATCCAGATCCTGCACGCGGTCGGTCCGAAGAACGAACTGCCGCATGTGGACAACATGCCCGGAATGCCGCCCTATGTCCCGGTACCGTATGTGGACCGGATGGATCTCGCGTACGCCGCGGCCGACATGATGCTCTGCCGCGCGGGCGCCATGACCGTCGCGGAGCTGTCCGCCGTCGGGCTGCCGGCCGCCTACGTCCCGCTGCCCATCGGCAACGGCGAACAGCGGCTGAACGCCCAGCCGGTGGTCAAGGCGGGCGGCGGCCTGCTGGTCGACGACGCCGAGCTGACCCCCGAGTGGATCCAGAGCCAGGTCCTCCCGGTGCTCGGCAACCCGCACCGGCTGTACGAGATGTCCCGCGCCGCCTCCGAGTTCGGGCGCCGCGACGCCGACGAGCTGCTCGTCGGCATGGTGTACGAGGCTATTGCCGCACGCAGAGCGGGCTGAGCGCCCGTAGAGCAGGAGGCTAGGGGAGCGTGGCCGGACCGTCGACCGCTCAGCGCGGTGGCTCGAAGAGCAGGAACCCCAGGAGCGGGAAAGCGGTGCGGTCCGGCCCGCCCCGGCCGGCCAAGCGCAAGCCGCGCGGGCCCCGCGGCCGCTTCCCCCTCCTCCGGCTCAAGGTGCCCCGGCGGCGGCTGCTCCTCTGGACCGCCGCCGCGGTGCTCCTCGGCGGCGCCGCCGGCTGGGCGCTCTACGGCTCCAGCTGGCTGCGGGCCCGGCACGTGGACGTCAGCGGCGTCCGGGTGCTGACGCCCGAGGAGGTGCGCGAGGCCGCCGAGGTCCCGCTCGGCGAACCCCTGGCCTCGGTGGACACGGACGCCATCGCCGAGCGGCTGCGCGAGCGGCTGCCGAGGATCGACACGGTGGCCGTCGAGCGGTCCTGGCCGCACGGGATCGCCCTCGAAGTGGTCGAACGTCAGCCACGGGCGATCGTCGAGAAGGGCGGAAAGTTCATCGAAATCGACGGCGACGGCGTGCGGTTCGCCACAGTCGATCGCGCTCCGAAGGGCGTCCCCCGGCTGACGGTCGAGGCGGCGGACTCGCCCAGCCTCCGCCGGTTCGGCCCGCCGAGGCTGGAGCGCGAGGGCGTCCGGGTCGCCGAGTCGCTGCCCGCGGACGTCCGCGCGGACACCCGTGCCATCCGCGTACGCTCGTACGACTCCATCACTCTGGAGCTGACGGGCGGTCGGACGGTGGTCTGGGGGAGTGGTGAGCGGGGCGACGCGAAAGCCCGTACGCTCACCGCTCTGATGAAGGCGGCGCGGGGGGCGCGGCACTTCGATGTGAGCGCTCCCAGCGCTCCGGCGGCATCGGGGAGTTGACGCCCGGGGCGGCCGGCCGACACCCTGGCTGGCTACGGCTATGGGTGATCACATAGGGTGAAAAGAAAAACGGGAGGTTCGGCGTGTTCGTTGAACACGCGCGGCTTGTCGACTTAGTGTCCTGTTCGGAGAACCCCAGCGAACAGTGGCACCGGTAACCCTAAACTTGAGGTTGAGGGTTCGGGTCGGCATAGAGAACCGTCCCCCAGGCATACGTAACTCGAGGCGAGAGGCCTTCGACGTGGCAGCACCGCAGAACTACCTCGCAGTCATCAAGGTCGTCGGAATCGGCGGCGGTGGCGTGAACGCCATCAACCGGATGATCGAGGTCGGTCTCAAGGGCGTCGAGTTCATCGCGATCAACACCGATGCGCAGGCCCTGCTGATGAGCGACGCCGACGTCAAGCTCGACGTCGGCCGTGAGCTCACCCGCGGCCTCGGCGCCGGCGCCAACCCCGATGTCGGCCGCAAGGCGGCCGAGGACCACCGCGAGGAGATCGAGGAGGTCCTCAAGGGGGCCGACATGGTCTTCGTCACCGCCGGCGAGGGCGGTGGCACCGGCACCGGTGGCGCGCCCGTCGTCGCCAACATCGCCCGCTCGCTGGGCGCCCTGACGATCGGTGTGGTCACCCGCCCGTTCACCTTCGAGGGACGCCGCCGGGCGAACCAGGCGGAGGACGGCATCGCGGGTCTGCGCGACGAGGTCGACACCCTCATCGTGATCCCCAACGACCGACTGCTGTCGATCTCGGACCGCCAGGTGAGCGTGCTCGACGCGTTCAAGTCCGCGGACCAGGTCCTGCTGTCGGGTGTCCAGGGCATCACCGACCTGATCACCACCCCGGGCCTGATCAACCTCGACTTCGCCGACGTCAAGTCCGTGATGTCCGAGGCGGGCTCGGCCCTCATGGGCATCGGCTCCGCCCGTGGCGACGACCGCGCGGTGGCCGCCGCGGAGATGGCGATCTCCTCGCCGCTCCTGGAGGCGTCCATCGACGGCGCCCGCGGTGTGCTGCTCTCCATCTCCGGTGGCTCCGACCTCGGTCTCTTCGAGATCAACGAGGCCGCGCAGCTGGTCAGCGAGGCGGCCCACCCCGAGGCCAACATCATCTTCGGCGCCGTCATCGACGACGCCCTGGGTGACGAGGTCCGGGTCACCGTCATCGCGGCGGGCTTCGACGGCGGCCAGCCGCCGGCCAAGGGCAGCCGCGACAAGGTGCTCGGCTCCTCCTACGGCACGGGCCGCGAGGAGGCCCCGGCCTCGGCGGCACCGAGCCGTCCGGCCACGCCCGAGCCCTCCCGGTCGTCCTTCGGCGGACTCGGCGGCGTGACCCCGCGCAGCGAGGAGCCGCTGTCCGAGCCGGCCCCGGTCAACGAGATCCCGGCGCCGCCGGTCTCGTCCCCGCAGGTCCCGCCGGCCCGTCCGTACCAGGACTCGACCGCCGAGGAACTGGACGTGCCGGACTTCCTCAAGTAGTGCCAACGAGCGAGTGAGCGGCCCCCAGTGATAGGGCAACAGCACGCAGTGACAACCGAAGAGCACGCGAGCGGCGCGCACTTCGCCTTCACCGACAGGTGGGGCGGGGTGAGCGCCGCTCCGTATGGCGAGCTCAACCTCGGCGGCGCGGTCGGCGACGATCCCGCAGCCGTCCGGGCCAACCGCGAGCGGACGGCGAAGGGCCTCGGCCTCGACCCCGCGGCGGTCGTCTGGATGAACCAGGTGCACGGCCGTGACGTGGCCGTGGTCGACGGCCCTTGGGACACCCCGGACATTCCGGCCGTGGACGGGGTGGTGACGGCCCGTAGGGGGCTCGCCCTCGCGGTCCTGACCGCGGACTGCACTCCCGTTCTGCTCGCCGACCCGGTCGCCGGGGTGGCGGGCGCGGCCCACGCGGGCCGGCCCGGCCTGGTCGCCGGGGTCGTCCCCGCGGCGGTCGAGGCGATGACCGCGCTCGGCGCGGACCCCGCCCGGATCGTCGCCCGCACCGGCCCCTCGGTCTGCGGACTCTGCTACGAGGTGCCGGAGGCCATGCGCGCCGAGGTCGCCGCGGTGGTGCCCGAGGCGTGGGCCACCACCCGGCAGGGCACCCCGGCGGTGGACGTGGCCGCGGGGGTAAGGGCGCAATTGGCCCGACTCGGCGTGAATATCAGCGGACAATCTCACATTTGCACGCTGGAATCGCCGGATCATTTCTCGTATCGGCGCGAGCACACCACAGGGCGGCTCGCGAGTTATGTCTGGTTGGACTGAGCCGTGACGGACCGTAAAACAGAACTCGCCGGCAATCTGGCGCGCGTGGAGGAACGTATCTCCTCCGCTTGTGCCGCCGCCGGGCGCGCGCGGGACGAGGTGACCCTGATCGTGGTCACCAAGACCTATCCCGCGAGTGATGTGCGCCTCCTCGCCGAACTCGGCGTCCGGCACGTCGCGGAGAACCGCGACCAGGACGCCGCCCCCAAGGCCGCCGAGTGCGCGGATCTGCCCCTCACCTGGCACTTTGTCGGACAATTGCAGACGAACAAGGTGCGTTCGGTGGTGAGTTATGCCGATGTGGTGCATTCCATCGACCGCGATCGACTGGTCACCGCCCTGTCCGCGGCCGCCGTCCGGGCCGGCCGTGAGCTCGACTGCCTGATCCAGGTGGCTCTTGACGCCGAGTCGGGTGAGCGCGGGGCCCGCGGCGGGGTCGCGCCCGACGGGGTCGCCGCGCTCGCCGACGGGCTCGCCGCCGCCGAAGGGCTGCGCCCCGCCGGACTGATGACGGTGGCTCCGCTCGCCGGCCCGTTCGCCGGGCGCCCCCGGGCGGCCTTCGACCGGCTGCTGGAAATCTCAACGGGCATGCGCGCGGCCCATCCTGCTGCGAACATGGTGTCAGCAGGGATGAGCGCGGACCTGGATGACGCCGTGGCGGCCGGGGCGACACATGTACGTGTCGGATCGGCGGTGCTCGGAGTCCGACCCAGGCTCGGGTAACGTCGCCAGGAAGTCGGACCACAGCAGAAAATATGGTCATTACCGTCAAAAGACGGGCAGACCAAGTGGATCCAAGGCGCCGTTGACGGAGCCGATCCACCACAGAGCGGAGGACGCAGAGAATGGCCGGCGCGATGCGCAAGATGGCGGTCTACCTCGGCCTCGTGGAGGACGATGGGTACGACGGCCCGGGTTTCGACCCCGACGACGAGTTCGAGCCCGAGCCTGAGCCCGACCGCCGCAGGCAGCAGCACCAGTCTCAACAGACGCAACCGGACGAACCGGTTCGAGTCGCCCAGCCACCTGCACAACGCGAACCCGCTCCGCTCGTAGCGGAAACGGGACGACCCGCCCGAATCGCCCCCGTGGCGTCCATCACACCCGAACGCCACTCTCTGGAGAAGAACGCACCGGTGATCATGCCCAAGGTTGTGTCCGAGCGGGAGCCCTACCGCATCACGACATTGCACCCCCGGACCTACAACGAGGCCCGTACCATCGGGGAACACTTCCGGGAGGGCACCCCGGTGATCATGAATCTGACGGAGATGGACGACACGGACGCGAAGCGTCTGGTCGACTTCGCCGCCGGTCTGGTCTTCGGTCTCCACGGCAGCATCGAGCGGGTGACGCAGAAGGTGTTCCTGCTGTCTCCTGCTAACGTCGATGTCACGGCGGAGGACAAGGCCCGCATCGCAGAGGGCGGGTTCTTCAATCAGAGCTGAGACGCAATACCGGGCAATGCCGGATGAATGACGGCCTAACAGGCCGGGTACGAGCAAGGGGAGAGGGAAGCGCGAGATGGACATCGCACTGCAGGTGATCTACATCGCGCTGTACTGCTTCCTGTTCGTTCTGATCTTCCGGCTGGTGATGGATTACGTCTTCCAGTTCGCTCGCTCATGGCAACCCGGTAAGGCGATGGTGGTCGTCCTGGAGGCGACCTACACTGTCACCGATCCGCCACTCAAGCTTCTGCGGCGGTTCATTCCGCCGCTGCGTCTCGGGGGCGTGGCGCTCGACCTGTCCTTCTTCGTACTGATGATCATCGTCTACATCCTGATCACCGTCGTGAGCCGGCTGTGAACGCGGCTGTGAACGATACGGTCTTGCCGATTGCCGACGACTACGTTGAGGTGAAGAAGAGATGCCGTTGACCCCCGAGGACGTGCGGAACAAGCAGTTCACGACCGTCCGTCTCCGAGAAGGCTATGACGAGGACGAGGTCGATGCCTTTCTCGACGAGGTCGAGGCCGAACTGACCCGACTGCTCCGGGAGAACGAGGACCTGCGCGCCAAGCTGGCCGCCGCGACGCGTGCCGCCGCGCAGAACCAGCAGCAGCAGGGAATGCGGAAGCCCGAGCCGCAGGACCAGCGACCCGGCGCGCCGGTGCCCGCCGCCATATCCGGACCGCAGCCGGTGCCGCAGCAGCAGCAGATGGGCGGCCCGCCGCAGCTTCCGGGCGGTGCCCCGCAGCTGCCGGCCGGCCCCGGCGGTCACGGCCACGGTCCCCAGGGCCCGCACGGCCCCGGCCCGATGGGTCAGAACGGCCCGATGGGCGGCCCGATGGGCGGACCCATGGGACAGAACGGTCCGATGGGTCAGGGCGGTCCTATGGGTCAGAACGGCATGGGTCAGGGCCAGATGGGGCAGAACGGCCCCATGGGTCAGAACGCCATGGGTCAGAACGGTCCGATGGGTGGCCCCGGCCCCCAGCTTCCGCAGCCGGGTCAGGGTCCGGGCGGTGACAGCGCCGCACGGGTGCTCTCGCTCGCCCAGCAGACCGCCGACCAGGCGATCGCGGAGGCCCGTTCCGAGGCGAACAAGATCGTCGGCGAGGCGCGCAGCCGTGCCGAGGGTCTGGAGCGGGACGCCCGTGCCAAGGCCGACGCCCTGGAGCGGGACGCCCAGGAGAAGCACCGCGTCGCGATGGGTTCCCTGGAGTCCGCCCGCGCCACGCTGGAGCGCAAGGTCGAGGACCTGCGCGGCTTCGAGCGCGAGTACCGCACCCGTCTGAAGTCCTACCTGGAGAGCCAGCTGCGTCAGCTGGAGAACCAGGCGGACGACTCGCTGGCCCCGCCGCGCAACCCCAACACCCCGTCGCTGCCCGCGGCCCCGTCGATGAGCGGGTCCATGGCCTCGGCCGGTGCGGGCATGGGTGGCCACAGCATGGGCGGCAACCCGTCCATGGGCGGTAACACCTCCATGGGTGGCAACACCTCGATGGGTGCCCCGTCGTACGGCGGTCAGCAGCAGATGTCCCCGGCGATGACGCAGCCGATGGCACCGGTGCGGCCCCAGGGCCAGCAGCCGATGCAGCAGGCGCCGTCCCCCATGCGGGGCTTCCTGATCGACGAGGACGACAACTGATCGCTCGGCGCGAGCCGTAGGCAATCATCGGGCCGGGCCCGGGACTTTGTCCCGGGCCCGGCCCGTTTTGTGTCCAAAGCGTTTTGCCACGGAGACAAACGCGGTGGCCGGGGCGGCGGCGGGCGCGGGGCGCGGAAGTACGGATGGGGAGACACCGGGGCGAAGGGGACGGGCGGCGATACTTCCGTGCGGGTGCCCCGGGACGCGGTGCCGAAACGTGGGGATACGGAAAAACCGGCTGCCCCGGGAGGTTCGACCTCCCGGGGCAGCCGGTGCGTTGCTCCGGTGCCGTTACGCCTTACGGAGGCGGAACGTCAGAGCGAGACCCTCGTCCTCGAACGGCTCGCCGTAGGAGCCGTCCGCCTCGCCCTCGGCGAAGTCCAGCGCGAGGACCTCGTCCGCGATGAGGCCCGTGTGCTCGGCCAGCGCACCGGACGTCTCGGCGTCCGTCGTGGACCAGCGGACCGCGATGCGGTCGGCGACGTCCAGGCCGCTGTTCTTACGGGCCTCCTGGATCAGCCGGATCGCGTCACGGGCGAGGCCCGCACGCCGCAGCTCCGGGGTGATCTCCAGGTCGAGCGCCACCGTGGCACCGGAGTCGGAGGCCACCGACCAGCCCTCGCGCGGGGTCTCGGTGATGATCACCTCGTCCGGGGAGAGCGCCACGGGCTCGCCGTCGACGACGACGGAGGCGGTGCCCTCGCGCAGGGCCAGCGACAGCGCGGCCGCGTCGGCCTCGGCGACGGCCTTGGCCACCGCCTGGACGCCCTTGCCGAACCGCTTGCCCAGCGCCCGGAAGTTGGCCTTGGCCGTGGTGTCCACCAGCGAACCGCCGACCTCGCTCAGCGAGGCCAGCGAGGAGACGTTCAGCTCCTCGGTGATCTGGGCGCGCAGCTCCGTGCCCAGCGCCTCGAAGCCGGCGGCGGCGACCAGCGCGCGGGACAGCGGCTGACGCGTCTTGACACCGGACTCGGCGCGGGTCGCGCGACCCAGCTCGACCAGCCGGCGGACCAGCAGCATCTGCCGGGACAGCTCGGGGTCGATCAGTGCGGTGTCGGCCACCGGCCAGCTCGCCAGGTGCACCGACTCCGGGGCCTCGGCGTCCACCGGGACGACCAGGTCCTGCCACACCCGCTCGGTGATGAACGGCACCAGAGGCGCCATCAGACGGGTGACGGTCTCGACGACCTCGTGCAGCGTGCGCAGCGCCGCCGCGTCGCCCTGCCAGAACCGGCGGCGCGAACGCCGCACGTACCAGTTGGACAGGTCGTCGACGAAGGACGACAGCAGCTTGCCGGCGCGCTGGGTGTCGTACGCCTCCAGCGCCTGGGTGACCTGGTCGGTCAGGGTGTTCAGCTCACCGAGCAGCCAGCGGTCCAGCAGCGGGCGGTCGGCCGGGGCCGGGTCGGACGCGGACGGCGCCCAGCCGGACGTACGGGCGTAGAGGGCCTGGAAGGCGACGGTGTTCCAGTAGGTGAGGAGCGTCTTGCGGACGACCTCCTGGATCGTGCCGTGGCCGACGCGGCGCGCGGCCCACGGGGAGCCGCCGGCCGCCATGAACCAGCGGACGGCGTCGGCGCCGTGCTGGTCCATCAGCGGGATCGGCTGGAGGATGTTGCCCAGGTGCTTGGACATCTTCCGGCCGTCCTCGGCGAGGATGTGGCCCAGGCAGACGACGTTCTCGTACGACGACTTGTCGAAGACGAGGGTGCCGACCGCCATCAGGGTGTAGAACCAGCCGCGGGTCTGGTCGATGGCCTCCGAGATGAACTGCGCGGGGTAGCGCTTCTCGAAGAGCTCCTTGTTCTTGTACGGGTAGCCCCACTGCGCGAAGGGCATGGCCCCCGAGTCGTACCAGGCGTCGATGACCTCCGGCACACGGACGGCGGTGTGGGAGCAGCCGTCGGCGGTGCAGGTGAAGGTGACGTCGTCGATGTACGGGCGGTGCGGGTCGAGCGCGCTCCGGTCGGTGCCGGTGAGCTCGGAGAGCTCGGCCAGCGAGCCGACGCAGGTGAGGTGGTTCTCCTCGCAGCGCCAGATGGGCAGCGGGGTGCCCCAGTAGCGGTTGCGGGAGAGCGCCCAGTCGATGTTGTTGTTCAGCCAGTCGCCGAAGCGGCCGTGCTTGACCGACTCGGGGAACCAGTTGGTCTTCTCGTTCTCCTGGAGCAGCCGGTCCTTGACCGCGGTGGTGCGGATGTACCAGGACGGCTGCGCGTAGTAGAGGAGCGCGGTGTGGCAGCGCCAGCAGTGCGGGTAGCTGTGCTCGTAGGCGATGTGCTTGAAGAGCAGGCCGCGCGCGTCCAGGTCCGCGACGAGCTTCTCGTCGGCCTTCTTGAAGAACTCGCCGCCGACCAGGCCGACGCCCTCCTCGAAGGTGCCGTCGGGGCGGACCGGGTTGATCACCGGCAAGCCGTAGGCGCGGCAGGTCTTGAGGTCGTCCTCACCGAAGGCCGGGGCCTGGTGGACCAGACCGGTGCCGTCCTCGGTGGTCACGTACTCGGCGTTGACGACGTAGTTCGCGTTCTCCAGCTCGACCAGGTCGAACGGGCGGCGGTAGGTCCAGCGCTCCATCTCGCGGCCGGTGAAGGACTGCCCCGTCGCCGTCCAGCCCTCGCCGAGGGCCTTCTCCAGCAGCGGCTCGGCGACGACCAGCTTCTCGGTGCCGTCGGTGGCCACGACGTAGGTGACGTCAGGGTGCGCGGCGGCGGCCACGTTGGAGACCAGGGTCCACGGGGTGGTCGTCCAGACCAGCAGCGCGGCCTCGCCGGCCAGCGGGCCGGAGGTCAGCGGGAAGCGGACGAAG
This sequence comes from Streptomyces eurocidicus, assembly GCF_002891295.1. GTDB lineage: Bacteria > Actinomycetota > Actinomycetes > Streptomycetales > Streptomycetaceae > Streptomyces > Streptomyces eurocidicus. Next base: position 174,837 of record NZ_LGUI01000001.1, on the reverse strand, counting down.
ACGGACGGGTCGACGACCGTCTCGTAGCCCTGCGCCAGCTCGTGGTCCGACAGGCCGGTGCCGCAGCGGGGGCACCAGGGGGCGACGCGGTGGTCCTGGACCAGCAGGCCCTTGTTGAAGATCTCCTTGAGCGACCACCACACGGACTGGACGTACTCGGGGTCCATGGTCCGGTAGGCGTCGTCCAGGTCCACCCAGTAGCCCATGCGGGTGGTGAGCTCGGCGAAGGCGTCCGTGTGGCGGGTCACCGACTCCCGGCACTTCGCGTTGAACTCGGCGATGCCGTACTTCTCGATGTCCTGCTTGCCGTTGAAGCCCAGCTCCTTCTCCACCGCGAGCTCGACCGGCAGGCCGTGGCAGTCCCAGCCGGCCTTGCGGCCCACGTGGTAGCCCTGCATGGTGCGGAAGCGGGGGAAGACGTCCTTGAAGACGCGGGCCTCGATGTGGTGGGCGCCCGGCATGCCGTTGGCGGTGGGCGGGCCCTCGTAGAAGACCCACTCGGGCCGTCCCTCGGACTGTTCGAGGCTACGGGCGAAGACCTTGCTCTCGCGCCAGAAATCGAGCACGGCGTGCTCCAGGGCGGGCAGGTCCACCTGAGCGGGTACCTGGCGGTACTGCGGCTGGGGACTCATCTGAGGCTTCCTCCGGCGGAACGTCTTGGCGCTGTCCGTCGGAGGGACGAGATGCGCCGTGCGCCTCCCGCGGTACCACCCTCCTTGGCCGCAGGCACATGTGCCTCCGGCCCCCTCATTGGGCCGCGACGCCGGTTCTACTGACCCCGAGGGGCGTTCTTCCGGCGGCTCAGGGGTGATCTTCACACCGTGCGGACCCCCGGGCTTCCACCGTCCCCGGGTCGCTCATGGCCGCGTGCGGAGCTACTCGTCCCTTCCACGCCTTTCGCTGCGCCCAGTGTAAGGGGCCGGGCCGGGGACGGCCTACCGGATTGAGCGGGGCCGTACGGGTAGCGGCCCGGCCCGATTACAGGGCCGGGGGCGGGGCACAAACGATGAGACCGGCGTGCCCCGTTGCTGCGTGCCCGGTGGAGATCTATCGTTCCGGCACGATTCGCGCGCAAGATCATAAAATGTGAAGGGGCCGCGGTCATGGTGGCGAAGAGGACGGCCAAGGCCGCGGAACCGGCGGAGAGACCGGCGGGGAAGGCGGAGCCCGCCGAGAAGGCGACGGCGAAGAAGGCCGCCGGAGCGGGGGCCGGGAAGACGGCCGCGAAGAAGACGGCCACCAAGACGGCGGCGAAGAAGACCGCGGCGAAGAAGACGGCCACCAAGAAGACGGCGGCCGCGAAGACCGCCGCGAAGAAGGCCCCGGCGAAGGCCCCGGCGGAGGAGACGGCCGGGAAGGCGGCCGGGAAGACCACGAAGACCACCGGGAAGATCACCGGGAAGACGGCCGCGAAGAAGGCGCCCGCCGGGAAGACAGCTGCGAAGAAGGCGGCCGCCGAGGGCGCGGCCGCTCCGAAGGCTGCCGGGGCGCACGCCCCGAAGGCGGCCGGGAAGACCGCCCGCGAGGCGGTGCCCGCGAAGAAGACGGGAGCCAGGACGGTGGCTGCGAAGAAGACCGTGGACGTGACAGCAGGGGCGCGGGCCGCGGGGAAGGTCCCCGGCGCCCGCGCGGCCGCGACGCCCCCCGGGGTCCTCGCCGTGCGGCCGGGGGAGGAGCCCTGGTCGCCGGGAGAGGTCGCCGAGGCCCGTACGGAGCTGCAGAGCGAGGTGCTGCGGCTGCGCGCCGAGCTCGCCAGCTCCGAGGAGGCGATCAGCGGCCTGATGCGCGATTCGGGCGACGGCGCGGGCGACGACCAGGCGGACACCGGCACCAAGAACATCACCCGGGAGCACGAGCTGGCCCTGGCCGCCAACGCCCGCGAGATGCTGCTCCAGAGCGAGCGCGCCCTGGAGCGGCTCGACGCCGGTACGTACGGGCTCTGCGAGAACTGCGGCAAGCCCATCGGGAAGGCGCGGATGCAGGCGTTTCCCCGGGCCACGCTGTGTGTGGAGTGCAAACAGCGGCAGGAACGCCGCTGACCCGTTCGCGCGTGTGTGCCGTACCCTCGTCCTCAGTCAGGCAGGACGACGTCGAAGGACTCACGTGACAGAGGCGGAACAGACCACCGGCACGCCTGAGGGCGCCGACGAGGCCGCGGGCGCGCCGGAGGGCGTGGCCAAGGGCGGGCGGCGCATTGCCGTGCTCCTCACGGTGGCCGTCTGCGCCTACCTCCTCGACCTGGGCAGCAAGCTGCTCGTGGTGGCCAAGCTGGAGCACCACGACCCCATCGAGATCTTCGGCACCTGGCTCCAGCTCGACGTGATCCGCAACCGCGGCGCGGCCTTCGGCATCGGCGAGGCGATGACGATCGTCTTCACGATCATCGCCTCCGCGGTGATCGTGGTGATCGCCCGGATCGCCCGCAAGCTCTACAGCCTGCCCTGGGCGATCGCGCTCGGGCTGCTGCTCGGCGGCGCCTTCGGCAATCTCACGGACCGGCTCTTCCGGGCGCCGGGCGGTCTCGAGGGCGGTGTGGTGGACTTCATCGCCCCCCAGGGCTTCGCCGTCTTCAACCTCGCGGACTCCGCGATCGTCTGCGGCGGCTTCCTGATCGTCATCCTCTCCTTCCGCGGTCTGGACCCGGACGGCACGGTCCACAAGGACTGACGGCGAGGGCGGACGTGCGGCCCGGCCGGCGCCGTCCGTCATACTCGACGGGTGAGCACCATTCCCGAGATCCGCGCCCTGCCCGTACCCGACGGCCTCGAGGGCGAGCGCGTCGACGCCGCCATCGCCCGTATGTTCGGCTTTTCCCGTACCAAGGCGGCCGAGCTGGCGGCGGCGGGCAAGGTCCAGCTCGACGGCGCGGTGGCCGGGAAGTCCGACCGGGTCACCGGCGGTGCCTGGCTGGAGGTCGAGATGCCGGCCCCGCCCGCGCCCGTGCGGATCGTCGCCGAGCCCGTCGAGGGCATGGAGATCGTCCATGACGACGACGACATCGTCGTGATCGTCAAGCCCGTCGGCGTGGCCGCCCACCCCAGCCCCGGCTGGACGGGCCCCACGGTCATCGGCGGCCTCGCCGCGGCCGGCTACCGCATCTCCACCTCGGGCGCCGCCGAGCGCCAGGGCATCGTGCACCGCCTGGACGTCGGCACCTCCGGCCTGATGGTCGTCGCCAAGTCCGAGCGCGCCTACACCCTGCTCAAGCAGCAGTTCCGCGAGCGCACGGTCGACAAGCGCTACCACTCCCTCGTCCAGGGCCACCCGGACCCGATGAGCGGCACCATCGACGCCCCCATCGGCCGCCACCCCAACCACGACTACAAGTGGGCCGTCACCGCCGAGGGCAAGCCCTCCGTGACCCACTACGACCTGATCGAGGCGTTCCGGGCCGCCAGCCTCCTCGACATCAAGCTGGAGACCGGGCGCACGCACCAGATCCGCGTGCACATGTCCGCGCACCGGCACCCCTGCGTCGGCGACCTCACCTACGGGGCCGACCCGACGCTCGCCAAGCGGCTGAAGCTCACCCGCCAGTGGCTGCACGCCGTGCGCCTCGGCTTCGAGCACCCCGAGGACGGCCGCTGGGTGGAGTTCGAGAGCGCCTACCCCGAGGACCTGCAGCGCGCCCTGGACATCGTGCGCGCCGAGAGCGCGTGAGCCAGGCGGCTCCCGCCCCGGGCGCCCTCCCGGTCCGGGTCGTCGGCCTCGACGAGCTGCCCGGCTGTCACGCCGTGCGCCGTGCGGTCTTCGTCGCCGAGCAGGGCGTCCCGGAGGCCGAGGAGATCGACGGCTACGACGCCGGCGCCGTCCACCTCCTGGCCACCGGCCCGGCCGGCCCCGTCGGCACGGTCCGCTTCCTGTACGGCGCCCCGGCCCGGAGGAAGTACGCCCACGCGGGCGTCGACGACGACACCACGGCCGTCCTCGGCCGGCTCGCCGTGGGCCGCGCCGCCCGGGGCACCGGCCTGGGCGCCGCGCTCGTCCGCGCGGTGGAGGCCGAGGCCCGCCGCCTCGGCCTGCGCCGGGTCTATCTGGAGGCGCAGGTGCCGGTGCTCGGGTTCTACGAGCGGCTGGGCTACACGGCGCACGGCCCGGAGTTCGACGAGGGCAGCGGCATCCTCCACCGGGCGATGACCAAGACGCTGTGAGGTGCACCGGGGTCCTGTGACCCCGCCCCCGCCCCCGCCCCTGCCCCTGCCCCGGCCCCGGCCCGGCCCCCGGCCCCGGCCCGGCCCCGGCCCCGGCCCCGGCCCGGCCCCGGCCGTCGGCCGGTACCGGCCGACACCCGGAACGGCGCGCGGGCCGGGCCCCGCCCGACGGCTCCGGGGTGCGGCCGGGTTCCGTGGTTCCGCTCCGGCGGCCCTCGGCCGGGGGCCGGTATCGATCGCTGCCCGGAACGGGTGGCGTGGGCCGGGATCCCTCGCCTCCGCCCCGGCCCGGCCGCCGCCCGGAAGCCGGGCGGGAGGGGCTGCCCGCCCGAGGCACGGGGGCACCGTGCCGGGCCCGCTCGGCATCCGTCGCACAACTCTGACAGCTCCCCGCAACGGGCGCCCCAGGCGCCCCATGGCAGGCTGGTGAACGGATCATCGTTCCCCACCCGCCCGGAGGGCATCCGTGGACCAGCTCGCCCTGCTGTTCATCCTGCTGCTCGGGGCCCTGGTCACCGTGCCCCTCGGGGACCGGCTGGGGCTCCCGTCGCCGGTGCTGATGACGCTCGGCGGGATCGTCCTCGCCCTGCTGCCGTTCGTCCCCAATGTGGACATCGCCCCGGAGTTCATCCTCCCGCTGCTGCTGCCACCGCTGCTCTACGCCTCCGCCCAGCGCACCTCCTGGCGGCAGTTCGCGGCCAACCGGCGGCCGATCTTCCTGCTCGCCGTCGCGCTGGTGTTCGTCACCACGGCCGCCGTCGCCGCGATCGCCGACGCGGTCGTGCCGGGGATCTCGCTCGCCGCCGCCGTCGCGCTGGGCGCGCTCGTCGCCCCGCCCGACCCGGTCGCCGCCACCGCCGTCGCGGGCTCGCTGGGCCTGCCCCGCCGCGTCGTCTCCATCCTGGAGGGCGAGGGGCTCTTCAACGACGTCACCGCCATCGTGCTCTACCACGTGGCCATCGCGGCGGCCGTCAGCGGCAGCTTCTCGGCGCCCCGGGCGGTCGGCGAGCTGGTGCTCTCCGCCGTCGTGGCCGTCGCCGTCGGCCTGGCCCTCGGCTGGGCCGCCAAGCGGCTGATGGACCTGCTCGGCGAACCCACCCTCCAGATCGGCCTCACCCTGCTGGTCCCGTTCGTCTCCTACGTCCTCGCCGAGGAGTTCAAGGGCTCCGGCGTGCTCGCCGTGCTCACCACGGCGCTCTTCCTCGCCGAGTACGCGACGGACGCCGACGACGTCCTGGGCCGGCTGGCCGGGCACACCTTCTGGGAGGTCGTCGACACCCTCGTCACGGGCGCCGCCTTCGGCCTCGTCGGCCTCGAACTGCACAACGCCGTCGCCACCGCCTCCGGCCGCTGGGGAGAGATGCTCGGCATCGGCGCCGTCGTCGCCGCGGTCGTGGTGGGCGTCCGCCTGCTGTGGCTGCTGCCCGCCGCGTGGCTGACCCGGAAGCTGCACAAGCGCAGGGACGTCGACGAGGAGGTCCTGATGAGCTGGCGGGAGACCGTCGTGATGTGGTGGTCCGGGATGCGCGGTGTGGCCTCCGTGGCGCTCGCCCTGGCCATCCCGCTGGAGATGGACGACGGCTCGCCCTTCCCCGCCCGCGACGAGATCCTCTTCATCGCCTTCACCGTCGTCATCGCCACCCTCGTCGTCCAGGGGCTCACCCTGCCCTGGCTGGTCCGGCGGCTGAAGGTGCGCGCGGACGCCGACGTGGACCGCGAACTGGAACGGAAGCTGGCCATCCGGGCGGCCAGGGCCGCCAAGCGCCGCCTGCTGGAGATCGAGGAGAAGGAGGACCTCCCCGAGGACCTCTCCGAGATGCTGGCCCGGCGCGCCTACGACGTCGGCGCCCGCATCAGCCCCGAGATGGTCGACGAGGAGCGGCGCGAGGCGTACGCCCGGCGGGTGGAACGGATGCGCACCCTCCAGCGCGTCCAGGGCGAGATGCTCTCCGCCGCCCGCCACGAGGTGCTCGCCGCGCGCAGCGAACCCGGCGCGGACCCCGAGGTCGTCGACCGGGTGCTGCGCCACCTGGACATAAAGAGCCTGCGCGGCGGCTGAGCCGGCCGGGCGGGCTCAGGTCGTGCCCGGCCCCGGCCCGACGTCCCCGGCGCGGGGCGGGGTCTGCCGCCGTACGGGCGCGTCCCCGGCGCCCGGCGCCGGCGCGGTGTTCAGCCGCGGCAGCGCGTACGGGTGCTCCAGCCGCAGCCACTCGATCAGCCGCTCGCGCACCACGCAGCGCAGCGTCCAGATGTCGTCGGCGTCCCGCGCGGTCACCAGCGCCCGCACCTGGATGGTGGACGGCGTGGTGTCGGTGACCACCAGCCCCCAGGCCCGCTCGTCCCACTCCAGACTGCTCTTGAGCACCGCGTGCAGGCGCTCCCGCATCAGGTCGACCGGGGCCGAGTGGTCCAGGTGGAAGAAGACCGTGCCGGTCATCCTCGGGTTGTTGCGGGACCAGTTCTCGAACGGCTTGCTGGTGAAGTACGACACCGGCATCGTGATGCGCCGCTCGTCCCAGGTGGTTACCACCAGATAGGTCAGCGTGATCTCCTCGACCCGGCCCCACTCGCGGTCCACCACGACGGTGTCCCCGATCCGCACCACGTCGCCGAAGGCGATCTGGAGCCCCGCGAAGAGATTGCCGAGCGTGGACTGGGCGGCCACCCCGGCGACGATGCCGATCAGCCCGGCCGAGGCCAGCACCGAGGTGCCCAAGGTCTTCATCGCCGGGAACGTCAGCAGCATCGCCGCCACCGCCACCACGCACACGACCGCCGTGACGACCCGCTGGATCAGCGTGACCTGCGTCCGCACCCGCCGCACCCGGGCCGGGTCGTGGGCCCCGGCGGCGTACCGCGCGTAGGTCGCCTCCACTATCGCGACGGCCACCCGCACCACCAGCCAGGCGCACGCCCCGATCAGCACCAGCGTCAGTGCCTGGCCGACCGCCTCCTCGTGCTCCTCGGCGAGCTTCGCGGAGCGGTATCCGGCGCGCAGCAGCGCCGCGCACAGCACCACCTGGAGGGGCAGCCGGCAGCGCCGCAGCAGGTCCCACAGCGGGGTCTCGGGATGTCTCGCGCCGATCCGGCGCAGCGCCCGGTCGGCGATCCACCCCACGACCAGGGTGACGACCAGGGCACCGCCGATGATGAACACCGGACGCAGTACGCCCTCCACGGACACCTCAGCTCCTTCCGGGCCGGCCACGGCACACCGGTGGGGCGCTTCCCCCCCGACCGTAGCTGGCACGATGGGGGCACGCGATCCACCTGTAAGGAAGTGACCCCAGTGGCGTCCTCTACCACGATTGTCCTTTTTCATTCGGCCTACGGGCTCAGGCCCGCCGTGCACGCCGCCGCGGAGCGCCTGCGCGCCGCCGGGCACGAGGTGCACGTGCCGGACCTCTACGAGGGCCGGACGGCGGACACCGTCGAGGACGGCATGGCCATCAAGGACGAGATCGGGCACGAGGAGCTGCTGCGGCGCGCGATCGTCGCGGCGGCGCCGCTGTCCGACCGCGGGCTGGTCTACGCGGGCTTCTCGCTGGGCGGGTCGGTCGCGCAGAACCTGGCGCTGGGCGACGAGAAGGCCCGTGGGCTGCTGCTCCTGCACGGCACCTCGGATCTGGCCGAGGACGCGGCCGTCGACGAGCTGCCCGTACAGCTCCATGTCGCGGACCCCGACCCGTTCGAGCCGCACGACTGGCTGAACGCGTGGTACCTGCGGATGCGGCGGGCCGGGGCCGAGGTGGAGGTGCACCGTTACGCGGGCGCGGGCCACCTGTTCACGGACCCGGAGCTGCCGGACCATGACGCGGAGGCCGCGGAGGCCGCGTGGCGGGTGGCGCTGGCGTTCCTGGACGAGGTCGGCGCGGCGTAGCGCGCGGCGGCGCCGTACGGGCGGGGTGGCCCCGGCCCGTACGGCACGGCGGGGTCAGCGCACCGGCGTCCGTACGCGTTCCACCCGCTGGGTGCCCGACAGCGTGCGGTACGACCGGCTCCATGACGCGGTCGCCCCAGGGTCGCGCTTGTCGGACAGGACGTAGTAGTCCATCTGGGCCCGCTCGGGCGTGACGTCGAGGACGCCGAAGCCGTGCGAGTCCATGTCGACCCACTTCACATGGCGGTTGGCGGTCTTGATGGTGCCGGCGGCGGCCAGGGACACGGTGTGGGGCAGGACCCGCAGGGTCTCGTCGAGGTTGTCGGCGGTCACCGAGGTGACCACGAACTCGGTGGCGGCCGACCCCGACAGCGGGTACGTCGCGGCCTTGCGCGGCACGTCGTTGGCCCAGGCCATGTGGATGTCGCCGGTCAGGAAGACGGTGTTGCGGACGGCGTGGTCGGTGAGGTGGCCGATCAGCTCGGTCCGGTCGTGGGTGTAGCCGTCCCACTGGTCGGTGTTGACGGCCAGTCCGCCGGCGGGCATGCCCAGGAGCTTGGCGAGCGGCTCCAGCAGGGCGGCGGGGAGCGCGCCGAAGGCGACCGGGGACATCATCACGGAGTTGCCGACGAGGCGCCAGGTGGTGTCGGAGGAGGTCAGCCCGGCCTTCAGCCAGTCGAGCTGGGCGCGGCCGGTGAGCGTGCGGTCCGGGTCGTCGACCGCGCCGCTGCCGGGCTTGGCCTGCTGGGAGCGGAAGGACCGCAGGTCCATCAGGTGCAGATCGGCGAGCTTGCCGAAGCGCAGCCGTCTGTAGGTGGTGCCCTCGACGGAGGGTCTGACGGGCATCCACTCGAAGTACGCCCGCTTCGCCGCCGCCATCCGTGTCGCCCAGTCGCCCTCGGTCCCGGGGGTGTGGTTGCCCGCCCCGCCCGACCAGGCGTTGTCGGCGAACTCGTGGTCGTCCCAGATGGCGATGACCGGGTGGGTGTGGTGCAGCGCCTGGAGGTCGGCGTCGGTCTTGTAGTGGCCGTGGCGGGTGCGGTAGTCGGCCAGGGTGACGATCTCGTGGGCGGGCCGGTGCGGCCGTACGACGTACTTGGCGGCGGGGTAGACGCCGGTCCCGTACTCGTAGAGGTAGTCGCCGAGGTGGAGGACGGCGTCCAGGTCGCGCCGGGCCGCGAGGTGGCGGTAGGCGGAGAACCAGCCGGACTCCCAGTTGGCGCAGGAGACCACGCCGAGCCGGAGGCCGTCCGCCGGGGCGTCGTGGGCCGGGGTGGTGCGGGTGCGGGCGGCGGGGGAGTGCGTGCCGCCGGCGGTGAAGCGGTACCAGTAGCCGGTCGCGGGGTGCAGGCCGCGCACATCCGCCTTGACGGTGTGGTCGGTCGCGGCGGTGGCGGTGGCGGTGCCGCGCGCGACGACCTTGCCGAACGCCTCGTCCTCGGCGACCTCCCAGGTCACCTCGGTGGCCGGGCCGCGCCCGGAGCCGGGGACGGCGTCCGGCACGGGCGTGACGCGCGTCCACAGCAGGACGCCGTCGGGCAGCGGGTCACCGGAGGCGACACCGTGCAGGAAGGCCGGGGCGCCGGTGCCCGCCGCACGGGCGGCGGGCCCGGTGGCGAGGGGAAGGAGCGCGGCGGTGGCGGCGACGGCCGTGACGGCGGTACGACGCGATATCTGGGCAGGGGTGTGGGAGGTCACGGACCATCACCTTACTTCCCGATAAGGCAATGAGCGGACGAACTCTGATAGTTCGTCCGCTCATCACCGGTTCGTCACTTCTTCTTGGGGCCGAACTCCTTGTCGATCGCGGCGGTGAAGGAGTCCTTGTCCATCGGCGGCTGCTGCGAGCCGTCCTTGAGGATCTTCTTGTCGCCGTGGAGCAGGGTGGGGGTGCCGTTGATGCCGTCCTTGCCGAACAGCTTGCCCATCTCCACGGCCCACTTGTCGTAGGTGCCCTCGGTGACGTTCTTCTCGAAGTCCTTGTTGCCCTTCAGGGCCGGGACCTGCTGGGCGATCTCGATGAGCTTCTTGTCGTCCGCGAAGGCGTCGTCCCGCTCGTCGGGGTGGTTCTTCTGGGAGTACAGCGCTTCCTTGTACTCGACGAAGGCGTCCGGGCTGACGTTCAGGGCCGCGCCGAGCGCGCTGACCGCGTTCTTGGAGCCGGTGCCCGGGACCATCTGGTCGATGAAGTTCACCATCACGAACCGGACCTTGTAGCGGCCGTCCTTCACGTCCTGGCGCAGCTGCGGGCCGGCGCTCTGCTCGAAGCTGGCGCAGGACGGGCAGCGCGGGTCCTCGAAGACGGTGAGGGTCTCCTTGGCGGCGGCGCTGCCGACGACGATCTCCTGGCCCTTGTCGCCCGCGGTGTTCTTGGGCTGGACGAACGCCTTGTCGCCGGCCCAGCCGCCGTCCTTGTCGTCGCTCATGTTGCTGACGGCGTATCCGACGCCGCCGGCTATCGCGAGGACGACGACGATCGCGCCGGCGACGATGAGCCGGCGGCGGGTCTTGTCTTTCTTGGCCTGGCGCTCGCGCTCGGCGCGCAGCCGCTCGCGGGCCGCCTGCTTGTTCTGCTGGTTGTTCCGGTTGCTCATGATGTTCTCCGCGGGGTGAAAGGTGGGGTGGGGACCGCTGTGCTCAGGCGAAGGCCGGGCAGCGGGGCGGTCCACGCCGCACCACGGAGTGGACGAGGAGCGGGAGGGTGTACGCGGGCGGGGTGCGGCGCACGGGGCGTACGGGGCCGCCGCCCGGGTGTACGGCCGCGACGGGCGTGGCGACGGCGAGCAGCAGGGGGCGGAACGCGGAGGCGGCGACGGCGCGCAGCAGCCGGCCGAGGGCGACCTCGCCGCGGCGCAGCCAGGCGGCGGCCAGCAGGCCCACCGCGACATGGCAGACGAGCAGCAGCCAGGGCAGGGCCGTGTCCGGGGCGGCCCGGCCGGGGTCCTGCTGGGCGGCGAGCCGGGCCAGCGGGGTGCCGAAGTCACCGCCGCGGCAGACCAGATCGAGGCCGATGGAGTGCAGCGGGCCCGCGATCGGGCCGCCGGCCCGTCCGTAACAGGCGTGCTGGCCCGTGGTGAAGACGGTGTCCGCCGTCAGCTCCAGCGGGACGAGCAGGGCGGCGATCCGCCCGTAGCTCCGCTCCCGGCCGGCCAGCGCGTAGGAGACCGCGAAGAAGGCGGCCGACAGCGCGGCGACGGTGGGGAGCGGCAGCGGCGCCCGCGAGAGCAGGACGTGCGAGGCCGCGGACAGGGTGACGCAGAGTGCGGTGAAGAACGCCGCGCGTAGCGCCCGCAGTCGAACTCCCGTCCCCTCCATGAGGTCGAAGTGTGCCACGGCCGCGGTTAAGTGTCGTGTCAAGATTCGGCATCAGTGGGGGGAACGGGACACCCGGGGCGGCACCGGCCGCGGCGGGCCGGCGCCGGGCCCGGCGGGGGTCAGGACTTCAGCTCGTCACCGACCGCCTTGTTGAACTGGTCCGGCGTGATCGGGACGTTCTTCCCGTCCGACGTCAGCTTCTTCCCGTCCAGCTTCAGGGTGGGGGTGCCGGTGACGTCCTTGTTGGCGTCGAAGGCGTCCGACACCTCCAGCGCCCACTTGTCGAAGGTGCCGTCCTCGACGTTCTTGCGGAACTCCGCGTTGTCCTTCAGCGCCGGGACGGTGTTCGCGATCTTCAGCAGGACGTCGTCCTTGGCGTAGTCGTCCTTGGTCTCCTGCGGGTGGTTGTCCTTGGCGTAGAGCGCCTTGTTGTACGCGGTGAACGCCTCGGGGCTGACGTCCAGGGCCGCGCCGAGCGCGCTGAGGGCGTTCTTCGAGCCCACCCCGCCGAAGTTCCGGTCGAGGAAGGTCGCGATGTGGTACGAGACCTTGTACTTGCCGTCCTTGACGTCCTTCTCCAGCGTGTCGCCGACGTTCTGCTCGAAGACCGAGCAGATCGGGCAGCGCATGTCCTGGAAGAGGTCCAGCGTGTGCTTGGCCTTCTTGTCGCCGACGACGATCTCGGTGCCCTTGTCGCCCGCGGTGTTGGCGGGCTTGACCAGCTCCTTCTTCGACGCCGCCGCCCAGGCGGCGTCCGTGCCCTTGCCGCCCAGCTGGGTCACGGCGACGACGATGCCCGCCGCGATCGCCAGGACCGCGACGACGCCTCCGCCGACGACGAGCTGGCGGCGGGTCCTGTCCTTCTTGGCCTGGCGCTCGCGCTCGGCGCGCAGCCGCTCGCGGGCCGCCTGCTTGTTCTGCTGGCTGTTGCGCTTGCTCATGGTGCCGACTTCTCCGTGTGGTGTGCCGTGGATCTCCGTGCGGTACGTCCCGGGGCGCCCGCGCCACACGCGCCGCGCCGCTCAGCCGAAGGCGAGAGCGGGAGCGGGGGCGAAGGCGGTGCCGGGGACGGGGCCGGACGGCGGCCCGCGGCGGATCACGGAGTGGAGCAGCAGGGGCCGGGCGCCGGGCACGCGCGCGTGGCGTGCGGGCCGGCGCGCCGGGGCGGCGGGGTCCGTGGCCGCGCCGGCCGCGGCGGCGGCCAGCAGCAGCGGGCGGAAGGCGACCGCCGCCACGGCGCCGAGCAGCCGGCCCAGCGCCGCCTCGCCGCGGCGCAGCCAGACGGCGGCCAGCAGCCCGACCGAGAGGTGCGCGGCGAGCAGCAGCCAGGAGGCGGTGCCCGGGCCGCCGACCGGCGCGGACGGGGCGAAGGAGGCGCCGACGCTGCCGCCGCACAGCGCGGTGAGGGCCCCGGGCACGGGGTGGCCGTCCGCGCCGTAGCAGCTCTGCTGGCCGGTGGTGAAGAGGGTGTCGGCCGCCAGCTCCAGGGGGACGAGGAGGGCGGCGATATGGCCGAAACCGCGCTCCTTGCCCGCCAGGGCGTAGGCGAGGACGAAGACGCCCGCGGCCACGGCGGCGACCGTCGGCACGGGCAGGCCCGTGCCGGACAGCAGCACGTGGGAGGCGGCGGAGAGCAGCACACACAGCGCTGTGAACAGCGCCGCGCGCGATGCCCGCAACCATGCCGCCGAAATGTCCATGAGAACCGAGTCTGTCATGGACCGTGTTAAGCGCGGATCAAAGGGCCGGAAGGCCCGGGACCTCAGAGGCCGGGGATGCGGCCGTTGCGGAAGAGGTCCACAAAGATCTGGTGGTCCGCGCGGGCCCGCGCCCCGTAGGAGTGCGCGAAGTCGACGAGGAGCTCCGGGAAGCCCTTCTCGTCGGCGGCGATCGCGGCGTCGATGGCGCGCTCGGTGGAGAAGGGCACCAGCGAGTGGCCGCTGTCGGCGTCCGCGACGGCGTGCATGGTGGCGGTGGCCCGGCCCAGGTCGGCGGCGACGGCCGCGATCTCCTCGGGGTGGTCGATGTCCGACCAGGCGAGGTCGACCGCGTAGGGGGAGTCCTCGGCGACGAGCTGGCCGACGCCGTCCAGCTCGGTCCAGCCGAGCCACGGGTCGGCGTGCGCCTGGAGCGCGCGCTGGGAGATCACGGTGCGGTGGCCCTCGTGCCGGAAGTAGGCGCGCACGTCGGGGTCGGCGACGTGCCGTGAGGCCGCCGGGACCTCGGCCCGCTTGATGTAGATCACCACATCGTGTTCGAGGGCGTCGCTGCCGCCCTCCAGGAGGAGGTCGAAGCCGGGCCGGCCGGCCGAGCCGATGCCCATGCCGCGGCGGCCGACCACGTCCTTGACGCGGTAGGAGTCGGGGCGGACCAGGCTCGTCGCGGGCAGCGTCTCCAGATAGCCGTCGAAGGCGTCGAGGACCTTGTAGCGGGTCGCCGCGTCGAGCTCCACGGCGGTCTTCCCGGCGCTGAAGCGGCGCTCGGCGTCCCGGATCTCGGTGGTCGCGTCCAGCAGCCCGACGCGGGTGCGCGAGCGGGCCCCGCGCAGCGCGTTCAGGACGTGGCCCTCGGCGGTGTCGAGGGTGAAGCGGGCCGGGGCGTCGTCCTCCGCGGCCCCCGTCGCGAGGGCGTGGACGCGCTCGCGGTAGGCGGCGGCGTAGGCCCGCACGACGTCGCCGATCTGCGGGTCGCCGAGCGCCTTGGCGTGCCCGAGCAGGGCCGCGGACGCGGCGAAGCGCCGGAGGTCCCAGGTGAAGGGGCCGACGTACGCCTCGTCGAAGTCGTTGACGTTGAAGACCAGGCGGCCCGTGGCGTCCATGTAGGTGCCGAAGTTCTCGGCGTGGAGATCGCCGTGGATCCACACCCGGCTCGTCCGCTCGTCCAGGTACGGGCCGCTGTCCGCGCCGTCCGCCAGGTCGGCGTAGAAGAGGCAGGCCGTGCCCCGGTAGAAGGCGAAGGGGGAGGCCGCCATCTTCCGGAACTTCACGCGGAAGGCCGCGGGGTCGGCCGCGAGCAGTTCGCCGAAGGCGGTGTCGAAGACGGCGAGGATCTCCTCGCCGCGCTGCCCGGTCCGGTCGTGCTGGAGCGCCATCTCAAGGTCCTCCTGGGAGTCTGCCGCGGATCCGCGGGCCGCGCGCCCGGCGGGACGGGTCGTCCCGAGGGGTCCAACGCCCGGGGGTGCGGCCGAGTGCCGGTGGATGTCAGTGCGGGCCGGTAACCTTCAAAGCTGTCTCCCCGCTGTCGCCGACCCGCCGCCGGAGGTCTTCCACCGTGACCGCCTCGTCCAAGCCGCCCTTCACGCACCTGCACGTCCACACGCAGTACTCCCTGCTGGACGGCGCGGCGCGGCTCAAGGACATGTTCAATGCCTGCAATGAAATGGGCATGACACACATTGCCATGTCCGACCACGGCAACCTGCACGGGGCGTATGACTTCTTCCACTCCGCGCAGAAGGCCGGGATCACCCCGATCATCGGCATCGAGGCATATGTCGCCCCCGAGTCCCGGCGGAACAAGCGGCGCATCCAGTGGGGCCAGCCGCACCAGAAGCGGGACGACGTCTCCGGTTCGGGTGGTTACACCCACAAGACGATCTGGGCGGCCAACGCCACCGGTCTGCACAACCTCTTCCGGCTGTCCTCCGACGCCTACGCCGAGGGCTGGCTGACGAAGTGGCCGCGGATGGACAAGGAGACCATCGCCCAGTGGTCGGAGGGCCTGATCGCCTCCACCGGCTGCCCCTCCGGCGAGCTCCAGACCAGGCTCCGCCTCGGCCAGTACGAGGAGGCCCGCAAGGCCGCCGGTGAATACCAGGACATCTTCGGCAAGGAGCGGTACTTCCTGGAGCTGATGGACCACGGCATCGACATCGAGCGCCGCGTCCGCGAGGACCTGCTGAAGATCGGCAAGGAGCTCGGCATCCCGCCGCTGGTCACCAACGACTCGCACTACACCTACGCCCACGAGGCCACCGCCCACGACGCCCTGCTCTGCATCCAGACCGGCAAGAACCTCTCCGACCCCGACCGCTTCCGCTTCGACGGCTCGGGCTACTACCTCAAGTCCACGGACGAGATGTACGCCATCGACTCCTCGGACGCCTGGCAGCAGGGCTGCGCCAACACCAGGCTGGTCGCCGAGCAGGTCGACACCGAGGGCATGTTCCAGTTCCGGAACCTGATGCCCAAGTTCGACATCCCCGAGGGCTACACCGAGGTCACCTGGTTCCGCGAGGAGACCATGCGGGGCATGCACCGCCGCTTCCCCGGCGGGATCCCCGACGACCGCATGAAGCAGGTCGAGTACGAGATGGACACCATCATCTCGATGGGCTTCCCGGGATACTTCCTCGTGGTCGCCGACTTCATCATGTGGGCCAAGAACCAGGGCATCGCGGTCGGCCCCGGCCGTGGCTCCGCGGCCGGCTCGATCGTCGCCTACGCCATGGGCATCACCGACCTCGACCCGATCCCGCACGGCCTGATCTTCGAGCGGTTCCTCAACCCCGAGCGCATCTCCATGCCCGATGTCGACATCGACTTCGACGAGCGCCGGCGCGCCGAGGTGATCCGCTATGTGACCGAGAAGTACGGCGCCGACAAGGTCGCCATGATCGGCACCTACGGCACCATCAAGGCCAAGAACGCCATCAAGGACTCCGCCCGCGTGCTGGGCTACCCGTACGCGATGGGCGACCGCCTCACCAAGGCGATGCCCGCCGACGTCCTGGGCAAGGGCATCCCGCTCTCCGGCATCCTCGACCCGAAGCACCCGCGCTACGGCGAGGCCGGCGAGATCCGCGGGATGTACGAGAACGAGCCGGACGTCAAGAAGGTCATCGACACCGCGCGCGGCGTCGAGGGCCTGGTCCGGCAGATGGGTGTGCACGCGGCCGGCGTGATCATGTCCAGCGAGACCATCACCGACCACGTCCCGGTCTGGGTCCGGCACTCCGACGGCGTCACCATCACCCAGTGGGACTACCCGAGCTGTGAGTCGCTCGGCCTGCTGAAGATGGACTTCCTCGGCCTGCGCAACCTCACGATCATGGACGACGCCGTCAAGATGGTGAAGGCCAACAAGGGGATCGACATCGATCTCCTGAGCCTGCCGCTCGACGACCCCAAGACCTTCGAGCTGCTCCAGCGCGGTGACACCCTCGGCGTCTTCCAGTTCGACGGCGGCCCCATGCGGTCCCTGCTGCGGCTGATGAAGCCCGACAACTTCGAAGACATCTCCGCCGTCTCGGCCCTGTACCGGCCGGGCCCGATGGGCATGAACTCCCACACGAACTACGCGCTGCGCAAGAACAAGCAGCAGGAGATCACGCCGATCCACCCGGATCTGGAGAAGCCCCTCGAAGAGGTCCTGGCCGTCACCTACGGTCTGATCGTCTACCAGGA
The DNA here is from genome assembly GCF_002891295.1 of Streptomyces eurocidicus. Lineage (GTDB taxonomy): Bacteria > Actinomycetota > Actinomycetes > Streptomycetales > Streptomycetaceae > Streptomyces > Streptomyces eurocidicus. The sequence continues at coordinate 158,086 of NZ_LGUI01000001.1, read as the reverse complement.
GCAGGTCCAGAAGGCCGCCCAGATCGTCGCCGGGTACTCCCTCGGCGAGGCCGACATCCTCCGCCGCGTCATGGGCAAGAAGAAGCCCGACGAGCTGGCGAAGAACTTCACGATCTTCCAGGCGGGCGCCCGGAAGAACGGCTACACCGACGAGGCGATCCAGAAGCTGTGGGACGTGCTGGTCCCCTTCGCCGGCTACGCCTTCAACAAGGCCCACTCCGCCGCGTACGGCCTCGTCTCGTACTGGACCGCCTACCTCAAGGCGAACTACCCCGCCGAGTACATGTCCGGGCTGCTCACCTCCGTGCGCGACGACAAGGACAAGTCGGCGATCTATCTCAACGAGTGCCGCCGCATGGGCATCAAGGTGCTCCCGCCGAACGTCAACGAGTCCGAGGCCAACTTCGCCGCCCAGGGCGACGACGTGATCCTCTTCGGCCTCACCGCCGTCCGCAACGTCGGACAGAACGTGGTCGACTCGATCATCCGCAGCCGCAAGTCGAAGGGGAAGTACGGCTCCTTCCCCGACTTCCTCGACAAGGTCGAGGCCGTCGTCTGCAACAAGCGCACCGTCGAATCGCTGATCAAGGCCGGCGCCTTCGACGAGATGGGCCACACCCGCAAGGGCCTCACCGCGCACTACGAACCGATGATCGACAACGTGGTCGCGGTCAAGCGCAAGGAGGCCGAGGGACAGTTCGACCTCTTCGGCGGCATGGGCGACGACACCGCCGACGACGGCCCCGGCTTCGGCCTGGACGTGGAGTTCTCCGACGTCGAGTGGGAGAAGGCGTACCTCCTCGCGCAGGAGCGCGAGATGCTCGGCCTCTATGTCTCCGACCACCCGCTCTTCGGCATCGAGCACGTCCTCAACGACAAGGCCGACGCCTCGATCTCCCAGCTGACCGGCGGTGAGCACGCCGACGGCGCGATCGTGACCATCGGCGGCATCATCTCGGGCCTCCAGCGCAAGATGACCAAGCAGGGCAACGCCTGGGCCATCGCCACCGTCGAGGACCTCGCGGGCTCCATCGACTGCATGTTCTTCCCCGCCACCTACCAGCTGGTCTCCACCCAGCTCGTCGAGGACGCCGTCGTCTTCGTCAAGGGGCGGCTCGACAAGCGCGAGGACGTCCCCCGCCTGGTCGCCATGGAACTGATGGTCCCCGACCTCTCCAACGCGGGCACCAACGCCCCCGTGATCATCACCATCCCCACCGTGAAGGTCACCCCGCCGCTGGTGGAGAAGCTCGGCCAGGTCCTCACCCACCACCGGGGCGCCACCGAGGTCCGGATCAAGCTCCAGGGTGCCCGCAGCACCACCGTGCTCCGGCTGGACCGCCACCGGGTCACCCCCGACCCGGCCCTCTTCGGCGACCTCAAGGTGCTCCTCGGCCCCTCCTGCCTGGCCGGCTGAGCCCCACCCGCACCGGGCCCCGCCGGGGCCCGGTGCCCCCGTGCACGACCGGGGGGCGCGCCCGCATCAGCGGGACGCGCCCCTCAGGTGCGTCAAGGCGCCGGTCAGTTGTGGCCGAAGCGCTTCTGGCGGCCCTTGCGTGCCATGTCGCCCGGGGTGACCTGCTGCGCCCGCTGCTCCGCCTGCGACTCCAGCGAGGAGCTCTTGGCCTGCTGCGCCCCGCGTTCGGCCACACTCTGAGACTGTGGCGTCTTCCGGTTCTTGTTCTTGGCCATGCTGCCGTGCCTCCACCTCGGGATGACCCCCTCGGCTCACCCTCGCACGCATCTCCGAAGCGTGCATTTCGGGTAATTACCGTGGGTGATAGGTGCACTTACCGCCGCGGGGCCGTATCCGCCACGCCGAAGATCCAGTTCGGACTGATAACCCCCGCACGGTCGGGCAGACTCCAAGGAAAGCCAAGGAAAACCAGGGCACGACCGTGCCGGGGGGCGACCGCACTTCTGGACTGACAGAAAGAGGGTGGAACGTGGACCGCTGCGTCGTCCTGGTGGACGCCGGCTATCTGCTGGGCGCCGCCGCGAGCCTGCTGGCCGGGGAGCCCGCCCGGTCCCGCATCACCGTGGACCACGCGACCCTCATCCAAGGGCTGCGCGAACGCGCCGAGGCCGAGACCGAACAGCCCCTGCTGAGGATCTACTGGTTCGACGGCGCCCCCGACCGGGTGCCCCAGCCCGAGCACCGCCGGCTGCGCGTCATGCCCCGGGTGACCGTCCGGCTGGGCGCCCTGACCCGCAGCGACGGCCGCTGGGCACAGAAGGGCGTCGACGCCGCCATGCACGCCGAGCTCACCGAGCTCGCCCGCAACCGCGCGTGTTCGGACATCGTCCTCGTCACCGGCGACGGCGACCTCCTGCCGGGCCTGATGTCCGCCAAGGAACACGGCGTCGCCGTCCACCTCTGGGCCGTCCAGGCCGCCGACGGCGACTACAACCAGTCCGAGGACCTCGTCGCCGAGGCCGACGAGCGCCGCGTCCTCGACCGCACCTGGATCACCCGGGCCGTGCGGGCCAAGGAACTCACCGGCATCTGCGCCCCGCCCCCCGCACCCCGCCCCGAGATCGCCGCGATCCTCTCGGCCCCCTGCCGGAGACCGCCGCGGCCGCGGCGGCCGCCGCCGCGAGCCGCGCCGCCGACACCCGCCCGCCCGAGCGCAACGGCACCGCCCGCCCCGCGCCCGCCGCCCCTGCCCGGACGGCGGGCGCGGGCATCAGGACGGCCCGGAGACCCCGGCCGCCCGCGGCGTCCCCACCCCGAAGGACCTCGCCGGCCTCGGCCGCGGCCCCGTCGGCCAGCCCCCGGCCGCCGTCACCCCCGCCCAGAGCTCCTCGGCCTCCGGCCTCGCCCCCAACGCCACCCTGCGCTGGTCCTCCGACAAGGGCTGGGTCGAGCGCGGCGCGGGCACCGGGCTCGGCGAACCCCCCGAAACGGCCTCGCTCCCCATGCTCGCCCAGCTCACCAGCGCCGAACAGCGCTGGGCCGACCGGGAGGAGGACATCACCACCGTCGGCGGCGACCCCTTCGAGGTCGGCCAGGTCTTCGCCCGCCGCTGGACGGAGCGGCTCACCGACTCCGTACACCTCCAGCACCTGTCCACCGAATACCCCCGCATCCCGCACCGCATCGACGGCGAGCTGCTGCGCTACGCCGCCCGCTTCGGCCTCCTCGCCCACAAGGACGACCAGATCGACGAGCACGACCGCTACGCGATCCGCGCCGGCTTCTGGCGGGAGATCGACGCCCGCACGGCCGCGGAGCACGCCCCGGCCGGCGACTGACCCGCGCCGGCCCGCCTCGCCTCGCCCGTCCCCCCGTTCCCCGGCCCTCCCGGGAGCGGGGGGACGACGGCTTTCCGGGGCCGTCTCCCGCCGGGTGCCCGCCGCGCCACGACTTTCCGGACGCCATTCCCGGCCACGGTGTGCCCCCGGAGCAAGCCCGGACCGCCGAGCGCGTACCCTCATAGCTCGTGAGGACGGGCGCGAAACAGGCGGAACGGGGCTCCCCGGGGCGGACGGCGGACGACACGGTGTGCACCGTGCGCGGCCTCGTGAAGACCTACCCCGCCGCGCGCGGGCGCCGTGGCACGCCCGGCACCGCCGCCGTGCGGGCCAGCGACGGCATCGACCTCGAGGTCCGGCGCGGCGAGATCTTCGGCCTGCTCGGGCCCAACGGCGCCGGCAAGTCCACGCTCGTCCGCCAGCTCACCGGGCTGCTCCGACCCGACGAGGGCAGCGTCGACCTGCTCGGCCACGACCTCGTGCGCCACCCCGAGCGCGCCTCCCGGCTGGTCGGCTACCTCGGCCAGGAGTCCACCGCCCTCGACGAGCTGACCGTCTCCCTCGCCGCCGAGACCACCGGCCGGCTGCGCGGCCTGGACCTGCGGGCCGCCCGCGCCGAGCGCGACGCCGTCATCGACGAGCTGGGGCTCGCCCCGATCGCGGGCCGCCCGCTGCGCAAGCTCTCCGGCGGTCAGCGTCGGCTCGCCTGCTTCGCCGCCACGCTCGTCGGCGACCGGCCCGTGCTCGTACTGGACGAGCCGACCTCCGGCATGGACCCGGTGGCCCGCCGGGCCGTCTGGGCCGCCGTCGACCGCCGCCGCGCCGAGCGCGGCGCGACGGTGCTGCTCGTCACCCACAACGTCATCGAGGCCGAGACCGTCCTCGACCGGGTCGCGGTGCTGGAGCGCGGCCGGATCATCGCCTGTGACACCCCCGCCGGCCTCAAGGAGCTCGTCGGCGACGAGGTGCGCGTCGAGCTCGTCTGGCGGGACGAACCGCCCCTGCACGTGCCCGAGGTCGCCGCCCTGCGCGAGGCCGCGCAGGGCTCCGGCCGGCACTGGCTGCTGCGGCTCGCCCCCGCCGAGGCCCGCGCCGCCGTCGCCGCCGTGACCGGCGGCCCCGCCTTCGCCGCGCTGGACGACTTCACCCTCGCCACCCCGAGCCTGGAGGACGTCTACCTCGCGCTGGGCGGCCGGGCACAGGGGTTGGTGAAGGGGTGAGCGCCCGCACCACCAGGCGTCAGTCAGTACCGAAGAGGAGCACCGCGGCGTGACTGCTGTATCCGCAGAAGCGGCCCCCGGGCGGACCCGGGCCCAGGGCGGCGAACGCCACGACCGGGCCGGCGCCGGCCGCCCGTCCGGCGCCGGAGCCGCCGCGCTCGCGCCCCGGGCGCGGCTGCTGCCCGCGCTCGACGCCGTCTACCGGGCCCAGCTGTCCCGGGCCCGGGTGGCGCGGATCCCGCTGCTGTTCGTGGCGACCTTCCAGTCGGTCGGCATCATGGTCCTGATGCGCGGCGTCGTGGACGGCGGCGACGAGGCGCGGTCCGTGGTGGCCGGCTCCAGCGTGCTGGTCGTGGCGTTCGTCGCGCTCAACCTCCTCGCCCAGTACTTCGGGCAGCTGCGCGCGAGCGGTGGCCTCGACCACTACGCGACGCTGCCGGTGCCGCCGGCCGCGGTGGTGCTCGGCGCGGCCGGCGCGTACGCCTCCTTCACCGTGCCCGGGACGGCCGTCACCGCCGTGCTGGGCAGCGTGATGTTCAAGCTGCCGATGGCCCACCTGTGGGTGCTGGCGGCGGTGATCCCGCTGTCCGGCGCCGCCCTGGCCGGGCTGGGCGCCGCGCTCGGCCTGCTCGCGCCCCGGCAGGAACTGGCGACCCTGCTGGGCCAGCTGGGCATGTCGGCGGCGCTGCTGCTCGGCGTGCTGCCCGCCGCCCATATGCCCGCGCCGCTCGTCCTCGCCCGTGACCTGCTGCCCTCCACCTACGGGGTGGAGGCGCTGGCCCGCAGCTTCGACGCCCGCCCCGACTGGCTGCTGATCGCCGCCGACCTGGGCGTGTGCGCCGCCGTCGGCGTGGTCTCCCTGGCCGTCGCGACCTGGGCCTACCGGCGGGCGGCCGTACGGTGACGCGCCCGACCGGCGGTCCTGCGGCCAAGGGCGCGCCGGACACCTGGCACGATGACAGGGTGACCGCACCCCTTACCCCGCACGACCAGCCGCCGTCCGAGGGCCCCGTCGGCCTCCCCACGGCCGGGCGGACCCCCGAGCAGGCCGCCGAGCGGCGCGCGGAGCTGCGGGAGGGCGCGTTCGCCGGTGCGGCGGTGGCGGTGGCCGGGCTGCTGCTGGGAGCGCTGTGGGCCTGGCTGGCCCCCAAGGTGCCGCTGATCTCGGACGGCAAGGCCGTCTACCTCAAGAGCACCGAGGGCGAGCAGGCGATCGGCGCGGACGGCACGTTCGCACTGCTGGCGCTGGGCTTCGGCGTGCTGAGCGCGGTCGTCGTCTTCCTGGTCCGCCGCCGGGGCGGGATCCCACTGGTCGCCGGGCTGGCGGCGGGTTCGCTGCTCGGCGCGCTGATCGGCTGGCGGCTGGGTATCCGGCTCGGCCCGGCCTCCGACGTGGTCGCGGCCGCGAAGTCGGCCGGCAAGGGCGTCGTCTTCGACGCCCCCCTCAAGCTTTCCGCCAAGGGCGTCCTGCTGGCCTGGCCGCTGGCGGCCATGGCCGTGCACCTCGTGCTGACCGCCGTCTTCGGCCCCCGCGACCCGGAACCCGAACCGCAGTGGCCCGGGCCCGGGGACCTGACGGCGGACTAGCCGGCGTCAGGCGGGCCGGCGGCCGTGGTTGGCCCGGCCCTTCCTCAGGCGCCAGCGGCGCTTACGGGTGCGCTTCGACATGGGCGTCCCCTCCCTGCGGGCGCGTGGACCGCTGCCCGCACCCTTGGTCGTAGCGAAGACGGCGCCAGGAGTCCAGCCCTCGCGGCGGGGCGCTCAGGAGCGGGCGATCGGCGCGACCACCGCGCCGGTGAGCGCCGCGAGATCGGCGGGGGCCAGCTCGACCTCCAGCCCCCGGCGGCCCGCCGAGACACAGACGGTCGGATGGGCGCTCGCCGAGGCGTCCAGCGCCGTCGGCAGCCGCTTGCGCTGCCCGAGCGGCGAGATCCCGCCGCGTACGTAGCCGGTGCTGCGCTCGGCGGCCGCCGGGTCGGCCATCGCCGCCCGCTTCCCGCCGACCGCCGCCGCCAGCGCCTTGAGGTCCAGCGAACCGGAGACGGGCACGACGGCGACGGTCAGGGCGCCGTCCACCTCGGCCACCAGGGTCTTGAAGATCTGCCCGGGGTCACGGCCCAGCGCCCGCGCGGCCTCCTCGCCGTAGGAGGCGACGGCCGGATCGTGGGGATAGGCGTGCACCGTGAACGCGGTACCGGCCCGCTCCAGGGCGACGATCGCCGGCGTCGGGCCGGACTGCTGCTTCCTGGACTTCTTCACGGGCGTCCTCCCGGTCGGGCTCAGTTGAGGCTGGTCGGCCGCTGAGTGAGGCCGACGGCCGGCAGCGACGGGAGCTTACCGATCAGCGCGGTCTCCGCCCGCAGCACCCTCAGCTCCTCCGCCAGCCGGCTCGCCGTGTCCGGCGCCTGGAGCAGCCGCTGCCGGGCCGGGGTGTCGAGCATCGCCGCCGCCGCGACCACGTAGGACAGCACGGACGGCTCGCCCGGCAGCTCCGCCCGGCCCGCGAGGGTGCTCTCCGCCGCCCCCGCCAGCCGCTTCTGGTACGCGCCGAAGGCCCGGACGACCCCCGAGGCGAGCGCGCCCGCGCCCTCGCCCCGCTCCTCCTCCAGGAACTCCACCTCACCCGTCAGATACGGGCCCGAGGCGTCGAGGGACAGCAGCCGGAAGCGGGTGGTGCCGGTGGCGAGGACCTCGTACGTGCCGTCCGGCCGCTCCCGGACCGTGGCCGCGTCGGCGGCGCACCCCACGGAGTAGAGGGACCTCATCGGGTCGGCACCGAAGCCGGAGGCGGGCCCGGGCTCCGGGAGCGAGCCGGCCGGCAGCCCCGGCGCGGTGGGCGCCACCTCGTGGCCGTCGCGGATGGCGACGACGCCGAAGCGGCGGGGCCGCTCCTCGGGCAGCGCGTCCAGGTCGCGCATCATCGCGCGGTAGCGCTGCTCGAAGACGTTCAGGGGCAGCAGGAGGCCCGGGAACAGCACCGAGTTCAGCGGGAAGATCGGAAGGCGCGCGGTGGTCACAGCGGGTAAGCCTAATGGCCTGGGCGGCCGGCCGGTTCGGAGTTTCCCTTCCGGCTGCCGGGGGTGCCGCTGCGCGGGGCTCTTTCCCCACCCCGCCCCTTCCCGAACGGGGCTCCGCCCCGGACCCCGGTCCTCAAGCGCCGGACGGGCTGATTTCAGCCCGTCCGGCGCTTGAGGACATTCGGGAAGGGGCGGGGTGGGGAAAGGTCCCGCGCAGCGCCCGCCTTACTGCCGCCGCAGGACCCGCGACGCCCCCGCCGCCACCGTCGTCGCCAGGATCCAGCCCAGCAGGATCAGCGCGCTCACCACCCACTGCGCGGCCCCCGTCGGCCGCCACGACGTGCCCTGGCCCAGGTCTATGACGGGCACCAGCAGATCGAGGGCGTACAGCTCCGGGTTCCACTGGGGGCCCTCGCCCTCCTTGAGGGGAGGGACCGGGTGCCAGGTGAAGTAGACCGCGGCGGCCGCCCAGAGCACCGCCATCCACAGGGCCGCCCGCCCCGGGCGGTAGCCGTACGCGACCGTCCAGTCCTGGAGGTAGCCCCACGCCTTGCCGGCCAGCGGCAGCGTCTCGCGGCGGCGCCGCTGCTTGGCCAGCTGGACCGCCCGCGCGTCCGCGTCCTCGCCGCTGTCGCGCAGGACGCCCGCCAGCCGTTCGTAGGGCTCCGGGGCGTACTCCGGGGTGGCGGCGGCCACCCACTCCAGCCGGGTGGCGAGCGGGAAGTGGCCCAGCGGTATCAGGTTCTCGTAGAAGAAACCGGCCATCACCAGGCCGCCCGGCCCCGGCCAGCTGTCGGCCCGGTCGACGAGGTTGACGACCCGGGCCCCCGAGAGCACCACCCGCCCCCGCGACAGCCACTCCCCGAGGAAGCGCAGCTCGGGCGTCTGCACCCGGCGCAGCGACAGCTCCTGGTCCGCCTCCATCGTGAACCGGGCCTGGCTGAGGTCCACCGCGTCGCCGAACCGGCCGTCGTCCAGCCGGGCACCGCCCCGGCACTCGAAGTGCTGCACACGGGTGCCCTGCTCGGGGGTGTTGATGACGCCGTACGGGGGAGTGGCGCCGGAGGCGAAGGCGGTGCCGCTGATCCAGGCGCCCGTCAGATACAGGGTCCGCTCCACCGTCAGCTGGGGTGCGTTGAGCGCGCGCCGGCCGTAGGGGTTGCTGAGCGTGCTGCCGCGCAGGCTGAGCGAGGCCCCTATCTGCGCGCCGCGCATGCTCAGCTCGCCGTACGAGCGCATCATCTCGGCCTGGAGGTCCTGCCCGACCGTCATCCCGTCGGCCGCCACCGAGACCCCGCGCCGGTCCCGGCGCACCACCAGCTGGTTGAGCAGCAGGTCCGTGCCTATCTGGGCGTCCGTCAGCCGGATGCCGGTCTGCACCGTGCAGCGCGGCAGGTGCAGATCGCCCTCCGTCCGCAGCCGGGCGGCCTCCAGCCGGGGGAGGACGCAGCCGACCAGCCGCAGCGTGGTGAAGTGGCTCTCCGGCAGCAGGACCTGGTGATCGAAGCGGCAGTTGTGCAGCTCGACGTACGGCACGACCGTGCCGCCGGACAGGTCGAGGGTGCCGGTGATCCGGGCGCCGTTGAGCTTGAGGGCCGCGACCCGGCCCGGCCGGGCGGGCGGGCCCGCCAGCAGCAGCAGGGCCACGACCTGGGCGCGCACGCTCCGCTCGGGACCCCATGGGTGCGGGCCGCCCGGGTCGTTCCGCTCGGGATGGGGGGTGCGCAGATCGTGGGTGCTGCCGGTGCGGAACGCCTCCCACATGCCCCACTCGGCGATGGTCAGCTCCAGGCCGGCGGGCGGCTCGCCGCCCTGCGACTCGGTCACGGTCCGTACCCCCTCCCGTCCCGTAAACCCCTGGGTACCGTCCCCATTCCCGCCATGTGACCGGTTGAACACTGATAGTGAGAACCGAATGTCACTCGTTGGCAGGTATCACTGGGTGGTACGGGGAGCCGTGCGCCGGTAAGGGTCTGAGACAATTAACGGTGTGATCTCCCGAATCGATCTGCGTGGCACCGCCACCGCCCCGGGCTCCCTTTCCGCCCGGGACGCGGCCGGCATCGACCGCGACCTGCTGCCCCGAGCCGAACTCGACGTCGAGGCCGCCCTGGAGAAGGTGCGGCCCATCTGCGAGGACGTGCATCATCGTGGCACCGCGGCCTTGATCGATTACGCGCATCGGTTCGACGGCGTCACGATCGACCGGATCCGGGTCCCCGCCGAGGCGATCTCCCGTGCCCTCGAGGAGCTCGACCCCGCCGTGCGCGCCGCGCTGGAGGAGTCCATCCGCCGCGCCCGGATCGTCCACCGCGAGCAGCGCCGCACCGACAAGACCGTCCAGGTCGTGCCCGGCGGCACGGTCACCGAGCGCTGGGTGCCCGTGCAGCGCGTGGGGCTGTACGTGCCGGGCGGCCGGTCCGTCTACCCCTCGTCCGTGATCATGAACGTGGTGCCGGCCCAGGAGGCCGGTGTCGAGTCCATGGCCGTCTCCTCCCCGCCCCAGGCAGACTTCGGCGGACTGCCGCACCCGACCATCCTGGCCGCCTGCGCGCTGCTGGGCGTCGACGAGGTGTACGCCGCGGGCGGCGCCCAGGCCGTCGCCATGTTCGCGTACGGCACCGAGGAGTGCCGCCCGGTCAACATGGTCACCGGCCCCGGCAACATCTGGGTCGCCGCCGCCAAGCGGCTGCTCAAGGGCCGCATCGGCATCGACGCCGAGGCCGGCCCCACCGAGATCGCGATCCTCGCGGACGCCACCGCCGACCCCGTGCACGTCGCCGCCGACCTGATCAGCCAGGCCGAGCACGACCCGCTGGCCGCCTCCGTCCTCGTCACCGACTCGGAGGACCTCGCGAGCGCGGTGGAGAAGGAGCTGGAGACCCAGGTCGCGCTGACCCGGCACATCGAGGACCGGATCGTGCCCGCGCTCGCCGGCCGCCAGTCCGGCATCGTCCTGGTCGACTCCGTCGACCACGGCCTCGCCGTCGTCGACGCCTACGGCGCCGAGCACCTGGAGATCCAGACCGCGGACGCCGCGGCCGTCGCGGCCCGGGTGCGGAACGCCGGCGCGATCTTCGTCGGCCCGTACGCCCCCGTCTCGCTCGGCGACTACGCCGCGGGCTCCAACCACGTGCTGCCCACCGGCGGCTGCGCCTGCCACTCCTCCGGCCTCTCCGTCCAGTCCTTCCTGCGCGGCATCCACGTCGTGGACTACACCCGGGAGGCCCTGGCCGAGGTCGCGGGCCATGTGGTGACGCTCGCCGAGGCGGAGGACCTGCCGGCGCACGGCGCCGCGGTCAAGGCACGTTTCGCCGAAGGCGAACTGGACAAGCACAGTGACTGGAAGGTTCCGGACGGCAAGTGACGCACGAGACCCGTATCGACGACCTCCCCATCCGGGACGAGCTGCGCGGCAAGTCCCCGTACGGCGCCCCCCAGCTGGACGTGCCCGTACGCCTGAACACCAACGAGAACCCCTACCCGCTGCCCGAGCCCCTCGTCGCCCGCATCGCCGAGCGCGTCGCCGAGGCCGCCCGGCACCTCAACCGCTACCCCGACCGGGACGCGACCGAGCTCCGCACCGAGCTGGCCAAGTACCTCACCCGCACCGCCGGGCACGAGGTCACCATGCGGCACGTGTGGGCGGCCAACGGCTCCAACGAGGTCCTCCAGCAGCTGCTGCAGACCTTCGGCGGCCCCGGCCGCACCGCGATCGGCTTCGAGCCCTCGTACTCGATGCACGCCCTGATCTCGCGCGGCACCGGCACCGGCTGGATCCCCGGCCCCCGCCGCGAGGACTTCACCATCGACGTGGCGGCGGCCGAGCGCGCCATCGCCGAACACCGGCCGAACGCCGTCTTCGTCTGCTCGCCCAACAACCCCACGGGCACCGCGGTCGGGGCGGAGACGGTCCTGCGGCTGTACGAGGCCGCGCAGGCGGCCAGGGCGGACACCGGCGGAGCGCTCGTCGTCGTCGACGAGGCGTACGGCGAGTTCAGCCACCACCCCTCGCTGCTCCCGCTGATCGAGGGCCGGCCGAACCTCGTCGTCTCCCGCACCATGTCCAAGGCGTTCGGCGCGGCCGGACTGCGCCTCGGCTACCTCGCCGCGGACCCCGCCGTCGTGGACGCCGTCCAGCTCGTCCGGCTGCCCTACCACCTGTCCGCCGTCACCCAGGCCACGGCCCTCGCCGCCCTGGAGCACACCGACACCCTGCTCGGCTACGTCGAACAGCTCAAGACCGAACGCGACCGCCTCGTCACCGAGCTGCGCGCCATGGGCTGCGAGGTGACCGACTCGGACGCCAACTTCGTGCAGTTCGGCCGGTTCGCGGACAGCCCCGCCGCCTGGCGGGCCATCCTCGGCCACGGCGTGCTGGTCCGGGACAACGGCGTACCGGGATGGCTGCGGGTTACCGCCGGCACCCCCGCCGAGAACGACGCGTTCCTGGACGCGGTCCGCGCAGTACTGAAGGAGAACCAGCGATGACCCGCGTCGGGCGCGTCGAGCGCACCACGAAGGAGACGTCCGTCCTCGTCGAGATCGACCTCGACGGCACCGGACAGGTCGATGTGTCGACAGGGGTCGGATTCTTCGACCACATGCTCGACCAGCTGGGCCGCCACGGCCTCTTCGACCTCACCGTCAAGACCGACGGCGACCTGCACATCGACACCCACCACACCATCGAGGACACCGCCCTCGCGCTCGGTGCCGCCTTCCGGCAGGCACTCGGCGACAAGGTGGGCATCTACCGCTTCGGCAACTGCACGGTCCCCCTGGACGAGTCCCTCGCCCAGGTCACCGTCGACCTCTCCGGCCGCCCCTACCTCGTGCACACCGAGCCCGAGAACATGGCGCCGATGATCGGCACCTACGACACCACGATGACCCGCCACATCCTGGAGTCGTTCGTCGCGCAGGCTCAGATCGCCCTGCACGTCCACGTCCCCTACGGCCGCAACGCCCACCACATCGTCGAGTGCCAGTTCAAGGCCCTCGCCCGGGCGCTGCGCTACGCCTGCGAACACGACCGGCGCGCCGCCGGAATCCTTCCCTCCACGAAGGGCGCCCTGTGAACGGCCTCTCCACCACCCTGATCGTCGTCGGCCTCTTCCTGGTCGGCGGCATCATCTCCTTCGCCAAGCAGGGCATGCCCAAGAGCATCATCGTGCTGCTCGGCATAGGTGCCACCATGTGCCTGGCCGCCGGCACCCTCAGGATCGAAGGACTGTGGTCATGAGCGCCCCGAAGAAGAAGGTCGTCGTCTTCGACTACGGCTTCGGCAACGTCCGCTCCGCCGAGCGCGCCCTCGCCCACGTCGGCGCCGACGTCGAGATCACCCGCGACTACGACAAGGCCATGACCGCCGACGGACTGCTCGTCCCCGGCGTCGGCGCCTTCGACGCCTGCATGCGCGGACTGCGCGCGGCCCGCGGCGACTGGATCGTCGGCCGCCGGCTCTCCGGCGGCCGCCCCGTCATGGGCATCTGCGTCGGCATGCAGATCCTCTTCGAGCGCGGCATCGAGCACGGCGTCGAGACCGAGGGCCTCGACGAGTGGCCCGGCGCGGTCGAGCCGCTCAAGGCCCCCGTCGTCCCGCACATGGGCTGGAACACCGTCACCCCGGCCGAGGACTCCCGGCTCTTCGCCGGCCTCGACGCCGGCACCCGCTACTACTTCGTGCACTCCTACGCCGTGCGCGAGTGGGGCTTCGAGATCACCGCGGACCACATCCGGCCTCCCCAGGTCACCTGGGCCACACACGGCGAGCCCTTCGTCGCCGCCGTGGAGAACGGGCCGCTGTGCGCCACCCAGTTCCACCCCGAGAAGTCCGGCGACGCCGGCGCCCAGCTGCTGACCAACTGGATCGAGACCCTGTGAGCCCCCAGATGCCGAAGCTCGAACTCCTCCCCGCGGTAGACGTCCGCGACGGCCGGGCCGTCCGCCTCGTCCACGGCGAGTCCGGCTCCGAGACGTCCTACGGCGACCCGCTGTCCGCGGCCCTCGCCTGGCAGCGGGCCGGCGCCGAGTGGCTGCACCTGGTCGACCTCGACGCCGCCTTCGGCACCGGCGACAACCGCGCCCAGGTCGCCGAGGTCACCCGCTCCATGGACATCAAGGTCGAGCTCTCCGGCGGCATCCGCGACGACGCCTCGCTCGCCGCCGCCCTCGCCACCGGCTGCACCCGCGTCAACCTCGGCACCGCCGCCCTGGAGACCCCCGAGTGGGTCGCCAAGGTCATCGCCGAGCACGGCGACCGCATCGCCGTCGGCCTCGACGTCCGCGGCACCACCCTCCGCGGCCGCGGCTGGACCCGCGACGGCGGCGACCTCTACGAGACCCTCGCCCGCCTCGACGCCGAGGGCTGCGCCCGCTACGTCGTCACCGACATCGCCAAGGACGGCACCCTCCAGGGCCCCAACCTGGAGCTGCTGAAGAACGTCTGCGCCGTCACCGACCGGCCGGTCGTCGCCTCCGGCGGTGTCTCCTCCCTTGACGATCTGCGGGCGATCGCCACGCTGGTACCGGAGGGCGTCGAGGGCGCCATCGTCGGCAAGGCCCTCTACGCCAAGGCGTTCACCCTGGAAGAGGCCCTGGAGGCTGTGTCCGTATGACCGATTCCCCCGCACCGCGGCGCGTACAGTCAGACAGCTCCTGGGAGCAGACGATCGGCTTCGCACGCGCCGTGGCGGCGGGGGACACGGTCCTCGTCGCCGGCACCATGCCACTGGCCGGCGGCGTCCTGCACGGCGAGGGCGACCCCTACGAGCAGGCGCTCGCCGCCTTCCGCAACGCCCTCGCCGCCCTGGGCGAGTTCGGCCTCGGCGCCGCCGACGTCATCCGCACCCGTATGTACCTGACCCACGCGCGCGACGTGGACGCGGTCGGCCGCGCCCACCACGAGCTCTTCGACGCGGTACGGCCCGCGGCGACCCTGGTCGTCGTCTCCGGCTTCGTCGACTCGCGCGTCCTGGTCCAGGTAGAAGTAGAAGCTTTTAGAGGAGCAACGAGCACATGAGCCTGGCGGTCCGAGTCATCCCCTGCCTGGACGTGGACAACGGCCGGGTCGTCAAGGGCGTCAACTTCCAGAACCTCCGCGACGCCGGCGACCCCGTCGAGATGGCCAAGATCTACGGGCAGGAGGGCGCCGACGAGCTGACCTTCCTGGACATCACCGCCTCCTCCGGCAACCGCGAGACCACCTACGACGTGGTCCGCCGCACCGCCGAGCAGGTCTTCATCCCGCTGACCGTGGGCGGCGGCGTCCGCGCCGCGGCCGACGTCGACAAGCTGCTGCGGGCCGGCGCGGACAAGGTCGGCGTCAACACCGCGGCCATCGAGCGGCCCGAGCTGATCCAGGAGATCGCGGAGCGCTTCGGCCGGCAGGTGCTGGTCCTCTCCGTAGACGCCCGCCGCACCGCCTCCGGGAGCTTCGAGGTCACCACCCACGGCGGCCGCCGGGGCACCGGCCTGGACGCCGTGGAGTGGGCGCACCGCGCGGCCGAGCTGGGCGCCGGCGAGATCCTGCTGAACTCCATGGACGCCGACGGCACCAAGGACGGCTACGACACGGAGATGATCCGGGCCGTGCGGAAGCACGTCTCCGTACCGGTGATCGCCAGCGGTGGCGCGGGCCGGCTGGAGCACTTCGCGCCCGCGGTCGACGCCGGGGCGGACGCGGTCCTCGCCGCCTCCGTCTTCCACTTCGGCGACCTCCGGATCGCGGACGTCAAGGGCGCCCTCCGCGAGGCGGGCCACCCGGTCCGCTGAGGATTGTTCCGGGGCTCGGTCTCCCAATCGCCGGGCGGGCTGATTTTCAGCCCGTCCGGCGATTGAGGACATTCGGGAAGGGGCGGGGTGGGGAAAAATCCCCGCCGCCGCTCTAGTCCCGCGTCAGAACGATCGCCAGCGCCGCCACCGCCGCCAGCAGGATCGCCCCCACCCCGTACGACAGCCGGTGCGCCCGCACCACCGGCAGGTAGTGGTCCACCGCGTACCGCCCCGGCCCCGTGAGCGCCAGCCCCGCCGCCGCCACGGCGATCAGCAGCGTGAACTCCACACCGGCCGGCAGGAAGAAGTCTCCCCACGTCACCACCAGCGCGTTGATCATCGTGCCCAGCACGGCGGCCGCCGCCAGCGGGGTGAGCAGACCCAGGAACAGGCCCACCCCGCCGAGCGTCTCGCTGAGGCCGGCCACGACGGCCATCGCTTTGCCCGCCGGATAGCCCGACTGGGTGAAGAACTTCCCCGTCATGTCGATCCCGGGGCCGTCGAACCAGCCGAAGAGCTTCTGCGTCCCGTGCCCGGTCATGATGAGGCCGATCACCAGACGGAACAGCAGCAGCCCCAGGGAGACCCCCGTCGGCAGCGCTGTGGCCGCCGGGCCGCCCATGGGGCTGCCGAGAGGACTGGTCAGGGAGGTGGTTCTGTGGCGGGATGCCATGTCGGGCACCTTCTTCCGGTCGGGATCCGGGTGGCCCCTCGCCCTCAGGGGGCTCAGAAACCCAGTGTCGCCCCACTCAGCTTCGCGAGCGCGTCCGCGTCACCCTCGCGTTCCACCCGGGCCGCGCCCTGCCGGCCGAAGGCGAACAGCGTCAGCTCGCCCGGCTCACCGGTCACCGTCACCACCGGAGCACCCCGGTGCGCCACCGCCGTCCGCCCGTCGGGCCGCCGCAGCACCAGGCCCACCGGCGACCGGCGGCCCAGCATCCGCGCCACCCGCTCCAGCCGCGCCCACAGCGCGTCCGCGAAGACGGGGTCCGGCTCCCGGGGAGTCCAGTCCGGCTGGGCGCGGCGGACGTCCTCGGCGTGCACGAAGAACTCCACCGTGTTGGCGGCCTCGTCGACCGGCTTGAGGGCGTACGGCGACAGCCGCGGCGGCCCCGTGCGGATGAGCTGGATCAGCTCCTCGTACGGCTTCGCGGCGAACTCGGCCTGCACCCGCTCCAGCCGGGGCGCCAGCGCCTTGATCACGATTCCGGCGGAGGCGTCGGCCCGGCGCTCGCGCACCACGACGTGGGCCGCGAGGTCCCGGGCCCGCCAGCCGTCGCAGAGGGTGGGGGCGTCCGGGCCCGCCAGCTCCAACAGATCGGCGAGGAGCAGACGTTCGCGCTGCGCGTGGGTTGACATGCGGCCCAGCCTACGACTGGTGTCCCTGCCGTGCCACGGTGCCGCGCTCGTGCCTGGTGTCCTCAATCGCCGGACGGGCTGAAAACCAGCCCGTCCGGCGATTGAGGACACCGCGCGTCAGCGCGGAAGGGGGCCTAATCCGGCAGCGCCTCCGTCAGCTTCGCGCCCCCCGGCCCCGTGCTCCGCGTGATCGTGCAGGTGACCTCCGACTGCCCCCGGTCGTACGTCGACTTCGCCGGATACAGCGTGTACGAGTAATACGTCCGGCCGTCGGCTATGGAGCGAACGCGCTCCTGGGCCTTCTTCTCGCAGAGGCCCTTGGCCTTGGCCTGGATGTCCAGCTCCGTGCTGAACGTGCCCGTCAGCGTCGCGTTGGCGATGACCTCGCCGTCGTGGCTCGTGTCGCAGGAACGCGTGGTCACCCGGGTGACACCGCTGCTCAGGTGCGGGTGGTCGAAGCACTGGCCGGGCTTGAGCACCACGTACGGCACCCGGGACACGGACGGCGACGACGGCTCGGCGGAGCCCGACGGGTCGAAGCCCGAGGGGGCGTCGGAGGGCGTGCCGGGGGTCGTGCTCGGCGCCTCGGACGGCGCGGCGGACGAGGCCGAGGAGCTCGGTGACGCCTTCGCGGACGGCTTGTCGTCACCGCCGCCGGACGTGAGGATGACGCCGCCCACTATCAGACCCGTCACCAGCACGGCCGCGACCACGATGGCGGCGACCTTCGCGCCGTTGCCGCCCGAGGGCGGCGGCGGCATCGGCGGGGCGAACTGCCCGTACTGGCCGAAACCCTGCGGAGGCTGCGGCTGTCCGTAAGGCTGACCGTACGGCTGCGCGGGCGGCTGGGCCGGCGGCTGCGGCGGTCCGAAGTTCTGGGGCGGTCCGAAACCACCGCCGTGGCCAGGCGGTTGCGGGGGGTTCGGCGGCGGCGGAGAGCTCATGCGCGACAGCATGCCGTACGCCGCTGACAGCCCCTCCGGCGGGCTCCCGATCGACCCACCCTTACCGGCCACCATCTCCGTACGGGCCCGCGCACCGGTCTCCCCGGGCCCCGTCCCGGCCCCGCGCCTGCGGCGGGCTTTCCCCACCCCGCCCCTTCCCGAATGTCCTCAAGCGCCGGACGGGCTGAAATTCAGCCCGTCCGGCGCTTGAGGACCGGGGTCCGGGGCAGAGCCCCGTTCGGGAAGGGGCGGGTAGGGGAAAAAGCCCCGCGCAGCGGCACCCACCCGCACCCGCACCCACGCCCCGCCCGTAGCGGCAGAATGGACCGCATGACCGGCACCACCCGCCCCACGCCCGACACCGCCCCCACCGCCCTCGACCCCGCCATCGCCGCGCGCCTCAAGCGCGACGCCCACGGCCTGGTCCCCGCCATCGCCCAGCAGTACGACACCGGCGAGGTCCTCATGCTCGGCTGGATGGACGACGAGGCCCTCCACCGCACCCTCACCACCGGCCGCTGCACCTACTGGAGCCGCAGCCGCCAGGAGTACTGGGTCAAGGGCGACACCTCCGGCCACGTCCAGCACGTGAAATCCGTGGCCCTGGACTGCGACGCGGACACCCTCCTCGTCAAGGTCGACCAGGTCGGCGCCGCCTGCCACACCGGTGACCGCACGTGCTTCGATGCCGACGTCCTGCCGCTGGCCCAGTAGCATCCGCTGCCATGGCAGCCACGACCCCGGGTGACATCGCCCCCGACGCCGCAACCTTCCGTACGCTCGCGAAGGACCGCCGGGTCATCCCGGTCACCCGGCGGTTCCTCGCCGACGGGGACACCCCCGTCGGCCTCTACCGCAAACTCGCCGCCGAGCGCCCCGGCACCTTCCTGCTGGAGTCCGCCGAGAACGGCCGTACCTGGTCCCGCTACTCCTTCGTCGGCGTCCGCAGCGCCGCCACCCTCACCGTCCGCGACGGCGCCACCCACTGGCTCGGCACCCCGCCCGTCGGCGTGCCCACCGACGGCGACCCGCTGGAGACCCTGCGCGCCACCGTGGCCGCCCTGCACACCCCGCGCGACCTCATCGAGGGCACCGGGCTGCCGCCCTTCACCGGCGGCATGGTCGGCTATCTCGGCTACGACATCGTGCGCCGCCTGGAGCGGATCGGCGAGCACGGCGCCGACACCCTCGGCCTGCCCGAGCTGACCATGCTCCTCACCTCCGACCTCGCCGTCCTCGACCACTGGAACGGCACCGTCCTGCTGATCGCCAACGCGATCAACCACAACGACCTCGACACCGGAGTCGACGAGGCGTACGCCGACGCCGTCGCCCGCCTCGACGCCATGGCCGCCGACCTCCACCGGCCCGCCCCGACCGACCCCACCACCCTGCCGCCCTCCGAGCTCCCCGAGTACACCGCCCGCTGGGGCGGCCCCGATTACATGGCGGCCGTGGAGGACGTCAAGGAGCGCATCCGCGCGGGCGAGGCGTTCCAGGTCGTCCCCTCCCAGCGCTTCGAGACCCCCTGCGAGGCGTCCGCCCTCGACGTCTACCGCGTGCTCCGGGCGACCAACCCGAGCCCGTACATGTACCTGCTCCGCTTCGACGGGTTCGACATCGTCGGCTCCAGCCCCGAGGCGCTCGTCAAGGTCGAGGACGGGCAGGCCATGGTGCACCCCATCGCCGGCACCCGGCCGCGCGGCGCCACCCCGCAGACCGACGCCGCCCTCGCCGAGGAACTCATGGCCGACCCCAAGGAGCGCGCCGAGCACCTGATGCTCGTCGACCTCGGCCGCAACGACCTCGGCCGGGTCTGCGAGCCCGGCAGCGTCGAGGTCGTCGACTTCATGTCCATCGAGCGCTACAGCCACGTCATGCACATCGTCTCCACCGTCACCGGCCGCCTCGCCCCCGGGCGCACCGCCTTCGACGTCCTCACCGCCTGCTTCCCCGCCGGCACCCTCTCCGGCGCGCCCAAGCCCCGCGCCATGCAGATCATCGAGGAGCTGGAGCCCGCCCGCCGCGGCCTGTACGGCGGCTGCGTCGGCTACCTCGACTTCGCCGGGGACTCCGACACCGCCATCGCCATCCGCACCGCCGTGCTGCGCGACGGCACCGCCTACGTCCAGGCCGGCGCGGGCGTCGTCGCCGACTCCGACCCGGCGGCCGAGGACGCCGAGTGCCGCAACAAGGCCGCCGCCGTGCTCCGCGCCGTCCACTCCGCGAACCGGCTCCCCCACCGGTCGTGAGCCGCCCGGGAGCCGCCGCGGCGCGCCCCGGGACGCCCGCACAGGGGACCCCGGGGCGCCCGCCCGGCACCGACGAGAGATAGTGGTAACCGTGAGCGCAGCCGTACCCCACCCCCGCCCCCACGTCGAGCCCGCCGCCCGGACCGGCGCCGGCCGCCGTCGCAGCGTCGGCACCGCCCTGCTGGCCGGCGCCGCGGGCGCGGCACTCGTCCTCCTGGCGGGCGGCCGCACCTGGTCCGAGGGCACCACCCAGGTCAACGGGTCGCCGGTCGCCCAGAGCGCCAGCGGCCAGGACGTCGGCGGCCTGCCCGGCGCCCTCGCCATCGTGGCCCTCGCCGCCCTCGTCGCGGTCTTCGCCGTCCGCGGCGTCTGGCGCACCGTCGTCGCCGGCCTGCTCGCCCTGAGCGGCGCGGGCGTCGTCGCCGGCGCGGTCACCGGCGCCACCGACACCGCCGCCCTGGAGGAGAAGGCGTCCCGCGCCAGCGGGCTCACCGGCGCCGCCATCGACGGCGTCTCCCACACCGCCTGGCCCTGGGTCGCCCTCGCCGGCGGCGTGCTGCTGCTCCTCGCCGGGCTCCTCGCCCTGCGCTACGGCCGTCACTGGCCCGCCATGTCCAGCCGCTACGAGCGCGACGGCACCCCCCGCCCGCGCCGCGCCCGCACCGCGCCCGACCCCGACCGCCCCGAGGAGCTGTGGAAGGCCCTCGACCGCGGCGAGGACCCCACCGGCGACACCCGGCCGTGACGCCGTCCTGACACGCCCCACCCCAGAGCGAGGCGGCCCCGGCCGTCGGGGACAATGACCATGAGCGTTCCCCGCGCCCCAGGGCGCGCCACAGCAACGAGGAGTCTTAGTCATGTCGGGTAGCAGCCACGGACACACCCCGGCCGCCTGGACCGGTGTCACCATCGCCTTCATCGGCTTTTGCGTCTCCGGCGCGTTCATGGTGGCCGCCAAGCCGGCCGGGTTCTGGGCGGGCATCGTCGTGATCGCCCTCGGCGGCGTCGTCGGCGGCATCATGCGCATGATGGGCCTCGGCCAGGCGTCCAAGACCGCCGTCAAGAAGGCGCAGCCGCAGACCCAGGGCTGACCGCCCCCGGAGCTCGTTGCGAAGAGGCGCGGCCGAGGACCCGTACGGCGGTATCCGCCGGGTCCCCGGCCGCGCCTTCGCGCTGCCGGGCGGAGACTGGGAGCCGTGAGCGACAGCGCCGGCCGTGCCCCCGCCCGGGCCGTGGCGCGCCGCCTGACCGCTCCGCTCGGCGTCGCGGCGGGCATCGCCGTCGCCGCCGGCTACGTCGCCGCCGTCGACCCCGGCCGGCCGGGCCACTACCCCGCCTGCCCGCTGCTGCGGTACACCGGCCTGTACTGCCCCGGCTGCGGCGGGCTGCGCGGCCTGCACGCGCTGTGTCACGGCGACCTGGCGGCCGCGGTGGGCGCCAACGCCCTCGCCGTCGCCGGCTACGCCGCCTTCGCCCTGCTCTGGGCCGTCTGGACGGTCCGGGTGCTGCGCGGCGCCGGCGGGATCCCGGTGTTCCCGAGGGCGGCCCAGTGGTGGGCGCTGGGCGGGCTCGTCCTCGCCTTCACGGTCGTACGGAACCTGCCGTGCGGCTCGGCACTCGTCCCCTAGCGGGCCCGCCCGCGGCTCCGCCGCGCATACCCGGCGGCCCCGCGGGCGATCATTCAATCGATCTCGTGTGCATTCCCGGGGCGTCCACTGGGCATCCACGGAGTGGGACCCGCGTCAACCGGATGCGAAACCTTCGCCCTCCGGCAAGTACCATCGCAGTGCCTGGTGAGGATGTTTCCCGCCCCACCAGCCCAGACCAGCCGAGTCCGGAAGGGGGCCGCTCGCGTGAGTGTGCTCGACGAGATCATCGAGGGCGTCCGTGCCGACCTCGCGGAGCGGCAGGCGCGCGTCAGCCTCGACGAGCTCAAGGAGCGGGCGGCCAAGGCCCCGCAGGCGAAGGACGGCGTCGCCGCCCTTCGCGGCGAGGGCGTCAGCGTCATCTGCGAGGTGAAGCGCTCCAGCCCCTCCAAGGGCGCGCTCGCCGCGATCGCCGACCCCGCCGGCCTCGCCGCGGACTACGAGGCGGGCGGCGCGGCCGTCATCAGCGTGCTGACCGAGCAGCGCCGCTTCGGCGGCTCGCTCGCCGACCTGGAGGCCGTCCGCGCCAAGGTCGACATCCCGATCCTCCGCAAGGACTTCATCGTCACGGCCTACCAGCTGTGGGAGGCGCGGGCCTACGGGGCCGACCTGGTCCTGCTGATCGTCGCCGCGCTGGAGCAGGAGGCCCTGGTCTCCCTGATCGAGCGGGCCGAGTCCATCGGCCTCACCCCGCTCGTCGAGGTGCACGACGAGGAGGAGGTCCAGCGCGCGGTGGACGCCGGCGCCCGGATCATCGGCGTCAACGCCCGTAACCTCAAGACCCTTGAGGTCGACCGCGGCACCTTCGCCCGCGTCGCCCCCGAGATCCCGGACGGCATCGTCAAGATCGCCGAGTCCGGCGTGCGCGGCCCGCACGACCTCATCGCCTACGCCAACGACGGCGCCGACGCCGTCCTGGTCGGCGAGTCCCTGGTGACCGGCCGCGACCCCAAGGCCGCCGTGGCCGACCTGGTCGCCGCCGGGGCGCACCCGGCGCTGCGGCACGGGCGGGGCTGACGTCCCGGATGGCCGACAGCCGCAGCCGCCGCACAGGGCCGGGCCGACGCCCGGCCCCGCCGGCGTGCCCGCGGCCGGTTCGTCCGCCGGCGGCTCCTACGCGCGCCTGGCCCGGGGCTGCCGTCCCCGGGGCTGCCGCGCGCCCGCGCGCCGCGTGCTCGGCCGGCGCGTGCGTTACCACATCGGCTGTGAGCCGGGGCAGATCAACGGAATGCGATGGCGCGGCGGCGCAGTCACCGCCGCGGGCCGCTGAGGCACCGCTTTTTCCGTAGACCGCACCGTCACGCCTTTCGAGGAGTACGCACGTGTCCTCTGAATTCTTCATCCCGGACCCGGAGGGTCACATCCCGAGCGCCGAGGGTTACTTCGGCGCCTTCGGCGGCAAGTTCATCCCGGAGGCCCTCGTCGCCGCCGTGGACGAGGTCGCCGTCGAGTACGAGAAGGCCAAGGCCGACCCCGCCTTCGCCGCCGAGCTCAACGACCTCCTGGTCAACTACACCGGCCGCCCCAGCGCCCTGACCGAGGTGCCGCGCTTCGCCGCACACGCGGGCGGCGCCCGGGTCTTCCTCAAGCGCGAGGACCTCAACCACACCGGCTCGCACAAGATCAACAACGTGCTGGGCCAGGCGCTGCTGACCAAGCGCATGGGCAAGACCCGCGTCATCGCCGAGACCGGCGCCGGCCAGCACGGCGTCGCCACCGCCACCGCCTGCGCGCTCTTCGGCCTGGAGTGCACCATCTACATGGGCGAGGTCGACACCGAGCGCCAAGCGCTCAACGTCGCCCGGATGCGGATGCTCGGCGCCGAGGTCATCGCCGTGAAGTCCGGCAGCCGCACCCTGAAGGACGCCATCAACGAGGCGTTCCGCGACTGGGTCGCCAACGTCGACCGCACCCACTACCTCTTCGGCACGGTCGCCGGCCCGCACCCCTTCCCGCAGCTGGTCCGCGACTTCCACCGGGTGATCGGCGTCGAGGCCCGCCGGCAGATCCTGGAGCGCGCCGGCCGGCTGCCGGACGCCGCCGTGGCCTGCGTCGGCGGCGGCTCCAACGCCATCGGCCTGTTCCACGCCTTCCTGCCCGACACCGGGGTCCGGCTCATCGGCTGCGAGGCCGGCGGGCACGGCCTCGCCAGCGGTGAGCACGCCGCCACCCTCGCCGCCGGCACCCCCGGCATCCTGCACGGCTCCCGCAGCTACGTCCTCCAGGACGAGGACGGCCAGATCACCGAGCCCTACTCCATCTCGGCCGGGCTGGACTACCCCGGCATCGGCCCCGAGCACTCCTACCTCAAGGACGCCGGCCGCGCCGAGTACCGCGCCGTCACCGACGACGAGGCCATGCAGGCGCTGCGGCTGCTCTCCCGCACCGAGGGCATCATCCCGGCGATCGAGAGCGCCCACGCGCTGGCCGGCGCGCTGGACCTCGGCCGGGAGCTGGGCGAGGACGGGCTGATCCTGGTGAACCTCTCCGGGCGCGGCGACAAGGACATGGACACGGCGGCCCGCTACTTCGGGCTGTACGACGCCACCGAGGGGGCGGCCAAGTGAGCGGCAACATCGAACTGCTGAACAGCACCCTGGCCGCGGCCCGCGCCGAGAACCGCGCCGCGCTCGTGGGCTACCTCCCGGCCGGCTTCCCGACCGTCGACGACGGCGTCCGCGCCGTCACCGCGATGCTCGAAGGCGGCTGCGACGTCGTCGAGGTCGGGCTGCCGCACAGCGACCCGGTCCTCGACGGCCCGGTTATCCAGACCGCCGACGACATCGCCCTGCGCGGCGGCGTCAAGATCGTCGACGTGCTCCGCACCGTCCGCGACGCGCACGCCGCGACGGGCGCCCCGGTCCTGGTCATGACGTACTGGAACCCCGTGGACGCCTATGGCGTCGAGCGGTTCGCCGCCGACCTGGCCGAGGCCGGGGGAGCGGGCTGCATCCTCCCCGACCTCCCGGTCGAGGAGTCCGAGGTGTGGCGCAAGGCCGCCGAACAGCACGGCCTGGCCACGGTGTTCGTGGTCGCCCCGAGCAGCCGCGACGACCGGCTCGCCCGGATCACCGCGGCGGGCACCGGCTTCGTCTACGCCGCCTCCCTGATGGGCGTCACCGGCACCCGGGAGTCCGTCGGCCACGAGGCGCAGGAGCTGGTCCGCCGCACCCGCGCCGTGACCGAGCTGCCCGTCTGCGTCGGCCTCGGCGTCTCCGACGCCGCGCAGGCGGCCGAGGTCGCTCAGTTCGCCGACGGCGTCATCGTCGGCTCGGCCTTCGTCAAGCGCCTGCTGGCGGCCCCCGACCTGGAGGCGGGCCTGACCGCGGTCCGGGCCCTCGCGGGTGAACTCGCCCAGGGCGTACGCAAGCGCGCGTAACTCTTTTGATGGAACCGACGACCGGGGGCGCGCAGGCCGCGCCCCCGGTTCGTTGTACAGGGACGTGAGCCAGAAGAACTCTGAGGGAAAGCGCAGCGCCCGCGAGCGCCTGCAGGAACAGCGCCGGCAGGAGGAGAGCCGCACCAAGCGCAAGCGGACCCTGATCGCCGCCGTGGTCGTGGTCGCCGTCCTCGGCGCCGGGGCCGGGATCGCCGCCCTGGTCGCCGGCGGCGGCAAGGACGACAAGAAGAAGACGGCCGGCCCCCTGGTCGCCCCGCAGGGCGCCACCGGCAAGGACACCGTGACCATCCCGGTCGGCAAGCCCGACGCCAAGTCCACCCTGACCGTCTACGAGGACTTCCGCTGCCCCGGCTGCGGCCAGTTCGAGATGGGCTTCCGCGACACCGTCCGCGACCTGGAGGCCAAGGGCCTGCTCAAGACCGACTACCACCTGGTCACCCTGATCGACGGCAACCTCCGCGGCTCCGGCTCCCTCAACGCCGCCAACGCCGCCGCGTGCGCCCAGGACGCCGGGAAGTTCGCCGCGTACCACGACCTGCTCTTCAAGAACCAGCCGCAGGAGACGGACGACGCCTACGGCAAGAAGTCCCGCCTGATCGAGCTGGCCGGCCGGATCCCCGGCCTGGACACCCCCGCCTTCCGCAAGTGCGTCGAGGACGGCACCCACGACAGCTGGGTGAAGAAGTCCCACGAGGCGTTCAGCAAGTCCTCCTACCACGCCACCCCCACCGTGCTGCTCAACGGCAAGGACGTCTACGGCGACCAGGCCAACCCGCTGACCCCCGACAAACTGCGCGAGATGGTCACGGCCAAGGCCAAGGGCTGAGCCCGGCGCGAGGCCCGGCCGGCGGGGCGGCCGGGCGCCGGGCCCGCCGGTGCGTTACGCAGCCGTTGTGCCGGGTGGGTTGCCGGGTGCCCGGCCCGGCAGGGTAGCGTCGGAGCTGCCATGGAAATCGCTTACATTCCCAGCCCGTCGACCGGGGTGGTCCATCTCGGACCGGTCCCGCTGCGCGGCTACGCCTTCTGCATCATCATCGGCGTCTTCGTCGCCGTCTGGATCGGCAACCGACGCTGGATCGCACGGGGCGGCCGGGCGGGCACGGTCGCCGACATCGCCGTGTGGGCGGTGCCCTTCGGGCTCGTCGGCGGCCGGCTCTATCACGTGATCACCGACTACGAGCTGTATTTCGGTGAGGGCCGTGACTGGGTCAACGCCTTCAAGATCTGGGAGGGCGGCCTGGGCATCTGGGGCGCCGTCGCCCTGGGTGCCGTCGGCGCCTGGATCGGCTGCCGGCGCCGTGGCATCCCGCTGCCGGCCTGGGCGGACGCCCTCGCCCCCGGCCTCGCCGTGGCCCAGGCCATCGGCCGCTGGGGGAACTGGTTCAACCAGGAGCTCTACGGCAAGGCCACCGACCTGCCCTGGGCCCTCAAAATCGACGCCGACCCCGCGATCGGCCGCGTCGCCGGCACGTACCACCCGACGTTCCTCTACGAATCGCTGTGGTGCCTGGCCATCGCGGCGCTTGTGATCTGGGCGGACCGCCGCTTCACCCTCGGCCACGGCCGGGCCTTCGCCCTCTATGTGGCGGCGTACACCGTCGGCCGCTTCTGGTTCGAGTATCTGCGGGTGGACGACGCCCACCACGTACTGGGCCTGCGGCTCAACGGCTGGACGTCGATCGTGGTCTTCATCGGCGCGGTGGTCTACATGCTGATCTCCGCCAAGCGGCGCCCCGGCCGCGAGGCCGTGGTGGAGCCCGCCGCGGTCGAGGACGCCGGGAAGACCCCGGAGCCCGCGAAGAAGGGCTGACCGCCGCCCGACGGCTGGTGCCGATCGGTACCTGATCGGCACCAGACTCGGCAACGACCAGGGAATTTTCCGAGCCTCTCCGCAAACCCGCAGGTCAGAGAGGTAAGTTCGGCCTTCCTTGCTAGCGGATCATGGCCGTTCGTGCGTACCTTCGATTTGTCGGGGAGGGCGACGGGCCCTTCCCGAGGGGAAGGGAGCACCCGGAGACATGTCTGTCCTCGACGCCGTCGAGGCGCCGCACGTGGCGCATCGCGACAACCACACGCACCGCGACGTGAACGGCGGCTGGCTGCGGCCCGCGGTCTTCGGCGCGATGGACGGCCTGGTCTCCAACGTCGCCCTGATGACCGGCGTCGCGGGCGGCGCCGCCTCCTCGGAGGCGATCGTGATCGCCGGCCTCGCGGGTCTCGCGGCCGGCGCCTTCTCCATGGCCGCCGGCGAGTACACCTCCGTCGCCTCGCAGCGTGAGCTGGTGCTGGCCGAGCTGGAGGTGGAGCGCCGTGAGCTGCGCAAGCACCCCGCCGACGAGCTGGCGGAGCTGGCCGCGCTCTACGAGTCGCGGGGCGTCGAGCCGAAGCTGGCGCTGGAAGTCGCCATGCAGCTGTCCCGCGACCCCGAGCAGGCGCTGGAGATCCACGCCCGCGAGGAGCTCGGCATCGACCCCTCCGACCTGCCGTCCCCGGCGGTCGCCGCCGTCTCGTCCTTCGGCTCCTTCGCGCTGGGCGCCCTGCTGCCCCTGCTGCCCTATCTGCTGGGCGCCACCCAGCTCTGGCCCGCCGTCCTGCTCGCCCTGGCCGGGCTCTTCGCCTGCGGGGCCGTCGTGGCCCGGGTGACGGCGCGCAGCTGGTGGTACAGCGGCCTGCGTCAGCTGCTCCTCGGCGGAGCCGCCGCGGGTGTGACTTACCTCCTCGGTATTGCCTTCGGCACCGCTCTGGGGTGATGCTTATGCGGGCAGCCGCATAACGTCAGCGTTACCTCGCGGTTTCAAGCCCTTGACGACCGGGCACAATCCGGAAGCGCAGCGGGCAACGCCGCCCGCTCTGCGCTGTGTCCGGCGCGGCCGGGCCGGGTGATCCCTCGGCCTCCGGAGTTCGCCACCTCGTCCGCAGTGTCCACATGCTGGATTGAATCGTCCGCTTTCCGAGAAGCGGCCCATCATGTAACCTGCACCAAATTTTCTTTCCGCAGAGGGCCAACGTCGTCCCTCGGCACATGCACATGCCATGACTGCCATGACGACGACGGGAGAGCCGATGCGTCCCTTGTTTGCCGCATCCCACCCCGCCCAGCAGGGGATGTACGACCCGCGGAACGAGCACGACGCCTGTGGCGTCGGCTTTGTCGCGACCCTCACCGGCGAGGCGAGCCACGCGCTCGTGGAGCAGGCCCTCACCGTTCTGCGGAATCTGGAACACCGCGGCGCCACCGGTTCCGAGCCCGACTCGGGCGACGGTGCGGGCATCCTCCTCCAGGTCCCGGACGCCTTCCTGCGGGAAAGCGTCCCCTTCGCCCTCCCCGAGGCCGGCGGCTATGCCGTGGGCATCGCCTTCCTCCCCGCCGAGGAGGCCGCGGCGGACGCCGCCGTCTCGCGGATCGAGACGATCGCGGCCGAGGAGGAGCTCACCGTCCTCGGCTGGCGCGATGTCCCCGTCACCCCCGACCTGCTCGGCAACGGCGCCCGCGCCACGATGCCCGTCTTCCGCCAGCTCTTCGTCGCCGGCGCCCCCGCGGACGGGCCCGTGCCGAGCGGCATCGCCCTCGACCGCAAGGCGTTCGTGCTGCGCAAGCGCGCCGAGCGCGAGGCCGGCGTCTACTTCCCCTCCCTGTCCGCCCGCACCCTCGTCTACAAGGGGATGCTCACCACCGGACAGCTGGAGCCCTTCTTCCCGGACCTCTCCGACCGGCGCTTCGCCACCGCCATCGCCCTGGTCCACTCCCGCTTCTCCACCAACACCTTCCCCAGCTGGCCGCTCGCCCACCCCTACCGGTTCGTCGCCCACAACGGTGAGATCAACACCGTCCAGGGCAACCGCAACTGGATGCGGGCCCGCGAATCCCAGCTGGCCTCCGACCTGTTCGGCGGCGACGGCGACCTCACGCGGACCTTCCCCGTCTGCACCCCCGACGCCTCCGACTCCGCCTCCTTCGACGAGGTCCTGGAGCTCCTCCACCTCGGCGGGCGCTCCCTGCCGCACAGCGTCCTGATGATGATCCCCGAGGCATGGGAGAACCACGCCTCCATGGACCCGGCCCGGCGCGCCTTCTACCAGTACCACTCCACCCTCATGGAGCCCTGGGACGGACCCGCCTGCGTCACCTTCACCGACGGCACCCTCGTCGGCGCCGTCCTCGACCGCAACGGCCTGCGCCCCGGGCGCTACTGGGTCACCGACGACGGCCTCGTCGTCCTCTCCTCCGAGGTCGGCGTCCTCGACATCGACCCCGCCAAGGTCGTCCGCAAGGGCCGCCTCCAGCCCGGCCGGATGTTCCTCGTCGACACCGCCGCGCACCGCATCATCGAGGACGACGAGATCAAGGCCCGGCTCGCCGCCGAACAGCCCTACGGGGACTGGCTGGAGGCCGGTCTGATCGACCTCGCCGACCTCCCCGAGCGCGAGCACATCGTGCACACCCACGCCTCGGTCACCCGCCGCCAGCAGACCTTCGGCTACACCGAGGAGGAGCTCCGCGTCATCCTCGCCCCCATGGCCAGGACCGGCGCCGAGCCCATCGGCTCCATGGGCACGGACTCCCCGATCGCGGCCCTCTCCAAGCGCCCCCGGCTGCTCTTCGACTACTTCACCCAGCTGTTCGCGCAGGTCACCAACCCGCCGCTGGACGCCATCCGCGAGGAGCTCGTCACCTCGCTGATCTCCTCCCTGGGCCCCGCGCGCAACCTCCTCGACCCCACCGCGGCCTCCTGCCGAAGCGTCACCCTGCCCTTCCCCGTCATCGACAACGACGAGCTCGCCAAGCTCATCCACATCAACGCCGACGGCGACCTGCCCGGACTGAAGGCCGCCACCCTCGCCGGCCTCTACCGCGTCAGCGGCGGCGGCGAGGCGCTCGCCGCCCGGCTGGAGGCGATCTGCGCCGAGGCCGACGCCGCCATAGCGGGCGGCGCCCGCCTCATCGTGCTCTCCGACCGGCACTCCGACGCCGAGCACGCCCCGATCCCCTCCCTGCTGCTCACCTCGGCCGTCCACCACCACCTCATCCGCACCAAGCAGCGCACCCAGGTGGGCCTGCTGGTCGAGGCCGGCGACGTCCGCGAGGTCCACCACATCGCCCTGCTGATCGGCTACGGGGCCGCCGCCGTCAACCCGTACCTGGCGATGGAGTCCGTCGAGGACCTCGTCCGCGCCGGCACCTACTTCCGCGACCTGCCGGACACCGGGCCCGAGGACGCCATCGCGAACCTCATCAAGGCCCTCGGCAAGGGCGTCCTCAAGGTCATGTCCAAGATGGGCATCTCCACCGTCGCCTCCTACCGCGGCGCCCAGGTCTTCGAGGCCATCGGCCTGGCCGGCGACTTCGTCGACACCTACTTCCACGGCACCGCCACCAAGATCGGCGGCATCGGCCTGGACGTCGTCGCCCAGGAGGTCGCCGCCCGGCACGCCAAGGCGTACCCCGCCACCGGCATCGCCGCCAGCCACCGCCGCCTCGACATCGGCGGCGAGTACCAGTGGCGCCGCGAGGGCGAGCCGCACCTCTTCGACCCCGACACCGTCTTCCGGCTCCAGCACGCGACCCGCGCCCGCCGCTACGACATCTTCAAGCAGTACACCCGGCGCGTGAACGAGCAGTCCGAGCGGCTGATGACGCTGCGCGGCCTCTTCTCCCTGGCCGGCGACCGCCCGGCCGTCCCGCTGGACGAGGTCGAGCCCGTCAGCGAGATCGTCAAGCGCTTCTCCACCGGCGCCATGTCGTACGGCTCCATCTCCCGCGAGGCCCACGAGACCCTCGCCATCGCCATGAACCAGCTGGGCGGCAAGTCCAACACCGGTGAGGGCGGCGAGGATCCCGAGCGGCTCCACGACCCGGCCCGCCGCTCCAGCATCAAGCAGGTCGCCTCCGGCCGCTTCGGCGTGACCAGCGAGTACCTGGTCCACTCCGACGACATCCAGATCAAGATGGCCCAGGGCGCCAAGCCCGGTGAAGGCGGCCAGCTGCCCGGCCACAAGGTCTACCCCTGGGTGGCGAAGACCCGGCACTCCACCCCCGGCGTCGGCCTCATCTCGCCGCCCCCGCACCACGACATCTACTCCATCGAGGACCTCGCCCAGCTCATCCACGACCTCAAGAACGCCAACCCCGAGGCCCGCATCCATGTGAAGCTGGTCTCCGAGGTCGGCGTCGGCACGGTCGCGGCGGGCGTCTCCAAGGCCCACGCCGATGTCGTCCTGATCTCCGGCCACGACGGCGGCACCGGCGCCTCGCCCCTGACCAGCCTCAAGCACGCGGGCGGCCCCTGGGAGCTCGGCCTCGCCGAGACCCAGCAGACCCTGCTGCTCAACGGCCTGCGCGACCGCATCGTCGTGCAGACCGACGGCCAGCTCAAGACCGGCCGTGACGTGGTCGTCGCCGCCCTCCTGGGCGCCGAGGAGTTCGGCTTCGCCACCGCGCCGCTGGTCGTCTCCGGCTGCGTCATGATGCGCGTCTGCCACCTCGACACCTGCCCCGTCGGCATCGCCACCCAGAACCCCGTGCTCCGCGAGCGGTTCTCCGGCAAGGCCGAATTCATCGTCAACTTCTTCGAGTTCATCGCCGAGGAGGTCCGCGAGCTCCTCGCCGAGCTGGGCTTCCGCACCCTGGAGGAGGCCGTCGGCCACGCCGAGCTCCTCGACACCGGCCGGGCCGTCAGCCACTGGAAGGCCCAGGGCCTGGACCTGGCACCGCTGCTGCACGTCCCCGAGCTGCCCGAGGGCGCCGTCCGGCACCGTGTCACCGAGCAGGACCACGGTCTGGCCAAGGCCCTCGACAACGAGCTCATCGAGCTCGCCGCCGACGCCCTCGCCGTGGCCTCGGCCGAGGACGCCCGCCCCGTCCGCGCCCAGGTGCCCATCCGCAACATCAACCGCACCGTCGGCACCATGCTCGGCCACCGGGTCACCCGGCAGTTCGGCGGTGCCGGACTGCCCGACGACACCGTCGACATCACCTTCACCGGCTCCGCCGGCCAGTCCTTCGGCGCCTTCCTGCCCCGCGGCGTCACCCTGCGCCTGGAGGGCGACGCCAACGACTACGTCGGCAAGGGCCTCTCCGGCGGCCGGATCGTCGTCCGCCCCGACCGCGGCGCCGACCACCTCGCGGAGTACTCCGTCATCGCCGGCAACACCCTCGCCTACGGTGCCACCGGCGGCGAGCTCTTCCTCCGGGGCCGGGTCGGCGAGCGGTTCTGCGTCCGCAACTCCGGCGCCACCGTCGTCTCCGAGGGCGTCGGCGACCACGGCTGCGAGTACATGACGGGCGGCCGCGCCGTCGTCCTCGGCGAGACCGGCCGCAACTTCGCGGCCGGCATGTCCGGCGGCGTCGCCTATGTGATCGACCTCGACCCCGACAACGTCAACAAGGAGCTGGCCGCCGCCGTCGACACCCTCGACGCCGACGACCGGCGGTGGCTGCACGACGTCGTGCGCCGCCACCACGAGGAGACCGCCTCCACCGTCGCGGCCCGCCTCCTCGCCGACTGGGACGCGGCGGCCGACCGCTTCCGCAAGGTCGTCCCGGCCACCTACAAGGCAGTGCTCGCCGCCAAGGACGCCGCCGAGCGAGCGGGTCTCTCCGAGAAGGAGACCCACGAGAAGATGATGGAGGCGGCGACTCATGGCTGACCCCAAGGGCTTCCTGACCACCGGCCGCGAGCTCGCGCGGACCCGCCCCGTCGGCGAGCGCGTCAAGGACTGGAACGAGGTGTACGTCCCCGGCTCCCTGCTGCCGATCATCAGCAAGCAGGCCGGCCGCTGCATGGACTGCGGCATCCCGTTCTGCCACAACGGCTGCCCGCTCGGGAACCTCATCCCCGAGTGGAACGACTACGCCTACCGCGAGGACTGGCGGGGCGCCAGCGAGCGGCTGCACGCGACCAACAACTTCCCCGAGTTCACCGGCCGCCTCTGCCCCGCCCCCTGCGAGTCCGCCTGCGTGCTCGGCATCAACCAGCCGGCCGTCACCATCAAAAACGTCGAAGTCACCATCATCGACAAGGCGTGGGACAACGGCTCCGTCACCCCGCAGCCGCCCGAGCGGCTCTCCGGCAAGACCGTCGCCGTCATCGGCTCCGGCCCCGCCGGGCTCGCCGCCGCCCAGCAGCTGACCCGGGCCGGCCACACCGTCGCCGTCTACGAGCGCGCCGACCGCATCGGCGGCCTGCTCCGCTACGGCATCCCCGAGTTCAAGATGGAGAAGCGGCACATCAACCGCCGCATCGAGCAGATGCGTGCGGAAGGCACCAAGTTCCGCACCGAGGTGGAGATCGGCCGCGACATCGACGCCGCGAAGCTGCGCAAGCGCTACGACGCCGTGGTGATCGCCGCCGGTGCCACCACCTCCCGCGACCTCCGGGTGCCCGGCCGCGAGCTGGGCGGCGTCCACTTCGCCATGGAGTACCTGCCGCTGGCCAACAAGGTGCAGGAGGGCGACCTCACGGTCTCCCCGATCACCGCCGAGGGCAAGCACGTCGTCGTCATCGGCGGCGGCGACACCGGCGCGGACTGCGTCGGCACCGCCCACCGGCAGGGCGCCGCCTCCGTCACCCAGCTGGAGATCATGCCCAGGCCGGGGGAGGAGCGGAACGAGGGCCAGCCCTGGCCCACCTTCCCCATGCTCTACAAGGTCACCTCGGCGCACGAGGAGGGCGGCGAGCGGGTCTACTCCGTCTCCACCACCCACTTCGAAGGCGACGAGGACGGCAACGTCCAGTGGCTGCACCTGGTCGAGGTGGAGTTCAAGGACGGCGCGCTCACTCAGTTGCCCGGTACCGAGCGGCGCATCCCCGCCCAACTCGTCACCCTCGCCATGGGCTTCACCGGCACAGACGTGCGAAACGGCCTGGTCGAGCAGTTCGGCCTGGAGCTGGACGCGCGCGGCAACATCGCCCGCGACGCCGATTACCGGACCAACGTCCCCGGCGTGTTCGTCGCCGGCGACGCCGGGCGCGGCCAGTCGCTCATCGTCTGGGCCATCGCCGAGGGCCGCTCCGCCGCGCGCGGCGTGGACCGCCACCTCACGGGCGCCAGCACCCTGCCGGCGCCGGTGCGGCCGACGGACCGGGCGCTCACCGTCTGAGACCCGGCACCCCCTGAACACGCGGCGCCCGCCCTTCCCCGACCGGAGACGGGCGTCGCGGCACTCCCCGTCCCGGACGGGCCGAGACCCTCGGCCCGTCCGGGACGCGTCAGTCGTCCAGCGGGCGCACCAGCAGATCCCGGAACTCCACCTTCGCGTCCTCCGAGTACACCCCGACCGCCCCCTCCAGGTAGGGGCGCTCGTGGTCCTGGTAGGCCACCAGCCCCTTCCCGTCCACGCTCACCTCCATCCGGGCCCCGCGCTGCGCGATCCGCACCTGCGACCACTCGCCGACCGGGAACCGCCCCGCGCCGGTCGCCAGGAAGCGCTGCCCGCCGCCGTACGCGGGATCCCGCTTGCCCAGCTCCCAGCCGTTGGGCTTCAGGGTGAGGTAGTAGAAGTGCTCGGGGTCGGTGTACGCCCAGACCAGCCAGGGCACCTCCCACGGATTCGGCCGCGGCGTCCGCAGCTGGGCGACCGTCCGTATCCGCGCCTGGAAGTCCACCGCCCCGTACCGCGCGGTGGAGACGATCAGCCCGGCGTGTGTCTCGTCGGCGGCCCGGGCGGGCTTGGGCGAGAGCTCCAGTCCGTCGTGGCGGCCGATGTTCTCGCCGTGCCCGTCGAACACCGACCGCCACGGCCCGTGGACCGATCCCTCGGCCCACGGGCGTGCCGGCTCGCCGTCGTCCCCCCACAGCCCGCTCATCGCGAGGGCGGCGCCCGCCACCACGGCGGCGGCGAGCAGTGCGAGGCCGAGCAGCCGGTGAACTCTCGTCATGCCGTCGAGTATGACCCCGGGCCCTCGGGACGGGAGGCGACCAGCGGGACGACGCCCCGATCGGGTCCGGCGTCCGCGCCGAAGTCCTCCGCGAGCTGGGCCACGATGCGGTCCGTGGCGTGGCCGTCCCCGAAGGGATTGCCCGCCGTCGCCATCCGTTCGTAGGCCACGGGGTCGTCCAGCAGCCCCACGGCCGCCGCCAGGATGTGCTCCGGCTCGGTGCCCACCAGCTGGGCCGCGCCCGCTTCCACCGCCTCGGGGCGCTCGGTGGTCGTACGCAGCACCAGGGCGGGTTTGCCGAGGCTGGGCGCCTCCTCCTGGATGCCGCCGGAGTCGGTCAGCACCAGGTCGCAGGCGGCGAGCGTGGCGGAGAAGTCGACGTAGCCCAGCGGCTCCACGACCCGGATGTGCGGATGCCCGGTCAGCTCGGGCAGCAGGGCCTCCCGGACTGCGGGGCTCTTGTGCAGCGGTACGACCATCTCGACGTCACCGCGGTCGGCCAGCCGTCGCATGGCCTTGCCCATGGCCCGCATGGTGGCGCCCTGGTTCTCCCGCCGGTGCAGGGTGAGCAGCACCCGCCGCAGGCCGGTTTCGAAGTGGTTGTGCCCGGTGCCCTCGGCCAGCACCCAGAGGAGGTTGTCGATGACGGTGTTGCCGGTGGTGAACACCTCCGCGTCCGGCACTCCTTCGGCGGCCAGGTGCGCGGCGGCGCGCGGTGTGGGGGCGAAGTGCCAGCGGGCCAGCCGGCCTATCAGGCGGCGGTTGGCCTCCTCGGGGAAGGGGTTGTCGAGGACCCCGGTGCGCAGCCCGGCCTCGACGTGGGCGATGGGGACGTGCTCGTAGAAGGCGGCGAGGGCGCCGGTCAGCGCGGTCGTGGTGTCGCCCTGCACGAGGACGAGGTCGGGCCGCTCGGCGCGGAACACCTCGCCGAGGCCGTCGACCAGACGTGCCGTCAGCGTCGAGAGCTGCTGGCGGTCGCGCATGACGTCGAGCTGGGTGTGCACGGGCACCTGGAGCATCTCCAGCATCTGCTGGAGCATCTCGCGGTGCTGGCCGGTGGTGACGACGATCGGCTCGAAGAGCGGGGAGGCGGCCATGGCGCGGGCCACGGGCGCCAGCTTGATGGCCTCCGGGCGGGTGCCGAGCACGAGCATGGCGCGTACGGGCACGGTGATGATGTTCGGGGACATGGTTCTCCCTAGGAAGGGCCTGTCTGGTGGGCGGGGCGAGGTGGTTCAGGTGCGCGCGGTCTTCAGCCAGGTCCGCTTGCCGGTGAGCATCCGCCAGAGCCCCCACCAGCCGGCCGCGAACCAGATGTAGCCGTAGAAGACGAAGACGTGCGAGAGCAGGACGGCGCGCAGCAGCCCCAGCCCCCGCTCGCGCCGGGCGTAGACGAAGGCGTAGGCGTACGCGGCGGTGAAGGAGAGCACGTACGGGCCGAGGACCCACAGGGGCGAGATCAGTGGCCGGCCCGCCTGTACGGAGCCGACGGCGGTGCCCCCCAGGGCGACGAGGAAGGACAGCGGCAGCAGCGAGGTGAGCAGGATCAGCACCGGGCTGGAGAGGTGGTAGAGCAGGTCGACGGCGGCCCGGGTGGGCACCTCGCGGAGGATCAGCGGGACCAGTCCGGCCGACTGGAGGTGGCCCTGGAACCAGCGTGACCGCTGGCGCACCAGGCGCCGTACGTCGAGCACGGCCTGCTGGGAGACGGCGGCGGTGGTGCAGTGCTGATTGGTCCAGCCGCCGGCGATCAGGCGGACCCCCAGGTCGAGGTCCTCGGTCAGCGAGTCGCTCCAGGGCCCTGTGGGGGAGGTGCCGTCCTCGCCCATCAGGGTGTCGAGCGCGGCGAGCCGCATGAACTGGCCGTTGCCGCCCATGCCGACGCTGCCGATGTAGCGCCGGGCGCTCTGGAAGATGTCGCCGTAGATGACGAACTCCATGTCCTGGAGCCGGGCCAGCAGGCCCTTGTCACGGTTGTACATCCGCACGCCGATCTGGGTGCCGCCGGTGCGCGGGTCGTCGAAGTAGGGGTCCACCGCCTGGACCACGTGCGGATCGAGCCGGCCGTCGGCGTCGACGACGCAGACGATGACGTCGTGCGGGTCGTGGCCGTCGAGCAGCCCGGACGATCTCAGGTGCCGGATACCGGCGTTGAGGGCCGCGCCCTTGCCGCGCCGGGCGTTCGGAAGGTGCCGCTGGAGCAGGTGGACCCGGCCCGGCGTGGCGCGGGCGGCGGCGCGGGCGAGCTCGGCGGTGCCGTCGTCGGAGGCGTCGTCGATGACGAGCGCCATGAACTCGCCCGCGGGCAGCCCGGTGATCCGGGCCAGGCTCTCCGCGAGGACCCGCTCCTCGTTGAGACAGGCGAGCAGGAAGACATAGAGCCGGGGCCGGCGCGGACCGTGGGTGCGGCGGATCCGGCGCCGGGAGAGCACGAAGAGCGTGGCGTTGTAGCAGCCGGCGATCACGATGATCGAGATGGCGGCCCAGAGCAGGAGTTCGGTGATCAAGTCCGGTCACCGGCGCCGTGCAGACGGAACCACAACTTGATCGACAGCAGGGCTATCGCGGTCGAGACATAGAGCAGAAAGCCCGCACCCGCGACTTCCTGCAGACCCCGGGCAAAAGGAATGCCCGGCAGCACTTCCGGGGCGGCCGTCAGTCCTGCCATGGGCAGGACTGTCCCCAGAGCTGGTTTTCCGTACATGAGTTCCCCCCGATTGCGCCTCTTGAGGCGTGCGCAGGGAAGGTATCAGAGGTCAAGGGTACTACTGTCGGACTTGGTTGGAGTTGTTTGATCGGAATCTCGAATTCAATGGGCATACCGTTTGTTATGCCTGGTCAGGGCCCAATGTTACGGGTGTGATTAATGGTCTGTGCCAAATGCTGTGCAAGGAACTGCGCACTCGGGATCATTGCTGTCTATTGACATGGGTTGTTCGGGGCAAGAAGAATCTGCAAACTGTCGGGCCCTCGATCACCGGGGGTGGCGACAAGCGGTAAAATCAGGGGGAAAAAGAATGCGAAAAGCGAGAGCGAGATACAGGATTTCCTGGATCTCAGCCGTCGTCATGCTCGTCGCCGCCCTTCTCGGCGGTTCCGTACTCACCTCGCCCGGCCAGGCCGCACAAGCGGTGAGCGGCCCCATATCCGGGCGGCTCACCGGGGACCTGCCGGGCCCCGCCGCGCTCTCACCGAAGAGTGCCAAGGACCTCGGCGCCTGGGTCAGGACCCGGCTCGGCTTCGACAAGCTGCGCCGGGCGAAGTCGCTCCTCGTCCAGCCCGCGCCCCGCCCGGGTACCGCCCCGGTCGCCAAGGCGGCCGCCGCCGCCCCGGCCGGCACCTCCGCCCTCGTCCTCTACGACACCGCGGGCCCCTACGGATATCTGGGCGAGCTCTACGCCATGGCCGCCGCCAACCTCGCCGGCCACTTCGGCACCGTCACCGCCAAACCCGTCTCCGCCTACACCGCGGGCCTCGTCGAGCAGTACACCGCCACGGTCTACATCGGCTCCACGTACTACGGCGGCACCCTGCCCGACGCCGTGCCCGCCGCCTTCTACCAGGACGCGCTGGCCACCAGCCGGCCCGTCACCTGGATCGGCGACAACATCTGGAACATGGCCAACGCCGTCGGCACCGGAGCCTTCGGCCAGAAGTACGGCTGGGACCCCACCAACTCGTTCTACGACACGGGCAGCGGCGTGGGGAACATCGACCAGGTCACCTACCGGGGCCAGCAGCTGACCCGGAAGGTCCCCGCGGGCCAGGACGGCGGCGTGCTTCACCCGGCCCTGCTCACCGGCCCCGGCCACCCCCAGGTGACCCAGCTGGCGCAGGCCAAGGACGGCACGACGGGCGCCATCAGCCCCTGGGCGATCCGCTCGGCCAACCTCACCTATCTGGGCGAGATCCCGTTCGCGTACGTCTCCGAGAGCGACCGCGTCATCGTCTTCGAGGACCTCCTCTTCGACGCCCTCGCCCCCGCGACCGCCGAGCGGCACCGGGCCTTCGTCCGCCTGGAGGACATCAGCCCCAAGGCCGACCCGGCCGGACTGCGCACCATCGCCACCTACCTCAAGTCGCAGAACATCCCGTACGGCATCAACGTCATCCCGGTGTACACGGACCCCAAGGGCGCCTATAACAACGGCGTCCCCCAGACTGTCACCCTCGCCCAGGCCCCGGCCGTCGTCGCTGAGATCAAGAACATGCTCGCCAACGGCGCCGTCCTGATGAACCACGGCTACACCCACCAGTACGGCAACACCGACAACCCCTACAACGGCGTCACCGGCGACGACTTCGAGTTCTTCCGCGCCCACATCGACGGCTCGGACAACGTCGTCTACGACGGCCCGGTCGCCGAGGACTCCACCGCCTGGGCGCAGTCCCGCGTCACCGCCGGCCTCGCCGCCTTCGCCGCGGCCGGCCTGCCCAGGCCGACGCTCTGGACGACACCGCACTACGCGGCCTCCGCCGCGGACTACCGTGTCTTCGGCCAGAACTTCTCCGCCCGACTGGAGAGAGCGTTGTACTTCTCCGGCACCCTCGGCGGCACCGCCGACCCCGGCCGCTACATCGGCCAGTTCTTCCCGTACGCGGTGAAGGACGTCTACGGCTCGACCGTGCTGCCCGAGAACATCGGCAACTACGAGCCCGGCGCGTTCAACAACCACCCGCCGAGGCTCCCCGCCGATCTGATCGCCTCCGCCAAGGCCAACCTGGCCGTCCGGGACGGGGTGGCGAGCTTCTTCTACCACCCGTACTACCCGGTGGCACCGCTCCAGCAGACGATCGAGGGCATGCGCGCCCTCGGCTACACCTTCGTCGGCCCCACGGCCCTCACCCAGTGAACGCGATGAAGAGGGCGGTCGCCGCCCTCGCGGCCGCGGCCGCCCTCTTCCTCGCGGGCTGCTCCTCAGGCGGCCCGGCCGAGGACGACGCCAGCCCGTCGCCGACGGGGAAGGGCAAGGTGAGCGACATCCGAGGCATCACGCTCCCCGCCTGGAACGCCGACGACTACAAAAGGCCCGAGGCCGCGACATATCTCCGGCAGATCGCCGCCACCGGCGCCGGCTGGGTGACCTTCACCCCCACCTGGTACCAGGACCGCGTCACCGACCCGGCCATGCGCGTCACCGACGAGACCGCGGCCGACGACAGCCTGCGCCACATCATCGGCCTCGCCCACGAGGCCGGCCTCAAGACCATGATCAAGCCGCATGTCGACCTGGTGAAGGGCGGCGACCGCGCGGAGATCCGCCCCGCCGACCCCGACGCCTGGTTCGGCGCGTACACCCGCTTCCTGACCCACTACGCGCGACTGGCCGCCGCCACCGGCGCCGAGCAGTTCTCCGTGGGCACCGAACTGGCGGGCACCTCACGGGACGGCACCCGCTGGCGCAAGGCCGTCGCCGCCGTCCGCGAGGTCTACCACGGGCCGCTCACCTACGCCGCCAACTACGACGAGTACCGGAACATCCCCTTCTGGGACGCCCTCGACGTCATCGGCATCGATGCCTACTGGCCCCTCGGCGACCGGCCCACCACCGACACCGCGCGGCTGCGCCGGGCCTGGCAGCCCATCACGGACGAGCTGGCGGCCTTCTCGGCCGCCCACCACCGCAAGATCCTCTTCACCGAGGCCGGCTACGTCAGCCAGCGCGGCACCACGACCGCCCCCTTCTCCTGGACCGTCAGCGAGAAGCCCGCCACCGACGAGCAGGCCGCCGCGTACGAGGCGCTGCTGGCCGCCCTGGACGGCAAGGAGTGGTGGGCGGGCGTCTGCTGGTGGATGTGGGACGACTGGCCGGACACGGGGGAGACGGCGAAGCGCCTCGCGTACACCCCGCACGGCAAGCCGGCGGAGAAGGTGCTGCGGAAGTGGTGGGGAAAATCCAGCCCGTCCGGCGATTGAGGACACCGCGCGGTAGCGCGGAAGGGGGCCCGGGGGTGAAACCCCCGGGCACGGGAAGGGGCGGGGTGGGGGAAAAGCCCGGCGCCGGCCGCTACGTATCGCAGTCCAGCACCGTCCGGCACAGCCCGCACCGGGCCCGCACCCGCCCCTGCACCGGCACCCGGATCCGCTGATGGCACGTGGGGCACGGGAAGCTGACCCGCAGCGGATCCCGCCCCTCGAAGGCGTACCCGCCGCCGGGTGAGCCCCGCTCCGCGCGGCGGTCGCGGGCGTAGCGATGGCGGCCCAGCCGGCCGGCCGCGGCCAGCGGCGGCCGCTGCTCGTCGCGCCGGGCGTGCGCCAGCCCCTTGACGTAGGCGTCGTACGCCTGCGGGCTGGTGAACCAGGGGGAGGGGTCCTCCCCGAAGGCCAGTGCCCGCTTGGCGAGGACGTAGCCGAACTCCTCGGGCGTGAGGTAGCCGAGCTTCTGCGTGGTGACCGACGACTCGCGGTAGGCGTCCAGCAGCAGCCAGCCGGAACCCAGGTACGCCGCCGCGGTGTCGGTGAGGATCTCGTTGTCCCTGGTGCCCGGGAAGGCGAGATCGAGCCGGTGCAGATAGACGTGCATGACCTCGTGGGCGAGGGCGGCGCCGATGTCCCGGCGGTGGGTCTTGAAGCGGGAGTTGAGCTCGATGAAGTACTCCGGGCCGGCGGCGAGTTCGACGCTGCCGGCGTGCCGCATCTCCCGGAAGCTGACGATCATCCGGGCGTCCGGCAGCCGCAGGTGCCCGACCATCGCCCCGGCCACCCGCTGCACGCCCAGGTAGGGGTCCTCGTCGTCGGAGAAGGCCACGTCGGAGGGGGGCACGCTCAGGCCGAAGGAGTGCACCGTGTCGTAGGAGAGCCGGCGGTAGAGCGCGGTGATCGCGGCGCGCACCGTCTCCAGGTGCGGGAATCCGTGCGCGATCTCGACGGTTCCGCTGCCCGAGCCCACGCGACCACCCCCTCGGTCCGTCCTGCCCCGGTCTCCACTCTACGAGCACTCTACGGGCGGGACCCCCGGCCGGGCAGGGCGCGCGGCCATCGTGAACGGCGTGCGACGGACCGCCGACGAACACAGAAACTGGCCGAAAAGCAAGGCTTGTCGCACCTTTCGCCCACTCCTCATAATCGCACCGCGCTCCGAAGGCCGTATTCCGATTATCGGATTGACATGAGCCTGACAAAGCGTGCAACCTCCCACGAAAGGAAGCCCGTTGCTCACCTACTTCAAGGCTTTCCGGAGAACCCTCGCCGTCGCGGCCGTCGCCCTCGCCGCCTTCAGCCTCCAGCCCGGCAGCGCCCAGGCCCAGGACCCCACCGCCCGGCCCGGCCCCGGCGTCGTCGGCGGCACCCGCGCCGCGCAGGGCGAGTTCCCATGGATGGTGCGGCTGTCCATGGGCTGCGGCGGCGCCCTCTACACCCAGCAGATCGTCCTGACCGCCGCGCACTGCGTGGACGGCAGCGGACCCAACACCTCGATCACCGCCACCGCCGGCGTCGTCGACCTCCAGTCCAGCCAGGCGATCAAGGTCAAGTCCACCCAGGTCGTCCAGGCCCCCGGCTACACCGGCACCGGCAAGGACTGGGCCCTGATCAAGCTCGCCAAGCCCGTCAACCTGCCCACCCTCAAGATCGCCGACAACACCGCGTACAACAACGGCACCTTCACCGTCGCCGGCTGGGGCGCCGCGACCGAGGGCGGCTCCCAGCAGCGCTACCTGCTGAAGGCCAACGTCCCGTTCGTCGACGACGCCACCTGCCAGAAGGCGTACGGCGGCGCCCTCACCCCCGGCGACGAGATATGCGCCGGCTATCTGGAGCAGGGCGGCGTGGACACCTGCCAGGGCGACTCCGGCGGCCCGATGTTCCGCAAGGACGACGCCGGCGCCTGGATCCAGGTCGGCATCGTCAGCTGGGGCGAGGGCTGCGCCCGGCCCGGGTACCCCGGCGTCTACAGCGAGGTCAGCACCTTCGCCGCCAACATCAGGACCGCCGCCGCGAGCCTGGGCGGCTGACCCCCGCCGGCCCCGTCCCACCGACCCGGACGGACCAGCCCGGCCACCCGGCCCGTACGACCCTCCCGGCCCGCCCGCACGACTCCGGTATGACGTGGGCGGGCCTCCGTCATCCTTTCGGCCGAGACGAGAATGGTCGGACAGTCGAGGTGTGGAGCCCATAAAGGTCCGTAACGTGAGAGGCACGGCCCGATCGACCCGCCGCCCCGGCGGCCGACGGCCGCAGTCCGAGCCGTACGTACGGAAAGGGACCCCGTGTCCGCCAAGCACCGCATCGTCGTCGCCACCGTCCTCACCGCCGCCGCCGGCGCGGTGATCTGGCCGACGGCCGGCGCGGTCGCCGCGGACGCCGCCCACCGGGACGGCCGCCCCGGCGGCCCCGCCACGAGCACCGC
Organism: Streptomyces eurocidicus; assembly: GCF_002891295.1. Lineage (GTDB taxonomy): Bacteria > Actinomycetota > Actinomycetes > Streptomycetales > Streptomycetaceae > Streptomyces > Streptomyces eurocidicus. The sequence continues at coordinate 114,991 of NZ_LGUI01000001.1, read as the reverse complement.
GCGGCAGGTCCGCCTCCCCGACGGCAGCGAGGCCCGCCTCACCTCCCACGACGGCCGGACGAGCGCCACCGTCACCACCCGGGACAGCGGCCGGCGCGTCCTCGACGGCGCCCACCCCGCCGCCGACCTCGACCACCTCCACCTGAGGCTCCTCGGCGGCGACACCTCCCGGCCCACCCTGCGCGCCACCCTCGACGGCAGCGCGCGCACCCACGACTACGCGTTCCCCACCGGCACCGCCCCCCGGGCCGCCTCCGGCACCGCGCTCCAGGCCGCGCACCGCACGGACGGCGCGGCCGCCCCCACCCCGGCCGAGGACATCGACCACCGGGACCAGCAGGGCGAGCGCCGCCGCGACACCACGCGGATAGCCTCCAGCAACCCCGTCAAGCGCGCCGTCGAGGCCGGCGAGGCCATCAAGGGCCGGCACGATGTCGGCACCCCCGCCGTCGCCGGCGCCACGGCCCTGGCCCTCGCGGGCGCCGGCGCCTACGGCGTACGCGTCGCACTGCGCCGCCGGGGGCGCGCCGACGCCTGACCCCTGCGGTTGCGGCACCCCGTCACCCCCGGTGACATGAGAGAAAACCGACCACCGCGCGCCCCGGCGCGCCCCGCACACCCGCGTACGACCCGGACGGACGGGCACACCCTCCGTAAGGCGGCGCGGCACCGGCCCGCCCCGAAAGGGCGAGAACCGGTCAGCAGCGGCAAGGACAGGCGAGGAACAGCATGGCGATCACCGTGGTCATCGCGGACGACCAGGAGATGGTCCGCACCGGCTTCCGGATGATCCTGGAGAGCCAGCCCGACATCGAGGTCGTCGCCGACGTCGTGGACGGCGAGGCCGCCCTCGCCGCCGTCGAGGCACACCACCCGGACGTACTGCTCCTCGACATCCGCATGCCCAAGCTGGACGGCCTGGAGGTCACCCGCCGCCTCTCCGGGCTCGCCGCCGCCGACCCCGCCCGCGCCGGGCGCCCCAGGATCGTCATCGTCACCACCTTCGACCTCGACGAATACGTGCACACCGCCCTCCGCAACGGCGCCTCCGGCTTCCTCCTGAAGGACGCCAGCCCCGCCATGCTCGTCGAGGCCGTGCACGCCGCCGCCGTGGGCGACTCCCTCATCTCGCCCGCCATCACCGTCCGGCTGCTCCGCGACATGGCACCCGCCTCCGGCACCACCGCCGGCCGCACCCCGGCCGAACCCCTCACCGACCGGGAGGCCGACGTCGTACGCTGCCTGGCACGCGGCGCCACCAACGCCGAGATCGCCGCCGAGCTGTTCGTCTCCCTCTCCACGGTCAAGACCCACCTGGCCAACGTGCAGACGAAGCTCGACGCCCGGAACCGCGTGGAGATCGCCGCCTGGGCCTGGGAGAGCGGGCTGGCCACGGGCGGCACATGAACAGAGCCGCCGGGTGGGCCGCCCGGCACCCCCGGCTGGCCGTCGTCGCGAAGGCCGCCCTCGGGGTCGTCCTGCTGTGCCTGGTCGCCTTCGAGGGCCGCGCCCTCGCCCGCCAGCCCAGCCAGCCGCACGCGATGGTCCTCGCCGCCGGCGTCGTCGTCTGCCTCTGCGCCGTCCCCTACGGCTGGATCCCGCTGCACGTCCGGGCCGCCGTCGCCGCCGCCGTCTCCCTGACCACCTCCGCCGTCCTCATGACCGGCCCGCACCCCGCCGCCGTCTGGGGCATGGGCGAGGACATCGCCCTCCTCGTCCTGCTCACCGCCGTCCTCCAGCGCTCCCCGTCCCGCGCCGCCGCCACCCTCGGCCCGCTCCTCGGCATCGCCTGCCTCGCCGCACCCATGCGCGACCTCGACCCCGGCCGCTTCACCGCCGTCTTCGGTACCCTCACCGTCGTCGTCACCGCGTACTCGCTGCTGCTGCGCGGCCAGTCCGGCCAGCGGATGCGCGACATGGCGGCCGTACGCACCGCCGAGCGCCTGGAACTCGCCCGTGAACTCCACGACCTCGTCGCGCACCACGTCACGGGCATCGTCGTCCAGGCCCAGGCCGCCCGCTTCACCGCCCTGGACGGGCCCGCCGCCGCGGCCGCCTTCGAACGCATCGAGAGCTCGGCGGGGGAGTCCCTCAGCGCCATGCGCCGCCTGGTCGGCGTACTGCGCGAGGGGGACGCCGAGACCGAGCCGGTCGCCGGTCTCCCCGAGGTACGCGCGCTGACCGAGGCGTTCGCCCGCACCGGCCCGCCGGTCGTCCTCTACATCGAACAGGGCATGGAGCACTGGATCCCCGCCGATGTGGCCGCCGGCGTCCACCGCGTCGTCCGCGAGGCCCTCACCAACATCCGCAAGCACGCCGCCGACGCCACCGCCGTACGCATCGGCCTGCGCGGCGTGCCCGCCGGAGTGGAACTCCGCATCGCCGACGACGGCGGGAACGCGGCGGCGCTGCCCGAGAAGGCGCGCGGCGGCGGCTTCGGCCTCGTCGGCCTCCGGGAGCGGGTCAACGCCATGGGCGGCATCCTCCGGGCGGGCCCGGCGCCCGAGGGCGGCTGGGAGGTGACCGCGCTGTTCCCGACGGAACGGTGCTTCCGGGCCGGGTGAGCCTTGGGGCCTTGGGGCTTTTTTGGGGGCTGTGAGGGCCTTGGGGGCCGTGGCGGGACGGGCCTCGTGCGGGCCCGTACGAGGCCCGTGCTCGCTCCGTACGGACCCGTCCCCGCGCGGGTACGACCCCGGGCCCGGCCTCGTACCCGCGCCGCATCCCCCGGCACCCCCCCACACCCCCAGGCCCCACGCGGCGCGTCCATTAGTCCAAGACCCGCACGCCCTTTGTCCATGGGCTCCCGGCCCCCTCCGTCCCATGGTGACGCTGTGACCCCTGGGTGCGAGGAGGCGGAAACAGCGTGACCGTGGACCGAGCCGACCCCTGTCCCGAGCCTGACCCCGAGCCCATTCCGGAAGACCCGGCCGCCGCCGGACCCGGCCGCCGCGCCCTTGTCGCCGGCGCCGCCCTCGCCGGCCTCGGCGCCGCCCTCAACGCTGGCCTCATGGGCACCACCGCCCACGCCACCGCGCCGGCGGAGGCCGTACTCCGCTCCACCGAACTCGACGTACGCGTCGACACCGCCTTCCCCCGCGTCATCTCCTACACCGACCGCACCACCGGCGCCGTACTCCACGCCCAGGAAGACCCTGTGACCTCGGTGCTCATCGGCGACACCGAGTACACCCCCCGGGTCACCTCCACCGTCCCCGACGGCACCGGCGACCGGGCCGCGTACACCCTCGCCTTCGACGGAGGCACCCGCCTCGACGTCGAGATCCGCGTCACCGGCCCACGCGTCCACTGGCAGATCACCCGCATCGCCGACACCCCCGCCCTACGCGTCGGCACCCTCGCCTTCCCCGGCCTCGCCCTGCTCAGCGTCCGCAGCACCCAGCCCGGCGCCGAGCTCCTCGCCGCCCGCCTCCAGCTCGACAAGGCCAAGAGCGGCGACACCCATCTGCGCCCCGCCCCCGGCACACCCCCCGACCCGGCACCCGTCGGCTGCGCCTACGCCGTCGTCGCCACCGGAGAACTCGCCGCCGCAGTCGAGACCAACAGCGTCCACGACCGGCCCGACGCGAGCAGCGCCTGGGAGAACGGCCGCCTCGGCCGGCAGACCCTCGCCCGCACCGGCTACACCAAGATCCAGCTCACCTGCGGCCCCTGGACCCACCGGGCCGCCACCGCCCCGCTCCACGACACCGAGCCCCTGCCCCACGCGACCGTCATCGTCACCCGCGACCGCAACGGCGACGGCCGGGCCGACTGGCAGGACGCCGCCATCGCCTTCCGCGACATCATGACCGACCCCCTCGGCGCCGACGAACAACACCTCAGAGTCGTCCCCCACATCCCCTTCAACTTCGCGAGCCAGGCCACCAACCCCTTCCTCGCCACCCTCGACGACATCAAGCGCATCGCCCTCGCCACCGACGGACTCCGCCAGTTCACCCTCCTCAAGGGCTACCAGTCCGAAGGCCACGACTCCGCCCACCCCGACTACGGCGGCAACCACAACACCCGCGCCGGCGGCCTCACCGACCTCAACACCCTGCTCCGCGCCGGCAAGCGCTGGAACAGCGACTTCGCCGTGCACGTCAACACCACCGAGTCGTACCCGGTCGCGCACGCCTTCTCCGAGACCCTGGTGGACGAGAACGACCGGCAGTGGGACTGGCTCGACCAGTCGTACCGCATCGACGCCCGCCGTGACCTGGTCTCCGGCGACATCGCCCGCCGCTTCCGGCGGCTGCGCGAGGAGACCGACCCCGCTCTCGACACCCTCTACATCGACGTCTTCCGCGAATCCGGCTGGAACTCCGACCGGCTCCAGCGCGTCCTGCGCGAACAAGGCTGGCGGATCACCACCGAATGGGGCCACGGCCTGGAGAGATCGAGCCTGTGGGCCCACTGGGCCAATGAGACCGACTACGGACCCGACACCTCACGCGGCATCAACTCCCGCCTCATCCGCTTCATCCGCCACCACCAGAAGGACGTCTTCGCCGACAAATGGCCCCTGCTCGGCCACGCGAGACTCGGCACCTTCTCGGGCTGGCAGGGGAAGACCGACTGGCACGCCTTCCACCGCCTGCTGTGGACCGACAACCTCCCCGCCAAATACCTCCAGGCGTTCCCCATCACCACCTGGACCGAGCACACCGTCACCTTCGACGGCCCCACCCGCACCGCCGTCTCCGACGCCGACGGCACCCGCCGCATCACCACGGACGGCCGCGTCGTCTACGAGGCCGGGCGCTACCTCCTGCCCTGGGAGCCCCGCTCCGCCACCGACCCGGCCAAGCTCTACCACTACAACCCCGACGGCGGCCGCACCACCTGGACCCTGCCCCGCGGCTGGTCGGGACGGCGCACCGTCACCCTCCACCGCCTCACCGACCAGGGCCGCGCCGACACCCGCGAACTGCCCGTGCGCGCCGGCCGGGTCACCCTGGACGCCACGGCCGGACAGCCCTACGTCCTCACCCGCGACACCACCCGCCGCCTCGCCGACCCCGCCTGGGGCGAGGGCACCCCGCTGCACGACCCCGGCTTCCACTCCGGCACCCTCGACGGCTGGCAGGTCACCGGCCCCGCCGCCGTCGCCCTCAGCCCCCTCGGCGACAGCGAACTCGTCATCGGCTCCGGCGCGGCGGCCACCGTGAGCCGGCGGCTCGCCCGCCTCGGACCCGGCACCTACGCCGCGTCCGTCCAGGTCGAGGTCGGCGCCACCGCGGGGGAGCGGCGCCGGGCCGGCCTGGAGGTCCGCACCGCCGACGGCGTCACCGCCGCCAACTGGACGGACACCTCCACCGCCGTCAACCACATGGCCGCGGACCGCAAACACGGCACCCGCTTCCAGCGCATGTTCACCTGGTTCACCGTGCCCGAAGGCGGCGGCCCCGCCACCCTGACGCTCACCGCGGCGGCCGGGCGGGCCCGCGTACGCTTCGATGCCCTGCGCGTCGTCCCCGGCCGGCGGTCCGCGCTCGCCGGAGCCCTCCTCCACGAGGACTTCGAACACGTACCCCAGGGCTGGGGCCCCTTCGTCAAGGGCGACGCGGGCGGCACCACGGACCCGCGCACCCACATCGCGCAACGGCACGCGCCCTACACCCAGCGCGGCTGGAACGGCAAGGTCGTCGACGACGTCATCGACGGCAGCCAGTCCCTCAAGTCACGCGGCGAGAACGAGGGCCTCGTCTACCGCACGGTCCCGCACACCGTCCGCTTCCTCCCCGGCCGCCGCTACCGGGTCTCCTTCCGCTACGAGAACGAGACCGCCGGGCAGTACGCCTGGGTGACCGGGACCGATGCCCCCGAGCCTCGCGAACTCGCCCGCACGGAGCTGCCGGAGGCGCATGAACCGGCCACGTACGCGTACGAGTTCACGGCGCCGGGGGACGGGGAGGCGTGGGTGGGGTTGCGGAAGGTGGGGGGTGGGGGGACGGCGGAGTTCGTGCTGGACGGGTTCACGGTGTGGGAGGCGGGGGTGTAAGGGGGCCCCTGCGGGGGCGTTTCCCCAGCCCCGCCCCTTCCCGCTGCATCCGATGCGCGGCTCCGCCGCGCGGCGGGGGCAAGCCCCCGGGCCCCCGTTCCGCGCTGACGCGCGGTGTCCTCAAACGCCGGACGGGCTGAATTTCAGCCTGTCTGGGGGCACCTCCCAGCGGTAGCTGGGGGAGATTGAGGACCGGGGTCCGGGGCGGAGCCCCGATCGGGTGGCCGCGCCATCGACGCCGGGCGCAGGCCACGAGGCCACCTGGCGCCAGGACACGTCCGTGCGAGAGCATCGGACGTGTACCGCACCTGGATGCGCTACTTCACTCCCGCCCCCGTCCACCACGGCCTCGGCCTCGTCTGCCTCGGTGTCGGGCTCCAGCACGGCGCCCTCCCCGCCGTCGGCCCCCGTACCCTCGGCCACCACGTCGCCGTCGTCATCAGCGCCGGCGGCGGCTGGCTGCGCACCCCGGACGGGCGTACCCACACCGTCACCGCCCCCGCGCTCCTCTGGCTCACCCCCGGCGTCCCCCACCACTACGGCGCCGGACCCGGCCGGGGCTGGGACGAGAGCTTCGTCGACTTCACCGGGCCCGCCGTCGCCGCGTACACCGAACTCGGCTGCATAGAACCCCACCGACCCCTCGTCCCCCTCACGGACACCACCGGAGCCCGCGCCGCCGTCCACCGCATCGCCCGCGCCGCCCGGCACGGCAACCCCCTCCTGGAGATCGAGAGCTCCGCGGCCGTGCACGAGCTCCTCGTCGCCCTGCGCCACGCCCGTACCGGCCCCGGCACCCCCGGCCCGCCCGCCGACCCCGTGCTCCAGGCCCTCGCCCGCGACGCCTTCCTGCCGCTCTCCGTCGCCCAGCACGCCGCACGCCACGGCATGACCCCGGCCGAACTGCGCGCCGCCGTGCGCCGGGGCGCCGGATGCAGCCCCAAGGACTACCTCCTCGGCATCCGCCTGGGCCGCGCCAAGGAACTCCTCGCCGCCACCGAGCTGCCCGTCGCCGCCGTCGCCCGCCGCGTCGGCTACGACGACCCCGCCTACTTCAGCCGCCTCTTCACCCGCCGCGTCGGCACCGCGCCCGTCCGCTTCCGCGCCCGCCAGGGCACCGCCGTGCCCGGCGGCTGGAGCCACCGGATCCCCGATCCGGACCACCCACCGGTCATCGGACCTCGCACTTCCGCATAGGCTCGGTGACCATGAGCAACAGTGCCAACGACGAGTCCGTGACGGCCGAGCTGACCCGACTGCGCGACAGCATCGACAACATCGACGCCGCAGTGATCCACATGCTCGCCGAACGCTTCAAATGCACCCAGCAGGTCGGCCACCTCAAGGCCGCGCACAAACTGCCCCCCGCCGACCCCGCCCGAGAGTCCCGCCAGATCGCACGGCTGCGCGAACTCGCGGAGAACGCCAAGCTGGACCCGGCGTTCGCGGAGAAGTTCCTGAACTTCATCATCGCGGAGGTCATCCGCCACCACGAGACGATCGCGCGGGCGTAGGGGGTGGCGGGGGTCGCGCTACCGCGCGGTGCTCTCAATCGCCGGACGGGCTGAAAATCAGCCCGTCCGGCGATTGAGGACCGGGGTCCGGGGCGGAGCCCCGATTCGGGAAGGGGCGGGTAGGGGAAAGCCCCGCGCAGCGGCCCCCCGGCACCCCCCGGCCCCCCAGCGGGCGGCACCCACCCCCGCCCCCGAAACCCCATGGGCCGGCGCCCAGCGATACGGCAGCATGGCCCCATGCCCGTACTGACACGCGAAGAAGCACAGACCCGAGCCCTGCTCCTCGACGTCCACCGCTACACGGTCGACCTCGACCTCACCCGCGGCGACGAGCTCTTCGGCTCCACCACCGTCATCCGCTTCACCGCACGCCAGGCGGGCGACACCTTCGCCGAACTCAGGCCGGCCACCCTGCGCCGCGCCACCCTCGACGGCCGGCCCCTCGACCCCGGCACCCTCGACGACAACCGCCTGCCCCTGCCCGGCCTCACCCCCGGCCCGCACGAACTGCGCGTCGAGGCCGACATGCGCTACTCCCGCACCGGCGAGGGCATGCACCGCTTCACCGACCCCGCCGACGGCGAGACCTACCTCTACACCCAGGCGTTCCTCGAAGACGTCCAGCGCGTCTTCGCCGCCTTCGACCAGCCCGACCTCAAGGCCGTCTTCGACGCCACCGTCACGGCGCCTCCGGCCTGGACCGTCCTCGGCAACGCCGTCGCCGAGCGCGTGGGCGACCCCGCCGAAGGCCGCTGGCGGCTCGCCACCACCAAGCCGCTCAGCACCTACTTCGTCGCCTTCGCCGCGGGCCCCTGGCACTCCGTCCGCACCGAGCACGCGGGCCTGCCCTTCGCCCTGCACTGCCGCCGCTCCCTCGCCGCCCATCTCGACGCGGACGCCGAGGAGATCCTCGACATCACCCGCCGCTGCTTCGACCGCTACCACGAGATCTTCGACGAGCCGTACCCCTTCGACTCCTACGACCAGGCGTTCGTCCCCGAGTTCAACGCCGGCGCCATGGAGAACCCCGGCCTCGTCACCTTCCGCGACGAGTTCGTCTTCCACTCCGCCGTCACCGACACCGAACGCCAGACGCGCGGCGTCGTGATCGCCCACGAGATGGCCCACATGTGGTTCGGCGACCTGGTCACCCTCCGCTGGTGGGACGACATCTGGCTCAACGAGTCCTTCGCCGAGTACATGGGCTACCAGGTCCTCTCCGAGGCCACCCGCTTCTCCGGCACCTGGACCGACTTCGCCGTCGCCCGCAAGGGCTGGGGCTACGACGCCGACCAGCGCCCCTCCACCCACCCCGTCGCCCCCGCGCCCGGCGCCGTCCACGACACCGCCTCCGCACTCCTCAACTTCGACGGCATCTCCTACGCGAAGGGGGCCTCCGCCCTCCGTCAGCTCGTCGCCTGGCTCGGCGAGAAGGACTTCCTCGCCGGCATCAACGAGCACTTCACCCGCCACCGCTTCGGCAACGCCACCCTCGCCGACTTCCTCGACTCCCTCGGCCGCGCCTCCACCCGCGACGTCCACACCTGGGCCGACACCTGGCTGCGCACGAGCGGCGTCGACACGGTCGTCCCGCGCGTCGACGCGCGGGACGGGACGCCGACCACAGCCCCTGAGGCCGCCACGGCCGGCGCGCCGGGGTCCGAGCCCGAGTCCGGTGTCACTCCGGAGGGAGCCCCGGAAGCGGGCCCCGGTACCGCCACGGGCGGCGCGCCGGGCGCCATGGGCACCGCACCGGGCAGGGCTGCCGCAGAGCCCGTACCGGCCGCGACGGAGGCCGCCGGGATCCGGCAACCTGCTGGGGCCGCAGACGCTGCTGGGACCCCGAACCTCGCTGGGGTTCTGGAGCCCGCTGGGGCCTCGGACCCCGCCGGAGCCCTGGAGTCCGCCGGGAGCCTGGAGTCCGCCGGGCCCCTGGACCCCGCCGGGACCCCGGACCCCGCGACCGCGACACCCACCCCGGACCCCGCCCCCACCACCTGGCGCCTCGACCTCCGCCACGACGGCACCCGGCCCCACCACCTGCTCCTCGGCCTCTACGACGCAGCCCCCGGCGACGACCACGCGCTCGTCCTCCGCGACCGCGTCGCCACCGACCTCCCCGCCGGCGGCGGCACCCACACCCTCGACCTCCCCGGGCGGCGGCCCGACCTGCTCCTCCTCAACGACGGCGACCTCACCTACGCCAAGGTCCGGCTCGACACCGCCTCCTGGGACACCGCCCTGCGCGCCCTCTCCGGCCTCCCGGACGCCCTCGGCCGCGCCGTGCTCTGGAACGCCGCCCGCGACATGGTCCGGGACGGCGAGCTCGCCCCCGCCGCCTACCTCGACGCCGCCCGCGCCCACCTCCCGCACGAGACGGACACCGCGATCACCGGGGGAGTCCTCGCCTTCGCCCGCCACCAGATCGCCGACCGCTACGTCTCCCCGGCCGCCCGGCCCGCCGCCCTCGCCCTCCTCGCCGACCTCTGCCACGACGTGCTCGCCCGTACGGAAGGCGGCGGGACCGGAGGCGACCGCCGGGGCATCCGTCTGACCGCCGTCCGCACCCTCGTCGACAGCGGCACCGACCCCGACACCCTCCACGCCTGGCTGCGCGACGGCACCGTCCCCGGCGGGCCCGCCCTCGACCCCGAGCTGCGCTGGCGCGTCCTCACCCGCCTCGCCGTCCTCGGGGCCACCACCCCCGCCGCCATCGACGCCGAGCTCGTCCGCGACCCCAGCGCCACCGGCCGGGAAGGCGCCGCCCGCTGCCACGCCGCCCTGCCCGGCACGGCGGCCAAGGAAGCCGCCTGGGAGGCCATGTACGGCCGCGACGACCTCTCGAACTACCTCTTCACCGCCACCGCCCAGGGCTTCTGGCAGCCCGAGCAGCTCGATCTCGTACGTCCCTACCGCGACCGCTACTACACCGACGCGGTCGCCCTCGCCACCCGCCGCGGCCCGGCCCTCGCCGACCTCGCCGGCCGCCACGGCTTCCCGTACGCCCTCGTCGAGGAGCGCACGCGCGAACTGGGCGAGGAGTGCCTCCGCACGGACGGGCCCACGCCCGCCCTCCGCCGCAAGCTGGCCGACCAGCTGGACGACCTCGACCGCGCGCTGAAGATCAGGGCGGCCCAGGGGTAGCGGGAAACCAGCCCGTCCGGCGATCGGGGACACCGCTCGTCAGCGCGGAAAAGGGGGCCCGGGGGCGCGAAGCCCCCGCGCGGCGGAGCCGCACACCGGATGCGGCGGGAAGGGGCGGGGCAGGGGACAAGCCCCCGCGCGGCGGCACTCCGCACCACCCCGCCGCCCCATCCGTACACACGAAACGGCGAGGCCCCCGGAACCCTCAAGGGACGCTGTTGGTTAATTCAGGGGCTCGCGTGACGTCGGCCTTCAAGACCCGGTTGTGGTCTTGAAGGCCGACGTTGTCGTGTGGGGTGGGTGCGGGTGTCGATGCAGCCGAGCGGGCCGAGCGAGGTTCCGGCGGAGACGGTGCGGGTGGCGCGGGCCGCGTTCCCCAGAGGCAGCCTGGCGATCCGGGTCCGGGACGAGTTGGGGCCGTTGTTCCACGACGAGGAGTTCGCGGACCTGTTCCCGGTGCGGGGGAAGCCGGCCTGGTCACCGGGGCGGTTAGCGCTGGTGCTGGTGTTGCAGTTCGTGGAAGGACTCACCGACCGGCAGGCGGCGGAGGCGGTGCGGGCGAGGATCGACTTCAAATACGCGCTCGGGCTGGAACTGGGTGATCCCGGATTCGACTTCTCGGTGCTGTCGGAGTTCCGGGACCGACTGGTGGAGGCGGACGCCGGACGGCGCGTCCTGGACGGCATCCTCGCTGCGGCCGGGGAGAAAGGGCTGCTTAAGACAGCCGGCCGGGCGAGGACCGACTCCACCCACGTGTGGACGGCGGCCCGGGATGTCAACTGGCTGGAACGGGTCGCGGAGACCTTGCGGTCGGCGTTGAACGCCCTGGCACAGGCCGCCCCGGACTGGCTGGTGCAGGTGGCCGAGCCCGACTGGTTCAAGCACTACGCCACCAGGGCCGAGGATTCCCGGCTCCCCAAGGCCCGCACCGCACGGGAGGAGATGGGGCTACTGGTCGGCCGGGACGGGATGCGGCTGCTCCAGGCCGTCTGGTCCACGCAGGCACCGCAAGAACTGCGGACGCTGCCCCAGGTGGAGCACCTGCGGCAGATGTGGGTGCAGAACTTCCACCAGGTCGAAGGCGAGGTGAGGCGGCGGGACCCAAAAGACCGGCCGCCAGGCGCAACCTGCCTGGTCAACCCTTACGACATTGAGGCACGCAACAGCGTCAAGCGGGACACCACCTGGGCCGGATACAAGGTCCACCTCACCGAGACCTGCGAAGAGGACGCCCCGAACCTGATCACCAACGTGGCCACCACCGACGCAACGGTGCCCGACGTGTCGATGACCGAGCCCGTGCACGCCCGGCTTGCCGAAGCGGGCCGTCTGCCCGGCGAGCACCTGGTCGACGCCGGATACGTCGACGCGCATGCGCTTGTCCACGCCCGCCGCGAGTACAGCATCACGCTCACTGGCCCAGCCGCCCTGGCCGTCAGCCCCCAGACCGCCGCGGGCGGCGGATTCACCGGCGCCGATTTCACCATCGACTGGAAGGACGAGCAGGTCACCTGCCCCGGAGGCAGGACCACGACCCGCTGGAACCCCGACCGCTCACCCGAGGGCACACCCGTGATCCGGGTCCGCTTCAACAAGAGCGACTGCCAGCCCTGCCTGGTCCGCGAGCAGTGCACCACCTCCAGCGCCGGCCGACGCCTGACCCTGCGGCCCCGCGAGGAACACGAAGCCCTCCGCCAGGCCCGCGCCGACCAGGACACCGACACATGGAAGGAGCGCTACAAGACCCGCGCCGGCGTCGAGGGCACCATCTCCCAGGCCGTCCAACGCTGCGGCCTGCGCAGATCCCGCTACCTCGGCCTCGCAAAGACCGCCCTGCAACACCAACTCACCGGCGCCGCGATCAACCTCGCCCGCATCGACGCCCACCTCACCGGCACACCCCGAGCCCGCACCCGCACCAGCCACTTCGCAGCACTTCGCCCCGCCGAGCCAAAGCTCGACGGGGCGAAGTAGTAGGCCCCTGGATTCGCCAACAGCGTCACCTCAAGGTTCCGGGGGCCTCGCCGTACGAACGAACAGCAGCAGGCGTCAGGCCCGCTTCTCACCCGTCACATCGGACGGCTCGGCCGTCCGCAGCTCCTCCAGGAAACGGTCGACCACACCGTTGTCCCGCGCGAAGTCCGTGACCGGCTCGCCGACGACGCGACCGGCCAGCTCCGTGGCGAGCACGCCGACCTGCTCACGCAGCTCGGCCTCCGCCACCGCGCGCTCGGCGTCGATCACGGCGTGGCCCGCGGCGATGATCTCCTCGCGCTGGCGCTGACCCTCGGCGCGCAGCTCGGCGATGATCGCCGTGCCCTGCTCGACCGACTCCTGGCGCAGGCGCGCGGCCTCGTGGCGGGCCTCCGCCAGCAGCTCCTGGTACTCGGCGTGGACGCGGGCCGCCTCGGCACGCGTCGCCTCCGCCTCGTCGAAGCGCCCCTCCGTGGCGTTCTCGCGCTCGACGAGGACCTTGTTGATCCGGGGCAGCAGGACCTTCGCCATCACGGCGAAGAGCAGGAAGAAGAGGACGGCGGCGAGGACGAGCGGCGCCGGCTCGGGCTTGAGCGGCCCTACGTCGAGAGCGAGAAAGTTCATGGCCATGGGTGCAGATTAGTCGACGCGGCGCGCTGAGTCGCCCCGCACCCCTTTAGCAGACCCGCTGCACGGCCGCCGCAGGGCGGTCCCCCCATCGAGCGAAACCCTTCCCGGCCCAGGTCACCGAACGTGCGGCGCCGGTAACTTGGTGCAATTGGCGCTCACCAGAGCCCACGTGGACCGTGCCGCATCCGCCCAGCGCACCTCGCGAGTCAACCCAAAAGGGGCATCTCCTTGTCCAGGCCCGACACCGCCGCCCCCACCGACGGTGACATCCCCGTTGACGTCCCCGGTGCCACCTGTGCCACCTGTGCCGCCTCCGGCGACGGCACGCCACTCCCCGGGTGCCTCCACGGTCCGGCCGTGACCGCCGACACCTACGGCCGACACCGCGCCCGCAGCCGCCCCCAAGCCTCCGGCGTGCCTGCACCGGCCCTCGGTACGCCTGCACCGGCCTCCGGTGCACCCGCACCGGCCTCCTCCGGGCTCCGGGCCGGCGGCACCCTCGAAGCTCCCGGCATGCCCGTACCGGCCCTCGGCGCGCCTGCACCGGCTTCCGGCGTACCTGCACCGGCCCTCGGTACGCCCGCACCGGCTTCCGGCGTGCCCGCACCGGTCTCCGGCGTGCCCGTACCGGCCTCCTCCGGCCCCCGGACCGACCGCACCCCCCTCGAAGCCCCCGGCGCCCCCGTACGAGCCCGCCGCACCCCGGCCGCCCCCGGCGCCCCTCACGGCCGACCCGCCGGCCCCCGCTCCTTCAACTCCTTCAACGTCCTCACCGCTCTCACCGCCCCCACCACCCCCACCACCCTCATGGAAGGCCAGACACCTCGATGAGCGCAGCCAAACCAGCGAAGAACACCCCCGGGCCCGGCACCCCGCCACCCCGCCCAACGGATCCACCGCCCGCCCCGACACCACCCACGGCAACGGCCCCCGCACCACCCCCGACCAGCCCCTCGACCTCGCCGGCATCGGGATCGGGCCCTTCAACCTCTCCCTCGCCGCCCTCGCCCACGGCGTCCCCGGACTCCGCACCGCCTTCTACGACCAGACCCCCACCTTCCGCTGGCACCCCGGCCTCCTCATCGACGGCACCAGCCTCCAGGTCCCCTACCTCGCCGACCTCGTCACCCTCGCCGACCCCACCAGCCCCTGGAGCTTCCTCAACTACCTCAAGACCCGGGAACGCCTCTACCCCTTCTACTTCGCCGAGCGCTCCCACATCCAGCGCGCCGAATACGACGCCTACTGCCGCTGGGTCAGCCAGTCCCTCCCCGATCTCCACTTCGGCCACCAGATCGACGCCCTCCGCTGGAACCCCGAACGCAACCTCTTCGAGATCGACTACACCCAGCTCGACGCCGACGGCGAAGCCGAGGCCCTCGGCCGCGCCTACGCCCGCAACCTCGTCCTCGGCGTCGGTACCACACCCCACATCCCCGAACCCCTCCGCCCCCTCGCCGAGGCCCCCACCGTCCCCGTCATCCACTCCGCCGACTACCTCGACCACCGCGAGCGCATCCTCGCCGCCGACCACATCACCGTCATCGGCTCGGGCCAGTCCGGCGCCGAGGTCTTCCTCGACCTTCTCCGCAACCGCCCGGCGGGCCGCGAGAAGCTCCACTGGCTCGCCCGCACCCCCGCCTTCGCCCCCATGGAATACAGCAAGCTCGGCCTCGAACAGTTCACCCCCGACTACACGCGCTACTTCCATGCCCTCCCCGAAGCCGTCCGCAACCAGCTCCTGCCCCAGCAATGGCAGCTGCACCGGGGCATCGCCGCCGGCACCCTCTCCGACATCCACGAAGAGCTCTACCGCCGCAGCCTCCACGGCGGCTGGCCCGACACCGTCCTCACCCCAGGAGTCTTCGTCCGCACCGCCGGCCGCGTCGGCACCACCCGCGTCGAACTCCACCTCGAACACGCCCAGCAAGGCGCCCGCTCCCGCATCACCACCGACGCCGTCGTCCTCGCCACCGGCTACCGCGAACGCCGCACCGAGACCCTCCTCGCCGCCCTCGACCCCTACGTCCGCCGCGACCACAGCGACCGCCCCCGCATCGACGAGCACCACCGCCTCGTCCTCGACCCACTCGTCACCGGCGCCGTCCACGTCCAGAACGCCGAACAGCACACCCACGGCGTCGGCACCCCCGACCTCGGCCTCGCCGCCTGGCGCAGCGCCGTCATCCTCAACGCCCTCACGAAGAAGACGGTCTACCCCCTCCCGGAGCGGACCGCCTTCACCACCTTCGGGCTGGAGCCGCGACCACAGCCACGGCCCCAGCGCACCACCTCAGAAGACCGGCGCACCATCCCGCGTCAGCTTCCAGTCCACTGACGCGAACCGGCTCACGTCGATCGACCCCTGCGCCTTCACCCACGAGATGATCGTGTTACGGATCTCCTCCGAATTCGCCCACACCTGCTTCGCCCGCGCGACGTGCGGGAAATTCCCCCCACCACTCGCCCGGTAGTTGTTCACCGCCAGTACGAACTGCGCCGCGTCATCCAGTGGCCTCCCGTCGAACGACAGCTTCGCGATCCGCGACCCCGGCGCCTTCGCGATGTCGATCTCGTAGGAGAGGCCGCTGACCGCGTCATAGTTGTAATCCGGAATGCTCTCCGCATTCGTCAGCTTCGCCGGATCCACCGCACCACCCGCAGCCGTCCGCACGTAGTACCGCGCCGAGAACTCCAGATACTCCCGCAGCTGCGCACCCGTCAGCACCCGTGCCTCCAGGGTGTTCTCGAACGGATACAGCCCCGCCACCTCACGGATCGTCACCTTGCCCGCCGGCACCGCCGCCGTACGCGAGAAGCACGACGCCTGCGACAGCACCGGCAGCGACGCGTACGCCGTCCCCGCCAGCGCCCCCCGCACCGTCTCCGCCTGCACATGATTGATGAAGTCGATGATCGGCGTGTCCTTGTACGGAGCCTCCGCCGCGCTCATCGCCGCCGTCGACGTACCGATCACCTGGTTCACATACGCCACGACCTTCTCGTGCTCATCACGCAGCAACCCGGTGATCTTCTTGTCCTCCGGCACCGAATTCGAGTTCAGCACCTTCGCCGACACCGACTCCACCCGCCAGCAACCGCGCTCCCACACCAGACCGAAGTCGAACAGCGTCAGCCGCTGCCCCCACTTCAACGGCTCCGAGAGCACGACCTCCTTACCCGTCTTCTTGTTCGCCACCCGGTACTCGGGAATCTCCGTGTGCGCGTGCCCCACCAGAATCGCGTCGATCCCCGGCACCTGCTTCGCCACCAGCGCCGCCGCGTTCTCCACATACGGCAACTGATCACCGTAGGACGACGTACCGCTCGAACCCGAATGCGCCGACACGATCACCACGTCCGCGCCCATCGACCGAAGCCGCGGCACCCACTTCGCCGCCTGCTCCTCCAGCCCCGGGAACGTCATCTTCCCCTGGACGTTCGCCTTGTCCCAGATCGCGATCCCCGGATTGGTCAGCCCCAGCACCGCCACCTTCACATCACGGCCGAACGGCGTCCGCACCCGCTTCATCACATACGGAGCAAACGCCGGCCGCTGCGTCCTCGCATCCAGCGCGTTCGCCCCCAGCAGCGGGAAATCACACTGCTCCTCGAACTTCCGCAGCACCGGAATGCCGTAATTGAACTCATGGTTCCCCAGCGCCGCCGCGTCATAGCCGATCGCGTTCATCGCCTGCGCCATCGGATGCACCGGACCGTGCTTCCGCGTGATCGGATCCACCTTGGCGTAGTAATACGACAGCTGCGTACCCTGAATCGTGTCACCCGCGTCGATGAGCAGCGTGTTCCGCCGCCCCTTCGCCGCCCGCACCTGATCCACCAGCGTCGAGATCTTCGCCAGCCCCACATCGTTGTGCGCCTTGTCGTCGAACTCCGCATCGGTGAAGTAGTCCCAGTTGAAGACGTTCCCGTGCAGATCCGTCGTGCCCATCACCGTGAACGCGTAGCGCCGCGCACCGCGCCCCGGCTCCCGCGCCCCGGCCGGACCGGCACCCGCCACCCCCACCGAGCCCACGAGCGCGACCCCCGCACCCGTCGCAGCGGTACGCCCCAGAAAGTTTCTCCGGTTCAGCGGCACTTCATCTCCCCATTCAGTCACTGACAACGCGCGTAGATTCTGACCGCGGCACCCCCGCCCACAACACCCCCGCGAGGTTGCGATCCGGTGACTCCCCGGTGACCCGCCCGGCTGCCACCATGACCCCATGACCACGCCCGAGCCCACACCCGGCCCCACGCCCCAGCCGCTGCCCTACGGCACCCCCGAACACCCCCGCATCGCCGTACGTGGCGAGGCCCACCTGGAGGTCGACCCCGAGATCGCCCACCTCGGCATCACCGTCACCGCCCGGTCCACCGACCGCAACACCACTCTCACCGACCTCACCCGCCGCAATAACCAGGTCCTCGACCTCCTCAAGACCACCGGCGACGCCGTCGAACGCATCGAAACGGGCACCTTCACCCTCACCCCCCAGCTCTCCACGAAGGGCCGCGGCGAACGCACCCGCTCCTACCACGGCACCGTCCACCACACCGCCACCCTGAGCGACTTCACCATCCTCGGCGAACTCGCCACCCGCCTCGCCGACCTCGAACTCACCCGCGTCGACGGCCCCTGGTGGGCCCTGCGCCCCGACTCGCCCGCCCACCGCGAGGCCCGCCGGCAGGCCGTACAGGACGCCGTGCAGCGCGCCCGCGAATACGCCGACGCCCTCGGCGCCCGGCTGGTCGCCCTCCTGGAACTCGCCGACGAAGGCGCGGAGAACGCCCCCTACGGCGGTGCGCCCATGGTCGCCGGAATGGCGCGCGCGTCCGGTTTCGGCGGAGCTCCGGAGCCCGCCCCCGCGCTCGATCTCGAACCCCAGCGCCAGACCGTCTACGCACAGGTCAATGCCCGGTTGACGATGACCCCGCCGGCCCTCTGAAAGTGCTCATCGGAGCACCCCCGCGCACGTTTCAGTAGGTGTCAACAAGCTTTTGCCAAACGGACGTTGGGTAGTTGGCGGCGGCCAATTCTCTACCCGCCGGTAGGTCATAAGGTCGTGCCATGCGCCGAGCGAAAATCGTCTGCACCCTGGGACCCGCCACCGATTCGTACGAGCAGATCAAGGCACTCGTCGAAGCCGGCATGGACGTCGCCCGCTTCAACCTCAGCCACGGCACGTATGTCGAGCACGAGGCGCGGTACCAGCGCGTACGCAAGGCGGCCGAAGAAACCGGCCGCAATATCGGCATCCTCGCCGACCTTCAAGGCCCGAAGATCCGCCTCGGCAGGTTCCGCGAAGGTCCTGTACTCCTTGAACGCGGCGACGCATTCACCATCACGGTCGAAGAGGGCGCCCAAGGCGACCGCCACTCCTGCGGCACCACCTACGACGGCCTCGCCGCCGACGTCACCAAGGGCGAGCGCATCCTCGTCGACGACGGCCGCGTCACCCTGGAGGTCACCGAGGTCGACGGGCCCCGCGTCCGTACGATCGTCATCGAAGGCGGCATGGTCTCCGACCACAAGGGCCTCAACCTCCCCGGCGTCGCCGTCTCCGTCCCCGCCCTCTCCCACAAGGACGTCGAAGACCTTCGCTGGGCGATCCGGACCGGTGCCGACATCATCGCCCTCTCCTTCGTCCGCAACGCGGCCGACATCCACGACGTCCACCGCGTCATGGACCAGGAGGGCCGCCGCCTCCCCGTCATCGCCAAGATCGAGAAGCCTCAGGCCGTCCAGAATCTCGACGGCATCGTCGACGCCTTCGACGGCATCATGGTCGCCCGCGGCGACCTCGGCGTCGAAATGCCCCTGGAAACGGTCCCGATCGTCCAGAAGCGCGCCATCAAACTCGCCAGGCGCAATGCCAAGCCGGTCATCGTCGCCACCCAGATGCTCGACTCCATGATCGACGCCTCCCGCCCCACCCGCGCGGAAGCCTCCGACGTCGCCAACGCCGTCATCGACGGCACGGACGCGGTGATGCTCAGCGGTGAGACCAGCGTCGGGAAGTACCCGGTCGAAACGGTCAAGACCATGGGCCGCATCGTGGCCGCCGCCGAGGAGGACGTCCTCGCCAAGGGCCTGCCCCCGCTGACCGAACGCAGCAAGCCCCGCACCCAGGGCGGCTCCGTCGCCCGCGCCGCCGCCGAGATGGGCGACTTCCTGGGCGCCAAGTACCTGGTCGCCTTCACCCAATCCGGTGACACGGTGCGCCGCCTGTCCCGGTACCGCTCACCGATCCCCCTGCTGGCCTTCACTCCCGAGCCGGCGACGCGCTCGCAGCTCAATCTGACGTGGGGCGTCGAGACGTTCCTGGGGCCGATGGTGCAGACGACGGACGAGATGGTGGATCAGGTGGACGAATACCTGCTGCGGATCGGGCGCTGCCGGAAGGGGGACATGGTGATCATCACGGCGGGGTCGCCGCCGGGGGTCGCCGGGACGACGAATCTTGTGCGGGTGCATCACATCGGGGAGGAGTAGGGGCGACGTGGGTGCGCCTGCGGCGGGCTTGTTCCCCACCCCGCCCCTTCCCGCTGTATCCGATGTGCGGCTCCGCCGCGTGCGGGGCTCCGCCCCGGACCCCGGTCCTCAATCTCCCCCGGCTACCTCCCCCAGCTACCGCTGGGGGTGCCCCCAGGAGGTGCCCCCGGACGGGCTGAGTTGTTGCCCGGAACCGGGCGGAAAGCCGAGCTCGGACCGGGCGAAAATCCAGCCCGGCCGGCGTTTGAGGCCACCGCGCGGAGCGCGGAAGGGGGTCTGGGGGCGGAGCCCCCAGTTACGGGAAGGGGCGGGTAGGGGAAAATCCGCTGGACGCGCGCCCGCCCTGACAGCCGCTCAGTACTTGGGGCCGACGTGGGCGTCCATGAGCGCGACGGATGCCTTGCGGGCCACGGAAATGTTGAAGGGATCCGGACCCCGCCGGGTCATCTTCCACTCGACGCCGACCTTGTCGAGCACCTCGCAGTAGAGGTCGCGGATGTCATCGGACTTGTTCGTGAAGAAGTACCGCGTGTACTCGTAGCGCTTCCGTTCGCCACCCACGAGGCGGACGGTCCAGTTGGTGATGCGGCAGCCGTCGGAATGGATGAGTCCACGGATGAACTCCCAGGGGTGGGTGTCCACGATCTGCTGCTGCCAAGGCTCCAGTGTGATCGACCGCTCGTGCTTCTTGCCGGGGCCGTGCTGCGGGAACATGCACCATAGGTGCTTGGAGTAGACCTTCACGTTGTGGCAGCCGGTCCGGCGGACCCGGCACGTGGAGTTGTCGGGGAAGACGGCCCGCATCGCCGCTTCGCATGCGTCCATCAGCCCCGGCCAGTCGTCGCCGCAGGCGATCATCAGGCTCGGCACCCGGTGTCCGGAGTACTGGATGATGTGGCCGTCGCCCAGGTAGAGGGCTAAGAGGTAGGAGTACGCGGCCTCGTCCAGCTCGCGACCGTCACACCGGGGACACGGGGCTCTGTGGGCTCCTGGACATTCCCCGCGTTTCGCGCGGTCCACGTGTCTCCAGTAGCTGACCGTGCCGAGGGGCACGTCCAGCGCGCGGGCGACATCCGCATTCTTGGATCCGTTGCGAAGGAGAGTGAGGGCCTTCTGGCGCAATTCGCTGCCGTGCATCTGCATGGAACAACCGTGCGTGATGAATCGGCCTCGCGGGGTGAAATGGTCAGGCTTCACGAGAAGGTGACCGTCCGCTTAGTGGACATAGGTGCCGGGTGCGGGATTCGAACCCGCAAGCCCTTTCAGGCAGAGGTGTTTGAGACCTCCGTGTATACCGTTCCACCAACCCGGCTAGGCGTGGCGCGGGACAGCTTACCCTCTGGGGCTCGGCGAAGTCGCGCGGGTAGGCTCAAGGGGCACCACCTGCCCTGGATGAGGAGACCCGTGACCGCCGCCGAGCCCACCCCGCCCGTCGACGACGAGCCGCAGCACGCCCCGCCTCACACCACCCGTGTCGTGATCGCCGAGGACGAGGCCCTCATCCGGCTCGATCTCAAAGAGATGCTGGAGGAGGAGGGCTACTCCGTCGTGGGTGAGGCCGGCGACGGTGAGACGGCCGTGGCGCTCGCCCGGGAGCACAAGCCCGACCTCGTGATCCTCGATGTGAAGATGCCCGTGCTCGACGGGATCTCCGCCGCCGAGCAGATCGCGGCGGACTCCATCGCGCCCGTGCTGATGCTCACCGCCTTCTCGCAGCGCGACCTCGTGGAGCGGGCCCGGGACGCCGGGGCCATGGCGTATCTGGTGAAGCCGTTCAGCAAGAGCGACGTCGTGCCGGCCATCGAGATGGCCGTCTCGCGGTTCACTCAGCTGAAGGCCCTGGAGCAGGAGGTCGCCGACCTCTCGCAGCGGCTGGAGACGCGCAAGCTCGTGGACCGGGCGAAGAGCGTGCTCCAGACCCAGTACGGGCTGACGGAGCCGGCCGCGTTCCGCTGGATCCAGAAGACGTCGATGGACCGTCGCATGTCGATGCAGCAGGTCGCCGAGGCGGTCATCGAGGACGCCGCGGAGAAGAAGGCGAAGGGGTAGCGCCCCCGAGCACGTAGCGAAGGAGAGGCCCGCGTCCGGTGAACGGACGCGGGCCCCTCCCTTCTGTTCGCGGTCAGTCCTCGCCCAGGTACGCCTTGCGCACCGACTCGTCGTGGAGCAGGTCCGCGCCCGTTCCGGACAGGACGATGCGACCGGTCTCCATGACGTGGCCGTGGTCGGCCAGGGACAGCGCGGCCTGGGCGTTCTGCTCGACGAGCAGGATCGTGGTGCCGGCGGCCTTGAGTTCGGCGATGGTGTCCATGATCTTCTGCATCATGATCGGGGAGAGGCCCATGGACGGCTCGTCGAGCATGAGGAGCTTGGGGCGGGACATCAGGGCCCTGCCCATGGCGAGCATCTGCTGCTCGCCGCCGGAGAGGGTGCCGGACGCCTGCTTCGCCCGTTCGCCGAGGATCGGGAAGAGCTCGTAGACGTGCTGGATGTCGCGGTCGATCGCCGGGCCGTCCTTGCGCAGGAACGCTCCGAGCTGGAGGTTCTCGGCGATGGTGAGCCGGGGGAAGATATGCCGGCCCTCGGGGGAGTGGGCGAGGCCCAGGGCGACGATCTTGTGGGCGGGGACGCCCGACAGCGGTCGGCCGTCGAAGCGGACGGTGCCCGCGAGGGGTTTGAGGAGACCGGAGAGGGTGCGGAGGGTCGTGGTCTTGCCGGCGCCGTTGGTGCCGATGAGGGTGACGATCCGGCCGGCCTCGACGGTGAACGAGATGCCCTTGACGGCTTCGATCTTGCCGTAGGCGACGCGGAGGTTCTCCACCTCCAGGAGGGCGGTCATCGGTCCTCCTCCGTCCGGGCGCCCGGATCGGTGGCCGTGCCCGGGGCTGCGGACGTACCGGTACCCGTGCCCGTGCCCGTGCTCGTACCGGCACCCGTACCCGCTCCCGCCTCCGCCGCTTCGACCTCGGCCAGTTCCTCCTGGCCCGGCGCGCCCTCGAAGGGGGTGCCGAGGTAGGCGGCGACGACGCGTTCGTCGGCCTGGACGACGTCGGAGGTGCCTTCGACGAGTTTCTCGCCCTGGACGAGGACCGCGACGCGGTCGCAGAGGTTGAAGATGAAGCGCATGTCGTGCTCGATGACGAGGACGGCGGTGCCCTGGGCGCGGATGGCGCGGACGAGGGCCTCGGTGGCGCGGGTCTCCTGGGGGTTCATACCGGCGGTGGGTTCGTCGAGGAGGAGCAGGCCGGGGTCGCTGGCGAGGGCGCGGGCGATCTCCAGCTTGCGTTGTTCGCCGTAGGGGAGGTTGCGGGCGAGGTGGTCGGCCTTGGCGGCGAGGCCGGTGAAGTCGAGGAGTTCCATGGCGCGCCGGGTGGAGGCGGCTTCGGCGCGGTGGAAGCGGGGGGTGCGCAGGAGGGCGGAGAAGAGGCCCTCGTGGGTGCGGGTGTGGCGGCCGACGAGGACGTTTTCGAGGACGGTCATATTGGCGAAGAGGCGGATGTTCTGGAAGGTGCGGGCGACGCCGGCTTTGGTGACGAGGTGGGGTTTGGGCGGGAGGACGGCGTCGCGGTAGGTGACGGTGCCTTCGGTGGGGATGTAGAGGCCGGTGAGGCAGTTGAAGAAGGTGGTTTTTCCGGCGCCGTTGGGTCCGATGAGGCCGACGATTTCTTGGGCGGAGACGGTGAGGTCGACGTCGCGTACGGCGGTGAGTCCGCCGAAGCGCATGGTGACGCCGGTGGCGGTGAGGACTGGGGTGCCGTCGGCCGTGGCCGGTGCGGGTGTGGTCGCGGTGGTGGTCATGGCGGTCACGCCTCCGCTTTGGTGACGCCGACCGCCCCGTCGGGGAGGCCCTGTTCGGGTACGTCGAGTTGTCCGGTCTCGCGGAATTCGAGCTGTTTCCTGCGGTCGGCGACGATGCCTTCGGGGCGGAAGCGCATCAGCAGGATGAGGGCGAGGCCGAAGAGGAGCAGCTGGTAGTCCTGCATGAAGTCCATCTTGTTCGGGATGAGGTAGAGCAGGGCGGCGCCGATGACGGGTCCGCTGATGGTGCCCATGCCGCCGAGGATGACGGCGGCGAGGAGGAAGGCGGAGTTGGGCGGGACGGTGCCGGCGAACTGGTACTGGTCGGGGGTGGCGGTGGTGATGACGTGGGCGTGGACGGTGCCGGCGAGTCCGGCGAGGGCGGCGCCGAGGGCGAAGGCGAGGAGTTTGAGGCGGAAGGCGTTGATGCCCATCGCGGTGGCGGCGGTCTCGTCCTCGCGGATGGCGACCCAGGCGCGGCCGATGCGGGATTCGGCGGCGCGGCGGAAGACCAGGATGACGAGGAGGGTGGCGAGGAGCATCAGGAGGTAGTAGTTGCCGAAGCGGCCGATGGGGGCGCCGAGGATGTTGTGGGTTTTCCCGAAGTTGAAGCCGAGGATGTCGAGTTCGGGGATGTTGGGGATGCCCATGGAGCCGTTGGTGATGTCGGGTCCGGTTTTGCCGTTGAGGTTGAGCATGGTGATGCGGAAGATCTCGCCGAAGCCGAGGGTGACGATGGCGAGGTAGTCGCCGCGGAGGCGGAGGGTGGGGGCTCCGATGAGGACGCCGAAGACGAGGGAGGCGCCGATGCCGGTGAGGACGGCGGCCCAGAAGGGGAAGTGGACGCCGACGGCGGATTCGGGGGAGCCGGAGACGAGGGCGGCGGTGTAGGCGCCGACGCCGAGGAAGGCGACGTAGCCGAGGTCGAGGAGGCCGGCGAGGCCGACGACGACGTTGAGGCCGAGGGCGACGGTGGCGAAGATCAGGATGCTGGTGGCGAGGTTGGCGTAGGCGTCGTTGGTCTGGAGGAAGGGGAAGCAGACGGCGGCGGCGAACGCGGCGGTGAGAGTGATGTTGCGGTGTTTGGCGGTGAGGGCGCTGAGGCGGGCGGTGAGTCCGGAGCGGCCGAGGGCGGTGAGGGCGAAGACGGCGAGGAGGAGGTAGCCGACGAAGAGTTCGCCGTATTCGGTGTCGATGCCGTAGGTGAAGGCGGCGAGGCCGAGGGCGAAGGCGGCGGCGATGACGAGGATTTCGGCCCAGGCGGGGAGCGGGGTGGGCCGGGGTGCGTGGCCGGTGGTGAGGGTGTGGCGGAAGCGGTGCCAGGCGTGGGGGCGGGCGCCCGGGGCGCCGGTGTCTTCACCGGCCCCACCGGCTCGACTGATCCCACCGGCCCCACCGGCCCCACCGGCCCCACCGGATCCGCCGGCCCCACCGGCTTCGCCGGTCTGGTGGTTCGTGGGGAGGGCGAGGGCGCCGGTGAGGGTGAGGAGGGTGGCGGCCGCGGCGACGTAGGCGCCGGGTTCGAGGTGGGCGAGGCCGCCGAGGTCGGTGGTGATGGCGCCGAGGGTGTACCAGGTGGTGGCGAGGGTGCCGAGGGCCAGCAGGACGGTGGGGGCGGTGGTGCCGGCGGGGGCGAGCCAGCGGAGGCCCTTGACGCGGTGGCCGGCGAGGGCGTGGAGGAGGGTGAGGATGCCGCCGGTGAGGGTGATGGTCTGGAGGCCGCCGGGGTAGCCGTTGACGGTGAGGTTGCCGGGGAAGGCGGTGGTCCAGGTCCAGGCGAGGAAGGTGGAGAGGATGGTGAGGGCGGCGCCGGCGAGGGTGAGGGCGCGGGCGGCGGGGAGGCGCAGGAGCGGTTCGGGCATGGTGGTCACGCCCTGTCCGCGACGCGTTCGCCGAGCAGGCCCTGGGGCCTGAGCAGCAGGACGAGGATGAGGAGGACGAAGGCCCAGACGTCCTTCCAGGAGCCGCCGCCGAACTGGGTCATGCCGGGGATCTCCTCGATGTAGCCGGTGGCGAGGGCTTCGGCGACGCCGAGGACGACGCCGCCGAGCATGGCGCCGTAGATGTTGCCGATGCCGCCGAGGACGGCGGCGGTGAATGCCTTGAGGCCGGTGATGAAGCCCATGCGGAAGTCGACCTGGCCGTATTTGAGGCCGTGGGCGACGGCGGCGATCGCGGCGAAGGCGGCGCCGATGGCGAAGGCGATGACGATGATGCGGTCGGTGTTGATGCCCATGAGCTTGGCGGTGTCGGGGTCCTGGGCGGTGGCCTGCATGCCGCGGCCGGTGCGGGTGCGGGACACGAAGAGGCCGAGGGCGAGCATGCAGAGGGGTGCGGCGAGGAGGAGGAAGACCTCGCCGCGCTGGACGGTGACGCCGAGGATGTCGAAGGACTCGCCTTTGAACTGGGGGAAGACGCGGGCCTTCTTGGCGTCGGGGTACCACTTCCAGATGGCTTGCTGGAGGGCGATGGAGAGGCCGATGGCGGTGATGAGCGGGGCGAGGCGGGGGGCGCCGCGCAGGGGGCGGTAGGCGAAGCGTTCGGCGGCGACGCCGACGGCGACGGAGGCGAGGACGCCGCCGAGGACCATGAGGGGGAGGGCGAGGGCGAGGGCGGTGCCGTCGGGGAGGGCGAGGTAGGCGGTCAGGGCGCCGAAGCCGCCGACCATGAAGATCTCACCGTGGGCGAAGTTGATGAGCTGGACGATGCCGTAGACCATCGTGTAGCCGATCGCGATGAGTCCGTACATCGCGCCGAGGATGAGTCCGTTGGCCAGCTGTTGCGGCAGTTCGTGCACCGCTGGGCCTCCGTGGGTGTGGAAGGGGTGCGGGACCGGTCCCGGGGGCCGCGCGGGGTCGTCTGTGGAGTCGCCCGCGCGGCTCGGCCGTCGATGGGTGCGGTGGGGCGGGTGGGCCCTTCGCGGTGGGGTCAGCCCTTGTACGCGGCGCTGTGGCGGGCTTTCCACTGGCCGCCGTCGACCTGGTAGGCGGTGATCAGGGTGTTGGTGGTGTCGCCGTATTTGTCGAAGGAGACGGTGCCGGTCACTCCGTCGAACGTGACCTTGTTGAGGGCTTCGACGATCTTGCCGCGGGCGTCGGAGGGCAGTTTGCCGTCGTTGGCGGCGGTGACGGTCTTGACGGCCTGGACGAGGGACCAGGCGGCGTCGTAGGTGGAGCCCCCGTACGCCTCGTAGCGGTCCTTGTATCCGGCGGCCTTGTAGTCGGCGATGAACTTCTTGGCGGAGTCGAGCTGTTCGACGGGTTTGCCCACGGAGGTGGCGTAGTCGCCGGCGGATTTCTTGTTGAGGGTGATGTAGTCGCCGCTGTACATGCCGTCGCCGCCCATGAGGGGGGCTTTGATGCCGCCGTCCTTGAGCTGCTGGCTCAGGGGTGCGGAGGCGGGGTATTCGCCGCCGTAGAAGACGAGGTCGGGATTGGCGGACTTGGCCTTGGAGACGATGGCCTTGAAGTCGCGGTCCTCGGGGTTGACGTGTTCGGTGCCGACGACCTTGCCGCCGAGGGCGGTGAATTTGGTGGTGAAGGCGGCGGCGAGGCCGACGCCGTAGGTCTTCTGGTCGTCGATGACGTAGACGGTCTTCGCCTTCACGTTCTCATAGGCGTACTGGCCACCGAAGGAGCCCTGGACCTCGTCGGTGGTGGAGGTGCGGAAGTAGGTGCTGAACTGGCGTTTGCGCTTGTCCTGCTTCCAGTCCTTGCCCTGGCTGAGGTCGGGGGTGGTGTTGGCCGGGGATATGAGTGCGACGTTGTTGGACTGAGCGACCTGTTGCATGGACTGGGCGACGCTGGAGTTGAGCGGGCCGACGATGCCGAGGACCTGTTTGTCGCCGGCGAGTTTGGTGGCGTTCTGCTGGCCGGAGGTGGGCTGGGCCTGGTCGTCGAGGGCGCGGAGTTCGAAGGTGACGCCGGGGACCTCCTTGGTCTTGTTGGCGTTGTTCAGGGCGAGTTCGGCGGAGTTCTTGATGCCTTGGCCGAGGGCGGAGAGGTCGCCGGTGAGCGGGGCGTCCAGGCCGATCACCACGGTGGTCTTCTTGCCCTCGCCTTTTCCGTCGTCGCTTTTATCGTCGCGCGATCCGCATGCGCTGAGGGTGAGGGCCCCGGTGGTGAGCGCGGTGGTGAGGATGAGCAAGGAACGGTGTCGCACGGTGATTCCCTTCCCTGGCGAGGCCCCCTCTGCTGAGGTGCCGTGGCGCGAGCCGGGCGGTGCTGGGGCGGTGTGGTGGCGTGCGGGCCGCCCGGCGGGTCGTGACTGGCCGTGACTCTAAGGGTGTGCGGCGGTGCGGGGCAGAGGTGCTGGCCATGATGTGACTGTCTTGTTATGGCGTAGGTCACTCCAGTGACTTCTGTGTAGTGGAGGTGATCGGACAGTCCAGGCTTTTCCTGAGATTCCCGGCGCACCTTCCTTGGGAAGGTGTAGTTCCGCTAATGCGTCGGGGGTGTTGCGGGGCATGGTCCGGACGGCTTGATCGTCCTTCGGTCGCCGCATGGCCGGAAAGATCGCGAAAGGCGGTGGCCGGGGAAACGGATTCCCGGCCACCGCCTTCGCGTGGTCGTTACGCAGAGTGATCTGCGTGGTGGGTGGGCCTCAGGTGGTGGGGCGGCCCTCGCCGGCGTCGCGGACGAGGCAGGTGAGGCGGGCGCTGCACACGCGCTTGCCCTGCTCATCGGTGATGACGATCTCGTACGTGGCGGTGGAGCGGCCGCGGTGCACGGGGGTCGCCACGCCGGTGACCAGCCCGGAGCGGACGCCGCGGTGGTGGGTGCAGTTGAGGTCCACGCCCACGGCGATCCGGCCGGGGCCGCCGTGCAGCATCGCGCCGACGGACCCGAGGGTCTCGGCGAGCACGGCGGAGGCGCCGCCGTGCAGCAGCCCGTACGGCTGGGTGTTGCCCTCGACGGGCATGGTGCCGACCACGCGGTCGGGCGAGGCTTCCAGCACCTGGACGCTCATGCGCTCGCCGAGGTGGCCGGCGGAGAAGAGGGCGGGCAGGTCGACCCCGCTCCCCGCCCACTGGTCCAGGACCTCCTGCGGGAACGTGGTCCGGCTCTGCTCACCCATGACGTGCTCCGATCGTCCTTGCCATCGCGTACTGAATGAATGTGTGAACGCTTGTGAACGTCTTATCAGGCGGGCGGGTCCGCCGGCCGGTCGGGGTGGTGCGCGCGAGGGCGGCCCCGGCCGGGCCGGGCGTCAGGCGGACCCGGGCGGGTTCGGCTCCACCCTGATTACCAGGGACTTGCTGGCGGGGGTGTTGCTGGTGTCGGCGGTGTGGTCCAGCGGGACGAGGACGTTGGTCTCGGGGTAGTAGGCGGCGGCGCAGCCGCGGGCGGTGGGGTAGTGGACGACGCGGAAGCCGGCGGCGCGGCGTTCGGTGCCGTCCGTCCATTCGCTGACGAGGTCGGCGTACGAGCCGTCGGCGAGGTCGAGTTCGCGGGCGTCGTCCGGGTTGACCAGGACCACGCGGCGGCCGTTCTTGATGCCGCGGTAGCGGTCGTCGAGGCCGTAGATCGTGGTGTTGTACTGGTCGTGCGAGCGGAGGGTCTGGAGGAGGAGCCGGCCCTCCGGGGCGTGCGGGTACTCGACGGGGGCCGCGGTGAAGTTGGCCTTGCCGGTGGCGGTGGGGAACCGGCGCTCGTCGCGGGGGGCGTGGGGGAGGGTGAAGCCGCCGGGGCGGGCGACGCGGGTGTTGAAGTCCTCGAAGCCGGGGATCACGCGGGCGATGCGGTCGCGGATGGTGCCGTAGTCCTTCTCGAACTCTTCCCACGGGGTGGTGCCGGCGGTGCCGAGGACGCGGCGGGCGAGGCGGCAGACGATGGCGGGCTCGGAGAGGAGCTCGGGGCTCGCGGGGCGCAGCCGGCCGCGTGAGGCGTGGACCATGCCCATGGAGTCCTCGACGGTGACGAACTGGTCGCCACCGGCCTGCCGGTCGCGTTCGGTGCGGCCGAGGGTGGGGAGGATCAGGGCGCGGGCGCCGGTGACCACGTGCGAGCGGTTGAGCTTGGTGGAGACGTGGACGGTGAGGCGGGCGCGGCGGACGGCGGCCTCGGTGACGTCGGTGTCGGGTGTGGCGGACACAAAGTTGCCGCCCATGGCGAAGAAGACCTTCGCCTCGCCGTCGCGGAGGGCACGGATGGCGCGGACGACGTCCAGGCCGTGTTCGCGGGGCGGGGCGAAGCCGAACTCCTTCTCCAGGGCGTCGAGGAAGGCGGGGGCGGGGCGTTCGAAGATGCCCATGGTGCGGTCGCCCTGGACGTTGCTGTGGCCGCGGACGGGGCAGACGCCGGCGCCCGGGCGGCCGATGTCGCCGCGCAGCAGGAGGAGGTTGACGACCTCCCTGATGGTGGGGACGGCGTGCTTGTGCTGGGTGAGGCCCATGGCCCAGCAGACGATGGTGCGGCGGGAGGCGAGGACCATGGCCAGCGCGGCTTCGATCTCCTCGCGGGTCAGGCCGGTGGCGCGGAGGGTCTCGTCCCATTCGGTGGCGCGGGCGGCGCGCGCGAAGTCCTCGAAGCCGTGGGTGTGTTCCTCGATGAACGCGGTGTCGACGGCGCCCTCGGTCTCCAGGACGAGCTTGTTGAGGACGCGGAAGAGGGCCTGGTCGCCGCCGAGGCGGACCTGGAGGAAGAGGTCGGTGAGCGGGGTGCCGCCGGCGGCGAGGCCCCGGGCGTTCTGGGGGTTCTTGAAGCGTTCCAGGCCCGCTTCGGGGAGCGGGTTGACCGTGATGATCTTCGTGCCGCCGGCCTTGGCCTTCTCCAGGGCGCTGAGCATCCGGGGGTGGTTGGTGCCGGGGTTCTGCCCGGCGACGATGATCAGGTCGGCCTTGTAGAGGTCCTCCAGGAGGACGCTGCCCTTGCCCACGCCGATGGTCTCGGTGAGGGCGGAGCCGGAGGACTCGTGGCACATGTTGGAGCAGTCCGGCAGGTTGTTGGTGCCGAACTCGCGGGCGAAGAGCTGGTAGAGGAACGCGGCCTCGTTGCTTGTGCGGCCCGAGGTGTAGAAGACCGCCTCGTCGGGCGAGGAGAGGGCGGCGAGCTCGTCGCCGATGATGTCGAAGGCCCGCTCCCAGGTCACCGGCTCGTAGGTGTCGGAGCCCTCGGCCAGGTACATCGGGTGGGTGAGCCGGCCCTGCTGGCCGAGCCAGTAGCCGCTGCGGTCGGCGAGGCCGGAGACCGGGTGCGCGGCGAAGAAGTCGGGGGTGACACGGCGGAGCGTGGCTTCCTCGGCGACGGCCTTGGCGCCGTTCTCGCAGAACTCCGCGGCGTGCCGCTTGTCCGGCTCGGGCCAGGCGCAGCCGGGGCAGTCGAAGCCGTCCTTCTGGTTGACCTTGAGGAGGGTGAGGGCCGTGCGCCGGACGCCCATCTGCTGCTGTGCGATGCGCAGCGTGTGCCCGATCGCCGGCAGGCCGGCCGCGGCGTGCTGCGGGGCGGAGACGTCGGGTGCGTCCTGGACCGGATCGCCTGTGGGCGGCTTGGCTGCCATCTCGCTCCCCTTTGAGCGGTCGGTTCGTGCGAGGTCGATTTCGGTTCGATCCTGTCACGGGGGCTCCCGCGGGCACCCCGGGAGGGTGGCCGGCGAGGGCGGCGCGGCCCGGATTGTCAGTGGGCCGTGGCAGGATCGGGGGCGTGGCAGCGAAGGGAACGAAGATGAGCGCAGCGACCGGCACCGAGGCAGTGGAGGGGGACCGCCCCCGCCTGCTCCTGATGGACGGGCACTCCATGGCGTACCGGGCGTTCTTCGCGCTGCCGGCGGAGAACTTCACGACGGTGGCGGGCCAGCCGACCAATGCGGTGTACGGCTTCGCGTCCATGCTGGCGAACACGCTGCGTGACGAGAAGCCTTCGCACTTCGCGGTGGCGTTCGACGTCTCCCGCAAGACGTGGCGCTCGGAGGAGTTCCCGGAGTACAAGGCGACGCGGTCCAAGACGCCCGACGAGTTCAAGGGTCAGGTCGAGCTGATCGGCGAGCTGCTCGACGCGATGAAGGTGCCCCGCTTCGCGGTCGACGGCTTCGAGGCCGACGACGTGATCGCCACGCTGACCACACAGGCCGAGGCGGCGGGCTTCCACGTCTCGATCGTCACGGGTGACCGCGACTCCTTCCAGCTGGTCTCCGACGACGTCACGGTGCTCTACCCGACGAAGGGCGTCTCGGAGCTGACGCGCTTCACCCCCGAGAAGGTCCAGGAGAAGTACGGCCTGAGCCCCTCGCAGTACCCGGACTTCGCCGCGCTGCGCGGCGACCCGTCGGACAACCTCCCGGGCATCCCGGGCGTCGGCGAGAAGACCGCCGCGAAGTGGATCAACCAGTTCGGTTCGTTCGCGGAGCTGGTGGAGCGGGTCGAGGAGGTCAAGGGCAAGGCCGGGCAGAACCTCCGGGACCACCTGGAGGCCGTCAAGCTCAACCGCCGCCTCACCGAGATGGTGCGGGACGTGGCGCTGCCGGTCGGCCCGGAGGGCCTGGCCCGCGCGGCGTACGACCGCACGGCGCTGACCGCGTTCCTGGAGGGCCTGGAGATCCGCAACCAGGGTCTGCGGGACCGCCTGCTGGCCGCCGACCCGGGCGGGGAGGCCGCCGCCGAGGAGGCGCCGCCGGCCGCCGGGGCCGAGGTGGACGGCGTCGTGCTGGCCACCGGGGAGCTTGCTCCGTGGCTGGCCGGGCACGCCGCGGGCCCGCTGGGCGTGGCCGTGGTCGACTCCTGGTCGCAGGGCAGCGGCCGGGTCGCCGAGATCGCGCTGGCGACGGGCGAGGGCCCGGCCGCCTGGTTCGACCCCGCCGAGTTGGACGAGGCCGACGAGCGGGCGTTCGCCGCGTGGAGTGCGGACGCCGGCCGGGCCAAGGTGATGCACGACGCCAAGTCGGCCATGCGGGTCTTCGCCGAGCACGGCTGGTCGGTCGAGGGCGTCACGATGGACACGGCGCTGGCCGCCTATCTGGTGAAGCCGGGCCGCCGCTCCTTCGAGCTGGACGCCCTGTCGGTGGAGTACCTGGGCCGTGAGCTGGCCACGGCCGCCGCCGGCGACGGCCAGCTGGCCTTCGGCGCCGACGAGCAGGCCGAGGCGGACGCCCTGATGGGCCGGGCCCGCACGGTGCTCGACCTCGGCGCGGCGTTCACGGGCCGGATCGAGGAGGTGGGCGCGGCCGAGCTGCTCACCGACGTCGAGCTGCCGACCAGCGCGCTGCTGGCCCGCCTGGAGCGGGCGGGCATCGCCGCGGACCGGGGCTGGCTGGAGCGGATGGAGCAGCAGTTCGCGGCCGCCGTGCAGCAGGCCGTCGTGGAGGCGCACGCCGCCGCGGGCCGCGAGTTCAACCTGGGCTCGCCCAAGCAGCTCCAGGAGGTCCTCTTCGGCGAGCTGGGCCTGCCGAAGACGAAGAAGACCAAGACCGGGTACACCACGGACGCCGACGCCCTGGCCTGGCTCGCCGCCCAGACGGAGAACGAACTCCCGGTGATCATGCTCCGGCACCGGGAGCAGGCCAAGCTGCGGTCCACGGTCGAGGGCCTGATCAAGGCGATCGCCCCCGACGGCCGGATCCACACCACGTTCAACCAGACGGTGGCGGCCACCGGCCGGCTGTCGTCCACGGACCCGAACCTGCAGAACATCCCGGTGCGCACGGACGAGGGCCGGGCCATCCGCCGCGGCTTCGTCGTCGGGTCCGGCTTCGAGTCCCTGATGACCGCCGACTACAGCCAGATCGAGCTGCGCGTCATGGCCCACCTCTCCGAGGACGAGGGCCTGATCGAGGCGTTCGCCTCCGGCGAGGACCTGCACACGACGGTGGCCTCCCAGGTCTTCGGCGTCGCCAAGAGCGAGGTCGACCCGGAGATGCGCCGGAAGATCAAGGCCATGTCGTACGGGCTGGCCTACGGTCTGTCGGCGTTCGGCCTCTCGCAGCAGCTCAACATCGCGCCCGCCGAGGCGGGCAAGCTGATGGACACCTTCTTCGAGCGGTTCGGCGGGGTGCGGGACTATCTCCAGCGGGTCGTCGTGGAGGCCCGTGTCACGGGCTACACGGAGACGATGCTGGGCCGCCGCCGCTACCTCCCGGACCTCAACAGCGACAACCGCCAGCGCCGCGAGATGGCCGAGCGGATGGCGCTGAACGCCCCGATCCAGGGCACGGCCGCCGACATCGTGAAGGTCGCGATGCTGCGGGTCGGCCAGGCGCTGGAGGCGGCGGGCCTGACCTCGCGGATGCTGCTCCAGGTGCACGACGAAATCGTGCTGGAGATCGCGCCGGGCGAGCGGGAGCGGGTGGAGGAGCTCGTCCGCCGGGAGATGGCCGGTGCGGTGTCGCTGCGCGCGCCGCTGGACGTCTCGGTGGGCGTCGGGGCGGACTGGGAGTCGGCGGCGCACTGATCGTCTGGGGGTCCGGGTCCGGTTCGGGTCCGGACCCGGGCGGGGTGCGGGGGTGCGGGGCGGGTGGTCCCGGGGTGGTGGTGTGCCCGCCGCCGGGTGCCACCGGGTGCCACTGGGCAGGCCCGGGTCGGCCCGGGCGGCCCTGCCGCCGCAGGCCGACGGGCGGCCGGGTCGTGCGGCTCCCGCTCCTGCCGCTTGCCGCACGTCGGCGCGGTTTCGTGGTGGTGGCTCGTGGTGGTGGTCCGTGGCGGTGGTCCGTGGCGGTGGTCCGTGGCGGTGGTCCGTGGCGGTGGCTCGTGGCGGTGGTCCGTGGCGGTGGTCCGTGGCGGTGGTCCGTGGCGGTGGTCCGTGGCGGTGGTCCGTGGCGGTGGTCCGTGGCGGTGGTCCGTGGCGGTGGCCCGTAACGGTGGCCCGTAACGGTGGCCCGTAACGCCCCCTAGCCTTCAGGCGGGGGCGTTACGTGTTCTCATCTTCGTCCCGTGTTGATACCGTGCCCCAGCCCTGATGCCCCGTCAGTTCTGGAGGCCGAGCATGCGCGCACTGGCCGCCGCGGCCGTCGGACTCGTCGCCGCCGTCGCCCTCGTCCTCATCGTCACCGGCGTCGGGCCGCCACGCGGGCACACCTCGCCCGAGCCCTTGCTCACCTCCGCCCCCGCGCACCCCTAGGCGCGGGGAGAGCGCGCCGTGCGCCGCCGAGCGAGCCTGGTCCTCCTCGCCCTCGCCGTCTTCCTCGCCGCCCTCGCACCGCTCCTGCGCTGGTACGCCTTCCCCCGGCTCGCCAAGGTCCCCGCATGCCGGTACCAGGCGGTCGTCATGGAGGCGAAGGACGCCACCCTCATCGACTACGCCACGCTGAAGCCGAAGACCGTCCCCAAGGTCACCATGATCCAGACCCTCAAGGGCAACACGGAGGAGGCGGCGAAGGTCCGCGCGGCCACCGGCCGTGACGTCGTCGTCTGGGACACCCTCACCTTCGCCGCGGGACCCGACGGCGCGATGGTCTCGCGGATCCCCGAGCGCTACGTCTTCGACGCCCACAGCCAGCAGCCCGTGCACGCGGGCGGCGAGCACGTCGACGGCACCCCCGTACGCCGCGACGGCATCGCCTACAAATGGCCCTTCCTCGTGGAGAAGCGCGACTACCGCTACTTCGACATGCAGACCCGCACGTCCGCCCCCATCCACTACCGGGGCACCCGCGCCTTCCGCGGCCTGGACGTCTACTACTTCGAGCAGACGATCCCCTGGACCGAGGTGCCCCTGCCGAAGACCCTGCCGCTCGGCATCACCCCCGACGCCGTCCGGCAGCTCGGCCTGGAGCGCTGGTACA
Source organism: Streptomyces eurocidicus (assembly GCF_002891295.1). Classification (GTDB taxonomy): domain Bacteria; phylum Actinomycetota; class Actinomycetes; order Streptomycetales; family Streptomycetaceae; genus Streptomyces; species Streptomyces eurocidicus. Next base: position 79,722 of record NZ_LGUI01000001.1, on the reverse strand, counting down.
CCACCAAGCGCATGTTCTGGGTCGACCCGGTCACCGGCGCGCCCGTCAACGGCGAGGAGGTCCACCGCGAGGAGATGCGCTGGACCGGCCACCCCGAGAAGGAGCCCATCACCGCCTTCGCCGGCCATGTGAAGATGCGCCCCGACTACCTCGACGCGACGGTCGACCTCGTCACCTCGCAGCGGCGGCTCGTCCTCCTCCTCACCACCTACCTCCCCTGGGGATTCGCGGGCCTCGGCACCGCCCTGCTGACCCTGGCGCTCGTCCTGGAGGCCCGCTCCCGCCGCGCGCGGGCCGGTGCCCCGGATCCGCCGGGAGATCGGCGTGCGATCGGGGTGGGTATGTCCCAGGATGGAGGGACATTCGAACAGCCGACCCCCGGTGGGGGCCGCTGAACAGAGGAGGGCCACCGTGAAGGAGAGCCCCGAGGACACGTCCACCACGTCCCGGCCGGGCCGCCTGTACACGGGCGGCGAGCGGCCGTTCGACCCGGAGGACCTGGTCATGGCGTCCGGCCGGGACGTCACGCCGGAGCGGGTCGAGGCGGCGAAGCGACTGATCGAGGAGAAGGGGGCGGCGGCGGTGGAGCGGTATCTGCCGTGAGGTGAGCGGGGTGGGGGTGTGGTGCCGCTGCGCGGGGCTTTTTCCCCTACCCGCCCCTTCCCGAATGTCCTCAATCGCCGGACGGGCTGAAATCAGCCCGTCCGGCGATTGAGGACGAGGGGCCAGGGCGAAGCCGCGTCACCGCCGCGCGTTCGTCCGCCGCGTCGCCACCGCCGCCGAAGGGTCCTCCGGCCAGGGATGCCGCGGGTACCGGCCCCGCAGCTCCGCGCGTACCGCCCGGTACCCCTCCCGCCAGAACGACGCCAGGTCCGCCGTCACCGCCGCCGGACGCCCCGCCGGGGACAGCAGGTGTACGAGCACGGGGACCCGGCCGCCCGCGAGGCGAGGGGTCTCCTGGAGGCCGAACAGCTCCTGGAGCTTGACGGCCAGCACGGGCTGCGACGCGCCGTAGTCCACCCGGATCCGGGAGCCGCTCGGCACCTCCAGTCGCTCGGGCGCCAGCTCGTCCAGGCGCCCGGCCGCCCCGCTCGCCCACGGCAGCAGCCGCTCCAGCGCCTTGCCCGCGTCCAGCCGCTCCAGATCGGCCCGCCTCCGCGCCCGCCCCAGCTCCCAGCCGAGCCAGTCCTCCGCGCCCGCCAGCAGGGCCTCGTCGGACACGTCCGGCCAGGGCTCCCCGAGCTCGCGGTGGAGGAAGGCCAGCCGCTGGCGCAGCCCCGCCGCTCCGTCCGGCCAGCGCAGCAGGCCGAGGCCCTCGCTCCGCAGGCCGTCGAGCAGGGCGGCCCGTACGAGCGCGGGGTCCGGGGCCGTCAGGGGGCGCTCGGCCAGCTCCACCGCGCCCAGCCGCTCGACGCGCCGGGCCACGACGTCGCGCCGCTCCTCGGACCAGTGGACCTCCTCGCCCTCCGCGTACAGGGCGCGGGCCGCGCTCCGGGCCGTGTCCTCGTCGATCACCGCGCCGAGCAGGACCCGCGCCGAGGCCGCCGTGACGGGCCGGTCGGCGACGGCCACCGCGAGCCACGGCGCGCTGCGCAGCCGAGACCCGTCGCCCAGCGCGGCCCCGGTGCCCGAGGCCATGAGGTACGCGCCCTCGCCGCGCAGCCGGGCCACGCGCTCGGGGAAGGCGAGCGCGGTCACGAGCCCGGCGACGGCGTCGTCCGAGGAAACTCCGCGACCGCCGTCCCCCGAGCCCCCGTCCCGGCCGCCTGAGTAGGGCCCCGCGCCCCCCTTGAGCGCCCCCTCCAGCCGTCTCGCCTCCGCGCGCCACCGGGCGCCGTACGCGTCGTTCCCGCGCCGGGCCGCGCGCCACGCCGCCGCCAGGTCGTCCCCGTAGTCCCGGGGCGGTTCCTCGCTCAGCAGGGCGACCACCTCGGCCGCCCGGCGCGCCCCGACCTCGCGCGCGCCGTCGAGCAGGGCGCGCGCCAGTCGCGGATGGACGCCCAGCCGGGCCATCCGGCGGCCCCGGTCGGTGGGGCGGCCGTCCGGACCGACCGCACCCGTGGCGGTCAGCACCTCCCGGGCCGCGGCCATCGCCCCGGACGGCGGCGGGTCCAGCAGGGCGAGACCCGTCGCGTCGGGGTCGCCCCAGCACGCGGCCTGGAGCGCGAACGCCGTCAGGTCCGCGACGGTGATCTCGGCGGCGGGGAAGCGGGGCAGCCGGCCGTCGTCGGCCTCGGTCCAGCAGCGGTACACCACGCCCGGCGCCTCGCGCCCCGCACGGCCCGCCCGCTGCCGGGCGGCGGCGTGGGACGCCCGTACGGTCGTCAGCGCGCTCAGGCCGCGCGCGTGGTCCGTGCGCGGCTCGCGCGCCAGACCGGAGTCCACCACCACGCGCACCCCGGGCACGGTCAGACTGGACTCCGCCACCGAGGTCGCCAGCACCACCCGGCGGACGCCCGAGCCGCCCGCCAGCACCGCGTCCTGCACCTCAGCCGGGGCCCGCCCGTGCACCTGGAGGACCTCGGCGCCCAGCGCCCCGGGCCCGCCCAGTCGGCCGGCCACCCGGGAGATCTCGCCGACGCCCGGCAGGAAGCACAGCACGTCGCCCTCCCGCTCCCGCAGGGCCCGCCGCACCACACCCGCGACGTGCTCCAGGAGCGCCGGGTCCACCCGCATCCCGTGCGGCGGCCGTACCGGCCGGTCCGGCGCGGCCCACACCACGTCCACCGGGTGGGACGTCCCCCGCGCCGTCACCACCGGGGCGTCGCCCAGCAGCCGGGCCCAGCCCTCCGCGTCCGTCGTCGCGGACGCCGCGACCAGCCGCAGCTCGGGCCGGAGCGCGGCCCTTACGTCCAGCAGGAAGGCGGCGGCGGTGTCCGCGTCCAGATGGCGCTCATGGCACTCGTCGAGGATCACGGTGCCGACGCCGGCCAGCTCCGGGTCGCGCTGGAGGCGCTGGAGCAGCACACCGGTGGTGACCACTTCCACCACCGTGCGGGGCCCGGCCCGCCGCTCGCCGCGCACGGTGAAGCCCACCCGCTCGCCCACCGGCTCGCCCAGCAGCCAGGCCATGCGCCGGGCGGCGGCCCGCGCCGCGATCCGGCGGGGCTCCGCGACCAGCACCCGCCGGGGCCGCCCGGCCGAAGCACCCTCCGGCCCCTCCTGCCCGGTCAGGCCGGCGAGGGCGAGCGGCACCAGCGTCGTCTTTCCCGTGCCGGGCGGGGCGCACAGCACCGCCACGCCCCGCTCGTCGAGCGCCCGGGTCAGGGCGGGCAGGGCGGAACGTACGGGCAGCTGTTCGAGGGCGTCGGTGCGGATCACCCGCCCAGTCTCGCGCTAGTCGCGCGCGCAGACGAAAATCGCGGTGCCCGGGATCAGGTTCCCGCGCAGCGGGGACCAGCCGCCCCACTCCTGCGTGTTCCAGGCGGGCCACTCCGGCTCCACCAGGTCCACCAGCCGGAAACCGCCCGCGACCACGTCGCGCACCCGGTCGCCGACCGTGCGGTGGTGCTCCACGTAGACGGCCCGCCCGTGCTCGTCCTGCTCGACGTAGGGCGTGCGGTCGAAGTAGGACGCCGCCACGGAAAGGCCCTCGGGGCCGGGCTCGTCCGGGAACGCCCAGCGGATGGGGTGGGTCACGGAGAAGACCCAGCGCCCGCCCGGCCGCAGCACCCGGCGCACCTCCCGCATCACCCGCACCGGGTCGGCGACGAAGGGGACCGCCCCGTAGGCGGAGCAGGCGAGGTCGAAGGAGCCGTCGGCGAAGGGCAGCGCCCCCGCGTCCGCCTCCACCAGCGGGACGTCGCCGCCGATCCGCAGGGCGTGCTGGAGCTGGCGGTGGGAGAGGTCGAGGGCCACGGGCCGGGCGCCCTGCGCGGCCAGCCAGCGGGAGCACTGGGCGGCGCCCGCGCCGATCTCCAGGACGTCGAGGCCCTTCAGCTCCTCCGCCGGGCCGAGGAGGCGGGCGTCGGCCTCGTCGAGACCCTCCGGGCCCCAGACGAAGCGGTCGTCGCCGAGGAAGGCGCCGTGCTCGGTCTGGTACTCGTCGGCGTTACGGTCCCACCAGCCCCGGCTGGCCCGGCTGCTCTCGGCCTCGCCGCTGGCCCGTCGGGTCGCTTCCGGTTCGTACTCTTGGATCATTTCGACCGTCGTGCCCTCGGCAGTAGTGGTTCATCGGACTATGTCGTATCTTCTGGGACACCCGAGCGTGAAGCTCCGGGGTGCGGCGGGGCCCGCGTGGCCTCGCAAAACATAAGTTGTGCCCGTTATGGCGGGTTTCGTCCCGGGTGTGCGCCTTCGCGCATTGACCGTGCCCGGCTGCCCCCGTATGCTACAAGTTGCGCTGCGGGCCTGCGCGCCTCAGACAGAGCAGGTCACGCTCGCACTTGTTGTATGTCCCCTCGGTTGTCGAGGCGCTTTCGATCTTCTTCGGGAGCCTTCGGGAAGTCCTCGGATTTCCCTGGGTCCCCGGGTAGTGCGCCTCTAAGGCTGTCCGGCTTCGGCGGTGCGATACGGGCTCTCGGCGTAGCAGTACCTACGACTCACTGTCCGTACCGGAGCCTTTTCCCACATGACGAGCAGCACCGAGACCACCGCCACCACCCCGCAGGTTGCGGTCAACGACATCGGTAACGAGGAAGCCTTCCTCGCCGCGATCGACGAGACGATCAAGTACTTCAACGACGGCGACATCGTCGACGGCGTCATCGTGAAGGTCGACCGGGACGAGGTCCTGCTCGACATCGGTTACAAGACCGAAGGCGTCATCCCTTCCCGCGAGCTTTCGATCAAGCACGACGTCGACCCGAACGAGGTCGTCAAGGTCGGCGACGAGATCGAGGCCCTGGTTCTCCAGAAGGAGGACAAGGAGGGTCGTCTCATCCTGTCCAAGAAGCGCGCTCAGTACGAGCGTGCCTGGGGCACGATCGAGAAGATCAAGGAAGAGGACGGGATCGTCACCGGTACCGTCATCGAGGTCGTCAAGGGTGGTCTCATCCTCGACATCGGCCTCCGTGGCTTCCTCCCGGCCTCCCTGGTCGAGATGCGCCGCGTCCGCGACCTCCAGCCCTACGTGGGCAAGGAGCTCGAGGCCAAGATCATCGAGCTGGACAAGAACCGCAACAACGTGGTCCTGTCCCGCCGTGCCTGGCTGGAGCAGACCCAGAGCGAGGTCCGCCAGACCTTCCTCACGACCCTGCAGAAGGGCCAGGTCCGCTCCGGCGTCGTCTCCTCGATCGTCAACTTCGGTGCGTTCGTGGACCTCGGCGGCGTCGACGGTCTCGTCCACGTCTCCGAGCTCTCCTGGAAGCACATCGACCACCCGTCCGAGGTCGTCGAGGTCGGTCAGGAAGTCACCGTCGAGGTTCTCGACGTCGACATGGACCGCGAGCGCGTCTCCCTGTCGCTCAAGGCGACGCAGGAAGACCCGTGGCAGCAGTTCGCCCGGACCCACCAGATCGGTCAGGTCGTCCCGGGTAAGGTCACCAAGCTCGTTCCGTTCGGTGCGTTCGTCCGCGTCGACGAGGGCATCGAGGGCCTGGTGCACATCTCCGAGCTGGCCGAGCGCCACGTGGAGATCCCGGAGCAGGTCGTCCAGGTCAACGACGAGATCTTCGTCAAGGTCATCGACATCGACCTCGAGCGTCGTCGCATCAGCCTCTCGCTGAAGCAGGCCAACGAGTCCTTCGGTGCCGACCCGTCCGTGGTCGAGTTCGACCCGACCCTGTACGGCATGGCCGCGTCCTACGACGACCAGGGCAACTACATCTACCCCGAGGGCTTCGACCCCGAGGCCAACGACTGGCTCGAGGGTTACGAGAAGCAGCGCGAGGAGTGGGAGCGCCAGTACGCCGAGGCGCAGCAGCGCTTCGAGCAGCACCAGGCGCAGGTCATCAAGTCCCGCGAGGCCGACGAGCAGGCCGCTGCCGAGGGCGCTGCCGCTCCGGCCGCCGCCTCCACCGGTGGCAACGTCTCCGGCGGCTCGTACTCCTCGGAGTCGGCCGACAACTCCGGCGCCCTGGCGTCGGACGAGGCGCTCGCCGCGCTCCGCGAGAAGCTCGCCGGCGGCCAGAGCTGAGGCTCTGACCGGCAGCAGCTGACAGCTGACTGAGATAAGGCCCGTCCCCTTCGGGGGGCGGGCCTTATCGCTTGCCCGCGTCCGCCTCGCGACCCCCGGCCGGGAAGTGTGTCCGCCGTGTTGCGCCCCACGGCCGCGGGAATTGCCGGACCCTCCCCGCGCGTTCCCCCGTACGGAACATGAGGAGGAACGGTCACTGTGTTGGATCCGCAGGGTTTGTACGAATGGGAGCCCAAGGGGCTCGCCGTGGCCGACCTGGCCTTGGCCCAGGACATGGCCGGCCTGGTCATGCTCTACCACTTCGACGGCTACATCGACGCCGGAGCGACGGGTGAACTGATCGTCGGACGGCTGCTGGACAGCCTGCCGCACCAGGTCGTCGCCCGCTTCGACCACGACCGGCTCATCGACTACCGGGCCCGGCGCCCCTTGCTGACCTTCCAGCGCGACCGCTGGAGCGCCTATGAGACCCCGAAGATCGAACTGCGGCTGGCACAGGACGCCACCGGCGCGCCCTTCCTCCTCCTCACCGGCCCCGAGCCGGACGTGGAGTGGGAGCGCTTCGCGGCGGCCGTCCGCCAGCTCGTGGAGCGGCTCGGTGTGCGGCTCTCGGTCAACTTCCACGGCATCCCCATGGGCGTCCCCCACACCCGTCCCGTGGGCATCACGCCGCACGGCAACCGCACGGACCTGATGCCCGGTCACCGCAGCTTCTTCGACGAGGCGCAGGTGCCCGGCAGCGCCGAGTCGCTCGTCGAGTACCGCCTGGCGGAGGCCGGCCACGATGTGCTCGGCGTCGCCGCGCACGTCCCGCACTACGTCGCCCGCTCGCCCTACCCCGACGCGGCCCTGACCGCCCTGGAGGCGATCACCGCCGCCACGGGCCTCGTGCTGCCGAACGCTGCGCACTCGCTGCGCACGGAGGCGCTGCGTACCCAGGAGGAGATCGAGCGTCAGATCTCCGACGGCGACGAGGAACTCGTCTCCCTCGTCCGGGGACTTGAGCACCAGTACGACGCGGTGGCCGGCTCCGAGACCCGGGGCAACCTCGTGGCCGAGCCGGTGGAACTGCCCTCCGCCGACGAACTGGGCGCGGAGTTCGAGCGCTTCCTTGCCGACCGGGAAGGCGAGACGGGCTGATCGGATAGGCTGCGCGACAGGCCGCGCCCGTCCCGCGTCCCGGTGCTCCGGTGCCGGCCTGTGTTCCTCCCCGCTTCCCGCGGGGCAGTGCGAGGCGGAGGCGTGGTCATGTTGTCCGTTGGTCTGACCGGTGGAATCGGCGCGGGCAAGAGCGAGGTCTCCCGGCTCCTGGCGTCGTACGGCGCCGTGGTGGTGGACTCCGACAAGATCGCCCGCGAGGTGGTGGAGCCGGGCACGCCCGGACTCGCGGCCGTCGTCGCCGAGTTCGGCCCCGGCGTCCTCACCCCCGAGGGCAGCCTCGACCGCCCGGCGCTCGGCGCGATCGTCTTCGCGGACCCGGAGCGCCTCGCCGCCCTCAACGCCATCGTCCACCCGCTCGTCCGGGAACGCTCCGCCCAACTGGAAGCGGCGGCCGGCCCCGACGCGGTGATCGTCCACGATGTCCCCCTCCTGGCCGAGAACGGCCTCGCCCCGCTGTACGACCTCGTCGTCGTCATCGACGCCTCCACCGAGACGCGCCTCGACCGGCTCGTGGGACTGCGCGGCATGACGCGGGACGAGGCGCGGGCGCGGATGGCTGCGCAGGCGACGCGGGAGGCGCGGCTGGCGATCGCGGATCTCGTGATCGAGAACGATGGGTCGGTGGGGGAGTTGGAGGGGCGGGTGCGGGAGGTTTGGGGGAGTTGGTGGGGCGGGGCGGGCGGGGTGACGGGTGTAGCCCCTGCGGGGGCTTTCCCCAGCCCCGCCCCTTCCCGTAACCGGGGCAAGCCCCCGGGCCCCCTTCCGCGCTGACGCGCGGTGTCCTCAAACGCCGGACGGGCTGGATTTCGCCCCCTGTCCGGAGCTGAAGTTTCTGCCCGGTCCGGGCAACGATTCAGCCCGGCCGGCGATTGAGGCCACCGCGCGAAGCGCGGAACGGGGTCCGGGGCGGAGCCCCGGTTCGGGAAGGGGCGGGGTGGGGATAAGGCCCCGCGCAGCGGCGGCACCACCCGTCATCACCCCCACCCAGTTCGTCATATCGGGTGATGTAACACCCGGCACCTGAACCCCGCCCCCACCCGCACCGCAAGGGATCCCACCCCCGCCCACTCCCGCCCCGGACCCCAACGCCCCGAACCACCCCTCCCCACCCCCATAAGATCCCCCCGACCGGCAGGCGGACGGACGGATGGACGGGAGGGAGCGGCATGACACTGCGGGTACAGCCCGGGGAGCTGGAGAGGTTCGCCGGGCAGCTGCGCCGGGCCGCCGACGACGCGTACGACATGCTCGCCCACGCCGAGCGGCACACCAAGATCGAGCTGCTGGAGGAGGGCGCGTTCGGGTTCGTGGTCGGGCACCACGAGGAGTTGCGGGAGACCGTTCTCGGGGCGCTGGGGCACCTCGCCGACGTGCTGAAGGGCTCGGCGGGCGGGATCGAGGAGTCCGTGGCCTACTACCGGCGCACCGACCTCTCCCTCGCGGCGAGGATGGACGCGGCCGGGTCGCACGCGGGGACGGTGCGGGAGGCGGCGGCGTACGACACAGTGGCGGGGCGGGGTGCCGGCCCCGTATGAGCTTCACGGACACCGCCCGGCCCGTCGATCGCCTCGGGCCTCCCGAAGCGCCCGAGGGCTTCGTGGATCCCCTCGAAGCGCTCAACGACGTGTGCGCGTTCCTCAGCCCGGGGTCGTGGTTGCTCAAGCTGGCCGAACTGATGCTTCCCGACGGTTCCATGGAGGAGGTCCAGCAGGTCTTCGCGGGGAAGTGGAGGACGTACGCGGCCTGTGCCGGGGTGTGGGACGACCTGGGGAAGGCGTGCGGTGACCTCGCGCGGAACCTGGAGGACGGGAACCGCGACCTCGACCGGGTCTGGGACGGCAGCGCCGCCGAGGCCGCCGGCGGGTATTTCGCCGCCCTGGGCAAGGACCTGCACGCGATCCAGGGCTCGCTGACGCGGATGGGCGTGGAGTACCTGGCCGTCGCCCGGACCGTGTCGGCCGCCGCGGACACCGTCGGGGAGGCTCTGGGCGCGCTGGTCGACGCCGCCGTCTGCTGGTACATCGCGGAGTCCGCCGCGTCGGCGCTGTCGTGGACCGGCTGGGGCGCGGCGACCGGATACGCGCTGGGCGCGGTGGAGGCGGAGGTCATTCTGGCGGAGTGGGCGCGGATCACGAAGACGATCAACCACGCGCAGCTCGTCATGAACGCGAGCTGCGGTGTCCTCGGCCGCCTCGCCGGGGAGGTCGCCACGCGGCTCGACGGTTTCCCGCTGCCCCAGCACGCCTACCACCACCCGGCCGTATGACCGACGGCCCCGTTCCCCGGCGGGAGGACGCGAAGTGACCGAACATCAGGTGGGGCCGGAGGAGTTCGTGACCCCGGGGCGCGACGCGGCACGCGCGCGCATGCTCCACACCTCGTTGCGGGCGCTCGCCCGGGGCGGGGCGGGTCCGGTGCTCCAGGAGATGGCCGAAGAGGTGCTCGGCGGCCGGATGGGCCTGCGGGAGTGCCTGCGGACGAACGCCTACGCCGAAGCGCTCGGCCGTGCGGCCACCGCCGCCCACGCCGAGTGGGAGCGGATGCCGGCGGCCGAGCGCGAGCACCATGAGGCCGAGGCCCGCCGCCTCCTCGCGACCCCGCCGGAGCCGGACGGCCCCGGCCTCCGCTGACCCGCGCCCTCAGGGGCGGCCCGTCACGCGGGGCCCCGCACACCGGGTGGGCCGGAGGTCCCGACCCGCCCGGCACCCGGGGCTAGGGCTTCCGCCGTTCCTCCCGCACCGGCTCGTACGGGGGTATGTCCCGCCCCGGCTGGTAGTGCGGCCCCTGCCGGATGTGCCGGACGACCAGCGCGAGATCGACGGCGGTGACCACGATGAGCACCCCACAGGCAATGGCCCACCCCGGATGCCCCGTCCACACGAAGAGCCCCGTACCCACCACGGCCCACACCAGCCCCCACACGGCCAGCCCGCACCGCAGCCGCAGGGCGCTGCGCGCGGTCGCCGGCTCACTGCCCGTACGCATGGCGACCATCTCCCACTACCAGCATCCACCCGGTCGGGAGAAAGGGCGGGGAACGGCCGGAGCGGTTCGGGAGGGTCCGGCCCCGCTCAGAACAGCGGTTCGGGGAGGACGCCTTCGAGGGTCAGGAGGGCTCGTTTGGTCTCCAGGCCGCCGCCGAAGCCGCCCAGGCCGCCGCCGCTCTCGACGACGCGGTGGCAGGGCACCACGATCGGCAGCGGGTTGCCGCCCATGGCGGTGCCGACGGCGCGGGCGGCGCCGGGTTCGCCCACGCGGTCGGCCAGGTCCTGGTAGCTGACCACGGTGCCGTACGGGACGTGGGCGGCGAGCTCGCGCAGTACCCGGCGGTTGAAGCCCGAGGTCAGGGACCAGTCCAGGGGGACGGAGAAGGTCTCGCGGCGGCCGGCGAAGTAGGCCGTGAGTTCCGCCGTGGCCTCGGCGAGGATCTCGTGGGCGGTGGTGGGGGCGGCTCCGGGGGCGGTGCCCAGGCGGCGGGTGAGGCGGGCGACGGCGCGCGCCGACGTCGGGCCGTCCGCGGCGAAGGCGACCTCCAGCAGCCCCGTGGGCGTCGCCGCCAGTCCGACGGGGCCGATGGAGGTGCGGGCCGTCGTCCACGCCCACACCAGGGGCCCCGCCGGAGGGGTTTGATCCGTGTCCGTCACCCTGTCAGCGTACGCCGGAGGCCGTCGCCTCCCCGCGCCTCCCCGTGCGTCACAGCTCGTCGAGGAACGAGAACGCCGAGTAGTCCGGCGCGTAGTCGTCCTCGTCCTCCGCGAGCGCCTCCGCCACCCTGTGCGGGGCGTTGCTGATGATGTAGTCGACGCCCATGCGGGCCAGTTCCACGGCCCGGTCGCCGTCGTCGACGGTCCACGCCGAGACCTCCAGCCTCCTGCCGTGCGCGCCCTTCACCGTGTGCACGGCCCGGACCCACGCGGCGGTGACGCTCCGGTGGCTCGGGTTGATCTGGTCCGCGAACTTCGCGTACGCGCCGAGCTCGGAGACCTTGGGGGCGCCCAGGAAGCCCGTCTTCACGTCCTTGCGCAGTCCGTGGAAGGTCTTCAGCGAGGCCGCGCTGAAGCTCTGGACGACCAGGTCGCGCTTGACATGGTCCTGGTCGAGCCAGCCGGCCCGGCGGAGCTCGGTGACCAGCTGCCGCTCGATGCCGGGGTAGAGCTCCGGCGCCTTGACCTCCAGCAGCAGCCGCTGGTGGTTCCGGTCGACGCGCTGGAGGTAGCGCTTGAGCGTGGGCACGCGCTCCCCGGCGAAGCCGCGGTCGTACCAGCTGCCCGCGTCGAGCTTCTGGATCTCCGCGAGGGTGAAGTCGGCGATCCGCCAGGGCGCCCGGCCGGGGAAGCGCTTCTCGACGTCGGTCGTCCGCTTCAGCGTGGTGTCGTGCATGACGATCAGGGCGCCGTCCTTGGTGCGCTGGACGTCGTTCTCCACCCAGCGGACGCCGAGGCGGGCCGCCCGGTCGATCGAGGCGAGGGTGTTCTCCGGGGCCTGGACCGGGACGCCCCGGTGGCCGATGGCGACGGGCGTCCGCGTCCGCGCGGCGGCCGGGGCGGCGGCGTGCGCGGGGGTGGCGAGGAAGAGCGTGGTCATACCGAGCAACGCGCAGGTCACGGTGGAGACGGGGCGGATGCGCATACGGGCTCCTCGCGGCGTCTGGACACGGCGGAACCGGGGCGCGCGGCGGCGTCCCGGCCCCTTGGTGTACGGGATGGGGCGTACATCAGACAAGTACGCGATCTCGGGGGCCGGGGCACTCCGGCCGGGAGACCTTTTGCCCGATCTTCGCCGCGCGTTCGTCCGGGAAACGACCGCGGAACGCCCGGTGCCCGGCCGTTGTCAGTGGGGAGCCGTACGGTGGTTCCATGCGGCCCGTATCGAAGATCGAACGCAAGGTGGCACCTTTCGAGGTCGTCAGCCCCTTCCAGCCCAGCGGTGATCAGCCCACCGCCATCGCCGAGCTGGAACGACGCATCCGCGCAGGTGAGAAGGACGTCGTCCTGCTCGGTGCGACCGGCACCGGCAAGTCCGCGACCACCGCGTGGATGATCGAGAAGCTCCAGCGGCCGACGCTCGTGATGGCGCCCAACAAGACCCTCGCGGCGCAGCTCGCCAATGAGTTCCGTGAGCTCCTGCCGAACAACGCAGTCGAATATTTTGTGTCGTATTACGACTACTATCAGCCCGAGGCGTACGTCCCCCAGTCGGACACGTACATCGAGAAGGATTCCTCGATCAACGAGGAGGTCGAGCGCCTGCGCCACTCCGCGACGAACTCCCTGCTCACGCGGCGTGATGTCGTGGTGGTCGCTTCGGTGTCCTGCATCTACGGCCTCGGCACCCCGCAGGAGTACGTCGACCGGATGGTGCCGCTCGAGGTCGGCCAGGAGATCGACCGCGACCAGCTGCTGCGCCGCTTCGTGGAGATCCAGTACACCCGGAACGACCTGGCGTTCACCCGGGGCACCTTCCGGGTGCGCGGCGACACCATCGAGATCTTCCCGGTCTACGAGGAGCTCGCCGTCCGGATCGAGATGTTCGGCGACGAGATCGAGGCGCTCTCCACCCTGCACCCCCTCACCGGCGAGGTCATCTCCGAGGACCGGGAGCTCTACGTCTTCCCCGCCAGCCACTACATCGCGGGCGCCGAGCGCATGGAGAAGGCCATCGCCGGCATCGAGGCCGAGCTGGCGGAGACCCTGGCCCGGATGGAGAAGCAGGGCAAGCTCCTGGAGGCCCAGCGGCTCCGCATGCGCACCACGTACGACATCGAGATGATGCGTCAGATCGGCTCCTGCTCCGGCATCGAGAACTACTCGCTGCACATGGACGACCGCGAGCCCGGCTCCCCGCCCAACACCCTGCTCGACTACTTCCCCGAGGACTTCCTCCTCGTCATCGACGAGTCGCACGTCACCGTCCCCCAGATCGGCGCGATGTACGAGGGCGACGCCTCCCGCAAGCGCACGCTCGTCGAGCACGGCTTCCGGCTGCCCTCGGCCATGGACAACCGCCCGCTGAAGTGGGAGGAGTTCACCGAGCGCATCGGCCAGACGGTCTATCTCTCCGCGACCCCGGGGAAGTACGAGCTGTCCCGCGGCGACGGCTTCGTGGAGCAGATCATCCGCCCCACCGGCCTCGTCGACCCCGAGGTCGTCGTCAAGCCGACGGAGGGCCAGATCGACGACCTCGTCCACGAGATCCGCACGCGCACCGAGAAGGACGAGCGCGTCCTGGTCACCACCCTCACCAAGAAGATGGCCGAGGACCTCACGGACTACTTCCTGGAGCTCGGCATCCAGGTGCGCTATCTGCACAGCGACGTCGACACGCTGCGCCGCATCGAGCTGCTGCGCGAGCTGCGCGCCGGCGAGTACGACGTCCTGGTCGGCATCAACCTCCTCCGGGAGGGCCTGGACCTGCCGGAGGTGTCCCTGGTCGCGATCCTGGACGCCGACAAGGAGGGCTTCCTCCGCTCGGGCACCTCCCTGATCCAGACCATCGGCCGCGCGGCGCGCAATGTCTCCGGCCAGGTCCATATGTACGCCGACAAGGTCACCCCCGCGATGGAGAAGGCGATCGAGGAGACCAACCGCCGCCGGGAGAAGCAGATCGCGTACAACAAGGAGCGGGGCATCGACCCGCAGCCGCTGCGGAAGAAGATCGGCGACATCGTCGCCTCCCTGGCCCGGGAGGAGATCGACACCCAGGAGCTGCTGGGCACGGGCTATCGCGAGGACAAGGGCAAGGGCAAGGCGCCCGTGCCCACGGCGGCGGGCGGCGGACAGCAGGGCAAGGCCGGCGCCAAGGGCAAGGGCAAGAAGGCCGTGGTGGCCACGGACCGCCCCGCCGCCGAACTGGCCCAGCTCATCGAGGACATGACCGACCGTATGCGGGCCGCCGCGGCGGAGCTCCAGTTCGAGGTGGCCGCGCGGCTGCGGGACGAGGTGGGCGAGCTGAAGAAGGAGCTGCGGCAGATGCGGGAGGCCGGTCTCGCCTGACGGGCCGCCACCCCTTCCGCCGCCGCCCCGGCGGCATGTTGCAATGCCGCCACAAACCCCGCCCGGATGCGCGACCGGCCCGCGGCAGTGCATAGGGTCGTTCGAGGAGGCCGCGTGCACGCGCGGCCCACGGGGAAGCGGTAAACGAGAAAGGGACTGCGCGTGACGGTCAACTTGTCCAAGGGTCAGGGCATCAGCCTGCAGAAGGCCGACGGGGGCACCCTGACCGCGGTGCGGATGGGGCTCGGCTGGCAGTCGGCTCCCCGCCGCGGACTGTTCGGGTCGCGCACGAAGGAGATCGACCTCGACGCCTCGGCGGTGCTCTTCGCCGGTGACCAGCCGGTGGACGTGGTCTTCTTCCGCCACCTGGTCAGCGACGACGGCTCCGTGCGCCACACCGGTGACAACCTGGTCGGCGGTGCCGGCAAGGGCGGCGACGACGAGGCGATCCTCGTCGACCTCCAGCGCGTCCCCGTCCACATCGACCAGATCGTCTTCACGGTGAACTCCTTCACCGGCCAGACGTTCGCCGAGGTGCAGAACGCCTTCTGCCGCCTCGTCGACGAGACGAACGGCCAGGAGCTGGCCCGCTACACCCTCGACGGCGGCGGCGCGTACACCGCGCAGATCATGGCGAAGGTGCACCGCTCGGGCGCCGGCTGGGCGATGACCGCCATCGGCACCCCGGCCAACGGCCGGACCTTCCAGGACCTCATGCCGGCGATCCTGCCGAGCCTGTAGGGCACGACAGCGCTACGAGCGGTACGTACGCCACGGTCGCCCCGTGCGTACGGATGAACGACCGGGCCCGGTGGAGACTGCCTCCACCGGGCCCGCGGGCACCCGGGGCCCGAACGGCACGCCCGCCACGGTGGGCGGCGAGCACACCACCGAGCGCGCTGCGTGACACGCACGGCCGGGAACCACCACGACAAGGGGGCACAGGAATGACGGCCGAGCTGGTGCGGGGGCAGAACCACCCGCTGTCGGAGACCCGCCTGGAGATCCGGATCTCCGCGGGCGGCCCGGTCGTCGCGGGTGCCACCCTCAGCGGTGCCGATGGCAGGGTGCCGGGCGCCGAATGGGTCGCGCACCCCGCCGCGCACCGGCTCCCCGGTCTGGAGGTGTCCCGGCAGGCCGCCGCCGAGCACCGGCTGGCCGTCGACCTGGACGCCCTCCCCGAGCCCGCGCACCGCCTCCATGTGCTGCTCGCCCTGCCGGAAGGGACGGGCGGCCCGGCCCGCTTCGGCGCCATGGCCGCGCCCTTCGTCGCCGTCACCGGACGGGGCGGCGCCGAGCTCGCCAGCTACACCCTCACCGACCTGGACACCGAGTCGGCCGTCGTCGCCCTGGAGCTCTACCGCAGGCAGGGCGCCTGGAAGGTGCGGGCCGTCGGGCAGGGCTACGCGGGCGGCCTCACGGCCATGCTGCTCGACCAGGGCCTCGACTCCGCCGCCGAGACGGCCGCGGCCGTCAACGACGCCGTGACCCGGGGCATGGCCCGCTCCGTCGCCGCGCCGCCCGTTCCCGCGGCCGGGGGAGACGCGGGGGAGCGCCGTACGGCCCGGGCCGCCGGCTCCGGAGGCCCGGGCCCCGGCGACTCCCGTGCTGCCGGGGCGACCCACGACCCCGGCCACGCGGACCCGGACCCCGCCGCCTCCGGCGGTGCGGGGAGCGCCGCCGCCCCCGTACCGCCCGCCACGGGCCCCGTCAGCTACCGGCACCCCGGCCGGCAGACCACCGCGCCGCCCGCCCGGCCCCGCCGCCCCGCCCGCCGAGCCCGGCCGGCCCGCCCCGCCCGTCGCGGGCGACGCCACGGGCTGGACGATGAACGAGCGGCTCTACAACCAGGTGTGGGGCATGTTCGAGGACCTCGCCCGGTCCACGGCCGCCTACCGCAGCGCCGTCGACTTCGCCGAGTCCCGCCTGGAGCGGGAGCTGGACAAGGCGCTCTCCGACCCGCGCACCCGGGTGGGCCCCGCCGCCGACGCCGCCCGGGAGGAGGCCCGTGCCAAGCGCGCGGACCTCGTCGGCCAGGCCCGCGCCGTCCTCGACCGCGACCTGGCCCAGCTCGTCGCCGAGTCCGAGGTCGTCGAGCACGCCCTGCCCCCGGCCTTCGCCCGCTGGGACAACCCCGTCTGGCAGGGGTTCCAGACGTCCCTGGAGACGCCGATGGCGCTGCGCCTGGGCGACCTCCATCTGCCGGAGCGTCCCGACCTGCGGATCCCCATGCTGATCCGGCTGCCGCTGGAGCGCGGGCTGTGGATCGACAGCGGGCGCCCGTCCGGCCGGGAGGCGGGCCCGGTGGACTCCGCCGAGCTGCGCCGTCGCGCCATGGACACCGCCGTCGCCACGGCCGCCCGGCTGCTGGCCGTCTACCCGGTGGGCGACTTCTCGCTGCACGTCATCGACCCGGCGGGGGCGGCGGGTGGTGCGCTGGCGCCGCTGCTGGGCTCGGGGGCGCTCCGGGACGCCCCGGCGGCGGGGGCGCGGGGCGTCTCCGAGACCCTCCAGCGGCTGACGCGACGGGTGGACCTGGTGCAGATGGCCGTCCGCAGCGGAGCCGCCGACTCGCTGCCGCCTGACCTGGACACCGCCGAGCAGCTGCTCGTCGTCAACGACTTCCCGCACGGCTTCGACGACCGGGCCGTCACCCAGCTGCGCTACCTCGCGGACGAGGGGCCGGCCGTGGGCGTGCATCTGATGATGGTCGCCGACCGCGAGGACGCCCGCGCCTACGGGCCGGTGCTGGACCCGCTCTGGCGCGCCCTGCTGCGGATCACCCCGCTGCCGGACGACCACCTCGCCGACCCCTGGGTCGGGCACGCGTGGACGTACGAGCCCTCGCTGGCCCCGGCGGGCAGCGGCGTACTGCGGCAGGTGCTCCACCAGGTGGGGCAGGCGCGCCGGGCGTACGGCATCTGACGGGCGCCGGGCGGACGGTGCCCGACCGGACCGCCCAGGCGACCCTGCCCAAGGCTCAGTAAAAGCCCCTGACCTGCTCTTTTGGGTATTTCTTTACCTTTCCTTGGGTCTTCCTGTACTGTTTTTGGTGCGGAGGCGACCGAGGCGTACTCGCGTAGCCCGGGCCTCCGGCAGCGACGACGCTGGAAGTTGCCGTATGACGTGCCGGAGGAACCGTGGATGTCTCCCTGACCCTGTGGGTGCTGACCATTCTTGGTCTGTGCGCCCTCGTCGCCGCCGACTTCTTCATCGGTGGCCGCAAACCCCATGAGGTCTCCCTCAAGGAGGCCGGCATCTGGACCGGCGTCTGGGTGGCCCTGGCCGGGCTCTTCGGGCTGGGGCTGCTGGTCTTCGGCGGCGGTCAGCCGGCCGGGGAGTTCTTCGCGGGCTTCATCACCGAGAAGTCGCTGAGCGTCGACAACCTCTTCGTCTTCGTCCTGATCATGGCGAAGTTCGCGGTTCCGCCCATCTACCAGCAGCGCGTCCTCATGGTCGGCGTGCTCATCGCCCTCGTCCTGCGGGCCGTCTTCATCGGCGCGGGCGCGGCGATCATCGCCAACTTCTCCTGGGTCTTCTACATCTTCGGCGCCTTCCTCATCTGGACCGCTTGGAAGCTCATCCAGGAGGCGCGGGGCGACGAGGAGGAAGAGGAGTTCGAAGAGAATCGTTTCCTCAAGCTGGTCGAGAAGCGCTTCCCCTCCACCGACCGCTATCACGGCACCAAGCTGTTCGTCGTCGAGAACGGCAAGCGGCTGATGACGCCGATGCTGATCGTCATGCTGGCGATCGGCACCACCGACGTCCTCTTCGCGCTGGACTCCATCCCCGCGATCTTCGGCCTCACCCAGGACCCGTACATCGTCTTCACCGCCAACGCCTTCGCCCTCATGGGCCTGCGGCAGCTGTACTTCCTGATCGGCGGCCTGCTCAGGAAGCTGGTCCACCTCTCGTACGGCCTGTCGGTGATCCTCGGCTTCATCGGCGTCAAGCTGGTGCTGCACGCCCTGCACGAGAACGGCGTCGCGGTCCCGGAGATCAGCATCCCGGTCTCGCTCGGCGTCATCTGCGCGGTGCTGGTCGTCACCACCTTCACCAGCCTGCGCGCCTCGAAGAAGCAGGCCGAGGCCGAGGCCGCCGAGGCCGCCACGCCCGGCGACGCCCGGGTCTGAGCCCGGGCGGGTACGGGCGGGCCGCCGTGGCGGCCCGCCCACCCGGTCAGGCGGGCGCGCCCTCCGCGACAGGTCCCGCCGTGGCCTCCGCCGGCCGGGTCTCGGGCAGCAGCGCGAAGCACCCCAGGCTCACCAGGGCGAAGCCCGTCAGATAGCAGGCGAGGCCCCAGGGCGGGCCCTCGCCCCGGGCCGCCGCGGTCCCGACCAGCGGGGTGAGCGCGCCGCCCAGCACCCCGGCCAGGTTGTAGCCGAAGGTCGCGCCGGTGCAGCGCACCCGGGGCTCGTACAGCTCGGGCAGATAGGCCGCGATGACGGCGATGACGCCCGTGAAGCACACGGCCCCGACCGCGAAGCCCGGCACGATCCACTCCGGGCGTCCCGTGTGCAGCAGGGCCACCATCGGCACCGACCAGAGCGCCATTCCCGCACAGCCGGCCAGGCACAGCGTGCGCCGTCCCCAGCGGTCGGCCAGGATCGCGAAGGGCGGTGTGACCAGGCCCGAGACGAAGATCGCCACCATGATGCAGCCGAGCATGGTCGTACGGTCCACGCCGAGCCGCTCGGTCGCGTAGGCCAGGGACCAGGTGGTGATCGTGTAGTAGACGGCGTAGGCGACGGAGAGCCCGCCCGCGGTGAGCAGGACCAGCCGCCAGTGGTCGCGGAGGAGCTCGGCGAACGGCAGGGTCGCGCGGTCGTCCCGGGCGGACAACTCCTCGAACTGCGGGGTCTCGGCGAGCCCGCGGCGCAGCAGCAGTCCGCCCACGGCCAGCACGCCCGCGAACCAGAACGGCACCCGCCAGCCCCAGGAGAGGAACTGCGCGTCGGTGAGCGTGGCCGACAGGGCCAGTGTGAGGCCGTTGGCTAGCAGGAAGCCCAGCGGTGGGCCCAGCTGGGGGAAGCTCGACCACAGGGCGCGGCGCCGGGCGGGCGCGTGCTCCGCGGTCAGCAGCACCGCGCCGCCCCACTCGCCGCCGAGCCCCAGTCCCTGGGCGAAGCGCAGGAGCAGCAGCAGGCACGGGGCGGCGACGCCGATGCGGTCGTAGGTGGGCACCAGGCCGACGGCGACGGTCGCGACCCCGGTCAGCAGCAGCGACAGGATCAGGACGGGCCGCCGGCCGCGCCGGTCGCCGAGGTGGCCGAAGAGCACCGAGCCGACCGGGCGGGCGAGGAAGCCCACCCCGAAGGTCCCGAAGGCCGCCAGGGAGCCGAGCAACGGGGAGACGGTCGGGAAGTACAGCGGGCCGAGGACGAGCGCGGCCGCGGTGCCGTAGGCGAAGAAGTCGTAGAACTCGATGGCCGTGCCCGCCAGGGACGCGGCCGCCAGGCGGAGCATGGCCGGGGGCTTGTGAGGGCCGGCCGTGGGGCCCTCGGCCGGCGAGGGGCCGGCCAGGGCGGGGTCGGGTTCCATGTACCGTCCAACATCCGGTGGGCAGGGAGGGAAACGGGCGGGCGGGAGTGCGCCCGGGGGCGCATGGGAGGCCGCCGCGGGCCCGCCGTGACAGGCGCGCGCCACCCTCCTCGGGCGGGACCGGGAGGCCGGGCGGAAAGGTATGAAAAAGGGCGCCCGTGAGGCTGGCGGAAGCCGTGGGGCAGGAGTAGCTTGGTTGGTGAGGCCGCCACACCCAGAGGATCGAGTGGGACGGCCTCACTGCATGCCCGGACCGCGCCGCGGGTGACCGGGACCCGGTCTCACCAGCCGCGCTCGCGCCACTCCGCGAGATGGGGGCGCTCGGCGCCCAGCGTGGTGTCGGCGCCGTGGCCGGGGTAGACCCAGGTCTCGTCCGGAAGCCGCCCGAAGAGCTTGGTCTCCACGTCGTTCAGCAGGCCGGCGAACGCCTCCGGGTCGCCGTGGGTGTTCCCGATGCCGCCGGGGAACAGGCAGTCGCCGGTGAACAGGTGCGGGTGGCCGTGCGGGTCGTCGTAGACGAGGGCGATACTGCCCGGCGTGTGGCCGGTCAGGTGCCGGGCCGTGAGCTCGACCCGGCCGACGCGGATCGTGTCGCCGTCCTCCACCGGTACGTCCGTGGGCACCGGGATGCCCTCCGCGTCGTAGCGGCCCGCGTAGGTGCGGGCGCCGGTGGCGTCCACGACCTCGCGCAGGGCGCCCCAGTGGTCGCCGTGCCGGTGCGTCGTGACGACCGAGGCGATGCCGCTGTCCCCGATCAGGCTCAGCAGGGTGTGCGGCTCCGCGGCGGCGTCGATGAGCAACTGCTCGTCCGTCGCGCGGCAGCGCAGCAGATAAGCGTTGTTGTCCATGGGGCCGACCGCGACCTTCGAGATCATCAGGTCGGTCAGCTCGTGCACGTCGGCCGGTCCGCCGACCTTCACCGCTCCGCTGTAGGTCATGGCCTCAGCCTATAGCGGGGGCAGGGCCGGGAGGGGGGCGCCGGCGGCCGTGAGGTCCGCGCCCCGCGCCCCCCGGCCGGAGAGCCAGCCGAGGAGGGCGGGCGCGGTGCCGGTCACGGCGACCGGGGCGCCCTCGGTGGCACCGGTGCGCCACCGCGCGCCGTCCGCCGCGGTGAGGGTGACGGCGGGGACGCCCGGGTGGCCGGAGTAGCGGGCCGCGAGGTAGCCGGTCGCGCGGGCGGTGAACTCCGCGGGCAGGTCCGCGAGCTCGTACCCGATGCCGAGGTCGACGTGGTGCAGCTCGACCTCGACCAGGCGCCGGAAGGGGATGCGGGCGGCGGAGTCGGTCACGCCGTTGCGCAGCTCGACGGTCCGGGACGGGTCGCCGGGGGCCTCCGCGGCCTCCGTGAACCGGGCCGCGCCGGCGCGCAGGTCCGCGAGGTGGGCGTCCAGGGGCCGGCCGGCGTCGCGCGCGATGTCCGCGTCGCGGACCTCCGCACTGGCGTACATGGGCCGTCCGGCGAGGACGTTGACCAGGGCGTCGGCGTTACGGGCGAGGTGGGCGAGCACATGGCCGCGGGTCCAGTCCGGCAGGCGTGACGCCTCGGCGACGGCGGCGTTGTCCAGTTTCCCGGCCGCGGAGAGGAGCCGCTCGGTCGCCTCACGTACAAGCGCCAGGTCGTGCACATGATCAGTCATGCGGCCGACGATAGCCGGGTCACACCTTCGGGTGAAGGTGTCGCCTCCCGCCCCTAAATCGAATATACGTGCTATATGGTCGAAGGTGTCGCTGACGACGCCGCGGGGCCCCGCCGTGTGGCACCGTTCCGGGGTCCGGCCCTCCGCCCGGCCCCCGGTTGTCAGTGGCCGCCCGTACTCTGGATCGAGGGGGCATTCGAGGGCGACAGCCCTTCCCGTGGCCCCTCGGAAGCTCTCCGGAGCCGATCTCTCAAGAAAGGTGCCGACCGGCGTGGCTGACCGTCTCATCGTCCGTGGCGCTCGCGAGCACAACCTCAAGAACGTCTCGCTCGACCTCCCCCGTGACTCGCTCATCGTCTTCACGGGGCTCTCCGGCTCGGGCAAGTCGTCCCTCGCGTTCGACACGATCTTCGCCGAGGGGCAGCGTCGCTACGTC
This sequence comes from Streptomyces eurocidicus, assembly GCF_002891295.1. Lineage (GTDB taxonomy): Bacteria > Actinomycetota > Actinomycetes > Streptomycetales > Streptomycetaceae > Streptomyces > Streptomyces eurocidicus. The sequence goes on along the minus strand of NZ_LGUI01000001.1, from coordinate 57,879 downwards.
GAGTCGCTCTCCTCCTACGCACGGCAGTTCCTGGGGCAGATGGACAAGCCCGATGTGGACTTCATCGAGGGCCTGTCCCCGGCCGTCTCCATCGACCAGAAGTCGACCTCGCGCAACCCCCGTTCCACGGTCGGCACCATCACCGAGGTCTACGACTACCTCCGCCTGCTCTTCGCCCGGATCGGCAAGCCGCACTGCCCCGAGTGCGCCCGGCCCATCTCCCGGCAGTCGCCCCAGGCGATCGTCGACAGGGTGCTGGAGCTGCCGGAGGGCAGCCGCTTCCAGGTGCTCTCGCCGCTGGTGCGCGAGCGCAAGGGCGAGTTCGTCGACCTCTTCTCCGACCTCCAGACCAAGGGCTACAGCCGGGCCCGGGTCGACGGCGAGACGGTGCAGCTCACCGACCCGCCCAAGCTCAAGAAGCAGGAGAAGCACACCATCGAGGTGGTCATCGACCGCCTCACCGTCAAGGACAGCGCCAAGCGCCGGCTGACCGACTCGGTCGAGACCGCCCTGGGCCTCTCCGGCGGCATGGTGATCCTCGACTTCGTCGACCTCCCGGAGGACGACCCCGAGCGTGAGCGGATGTACTCCGAGCACCTCTACTGCCCCTACGACGACCTCTCCTTCGAGGAGCTGGAGCCGCGCTCCTTCTCCTTCAACTCCCCCTTCGGCGCCTGCCCGGACTGCACCGGCATCGGCACCCGCATGGAGGTCGACCCGGAACTCATCGTCCCGGACGAGGAGAAGTCCCTGGACGAGGGCGCGATCAACCCCTGGTCGCACGGCCACACCAAGGACTACTTCAGCCGTCTGGTCGGCGCCCTCGCCGAAGAGCTCGGCTTCCGCACGGACATCCCCTGGGCCGGCCTGCCGCAGCGCGCCCGCAAGGCCCTGCTGAACGGCCACAAGACCCAGATCGAGGTCCGCTACCGCAACCGCTACGGCCGCGAGCGCGCCTACACCACGGCCTTCGAGGGCGCGGTGCCGTTCGTCAAGCGGCGGCACTCGGAGGCGGAGAGCGACTCCAGCCGGGAGCGCTTCGAGGGCTATATGCGCGAGGTGCCCTGCCCGACCTGTGAGGGCACCCGGCTCAAGCCGATCGTCCTCGCGGTCACCGTGCAGGGCCGGTCCATCGCCGAGGTCGCCGCGATGTCGATCAGCGAATGCGCCGACTTCCTGCGGGACATGAAGCTCACCGGCCGCGAGAAGAAGATCGCCGAGCGGGTCCTCAAGGAGGTCAACGAACGCCTGAAGTTCCTGGTCGACGTCGGCCTGGACTATCTCTCGCTCAACCGCGCGGCGGGCACCCTCTCCGGCGGCGAGGCCCAGCGCATCCGCCTCGCCACCCAGATCGGCTCCGGTCTCGTCGGCGTGCTCTACGTCCTGGACGAGCCGTCCATCGGCCTCCACCAGCGCGACAACCACCGTCTCATCGAGACCCTCGTCCGCCTGCGGGACATGGGCAACACCCTGATCGTCGTCGAGCACGACGAGGACACCATCAAGGTCGCCGACTGGGTCGTGGACATCGGCCCCGGCGCGGGCGAGCACGGCGGCAAGGTGGTGCACAGCGGTCCCCTCGCGGAACTGCTGGGCAACGAGGAGTCGATGACCGGGCACTACCTCTCCGGCCGCAAGGCCATCGCCACGCCGGACCTCCGCCGCCCGGTGAACGGGAACCGCCGGATCACGGTCCGCGGCGCCCGGGAGAACAACCTCCAGGACATCGACGTCTCCTTCCCGCTCGGCGTGCTCACGGCCGTCACGGGCGTCTCGGGCTCCGGCAAGTCGACGCTGGTCAACGACATCCTCTACACCCACCTGGCCCGCGAGCTGAACGGCGCCCGCACCGTCCCCGGCCGCCACACCCGGGTCGACGGCGACGACCTCGTCGACAAGGTCGTCCACGTCGACCAGTCGCCCATCGGCCGTACGCCGCGCTCCAACCCCGCGACGTACACCGGGGTCTTCGACCACGTCCGCAAGCTCTTCGCGGAGACCATGGAGGCGAAGGTCCGGGGCTATCTGCCCGGCCGCTTCTCCTTCAACGTCAAGGGCGGCCGCTGCGAGAACTGCTCGGGCGACGGCACCATCAAGATCGAGATGAACTTCCTGCCGGACGTGTACGTCCCGTGCGAGGTCTGCCACGGCGCCCGCTACAACCGGGAGACCCTGGAGGTGCACTACAAGGGCAAGTCCATCGCCGAGGTGCTGGACATGCCCATCGAGGAGGCGCTCGACTTCTTCGAGGCCGTGCCCACCATCGCCCGCCACCTGCGCACCCTGCACGAGGTCGGCCTCGGGTACGTCCGCCTCGGGCAGTCCGCGCCGACGCTCTCCGGCGGCGAGGCGCAGCGTGTGAAGCTCGCCAGCGAGCTCCAGAAGCGCTCGACGGGCCGCACGGTCTATGTGCTGGACGAGCCCACCACGGGTCTGCACTTCGAGGACATCAGCAAGCTGATCTCCGTGCTGTCCGGCCTGGTCGACAAGGGCAACACCGTCATCGTCATCGAGCACAACCTCGACGTGATCAAGACCGCCGACTGGGTCGTCGACATGGGCCCCGAGGGCGGCAACGGCGGTGGCCTGGTCGTCGCCGAGGGCACGCCCGAGGAGGTCGCGGCGGTCCCGGACAGCCACACCGGGAAGTTCCTCCGGGAGCTGCTGGGGGACCGGGTCAGCGACGCGGGGCCCGTGCACGAGGCGGCTCCGAAGACGGCGCGGAAGACGGTCTCGAAGGCGGCCAAGGCGACGAAGACCGTCACGACGAAGGCGGTCGCCTCCAAGCCGAAGGCATCGAAGGCGACGGCATCGAAGGCGGCCCCGGCGAAGTCCCCGGCCACGAAGGCCGCGGCTTCGAAGCCGGCCGCCGCGAAGGCCGCTGCCGTCAAGACCGCCGCCAAGACCGCCGCCGCGAAGAAGGCGCCGGCCAAGAAGGCGGTCGCGAAGAAGACGGCCTCCCGGGCCAAGAGCGCCTAAGCCGGCTTGGCGAAGTCCGGTGCGGTTCGGCAGCGCCCCGAAGGGGCGCGGGGAACCGCGCGACCAGCCACGACGCACCCGCGGATGACTCGCCGGAGTTCCAGCGGAGCGCCTGGCGCCCGGCACCGCCGGACGGGCTCGGTCCCGAGCCCGTCCGGCGGTCAGCCGCTCATGGACGGGTCCAGTTCCGCCGCGTACGGCGGTTCCGCGCCCGCCCGTGAGCAGGTGACCGCCGCGGCCCGGGCCGCGAAGGCCAGGGTGTCCCGCCAGGCCGCCCCGTCCAGGCCCGCCGGCCCGCCGGGCGACAGCGCGCCGAGGGCCGCCAGCCGGTGCAGCAGCGCCGCGTTCACGGTGTCCCCGGCCCCGATCGTGTCCACCACCCGCACCCGCTCCGCGGGCACGTCGTGCGCCCCGCCGCCGGTGTGGACGGTCAGCCCGTCCCCGCCGTGGGTGACCACCACCGCCGCCGGGCCCCCGGCCAGCCACTCCCGCGGCGAACCGCCCAGCCAGCGGGCGTCCTCCGCCGACAGCTTCAGCAGCGTCACATACGGCAGCCACGCCCGGAACCGCGCCCGGTAGGCGTCCGCGTCCGGGATCAGACCCGCGCGGATGTTGGGATCGAGCAGGGTGAACAGCCCCCGCCCCGCCTCCCGCCGCAGCAGCGCCTCGTACGCGCTCGCGCCCGGCTCCAGCACCAGTGAGACCGTCCCCAGGCACAGCGCCGTCGCCGCGTCCGGCAGCGGCCCCGGCAGCGCGAAGAGCCGGTCCGCGGTGCCCTGCGCGTAGAAGCCGTACCCCGCCGAGCCGTCCGCGCCGATGTCGGCCACCGCCAGCGTGGTGGGCTCGGGCCCCCGCTGCACCAGCGAGACGCCGACCCCCGCCGACCGCAGACCGTCCAGCAGCGCCTCGCCGAACCCGTCGGACGACACCCGGGAGACGAAGGCGGCGGCCGCCCCCAGCCGGCCCAGGGCCACCGCGGTGTTGTACGGGCCGCCGCCGCGCCGGGGCAGCAGCGCGGGCAGCGCACCACCGGGGCCGGCGGCCGGCCGGGGCTCCCGGTGCCCGTCCGGCACCAGGTCGATCAGGGCTTCTCCGGCTACGACGATCACGAGGGCAATCCTCTCTCCGGCCCGGGGCGCTGAGCGGAATGCAGGGTACCGGTAGGGTCGACGGGTCCGTGTCAGCGTCCCGCATCAGCGGCTCACCGTTGGAGCCCTCCATGACCAGCCCTTCGGGTCCCTTCTCCTCCCGCCGGACCGTGCTGCGCGGAGCGGCGCTGGCCGGTGCCGCCGGGATCGGGGCCGCGGCCTGCACGGGCGGCAAGGAGACGCCCAGGGCGCCCGCGACGCCGACGGCCCCCGTGGACCTGGGCGCGCCGGACGAGGTGCCGGTCGGCGGTGCGCGGCTCTACCGCGAGGAACGCCTGCTGGTCTCGCGGCCGGCCCAGGGCGAGTTCAAGGCGTTCAGCGCGGTGTGCACGCACGCGGGCTGCGTCATGGCCAAGGTCCAGGACGGCGAGGCCAGTTGCCCCTGCCACGGCAGCAAGTTCGACGTGAACACCGGCAAGGTCCTCAGGGGCCCGGCGGGCGCGCCGCTGCCCGGCGTCCCGGTCAAGGTCGCCGGCGGCAAGCTGATCGCGGGCCCGGACGCCTGAGGCGTACCGGAGGGCCCGGGGGGCGGGCCGCCACGTCCGGAGGGTCTTCACGTCCGGGGAGCCCGCACACCCGGCGGGGCGCGCCGCCCGGCCCGCCGTCACGTCCAGTCCCAGGAGATCCCCAGGATCCCCGGGCGCACCGCCGGTTCCACCAGGTGGACCCCCCGGTGCCGGCCCGCCAGGGTCAGCTCCTGCTGCGCGGTGCGCGGCGCCGTGGCGGAGGCCCGGGCGAAGCGGCGGCAGCGCACCGGCAGGGCCGCGTTGTCGAAGCGCACCTGGAGGACGTACTGCCCGCCCGCGAAGCTGAAGCCCCGGATGTACTCGCCGCTCGGGCCGCCGGTGCCGTCCTCGAAGCCGTAGCCGAAGACATAGGTCTCGCCGGCCCGCAGCCGGGCGTCGAAGAGCAATTCGGCGACGAGGACGCCCGACCCCGAGTGCCACCGCACCCGCCCCACCCGGCAGTTCTCGGTGGCCCGCACGGTCACCTGCCCGGGGTCGCACCCGGAGTCGCCGTGGTGGATGGCCACATAGCGGTCCACGCCGTCCCGGTGCGCGCGCACGACGTGCTGGGAGTCGCGGCCGCTGAGCGCGCGGTCCGGCCCGATGAAGACCCGTTCCAGGTGGCAGACCGTGTGCAGCCCGCCGTCGGCCGGTGACTCCAGCTCCGTCAGCAGCCGCTCCAGGGCGCGGGACTCCTCGACGAGGAGGCGGTACGAGCGGGCGGCCGGGCGCTCGGTCTCCGGCGCCGTACCGCCCGGCTCCAGCAGCCGGGTCAGGGCCTGCGCGGGCAGGTCGAGCACGTCCTCCAGCATCCGTACGGCCCGCAGCGACTCCGGCCGCTGGGGTCTTCGCGCGCCCTGCTGCCAGTAGCTCAGGCTGGTCACCCCGACCCGTACGCCGCGCTGCGCGAGCCTGTGCTGCACCCGGTGCAGGGCGAGGCCGCGCGCGGTGAGCGCGGTCCGCAGGGCCAGGTGGAAGGGGCCCGTGCGCAGGGCTCGTGTCAGCTCGGCCTCGGCCTCGGCGGCCTGTGTGCCGGTCCGTCCCATCCGGATCGCCCCTCTGTGAATATTCACAAGCGGTGAATGCGGCGTGGCCTGCCGGACCGCTGTGATCCTTTTCGGCGGGCACCGGTCGTTCACATCCGGTACGCCTTGTTCACACCGGCGGCTCACCCAGCATTGAAGCCTGTTGACCGGTCACTGACAACACCGCGATGCTCCTGACCAGCGTCCGGACGCGCCTCCACCAGCACCCCCCGCCTCGGGAGGAACGTCCATGTCCCGTGCATCGGCACAACTGAACAGCACCGGAAAGGCCCGGATACGCGGCAGACGGCTCGCCGTCACCCTCTCCGCGACCCTGGCCGCCACCGCGCTGCTCGCCGTCCCCACCACGGCGAGCGCCGCCACCGCCGACCGGCCGAGCCTGCTCGCGTCGAAGAAGCTGAACATCACCATGCAGGCCCAGCAGAAGACCAACTGGTGCTGGGCCGGCGCCGGCAACACCATCGCCACCTGGTTCGGGCGGAACTACAGCCAGAACCAGTTCTGCAACGCCGCCTTCAACCGGCAGCAGGGCACCGAGTGCCCCAACAACCAGGCCACCCTGGGCAATGTGCAGAACGCCCTGGACTGGGCGGGCATCAACTCCGGCTCGTACGTCACCGGCTGGCTGCGCTACCCCACCGTGCAGAGCGAGATCAGCGCGAACCGGCCGATCGAGACCCGCATCCAGTGGGCGTCCGGCGGCGGCCACATGCACACCGTCTACGGCTACGACGACTCCAACAGCTGGGTCTACTGGGGCGACCCATGGCCCTCCAACGACCGCTACAACTGGGCCTCGCACGCCTGGTACGTGGGCGGCCGCAACAGCGGCAACTCGGAGTTCACCTGGACCCACTCGCTCTACCGGATCGGAGCGTGAGGTCATGACGCACACCGGTGACCCCGAGAACACCGCCGCACCCGTGTCCGCCGGGTACTGCCGGAGGAACGCCGCCCGCGCGGCCGCCGCCGGAGCCCTCACCGCCGCCTTCCTCGGGCTCGCGCCCCTGGCCCACGCGGCACAGCCCGTACCGCCCGCCCCGGCGGCACCTTCGAGCGCCGGAGTCGCCCGGGCCCACGAGGCGGCGGCGGCCCCCACGACCCTCGACACCCTCTCCCGCTTCTTCGCCCGCGACGGTGCGATCGCCCGGGCGAAGGCGCGGCCGGCGATCGACGGCGCGACCGTGCCCGTCTACACCCTCGCCCCGGAGTTCGTGGCCGGCCGCACGGGCGTCCCCGTCGCCACGCTCGACTTCCTCGCCAGCAAGGCGGTCTCGGCCGACGGGCAGAAGGCGTCCGTGTGGACGGCGCGGGCCGGCGACGAATGGAAGGTCGTCAACATCGCCACCGGCGACGACGAGACCCGCTACGCCGCCGAGGGCGCCCGCAGGCTCGACGGAGGCACCGTCTTCCGCGAGCCGCAGATCGACGCCTGGTACGTCCAGCGCGGCGACCGGGTGCTGCCGCTCGACGAGGACGCCACCCGCGCCATCGGGGCCGGGGGCACCACCCTCGCCCGCTACCAGGCGCGCGTGCACAAGGAGTACGGCGACAAGCTGCCCGGCTCCGCCTACGAGAAGAAGGGCCTGGCCGGCGGCTACGGGGCGGACCGCGCCCCCGCCGCGGACACGGCGGGCGCGGCCGCCGCGCGCACGGACGGCGACGGCCCGCTGAACCCGGCCACCGCCACCGCGGCGGCCGGGGGAGCCCTGGCCCTCGGCGCCACCGCCCTGGTGCTCCGGCGGAGGCGGCGCGGCTGAGCACGGCGGCCCCTGACCGGGGCCGCCACCGAGGGAGCGGCTCCTGATCAGGGCCGCACCCGCCCCGGCCCCCGGTGCCCACCGCCCGGGGGCCGGAAGGCGCCGCCGGGCGCCGGGACGGCGGGCGCGGAGGTGCCGGCCGACCGGCTCGGCGGGGGAGTTGTCACTGCCCGCAAGTAGGCTGTGTGACATGGCCGACCCCAGCAGCTACCGACCCAAGCCGGGACAGATCCCCGACTCGCCGGGGGTCTACAAATTCCGTGACGAGCACGGCCGCGTGATCTACGTCGGGAAGGCGAAGAGCCTGCGCCAGCGGCTCTCCTCGTACTTCCAGGACCTCGCCGGCCTGCACCCCCGCACCCGCACCATGGTCACCACGGCCGCCGCCGTCGAGTGGACCGTGGTCTCCACCGAGGTCGAGGCGCTCCAGCTCGAATACTCCTGGATCAAGGAGTTCGACCCGCGCTTCAACGTGAAGTACCGGGACGATAAGAGCTACCCCTCCCTCGCCGTCACCATGGGCGAGGAGTTCCCCCGCGTCCAGGTCATGCGCGGCCCCAAGAAGAAGGGCGTGCGCTACTTCGGCCCGTACGCCCACGCCTGGGCGATCCGCGAGACCGTCGACCTGATGCTCCGCGTCTTCCCCGTCCGGACCTGCTCGGCCGGGGTGTTCAAGCGCTCCGCCCAGATCGGCCGCCCCTGTCTGCTCGGCTACATCGGCAAGTGCTCCGCCCCCTGCGTCGGCCGGGTCGACGCACAGGAGCACCGCGAACTGGCCGAGGACTTCTGCGACTTCATGGCCGGCCGCACCGGCACCTACCTCCGCCGCCTGGAGCAGGCGATGCACGAGGCCGCCGAGGAGATGGAGTACGAGAAGGCGGCCCGGCTGCGCGACGACATGGAGGCCCTCCGCCGCGCCATGGAGAAGAACGCCGTCGTCCTCGCCGACGCCACCGACGCCGACCTGATCGCCGTCGCGGAGGACGAACTGGAGGCCGCCGTCCAGATCTTCCACGTGCGCGGCGGCCGGGTGCGCGGCCAGCGCGGCTGGGTGACGGACAAGGTGGAAGCCGTCGACACCGCGGGCCTGGTGGAGCACGCCCTCCAGCAGCTCTACGGCGAGGAGAAGGGCGACGCGGTCCCCAAGGAGGTCCTCGTCCCGGCCCTGCCGGACCCCGCCGGGCCCGTCACCCAGTGGCTCACCGACCGCCGCGGCGCCCGGGTCGACCTGCGCATCCCGCAGCGCGGCGACAAGAAGGACCTGATGGCCACGGTCCAGCGCAACGCCCAGCAGGCCCTCGTCCTGCACAAGACGAAGCGCGCCTCCGACCTGACCACCCGCTCCCGTGCCCTGGAGGAGATCGCGGAAGCCCTCGGGCTGGACTCCGCGCCGCTGCGCATCGAGTGCTTCGACATCTCCCACCTCCAGGGTCAGGACGTCGTCGCGTCCATGGTCGTCTTCGAGGACGGCCTCGCCCGCAAGAGCGAGTACCGCCGCTTCCAGATCAAGTCCTTCGCCGGCCAGGACGACGTCCGGTCCATGCACGAGGTCGTCTCCCGCCGCTTCCGCCGCTATCTCGTGGAGAAGGTGAAGACGGGGGAGTGGCAGGAAGGCGCGGAGGAGGCGGACGGGCCGGAGGACACCGTGGGAGGCGTCGCCCCGGGCGAGGCCCGCGAGGACGACGGCCGCCCCAAGCGCTTCGCCTACCCGCCGCAGCTCGTCGTGGTCGACGGCGCCGGGCCGCAGGTGGCCGCCGCCCGCCGGGCGCTGGACGAGCTGGGCATCAGCGACGTCGCCGTCTGCGGCCTCGCCAAGCGCCTGGAAGAGGTCTGGCTGCCGGGCGAGGACGACCCCGTCGTCCTGCCGCGCAGCAGCGAGGGCCTCTACCTCCTCCAGCGCGTGCGGGACGAGGCGCACCGCTTCGCCATCGCCTACCAGCGCGGCAAGCGCGCCGGGGTGCTGAAGGCCGGCCCCCTCGACACCGTGCCCGGCCTCGGCGACACGCGCAAGAAGGCCCTGCTCAAACACTTCGGCTCGGTCAAGCGGCTGCGCGCCGCGACGGTCGAGCAGATCTGCGAGACGCCCGGCATCGGCCGGAAGACGGCGGAGACCGTCGCGGCGGCGCTCGCCGCCACGGCCCCGCCCGCCCCCGCGGTGAACACCGCGACTGGCGAGATCATGGACGATGCGGAGGAATGATGGAAGGGGACGCGGGCGGCTGTCGGCCGCCGGCGGCGTACGGGCGGCCGGCAGCCGGTGTTCGGCCCCCGGACATCAGAAGACCGCAGTATGGAGGACGGGGTCGCGACCGCGGCGCCGTCGGCAGAACGGGGGTAGCAGCATGACCGGGACCGATCGAGACGGAGCACAGGTGAGTACGGGCACGACGGCGGACGCGGCCGGCGAGACGACGGGCATCCCCGAACTGGTGATCATCTCCGGCATGTCGGGGGCGGGCCGCAGCACCGCCGCCAAGTGCCTGGAGGACCTCGGCTGGTTCGTCGTGGACAACCTGCCGCCCGCCCTGATCCCCACCATGGTGGACCTCGGCGCCCGCTCGCAGGGCAACGTGGCCCGGATCGCCGTGGTCGTGGACGTCCGCGGCCGGCGCTTCTTCGACAACCTCCGGGAGTCCCTCGCCGACCTGGCCGCCAAGAAGGTCAAGCGGCGAGTGATCTTCCTGGAGGCGTCCGACGACGCCCTGGTGCGCCGCTTCGAGTCGGTGCGCCGCCCGCACCCGCTCCAGGGCTCCGGCCGCATCGTCGACGGCATCGCGGCCGAGCGCGACCTGCTGCGCGAGCTGCGCGGCGACGCCGATCTGGTGATCGACACCTCCAGCCTCAACGTCCACGAGCTGCGCGCCAAGATGGACGCCCAGTTCGCGGGCGAGGAGGAGCCGGAGCTCCGCGCCACCGTCATGTCCTTCGGCTACAAGTACGGCCTCCCCGTCGACGCCGACCTCGTGGTGGACTGCCGCTTCCTGCCCAACCCGCACTGGGTCCCGGAGCTGCGCCCCTTCACCGGGCTCAACGAGGAGGTCTCGGGCTATGTCTTCAACCAGCCCGGCGCCAAGGAGTTCCTCGACCGCTACACCGAGCTGCTCCAGCTCATCGCCGCCGGCTACCGCCGCGAGGGCAAGCGCTATGTGACTATCGCGGTCGGCTGCACCGGTGGCAAGCACCGCTCCGTCGCGATGTCCGAGAAGCTCGCCCACCGCCTGGTCTCCGAGGGCGTCGAGACCGTCGTCGTGCACAGGGACATGGGGCGCGAGTGACCGGCCGCACGTTCCGGCTGCGCCGGGGCCGTCGCCTGGTCCCCGCCCGTGCCACCGGGCGGGGCGGCCGCGTCGGCCGCGGCGCACAGCCCAAGGTCGTCGCCCTCGGCGGCGGCCACGGCCTGTCCGCGTCGCTGACCGCGCTGCGCCGGATCACCGGCGATCTGACGGCCGTCGTCACCGTCGCCGACGACGGCGGCTCCAGCGGCCGGCTCCGCGACGAGCTGGGCGTGCTGCCCCCGGGCGACCTGCGCAAGGCGCTCGCCGCCCTGTGCGGCGACGACGACTGGGGCCAGACCTGGGCCCGGGTGATCAAGCACCGCTTCGCCAGCGAGGGCGACCTGCACGGCCACGCCGTGGGCAATCTGCTGATCGTCGCCCTCTGGGAGCAGCTCGGCGACCACGTCCAGGCCCTGGACCTGGTCGGCAAGCTCCTCGGCGCGCACGGCCGGGTGCTCCCCATGTCCGCGGTCCCGCTGGAGCTCCAGGCGCTCGTCCGGGGCCATGACCCCGCCGAGCCCGAGGCCGTCAGCACCGTCCGCGGCCAGGCCACGGTGGCGCTCACCCCCGGCGAGGTGCAGTCCGTGCACGTGGTGCCGGAGGACCCGCCGGCGGTCCCCGAGGCCGTCGCCGCGGTCCTGGACGCCGACTGGGTGGTGCTCGGTCCGGGCTCCTGGTTCTCGTCCGTCATCCCGCACCTTCTGGTGCCCGAGCTGCTCGAAGCGCTCCAGGAGACCAAGGCCCGGCGGGTCCTCTCGCTGAACCTCGCGCCCCAGCCCGGTGAAACCGATGGCTTCTCCCCGCAGCGTCATTTGGAGGTTTTGGCCCGACACGCCCCTAAACTCGCCCTGGACGTGGTGCTGGCCGACGAGGCCGCCGTGCCCGACCGAGAGAGCCTCACCGATGCCGCCAAGCGGCTGGGGGCCGCGGTCGAGCTGGCGCCGGTCGCCGCGCCCGACGGCTCCCCGACCCATGACCCGGAGCTGTTGGCCGCCGCGTACGACCGTATTTTTCGGATGCATGGAAGGATCGGCCCATGGCGATGACGGCAGCGGTGAAGGATGAAATCTCCCGGCTCCCCGTCACCCGGACCTGCTGCCGGAAAGCGGAGGTCTCGGCGATCCTGCGGTTCGCGGGCGGTCTGCACCTGGTGAGCGGGCGCATCGTGATCGAGGCGGAGCTGGACACCGGGATCGCCGCCCGGCGGCTCCGCAAGGACATCCTGGAGATCTTCGGACACGCCTCCGACCTGGTGGTGATGGCCCCCGGCGGGCTGCGCCGCGGCAGCCGGTACGTGGTGCGGGTGGTGGCGGGCGGTGATCAGCTCGCGCGCCAGACCGGCCTGGTCGACGGCCGCGGCCGGCCGATCCGTGGCCTGCCGCCCCAGGTCGTCTCCGGTGCCACCTGCGACGCGGAGGCCGCCTGGCGCGGTGCCTTCCTGGCCCATGGCTCGCTCACCGAGCCCGGCCGCTCGTCCTCCCTGGAGGTCACCTGCCCCGGCCCGGAGGCCGCGCTCGCGCTGGTCGGCGCCGCCCGCCGGCTCCAGATCGCGGCCAAGGCGCGCGAGGTGCGCGGAGTGGACCGGGTGGTCGTCCGGGACGGTGACGCGATCGGCGCGCTGTTGACGCGACTGGGTGCACATGAGTCGGTGCTCGCGTGGGAGGAGCGGCGGATGCGCCGCGAGGTGCGGGCCACGGCCAACCGCCTCGCCAATTTCGACGACGCCAATCTGCGCCGTTCGGCCCGTGCCGCCGTCGCCGCCGGAGCCCGGGTCCAGCGCGCGCTGGAGATCCTCGGCGAGGAGGTGCCGGAGCACCTCGCCGCCGCCGGCCGGCTGCGCATGGAGCACAAGCAGGCGTCCCTGGAGGAGCTGGGCGCCCTCGCCGACCCGCCGCTGACCAAGGACGCCGTCGCCGGCCGCATCCGGCGCCTGCTGGCCATGGCCGACAAGCGCGCCCAGGACCTGGGCATCCCCGGCACCGAGTCCAACCTCTCGGACCTCTCGGACCTCTCCGAGGAGATGGCCGAGGGCATGGCGGGCTGACCCGCCCGCGGGGGCGCCCCCGTCCTCGCCCGCCTTCACCCGGCCGCCGCCGCCCCTGCGGCGCCGGCCGGTGTCACCGCCCCCGGCGCCCCGCGCGCCGGGGGCGGTCGCGCGTCAGCGGACCGGGGCCGCCCCTCCTGAGGCGGTATTGACATGATCATGTGGGCTCGCAAGCCTGGCGTCCGTGCAGGGACGGGACAGACAACGGCAAGGGGGGCTCATGAGACGCAGGGCGAGATCGCTCGTCGCGGCCGCTTCGCTGTTACTCGGCGGACTGGCCATGGCACCCATCGCACAGGCGCGACCCGGCACCACGGCGGCCACGGCCGAGAGCACGGCGAAGGACACCGGACCGCTCTCCGTATGGACCGCCGAGGTCGGCGCCGCCCAGATCCCGCTGCTCCTCAAGGCGGGCGCCGACGGGCACGAACTCGGCGAACGGATCACCGCCGGCCGCACCGCGCCGGTCGAGCTGTACCTCACCGCCGCCCAGGCCGGGACGCTCCGCCGGCAGGGCGTGGACCTCACCGAGAAGAAGATCTCCGCGAAGACCCAGGAACGGCTCAAGGCGGCGGGCGACGGGGTCTTCCGCCCGTACAGCGGGGAGCACGGCCTCCAGCGGGAGATCAACGACACCGTCCGCGCCCACCCCGGCCTGACCAAGGTCGTCAGCATCGGCAAGTCCGTACGCGGCCAGGACATCCTCGCCGTGAAGGTCACCAAGGACGCCCGCCGCACCGGCGACGGCGACCGGCCCGCGGTGCTCTACATGTCCAACCAGCACGCCCGTGAGTGGATCACGCCGGAGATGACGAGGCGGCTGCTCCACCACTACCTCGACAACTACGGCAAGGACGAGCGGATCACCCGGCTGGTGGACCGCACCGAGCTGTGGTTCCTGCTCTCCGCCAACCCGGACGGCTACGACTACACCTTCCAGAGCCCGGGCACCCGGCTGTGGCGCAAGAACCTCCGGGACAACGACGGCGACGGCAAGATCGCCCCCGGCGACGGCGTCGACCTCAACCGCAACTTCCCCTACAAGTGGGGCTACGACAACGAGGGCTCGTCCCCCCGGCCGGCCTCCGAGACCTACCGGGGCCCGGCCGCCGCCTCCGAGCCGGAGACCCGGGCCCTCGACGCCTTCCAGAAGCGCATCCACTTCCGCACCGCCGTCAACTACCACTCGGCCGCCGAACTGCTGCTCTACGGGGTCGGCTGGCAGGTCGCCACGCCCACCCCGGACGACAACGTCTACCGCGCGCTGGCGGGCACCCCGGAGAAGTCCGCCATCCCCGGCTACCGCCCCCAGCTCTCCTCCGAGCTGTACGTGACCAACGGCGAGGCGGACGGGCACGCGGCCAACGTCAACGGCACGATGATGTTCACCCCGGAGATGTCGACCTGCCAGACCGCCTCCCGCGTCGACCCGAACGACGCCTGGAACCCGGCCGACTGCCGCTCCTCGTTCACCTTCCCGGACGACGAGAAGCTGATCCAGCAGGAGTTCGCCAAGAACATCCCCTTCGCGCTGTCCGTCGCCGAGAGCGCCGCCCACCCCGACACCCCGGCCTCCACCGTCGGCCTCACCGCCCCCGACTTCGTCCCCGACGCCTTCACGACCTCCTACGCGCGGGGCGAGGAGCAGCGGGTGGCCGTCACCGCCCGCAAGAGCCTCGGCGACAAGCTCCTCAACTACCGCGTGGACGGCGGCCGTACGCACATCGAGGAGCTGACGCCCTGGGAGGGCGGCGACCGGTACGGAGGCGAGGACAACCTCCAGTACGACCAGTACCGCGCCTCCGTCGAGGGCGCCGAGGTCGGTTCCAGCGTCCAGGTCTGGTTCACCGGCCGCACCCGCGAGGGCAGGAACACGGCCAGCGAGCCCTTCACCTACAAGGTGGCCGACCGCCCGCGCGCCGACACCCTGGTCCTCGCCGACGAGGGCGGCTCAGCCCCGTCCGCGCACCTCGCCGCCTACACCAAGGCCCTCGCCGACGACGGGCGCGGGGCCGCGGTCTGGGACGTCGCCAAGGACGGTGAGCCGCACCCGCTCGGCGTGCTCGGCAACTTCACGACCGTCGTCTGGTACTCCGGTACGAACAAACCCGGCGGCGACACCCTGCTCGCCGTGCGCGCCTTCCTCAACGAGGGCGGCAAGCTCGTCGCGGCGGGCACCGAGGCGGGCGGCCGGGCCCGGATCGGCGCCGCGGAGTCCGACGACTTCAGCCAGTACTACCTCGGCGCGGGCGGGCGGATCGGCCATCCGGCGCCACCGCGCTTCACCGGTGCGGGCAAGCTCGCCGGAGCCACCGCGGGCCTCGCCGGCACCACCGCGGGCAGCCCGCTCGCCACGGCCGGCGCCTACAGCCCCGTCTCGGACGAACTGCCGCCCGCGACCTTCCCGCAGTTCCGCAGCGAGCCCGCCGGTGAGTACGCCGGCGGCGCGCGGTCACCCTTCCAGCCGTACGAAGGCGACTGGATGGCCGCCGCCCGGCACCAGGACAACGCCTGGATGCGGCTGTCGCGCACCGTCGACCTGACCGGGGCGAGCGCCGCGGACAAGCCGAACCTGGGCGTCCGGCTCAGCACCGACACCGAGCAGGGGTACGACCACGCCGTGCTGGAGGCCCGCACCGCCGGCCAGGACGACTGGACCACGCTCCCCGACGCCGGCGGGGGCACCGGCCGGACGCCGCCCACCGACTGCGCCGCCGCCCTCCGGCTGCACCCCGCCCTCGCCCACTACCTGACCGTGCGCGACGACGGCTGTGCGCCCCAGGGCACCACGGGCGCCTGGCACAGCTTCACGGGACCCACCACCGGATGGCGGCAGGTCACCTTCGACCTCAGCCCCTACGCGGGGAAGAAGGCCGAGCTGGCCCTCTCGTACATCACCGACGCGGGTGACGGGGGCCGTGGTGTCCTCGCCGACAGCGCCACCCTCACGGTAGGCGGCACCGTCCGGGACACCGAGGGCTTCGAGACCTCCCTCGGTCCCTGGGCCGCGACGGGACCGCCCGCCGGCAGCCCGGCGAAGACCGGGGACTGGGCGCGCTCGCAGGCGCTCGCCCGCTTCTCCGCGGCCGTCACCACCCGTGACACGGTGCTGCTGGGCTTCGGTCTGGAGCACATCCCGGACGCCCGGGAACGCGCCACGCTCCTCGGCGCGGCCCTGCGTGCCATCGGCGGCTGACACCCGTCGCAGCGCGGCCCGGGGCACCCCGTCCCGAGGCCGCGCAATTGTGCCTGAGGCCGCCCACTTGTGCAAGACCCTTCAATGTCACATACCCCTCTACTTAGAGGTAGGGTCGTTGGTGGTCGGGGACTTCCCATACAGCCGCCGGCGGACAGACCGGCAAACCAACGAGGAGATCGGTTCGTGACGATCCGCGTAGGCATCAACGGCTTTGGCCGTATCGGTCGTAACTACTTCCGCGCGCTGCTGGAGCAGGGTGCGGACATCCAGATCGTCGGTGTCAACGACCTGACCGACAACGCCACCCTGGTCCACCTGCTGAAGTACGACACCATCCTGGGTCGTCTGAAGCAGGAGGTCAGCCACACCGACGACTCGATCACCGTCGGTGACATGACCTTCAAGACGATGGCCGAGCGCGACCCGGCGAACCTGCCGTGGGCCGAGCTGGGCGCCGACATCGTCATCGAGTCCACCGGCATCTTCACCAAGAAGGCCGACGCCGCGAAGCACATCGCCGCCGGCGCCAAGAAGGTCCTGATCTCCGCGCCCGCCAAGGACGAGGACATCACCATCGTCATGGGCGTCAACCAGGACAAGTACGACGCGGCCAACCACCACGTCATCTCCAACGCCTCCTGCACCACCAACTGCGTGGCGCCGATGGCCAAGGTTCTCGACGAGAACTTCGGCATCGTCAAGGGCATGATGACCACGGTCCACGCGTACACCAACGACCAGCGGATCCTGGACTTCCCGCACTCCGACCTGCGTCGCGCCCGCGCCGCCGCGGAGAACATCATCCCGACCTCCACCGGTGCCGCCAAGGCCACCGCGCTGGTCCTCCCGCAGCTGAAGGGCAAGCTGGACGGCATCGCCATGCGCGTCCCGGTCCCCACCGGCTCGGTCACCGACCTGGTCCTGGAGCTCGACCGCGAGACCAGCAAGGAAGAGATCAACGCCGCCTTCCAGAAGGCCGCCGAGGGTCAGCTCAAGGGCATCCTGGAGTACACCGAGGACGCGATCGTCTCCTCCGACATCGTGAACTGGCCGGCCTCCTGCACCTTCGACTCGTCCCTGACCATGGTCCAGGGCAACCAGGTCAAGGTCGTCGGCTGGTACGACAACGAGTGGGGCTACTCCAACCGCCTGGTCGACCTGACCGTCTTCGTCGGCGGCCAGCTCTGATCGTTCCCTGACAGCACTGTCAAGGGCACCGAGATGTAGTAGGGGACGGGGCTCGTGCGACGCTATGGCGCGTCGTACGGGCCCCGTCCTATGACTGTCCCCCCGCTTTCGCCGGGCGGGGCCCCATCACGGAAGTCACCGGAGTCACTGCATGAAGACGATCGACGAACTCCTCCAGGACGGCGTCGAGGGCAAGCGGGTCTTCGTCCGCGCCGACCTCAACGTGCCGCTCAACGGCACCACCATCACCGACGACGGCCGCATCCGCGCCGTCGCCCCGACGATCGCCAAGCTCGCCGAAGCCGGCGCCAAGGTGATCGTCGCCTCCCACCTGGGCCGTCCCAAGGGCGCCCCGGACCCCCAGTTCTCCCTCGCCCCGGCCGCCACGCGGCTCGGCGAGATCCTGGGCAAGCCGGTCACGTTCGCCACCGACACGGTCGGGGACAGCGCGAAGGCCACCGTCGCCGCACTGGCGAACGGCGAGGTCACGCTGCTGGAGAACCTCCGTTTCAACGCGGGCGAGACCAGCAAGGACGACGCCGAGCGCGGCGCGTTCGCCGATCAGCTGGCGGCCCTGGCCGACATCTACGTCGGCGACGGCTTCGGTGCGGTGCACCGCAAGCACGCCTCCGTGTTCGACCTCCCGGCGCGCCTCCCGCACGCCGCCGGCGATCTGATCGCCACCGAGGTCGGCGTCCTGAAGAAGCTCACCGAGGACGTCGCGCGCCCCTACGTGGTGGTGCTCGGCGGTGCCAAGGTCTCCGACAAGCTGGGTGTCATCGACAACCTGCTGGAGAAGGCCGACCGCATCCTCATCGGCGGCGGCATGTCGTACACCTTCCTCAAGGCCAAGGGTCACGAGGTCGGCATCTCGCTGCTGCAGGAGGACCAGATCCCGGTCTGCCTGGAGTACCTGGCACGGGCCGAGAAGCGCGGCGTGGAGTTCGTCCTCCCCGTCGACGTCCTGGTCTCCGCCGACTTCCCGGACCTGAAGACCAAGGCCCCGGCCAACCCGGAGCTCGTCGCCTCGGACGCCATCCCGGCGGACAAGGAGGGCCTGGACATCGGCCCGAAGACGCGTGAGCTCTACGCCTCGAAGCTCGCCGACGCCGGCACCGTCTTCTGGAACGGCCCGATGGGCGTCTTCGAGCACCCCGACTACGCCAATGGCACCAAGGCCGTGGCGCAGGGCCTGCTCGACAGCGATGCCTTCACCGTCGTCGGCGGTGGCGACTCGGCCGCGGCCGTGCGCCTGCTGGGCTTCGACGAGAATGCTTTCGGCCACATTTCGACCGGCGGCGGCGCCAGCCTCGAGTACCTCGAGGGCAAGACGCTCCCCGGCCTCGCCGCACTGGAGGACTGAACCACCGTGACTGACCGCACCCCGCTGATGGCGGGCAACTGGAAGATGAACCTCAACCACCTTGAGGCCATCGCGCACGTCCAGAAGCTCTCCTTCGCGCTCGCCGACAAGGACTACGACGCCACCGAGGTGGCCGTCCTGGTCCCCTTCACCGACCTGCGCTCGGTGCAGACGCTGGTCGACGGCGACAAGCTCAAGATCAAGTACGGCGCCCAGGACCTCTCGGCGTACGACTCCGGCGCCTACACCGGCGAGATCTCCGGCGCCATGCTGGCCAAGCTGAAGTGCACCTACGTGGCCGTCGGCCACTCGGAGCGCCGCCAGTACCACGGCGAGTCGGACGAGGTCTGCAACGCCAAGGTCAAGGCCGCCTACCGGCACGGCCTGACCCCGATCCTCTGCGTCGGCGAGGGCCTGGACGTCCGCAAGGCCGGCGCCCAGGTCCCGCACACCCTCGCGCAGGTCGACGGCGGTCTCAAGGACATCCCGGTCGAGCAGGCCGAGACCATCGTGATCGCCTACGAGCCGGTGTGGGCCATCGGCACCGGCGAGGTCGCGACCCCCGAGGACGCGCAGGAGGTCTGCGGTGCCATCCGCGGCCGCCTCGCCGAGCTGTACGGCCGTGAGGTCGCCGACAAGATCCGCATCCAGTACGGCGGCTCCGTCAAGTCCGGCAACATCGCCGCGATCATGGCGCAGCCCGATGTCGACGGTGCCCTGATCGGCGGCGCCGCGCTGGACGTGGACGACTTCGTCAAGATCGTCCGCTTCCGCGACCAGTAGCAGCGCTATGACGACGGGTGCTGCCCGTCGTACCCTGTCGGGGCCGGGACCGGTGCTTTGCGCCGCCCGGCCCCTCACCGTTCCAGTCCGAGAGAGTTGGTCCAGCCGTGGTCATGGGGTTCTCGATCGCCCTCATCGTCTTCAGCCTGCTGATGATGATGCTGGTGCTCATGCACAAGGGGAAGGGCGGCGGCCTGTCCGACATGTTCGGTGGCGGCATGCAGTCCTCCGTCGGCGGCTCCTCGGTCGCCGAGCGCAACCTCGACCGCATCACCGTGGTCGTCGGTCTGCTGTGGTTCGCGTGCATTGTCGTACTCGGCCTGCTGATGAAGCTCGATAGCTGACGTACCGTCGTGGACGCGGCCTATCATTGAGGTCGCGTCCTTGCGGCCGGGCTGTAACTCCAGCCACTGGACGCGCGTTGGGCCTTACGTAGACTGGGGCGCCCGCAGCGGAGCCGTTCCGCAAGGCCCCGTGGCGCAGCCGCTATCCGGCACAGTGCAGCACCATCACGCAGGGAGTTACGACCGTGGCAAGTGGCAACGCGATCCGAGGGAGTCGGGTCGGAGCGGGGCCGATGGGGGAGGCCGAGCGGGGCGAGTCCGCGCCGCGCCTCCGCATCTCCTTCTGGTGTTCCAACGGGCACGAGACGCAGCCGAGCTTCGCCAGTGACGCACAGGTACCGGACACCTGGGACTGCCCGCGCTGCGGCTTCCCGGCCGGTCAGGACCGGGACAGTCCGCCGGACCCGCCGCGGACGGAGCCCTACAAGACGCACCTCGCCTATGTACGTGAGCGGCGGAGCGACGCGGACGGCGAGGCGATCCTCGCCGAGGCGCTCGCCAAGCTCCGCGGAGAGATCTGAGCGGCGCGACACACTGAAGCGGCCCGGCCGCGCACCTGTCACCAGGGGCGCGGCCGGGCCGTTTCCGATGCGGGGGGTCGTCTCATACCGAGTCCTGATCAATTAGGTTGGAATCCGGCGGGGTGGCTACGAGAGAAGTGGGCTGATGTCCGAGATGAACGCAGGGAGCCGCGGCAGGCTCGACCAGACGCCTGAGTGGAACGCGCTGGCCAAGCACCGGGAAGAGCTCGGGGAGGTGCAGCTGCGGAAGCTGTTCGCGGACGACCCGCGACGGGCCGAGCGCCTGTCGCTCACCGTGGGCGATCTGCACCTCGACTACTCCAAGCACCTCGTCACCGACGAGACGCTGCGCCTGCTGCGCGCGCTCGCGGAAGCGACCGGGGTCGCGGAGCTCCGGGACGCCATGTTCCGCGGCGAGAAGATCAACAACACCGAGGACCGCGCCGTGCTGCACACGGCGCTGCGGGCCCCCGAGTCGGCCGTCGTCAAGGTCGACGGGGAGAACGTCGTACCGGCCGTGCACGCCGTGCTGCGCAAGATGCAGGTCTTCGCCGACCGGGTCCGTTCGGGTGACTGGAAGGGCCACACGGGCTCCCGGATCAGGAACGTCGTCAACATCGGCATCGGTGGTTCCGACCTCGGTCCGGCGATGGCGTACGAGGCGCTGCGCGCCTTCACCGCCCGCGATATGACGTTCCGTTTCGTGTCGAACGTGGACGGCGCGGATCTGCACGAGGCCGTGCGGGACCTGGACCCCGCCGAGACGCTCTTCATCGTCGCCTCGAAGACCTTCACCACCATCGAGACCGTCACCAACGCCACCTCCGCCCGCAACTGGCTGCTGACCGGCCTGGGCGCGGGCGAGGAGGCGGTGGCCAAGCACTTCGTGGCGCTGTCGACGAACGAGGAGAAGGTCTCCGAGTTCGGCATCGACACCGCTAACATGTTCGAGTTCTGGGACTGGGTCGGCGGCCGTTATTCGTACGACTCGGCCATCGGGCTCTCCCTGATGCTCGCCATCGGCCCGGACCACTTCCGGGAGATGCTGGCCGGCTTCCACCTCGTCGACGAGCACTTCCGCTGCGCGCCGGCCGAGGAGAACGTCCCGCTGCTGCTCGGCCTGCTCGGTGTCTGGTACGGCAACTTCCACGGCGCGCAGTCGCACGCGGTGCTGCCCTACAGCCACTACCTGTCCAAGTTCGCCGCGTACCTCCAGCAGCTCGACATGGAGTCCAACGGCAAGTCGGTCGACCGCGACGGGCGCCCCGTCGACTGGCAGACGGGCCCGGTGGTGTGGGGCACCCCGGGCACCAACGGCCAGCACGCGTATTACCAGTTGATCCACCAGGGCACAAAGCTGATCCCCGCGGACTTCATCGGCTTCGCCAAGCCGGTCGACGACCTGCTGCCGGGGCTGGTGGCCCAGCACGACCTGCTGATGGCCAACCTCTTCGCCCAGGGCCAGGCGCTCGCCTTCGGCAAGACCGCCGAGGAGGTGGCGGCGGAGGGCGTCCCCGCGGAGCTGGTCCCGCACAAGACGTTCCGCGGCAACCACCCGACGACGACCATCCTCGCGGGTGAACTCAGCCCGTCGGTGCTGGGGCAGCTGATCGCTCTGTACGAGCACAAGGTGTTCGTCCAGGGCGCGATCTGGAACATCGACTCCTTCGACCAGTGGGGGGTGGAGCTGGGCAAGGTGCTCGCTAAGCGGGTGGAGCCGGCGCTGACGGCCGGCGCGGAGGTGCCGGGGCTGGACGGGTCGACGGCGGCGCTGGTGGCTCGCTACCGCGAGCTGCGGGGGCGCTAGCCGCGGGCTTTTTCCCCACCCCGCCCCTTCCCGTAACCGGGGGCTGACGCCCCCGGGCCCCCTTTCCGCGCTGACGCGCGGTGTCCTCAAACGCCGGACGGGCTGATTTTCAGCCCGTCCGGCGTTTGAGGACCGGGGTCCGGGGCGGAGCCCCGGTTACGGGAAGGGGCGGGGCTGGGGAAAAAGCCCCGCGCAGCGGCACCCCGCACCCGGACACGGCGATGGCCCGCCTCCCTGGGATCAGGAGAGGCGGGCCATCGCCGTGAACAGACCACCCGTCAGGGTGAAGCCGGCGGGTACAGATCCCGCGGCAACTTCGCCGCCGCCGCCGCGTCCAGCAGCCACAGCGTCCGGCGGCGCCCGTACGCCCCCGCCGCCGGTGCCTGGATCTCGCCCGCTCCGGACAGCGCCATCGTCACCGCGTCGGCCTTGTCCTCGCCCGCCGCGAGCAACCAGACCTCCCGCGCCGCGCGGATCGCCGGCAGGGTCAGCGAGACCCGGGTCGGCGGCGGCTTCGGCGCGCCGTGCACGCCGACGACCGTGCGCTCGGTCTCCCGGACACCCGGCAGCTCGGGGAAGAGCGAGGCCACGTGCGTGTCCGGGCCGACGCCCAGCAGCAGGACGTCGAAGGACGGCACGGGACCGTGGTCCTCGGGACGCGCGGCCGCCGCGAGCTCGGCCGCGTAGGCCGCGGCCGCCGCGTCCGCGTCGTCGTGGGTGCCGTCGGCCGCGGGCATGTAGTGCACCCGGGCCGGGTCCAGGCCCACCGCGTCCAGCAGCGCCTCGCGCGCCTGGGTGGCGTTGCGCTCGGGGTCGCCCTCGGGCAGGAACCGCTCGTCGCCCCACCACAGGTCCAGGCGCGACCAGTCCACCGCGTCCCGCGCGGGCGCGTCGGCGAGGGCCGCGAGCAGCCCGTTGCCGTTGCGCCCGCCGGTGAGGACGACGGAGGCCGAGCCGCGCGCGGCCTGGGCGTCCACGATCTTCGTGATCAGCCGGGCCGCCGCGGCCTGCGCCATCAGCTCCTTGTCCCGGTGGACGACGATCTGGGGGGTGCTCACTTGCCGGCCGCCTTCTTGCCGGTGGCCTTCTTGGCGGGCGCCGGCGTGGCGGCCGGCTCGGCCTCCGGGGCGTCCGCGGCGTCCTTGGCCTTGGCGTCCTTGGCGGGGGCCGGGGCCTCGGCCGTCGGCGCGGACCCGTCGTTCAGCCGCGCCACGCCGTACTTCAGCGCGGACTCGTAGGTGATGTCCGGGTCGAGGCGGCGCAGCTCCTCCGCGAGGAGCTCCGCGGTGTCGCGCCGGTTGAGCGCGACGGCGCGGTCCGGCTGGCCCGGCATGCACAGGGTGGCCAGGGTGCCGTTGGGGCGGTCCAGGACGATCTGGCCGTTCTTGGTCTCCATACGGACGGCGGTGAGGCCGGGCCCCTCGGAGACGGTCCGCTTCACGGGGATGCCGAGGCGGTCGGCCAGCCACATCGCGAGCAGCTCGCCGCTCGGGTTGTAGCCCTCGCCCTCGACCTCCGCCGACAGGACGTCGACCTGCTGCTGGTCCAGGGCGGCGGCGAGCATAGAGCGCCATGGCGTGATCCGGGTCCAGGCCAGGTCGGTGTCGCCGGGCGTGTAGTGCGCGGCGCGGGCCGACACCTCCGCGAGGGGGTCCTCGGCGGCGTAGGTGTCGGTGACCCGGCGCTGGGCCAGGGCGCCCAGCGGGTCCTTCTCGGGGTTGATCGGGGAGGAGACCGGCCACCAGACGACCACGGGGGCGTCGGGCAGCAGCAGCGGCAGCACGACCGACTGGGCGTGGTCGATGACGTCGCCGTAGAGCCGCAGCACCACGGTCTCGCCGGTGCCGGCGCTGGTGCCGACCCGGACCTCGGCGTCGAGGCGGGCCTTGGCGCGGTCGCGCGGGGAGCGGCTCACGCGCTTGATGACGACCAGCTTGCGCGAGGGGTGCTCGCGGGAGGCGTCGTTGGCCGCCTTGAGCGCGTCGTAGGCGTGCTCCTCGTCGGTGACGATGACGAGGGTGAGCACCATGCCGATGGCCGGGGTGCCGATGGCGCGGCGGCCCTGGACCAGAGCACTGTTGATCTTGCTGGACGTGGTGTCCGTGAGGTCCATCTTCATGGCCGGCGCCAGCTCCGTCCGTCTCGTGCGAGCATCTCGTCCGCCTCGACCGGGCCCCAGGTGCCGGCGGGGTAGGACGCGGGCTTGCCGTGGGTGTCCCAGTACCGCTCGATCGGGTCGAGGATCTGCCAGGACAGCTCGACCTCCTTCAGGCGGGGGAAGAGGTTGGCGTCGCCGAGCAGGACGTCGAGGATGAGCCGCTCGTACGCCTCGGGGCTGGACTCGGTGAACGACTCGCCGTAGGCGAAGTCCATCGAGACGTCCCGGACCTCCATCGAGGTGCCCGGCACCTTGGAACCGAACCGCAGGGTGACGCCCTCGTCCGGCTGCACCCGGATGACCAGGGCGTTCTGCCCCAGCTCCTCGGTCGCGGTGTGGTCGAAGGGCGAGTGCGGGGCGCGCTGGAAGACGACCGCGATCTCGGTGACGCGGCGGCCGAGCCGCTTGCCCGTGCGGAGGTAGAAGGGGACGCCCGCCCAGCGGCGGTTGTCGATCTCCAGCTTGATCGCGGCGTAGGTGTCGGTCTTGGAGGCGGGGTCGATGCCGTCCTCCTCCAGATAGCCGACGACCTCCTCGCCGCCCTGCCAGCCGTGCGCGTACTGGCCGCGGACGGTCTCCTTGCCGAGGTCCTTGGGCAGCCGGACGGCGCCCAGCACCTTGGTCTTCTCCGCGACGAGCGCGTCCGCGTCGAAGGAGGCGGGCTCCTCCATGGCGGTCAGCGCCAGCAGCTGGAGCAGGTGGTTCTGGATGACGTCACGGGCGGCGCCGATGCCGTCGTAGTAGCCGGCGCGGCCGCCGATGCCGATGTCCTCGGCCATGGTGATCTGCACATGGTCGACGTACGACCGGTTCCAGATCGGCTCGAAGAGGGTGTTGGCGAACCGGAGCGCCAGGATGTTCTGGACGGTCTCCTTGCCCAGGTAGTGGTCGATCCGGAAGACCTCTTCGGTCGGGAAGACCTCGTGGACGACCTTGTTGAGCTCTTGGGCGCTGGCCAGGTCGTGGCCGAAGGGCTTCTCGATGACGGCACGCCGCCAGGAGCCCTCCTTCTGGTCGGCCAGGCCGTGCTTCTTGAGCTGCTGGACCACCTTGGGGAAGAACTTGGGCGGCACGGAGAGGTAGAAGGCGAAGTTGCCGCCCGTCCCCTGGGCCTTGTCGAGCTCCTGGATGGTGTCCTTGAGCGTCTCGAAGGCCACGTCGTCGTCGAAGTCGCCCTGCACGAACCGGCAGCCCTGCACCAGCTGCTGCCAGACCTCCTCGCGGAAGGGCGTACGGGCGTGTTCCTTGACGGCGTCGTGGACGATCTGGGCGAAGTCCTCGTTCTCCCAGTCACGGCGTGCGAAGCCGATGAGGGAGAAGCCCGGGGGCAGCAGCCCACGGTTGGCGAGGTCATAGACCGCCGGCATCAGCTTTTTCCGGGACAAATCGCCCGTGACGCCAAAGATGACCAGGCCCGACGGCCCCGCGATACGCGGGAGCCGTCGGTCCTGAGCGTCACGCAGCGGATTGCTGCTTGTGCTCAATTCACGCCTCCGGAGCGAGGCGCTTGAGCTCCGCCTCGGTGGACTTCAGAAGGTCATTCCAGGACTGCTCGAACTTCTCGACGCCCTCGTCCTCCAGGAGCTGCACGACCTCGTCGTACGAGATCCCGACCTTGGCGAGGGCGTCGAGCTCGGCCTTGGCCTGCTCGTAGGTGCCACGGACGGTGTCACCGACGATCTGCCCGTGGTCGGCCGTGGCCTCCAGGGTGGCCTCCGGCATGGTGTTCACCGTGTTGGGGGCGACCAGGTCGTCCACGTACAGGGTGTCCTTGTAGGCCGGGTCCTTGACGCCGGTCGAGGCCCACAGGGCGCGCTGCTTGTTGGCGCCGGCCTTCTCCAGGGCGGCCCAGCGGTCCGAGGAGAAGACCTCCTCGTACGCCTGGTAGGCCAGGCGGGCGTTGGCCAGGGCGGCCTTGCCGCGCAGCGCCTCGGCCTCCTCGGTGCCCAGCGCGTCCAGACGCTTGTCGATCTCGGTGTCCACGCGGGACACGAAGAAGGACGCGACCGAGTGGATCAGGTTCAGGTCCAGGCCCGCGGCCTTCGCCTTCTCCAGACCGGTCAGGTAGGCGTCCATGACCGCGCGGTAGCGCTCGAGGGAGAAGATCAGCGTGACGTTGACGCTGATGCCCTTGCCGATCACCTCGGCGATGGCCGGCAGGCCCGCCTTGGTGGCCGGGATCTTGATCAGGGTGTTGGGGCGGTCCACCAGCCAGGCCAGCTGCTTGGCCTCGGCGACGGTGGCCGTCGTGTTGTGGGCCAGCCGGGGGTCGACCTCGATGGAGACCCGGCCGTCCTGGCCGTCGGTCCGGTCGAAGACCGGGCGCAGGATGTCGGCGGCGTCGCGGACGTCCGCCGTGGTGATCATGCGGATCGCCTCGTCGACGGTGACCTTGCGGGCCGCGAGGTCGGCGAGCTGCTGCTCGTAGCCGTCGCCGCCGGAGATCGCCTTCTGGAAGATCGACGGGTTGGTGGTGACGCCGACGACATGGCTCTGGTCGATCAGCTCGGCCAGGTTGCCCGACGTGATGCGCTTGCGGGACAGGTCGTCCAGCCAGATCGCGACGCCTTCGTCGGAGAGGCGCTTGAGTGCGTCTGTCATGGGTTCTGCATCTCCTACTTGCTAGATGAGGGCGTCAGCGACGGTTGGCGTCGGCGTGCTCGATCGACTCGCGGGCGGCGGCCACCACGGCCTCCGTCGTCAGGCCGAACTCGCGGTAGAGGACCTTGTAGTCCGCCGAGGCGCCGAAGTGCTCCAGCGAGACGATCCGGCCGGCGTCGCCGACGTAGCGGTGCCAGGTCAGGCCGATGCCCGCCTCGACCGCGACCCGGGCCTTGACGTCCGGCAGCAGCACGCCGTCGCGGTACGCCTGGTCCTGCTCCTCGAACCACTCGACGGACGGCATCGAGACCACGCGGGTCGGGATGCCCTCGGCCTGGAGCGCCTCGCGGGCCTCGACGGCCAGCTGGACCTCGGAGCCGGTGCCGATCAGGATCACCTGCGGACGGCCGCCCTCGGCCTCGAACAGGACGTAGCCGCCCTTGGCCGCGCCCTCGTTGGCCTCGTACGTCGGGACGTTCTGGCGGGTGAGGGCCAGACCGTGCGGCGCCGGGTGGGTGGTGTGGCGCTTGGTGATCTCGCGCCAGGCGATCGCCGTCTCGTTGGCGTCGGCCGGGCGGACCATGTTCAGGCCCGGGATGGCGCGCAGGGCGGCCATGTGCTCGACCGGCTGGTGGGTCGGGCCGTCCTCGCCGAGACCGATGGAGTCGTGCGTCCACACGTAGGTGACCGGCAGCTTCATCAGGGCGGCCAGGCGGACTGCCGGGCGCATGTAGTCGGAGAACACCAGGAAGGTGCCGCCGTAGACGCGGGTGTTGCCGTGCAGCGCGATGCCGTTCATGGTCGAACCCATGGCGTGCTCGCGGATGCCGAAGTGGATCGTGCGGCCGTACGGGTTCGCCTCGGGGAGCGGGTTGCCCTCCGGGAGGAACGACGAGGACGCGTCGATCGTGGTGTTGTTCGAACCGGCGAGGTCGGCGGAGCCGCCCCACAGCTCGGGGATCACGCCGCCCAGCGCCTTGAGGACCTCACCCGACGCCTTACGGGTGGCGACGTCCTTGCCGGCCGGGAAGACCGGGACGGCCTTCTCCCAGCCGTCGGGCAGCTCGCCCGCGGTGATGCGGTCGAACTCCGCGGCGCGCTCCGGGTTGGCCTGGCGCCACTCCTGGAGCCGCTTGTCCCACGTGGCGTGGGCCTCGCGGCCGCGGTCGACGACCTTGCGGACGTGGCTGAAGACGTCGTCGTCGACCTGGAAGTCCTGCTCCGGGTCGAAGCCCATGACGCGCTTGGTCGCGGCGACCTCGTCGGCGCCCAGCGCCGAGCCGTGCGACGCCTCGGTGTTCTGGGCGTTCGGGGCCGGCCAGGCGATGATCGTGCGCGCCGCGATGATCGACGGGCGCTCGGTCTCCTCCTGCGCCGCCTTCAGGGCCGCGTGCAGCGCCCGGATGTCGAAGTCGCCGTTGGCGCCCTGCTCGATGCGCTGGACGTGCCAGCCGTACGCCTCGTAGCGCCCCAGGACGTCCTCCGAGAACGCCGTCTCGGTGTCGCCCTCGATCGAGATGTGGTTGTCGTCGTAGAGCGCGACGATGTTGCCGAGCTTCTGGTGGCCCGCCAGCGAGGACGCCTCGGCCGAGATGCCCTCCTCCAGGTCGCCGTCGGAGACGATCGCCCAGACGGTGTGGTCGAACGGGGAGGTGCCCTGCGGCGCCTCCGGGTCGAACAGACCGCGCTCGTAACGGGCGGCCATGGCCATGCCCACCGCGTTGGCGATGCCCTGGCCCAGCGGGCCGGTGGTGGTCTCGACGCCACGGGTGTGACCGTGCTCCGGGTGGCCCGGGGTCTTGCTGTCCCAGGTGCGGAACGACTTCAGGTCCGAGAGCTCCAGGCCGTAGCCGGCCATGAAGAGCTGGACGTAGAGGGTCAGGCTGGTGTGGCCGGGGGAGAGGACGAAACGGTCCCGGCCGGTCCAGTCGGCGTCACTCGGGTCGTGCCGCATCATCTTCTGGAACAGCAGATAAGCGGCCGGCGCCAGGCTCATGGCCGTGCCCGGATGGCCGTTGCCGACCTTCTGCACGGAGTCCATGGCCAGGACGCGGGCGGTATCGACGGCCCGCTGGTCCAGTTCGGTCCACTCGAGGTCTGTTGTGGTCGGCTTGTTGCTCACCCTCGGTCAGGGCTCCTCTCCACATGTTCTTGTCGCCGGGGGCGGTCTTCCGCCACGACGCGGCGCTGTCGAGCCTACCCCGCAGGGGAGGGCGCGTTTTCGACGCTCAGTCGGCCGCTCCGGCGCTCATCCGGCGCCTTTTCGACCGGCCGGTCCGACGCCCGGGGCAACCGGATCCGGATATGAAAGATTCCCGCAGCATTCCGCCGCGGGCGCGGCGGTCATGGGTACAGCCTGCCGGGGCGGCGGGCCGCGCGCCTCCCGAACGCTTCCGTTCTGTCATGTTCCCCGGGCCCGCGATCCGACGCGCGGTGGCCGCGCGTCCGGCGCCGACCGGCCGCGCTACGGCCTCAACACGACCCCACCCCGGCGGAGGCCGAGGTATCCCCTACGTCTAGAGTGGCGTGGTAAGCGCAAGCCTTTACGGGGGTTTCATCCACCCCGGACGTGCTTGCTGGCCTTATCTCTGTCAGGGGTGTGCGTGACGGCCGTCGAATCCCGTCCTGTGGGGGTGCTCGCGGAGAGCCCCGGTCACCGGCCGTTCGGGGCCCGTGCCAAGGCGTTCGTGGCGTTGACCAAGCCGCGGGTCATCGAGCTGCTGCTGATGACGACCGTGCCGGTGATGTTCCTCGCCGCGGAGGGCGTCCCCGATCTGTGGCTGGTCCTGGCCACCTGCATCGGCGGTTACCTCTCCGCCGGCGGCGCGGGCGCCTACAACATGTACATCGACCGCGACATCGACGCGCTGATGGACCGCACCGCGCAGCGCCCGCTCGTCACCGGAATGGTCTCGCCCCGCGAGTGCCTGGTCTTCGCCACCGCGCTGACCGTGGGTTCGACCCTGTGGTTCTGGTACCTGGTCAACCCGCTGTCGGCGATGCTCTCGCTCGCCGCCAACGTCTTCTACGTCGTCGTTTACACGATGATCCTCAAGCGGCGTACCGCGCAGAACATCGTCTGGGGCGGCATCGCGGGCTGCATGCCGGTCTTCATCGGCTGGTCCGCGGTCACGAACTCGGTCTCCTGGGCCGCCCTCGTGCTCTTCCTGGTCATCTTCTTCTGGACGCCGCCGCACTACTGGCCGCTGTCGATGAAGGTCAAGGACGACTACGAGCGGGTGGGCGTGCCGATGCTGCCCGTCATCGCGGGCAACAAGGTGGTCGCCAAGCAGATCGTCCTCTACAGCTGGGTGATGGTCGCGGTCTCGCTCTCGCTCCAGCCGCTCGGCTACACCAGCTGGTTCTACACCGTGGTGGCCGCGGCGCTCGGCGCGTTCTGGCTGAAGGAGGCGCACGCCCTGCAGATCCGGGCGCGGGCCGGCGTCACCGGAGCGAAGCTCAAGGAGATGCGCCTCTTCCACTGGTCCATCACCTACGTCTCGCTGCTCTTCGCCGCCGTCGCCGTGGATCCCTTCCTCCATTAATTACCGGCGGGTAGCATCCGGTGTCATGGCAGACACCACGACGCAGGCCGAAGAGACCGCACCCGCCGCAGCCCCGGCCGACCGCAAGGCCCTCCGGCTCGCCCGGCAGATCACGGCCTTCGCCAAGAGCCACGGCGGCACCGCCGAGGGCCAGCTGGCGCACATCGCCCGCGGCAGCACCCGGATCGCCCTCGTCGGGGCCAACGGCGAGTGGGGCGTCCTCGTCGCCCCCTCCATGGAGACCGCGCGCAAGGCCGCGGAGGTCGCGGGCCTCACCCTGCACGACGACTTCGACGGCGAGTTCGCGGCCAAGGTCCGCACCGGCCCGTACGAATGGACCCGGATGGCGGGCCTCCAGCTGGGCGGTCCCGCCAATAACTGACGGGCCCGTCGGCCGTTAGACCCGCGGGGGCGGCCGTGTGCCGCCGAGGGGCGGGGCGGGGCACAAGGGGGCGGGGATGGACGGCATGCCGCCGATCGTCGATCAGCACAGCCACGGAGCCGTCCACGGCGAACTGGGGCTCGGCCGGTTCGAGACCCACCTCGCCGCGGCCGCCGGATCCACCGGCCCGGCGCCGCCCGGCACCACCTTCTTCGACAGCCGGGCCGGGCTCGCGGTGCTCCGCTGGTGCCCGCCGCTGCTGGGCCTGGAGCCCTTCTGCGCACCGGTCCGCTACCTCGCCCGCCGCCGTGAGCTGGGCGCCTACCGCGCCGGGCGGCTGCTGCTGCGCGGCGCGGGCATCGGCACCTTCCTGCTGGAGTCCGGCGCGCCCGGCGGCCTCACCTCCGCCGCCGAGCTGGCGCACGCCGCCGAGGGCCGGGCCCACGAGGTCGTACGCCTGGAGGCGCTCGCCGACCGGATCGGCGCGGACTGCGAGGGCGTCGACGCCTTCCTCTCCCGTACCGCCGAGGCGCTGCACACCGCCGCGCGCGGTGCCACCGCGTTCGCCTGCGCCGTACGGTCCTGCGACGGGAGGGCACCCGACGTGCCGGAGGTCCGCAGGGCAGCCGCCCGACGGCTCCGCACCGGACGTACGGGGCCTACGCCCGTCGACCAGGCGCTCGTCCGCCATCTGCTGTGGAGCGCCCTGGGAACCGGTCTGCCGGTGCAGTTGCACTGCCGGGACCCGCGCCGGCTGGCCCGCCTGCTGGCGGCCACGGCCGGGCTGGGCACCGATCTCGTGCTGTTCCCCGGCCCCGGCCACCATCTGCAGGCGGCCCGGCTGGCCGCGGCCCATCCGCACGTCTACGCGGACGTGGGCGCCCGGCCGGAGGAGGTCCTCCCCGAGGCGCCGTTCGGCAAGCTGCTGTTCTCCACCGGGGCGCGGGCGCTGCCCGAGCTGTACGTGGTGGGGGCGCGGTCGTTCGTCCAGGCCATGGGGCGGCTGATGGCCGAATGGGTCGCCGACGGGTGGTGCCGGTGGGCGGAGGCGCGGCGGATCGCCGGGCTCGTCGCGGCCGGCACCGCCCGTCGGGTCTACCGGCTGGAGGCGGCCTGAGCGGCGGGCCGGAGCGCCTCGGCCTCGCCGGCGGGCGAGGGCAGGGCGGCGAGCTCGCCGCGGTCGCGCAGCGACAGGAACACCCGGAGCACGGCGATCCACACCAGGCAGGAGCCGAGCATGTGGGCGCCGACGAGGAGCTCGGGGGAGTCGTTGAAGTACTGCACGAAGCCGATGAGGCCCTGGAGCAGCAGGACGGCCAGCATCTCGACCACCCGCCGGGCCGGTCCGGCGGGGGCCTGCACGGCCCGCAGCACGAACCACAGGGCCACGGTCAGGCCGAGCACGACGCAGACGAGGTCCACGTGCAGCTGGGTGATCTCGCGGACGTCCAGCGGGATGCGGTGGACGTCCTTCTTGGCGTCGCCCGCGTGCCGGCCCGAGCCCGTCACCACCGTGCCGACCACGATCAGCAGGGCGGTCGAGAGGACCAGCACCCAGCCGAGCTGCCGTACCGGACGGGCCACCAGGTCGCGCGGCTCCTCGTCGCCCTCGCAGGCGCGGCGCCACATCACCACGGCCACCGTCAGCAGTGCCGTCGCGGCCAGGAAGTGCGAGCCGACGATGTACGGGTTGAGGCCCGTGAGCACCGTGATGCCGCCGATGATGCCGTTGCTCGCGACGAGCCAGAACTGCGTCCAGCCCAGCC
This sequence comes from Streptomyces eurocidicus, assembly GCF_002891295.1. Classification (GTDB taxonomy): domain Bacteria; phylum Actinomycetota; class Actinomycetes; order Streptomycetales; family Streptomycetaceae; genus Streptomyces; species Streptomyces eurocidicus. The sequence goes on along the minus strand of NZ_LGUI01000001.1, from coordinate 25,464 downwards.
GGGTGAGGCTGCGCCGGCGCGGGGCACGCGCGCGTGCCGCCACGATCGCCACGCCGACGACCGCGCAGAGCACATAGGTGAGCATGCGGTTGGTGAATTCGATGACGCCGTTGATGCCCATCTCGGGCGTCGGGGTCAGGCTGTCGTCGGTGCAGGTCGGCCAGGTCGGGCAGCCGAGCCCCGACTGGGTGAGCCGCACCGCGCCGCCCGTCACGACGATGACCACGGCCATCACCACGCAGGCGAACGCCGCCCGCCGCACGAAGCGGGCGGAGGGCTGCCACCGGTCGGCGACGATCTGGAGGGGGTTCATCGAATTCGGCACGGAGTCATCGTAAGGGCCCGCTTGTGCATGGATTCACGAGGGGGTGGGCCGGGCGCGGCGGGGAGGAATCATCCCTGTTCAGAGGGGTTCGTCCGGCCGCCGTCACCCTTACGGTCGTACCTCGGTGGCTGCTGCCCTTACGGTCGCGCCTCGGTCGCCGTCACCCTTACGGCCGTGCCCCGGTGGCCGTCACCCTTACGGTCGCCTGCCCGCTCACTCCCAGCGGAAGAAGCGGGCCGCCGCGCCGAGGCCGAGCACGGACCAGACGGTCAGGATGCCCAGGTCGGCCCAGGGCATCGCCGCGCCGTCCCGCAGGACGTCCCGCAGTCCGTCCGAGAGCGCCGAGATCGGCAGCAGGCCCAGCACGGCCTGCGCGGCGTCCGGGAACTTCTCCAGCGGCACGATCACTCCGCCGCCGACCAGCAGCAGCAGGAAGACGAGGTTGGCGGCGGCCAGTGTCACCTCGGCCTTGAGCGTGCCGGCCATCAGCAGGCCGAGCCCGGAGAACGCGGCGGTGCCGAGGACGAGCAGCAGCAGGACGGCGAAGGGGTTGCCGTGCGGCGACCAGCCCAGCGCGAAGGCGATCACCGTCAGCAACAGGATCTGGAGCACCTCGGTGACCAGCACCGAGCAGGTCTTCGCGGCCATCAGCCCCCAGCGCGGCAGCGGCGACGCGCCGAGCCGCTTCAGCACGCCGTAGCGGCGCTCGAAGCCCGTCGCGATGGCCTGCCCGGTGAAGGCGGTGGAGAGCACGGCGAGGGCCAGTACGCCCGGGGCCAGGAAGTCCACGGCCTCGCCCTCGCCCGTGTCGACGATGTCGACGGAGCTGAAGAGGACCAGCAGCAGGGTCGGGATGACGACGGTGAGCAGCAGCTGCTCACCGTTGCGCAGCAGCATCCGGGTCTCCAGTGCGGCCTGCGCCCGGATCATCCGGGGGAGCGGCGCGGCGCCGGGCCTCGGGGTGAACGTCCCGGTCGTCGTGTCGGTGCTCATGCGCGCAGCTCCCTGCCGGTCAGCTCCAGGCTGGTGTCCTCCGGGGGGCGACCCCCGGACCCCCGGCCGGTCCGTGTGTCAGCCCTCATGCCCGCAGCTCCTTGCCCGTCAGCTCCAGGCTGGTGTCCTCCGGGGGGCGACCCCCGGACCCCCGGCCGGTCCGTGTGTCAGCCCTCATGCCCGCAGCTCCTTGCCCGTCAGCTCCAGGCTGGTGTCCTCCGGGGGGCGACCCCCGGACCCCCGGCCGGTCCGTGTGTCAGCCCTCATGCCCGCAGCTCCTTGCCCGTCAGCTCCAGAAAGACGTCCTCCAGCGTGTGGCGCTCGACCGCGATGCGGTCCGGCATGACCCCGTGCTGGGCGCACCAGGTGGTGACCGTGGCCAGCAGCTGCGGGTCGATCTTGCCGGTGACCCGGTACGTGCCCGGCGTCAGCTCCACGGCGGCGGAGTCGGCGGGCAGCGCCTTGAGGAGGGAGACGAGGTCCAGGCCGGGGCGGCCGCCGAAGCGGAGCGTGTTCTCGGCGCCGCCGCGGCACAGCTCCTCGGGGCTGCCCTGGGCGATGACCCTGCCGCTGTCGACGATGGCGACGTCGTCGGCCAGGGCCTCGGCCTCGTCCATGTAGTGCGTGGTCAGGACGACCGTGACGCCGTCGGCGCGCAGCTCCCGGACCAGGTCCCAGGTGGCGTGCCGGGCCTGCGGGTCGAGTCCGGCCGTCGGCTCGTCGAGGAAGACCAGCTCGGGGCGGCCGACGACGGCCATGGCGAGGGCGAGCCGCTGCTGCTGGCCGCCGGAGAGCCGCCGGTAGGCGGTGCGCCCGCAGCCGCCGAGCCCGAGCCGTTCGATCAGGGTGTCGACGTCGACGGGGTGTGCGTGCAGGGTCGCCGTGTGGCGCAGCATCTCCTCCGCGTGCGACCCGGGGTAGACGCCGCCGCTCTGCAGCATCACGCCTATCCGGGGGCGCAGGGCGGCGGAGTCCGCGACCGGGTCGAGGCCCAGGACGCGGACGGTGCCGGTGTCGGGGCGGCGGTAGCCCTCGCAGGTCTCGATGGTGGTGGTCTTGCCGGCGCCGTTGGGGCCCAGGACGGCGGTGAGCGAGCCGCGCGCGACGGACAGGTCCAGCCCGTCCACCGCGGCCTTCGGCCCGTACCGCTTCACCAGGCCGCGGACCTCGACCGCGGGCTCTCGGCCGGGGGTCCGGGGGGCGTCCCCCGGGAAGCTGCTGCGCATGGCGGGAAGTCTACGAACCCCGGGGCCGTCCGGACCGCCCCGGGGTGCTCGTAAGACAGTACGGACAGGCCCGGCGGGAGGGCCCGGCCCGCCCGGCCCGCACCGGTCCGGCGGCCGGTTTTGTGACGATCTTGGGCGTGGCGGTTAGGTGACCCTAAGTGATCGACGACACCGCCCGGCGGCCCGGACGAGGCTTGTCGCCTTCCCTGTAATTACGCAACAATGGTGTTGTGAAATACGCGAGCGAGGCTTCGCAGGACCCCGCGGCCCGGGTGGCCGCCGGGGCGGCGGCGCCTGCCGCCGAGCCCGTGCGCGAGGAGGACCGCGCTCACGACGAGCAGCGCGGCACCCGGAACCGCGTGGTCAGGTCCATCCTCGATCACGGTCCGTCGACCGCGGCCGAGCTGGCCCTGCGCCTGGAGCTGACCCAGGCCGCCGTCCGCCGCCACCTCGACACCCTCGCCGCCGAAGGCATCGTCGAGCCCCGCGAGAAGCGCGTCTACGGCGCTCGTACGCGCGGGCGCCCGGCCAAAGCCTTCGCGCTCACCGACTGCGGCCGCGACGCCTTCGACCAGGCGTACGACAAGCTGGCCGAGGACGCCCTGCGCTGGATCGCTCAGGCGGCCGGCGGCGGCGAGATGGGCGAGGCGGCGGTCGCCGCCTTCGCGCGCGCCCGGATGGCCGCCCAGGCCGAGGGCTATCGCGAGGCCCTCCAGGCCGTCGGCCCGGAATCCCGCACGGAGGCCCTTGCCCGGGCATTGACCGCGGACGGGTACGCTGCTACAGCGCGTAGCGCACCGGTCGGCGAACAGCTTTGCCAGCACCACTGCCCGGTCGCCCATGTCGCCGAGCAGTTCCCGCAGCTGTGCGAGGCGGAGACCGAGGTCTTCTCCCGCCTGCTCGGGACCCATGTGCAGCGTCTCGCCACCATCGCCCACGGCGACGGTGTGTGCACGACGTTCATCCCGCGCGGCGAAACGCGGCGCACCACCAAGACCACCACAGCATCCGCCAGCACGGCCGGGAGGAACCCCGCATGACTCTCCCCACGGAGACTGCCCACCCTGAGCTCGAGGGCCTGGGCACGTACGAATACGGCTGGGCCGACTCCGACGTGGCCGGTGCAGCGGCCAAGCGCGGCCTCTCCGAGGAGGTCGTCCGCGACATCTCCGCGAAGAAGTCCGAGCCGGAGTGGATGCTCAAGCTGCGTCTGAAGGGCCTGAAGCTCTTCGAGAAGAAGCCCATGCCGACCTGGGGCTCCGACCTCACGGGCATCGACTTCGACAACATCAAGTACTTCGTGCGCTCCACCGAGAAGCAGGCCGCTTCCTGGGAGGACCTGCCCGAGGACATCAAGAACACCTACGACAAGCTGGGCATCCCGGAGGCCGAGAAGCAGCGCCTCGTCGCCGGTGTCGCCGCCCAGTACGAGTCGGAGGTCGTCTACCACCAGATCCGCGAGGACCTGGAGGAGCAGGGCGTTCTCTTCCTGGACACCGACACGGCGCTCAAGGAGCACCCGGAGATCTTCCAGGAGTACTTCGGCACCGTCATCCCCGTCGGTGACAACAAGTTCGCCTCGCTGAACACCGCCGTGTGGTCCGGTGGCTCCTTCATCTACGTCCCGCCGGGCGTCCACGTCGACATCCCGCTCCAGGCTTACTTCCGTATCAACACGGAGAACATGGGCCAGTTCGAGCGCACCCTGATCATCGTCGACGAGAACGCCTACGTGCACTACGTCGAGGGCTGCACCGCCCCGATCTACTCCTCCGACTCGCTGCACAGCGCCGTCGTGGAGATCATCGTCAAGAAGGGCGGCCGCTGCCGCTACACGACCATCCAGAACTGGTCGAACAACGTCTACAACCTGGTCACCAAGCGCGCCGTGGCCTACGAGGGCGCGACCATGGAGTGGGTCGACGGCAACATCGGCTCCAAGGTGACCATGAAGTACCCGGCCGTCTACCTGATGGGCGAGCACGCCAAGGGCGAGACCCTCTCCATCGCCTTCTCCGGTGAGGGCCAGCACCAGGACGCCGGCGCCAAGATGGTCCACATGGCGCCCAACACCTCCTCCAACATCGTCTCCAAGTCGGTGGCCCGAGGCGGCGGCCGCACCTCCTACCGCGGCCTGATCGAGATCGGCGAGGGCGCTCACGGCTCCAAGTCGAACGTCCTCTGCGATGCCCTGCTGGTGGACACCATCTCCCGGTCGGACACCTACCCCTACGTCGACGTCCGCGAGGACGACGTCTCCATGGGCCACGAGGCGACCGTCTCCAAGGTCAGCGACGACCAGCTCTTCTACCTGATGAGCCGCGGTCTGACCGAGTTCGAGGCGATGGCGATGATCGTGCGCGGCTTCGTCGAGCCGATCGCCCGCGAGCTCCCCATGGAGTACGCCCTGGAACTCAACCGGCTGATCGAGCTGCAGATGGAAGGCGCGGTCGGCTGACACCCGCCGTCCGGACCGCAGCGACCCCTTTGTGACAGGAAGAGAGCACGACGACAGTCATGGCCGATAACACTCCCGCCGGCAGCACGACCGACGGCGCCATCCAGGTGGGCGGGCCCCAGCAGCCCATCGACGCGCGCGTCAGCGCCCCCGCCTCGTACGACGTCGCGGACTTCCCCGTGCCGCACGGCCGCGAGGAGGAGTGGCGGTTCACCCCGCTGGCGCGCCTCCGCGGCCTGCACGACGGCACCGCGGTCGCGGACGGCGGCGTCAAGGTCGAGGTGACCGCCCCCGAAGGCGTCACCGTCGAGACCGTCGGCCGTGACGACGCCCGCCTCGGCCGCGCAGGCAAGCCGGTCGACCGCGTCGCCGCCCAGGCGTACAGCTCCTTCGAGAAGGCGTCGGTCGTCTCGATCCCCAAGGACACCGTGCTCACCGAGCCCGTCCTGATCTCCGTGCACGGCGAGGGCGGCGTCGCCTTCGGCCACCAGGTCGTCGAGCTCGGCGCCTTCGCGGAGGCCGTCGTCGTCCTCGACCACACCGGCGACGCCACGCTCGCCGCCAACGTCGAGTACCTCATCGGCGACGGCGCCAAGCTCACTGTGGTCTCGGTCCAGGACTGGGACCCCACCGCGGTGCACGCCGCCCAGCACACCGCGCTGATCGGCCGCGACGCCTCCTTCAAGTCCGTGATCGTCACCTTCGGCGGCGACCTGGTCCGCCTCCACCCCCGGGTCGTCTACGGCGCCCCCGGCGGCGAGGCCGAGCTCTACGGCCTGTACTTCACGGACCAGGGCCAGCACCAGGAGCACCGCCTCTTCGTCGACCACGACACCCCGCACTGCCGCAGCAACGTCGCCTACAAGGGCGCGCTGCAGGGCAAGGACGCCCACGCGGTGTGGATCGGCGACGTGCTCATCCGCGCCGCCGCCGAGGGCACCGACACCTACGAGCTCAACCGCAACCTCGTCCTCACCGACGGCGCGCGCGTCGACTCCGTGCCCAACCTGGAGATCGAGACCGGCGAGATCGTCGGCGCCGGCCACGCCTCCGCGACCGGCCGCTTCGACGACGAGCAGCTCTTCTACCTGATGGCTCGCGGCATCCCCGCCGACGAGGCCCGCCGGCTGGTCGTCCGCGGCTTCTTCGCCGAGCTCGTCCAGCAGATCGGGATCCCGGAGCTGGAGGAGCGCCTCATCGGCAAGATCGAGGCCGAGCTGGAAGCGGCGGTGGCATGAGCGAGACCTTCGTACGCGCCTGCGGCCTGAGCGAGCTCGAGGACGACACCCCCAAGCGGGTCGAGCTCGACGGCACGCCGGTCGCGCTCGTCCGCACCGAGGGCGAGGTGTACGCGATAAACGACATCTGCTCCCACGCCAACGTCTCGCTGTCCGAGGGCGAGGTGGAGGACTGCGCGATCGAGTGCTGGCTGCACGGCTCCAGCTTCGACCTGCGCACCGGCAAGCCCTCCGGCCTGCCCGCCACGCGCCCCGTCCCCGTATACCCCGTCAAGATCGAAGGGGACGACGTGCTCGTCTCCGTCACCCAGGAGTCCTGAGTTCCCCATGGCAACGCTTGAGATCCACGACCTGCACGTCTCCGTCGAGGCCGAGAACGGCCCCCGCGAGATCCTGCGCGGCGTCGACCTGACCGTGAAGCAGGGCGAGACCCACGCCATCATGGGCCCCAACGGCTCCGGCAAGTCGACCCTGGCGTACTCCCTGGCCGGTCACCCCAAGTACACGATCACCGGCGGCACCGTCACCCTCGACGGCGAGGACGTCCTGGAGATGTCCGTCGACGAGCGTGCCCGCGCCGGCGTCTTCCTCGCCATGCAGTACCCCGTCGAGGTGCCCGGCGTCTCGGTCTCCAACTTCCTGCGCACCTCCGCCACCGCCATCCGTGGCGAGGCCCCCAAGCTGCGCACCTGGGTGAAGGAGGTCAAGGAGGCCATGGAGCGCCTCAACATGGACCCCGCCTTCGCCGAGCGCAACGTCAACGAGGGCTTCTCCGGCGGTGAGAAGAAGCGCCACGAGATCCTCCAGCTGGAGCTCCTCAAGCCGAAGATCGCGATCCTCGACGAGACCGACTCCGGCCTCGACGTCGACGCCCTGCGCCAGGTCTCCGAGGGCGTCAACCGCGTCCGTGAGACGGGCGAGGTCGGCACCCTGCTGATCACCCACTACACGCGCATCCTGCGCTACATCAAGCCCGACTTCGTCCACGTCTTCTCCGGTGGCCGCATCGTCGAGTCCGGCGGCGCCGAGCTCGCCGACAAGCTGGAGAACGAGGGCTACGAGGCGTACAGCACGAAGGGTGGCGTAACCGCGTGACGATACTGCCGGGCCTCCTCGACACCGAGGCGATCCGTAAGGACTTCCCGATCCTGGACCGCACGGTCCACGACGGCAAGCGGATCGTGTATCTGGACAGCGCTGCCACCTCGCAGAAGCCGCGCCAGGTGCTCGACGCGCTCAACACGTACTACGAGCGCCACAACGCCAACGTCCACCGCGGCGTGTACACCATCGCCGAGGAGGCCACGGCGCTGTACGAGGGCGCGCGCGACAAGGTCGCCGCGTTCGTCAACGCGCCCAGCCGCGACGAGGTGATCTTCACCAAGAACGCCTCGGAGTCGCTGAACCTCGTCGCGAACATGCTGGGCTGGGCCGACGAGCCCTACCGCGTGGACCACGACACCGAGATCGTCATCACGGAGATGGAGCACCACTCCAACATCGTCCCGTGGCAGCTGCTCTCGCAGCGCACCGGCGCGAAGCTGAAGTGGTTCGGCCTCACCGACGACGGCCGGCTCGACCTGTCCAACATCGAGGAGATCATCACCGAGAAGACCAAGGTCGTCTCGTTTGTGCTGGTATCCAACATCATGGGCACGATCAACCCGGTCGAGGCGATCGTCCGCCGGGCCCAGGAGGTCGGCGCGCTCGTCGTCATCGACGCCTCCCAGGCCGCCCCGCACATGGTGCTGGACGTCCAGGCCCTCCAGGCCGACTTCGTGGCCTTCACCGGCCACAAGATGTGCGGCCCGACGGGTATCGGCGTCCTGTGGGGCCGCCAGGAGCTCCTGGAGGACCTGCCGCCCTTCCTCGGCGGCGGCGAGATGATCGAGACCGTCTCGATGCACTCCTCCACCTACGCCCCGGCGCCGCACAAGTTCGAGGCGGGTACGCCCCCGATCGCCCAGGCCGTCGGCCTCGGCGCCGCGGTGGACTACCTCTCGGCGATCGGCATGGAGAACATCGCCCGCCACGAGCACGCGATCACCGAATACGCGGTGCGCAGGCTCCAGGAGGTCCCGGACCTGCGGATCATCGGCCCCACCACGGCCGAGGACCGCGGCGCCACCATCTCCTTCACGCTCGGTGACATCCACCCGCACGACGTGGGCCAGGTCCTCGACGAGCAGGGCATCGCGGTCCGGGTCGGCCACCACTGCGCGCGGCCGGTCTGCCTGCGGTACGGAATTCCCGCGACCACGCGAGCGTCGTTCTATCTGTACTCCACTCCCGGCGAGGTCGACGCCCTCGTCGAGGGCCTGGAGCACGTACGGAACTTTTTCGGTTGATTCAGACCCTCTGCTGACGGACGAGGCTGACTGTGAAGCTTGATTCGATGTACCAGGACGTCATCCTGGACCACTACAAGCACCCCCACGGGCGGGGCTTGCGGACCGGCGACGCCGAGGTGCACCACGTCAACCCGACGTGCGGTGACGAGATCACGCTGCGCGTGCGGCTCTCCGGCGAGACGATCGAAGACGTCTCGTACGAGGGACAGGGCTGCTCCATCAGCCAGGCCAGCGCCTCCGTGCTCAATGACCTGCTGGTCGGCAAGGAGCTTGCCGAGGCGCGCCGGATCCAGGAGACCTTCCTGGAGCTGATGCAGTCCAAGGGCAAGGTCGAGCCGGACGACGAGATGGAGGAGGTGCTGGAGGACGCGGTGGCGTTCGCCGGCGTCTCCAAGTACCCCGCCCGGGTGAAGTGCGCGCTGCTCAGCTGGATGGCGTGGAAGGACGCGACAGCGCAGGCGCTGTCCGAAGGGAAGACCGCATGAGCGACGAACTGGAGACGACGACCGCCGAGGCGGCCGCCGTGACGACGAAGCCGGCCTCCGAGGAGGAGGTGCGCGAGGCGCTGTACGACGTGGTCGACCCCGAGCTGGGCATCGACGTCGTCAACCTCGGCCTGATCTACGGCATCCACGTCGACGACGCCAACATCGCCACCCTCGACATGACGCTCACGTCCGCGGCCTGCCCGCTGACCGACGTCATCGAGGACCAGGCGAAGTCGGCCACCGAGGGCATCGTCAACGAGCTCCGGATCAACTGGGTCTGGATGCCGCCGTGGGGCCCGGACAAGATCACGGACGATGGCCGTGAGCAGCTCCGGGCGCTGGGCTTCAACGTCTGAGGTCCGCCGCATCTCGCGCAGCCCGCTTCCTGACAGGTGTCAGGCGGCGGGCTGCTGCTGTGTGAGGCGGCGGCCGTGGGCGCCGGTGATGTCCGACGGGGCCGCGCGGGCCCGCGCGTACCGCCCCCGCACCGGTCCGCCGGGCGGCCGGCCCATGAGCGTCCTGGTGCGCGGCCCGGCCCCGGGCGGCGGGAAAAAGCTGGTCACGGTGCCCGTCGCTCCCCCAGACTGGCTCTCATGGCTTCTTCGCTCTACAGCATCGTGATCGATGCCCACGATCTGCGCTCGCAGGCCCGCTTCTGGTGCGAGGTCCTGGACTGGCAGGTCCTCTACGCCGACGACCTGGAGATCACCATCGGCGCCGACACATCGGCGACGCCGGGTCTGACCTTCGTGCCCGTGAAGGAGGACAAGGCGATCAAGAACCGGTTGCACATCGACCTCAACCCGGACGACCGCGACGCCGAGGTGGAGAGGATCCTCGCGCTGGGCGCCCGGCGGGCGGACGTCGGGCAGAGCCCGGACGTGACCTGGGTGGTCCTGGAGGATCCCGAGGGCAACGAGTTCTGCGTCCTGGCCCCCAAGACCTCCCTGACCGGCTGAGCCCGGGGCCGTCCCCGCCGCGCGCTCCGCGGGCCGGGACGGGCGCCCTGGCGGCCGGGGAGCGGGCCCCGGCCCCGGGGCGGTGCGGGGCCGGGCCGGGGCCTCGGGCGGCCGCCGGGCCGGGCCCTTCCGAGTTCGCCTTGAGGCCGCAGGTCCGGTTAGGTTTCCGGACATGACCGATGCTGTTGTTTCCCGTACCTCCGGCGCCGTCGCCGCCGGCCTTGCCACGATCACCGAGGACGGCACCGTCCTCGACACCTGGTTCCCCGCCCCCGAGCTCGCCGAAGCCCCCGGCCCGGCCGGCACCGAGCGGCTGACCGCCGAGCGCGCCGCCGAGCTGCTGGGCGAGGGCGCCCTCAAGGCCGTCGGCCCGGACCCGCGCCGTGGTGTCGAGGTCGTCGCCGTCCGCACGGTCATCGCCTCGCTCGAGGACAAGCCCCTCGACGCGCACGACGCCTACCTGCGTCTGCACCTGCTCTCCGGCCGTCAGGTCAAGCCGCACGGCCAGAACCTCGACGGCATCTTCGGCCTGCTCGCCAACGTCGCCTGGACCTCGCTCGGCCCCGTCGCCGTCGACCAGGTCGAGAAGGTCCGCCTGAACGCGCGGGCCGAGGGCCTGCACCTGGCGGTGACCAGCATCGACAAGTTCCCGCGCATGACGGACTACGTGGCCCCGTCCGGCGTCCGCATCGCCGACGCCGACCGTGTGCGCCTGGGCGCGCACCTCGGCTCCGGCACCACCGTCATGCACGAGGGCTTCGTCAACTTCAACGCCGGCACCCTCGGCACGTCCATGGTCGAGGGCCGCATCAGCGCGGGCGTCGTCGTCGGCGACGGCACCGACATCGGCGGCGGCGCGTCCACGATGGGCACGCTCTCCGGCGGCGGCAAGCAGATCATCTCCATCGGCGAGCGCTGCCTGCTCGGCGCCGAGTCGGGCATCGGCATCGCGCTCGGCGACGAGTGCGTCGTCGAGGCCGGCCTGTACGTCACCGCGGGCACCCGGGTGACGCTGCCGGACGGCGAGGTCGTCAAGGCGCTGGAGCTGTCCGGCGCGGACAACATCCTCTTCCGCCGCAACTCCACGACCGGCGCCGTGGAGGCCCGCCCGTACAAGAGCACGTGGGGCGGGCTCAACGAGGTGCTGCACAGCCACAACTGATGTGCGTGGGGGCGGGATTTTCCCCGGTCCCGCCCCTTCCCGCAGTATCCGATGTGCGGCTTCGCCGCGCGGGGGGCTCCGCCCCGGACCCCGGTCCTCGATCTCCCCCGGCTACCTCCCCCAGCTATCGCTGGGGGTGCCCCCAGGAGGTGCCCCCGGACGGGCTGGAACGTGTGCTCTCGTACGCCTCCAGCAGGGCCTTCGTCCGGTCCGGGGACGCCGCGCGCAGCGGCGCCCGGACCGGGCCGGACGGCAGGCCCAGCGCGTTCAGCAGCGCCTTGGCCGTGACCGTGCCGGGCAGGCCCGCGGCCATCATCAGCTCCACCAGCGGCAGCGTCCGCTGGTGGAGGCGCGTCGCCTCGGCGTTCGCCCCGCGATCGTAGGCGTCCAGCGCGGCGGCGACGGCCGGGCCCGCGACGTTGGCCACCGTGCTGACGCAGCCGACGGCCCCCACCGCCCGCAGCGGGAGGTTCAGCTCCTCGCAGCCGGAGTAGTAGGCCAGGCCGGTCGCCGCGATCACCTTGGCGCTGCCCAGCAGGTCGTACGCGCAGTCCTTGACGCCGGCGATCCGGGGGTGCTCCGCCAGCCGGAGCATGGTGTCCGGCTCGATCCGGGTGCCCGTGCGGCCGGGGATGTCGTAGAGCATCACCGGCACCCCGACCGCGTCCGCGACCGTCCGGAAGTGCTCCGCGACGTCCTCCTGCGGCGGCCTGCTGTAGTACGGCGTCACCACCAGCACGCCGTGCGCGCCCGCGGCCTCCGCCGCGCGGGCCAGGGCGACCGTGCCGCGGGTGTCCGCCGAGCCGACGCCCGCCGTGATCCGCGCCCGGTCGCCCACGGCCTCGACGACGGCCCGGACCAGCGCGCTCTTCTCCTCGTCCGTGGTCGTCGGCGACTCCCCGGTGGTGCCGTTCAGCACCAGGCCGTCGCAGCGGCCCTCGCCGACCAGGTGGTCGGCGAGGCGCCGCGCGCCGTCGAGGTCGAGGCTTCCGTCCGAGGTGAAGGGGGTCACCATCGCGCAGACGGTACGGCCGAAGGGGCCGGCGGGAGGGCTGGTGAGCACGGGTCACACTCCAGAGGGACGGTGCGGAAAGGATTCCGCACCGGATTCTGGGCCCGCCCGACCGTATAGGTCCAGTTAAATGATCTTATGTGGACCGTTCAGCGATGCTACGGCTTCCAGCGCAGCACCTGCGGGTCGTGGTCGCTCGCCTGGTCCGCGAACTCCGCGTTGACGTGCACGATGTCGTAGTCCACCGACCGCATGCGACGGCTGGTCAGGATGTGGTCGAGCACCTGGGAGTTGCCCTGGTAGACGTAGCCGTAGCGCTCGTTCCTCGGGAGCTTGTCGACCAGGTCGGTGAGGGCGCCGCCGGCGGTGAGGGCCTTGAGCGCGGGGGAGAACTGGAAGTCGTTGAGGTCGCCCGCGACGATGACGTTCGCGCGCCGGTCCGTGGCCAGCAGCTGCTTGACGAAGGCGTTGACGAGCTTCGCCTGCTGCGTCCGCTGGGTCTCCGACGGGCGGGCCGGGGCCTGGAAGCGGCTGTCGAGGCCCTGGTCGCCGCCCTTGGAGTTGAAGTGGTTGGCGACCACGAAGACCCGCTCGCCCCGGAAGGTGAACTGGCCGGCCAGCGGCTTGCGGCTGTTGGCCCACGCGGCGTCGCCGGGCTCGATCCGGCCCGGCGAGGCGGACAGCGCGGCCTTGCCGCCCTGGCGGACGACCTTCACGGGCGTGGTGGAGTCGCCACCGGCGATATCGGTGAAGGAGACACGCGCGGGGTTGAAGAGGAAGGCGGTGCGGATGTTGCCGCCCGGCTGACCGCCGTCCTGGTCGTTGACCGGGTTGATCTGCCGCCACTGGTACGCCGGGCCGCCCGCCGCCGCGATGGCGTCCGTCAGCTTCCGCAGCGTCTGCCCCGCGTCCACGGTGCCGTCGTCCGTGGTGCCGTTGTCGTCCTGGACCTCTTCGAGGGCGACGATGTCGGGCGAGGCGAGGTTGGTCACCAGCGCCGCCGCCAGCCGGTCGAACTTCGCCTGCGGCGTCTTCGGGGACAGGTTCTCGACGTTGTATGTGGCGACGGCCAGCTCGCCGTCCTTCTGCCTGCGCGTCGTCTCGCGCTTCAGCCCCCGGTCCTTGAGCGTGCCCAGCTCGGTCGCCTGGAGGGTGTAGCCGCCGAAGTTGTCGTAGTCCAGCGGGCCGGCGGTGGTGCCGGTCAGCTCGTCGCCGACGTTCGCGACGGGGAAGGGGCGCTGGGCGAAGGGGATCAGCGAGACCACCTTCACCCGGCCGGAGCCCTGCTCGCGGTACGAGCCGTAGAGCGAGCCGCCGCGCGCGGTGCGGTCGGTGCGGGGCTCGGCGGTCACCCACAGGTCCTTGTGCGCGCTGGTCGCGCCGACGACGGGGGCGTCCTGGACGGAGACCCGCATGCCCTCCAGGGACTCGTAGCGGTCCAGGGCGTAGGCGCCGGGCCGGAGCGGCAGCTTCTCGATGGAGCCGCCGGCCGCGTCCGGCGCGTAGCGCGCGGGGAGGGCCGACGGGCGCAGCCGGTACGCGGCCGGCAGGGCGTTGCCGTGGGAGCGCACCTCCCACGTGGCCCGGGTCAGCTGGGTGACGGACTGCAGCCCGGCCTTCTCGCCGCCCGGGTAGTACTCGCTCACCGTGCCCGCGACGAGGACGGAGTCGCCGACCGCCACCGAGGGCGTGGCCGAACCGGTGAAGACGAAGATCCCCTCGCTGGTGGCGGGGTCGCGGTCGGGGTTCGGGTCCTGGAACCAGAAGCCGCGCGCCGAGCCGAACGAGCGTACGGCCGTGACGACGCCCGGAACCTGCGTCACCTGCTTTCCGTCGAGCGGGGAGAGCCGCGTGGTGCCCTGGATGTCGTGGATCCGGGCCTTGGTACCGGCCGGGGCCTCCTCGGCACCGGCCGCGCTCGCGGCCTGGGGCACGGCGAGCAGCCCGGCCGCGAGCGCGAGGGCGACGGCGGAGCCGACGGCCGGGGGTCTGCGCAGGGGGCCGCGGGGGTTGCGGGGAGCGGGCATGACTGCCTCCAAAGGGGGCTCGTGGGAGGTGGCGCGAACTGCACATGATCTACGCGCGTCAATGTCTTGCGTGGTCAGGGCAGTTGTCAAGGCTCCACGGGCATATGGCGGCCGACGGGTCGGTGAACCGGACGGGGCCTTCCGAAATCCGTCTAGGCTTGGGCCCCGCACGGGCCGCGCAGTCGGCGCGGCCGTCACGACGAGGAGAGACACCCCTGATGTCCGGAGACCGCCCGACCATGCCGCCGGTGCGGCTCCCCTCCGACGCGGAGCTCGCACGGGACGCGCTGTCCGCGCCCCTGTTCGTCCGCGCCGCGAAGCTGGCCCGCTGGGCGGGCGAGGGCACCCCGGTCGGCGCGGGCGGCGAGCTGCTCGCCGGGCAGCTGGGCACCGCCACCGAGCTCCTGGGCCTCGCCGGCGACGAGGACGGGCCCGCGTACGCCGCGGAGGCGTGGCAGCACGCCCTGGACACCGGCCTGGTCGAGTTCACCGAGAACCCGGAGGACGCCGAGGACGCGGAGGCCGTGGACGCCGGCGACGACACCCCGGCCGGGGTCGCCACGGCGGGCGAGGAGCTGACCACGCTCACCTCCGGCAGCCCCGCCGACATCCTCGAACTCTGGCTCGGCGGCCTGGAGAACGTCCTGGCCGACGCCGCCGCGCCCGACCTCGGCGACATCGTCGAACAGATCTCCGAGGGCGGCGACGTCGACCTCGACGCGCTGGACTGGAACCCCGAGGAGGAGGCCGACTTCCTCGACGGCGTGCTCGGTAACCTCTATCTGCTGACCGTGCTCGACGAGGGCGCCGCGGACCGGCCCGTGCCGCTGCCGGCCCTCGCCGCCTCCATGATCGTCCCGGATGACATGGACGAGCCCACGGACGACGTCCTCGAAGAGGTCTCCGACGCGATGATGCGCCTGGACGACCAGTTCCGGATGCTCGCCCCGACCGGCGTCGTGGAGTACCAGCCGGTGGACGAGGCCCTCATCGAGGAGGTCGACGGCGAGGGCCACATCCGTGAGTCCGTCGACGCGGTCGCCGCGGAGGGCCCGGAGGACGAGGACGTCAGCCGCTACGGCCTGGTCACCCTCACCCCGCTGGGGCTCTTCGCCGTCCGCTCGCGGATGCTCGACGCCGGGATCGACGCCCCCGCCGTCGGCGACCTCGCCGACGAGAGCGCCGACGTCCTGCTCGCCGCGCTCCCGGGCCACCCGGAGCAGGCGGCCCGCGCCGAGACCGCGCTGTGGCTGGCTCGCCGCGAGCCGCCGGCCGCCGCCCGTGAGCTGCTCGCCGCCGCGCGCGGCGCCGACGAGGACGCGCCGCGCCGCCGGCTCTTCTGCCAGCAGACCCTGTCCCTGGTCGGCGGCGAGGCCGAGCCGGCCCTGCGCGAGGTCATCGACGACCGTGAGCTGGGCGGTCTCGCCCGGGTCTGGCTCGCCGAGCACGGCGCGGCGGACGTCCCCGAGCCCGACGAGGCCATGGTCTTCTGGCTGACCGTCGACACGATCGCCGCGCAGCTCGCGGCCGACGGCGACTCGGAGGAGCTGCGGGTGCTGGTGGCGGACCTGGTCGGCCGGCACGGCGGCTTCTTCGACACGGCGTGGCGGGTGGATCACCCGGCGACGGGTGAGGTGCTGGAGGCGATGGGGCGGCTGCACCCGGACAAGAAGGTGGCCAAGGAAGCTCGTAAGGCGGCGTTCAAGGCGCGGTCTCGGGGCTGACGGGTTTTGCCCTGACGGGCGGCTTTGCCCTGACGGGCGGCCTGGCGGGCTTTGGCTTGGGGGTCGGGTAGGGCGGGTGGGTGCTTCGGCCGCGGTCCGTGGCGGTCCGGCGGGGGCTTTTTCCCCTACCCGCCCCTTCCCGGAACCGGGGCTGGCGCCCCGGGCCCCCTTTCCGCGCTGACGCGCGGTGGCCTCAAGCGCCGGCCGGGCTGAATTTCCACCCGGTCCAGGCAGAATCAGCCCGTCTGGGGGCACCTCCCAGCGGTAGCTGGGGGAGCGTGAGGACACCGCGCGTCAGCGCGGAAAGGGCCCTGGGGGCGCAGCCCCCCGCGTGCGGCCCGCCGCCGTACCCGCCCGCCCGCCGCCAAGGCGTCCCGTACCGCCGCCCGGACGTCGGGTGGTGTTCATCCGTTAGTCGGAGGGGAACGGGAACCTAAGCGCCGTCCCCGGTGTGCTCCACGAGCGCCCGGCGGCGCGTGACGTTCCGGCGAACCCTGGAGACGAGATGACCCTCAGCCGAAGAGACTTCGCGAAGCGATCCGCCGCCACCGGGGCCGGGGTGGTTCTGGCAGGCAGTGTCGGCGTCCTGGCCAGCGCGCCCGGCGCGCTCGCCACCGGGGACGGCGCCGGCGCCGCGGAGGGAGCGGCCGGCGCCGAGGCGGCGTCGGCGCGGGCGGCCGCGCTCGGGTACGGACCGCTCGTCAAGGACCCGAAGGGGCTGCTCGCCCTGCCGCGTGGTTTCTCCTACCGGGTGATCACCCGGACGGGTGTCACCAAGCTGGAGTCGGGCGAGTACACGCCGTCCAACCACGACGGCACCGCCACCTTCGAGGGCGGCCGCGGGGCGACCCTGCTCGTCAACAACCACGAGCTGGGCGGCGCCCGCGCCAAGTGGCCGCACCCGGTCCCGCTCGCCGAGGGGCTGGTCTACGACCCGGCGGCCGCGGGCGGCTGCACCGTCGTCGAGGTGTCCAAGCACGGCGACCACGTCACGGAGTGGGTCGGGATCGCCGGTACGTCCACCAACTGCGCGGGCGGCCGTACCCCCTGGGGCACCTGGCTCACGTGCGAGGAGACCGAGGACAAGGCCGGCAAGAACGGCATGGCCAAGGACCACGGCTATGTGTTCGAGGTCGACCCGCAGGACCGCCGCGCCAACCGCTCGCCCCGGCCGCTCAAGGCCCTCGGCCGGTACGCGCACGAGGCCGTCGTCGTCGACCCGGACCGCGGCCGGCTCTATCTGACCGAGGACGCCTCCGGCCCCAACGGGCTCTTCTACCGCTGGACCCCGCCGGCCGGCTTCCGGCACGGCCGCGGCAGGCTCCGCACGCTGTCCGACACAGCGGGCGCGCTCCAGGCGTTCAAGTGCTTCGACTCCGGCGGCCGCTTCGTCGACGACCTCTCGCGCGCCACCGCCACCGGCACGGTCTACGGCGTCGACTGGGTGACCGTGCCCGACCGCGACGCCCGGACGACCTCGGTGCGCAAGCAGTTCAAGGACGGCGAGGTCACCCGCGCCCGCAAGCTGGAAGGCATGTGGTGGGGGGACGGCGGGGTGTACGTCGTGTGCTCCTTCGCCCGTGAGGAGAGCCCGGTCCGGCACGACGGGCAGGTGTGGTTCTACAGCCCCAGGCGCCGCACCCTCACCCTGAAGGTCCTCCTCGGCGTCAACAGGCACCCCGAGCGGGACGGCGCCTTCGACGGCCCGGACAACATCACCGTCTCCCCCTACGGCGGCCTGGTCATCGCCGAGGACGGCGAGGGGATCCAGCACCTCTTCGGGGCGCTCGACGACGGCCGTACGTACCCCCTCGCGCGCAACGAGCTGAACAACGGCACGCCCCAGAAGCCGGAGTACAGCGAGTTCACCGGGGTCACGTTCTCGCCGGACGGCCGGACGCTGTTCGCCAACATCCAGGAGCCCGGCATCATGCTCGCGATCACCGGCCCGTGGCGCCGCCAGGGGCGCTGACCAGGGGGCCGGGGCCGTCCGGGGGAATCACGGGCGGTCCGCGGTGTTGAAGGGAAGGTGACCACCGCAGCCCTGCGCACCACCCGTTTCTCGGTCCTGGACCGCTCCCGCACCCGGCAGGGGCGGGACCCCGGCGAGGCACTGCGCGACTCCGTGCGGTTCGCGCGGCGGGCCGAGGCGCTGGGCTACCACCGCTTCTGGGTCTCGGAGCACCACAGCGTCCCCGGCGTGGCCGGCTCGGCCCCGACGGTGCTGGCGGCGGCCGTGGCCGCCGCCACGTCCCGGATCCGGGTCGGCACGGGCGGGGTGATGCTGCCCAACCACCGGACGCTGGTGGTCGCCGAGCAGTTCGGGGTGCTGGAGTCGCTGTTCCCGGGCCGGATAGACATGGGCCTGGGCCGCTCGGTGGGCTTCACCGACGGCATCCGGCGGGCGCTGGGCACGGAGAAGAGGGCGATGGAGGACTTCGGCGGGCAGCTCGCCGAGCTGGCCGCCTACTTCACCGACGGCCCCCGCGCCCATCCGCAGGTCCACGCCCGCCCGGCTGAGGGCCTGCGGGTGCCCGCGTTCGTCCTCGCCAACGAGGCGGGCGCGGACCTCGCCGCCGCGGCCGGGGCGGCCCTGGTCATCGGCGGGCTGCACGGCGAGGAGCGGACGCTCGCCGCCGTCGCGCGCTACCGGGCGGCCTTCCGGCCCTCGGTGTGGTGGGACCGGCCCTATGTGGTGCTCGCGGGGAACGTCGCCGTCGCCGCGACCACCGAGGCCGCCCACCGGCTGCTGATGCCGGAGGCGTGGTCGCTCGCGCACTCCCGCACGCACGGCGTCTTCCCGCCGCTGGCGCCCGCCGAGGAGATCGCGTCCCTGGCGATGACCGAGCGGGAGCGGAGCCTGTACGAGGAGGGGCTGCGCGGCCATGTCCACGGCACGGAGGACGAGGTGGCCGCCGCGCTCGAAGGACTGATCGAGCGCAGCGGCGCGGACGAGGTGCTGGTCACCACCTCTTCGTACGACCGGGCGGGGCTGCTGGACTCCTACGCCCGGCTGGCCCGGCTGGCCGGGCTGGCCGACCGGGCGAGTGGGTCAGAGCGCCTGCGCGGCGGGCTTGACCAGGTCGCGCACGGTGCGTGACTTCACGAACTCGCCGAGGGCCGTCATCTCCCACTCGCCGGAGTACTGCCGGATGAACTTCGCCATGAGCACGCCGGTCTTGGGCTCCGAGCCCGTGAGGTCGAACCGCACCAGCTCCTCGTCGGTGCGGGCGTCGAGCAGGCGGCAGTAGGACTTGGCGACCTGGTTGAACTTCTGGCCGTTGAAGGAGCTGACGGTGAAGACCAGGCCGGTGACCTCCGGCGGCAGGCCGTCCATGTGGACGGTGATGGTCTCGTCGTCGCCCGAGCCCTCGCCGGTGAGGTTGTCGCCGGAGTGCTGGATGGCGCCGTTCAGGATCTGGAGCTTGCCGAAGTAGCAGGCGTCGATCATGTTGCGGTCGGGGCCGTAGGCGATGACGGAGGCGTCCAGGTCGATGGCGCGGCTGCCCCACGCCGGCTCCCAGCCCAGGCCCATCTTCACGGACCGCGTGAACGGCTTGCCGCCCTTGACGAGGGAGACCGTCTGGTTCTTCTGGAGGCTGACCCGGCCCTTGTCGAGGTTGACCTTCCCGCTGCCGGGGGCCGCGGCTTGCGGGGCCGGGGAGCCGGGGAGCGGCGGCGCCGCCGGGGCGAACGCGGGGCGGCGGGCCGCCGGGGCTGCGCGGGCGGGACGGGGCGGCGGGCGCCGGGGCCGCCGCGGGCTCCTCCACGCTCACGCCGAAGTCGGTGGCGATGCCCGCCAGGCCGTCGGCGTAGCCCTGGCCGACCGCGCGCACCTTCCACGCGCCCGCGCGGCGGTAGACCTCCACGACGACCAGGGCCGTCTCCGTGCCCAGCCGGGGCGGGGTGAACGTGGCGAGGACGGAGCCGTCGTCGGCGGCGCGCACCGTGGCCGTGGGCTCGGTGCCCGCGAAGGTCGCGCCGGCGGCGTCCGGGCTGGCGGTCACCACGATCTTGTCGATGTCGGCCGGGACGGCGGCGGTGTCCACGGTGATGGAGTCGGGGGTGCCGCCGGACGCGGCACGGTGCGTCACGCCCGGGCCGGACGGCTGGTTGTAGAAGACGAAGTCGTCGTCGGAGCGCACCTTGCCGTCGGCGGTGAGCAGCAGGCCCGACACGTCGAGCCGCACCGGGGCGGTGACGTCCACCGTCACGCGCGCGACGGAGAGAGGGATGTTCGAGCCGGGTGTCATAGCGGTCATGCCCCGGGTAACGAGTGGCCGGTCTTTGCGGTTCCATTACCGAAGACCGGATTCCGGCCTGTTTCCGGGCCTTCCCGTGGACGTCTCCCGCCCGCCGAAGGCTCGGTCCCGTGGTCGTCTCCCGCCCTTCGCGGGCTCAGTCCCGAGGGCGCAGGCGGGGCGGGTCGTCGGAGCAGAACTCCCCGCCCAGGAGGCTGTGCACGGGCGGGCGGCGCCCCGGGGACCCGCCGTCCGGGGCACCGGCCTCCGCCTCCCTCGCCGCCGCGAGGAGAGCGGGCGCGTACGCCTCGGAGTCGTCCTGCGGCGCGTAACCGAGCGCGCGGGCCGTGGACAGGTCCCACACCAGCCTGGTGTTGGCGGAGCTGCCGTAGGCGACGGTGTGGCCGACGTCCTCGGCGGTGAGCGCGGCGTGCAGCAGCCGCGCGCAGTCGTCAGGGCTCAGCCACAGGGACAGCATGCGGACGGACCGGGGCTCGGGGAAGCAGGAGCCGATACGAAGGGAGACCGTCTCGATGCCGTACCGGTCCCGGTAGAGGGACGCCAGGTCCTCGCCGAAGCACTTGGAGAGCCCGTAGAAGGTGTCAGGGCGGTGCGGGGTGCCGACGGCCAGGAGCGGCTCGCCCGCGGCGGGCAGCGGGGTGAAGCCGACGGCGTGGTTGCTGGAGGCGTGGACGACGCGCCGCACGCCCGCAGCCCGTACGGCCTCGTAGAGGTGGTACGTGCCCTCGACGTTGGCCCGCAGGACGTCTTCGAAGGGCGCCTCCAGGGAGATCCCCGCGAGGTGCACGACCGCGTCGACGCCCTCCAGGGCCGCCCGCAGCGCCGGGCCGTCGGCGAGCTCGGCGGTGACGGCCTCCGGCGCGCCCTCGACCGGCCGGGCGTCGAAGAGCCGCAGCCGGTGGCCGTAGCCGGGCAGCCGTGTGCGCATCATCGTGCCGATGTTGCCGGCGGCGCCGGTGAGGAGGACTGTGCCGGGTCCGGGCATGGGCACACGTTAGGGAGGCATGGTGCGCGGGTCAACGACGCGGGCCGCTGCGCGGGGCTTTTCCCCGGCCCCGCCCCTTCCCGCAGTATCCGATGTGCGGCTCCGCCGCGCGGGGGGCTCCGCCCCGGGCCCCGGTCCTCAAGCTCCCCCAGCTACCTCCCCCAGCTACCGCTGGGGGTGCCCCCAGGAGGTGCCCCCAGACGGGCTGAAATCAGCCCGTCCGGCGTTTGAGGACACCGCGCGTCAGCGCGGAAAAAGGGGGCCCGGGGGCGAAGCCCCCGGTTACGGGAAGGGGCGGGTAGGGGACAAAGCCGCCCGCAGGGCACCCCCACCCGCCCAGCCCCGGCGGCACACCCCTACCGCACCACCCGCCCCCGCAGGATCACCCGCCGCGGCGCCGCCAGCACCCGTACGTCCGCCCGGGGATCCGACCCGTAGACGACCAGGTCCGCCGGGGCGCCCTCCTCCAGGCCGGGGCGGCCCAGCCACGCGCGGGCGTCCCAGGCCGTCGCCGCCAGGGCGGCCGTGGCCGGGATGCCCGCCTTCACCAGCTCCGCGACCTCCTGCGCGACCAGGCCGTGGGCCAGCGAGCCGCCCGCGTCCGTGCCGACGAAGACGGGGATCCCCGCGTCGTAGGCGGCGCGCACCGTCTCGTACCGCCGCGCGTGCAGCCGGCGCATATGGTCCGCCCAGCGGGGGAACTTCCGCTCGCCGCCCTCCGCGAGCCGGGGGAACGTCGCGATGTTGACCAGCGTCGGCACGATCGCCACGCCCCGCTCGGCGAACAGCGGGATCGTCTCCTCCGTCAGCCCCGTCGCGTGCTCGACGCAGTCGATGCCCGCCTCCACCAGCGGCGCCAGCGACTCCTCGGCGAAGCAGTGCGCGGTGACCCGCGCGCCCAGCCGGTGCGCCTCGGCGATGGCGGCCTCGACCTCGCCGCGCGGCCAGCAGGACGACAGGTCGCCGGTCTCCCGGTCGATCCAGTCGCCGACGAGCTTGACCCAGCCGTCTCCGCGCCGCGCCTCGCGCGCCACGTACGCGACGAGGTCCTCGGGCTCGATCTCGTGCCCGTAGTTGCGGATGTAGCGGCGGGTACGGGCGATGTGACGGCCCGCCCGGATGATCCGGGGCAGGTCCTCGCGGTCGTCGATCCACCGGGTGTCCGAGGGGGAGCCGGCGTCGCGGATCAGCAGGGTGCCCGCGTCCCGGTCGGTCAACGCCTGCTTCTCGCTGGTCGATTCGTCGACGGGGCCGTGCGCGTCCAGGCCCACGTGGCAGTGCGCGTCCACCAGACCGGGCAGCGCCCAGCCCTCGATGGTGGTGACCTCCCGCGCCCCGGCCGGCCGCTCGAACGTGATCCTGCCGTCGACGGCCCACAGCTCGTCGCGCACCCCGCCCTCGGGGTCCGCGCCGACGAGCACCCGCCCCTTGATGTGCAGCACACCACTGTCGCTCATGACGGCACTGTATGCGCCGGGACGGGCGTGACCCCAGGGGTGCCGATCACCCGGGAAGCGTCCGGGAGGGACCCGGCCCTTCCCGTAACCGGGGAGGGCCCCGGGCCCCCGGTTCCGCACTGACGCGCGGTGGCCTCAAGCGCCGGACGGGCTGATTTTCAGCCCGTCCGGCGCTTGAGGACCGGGGTCCGGGGCGGAGCCCCGGTTCGGGAAGGGGCGGGGTAGGGAAAAAAGCCGCCCGCAGGGCGCCCCCGGCCGCACCCGTCCTACTTACGCCCCACCACCATCGACTCCGGCCCCGCCAAATGCCGCACCCCACTCGACGTGAAGCCCGCCTCCGCCATCCACCTCCGGCACTCCGCCCCCGTGTAGTCGAAGCCGCCCGTCGTCTCGACCAGCATGTTGAGGCTCATCAGCAGCCCGGTCAGATTCGTGCGGCGGTCGTCGTCGATGAGGGTCTCGTAGACGATGACGACGCCGCCCGGGGGCAGTGCCTCGTACGCCTTGCGCAGCAGCATCCGCTTCGTGGGCAGGTCCCAGTCGTGCAGGATGTGGCCGAGGAGCAGGGCGTCGGCGCGGGGCAGCGGGTCCGTGAAGAAGTCGCCCGCGGTGAACGTGAGCCGGTCCGTGAGCCCGAAGCGCTCGGCGCGGTGTTCGAAGTCGTCGCGCACGGACTCCAGGTCGTAGCCGGTGCCCCGTAGGTGCGGGTGGCGCAGCAGGATCTGGCCGAGGGTGCCGCCCTCGGCGCAGCCGACGTCGGCGACGACGCGGTGCGCGGACCAGTCGACGGTGTCGGCGAGGGCGTGTGCCGAGCGCATCGACAGGCCCGTCATCGCCCGGAGGAACTCCGAGCGGCGGACGGGGTCCTGGTACAGGGTCTCGAAGAAGTCGCCGCCGTGCCGGATCTCGTTCTGCGGCTCCCCGGTGCGCAGCCCGTCGAGGAGGGTGCCCCAGAAGCCGTAGAGCCGGAGGTCGGTCATCTCCAGGAAGCCGCCCAGGTAGGTGGCGCGGTCGCGGACCAGGTAACGGGCGGTGACGGGGGTGTTGCCGTACCCCTCCGGGCCGCGCTCCAGCAGGTCGAGCGCCACCAGCGTGTCGAGGAAGTCGCGGGCCGCGCGGGGGTGCAGGCCGAGCCGGTCGCGCAGCTCCTCGTACGGCAGCGGCCGGGTGGCCAGCTCGGTGAAGAGGCCGAGCCGTACCGCGCTGAACAGGACTTTCGACACGGCGAAGCCCAGCCCGAGCTGGAGGATCCGGTCGAGGGCCGCGGACTGGTCCTGCTCGTCGCGCGCACGGCGCATGTGCTCTCCTCGGAGGCGGGGGGAGGAAGGACAGAGCTCCGCACGGGGCTTCGGGGGCTACCCGTGGGCGGAGGTCCTCCCGTCCTACCCACTCACCGCCGCGCGAGCACCTCCAGCAGCCGATCGACGTCGGCGGTGGAGTTGTAGAGGTGGAAGGCGGCGCGAAGCTTGCCCGCCCGCGCGCTGACCTGCACCCCCGCCGCCGCCGACCGCTCGGCGGCGCCCCGGACCCCGGGGACGGCGACGATCGCGGAACCCTCGGCCGGGACGGGCGTGAAGCCGAGCTCCACCACCCCGGCGCGGAAGCGGTCGGCGAGCGCCCGGTCGTGCGCGCCGATGCGCTCGACGCCCAGCTCCTCGATCAGGGCGAGCCCGGGCAGGGCGCCCACGTACGAGAGGACGGCCACGTTCTCGTCGAAGCGGCGGGCCGTCCCGGCGAGCGGCTCCACCTTCCCGTAGCAGGTCAGCCAGGGGTCCTCGCCCGTGACCCAGCCCGCGAACACGGGCGTGAGGCCGCCCAGGTCCTCGGGGACGGTGAGGAAGGCGACGCCGCGCGGGCCCATCAGCCATTTGTAGCCCACGCCCACGGTGAAGTCGTGGGCGGCGGCGTCCAGCGGGAACCAGCCCGCCGCCTGGCTGACGTCGACGAGCGTACGGGCGCCGTACGCGCGGGCGGCCGCGCCGATCGCGCCGAGGCCGGCGATCCGGCCGTCGGCCGACTGGACGGCGCTCACCGCGACGAGGGCGGTGTCCGGCCGGACCTCCTCGGCGAGCCGCTCCAGCGGGACCGTACGCACCCGGAGGCCGGGGCGGGTGTGGAAGGGGTTGACGAGCGAGGCGAAGTCGCCCTCCGCGACGAGCACTTCGGCTCCGGTCGGCAGGGACTGGGCGATGAGCCCGCAGTACACGGCGACGGAGCCGCCGGCGGCGACCCGGGCGGCGGGCACGCCGACCAGCCGGGCGTAGGCGGACCGGGCCGCGTCCACGGTGGCCGAGAAGTCCACGTTCCCCGGCGCCCCGGCGGCCAGGACGCCGACCGCCTCGCTCAAGGCGGCGACGGCCGGGGCGGGCAGCAGGCCGGTGGCCGCGGTGTTGAGGTAAACGGTCTCCGGGCGAAGCGGGAGGGCGCGAGGCTGTCCATTCCCCACTATCTGCGGACGCGATCATTCCGTCCATGCCGGCGGGGCGGCGGGCCGCGGGCGTCTCAGGGTCCGCCCCGAGACGGTAGGAGGGTGCCCGCCTGAGGAGGAGCGGTCGGGCACCGCCCGGGCCCTGCGGACGACACCGGGGCACGGGTGGTTACGTCCTGCGGTCGAGAGGTGATTCACCACTGCGGGTGAAGCGGTGGGTGGGGTGGGCACGGAAGTCTTGTGTCATGAGCCGTACGCGACGTTGTTCGCTTCTCAACGCCCTTGCTGACGCAGCTGATTCGGGGGTCTCGCCCTGTGACGACCATGCGACGTTTCATGACGGGGGAGGGGGGCCGGCGGGGTGACGGG
>NZ_LGUI01000002.1 GCF_002891295.1 Streptomyces eurocidicus | reverse complement strand
TCCGCGATCCGGCCCCAAGGAACACGCTCCGCGCGTTCCTTGGGCTGGCTAAGGGGTGGGGGCGCGCGGTCTGCTCCGCAGACACGACGCGCCGTCGCTACGCGACGGAAAGACAGCACCGCACTCCGTGCGGTATTCCGGGACTTCGTCCCGGGAATCCGGGCCACTCCGTGGCCCGGGAGGCCAACTCCGTTGGCCTCGGGCTCGGATCGCTCCGCGATCCGGCCCCAAGGAACACGCTCCGCGCGTTCCTTGGGCTGGCTAAGGGGTGGGGGTGCGCGGTGTGCTGACTTCAGGTCAGGGGAATCTGTGTGCACATGCCTTGGTGTGGGGGAGTGTAAACGGTCGGGGAGGTTCGCCGCGAAAGTCTCAGCCCAGCAGGAACGAACATTTTAGAACACTTCCAACAGTAAGCATGCGTCATCTCTCTATGCCCGCTACCTTATGGAGAGATGGGCCACTACCCTTCCGGCATCGGAAGGAATCAAAACGAACGCCAAAGGCCGCTCAAAACACCGTTCAGAGGGGCTGGGAAATTCGCTATCCCTGCTCCCGATTTTCGGCAAAACAAATTCTAGCGGACTGGGTAAGCATCAGACGCCAGCGAGGAAGAGGAAAGAGAAATTGCATGTCGGGGAAAGAGCTATTCCCGCATCAGGTGGAAGCCGTCGATGCCGTCCTCCGTGCCCTGCAGACACCCGACAGCGGACACATGCCGGCTGCGGGACTGAGAACCCAGGTCATCGCCGCGACCGGCTCGGGCAAGACACTCATCGCTGCTGAGGTCGCCCAGAAACTCGGCGCAAAGCGAGTGCTGGTCCTGGTCCCGACCCTGGACCTGCTGACGCAGACTGCGGCCGCGTGGCGGGAAGGCGGCCGCACGGGAGCGATGCTGGGGGTGTGCCGCCTGAGGGCCGAGGATGCCGATGGCATGCCCTGCACGACGGACCCGGCCGAGCTCGTGGAGTGGATGCGGGGGCTGGACCGGGTGACGGTGTTCGCCACCTACGCCGCCGTCGGCCGCGGCGTCCTCCAGCGCGCCCACGCGGCGGGCCTGGCCGTGTGGGACCTGATGGTCGTCGACGAGGCACACCGGACCAGCGGCGACGCGGGCAAACCATGGGCCGCCGTACACGACCAGACCAAGATTCCCGCAGCCCGCCGCCTCTGCATGACCGCCACCGCGCGCGTCTGGGAAGCGGCCGAGGGGGGCCGTGATGCGGCGCCGCGGCTGATCGCGAGCATGGACCCCGACTCCTCTGTATTCGGGCCTGTGGCGTTCAAGCTGAGCCTATCCGAGGCCGTCAGCCGCGGGCTAGTTGCCCCGTATCAGGTGGTATGTATCGATATTGCCGACCCTGAGCTTCATGAGGCTCACCAGACCGCCGGCCCCGGCTCGGACACCGTGCGAGGGACACGGCTGACCGCGCTGCAGACCGGTGTGCTGACCGCAGCGGCGCAGGAGGGGCTGCGGAAGGTGCTGACGTTCCACAGCAAGATCAGCGAGGCCGAGGCCATGGCCACCGGCTTCGTCGGGACCACATGGAAAACATGGGAGGACGACCCGGACCGGTTCCCGCGACCGGACCGGGTGTGGGCCGACTGGCTGTACGGCGACCACCCGCCCCGCCACCGCCGGGCCGTGCTGGAGGAGTTCGCCTCCGACGTCATCGAGGGCGGGCCCGGCGACGAACCCCAGCCAGCCGCGCTGCGCGTACTCAGCTCGGTCCGCGTGCTCGGAGAAGGAGTCGACACAGCCCAATGTGATTCCGTCGCCTTCTGCGATGCACGAGGGTCAATGATCGACATTGTGCAAATGGTCGGACGCGCACTCCGCATCCGCCCCGGAGAAGGGAAAATCGCGTCACTGATCGTCCCGGTATTCCTCGCTCCCGGCGAGAAACCGAGCGATCTCCTGACATCGGACGGGTATGCGACCCTCGCAAAGGTCCTCGGGGCGCTGCGCGCACACGACACCGACACCATCGAAGCTCTCGCCGACTCCCGCAAACGCAGCGGCAATTACCCCGCCCGCAAGGCACGAGAGGACGCCAGCCCAGAGGGCACTGGTGACGGCCCAGCCGGACCCGGCGACCAGGCGGACGACGCCGACGCCGCCGAAGGGCCGGCCGCTCACCTGGTCGACGGTGCTGCTGATCAGGTGGGCCCGAGTGGGCCAGCGCGGGAACTGCTGAAGTTCAGCACCCCCAGGGACCCGGCGGCCTTGGCGCAGTTCATCCGGCTCCGAGTGATCAACCCCGAGACGACATTCTGGCGGCGCGGCATCGAGGCAGCCACCCGCTGGATCACCGAGACCGGGGCGCAGCAGCTGCGGGTTCCCTACGGGTACGTCACGCCGGCGGAGTGGAAGCCCGCAGGGTTCCCACTCGGGACATGGCTGGCTGACCAGCGGAAGTTCGCCAAGGCCGGCAACCTCGACAGGACCCGGGTCGGGGAGCTCGACCGGCTGGGGATGGTGTGGTCGCACCAGGACGTCGCGTTCGCAGAAGGACTGACTGCCGCGCGCGCCTGGGCGGCGGTTCACGGGCATTTCCTCCCGCCGGCCACGGCTGTCTGGGACGGGTATCCGGTCGGGACCTGGGCGAAGAACTTGCGGACATCCGCCCGGCTCGCGGATGCCATCGCCGAACGCCGCCAGGCCGGCCTCCCCGTCGGATCCAGGGCCAAAGCCCTGACCGAGGCACGGCGGGAAGCGCTGGAGGACGTCGATCCCGGCTGGTGCCCCGCCTGGGACACCGGGTGGCAGCGCTGCTTCCGACTCGCCCAGGCACACGTCGAGGGCGGCGGGGTCGTGCCGACAGTTCCGGGCCAGGTGACCGTGCAGGGCGAAGACCTCGGCCGCTGGGCCCAAGCCTGCCGCCTCGACTGGGACAGCCTCATGCCCGTCCAGCAATGGCTCCTCGAGAACGTCCTCGACCTCACCCCGGCCGGGCAGGACGAACGTCCCGTGAAGCGCACGCAGGACGACAAGTGGGCCCTCAACCTTCGGGCAGCACGGCAGTTCCACGCCCGGGAAGGGCACCTCAACGTACCCCGCAAGCACGTCGAGCACCTGGAGCCGGAAGACGGACCTGCGGGCCGCCAGGGCGGTACTGAGGAGCTCCTGGCGGTGAAGCTCGGCATGGTCCTCGACAACACCCGGCGCAGGGCAGACAAACTCACCGAACAACGCCGCACCGACCTCAACGCACTCGGCATGCGATGGTCGGCCACCACGGCGGCCAGAAGGAGCCCCCGGTAGAGACCAGACCGCAGATAAAGGGCAGCGTCGGTGACGGAGCAGCAGGCGCTGCACCGGGCGTTCCAGGGGTCCGGTGCTGGGCCTACCGTGTTGTCATGACCAGCCGTGGCAGGCAGCATCGGGATGGTTCCGCCAAGCGCGTCCAGCTCACCAGCGGTGATCACACCGGGCCAAAAGATAAGAAAAAGCCCAAGGCCAACCGCAAAGGCAAGGGGCTCAGCGCGGAGGAGAAGAGGGCTGCTGCGCTACGCGAAGTGGAGCGCTTCCGGCAATCCATACGCGCCAGCGAGCTACGCCGGAAAGCACGCCAGGAAGTGCCGGAGCGGTAGGACCATGGTCGAGAGACCTGGGGCGTGGCGCGCGCCAGGACCTCGGCCTGAGCATGTGCTGGTTGGCTTTACTGGCTCTAACAAAAGCTGTTGATCGTGTGACTGTGGGCTTGTCTGCTCGTTGGTCTGGCCGTGGGGAAACGTCAGTCGCGGCCGTGGATCGTGTCGGATGAGCTGTGGTCGCTGGTGGAGCCGTTGCTGCCCGGGCCGGGGCCGAAGCTGGTGGAGGGCCGGCCGAGGGTGCCGGATCGGCAGGCGTTGTGCGGGATCCTGTTCGTGCTGCATACGGGCATTCAGTGGGAGTATCTGCCGCAGGAGTTGGGCTTCGGCTCAGGTATGACGTGCTGGCGGCGGCTGGCCGCGTGGAACGACGCCGGCGTCTGGGACCAGTTGCATGTGGTGCTGCTGAGGAAGCTGCGGTCGAAGGGCAAGCTGGACTGGTCGCGGGCGGTGATCGACTCCTCCCATGTGAGGGCGGCCCGGCGGGGCCCAAAAGCGGGCCCAGCCCGGTCGACCGTGGGCGGCCGGGCAGCAAGCACCACGTCCTGACCGACGGACAGGGCATCCCACTCGCGGTGTCGCTGACCGGTGGGAACCGTAACGATGTCACGCAGCTTCTGCCCCTGCTCGACAAGGTCCCCGCCGTGGCCGGTACGGTCGGCCGCCCCCGCCGGCGGCCGGATGCCCTGCTCGCGGACCGCGGCTACGACCACGACAAGTACCGGCGCCTGCTCTGGCAACGAGGCATCCGCCCGGTCATCGCCGAACGGGGCAGGGAACACGGCTCCGGCCTGGGCACCTTCAGGTGGGTGGTGGAACGGACGATCGCCTGGCTGCACGGCTTTCGCCGCCTGCGGATCCGGTGGGAGCGGCGCGATGACATCCACGAGGCATTCCTCGGCCTCGCCACCTGCCTCATCACCCACCGTCACGTTAAACGCCTTTGTTAGCGCCTCTTATTCAGCAGTCCTAGACATGAACGAAGCCAGCTGGTCCAGTACTGCCTAGGACAGGAGTCCTTGATTGGGGCGGCCGGAAATGCAGGAGGGCCCGGATCCCATCGGATCCGGGCCCTCTTCAGCAGTAGCGGGGACAGGATTTGAACCTGCGACCTCTGGGTTATGAGCCCAGCGAGCTACCGAGCTGCTCCACCCCGCGTCGGTGATCCCCACAGTACGTCATCACAACGGGCGTCGGAGACCACCTCCTGCCGAGGGGGCTTCTACGCGGCGAAGCCGACGATGGTGACGTACTCGTACTGGCCCCACTGGCTTCCCAGATCCGGCAGGACATCGGCGGTCCACGCGGTGTCGAGGCCCTGGTGGTCGCCGGCCGCCCAGGAGCCGACGATCTTGTCCTAGCGACGTACGTTCATCGACCGGTACTCCACCACCCGCTGCAGCGGGCGCGGCACGCCGGACTGGTTGAGAGGGTGTATCTCCACCCGCTTCCCGCGCCCGTCGCGGTTGAGGCGGGCCAGGAGGTGCCGGGCGACGTTCTGGCGGCGCACCGCCCGGTACGCGGCGTCGATGCGTTCCAGGGTTGGTCTTCGTCGGGCGGCGTTTGCCCTCCAGCCATGCCTTCAGGGTGCGGTCGGTGACCGTCAGCCCGGCGGCCTTGACGGCCTGACGGCTCTTGCCGGACCTGGTCAGGTAGTGCAAACGCGCTGTCAGACCGCGCCTGGCCATGACGGGGGTGGCGACGCCGCCCGCGAGCTCGTCGAGCTTGCGGACAACCGCCTCACTGCCCTCCTTGATGCCCCGGGCGCCGAGCTTCCCGAAATCGAGATTCCTCTCCGGCACTGCTCCTCTCCCTCCCCCTCGACAACACCCTCCTCGATAGGCGCAACGCCCTGAGCCGCTGATGTCGATGGGTGTCCTTTGCCACCGCGCCCGGAGACCGTGAAGAGGGGGCCGGTGGCGTTTCGGACCGTGCACGCGAGTGGGGGAACGGTCTTCGCGCACCTGCCGGATCTCGGCTGCGGGCAGGCGTGGGAAGCGGTGTGGGAGGTGAGACCGCCCGCGCCGGTCACCTGTGCCGAGTGCCGGCACCCGATGTACGCGAAGAGCGCCGGCCTCGTCAGCCGATGGGCCAGCAGTTGATGGCGTCGTAGACCCTCTCGCCGCACTGGAACCTCATGCCGTACTCGCACTCGGGCATTCCGTGTGCCGCGGCCGAGTCCCACACGCCACCGCAGCAGCCCCAGCAACCGGTGGTCGGGCTGCAGCACGTGTCGCCGTCCACACACGGCCCGGGCGGGGGCGGGCATCCGGCCGCCGCGGAGCGTACGGGGCGGTGAGCATCCTGCCGAGGCAGCCACCGCCCGGCCGCCGGCTGTCCCGGCCGTTCCTGCGGCGCGGGCTGCCGAGACCCCCGTAGCTCCAGGACGGCCCGCAGCAGGCTCCCCAGAGCAGCGGCCTCCGGCGTACCGGAATCCTTGAGATGCAGCCGGACCAGGTGGTGCGCATGGTCGTCGCACGGGACCTGGCTGAGTGTTTCCACGCGTTCGATGAGCGTGACCGGAATCGCGGTCCAGTTCTTGCAGGCCGTTCCAGGGGCGAACTGGATGGCATCCGGTTCGTCAGCGGTCTTGGCCATGCCGATCAGGGGTGCGGTGGGAGTGAGGGAGTCGGATGCGAGCGCCCGATGGAATTCTTCCCCGGTGAATGACCTGCCCATGACGTAATCCTGTCGCTATGGACGGTGACGCCCTGATTCATTCCCCTTGTGCGTCTTGATCACCCCCGGCGCCGGTGAGGCCGCCCGACTCGCGGCCGCGCTGGCCCGACCTCAGGTCCCCCCTCCGGTGCGGCAGCGGGCTTGCCGCCGCGCCGGGTGAAGTCGCGTGCCTGGCGGCGGAAACGGCGCAGGACCAGGCGCGGGGTTCCGGTCTCGGTCATCGGCGCGGTGTCACACGGCATGGCCGGTGCGGGTGCTCAAGTTCTGATCGTTCGGGTCTTGGCCGGGTTTACCGGCCGGGACGGGGGATCCCGCGGACAAGCGGTGCCGCGCCCAGGGGCCCGTCCTTGATCCAGAGCCGGTGAGCCGCCGGGATCGTGCGCAGCGCCTGGTGCACGCGGCCTGCTGGGCGTGGTGCAAGTCAGTGGGCAGGTGTGTGGCGGCGGCGTCCCCGCTGTCGCACCGCCCGGAGCGCGGAGCTGTTACCCGGGTCCGGGGCGAGGCCGGCCCCGGTCTCCTCGCCGTCCGCTGCCGCTTCGGCGTTGTCCGGCGGCAGGCCCGCCAGGAGCACGGCCTCGGGCACCGTCCGCGCCAGGCCCCTCCTGGCGCCCGGTGCGGGACTCGCCGTCCGGCATCGCGAGGGGTGCGAAATAGCGTGCCTGCGCCCGGTGGTCCCCGCCCAGGGGATCACCGCCTCGCAAGGCCGCGTACCCGGCTGCCGGAAGAGCGGTTCGCCCCCTGGCCGAAGCCGCACCCCGACGCCGTTCTTCAGGCTGATCCGGTCCGCAGGAGGATGCGCTGTCCGTGCTGGTCGGCGTGTACCTCGTAGTCGCGCCACCGCTGTGCGTCGATGCCGGCCGGCCAGCCGAAGTCGGTATGGGGGCGGGGCAGGCGCCGGCCCCGCAGGCGCATGAACTCCACGGTGGCGACGGGGCGTCCGGCAGCGGAGCCGTGACCGGTGCCGGTCATGCGGACGGTGATGTCGTGGCCGGCGGGGCTGTCCAGGGGGGCCACGAGGGCGCCACCGGGGCGCAGTTGCCGTAGCCAGGCCGGGGGGATGCGGCGGACCGAGGCGGTGCACACGATGCGGTCGTAGAGGCGGCGGTCTGAGGGGTCGCCGTGTTCTCCGTCCGCGGTCAGCACTCGTGCGCGGACGCCCGCGGCGTCGAGGCGCGCTCCGGCCTGGGCGGCGATCGTCTGATCGATCTCGATGGTGGTCACGGTGTCCGGGCCGGTGCGGTGGGCCAGGAGGGCGGTGTTGTAGCCGGTGCCCGTCCCGATCTCGAGCACGCTGTCCCCGGGGCGGGGGGGCGAGGTGGCGCAGCATCTCGATCACGACGGTGATGCAGGAGATGCTGGAGGTGAAGGTTCCGGTCGCGGGTCCGTCCGGGGGGATCGCACCGTCGTCGATCTGGGTGATCAGCGGGGTTCTGAGCAGGTAGACCGCCTTCAGCCAGCGTTTCGGGTTCTTGTCTCGGTCGATGAGGAGGTAGTGGCCGTCCTCGTCCGGGCGGGGCCACCAGAGGCGGTCCGGGACGAAGTGCTCCCGCGGGACGGAGGCGAAGGCGTCACGGAGCCAGGGCAGGCCGCCGAAACAGCCACGCGGGCTTTCCTCCAGTTCCCGCACGCACCGTGCGCGCAGGGCCTCAGCGTCCACTACGTCAGACCGCCTTGCCCTCCGGGCGGCTGGTCATCGTCTTCCTCCGGCAGCGGTTCCTCCTCGGGCACAGGGTTACCGGGGTCGCCGGGGCTCGACTGCCGGCCCCAACTGCCCACCCAAGTGCCCTCGGATCCACGAGGCATCCCACAGTAGGAGCAGGACCGGTGACAGGGCGGCGGGTTCGGGGACACCGGGTCCAGGCGGAGCCGGCGCAGCACCCACTGGTGCGGCTCGGCTCCGGGGCCGCGGCAGGGCCGTCGCTGTCGCCGGCCGGGGGTACTCGCCCCTGGGGTGTCGCCGCCTGTGCCGGTGAGGATGGTTGGCCGGGGTGGCGGGGCCGGCGGGTGCCGGCCCGTACCACCGCCATGGCCCGGCTGTGCCGCAGGCCGGCGGGCATGGACGGTGCGGCGTCTGCCCCGTCACCTCGGGCATGCCGCGGCGGTCCTCGTGTACGTCGTCGGGTGCTGGCCCGGTGCCCTTCCCCGGCCTCGTCCAGGCCCTCGACGTCCTCCGCGAACCCCGTGCCCCGGCCGCCGGGATGGCAGCGCCGCCTCTTCACTGCCGGCGGTCGGCTGAGCCGCGGCCACCCGTCAAGGACGGCTTGCCGCGGCTGCCCCGGTGGCCGTGAACCGTCAGGACCGGGGCCTGGCCGGGGTTTTACGGGGCCGTGCGGGCGTGGTGCCGGGCGAAGTCTTCGAGTGAGTGGGCGCGGCGCCCGGTGAGGCGTTCGACGGTGTCGGTCACCGGGATCAGGAGCTTCCCTGTGGAGAGCTGGATGTGGGTGTTGGCCATGTGCCGGGCGTGTTCGAGGGGGAATCCCATCGCCGTGAGGTCGGTGACGAAGTCTTCCGCCGGGATGGAGGTGTACTGGATGTGCCTGCCCAGGGCGGTGGTGAGGGCGGCGGCGACCTGGTGGTGGGTGACGGCCTGCGGGCCGGTGACCGGGAGGATGCCGGCCGGCCCGTCCCCGGCGAGGGCTTCGGTCGCCACGGCGGCGATGTCACGGCTGTCGACGAAGGGGAGCCGTCCGTCGCCGGTGGGGAAGCGCAGGTGCCCGGCGGCGGTCATCGCGGCGAAGCCGCCGGTGGTGAAATTGTCCATGAACCAGGTGGGCCGCACGATGGCCCACTCCACCGGAAGCCGGCGCAGGGCCTGCTCGGCGACGGGCTGGAGTGTGCCCGCGGGGGCTGTGTCGACGTCCATGGCGGACAGCAGCACGATCTTCTTCACGCCCGCGTCCGCGGCGGTCCGCAGCATCGCGGGGGCCTGGTCGAGGATGCCGGGGTGCTCGGCGGGCAGGACGATGTAGGCGGCGTCGGAGCCGGTGAAGGCAGGGGACCAGGTGTTCCGGTCCGCCCAGTCCATCGGGACCCACTCGCCCGGTCCGGCGTCCCGGCGGGAGGCGGCGCGTACGCGCCAGCCGCGCTTGATCGCCTGGTCGCTCACATGGCGGCCGGTCTTGCCGGTGGAACCGGTGACCGTCACGGTGTAGTCGTTCATGCCTCCCACGCTAAGCAGTTCTTTTGATACTCAGAATGGCTCTGTGGCTCACAATGATGTCCATTCGTATCAGCGTGGGACACTGGTGGACATGGATGTGCTGACGGACGTACTGGCCACGACACGCACCGGCCAGGCCGGATCGGTGCAGACGACGCCGCGCGGCCCGTGGGCGATGGAGATCAACGACCCGGACCGGACCGGCTTCCACGTCGTCCTGGAGGGCACCGCCGTCATCTGGGAGACCGACCACCCCCAGCACGTGATCCGGCTGGGCCCCGGAGACATCGTGCTCTCCCCCGCCGGGAAAGGGCACGTCATCGCCGACGCCCCCGCCCTCGGCCCGGCGGCGGCCGGCCCCGGTCACCCGGCCGCCGCCGACGCGGTACTGCTGTGCGGGTGGTTCGAGCACGGCGCGGCCACCGTCCACCCCCTGCTGGCCGCCCTGCCATCATTGCTGGTGGTCCCCGCCCGGCGCGGCCGCCGCCGGGACCTGGCCGGAGCCGTCGACCTCCTCGCGGCGGAGACCGCGACGCCCCGGCCGGGATCGGACGCCGTCGTCGCGCGACTGGTCGAGATCCTTCTCGTCCTGGCCGTACGGGCATGGCTGGACGGGCAGGCCGACGACCACTCCTGCCCGCCCTGGCTGACCGGCCTGCGTGACCCCCTCACCCACCGGGCCCTTCAAGCCCTCCACGACGAGCCCTCCCGCCCCTGGACCGTGCAGACCCTGGCCGATCACCTCCAGGTCTCCCGGCCCACCCTGGCCCGCAGGTTCGCCGACCACCTCGGCGAAGGACCCATGTCCTACCTCACCCGCTGGCGCATGACCCTCGCCGCCCAGCACCTGCGCGACACCGACACCCCCGTCGAGACCATCGCCCGCCAGAGCGGCTACGCGTCCCCGTACGCCTTCAGCAAGGCGTTCACCCGCGCCCACGGACAAGCCCCTACCCGATTCCGCCGCACCGCCCGAGACCACCAGGCCCCGGCAACGCCGGCCGACAACGTGGCGCGCCCCTCCGTGCGAGCCGGGTGACCCGCGTTACCACCCCGGAGAACACGACGGGCCAGGATCGGATGACCGCCTCGCACAAACGGGCACGAGTCATCAGTCTCAAGGGCTACGAGGCGGTGATGGCCGGCCACGACAGCGGTCTGCTGCGCTCCGGCCACTTCCACCGGCTTCCGGGCGGCCGCATCGTTCTGGTACCCGCTCTCGGGGACGCAGCCAGCGATTCGCCTCCGTTCTCAGCGAGCGCGGCGGGGACGACTTCGTGCTCCACGCCGGACAGGACCTGCCGACCGGCTCCGCTCCGCCCGCCACCTCGGCCACAGGCGTCACTCTCTGCCTGGGAGAGAACTTCGCCTCCCGCGCCGCCGGGCCGAAGGCGGCCTTGCCCCTCCGTGTTGGAGTCGTGCCGTATCGAGTGAAGACCGGGCTCGTCCCTCCCCTCGTAGTGTGGAGTCCGTGTTTGCAGGGGAAGTCGGGGTTCGCGGGGTCCAGGTAACGGACGTATGCGCCCGAGTTTCGTGAGGGTGCCGTACGCATGGTGATCGAGACGGGCAGGCCGGTCCCGGAGGTCGCCGGGCAGCACGGCGTCGCGGGCGAGCGGGCCACCGCCCAGGCCCGGCGCGCCCTCGTCGCCGCCTTCACCGGCCGGCCAGGGATATGACGAACCCTGCTCTGGATTCGCTGTACAAGCGATCTTTACGCTGGGACCGTACGGGCAGTCGAACTGTCCGTACAGCGCCGGTCGGAGACCCGCCCCGGGTGCCTTGCCGAAGTCAGGAGCCGAGCAATGGTGATCGCTGCCCTTGGGGAGGCAGTCGCGGTCTGCCGATCCCGAACCGCTCCCGGTCCCGCACGAGTGGCGGAACGGGCAGGCACCTTCGAAACCGGCCTGCTCGCCTGCGGGCTGTGCGGCCTGCTCCTGCCGGGCGGCGCAGAGCAGACCTCCTGCAGCTGCGCCACAGGATGTCTGCCCGAGCTCTCAGCCGAGGAGCTGGACATCCGCATCGTGAAGAAGGTACTTCCACGCGCACCCTCCGCCCGGGCCTGTCGCGAGCCCGGAGCCGCGCAGGAGGTCCCGGCGGCCGACGGGATCGAGCCGGAGCTCAGCGTCCCCGTCTCAGCCAAGCACGCGCCGGATCGGTTGCAGCGCTCGATGACCGGCACCCAGCGTCGCGGCATCCTCACCACGACTCTCAGGTCAGCAACGGTCCACCCGGCACTGCGACCAGGCGGATGCCCGGGCGCCGGCCTCACCTACAGCCGGCGCGAGCTGCCGTGACCCCCGCCCGGTGCGGCGGTCATGCCCGCTACTGATCCGCAGTTGCCGGGGACAGCCGCCCGTCACGACGGGGCCATCCCAACCCCTGCCGGCTACCCCGGCAGGAGACACCATGCCCGGTGGCCCCGGTCCCGGAGTGACCCCGGCCGCACCCGACACCACCGAGGGAGAAGAGCAGTCATGACACTACGTTGCGCCGTACTTGATGACTTCCAGTCCGTAGCGACCACCATCGCCGACTGGTCACCACTGGCCGGGAAGGTCGATGTCGTCACCTTCCCCGACCACTTCGCCGGCGAGAGCGAACTGGCCTCGGCCCTGGCGGAGTTCGACATCGTGGTCACCTTGCGGGAGCGGGTGCCCTTCCCCGCGTCATTGCTCGCCCGTCTGCCGCGGCTGCGGCTGCTGGTCGCCTCGGGGATGCGTAATTCGGTCATCGACTACGCCGCGGCGAGGGCGCAGGGGGTGACGGTGTGCGGTACGGCCAGTTCTTCGACTCCGCCGGTGGAGCTGACCTGGGCATTGCTGCTGGGCCTGGCTCGGGGCATCGTGCCCGAGGCCGAAGCCGTCCGGGAAGGCGGCCGGTGGCAGTCCACGGTCGGCGCGGACCTGCACGGCCGCCGCCTGGGCCTGCTGGGGCTGGGCAAGATCGGCAGCCGGGTGGCCCAGGTGGGCCTGGCCTTCGGCATGGACGTCATCGCCTGGAGCCAGAACCTCACCGAGGAACGCACGGACGAGGCCGGCACCGCGCTTGCGGCGACGAAGGAAGAACTGCTGGAGAGCAGCGACTTCGTCTCCGTCCACCTCGCCCTGAGCGACCGCACCCGCGGCCTGGTCGGCGCCGCCGAGCTCGCCCGGATGCGCCCGACCGCCTACCTGATCAACACTTCACGGGCCGCCATCGTCGACCAGGACGCCCTGCTGTCCGCCCTGCGCGCCGGGACCATCGCCGGCGCGGGGGTCGATGTCTTCGACACCGAACCACTGCCCGCAGACCACCCCCTGCGCACTGCGCCACGCCTGCTGGCCACCCCGCACCTGGGCTATGTCACCCGCGCCAACTACGAGAGGTACTACGGCCAGGCCGTCGAAGACATCCAAGCCTTCCTGGCGGGCTCGCCCGTCCGCCTCCTCGGCTGACTCCAGACCCGTACCACCGACGGGCCGCCCGGCCGAAACCTCGCACGCACCAGACCGTCCCTCCCGCCACCCACCCGTTCCCACCGGAGCACCGTCCTCGCGGAGCACGCCCGTACCGGCCGCCCGGGCCAGGGCCCAGCCGAAGTCGCCGACAGCCGGGGCACAGAATCACCGGGCACTCCCGCACCAGGGCCGGGTCGGGTGCCTGGGCCGCGTACATGCCGGCCACGGCGAGGGAGGCGAGTTCGGCGCCGGGGCGGCGGCCGGGGACGCGCGAGCGCGGGTGGGGCAGCATGAGCCACGGCCCGGCCAGGTCGCGCAGGCTCCGGCCCGAGGCCGGATCGCTGCGCCCGCCGGGGGCGGAGCATCCCCCCCCCGTTACCGTCTTCGTGGCTCCGCAATGGGGCCACCGGCCTTCGGGTCCGGCATGACTTCCCCCCCCTTGTTGTTGATGATCCGGGGGGGTGGTGTCACCGGGCCCGGAGGCATCGACGGACCGCTGATGAGGGGCTTGAGCACCGGCTTCACCCGAGTCGGAAGAACTCTCCGTAACGTGGATGTGGCAGCTCGGTGCCGAGGCAAGGCCGGACGAAAGCGTGATGGAGGGGCCTGCACGTGATCGACACCGGCGACATCGACGTCTTCCTCGGCCTGGACGTCGGCAAGGGCGAACACCACGCCACCGCCGTCACCCCGACCGGCAAGAAGGCCTTCGACAAGCGCCTGCCCAACACCGAACCCAAGCTCCGCGAGCTGTTCGCCAAGCTGCAGGCCAAGCACGGAACCGTGCTGGTCGTGGTGGACCAGCCGGCCTCGATCGGAGCCCTGCCGCTGGCGGTGGCCCGGGACATGGGCTGCCCCGTCGCCTACCTTCCGGGGCTGACGATGCGGCGGATCGCCGACCTCTACCCGGGCGAGGCGAAGACCGACGCGAAGGACGCATTCATCATCGCGGACGCGGCCCGCGCGATGCCTCACACGCTGCGGGCGATCGACGGCGAGGACGAGACGATCGCCGAACTGGAGATGATCGTCGGGTTCGACGACGACCTCGCCGGAGAGGCGACGCGGGTCGCGAACCGGCTGCACGGCCTGCTGACCCAGATCCACCCGTCGCTGGAGCGGGTGCTGGGGCCGCGGTTGCAGCACCCGGCTGTCCTGGCCTTGCTGGAGCGGTTCGGGTCTCCGGCCCAGATCCGCAAGGCCGGACGGCGGCGGCTGGTCACGCTGTTACGGCCGAAGGCGCCACGGATGGCCGAGCGGCTGGCCGAGAAGATCTTCACCGCTTTGGACGAGCAGACCGTCTCCGTTCCAGGGACTGAGGCAGCCGCGTTGATCGTCCCGAGCCTGGCCGGATCGCTGGCCGCCGTCCTTGATCAGCGCAAGTTGCTGGCCGGGCGGATCGAGGAACTGCTGGAGACTCACCCTCTTTCGAAGGCCCTGACGTCCATGCCGGGCATCGGCGTCAGGACCGGAGCCAGGATCCTGATCGAGGTCGGCGACGGCAGCACCTTCCCGACCGCCGGCCACCTCGCCGCCTACGCAGGACTCGCACCCGCGACCCGCAGTTCAGGGTCCTCGATCCGCGGCGAACAGCCCTCCCGAAGGGGAAACAAGCAGCTCAAACGGGCCTTCTTCCTCTCCGCGTTCGCGGCCCTGGGTGACCCGGCATCGAGGGCCTACTACGACAAGAAGATCGCTCAGGGCAAGCACCACACCCAGGCCCTGCTCTGCCTCGCCAGACGACGAGCCGACGTCCTCTTCGCGATGCTCCGCGACGGAACCTTCTACGAATCCAGGCCAACCACCGCGGTCACATGACCACCGGGTCAGCCAGGAGGACGACCCGATCGGTCTCGACGTCGAAGCCGAGCACCGGGCGCTCATGGCCGCCCTGCGGATCCATCAGCACCGGCTTGCCCAAGTGCCGCCCGATCTCCCGAAGGAAGCCGCAGAACACATCCAGTCGCTCCTGACCCTGCAACTCCCGCAGGTCAACATCGAAGTCGATGACCTCGTCGTCAAGGAAACGGAAGATCGCCAGCGCATCTAGAGCCAGCCAGACCCGCAGATACGGGCACTCAGCGTCCGCCGGACGGGACAGCACGCTCGCCGCCCGAGGCACCGGCAGCACCGTCTCGCCTTCCGAGTACTGGCACCTCCAACCCCTCGCCACGACGAGATCGAGGACCGCCTGCCAGTCCTCCACCGAGGCATCAGGGACCCGCAGATCCGGCAACGACCCCATCAGGTCCGGGTCGAAGAAACAGCTCACGTCATCCCACAGAAGATCAGCCACACCGCCATGCTGCCCGGCTCCCCGACCCAACGCAGCCCCGTTTCCCTTGACCAAAGAGATAGGGGCACCCCCCCACACACAGCCACGACGTGATCTACAGTCGGGCCATGGAGCCCATGGAGCACCTGCTCGCGGCCGACACGAGCCGATGATGCTCACCGCCGACTCCTCCGCAGCCGCCCCGCCCACCCGGTCGGTCGGGAACGACTAACACTGTGTGCTGCGCAGTGGTCTGTTCCGCCCCCGGCCTGGCCCGCCACCTTGAATCCCACCGCTTTCGCCGGTGGTGCCTTGGCTGTCGAGGGTGTCATGGAGGCGTGGGGGGGAGGGTCGCGAGGTTGGTGCCGGCGATGCTGGTCATGATCGCGCGCCAGCCTGCGGCGGCTTCGGGGCCGGCCGCATCCAGTGCGGCGGCGAAGGGGGCCAGCTTGGCGTTGCGCAGGCGTTCTTCCAGTTCCCGGCCTTTGGGGGTGGGCCGGAGCTGTTTGCGGCGGCGGTCCTCGGGGGCGGGGGCGGCTTCGGCCCAGCCGTCGGTGAGGAGGGTGCGCAGGGGTGGGTTGAAGGCCTGTTTGGTGAGGTCGAGGGTCCGGCAGAGGTCGCCGACGCTCATGCCGGGTGAGACGGCGAGGAAGAACAGGATGCGGTGGTGGGCGCGGCCGAGGCCGTACTCGGCGAGGATGCGGTCCGCGTCACGGTTGTGGCGGCGGTGGGCGGCGCAGAAGAGCGCGAAGTCGTGGTCGTAGCCATCCGGCCTGATCAGGTCGACCATGTTGACCCGTTCTGCCGCGGGCGTACCGTGAGAAAAGTAGGTCAAGGGCATTGACCTTTACGTGATCGCAAGGAAAGGCGCTTCCCAGGAAGACATTCACTGTCGCGGACCACCTCCTGGGCCGCCTGGCCGAGCTGGGGATCGAGCACGTCTTCGGGGTCCCGGGCGACTTCAACCTGGGATTCCTCGACCAGATCACCGAAGCCCCGGGCATCACCTGGATCGGGAACTCCAACGAGCTCAACGCCGGGTACGCGGCGCGGCCGCCGTCGTCACCACGTTCGGCGTCGGGGAGCTGTCGGCGCTCAGCGCCGTTGCCGGCAGTTACGCCGGGTCCGTGCCGGTGGTCGCGATCACCGGCATGCCCGCCACCGGCGCGGCGGCCTCCGGCAAGCTGCTCCACCACACCCTCGGCGACGGCGACTACCGGCACTTCTCCCGCATGTACGCCGAGGTCACCGTCGCGCACACCACGCTGGGCACCGGCAACGCCGCGAGCGAGATCGACCGTGTCCCCGGTGAGCTCCTGCGCCACAAGCGGCCGGTCCACATCAACCTCCCCACCGACGTGGTCACGGCCCCCCGCCCGCAGCCCTCCGGACCCCTGGCCGCCACCGGGAACCCCGGTACGGACCCGGCGCGCCTGGACGCTTTCTCGCGCACTGCACGCGCCTGCTCGCACCCGCCCGTACGGCCACGGTGCTGGCCGGCCACCACATCGACCGCCACCACCTGCGCGACACCCTCGCGGGCCTCGTCGTGGCGGGCGGCAGCGGGATGCAAACGGCGGCCTTCTCCCTCGGCAAGGGCACCGTCGACGAGACTTCCCCGGCCTTCGCCAGCATCTACACCGCAGCCCTCAGCGGCGAGAGCACCCGCCGGGCGGTGGAGAACGCCGACTGCCTGATCCTGGCCGGTGCCGAGCTCACCGACATCGACACCGGCGGCTTCAGCCACCGCTTCGACCCCGGCCGCACCATCGCCCTGCACCCCGGCCACGCACAGGCCGGCCATACCCGCTACGACGGGCTCCCGCTGGAACAGACCCTCGACGGCCTGACACAGCTGCTACGCGAACACCCTGCCCCCGGTCCCGCTCCGTCGGCGACCGCGGCGGCCGGCGCCGGTCTCACCCAGGCGGCCCTGTGGGAGCGGCTGTCCGCCGAGCTGGAGCCCGGCGACATCCTGATCGCCGACATCGGCACCGCCTCCTTCGGCGCCCAGGAGCTGCGCCTGCCCGCCGGTGCGCGGTTCATCTGCCAGTCCCTGTGGTACTCGATCGGCTACGCCCTGGGCGCCCAGCTCACCGCCCAGGCCATCGGAACCGCCGCACGTCACGGCGCCGCACC
This sequence comes from Streptomyces eurocidicus, assembly GCF_002891295.1. Classification (GTDB taxonomy): domain Bacteria; phylum Actinomycetota; class Actinomycetes; order Streptomycetales; family Streptomycetaceae; genus Streptomyces; species Streptomyces eurocidicus. The sequence goes on along the minus strand of NZ_LGUI01000002.1, from coordinate 1,094,176 downwards.
CATAGTGATCGTGCTGAACAACGACGGTTACACCGTCGAACGCGCCATCCACGGCCCCGAGGCCGCCTACAACGACGTCGCCGCATGGAACTACACCGCCCTGCCCGCCGCCTTCGGTGCCGGGGACCGCGCGGTCACCGCCCGCGTCACCACGGCCGAGGAGCTGAACGGGGCGCTCACCCGCGCCACCGCCGCGCACCGTGAGGGCCGCCTCTCGCTGGTCGAGGCCGTGCTCGACCGCCAGCCCCCCCCCGCTCCTCACCACGCTGTGCGAGCGCCTCGCCTCCCAGAACGCCTACTGAACCCCGGCCCGCCCCGCGTGGAACGGAGGAACCACCACGAAGATCGCACGCTGCACCGACGGAACCACCAGCTTCTGGGCCATGGTCCACCCCGGGGACGACACCTCCCGCCCCCTCGCGGGCACGTTCGCCGACTGTGCCCCCGCTCTGGCCGCCGACCCCACCGGCACCCCGCCCTGGGACGGTCTCCAGCGCCCCCTGCACCGTCTGCGGCTCCTCGCCCCGATCGAGCCCGGTGCGAAGATCGTCTGTGCCGGCGCCACCTACGCCGCCCATCTGGAACGGCTCGGCCTGAAGGTCCCGGACGAGCCGACCGCGGCGAACTCCTCACGTACGCCAACGCCCGCACCGGTCTCCACAGCGGCGACATCTTCTACACCGGCACCCCGCCGGCATCGGCCACGAAACCGGCACCTACCTCCAGCCCGGCCAGACCGTCGCCGTCACCATCGAACACATCGGCACCCTCACCAACACCGTCGGCCCCCGCCCCGCAACCACGTGAACGGCGGCGCGTTCATCATCTCCCGCATCACCTACCGGCCCGCGTGCCCCTGACCGAGGGACGCTACGCCTTCCACGCGGCGATGACCGGCCGGACCAGCTCCCACGCTTTCATCCGACACATCACTCGAGCACGGCTCACGCCCGCCCACACCCATCAGGGCGCCGCCCACCCGGCCGACCGTGAAACCCCCGAACCGGACAACCCACCGGTCACTCCACGCGCGCCCGGACGGGACATCTTGCAGGCGAGCTCGCCGCCGGAACTCGCCCGGCGCGGCGTCCAGGAGGGCGCAGTTGAGTCCGGCCTTCTGCCGCACCCGCCCCCCGGCGCCCCGGCGCCCCGATCGTCCCACGGGCCGAGCTCGTCATCCCGGCCGCGGAGTGGCTCGTCGCGGCTCCGCGGGCCGGGCGGGCGTGGCACGCTCCGGGGAGCAGGCCCGCAGCCGGGCCCGCTCCCCGGAAATGGTTCGGGTCAGTGCCGTGCCGGCTGTGCCGTGTCGCAGAACTCGGCCTTGACCACGTCCTCCAGGTCGGCGTCCCCCCAGTCGCCGTTGGCGTTGAACACCGCGGTGTGGCGGCCGTCGGGCGAGGAAGCGGCCACGGAGAGGGAACCGTTGATGCTGCCGCCGTGCTCCCAGATGTACCCGCCGCACGGCAGGGTGGTCCGGTAGAGACCCAGCCCGTAGGCCACGCCCTCCCCGGCCTCCTTCACCGGCACCGGCACCGCGGTCAGGAGCTCCTGCTGCTGCTTCCCGGGGAGCAGCTCGCCCCGCAGCAGCGCACCGTAGAAGCGGTTGAGGTCCCCCACGGTGGAGATGGCCTGTCCTGCCGACCAGATCCAGGAAGGGTTGAGCTCGGTGGTGTCCCAGATCCTGGCGCCCGGGCCGCCGTGGAGGTCGCTGTAGGCGCGGCCGTGCGGGCCGGGGATCCGCGGCGAGGTGCCCGGCAGGGAGGTGGCGCGCATGCCGAGCGGGCGCACGATGCGCCGTTCCACCTCGCTCTCGTACGAGGCGCCGGTCACCTTCTCGATGACCATGCCCGCGAGGACGTAGTTAGTGTTGGAGTATTTCCAGTCCGTGCCGGGCTCGAAGGCCGGTGGGTGGGCGACGGCCGTGGCAACGAGGCCGGCGGGCTTGAAGGTGTCGTACCGGTGCTCGGGCCAGTCGGTGGTGCCTATCCGCTCGAAGAACGCGTCGTCGAGGTAGTCGGGCAGGCCGCTGGTGTGGTTGAGCATCTGACGGAGTGTGATCCCGCGGCCGTCGTTGCCGTTGCCGTGGACCACGCCGGGCAGGTGGTGCTCGATGCTGTCGTCCAGGCTCAGCCTGCCCTCGGCCTCCAGCTGGAGAAGGACCACCGAAGTGAACGCCTTGGTGATGCTGCCGATACGGAAACGGTCCTCGGGCAGCCGCTCGCGTCCGGTGTCACGGTCCGCGACTCCCGCGGAGCCGTTCCACGTCCCGCCGGCGTCCCGTACCTGCCCGAGCACGCCCGGGATACCGGTCCGGACATGGGCCTCCAGTGCCTTCTGAGCGGCGGGGTGCCCGGGGCGGGGAGCGCCCGTGTCCGCGGAGGCCGTGGCCGTGGCCGTCAGCACTGTCGTGGTCATCACGGTGGCTGCCGCCACGGCGACCAGCGCCTTCCGCAGCGTTCTCGTTGCCATCCCGCTTCTCCTCATCCGTCTCATCCGTCTCTGACATACCGGCAGGCGCCCCAACCGGGAACTTCAATAAGGTAAGGCTAAGCTAAGTTTTTAATGTGACGGTGTGTTCGGAGACACACCGTCACCTCGCTGATCAGGCAGTTCACTCCGGACGCCCGGGGCCGCCCGAACCGCGCGGCACGAGGGCGAGGCGAGGGCGGGGCGAGGGACCGGACTTGACGTCCCGTCGGCCACACCCCTGGCGGCGGCCGGCCGCGCGGTGCCCGCGGTGAAAGCATCCGGGCCCGGGGGGCGCCTGCCCGTCACCGGTTCTGTCGGGCTCGTGGGCGCAGTTCTCGTCCAGGGCACCCGGGGCCGGGCGGTGCCCGGCGAGGCGTGCCCCGGGACGGGTGCCGAAGGCTCGGCGAAGCGCGCGGCACGCGGCGGGCAGATGATCGATGATCAAGGTGGATCCGCTATATCTCCTTCGATTCGCAGACGCAGGGGCGCGGCGGCTGTTTCGAATCGAAGGAGGGCGTGGCGTGGCGCGCGGCAGTCGGGGGCCGGTGAGGGGTGCTACGCGGCGAAGCCGATGCTGGTGACGTATTCGTACTGGCCCCACTGGCTGCCGAGGTCGGGCAGGACATCGGTGGTCCAGGTGTCGTCCAGGCCCTGGTGGTCGCCGGCCGCCCAGGAGGTGACGATGCGGTCCCAGCGGCGCACGTTCATCGTCCGGTACTCCACCACCCGCTGGAGCGGGCGCGGCACGCCGGACTGGTTGAAGGGGTGGATCTCCACCCGGGTGCCGCGTCCGTCGCGGTTGAGGCGGGCCAGGAGGTGGCGGGCGACGTTGCGGCGGCGCACCGTGCGGTAGGCGGCGTCGACGCGTTCCAGGCTGGCCTTCGACGGGCGGCGCCTGCCCTCCAGCCATGCCTTCAGGGTGCGGTCGGTGACCGTCAGGCCGGCGTCGCGGGCGGCTTGGCGGCTCCTGTCCGACCTCGTCAGGTAGTGCAGGCGTGCCATCAGACCGCGTCCGGCGGTGACGGGGGTGACGATGCCGCCGGCGAGCTCGTCGAGCTTGCGGGCGACGGCGTCGCTGCCCCTGATCCCGCGGGCACCGAACTTCCCGAAGTCGAGGTTCCTCTCCGGCATTACGGGCGCTCCTCCCCCACCATGGCATCGGTGCCCGTACCGGCGGTGTAGGTGTCCTTGACCTTGACTTCGGTAACGCCGCGGCCTTCGGGGAAGACACGGCGCCAGTCCCCGGTCACGTGGAGTTCGTCGGTGCCCATCGCCCGGATCACCATGAGGCCCTCGTCGTGGGCCTTGAGCGCCTTGAGCCACAGGTTCGCGAACGCCTGGGAGCGGATGATGTGCATCCAGTCCGGGCGGTACAGCTCCCGGTTGTAGTTCGACTCCCCCATCGTCGAGACGAACTTGGAGTACATCGCCTTCACGTATTCGAGCGTCACCTCGTCGCCCCGCTCGATCGCCGCGTCCCGGGCGTCCTTCAGCGCGATACGGAACTTCTCCAGCAGGTTCTCCGTGGCGCCGGAGGTGTAGGACTCGTGGATCTCCGGCGGGGCGCACAGCCCGTGCTTCGGGCCGGACAGGCGCAGCAGGAGGCGCAGGGTCGGCTCGGTGACCCACAGGGGTCCTGGTTCGTCGCGGTTGCCCAGGGGGTTGGGCAGGACCGCTTCGTGCTCCCATGCGGGTGGGGTGATGAGGTGGACGCCCGCGCGGCGGCGGTCGTGGGCGGGGCCGGCGGAGTGTTCCAGCCGGCCGAGGGGGAGGTGGGTCTTGAGGGCGGAGAGGTAGGCGCCGTTGATGTCGAGCGCGGTCACCTCGTACCGGCCGGGAGGCAGGTCGTGGCGGGTCCACTTCGGGCGGGCTTCCCAGACCTGGTCCGGGCCGCGGGAGCTCTGCTTCCTGAGGATGTCGGGGATCCAGGGGTGGGCGACGATGTCGTAGCGGGCGCCCTTGCGGGTCTCGTCCAGCAGGTGCATCGCGTCCGGGATCGCCCGCTTCAGCAACGCCGCCGACGCCGCCTCCACGTCGCCCTGGTGGTCCGCGAGCGCGCCCTGGACCGCCTGGCCGATCAGGTCCCCGGGGCCGGGCGGCGGCTCCTGGAACGCGCGCCGGGCCGGGCTCTTGGAACGCTCGGCGGGGGACGGCGTACGCGAGGGGCGCAGCGACGGCCGCGCAGCCGGAACAGCCTCGGGCCGGGCGGCCGGAGTGGTGGGCTGGGTGAACTGGGCGGTCTTCTCGGCGGACTGGGCGGACCGGGGCTGCACCGGCGTCGTGGCAGGCTTCGCCAGCGGCACCGTGGCGGGAGCTGCGGGGGCAGGTTCCTGGCAGCCGGCCGCGTTCAGGTGCTGGGCGAAACCCTCCACCCGATGCCCGGCCGGCCTGCCGCACAGCACACACAGCTCCGGCACGGCGAGGGTCTCCACCTCGTCAGCGTCGCCGCCCTCCGCAGGCCCGGCCTGTTCCGTGAGGGCCGGCCCGGAGGGCTCCGGGGAGGGGACGCCAGCGACGGAGGCTCCGGCGGGCGGATTGGCAGCCGCCGCCGGTTCGGGGACGGGAGCGGTGTCCGGTTCGGTCCCGGCAGTGAGTTTGGCGGCCAGGCCGTCCAGGAGATACGCGTACTTGGTGCGGGTCTCCCCCACCGGGTCCCGGCCGCTCTCCCAGGCACTGATCGTCGACGGGCTCACGCCGAGCGTGCGGGCCAGCTGCGCCTTGGACAGGCGGGCCCGCTCCCGCAGGTCACGACGCACCCCGGGCGCGGGGAGCGGGGCCTGCGGGCCGACGGAGGCGAGCAGCGAGTCGATCGCGTCGAAGTCGCTCACCGGACCGCTCCCTTCTCGGCGTTGTTGCCGCGGCGGCGGGCGGCGGGCAGGGCCTCACACGCCCGCGTCGGACCCGCCAGCAGATCCAGCGCGCCGATACCGTAATGCACGGCCAGGACATCGGCGTCACGCAGACTCCACGCGGTAGCCCCGGACTGCCGGCGCGAGACCTGCGTCTGCGTCAAACCCAGCACCGCGGCGATCGCCCGCTGCGACTCCCCCGTCGCCTGCATCAGCGCGGCCACCGTCAGCCGCAACGACTCCTCCAGACCCAAACCCATGCCCCGCACCCTACCCGGGGCGATGCAATATCCGCATCAGGATGGGTTAATCGCACTCGGGTGCGCCGGAGGGGAGCCGAGAGGCGTGGGGCGGCTGTCTCCAGCGGGGGGCGGCCGGCGGCCTGCGCCTCACCCCGGGGGCGGAAGCCCAGGGGCGGAAGCCCAGGGGCGGAAGCCCAGGGGCGGAAGCCCAGGGGCGGAAGCCCAGGGGCGGAAGCCCAGGGGCGGCGGGGTCAGGACCCCGCCGCCCCGGCTGCTGTTTACCAGCTCCAGTAGCCGTGCGAGATCCAGCCGGACACGCCGCTGTTCACGTCGTAGACCTTGTCCCACTGGCCGTCGCCCGAGACGCCACGGTGCGCCAGGCGGTGGTTGCTGTAGCAGAGGCCGACGACCGAGCTGGAGGTGCTCGCGGCGGCGCGAATGCGCACGCCCTCGCCCGTGCAGTGGCCGTAGACGTCGTCGGCGTAGGCCGGCGCCGCCAGGGCCGCGCCGCCGAGCGTCGCGGCGACCAGCAGGCCCGCCACGGCAGCGGCACGCTTGCCCGCGCTCTTCCCCCGAATTACGGAATTCACTTGTTGCTCCTCGGTGATGGTTCGGCCGAGCGCCAATGATCTTGGACTCGACGAGACGGGAACCTACCAGCGGATGATCTTGAAAAGGGCCCTGAAGCGGTTCCAAGACAAGTCCATGACCGATCGGTGACAGTGCCGCGACGCCGGCACGGCGGCGCCGCACCGCCGTACACGGCACGCACCATCCGGCCCGGCACGCACCATCCGGCCCGGGGCGGCTGCGGGTGCTTCCATCCCTTCACGGTCCCCTCCCGCCGAGCCCCCGGGTGGCGCCGGGTACGGCGAGCCGGCCGGCGCCGGATTCCAGACGCCCCGCATCCGGCCGGGTGCCCGGCCAGGAAGTCACGGCCGGTGAGACGAGGAGTGCCGGTACGGGGAGACGGGTTCCCCTGCCTGAGCACCGGCCGGCCCCGGCACGGCACGGGGACCGCCGACCAGCCCCTTCCCGGCCACGGTTTGAGGGCCGGTCCCCTCACCGGGCGGCCCCAGCAGGGCACCCTGCGCGCCGTCGGCGGAACACGGCCCCGGCGGGGACCAGGCAGCCTCCGGCGGGGCAGTTCCCCGGCAGCCGGGGGCGGTGGGAGGCTCCCGGCAAAGGGTGCCTCCCACCTCGGCACAGCCCCGGGCATTCCACCTGGGCATTCCAGACGGGGCACGCCCGTCCTGATCAGAGCCACCTCCGCATTCCCGCATCCCGAAATGCCCGGTTCTTTGTGGCGGTTGGGGCGGACGGACCGGCAGGATCAGGCCGCCCGGCCACCGCACCCACCAGACCGGAGCGGGATCCGGCAGGGGGCGCCCGGGCCCGCTGTCCCGCGGCAGCACCGGCGGCACCTCAGCCGCCCCTCGCCGCAGCCGGCCACGCTTCACCGCAGCGAAGGGCGGCGCCCCCGGGGAGACAGCCATCCTTGAGAAGGACACCGACACGAAGAAGCACCCTTCCCTGACCACTCACCACCGACGCGGCATCAGCCCGCGGACGGCCCTGGCGCTGCTGGCGGCACTGTGCGACATCAGCGGCGCCACCGCGCCCGGCACCACCCCGGCGGCAGCCGCCGACCAGCGCCAGGCGGTCTACGCCATCACACACCGGGTCGACACCCCGGACGGCGCCGACACCGCACTCGGCCACAGCGCCAACGCCCTCGAGATCAACATCTGCGCCTGGTGGAACCCGAACGAATGACGCGCCTACCACGACTGCTCCCCCGGCCAGTAACAACCAGCGGGACCCGGCCTCGACCGCATCGTCTCCCACACCGGGGCAGGGCAGGGCGGCGGCCGAGCCTGCTCTGTCTGGACATCAAAGACCCCAACTACTGCGGAAAAGCACCCAACCGCGGGTGCGGCGTCGCCGGACTACGCGACAAGGCGCAGCCGCTGACGGCTGCCGGGATCCAGGTGCTCTACGGTTTCTACGAGTACCACGGCGGCAGTACCCCGGACGTCGGCGGCAGGGGCTGGAAAGCCCGGAGGGCAGGCTCGGCCCGCTGGAGGGCATCACGACGACCGGGACCCGCGACCAGGTCCGTGACGCCTTCAACCGGTCCGGGTTCCCGGCCGGCCGCCGGGTGATGGACTACGGCGACGGCAACATCCCCAACGGGTTCGGCTACCGCACCGAAGCCGGCCGCAGCACATGCGCGGAACTGAAGAAAGGCGCACAGGACCGCGCCGCCGGGCAGCTCGCGGGCACGCTGTCCTGGACCGCCACGTACAACGATCCGTGGTACGTCGACAAACTGCCGGGCGACGCGCACGTGGACGGCGTCATCGCGGGTTACGGCAACCTCACCGGAGAGCACGAGTACGACAGCGGCCGGCAGTGCGCCAACACCATCGGCCTCGTCCGTGACTGGGTGAACCCCCACAGCGCCACCCACTGCATGGCCACCAGCGGTGACCGCCTGTTCAAGTAGACCCCGGGGGCGGGATAGGGGCCGTACCGTCACACGGCCCATGCGCCTCCATGCGCCTCCATGGGGTTCCTCGGGGCGCCGACCAGGATCGTCCCGGCCGGCGACCCGGGCTGACGTGCTATCAGGTGCCTGGGCCCCCGCCCGGGCGCACTCGCCGGTGGGCTCCCGCGAGCAGGGGCAGCGCTACGTGTCCCCGGCACCGTCGCCGGCAGCCGCCCGGCCTCCCGGAGGGGACGGGACGCCGGCAAGCCGGCCCCGGTCACCGGCGAAGTCCGGCCGGCGGGGCGGACCCGGTCAGTGGCCGCCGCTGGGGGTCTCGCAGCCGAAGTGGTCGGGGTAGCCGCCGAAGGAGTCCGCCCGCATGGAGTCACGGTTCATCGCACCCTCCACGCACAACGGCGAGGCGTCGGCCTCGACGAGGAAGCCGACCCCGGCGGAGCCGTTCCCGTAGGCCCGCACCTTCCCGGCCGGGTAGCCGAGGCCGGTAAGCGCGTCACGGACGTGTTCCGGGGTGAAGTCGCCACGCTCGCGCAGTGGTTCGAGCGCGGCCTCGATGCGCCCGGCGGCCGCGAGTCCGTCGCAGCGGCGCCCGCCGTGCAGGGGAAGAGGTTCCCGGAAGCCGTGATTCTCGGCGTAGTGGTCACCGGGGGCAGCCGATGCCGGAGTGCTGCCGGCCGGCGGAGGCGTTAGGGCGGGGCTCTCGCCGGGGCACGGGAAGTCCACCGGCGCGCTGGGCACCGGTATCCCGGCCGGCGCGGAAGGGGAACGGCGGCCGGCGCCGGCGGCCCCGCCTGCCCCCTGTGTGCCGCAGCCCGCCGCCAGCAAAGCCGGCACCACCAGCGGCAGCATGGCGCGCCGGACCCCCGTCATCTTGATCATCGTCATCCCCCGATCCTCTCGCGCACCCCGAAGAGCGTCATGAGTCCTGGTACTCACGAAGCCGCACCGGCAGCGACCGGCCTCCCTGGCGCACCGTCAGGCCCCCCGCCTCCAGGGGCGACACGGGACGGCCGCCTGCCGGGCGAAGACGAGGACACGCGGGCGCGGCACGCCCGGCAGCGCCCGCGGCAGAACGCGAGCGGCTCCTCGGCGGCGGCGCCCCGCGAAGCCCCCGGAGGCGGGGCGCGGCGGGGCCCGGCGACCGGGCGCGGTGGCCTCAGCCCGCCGCCGGGGCGGCCCTCCCCCCCTGGTCCGCGTCCCGCCCCGCGCCCGGGACCGATTGTCAGTGGTGGGTGGGAAGGTACGAGCATCCAGTCGGAACGAGGGGGAGCAGTCATGTCCGCAAGCCAGAACTACATCAATCACGTCGCTCTCGTGTTGGACGCCAGTTCGTCCATGTCACGCCTGAGCCGCAAAGTCGTCGAGGTCGCCGATCAGCAGATCGCCTACCTGGCCCGCCGGTCGAAGGAACTGGACCAGGAGACCCGGGTCACGGTGTACGTCTTCGCGGACCAGGTGGAATGCGTCATCTACGACAAAGACGTGCTGCGCATGCCGTCCCTGAAGCAGCTGTACCGGGTCGGCGGCATGACGGCGCTGCTGGCGGCCACGCTGAAATCGCAGCGGGAACTGGCGCAGACCGCCCAGCTGTACGGCGACCACAGCTTCCTGACGTTCGTGCTGACCGACGGGCAGGAGAACGCCAGCCACCGCTGCCCGGACGCCCCCGCCCAAGACCCGCGGGAACTGGTGCGGGCCGTGGCCGGCCTGATCGCGACACAGGAGGACAACTGGACGCTGGCCGTGCTCGTACCGGACCAGATGGGCAAGCGCGAGGCCATGCAGTGCGGTTTCCCCAAGGACAACGTCGCCATCTGGGACGCCACGAGCACACAGGGCCTGGAAGAGGCCGGGCAGGTCATCCAGCAGGCCACCGAGAACTTCATGATGGGCCGCGCCCAGGGCATCCGGGGATCGCGGGCAGTGTTCTCCACGACCACCGAAGCAGTCAACAAGGACACCATCAAGGCAGCCGGGCTCACCCCGGTGAAGCCGTCGGAATACCAGCTGATCCCCGTGGCCCGCGAAACGGCCATCCGGGAATGGGTCGTCGAATGCGGGCACACCTACCGCACCGGCTGCGCTTTCTACCAGCTGAGCAAGTCGGAGAAGATCCAGGCGCAGAAGCAGATCGCGGTGCTGGAGAAGAAGACGGACCGGGTCTACACAGGACCGCAGGCCCGTTCCCTGCTCGGCCTGCCGGACACCGAGGTCCGCGTCAAGCCCGACCACAACGACGACTTCACCATCTTCGTGCAGAGCACCAGCGTGAACCGGAAACTGGTGCCCCACACACGGCTGCTCCTGATGATCTGACACCCTGAAATCCCCCAGCATCCGGGCCCGGTCCGGCCGGCGCGGCCCGCTCCGTGCCCAGCACGCTTTCCGCGCGGGCCGCACGGCCCGCGGTTCACCCGCGGGAACCCCGGCGAGCGGTCCGGTCCGGAAACTTTTCCGGACCACCGGTAGCCTGCGATCCCATGACACGCTCCTGGATCCTGCCGACGCTGTTCATGCTCTGCGGCTCAGCCGTGGCGGCCGTACCGGCCCTCAGCGGAAGCCCCGGCACGGCCGCAGTGCTCCTGCCGATGTTCGTACTGCTCGCAGGCATCCACTCACCCCTGGTCTTCCCGCGGCCGGTCAGCGCACGGGAGGCACAGCGCCGCAGCGCGGCCGACAGCCGACCGGTCGTCTTCTGGCGGCCAGGCTGTACGTACTGCCTGCGACTGCGCCTCAAACTGGGGCGCAGCGCCCGCCAGCTGCACTGGGTGAACATCTGGCGTGACCCCGCCGGAGCCGCGGCGGTACGGGCGGCCACCGGCGGGGACGAAACCGTACCGACCATCGTCGTAGCAGGCCGGCCGCACATCAACCCCGACCCCGCATGGGTACGCGAACAGCTCACCCCCTCGGAGTAACCGAAGGCGGTGAGACGACCGGAAGTGACCATACGCCCCGAAACGAGCGCCAGGCAGTGTGATCCGGGCATCCCGAGCTTCCAGACCGAGCCGAGAGCGCAGATGTCCACCCTGCCCCGGCTACGGCCCAAGACGTTCAACGACCTGGCGGTCGCGGTCTCCCTGATCCAGCCCGGACCCATCCAGAGGCGGCTCAATCCACCCCTACCCGCACCGCCGGGCGGCTCCGGCCGGAGCAGAGGAACGGGCACCGGACGGAGGCGGCGGACACCCGACGGGGCACGGCGTACCTCGACCGGCAGACCCTTGAGTACCGCGGCGCACGCGGGCAGCGTCGGCTCGAGGCCGAGGCCCCGGCATGAACACTGCGGATGGGCGTACGGGGCGGCGGATTCCAGTGTCTTTCCTGGCTGGATTCGGTCGGTGAACTCGGTTGTCGCTCAAGTGAATTGACGCCGTCCGGTTGAGCGGTTGAATATGCAAGAAGCTTGGTGGCCTGCCGCCCGGGCACTGTTCCACCGGGCCGCGGGCCGCTCCGACGACGTCGCTGACAAGGGAGTACCCCTCATGGCCATACGCCGGAAGAAACACCTGGCAGGCGGCTCACTCGCCGTCGCCGGTGCCGTGCTGCTGGCGGGCACCGCCGCCGCCCAGCCCGCCGCGGCGGTCGACCTGCCCCACGCCCCCGTGGCGTACTTCTCCGCGGGCAGCGACCTGACCGGCAGACAGACACCGGCCGACACCGGCAACACCGGCTGCCAGAACCTCCCCCAGCCCGCGCTCTCCGCGGTCAACTTCACCACCTCCGACATCGAGGTCTACTACCACCACGACTGCTTCCCCGGCCTCCCCGGCAAGCCCGGCGACTGGCACTTCGGGCTCGGCAGCCTGCACTGGGCCAACTTCACCTACCCGGCCCTCAGCTACAAGACCGTCCACTAGGAAGCATCCGCCGGCGAAGCGCGGTGTGCCGGTGCCCCCGGGAGGGAAAGCCCCCCCGGGGCACCGGCACGCAAAGGTCCGTGCACGCCGCCGGTGCGGCGCGCCGGGAGGCGAACCCGCGGCGGCCCGGCCCCCGCATCCAGGACACAGCCGGCTCCCCGCGCCGGCAGGTGGAGGGGGAACAGAATCCGCGGCCCGCGCATTGGTGTTCACCTGACGGCAAGAGGCAGGAAGCGAAAGGCCCCCCATGACCACGTCGATGCGTGAGATCCCCCTGACCGGCGGGCCGGTGGAGTTCCGTGGCGCGCTGGAGCTGGAGACCACCGGGGCGGGGGTGCTGCCGCTGCGGCTGCCCGCGTGGACCCGGACGCAGTACCCGGACGCGTTCACCCGGGGTGTGGCCGACATGCCCACCGGCGTCCGCCTGGTGTTCCGTACCAGGGCGCGTGCCCTGGAGCTCGACGTGCTGACCACCGTGTGGCACTTCGACGGCGAAGCGGGCCCGCTGGGGCCGGGAGCAGTGGACCTGGTGGTGGACGGGAAGCCGGCGGGCCGGGGTTCCGGTCGGCAACGTCGTACGCCTGTCCGATCCGCGGGGTGAGCAGCGGTTCGAGCCCGGCGCCCCGGGCACAGTGCGGTTCGGCGTGGCTCGGGGCCGGGGTGAAGGAGGTCGAGCTGTGGCTGCCGCAGCAGACCCGCACCGAACTGCTCGCATTGCGCGCCGACGCCGAAGTCGTACCGCCCGCACCCAGCGGCCGCCGCCGCTGGGTCCATCACGGCAGTTCCATCAGCCACTGCATCGAGGCCGACGCACCCACGGGCACCTGGCCCGCCGTAGCCGCCACAGCCGCCGGGGCGGACCTGGTCAACCTCAGCCAGGCCGGCAACGCCATGCTCGACCCCTACGTCGCACGCACCATCCGGGACACCCCCGCGGATCTGATCAGCCTCAAGGTAGGCATCAACACCGTCAACGCCGCGTCGTTCCGGCGGCGGACCTTCACTCCGGCGGTGCACGGCTTCCTCGACACGGTCCGCGACGGCCACCCCGCCACCCCACTGCTGCTGATCTCACCGATCACCTGCCCGGCGGTCGAGGACGTCCCCGGCCCCACCCTCAGCACCCCGGAAGGAATCAAGGCCACCGGGAAACGCGCCGACGTGGCCCAGGGCGCCCTGACACTGAACGCCGTACGCGAAACCCTCGCCCGCATCGCCCAGGAACGCGGCAAGCACGACCGGAACCTGCACTACCTCGACGGGCGCACCCTCTTCGGCCCCGGCAACGCCGGCGACCTTCCCGACGGCCTGCACCCGGACGCGGCCGGCTACCGGCGGATCGGCGAACGCTTCGCGGACACAGGGTTCGGACCCCGGGGCCCGCTCGGCCGGTAACCCCGGACACAGGCCGCACTGCACTGCACTGCGCGAAGAACAGACCGGCGCCGCCAGACGAAGACACGGACGGACCGGTACCACCAGCCCCCCCCCGCCGGCCCGGCCACCCGCGACCGGCCCGGCGGAGCATGACCGGCGGCTGCCCGTGACCGGCGGGGCATGACCGGCGGGGCGGGGCGGCCCGGCCACCCGCACCCCCTCCACCACCCCGCCCACCAGGCACCAGGCACCAGGCACCGCGTCGCCCCGGGAGGCCAGGCGGCACCGGCACCGCGGGCCCGCGGGCCTAGCCACGGGTCAGGCTTGCGGTGACCCGGTCTCCGTCAGCTCGCCACCGGCCAGGCGCAGCCAGCGGTTCACACCGATCTCCCCGAGGAAGCGCTCGTCGTGGCTGACGACGACGAAAGCCCCCTGATAGGAGTTCAGAGCGCTCTCCAGCTGGCCCGTGCTCAGGAGATCGAGGTTGTTCGTCGGCTCGTCCAGGAGCAGCAGGTGCGGGGCCGGGTCCCCGTACAGGACGCAGGCCAGGGTGGCCCGAAGCCGCTCACCACCGGAGAGCACACCCACCGGCAGGTGCGCCCGGGCACCGCGGAAAAGGAAACGGGCCAGCAGGTTCATCCGCTCGGCCTCCGTACGGTGCGGTGCGCAGGCGGCGAAGTTCTCGGCGACGGAGCGGTCCCCCTCCAGCAGGTCGAGCCGCTGGGAGAGATAAGCGATCCGCCCGCCGGCACGCCTGATCTCCCCGCCGTCCGGGGCGAGGTCGCCGGTGACCAGGCGCAGCAGAGTGCTCTTGCCCGCCCCATTAGGGCCGGTCAGCGCAATCCGCTCGGGGCCGCGGATGGTAAGGCCGACGCCATGAGGCGCGAAGACGGTCCGGTCACCGAGGCGGGCCTGGAGACGTTCACCGAGGAAGAGGTTACGGCCGGCGGGGACATGGGTGTCGGGCAGGTCGAGGATGAGGCGCTGCTCGTCGCGCAGCGCGCGCCCGGCCTCATCGAGGCGGGAGAAGGCCTCACTGAGACGGGTGGCGTGCATCTGGCCCGCCCGGCCGGCTGACTCCTGCGCTCCACGCTTCATGTTCCCGGCGAAGATCCTGGGGAGGCCGGCGCTCTTGAGATTGCGGGCGGCGTTGCCCTGCCGGCGCTCGGCACGTTCGCGGGCCTGCTGCATCTCACGCTTCTCGCGCTTGAGTTCCTGCTCGGCGTTACGAAGATTCTTCTCCGCCACCTCCTGCCCGGCACGTACGGCTTCCTCGTATGCGGAGAAGTTGCCGCCGTAAAGGCCCAGTTGACCGCCTTCGAGTTCGGCGATGCGTTCCACGCGGTCGAGGAGCGCGCGGTCGTGACTGACCACGACCAGACAGCCGGTGAAGTCCTCGAGTGCGCCGTAGAGCTTGTGACGGGCTTGGGTGTCGAGATTGTTGGTGGGCTCATCCAGGAGCAGTACGGCGGGGCGCTTGAGCAGCTGGGCGGCGAGGCCGAGGGAGATGATCTGGCCGCCGCTGAGGGTGCTCAGGGTGCGGTCCAGGGTGAGATCGGTGAGACCGAGGCGGTCGAGCTGGGCACGGGTGCGTTCCTCGATGTCCCAGTCGTCACCGATGGTGATGAAGTGGGCCTCGTCCACATCGCCGGACTCGACGGCGTCGATGGCCTGGATAACAGCGGCGACGCCCAGAACCTCGGCGACGGTGAGACCGCCGGTCAGCGGCAGGCTCTGAGGCAGATAGCCGAGGGCACCGTCCACGCTCACCGAGCCGGAACGGGGGCACAGTTCACCGGCGATCAGCTTGAGCAAGGTGCTCTTGCCAGAGCCGTTAGGGGCCACCAGCCCCGTACGCCCGGCGGCCAGAGTGAAAGAGAGATCCTCGAAAACAGGGGTGTCATCAGGGAAGGAAAAAGAGAGGTTCGAGCAGATGACGGCGGCACTGGACATGAGAGAACAACCTCGTAGAGGAAGAGGGCAGGAAAGGACCACTGCCCGGGCAGACATGGGGGTACAGGGGACGACTGAGGGACCACGGCAGCGGCGCTCCTGGGCGCCTGCCGGTAGCCGGTCACATCCGGGGATCACCCGGAGATGTCGTCGTCACCCACCACGTCTGCTGCTCCTCGCTACACGATCAACACACCCGGCCAGGCTAGCAGGCACTGCCGGCAGACGCCGCCCGCAACCCGCGTCGATAGCGGCGTCGGCCGGAGAGTGAAGGGCACCACCGCCTACACCACTACGGCGCCACCATCTTCACCCGTACAGCGACAGGGACTCCCGCCCCCACGACGGCGGGCACTCCGCCGTGACGGAGCGTCAGCGACGGGAAGCCCGCCGGGCGTCGACGAACACGAACGCGAACGCGGAGGCAGAGGCAGAGGCAGAGGCAGAGGCAGAGGCAGAGGCGAACGCGATGCCGACGTGCGGCGGTACGGGATAGCCAACGCCACACGCCGACGTAGCAGCGTGCGAGCGCGACGACGTGCCGACGTGCCGGCCTGCGGAACATCCGCCCCCTCCTCCTCCCCCCCGGCGCGGGTCCTGGTCGGCGGGGGCCTGTGGGGGCGCTGCTGTCCGGTGGGGGCGAGGGCAGCCCGCCGGTGGTCAGTCCCCGGCGGCCGGGGACCGCGGAGCGGGGGCGTCCAGGAGCCGCGTGGTGAGGTCCGCCAGCTGGCGGCGCATCGTCTCCCGGGGCGTGCGGGCGTCGTCGGCGAGGTGGCCGACGAGGTCGGCGCGGGTGGCGGCGAGCAGGGCGTGCGCGGTGAAGCCGGCGTCGGCCAGGCCCGGGATCTGCTCCAGGAGGTCACGGAGCAGGGCGTGCCAGTGCGCGTAGTGGTCGGTGCGGTAGGGGCTGTCGGCACCGGCGGATTCCAGAGCCGTGGCGAGGTGGCGGTTGTCGAGCTTGAAGGTCAGGAGGGCGTCGAGCAGAGCGGGCACGCGCTGGAGCGGCGGGGTGTGCGGGCCCAGCGGCGGCGGGCCCTGCTCGATGGCCTGCCTGAGAGGTTCGAGCCGGGTCGCGTAGAGCGCGCGGATCAGTCCGGTGCGGTCACCGAAGGCACGGAAGAGGGTGCCTTTGCCGACGCCGGCGGCTGCCGCGATGTCGGCCATGGTGATCTCTTCGGGGCTCCGGCAGCGGGTGAAGAGCGTGTCGGCCGCGGCCAGGGCGGCCGCCCGGTTCCGGGCCGCGTCCTTACGGGGTTGACGCTCAGTCATACCGGTTCCTCCAATTGCGATCCGGACCAGCGGTCCGTATCGTTCACCGAAGCGGACCACTGGTCCGTATCGTACGGGAAGGAGCGACCCATGCCCTCACACACCTCACCCGCGGACCTCTACCGCCACAGCCTCCGCCTGCTCCTGGACAAGGACATCCCCGCCTGGACCGGCCTGTGGGCCGACGACGCGGTCATGGAGTTCCCCTTCGCGCCCCCGGGATGGCCCCGGCGGCTGGAGGGACGGGAAGCCGTCGCCGCCTACATGCGCGACTACCCCGACCACATCGACCTGCACGACTTCCCCGACCTGCGCATCCACGAGACCACCGACCCCGCGACCCTCGTGGCCGAGATGCGCGGCACAGGCCGCGTGACCGCGACGGGCCGCCCGTTCGAGATGACCTACATCGCCGTCGTGACCGCCCACAACGGGCGCTTCACCTCCTACCGGGACTACTGGAACCCCCTCGCCGTCCACGAGCACGGCCTCGACCTCACCGGGAGCAGCACCCGATGACCACCGAACAACGCCGCCCGATGACCACCGGAAACCGTCCGGTGACCGCCGGACAACGCCGTCCGGTGACCGCCGAAAGCCGTCCGGCCACTGCCACCGGCACCACCCTGGTCACCGGGGCCACCGGCACCACCGGCGGCCGGACCGCCCGGCAGCTGATCGCCGCCGGCCGGCGCGTCAGGGCCGCCTCCCGGGGAGCCGCCCGGATACCGGGAGCGGAACCGGTCCGCTTCGACTGGTACCGGCCCGACACCTACGGCGACGCCCTCCGCGGAACCGACCGCCTCTACCTCGTCCCACCGGTCGGGGACCCGCACCCGGCCGCGGTCATGCTGCCCTTCCTCCGCCAGGCCCGCGCCGCCGGCATCCGCCGCGCCGTGCTCCTGAGCTCCTCGGCCGTCCCCGCGGGAGGCCCTGCCACGGGAGAGGTCCACCAGGCCCTGCCCGGCCTGTTCGACCAGTGGGCGGTCCTGCGGCCCTCCTGGTTCATGCAGAACTTCACCGGCACGCACGCCCACGCCCGCGGCATCCGTGAGGACGGCCTCATCCTGACCGCCGCCGGCACCGGCAAGGTCGCCTTCGTCGACGCCGACGACATCGCCGCCGTCGCCGTACACGCCCTGACCAGCGACCCCGCACCCAACACCGACCTGGTCCTGACCGGACCGCAGGCACTCAGCCACGACGACATCGCCGCCCTCCTCACCGAGATCACCGGCCGCCTCGTGACCCACCATCACCTGACGTACGAGCAGATGCGCGACCACCTGGCCACCCGGATACCACCGGAGTTCGCCGCCATGCTGGCCGGGATGGACCGCGCCATCGCCGCAGGAGCCGAGGACCGCACCACCGACACCGTCCAGCGCCTCACCGGCCGGCCACCGCACGGCTTCCGGGAAACCGCCACACGGGAACTGACACAGGGCAACTGACGCGACCTCAGGTGACGGCGGCGACCGGGACAGGACGGGACGGGGGCCCGGCGGCCTGCGGGCGGGGGCCGGCAGGCCGGGGGCCGCGGGCGGGGGCGGTGAGCGAGGACCAGTGAGCGGGGGCTGGTAGGCCGGTGGCCGGGGGCCGACCGACGGGCACCCCTGGCGTTCTTGATCAACTTCGTGATTGTCTCGGCCCCGGACCTCTGAGCAGAGAAGGAACGCACATGAGACGCCTTGCCCGCGCCCTGGCCCTGACCGCGGCGACCGCCGCGGCCGGCACCCTGACACTGCTGACCACCCCCGCGGCCCAGGCCACGCCGCCCGGGAAACCGGCGTGTGTCACCGCCGCCGCGACGAAGTCCTTCGGGCGCGGCGAGATAGCGCTGTGCCCGCAGAACGACGGCACCACACGAGTCACCGGCTGGGTCGAGGACTTGCTGCCCGGCAAGGGCTGGGGCACACCCGACGGGCGCTGCGCGGGCTGGTGGATCGAGACGGGCGCGAAGGGCGGCACGGTCGGCCCGCTGGTATGCCCGCACTTCACGGCCTCGCACGAGACGACGTACAGGTTCGACTACACCTTCACCCCGCAGGCCCCGGTGACGGGCGCGAAGCTGAACGCCTTCACGGCCTGACCCCGGAGCCCTTCACCTCCTGACATGGCCCGGGCACCCCGCCTTCCGCATCTTCCTGGCTTTCCGGGCCTTCCTGGCCTTCGATCCGCGGTTGCCGGGCACTGCGGCAGAAGGCGCCGCGGGGCCGGGCGCCCCGGTACGGGCGGGGCAGGGGCCGCCGGTGGCGCTGTGAGCGGCCTTGCCGCCGGCGGCCCCCACAGCCGAGGTGACAAAGCACCGGTCCCGTCGTCCCTCTCCGCGTTCACCCCGGGGCCCCCTTGAGCACAGTGACCCGTGAAGACGCATGCGCCCCGCGCCGCACCCCCGACCACGGAGGAACACGGCCATGACGTCAGCCACCCGCTTCACCTTCACCCACCAACATCCGGCACTCACCCCCGGCACGGCCGCGCCAGCCGCCTCCGGCAGGGTGTGGCTCGCCACGTCCGCCTCCGCCCGGGCGGAGCTCAAGCCGGACACCGTCACCGCCAGCAAGCACAACACCGCCCAGGCCACAGCCGTCTGCCCGCCCGGCAAGCACACCACCGACAGCGGCTGGCAGAGCAACGGCGACGGCAAGGACAGCTACCCCGCCCCCGACGGCAGAGGCTGGACCGCCGTCGCCGCGGGCCCGTAAACCATCAACCTCACCGTCTACGCCATCCGCCAGGCGGACTGACGACAGACCGGGCCCCCAGGCGCCGGGCGAGCGCCCGAAGGGCCGCCCGGGAGCCCCGGCTGTCACCTCAACGAGCGCTTTCACCACGCCACCGGCGACGGCACACTCAAGAGCGGACGAGGCGCACCGTCCCGCAGGCCCAAGGAGGACCACGATGCTTCCCGTGTCCGCCCGTAACGGAGCCACGGCGATGGCGGCGGCCCTGCTCCTCACGGCGACCGCCGCGGCACCGCACGCCGCCGCCGGCACCGCACGCGTACGGCTGGCGACCCTGAACTGCGCCGGCTCGATCAACGTGAACGTCCACCCCCTCAACGGCGCCGTCGACGGCAGAAGCGGCACCAACTTCCGCTGCGCGACACCGGACCGGTCCTTCGCGGCCGAGCTGACGCTCTCCGGCACGGTGACGGGCAGCGGCGACCTCTTCTACACGACACGGACCAATGACAGCCTCAAACTGACCGACACAGGCCAGGTCTTCCGTTTCCCGATGGACCGCCGCTTCGAGCGGGACACCACCGCGGCCTCCGGCAACGCCACCGAACGTGGCTCCAGCAGCCAGGGACGCGACTCCGGCAGCGGCACCTTCGGTACGGGGACGGGCCTGGTGACGTTCCTCATCACCAACAACTACACCCTCGACGTCAACGTGTGAGCACCGCCCGGCCCGGACACGAACGAACCGGCCGCGGCAGTACCACGACACCCCGGACCCGGCCGGGCGGGCGCTGGCCGGGTCCGGGGTGCGAACGCGCACAGACGGGGCAGGGTCCGGCGAACAGGCCGGGGCCGGCGGACGGACGAACCGGCGGGCAGGCCGGGCTGCGGATGCGCCCCGGCAGGAGGCATGGGTTGAATGGGGGTGAGGGTTTCACCGTACGGGTCCGGCCCCGGGGCCGGACCGGATGAGGAGCCCAGCATGACGCTGAAGGGCAAGACCGCCCTGGTGACCGGCTCATCGAAAGGGCTGGGCAGGGCCGTCGCCCTGCGTTTCGCCAAACGCGGGGCGGACATCGTGATCAACTACTCACGGGACAAGGCACCGGCCAACGAAACAGTCGCCCGGGCCACCACCACCGGGACCCACGTGATCACCGTTCACGCCGACGTATCCGACGTCACCCAGATCGAGAAACTGTTCCAGGCCACCCTGGACACCTTCGGGAAACCCGACATCGTAGTCGCCAACACCGGCATCGAAAAGGTCAACACCCCCGTCACCGACACCACCGAGGACGACTACGACCTGCTGTTCAGGGTCAACGCCAAAGGCCCGTTCTTCGTCCTGCGGGCCGCCGCGCACCACATCGCCGACGGAGGACGGATCATCACCCCACCTCCCGCCCCCAGCCCGGCCTCGGCCTCTACGGCACCAGCAAGTGCGCACCGAAATACCTGGTGAAAGTACTCACACGAGAGATCGGACACCGAGGTGTGACGGTGAACTCGCTGCTACCGGACCCGATCGACGGCGCGGGCATCTTCACCGGCGTCAGCGACGACGACCCATACAAGAAGGCACTGCTGGAGACCGTCCCCGTCGGCCGACTCGCCACCCCGGAAGACGTCGCGGACGGCGGCGAGTTCCTGGCAGGTGACGCCTCGTTCTTCTCACCGGTGAGGAGATCCTGATGAACGGCGGCTCCAGCAACTGAACCGAGCCGCACACAAAAGAGGGGGTGAGGAGGAACGGCCAGGGCGGCGGCGACCGAACGGGCCGCGCCCGTGGGTATGCCGTCCATCTCCTAAGGCCATGCCTGCGGCGGCGGGCGAGATGCGGCCGGGGCGGTCAGCCACAGCAGTGCAGCGCAGGCCCGGCAGCGGCAGTATTGGTCCGGCCTCGCTGTCAGGCCGGTTTCTGGGGGCTGTTGGCAGAGGGCGGTGCAGGCCGGTCTTGCTCGGCGGGGTCGAGGTCGGCGGTGAGGCGGTGGCGTAGCAGGCGGCCGAGTCTGCGGTCGACCAAGCGGTCCAGCACGGCGGCCAGCAGCAGTGAGAAGAGGAGCCCGAAGGCGATCGACGGGAGCAGGCCGAGGCCGGGGGCGATCTTGAGGAAGCCGCGGGCGGCGGGTATGCCCAGGCTCTGGTGAACCAGGTAGAAGGGGTAGGTCAGAGCGCCCGCGTAGATCAGGGCGCGCCATCTGAGGTGGCGCAGCGGGCCGTGGCCGGCCAGGGCGAGCAGGACGAGGAAGCCGGTGAGGACGGCCGCGCTGACCGCCCAGCTGGGGCTGGCTCCCTGGGCGGCGGGGACGGCGTGTGCGGCGATCCGGTCCTGCAGGACGGTCAGGGTGTAGCACCAGGCGAAGCCGGTCAGGAGCCACAGGAAGAGGTTGGGTCCGAAGCGATGCATGAGGTAGAGCGCGATACCGGTGACGAAGAGCCCGGCGTACCGGGTGAGGAGGAACTCGTTCAGGAAGGTGGAGTCGAGTTCGCGGCCGATGGCTGCCAGGGTGAGCCACAGGAAGCCGAAGGCTACGACGCGTCGGTAGGTCAGGCCGATCAGCAGCAGCGCGCCCATGAGCAGGTAGAAGCGGGCTTCCACCCATAGGGTCCAGGCGACGCCGGCGGTGGCCTGCAGGCCTAGCGGGCCGGGGATCATTGTCAGGTTGCCAAGGGTGGTGCGCAGGTCCGTGGGTGCTCCTGACCGCTGTCCGGCGAGCACGGTGACGGTACCGGCGGTGACGATGATCAGGACGACGGCCCAGTAGAGCGGGAAGAGCCGGGCGATGCGGGAGACCGCGAACTGCGCCGGGGTACGGCCCCAGCAGCTCATGCAGATGGCGAAGCCGCTGATCAGAAAGAACGCCTCGACGCCAAGCCAGCCGTAGCGGGTGACCGCGTGGAGCAATGGTGCCGCCTGCGGCAGGTCGTATGCCTCGCCCCAGAAACGAGGGGTCGGGGTGCCCAGGTAGTGGTAACCCGCGACGGCGGCTGCCGCCAGCAGGCGCAGCCCGTCGACTGCGGCCAGGCGCCCACCCCCGGCTGAGACCCGGGGCATCAGGCGCCTGACGGCCTGGAGCGGTTGAGGCCGGCTGCGGGCAGCTTCGGCGGGGGCAGACGTGAACATGGTTACTCCTGTGGCAAAGGCATCGGCGGCCGACCGAAGCGGCTGCCGTGAAGGGGAGTTCATGCCTCCTTCTGATCACCAGGTGGCGGATTCAGGAGGCGGGGCAGTGGATCCATCGGAGCCGAGGCCGACGAACCGCACTTTCCGGTCACGAGATGGGATGTTGGGGCCGACGCATCAGGCGATGGGTGCTCCTGGTCGGCCGGGGATCTGCTCGTACTCGTAGTCAGCGGCGGTAAGGCGATGACCACGGCGAGGATGTCGCGCCCCGCCGCCCGTGCTCGTCTCGTCCACGCAGCGAGCTCCACGCACGGCAGAGAGTCCGCCTGCGCACGGAGCCGCGCGAGGGACTGGCGGCACGAAGGTGCTGAGGACCCGGCGAGCCTCGACCGGGCCCGCCCGCTCCAGTTCGCGGTACGCCTTGAACACGGTGTGGGGGTTGGCGGTGACGGCCTCGAGGGCTCGCTATCTGTCGGCAGCTTCGGCCTGCCCGTCCGCAGCGGTTTGAGCTGCAGCACTATCTGCGCCTAGGCCGCTACGCCACGGTCGATCCGTATTCGATCACCCCACCCTTCACGCTTCCACTACTTGATTAGTGAAAGCATGAAGGCGGGGGCTCCCCGCTGTCAACCGGCGCCCTGTCCCACTCCAGGCACGGTTCCCGAGATGCCTGCCACGGCCCCCGCCACGGGGGCGTCGGCGTTGATCCGCCACACCAGCCACCCGGGTCTTCGCCCCTTGCCTCTCCGAGCCCGCTTCCGCCTACGCCGACGGAGGCACCGTGCCGTGGGGCCGGGTGTCGGGCGGGCAAGCGTGCTTCTCCGCTGCGCGGCGGGTGAGCTGCCGGGCGACACGGTCGTCCCGGGCCCCGACTTCGAGCAGCCGGCTGAGCAGCTGCCACACCAGGAGCCCAGCCCCCCCGGGAGACGCACACGGTGCCACGGTGAGTGTGCGTATGGACCTCGGTCGGGGCCGCCTCGGACGAGCCGAGCACAGGCGGCGCTCTGGCGGCAACCACACCCCGTCCGCGCCGTGACATGGACGCAGGTGGTGCTGCACCGGGGCCACGGATGCGGCGTACGTCCTGCTGCTCCGGGATGCCGAGCGGGGCGGCGAGCGCCTGGTGCAACGGCTCCGTGCCGCCGCCGTGCCAGCCACCGGATGAGGAGGGACTCACGCAGCGCAACCCGGGCCACGACCTCGGTATCGATCGGGTCGGACTTCCCGCACTCACGTGCCGAGCGGCGGGCCCGCGCGCCGCAGAGGAATTCCACTCGTGCAGGGCAAGGCGAGTTCAGTGGCTGTGGTGGCCTGGCGACGGCGCCGAGCGCTGGCCTGCTCGATCGGCGACGGCGCAGCCTTGGGGAGGACTCGTCGGCTGACCTCACGTATCGCACGCACTCGCTGCCCCGCTGCCGCCGGGATGCTCTCACTCGGGTCGATGGGCATCGGTACGCCAGCAGCGGCGGCCGTCGTCATGGACTGTTCCGGCAGTTTCTCGATGCGGGTCGGCGGCATCGTCCCGGGTGCCAGTGGCAGCGGCGATCTCCAGTGCCAGTCCGCCGGCCAGAGCATCTCGGCCACCATCAGAATGGACGGCTCGTCCGAGACCTCAGGCGGCGGCGTGACGACCACGGAAGCCACGGACACCATCAGCTACGGCTCCCGCCCGAACACCAAGCTCTCGGTGACCAGGGCCGTCAGCAGGGTCGGCTCCTCACACGTCAGCAAGCACGGCGAGGGCACGACCGCCTCGGGAAACTTCCACCCGGCCAGGTCGTTCGAGGCGGGAGAGCGCACCACGGCCTCGGGCAGGCGAAGTGACCACCTTCATCATCAACCGCACCTACAACTTCCGCCTGGACCAGCAGGTGTGGTGCTCGGCGTCCGACGGTGTCCGGCCCGTCAGGCACCGGGAGCCCCGGCGGCCGCCGGGGACGATCACTCTGACGGCCACCGCGTGCAGACCGTCAGAGAGACGATCAGACGGTTACGAGACGCGGACAGCCACACCACCTCGGACGAGACGGCGCGCACTATCCGGCGCAAGCCGCAAGACACTCGTGGCTTACACCGGTCAGGAGCCTCTCCTGGCGCCGGCCTTGCCCTCGAGGTACGTCATGGCGACGACAGAAGCACCGGTGAAGAGTAACTAGCCCCACAGGGCGTCGATCACGTAGGCGTCGCCGACCACCAGGAGGGGACAGGAGCCGTGCGGGGAGCCTGAACAGGCGCGCGAAGCGCGGCGAGGCGCGCGCTGTCCTCCCTGCTTCCTGGTTCGCGGAAGCTGTACCACCTTGGGCGCTCCTGGTGCCGTCTGGAACCGTTGTACTCATGACCATCAGACGCATTCCAGCGACGCGCCTCGGTCGCCTGGCCCTGACCGCGGGAGCCGCCCTCGCGCTCTTCACCGCGCTGCCCATGAGCAGCGCCTACGCCGACGCCTCCGGCACGTTCTTCTACAGCTCGTCAGTCGGAGACTTCAAGATCACCAACCCGCCCCTGCACGAGTGCCGGCCCGTCCACGGTGGTGCGACCAGCGCCTCGAACCAGACCAACGCCACTGCCACGCTCTACTTCGACAGCAGCTGCGGGAGTTCCTGGGGCAGCCTGCAGCCCGGCCAGTTCACCAGCTTCTCCGGCGACCTCCCCGACAGCGTGATCTTCGGTTCGTAGCCGCCTCCCTGGGCCGGCGGGCATCCTAACCGAGCCCACCGACCCAGGTGGTTGGAGGAAAACCCGGTTGGTCAGTTCACCTCGCCGCACCATGCACAGCCCCATCGGTGCGGGACGCCTCTTCATCGTGGGGCCCGAAGTTCCGGCATCACGCACCCAACGTGAGCCTCCCGCCTCCGGAACCATCACCGAGAGGATCTGATAGGTGTGACTGAGCGGTTCGGTTGGCGAGTTGCGCAGCCGGAACGCAGAGAGGCCCGTTCGCCCCAGGAGGATCGGGTGCCTGATGCTCGGATGAGCTGTGGTCGTTCATCGAGCCGTTGCTGCCTCTTCCGGCGCCGAAGCCGGTCGAGGGGCGGCCAAGGGTGCCGGACCGGCAGGCGTTGCGCGGGATCCTGTTCGTGCTGCATACCGGCATCCAGTGGGAGTGCCTGCCGCAGAAGCCGGGCTTCAGCTCGGGTGTGACCTGCTGGCGGCGGCTGGCCGTGTGGAACGACGTCGGCGTCTGGGACCAGCTGCACGTGGTGCTGCTCAAGAAGCTGCGGCCGAAGGGCAAGCCGGACTGGTCGCGGGCGGTGATCGGCTCCTCCCGTGTGAGGGCTGCCCGGCGGGGCCCAAAAGCGGCCTCGGCCCGATCGACCGTGAGCGGCCGGGCAGCAAGCACCACATTCTCACCGACGGGCCGGGCGTCCCGCTCGCGGTATCGCTGACCGGCGGGAACCGCAACGACGTCACATAGTTGCTGCCCCTGCTCGACAAGGTCCCCGCCGTGGCCGGCACTGTCGGCCGTCCCCGTCACCAGCCGGACGCCCTGCTCGCGGACCGCGGCTACGACCACGACAAGTACCGGCGCCCGCTCTGACAGCGCGGCACCCGCCCGGTCATCGCCGAACGGGGCCAGGAACACGGCTCCGACCTGGGCGTCTTCAGGTGGGCGGTGGAACGGACGATCGCCTGGTCGCACGGCTTCCGCCGCCTGCGGAACAGGTGAGAACAGCGCGACGACATCCACGAGGCATTCCTCGGCCTCGCCACCTGCCTCATCACCCACCATCACCCCCAACGCCTTCGTTAGCACCTCTAAGACTTGCCTCCCCGAGAGGTCCGGCTTGCATGGTGCATTGTCCGGCAGGAGGTGGTCCTTACCTCTGTCGGTTACCGAATATGTGACCGTATTGACGGATGGTCGCGGGGCGGGCAGCCTCTGGGCTTGCGGTAGATGAAGCCGCGTTTCCCAGAGAGGACCCCCCTTATGGCCATGGAGCCGACGAAGGAGCAGCAGGCTGCCCGGGAGGTGTTCGCGGCGGGCCGGGACCTGGCACTCGTTGCTGGCGCGGGGACAGGCAAGACATCCACACTGATCCTGATGGGCGCCGCCACCCGCAAGCGAGGGCTGTACGTGGCGTTCAACCGGGCGATCGCCGATGATGCCCGCAGGCGCTTCGGGACGAACGTGGAGTGCCGAACTGCGCATTCCCTGGCCTTCAAGGCCGTCGGGCACCACTACCGCGATCGCCTGAACGCCTCGGCCCGGATACCTGCCAAACACACCGCCCATCTGCTGGGCATCACCCGCGACTTAACGATCAGCTCCCGCTTGATCAAGGTCACTCACCAGGCACGCCTGGTGATGGGAATGGTCCGCAAATTCTGCTACACCACTGACCGCCAGGTCATGGCCCGCCACATGGAGCCGGTCAACGGCCTCGATGCCCCAGGCCAGGACTACCTTGCCCGGACCCTTCTCCCGTACGCGCACCGTGCCTGGGAGGACATCTGCTCGCTCTCAGGCCGCCTACGGTTCGAGCACGACCACTACATGAAGCTGTGGGCCATGACCTCCCCGCAGCTCGGGGCCGACTTCGTACTGCTGGACGAGGCCCAGGACACCAATCCGGTGCTGGAGGAGGTCTTCCTCTCCCAGGACGCGCAGCGGGTATGCGTGGGCGACCCGGCCCAGCAGATCTACGGCTGGCGCCACGCGCGCGACGTGATGACCGGCTTCCCGGCCGAGCAACTGCGCCTGACACAGTCCTTCCGTTTCGGCCCGGCCATCGCCGAGGTGGCCAACCGCTGGCTCGGCCACGCCGGATCGGAGATGCAGCTGACCGGCCACGGCCCAGGCTCTCGCGTGGGAAAGGTGACGCACCCGGAGGCTGTGCTCTGCCGCGGCAATGTGGACGCGATGAGGGAAGTCCTCGCCTACCTCGAACTAGGTATCCCGGTGGCGCTGACGGGCGGCGGCAGTGCGCTGCGGCGTATTGCGACGGCCGCAACGGAGCTGAAGGCAGGGGAGCGCACCAGCCATCCGGAGCTGTTCTTGTTCAGCTCCTGGGGTGAGGTGCAGGAGTACGCCGAGCAGGACAAGGCCGGCCAGGACCTCAAAGCGATCGTGCATCTGGTCGACACCTACGGCCCCGACCAGATCATCGGGGCTGTGGATCGCCTGTCCTCGGAGGAGGAGGCGAAGGTCACGGTCTCCACCGCGCACAAGGCCAAAGGCCGCGAGTGGGCGTCGGTGCGCATCGGCGAAGGCTTCATGGCACCGTCGATGGATGACGAGGGGCTGCAACGTTCGCTGAATGTGAGCGAGGCCCGCCTGATCTACGTCGCTGTCAGCCGCGCACGGCATCTGCTGGACATCGAGGGCATCGCCTGGATCGACGAGTACGAGACCCGGGCGGCGGGCGCGGGCCAGGACGGTACGGTGGCAGGGCGGCCGATGATCGAGCTGAGCCTGACCGGTCAGCTGAAATACGATTCCTCACCGATCTCACAGTTCATGGCAGCCCACCTGCCTCACAGCCAGAACCTGGTCCGCGACTACCTGGCCTGGGTCGCCCACCTTCCCCACCCCGTGCAACCGATCGATGTGCAGTATCCCAACTGGTCGGCCCTCGGACACGCCATCGACTACAGGCTCCGCCTTTGCCTGGGCGGACGCCTCGGACCCGCCGTGGCCGTAGGAGTCATGGCACTCGACGGCCCCGGAGCGCTGCGCGGAGCCCCGGCACCGGACGCCCGCAAAGCCCTCCACACGGCAGGCAGGCACCTGCTCGCCACCGTCGACGCCTACCTCGCCGACCCTTCCACCCAGGAGGAGCCCTCACTGGCCCGGCTGTGCTTCGTCGCCGGCTTCTTCGAGGACATCGCCCGCACCGGGGAGATCCGCCGCTTCAGCATGCTCACCCGGGCCACCCCCGACACCTGCCTGGACGACCTGACCGCAGCCGTCCCCGAGTACGTCGTGGAAGACATCGACCGGCAGATGCAACTCGCCGACAGCCCGTTCGCCTCCTTCCGCGCCCTGTCGGCACAGGCCCGCATATGCGGCCCGGTGTTCACCGGTAGCGGCGACCTCGGCGGGGCCGACGCCGACTACATCCTGGACGGCCTCCTTCTGGACTGCAAAGCCACCAAAGACCCCCGCCGTCTGGGCCGCGAGGAGATCTACCAACTCGCCGGATACCTGCTGCTGGACTACACCAACCAGTTCGGCATTAACCAAGTCGGCCTGTACCTCTCCCGCCAAGGCGGTCTGATCATCTGGGACACCGAGGAGTTCCTCCGAAAGCTCGGCGCCACCATGCCACTCACCCAACTGCGCGATCAGCTACGTCATCACCTGCGGGACGCTGCCCACCATCGAGACCACGGCAACCCGTAGCCCATTGCCACATGCCTAGGTTCCTCAACGACGTGTTGGCGCATGTCCCCCGGCCTCAGCTGTAGGCACTGCGCCCGGACCACAGCATGCGGGCCCGGCACCCTCTCGGCCCGCAGGCCGCAGCCGGTCCCCCGGCCTCGCTCGCCCGGCCCCGGCCCCGCGTCCTCGCTGCCTGCAGGGCCTCGTGACGTCCTCACCGCCCCATCCACCGCTGTGCCGCTTCCGCGGATGGCTGGGAAGTCGGAGCTGCTAGTGAGCGGACGGGCGGTCGAGGCCCAGGGGCTGACCCTTACGAGGCGCGGTGGCAGGAGTGCAACGCGGACTCTGTTGCACCCTTGCCGGCACAGACACCGCGACCGCTGCCTGTAGGCGGCCTCGTGCAGAGGAGCTGATTGAGCTCCCCGGCCTTGGCGGCCTCGATGAGGTTGCGGAGGCCGTCCCGGTTATGACGGGGGAGGGCCTCCGGGCGACTGTGCGAGCCTTCGGTGGTGGCGATGGTGGCCACGAGACGGGACCGACGTGAGGGTTTCCGTGGCCGACCGGTCCCGCAAGGGCAGTGAGTGTGGTCTGCACTGGGATTCCTGTCGCCATTCCAGGACCTCGCTCATGACATCGATTTGACTGACGGACGGACAACTGTCAGGTGGTACCTAAAGCGTGTTGCAGATGGCTGTGATCTGGGCATTTCTTGGGTATGGCCGGGGTGTTGAGGGCTGAGCCATTGTGGGTGGAGACGTTCAGCGGGGCAGGCCGTGGCGGCTGCCGCTGGCGGACCGGGTCTTGCTGGTGGCCACGTACTGGCGCACAAACCTGACGTTGCGGCAGGTGGCACCGCTGTTCGGGGTATCGAAGTCCGCAGCCGACCGCATCCTCGATCACTCGCACCGCTGCTGGCGATCTCCCCGGAGCGTCGGCCGCGCAAGTACACCGTCTACATCGTCGACGGCATCTTGGTGCCCACCCGTGACCGCAGCATCGCCGCTTCCAGCAAGAACTACCGGTACTCGACCAACCTGCAGATCGTCATCGACGCCAACAGCCGCCTGTACCTCACCATCAACGGCGGGCGCACGTCGAGGCGTTCGCGAATGGCGCGTCACCAGAACGGGCCGATGGGCCTGATGTCAGGGGGCATCAGGCCCATCGATCGCCCTGTCAGATCGGAGCCCCTGTGGCCTTCGCGACCCCGCCCGTCGCGGTCTTCCCCGAACACACCGTCACCACGTCCGAGGTCATCGCGGACATGCACCGGGCAAATCCCGGCCATCCCATCCTTGACCGGATACCCGCGCACGCGCAGAAGCTCAGCGTCGAGACCCGCCAGTTCGTCTCACCCCTCGAGGTGGTGGCGAAGGAAGGCACCCTGGAGCAGCGCAACACGCCAGCCGTCCAGGGCATGCTGACCCTGGCGAAGGAGGCAGCCCAGACCGCACTGGAACGCGCGGGCCTGGACGCGCAGGACATCGACTGGCTCATCACCAGCCACACCACCACCCCATCTCGCGGTCCCGCAGGCGTTCGTCCACCAGCGCTGAGGGGGGTGTGCAGCCTTGTTCGCGGGCCCGGGCAGCCATGCCGTCCCAGCTCTGGAGCGCCCGCAGGTAGGGCGAGCTGACCGCCAAGTCGGGACGGTCGGCGGGTCCGAGGGAAGCGAGCCATCGCCCTGCGGCACGCACCTGTAACCGGCTTCAGCGCGGAGAGCGGTACCTGTGCGTCGTCGCAGGCTTCCAGCGGGACCTCCGCTCGGTCGTTCTCCGCCGCCTCGGCGAAGAGCACGTTGGCCGCGCTCTGCCCGTGCCGGATAACAGTCAGCTGTGCAAGACCGCAACGTAAGGGAATCGGCTCCTGCAACATGCGCTCCCTCCCCTGAGAATGGTCCCCAGCGACTCTAGGCCGATCAACTGATCGGCGACCACATATTTCGGGCACGTCCTCCGACCGACCTGTTCCTCCCCATCAACGCTTGCCTTCTAGGACAAGATGCGGGACGACGGCGCTGCCGTACCTAGCGGCGGCGTGGTGACCGCGGGGGCGCGGGGCCTGCCGCCTGGCGCCGTGGGCCGTCACCGCGGCGCGCCGGGAAGCAGTGGAAATCCCTGTTCGGCGGCAGGGGCGGTCTTGGCGAGGCGCTCGGCGTGCGCCGCCGCGCTGTCGGCGACGGCACGCAGCGCCTTAAGGTCTCCGCCGGCGAAGCGGCCCGACTCCGCCACCTTCCGCCACAAGGCGCGGGCCGCCTTTGACACATCTCCGTACGGGGCAGTAGCCGGGCCCGGACCAGTGGGCAGTTCCGCCGGCGGGAGACTCTCCCACGCGTTCTTGAACGCGATGAGCCGCGGGTGCTTACTCGCCAGCATCTCCTGGCCCATGGGGGTCTCGACCCAGGCCCGGAAGTGCTGCACGACCTCGATGGTGGCCTGGACTGTCTCGTCCTTCGAGGCGTACGGGAGCGGCCCGGCAGGGCGCTTGGCCTGCGGCATCTGCTGTCCTTCAACCGACGTCTGGTGGGCCTAGCCGGATGGCCGCTGGACGTCCGTGTCGGCCTTCACCCGTTGTGCCTCAACGGCCTGTCGGACCTCAGCCTGTGCCTTCGGCCCGAGCGGACGGCAGAGCGTGAACTTGCCCTTCCTCAACCGAAATTCTTCCCGCCGTTCTTCCGCTCCTGGTCTCTCGCGACCCGCAGCACGACCCGGGCCAGGTCGACACCGGAGATCTCGCCGCCGTTCGTGCCTGCCCCCACGGGGTGTAGCCAAGGTCCAGATGCCCGAGCCGGGACAGGCGCTGCACGGTCGCGACGAACGCCCGGGTGAACAGGCGCTGCGCCGACCGCTCGCTGTACCGGACGATGTGGTCGTGGACGATCTGGTGGTCGGCAGCGGCGCGGTTGCGCCAGCGCGGGACCTGCTCCTGGGTGAGCTCCTGGTCGACGACAGCAGCGTCGGCGCGCTGCGGCTGGCTGGCGGCCGGGAGCACCTTAGGCACATCCAGCGGGGCGTCGCCGCGGGGGCCGCACGGGGCCAGTCGGGCTGTCGGATAAGCCTCCTGTTTATCGTCCATAGATCGCGGGGTGGTGTACTACCAGCAATTCACCCGGCCGAGACGATGGAGAACTCGTGCTTAAGCACATCGCCGCTGGCATCATCGCCACAGCAGCCCTCGCAATCACTGCTGTCCTGGCATCCCCCGTAGCCGGCCACGCCAAGAACGACGAGATGGTCTCGGCAGCATGGTGGAGTCACCCCTCACACCACTAGGCACTTTCCGATGGGTCCCAGCGGGCCCACACGGACCGATCGGGCAGGCCCTTGGCGGAATCCGGCAGACCCGGGCAGTTCGAGGGAGGGGCGGGAACAGGCAGGATGACGGCGCTCGGAGACACGCGTGGGGCGCCCGCCGGGGAGAGTGCGGCACTGCGCGCATTGATGTGTCGGGGGCCGCAGGTTCCTCCCGCTGCGCCCGAGGGCAGGTCCCTGCCGGCCCCTGGGTACGGGAGGGACATGGCCGGTCCGGGGTCCGCCGCCGGGCACTTGCCACGGCGACCCGCGCTCACCGAGGGAGAGCCCCGTATGAAGCACCTGCGCCGCAGCCTGACCACGCTCGCGGCCACCGCCGCCCTGCTCGCTGGAGCGGCCACCGCGTCCCTCGCCGCCGACGGCGTGGACGTCCACTGCTCAGGAACATCCTTCGGCAGCACTGCTGTCTTCGGCTGCGCATCGCCCACCCCGGGAGCCCCGGCGAACTACCACTGCCAGACGGTAGGCACCGCGAGCGACTCCTCCGTAGCGTCGGTGCTGGGCCTGCTGGGCGTCGTAGCCCAGGGCGTTGACGTCGGCGTCGGGCTCACCTGTACGGAGATCTGACCGGCTGATGGGCCCCGGCGGCCGTTCCTCCTGAGAGCTCGTAGCACGATCTTGTTGGGTGTGGCCGGCTGGCCGTGACGTGTGTGGTGCTTCGGCTGTTGGGTGGGCGTGAGCAGGCGGCCGTGGATCGTGGACGATGAACTGTGGAAGCTTGTCGAACCGTTGCCGCCGCCGTGGCCCGGTCGGTCGCCCGGGCCACGGCCGGTGATCCGACCGGCTGTGGCCGCAGGGCATCTTGTACGTGCTCTACCAGGACATCAGCCGGCAGCTCCTGCCCCTGGAGGCTGGGATTCGGCCCGGGGCAGACCCGCTGGCGCCGGCTGGGACGGTGGCACGAAACCGGCGTCTTCGACCGGCCGCACCGCATTCTCCTCGCGCAGCCGCATGCCGCGGACGAACTCGACTGGTCCCGGGCCTGCGTGGACGCCTCTCACATCCGCTCACATCCGCGCGAAAAAAGGGAGCCGGGGCCGACCCGTCGCCGGTCGACCGCCGGAAGACGGGCAGTGAACACCGCCCCCGCTTTGATCCCGGCCGGGCTGCCCTTGACCTTCAGGTTCTTGACCACCGTAAACCGTGGCACCGTTGGCGAGCACGTTCCCGACCGCGTCCTTGATCACCGCAGTGTCCGCATTCCGGGCAGATCAGGAGCGCGCTCATCCCGTAGGTGTACGCACTGGAGCATTCGGGCACGGCGGCATTTTCTCGGTCACCGAGGAAGTGAATTTCAGCCCCCCGCCCCCCGGGGGGCTGAGCGCCCGGCCGGGGCGCGGCTGCTCTCCGGCCGGGCGTCAGGCTCGGGCCGGGCCGCGGCCGTGCGGTAGGGGGCGGTTCGCCGGCTGTGCCACGGGGCGGGGTCGCCGCCCGCCCGCAGGCGGCACAGCCGGTTTCCGTGTCCCCTTCGCACCCGCCCGGCACTAAACGGAACCGGCACGGGCCCCTTTCCCGAGTCTCCAGCGATTTCCATCCGCCGGGCCTCGTTCCCCAACCCCCGTCACCCGTCACTCGTTCGGCTCATTGCACCCGGTGATACGGCATTGCCAGCATATGAAGTCTGTACCGGCCCAGGCCGGCGGACGGGCCCGGCAGGTTTTCGAAGGAGCGGTGCGATGCTGCGAGTGGAAGTCGAGATCTTCTCCGGGCGCCCCAACCCCGCCTGGATCATCACCGACGAGAGCGCGGTGCGCACCCTCCTGTCCGAGGTGGCCGACGCCGCCGAAGACGTCGTGGGACTGCCCCACGAAGGGTCCGACGGGCTGGGGTACCGCGAGGTCGTGCTCTCCGCCGTGAGCGACGACCAGGTCTGGCCCACCCCCCTGCCTCGCGAGTTCGCCCTCGGCACCACCGGCGCCCGCGACGTCGCCCGGTCCACGGAACTGGCCCGCAAGGTGGTCTCCGGCATGACCCGCCACGTCGCCACACCCCTGCGCGAGCACCGGTCCACCCCCCTCGACGCGGGCATGCGCGACCTCGTCCTGCGGGAGATCGACCGCTTCGCCGACGCTCCCCCGCCCTTCTTCCGGCCCCAGCGTCTGCCCTCGCACCCCTCGGTCGGCACGGCCCCCGCCCCCGAGGCCGCACCCGAACCCACCGCCGCCTGCCTGGTCGAACTGGGCAACTACAACCCCGCCTTCTGGAACCGCCCCGAGGTCCAGCCCCAGAACAACTGCTACAACTACGCGGGCGACCGGCGCACCGACACCCGCGCCCAGCCGGGCCGCGCCCACGGACACGAGTTCCAGGCCCACACCTGCCTCGACCTCACCAACGCCATCCTCATCGACGGCCTGGTACGCAGCACCCAGTGCCTGCCCGACAGCGAGAACCCGCGATGGTTCCTGGCCATGGTCATCTGGCCGGGCACCGACTTCCACTTCTACCGCAAACACCAGGAGCTGTTCTGGGGCCACAAACCGGGCAGCGACACGGCCCGTAACTACGACAACAGCGGAGTACGCATCACCAACCCGGAGACCGCCAACCGCGGCCCGTACACCGACTTCTGCGGGTACTTCTTCATGGGGCGGTCCGTCGTCATCCGGTGACCCGCGGGACGGGTCGGCTCACCATAGAGCCGGGACGGACATCACCGCGATGTCGGCGACCGTGAAGGCCACGTAGTCACCGATGTGCCCGGAGTGCAGCCGACGCAGCGGCGCACTCCAGGTCAGAGCACACGGGGCGCGGCGGGCGGCGAGGATGGCCGGGTGAGAGCGAGGGCGGTGGACGCCAGGCCCAGGGACCCGGGACCAGCCGGCGCGGGCGGCGCGGATCCCGGCCACAGTCCAACGGCGCCATCTCACAAGGCCGTCGGGTTGCGCGGCAGCCGCCCGGCCAGCCGCACAGGCGGCCACGGAACACGGCGGCGCGCGGTACCGTACGGGCATACGATCCGCAGGCCAGGGGCCGCGTTCACCGCAGGGCCTTGGCGCGCGGGGTCAGGTATTTCATGAGGCCGTGGTCAGCCTCCGAGACGCCCGCCCAGCCGCTGGCGACGGCCCTTGGCCTGTGCCTCCGTCAGCCCCGTGCACACCGCCCGGTCCGGCGGCCGCCCGGTCAGGGCGGTCATCTCGAAGAACGTGCCTCCCCTGGCCGCAGCCGCCAGTCCCGGACCCGCCGGGCGCCGCCGTCGTCGCCGAGGAACGGGATGACGAACCGGTTACCAGTTCCCCGTCGGCGGAGCGGAGCCGCCCCGCGTACCCGGGCGGAATCCGGCCGTTGACAGTGACCTGCTGATGTCTTTCGCCGGGGCTCCCGCCCCGGCATCCTCATGACACTCACTCATCGCATCCCTTGTCTGCTCCATCGACAGGACGACAGGAATCGAGAGACACCATGAGGAAAAAGAAGCTCTCCGCCCGCCTGAGTGCCGTCTGCCTCGCGCTGCTCGCAGTCACCGCAGTCACCGCCGGACTCCCGGGCACAGCCGTGGCAAGCCCGGGCCCGGCCGAGCCCCGCACCCTGGCGGCCGCCGACACGAGCGCGCCGCAACGACTCAGAGCCGACTTCGACGGCGACGGAAAGGCCGACCTCGCCGTCTGGCGCCCGTCGAACGGCACGTGGTACGTCATCCGCAGCAGCGACGGCGGCAGAACGGACCAGCAGTACGGCATGTCCGGCGACGTTCCGGTCTCCGGGGACTTCGACGGCGACGGGAAGGCCGACTTCGCGATCTGGCGGCCGTCGAACGGCACGTGGTACATCCTGCGCACCACGGACGGTGGCCAGACGATCCAGCAGTACGGCCTGTCGGGCGACATTCCCGTCTGACACACCGGGCAGAGGCGGCTCCTTCGGCGCTCGGCCGTGTCCCCCCCTCGCACGCCGGGCGCCTCCGCACACGGCGGTGCCCGGAGCCGCGGGGCCGATAGCTCGCGAAACACACCGTCATCCCCGTTACCGGAGTCCCCCACTCGTCCCGGGCCCGGGCGCCGCCGTCAGAGCTGACCGGTGATGTGGTGACGGTGGGCACTTCGAAGTCATGGAGTACCTGGGTAGCCCCGTCAAGGAGGTGGCGGCCGGCTGGTCGACGGCCAGGGCGACCGGGCGGCCCAGGGCACCTGCTGGGCGAGGGCGCGCAGTCCGCCGGCGATGTCCTGCGCCGGGCGCGGATGGTGCACGATCCGCACCAGGTCATCGTCCTCGGCGTGGCAGACCTCGTAGCACTCCTCCCGGCCGCCGCCGGCCACGCCGTGCTCTCGTGCTGCCAGTCCTGCTCGCCCCACCGTTCGACGGCCCGCGAAGCGAGGGCCTCCGCCCGTTCCTGCTCCTCGGCGGCCCTCTCCGTGGCGGTCAGCCGCGTCGGCGCGAACGCGGTTGCGGGCGCGGGCGCGCCGGCCCGGAGCGACCGGCTGCCGCTGCCCGGAGTGACGGCGCTCCCCCTCCCGGGCGAGGATCTCCAGGAACTCGGTACGCCAGGCCACCAAGTATGGGGGGCTCCTCGGGCGGGAGGACCGGGCCCATTCCGTCGTGGACATGTGCCGAAGGCTTGCGCGACCGGAACATCTCGACGTCGTCGGGGCCAGGGCCGGAATCGGGATCCTGCGGGTCGTACGGTTCGCCCCGGGCATCGCGGCGTCGACGGCGGGCGCGACCACACGGCGCTGCGCACGGCGGTCGAGCCGGCCCTCCCTGCAGCGCGGGCAGTCACGGCCGGAGCGAGCAGCGCCCCCTCGTCGCACCGCACGTCGCCGCACTGCCGGCGCTGCGGCAGGGCGAAGCCGATCAGCGGGCCCACCAGATCCTGGACCGGGCCGCCCAGCGGCATCCGGCCCTCCAGGCGCCGCGCGAGCCGGTCGGCGAGGACGGACCGACCGGCGAACCCGGCTACCCGGCCGGGTTCACTGCGGGTCGCGGCCGCCCGCGCCGAGGCCGAGCAGCACAGTGTTGCCGGCGGACAGGCCACCGCCCAGGCTCAGCGCGCCCTCGTCGCCGCCTTCGCCCACCCCGGGCAGGCCGACGACGAACTCGACCTCGTCCAGCGACTACTGTCCCCGCTGGACCTGCGCGCCACCGGCCTCAGCACCCGGATTCGAACTCCACGGCCAGGATGCCGTCCTGGAACGGCTCCGCGTCGACCGTCGATTCGAGGAAGCCCTCGCCCACGGGCCCGACCACCTCGCCGAGGTCTTCGGTCCGGATGAGACGACCACGATCCGCTGCACGAACTCCGCCCGCGCTCTCCTGGAGCGGCCGCAGGAAACCGACCTTGCGGCTTCACCACGAACCCGAGGGTCCACACCCTGGCATCGGACCCTCGGGTTCACGCTGCGTCAAGGCACCAGCACCAGGCGACCACGCGGCCCGCCCGCCGCCAGCCTGCGGTGCGCCTCGGCGACCATGTCCAGCGGCAGGACGTCGGCGATCCGCGGACGCAGCCCGGCGGCGGCCAACGCGGCGAGGCGAGGGCCGTCCGCGCGGACCCATACGTTGCCCACCCGGATGCCCCGCAGCGGCGTCGGCGCGTTGCCCAGTACGCTGACCAGCGAACCCCCGCCGCGCACCGCGTCCAGCGCGGGCATCCCCACCGACGCCGCGTCGACCGCGGTGTGCACGCCACCGGGCACCAGGTCGCGCACCGCGGCGGGCAGGTCCGCGGTCCGCGGCACGAAGAACTCCGCGCCGAGATCGCGTACCAGCTCTTCGTCGCCGGCGCCCGCGACCGCGACCACCCGCACACCGGCCAGCGCGGCGAGCTGCACCGTGTAGCCGCCCACTGCCCCCGCCGCTCCGGTGACCAGCAGCGTGTCGCCGGGCTTGGGCGCGGCGGTATCGAGTGCCTGAGCAGCGGTGAGCCCGCCCAAGGGCAGGGTCGCCGCTGCCACCAGGTCGGTGCCGGCAGGCACCGCAGCGACCGCGTCCGCATCCAGCACCACGTACTCGGCCTGCGTCTTGAGCGGCAGCGCCAGCCGGTCGGACAGCCCGATCACCGCGTCGCCGCGACGGAAGCCGGCGACCTCGGGCCCTAGCGCGTCGACAGTGCCGGCGACATCCCAGCCGATGCCGATGACCTCCCGCTCCGGGAGCAGGCCGCCCGCGGTGAGCGCGCCGGAGCGGGTCTGGACGTCCACCGGGTTGACAGCCGAGGCGGCGACCCGGATCCGGACCTGGCCGGGACCGGGTTCCGGCACCGGAACCTCCGCCACCTCAAGGACTTCCGGGCCACCGAAGAAACGAACGATCACAGCTTTCATGTCCACGAACCTAAAGGGAGTTACTCTCCATCAGGAAGTACGCACTTCGGAGTGCGTACCCGACCTGGGAGTGCCATGGCCACCCGCACCGCCGCCCAGCACCGCGCCGACGTGCGCGCCGCCTACGACGCTTACCTCGCCACCTGCCCGGCCCGGCAGCTGCTGGACCGGATCAGCGACAAGTGGGTGAGCCTGGTGCTGAACGCACTGGCCGACGGGCCGTTGCGGTATCGCGACCTGAACCGGATCATCGCCGGGGTCAGCCAGAAGATGCTCACCCAGACGCTGCGCACCCTGGAACGCGACGGCCTGCTCACCCGCACGGTGACCCCGTCGGTGCCGGTCCGGGTGGACTATCGGCTCACCCCGCTCGGCCACAGCCTGCTGCCGGTGATGGCCTCGATCAAGGCGTGGGCCGAGTGCCATATCGAGGAAGTCCAGACCGCCCGCATGGACTACGACCGGGGCCTGGCCGCGGAGCCGCCCGTACCCGGTCCATGACTCCCGATCCTGCCACGTTGGCTCCTTTGCCGTCGCAGATGGTTTGAGGATCGTCGGTTGAGGCCGACTTGGCGGGCGCGCCTGTGCGCAAGCCGCCGAAGCCACCCCGTGAGTTGACCGCGAACCCACGGGTCCGTCCCCCGGAATCAGGGCAACGCACCCCGCCGGGCAGGGGGACGGTAGGTCGGCCCGTTGTAGGCGGCGGACGGCTAACGAGGCGCCGGCGGCGCGACTCCGGGACAGAAATCCAGACGGAGTCTCCGGCCAGAGGGCGCGGCACGGGGGTATCCGCGAACACCGAGACTCCTTCAGCCCGTTCTGACGAGCCGAGAGCCCCGGCCTCTCCTCCACCCCCGTCAGCCCCTCACCAAGGCTCGCACGCGAACGCACCGGCCCGACGCCTCGTGAAAATGGCGGCGGCGAAGATAGAAGAAGGAGGCCCGCGCGGATCGCGCGGGCCGAATTCGTCCGTTTGCGCGTAACCTCAGGGGCTCTGACCGTCAGACGCGCAGCGGGTGGGCATCACGCAGCCCACCATCCATCGGATTGGGCGGCGGACCTGAACTGGAAGCTGAAGTCGCTTCCGTCCAGGACGTCGAATGCGATCGAGGTCCACTCGTTCGCTCTGGCGGTCGTGTACTGATCCTGGCAGAAATTGCTCCCGCTTTTCGGGTAGAAGCAGACCCTGACATCACGGGTTGTCTTAGGCCAGATGTTTATGTTTGCGCAATTGCTCGTGGTCGTTCCGAGCCCCGTGAAGTACGCGCCGCTTTCCTTGTAGTAGGTGTGAAAATGGTCGAAGCAGGACTTGATCTGTTCCGACCCCTGCGGACTCGCGCCGACGGCGCCGGCGACGGAGGCGCTTCCCACCAGGCTTCCGACCACCAACACCAGTCCGCTCACCGCTGAGAAGATCCTGGAGTTCTTCAGCATCGGGTCTCCCATCCCTTTCTTGACGCCTAGGTGTTCATCGCGGGCCAGAGGTTCGCGACGGACTTGACCGAATCGGAGCAGTCGTACGCGGGCTGCCCGGGAGGCTGCCGGCGGGCGGCTTGGGAGTGTCAGGGCAGCTGCCTCGCGCCTGTCGCGACCTCTCGCCGCCCGCCGCTCCCGTGCCTCGACGGTGCCTTCGTTGCCTGATCCTGGTCTACCCTTCGACGCTTTTCCAGGGTTAGACTTTTTCAGGTAATTCCAGAACCTGAAAAAGTCCGCCACTAAAGGAGGAGTGCCGGATCAGTGGATGCCGAGGCC
The DNA here is from genome assembly GCF_002891295.1 of Streptomyces eurocidicus. GTDB lineage: Bacteria > Actinomycetota > Actinomycetes > Streptomycetales > Streptomycetaceae > Streptomyces > Streptomyces eurocidicus. The sequence continues at coordinate 1,054,189 of NZ_LGUI01000002.1, read as the reverse complement.
CTACGTCAGCTTCTGATCTCCCGGCGCGAAGCGATCAATCCAGAGAGCCTGGGATTCAAAAGGAGGGATCCTCGAGGCAGGAAGACCCCCGGCCTTTCCCAGGATCATATGGATCAACTCCTGATGCGATCCGCCGGGACATACGGGAAGCTGGAGCGCGGAGTCCTGGAAAACCCGTCACACGAATACCTCAGAGACGTCTCAGAAATTCTTGGGCTAAGCGCACGGGAATGGTTGGTCTTCTACGCGTTGGCGCGAGGCGGGCAGCCACCCGAGCCACCCATGGGGATCCGCTCAGCCTCCGTACCCGGCGATTGGAGCCAGCTTCTCGAAATATTGCCCCTGATGGCATGCATCACAGACGTGGCCTTCAACGTCCTTGCCTATAACTCGGCGTACTCGGAACTGTTCCCGCGGAAGCAGGTGCCGCACAACACTCCGCACTGGATGCTCTTCAACGATGAGGCCAGGCAGAAGGTACTCATCGACTGGGAAGACCAATGGGCGCCGTTCCTGGTCGGGGGTCTACGCATGACGTTGGCCCTGAACAAGAAGAATCACACGCTCGCCGCGATGGGAGAGCTCTGCCAAGCGGACCCATTTCTTAACAGAATTTACGAAAATGACATCACCCGCTACGCCACCCCCATGGCCAAGAGAATGCCGGTCCGCCACTCAGTACGTGGCACGGGTAGAATTACCGCCCTTATCAGCGAATTACAAGACTCCCCCGGCGTACGCCTTCACATGTGGCTCTTCCATCCGGAAGGACACCCCTCGCCGGAGAACGCGCCCCTTGACGCAGTCGGGGACCGCGACCCCGCAGGTTTCTTCCCCGCTCCTTGAGCGGGACGTCAGGCAGGTGGTGAGCCCGGATTCGCGCCCCTGGCCACCGAGGTCCTCCAGCCCCTCCGGCCCGGACTGGTTGAAGCGGTGCAGCCGGCGCCGCACGGTCTTCCCACCACAGCGCGGCTCCCAGGCGATCGTCGACGTGGTCTCCCCTGCCCAGCTCAGCTCGACCATCCGCGCTCGCATCGCCAGGTCCCGCGGAGCCAGTCGATAAGTTCATGACGGCGAATCACCCCACCGTGATCCACGGCCTGATGATCTTTGAACGCGGACCATAGCCTTCCGCCGGCACGAGGCCCGCCAGGAGGGACATGTGCTCCGGCACCACACCGGCGATCTCCTCAGGCACCTGCTCCCACGGGCCCCAACGCAGCGCCTCGACCAGCACGAGGCGCCCTTGCGGGCAGGGGCCGAGCGGCTGGGCGATCGCTGCGAGCGCCTTGACGCGGTGCTCGGGCATGGTGAGGGTATCGGCCAGGGCGCGGGCCGCCGTGCGGGCACCCACCCGGCAGAGCGCCTTGACGACGGCCGGCGTGGCCGCCTCGCGCCGTACAGGGGTGCTGATCTCCTCCAGCAGCGCGGCGACACGGGCGACGTCCCCCGTGGTCGCGGCACCCGCCGCGAGATAGCCGAGGGCGCGCTCGTCTTCTTCTTGCCTGTTGATGATCAGCTCTGCTGCGGCCAGATCACCGGCGTCCACGAGCTTTTTCACGACACTGGTGAGGAACTCGTCGGCCTCGTCCTCCGGCAGGCCGTCCTCCAGCCCGAGCGCCACGTCGATATCGCCCGCCGCGAGGAGCGCACCGGCGGCGGCGTACGTGTCCCAGCGCCGGCGGGAAGGGCTGTCGGCGGTGCCTGCCAGGTCCGGGATCTCCCGAGCCGACTCTGCCGCTCCGTCCGGTTTCCCGATGCGGCCGAATACCTCGGCCACCCGTTCCAAGCCTTCTGAGCGCTCCCCAGGATCTGCCAGGGTCCGGCTCTCGTGGAGTACGCGGCGCAGGAGTTCGTCCCCCTCTGCGGGGCGACCCGTGTGGTGCAGGCCCTCGGCCACCTCCGCGAGCTCGAGGACACGTGCGTAACCGGCGGACGCGTCAGCGGCCTGCTCGGCGCGGTGGATGAGGCGAGCCGCTTCGCCCCGCTGCCCGGACCGGCCAGCCGCGACGGCCAGCTTGACGAGGGTGCTCACCCCGGGCCCTCGCCCCCCTCCGCGCCATGTTCGTCGCCCGCTTGACCACGGCGTGGGCCCGTTCCTCCTGGCCCGCCCGCAGTAGGAAGTCGGCGGTGCCGACCGACAGCGTCACTCGCCAGTGGAGGTAGGGCACCTCGTCGGTGGCGTCCTGGGCTTGCCGGGCCAGGGCCAGCGTCCGCGCCGGGTCACGGGACCCCGCCGTCATCCTGCCGGCGGCGTTGAGGACGCGCGCCCGGTAGATGGGTTCCGTGAGCCGCTCGGCCGGCTTCAGGGCCCGGTCGAGATCAACGGCTTCCGCGGCCGCGATGCCGATCTCGACCAGGCCGTCCTCCGGATCGTTCAGGAAACGGCTGACCAAGTCGATCGCCTGCTGGTGGTGCCCGGTCGCCTCCAGGCCCGCGGCGACGTGGGGGTAGAGCCAGTCCACATCGTCGGGGTCGTCGATGTCCGCCGCCAGCCGGGCCGACGTCACGGCGAACTCGGCGGCCTGCGCGGCGAGTCCCGGCGCCGTGGACATCCCCCGGGCGAACAGGGCAAGGTACTGCGCACGCCGGACCACGTCACCGGAGCGGGCCGAACGGGACATGACACGCTCCGTCAGCGCCGGGGCCGACCAGTCGCATAACTGACTTGTTGTCAGCCTTTAGGATTTCCCCATGGACGTGGACAGCTGGTTCGTGGTCGAGGATCCGGCAGAGTACGACGAGGAGCCCTGGGACTTCGACGAGGCGGAACTCGCCTTCCTCGCGGCCCTTCGCTCCCGGGCCGCCGCCTGGCGGGTGCCGTCGGCTCCCAGCCAGGTCGGACGGCCCGAGGACGACTCGTCGCTCCTCGTCGATGTCACCCTCATCGACAGCGAGCGGCCACTGGTGCTCGGCGAGTGGGCCGTGCACTTCTACGGCACCCATGTGCGGGCGGGGAAGGTCTGCGACCAGCTCCACAACCTCCACGAGTCGCCCGGGCTCGGCTTCTTCCATGCCTCCGGTCCGGTCGAGGAACTCGCGGAGCGGTGCGCCGACTGGTTCGAGAGCCTGTTGAGTCGCCCTGTCGTCCGAACCGAATGGTCTTCCGAGGGCGGAACGTACGCGACCAGTTGGGAGTTCGCCGACACGGGCGAGGCCCTCGTGCGAAGCGGTGTCATCCCCGCCGACGGCTCACCCCCGGCGCGCCGCCTCCCGGTCCGTGGATCGAGATCGTCGTCGGCACCGGCGAGGTCGACATGGACGACGAGTTGACCCGGCTGCCGAAGGGCGGGTAACCGTGCCCCGCGCCTCACGGCGACGGGAGAGGCGGCCCGTCGGAACGCGGACACGTTCCGGTCCGCCGCGGAAGCCGAGGTCCTCCTTCAGGGGCGAACCTGAAGGAGGACCCTCGACGTGAACCCGTGGTTACCGGTCGAGAGCCGGCCATCCACCCCCGCCCGCGATCTTTCGCTCGGAGCTGACGATCTGGTTGCCGTCGCCGCTGGTGGCTATACACGAGCCGGCTTTGAGGAACCAGTAGTAACCCGACTCGTTGGAGAACGCGATGCCGTCCAGGTCCCGCGCGAACCGCGTGCCCGCCAGGGCCGGCCATGCGCCACTGGCGGTGATGTCGATTTCGTCGACCATTAACTTGTCGCCGGCCATGTTGGTCTTCAGGCACTTGTCACCCTTGAAGATCCAATAGCCGTTGCCGACACACAGGATGGTGTCGATGTCATGCGTGAAGTCCTGCGTTGTCACGCCTCCCCCTTTCTTATGCCGGCCGGGCTCCAGCGACCGGCCGGACAAGTTCACCGAGTGACCGAACCAGCGTAGAAGCCGGCCAAGAGGAGCACAGCCCCGCAATCTAGCCATGATCCGGAGTAGTTACCCATTCACGACATCAGGTGGCTCACCTGAGTTGTCCGGGCAGGATTCCCCGCTCGGCGGAACGAGCCGTTTCGCGTTCCGGAGGCGCCTCGTCGCCCAGGCCCGACGATTCGGGCACACCGGCCGGAGTCCGGACCGAAACCGGAGGCGGCGCTCCTGGCGGGCTCGGGGCGATGTCGGCCCCGTCCCGCAGGTGGCGGAGCACATCCCGGGGCGCCCTCCGACCGGCCCCACAGCACCGGGCGGGTGGGCTCAGGCGAGGCCCGCCGCGATGGCCCGGCGGACGGCGTCGGCGCGGTCCTTGATGTCCGCCTTGGCGAACAGGTTGTTGATGTGCGTCTTGACCGTGGCCTCGCTGATGAACAGCTTCTGGGCGATCGCCCGGTTCGGCAGGCCCCGGCCGATCAGGGTGAGCACCTCACGCTCGCGGGGCGTGAGGTCCCCGGGCAGCGGCCGCGCGGGCGCCGGGGGCTTCGTACGGATGGTGGCGAGGAGCCGGTCCTGTACCTCGCGGTCGAGGACGGACTGGCCCGCGGCGGCGGCGCGGATCGCGCGGGCGATGTCCTGGCGCCCCGCGTTCTTGGTCAGGTAGCCCCGCGCCCCGGCGCTCAGCGCGGCCAGGATCGAGTCGTCGTCGGCGAAGGTGGTCAGCACGACCACCGCCACCTCCGGGTACTCCTCCGTCAGCCGCCGGGTCGCCTCGGTGCCGTCCATCACGGGCATGCGCAGGTCCATCAGGACCACGTCCACGGACCCCGACGCCACCGCCGCGAGCACCTCGGTACCGTCGGCCGCCGCCGCGACGACCTCGATGTCCTCGGACAGGCCGAGGACCGCGGCCAGCGGCTCGCGCACCGCCGCCTGGTCGTCGGCCACGACCACCTTCAACCGCCGTACGTCCTGCGTGGGTTCGCTCATCCCGGGATCCCTGCCTCCACCTGCCACCCGCCCGCGTCCGGTCCTTCGGTGACCGGGCCCGCGGTGATCGTCCCTGCCAGCAGGGCGACCCGCTCGCGCATGCCGATCAACCCCATCCCGCTGCCGGCGCCCGTGCTCACCGTACGGGTCGCCGGACCGTTGCGGATCCTCAGTGTCGTCGACGCGGCGCCGAACGTCAGCTCCACCTGTACCTCGCCGCCGGGCGCGTGCCGGGCCGCGTTGGTCAGCGACTCCTGGGCGATCCGCAGCAGGTTCTGGGTCACGCGGGGCGGGACCTCGCGGACGGTCCCGGCGACGGTGAGCGCGTCGCGGTGGCCGGAGGTCTCCAGCATCGCGGTGAGGGTCTCGACAAGCGGCAGCGCGTCCTCGCGCAGCGCGTGCACAGTCCACTGCGCCTGCTTCAGGCTCTCCTTGACCATGCTGTGCGCCTTCTGGTTCGCCTCGCGGACCCGGTCCAGGTCGCCGGTGTCGATCAGCGCGTCCGCCAGCTCCAGCTGCATGTTGATGCCCGCCAGGGAGTGGGCCAGGACGTCGTGGACGTCACGGGCGATCCGGCTCCGTTCGGTCAGGACGGCGGTCCTGGCCTCGGCCCGCGCCGCCCGCTCCGCCGACTCGGCCGCCGAGAGGGCCGCGGCGAAGGCCCGCTGACGGCTGCGGTTGAGGATGCCGACCAGGACGGGACCACCGGTGGTCAGGCCCAGCACCCACGGCAACAGGTTGTGGCCGGGGCCCAGGCGGAAGTACAGGACGCCGCCGCACAGCAGACCGCACAGGGCGGCCAGGGTGAGCGACTGCCGGGGTTCGAGGCGGACGCCGATGTGACCGACGAGGAAGTACGCGAAGAGGTAGCCGGACCCGCTGCTGCTGACGCCGATCAGGGCCGCCGCCGTCACGATGCCCAGGGTCAGCCAGACCAGGGCGAGGCGCGGCGGAATCCAGTCCTGCGGCAGGTGCCGTGCCGCCAGGGCGACGGAGTTGATCAGGAGCAGGACGGCCACCACCAGCCCTTGGCCGCTCAGGCCCAGCGGCCGGACCGTCCAGAGCGCCGCGACGATGACGAAGACGGTCAGGGCCCGCTGGACCCATGGGTGGTCCTGACCGGGAACCGGCCGGGGGCCGGCCCCCTGTCGCGGGGCCGACCCGTGATCCGGGACGCTCTGGGCTTCGGGCACGGCGCGACCATAGCCCACGGTCAGGCCGTACGGTCGAGGAGGGGCGCGGGACGCGTCGCCGCGGCGGGAGACTGCCGGTGGGCGGCCACCCGGCTACGGACGAAGATCGTGGCGAGCCGCGTGACGACCTCGGTGAGCGCCATCAGGACGAAGGCCGCGACCCACGCCTGGTCGCCGGTGATGTGGTGCGTGATGCTGAACCGGGCGACGTCGTCGGCGCCGCCGTTCTGGACCCACACCTGGAAGCCCATGCGGGCGCCCATGCCGGCGACCCACAGGATCGCGGAGACCGCGCCCGCCTTGATCAGCAGGTGCTCACCTGCGACGCGGATGCGGGTGTAGACGCCGCCCGCGACGCCGAGCACGGCGCCCACGGCCGTCAGCGCGCCGATCAGCACGAGGTCGTTGCCCGCCGTGGGGACGGTGTCGAGGTAGGTGTGGGCCACGTAGGCCACGATCCCGAGCGGGATGAGGAAGGTCTTCAGGTCGAGCCGCCCTTCCCGCAGCTGCCGGAAGACGACGAGGACGAGGGCGATGTCGGTGATCCAGTCGGTCGTTGTCATGCCTCAAGCCTGCTGATCCGGCGCCTTCCGCGCCTGGACCCATGGGTGGAACGACAGGTGGAGATGGAGAACCGCGCCGCCTCCATCCCCGGCCGGGGGAGCCGCATGCGACGAAGGCCGGCAGACAGCCCGGCAGGCGCCTGGGAGCTCTTGGTCAGCGGGTTACGAAGACGGGTAGTCGGCCCGAACGAGGACCGACAGGTGGCCCGTGGGCTTCGACTGCGAAGGACGGGCGCGTGCGCGACGAGGCCCGCGTACGCCAGGGCGTTGAGCCGCCCTTCGTGGCCCGGTTCAGGACGAAGTCCGGAACGGTCCCGGCGCCCGCGAACGCTTCGGCGAGCAGGGGTTCGCACCCGCCAGGTGCTCCACGCTCCACACACCTCGGCCGACACGGTGAGGTAGGCCCTTCGCACGGTGCGCAAAGAGCACTGGTGAACATGGCCAGTACATGCTGATCCTGAAAACCGATGGTTGTTATCCGTCACACGCGCGAGCATCATGTCCGAGCTGGTTCTCTCGATGACAAAGAATCGACCATGGTCCGCAAAAGGAAATTTCCGGACTTGCCTCCCGCCCAACCGGCCACGAAGGGAAGACGCCCCATGTCGTTCATCACGGTACAGAACCAGCTCTACAACGCGCTGGCCCAAGGACTGGGACAGTCGAATCAAACCTTCCAGCTCCTCCAGCCGGCGGCTCCTCTTACCGTGGAGGGTGGGGACACATTCCTCTGGTCCTTCCTCAACAACATCCCGCCGCTCTCGCTGGACCAGAACTACACCCAGAGCGGCGGGAACCAGCTCTTCTCCGACTACAAGGGGGTCATGTCCGCGCTACGGCCGGCGACGAAGGTCGATGTCAAGCAGGAGGTCGGCGAGGAGAACTTCCAGAATTTCGTGAGATATCTGCAGTCACTCAGGCCGATACCTCCGGTGAACCAGTTCCCCGACATCTTCTTCAACTGGGCGATGGTAAACGCGCCCGACGTCGCGCAACAGGGAGCGTCGGCGTACGCGTCGATCATCCTCGACCCGATCGGCTCCGCGCAGCAGGCCCTGATGCCCTACATGCAGAGACCGCCCGCGCCGCCGGACTGGGCCCGGGGCTACGACGCCCTGGTGCGGGACCTCTCGCAAGCACCCCAGCGGGCTTTCGAGATGCGCAGCTCGACCACGAGCTCGGACGTGAGCAGATCATGGTGCTCCGGGCGGCGCTCCGTTCTGTTCGGCCTGTGGAGAGGGAGCGAGAGCACCGAGCGTCTGAGTGAATTCTTCGCGCAGAGCGAGATCGCCGTCAGAGCCTCCTTCGGGCACGTCCTGAGCTTCCAGACGAACGCCGGAGCCTGGTACGGCTCATCCGGCCTCGGCACCGCCTACGCCAAGAAGGGCGACCCCCCGTGGCGCAGCGGCAGTGCGATCACCTGGGACAGCACATTCGGAGCCTCGGGAAATATCCAACGGGTCACAGTGAACCTCCTGGTGGCCGACGCGATGGACATCAGCGTGACCGCCAGGACTTCGTACAGCCAGCAGGACCAGCAAATCATCCGGGGCAACTCACGTTTCGGGCTCTGGCCGTTCTACAACGGTAGCGGAGAGTACGGGATTACAACGAATACGCAATTCGGTGACCAGGGCGAGACCACGCTCACCACCAAGTCCTCTCCCGGCGTTCCGGTGCTGATCGGAGTCAACGTCCTGCCGATCGGCCGCTTCCTCGGCTATACGTCGGCAGCGCGTAGCAGCAGCGCCTGACTCAGCGGCGACGCCGATGTCCTGACTGGTCGGAGGGCGGCGGCCCCCCCCGGCCGGTCAGGAGCGCCCGACGAAAGGTCAGTGCCATGCCCACCGTGCCACCGGCACCGCCCGACCCGATGACCGCGCTCCAGAACCGCTGGTACAACGCCGTGCTGAAGAACTTGGCGGCTTCTCCGTCGACCACCCAGCTCATCCAGCCCGCGCCCCCGCTGGAACCGTCCGACACCGCCCTGTGGGCCCATGAGAACACCGTCCCGCCCGCGTCCCTCACCTTCAACCGGCAGATAGCAGAGAGCGCGTTCCTCTTCCGCGAGTATGACGCCGTGATTCAGGCGCTGTCCGTCCCGGAGAGCACCCTCGTGACGGCGATCGGCTCGGCGGTCCATCAGGAATGGCTCAAGTATCTCAGGGGACTGACGCCCCAGCCGGACGAGGACAGGCTGCCGGATGTCTTCTACGCCTGGGCCATGACGTACCACCCGGATATCGCGAACGAAGGCGCGTCCGCGCTGCGGGACATCGTGCGTCTGAAGGCCCTGCAGAGGTTCCTTCGCTCCTACCAGGGGCCGCCCCCGAAACCCGCCGAGTACCTGGGCGGCAGCAGGGAGTTACTGAGCATGCTCGGCAACTCCCGGTCCACGACGATCTCCTTCGACAGCGCGACGACGAGTGCGGATGTCTCCGGCACCTGGACCGGCGGGGTGAACAAGGACTTCTCGGGGCTGTGGGACGGTGCCGACCGGCTTGACGCGATCACCACCGGATTTGCCCGAAGTGTGGTGACCGTCGAAGCCGAGCTGGGTGCGTACGTGGTCTGGCCGGTCAATCCCGATCCCCGCTGGTACGACTCGAGCCGGCTCCACGAGGCGTACACGAAGCGTTCGAGTCCGCCATGGGCTTCCGATCCCCAGCTGCACTGGGACATGGCGTTCGGTGAGAAGTCCGGGAGGCTCCGGAGGGCGATCGCCTCGCTGCTGGTCGTGGCGGGACTCACGAGCGTGGTCACCTCGGATGCCGTTTTCCCCTCCGACGACCAGCAGGCCATCAGGGTCAAAGCGGCTGCCGGCCTGTGGCCTTTCTTCGTCCCGACCGGCGGCGGCGTCACCAGCAACGCCTCCTTCGACAACGGCAGGCTGAGAATCGAAACCGCTACGCCGGCGGACAAACCACTGGTCATCGGCGCCCACGTTCTCCCCATCGCCAGATATCTCGGCGGTTCGGGTACCGCCCCCGGGTGAAGCGACCGCTGATCCTGTCTTCGCGCACACGGCGGGGGCCGGTCCGGGGTCACGCTCGGGGGGGTCCGCCCTCTGCCGGTGGGGCTTTCCTCCACGGGTGGGTGGGCCACAGCCAGCGTGCGGCGGTCAGGGCGAGTGCGCCGCCGAGGATGTTGAGTCCCGCGCGGACGGCGGCGGCGTACCAGGGGACCTGCCGGTCGTAGTCGCTCAGGAGCAGCAGCAGGAGCGGCGCGGCCAGGGTCCAGTAGAGGTAGTTGGCGGGCCGCCCGCCGTAGGCGGCGGCGCCGGCGAGGCCGACGGTCACGGCGACGGCGGTGGGGTCGGGCCGGGGGATCAGGATCAGGGCGGTGGCGATGCCGCCGACGGTGTTGCCGAGGACGCGTTTGACGCCTTTGGCGCGGGTGGCCTCGGGGGTGGGCTGGGTGGTGAGCAGGATGGAGGTGACCAGCCAGTGCATCTCGCCGCCCAGGCGGCCGCCGAGTGTCAGGAGGCTGGAGACGATGCCGACGAGCAGGGCCAGGCGGGCGGCGTGCCGCCAACGCGGCGGGGCAGGCACGGGCCGCGGCGCGGGCACGGACGGCGGCGCGGGCATGTCGGGGCAGGGGCGGCCCCAGCGGGGCAGGAGCAGCGACGAGGCCCACAGGCCACCCGCGAGTTGTTCCACGCCGGGTACGGCCGGGGAGGCGCCGCTGCCGGTGATGCCGACCATCAGCACCGCCAGTGGGGCGATGACGCCGACCCTGGGGGCGAGGGCCCCGGCGGCCGCCGCGACGGTGACCCCGGCGACCAGCGGCCAGGTACGCGGGCCGATCAGCCAGACGTAGATCCCGGCGCCGGTCAGCCAGGCGGTGCGGGCCAGCAGAATCCGTACGCGCTCGCCTCTGCCCGCCGCGGCGGGCAGAGGCAGTGCCACCAGTACGACCGGCAATGCCGTCGAGGCGCCCACCGCCGGGCGCCCGGCCCACACCGCCGCCAGCAACGGTACCGCGAGCGCGAAGCCGGCCACGGCGCCCGCCACGGGATCGGCCCGGCCGGTGGGGCGCCACAGCTCCCACCACACCCGCCGCAACCGCTCACCCCACCCTGCGTCGGGTACGGGCATCGGCGTCTCCTCCGGCCGCGCTCTCGGATCACCCCCGTGCCGACCGTAGAGGACGCCGAGGGTTTCCCGCGCTGTCGGCGCGGACGACACCGCTACGTCATGCTCGTCGGCTCGACCATCGGGGTACGGTCCGTCGGCCGGCCTCGGGCCCGGCCCGAATCGAATGGCCTCCCATCGGGCTGAACATCCGCCGACGGGCCCGGCGGGTCGGCTGGCAGGGGTGGCTTCATATCAGGGCCCCCGGAGGTCTCCCGCCCCCGTGGCCGCGCAGGTGTCCGGCCAGGACGTGGGCTCGCGACCAGCATGTTCACGGCTCCTTGCCGAGCCCGGCACCCCTCCCCCTCCCCCGATCAGAGGAGTACGCCCGGTGGGCCCGGGAGAGGCCCGCCCGTCCGCCGATCCACTGACGCGCTCCCTGTCACCTCCGCCCGAGACTTGGGCGAAAGGGCCCTTTCCAGGGGCCCGCGGGCAGTGGGAAGGAGGCGGCTCCGTGACTGCCGCAGCCCGTTTCTCCGTCCTCGGGTTGATGAGCATCTCCCGTGGCGGGGAGCTGGCCGTCCTGCCGGATTCCCGGCCGGCCGCCCTTCTCGCCGCCCTTCTGCTGCGTCCTGGACAAGTCGTGTCCACCGAATACCTGCAACGCGCCGTGTGGGGCGACGAGCCGCCCCTGAACGCGCGGGCGACCTTGCACACGTGCGTCCTCCGGCTGCGCCGGCTCTTCGCGAAATTCGGGATCTCGGACGATGCGATCAAGACGCTGCCGGGCGGATACCGGCTGCCGGTCAGCGGCGAAACACTGGACCTCGCCCGGTTCGAGGAGCTCACGGCAGCCGCCGAGAAGGCGGGGGACCCGGAGCGTGAGGCGGCCCTGCTGCACGACGCGCTGCTGCTGTGGCAGGGCGAACCGATCTCCAACATCCGTTCCGACACCCTGCACAGGGACGAGGTGCCACGCCTCCAGGAGGAATGGCTGCGGGCGGCCGAGCGCTGGTTCGACATCGAGCTGGCCCTGGGCCGCTGCGGCCGCGCGCTGCCCGGTCTACGGGCCGCGGTCCGGGCGCACCCCGGCCACGAGCGGTTCTGGGAGCACCTCATCGAGGCCCTGTACCGCACGGGACGCCAGTCCGAAGCCCTCGCGGAGTACCGGGCCGTCAAGCGGTACTTGAGCGACGAGCTCGGGGTGGACCCCCGCGCCTCGCTGCGCCGGCTGGAGCTGGCGATCCTGCGGGGCGACGAGCTGGGCCCGCCCGCCGAGGCCCGCCCTGCCCCGCGGACGGAGGCCGCCCCGGCCCCGCGGCCCGTGGCGGCGAAGCCGGCGGTCGTACCTCTCCCGCCGGGCCCGGCCGGCTTCACAGGGCGGGCCCAGGAGGTCGCCGCGCTGACGGAGCGGCTCGGCGCGCCGGGCCGCGCCCGGGTGACGGCGGTCGTCTCCGGCCTGCCGGGCATCGGCAAGACGGCGCTGGCGCTGCACACCGCGCACCTGCTCAGGGACTGTTTCCCGGGGGGCCGCTGGCTGGTGGAGGCGGACGCCGGGGGCGACGGGCCGCGCCTGCTGGAGAAGCTGAAGGGGCTCGGTTGGGACCCGGACGGGCCGCGGCAGCTGCTGGTCCTGGACGGTGTCCGCACGCACGCCACGGCGGAAGCCCTGCTGCCGGCCTTCGACCGGGGCACCGTGATCGTCACCAGCCGGCCGGGCCTCGCGGGCCTCGCCGCCACCGGCGGCGCCGCCGTACACCGGCTCACGGAGCTGGACGAGGTGGAGTCCCTCGGTCTGCTGGACGCCCTCCTGGGCGGCGACCGGGTGGCCGCCGAGCCCGCGGCCACCGCCGAGCTGGTCGGGCTCTGCCACGGTTTCCCGCTGGCCCTGCGGATCGCGGCGACCCGTCTGCTGCTGCGGCCACGGCACCGGATCGCCGATGTGACGGCGTGGTTGCGGGACGATCCCGTGGGCCGGCTCGCCGTGGGGGACGACCCCGCGATGTCGGTGCCCAGGCTGTTCGGCGCGTTCTTCTCCGAGCTGGATCCGCGGCCCGCGGATGCCTGCCGGATCCTGGCGGGCCGCGCCCGGCCCGACCTGTCGCCGGGCGAGTGCGCGGCGGCACTGGACCTGACGCCCGACGACACGGCGGCCATGCTCGACCGGCTCATCGACGCCGGTGTCCTGGAGGACGAGGCGCCCGGGAGCTACCGCGTGCCGGCGCTGTTCCGCGCGTACGTGCGCGGTGCGGAGCCGGCATCGCCCCGGCATGAGCCCCGACGAACCGATGGAGGAAGCCGTGACTGCCAGTGAGATCAGGACGAGGGCGGCGGCCGCCGGCGGACCGCTCGCCGAGGCACGCCCGCGTATCAAGCGGGACGTGCTGTTCACGGAGACGCCGGACGGCGTGCTCTTCCACAACGCGTCGGGCGGCTTCCATCTGAAGTCGGGGACCGCTTACCGGTTCGCGTCGCTGATCGTGCCGCACCTCGACGGCACGCACCGGGTGCGGGACCTGTGCGCGGGGCTGCCCGAGGACCGCCGCTCGATGGTGACGGAACTGGTGGGTGCCCTCCTCGACCGGGGGTTCGCCCGTGACGTGCCCGACCCGGAGACCGTCCGGCATCCGCTGTCCCCGCAGGTGGCGGAGGTCTTCCGGCAGCAGATCGAGTACGTCGACCACTTCGTGGACGGCGCCGAGGAACGCTTCGCACGGTTCCGCGACACCCGGGTGGCGCTCCTCGGCCGGGACCGCGTGGCCCGCTCGTGCGCGCTGAGCGCCGTGCGCAACGGAGCCGCGCACATCGCGGTGCGGCCTTCGGCGGGCCCGGACGACGGGCTCGGCGAGGTCATGGCAGAGGCCGAGAAGCTCGGCGCGCGGGGCGCCCCCGCGGACGTCCGCGCCCTGCCGGCGGCCTGGGACGGTCCTCCCGGCTGGTGGGGCGGCCTGGCCGGCTACGACATCGTCGTCTGTACGGGCCCCGGCGCACCCCGGCAGATCGCCCACCTGCTCTCGGAGGGCGTCCCGCCGGGCCGCACCCTGCTGCCGGCGACGGTCCTCACGGACCGGCTGGTGACCGGGCCGTCGATGACCGCGGGCCGCCCCGGCTGCTGGGCCTGCGCGATGCTCCGCCTGGAGGCCAACGGGGACGCGGGCACGACGACGGACGTGTGGCGCGGCATCGGCGCACCCGGCCCGGAGCCGCCGGCCGTGGCCCCCGGCCCGCATCTGGCCGCCATGGCCGGGAACCTGCTCGGCTACGAGATCTTCCGCATGACCACCGGGGCGCTGCCCGCCGAGACCGAGGGACGGATCATCGTCCAGCGACTGGACTCCCTCGACACCGCCACCGAGCCCCTCCTCCCCCACCCCCGCTGCCCCTACTGCCGCCCGCCGACTCCCCCGCGGCCCCCCGCCGGCGCCTTGCGCCCCGCCGAGCCCGAACTCCTCGCCGCGACGCCGGAGACGGCCGACAGCGCCGACGGGCTGCTCGCCGCCCTGGATGAACGGAGTGTGCTGCTGGGCGTCCACGCCGGGGTGTTCACCCGCTTCGACGACGACGCACCGGACCAGATCCCGCTGAAGGTCAGCACGGTCGCGCTGGGCCTGGGCAGCGGCAGGCGCCGGGCGGTCACCGCGTTCGACGTCCACCATGTCGCGGGCGCCCGCATGCGCGCCCTGCGCACCGCCGCCGCGGTCTACACCGAACACGTCGCCCCGCTCCCGGGTACGGTGAACGGCCCTTCCCTGGAAGCGGCACGCGCGGACCTCACCACGGCCGACCCCACCCGCTTCACGACCGCGAGCGGACTTCCGGTGCCGCCGGGCGCCCTCACGGACTGGCTGCCCGCCACGTCGTTGCTGACGGGAGAGCGGGTGCTCGTCCCGGCCGCGGCGGTCCGCCCGTTCGGACCGTACAACGCGTCCGGGGTGTACGAGCCGACCCGCGCCGGCACCGGGACCGGGACCCGCCCGGCGGAGGCGGTGTACGACGGGCTGCTGTCCGCCCTGTCCTATCAGGCGCTCACCGGAGTCCTCCGCGGCACCGCGCACGCCACCGCGGTGCCGCTGGACGCCCTCCCCGACGACCCCGAACCGACCTTCCTGGCACGGACGGCGGACAACCTCGGCGCCGGCGCGGAACTCCTCGACCTCACGGCCACCGGGCCCGGCTCGGCCCCGGTGCTGCTCGCCCGGTCGGGCGGCACCCACTGGGCCGTCGGCTGCGACACCTCCTGGCGGCGCGCCGCCGTCACCGCCCTGCGCGACCTGCTGGGAGCCGTCCAGCTCGACCGGGCCGGACAGCCGGGGCCGGACACCGGGGACCCGCTGCTGAGCGGCCTCGCCCCCGACACCGTCGCCGCTGACGGCGACCGGCCCCCCACCGGGCCCCTCACCACCGGCGAACTCCTGGACGGAATCCGGGCGCGGGGCGGGGACGCGCTGGCCGTGGAGACCACACCGGGCGACCTGCGCGGCGCCGGTCTGTCGGTCGTGCGTGTCCTGCTCACCGAGGGAACGGCGTCATGACCGCCCCGCTCGCCCGCCCGCCCGGGGCCGCACCGCACGCCGCCCGGGATCTGCTGCGCGGCCGGCTCGCCGAGGCCGGCCTGCCCGCGGCGGACGTCGCCGTGCGGCAGCTCGGCGCGCGCGACGAACTCGCCGCCCGGCCGCGCCGGATCCCGTCCCCGGGCAGCGCACCCGTGCCCGTACAGCTCTACGGGCGCACCGCGCTCCTGGGGCCGGTGCCGGACCCCGACCGGTCCGGCGGCCCCTGCGGGCAGTGCCTGGCCCGCCGCTGGCAGGCCATCCGCCATCAGCCGGTCCGGGACGCGCTGGAGCTCGGCGGCCCCACCCGGGCGGCCGGCGCGAACCCGTACCTCGCTCCCTTCGCCCTCGACGCCATGGCCACGGTGATCGGGGCGGCGCTGACGGGCGAGCAGCGGCCCGCGGATCCCGGGTCGCCCGGCTACCCGCTCGTCCACCGCCTCGACATGGAGCGGGGGCTGGTCCGCTCCTTCCCGCTGGTGCCCGACCCGGAGTGCCCGGCCTGCGGCGAGCGCGAGGCCGACGCGCCCGCGCGGGTCTCCCTGCCGTCCGCGCCCAAGCGCCGCCCCGGTGACTTCCGGCCCAGGCCCGCCCGCGACTACGCCCTGCCCCTCGCGGCCTTCGCCAATCCCGTCTGCGGCACCCTCGGCCCCGGCACCGCCCTCGAACTCGACGCCCTCGGCACGGCCCCGGCCGTCGGCGCCTTCGCCCAGCGCAGCGGCCGCTACCTCTACGAAGTCATGTGGGGCGGCCACACCACCGCCTACCGGGACAGCGTCGCCGTGGGCGTCCTGGAGGGTCTGGAACGGTGCGCCGGAATGCGGTCCCGGACCCGCGCCACCGCCGTCGTCACCTCCCTCAGGGCCCTGCGCGCACGCGGGCAGCGGGCTGTCGACCCGCGCGAATGCGGGCTGTACGCACCCGGGTTCTACGCCGCGCAGGAGAGGGTCCGGCCCTTCTCGGAGACCCGGGACCTGCCCTGGGTCTGGGGCTGGTCCCTCACCCACGAGGAACCCGTCCTGCTGCCCGAGGTCCTGGCCTACTACCACTCCACGCCGCTGGAGGAACGCTTCGTGCAGGAGTGCTCCAACGGCTGTGCCACCGGCAGCTCGGTGACCGAAGCCGTCCACTTCGGCCTCATGGAGCTCATCGAGCGCGACGCCTTCCTGCTCGCCTGGTACGGACGTGCGGAGCTGCCCGAGATCGACCCTCGCAGCAGCCGCTCCGCCACGACCCGCCACCTGGTCGACCGGCTCGCCCTCCACGGTTACGACGCCCGCTTCTTCGACGCGCGCGTCACCCTGCCCGTGCCCGTGGTCATCGCCGCGGCCGTCCGCGCGGACGGCGGCCCGGGCGCCCTGTGCTTCGGCGCCGGGGCGAGCCCCGACCCCGAGTCCGCCCTGCGGTCCGGGCTGGCCGAGATCGCCACGGACGCGCCCCGGCTGCGCCGCCGGACCCTGGACCGGCTGCCCGAACTCAAGGCGATGGCCCGCGACTTCACCGCCGTGCGCTCCCTCAACGACCACCCTCTGCTGTACGGGCTGCCCGAGATGACCCGCCACGCGGCCTTCCTGCTCGGCGAGCCGGGCACCGCCCCCCGCCCACGGCTCCCGCTCCGCGAGATCTACCGGGGCGGCCGCGCCGCTCCGGTGCCCGCCATGGACCTCGTACAGGACGTGCACGCCTGCGTGCGCGCCCTGGCCGCCGGAGGGTTCGAGGCGATCGTGGTCGACCAGACCCTCCCCGAGCAGCGGGCCGCGGGCGCCCGAACCGTGAGCGTGACCGTCCCCGGACTGCTGCCGATCGACTTCGGCCAGGACCGGCAACGGGCCCTGCTCATGCCCCGCATGCGGACCGCGCTGCGCGCGGCCGGCCTCCGTGACCACAACCTCGCACCGGCCGACCTCAACCCGGCCCCGCACCCCTTCCCCTGACCACCGGCATCCGCCGTCACGAAAGGACCTCCGATGGGTATCGCACACGACTACCTCGACGCGGTGCTGCGGCGCGGCCGCACCGAGATGCCGCCCGTCGGCTTCCGGCCCGACTGGGCGGACAAGCCCCGCGCCGGCAAGTACTACCCGGGCACCACCCCCCTCCCGCTGCCGCACGGTGACGATCCCCCCGCCGCCACCCTGGACGCGGGCCTGGCACCGCCCCCGCCCGGCGGCGGCGCGCCCTTCGGCCTGGACGCCCTCGCCGGCATGCTCCTCGACTCCTACGGGCGGCTCTCCCGCAGGCTCGCCCTCCACGCCAACGACGACGTGGCCGCCCTGCCGCACTACACCGGCGCCTCCTGGGCCCGCGGCACCGCCTCAGGCGGCGGCCTCTACCCCGTCAGCATCTACTGGGTCAACGGCCCCGGGACCGCGCTGCTCCCCGGGGTGCACTACTACGACACCGCGCAGCACGCGTTCCGGCGCCTCCTGGCAGGCGATGTCACCGGGCACGTACGCGAGGCCCTGGGGCCGCGGACCCCGCCGGACGACGATCCGGGGCAGCAGTTCCTGGTCCTGGGCATCAAGTTCTGGCAGAACGCGTTCAAGTACAACAGCTTCTGCTACCACGCCACCGCGATGGACGTCGGCACCCTGACCCAGACCTGGCGGATGTGGGCGCGCGCCCGTGGCATGGCCGTCCGGCCCGTCTTCTGGTTCGACGAGCGGCGCCTCGCCCGCCTCCTCGGCATCGACCCCGCCGACGAGGCCGTCGCCGCTGTCGTCCCGCTGCGCACCGGCCCCGCCACCCGGCCGTCCCCCGCCACCGGCACACCCCGGGTGCGCCTGGCGGACCGGGAGCGCTCGCGCCGCGTGCGCACCTTCGCCGCCGTCCGGGAGATGCAGGCGGCCGCCCTCGCCGGGGCCTCCTCGCGGCCGCGCCGGACGCGCTCGCCCCAGCCGCGCCCGGCCCGTCGTGGCCGACAGGCGGGCCGCGGTCGTCCTGCCGGCCCCCGCGCCCCTGACCGCGACCGTGCGCGGTGCCCTGCGCGCCCGGCGCAGCAGCTTCGGCCGGTTCACGTCGGCGCTGCCCCTGCGGCAGGACCAGCTCGCCGCCGTCCTGAAGGCCGCCGCGGCCGGCGCCGCACTGCCCTGTGACGCCGGCGGGCCGCCCGGGGTGGACCTCGCCAGGAGTTACGTGTTCGTCAACCATGTCACCGGCCTGGAACCGGGCGCGTACGTCCACGTCCCGGAGGCCGGCGCCCTGGTCCGTGTCCTGGCCGGCCCGCACGGCTCCTTCCTCCAGGAGAACTACTTCCTGCGGAACTACAACCCGGAACAGGCCGGCGCGGTCATCGTCACCACCCTGCGGGCCACCGCCCTCCTCGACGCCGCCGGGGACCGCGGCTACCGGCTCGCGGGCGCCGTCGTCGGCGCCGCCGCCCAGGCCCTGTACACGGCCTGCGCCGCCCTCGGCATCGGCTGCGGAGCCGCCCTCGGCTTCGACAACGTGTCGTTCGCCGAGCGCCTGCGCCTGACCCCGGCAGGGGAGTCACCCCTGCTCATCACGATGGTCGGCAACGAGCTCCGCGGCCCCGCCGGCTACCGGTACGAGCTCGCCTGACGCGGCGTGGAACGGAGGTACCCGACATGAACACCCCGACCGGCCACCTCGGCGACCGCTTCATGGCCCGCGTCGCCGGCCTGCCCGTGGAGTCCGTCCGCGCCTTGCGCGCCACGGCGTCCGCCCGCTGGGCCCACGCCGTGCACGAACGGCGGACCCGGCTGGCCGAGCGCGGCGCCGCGCTGAGCGGCCCCCTGCACGACGCGATCCACGCCACCGAGGACGACGCCCTGCGGCGCACCCTCGTCAACCTCCGCCGGCAGGTGTTCAACAACAAGCAGCCCGCCGACTACCCCGGGGCCCTCGCCGCCGCCGAGGCCCTCGGCGGCCCCGCCGGCCGCGACCTCACCGCCTGGCTGCGCGACCGCAACAGGCTGGAGGAGTTCCTCGGCAGCGGCCCGTACCTCGTCCGCTCCGAACTGGCCCGGACCCGCGAGGAACTGCGCCGTATCGCCGCCGGGCCCCGCCTGCGCGAGGGGCTGCTGCTCGCTTCCCCGTCCCTCGACCAGCACCTCGACACCTACCTGAACCCGCCTCCCGGCCCTTTGGCCAAGCGGGCCCGCCGCGTCGAACGCTCCTTGACCGACTACGTGTACCGCACCGCCGTCAAGACCAGCCCCTTCAGCACGCTCACCGGTCTGGCGCTCGGCGAATTCCGCACCACGGGCGGCGGCTTCGGGCCCCGCGGCCGGATATCCGAGAAGTGGACGACCTATCCCCGGCTCAACGTCGCCGCGCTCGGCCGCATCGCCGACCTCGTCGTCGCCCACGACGGCCTCCGCCAGGACCTGCCCGTCGACCTCGTCACCGGCTGGCGCCGCGACAGCGACCGCATCCGCTACGTCCGGCGCAAGGTCACCACCGGGGACGACGATGCCGCCGTCAGCTTCGACTCCGTGCGCGAGCACCTGTTCTTCCTCCGCCACGGCGACACCCTCGGCCGGATCGTCACCGCGTGCCGCGAGCACCCGCACCTCCGCTACGGCGACCTCGTCACCCTGCTCGCCGCCGGAAACGACGTGCCGGCCGAGGACTACGACCGGTTCCTCGCCCTGCTGATGCGCCTGGGCCTGCTCCAGGTGCCGAGCCTGGGGACCCGCCCGCACACCCCCGATCCGCCGCGCGCCTTCCGCGACGCCGTGGCCGGCCTCGGCACACCCTGGGCGGAGCGGCTCGCCGGACTGCTGTCCGGCCCGCCCGGCGTCATCGACCGCTACCCGGCCGCCGGCCTCGCCGGCCGCCGGGACCTGCTCGCCGCGCTGCGCCGGGAACTGTCCGCCGCCCAGGAATCGCTGGGTACCACCGCCCCCGCCCTCCCGCGGACCCTTCTCTACGAGGACACCCGCTGCGCCGACGAACCGCTGGTCTGCGACCGGGAGCGCTGGGCGGACACCGTGGGCGCCTCGCTCGAGGCGTACGCCCGCATCGTCCCCGTCTTCGACACGTCCCTTCCGCAGCGGCTGCTGCTCAAGTCCTTCTTCCTCGCCCGCTTCGGCCGCGGCGGCCGGTGCGAGGACCTGCCCGCCCTCGTCCACGACTTCCAGGAGGACATCTACGAGCAGTACGCGCGGGTCACCGCGCGGTACCGGCCGTTCGCCGAGGACGGTTCGTACACCCCGCTCGACAACTGGCTCGACTCGCCCGGGATCCAGGCCCTCGACCGCGCGCGCCAGGAGCTCGCCGTACGCATGCGCGCCCTCCGGGACACCTGCCCCGACGGTGGCGAGGAAGTCGTCCTGGGCACCGCCGCCCTCGACGCCGTCGCCGCCGCCCTGCCCCGCCCCGAGGCCCACCGTCTGCCGCTGAGCCACTTCCTCCAGCTCACCGAGCGCGCCGGCGAACCGCTCGCCGTGCTCAACCGCACCTGGGGTGCCCTCGCCTTCCCCTTCTCCCGCTTCACCCACTGCTTCCCCGACCACGGTCCCGCCGGCCTGGCCGGCGCCGTCCGCGCCGCCAACCGCGGCCTCCTCCCCGACGGTGCCGTCTTCGCCGAACTCACCGGAGGGTTCGCGACCACCAACCTCAACCTGCACGGGCGGCTCACCGACTACGAACTCCTGTGCCCCGGCGAGTCCGGCTCCGCACCCCCGGGCGCCCGGATCCCGCTCGACGACCTCCGCCTCGACCACGACCCGGACACGGACCGGCTCGTCCTGCGCTCCGCCCGCCTCGGCCGCGAGATCGTCCCCGTCTACCTCGGCTACCTCGTTCCCATGGCCCTGCCCGAGATCCCCCGCACCCTGCTCCTGCTCTCCCCGTCGGCGTTCCCCGTCCTCGACTGGTGGGGCGGTGTCCCGGCCGGGGAGACCCCGGCCGGCATCACCGCACGCCCCCGCGTCCGGCACGGCCACGTCGTCCTCAGCCGCCGCTCCTGGTCGCTGCCCGCCGGCCTGCTGCCCGTACGCCGCTCCGGCGCCACCGACGCGCAGTGGTTCCTGGACTGGCAGGAATGGCGCCACCGCAACGGCATCCCGGAACAGGTCTTCGCCACCGTGCGGGCCCCCGGTGACGGACCCGGGCGGACCACGCGCGGCAAACCCCAGTACCTCGACTTCGCCTCGCTCCTGGCTCTCGCCGCCTTCGAGGCGGGCCTGAAGGACCCCGCCGCGCACGTCGTCCTGCGCGAGGCCCTGCCCGGCGAGGACGACGCCCGCCTCGCCTCCGGCGACGGCCGGCACGTCACGGAGCTGATCGTCGAAACCCACCAAGGGCGGTGCACCCCATGACACGCGACCCCATCCGCCGGCCCCCGGCCCCCGCACCCACCGAGGGCGCCTGGCAGGCCCTGCACGTCTTCTATCCCGGCAGCCCCCGGCCGATGCTCACCCGGGCCGTCCGCCCGCTGCTCGACGCCCTCACCGCCGAAGGGCTCGTCACCAACTACTTCTTCCTCAACTACTGGCTCGAAGGCCCCCACATCCGGCTGCGCCTCAAGCCCGTCACCCCCGCCGCCGAGGCCGAGGTCAGAGCCCGGGCCGAGACGGCCGTCGGCGACTTCCTCCGCACCCGGCCCAGCCTCTACGAAGTGAAGTCCGACTACTTCGTCGACCTGTACAACACCTTCTTCGACCGGGAGTTCACCGAGGAGGAACGGCGGCCCTACCAGAACCCCGACGGCCGCATGCGCCTCCGTGCCCCCAACACCTACAGCTGGGAACCCTACGAACCCGAATACGGGAAATACGGCGGCCCCGCCGGCATCGCCCTCGCCGAATGGCACTTCCGCCACTCCACCGACCTGGTCATCGACGCCATGCGCACCATGAACCTCCAGGTGCGCACCGTCCTCCTGGGTTTCGCCGCCCAGCTGATGATGACGATGACCGCGGCCTTCCTCGACGACACGGCCGCCATCGCCGACTACCTCGACCGCTACCGCCGCTTCTGGCAGCGCGCCTTCGCCGGCACCCCCCTCGTCGCCGACAGCGCCTTCGACCGGTCCTACGAGGCTACGGGCGCAGCACTCCGCACTCGCTTCGAGACCGTCCGCCACGCCCTCGCCACCGGCCGGACCGGCGAACTCCCCGGCTTCATCCGCACCTGGGCCGATCACTGCACCGAGCTGCGTGGCTTCGCGAGCGAGCTGGCCACCCGCGGCGACCTGGAATTCAAGAGCCGGGACGGCGCCGGCACCGTACGCGTCGACGACGTCGGCGCCGCCCTCCGGATCCTCCTCTCGCCCTACCTCCACATGACCGCCAACCGGCTCGTCGTCACCATCGGCGACGAGGCGTACCTCGCCGGCCTGCTCGCCACGGCCCTGCGCGACGGAGACGGAACGGGAGGCGCATGACATGAACGCCTCCGACAGGGCACGCGACATGACACCCGGTACGCCGTCGGGCACGGCGTCCACGCTCCTCGGACAGCGCCCCGCCCGGCGCCCCGACCTCGTCCTCGGTCCCCGGCTCCGGCGCGGCCCCCGGCCCGTCCACCTCGTCAAGGACCCCGTCTCCGGGCGCTGCCACGAGATGGGCGAACGAGAGTTCTACATCCTGAGCCACCTCGACGGCGGACACACCCTCGACGACATCGGCCGCGACTACGCCCGGCGGTTCGGCGGACCCTTGCGCGCGCACTCCTGGGAACGACTGCTCACCCTGCTGGCCTCCCGCCGGCTGCTCGCCGGCACCCGCCCCCTCCCCGCCCCGCCACCGAACGCGCCGACCGCACCCACCCGGCAGGGCCTGCTCCGCGCCGACCTCCCCTTCGGCGCCCCCTCGGCCCTCCTCGACCGCCTCCACCGCTCGCCCCTGCGCCACCTCCTCACCCCTCGTGTCCTCGTCCCGCTGGTGGCCGCCGTCCTCGCCATGGAGGCGTATCTCGCCGTCCGGCTCCCCGACCTCACCGACCGCATCGGCGGTCTCCGCGACCACCCCGACCTGGCCGTCCTCGCCTTCGGCCTGATCTGGGTGAGCTCCGGCCTGCACGAACTCGGCCACGGGATCACGGCCCACCACTTCGGAGGCCGCGCCACCCGGGTCGGCATGCGCTGGCGCGCGCCCATGGTCTACCTCTACTGCGACATCGAGGACGTCGCCCTCTTCCCCGCCCGCCGGCAGCGCGTCGCCACCGCGGCCGCCGGAGTCCTCGTCAACCTCGTCTTCCTGCTGCCGTTCTTCCTGCTCCGGCAGTGGCTGCCGGCGGGAGAGGGGCCCACCCGGGACGCGCTCGCCTGGCTGCTGCTCTTCGGCAGCGTCCGCGCCTGGCTCAACTACCTCCCGCTGCCGCGCCTCGACGGCACCGCCATGATCGCCCACGCCTTCGGCGTCCTCGACCTGCCCGGCGAGAGCCGCCGCTTCCTGCGCCTCCTCGGGCCGGGCCCCGCACGCCACGAGAGGCTCCTCGGGGCCTACCCGCGCCGGCTGCGGGCCCTCTACCTCGGCTACGCCGCACTCGCCCTGCTCACCGGCTGCGCGACCGCGGCCGCCGCCCTCACCCTCGTCGCCCTGTGGGTGCCCGGACCCCACGGTCCGGCCGCGGCGATCGCCCTCGCCACCGCGGCGGTCCTCCTCGCCGTGATACGGGCCGTGGGCGTACGGATCGGCGCCCGCCGGCACCCCGCCGCGCACGGTGGCCCCGCTCCGGAACCACCGCCGGCCCACCCGCCCCAGGACCACCCCGCCCCCGGGGCCCCGGTCCGCCTCACCGCTCCGGCGGCACCGCCGGAGCCCGGGGAAAGGAACCCCATGACCGCGCCCACACAGCACCCACGGACGGCCGCCGAACCCGCCGTCCTCATCGACTCCGTCCGCAAGACCTACGGCGACGTCCACGCCCTCGACGGCGTCTCCCTCACCGTCCACCGCGGCGAGTTCTTCGGTGTCCTCGGCCCCAACGGCGCCGGCAAGACCACACTGATCGAGATCGTCGAAGGGCTGCGCCGCGCCGACTCCGGCACGGTCCGCGTCCTCGGCCGCCCCCCGTGGCCCCGCAACCGGGAACTGCTGCCCCGCATCGGCGTGCAGACGCAGGCGTCCGCGTTCTTCGTCCGCCTCACCGCCGCCGAACACGTGGAGACCGTCGCCGCCCTCTACGGAGTCGGCCGCGCCCGCGCCCACGAGGCCCTGGACCTCGTCGGACTCACCGGCAAGGCCCGTACCCAGGTCGAGAAGCTGTCCGGCGGCCAGCGCCAGCGGCTCGCCATCGCCGCCGCCCTCGCCCACCGTCCCGACGTCCTCTTCCTCGACGAACCCACCGCCGCCCTCGACCCGCAGGCCCGCCGCGACCTGTGGGGCCTGCTCCGCGACCTCAAGGGCCAGGGCCGGACCATCGTCTGCACCACCCACCACATCGACGAGGCGGAAGCACTCAGCGACCGGGTGGCCGTCGTCAAGGACGGCACCGTCATCGCCCTCGACGCCCCCGCCGAGCTGATCCGCGCCCTCGGCGCCCCCACCCAGGTGCTGGTCCCCACCGGCCAGCTTCCCCCGGACGCCGCCCGCGGCCTCGACGGCGCGGACCAGGTCACCACCGAAGGCCCGTACACCGTGGTCACCACCCGCGCCGTCGGCCGGGTCCTGGCCGCCGTCGGCCGGGTCGCCGAGCTCCAGGAGGTCCGCACCCGGACCGCGACCCTGGAGGACGTCTATCTCGCACTCACGGGAACGGAGTACCGGACATGACCGCGTACCGGGCGCTCGCACGCGCCCACTTCCTGGCCTTCCTCCGGGACAAGGCGTCCCTCTTCTTCACCTTCGCCTTCCCCCTCGTCTTCATCCTCATCTTCGGGCTGCTCTTCGGCAGCCGGTCCACCCCCGGCGGGGGCAGGGTCATCGACTCCCTGGCCCCCGGCGTCATGGCCTGGGGCGTCGGCAACGGCGCCGTGTTCGGCGTCGCCTACACACTGATGCACTGGCGGCGCAACGACGTGCTGCGGCTGGTGCGGATGTCACCCGTGCCGCTCCCCACGGTCCTCGCCGCCCGCTTCGCCGTCGTCCTCGGCGTCGGCATCGTCCAGGCCGTGCTCTTCATCGCCGTCGCCACGCTGCCCGTCTTCGGCCTGACCGTCTCCGCCGGCGGCATCCTGCTCTCCCTGCCCGTCCTGGTCCTCGGCATCCTCACGTTCTTCGCCGTCGGCCTGCTCGTCGGCAACTACGCGAACACACCGGACGGCGTCGCGGCCGTCGCCAACTGCCTCATGATCCCCATGGCGTTCCTGTCCGGCTCGTTCTTCCCCCTGAGCTCCTCGCCCGGCTGGCTCCAGGGCTTCTCCCGCGTCCTGCCGCTGCGCTACATGAACGACGGCTTCGACAAGGTCCTCACCGGCACCCACGGCGCGGCGTCCCTCCTGGGCCCGTGCACGGGCCTCCTGGTCTTCGCCGTCATCTTCGCGACGCTGGCCGTACGCACCTTCAAGTGGAGCGCCGAGTCATGACCGCCGCCGGCCACCCGCACCGGCCGAGCGCGGCGGCCCCTGCGGCGGGACCGCTTCCCGCCGCCGGCCGGACCCGTGCCGCACAAGGGAGAACCGCGTCATGATCCCCGAAACCGCCACCGGCCCCCCGCCCGTACCGCTCGCCGCCGCGGCCGTCGCACTGCAGCGCCTGCTCGCCGAGCGCTGCGCCGCCGGGCCGCCGCCCGCCGTCGTTCCCCTCGGCACCACCGACGTCCTGGAACCCGAACGGGACGGGGTCGCCGGCCGGGCCCGCGCCACCGTGCACCTCACCCCCGAGGCCGTCCTCATCGGCCCGTGGACCGCGGATGGCGGACCGCCGCCCGCCTGCGGCCGCTGCCTGGCCATGCGCCGCCAGCGGCTGCGGCCCCGCCACGAACGCGAAGGACTCGAATTCGGCGGCCCCCTCCAGGCCACCGGAGCCTGGCCCCCGCTGACCCGTTACCTCACGGACGCCGTCTGGTACGCGCACCAGCAGACCCTGGCCGCCGCCGACCGGCGCGGCCCCCGTCCCTCGGCCGCCCTCGTCACCCGCATCGACCTGGAGACGCTCCGCACCCGGACCCACCCTCTCCTCGCCGACCCGCTCTGCCCCGCCTGCGGCGACCACCGCAGCCCCGACGACGCCCCCGGCCGCCTCACCCTCCGTTCCCGTCCCAAACCGTCCCCGACGGTCTTCCGGCAACTGCGCCCCGCGCAGTACCGGCTGCCGGTCCAAGCCCTGGCCAACCCCGTCTGCGGGGCCCTCGGCACCGGCACCGCACGCAACCTCGCCTCGCCGACGACCGCCCCCGTCGCCGGCGGCACCCTCATGCGCGGCCACACCACGCTGACCGAGATGGCATGGAGCGGCCAGGCCAACTCCTATGCCCTCAGCCGCGACCTCGCCCTCCTCGAAGGGCTGGAACGCTACGCGGGCACCCGCAGGCGCAACCGCCGCCCCGTCCTCACCGCCCCGTACGCCGACGTGGCCCGGGACGCCCTCGACCCCCGCGAGTGCGGCCTCTACAGCCCGGCCGCCCACGCCCACTACGACCGGCTCCGGCCCTTCGACCCGCACCGCCCCATCCCCTGGGTCTGGGGCCACTCCCTGCGCGACGACCGTCCCCTCCTCGTGCCCGTACGCCTCGCCTACTACGCCACCGGCACCGACGCCGACAACTTCGTCTTCGAGTGCTCCAACGGCTGCGCGAGCGGCGGGAGCCTTGAAGAAGCCACCCTCTTCGGCCTCCTCGAACTCATCGAACGGGACGCCTTCCTGCTCGCCTGGTACGGCGGCGTCACCTTGCCCCGCATCGACCTGGACACCGTCGACGACGCCGAACTGCGCGGCATGACCGACCGCGCCGCACTGTGCGGCTACGACGTACGGGTCTTCGACAACCGCATGGACATCAGCACCCCCGTGGCCACCGCCGTCGCCGTCCGCCGCGACGGCGGGGACGGCTCCCTGGCCTTCGCCGCCGGCGCCAGCCCCGACCCCGCCACCGCCATCCGTGCCGCAGTCGGCGAAGCGCTCTCCTTCGTGCCCGCCCTGCCCGCCACCGTGGCCGACCGCCGCACCGAACTCCTCGCGATGGCCCGGGACTTCGACCGCGTGCGCCACCTCCGCGACCACGCCGCCCTCTTCGCGCTGCCGCGGATGCGCCGGCACGCCGCCCACTACCTCGGCCCCGCCGCCCCCGTCCCGTACGCCGTCCTCTACGCCGGCCTTCCCGGCCCGTCCGCCACGGACCTCCTGGAAGACCTCCATCGCTGCCGCGACGAACTCGTGCGCGCCGGATTCGACGTCATCGTCGTCGACCAGACCTGCCCCGAACAGCGGCCCCTCGGCCTCCACACGGTCTGCACCCTCGTGCCCGGTCTGCTGCCCATCGACTTCGGCTGGCCACAGCAGCGCGCCCCGCACATGCCCCGGATGCTCTCGGCCCTCCGCCGGACCGGCCTGCACAGGACCGAGAGCGACCTCCACCGCGTCCCCCACCCGTTCCCATGACCACACCACGCGACCTACGTGTCAAGGCGGCCGCCCTCCGCTCCGCCCACGACACGCTGCGCCCCGCCCTGGAGCTCTACCTCGCCCTGCACAGCCGCCCCGAGCTGCCGGGCCGGGAACACCGCACGGCCGCCCGCCTCGCCCGGGAAGCCGCCGACGCCGGATTCACCGTCACCCGGGACGTCGGCGGCCACGGCGTCGTCGCCGTCCTGCGCTCCGGCGACGGGCCGGCCGTCATGCTGCGCGCCGAACTCGACGCCCTGCCCGTCCGCGAGCGCACCGGCCTGCCGTACGCCAGCAAGATCCGCGCCATGGGCACCGACGGCCGGCACACGCCCGTCATGCACGCCTGCGGCCACGACGCGCACCTCGCCGCGCTGGTCGCCACCGCGCGGGCCCTCGCCGGGCCGCAGGCGCGCGGCGAGTGGAGCGGCACGCTCCTCCTCGTCGGACAGCCCGCGGAGGAGACGCTCACCGGCGCCCGCGCCATGCTCGCGGACGGCCTGTACACCCGCTTCCCCCGCCCCGACACCGTCCTCGCCCAGCACCTCGCCCCGCTGCCCACCGGCTGTGTCGCCCACGCCGCGGGCCCGGCCACGGCAGCCGGTGTCACCCTCGCCGTCACCGTCCGCGGCCACGGCGGACACGCCGCGCTGCCCTGGCTCGGCGGCAACCCCCTGGAAGCCGCGGCGGCCGCCGTCACCCGGCTGCGGCCCCTGATGCCGGCCGGAGTCCTCCTCACCACCGGCACCTTCCACAGCGGCGAACAGGCCAACGTCCTGCCCGAACGCGCCGACCTCACCCTCGGCGTCCGCGGCTTCGACGAAGCCGCCGTCGCCCGCGCCGCCGCCACCGTCGAAGCCGTCTTCCACGAGGCGGGCACCGGGGACCTCTCGGTGACCGTGGCACCCCGCACCCCCCTCGTCCCCTGCCAGACCGGCGACCTCGTCCTCCGCGCCGCCGTGCGCCACGCCCACGAGGCCGTCCTGGGCCCCACCCGGGTCCTGACCTGCCCGCCGTCGACGGCCGTGGAGGACTTCGCCTGGTACGGACCGGCCGGCGCGGCCCTGCACGGCGCCCCCGCCGTCCGCACCGCCTACTGGATGACCGGCGCCACCGGCCCCGCCCAGTGGCGCGCCGCCCCCGGCACCACCGCCCGGGAAAAACTCGCCGCCCTGCCCCCCAACCACTCCCCGCGCTTCGCCCCGGACCCCGTACCCACCCTGCGCACCGCCGTCGCCGCCCTGACCGCGGCGGCCCTGCGCAGCCTGGGCCCGGGCAGCGGCAGCGGCTGAGGTGACAGCGATGTGTCAGCTCCATGGCCCCCGGGGTGCCAGCACCACCTGGGAGAAAGGAATCGGGCGGGAAACACCGCCCGAGGCATCCGACAGCTCCCGCCCCGGGAGCGTCCCAGAAGCGGAGGAGCACACCCATGGCGACCAACGAGCTGGCCACCCTGGCCGAGGAAATGCTGGCGCTGGAGTCCGAGAACTTCGAGATCACGGACTACGCCGAGACCACCGAGACCTTCCTGGAGGGGACCACCAGCACGACGTCCTCCACGACCAGCACCACCAGCTGCTGCGCATAGCGGAACGGCGGCGGCGCACCCGCTGCGCTGCCGCCCTCCACGGCGCGGCGCCGGCGGGCGGCTGACCGGGGAGGCGAAGAAGAGACAGGAGACGCAGCCATGCGACCCACCACAGCAACCCCGTCCACCGCATCCGCACAGCCGATGCGCCACGGAATATCCCTGCTCCCCGACTGCCGGCGGCACAGCCGGTCGGCGGGCGCCTACTATCGCGACGTCCTCGCCCTCACCCGGTTCGCCGACCGGGCCGGGATCGACTACGTCAAGATGACCGAGCACTACCTGGGGGAGTACGGCGGCTACTGCCCCAGCCCGCTCACCTTCCTGGCCGCGGCCGCCGCCCGGACCCGGAACATCCGGCTGATGACCGGGGCCACGCTGCCCGCGTTCCACCACCCCGTGCAGCTGGCCGCGCATATCGCCATGGTCGACGCGCTCAGCGACGGCCGGCTCGACGTGGGCCTCGGCCGTGCCTGGCTCCCGTACGAGTTCGAGGCGCTCGGCGTGCCCATCGACGAGAGCCGCCCTCGCTTCGAAGCGACCACCCAGGCCATGATCCGGCTGTGGACGGAGGAGCGCGTCACCGAGGAGACCCCCTACTTCTCCTACCGGGACGCCACCTCGCTGCCGCCCGTCACCCAGGACCCGCACCCGCCGTTGTGGGGCGCGGCCGTCCGCTCGCCCGAGAGCTTCGGCTGGCTGGGGCGGAACGGGTTCGGCGTCATGCTGGCCCTCGCCCCGCTCAAGAAGGACGTCGGCGTCAGCCGGTACGTGATCGACCTCTACCGAGAGGCGTTCACGCCCGGAGCCGGCGCCCACGCCGGCCCGAGGATCGCCCTCAGCACCCCGCTGTACGTGGCGGCCACGGACGACGAGGCGTACCGGACCGCCGAGCCGTTCTACCGCGAGTACATGGCCGTCTGGTCCGAGGCCGCCGCGTCCTGGACGACCACCCGGTCCAGCCAGTACGCCGGGTACGAGGCGATGGGCGCCCACGCGCACCAGCTCACCGACTTCGACGTCCGCCGGCACGGTACGGCCGTCATCGGATCCCCGGGCACCGTCGCGGACCGCATCCGGGAACTCCGCGAGGAGTACGGCGTCGACACCTTCCTCTGGCAGGTCGACTTCGGCGGCCAGAACCTGGCACAGATGATGTCCAGCATGCGGCTCTACACGGACAAAGTGCTGCCCAGGCTCTGAGTCCGGGAGCGTTCCCGCGAACGAGGCGGCCCGCTTCCCGGTCAGATGACCGACCGGACGGCACCCGGCCCGTCCTGGGCCAGGGGGTCCGGACGGGCGTCGTCGGCGTCGGCGGAGGCCCTCGGCAAGTGCCGCAGGGCGAAGACGCCGAGTGCGGCGTGGAGGATGCCCGCTACGGCGGCGGCGAGGTGCAGACCGGTGACGAAGGCCGACTTCGCATCGCCGACGACCGCGGCCGCGAGGCCGGGAACCCGCAATGTCTCGTTGAGGGTTCCGGCGACGGCGGGTCCCTGGAGCCGGAAGACCAGGGCGGCCAGCGAGCCGAGGAGCGCGATGCCGAGAGCGTTGCCGAGTTCGTTGCCGGTCTCGGCGATCGCCGCGGCGGATCCGGCGCGTTCCGCGGGAACCGCGGCCACGGCGGTGTCGGCGACCACGCTGAAGGAGATGCCGTAGCCGAGGCCGGTGACGACAGTGGACGCCACGTACCAGCCGATACCGCTGGAGACGCCGGTGATCAGCAGCGGGAGCAGACCTGCGGCGATGAGGAAGTGACAGGTGATGAGTGCTGTCCGTGTGCCGGTACGCGCGACCAGTGCCGGTGTGACGACGCAGGTGGCGGTGAGCACGGCCGCGCCCGGGAGCGCGACGAGGGCCGAGTCCAGGACCGTCAGTCCGAGGACGGACTGGAGGTAGATGCCGCCGAGGTAGGCCGTCGCCGACCACGCGGCCAGCGGCAGCAGCCCGGTGACGGCCGCGATCGTGAACGTCCGGTCGCGGAAGAGGCTGAAGTCGATCAGCGGGTGCTCAAGGCGGAGTTGCCGCCGGGCGAACCACCCCAGGATGGCCATGCCCGCGATCCCGGTGACCACCGGGATCGTGGCCGGCCCCCCTGCGGCAGCGCGCTTGACCGCGTAGACGGTCAGCAGGATGCCCGCGGCGGAGAGCAGGACGCTCAGGACGTCGATGCGGCCGGTACGTGTGGGACGTACCTCGCGGAGCAGGACCGGGGCCAGGACCAGGAAGAGCACGACGACGGGGAGATTGATCAGGAAGACCGAACCCCACCAGAAGCCGCTCAGCAGCTGTCCGCCGACGACCGGGCCGATCGCGAAGCCGGCGGCGAAGGTGGCGGCGAAGATCCCGATCGCTTTCGCCCTCCGGCGCGGGTCGGTGAACAGTTCGCCGATTACCGCCAGCGCCGACGGCAGCAGCGTGGCACCGGCCACGCCCATGAGCGCCCGGAAGGCGATCAGCAGTTCCGGCCCGGGGGCGAAGGCCGCTCCCGCCGAGGCCGCGCCGAACACCGCCGTGCCGGTCATCAGGAGCTTCAGCCGCCCGTACCGGTCGCCGAGGTTCCCGAATGCGATGAGCAGGGACCCGACGGCGAATCCATAGGCGTCCAGGATCCACAACGTCTGGTCGGCGGTCGGCGACAGCGCCTCGGAGATCTTGGTCATCGCCAGGAACAGGACCGAGCCGTCCATCGCGACCAGCAGTACCGGGCCGAGTACCACCAGCAGGCCGAGCCACGCCCGCAGACCGGGTGAGTGAGAAATACGCTGTGCGTTCATGCGTCCGACGGTGCGATCCCGTCCGCCCGGCAACCATCCCCGCGTCATGGGTACACCTCACAGGGACACCCGGACACGGACCGCGGCGCCTACGCTCGGGGACATGGAACTGGAGAGCCTCGGGGCATATCTCAAGACCCGCCGCGACCGGGTCACGCCCGCCGACGTCGGACTGCGCGCCTACGGCACCGCCCGCCGGGTACCGGGCCTGCGCCGCGAAGAGCTCGCCCAGCTCGCCGGCGTGAGCGTCGGCTACTACACGCGGCTGGAGCAAGGCCAAGCCGGCACCGCCTCCCGACAGGTCCTCGACGCGCTCGCCAATGTGCTCCGGCTCGATCCGTCCGAGACAGCCCACCTGCACAACCTCTCCCGTCAGCCCACCACATCACACCTGGTCCGGCCCCACCCGGAAAAGCCGCATCAACGGGTGCTCTCGCTCCTGGCGTCCCTGGGAGACGGCACGCCGGCCGTCGTCCTCGGCCGCCGCGGCGACGTGCTGGCCTGGAACCGCACCGGACATGCCCTCGTCGCGGAGCACGTCGCCTTCGAGGCGCCCCGCGATCCCGCGCGACGGCCGTCCATCCCCCGGATGTTCTTCCTCGACCCCCTCACCCGGGACCTTCACCGGAACTGGGACGAACTCGCCCGCGTCCACGTCGCCTACCTACGGCTCACCGCGGGCCGGTATCCCACCGACGCGCGGCTGGCCGAACTGATCGGCGAACTGGCCATGCGCAGCCGTGACTTCGCCGGGCTGTGGGCCGAGGGCGACGTCGCGGACTGCACCGTCGGCGCCATGCATCTGCGACACCCGACCGTCGGTGACGTCGGCGTCGACTACCAGGTGTGGCTCCAGCCCGAGAGCCCCGACCACCGGCTGGAGGTCTACACACCCCACGACACCGCCTCGGCCGACGCGCTGCGCCTGCTGTCCGGCCAAGTCGCCGATCGACGGGAACCCGAGGCGGCCCGTGCCGAGGCGGCCCGGCATCCGGCCTCTCGGTGACGGTGGCCACCGACCGAAGGGCGGGATCAAGCCATACCCGGCCCGCCGCAGTCGTACAACAGAACCGGGTTGCCGCCATGACACCGTGGTGCTAATGCCCTCACCTGCAAGGTAATGGGTACGCCAAGAATGCGCCCCGCCCTCTATTAGGTGAGCCTTACTTGGCTTAATGTCGGCGTTCACTCCCCCACCCCTCCGATTCGGGAGGCGCCCTCCATGTCCAGCTCCCAGATCGCCCTGCTCGGCGCCATAGCCGGCTTCACCATCTACCTCGGGCTGCCCCTGGGCCGCCTGCGGCGGCCCACGCCCCGGCTGAAGGCCGGGCTGAACGCCACCGCCATCGGCATCCTGGTCTTCCTGGCCTGGGACGTCCTGACCCATGCCTGGGAACCCGTCGACGGCGCGCTCAGCGACCACCACTGGGGCACCGTCGCCGCCAACGGACTCGTCCTGGCCCTCGGCCTCACGGTCGGTCTGATCGGTCTCGTCTTCTACGACGCCTGGAGCGCGCGCCGTCGCGACGCGGCCGCGCCCCGTCCGGACGGCCCCGGGGCCGCGACCGTCGCCGAGCCCGTTCGCGCGTCCCGCACGCAGGCCGGTGAACTCGCGCTGATGATCGCCACCGGCATCGGCCTGCACAACTTCGCCGAGGGCCTGGCCATCGGCAACTCCGCCGCGCAGGGTGAGATCTCCCTCGCCGTGCTGCTCATCATCGGCTTCGGCCTGCACAACGCCACCGAGGGCTTCGGCATCATCGCCCCGCTGGCCGCCGAGGGCGAACAGCCGTCGTGGCTCACTCTTCTGTGGCTCGGCCTGATCGGCGGCGGCCCCACCCTCGTGGGCACTCTGCTGGGTCAGCGCCTGGTCAACGAGACGCTCTCCGTCGCCTTCCTGGGCCTGGCCGCCGGGTCCATTCTCTACGTCGTCATCGAGCTGCTGGCCGTCGCCCGCAAGGCCGCCCTGAAACAACTCACCACCTGGTGCGTCCTGCTGGGCCTCGTCCTCGGCTTCGCCACCGACGCCGTCATCACGGCGGCGGGCGTCTGACCACGGCCGCGGGGGCGACCTCCTCCGCGGCCCGCCTCTCTACCGGGGGAGCAGGCGGGCACGCTCCGCGCCCACGCGCAGGGGAGCGGGACCTCTACGCGGATATGCGGGTCCCGTTCCCGGTACGAAACGGACCGGGCGTGTCGCGTGTCGCCAAGGGCCGGGCGTCGTTGACCGTCACGAGGCTTTCGCCTCACTTTCTCCGCCATTGAGCAATCCCGAGAAGAAGGATCAGTGATGCGTCTTCCCCGTCCCGTGATCGCCGCTCTCACGGGCCTCACCCTCGCCCTCGCCCTTCCCACCGGCACCGCCCTCGCCGCGAAGGGAACCTTCTCCTGGGTGGGCCCCAAGGGCAAACCCTTCTACGTCGACAACCCGCCCGACAGCAAGTGCCTCACCATGAGCCAGGAAGCCCGCGCCGCCCACAACGGCACAGCCGTACCCGCCACCGTCTACAAGGGCAAGAAGTGCAACGGCACCGCGCAACACCTCGCACCCGGCGCCCAGGCACCACGCGGCTCCACCTTCGCCAGCGTCAAATTCGGCTCACGCTGAACCACACGCGCCCCGCCGCCCGGGCGAGCCCAGCCGCCTGCCCGGGACCGGACGCCTAGCGGCAGAACCC
Organism: Streptomyces eurocidicus; assembly: GCF_002891295.1. GTDB lineage: Bacteria > Actinomycetota > Actinomycetes > Streptomycetales > Streptomycetaceae > Streptomyces > Streptomyces eurocidicus. The sequence continues at coordinate 1,019,506 of NZ_LGUI01000002.1, read as the reverse complement.
CGGGCCGGCCGGCGGCAGCACCACCTTTAAGGTGTGGCGCATGGTGTTTCCCGTACACGCCCTCGCCCACCGGCCGCTCACCGCGCGGGCCGTCGCCGAACTCGTCGGCCTGTCGGCCGCGTCCTGCGTCTCCGACGACTTCGACGCGGTCGACGCCGAGGTGCGACGGCGCGGATGGAGCTGGGAAGAACACCTGGTCTGCGAATCCTTCCGCACCGCGGAGCAGCATGTGCTGTGTTCCGACGGCGTCAGTCCGTTCGGGGATCCGGACGGACGGGTCTTCCTGGTCTTCGGAGAGCTCTACCCCGTCGACCCGCACGACGAGAAGATGGCCAACGGACCGTGGCTGTACGGGCTCATGGACCGCTGGCAGGAGCAGCCCGGCTGGAGCGGCCGCAGATCATGCACCGGCCAGGACTGCGAGACCGTACTCACCCAGGCCGCGCAGGCGGTGACCGCACACCTCGGCACGCCTCCCGAGCGCATGGTTCCGTCCTCTCCGGCCATGGCGAACGGTCCCGCGCTCACCCATCGCATCTGGCGCACCCCCACCCACGCCCTGATACTCGGCCCCGCGGCCGACAACGGCCCCTACGGTTACCTCACCCATCTGCAGCTCTCCTGCACTCCTCTCGCCTGCGGCCCCGATCTGCCCGCCGCGGACGACGAGGACGGCCTGACCGACTGGATCACCACGCACGTCGACTGGTGACGCCTCCGGGCAGGGGCCCGTACCCCTGCCCGGGCCAGGCACAAGCCTCATGTGATGCGTCAAGCGCAAAGTTGCCACCGCTATAAGGTTTGCTCCATGAGCACTCAGACGCCAGGACTCCGGGAATCCAAGAAGCGCGAGACCCGGCAGCTGATCTCCGACCACGCCACCCGCCTCTTCCTCCGGCAGGGCTTCGAAGCCACCACGATCAGCGACATCGCCGACGCCGCCCGCGTGGCCAAGAAGACCGTCACCAACTACTTCCCCCGCAAGGAAGACCTCGCCTTCGACCACCACGAGGAATTCACCGCCGGCCTCGCCCGCGCCCTGACCGGCCGCGCACCGGGTGAGACCGCCCTCGCCGCCCTGCGCCGCGCCTTCCTCGGCGCCGCCGCCCGCCAGGACCCCGTCGCGGGGTTCGCCGGGGCCGACTTCACCCGCATGATCGCTGACAGCCCCACCCTCACCACCCGCCTGCGCGACCTCCACGACCTGCGCGAGGAAGCCCTCGCCCACGCCCTCGCCGAGGCCACCGGCGCCCCCGGCGACGACATCACCCCCCGCGCCGCCGCCGCCCAGCTCGCCGCCGCCCACCGTGTGCTGTTCCGGCGGATCCAGGAACTCACCCTGGCCGGGCGCGCCCCCGGCGAAATCACCGCCCTCGTCAGCGCGGACGCCACCACTGTCTTCGGCCTGCTCGAACCCTCGCTCGGGGACTACGCGCCCGCGTAAGCCGCTACGCCCCCGCCAGGCCCGTACGGCGCCGGCCCCTGGGCGTCTTCCACCGCTTTCGGTGGAAGACGCCACCGCCGGCTCGTTATCGGGTCGTCAGCCGCGTTCAGTGCCGCTGCGGACGGGCGGAACGGTCGATGCGCAGGTTGCTCGTCCTGACCGACTTGTCGACCGAAGTGCTGTTGTCGATCGCGGTGCTCTTGTCGACCGTGCTGCTGACCTCGGCGTCCGTGCTCTGCCCGCAGCGGTTGTGGTTGGCCTGCTGGACGTTGGACAGGTCCGCGGTGCCGCCCTTGCCGCCGTTGGCGGTGGCCCCCTGGTGCTGCGCGCCGTTGCTCGCGCCGGAGCCGCCGCTGCCCGGTCCTCCGGTGCCGACGCCGCCCCTGCCGGGACCGCCGGCGGCGGGACCACTCGTACCGGAACCGCCCGGGGCCGAGCTGCCCTCGTCGCCGAAGACGGGGCCGCCGATGTTGCCGAAGCCGCCGCCGTTGTCGGCCGCGCCGGAACCGCCCCGGGCATTGCCGCTGGTGGCATTGCCACCGGCCCCGTTGCCCCCGGCGCCGGAACCGCCGGAGCCGTCACCGCCCACACCGACCCCCAGGAGATCCTGGGCCTGGCGCACCAGCGCGGTTCCGCCGGAGGCGTCGACCAAGGTGGCGTTATAGGGGTTGTTGCAGTAGATGTGCGTGGAACCCTCGCCCTGGTCCGCGGCCGAGGCGGTCCCGCATCCCATCCCCAGAGCGGTAACGACCAGCGTGGCGGCGGCAGCGGCCCTCTGAACGATGCTCACAGTCTTCCTCCCAGTCGGCGCCGATGTACGTATGACCGGCGTACTTTCACGTCGAGTGAACTGCCGACCGTGTGAAAAGTGACGGGTTGAGGAGGGTTAACTATGGTGCGCCGCCTTTACGGTATTCACTGCCCGCCGGCACGGGCTCCAGGGAAGGGAGGACGATCCCACCGGTCGTCCGATACGCACACGCGGCCACGGCATCTTCGTGGTTTCCGCCAGTGCGGCGCCCCGGCCGGTCGGAGGGAGACTTCCCTCCGGGGGCCGCGGCCTGTCGTGAGGGCCGACGCCGTGTACACAGGGGGCAGCGACATGAGCGGTCAGCTGTACGACGGGATCGGCGAGGCGTTCGAGGGCTTCAAGACCCTCCCTCTCGCGCGTTACGCGGAGGTGCCCGGCTTCCTCGCCCTCGTCGGTGACGTGCACGGCAAGTCGGTCCTCGACCTGGCCTGCGGAACCGGCTTTTACAGCCGGGAGTTCATGCGCTGCGGCGCCTCCCGTGTCCTCGGCGTCGACATCTCCCGCGCGATGGTCGGCGCGGCCCGGGCCCTGGAGGACAGGGACCCCTTGGGCGTGCGCTACGAGGTCGGCGACGTCGCCGGGCTGCGCGCCCTCGAACCGCGCTTCGACGTCGCGGTCGCGGTCCAGCTGTTCAACTACGCCGAGGACGTCGCCACCATCGCGCGGATGTGCCGCAACATCCACCGCAGCATCACCGACGGGGCCGAGTTCTTCGCCTTCGCGCAGAACCCGGATTTCCGTTTCGGCGGGCCGTCCCTGGCCAAGTACGGCTTCCTGTGCGAATCGCTCGGCGAGGAGACCCCGATCGGGCCGCGTGTACGGATCACCGCGCTCCTCGACCCGCCGATCTCCTTCGTCGCCAACCCGCCCGGCCGCGAGGTCTACGAGGAGTGTCTGCGGGCGGCCGGATTCGACGAGCTCACCTGGGTCCCCCTGGAAGTCTCCGCCGATGGCGTGCGCGCGTACGGCGAGGACTTCTGGGACGACTACACCACCAATCCCCCACTGACGATGCTGCGCTGCCGCGCCTGACCCCGGCCCGGCCCGGGTGCGCAGGCACCTGCTGTGGCGGTGCTCCCTCGTGTGGGACAAACCCGCACCCTGCTGAGCCGTATCCTCCGCACACCCGGGTGGTGGATTGGCGCGGGACGTCAATCGATGCGAGCGTCGCGCCGCTGAGCAGGCACGATGGGGGTATGAGCGTGAGCATCGACATCACGGGGCTTCCGGCGCGGGCGATCGTCTTCGAGACGTCGCCGCTGGCCGAGCTGAATCTGGCACTGCACGCCCTGTCCGAGCCGGAGCACCACCCAGGGCTGCGGGGCTGGGCCTCGGCGACGGCCGCGTCCCTCGACCGGGACCTGGCCAGCCGGCTTCACGAGGCCGACTTCCTGTGGCGCAACACCTTCTCCGATCTGTTCCTGCCCTTCGCGGGGGTACGGGGCGGCGACGGGCGGGCCGGGACGACGCTCGCGGAGGACCTGGACCTGCTGGACCGGCTGGACGACGAGCAGTTCGTCTCCGCGGCCCTGGAGTTCGCCTCGCTCGCCACCTACGCCACCGGCGGCCCCTCCCCGCTGGCCGACGCCGCCACCCGGGAGCGGGCGCTGGAACTGGCGGCGGCCCGCGGCCCTCAGCAGTGGGAGTTCACCGGACGGCTGCTCGCGGACCCCACCGCGGTGCGGGTCTGGGTACGGCGCCTGGTCGAGGACTGCGACGAGGCGTTCTTCGCCGACGTCTGGCAGCGGGTACGGGGAACACTCGCCGCCGACACCCGGCACAAGACGCAATTGCTGCACCACAAGGGACTGGCCGAGGCGCTGAACGCGGTCTCGCCCGCCATGGTCCTGGAGGAGGACGGGGACAGGCGGCGGATCCGGGCGGACAAGCTGGCTGACTGCCAGGCCACCGCGGTCGACCCGGCCGTGGGAGGGGGCCTGACATTCGTCCCCTCCCACTTCGCCTGGCCGCATCTGATGATCCTGCACCGGCCGGGCTGGCGCCCGGTCGTCCACTACCCCCTCGGTTCCCCCGAGCTGCCCGCCCCGGCCTCTGTCGAGGTACTCAAGCTGCGTCTGGAGGCGCTGGCCCACCCGGTGCGGATGCAGATGTGCCGCAGCACCGCCCGCTCCCCCCACACCACGGGGGAGCTCGCGAACATCCTCGGCATCAGCGCGCCGGAAGCCTCACGGCACCTGGCGGTACTGAAGAAGGCGGGACTGATCGTCACGCGGCGCCGCGGCCGGTATGTGCTGTACCAGCTCGACGTGAGGGCGGTGTCCCGGCTGAGCAGCGACTTCCTGGAAGGGGTACTGCGCTGACACACCCCCGGGAGCAAGGATCCGCCGGGCCGGCCCCGCCGCCGGAGGCGTTGCCACAGTTTGATCACTCGAGTGTCACAGAAAGCCCACCAGGGCCCTTGGGAGGCGGGGCCGGCGCACACCTGGAGTAAGAATGTGCACGTCAAGTCGGACCATTCATATTCACGGGGGATCCACCAGTGCGTCGTCAGTTCACCGTCGCCGCGGCCGTCATCGCGCTCGCCGCCACCGCCACCGCCTGCGACAACGGCACCGAGGACACCGGCGGCCGGCCCTCGGGCAGCGCGCCCGCCGGGCAGCACAGCAGCGCCCCCGCGCCGGCGGCGTCGAGCGCCGCACCCGGCAAGGGCAGCGGAGGCGGGCACGCCGTCGGCGCCACCTTCACCCTGAAGGGGAAGAAGGCGGGCTCGCAGGTCGCGGTCACGCTGAAGAAGTGGGCCGACCCGGCCCACAGCTCCAACAAGTACCTCCAGCCGTCCGCGGGCAAGCGGTGGGTCGCCGCCCAGTTCGAGCTCGTCAACACCGGCACGACCGGCTACGAGGACAGCCCCTCCAACGGCGCGAAGGTCCTCGACGCACAGGGTCAGGTCTTCACCCAGAGCATCGGCCGGATCAGCGAAGGCCCCTCCATACCGGCCACCGTGAACCTGGCCGCGGGGCAGAAGGCCACGGGCTGGGTGGTGTTCTCCGTGCCGGAGAACACCAAGCCCGCCTCCGTCCGGTTCGCGCTGGACTCCGGCTTCGCCAAGGACACCGGCGAATGGACCCTGAGCAAGTGACCTGACCCCCTGCGGCTCCACGGCCCCGCGGCCCCGGCCGGCCCTCACCGCTCGGGCCACCGGTCGGCGGAGCCCGTGGCCGGGGTGTCCCGGGGCCGGCCGACGGAGGGAACGGCCGGAGCCGCGGGCGACGAAAGCGGTACCCGGCAGGGCGAGGCCCAGGCCGAGGATGACCAGGCTCATGCCGGAGCTGATCTGGATGTTCGGGAACGTGGGGTGCTTGAGATGGGTGAGGACCAGACCGGCCCACAAGAGGGCGGAGACGGTGGTGGTCACGGCCATCGCGTAGGCCACCCGGGTGCCCAGGGGCGTGCGGGGACGGCCTGCCCGGGGGGCGGACGGGCTCATGGCAGGCGCTGTTCGGTCCAGACGGTCTTGCCCTCCCGCCCGTAGCGGGTGCCCCAGCGTTCGGTGAGCTGGGCTACAAGGAACAGGCCCCGGCCGCCTTCATCGGTGGTGCGGGCGCGGCGCAGGTGGGGTGCCGTGTTGCTGGTGTCGGAGACCTCGCAGATGAGGTGGGGGCCCAGGATCAGGCGCAGGGTGACCGGGCCACCGGGCGCGTAGCGGTAGGCGTTGGTGACCAGTTCGCTGACGACGAGTTCGGTGGTGAAGGTCAGTTCGTCGAGGTTCCAGGTGGCCAGTTGCCGGGTCATCAGGGTGCGGGCGTGGGAGGCGGCGCGGGCGTCGGCCGGCAGGGTCCAGGTGGCGACACGGTCGTCGGGCAGGACCCGGGTGCGGGCCAGGAGGAGGGCGACGTCGTCGGCCGGGTGGGCGGGCAGCAGGGCGCCGACGACGGCGTGGGCGGTCTCGGTGACGGTGCGGGCGGGGGCGGCGAGGTGGTGGGCGAGCCGGTCGAGCATGGTGTCGATGTCGTGCTCGGGGGCGTGGATGAGGCCGTTGGTGTAAAGGGCGAGGAGGCTGCCTTCGGGGAGGTGGAGTTCGAGGCTCTCGAAGGGCAGGCCCCCCAGGCCCAGGGGCGGCCCGGCGGGGAGGTCGGGGAAGGTGACGTGTCCGTCGGGGGTCCTCACGGCGGGCGGGGGGTGGCCGGCGCGGGCCAGGGAGCAGGACCGGGAGATGGGGTCGTAGACGGCGTAGAGACAGCTGGCGCCGGTGACCTGGTCCTGGGGGAAATCCTGGCTGTTGGTCTCCTGCTCGGCGGCCAGGCGGTGGACGAGGTCGTCGAGGTGGGAGAGGACCTCTTCGGGATCGAGGTCGAGCTCGGCCAGGGTGTGGACGGCGGTGCGCAGCCGGCCCATGGTCGCGGCGGCGTCGATGCCGTGTCCGATGACGTCACCGACGACCAGGGCCACCCGGGCCCCGGAGAGCGGGATGACATCGAACCAGTCCCCTCCGACCCCTTCGACCGCGCCGGCCGGGATGTAGCAGTGGGCGATTTCGGCGGCGGGCAGATCGGGCAGCTCGCCCGGCAGGAGGCGGTGCTGGAGGGTGAGGGCCGCCAGATGCTGGCGGGTGTAACGGCGGGCGTTGTCGATGGACACCGCCGCACGGGCGGCGAACTCCCCCGCCAGGGTGAGGTCGTCGTCCTCGAAAGCCTCGGGGCTGCGCGAACGCCACAGGGTGACCAGCCCCAGGACGAGGCCGCGGGCGGCCAGGGGCAGCATCATCACCGAGTGGACACCCAGGGCCCGGGCCTCGGGGGCACGTTCCTGGGCGACCGTGTCCAGATCGCCGGGGGTCTCCAGGCGGGGGACGAGGAGAGGGACCTGCTCGGCCAGACAACGCCCCTGAGGAGTACCGGGCGGGAAATGGATCAGCGAGCCCAGCGGGTTCAGGACGTCATCGGTGTGCGGGACGTCGCAGGACATGGCCGTGCGCCGGACGGGACCGAAACCGTCCTGCGAGGGTTCCTCACCACGGCTGACAGGATCCAGGAGATCCACGGTGGCGCAATCCGCGAGATCGGGAACTATCACCTCGGCGAGCTCACGGGCCGTGGTGGCCACGTCCAGCGTCGTGCCGATACGTGCCCCGGCCTCCCCCAGCAGAGCCAGCCGCAGACGGGCACGATGGGCCTCGGTGACGTCCTCGACCAACTGGGTGACGCCCAGGGTCCGCCCGGTGGAATCCTCCAGGCGGAACGCCGAGACCGATACGAAACGCTCGCGGTCGGGCTCGATGAGCAGGCGGCAGGACTGCTCGGTGAAAATGGTGGGGCGGCCCGTGGCCAGGACCTCACGCAGCCGGTCCTCGGCGGTACGGGCATCGGCCTCCACCAGGAAATCCGCCATGCGGTGCCCGCGGGCCTGCTCGGGGGTGAGGCCGCCGATCCGGGCCAGGGCCCGGTTCACGCGCAGGACACGCAGGTCAGGGGCGTGCACGGCGAGGCCGATGGGTGAGCGGCGGAAGAGGTTGTCCAGCACGGAGCGGTCGGTCTCCCACTGGATGACGTCCTGAGCGGGGGCGGCGACCACGAACCACTCGTGGCCGGGCCCCTCGCGGGTCACCCGGCGGGCTCGTACGCCCACATGGGTGCGGTGACCGTCGCGGTGCAGAACGGGCAGGAGACCGAACCAGCCCGGGGCACGCGCGCATTGCGCGGCGGCGTGGACGGCCCGCTGGTGGTCGTCGGGGTGTACCAGGGCCTCCAGGGCGGGCCGGCCCATCACCTCCGCCGCACGGTAACCCATGAGAGCCTCCGCCAGGGCACCCCAGCCCACCACCCTCCCCTGGTGATCCAGCACAGCCGAAGCCGCGCTCGCGACCGAGAAGGGGTCCTCAGGGCTCTCGGGGAAAAACACCAACGATTCATCCCTCACACCCACCACACTGATGGGTGTGAGGCGTGGGCGCTTGTCGGCTCTTGCGCCGTCCGGGGGACCCCGAGGCGGGGGCCCGGGGGCAGGAGGAGGGGTCGGCCGGGCCCGGGGACGTCAGGCGGGAAGGCCGAGGACGCTGCGGGCGATGGCGTCGCTGTCGCCGACGGTGGCGGAGTTGACGTAGGGGCGGATGCCGGTCTCGGTCACCCAGTTCGCTCCCTCGGTCGGCACCCCGTACACGTACCGGCGGGGGTGGACGGTGCCGTCCCCGCCGATGGTGCGAAAGGGGCGGCCGGTGACGGCCACTCCCCCGGTGACATGAGCACCGGTGACGTGAGCCCCGGCGGCACGGGGGGCGACGGCACGGGCGCCGGTGCCGTGGGCCCCGGCGGCGGGCCGGGCCGCGGCGGGCCGGATCGTGAAGGAGGTCAGCTGGTGACGGTCCCTGAGGTGGGCCAGGACGGGGTTGGCGGTGCGGGCGAGGTCCACCTCGGGAAGCCGGGCGTCGAGGAGGGCGGTGGCGCGCCAGGTGCGGCCGGGGACGGCCGAGCGTGCGGTGAAGCAGCCCTCGCCCTCGTCGGGGGTGACGGTGAAGCCGGGGCCGGCCACCTCGACGATCCCGGCGTCGAGGAGGGCCACCAGTTCCTCGACACGGGTCCAGGGCGGCCCCAGCGACAGATAGGCGTGCAGCGGAGTGAACCAGCCACGCACGTCCGCGCGGTAGGAGCCCGCCTCGATGCCGCCGTCGTTCATCATCGCGCGCATCTCGTTGCGGATGTCGCGCAGGACGTCCAGGGCCGATTTCCGGGCGCTGGTGAGGTTGCCGCGGCGGGCCTCGGCCACGTCCGCCAGCAGGTACGCGCGTAGGAAGGCCCGCCAGGCGGGCGGCGAGACCACGTCCGCGCCGCTCCAGGGCCGGGCCACCTCCGCCCAGTGCCACCACCGGTGTTCGGGGAGGTGGAACTTGCGCAGGATCTGGTGCTCGGCATCGGTGGACCAGGGGGCGGTGACGTAGAGGGCGTGGAATTCCCGGGCGGTGGCTTCCGGGGCGGCCTCCGCCACCAGCCGGGTGTAGTAGACGGTCTCGACCTCCTTCGCGATCAGCGGCCAGCAGTCCCGGCGGAAGTCCAGCGCACCGCCGGGGCCCGCCCGCCCGCGCAGGTCCTCGATGGCCTCCTGGGTGACGAAGAGGGGTTCGTGACGGCCCTCGCCCTTCTCGTTGTCCGCCCTGCCGTGCAGGGGTACGCCCCTGCGTGAGCCGCACACCAGGTGGGGTTCGTCGCCGGAGGGCACATAGCGCAGGCGCCCGTCGTCGGCCCGGCCGAAGGTGCCGCCCCGGCCCGAGGTGAGCAGGGTCAGGTGGTCGAAGAAGCAGAGGCCGAGCCCGCGGACGAGGAGGGGACGGCCCGGTTCGAGGGCGTCCAGGCGGGTGTCGGCGGGGTTGGCGGGCCGGTGGTAGGCACCGCCGACGCGGGCGGCGAAACGGGTGAACGTCTCCTCCTCGCCGCTGGGACGCACGCCGGCGTGGCCGGTGGCCAGGACCAGCTCGTCCACCTCGAAGGTCCTGCCCTCCTGGCAGGTCAGGCGCTGGCGGCCGCCGGGGGTGTCGGCGACGGCGACGATACGGGTGCGGTGGCCGCGTACGGTCAGGCGGGCGGGGCGGCGGCGCAGGACCTCGCGGTAGGCCCACTCGAGGTAGTGGCCGTAGAAGGACCTGCGGCAGTAGCTGCCCGGATGGGTGCGGCGGGCCTCGGCGAGGACCCCGGGCGGGTAGGAGCCGGGTATGCGCCCGGCCGCCAGGGCCACCGCCCACCCGTACAGGCTCGGGCCCGGGCGCACGGGGCCGGACATCCGCACGGTGGTGTCGGCGAAGGCGGTGATCTGGCAGGCCACGATGTTCATGATCAGGCCGGGTGGCTGGTCGGTGCGCCAGACCTCGCCGGAGCCGAAGCGCCGCGGCTCGAACAGCTCGACGACGACCGGGGGGCCGGGGTGGGCGCGGGCGTTCTCCATGAGGCGTTCGAGCACGGACAGGCCGCGGGGGCCCATTCCGACGACGCCGATCTTGAGGGCTGCCGTCGGTTTCGTCGTCAGCCGCTCGCGCCGGTCCGGCTGTGCCGGCCACTCGCGTTGTTTCCGCCGTTCGCGGTGTTCCTGTTTCCGCTGTTCCGGACGTTCCTGCTGATCTGGATGTCTCTGCTGATCCCGTTGTTCCTGTTGTTCCCGCACTACGGTGCTCCCGCTCCCCTTGCCCCACCGCCCCGGGCGCCGGTGCGGCCGGGCAGCTGGGAACGGGCACGCGATGCTCGCACCTGTTCACGCATTGCGGCCGGGCACGACCGGGCATGGCCGGGACTCTATGTGAAGATCTCGCCGGGGAACGGGGGATTGCGGGAATCGCCCGCACACCCCCCAGGGGCTGCCCCAGGGGGGGTGTGCGGGACGGCCGGGCACCGCTGCCGTGCGCGGCGGGTGGCGGCTTCGGGAGAGCGGTCAGGCGGCGGTGGGGGCGCCCGCTACGCGGCGCCCGCCGTGGTTGCGCTCCTGCCAGGCCCGGTAGACATCGGTGGCGGCGGCGCGGGGCTCGTGGCGCATGGGCAGCCGGCGGTCGGTGAAGTCCTTGGCGAACTCGGCGTAGAAAGTGTCGAGTTCGAAGTACTTGCGGTCGTCCACGTAGTGGGGGGCGTAGTCGTCGCGGCCGGTGAGGAAGACGACCTCGTCGGGGCTGCAGTAGTAGAGGGAGCCCAGGCACATCGGGCAGGGGTGGGCCAGGACGTAGATGGTGGTGCCGGTCAGATGCTCGGTACCGAGCCGGGTGCACGCCTCGCGGATGGCGAGGATCTCCGCGTGGGTGGTGGGGTCGCTGGTCTGGGCGACGAGGTTGGGGCTCTCGGCGAGGACCTCGCCGTCCTTGACGATGACGGTCGCGAAGGGGCGGCCGCCTTCCTCGACGTTGCGGCGGGCGAGGTCGATGGTGCGCTGGATGAAGTCCATGGGGGCTCCCCGGGTGGCGTGTGTACGGGATGGCGCGAGAAGAGGGGGTGAGGGGGCGGGCCGCCGACGACGGCCCGCCCCTCCCCCGGTTTCCCGCCCTCAGGGGCTGGGCTTGTGTCAGAACGGCTTGGTCGGCAGGTACTTGCCGTCGAGGGTGATCACGGCACGCTCGCCGCCCTCGGGGTCGGCGACCTTCTTCACGTCCAGCTTGAAGTTGATCGCGCTGATGATTCCGTCACCGAACTGCTCGTGCACCAGGGCCTTGAGGGTGGTGCCGTAGACCTGGAGCATCTCGTAGAAGCGGTAGATGGTCGGGTCGGTGGGGATGCCGCCGGGGATCGAGCCGCGGGTCGGGATGGTCTGCAGCAGGGCCGCCGCGTCGTCGTCCAGGCCCAGCAGGGCGGCGACGGCCTTGGCCGACGCCTCGGGCAGGGGGTGCTGGCCGAGCACGGCGGCGGTGACGAAGGCGACCGACAGGCCGGCGGCGTCGGCCAGGTCCTGCCAGGAGAGGTCCTTGGCGGTCTTGGCCGCGACGGCCTGGACGGCGAGCTGCTCGCGGGCGGTGGCGTCGAACTGAGCGTGAATCATGGGAAAGGTGTCCTTTCGGGTACGGGTGCTCCCCGCCCCGGCGAAGATGCCTGGGCACACGGGGACGATTTGGGTGATACGGGTGATGGGGCCGGGGTGGGTCAGGCGGCGAGGTCGGCGAAGTCGCCGCTCATGGCGTCGAGTTCCTCGACGGCTCCGGTTCCGATGTCGTAGACCCAGCCGTGCAGGGTCAGCGTGCGGCGGGCGAGGGCGCGGGCGACGGACGGGTGGGTGGCGAGGTTCGCCAGCTGGGCGAGGACGTTGGCGCGCACCAGCGCGGCGACGTCGTCCTCGGTGCCCCCGGCCGGAACGGCGCGGGCCCGGGCGGCGTCCGCGTGGCGCAGCCAGCCGGCGACGGCGGGCAGGGTGGTGAGGTCGTGGCCGTCGGCGAGGGCGGTCATGGCCCCGCAGGCGGAGTGGCCGCAGACGACGACGTCACTGACGCCCAGGACGGCGACGGCGTACTCGATGCTCGCCGCCACTCCGTCGGCGGCCTGACCGTAGGCCGGCACGAGGTTGCCCGCCGTGCGGATGACGAAGAGCTCTCCCGGCTCACGCCGGGTGAGCAGCTCGGGCACGACGCGGGCGTCGGAGCAGCCGATGAACAGGGTGCCGGGCCGGTGGGTCGTGGCGAGGTGTGCGAAGAGCTCCGCGCGGGCGGGGAAGACATCCCGCTGAAAGCTGCGGACTCCCTCGGTGAGGTGGTGCATGGTCACTCCCTTGATCGGGCGGTGTGTCGGTGGGGCCGACGTCATTCACTCTGCATGACCTGTGCCTATAGTGTCCAAGTCGCGAAAGGCATGACTTCCATTGGTCGTGTCTATAGGTGGTTTCCCGTGGTCCCGGCCACGGGTCCGGGTGTGGTGCGTGCGCGCCGGTGCGTGCGCGCGGTGGAGTGTGGTGGTAGGTCATGGAACTGCGTCATCTGCGGTATCTGCTGGCGGTGGCCGAGCACGCGAGCTTCACCCGGGCCGCCGAAGCCCTGCACATCTCCCAGCCCACGCTCTCCCAGCAGGTCAGACAGCTGGAGAAGGAGCTCAAGGCGCAGCTGCTCGACCGCACCGGGCGCACGGTGCGGCTGACCGACGCGGGCCGGGCCTACACGCACTACGCCCGGTCGGCGCTGCGGGACCTGGCCGCCGCCGAGCGCGCCGTCCTGGATGTGCGGGACCTCAGCGTGGGGACGCTGCGCCTGGCGATGACGCCGACGTTCACCGCGTATCTGATCGGCCCGCTGGTGGCGCGGTTCCACGCCCGCCACCCGGGGGTCACCCTGGAGGTCCGGGAGCTGACTCAGGACCGCATCGAGTCGGCGCTGCTGGCCGACGAGGTGGATCTGGGGATCGCGTTCAGCGGGGCGCACCTGCCGGGCGTGGCGGGGGAGGCTCTGTTCACCGAGGCCCTGAGTCTGGTGGTGGGGCCCGGCCATCCGCGGGCGGGCGGCGGGGAGCCGCGCGCGGAGACGGAGGCGCGGGAGCTGCCGGTACGGGAACCGGCGGCGCGGGAACCGGCGGTGCAGGAGCTGCCGGTGCAGGAGCTGCCGGTACGGGAGCTGGCCGGGCATCAACTGGCGTTGCTCAGCGGCGACTTCGCCACCCGCGGGCACATCGACGCCTATTTCGCCGGGCAGGGTGTGCAGCCCGCCATCGCGGTGGAGGCCAATTCCATCAACGCGCTGACCGAGATCGTCCGGCACACCGCCCTGGCCACCGTACTGCCCGACGCGATCACCCGCGATCACCCCCACCTGCACCCCGTACCGCTCGATCCGCCGCTGCCCACCCGGACCGTCACCCTGCTGCGCCGGGAGAGCGCGTACCGCAGCGCCGCCGCCGCCGCGTTCGGCGCTCTCGCCCACACATGGGTGCGCGCGGCCGGATGGACACGGCCCGGGCCGGGGAGCGGGCCGGGCGCGCTCAAGGGGTGAAGCGGCGGACGTAGCGCTTCTGCCAGGGAGTCTCCACCGCGTGCCGGTCGTAGTGGCGGCGGACGAACTCCACCGCGCGGGCGGGCGGTACGCCGTCGAGGACGGCGAGGCAGGCCAGGGCCGTGCCCGTACGGCCGCGCCCGCCGCCGCAGGCGACCTCCACCCGCTCCCCCGCGGCCCGCTCCCACACCCGGAGCAGAACGGCCCGGGCCTCGGCGGGGTCGGCGGGCAGCCGGAAGTCCGGCCAGCGCAGCCATGCCGTCTCCCAGGGCACCTCGGGGGGCTGCTTGCCGAGCAGGTGGACGGCGTAGGCCGGGACGGGACCGTCCGGCAGCGGGCGGCGCAGCCCGCGGCCGCGGACCAGGCACCCGGAGGGCAGGCGCAGGACGCCGGGGGCGTCCGGGCTCCACAGATCGGTCATCGGTCCACCGTAACGGGCGGGGGAAGTGCCCTCCCGCCACGCCCGGGATCACAGGTGCGTAGGGGCGAACATCTTCAGGACGGCGGGGAGGACGACGACGGAGGGGCCGGGTGCGGCAAGCGCCTTGGCCAGGTCCTCGCCCAGGCGGGCCGGGGTGGTGCGGGTGGCGGGCACGCCGAAGGAGGCGGCCAGGGCGGTGAAGTCGGGGCGGGCCAGTTCGGTGGCCGTGGCCTGGCCGAAGGCGTCGGTCATGTACTCGCGCAGGATGCCGTAACCGCCGTCGTCGACGATGAGCCAGGTGACGGGCAGGTCGTACTGGCGGGCGGTGGCCAGTTCGGCGATCGAGTACATCGCCCCGCCGTCGCCGGAGACGGCCAGGACGGGGCGGGCGGGATCGGCGGTGGCCGCGCCGAGGGCGGCGGGGAAGGCGTAGCCCAGGCCGCCGGCGCCCTGGGCGGAGTGGAAGGGGCCGGAGCGGGGGTCGAAGGCGGACCACGCCCAGTAGCCGAGGATCGTCATGTCCCAGAAGCTGGGGGCGTCGTCGGGCAGGGCCTCGCGCACGGCGGCCAGGACCCGCTGCTCGGTCTCCAGGTCCTGCCCGGCGATACGGGCGTGCACCTTCTCCAGCAGGGTGCGGGCCCGCCGTGCCCCTTCGCCGGCCGGGCGGGCGGTGACGGTTCGGGCGAGGGCGTCCAGGGCCGGGCCGGCATCGGCGTACAGGGCGAGGGCGGGGTGGTTGGACTCCAGCTTGCCCAGGTCCGCCTCGATCTGGATCACCCGGCCGCGCGGGCGGAACGTGTGGTAGTTCGAGGAGAGTTCACCCAGGCCGGACCCGGCGACGAGGAGGACGTCGGCGTCCTCCAGCAGGTCGGTGGTGTGCCGGTCCTCCAGCCACGAGCGCAGGGAGAGCGGGTGCTCCCAGGGGAAGGCGCCCTTGCCGCCGAAGGTGCAGGCCACCGGCGCGTCCAGCTTCTCCGCCAGCGTCCGCAGGGCCCGCTGGGCGCCGGCACGTACGACGCCGCCGCCGGCCAGGACTGCGGGCCGGGCGGCGGCGCCGAGGGCGGCGGCCGCCTCCTCGATCAGCTCCGGGCGGGGCGTGAGCGGAGAGGGGGCGGCGTCGAGGGCGCGTACGGGCGGGACGGCGACGTCGGCCAGGAGGACGTCCTGCGGGATCTCCACCCAGACCGGCCCGGCCGGTGCCGCGAGGGCCTGCCGCCAGGCGTCGGCCAGCGTGGAGGGGATCTGGGAGGCGGTACGGACGGTGTACGTGCGCTTGACGACGTCGCGGAACGATGCCTGCTGGTCGCGCAGTTCGTGCAGGTACCCCTTGCGCCCGCCGCCGAGTCCGGCGGTGGGGATCTGGCTGGAGATGCCCAGCACGGGGGCGGAGGCGGCGGCCGACTCCTGGAGGGCGGCCAGCGTCATCAGGGCGCCGGGGCCGGTGGAGACCAGCAGCGGGGTGACCGTGCCGGTCAGCCGGGCGTGGGCGTCGGCGGCGAACCCGGCGTTGTTCTCCGTACGCAGCCCCACGTAGCGCAGCCGGGAACGGCGCAGCGCGTCGAAGAGGCCGAGGGCGTGCTGACCGGGCAGCCCGAAGACGGTGTCCGCGCCGAGCGCGGCCAGCGATTCGAGAACCAGGTCGCCTCCGGTGCGGGGGCGCTGCGCTGTGCTCATGGGTGGGTGCCTCTCCGGGGTGCGGGGCGGGTACGGGTTGAGGCCCATTGTCGGGTGCAGGCTGGGCGGGGGTCGCCAGTGGGTTTGCCCGGGGCCGGGGCGGGCCGGAGTCCATGGCCAGGGCGCCGCGTGACGCTGCGCGGGCAGGATCGGATGGGCGGGTCACCGGGGAGGCCGCTCAAGGAGCGGCGCGTATGTCCGATCCCCGTCTCCAGCGCCGAGCCTTCGCCCCCGATGCCCTCGGCCCGGGCAACGACGGCCTTGACAATCCACCTGCCGCAGCCTCTTCCGTCGACGCTGCCGCCCAGGCCTCAAGTACCCCGCTGGAAATCCGGCGGAGTACTCGGACGCCGAGGATTCGACCTTCACCGCTACCCAATAGGGGTCAATAGGACGCGGTTGACACGAGGCTCCTCATTTTTGCGAGAAAAGGCATACCTTCTCGCTCCGCACGCATCGCCATGTCACGGAAGAGTGATTTCTCATCGGCATCGCCGGCGCCGCACAGGGCAGCGATGTCGCGCATTTGCTGCCGATAATGAGTCATCAAGCTGTCCCACAGAACAACCCCCTCAGTCTCTGACTTACCGACTTCTCCCTCCGCCCACACCCTGTCGACTTCCAGTGCACCGACAAGCGCATTGAATGAATCATTTCGGGATCTCCCAAGATAAGCGCATAGCGCAAGAGTTGCAGCGGAAATCGACTCCACAACCAACGCCTCCGGGAGGCCGAAGCCTTCAGCTCCGTTAATCAACTCAAGGTCCGACTCCGCTCCTCTTATTGCAGCCTCGACCCTAGGGGCGAGTTCTCCGAAAGAAGCACCCGGCCTGGCACGTAGAACTCGCCAAGCACCGACCAGCCCGTCGTGGACCAATCCGTGTCCCCCAAGTCCAGCATGGGCCTCGCTGTACGCCTGATAGACAGGAAGAGTCCTATGGGCCGCCGCCAGAGAGAGCGCCAAGACTCTCTCCAGAGCCAGCTCATCACAGGCCGACCTGATCTGGTTGATCTCTTCTTTTGCGAGCACGCAGAATCCTTTCGACGCCGCCATGATCGGAAACTACCCTACGCCGGGCGGAAGCCAGAGGGCAGTTCGCGGGCTCATAAGTGTCGCTCCCTGACCCGTTAGGAACTGGGAACAAGCAGGACAGAAGGGCCTGCTCGCGGCTATCCCTCCGGGACGAAGACCTAGATGCTGGGCTGCGGTGACAAGCTTGACTTCAGCATGTGCACCATTGGTCGCCGAGATCGCCAACTCTCCCGCGTCAAGGGAGTCTGCCCTTTGGATCAAGGTGAGGTTGCTCCTCGCCCCGACGGCTGACAGGTCGATTCCCCCGCCGATTCCATCGGCATGCAGCACCCCCGTAGTCCTGTAGCGCTGCCCGCCAGAGGGGATGAGAGAATGCAAGTCATCGGCTCTGTCGGTCAGATGAGCAAGATCCGCGGACCCGACATCGCAGTTGTGGACGAGGACCGGCGTGGTGCCCGCCAGCACATAATACGTGTGGGTACCGGAGACCGTGAGGTCATGCGTGCGCTGCCGCTTGCGGAAATGGGTGGCCGACTGGACTGTGACCGCACCGTTGTCCGCGGTGCGCAGCCGATTCCCGGGCCGGACTTGTCCCGCGTCGGCCCACGTGTTCTCCCGGGTGTCCCAGAAGGGGTGTGTATCGGTGGCGACGAGGGCAGCGCCGCCCTCGTCGGTCTCCACGGTGAGCTCGGTGAAGTCCTTGTCGTCCTCGGTGACGATGCCGGCCACTACTTCCCGGGCTGTTGTCTCGCCTGTCTCGGGGTCGGTGGCCAGCACATGGTCGCCGGTCTCGACCTCTTCGATCTTCTTGCTGGTGCCGTCGGCCAGCAGGACTTCGGTGCCGGGGAGAAAGCTGTGGCACTGCTTGGCGACCCTCTCGGATCCCTCGGCGGCTTCCTCGAGAATCCTGCTGTCCTTGAGGAATTTTCCGATCTTGCCGATCTTTCCCCACGGCAGCACATCGGTCGCGGCCCATGCGCACCCCGATATCTCAAGGTTCCCACAGTCTTCCCATGCCTCCACGTCGGGGCCGACGACCTTCGGGACGGTCTCAACAACCGTGTTGACGACCTGTACCCATTTAGGCTCGGCCCTGTACGTGGTCTCTATGTGTCTTTGCCGTGCGGGGGCCGGCATGCCCGCGTATCCGCACCTTCCTATGCCGCATTGGGAGTAGTTGCGGAGCTTGACGACCCGGGCTTCGCTTTCGATGTCGTTCTCTGTCGGGGCACCCCGGTAGTTGTCGTTGGGCTCCACATCCCAGCTGCCGTCCACGTGACGTGTGCAGCTGACGCCGATCAGCGCGCAGTCCCCGGGCATCAGTCCGGTGGGGTCCGACAGAGTGGCGGGGTTGTTGTTGGCATAGGTGTAGCCGTGGTTCTGCTGGGGGTCGGCCAGGTCCATGAGGGGGTCGACGCTGATGAAGCGGCCGGTCTGGGGGTCGTATTCGCGTGCGCCGAGATGGGTGAGACCGGTGGTGGGGTCGGTGGTGCCGCCGACGAAGCCTTTGGTTCCGGGCCAGGTCTTCGGCTGCTCTCCGCGCGGGGCGCCGAAGGGTGTGGCACGGCGCCGGGTGGCGGTGGTGGTAATGGTGTCGATGGCCAGTTGGCCGGTGCCGAGGTGATCCGCAACGACGAAGGATGCGCTGCCGTCGTCGCTCTGGACGGCTTGCAGGCCGTTGCCGAAGTCGAGATAGCGGGTGGCCTTCGGTGTGGTGGAGCCCTTGGCCAGGGTGATCTCGGTCGTACCGAGGTAGAGGGTGGTGCTGGTGTCGGTGCGGGCGATCAGTCGCCGGCCGTCGGCGTCGTAGATGTACGAGGCGGTCTTGGTGTTCTTGTCGTCCTTGGGCTCGGTGACCTTCGCGAGGTGACCCTCGGTGTCCCAGTCCAGGGACTGGGTGTCGCCGCCGAGTGCGCGCGCGATGGTGTTGCCTGTGGGGTCGTAGGTGTAGGAGTCCTTGGCCGTGCCGGTTGGGCCGACCGCCTGAACAGTGGTGAGAGCATGTGGCTGAGATTTGCCGGCGGCGGGGTAGGTGTAGGTGCGCTTGATGTCCTTGGCGCTGTCACCGCCTGTGTCGTGGCGTTCCTCGGTGAGACGGTTGCCGGTCTTGTCGTAGGTGTAGGAGTTCCAGTACGGGGCCGGTCCGCCGATCAGGTTCCCTGCCGGGGCGTCCGCGCAGGCAGTTGCCGACTGGGTCCACTCGTCGGTGACGCGGCGGAGATGGTCGTAGGTGAAGCACTGTGTGTCAGTGCCGTCGGGAGCTGTGTCGGACAGTGCCCGGATATTGCCGGTCTCGTCGTAGGTGTAGGCGGCGGCCTTATCCGGCGCGGGGGCGTTCTGCCGGTCGACGCGGGTGGTGGCCAGGCGTTGGGTGCCCCACTCGTAGCCGTTGGTGACCTGGGTGGCCTTGCCGCTGTTTCGGTTCAGTTGTGATTGCAGTGGCTTGCCAGTGAGGCTGTAACTGCTGACGGTGGCTTTGATGCCGTCGAAGGTGGTGGCGCCGACGGGGCGCAGGATGTCGTCGTAGGTGTAGCTGACGACGTTCCCCGGAAGCGAGCCGGCCGGGGGGAGGCCGATGCTCTGCACGGCACCTGAAGCTTCGTAGGCTGTACCGAAGTCGTAGGTCCCTGCCAGGGGTTTCTCGTCGGGGGACATCGCGGGGATGGTGACGCTGGTGCGGGTGGCCCGGTAGAGCGAGTCGTATTCGTCGACGCGGGTAGTGAAGGCGTTGCCGTCCGCGTAGCGGGTGGTGGTGGCGGGCCTGCCTTTGCCGTTGGTGACGGTGTCGTAGGTCCACTCGGCGAGTTTGACGCCGGTGGGAGAGCCTTCCCGGATTTCGGTTCTGCGACCGAGGTCGTCGTAGGTGTAGTAGAGGGTGTTCCTGGTCTTGCGAGCGTTGGTGGTGGAGGTCAGCCGGCCGCGGTCGTCATAGGTGCTGAGGATTGTTCCCTGGTCGGGATCGTCGGCGGAGATCCGGCGGCCTTGCTGGTCGTAGATGTAGGACCAGGAGTTACCTGCGGGGTCGGTGACCTGGGCCAGTGCGCCGGCGGGGGTGTAGGCGTAACGGGTGGTATCGAAGTCCGCGTCCGGGTCGTGGCTGTGGAGTTGGCGCAGTTCGCGTGTCTGTCCTCGCGCGTCGATGACGCTCGTGGTGGCGGTGGATCCGGCCGGGGGGATGACAGTGGTGCGGTCACCGCCGTAGAGGGTGCGGGTAGTGTTCAGGACTTTGCCCACGTCGCTGTTGCCGGCGATCTGCTGGGTTCTGGTGACGCGGCCGAGGCCGTCGTAGGTGTTCCAGGTCTGTGATTCCACCTTCCGTGCGTCGTCCGGGGCGAAGAGGGTGGCGGCCGGGGTGCCGTTGGCGTAGTAGGTGGTGAACGTCTTGGTAGCCAGGCCGCGTTCGTCGTAGAAGGTGTCGGTGAGCAGACGACCGCGGTCAGGTCCTGGGGCCTGGGTCTGGCGAGGGCGGAGGAAGCCGTCGTAGAGGGTGTAGGAGGTTAGCTGGCCGGACTTGTTGTTGAGGGTCCGGGTACCGACGGCGACAGGCTTCCCGTCGGTGAGGGTGTAGGTGAATTCGAGGCTGGGGATGCCGTTGCCGCTCTTGGGGCGGTTGGGTAGCCAGACCTTGGTGGATCTGCCGAGGGCGTCGTAGGAGAGGTCGGTGCGTTTGTTGTTGGTGTCCACGGTGGTCACCGGCTGACCGCGGAGCGGGTCGACGATGCTCTTGTCGACCTGCGCGGTGGTGGCGTCGTCGGCCTTGGCGGGGGGTGTGGTGGTGGTGATGGTGGTGGCGAATCCCGTGGCAGGGGTGTAGGCCGTGGTGGTGGTGCGGCCGTCGGAACGCCTGGTGGTGGAAAGTTGTGTCCCATCGGTGTCGAAGACGACTTCCGCGGTGAGGTCGGTGGCGGTCAGTGCCCGGCCGTAGGCGTCGAAGGTGGCAGCGGACTCCAGGTAGGCGGCATGTTTGCCGTCGTGCTTGTTGAGGGTGGCCACACTGGTGGCTTCGCCCTTTGTCGGGGTCGCACCGTAGGTTCCGCCGTCATAGGCGGTGCGGACGTCGGAGATGACGGCTTTCGCGCGGTCCACGGTCGCCGTTGCGCAGGAGGTGGCGACGGTCTCGATACGTGAGGGAAGGTTGAGGATGTTGGCGTCGGTGTTGTCGGCGTAAGTGGTGCGGGTGCAGCGGTCGTCGTCGGGGGTGGAGGTGTCGCCGTGGTCGTCGACCTGTCTGGCGCGGCCTGTGGCCGTGTCGTGGACGGTGGTGGTGGCGGTATTGCGCCACTTCGTTCCCGCTCCGTCGTCGAGGGAGGTGTAGGTGCGGGCCGATTCCGTGCCGGTGAAGTTCGCGGTGACGGTGCCCCAGGAACGGGTCTTCCTTGCGGTCTCGTGGTGCCAGGGTTTGGTGAGGGATTTTGAGAGGACCTTCCCGTCCGGGCCGGAATAGGATTCCTTCAGGTAGGTGAATCCGGCAGTGGATTCGTGGTCGACAAAGGCTTCGGCCACATCCATGTTGACGGGAACAAGGACCGTTTTCGTACCACCTGCCCTGCTCTTTCTGTCTCCGTCCATGCCGCGCAGGAAGTAGGTGTCCTCCTGGGATTTCATGCCGCCCGCGCCCTGGCCGCCCTTCTGCACCCGGACGTGGCCGTAGCCGCGCCAGGCCGACCAGGTCTTGAATTTCTCCTTGGTCAGACCATCATCGTCGTCGAAGTGCCAGGCGGCGTCGCCGAGGTACTCGTAACGGGTGACCTGGTCAGGGGAACCACCGGTGCGATCGGCGGCGGTCACGGATTCCACCACGTACTTGTTGAACCACTGCTGGGTGGGGTCCTCGCCGCCGGCAACCGATGTGAACTGGGGGAAGCAGCGGGTGGTGTTCGTCTCGGGGGTGGGCAGCCTGCTTCCGTCGCAGGCCGGTGCCGAGTAGACGACGTCGGTCTGTCCGCCGGTCTCGTCGGCGACGGTGGACAGGCGTTCCTTGATGAAAGGCGCTTGGCCGTCACCGGTCTTGTCGAGACGGTTGGGGCGCTGGGTGTAGGCAAAGGTAGTCTTCGGCAGGGTGATGGCGGGGGTGGCCGACTGGCCGGTGTGCTGGACGGAGTCCAGCAGGAGCTGGTAGTCGGTGTCGGCCATGCCCCAGCGGTGGCTCAGCTTCCACGAATCGACGGATGCGTAGGTTCCGTCGCTCTTCAGGACACGGGTAGTGACGTCAGTCAGCCGCTTGCGGGTCCAGAACGACGGTGAGAGGCGGCCCTTGTCGCACTCGGTGCCCGCTGTGCAGTTCAGGTCCCAGGGTGTGTCGTACCAGTAGGGCTTTTTGGTGCCTATGGTGTCTGCCGCGCAGGTCAGTCCCTGTTTGTCGTCGGGCAGGCATCGTTCGGCGTTGCCGATGTCGACCTTCGCCAGGGCCTTGGCATACAGGTCGGAGGATTTCAGGCCGTACTCGATGCGCTTGAGGTAGCCGCCGCGTGTGTAGGGGGTGCCGTCCTTGGCCTCGAGGTCGCGGCCGTAGGAGTTGCTCTCCTTGCCGTAGTAGTAGCTGACCGCGTTGCCGTGCCGGTCGACCGCGTAGTCGAGGTTCCAGCGCCACGCCTGCTGGCACCACGAGTCCTTGAACGTGTCCTTGTGGCAGGGTTCGCCGGTGTTGTTGCCGTAGACGGGTACGGTCCAGGTCGAGTCGGTGGTGTCCTTGCCCGCTGCCCAGCCGTTGAGCTTGTGGTAACCGAAGTAGTACCGGGTTCCGTCCGGGCTGGTCAGCCGCCAGTACTCGTTGTCGTTGTCACCATTGTCGTGCTCGTCGCCGACCAGGCGTGAGATCTTCGTGCCATCGTCGTTCCTCAGCTTCCACTGGTTGTCGCCCGCGGGGACCAGCTCGCCGGATTTCCCGTTAAAGGAGAGGGTGGCGTTCTCGTAGGCCCAGCACAGGTCTCCGGGCTTGTTCCCGTCGGTGTGCTTGACGTCGTCGTCGGCGCACGGCTTGTAACTGCGCTCGATGAAACCGGGCCAGAGGTCGAAGCCGTCACCCACCCAGGACGACTGATTGTTGGTGTTGCCGGTTCTGCCGTCGATCGCGGAGGAGGAGTAGACGAGACCGATGTCGGGTTTGAGGCCGCCGGGGACGGCCGGAACCTGCATGGGGTACGACCAGCCGAAGGCGCCCGTGTTGAGATCGGTCTTCCAGGTCGATGAGGGTGACAGCGGAGAAGCCTTGTAGTCGCCCTTTTCGCCGGAGGACACCGGCGCGGCGGCCAGTACGGTCGCTGCCGGCGCGTGCAGGGGAATGCGGGCGGTGAGTGTCTGTTCCTCTGTGTCGTTCACCGTCTCCAGCGGCACGGAGGTCCTGCACTCGGCTTTGTGCGGGGTGGTGAGGGCGCAGGAAGGGAGCTCGGCCAGCCGCAGGCGTGCGGCATAGGCACCGCCGAATGCCTGGGCGAACGCGGAGTAGTCCACGCGAACCCTGGTGGCCGTCGGCGCAGGCTTGAAGCCTGTCCCGGGAAGCTGCGGGGTGATGCTGAACAGCAGGCCGTCGACGCCTGTGCGCTCGCTCGCCGTGTGGTCCAGGACACGGATTTCGGCGTTGCCTGCCGTCTGGGACGCAGTCGGGGCTTGTTCACGCTCCCTGGGCTCAGCGGGTGCGGTGAGGAGAGTGACCGGCAAGCTGTCGGCGGCCAGGGACTTTCCCACGCCACGCCCGGTGTCAGGAGCGGCTGGGGAAAGGCCGACGAGGGCCTTTCCGCCTCTGGGCCAGGTCGCCTCGGGTGACTTGCGCGGCGACTTGGGAGCCTGGTCGAGCGTGCGAGGTCTGCCGACGGCCTCCTTGCCTTCGACGGGCTTGTCTGCCGAAGGTACTCCTGGCCAGCCTTTGACGTTACCGGCCGCAGCGGGGAACCCCGAACCTTGTACCAGTGTGACTATCAGCGTTCCTGACACGGCGAGCGCTGTCCGCGCTCTCCATGCCGACGTGCGTGCTCTTGCCTTGCCGTTCATCCCTCGTCATCCCCCACTGAGGCATCAGCGTGCCCACTGGCACGCATGGGACTGCGGAAGCCTTCCGCGTCGTGGCTGGGCAGGGGCCGGGTGCCCGTATCGCACCGCTCGGGCGGTCCCTGCCCTGCCGGACTCGGTCGTTCACTCGTTGGGCACGTGGGTGGGCAGGCCGCTTCTGCCTGCCGCGAGGCTCTTGACCTGGGCCTCGGTCAGGGCCCCCTGGAACGCCCATACGTCGTCGATCTGACCGGACCAGTACTCATCAGCCGTGCCCATGAGCAGTGACCGGCCGATGTGGAGCGCCTTCGTGGCGCGAAAGGTCAGTGCGTTACCGGCCTGAGAGAGGCGGTCGGTGCAGGCCGAGGTGCCGGCCCTCGCCACTTCGGCGGGCGCGGGGCAGGCGAACTCCTCCAGGGCACCGTTGACGTAGAGGCGGAGTTCGTTGGCGAAGCCGTCGTAGACAAGGGCGAGGTGATTCCAGGTGCCGACGTCCTCGAAGGCGTGATTGTCCACCGTGGTGACGGTGACATCGGTGTCCGTGTCCTTGCCGGGCAGCACCACCTGCCAGCGCCCGCGCCCCTCGATGCCTCCCGCTTCATCCGGACCGGGTACATAGCGGACGGTGAAAGCGTTCCGGCGGGTGCCTTCCGCGCTCATCACCGTCATCGCACGGCCCGGGCTGTCGGCCACGCGCTGCGCCCAGGCGGTCATTGTGAAACTGCCGCTGGTATCGACCGGTACGCCGCTGGTGGCCGCGGCGTCCACTCCGTTGAGCTTGAGGCTTCCCTGGTCGACACGGCCGGGTGCGATCGCGGCCTTGCCCGTGACCGTCATGTCGTGGCGTACCGCCCCTTTGTCCGTCAGGGCGTCGGGAGAGAGGACCGGGGTGCCGGGGGTGGTGGTGTCGAACTGCCAGCGCCCCTTGACCAGGGCTCGTTGCTGAAACAGTTGCTGTACCTCGCGGGCGGAGGCGGGCCGGTCGTAGATGCGGACGTCGTCGATGTCTCCGGCGAAGAAGTTGTCCTGCTTGCCTCCGTAGGAACCGGCCCCGATCTGCAGCCGCTGGTCGGCGTACCACGGGCTGCTGAGCGGGACGGTCCCGGCGGGGATTCCGTTGACGTAGAGCGTGAGGGTGCCGGAGACGATGTCGCGGACTCCGACCAGGTGTGTCCACTCGCTTCCCTGCGGGGCGGGGCCGGCGTTCTGGACGACCTTGTTCGACGGGGCGTCCAGGGTGTCTTTGGTGTGCTGGTTGAGGACCCACCGGTCATAGGTGGGTGAGTAGTACAGCTCGGCGCCGCTCGCGTTCGTTCCTGCCTGGGTGAGGACCACCGAGGTGTGCTGAGGTTTGTTCCTGGGCAACCGGGCCCAGGCGGAGACGGCGAAGCTGCCCATGGTGTTGAAGTGGGGTGCGTCGACGCTGGCGTAGTCGTCCACCCCGTCCAAGGAGAGTGCCTGGCCGTCGGCGCCTTCGGTGCCCGGCTGAGGGCTGCCGTGGAAGACGGCGGGCATGACGTCGGCGTGGCCGTTGACTTCCTTTGCTCCGGCGTCCTCGTCGAAGGCGAAGATCGCGCGGGCGGGGCGTCCGGGGCCGCGGATGTGCTCCTTGGCGTAGAGGCGGGACACCTCGCTCGCCGACGCGGGTTTGTTGAAGATCTCGAGTTCGTCGATTTGGCCTGGGAAGAAGTCGGTGGGCTTCCCGTCGAAGGACGCCGCACCGATCTGCAGGCCGCGACGCGCGTCCCACGGGGACTTGTAGGCGACGGTGCCTTCGAGCCGACCGTTGACGAACAGGCGCAGCTCGGCGTCGCCGCTGTCGTACACCCCTACGAGATGGGTCCACTCCCCTGGTGTGGCGCCGCCCGGGTTCTTCTGCATCACGCGTACGGGCAGCGCCCCGGCGGTGTCGGAGGCGTACTGGTTGAACGCCCACCGGTCGTAGTCCTTGGAGTAGTACAACTCCAGCCCCGGGGTGTGGTTGCCCGGCTGGGTGACGATCGCCGCGGCTTCGGTCGGTTTCTTCGACAGCTTCGCCCAGGCGGATACCGAGAAGCCGCCGGAGGTGTCCACGACGGGGATGTCGGTGCCCGCGTACCCGTCCGTGCCGTTCAGTGACAGCGCCCCGCCCATCACCCCATCGGAGCCCGTGAACGATCCGCCGTGAAGTTCCGCGCGGCGGGCGGGGGCGGAGCCCTGAGCCTGGATGGCTTGCGGGCCGTCGTCCATCGCCCAGGCGGCGCGTTCGGGCTGGCCGGGGCGGACCTTGTAGCGGTAGGTGTAGGGCTCGCTCATGTTGCCCGCGGCGTCGAATGACTGAACGGTGACGAAGTTCAGGCCGGGCTGCTCGGGCAGAGCCTTGACGGCTCTCGCGGCGCCCTCCGTGGTGGTCAGGGTGTTCTTCGGGGTGGCGTCGCCATTGATGCCGTAGATGTACCCGGTGATGTCCTGAGAGGCCGGTCCGACGGTGAACGTGCCGTATCTGCCGACTCCGTCGAACCAGGGGTCGTCGGATCCCGCGTGGTCCGCCGGCCGCGATTCGGGGTAGTCGCGGGAGGTCACTCCGGGGGCGGGCAGCGTCTTGGGGTCGCGGACGAAGTAGCAGCCGCTGGGGGACCCGGCGAAGGACCAGGGGGAGTAGCCCTGGTGGTCGTAAGCGCGTACGTACCAGTTCACGGGTGTGTTGACCGTGATCGTGGACGGCAAGGTCATCGTGAAGTCCGACCCTGACTTCTTGAAGCCGGTCAGTCCCGGCGTCCACCGGGCCAGGGTGCCCTTGCCGTCGCCTGCGTCCCATTCGGCCTGGAACTCCACCGCGATGTCGTCGCCGTCGGGGTCCTTGACGTCGTTGGCATAGACCTGCCCGAGGCTGCGGATGTGAACGGCCTTCTCCGGGATCCTGCAGGTCCCGCCGTAGGCCATAGTCAGCTGGGACATGGCGATCTGGGGCGGGGGCGTGTTGTACTGCACCCGGAGGTAGGCACGGTCAGAGAACCGCTTCCAGGCGTAGGTGTCGTTCTCGTCCGAGGCCCGGAGTCCGAAGGTAAGGGAGGGCCAGGACTTCGACGCGGCTTCTTTGACCGCGTCGAGGACCTTGAACTCGCCGTCGCCGCTCGCGCAGCCTTCATAGCCGTAGGCGAAGTCGTACTCGGCCAGCTTCTTGAGCCAGAAACCGGACGAGTCCTGCGAGTTCCAGGTGGTCGAGGCGGATATTTCCTTGGTCCGCCACAGTTGAACGCCCTTTTTCTGGCAGGAAGCGGCCCAGGTCTCGGGGACGACGAACTCTGCGGACAGGATCGACTTGCCCGCGAACTGTGATGTGGGGATCTGGTAGAAGAGGCGTTTGGTGTCCCCGGGGTTGCAGTGCATCCAGTCGCAGTAGCCCATGCCGGCGTCCTTGTCGCCGTTGAACTTCCACTGCGGGGTGTTCGCCCAGTATTTCGAGGCGACCGTCCAGGACGAGGACCGGGGCGCGTACCACTGGGGGTCGATGTAGACCGGGTAGACCGTGTCGGTGCCGGCCAGGACCTTCTTGTCCGGTGTCAGGACGAGTTCGTCGCCGCCGGGCAGTATGTCGACGCCGACGCGGACGAGGGCACCGGACTCGCCGGGACCGGGCTCCTGACGGCTGTCCCCGCGCGTCACACCGGCTGGTTGCCCAGGTCTCGGCGAGGTCTTCCGGGTGACTGCCGCGTCGCGGGATCCCTTGCCCGGGCTGGAGTCCCACATCATCGGTGTGGGCGCCTCGAAGACCGTACCGCCGGCCCCGCGGTCGACTGCGGCCAGGCCGCCCTGGTCGGTCCGGCGGACGGAAATCCCTTCACCGCTGATCTTCAGGCGGAGTTGTGTCAGGTCCTGACTCGCCGCGGCCTTCGCGGACTTGACGACGAGTAGCTGGGTGAATCCGTCCGCCTGGGCTGCTACGCGTAGATCGACATCTGGGAGGATGTCGGGGTAGGTCGCCGTGTCGCCTTCGAGGCGAGGGGTCGGCAGTGTGGTGGGCCAGGTCAGTGCGAGTCTGCGCCCCGCCCTGTCGAGTTCCGCCAGTGGGGAGCGGCCGCCGCCGGAGAACTTCAGGCCGACGGTGGTACTGCGCGGTGTGATCGCACCGTCGGCGGATTTCACCAACGCGGTGTCAACCGGATTCCACTCACCGTCGGACCGGGCACGCACCGGCCGCAGGTATTCCCGTGCCTCCAGCATTCCGGCGGGAGTCGCGACGACATCGCGGCTCTCGCCACGCTGCGACAGCACTTCCACGTTCTGCCCGGAACGTCTGGCCTGGGCGAGGGCTTCCCGCTCCGATGAGGCTGACAGCCCGTCATTCGCCTTACCGGACAACTGGGCGGAGGCAGGCCCTCGCGCAGCGGGGGCAGCGGCCACCGTTCCTCCTCCTGGGAGCGCTCCGGCTGCCAGCACCATGCCTAATCCGCAGGCGATCACACCACCGACAGCGCGCGTGCGCGCACGACGAACCATCCCCCAGCCCTCCCCAGAGCCGAACGTGAAGACCACGTAAAGGTCGCGGCAAGTGAACGTAGAGGACCCTGAAGCATGCGGTCTACACCTTTGGGGCGGGATCCACTTCAACAAACCACCCCATAAGCCCCCTCGATCGCTGTGTTGTGCGACACAGGCCCGAGGGCCGGGAACTTTCTCAAGCCAATACGGCTGGTTCACAGCCCTGTACTCACAGCAAGATTGACTGTGGCGGTACTTCGGGTGAGTCGCCGAAATGCTGACGCGCATACGCGTTATACGCTGTCGCGGCCCATGGGCAGGCCAAGAGCCTGGAGGCGGTCCAGGGTATGGCGGAGGGCGGGGTCGGTGGTGTGGCGGCGCAGGCGGGGGGCCGCGTGGGTCAGGATCCAGGTGCGCAGCTGGGCCTCGGGGTCCGGGGCTGAGCCGGGGCTGGTGGACCAGAGAGGGTCGACGGGGTCGACGGCGTCCAGCAGGAGGTCCTCGATCCACCCGTGGGCGGTGTCGGCAAGGTGGGCGTCGGCGGCCGGGTGCCGCTCTCGTTCCCAGCGGGCCAGGCAGGGGGCCGGTGTGCCGTGGGCGGTGGAGCAGAACGCGAAGACGTCATCGAGGGGGTGGTCGGGGTCCCTCCGGCGCAGGGCCGTGGTCCAGTAGGCGTCGAGGAAGGTGCAGACGGCGTCGGCCTGGTCCTGGGGCCAGGTCTGCCAGCCCGCCTGGTGCAGTGCGGTGCCCTCGAGTTCGCCGACGTACTCCCCCGCGGCCGCCAGGGCGGCCAGGCGCGGCAGGACGCGGCGAGCCGCCTCTGCGGAGCGGGGCCAGTGGGTGAGGTCCCGGGCGGTGTAGTGCACCAGGTCGTCGGAGAGCGGGGCGCGGGGGTCGCGCAGTTCGGCGACCTCCTCCTCGCCGTAGCACTGGTGACAGCCTGTCCCGGGGTCACCCGCCTGTCCGGCGAGGGTGTCGGTGAGGCGGGCGACGGCGGCCGGCAGACCCGCGCTGTCGTCCGGAGTGGTGCCGGTGTGAGGGTCGGCGGAGATGCGGTGGTTCAACGGGGGTCCCGTCAGGACTCCGGCCTGTCAAGGCCGAAGAAGGTGACTCTACGTCACCTGCCGGGATGCGGGCGTCCGGTGGTCCGGCCATGGCGGGACAGGAACAGGGGCGGGTGCGGTGACAAGATCTGAGACGAGGCGGGGTGGGGCACGACGGCGGGCGGGCCGAGGCCGGCCGTGCACCGCCCGGAGTGCGGCCTGTTCGTACACCGCCCCGGTGCACCGGCCTCCGCCCGTGCCCGCGCACCCGCGCGGCGGACAGCGCGGCGAGAGGACGGCATCGTGCCCCGCCCGGCGGGCCGGGAATCAGCTCCGCGTCAGCGACAGGTCAGGGGCGCCTGACACGATCGGTTGCGCCCGGGACGGAACGGACCTCACCCGAGCTTGCCGCACTCTCCTCGTTCCGCGCCGGCCCACCGGCTCCGCCCGTACACGTTCGCCGTGGCCTTGATGAGCAGCACCTGATGAGCGGAGGTCGCCCGTTGCGTTCCCTCGATCTGGCCCGAGAGGTGTGCGAGCACTACCACCCGGGGCTCCTCAAAGCGCTGGCCGCCGTCCCCTACGCGGAGCGGGAGAGGGCGGGCGGGCCGGTGATCGGCCTGTTCCGCGCCCACGACGGGGTGGGGCTGCTGGTGCCGACCGCGTTCGGCGGGCACGGCGCGGACCCGGTGCAGGCCGTCGCGGTCCAGCGGGCCCTGGGCGCTTCGTCGCCTTCGCTCGCGGCTGCGGTGACGATGCATCACTTCACGGCCGCCATGCTCTACTCCCTGGCCGGGCACGGCGGACGGCTGAGTACGGCGCAGCTGGAGATGCTGCACCAGGTGGTGCCCGGACGGCAGCTGATGGCGTCGGGGTGGGCCGAGGGCCGTACGCAGGCGAACATCCTCACCCCGTCGGTGACGGCGCGCCCGGTGGCGGGCGGTTACCTGCTGACCGGCGCCAAGAAGCCGTGCAGCCTGTCGGCGTCCATGGACTGGCTCACCGCGAGCGTCGCGGTGCCGGGCGAGGACGGGCGCGGCGAACTGGCCCTGGCGCTGGTGCCGGCCGGGACCTCGGGGATGAGCGTGCGCCCGTTCTGGGGCAGCGATCTGCTGGCCGGCGCGGAGAGCGACGAGGTGGTCCTGGAGGAGGTCTTCGTCCCCCGGGAGCTGGTGGTGCGGACCTCCGAGGGAGATCCGCACCGGCTGGACGATCTGCAGACCGCCGGGTTCGTCTGGTTCGAGATGCTGGTGTCGGCCGGGTACACGGGGGCCGCCGGTGCCCTGGTGGAGGCCGTGATGGCCGGTGAGCGGGGTACGGAGGACGAGCGGGCGGGGCTGGCGGTGCGTCTGGAGGCGGCGATCGCGGTGCTGGAGGGGGCGGCGCGAGCGGTGCGGGAGGGGTTGTCCGGTGAGGCGGCGGTCGCGGCCGTGCTGGTCGCCCGGTACACCGTGCAGGACGCGCTGCCGGTGGTGGCCGCGCAGGCGCTGGAGCTGCTGGGCGGGCTGGACTTCGTCCGCGGCCCCGACCATGCCCGGATGGCGGGGGCCGTGCGGGCGCTGGCCTTCCACCCGCCGGCCCGGGCGGGGGCGGCCCGGCCGCTGCTGCGGTACTTCGGCGGGGGTCCTCTGGAGCTGGCGTGAACGGGGCCCGGTCCGGTGCGCCCCGGCGGACCGGACCGGGCCGGCACCGGCCCGCTGCGGACAAGGAGCGTGACACGAATGACCTCTTCCCCTACCTCCGAGGATGCCGGGGCGGCTGTCGCACCCGAGGCCGACTGGGAGCGGGCCCCGGGGCTGCTGGAGGGCGCCAAGGAGCTGGCCCTGGGACCCCGGGAGTGCAATCTCGCCTACTGGTTCACCTCCGTCGCCCAGGGCACGCTGCGCGATCGCGGCGCCACCGGGCACCACCCGGACGCGCTGGTGCCGGACTTCCTGAAGGAGGACGGGCCGCTGCGGGACGCGCTGGTCCTGGAGTTCGGGTTCCGGGCGCTGGCCGAGGAGGCCGCCACCCGGCTGCTGGGGCACTACGTCCCACTGGCACCGGGGGTGCCGGAGATGGAGTTCTACGCGACCCAGCTGATCGACGAGGCACGGCACGCCCGGGTCTTCCGCGAGCATCTGGTCGAGGTCGGATGCCCGGCGCGGAGCCTGCTGGAGGATCTGGCGGAGATGGGGGCCGGCTACCGGCGCGACGTGCTCGACCCGGTCGTGGACTTCACCCTGGACATCGTGCGCGACCGGGGCGACTTCGCCGGCGGGGTGGCGGTGTTCGCGATCGTCATCGAGGGGGTCCTGGCGCCGGCGGCGGAGCTGAGCGAGCGCAAGTGGGCCCCGCTGTCGCCGGCGACCGGGGAGATCTCCCGAGGGGCGGCGATCGACGAGATCCGGCACCTGGCGGTGGCCGCGACCATCCTGCGCGATCACCTGGCCGCGCACCCCTCCTACCGCCCCCGGCTGCTGGAGATCCTGCGGGAGGGAGCGCGGTTGTGGGACGAGATCCCGGACCGGGGGTACGTCCTGCACCGCGAGGAGCTGTTCCAGGAGGGCATGCGCGCGCACGCGGGGCGTATCGGGGGTTACGAGCTGTGGCCGGGGGTGCGGATGGTGGACACCACCGCCGGGCAGCGGTACGCGATGGCGGAGCGGTGGACGCAGGAGATGGCCGAGTCCCGCATGGCCTACATGGGGCTGCCGGCGCGGGTGCCGGCCGGACCGCCGCCCCGGGGCCGGGCATGACCACGGGGACGGGCACGCGTACGGGTGCGGCGGGCAGACGCACGGGAGGTCCGGCCGCGGGGCGGACGGCGGTCGTGGCGGGTGTCGGGGGGTACGTACCGCCGGATGTGGTGACCAACAAGGATCTGA
The DNA here is from genome assembly GCF_002891295.1 of Streptomyces eurocidicus. GTDB lineage: Bacteria > Actinomycetota > Actinomycetes > Streptomycetales > Streptomycetaceae > Streptomyces > Streptomyces eurocidicus. The sequence goes on along the minus strand of NZ_LGUI01000002.1, from coordinate 987,382 downwards.
CGCGCCGTCTGCGAACGTCCGAGGAGTGGATCCGTACCCGCACCGGGATCGGTGCCCGGCATGTGATCGCGCCGGGCACGGCCACCTCCGACCTGGCGGTGGAGGCGGGGCGGCGGGCGCTGGAGTCCGCCGGGGCGGGGCGCGTCGACACGGTGGTGCTCGCGACGACCACTCCCGACCGGCCGTGTCCGGCGACGGCGCCGGAGGTGGCGACGCGGCTGGGGCTCGGCGGCGTCGCGGCGTTCGACATCGCCGCGGTGTGCACGGGCTTCCTCTACGGTCTGGCCACCGCGGGCGGGCTGATCGCCTCCGGCGGGGCGGAGCGGGTACTGCTCGTCGCGGCGGACGCCTTCACCACACTGATCGACCCCGGGGACCGGGCCACCGCGGTGATCTTCGCGGACGGTGCCGGGGCGGTGGTGCTACGGGCCGGGGAGGCGGGAGAGGCGGGGGCGGTGGGTCCGGTGGTCCTGGGCAGCGACGGAGAGCTGGGCGAACTCATCGAGGTGCCGGCCGGCGGGTCGCGGCAGCGGTCCTCGGGGCGGCCCGCGGCGGTGGGCGAGGAGTTCTTCCGGATGCGCGGGCGGGAGACGTTCCGGCACGCGGTGGAGCGGATGGCGGACGCCGCGCACGCGGCGCTGGAGGGGGCGGGCTGGACGGTCGCGGACGTCGACCGGCTGGCGGCGCACCAGGCGAACGCCCGGATCCTGGCCGCGGTCGGGGACCGGATCGGTATCGCGCCCGGGCGCCGGCTGTCGAACATCGAGGAGGTCGGCAACACCGGGGCCGCCTCGATCCCGCTGCTGCTGGCGCAGGCCACGGCGCGGGGGGAGGTACGGGCGGGCGAGCGGGTGCTGCTGACGGCGTTCGGCGGGGGCCTGACATGGGGGGCGACCACCGTCACCTGGCCGGCCCTGCCCTCCCCCTGACGCACGCCCGCTCCCCCGCTCTTCGCCTCCGCCGTGCGTGCTGTTGTCCGGGCGGCCTGCCGGCCGGACGGGTCCGGGAAGGAACCCCGACGATGTGGGAAGAGCCGAAGAGGGAAGTCCGGGCGGGCGGGCGCGGGGCCGGGCCCGGGACGACCGGCCCGGCGGGCCGGGCGGCGGGCACGGTCGCCGCCGGGGTCGGCCGCGGCACAGGCCCGGCCACCGACGACACGGCCGGGGACGTAGCCGGGGACGCGATCGGGGGCAGCTCCAGGCCCACCGGGGCCCCGGCTAAGGGACGGGACGCGGGGGTGTCATGAGCGGTGTCGACGTGGCGGTTACCGGGCTGGGTCTGGTCACGCCGGGCGGGATCGGCGTCGGGCCCAGCTGGCAGGCGGTGGCGGAGGGGCACCCGGCGGCCGCCCTCGACCCCCTCCTCGCGCGTCACCGGGTACGGATCTCCTGCCGGGTGCCGGACTTCGACGCGGCCCGGCTGCTGGGCGCGCGCCGCGCCCATCGCCTGGACCCCTTCGTACAGTTCGCCCTGGTCGCGGCCCGGGAGGCGGTCGCCGACGCCGGACTGGACCCGGCGACCTGGGACGGCGCCCGCGTCGGCGTCGTCCTGGGCTGCGCGGACGGCGGGCCGGTGACGGTGGAGGAGCAGCACCGGGTGCTGCTCGGGGAGGGCCCGGCGCGCGTGTCCCCGTTGCTGCTGCCGATGCAGCTGCCGAACATGCTGGCCGGTCAGACCGCCCTGGAGTTCGGGGCCCTGGGCCCCAACCTGGTGGTGGCCACCGCGTGCGCCTCGGGGGCGAGCGCCGTGGGCACCGCGCGTGACCTGCTCGCCCTCCACCGGTGCGACATCGTGCTGACGGGCGGGAGCGAGGCGATGCTCACCCCCCTGGTGATGGCCGGTTTCGCGCAGATGGGGGCGCTCTCCCGGTGGGAGGGGGATCCGGGGGCCGCGTCCCGGCCCTTCGACGCCGACCGGGACGGGTTCGTCGCCGGGGAGGGCGCCGGGATCCTGGTGCTGGAACGGACGGCCGACGCGCGGGCGCGCGGGGCCCGGGTACGCGGGAGGATCGTGGGCTACGGGGCGTCGGCCGACGCCCATCACATGACCTCGCCGCACCCGGGCGGGCGCGGTCTGGAGGCCGCTGTCCGCGCCGCCCTCGCCGACGCCGACGCCTCGCCGGGCGAGGTCGGGCACGTCAACGCGCACGGTACCTCCACCCCGCTCAACGACCTGGCCGAGGCGAGGGTGATCCACCGGGTGCTGACGGGCCGTCCGCTCGTCACCTCCACCAAGGGGGTGACCGGGCATCTGCTGGGCGCCGCGGGGGCGGTGGAAGCGGTCTTCGCGGTCCTGACCGCCGAGCACGGCCTCGTCCCGCCCACCGCGAACCTCACCACGCTCGACGCCCGGATGGACATCGACGTCGCTTCCTCCCCCGCGACCGCGCCGTCCGGCCTGGTCCTGAGCAACTCCTGCGGGTTCGGCGGCCAGAACGCCGTCCTCGCCTTCGCGCCCGCCTGAAGCCCGCCACGCCACAGCGTCGCGGGGCAGCCGGAAGCGGAGAGCGAAGGCAAGCCCCCGGACCTGGGGCCCTGGGCGGAGAGGGCAGGATTCGAACCTGCGCGGGCCTGCGCCCGACCGCGCACCGCGGTCCCCGATAAGCCGCTCCGGGCACCTCTCCCGGCGGGCCGCCCCGCCGACGGAGCCGCTCGCCCGGACCACAGTGCCAGCCCTTCCTGACACACACCTGACACGCGGCTGACACCGCCGTACCCGCCCCGTAATTCCCTCCCGGTCCCTTCCGGCAGGGGGCCCGGGGTGCTCTACTCGGTGCGTCGCCACGCATCGCCAGGAGGGGGCCCGACGTTGTCCGCCACCGCTACCGACGCGCAGATCCTCCGGGCGGTCGCCCGCTACACCGGCGCGCAGAACCCCAGCGCGTTCCTCGCTCTCAACCGCGGCAACGACACCTTCACCCTCCCCGGCACCGACGGCGTCGTCGTCTACCGCCGCACCGGCCGCTACGCCGTGCAGTTCGGCGGCCCGTTCGCCCCCGACGACTCCTACGGCCCCCTCCTCGACGGCTTCCGCGCCCATGTGACCGGCCAGGGCCTCCACCTGGTCGGTGTGCAGCTGCAGCACGGCGACGCACGGGCCTACGCCCGGCGCGGCTTCACCGTCAACCAGATCGGCGCCTCCTGGGCGCTGCCGCTGAAGGACTTCACCCTGCGCGGCACCCCCTTCATGCAGTTGCGCAACAAGATCTCCCGCGCCCTGCGCAACGGCCTGATGATCCAGGAAGCGGCCCGGCCCGAGGACTGGTACGCGCGCCTGCGCGCCGTCGACGCGGCCTGGCTGGGTGCCAAGGGCGAGCACGTACGGGAGCTGGAGTTCCTGGTGGGCGAGGTGGGCGGCGACGCGCAGGCGCACCGGCGGCTGTTCGTGGGCACGATAGAGGACCAGGTGGTCGCCTACCTCTCCTACTCGCCGGTGCACGGCGCCCGCCCGGGTTGGCTGCACGATCTCAGCCGGCGGGTGCCCGGCGGCTCCCCCGGCCTCATGGAGGCCCTCAACGCCCACGCGATCGGGGTGTTCCAGAGCGAGGGGACGCCCTGGCTGCACTTCGGGTTCACCCCGTTCACCGGTCTGCGGGACACCGCCGAGCTCCCCGGGCACAGCCCGGCCTTCCAGTGGCTGATGCACTATCTGTGGGAACACGGCGAGGCCCTCTACCCCGCCCGGACACAGCTGGCCTACAAGCTCAAATGGGGCGCGCGGGAGATGATCCCGGAGTACGTGGCCTTCGACGGTCAGGCGTCTCCGGCCGCCTTCGTCCATATCTTCCGGGCCTGCAACGCCCTGTGAATCAACCGCCCCTTGCCCTCCGGGCCTTCGTAAGGAGCACGAGGATGGCACCGTCGCACGAGGTGAGTACCGAGACCCTCCAGCAGGCACTGGTGACAAGCCTGATGCGGGTCCTGGCGCAGCCCGACGACCCCGAAGCGGCACGAGAGGCCGATACGGCGGTACGCGCGCTGGAGACACGCCTGGCCCCCGGACCGGAACGACGGCGCTGAGCCCCCTGCCCGGAGCGGACGGGCGGCGGGCGGACGGTGGCGATGCGACGGGTGGGGGGTGGTCAGGTGCGCATCAGCACCGCATCAGCACCGCGGGGAAGACTTCCCTTGCCCTCGCCCCGCCTTAAGGAGAGCACCACATGCAGCAGTCTCCGTACGAGCGCAGCACCCGGACCGGCGCCGCCTCGGCCGGCGGCGCGGGGGCGGCGTACGCGACCACCGAGCAGCCTCCGGCGGGAGCCTCCGCCACGTTCGCCGAACTGCTCCAGCGGGTGAAGGCCGAAGGGCTGCTGGAACCGAGACCGCGCTACTACGCGGGCCGCCTGGCGCTCAACACCACGCTGCTGGTGCTGGGCCTGGGCGCGTTCTTCCTGGTGGGCGACTCCTGGTGGCAGATCCCGGTGGCCGCCTGGATGGGAATGTGCGGCGCGCAGAGCTCCTTCATGTGGCACGACGCCGGCCACAAGGCGATGTTCCGCAGCAGGCGGGCCGCCTTGGCGGTCGGCTATTTCCACGCCGACTTCGTCAACGGCGTCAGCTTCGACTGGTGGCTTCACCACCACAACCGGCACCACAGCCACCCCAACCACCTCGAACTCGACCCCGACATCGGCCGCCGGACCGCGATCTTCGACCTCTCGCAGTACCCGGCCCGGCGCGGCACCCAGCGCCTGATCGTGCGCTACCAGAGCGTGCTGTTCTTCGTCCTGCTGGTACTGGAATCCGCCAAGATGCAGCGCACCGCCGTCCGGGCGATCGCCGGCGGCCTGTCCAGACGGCCGGTGCTGGAGAGCACGCTCCTGCTGGTCCGCCTGGCCCTGTACCTGGGGGCGGTCTTCACCGTCCTCTCCCCCGCCCTGGCCGTGGCCTTCATCGCCGTGCAACAGGCGTGCCTGGGAGTCTACTTCGGGCTGCTGTTCGCCCCGAACCACAAGGGCATGGAAATCCGCGGCGGCAGCCTGGAATCCCTGGACTGGCTGGAACGCCAGGTCCTCACCTCACGCAACATCCGCCCCGGCCCGTTCACCGATTTCCTCTACGGCGGCCTGAACTACCAGGTCGAGCACCATCTCTTCCCCTCCATGCCCGGCAAGAACCTGCGCCGTGCCCGGGAACTGACCCGTGCCTACTGCGCCCGGCAGGGTGTGCCCTACCACGAGGTGAGCATGTGGTCCTCCTACCGCGAGGTCGCCACCTACCTCCACAAGGTCAGCGCACCCGTACGGCGCGGCGAGATGGATGTGCCACTGCCCGGACGGTAGGACGGCGGCCCGCACCCCGCCCCCGTGCCGGCCCGGAACCGGCCGGTCAGGTCAGGTTCTTCTCCAGCGCGGCGATGTACCGGCGGATCGAGTGGTCGCGTACGCCGTCGCTCGCGGGCGCGAGGGCGTCCGCTGTCAGGCCCTTCGCCCGGTCGGCGAGGCCGCCGAGGAACGACATGCTCTCGTGGACCTTGCCCGCGGCGTCGATGTACCGCAGGGCCTCGGCGTGGGTGTACGCGGGCTCGGGCGGCAGCTGCGGCACGATGTCGTTGTTGTTCACGAACCGGAAGAGGCGCTGCTTGAGGCCCTTGTTGCACGCGGCCGCCAGCAGCCGGTCGCACGTACGGGGCTGACCATAGGTGTAGACGCCGTCGGCCAGCAGTTTCGGCTCCTCCAGGCACAGCCGTACGCCGGCGAGCATGGCCAGCGCGCCACCCAGGCTGTGGCCGGTGAACCACACGGTCTGACCGTTCCTCCGGTACTCGTGGAGGGTGTCCTTCACCTCCGGGAAGATGGACTCCAGGGCCTGGCCGAAGCCGTAGTGGATGAAGCCCGTCCGCGCCGGGCCCGGCCAGGGCGGGGTCGTGGCGTCGGAGAGCCAGTCGCGGATCTGCGCGGGTTCCGTGCCCCGGAAAGCCGTGATGATCATGTCGTCGCTGGCCATCGTGAATGCCTGGGTGTCCTCCAGCGGGAACGGCGGCGTGAACCGTGTCGCGTGGTGCCGCACCCGGTCGAAGCCCCAGTTCCGCGCCTGTTCCTCGATGACGGCCCGGTCCTTGTAGGAGAGGTCGGCCGCCTGGGCCAGCCAGTAGGCGTGCGCCAGGCTGTAGGTGCGGGCCTTGTGGTCGATCACGGTGGGCACGGGCACGGGAGACTCCCTTTCACGGGCCGCTGTCATGGGGACGTCGCATCACAGCCGTTACCGAAAGACATCCGCGGCAAAGAACTCCTCTACCACTTTCCCCTGAAGGAGTGAACACGAGGGCTGGAAGTCGAAGCGCTCTTCCCGAAGCCGACCGCCCACCGGGCACGCGCCGCGCGTGGGCGTTCGTCCGCCGCCCGGCACGGGTTCCCCGGAGGGCAGTCAGCGGACGGCGGCGGCATGGCTGCGCGTGTCGAAGTCGATCTCAGCGGCGCTGCCGCCGGGGAGCCGGGCGACAGGCCGCTGCCCGTCCTCCGGCCGCGACGCCGGAGAGGTCCGGTCCCTGGCCGACGGTCTACGGCCCCTTCCGGGTACGAAGGGACGCCGTCAGTCTTCACAGCGCTGCCGGAAAGGTGACCTTCGAGAGCCCACCGGGGGAGGACGGGTTTGCCTGGCCGACACGGACTCCATAACCATCCGCCCGTCATCCCGCCCGGCGTCGGACCAGGGCGAGCACCCCCGGCCGCCACCGTCCTTGGGTGTCCGGGCGTCCCGGTTGGCCTTTGAGCGCTCCGGGTGGGCCGACGCGGCGCTCACCGGCACGGTACGGCAACGGGCCGGCACCGTGCGGGCGGGATGCCGGCCTCCTGGCGGGGCTCTGGACCTCGCCGCTCTCCCGTCGCTCGAAACAGCGACGGGCAGGGGAAGACCTCCCGCCGGACACTCCCCCGGCGCCAGAAGCCGGGACGGCGCCGGGAACCGAATACCGGCGCGGGACCGGGCCGGACCCGCCGCCCACCCGGAGGGCCGGTGCCACCACAGGGCTGTGACCAGAGCGGCCGCCCGGCCGGGGCCGCCGCAGCCCGGGCGGCCGGGGCCGGTGACAACCCTTGCGGGGGACGGGCCCCCGGGGGGTCAGGCTGCGGCGCGGGGCTCCTGACGGGACACCGCCGGTGCGGCAGCCACCCCGGCAGGCCCGGCGGCAGCACCGGTGGGCGGGGTGTGCAGGGCGGCCTTCGCCTCCGCGGCATAGGTATCCACATACTCCTGCTCCGACAACTTCAAGATCGCATACATGATCTCGTCCGTCACTGCGCGCAGCACCAAACGCTCCTCCTCCATCCCCGCGTAGCGCGAGAAGTCCAGAGGGGCACCGAAACGGATCGTCACCGGGGTCAGACGCGGCAGCAGACGCCCGGCGGGCTGCGCCTCGAACGTACCGATCATCGCGCAGGGGATGACGGGAACCCCGGCGCGCAGGGCCATGGCGGCCACGCCGACCTTCCCCTTGTACAAACGCCCGTCATGGGAACGGGTTCCCTCCGGATAGATGCCCAGCAACTGTCCACGGCCCAGGACATCCAGGCCGCTGTCGACGGCCGCCTGCGCCGCGTGACGGCCCGAGCGGTCGACGGGGATCGCACCGATCCCGCGGAAGAAAACCGCCTTCAGACGACCGAGGGGGCCGGGGGCCGTGAAGTACTCCTGCTTCGCCAGGAACGCGATCCGCCTCCTGATCATCACCGGCATCAGGAAATGATCGCAGAAGGACAGGTGGTTGCCCGCGATGATCGCAGGACCGGTGGTCGGGAGATACCCGCGCCCCTCGACCCGCGGCCTGAACCCCCACCGCAGCAGCGGTATCAGCACGATGGACTTGAACAGGTGGTAGAACACGCCGGATACGTCCCCTTCATCGTCCAACAGACCCCCGCGCCGGAGCACGCTAGCCCTCGGCAGGGACCACAAGGGAGAACGCGAATCCAGCCATCCCCGAAACCCGGGCCCCCGGGCGTCGGTCGCGGCCGATGCCGGGATCGGCCGGCGTTCCGGGCTCGCGAGCATGCGCTGTTGGCGGCTCAGCGGCTCTGTTGTGGTCCTGAACCACAGGTGTCACGTACGGGTGCGTGAGGGTGGTGCAGGGCGCGAAGATCTCATGAATGAGACGCGGTGGAGCACGCCGGTATTCCCACGGCGGCCCTGCGTGGTTCGCGGACCGGCGTGTATCTGGGGATGTACGCCCCGGACCAAATGCTGCGGAATGCCCGGCCGGTGCGCGACTGGATCGATGGTTACTACATTTTCGGGGGCTTCGCGGCGAACGCTCCGGCCCTTATCACATTCGCGCTCGATCTGCGTGGCCCGGCCATGGCTGTCGAGACGATGTGCTCGTCCGGGCTGGTTGCCGTGCACAGCGCGTGCCAGGCCCTGACGGCGGGTGAGTGCGACATGGCCCTGGCGGGGGCTGTGCTGCTGATGGTGTCGCCGGAGACCCTGCACTACGAGGCCAGATGGCTGACGTCGCAGCGCGGCCGGTGTTACGCGTTCGACGAGCGGGCCGACGGCTATGTCCGTGGCGAGGGCGCCGGGGTGGTGGTCCTCAAGCGGCTGAAAGACGCGCTCGCGGACGGGGACCGGGTCCTGGCGGTCATCCGGGGCTCGGCTGTCAACTGCGACGGGCAGTCGGAGCGGATGACCGCGCCGTCCACGCTGGTGCAGCAGGAAGTCTTCCGCGCGGCCTGTGAGCGTGCCGGCATCGACCCTGGGGACGTCGGTCTGGTCGAGGCCCACGGGCCGGGCACCGCGCAGGGGGATCCGATCGAGTACACGTCGGTCAACGCCGTGTACGGCCGGGGGCGCGGCCGGTGCGCACTGGGGTCGGTGAAGACCAACGTCGGTCACTCCGAACCCGTCTCCGGCATCGCCGGTCTGATCAAGGCCGTCGAGTCGGTACGCCGTGGGCACGTGCCGGGAAATCTCCATTTCCGTGCCTGGAACTCCTCCATCCCGCTCGATGCCGACTCGCGTCTGTTCGTGCCCACCACGATGACGCCGTGGCCGGTGGACGGCCCCCCACGCCTCGCGGCGGTCTGCTCCTACGGCATCTCCGGCGCGAACGCGCACGTCATCGTCGAGGAGCCACCGGCTCCCCGGCGGCCTCCGCCCCGCCCGGCTGCCGCGGCGGACGAGGATGTGCGGCTGTTCGTCCTGTCCACCTCCTCACCCGAGGCGTTGCCGACGGCGGCGCGGCGGCTCGCGGACTGGCTGGACGGCCCGACCGGTGCGGCGACGCCGCTCGCCGACGTGGCGCACACGCTCGCGGTGCGCCGCTCCCACGCCGCTGAGCGTCTCGCGGTGCCCGCCGCCACCAGGGAGCAGTTGACCGGCCGGCTGCGTGACTACGCGCGGGGGGAGTCCGGGTCCGCGGTGGCAGGCCGTCCGGTCCTTGACGGGGAGCGCGCGGCTCCGGTGCTGGTCTTCACGGGGCAGGGTTCGCAGTGGGCCGGCATGGGCCGGTCCTTGCTGGACACGGAGCCGGTGTTCACTGCCGCGATCGACGAGATCGAGCCGCTGATCGCGGGCGAGCCGGGGTTCTCCCTCAGGGATGTCATCGTTCATCCGGACCGGCTCACGGGCGTGGACCGCATCCAGCCCACCCTGGTCGCGTTCCAGCTCGCCCTGGTCCGGTTGTGGCAGTCGTGGGGGGTGCGGCCCGCGGCGGTGATCGGGCAGTCGATCGGCGAGGTCACGGCGGCTGTCGTCTGCGGTGCGCTCGCCTCCACCACCCTCTTCTACGGCCTCGCGGGAACCGTCATCGCGATCGAGTCGCAGCGCACCGGGCACGGTGTGCGGCTGTTCAACGGCGCCGAGCGCATCCCCGCACCCGCGCGGCACGGGGTGAAACTCCTCGCCGGAATCGGACTCGCGAACACCTTCGACTTCGCCCTTGTCCTCTCCATCGTTTGCACCCTCAACCTCGGCACCGAGGTTGTCGGCAGGTGACCGGAGACGGCATGGGTGTGCCGCCGACGCACCTCGCCCGGCGCCTCGCCGGACCGGGCCGACCGAGATCGTAGGGTCCTGCGGTGCCACGGCGTGGTGTGTGTCGCGTCGTCCGGCAGCGCGGTAAGACGTGCCCCATGACCCGAACAGCGCCCTCTACGCGGCACAGGAATCCAGCGGCGTTCTTGCGCGGCTTCGCCGGTCAGATGTTCCTCCTGCAAGTCCTGATCATCGTCCTGCTCGTCGCGGCCGTCGTGACCACGCTGGTGTTCGAGTCCCGCGGCGAAAGGTTTCAGGCGGCACGCGCCCGCTCTCTCGCTGCCGCGGAGGGCTTCGCCCACGGCGTCGGCCTGCCGCAGGCATTGCGCGGACCCGATCCGAGCTCGACGCTGCAGCCGTTGGCCGAAGCGGCTCGCAAAGCGGCAGATGTCGACTTCGTCATCGTGATGAACCGGGACGGCATCCGCTACACGGGCCCTCAGGCGGACTGGATCGGCGGGAAGTTCGTCGGCACCCTCGCACCGTCGCTGGCCGGCCGCGTCACCGTGGAGACCGTCCACGGCCCCGACGGTGAGAGAGTGCAGGCCGTCGTTCCGGTGCGGGACGGTGACAAGGTCGTGGGCATGGTGTCCGCCGGGCTCGGTGTCGACGAGGTGAGCAGTGACACCGACCGCGAGCTGCCGTTCGTCGCCGGGGTCGGCGTCGGCGGGCTCGCCCTGGCGACCGTGGGAACGGGCTTGGTGAGCAGGCGGCTGCGACGGCAGACCCATGGTCTGGGTCCGGCCGAGATGACCCGTATGTACGAGCATCACGACGCGGTGCTGCACGCGGTGCGCGAGGGCGTCGTCATCGTCGACGACGAGGGGAACGTCGTCCTCGCCAACGACGAGGCACGCCGACTCCTCGGCCTCTCCCCCGACGTCGAGGGCCGCCCCGTCTCCGGCCTCGCCCTCGATGCCCGGATGACCGACGTGCTGTTGTCCCGCCGGGTCGTCACCGACGAGGTACTGCCCGTCGGCGACCGGCTGCTGGCAGTCAACAACCGGCCCACCGAATCACATGGCCGCCCCGCCGGCAGCGTCGCGACGCTGCGGGACACCACAGAACTCCGCGAAATCTCGGGCAGAGCGGAGGCCGCCCAAGGCCGGCTGCGGCTGCTGTACGAGGCAAGCGTGGCCATCGGTACGACCCTGGACGTCACACGCACCTCCGAGGAACTCACCGAGGTGGCCTCTCACCGGTTCGCCGACTACGTCACCGTCGATCTCGCCGAACCCGTCCTGCACGGCGACGAGCCGTCCCCCAGCTCGTACGCCGAAACACCGGAGCTGCACCGAGTGGCCTTCAGCGGCCGCTACAGACACCCGCTCTACCAAGTCGGCGAGACGTACACGTATCCCCCGAGCACCCCCATGGCCGAGGCGCTCGGCAGGAGACAGGCCGTCCTCGTGCCCGACGTAGCAGCGGCCGCCCAATGGCGCGCGGGCGATTCCGAACGCACGCAGCTGGTCCTGGGGTACGGTCTCCACTCACTCATCTCCGCGCCGCTGATGGCGCGTGGCGTCCTGATGGGGGTCGCGAACTTTTGGCGGATGGGCGAGAGCCCTCCCCTCGACGAGGACGACCTGGCCGTGGCCGAGGAGCTCGCCGCCCGTGCGGCCGTCTGCGTCGACAACGCTCGCCGGTACACCCGCGAGCACACCATGGCGGTCACACTCCAGCGCAGCCTGCTCCCCCGCGGGATCCCCGAGCAGAGCGCCCTCGAGGTCGCCTCCCGCTATCTGCCCGCCCCGGCCGGGGTGCGCGGCGACTGGTTCGACGTCATCCCCCTGCCCGGCGCCCGCGTCGCCCTGGTCGTCGGTGACGTCGTCGGCCATGGCCTGCACGCCGCCGCCACCATGGGACGCCTGCGTACCGCCGTCCTCAACTTCTCCGCCCTCGATCTGCCACCGGATGAACTCCTCGGCCATCTCGACGAGCTCGTCGCTCTCATCGACCACGACATGGGCGGCGCGGAGGGGCAACCCACCATCATCGGCGCCACCTGTCTGTACGCGATCTACGACCCGACCACCGGCACCTGCACCCTCGCTCGCGCCGGCCATCCCCTGCCCGCGCTGGTCCGGCCCGACGGCACCGTCGAATTCCCCGAACTCCCCGCGGGGCCACCGCTCGGCGTGGGCGGCCTGCCCTTCGAAGCCGTGGAGCTGCACCTGCCGGAGGGCAGCAGTCTCGCCCTCTACACCGACGGGCTCATCGCGAACGAGCGCGACGTCGACAGCGGTCTGACAACTCTCCGCGCGGCGCTGGCATCGCCCGGCCGACCGCCCGAGGAGACCTGCGAGGCCGTGCTCCAGGCCCTGCTTCCCGCCCGTCAGAGCGACGACATCGCCCTCCTCGTGGCCCGGACCCGTCGGATGGCCCCCGACCGGATCGCTGAATGGGACGTCCCTTGCGAACCCTCGGCAGTGGCCGACGCCCGTACGGACATCACTCGGCAACTGACCCGGTGGGGGCTGGAGGAGCTGGTCTTCACCACCGAGCTCGCCCTCAGCGAACTGATCACCAACGCCATCCGCTACGCGCCCGGCGGGATCCGGGTCCGCCTCCTGTACGACCGCTCCCTGATCTGCGAGGTCTACGACACCGGCAGCACCTCGCCCCACCTGCGCTATGCCGCCGACGAGGACGAAGGAGGCCGCGGGCTCTTCCTCATCGCCCAGCTCACCGAACGCTGGGGCACCCGCTACTTCGCCCGCGGCAAGGTCATCTGGGCCGAGCAAGCACTGCCCGGCCCAGTCGACTGATGACGCTCAGCTCACCCTTCCGTGAGCGCCGCGATCCTCTTGCGGTACATGAAGATCCCCAGGCCCGCGATCGCCGCCAACACGGCCTCGGCCGTGACCGCGCCCCCACCGCTGAGGTCGACGTTCGCGAGCCCCAGCAGCGACGTGACGCAGTTGCCCGCGGTGACGGACAGGAACCACACGCCCATCATGCGGCTGCCGTACTTGGCCGGCGCCAGCTTGGCGGTGACGGACAGGCCGACAGGAGACAAGCACAGCTCACCGACCGTCTGGACCAGGTAGATCGACACCAGCCACATCGGACTCACCTTCGAGCCGTCCGCGGCCGCCGCCATGGGCAGAAGGAAGACGAAGAAGGAGCCGCCGATGCACAGCAGCGCCATCGCGAACTTCACGGCCGTACCCGGCTCCTGACGTCGCCGCGCCAGCCACAGCCAGAGCCAGGCGAGCACCGGCGCCAGCGCCATGACGAACAGCGGGTTCAGCGCCTGGAACCACGTCGCCGGGAAATCGAATCCGAACAGCTCACCCGCGGTGGAACCCGCGGCGAAGACGGACAGCGTGGAACCGCCCTGGTCGTAGATCATCCAGAAAGCGGCCGCGGCGATGAAGAACCAGATGTAGCCGCTCATCCTGGCCTGCTCGGCGCCGGTGAGCTCCTTGTCCCGCTTGATACGGGTCAGCACGACGACAGGAACGATCAGACCGAGCAGGGTGATCGGGAGGAGCACCCGGTCGAGGGAGAAGGCGCCGGAGGCGACGACCACACCGCAGCAGGTCGCGGCGGCGAGGAGCCAGCCGAGCCCCTTCTTCCGGCAGCGCGCGCGTTCCTGCGGGGACAGCGGGTTCGGAACGACGCTGCTTCGCGGGTCCAGGTGCTTCGTACCGATCAGGAACTGCACCAGCCCCAGCGCCATGCCGACGCCGGCGAGCGCGAACCCGGCGTGCCAGCTGACGGTCTCGCCGACCGTACCGATGACGAAGGGCGCGCCGAAGGCGCCGAGGTTGATACCGATGTAGAAGAGCGTGAAGCCGCCGTCACGCCGAGGGTCCTGGGGGCCTGCGTAGAGCTGGCCGACCATCGTGGAGATGTTCGCCTTGAGCAGGCCCGAGCCCAGCGCCACAAGCCCCAGCCCGATGAAGAACGCCGGGGCGCCGGGAACGGCGAGGGTGAAGTGACCGGCCATGATCACGCCGCCCGCGATGGCGACTGTCTTCCGCGGACCCCACAGGCGGTCACCGAACCAGCCACCGGGTACGGCCAGGAGGTAGACCATCGCCAGGTAGACCGCATAGATCGACGAGGCCATCGCGGCGGTCATGGCGAGGCCGCCGCCCTGCAGCCCTTCCTCGGCGCCGTCGGGGCCGCCCGAGATGAGGTAGTACACGAGCAGGGCCCGCATACCGTAGAAGCTGAAGCGCTCCCACATCTCGGTCATAAAGAGTGTGGCCAAGCCTCTGGGGTGGCCGAAGAAGGTCTTTCCGCCGCCGGCAGCATTCCCCTGCCCGGGCGCATCCTTCATCAAAGTGGATGCCATGATCGTTCCTTATTTACACGGGCACGGGCAGCGCAGCTGAATTACCCGAGGGAGAACAAGACAGCTCTGCGCCGCTGGATTCCATGTCCGCGCCACATTGCGCGCCAGGGCCGGCCCAGCCATTACTGCTTTCCTCAAAAGGATGCAACTTTCGAGGTCTGCGCGACAGGGTGCGGATGTCATCCGATCCGGCCCGGAAGTCAACAACCGGAGCAACGAAAGTTGCTCCGGAGTTCCCATAAGAGATATGAAAAAGGAAAAGTCGGCTTCGCAGGCAATATCGCACTGCGAAGCCGACTCGGGTGTCGTTGCCCCGGTGTCAGTGCTCCGGAGCCGTGCGGGCCGCTCTGCGCTTGCCGCCCGGCGGGCCTTCGAGGCACCCCCGGAGAGCCGCCCCGTACAGCAGGACGGCCAGGATCAACCAGTGCCAGTCGCCTTCCTGCAACCACAGCCAGGCGCTGCCGACCCACGGCACGACGGCCGAGACCACACCCTTCAGCTTGTCCGGAGTGACAAGCATGGAGTCCGGCGTCCGGTTGGCGTCGCCCTTGGTGACGTAGGAGTCGCCGTCCTTCCGCTGGACCGCCCGGTGGGTGGTCAAACGGCCGCCGTGCGTAGCGTCGTTGAAGGCGATGACAGCACCGCCACCGACGTCGGCTGCGGCCACGGAGCGCACGGCGACCACATCACCCCGGCTGAGTGCTGGTTCCATGGAACCCGAGACCACGACAGCAGGCTTCCAACCCAAGGCGAGTGCGGCAACGGGCAGGCACATCAGAGTCGTCACCATGGTCACGAGCACCCGGCAGCCCGACACGCGCAGGATGTGCCACCAGCTCTCGTCGGTCTCGGTGACGCGGGGCGCCGCCGTGGACTCAACCGCGTTCATTCACACGCCTTCCTTCTCTGCCTGCCCTGGCCGATCCGACTCAGCCCTTCAGATCATCCACTGTGGCGCCGAGAGAAAAGCCAACGGTGCTCTTCTGAGCCTTTACGGGCGCATTGGCGTCCAGGGTCCACTGGACAGTGACCTCGTACTTGTTCTTGGTCTTGTCTTCATCAAGAAGCTTCCTCCAGAGCTGGACGGAAGCATCCTCACCCTCGCCCTCCTGGGCCAGGCGCGCAACGCTGTTGATACCAGTGTCGTCGACCTTGCCGGTCGACAGATTCTTGATGGTGAACTGCAGCTTCAGATACTGGGCGAGGTCCGAGTCCTTGACGTTCCCGACGGGGTTGCCGCCAGCGTCCTTGGCAGTCATATCCTTCAGCATCAGCATGCCTTCCTGCCCCTCCACTCCCCCGATATCGGACGCGAAGGTGTACTCAACGACGGCGCTGCCCGACTGGCCCGGCTCCAGTGCACTGACATTGATGAACGCCTGGTCGGCCTTGTTGCTGTTCACCTCTGCCTTCGACCACTTGCCGGACGCGATCGTATTGCCCTCATTCCAGGTGGAGGCCGTGACCGTCGCGTGCGTGGCACCGAGCACCATCGCCCCGGAAGCCAGCACACCGACCGGCACCGCCGCCAGCTTCGACCAACGCTTGGCCCTGCCTGCGTGCATTGCCTTACCCATGAGTATTCCCTTCGACGTGGGTATCTCGCGCCACTTCGACGTGGCGCTCCCCAGAACTCAACCGCGTAAGGGCGGGCCGAAAGTTGTCCCGACCCGGCCGACAGTCATTACCTTTCGTCGCCCGGCATCGAAGATCAAAATGACCGCGGTCGTCCACGGACCCTCAAGGGAAACCGATCCCCCACATACGTGAATCAGCGCTGGGTACCGAAAGCCACAGCACGCAGCTTTCGATGCCCAGCCCCACTACCTCGGTGAGGAGAACATCCCGATAACTCACTGCCGTTCGGCCACTGCGCTCAAGGAATCACAATGAAAGGCTGTGGAATGCGGACGGCCACGAGCGACAACGGCGTCCCGGGAGCCATCGCGCTCCACGGCACGGTCCGGCTCGTCCTGAGGGGTAACGCCCGTGTCCGGCCCCTGCATCACAGCCTTCACCGCGGTGTCGGCTCATATGGCAGGCACGACCTGGCCGCACCCTGGCCGCCCCTCCCAGAGCACGACGTACACGTTTCCATCACAGAGGTAATCCCCATGCTCAACAGCCCCCTTGTCCGGTCACCGCTGTGGCTGGCCCCGCCCGAGCGACTGCCGGCCGACGTCCACGCACTGCGCCGAGCCGCGACGACGGCCCTCGGTTCGCCTCCGACGGGTGACCCGATACGGCTTCCGGACGAGCATGAGGCCACGTTCGACGCCTTCTTCGGTGTCGCGCGCTCCGCCGGCGACCCCGTGTCCCTCCTCGTCCACGCGCTGGCCACCACGTACGCCACCACGCCCGGAACCGCCCACGCGCCGAGCCTCAGGCTCGCCCTCCAGGCCGCGGGCATCACACCCGCGAGTGTCACCGCGGCCACGGCCACCGCGTCGCCCGAGGAGTGCTGGGTTCTCGGGCACCGGCTGTTCTTCGCCCTCATCCAAGGTGCGGTGGTCGGCCTGCGGCATGCCGTCGCGTGTTCGACCGATGTCCCGGAGTCAGTTCTCGGGATCAGGACAGCGGACGTGTTCCTGGCCGCATCCGCCAGTGCTCTGCGCTTGACGGCCTCGTTCAGCCGGCAGGATTACGAGGACGCGATACGCCCTGCCATGAGCCGGGCGGGAGAGGACTCGGCGACGGGCTTCTCCGGCCTGTGGTCGGCGGACCACCGGGTCCTGGTCGGCGGCCTGCGCGCCTGGGGCATCGAAGCCGCACAGCACAGGGCGCCGCGCGTCCTCGATGCCGAGAGGTCGCTGCGGGCGACTCTCTCGGATGTGTACGCGGCGCACAGCGGCATCTGCCACCGTTTCACCGGAGACGGCCCGTCCCTCCTGAATGACAAGGGTTCCGCGGTCCTCAAACTGGAACGGCTCGCTTGCGCTCGCCAGCGGCTGCTGCCCCCCGACGAGGCATGAGAGGAGCGGGACATGCACACCCCCACCATCGAGCCGGCCTACCGCGCGGCCACCACGACCGACGTACCCGGGCTGGTCGCGCTCATAGAGTCGGCGTACCGCGGTGACGCGAGCCGAACGGGATGGACCACGGAGGCCGACCTGCTCGGCGGGCAGCGCACCGACGCCGAGGGTATCGAGGCGATCGTGGGCGACCCGGCGAACCGCCTGCTGATGGCCGAGCACCACGGCGCTCTCATTGCCTGCTGCCAGCTCGAACACCATGGTGACCACGCCTACTTCGGGATGTTCGCGGTGCGCCCCGATCTCCAGCGCGGCGGCATCGGCAAGCTGCTGATCGCCGAGGCCGAGCGCATCGCACGGGCAGAGTGGCGGATGAGCGAGATGCGGATGACGGTCATCAAGCAGCGTGCGGAACTGATCTCCTGGTACGAGCGTCGCGGCTACCGGCGCACAGGGAGTATGAGTCCTTTCCCTTACGGGGACGAGCGCTTCGGCATCCCGCGCCGTCCCGACCTGGAATTCGAGCTACTGATCAAGACGCTCGGCTGAACCGTCCGGCCGGGGAGCCACCCGGCCGCGGGCCGCCGGCCGGACCGCCGGCCGGTGGCCCGCATGTGTCACTGCTCGTCCAGCAGCCCTGCCTGGTGGGCCAGGATCGCCGCCTGGGTACGGTTCTCGAGCTTCAGGGTGGTCAGCAGGCGTGAGACGTATGCCTTGACCGTGCCCTCGGTCAGGTACATGCGCTGGGCGATCTGGGCGTTCGGCATGCCGCTTCCGAGCAGGCGGAGGATGTCACGCTGCTGCGGACCCAAGGACTCCAGTCGCCGCCGCTGTTCGGCGGGGATCCGTTGGGCCCCGTCGCTCCGCGTACGGGACGCCTCCAGCAAACGGGCGGCGGATGCCGAGGCGAGGACCGTGCCGCCGGATGCCACGAGTCGTACCGCGCCGACCACCTGCTCGGGCGGAGCGTCCTTCAGGAGGTAGCCGGCTGCCCCGGCCTCAAGGGCCGTGGTCACACCTTCTTCGGTGTCGAAGGTGGTCAGGACGAGGACAGCGGGAGGGTTGGGGAGGGCCAGCAGCTGTTTGGTGGCGGTGATGCCGTCCATGCCGGGCATCCTCAGATCCGTCAGCACGAGGTCCGGCGCCAGTTCCCGGGCACGGGCCAGTGCCTCCGCTCCGTCGGCCGCCTCGCCGACGACAACGATGTCCTCCGCCGCGTCGAGCAGCATGCGCAGCCCGAACCGAACGAGCGGTTCATCGTCCGTCACCAGCACTCGGATCATGCCTTGCTCCTTCGGTCCGGGCCCTTACGCATTTCGTTCGGTGGCCAAGCACTAGAGAGAGTTGCACATCGGACATCACCAAAGGCGAACAACCGCGTCGCCGGAAGTCGGTCCGCTTCTCACGAATCCGGACAGGGGGCCGAGAGGGTGTCGAGCGGTACCGACATCGAGACCTCCCAGCCTCCTTCCGGCGTCGGCCCCGCGTGGAAATCCCCGCGCAGAAGGGACACCCGCTCGCGTAGCCCCACCATGCCGAATCCACCTCCCCCCATCTCGGTCCGCGGCGCGGCGGTACACGCCGGAGCATTACGCACACATGTCCCGAGCCTTCCGCCGGCCACGGTGACCCGCACCTCGGTCTTCGCCCCCGGGGCATGTTTCATCACATTGGTGAGGGCTTCCTGGACGGTGCGGTACGCGGTCAGCGAGATCTCCGGTGGGACACCGTCGACGGCCGCCGGAGCAAAGGTGACGTCAAGGCCCGAGGAGCGTGCGTCGGCCACCAAGGTGTGCAGGTCCGTCAAGCGGTGCCCCGTGATCACGGAGTCATTGCCGTCGCGCAATGCGGACAGCACCTGTCGCAAGTCGCGCATGGCGGCCCGCGCCGTGTCGCCGACGGCTCTCGCCAGTTGTCTGCTCTCCGGTGTCGCACCCGGCACGAATTCGATGGCCCCGGAGTGCATGGCGATGATCGCGATGCGGTGGCCCAGGACGTCATGCATCTCGCGGGCCAGCTGAATACGTTCTTCCGCCCGAGTCTGCGCGACTCGGCGCTCACGTTCCTCCCGCAGTGCCGTGATGCTGCGTTCGTAGGCCGTCGCTCCCAGGCCGAAGACCACGGGGAGCAGGACGTAGACGACCGAGATCAGGAGGTCTTCCAGAAAAGAGTCCCCGAGGTTTCCGGGCACCAGGACCATCAGCGGGACGAAGGCCACGCAGCAGAATCCGATGACAGCCGGCCGGTACCGCCCCTGGTACCTGGCCAGACCGTAGAGGGCGAAGAAAACCGGGAGACGGGTGCCGATGAGGGCCAGACCCGCCATGACCAGCAGAGCGACCGCGAGCGGCGCCCTCCGCCGCCATAGGAAGCCGATCGTGACCACCAGTGCGATGGCGAGGCTGGGCAGGAGGCCGTGGACCAGCCCCGCTGTGGGTTTGAAGGCGCTGTTCAATGCCCCTACGGCCACGAGGGCGACCATCAGCAGGTCCGCACGGATCCATCGAGTCCGCCCGGCCGGTGCCATGAGCGCGAAATACCAGCGCTCGAAGGCGTCCGGACGAGTGGGAACGGTCACCGAGACCCTCCGCTGACATATAAAGAATTAATCCTGTAAAGGCAGGTTATGCCCTGCATTCGCCGCCCGCAGTGATGCGCGTCTCAGGAGAACAGCAACCGCCAGGTGTGGGCCCCCGGAAGTCCGTCGGCATCGGAGCCGCGCCATCCCTGTGCCCGCTGGAACGCTTCCACCGCGCGGCGGTCGGACTCGCTCCAGACCGGTCCCGGCCCTTCGCCGTAGCACGTGCCGAAGCCCTTCTTCACCAGTTGCTTCCCCAGCAGCGACACGAACCGGTTACTCCGGCCGGGGCCGAAGTGGTGTGCGCCGGGGAATTCCGGGACAGCGTCGGCGCGGCCTCCGCGGCCACGGCCGATGTCGCGGCCCCGGCCTTCGACGAGCAGTCGCCAGGTGTGCGCACCGGGGATTCCGTCGGCGTCGGCTCCTCGCCATCCTTGCGCCTCCTGAAAGGCACGGGTGGCGGCACCGTCAGCCGGGCCCCAGGTCGGTCCGGGGCCCTCCTTGTAGAAACCTCCGCCGCCGCGGCCGACCAGCATGGTGCCGAGTCTGGTGACGTACGCGTTGTCGGCGCCGGGTCCGAAGCGGTCCGTCCCCGGGAAGGCGCCTCCGGGCGCGCCATCGTCGCCGCCGTCCTCCTGGAGGTTCTTGTATCGGTAAGGGATGTACGACGGGGAGTTCGAGACGTACGCGTAGGGGATCGTGCGTTTGACCGTACCGAGACGGCCGTTTTCCTCCATCGCCACGTACCGTGTGCGCTCCGCGTTCGCCCAACCCGCGAAGAGGACCACATGCGACCCCCTCTGCGGATCGGACGCGTTGTGAAACAGCAGCATGTCGCCGGGTCGCAGCTGGTCCTTGGTGATGCGTACGCCGTACTCGTCGAGATCACCGGTCCAGTGATTGCCGGGCAGGGCCCAGGCCATGGAGATGAAGCCGGAGCAGTCGGTGCGGTAACCCTCGTGGTAACCGTTCATGTTGTACGGCACATCGGCATCGACCCACCTCTGGGCCCGCGCCAGGATCTGTGCGCGAGTCACGCGCTGCCGGGCATCGGCCGCGCCACGCAGAGGCGAGGTGCCGGCCTGGGGGTGCACCGCGGCGTCGGCGGAGTCCGCGGCCACGGTACGGGCCCCGTCGGCGTGGGCTTGAGGCGCGACGGCACCCACGATCGCCACGCCGGCCAAGGTGGTCGCCGTCGCCATCCTCCTGGCCCGCGCACACGCGGGCCGTCGGCCGACCGACGGCGCGGACCCGGCAGCTGTGGACGCCGCAGCACAGCCGGGGCAGTCGCAGTCCACGGGGAAGGGCAGTTCGAGGAATACGGGAAGCGGCATGGACGACCATCCTCAATCGAGACCGACAATGCTCTTGATCATGGCCAGGAGGATCGTGCCGATGGTCAACGCCTACGAAGCCGAAGGTGAAGGAAGTGCCCCGTCCCGGGTCCCGGGGGCCGCACCTCGGATCCCGGCTACGCGCCCTGGCGGTCGCCGGGAGCTCCGGGCAACTCCCGGGCCGACAGGGGGGCGGCACCCCGGGCCGCGTAGAAGGCGACCGTCAGGTCACACATCAACTTGCTCCGCTGGCGGGCGTCCAGGCTTGCCATCTCCCGCCGCGAGAGGCCCTCCACGGTGTCCTCGACGGTGTTCAGGAGGTTGTCCACCACGGTCTGCCGAAGGCGCGCGTCCAGCGCGAGAAGCTGCTGCTGCCGCATCGCCGCGGCCATGTCAGGCGCGTATCCGACGCGGGACGGCCGCACGTAGAAGACTTCAAGCCCCACCGGACGGCATTCGGAGGCGACCACCGCGGTGAGGCGGGCCGCCAGCTCTTCGTTGTCGCGCAGGGACGGGCCGTCGCCCTCGCACGCCTCGCCGGGCATGGCCGCCATGACCTTGACGACAGCCGCCTCGACGACGGCCGCGAGGTACTTCTCGTAGTCCACCACCGCGAACATCGCACGCGCCGTGTCCCGGATGCGCCACACGACGAGGGTCTCCGCCCTGAGCGCGATGCCGTGGAGGTCCACGGCATGGATCTCGTCGGTCCGCCAGTGCCGCAGCCGCACGTCGACACGGTGCCGGCCGAGCAGGGGGGACACCCAGACGAGCCCGGTACCACGGACCGTGCCCCGGTAGCCGCGGCGCCGGCTCAGCACCGTGGCCACGCCGTCCGCGCCGCGGGTCAGGCCCGCGACCGCGAAGCAGGCGAGGACGGCGCAGACCACGGCCGCGACCCGCGCCGCCTGCAGGGCCGGCGACGGGTACGAATCCGGCCACTCGGCGAAACCGGGCAGGCACCCCTCCGACAGGGCGGTCAGCACGAGGCAGCCGACTGCCCCGAGCGCCGCCACGACGCACGCGGCCCACCCGGGCACTTCCCTGGCCGCGCGCTCCCTCAGACGTGGCGGCCGGGGAGTGCTCGGCCCGGTGGAACGGCCGCCGGGAGCGCCGGACGGGGATTCGACACTCACGGAGACATCCTCCGTCGATCGCAATTCACAAAAGTTCTCACTTTCCTGCGTAAAGTTATCGATCAGGTGAATCTCTTCATCGCGACAAGAATCCTGATTAGCATTTCATCAGGCAATTCCTGCAACTGGCACACAGTATCCGGAGAATCACCGCATGACGGCCATCATCACAAGCAATGTTCATATGCTGCTGGAAAGCGGTCGGCACAGGGATCCCGTACTGACCCGACTCGAATACAGATCGGACCGCCCTTACGAAGTCACGGCAAGCTTCCGGCATGCCGGCAGAGCGGCCGTCTCATGGACCTTCGCCCGGGAACTGCTGCTGGACGGCCTCTCCGCTTTCACTGGAGACGGGGATGTTTCGGTATGGGTGCTGAATCACGACAGCGGCCACCGGGTGTATCTCAGTCTCTTCTCCCGTTCGGGCCTCTGTCTGCTCTCCGCGCGGGCCGCGGACATCGCCGCCTGGTGCCGGGAGACGACGGAACTCGTGCCGGTCGGCTCCGAGCACGAGCACTACGACATCGACGCGGAATTGCGGGCCATCCTCCGCTGATACGTGGTGCGCGGGCGGGCCGCCCGCGCACCACGTATCACGATCGCTCCGGATAGGGCCACGGATTCGGCAGGCAGACGGCCGTACCGGTGGTCAGCGTCTTGGTCTGCTGCATCATCACAGGCGCCGGGGTCCCGCTCCGGCCACACGTCTCATGGTCATGCCCGATCCGGTGCCCGACCTCGTGGTTCACCAGCATCCGCCGGTAACCGAGCGTGTCCTTCCCGTAGGTCGGCGCACCGAGCGCCCATCGGTAGGAATTAATCATCACGCGCTCCTCGCCGTACACATCACAGGACACCACCTGCTCCGATGTGTCCAGCCCCGCCTTCGCGCACCACGTGTTGACCGTTCCGGGACTGGCGAGCGTGACGGCGAAGTCGGCGCGCCCGTCCGACACCCGCTCGAAAGACAGGGCTCCGTCGTGGGCCCAGCCGCGCGGATCGTTCAGGGTCCGCTGAACGAAGGACGCGAAGAGTCCGGCGTCGAAGCCCCGCTCCGCCAGCCCGTCCTCGACATCCACCCGGTAGGTCAACCGCCGGCCGTTCCCTCTCGGGATCGCCGGCACGTCGTGCCCGCTCACCGTCGTGAAACCGCCCCGAAGGCTCAGTTTCGGGTCCGCCGGGAAGCTGTCGGCCAGGGTCGCGCCACGTGACGGTAACGGCTCGGGGGAAGGCAGTGCCTCGGCGTGCGGCGTACCGCGGGGGATTTCCAAGGCGCGATGCCCCGGTCCCCACGCGACCCACCACGAAAGCAGAAGGAACACGGCCATCGCAGCGGACTGACAGACGGCGGCCGACCTCTGGGCAATGCCTGGCCTCCCGCCTCTACTGCCCCTGCGCATACCGCTGGTCCCAGTCCGCGTCCCGCATGGGCAATGCCGCGACGGGCCCCGTGACCGCGTTGATGAGGCGCCGGTAAAGCGTCTGGCTCCGGCAGACCTCGGCCACGGCGGCCCTGTGCGCCCGAGCCACCTGCTCGCGCCGGAGCACCAGCGCGCGCACCGCGTCACCCACCCGGTCGAGCGCGCGCAGCGCCACGATCTGGTCTTCCGTCAGATGCCTGCGGGCTCCCCTCCCGTGCCACGCCCCGCGCCCGACCAGCGGCATTCCAAGCAGCGCGTCCAGCGCCTGCTGGACGGGGGTCACCATCCGGGACGGAATGCTGTACGGGGCATCAGGGGCGCCTGACCCCAACACCATGGCGGCTTCCTGGCCGACCGTGGTGAACGGCGCATGGGTGACCGCCTCGATCTGCCTGGCAAGCAGCTCCTGCACCATCCGCTGCGCTTGAACCATCCGGTCC
This sequence comes from Streptomyces eurocidicus, assembly GCF_002891295.1. GTDB lineage: Bacteria > Actinomycetota > Actinomycetes > Streptomycetales > Streptomycetaceae > Streptomyces > Streptomyces eurocidicus. The sequence goes on along the minus strand of NZ_LGUI01000002.1, from coordinate 963,224 downwards.
ATCACACGAAGCACCGCCCACGGCCGAGTAGCCGGCTCGTTCAGCAAGCGGCTCTCCCCCAGAACCGGCGCGGTGATCGCGTCGATCCGTGCCGCTGCGGCGAGAAGCAGGTCGATACGGCTGGGCTCATCAGTGGCCGACCACCGCAGTGCGGGAACGATGGCGCCTCTCGATGTGTCATCCGAGCCGTAGTTGGCGATGCCGAGCAACGGGGCAGCACCGAGGTCTTCCGTTCCCAGCCGATGCGCCACCACCTTCCAGAGGGACCTGAACCGCTCCGGAACCGGGACCGACAGCGACGGCTGCCTCGGTATCACCTCGTGCCAACCGCAATTGAGGCTGATAGCCGCGAGGCGCAGCCCCACCGCGCTCTCCTGACGCCCGGAAAGCGAGAAGGCATTCGGCAACCATTGTGCCTGCCGGGCGTCCCAACGCTGTGCCACGATCTCCCGGGCGGCCTGTGGGCTTTCCGCGCGCATCGTTTCGAGCGCCACGTCATCAAGTAGTCGCCATGGCGGGGAAAGCCGGCGCATTTCCATGTTCGACGGGATCAGGGGGCGAAGCGCCGAGAAGGTGAGCGAGTGAGCCGAAACCATGTTGCCCTCCGGGACCCGACGGCAGCCGTAAGTCTCCAGCTTCCGCCGACGTCATCTCCGTAGCATCGATATTGCACAGTGATGCTATGGATGCGATTGAGCTCGTCCGGTAAGAAGCGACCCACCGTCCGATACATCAATCGATTCCTTCGGTCGGCCGTCTGACGTCGTTCGTGGATGCGCTCTTCACTTATTTCCGAATGCGACGAAAGGGGGGCTGCGAAAGTGAGCTGCTTCCGGCGCTTCGGCCACGCGGAGGCGGAGGCGGAGGCGGAGGCGGAGGCGGAGGCGGAGGCGGAGGCGGAGGCGGAGGCGGTCTGGAGGAGAAGCCGACTTGCCTGGTCAGCGCAACAGTGCGTTTTACGCCAGAAAGTATGCATTTGCGCCATCTCGGAGATGGTTTCCGGGATTCCGCCCTGCTGCGGGCCGGTGGCCGATCAGTCTGAAGCGACTACCAAGATCAGCGCGCCGGAGTGCGGGGCGCAAGGAAGGAACAGGTCACGATGGCGGACATACGGCCTTCGCAGGAGGAGCGGATCGAGCGGCTGAAGGCACTGCTGACCGGCCGCGGTCAGAGCGGCCGGACGAAGGCGGCGCTGGCGTCGGGAGGACTGGGCAATCTCTTTTTCGGGGTCGCGCTGCACGGTGCGGACGCGCGCGGGAGCCGGGCTCTGACCAGCCTGGAGCAGGTGCTGGTGGACGCGCTGGGCACGGTTGTGGAGGACAAGGAGCTGAGGGAGTGGGGGACCGCGTACCGGGAGACGGTGCGGAGCGCGGCGCCCGGGACCCTGACCGTGCCCGCGGTCATCGCCGAGCGGCCGGTCTCCTCCGGGTATGCGATCGCGGATCTGGAGCAGGTGCTGCCGCAGCTGGCGCGTGAGGCCTTCGAGGCGCCGAACGTCTCGCTGCTGACCGTCGAGGACATCGCCGCGGGCCGGACGGAGGAGGACCCGGGGCTGGTGGAGGCGATGCGCGAGAGGGGCTTCGCGGTCACCGGCGTGGCCCGTCACCCCTCCCTTGGCACCGGCACCCGCGCCGGGGCGGCCGACACCGGGCCGGACGCCGGAGCGTCGTGGCGGGTGAAGATGGAGATGGACAACTTCTACGTCGTCCGCGCGGTCGGGGACCAGGGCGGTGGCAAGGACGAGATCTATTTCGCCTCCGCCGCCGGCGTGGGCGACGGCCGGGGACAGACGTTCGTCTCCGAGGAGTTCGGAGCGGTCAAGCAGGGCCAGACCCGCACCTTCTCCACCGGCAAGAAGGTGTTCCTGGACCAGCAGTCCAGCAACGAACTCATGGTCGCCGGCATCCAGGTGTGGGAGGCCGACCAGAGCAGCTCGGAGTGGTACACCGCACTGCAGCAGGCCCTGAACCGGGCCGTCGAGCAGATCGACCTCGTCCTGAGCACCCCGGTGGGAGCGATCCTCGACCCGATACCCCTGCCGGTGGCGATCGCCTACGAGATCGCCAAGGTGTTCATCGCGCTCATGGACACCCTGCGCAACCACGACGACCTCTCCTGCAGCCGCACCTTCGTCCTCACCCGCGACGACATGGCCATCCTGCACCACCAGCCCAGCCTGGAGTGGAACTTCAACGGCGACGGCCACCACAAGCTCCGCGTCCGCTACACCGGCGAACGCCCCGTCTACCCGGTCGGCAGCATCGAGATCACCAGCCGCGCCCAGGGCCCGGCCCCGTCCGACGCGGGGGAATGGAGCGCGCCGATCCCGCTGGGCTGGAAGACCACGACTACACCCGCCCTCGCCTCCTACCGCGGCGACCTGTACACCGTGTTCTCCCGGACCGGTGACAACAAGATCGTGTGGAGCCGCTACGACGGGGCCGCGTGGACCACCCCGCGGACCATCGCCGTGACCGTCAGCGACCAGCCGTCCGCGCTCGCCGTCCACCAGGACCGGCTGCACTGGCTGCACACCGGAAGGGACGGCCGCATCTACCACGCCTGGTTCGACGGCCGGGAGTGGAGCCTTCTCTACTCGATCAGCGGCTGGACCTCCGCACTGGGCCCGTCCCTGGCCGCATTCGACGGCCGTCTGTGGTCCGCGCACACCGGCGACAACAACCGCGTCTACGTCGCCGACTACGTCTCCGGCACCACGTGGAACACCACCCAGCGCGTCGGCGGCAGCACCGACTTCACCGCCCACAGCGCCCCCGCGCTGGGCTTCACCCATGGCAAGGTCAGTGTCGACCACCGCAGAAACAACGATTCGATCTTCTCCTGGTACAGCGGGACGGGGCCCGCATCCGGCTGGAGCGGCGAGGAACTGCCCAGGTGGCGAACCCGTCATGCCCCCACCGTGCACCACGCGGGCCGCTACGAATGGATGGCCCACGCGGGCACCAACGGCCATCCCTACCTGGCCTGGCGCGACACCGGCAGCACCGGCAGCTGGAGGTGGACGGATCCCGCTGTACAGATCACGCGTGGGCCGTGGGCCTGTACCTCCCTGGCCGCCCCTTCCCTCACGACCCACAACGGCCGCATGTACGCGATCTACCACGCCTAGACACCACCTTCCGCCGCACACGACGGACCCGGCCCGGCCCTGCCGCACTCCGGCCGGCGCCCTCACCGCTACCGGCTCCCCTCACGGCTCCGCAAGGACAGACAACGGCCACGTGCCTCCGCGCAGCCGTCGATGACACCCCGTCGTTTTCCCGACCGAGGCGGGGCGGCCTGGCAGAGCAGGGCCGCCCCCGGAAGTCCGGCGGCAGGGTCCAGGCAGGTGGGCCCTGTGCCGGGGTGGGTGGGAGCACCGCCGTCTGCACCCGCGGGGGCTCCTCCCCCGCGGGCGCAGACGCTGTCGGCCTGTCACAGCACAGCTGATCCGCCGCGCCGACCGCGCGCTCCCGGGTGGTCACGAGTGCTCGCAGGCTCGTTCACCATCACTCACGCCTTTAAGGTGCCGGTGGCAAATCGGGGGTTCTCGGATGACGAGCCGACGCTGACGCCGCCGCTGTCCAGCCATGTGCGGTGTGGTGACCTCACGCCACTCCCGCCCCCGCACTTTCCTGTGGCATCGCAGAAGGGGCGCGTCCAGGGCGCGGCGGTATCAGTTGTACCGCCGGGCGGAATTGTGTGCTCCGAATATTCTCATACGCCTCTGCAAAGGGAGTGCTTTTCAGCCTGCGCACAGGCATGGTGCAGAGAGCAGGTCCTGTGCCGTTCGCGGCTCAAGTCGCTGAAACGCTTCTCCATGAAGCCTGAGCCACAGACAGGGACCCGCTGACCGCCGCACGACGGAGCCTTCCGTACGGGCGGTCTCCAGGCGGACGTCATGAGCACACCAGGTGGCGCCGCTCCCTCAGTCTCTCTACCGCAGCTCCGTGATCTCGCCTCCCCCGAGGCTCTCGACCACCGTTCGGGCCCCTGGTCCGCTTCGTCAAGTCGTTCAAGCGTGGGTGCGGCGCTGGTCGTGATCCCCCCAGCGGAAGGTTTCTTCATGAAGACAGTCCTGTTGAGGGGTGGGCCGGTGGGTCTGCACCGGGTGCACCGGGTGGCGGGGAGCGAGCTTCCGGAGAAGGTGACGGTGGCTTACTACGGGCTGCACGTGCACTTCGTCCCGACCGGCGATGTCGAGGTGGTCGACGGGGACGAGCTGCCGGTCTTCCAGTGGAGCTACAGCACGGCGATCGCGGAGTAGGCGGGGTGGGTCATGTCGGCTTCGGAAGCAGAACCGATCGCGATCGTGGGAATGGGTTGCCGGTTCCCCGGCGGGGTGGAGACGCCGGACGGGTTGTGGCGGCTGGCGGCCGGGAAACGGCAGACGGTGGGCCCGGTACCGGCCGGCCGCTGGGACGCCGCCCGGCTGGCGGCCCTGCACGACCCGGAACTGGCCGGGCGGGCCGGGCACGGCTGCTTCCTGGACGGTGATGTGTGGGCGTGGGATCCGGAGGCGTTCTCGGTGGCGCCGATCGAGCAGCGGTGGGTGGACCCGCAGTTCCGGGTGCTGATGGAGGTGGCCTGGGAAGCGGTGGAGCACGCGGGCATTCCCGTGGACCGTATGCGCGGCTCACGTACCGGGGTGTACGTGGGCACCTACGCCCCGGACAACCTCTTCCGCGAGGCCCGGCCGGTGGAGGACGCGCCCAACAGCCCTTACCTTTTCGGGAACTTCACGGCCGGGGCGGCGGGGCGGGTGGCGTTCTCGATGGACCTGCGCGGCCCGGTGATGGTCGTCAGCACGCACTGCTCGTCCGGGCTGGTCGCGCTGGACACGGCGTGCGGGGCGCTGACGCTGGGAGAGTGTGATGCCGCGCTGGCGGGCGGGGTGCTGCTGATGCTCTCACCCGAGACGCACTACTACGAGGCGCCGCTGCTGCTGTCGGGACAGGGTGCCTGCTATGCCTTCGACTCCCGGGCCGACGGCTACGTACGCGGTGAAGGGGCCGGCGTCCTGGTGTTGAAGCGGCTGGTGGACGCGGTCCGGGACGGGGACCGGGTGCTGGCGGTGATCAGGGGCAGCGCGGTCAACAACGACGGACAGGCGACCCGGCTCACCGCGCCCTCCAGTGACCTGCAGCAGCAGTTGTTCCGCGCCACCGTCGACAGAGCCGGTGTGGACCCCGGCGATGTGGGGCTCGTCGAAGCCCATGGCCCGGGAACGGCCGTGGGCGACCCGATCGAGTACACGTCCGTCAACGCCGTCTACGGACAGGGCCGCGGGGGCTGCGCCCTGGGCTCCGTCAAAACGAACATCGGCCACTCGGAACCGGTGTCCGGCATCGCGGGAGTCATCAAGGCGGTGGAATCCCTGCGGCACGCGGCCATCCCGCCGAACGCCACGTTCCGGCGGTGGAACCCCGCCATCGAGCGCGACGGCACCTCACGGCTCTTCGTCCCCACCGAGGTGACCGACTGGCCGGTCCCGGGGGAATCGCGGCTGGCGGCCGTCTGCTCGTACGGAGTGACGGGCACCAACGCCCATGTGGTCCTGGAGTCGGCCTCCGTCGCCCGGCCCCGCGCCGTCCGTCGAACGGCTTCACGGGCGCGGCTGTTCACCGTCTCGGCCGGCTCCGCGCCCTCGCTGGTCCTGGCCGCCCGACGGCTGGCCGACTGGGCCGAAGGACCCGGCGCGAGCACGCTGCTGCCGGACGTGGCGCACACCCTGGCGCTGCGCCGCGCCCACGATGACCACCGGCTCGGCATCGTGGCACGAGACCACCGTGAACTCGCCGCGCGGGCTCGCGCATTCGCTGCCGGTAATGAGGCTGAGCACGTCGTGTCGGGCACTCCGCTGCTGCCACCCGAGCATAGTGGCCCGGTGTTCGTCTTCACCGGGCAGGGCTCACAGCACCCCGGAATGTGCCGGGGCCTGCTGCGCGGCAACCGCGTGTTCGCCTCCACGGTCAAGAAGCTGGAGCCGATGATCCGGGCGGAGGCCGGCTTCTCCCTGTACGAGATGATCACCCACCCCGAGCGGCTGCGGGGCCTGGAACGCATCCAGCCCACCCTCTTCGGCACCCAAGTGGCCCTGGCCGCCGTGTGGCGGTCCTGGGGGGTCGAGCCGGCCTCCGTCATCGGGCAGTCGCTCGGTGAGGTCGCCGCGCTGGTCGTGGCGGGCGGCATCAGCCCCGAGGACGGGGCGAAGGTGATCTGCCGCCGGTCCGCCCTGCTCGCCACCGTCTCCGGCGGCGCGATGGCGTCGGTGATGCTCGGAGCCCGTGAGGTGCAGGCGGCGATCGACGCGGCCGGAGCCGGTGGCGTCACCCTGGGTGTCCTCACCTCACCCGGCATCACGGTGGTCTCGGGGGACGCCGGGCAGATCGCCGGGCTGCTGCGGCGGTGGGAGGCGCAGGGCACCGTCGCCCGGGCCGTCGACGTCGACGTGGCCTCGCATTCCCCCCAGGTGGATCCCGTCCTCGGCCGGCTCCGGACGGCCCTGGCCGACATCCCCCGGGCCACACCGCGGATCCCCTTCTACTCCACCGTCTCGGCCGACCCGCTGCGCCCCGGCGACCTGGACGGCGCCTACTGGGTACGCAACCAGCGCGACCCGGTCCGGTTCCACGCCGCCGTGTCAGCTGCCCTGACCGCAGGTCACCGGGTGTTCGTCGAATGCACCGCGCACCCGCTCGCCGTACGACCGATCCTGGACACAGCGCGGCACGACGGCGTGTCCGACGCCGTCGCGGTGGGCACCCTGCGACAGGAAACGGACGACCAGGAAGCGTTCCTCGCCCACCTCGCCGCCCTGTACGCGGCCGGATACGACGGCATCGGCTTCGGCCGGCACTACGGCAACGGACGGCTCGCCGACGTACCGGTCACGCAATGGCACCGCACCCGCCACGGCGGAGACCAGGCCCCCTACCGGCTGGTCGCCCCCGAGCTGCCCGGGGCGACCCAGCACGCCCTCCTGGGCGGGCACACGGCAGACCCCGACAACGACGGGCGGCACCTGTGGCAGACCCGGCTCGGCCCCCGTCTGATCCCCTGGCTCGCCGACCACGCGGTCGCCGACGTCCCGGTCCTGCCGGGCACCGCGATGGTGGAGATGATGCTGGCCGCCGGAGCCCAGGTCTTCACGACCGACCACGTGTCGGCCACGGACATCGCCGTGCTGCGCCCAGTGCTGCTGGATCCGGAGCCGGTGGTCACCACCCGGCTGACCCGTGACGGCAGGACCGCGCACGTCGAGATCGTCTCCGGGCACGGGGAGACGACCGTCGTCCACGCCCGTGGCAGGGTGCGGCCCACCACCCCGCAGAGACGCCCCGCGCGGGCCACCGGCGCCGAATGCCGCCCGAAAGGCTGGCAGGACTACGAGCCCGCCACCTTGCACCGCACGTTCCGCGACAAGCACCACGTCTTCCACGGGCCGGCCTTCACCGCCCTCGAACGCATCCAGGTGCACCCCGGCGAGGACCGGGTGATCTCCTCCCCGAGGATCCACGAAAGCGCCCAGGTGTCCGCCTCGGCGATGTGCCTCCATCCGGCCCTCGCCGACGAGGTGGTACAGACCATGGTGGCCGCGTGGCTGTCCCACCACGTCCTCACCCCCGGACCGGTCGTCGTCACCGGCTTCGAGGAAGTCGCCGTGTACGGGCCCACCACGCACTCCAGGCAGGCCCTCGTCCACCTGGAGCACGCCGACGATCTCGGATGCGTCGGCGACGCCCGCCTGGTCACAGCGGACGGAAGGGTCACCGCCGAGTTCCGCGGCCTGCGCGTGGCCAACGTGACCCCGCCCGCCGAGCGGTTCACCAGCCGACTCTCCCACCTGGCTCAGGTGCCCGCGCCCGCACCGCGGGAACGGACGCGCGCCACCGACAGCACCTGGACAGTGCTCACGGCGGCAGACGGCACCTGGTCCCGGGACCTCGCCTCGGAGCTCAAGGAGCACTCTGCCGCCTGCCGCCTGCTGCCGATGGCCGAGGCCCTCTCCGCCGGCTCTCCCCCGCTCACCTGCACGGCCGTCGCCCTCACCATCGGCGAGGAGAAGCCGGAGGACGACTCCGCCGACGCGGCCCGCCGGCTGGTCTCCCGTGTCGTCGCCCTTCTGCGGGCCCTGGCCCGGGCCGAACGCCCGCCCCGCCTGTGGGTGGTCGCCCCCACCGACGGCTCCCCCCTTCCCTCGGCGGCCCTGCGCGGCCTGCTGCGCGTAGCCGCCTACGAACACCCCGAACTGACCGCCTCGTTCCTGCAGTTCACACCCGGAACCACACACGCCCGGGTCGTCGCCGAACTCCTGGACACCAGCCGACCGATCAGCGAGATCTCTCTGGACGGCGACGCCCGGACCCTGAGCCAGGTGTGCACCGGCCCCCCTGACGCCGGTACCCCGCCCGCCGCCACACCCCGGTCACCCGTACGCACAGGAGGGTCCTACCTCGTCACCGGCGCCTTCGGCGGCCTCGGCCTGCTCACCGTCGAATGGCTCGCCCGCCGCGGCGCCGGACGAATCGTCCTGTGCGGCCGCGGCGCACCCACCCCGGCGGCACAGGCCCGGCTGACAGCCCTGCGCGAGACGGGGACCGGCCTCACCGTGGTGACCGGCGACATCGCCGATCCCACCGTGACCGCACAGGCCGTCGCCGCAGCCGTCCAGGACGGCCGACGGCTGCACGGCGTCCTGCACGCGGCCGGAGTCGTCGAAGACGCCACACTCGCCAACCTCGACGACCCGCTCCTGAACCGGGTCTGGCGCGGCAAAGCCGAAGGCGCCTGGACCCTGCACCGCGCCACCCTCGGCATGGACCTGGACTTCTTCGCCGTCTACTCCTCCATGGCCTCCCTCATCGGATCCCCCGGCCAGGGCGCCTACGCCGCCGCCAACGCCTACCTCGACGGCCTGGTCGCCCGGCGGCAGGAACACGGCCTGCCGGCCACCGCCGTCCACTGGGGCGCCTGGAGCGAAGTGGGCCGGGGGCAGCACCTCGCGGAACGCGGCTTCCTCACCATCACTCCCGCCGACGGGATCGACGCCCTGGAACGCATCCTGGACGCCGGCTACCACCAGGTCGCCTACTCCCCCCTCGACATCGGCCGGTGGACCGCCCCCTACCCGGCCGTACGCGCCGGCACACTGCTGGCCCCGCTACTGGCCGGCGAGGAGCCCCCCGACGACACCGTCGCCGTACGCGAAGCGCTGCTCGCCGCGACCGGCCCCGGCGAGCGCCGGGAACTCCTCCAGAACTTCATCATCGACCTCGTCCGCGAACTCCTCGGCGGCACCACCCGCCACATCGGCGCACACACCAGCATGGTCATGCTCGGCCTGGACTCCCTCGGCGCAGTGCAACTCCAGCAACGCCTGCAACGAGCACTGCGCACCGAGATGAAGCCCGGTGTCATCTGGGTCAAACCCAGCGCGGCCGGCCTGAGCCAGTGGCTGCTGGAACACCTCGGCTTCTTCCCGGAAGAAGAGGAGGCCGGCCGTGCCGACTTATGCGTCAGGAAGCCTTCCCGACCCCCCGCTCCCGCGTCGTTCGCCGGTCTGGGCATGGGCGGGGACGGGGGTCGCCTCCCTCATCGCCCAAGCGGTCGTGCTCGGCCAGTGGTTCGCCGCGGGGAACATCCACGCGGCCCGTCGCGACTACTCCATCAGCACCACGCGCATGGTGATCACCTGGACCGAACAGTGGCTGATGATCGTCGGCGTCGTGGGGCTGAGCGTCTACATGTGGTTCCAGTGCCGCCGCCAGGGTTCCGTCACTTTCTGGGCCACCATCGTGTGGGGCAACCTGTTCACCTGGTGGCTCAGCCCCGTCATGGCCTATGTCGAGCCCTCCCCGATCGCCAACCGCTACGCCCTCAACGTCGTCAGCTGGGGCCCGTACCTCCCCGGCTGGCACACCCCCCGGCCTGAGCTGCACATCGAGACGTTCTTCGCCGCGCAGATGTTCATGTTCCCGCTGATCGTCCTGTGGGTGGGAATGCAGCTGGTCTGCCTGAACCACGTCACCAGACGCTTCCCCCACTGGAGCGTGCGCCGCATGCTGCCGGTGTTCTTCCTGACCGGCGTGGTCTCGGACATCGTCGTCGAGGGATTCTTCGTCCCGCTGACGGGGGCCTACGCCTACCCCCGCGCCCTCCACGAACTGTCGCTGTTCGGTGGCCACTGGTACCAGATGCCCCTGATCAACATCGTCCTCGGCGCGTGTCTGCTGTGCTCACCCGAGACGTTCATGGTGTGGATCTCCCAGCGCCGGGGGACCACCGTGCACATCTTCCGCGGCTCCGAACACCTCGCCCCCCGGGCCCGGTCGACGCTGCGGATCCTCGCCGGCATCGGCCTCGCCAACGTGGTCATGCTCGTCTACACCGCACTGGTCGGCGCGGTCCCCCTACTGGGCACCGGAGCGGTCCCCGCCGACACCCCGGGCTGGATCTGGCCGGGATGACGACGCCCCGGACCATCCCGCCCCGCCCCGCCGGCGACCGCACCGACGCGGTGGTCGTCGGCGCCGGCATCGCGGGACTGCTCGCCGCCCATGTCCTGGCCCGCCGCCACCAGGTGACCCTCCTCGACGGCGACCGCATCCCCGGCACCCCTGACCGCCGATCCGGCGTACCGCAGGACGGACACGTCCACGCGCTCTTCGCCCAGGGCCTGCGCACGGTCGAAGCGCTCCTGCCGGGCTTCACCGCCGAGCTGTGCCGCCGCGGTGGCCTGCGCATCGACGTCTGCGCCGACCTCGCCATCGCCACCCCCCACGGATGGGGCACCCGCTTCCCCTCCAACCTGCGCGTCGTGGGCGCAAGCCGCCCCCTGATCGAAGCCGTCATCCGTGAACACGTGCTGGACAACCCCCGTGTACGGCTGCTGGAACGCCACCGGGTCCACAGCCTCACCGGCGACGAACGCCATGTGAGCGCGGTCGTCGTGCACGACCTCGACACCGGCCAGGGCACCGCCGTCCCCGCCGCCCTCGTCGTGGACGCCTCCGGACGCGGCTCCCGTCTTCCGAACTGGCTCACCGGACTGGGCTGCCCGCCCGTGCCCGAGACGACCGTCGACGCGCACATCGGCTACGCCACACGCCTCTACCGCCTGCCCGCGGGCCCACGCGGCTGGCGTGCCCTCTACGCCCTGCCCTCAGGCCCCGCCGTCACCCGGGGCGGTGTCCTCGCCCCCGTCGAGGACGACCGGTGGATCGTCAGCCTCAGCGGGGCCGGCACCGACCGGCCCCCCTCCCACGAAGACGCCTTCCTGCCCTTCGCCCGCACCCTGGCCACCCCGGCCATCGCCGACGCACTCGCCGGGGGCACACCGCTCAGCGGTGTGGTGCGCAGCCACTCCACCGCCAACCGGCGCCGCCACCTCGACCGGGCGCGACACTTCCCGGGCAACCTCCTGGTCCTGGGCGACGCCGCCTGCGCCTTCAACCCCGTCTACGCACAAGGCATGACCGTGGCCGCACGCAGCGCCCGGCTCCTTCGCTCCTGCCTCGCGTCCGGAGCGAGCACACGCCGCTTCCACCACAGGCAAAAGCACCTGCACGACACACCGTGGCTGCTGGCCACCACAGCCGACCTCCGCTTCCCCCACACCACCGGCGGGCCGCCCTCGCCCCACCAGCGGGCCCTGGGCCGCTATCTCGACCGGGTCCTCGCCGCGGGCACCCACGACGCCCGCGCCCAGGCCGCGTTCCTGAACGTCCTGAACATGGTCCACCCGCCCGTCACACTCCTCGCGCCGCGGGTGGCCCTGAGCGCACTGCGCACCCGGGCATCAGGACCGTCCCTCACCGCACCGCCACCGGATCCCGAACCCTCCACCAACTGTCAAGGAGCTCCTCATGTCCACTGACAAACTCCCCCGGCAGCCGTCCCGACTCCAGACGAACCACGTCCGGTACCTCCGTTGGGCGGCCTTCGCCTCGTTCACCCCGTTGATCTCCTTCGCCATGTCCTGCTCGTTCGGGAAACTTCCGTGGCCCGACAGCGGTGGCAGCGGCCGAGAGCAACTCGACTACGCCCTGAAGAACTACTGCGCGGAATGGCAGGCATGGCTGTGGTTCGTCCAGATCGCGGCAACCACATTCATCCTGCTCGTGTTCGCCACCGTGTACCTGCAACGGGCCGGCCGACTGACGCTGCCGGGCCTGACGCTGACCGGCTTCGCCGCCGCGTCGATGGGGTCCGGGATCATCACCGGCGTGACCTTCCTGGTCATCGGTCAGCTGGGTCGCGGCTACCCCGGCTACGGCGCCGACCCATGGGAACTCGGCACAGTCGAGACCCTCTGGCTCCTGACCAACGCGTTCGCCACCGTCACCTCCATGTCGCTCGGACTGGCGTTCATTGCGCTGATGTTCGCCAACCGCGCTGACCCCGTTCTCCCGATCCGCCTGACGCATTGGGGTGCGGTGATCGCGGCCACGGTCACGATCGGCTGGAACAGCATCTCCATGCTGTTCATCACCAGTGGTCTGTTCTCCCCTTCGTCGTTCGGCAGCGCCATGTTCACCTACGGCGCGGTCCTGTTCTGGATCATGGCGATCGGGGGTGCACTCCTGTACCGATCCCGGGAACCGGCTCTCTCGCGGTGATGCCCATCACCCCACGCACGCCCTGATCCCGAGCAAGCATTCCTGTCCGGAGGCTTCCATGGATTCGACCCAACTTCCCGACGACATGAAGGCGCGGCTGTCGCAACGGTGGACGCTGGTGGTGGCTTGCACGGCTGTGACGTTGGTGATGGGGTCGTTGGCCTCCTTGTACACCGTGCTGCCGAGCATCGCTGCCGACACCGGTGCCGACGAGGTACAGCTGACCTGGGTCGTCGACGGCTACACGCTGACGCTGGCCTGCCTGGTGCTGCCTGCGGGCGCGCTCGGCGACCGCTACGGCCGCCGCGGCACACTGATCGTCGGACTACTGGTGTTCGTCCTGGCCACGGCGTTCCCGTTGCTGGTGCACGATCCCGTCACCCTGATCGCCAGCCGGGCGGTGGCCGGTGCCGGTGCCGCGCTGGTCATGCCCTCGACCCTGTCGCTTCTGACGGCGGACTTCCCGCCGTCGCTGAGGGGCCGGGCTGTCGGGATCTGGGCCGCTTCCGTCGCGGTGGGCGGGGCGGCGGGAATGGTCGGAGCCGGCCTGCTCCTCAAATACTGGTCATGGCTGTCGGTTTTCATCGGCATGGCGGCGGCAGGTGCGGTGCTGCTCGGTCTGGCCTTCACCATCCCGGAGTCGCGGGCAGAGCGGCGACCCGCGTTGGATCCCATCGGGTCGGCTTTGGTGGTGGCCGGTATCGGTTTGATCGTTTATGGCGCCACCGAAGTGCCGATCCGCGGCTGGCTGAATCCTGTGGTCATCGGCTCGTTCGGCGGCGGTATCGCGGCGATGGCGGGCTTTTCCGCAGTCGAACTGCGACTGCGGCAGCCACTGCTCGATGTCCGGCTGCTGGCCCGACGCGGTTTCGGCAGCGCGACGTTCGCCATCACGGTCACCTTCGCGGCGATGTTCGGCGCGTTTCTGTTGCTCGTCCAGCACTTGCAGCTCGTCCTCGGTTACGCCCCGCTGGTTTCGGCGTTCGCCATCACGCCGCTGGGCGGTCCGATGATTGTGATCTCGCTCGTGTCGCCTCGGCTCACCGACCGGTTCGGCATGCGCCTGGTGACAGTCGCCGGGCTGGCCATCCTCGCCGCGGGTCTGTTCGGGATCGGACTCCAGGGCATCCACAGCGACTACCTCACCGTGCTGTGGCCACTGCTGGTGATGAGTGTCGGCCTGGGATTGTGCATGGCACCGACGACCGCGGCGATTGTCGCCGACACCCCCCTCGAGAAGCAGGGGGTCGCCGCCGCCGTCAACGACGCCGCGCGGGAAGTCGGTGCCGCGTTCGGCGTGGCAGTGGCGGGCAGCGTACTCGCCGCCGGCTACATGTCCCGCATCAAGCCCCTTCTGCCAGGACTCACCAGGCAGGAGCGCGGTCCCGTGTCGGATTCTCTCGCAGCCACCCAGGAGTTCGCCCACCGCGTCGGCCCGTCCGCCCAGCCGCTCGTCGACTTCACCAAGGCGGCTCTCATCCACGGCATCACCCAGGCGTCGGTCGTACTCGCCGCCATCACCATGGCGGGAGCGGTTCTCGTGGCCCTATGGGCCCCTGGCAAGCGGCCTTGACTGGGACAACCCGCCGACCCGGGGCGAGGCGGCGCAGACGACCCACCGGCCCGGCCCTCTGTCGTGACCCCGCTTCCGGCCGAAGCCCCGCAACCGGCGCAAAGCGAGCACGTGCCCAAGCGCGACTTCCCGCCGAACACGCGGCGGCGCGGCGGTCGGTCGTCAGGAAGCGGAACAGGTACGAGGCCGTTGAGGCCGCGCGGCGGCGCGCGCATCGCCGCCGCTTCCATGGCGTCGCCGCGTGCGTCCGGCCGTCATGCGGTCCCGTCCAGGGTGGTCGCGCGACCGCCCGGTGCGGAGGCCGGGGAGCGCCGCACCTGGTGATTTTCCCGTGACCCGGCCGAGCGGGGCGGGAGCGGTCGGTCCGGCCGCCGACGGGCGAGGCATCCGCTGCCGCGGGCTGATCCGGCCTCGCCCGAAAGGCACGGACGGCCCTCTCACCCGTGTGGCCGAGTCGGCCGGAGGCCGGCTTTCCTCCGGGATCTCTCGGCATAGTCGGCGTGCCCGCGTCCGTATGGGCGCGGGTCGACGGGGTTCATGAGCTGAGGGGGCACGATAAGAGAGCCGGAGACACACGCGTTACCCGGCCGCCGCCGGGTGCTGCGCCTGGGCGCGGCGGCCGGGGTACAGGGACTCGTCACGCCGGGCGCCCACGCGTCGGGGGGTTCCGCGCGCGGGAGGTTCAGCGTCAGCGACGGCAGCACCTTCCAGGCGTGGAAGGGATCTGGCCAGGATCAGGTCTGGTGGAGCAGGCTCAACGGCTACACATGGACGGTTCCACAGCCTGTCGGCGGCGCCCTCTTCTCCTTCCGCCCGGCACTCGCCACCATCGGCAGCTGACGACCACCGAAGGCCTCGGCCCGGCCGGGCGTCGGTGTCCGGTGCCCGCGTTGTCCCCGGCTTCAGCGGGGCAGCGCGCACATGTCACCCGCGTCCGCACCGCCCCTCACCGCGGTTCCGAGGGAAGGGATTACTGGACCACCCCCGACCCGGAGGCGGTGGGCTTGGCCGGGGTACCGGCGCCGGCACCGGATACGGCCGGCGGGGACTTCACCTCCAGCATCGGGATGAACACCTGCGCCAGCGGGCCGATGGCCAGCGCGTAGATCACCGTGCCCACGCCCAGCGTGGCGCCCAGGGCGAAGCCGATGACCAGGACCGTCAGCTCGATGACCCAGCGCACCCCGCGGATGGAGTGGCCCCGGGCAGCCCATCCGGTCATCAGCCCGTCACGCGGGCCGGGGCCGAGATTCGCGCCGATGTAGGCGCCGGTCGCCACTCCGTTGAGGAGGACGCCGCCCAGCAGCAACGCCCACCGCGCCCACAGGGAGTCGGGGGTGCTCGCCCAGGTCAGCACGGCGTCCATGGACGTGCCCACCAGCAGGACGTTGCACACCGTGCCCAGGCCGGGGCGCAGCCGCAGGGGGATCCACAGCAGCAGCACGGCGGCGCCGATGAGGTTGGTCCAGATCCCGATGCTCAGGCCCACAGTACGGGTCAGGCCCTGGCTCAGGGCGTCCCACGGCTCCACGCCGAGGCCGGAGAGGATCACCATCGCGTCGCTCACCCCGTACAGGACCAGGCCCAGCAGCAGCTGGGTCAGGCGCCGGGAGGGCCGGTCGGGGAGCAGATAGCGGCCGACGGCGCGCAGCCGCCCACCCCCGCCGGGGGCGGCCGGGACGCGGGGGCGGGAGGGCGTGGGGGTCATGGGGACTCCTGAGACCTTCGAAAACCGTGGGATGCGGGGGTCAGGACAGCCGGGCGTGCCGCTCCCCGGCCGCCCGCGGGCGCGCCGGCGGCGGTGGGTACGGGCGCGGTGAGCCACCGGCCGACGGCCCGGAGGTACGGGGGCACGTCCATGAGGAAGGCGTCGTGCCCGGCGAGCGCGGTCTCCTCATGGAAGTGACCGCAGGCCACCCCCGCCTCCGCCAGCCGGGCGGCGATGTGGCGGCTGTGGTCGAAGCCGAAGAGCCGGTCGGAGCCGAAGCTGAAGAGGTGGACGTCGGCGCCGGCCAGCGCGGTGGGGTCGTAGGGGGTGGAGAACGCGTCGAACGCGTCCATCGCGGCGGTCAGATAGAGATAGCTGTTGGCATCGAAACGGGCGGCGAGCTTCTCCCCCTGGTACTCCAGGTACCGCTCCACGGCGAACGGGCCGTGCGCGGGCGCGGTGGGGCGCCCGGTGTCCCCGCCGCCGGCGGTGGGCGGGGAGAGGCGGCGGGCGAACTTCCCCTGGAGGGACGGCGCGGACATATAGGTGAGGTGGCCGATCATGCGGGCGACGCCCAGCCCGGTGTCGGGGGGTGTCCGGGGGTCGTAACGACCGTCTTCGTAACGGGGGTCGGAGCGGATCGCGGCCCGGCCGATGGCGTTGTAGGCGAGGTTGTCGGCGCTGAGCCGCGCGGCGGTGGCGATCAGAGCGTAGCGGTCGGCGTCGGCAGGGTGACGCAGGAGCCATTCGAGGGCCTGCATGCCGCCCAGCGAGCCGCCGACGACGGCGTGGAGACGGCCGATGCCCAGGCGGTGCAGGAGCTCGCGGTGGACCGTGACCATGTCGGCGACGGTGACCGCCGGGAAGGGAACGGGGAAGGCGGCGGGCGCCGGCGGGGTGGCGGGGGCGGGGCCGGCCGTGCCGGAGCAGCCGCCCAGGACGTTGGCGCAGATGACGTGGTAGCGATCGGTGTCCAGGGGCCGCCGGGGGCCGACCATCGCGTCCCACCAGCCGGGGGCGTCGGTGTCGTCGTGCCGGGCGACGTGGGAGTCGCCGGTCAGGGCGTGGCAGACGAAGACGGTGCCCTCGGCGTCGGCGGGCGCGGGGCCGTAGCGCTCGTAGGCGACGGGCACATGGGTGAGGGTGGCCCCGCCCGCCAGCCGCAGCGGGCGGGCGGGGTCGTCGAAGAGGGTGAGGGTACGGGCGTGCCGGGGGACGGTGGTGGTCATGCGCGTGCCTCCGCTCGCCGGGCCGCGGCGCCGCCGAAGGCGGTGAAGAGGCTCTTGGATACGGAGTCGGAGGCGGCGTACCACTCGGGGTGCCACTGGACGGCGAGTGCGAAGGCGTCCGCGCCGGTGACGGATACGGCCTCGATGACGCCGTCGGCGGTGGCCGCCTCGGTGCGCAGGCGGGGGGCGAGGCGGTCGATGGCCTGCTGGTGCAGGGAGTTGACGGTGACGGTGGGGTGTCCGGTCAGCCGGTGCAGGAGGCCGTCCGGGGTCAGGGTGACCGGGTGGCGGGGCAGGTACTGGGCGTCGCGGGGCAGGGTGAGGTCCTCGCGGTGGGCGTCGCCCAGCGCGGTGCCGGACAGATCGCGCAGGGTGCCGCCGTAGGCCACGTTGAGTTCCTGGAGGCCCCGGCAGATGCCCAGGACGGGCAGCCCGGCGTCGACGGCCCTGGGCAGCAGGTCGAGGGCCAGGGTGTCGCGTTCGGCGACGCGCGGGCCGGGGGCGGGCGGGGCGCCGTAGTGGCGGGGGTCGACGTTGGACTCGTGGCCGCCCAGGACGACGGCGTCGAAGCGGTCCAGGACGTCCGGCAGCCAGGGGGCCGGGCCCTGGATCAGGGCCACGGCACAGCCGGCGACGTCCTCGAGCGCCGAGACGTACGCCTGGCGGACGGCGGCGTACGGGACGCCGTCGAAGGTCTCGGTGACGCAGGCCAGCGCCACCAGCGGCTTGCGGGCGGGCCGGGCACCGGACCGGCCGCCGGGGGCGGTACGGGCCGCCGGGCCCGTACCGCTCGGCGCGGCGCCCGTGGCGCCGGTGTGGAGGTCGGTGTGAGGGGTGCTCATATGGCGTCCAGGGCCTGGCCGAGGTCGGCCAGGATGTCGTCGATGTGCTCGACGCCGACGGACAGGCGGATCGAGCCCTGGGTGACGCCGGCGGCGGCGAGGTCGGCCTCGGGGAGCTGGGCGTGGGTGGTGGAGGCGGGGTGGGTGGCCATGGAGCGGACGTCGCCGATGTTGGTGACGTGGGAGACGAGGCGCAGGGCCTCGATGAAGCGGCTGCCGGCCTGCTGGCCGCCCTTGAGCTCGAACTGCAGCAGGGGGCCGGTGTTGCCGCCCAGGTAGCGGCGGACGCGGTCGGCCTCGGCGCCCTCGGTGAGGCTGGGGTGGCGGACCTGCTCGACCAGGGGGTGGCTCTGGAGGTAGGCCGCGACGCGGGCGGAGTTCTCGCCGTGGACGCGCATGCGCAACGGGAGGGTCTCCAGGCCCTGGAGGAGGAGGAAGGCGTTGAAGGGGCTCAGGCAGGGGCCCAGGTCGCGCATGAGGGTCTCGCGGGCCTTGAGGAGGTAGCCGCTGCGGCCCAGCCCGCCGCCGAGCTCCTTGCCGGTCCGCGTCCACACCACACCGCCGTGGGCGGCGTCGGGGGTGGTCATCAGCGGGTGGCGGGCGGCGTGGCGTTCCCAGTCGAAGGTGCCGGCGTCCAGGATGAGGCCGCCGATGCTGGAGCCGTGGCCGCCGATGTACTTGGTGGCGGAGTAGACGAGTATGTGGGCGCCGTGCTCGATGGGGCGCAGGACGTGCGGGAGCATGGTGTTGTCCAGCACCAGGGGGACGCCGTGGGCCTCGGCGAGCTGGGCGACCTCCTCCACCGGGAACAGCCGCAGGCGGGGGTTGGGCAGCGTCTCGCCGAAGTAGGCGCGGGTGCGGTCGTCGGTGGCGGCAGCGAAGTTCGCGGGGTCCTCGGGGCTGACGAAGCGGGTCTCGATGCCGAACCGGGCGAAGGTGTTGGCCAGCAGGTTCCAGGTGCCGCCGTAGAGCTCGTTGGAGGAGACGATGTTGTCGCCGGCCTGGGCGAGGTTGAGCAGGGCCAGTGCGGTGGCGGCCTGCCCGGAGGCGGTGGCGAGCCCGGCGACGGCGCCGTCGACGGCGGCCATGCGCTCTTCGAGGACGTCGCAGGTGGGGTTGTTCAGCCGGGTGTACGCCTGACCGTCGGTCACGAGGTCGAAGATGCCCGCCGCGGCGGCGGTGGAGGGCAGTTCGTAGGCGGCGGTCTGGAAGATCGGGGTGACCATCGGCGGGTTGAGGCCCATGCGGGCGGCGAAGCCGCCGTGGACGGCCGCGGTCTCGGGCCGGGTGAAGACCTTCGGGGAGAGCGTGGGGGCCGTCCCGGAATCCGCACCGGTGGTGCCGGGGGTGGTGGCGTCGTCATGCTGCGGCATCGTGGGTCTCCTGGGGGTGGGTGCTGCCGGCGGAACCGGAGGAAGTGGGGGCCGGGCCGGGGTTCTTGGGACCGGCGGGGGTCATGGAACGGATGATGGCGCTGATGGCGCTGGGCTGGTTCTGCGGCCCGCGGGTGAACAGACCGCCCACCTCGGCGTCGGCGGCGGCGTAACCGGCGTCGCGCATACGGATCTTGTGGGCCTCGGGCAGCTTCCAGAAGGGGGTGCGCGGGTCGAGGTGGTGTTCGAGGTGGTAGTGGTCGTTGTGGATGCCGGTGAGGAACCTCTCCCAGGTGCGGCTCTTGCGGTTGCGCGTCATGTGCAGGTCGATGTTGGAGTCCCGTACGAGCGGGGTGTGCTCGGACAACTCGATGTACCAGCCCAGGATCTGGAAGCTGGTGAGGTAAGGGATCACCCAGAACAGCAGCAGCCCCAGCAGCCAGCCCCCGTACCAGGCGAGGGCGACGACGGCGGCCCAGAACAGCCAGAAGCCGATGCGGTCCGCGGCGCGCTTACGGCGCTGCACGGGCGAGGTGGCCTCGGTGCGCCGGTCCTCGCCCTTGAGGACGCGGTAGCGGTTGCGGACGAGGTAGCGGAGGTAGGCCCAGGTCTGGGAGCCCAGCAGCGGGACGATCACCACACGGCGGACGTACGCCGCGGTGGAGTCCTGCCGGTACGCGCCCTGCTCGATGAAGAACCGCAGGTCGGGATCGGCGTCCGGGCTGCCGAGCTTGGGGTGGTGGGTGTAGACGTGGGAGACCTTGTAGGCGTAGTGCTGCTGGAAGATGGGGTAGGCGGTGAGAACCGTGCCCGCGAACATCTGCAGGCGGCGGTTCTTCACTCCCACGCCGTGCGCGCAGTCGTGGAGGATCGTGGACAGACCGCGCTGGCGGGCCCCGATGATCAGGACGGCGATCGGGTAGGTCCAGTAGGTGCCGTAGACGCACAGGGCTATGCAGGCGGCGATCCACAGGGCGTCGTGCACCCAGGCGAGGAAGACGTGCCAGTTGTCGGACTCGTTCAGCGCGCGCAGATCACGCTCGACATCCGGTTGAAATCGGTACATACGATAGCGTTTTCCGCTGTATGCCCATGAGGTGGTTTCCGTGCTCACAACAGGCTCCTGGTACTCGGGGCGGGGCCGGATCCGGTGGGAGGTTGAGGACGAGATCGGGGAAGAGGAGGCGGGTGGGGAAGCGGGGGCGGGGTGGTCGAGGGCGTCAAGGGCGCGGAGGGCACCCGGGACGCCGAGGACGCCCAGGGAGTACGGGCCGTGCGGGACGCCGGGGGCGGTGCGGGTGCACGGGGCGCCGCGAGCGCCGAGGACGGCTCGGCGAGGGGAGCCGTCGGCGGCGCCACGGACGCGTGAGGTGCCGCGGCCGTGGGAGACGCGGCAGGTCCGGAGGGCGTGAAAGAAGTGGGGGGTACGGCCGGCGCCTTGGGGGTGAAGGAGGCGGGGGCCGAGGAGGACACGGGGGCCGGTGGGGGGCGGAAGAGTTCCACGCCGTCGGGGTTGAGGCGGTAGCCGGGGCGGCCCTGGATGACGGCCTCGGGGCCGATCGGACGGGCGGTGGCCTCGGTGAACCTCTCCTGGCACACGGCGCGGAACCGCCGCACGGTCTGCGCGAGCGCGGCGGGGGTGCGCCCGGTGCGCTCGGCCAACGCGGCGGCCGACAGGAACGGCACCTCCTCACCCCGCTCCCCCGCCCGGGTGAACTGCTCCCCCAGAACCCACAGCAGTTGCTGCAACGGCGGCGGGGTGACGGGGTGGACGGTGATCCCCTCCACCGACAGCAGGCTCCCGTAGAAGGCGACCTCCATACGGTGCGGGGCCGCGGCGGGACGCACCGGGCCGGCGGGGCCCAGCGGGCCGCCGGAGCTCAGGTCGGCGGCGAACAGCAGGTCGGGGGCGGCGCAGGCCGCGCGCAGGGCGGTGTAGGAGGCCAGGAGGCGGGCGGCCTCCTGAGGGGTCGGCGCTTGGAGGTAGGTGATCGCGGCGCGTAACAGTTCGGGGATGCGCGGACGCAGCTCGGCGACGTAGCGGGTGATCCACTCCACCGTGGCCCCGGTGCCGTACGAGCGGGCGTGCACGACGGCCGCGTCCAGCAGGGCGACGTCCGCCTGGACCGGCAGGCCCGCCCGCCCGAGGCGGGCGCGCAGGGCGACGGCGGTGGCGACCAGATGCGCGGAGGTGACGGCCACCCGGCTGCTGCGCAGCATCCGGTGCCACAGGACCTGGGCGGTGAGGTGCACGTCCCAGGGGGCGCCGGGGGCGGCGTAGCGGTCGGCGAGGTGCCGCAGGACGCGCGGGTAGGGGGATTCGGCGAATCCGGTCCAGCCGAAGGAGAGCAGGTCCAGGGCGGCGGCGAAGTCGTCCGGGGAGCGGTGCCGGCACGCCTCGATCAGGAACTGGCTGATGCGCAGGTAACGCAGCAGCATCTCGTGTTCCTCGGGGCCGAGCGCCTTGGGCCGCAGGCCCGGGGGCCGGGTGAGGGCCGGGGCGCCGCCGCCGGGGCCCGTCGCCGGAGGCAGGGTGGTGAACACCTCCTCCACGTAACGGCGCTGCTCCTCTCCCACCGCGGCGGCCGCACGGATCCGGCCGGCCATCAGCTCGGCGAGGACGACGTCCGTGAACAGCCAGGCCGCGTCCGCGCGGTAGGCGGTGGCCCGGTAACGCTCCGCCGACTGCCGCAGCAGGGCCGCGGCCTGGGCGGCACGGCCGGCGGCGGCATGCCGCAGACCCGCGTCCCGGCAGGTGAACGGGGTCACGGCGAACTCCCCGGCGGAGCCGGCGCGGATGCCCGCACGGGCACCTGGCGCGCCGGGGACGGGAGTCGCGCCGGGGTCGCCCCCGGTCCCCGCGTCCGTGCGGGAGGTGACGGTGCCGCCCCCGGGGGCGGCGCCGGGGTCCAGGCGGGCGGCCAACGCGGCCAGGGCCGCGGGGAGGACGGAGTCGGGGTAGCCCGGCCAGCCCTGGCCGAGGTGGTCGGCGACCTCGGCCAGCATCCGCGACGAACGGGCGGCGACCGCGGCGTCCAGAAGCCCGATCAGCTCGCCGGCACGGGGCAGACTGCGGCCCGTACAGAGGAAGGACCGCTCCTCGTACCGGCGGGAGACCGCCAGGAGGCCGGCGGTGGCCGACGGCCCGCCCCCGGCGTGCGAGCCCACGGCCGCCAGGAGCAGCAGCCGGGCCACGTCCCGCTCGTCGGCTTCCAGCAGCCCGGGCCCGGACAGCTCGCACACCGGGCCCAGGTCCGGCGGCGCCTGCCGCGCGACCTGCGATTCGAGCGTCCGGTAGACGCCACGCAGACCTTGCATCTGTCGTCCTTCACCTGTCGGCCCTACGGCACGGAGGGCGGTCGGGCCACCCCCCGAAGGGAGGGTGCGCCCGCGGGGGGACTTACCTGTCACGGGTCGAACGGAGTACGGCACGGGAGGGGGTGTACAGGGGCTTATGGGCCGGGGGCGCTACGGATGGGGGTGGGGGGTTCCAAGGTCCGGGGCCGGGCTGTCGGAGATGCGGTACGGGTGCGTCGAAGGTGTGGGGGGTGGGGGGTGGGGGATCCGGCCACGGGAGGGCGTGTGGGCGTGTGGGCTCCCCAGGCGGCGTCCCGGGGCCCGGGTGTCATCTGAACCCCTTGAGTTGCCTGCCAACCGGCAGTCTAGGGCGCCTAGTTGACAGGTAAAGAGGATCTTGGCGATCTGGCTGATTACTCCTCCTCGGTACAGGAGGTGCCGGTTCCGCATGCAGAGCGGGGACGGCGGATGAGGGGTGATTCGTTGTGGCTCGCTCCGTTGTGGGCGCTACCACTGACCCAGACGCCCTCGCCCGGGCCAGGGTTGCCACGCCGAGGGAACGGTCGCCAAACCCCGCACACAGAATGACTTTCGGTCAATTGTTCGCCTCTGGAGTGGGTGAATGGCCGAAGGAAGAGGGTCGCCGGGGCCGCGAGCGCGACAGAAGGAGGGTGGGAGCCACGGAATACGGCGCGGACGGACACGGCGGCCCGGGCCCGCGACGGCGGGCACGAAGAGGTGAAGGCGGCGAGCAGGCGCCGGCCGAGGCGTTCGCCCCGTACGCCGACCGGGAAAGGACCTTCAGCGTCCGGTTCGCGCGTCCGGGCGGCCGGGCGGCGGCAGAAGACACAGCAGGACATCCCCATCCG
Organism: Streptomyces eurocidicus; assembly: GCF_002891295.1. Lineage (GTDB taxonomy): Bacteria > Actinomycetota > Actinomycetes > Streptomycetales > Streptomycetaceae > Streptomyces > Streptomyces eurocidicus. Next base: position 939,713 of record NZ_LGUI01000002.1, on the reverse strand, counting down.
GCACTGAACGCACCACGGCGACCGCACACGGCGGGTACGGGCGCGGGCCCGCCACCCTCCGAAGGACCCGGCGGCCGAGTGGTACGTAAGGTGGATCAAGCGGCCACAAAAGGGGCGGGAGAGGAAGCGGCTGAAGGCACATCAGGGCGGACCCCGTCGCCGGAGCCCCGGCGGAAGACGGACGCCCGCACCTCACCCCGGCCCCTCGCGCCAATGGCGCGGGCGCCGCACGGAACACGCGGGCACCCCACGCCACCACACTCACGCGGCTGCGCCCCCGTACCAGCCGCGTGAGTGTGTGCGCAGACGACGGCGTCGCCCGCGCAGGCCAAGTGGCCGAAGCATCCGGAACGTTACTCAGCGGACCCAAACCCGTCAAGGCATCCGCTGTAGCGGATGATAGGACGGATGGCGGACAGCACCACGATCACGGGAACCGCTGAACGGGCCCGAACAGCCACCCCGTGGAGCGGGGCGGCCCTCGGACGACGGACGGCACGACAGCGGGGCGGGAAAACGCCATGAAGGAACCCTGGTGCACCCACGGGCGACGGAGCACGATGCCCCACGCCACACCCCCGACCCGTCGCCGTCCCCGCGCCCGTATCCACACCCGCACCCGCCCGGCAAGAGCGCACGGTCCGGTCCCGCCCCCGGGGCACCCGTGCGCGTGGACCGGCACACACCCCATCACCGGAACCCGGTCCGAGGCAGGACCGGGCACGGCCCCGGGCGGTAGGCCGGGCCGAGCCGACGCCGGGAGCCGGACCGAGAACGCGAACGGAGCAGGCCCGCAGGGCGGACCGGTGACGGCATGTCGGCACACGACGGACAGCGGCCTCGGCGGACCCGCGGCAGGGGCCGGGACAGGCGGGCGGCCGGGCGTGCCCGGACCGCCCCCCGGCACCTCGCCCCGCCACCCGCCCTGACCCCCGGCCCCGTGCCCTTGACCCCGTGTTCCGCCTTCCCGTCCGATGGCCCTCTGGAGAACCATGTCCGACACCACTCATCCCCACCCCGCCGCCGGCACCGGCACCGACCGCAGCCGCCTCACCCAGGCCCACCGCGCCGGGCTCTCCGGTCTGCTGGGAACCGCCGTCGAGTGGTACGACTTCTTCGTCTTCACCACCGCCTCCAGCCTGGTCTTCCCCCAGCTGTTCTTCCCTCAGGCCACACCCGGCGGTGGAGTGCTCGCCTCCTTCGCCACCTTCTGGGTCGGCTTCCTCGGCCGCCCCGTGGGCGCCGCGCTCTTCGGCCACCTCGGCGACCGCTACGGCCGCAAGCGCAGCCTCGTCACCAGCCTGACCCTCATGGGCGCCACCACCACCGGCATCGGTCTCCTGCCCACTTACCACGCCGCGGGTGTCGTCGCCCCCCTGCTGCTGTGCGCGCTACGTCTCCTCCAGGGCATCGCCGTCGGCGGGGAGTGGGGCGGAGCCGTCCTCCTCGCGGGCGAACACGCGCCCCGCGAACACCGCACCCTCTTCACGGCCTACATCCAGCAGGGCACCCCCGTCGCCTCCCTCCTCTCCACCGCCGTCTTCCTCCCCTTCTCCCGCCTGGCCGACGAGCAGTTCCTCACCTGGGGCTGGCGCGTCCCCTTCCTCCTCGCCGCCGCCTTCACCACCACCGGCCTCCTCATCCGCCTGCGCGTCGCCGAGTCCCCCCAGTACCGCCACCTGAGCGCCACCCCCCAGGGCACCGCCGCCGCCCCGCTGACCGAGACCCTCCGCCGGTACCGCCGTACCCTCGCCCTGTGCGCCGGCGCCTGCGCCATCCCCATCGCGGGCACCTACCTGGCCGGCACCTTCGTCCTGTCCTGGGCCACCGTCCATCTCGGCTTCCCCCGTGACACCGTCCTGACCGTCATCCTCTGCTCCGCCGCCGGCCGCTGCCTCCTCCAGCCCCTCACCGCCCTGGCCGCCCACCGGTACGGCCCCGCCCGGATCTGCGCGCTGGGGCTGGCCCTCTACCTCGCCGCGATCCCCTTCAACCTCTACTGCCTCCACACCCACTCCCTCTGGTGGATCACCGCCGGGATCGCCGCCCTCGAGGCCGCCAGCGCCATGACCTACACCGTCATCGCCGCCCTCCTCCTCGACGCCTTCCCCACCCGCATCCGCTACACCGGCATCAGCCTCGCGCAGCAACTCGCCAGCCTCGCCTTCGGCGGTACCGCCCCCGCCACCGCTCAGGCCCTCAGCACCGCCGGCGGCGGCCGGCTCTGGCCCGTCGCCCTCTACCAAGCGGCCCTCACCCTCCTCTCGGCCGCCTCGCTCCTCACGCTCACCCGGCGCCGGAGACACGCCGGCACCGTCAAGGCAAGCGACAGCACCGGAGACGGGGCGAAGGCGGCCCCCGGCCCTCTCACCGCGCAGGGGGGCATGACGAGCACCGGCGAGGCGCCGACGGCCTGAGCGCCGCCCTCACCCTCAGCCGCTCGGGGTCGCGGACAGCTTGTGGCCGGGGTACACGTGTCCGGGGCTCACGATGCGGGTGACCGCCTGGCCGAAAAGGGTGCTGGGCTCCTGGCCGGCGTGCAGGACGTCGGTGTTGAGGAGGACGACCATGGTCGCCCGCGCCTCGGGAAGGTAGACGGCCAGGCTCTCGTACCCGGGCAGCGAACCGTTGTGCCCGATCCAGCCGTTGACGTCGAAGACGCCGAGACCGTAGCCGGCGTCGGGGATGCCCGTCGGCAGGGTCTTCAGGCGCTCGGCCTGGGTGGCGGGCGACAGCAGTGCGCCGGTGGCGAGGGTGCGGGCCCAGCTGCGCAGGTCGCTCCTGTCGGAGATCATCGCTCCCGCGGCCCAGGCCCAGGAGGGGTTCCAGTCGGTCGCGTCCACGATCCTGCCCGTGGCCGGTTCCTCGGTGTAGCCGTGCGGGTGGGGCCGGGGGAACTCCGCCCCGGCCGGGAAGAGCGTATGACGCAGTCCGGCGGGTTTCAGGACGTCCTGCTCGATGACCTCGCGGACCGGACGGCCGGTGACCTTCTCCACCACCAGGCCGAGCAGGATCAGATTGGTGTTGCAGTACTCGAACTTCGCCCCCGGCGCGAACCGCACCGGGTGCCCGAAGGAATAGCCGAGCAGCCGGCGTGGGGTGAAGGGGCGCCTGGGGTGCGCGAAGAGCGCCTTGTCGAAGGCCGCGTCCTCGCTGTAGTTGAAGAGGCCGCTGCGCATGCCGGCCAGTTGACGCAGGGTGATGCGGTCCCCGTTCGGAACACCGGTGACGTACGTGCCGATGGTGTCGTCCAGGCCGACCCTTCCCTTGTCGACCAGCCGGAGGAGGGCGGTGACCGTGAACGTCTTGGTCTCACTGCCGATGCGCATACGGAGATCGGGTCTCATGGGCGCACCGGTCGCCTTGTCCGCCACACCGAAGGCCCTCACGTAGCTGCCCTTGCCGGGAGCCCACAGCCCCACGACGACGCCGGGCACCCGCGCCTCGCGCATGGTCCGGCGCACGGCCGTGTCCAGCTCGGCCGCGACGGCCGGGGAGAGCCGCGCGAAGCCCTTGCCGGTGTCCGGGGAGGAGACCGCCGGGGCGGAGCGCGCCGGGGCGGCGGCCCCGTACGCGGGGCCCGTGGCGACCGGGGCGAGGAGCGCACCGGCGGCGGCAGCCGCCACGCAGACCTGGTACAGCCGGACGAGGGGCGGCTTCACGGTGTGGTCTCCTGTCGTCCCAGGGCCGAGGCAACGGCATCAGCGTAGATCCGCGTCACCCCGGTCGCGCGGCGGGCCGGGCCGGACGGGGCGTGCGCACACCGGCGCGGACAGCGTCCGGAGTAATTGGACAGGATCGCCGCCGCGGCGACCGCCGTGGCCGTGTCGGCCGCGTACAGGAGCAGTACGTGTTCGGGGCGGCCGCGCAGGACGTCGAGGAGGCGCGGCGGACAGGCCGCCACGGGCACCTCCCGGCGCCTGCCTACGGACCGGCCCGCGTCCCCTCCGTGGTCGCCCCGCACCGGGCGGCGCGCATCCGGCTCAGGCCGCGTCGAGCACCGGGCGCCGGCCCGCGGCGCGCCGTACGAATCCGCGGCGGCCGGCGAGCAGGGTGATCCCGGTCCAGCCGACGACGCCCATGACGAGCGTGTCGAACTCCGAGTCCGGGTCGATGTCGGAGGCCGCTTCCAGCGGGACGACGCCCTTCGGGTCGCTGACGACCTCGACCCGGTCGCCCACCTTCCACTTGGGGAAGTCGCCGTCGTGGTTCAGGGTCTCCTCAAGCTTGCCCGAGCGGCCGGTGAGGACGAAGCGGTGGTGCGCGTTGCCGTCGCCCGCGCGGTCGTCGGTGATGAGGACGTTCTCACGGACGCCTCGGTTGTCGAGCGCGGCCTCGGGGGCGTACTGCACCGACCCCACGAGCACGAACAGCGCGGGCACGAGAGAGAGGGCGGCGAGCCACCACGCGCAGTGGAGGAAGCGCAGGACGATCGCGAGGACGAAGCACCCCAGGACGCCGGTCGATATCGGGATCCAGTCCATGCCCAGGGTGAGGTACGCGATGCCGGTGTTGGCCGCGGCGATGATCCATCCGAGCACCACCACGACGAGCGTGAACAGGAGATACATACCCCGCTCGACGGTTCCGCTCTGCGGCTTCTTCATGTTCACTTCAGTCACTACCGAAGCATAGGCAGCCGGTTCGCCGGGCCTTCCCATGGGGCCGCGCGGCCCTCGTGGAACCGGGCCCGGAATGAGGCTGTCCCCGTGCGCCGATGCCTGGAAGCCCCTGCCTCCGGGGCACCGGCACACGGGGTTCGTGCACCCACTCACCTCAACGACGCGGCGCGGGGGGACGTCACGCCCGTTCCGCGATCGATCGGGACGGCCCCCGCCCCGGTACGACGAATCGCGTAGGAGCCTTCACCCCCCGTGCGCGGGTCAGACGAACGGGGTGATCCGCTCCTCGACCCCGAGCAGCAGCTTCCCGTAGATCTCCATGCCCACGGCGGGCGTGGAGGCCGCGTGCCGGCCGGCCACGCTCGCGTCGCGCCATATCCGCTGCAGCGCGTTGGTGTCCGCGAAGGATCCGGCGCCGTGCACGTTGAGCAGGGTGCCGATGGCGGACAGGAGGTTGTCGATGGCGTATCCGGTGTCGGCGCGCACCCGCGCCCTGGTCAGCAGGTCGAGGTCGGCGCCCAGAGCCGCGGCCGTGTCGAGGTCGGCGGCGGCCCGGTGGGCGTGCAGATGGGCGGTGTCGACCTTCATAGCGGCCTCGGCGACCTGCAACTGGACGCCGACCGAGTCCGCCTGGGTCTCGTAGTACGTGTACGAGATCGGCTTGGTCACGGCCTTCTCGGTGACGAGTTCCAGCGCGGCGCGTCCCATCCCGAGCTGGGGACCGGCGAGGCCCACCGCCAGCAGCGGGGAGAACGCCGTGCGGAACAGGCCGGTGGGGCCGTGGTCGGCGGGGATGTCGCCTTCGATGGCGGCCGGGACGGACATCACCCGGTGCTCGGGCACGAAGACGTCCTCGGCGATCAGGCAGTCGCTGGCGGTGCCGCGCAGTCCGGCGACGAACCAGGTGTCCTCCAGCGCGAGGTCGGACCGCGGCACCAGGACCATCGCCTGGTCGGTCACTTCGCCGTCCTCGCTGGTGACAGGCATGCCCAGGACCGCCCACGAGGAGTGCGAGGAGCCCGAGTTGTAGTACCAGCGGCCGGTCATCCGCCAGCCTCCGTCGACCTTGCGGCTGGTGGCGGTCGGGCTGAACACCCCGGTGACCCGGGCGTCGGGGTCGGCGCCGAAGATCTCCTCCTGCGCCTGCTCGGGGAAGAGGGCGGCCAGCCAGTTGCACATATTGACCACGGCGGTCACCCAGCCCGTCGAGCCGTCGCCCTCGGCTACCGCGGCCGTCACGTCGAGCAGGGTGCGCACATCGCTCTCATAGCCGCCGAAACGACGCGGCACGGTCAGTTTGAAGAGTCCGGCCCGCGTCAGCGCGTCGATCACTTCGTCGGTCACCCGCCGGTCCGCGTCGATCCGGGCGGCGTGTTCCCGCAGCAGCGGCCGCAGCGCCTCCGCCCGGGCCACGAGCTCGGCGCGGGTCGGGGCCGGGCCCGGGGCGGGCGGGACGACGGACGGTGCGGGGTGGGAATGCGTGGTGGTCACGTGGGCCTCCCGGCCGGGTTTCAGCGCGCGAACGCGGAGTGGGTACCGAAGGTGCGGTTGCTGTAGACGAGGGGTGCGGCCTCGGCCGTGCGGACGTGGGCGACGTCGCCGAGGAGCAGCAGGTGGTCGCCGCCCTCGACCGCCGAGCGGAGCCGGCACACGAGCCAGCCCGGGGCGCCGGTCAGCCGTGGCAGCCCGTGGTCGTGGCGCCATGGGGCCCCCGCCGCGGCGAAGCGGTCGGGCACCCGGCGGGCGAAGGTTCTGGCCAGGTCGTCCTGGTCGCGGCCGAGCACGTTCACACCGAACCGCCCGGTCGCGAGGATGCGCGCGAGCACGTCGGAGGAACGGTCCAGCGCCACGGAGACCATCGCCGGGCGGAGCGACAGGGAGGTGAAGGCGCTGACCGTCACCCCGTACGGGATCCCGTCCTCGGTGGCCGTCACGACGGTCACCGGGGCGCAGACCCCGGCCATCGCGTCGCGGAAGTCCTGCTCGTTCATCGCGCTCCCCTCTAATCATCATGATGATTACGGTGATCATGCATGTGGTTTACGAAAGACGTCAAGAGGTGCGATGCTATTCGTCATAATCAATTCCGGCGGGAGCGTCGGAAGGCTGGGAGGCACTGTGGGAACCGCAGACCACCGCACGGGTGGGCGCGACGTGGGCCACGCGCGTGACGGTGCCGAGCCCCCCGCTCTGCGCCGCGACGACTGGGAACGGCCTTCCTCGCCCTCCCGCGCCGAGATGGCCGCCGAGCGCATCGCCGAGCGCGTCACCCGTACCGAACCGGGCACCCGCCTCGGCACCAAGGACGAACTGCGCACCGCGTGCGGGGTGTCCGTCGGCACCTTCAACGAGGCCCTGCGCCTCCTCCAGGCGCGCGGCCTGGTCACCGTGCGCCCCGGCCCCGGCGGGGGGCTCTTCGCCGCCCAACCACCGCCCGCCGGAGGGCTGGACACCTGGGCCCGGGGCCTGGACGAGCGGGACCCCCACGAGGCCCTGCGCATCCGCGACGCCCTCGACCCCCTGCTCGTCGAGGACGCCCTGTGGCACGCGTCCCCCGCGGACATCGCCGAGTTGCGGCGGCACCTGGCCGTCCTGGCCGAGGCGGCCGACGCCGCCGACCCGGTCGCCTTCGCGGACGCCGACCGGCGGCTGCGCACCCGCCTCGCCGCCCTCAGCCCCAGCGCGCTGCTGCGTTCGCTGTACGCCGGCCTGCTGGCCGCCGCCGGACCCGCGGATCCCGGTCCCGAAGCGCTCCGTACCCGGCACGACCGCCAGGCCGCCCTCGTCGACGCTCTCGACGCCCGCGACCGCGACCGGGCCCTGCGGCTGGCCGCCACCCCTGCCGGAACGCCGGAACCGGGAGACCCGTCACGGCCGGGCGCGACGGGGGGCCGGCCCTACCCCGGGTCGGGTGGGTAGCGGGATGTCCCGGCCGGCCGCGGCCGGGAAAGCTGGTCCCGGCACCGGCCGCCGGTGTCCGGCGATCCCGTAGGAGTTCCGTGGCGCGTGAGCAGGCGTGGCAGAGGTTTCGTCTACGTCACGCACCTGGCGGACGCGCGGTACTACGCCCCTGGCGGGCTCGTCGGCACCGCTCTGCGGCACAAGGCCGAATTCGACCCCGGGAAGGGCTGGAAGTACAGCAACACGAACTACGTACTGGCCGGCCTGATCGTCCAGAAGGTCACCGGCCGCTCCTTCGCCGAGGAGGTGGCCCCCTCCTGGGGCTGGGCGGCCGGTCAGATGGTCTCCACCGGCTCCGGCCTCAACCGGTTCCGCACCGCGCTGCCGGCCGGCGACCTCCTCCCCGAGGCCCGGCTCGACCGGATGCGCACCACCGTCCCGGCCGGGTACTTCGGGCCCGGCGCGCGTTACGGACCGGGGCTCGTGAGCACGCCGCTGTCGTGCGGCGGTGTCGCCTGGGGTCACGGCGGCAGCATCCCGGGGTACGAGACCCGAGGCGGCGCCGCCATCGAGGGCGCGCCGCCGATGTCGCCGTGACCAGCCGGCGGACCGACAAGGCGGTCAGGGGGCGTCTCGACGGCATCGTGGACACCGCCCTGTGCCGCTGAACCGCACCTGCCGGGGAAGGGGGGAGCCGGAAGGCCCGGGGCGGCGGCGGTCACGGTGCCGTGCGGCGCGTGCCTCCCCTGCCCCGGCCGGGCTCCCCCGCGGGACTCACCAGGTCACGGGGATCCTGGCCGCCATGATGGCCATGCGGTCGGGGTGCCAGGGGACCTCCGCCGGCGGCACGGCGAGCCGGATGCCGGGCAGCCGGTCGAGGAGGACGCGGAAGGCCGCGTCGGACTGGCGGCGGACCAGGTGGGCGCCGGGGCAGTGGTGCCGGCCGTAGCCGAAGCGGAGGTGCGGGTTGGGGGAACGGGTGGGGTCGAAGTCCTCCGCGTCGGAGAACGCGGCGGGGTCGAAGTTGACCGCGTCCAGGGAGAGCAGGACCATCTCGCCCTCCTTCACCTCCGCGTCCCCGAGCCGTGCGTCGCGGGTGACGAAGCGGGGGATCGCGTTGCCCAGGACGACGCTGCACCGCAGCAGCTCCTCCACGCACTGCGGCATCGTCTCGGGGCGGGCGCGGACCGCGCTCATGACGTCGGGGCGCTGGAGGAGGTTGAAGGCCGCGACGCCCAGGAAGCTCGCGAAGTCCTCGTAGCCGCTGACGAAGAGGACGGACACGATGTTCGACAGCTGCCGGTCCGTCAGCCCCTGGTGCGCGGCGTTGAGGTCGGCGAGACGGTCCGCCAGGCCGCGCGGCTCCCCCGGGCGGCGGGCCGTCATGTGCTCGTGCATGTACACGCGGATCTCCTCCCAGTTGCGGGCGAGTTCCTCGTGGGTGGGGGTGACCATGGTCAGGTCGAGGTCGGCCCGTACGGCGAGCCAGGCGTGGTCCTCGAAGGGCAGGCCGAGGAGCCGGCACATGACCTGGCCCGCGACCCACTCCGCGAAGTGGTGCTGGAGGTCGCCGGGGCCGCCTTCGCGGACCATGGCGTCCAGGCCCTGGCGGGTGATGTCCTCGACCCAGTCGGCGGGCAGCCCGGGCTGGTTGCGGCCGAGGGCCTGGAGCACCTCGTCGCGCAGCCCGGCCCGCTGCAGGTGGTTCATGGCGTCGAGCAGTTCGGGCGCCAGGATCGGGGCGTCCTGGCCCGGGCTGTCCGCCTCGGCCAGTACGGAGCGGGCGAAGGCCCGGTCGCGCAGCACGTGCTGGGTCAGCTCGTAGCCGGTGACGAGCCACGCCTGGTCGCCGGAGTTGGTGCTGACCCGGGCCACGGGGCAGCGGCCGCGCAGCTCGGCGAGTTCGGGGGCGAGCCGGTCGCCCCGGGTGCTGAAGGGGTAGTGCGGGAGCGGCTCCTCGAGCGGGGTTTCCTCGGCAGCGGGTGCTTCGGGTGCGGTCACGGGGTGCGTTCCTCTCTGGTGAACACTTCTCGGGTCGTCGTGCGGGGCGCGTCGGCGGAGCGGGGCGTCACCAGCGCACGGGCAGCCGGGCCGGTGCGCGCAGCGGGGTGGACTCGTCCCAGGTGAGGGACTCCGCCGGGACGGCGAGCTCGATGCCGGGAAGCCGTTCGAGGAGCACTTCGATGGTGAGGGCGAGCTGCATACGGGTCAGGTGCCCGCCCGTGCAGGCGTGCGGGCCGTGCCCGAACGCGACGTGCGCGTTGGGGGTCCGGGTCAGGTCGAGGCGGTCGGGGTCGGCGAACGCCTCCGGGTCGCGGTTGGCGGACGCCGGCACCGGGACGACCGCGTCCCCGGCGCGGATGTGCTGCCCGTGCAGGGTGAGGTCCTCCTTCGCGACCAGGATGTTGATCGCGTTCATCAGCGGGACGTACCGCAGCAGCTCGTCGACCGCGGTGCCGATCCCCTCGGGCGCCTCGCGCAGCCCGCGCAGCTGCTCGGGGTGGGTGAGCAGGGCGAGCAGGGCGTTGGCGGTGTGCTGGATGTTGGTCTTGTAGCCGGCCATGAGCATGGTGACGACGAAGCTGACGACGTCTTCGCGGGTCAGCTCGCTGCCCGGGCGGCGGGCCTCGGCGAGCAGCAGCCGGATGTAGTCCTCGCCGTCGGTGTCCTTCTCCTTGCGGGAGATGAGCTCCTCGGCGTAGTCCTGCAGGGCGTACAGGGCCGCGAGGACCTCCTCCAGCGTGAGCCCGGCCGCGCCCAGGAGGGCGAGGGTGTGCGGCAGGTAGATCTCGCGGTCCTCGTAGGGAAGGCCGGTGGTCTCGCACAGCACTCGCAGCGGCAGCGGGTCGGCGTAGGCGGCGACGAGGTCCGCGGTGCCGTTCTCGGCGCCGGCCACCATGGCGTCGATGAGCTCCCCGGCCATCGCCCGGATCCGGGGCTCCATGAACTCCAGCCGGCGCCGGCCGAACATCGGCAGGACGGTGCGGCGTACGCGCTCGTGGTGCGCGCCGGTCATCTCCAGGAAGGTCGGCAGGCACGGCGGCGGGGCGTCCTCCCCCTCCCTGGGCGGCCAGGCCGACAGGAGCGGGCGGACGAACCGGGGGTCGGCGAACGCGGCGCGCACGTCGTCGTAGCGGCTGATCAGCCAGCCCGTCTCGCCGTTGGGGAGCAGTGCCTTGACGACGGGCTGTTCGGTGCGCAGGCGGGCGTAGGCGCACGGCGGGCCCGCGGCGCCGGGTTCGACCTCCGGGACCGGGATCAGGGCCTCGGCGGGCGGCGGTGACGGGTTCATGCGGTGTGCTCCGATCCCGCCTCGGCGGCGTGCGGCGTCGGGTCGCCCGGTGCGTGCGGGGGACGTGCGAGGTAGCCGGAGGCGAAGAAGTACTCCAGGTACCGGTCCAGGAGCGCTGCGTCCACGGGCGGGCAGTGCAGTCCGCTGTCCGCCAGGGCCTCCTCGGCGTTGTGCCGGCCCAGGACCGGGAAGGTGCCCTTGAGGTACATCTCCTTGACGGACATGTCGGCGTTGCGGCTGCGGTCGACGCACAGGGACACGAACGGCGCCGTGGCGCTCGTCGGGTTCTCGGCGACGTAGCGCACCAGCTCGCCGACCCACCGGTCGTACGGCAGGGTGCGCAGGGCGAAGCCCGCGGCGCGCATCCGGTCGAGGACGTCCGTCAGCATCGCGGGCCGGGGGTTGGTGAGGTGGTAGACCCGGCCGTCGGCCGGCCGGTGCGTGGCGATGTGCACCAGGGACTCGGCGAGGTGGTCGACGGGGACGAAGTCCATCGGCAGCTCGATGCCGGGGGCCAGGCCCGTCTCGGCGATCGTCTTGAACAGCGAGCAGATGGCCGTCTCGGTGTTGCAGGCGCCGTGCGTGCGGTCGCCGGTCACCTCGTACGGCCGGTACACCGCGACGGGCAGGCCCTGTTCGGCGGCGCTCCGGAGCACTCCTTCGGCGACCCACTTGCTCTCCGCGTAGCCCATGGTGAGCTCGTCGGCGTGGGCGAGCGGCAGGTCCTCGGCCACCTCGGGCACCCCGGCGGTGCCGAATCCGGCGACGACGGCGACGGTCGAGACGAAGTGCACGGGGACGCGGCGGGGTGCCGCGATGCGGATGACCTCGCGGGTGCCGTCGACGTTGGCCGGGCGCAGCTGCTCGTAGGGGTAGAGGAAGTTGACGCGGGCGCCGTTGTGCACGACCAGGTCCAGTGTGCGGGCGAGTTCGGCGGCGTGTCCCGCCGGCAGTCCGAGCCCCGGCTGGGTCAGGTCGCCGGGGAAGCACTCCACGCGCTCCCACTCGGCCTCGTCGAGGTGCAGTCCGTAGCGGGCGAGGGCGGTGCGCACCCGCCGGGTGGCGTGTGCCGGGCCCGTCGCCCGTACAGGGCAGTGGACGCGGGCGGTCGTCGCGCGCAGCAGGCGGTGCAGCAGGAACACTCCGACGAAGCCGGAGGCGCCGGTGAGCAGGACGTGCTCGGGGGCGTGCGGGCGCGGTGCCGGGCCTTCGGCGGGCGGGAGGGCGAAGCCGAGCTCGGTCTCGCGCGCGAAGTCGGTGTGCGGTGCCCCGTCCGCCGCGGCGCCGAAGCCGCTCCGGGCCTCGCGCACGGCGGCGGTGAAGCCCTCCAGGGTGGGCGCGGCCAGCAGGGCCCTGATGAGGGTGGAGCCCAGGGAGGCGTCGAGGCTGAGCACGGCGAGGGTGCGGGTGACGGCCTCGGAGGCGAGCAGGGAGTCGCCGCCGAGGAGGAAGAAGTCGTCCTCGGGCGCGGGGCGTACGCGCAGCACGCGCTGCCACACCTCGGTGAGGACGTCGAGCAGGCCCTCTATCTTCGGCTCGTCCGGCTCCGTCGCGTCGGCCGCGACGACGTCGGTGTCCGGCGTGTCGTCCCGGTCGGGGCGGCGCGGTGCCATGGACTTCAGGCGGGCGCGGTCGACCTTGCCTCCGCTGGTGACGGGGAAGTGGTCCATGGGCACCAGGACCGGGACCGCCTGCGGGGGCAGCCACTGCGCGCAGTACGCGCGCAGGTCGGGCAGCGGCAGCGGGCTCCCGGGCCGGGCGGCCGTGACATAGGCGGTCAGGGCGCCCGACTCGACCTCGACGACGGCTTCGCCGACCTCGGCGTGTGCCCGTAACCGGGTCTCCACCTCGTCGAGTTCGACGCGCGCGCCGCGCAGTTTGACCTGGCGGTCGAGGCGCCCGCGGTACTCCAGCAGGCCGTCGGGGGTGCGTACGACCCGGTCGCCCGTCCGGTACAGCGGTCCGTCCGGCTCCACGTCGGGCAGCAGGACGAAGCGCTCGCCGGTCAGCCCGGGGTCGCCGAGGTAGCCCAGGGCCAGTCCGTCGCCGCCGACGTACAGCTCGCCCTCCTCGCCCGGCCCGGCGGCCGAGCCGTCGGCCCGCAGGACGTGGCAGGTGGAGGCGCCGAAGGGGCGGCCCAGGGAGACCTGTGCGGCGTCCTCGGGCAGCGGGGTCAGCACATGGGCGGTGGAGACGACGGAGTTCTCGGTCGGGCCGTAGAAGTTGACCACCGTGGTGTCCGGGCAGGCCGCGAGGACGGCGTTCGCCAGCCGGGGGTCCATCGCCTCTCCGCCGGCGGAGGCGAACCGGAGCGTGGCCAGTGCCTCGGGGCGGGTGCGGGCGACCAGGTGGAAGACGCTCGTCGTCAGGTACGCCACGGTGACGTCCCGCTCGCGGAAGAGGTTCTCCAGGGCGAGGGGTGAGAGCAGTTCCTCCCGGTCGGCGATGACCAGGCAGGCCCCGGTGAGCAGGGCGCCCCAGATCTCGATCGTCGAGGCGTCGGAGGACAGCCCGTAGGCGTGCAGCACGCCGTCGCCGGGGCCGGGCGGGGGCAGCTCGGGTTCGGACAGCACGAGGCGCACCACGCCCCGGTGCGGTATCGCGACGGGCTTCGGGCGGCCGGTGGTGCCGGAGGTGAAGACCACGTAGGCGCAGTCGCCGGCCGAGCCGGTACGGGCGCGGGCGCGGTCCGTGGCGTCGGCGGCGGGCGCGGGGCGGTCGAGGGAGCCGACCTCGACTGACGCGCGTAGACCTCGCACGGGACGCGTGCTGCCCGGCAGGGTGACGGCGGCGCTCAGCCCCGCGTCCTCGGCCATGGCCCGCAGCCGGGCGGGCGGGAGGTCGTCGTCGAGCGGTACGTACGCGCAGCCGGCCTTGAGTATGCCCAGCAGCGCCACCAGCGCCTCCAGCGAGCGGCTGCCGCACACACCGATGAGGTCGCCCGGTCGCACGCCGCGTGCGAGCAGGCGCGCCGCCAGGGCGTCGGCGTGGGCGTCGAGCTGCCCGTAGGTCACGGTGCGTTCCCCGTGCCGGGCCGCCGGTGCGTGGGGCCGCGCCGCGGCCTGCGCCTCGAACAGCTCGGGGATGAGGCTCTCCCGGGGGTATCCGGGCACGGGCGCGCCGGACGTGGCCGGGGAACGGGGTAACAGCAGTTGTGACGAAACGTCGGTGTCGTTCATCGAGTCCTTCTTGCTTGTATGGCTTCGGCGCGAGGTGCGCGCGAGGTGCGGTGCGGCGGTGCGAGTGGTGTGCCGGTGCTCAGCCGGCGCCGCCCCGGCCCGTGCCCGCTTCGGTGAAGTCCGCCGCGAACGCGGCGAAGTCCGCGCTGCGCCAGTGCTGCGGGCGCATGCGGAAGACGATGTCGTCCTGGAGCTGGCCGGCGGTCGCCTCCAGGTAGCCGGTCGCCTCCTCGGGGTCCAGGTAGCGGCGGGCCATCGCCTCGCGCAGCGCCGGGTCGACCGGGTCCTGGATCGCCGTGACGGGGCCCTCGACGCTGACGTAGCGGTACGGCCGGCCCTCGTCCTGCGCGCAGAGGCTGAACCGGCCGGCGGCACGCAGGAGCCGCGCCTTGATGGTCTCGCGGCCCATCTGGACGATCACGTCGCCGCCGGGCTCGTAGTCGTACCACACCGGCACGATCAGGGGTGCGCGGTCGCCGCCCCGGGGGTCGGTGACTCCCAGGACGCCGACGCGCGGTTCGGCGAGGAAGCGTTCGCGGTCGGGGCTGGGCATGGCGGGCAGCATGCGTCGGGCTCCTGTCTCGGTGGCTGGGACGTCGCGGCCGGAACGGTGCTGTTGTGGCGGCGACGCCGTGTTGAGCAATCTTGAGAGCGAGAGATCAATCCCCGACGGAATAGCTGGTAAACACGCTATTTAGACGCTTTTGAGCCGCTTTTCACCGGAGTGCGGGGCGGGGCGTCCGAGTTAATGATCTTCGCAGGCGGGAGCCGCCGCAAGACCGGGGAGAGCGGGCCGGGCGCACCGCGCCGTACGACCGCTCTCCCCTTCGCTCACAGGGGCGCGCCGACTCGACGGCCTGTCCGGAACACATCACTTGACCCCGGGCGCCGGAAACGCCTGCGGGCCCCGGAGCCGTTGTGGCGATGCCGTTGGCGAATCCGGGGTGCTCTGTGCGTGACGTCGGTCTCCAAGATCTGGTTGTGGTCTTGGAGACCGACGTTTTGCGTGGGGAGGGTGTCGATGTCGATGCAGCCGGGGGCGCCGGGTGATGTTCCGGCGGAGACGGTCCGGGTGGCTCGGGCGGCTTTCCCGAAGGGGAGTCTGGCGATCCGTGTCCGGGACGAGCTGGGTGTGCTGTTCACCGACGAGCAGTTCGCCGACCTGTTTCCCTCGCGGGGTAAGCCGGCCTGGTCACCGGGCCGTCTGGCGCTGGTCTCGGTACTTCAGTTCGCCGAGGGGCTTGCGGACCGGCAAGCCGCGCAGGCAGTGCGGGCGCGTATCGACTGGAAATACGCGCTGAACATGGAGCTGACCGACCCGGGTTTCGACTACTCGGTGCTGAGTGAGTTCCGCGGCCGGCTGGTCGCGGCCGAGGCAGGACAGCTGATCTTCGACCGGGTCCTGGACGCGGCCCGCGCGGCGGGTCTGCTGCGGTCGGGCGGGCGGGCCCGCACCGATTCCACGCATGTGCTGGCCTCTATCCGGTCGCTGAACCGGCTGGAGTTCGTCATCGAAACTCTGAGGGCGGCGCTCAACGCGCGGGCGGCTGCGGCTCCTGCCTGGCTGACCGATCACGCCGAGCCTGCCTGGTTCGAGCGGTATGCCTCGCGCGCCGAGGACTACTGGCTGCCGCAGGGCCGCGGCAAGCGGGCCGAGCTCGCCGAACAGAGCGGTGCCGACGGAATGCGGCTGCTGCACGACGTGTTCGCTCCCTCTTCCCCGGCCTGGCTGCGTGAACTGCCCTCAGTGCGCATCCTGCGTGAGGCGTGGGTGCAGCAGTACTGGCTCGACGCGGAGGGGCAGGTGCGATGGCGCTACCCAAAAGACTGCCCGCCGGGCGCGAAGCGCCTGGTCAGCCCCTATGACACCGAGGTCCGCTACAGCATCAAGCGCGACATCAAGTGGGACGGGTTCAAGGTCCATCTCACCGAGACCTGCACGCCGGACACCCCGAACCTGCTCACCCACGTGCTGACCACCGACTCCACCGTCCCCGACATCAAGGCGACCGACACGATTCACGACGGCCTCGCGGCCCGGGACCTGCTGCCCGACGAGCACCTGCTCGACACGGGCTATCTCGACGGTTCCCGCATCGTCACCGCTCTCCAGCGGTACGGCGTCACTCTGACCGGTCCGGTCACGGGCAACACCACCGCCCAGGCGGCCGGCGCCTACACGCAGGAAGCCTTCGCCGTGGACTGGGGCCACAGGACCGTAACGTGTCCGAATGGCATCACCACTGGTCAGTGGCGCGAAGCGCTATCCCACCGTGGCACCCCGGTGGTCCGGGTGAAGTTCTCCGCGACCGACTGCCGTCCCTGCCGCGTCCGCGCTGAGTGCGTCAGCTCGACCGCCGCCATGCGCCGGGAGATCACCCTGCGGCCCCGGCCCGAACACGAAGCCATCCAGCACGCGCGCGCCATCCAGAACACACCCGCCTGGAGAGAACGCTACGCGGCCCGCGCCGGCGTCGAGGGCACCATCTCCCAAGCCGTCCAAACCGTTGGCCTGCGAAAATGCCGCTACCACGGACTCGCGAAGACCCGGCTACAGCACCAGCTCACCGCCGCCGCGATCAACCTCGCCCGCATCGACACCTGGACAGCAGACCGGCCCCGAGCCCGCACCCGGATCTCCCACCTGGCAGCACTTCGCCCCGCCGGATAACCGGCGGGGCGAAGTGCGCAGGCCCCGGATTCGCCAACGGCATCGCGGTGGTGTGCGCTCCGGGGCCCGCTCACGCCGCGGTACGAGCCGGCGCCCGGGGTCGGTGGACCACCGGCTCCGGGCACTCCCCCGAGTCGCCCGTTCGTTCCACGGCCGTGCGAGGGGTGGTCAGGAGTCGTACCAGACGACTCCCTCACCGCCGTCGTTGCCGATGGTCTTCGTCATGATGTCGCCTTCCTGCCCGTACTTGGGGTGCTGGACCAGGAAGCCGCCGACGGACGCCAGCGAGGTCGCGTCGCAGACGCCGTCGGTGCGGATGCAGAAGCGCTGCACCGGGACGCCGTCGAACTTCGCCGGGCCGGCGCCGGGTGAGGTGAACCCGAGGGCGCTCCAGCCCTTGGGCAGCTTGGCCCAGATGCCGGTGCCCGGCTGCATCGGGTCGGAGTAGAGCATGCCGTTCACCTGGGAGCGGGGTATGCCGGTCCCGCCGGAGGCGATCTTCTGGAGCACCTGGTCGGCCGCCTGCGCACCCTGTGAGTAGCCGACGATGGTGAGGCGGGCGCCCGGGTCCTTGCGGTGGGTGGCCTCCGCGGCGGCCAGCAGGTTCTGGTACCCCGCTTGCACGCTGGCGTCGAAGCTCGGTGCGCTCAGGTCCGGGGAGTTCTGGCCGTTGAGCCAGGGTCCGGCGCTCGCCGGGTAACAGACCGGGACCGGAATGCCCCCGTTGAGATGCTTGTTGGCGAATCCATAGCTGCGGGTGCAGTCGGGCGAGGGCGCCGCCGCGCCCGTGCCGCCGAGCTCCACGTAGTAGTGACGCGCCGGATCGGCGTGGGCGACGGTGGGTACGACGGCCGTGGCGGCCACCATGGCCGCCGCCGCGCCGGCGGCGAAGGCCGCCTTCTTCCATCTGCTGACCAGGGTCATCGCTTCTTCTCTTCCTCGAGTGGAGACGGCGGGCAGCCGCCGGGAAACGCTCCGACGTTAGGCACGGCCGTTGACATCGCGATGAAACGCCCCTCCTGAACGGCCCGTTCCGGACACTCCGGGGGTCAGCGCGCGCCCTCCGGCCCGAGGCTCTCGACGAGCGCGCGGAGGACGAAGGGGTTCGGGATCTCGGACGCCCCGGAGCCCAGTCCGTGCCAGGTCCCGTCGACGTCGAGCTCCACGGCTCCCTCCCGGAACCGGACGCGCCGGATCTGCTGCCAGCGCACACAGATCTCCCCGTATCCGAGGTCCTCCCGGGTCAGCCAGACGTCGCCGAAGGTCAGGCGCTCGCCCCGGCCCAGTGCGGCCAGCGCCGTGGACAGCTGGGCACGGGTGACGCCCCGCCGGATCTCGGACCACCACTCCGCCGTGTCCTCCTGCCCGGGGCCGCCGTGCAGCAGAACCCGCGCCCCGTGGACGTCGGTGAGCGTGCAGGCGGAGGCGTACCGGCTCGCGGGGCCCGCCGGGAACACGGCGGTGGAGTCGTAGCGGACGACGTGGATCCGTCCCTTCACGGCGATCGTCATCCCGTGCTCGTACAGGTCCAGCCGCGCGTCCTCGTGCCCTTTCGCCCCATGGCGTCCGCCGCACCCGGCGAAGGCCAGCAGATCGCGGATCGCCCGGGGCCAGCGGGTCATCGCGTACGCCGTGTGCGCGGCTCCCGCGTAGGTGGCGCACCGCTTGCCGAGACGCTCGCGGCCGGCCGCCGCCGAGACCCTCGCCAGCAGCAGCTCCTCGCCGGGCGTGCGCCGTGCCGCTCCCGTCACCGCGCGGTTCCGGTGAGGTCGAGGCGGGCCTCGTCCCCGCGCAGGATCATGCTGTGCGTCCGCCGCAGCATCCGGCCCGGCAGGACCCCCAGGTCCTCGGCCAGCCGGTGGCGGGTGCGGTCGAACACCGTCAGCGCGTCCGCCTGCCGGCCGCTGAGGTACAGCGCGCGCATCAGCATCGCGGCGACCGGTTCGTTGAGGGGCTGTGCCACCGTCAGGGCGGACAGCTCGTCGATCACTTCGGAGTGCCGGCCCAGCCGCAACTGCCAGTCGAGCTTCCGCTGCACGAGGACGATCCGGCGCTCGGTGAGCCGCAGCCGCTCCAGTTCGGCGAACGGCCCCGGCTGGCCGGCCAGGGGCTCGCCGCGGAAGAGTTCCAGCGCCTGCGCGCAGACCCGGACCGCCTCGGCCAGCTCGCCCGCCCGCTCGGCCGCGCCGGCCGCGCCGACCAGCTCCTCCATCCGCGCCACGTCCACGGTGACCGAGCCGGGGCGCAGCCGGTAGCCGCACTGATCGCGCTCGATCGCCGAGTCCGGGCCCTCTCCCCCGCGCAGGATCTTGCGCAGCCGGTAGATGTACACCGGCACCACGTTGGTGTTCGGCGGCTCCTCGCCCCACACCCCGTCGAGCAGCTCCTGCCGGCTGACCGTCCGGCCGGGGCACAGCGCGAGCGCCGTCAGCACGGCCTGCTGGCGCAGGTGCCCCAGGTCCAGGGGCTGTCCGTCGCACCATGCCCGCAGGGGGCCGAGCGCCGAGATCCGTATCCGCGGTCCGGGTACGTGGCGGGCCACCGGTGGCACCGGCCCCGCCGTCCGTCTGCGGGGGCCCCGGCCGGGGGCGACCAGACCGCAGTCGAAGGCGTGGACGATGAGGGCGGCGCGGTCCCGCAGCCCGAGTGTGACGAGGATCCGGGCGAGGTGTCCGGCCACCGCGTCCTCGGGGATGGCGAGCGCGGCGGCGATCTCGTCGTCCCGCAGGCCGCATCCGACCGCGTAGAGGACCTCGCGCTCCTGATCCCTGAGCGTGGCGACGGCCGGCCGGCCGGCGGTTGCGGTGATCGGCATCGTGGCTCCCCTGGCTCCTTGCCGCTTCCTGCGGCGGATGCCGTCGAGGCTGGTCCCGACGCCCGGAAACGGACAGGCCAGGGGGACCGGCCGTATCCGGCCGGTGGCCACGCTAGATTCCCCACCTGGGAAAACAACATATCCGAGCGGGAGGCCGGGACCTGTGGCCAGTGAGTTCAGCACGCTGTTACGGCGGCTGCGGCACAACGCGGAAATGACCCAGGAGACCTTGGCGGAGCGCGCCGGGGTGGGGGTGCGCACCATTCGCGGGTTGGAGACCGGCGAGCGCGCCGACCCCCGGGTGACCACGGTGCGGTTGCTGGCCGACGCGCTCGGGCTGAAACCGGCCGAGCGCGAGGAACTGCTCGCGGCCGCCGTCCGCCGGGCGGGGCCCGCGGACCCGCCGGACGAGCCGGCGGGCCTGCCGGACGAGCCCGCGGACCGTGTCGAACCGGCTCCGGGGCAGCCGCCCTCGGTGTGGCACGACGCCCTGGCGGACGTCGCCGGGCAACTCGCCCACGCGGTGGCCGCCCGCTGGCAGCGCGAGGAGGAGCAGCGGCAGGTGCACGATCCGTACCCGCTGCCGGTGCGCTGGCGGCCGGCTCCCGAGGAGCTCACCGATCACTGGGCCAACATCCGGCGGCTGCCCGCCGGGGGCACGCACGGCCCGCTGGATCTCGGCGGCCGGCTGGACGAGATCGCTTGCGTGTACCGGCGGATACCGTCCGGGCGGCTGGTGGTGCTGGGCCGGCCCGGTTCCGGGAAGACGATCCTCACCATGCGGTTCGTCCTGGACTATCTGAAGTCGAGGGCGCGCGCCGAGCCCGTACCGGTGATCTTCACCATCGGCGCCTGGGACCCGACCGCCCTCACCTTCCGGGACTGGCTGACCGCACAGCTGACCCGTGATCACCCCGGTCTCGCCGCGCCGGGGCCCGGCGGGCCGAGCCTGGCCGCCGCGCTGGTCGAGAGCGGCCGGATCCTCCCGGTGCTGGACGGTTTCGACGAGATCGCCGGCGGGCTGAACCGGCCCGCGCTGGAGGCGCTCAACGCCACCACGCTGCCCCTGCTGCTGACGAGCCGTCCGGCGGAGTACGCGGCCGCGGTGGCGGAGACCGATGTGCTCACCTCCGCGGCCGCGGTGGATCTCAGCGATCTCACGCTGGGCGATCTGACCGACTATCTGCCGCGCACCACGCGCAAGGCCCGCGGCGGGGACCCCGCGACGACCGCGTGGGACCCCGTGCTGAGCGAGCTGGGCGAGCGGCCGCACGGCCCCGGCGGCGCCCATCTCGCCGCGGTGCTGACCACCCCGCTGATGGTCACGCTCGCGCGCGCCGTCTACAGCGACACCCCGGGCCGCGACCCGGCCTCGCTCCTGGACAGCGGGCGGTTCACGGGCCCCGAGGAGCTGGAGGACCACCTCCTCGACAACTTCGTCGCCGCCGCCTACCGCTCCCGGCCGGAGCCCCTTCCGGCGGGCGGGTCGCGCCGGGACCTCGACCCGGAACGCGCCCGGTACTGGCTCGGCTACCTCGCCCACCACCTGTCCCGGCTCGACACCCCCAACCTGGAGTGGTGGCGGTTCGGCTCGGGGCTGCGGCGCTCCACGCGCACACTGGTGCTCGCGATGGTGATCTGTCTGACCATCGGGTTCGTCGACGGGCTCGTCGGCACCCTCTTCGACGCGCTCGGCTTCCAGGTCGCCGACGGGCTGGTGGTGGGGCTCCTCGCCGGGGTCACCCTCGGGATCGCGTACTGGTTCCTGGTCGCGGCCAAGGACACCGCGGTGCCACCGTCCAACGTGGGCGTGCGGGTGTTCAGGAGGGCGGGGGCGGGGAAGATCGGGCGGGGAGCCGCCACCCGGTTCCTGTTCGGATCGCTGTTCGGGCTCGTCTTCGGCTACGGCTACGGCTTCATCCACGGAGTGATCACCGGCTTCCTGCGCGGCTTCGGCCTTCCGACGGCCCTGCGGATCGCTCTCGACGACGGTCTGCTCTTCGGGGTCGTGTTCGCGGTCGGGGCCGGCCCCGCGCTCGCGCTCCTGGTCCTCCTCCAGACCCCGCTCGACATCCGGTCCGCCGTCAACCCGGTCAGTCTGCTGCGCACCAACCGCCGGACGTCCGTCGCCCAGTTCGCCGTCTGGGCGGTCGTCTTCGGGCTCCTGGTCGGCGTCGGCTCCTGGCTGGCGATCCGGCCCATGTCGATGCTCGTGGGCCCGTTCGTCTGGAACCTCAGGTCGTCGCTCAAGCTCGGCGTCATCAGCGGGCTCGGCGGTGCCCTCGGCTATGTGCTCGGCCTGACCGCCTGGGGCCAGTGGCTGGTCTTCGCCCGGATCTGGCTGCCGCTGACCGGCCGGCTGCCCTGGGCCACCGTCGCCTTCCTGGAGGACGCCTACCAGCGGGGCGTGCTGCGCCAGGCCGGCGCGGTCTACCAGTTCCGCCACGCACGCCTCCAGGAGCACCTCGCCCGCACCTACCGGGCGCCCCGTGCTCCCCGTGCTCCCCGTGAGCCGACCGGGCCGGGGGGTGCCGGGCCCGCCCGGTGACGCGGTCAGGCGGCGCCGAACACCACCGCCGAGTTCTGGCCGCCGAAGCCGAAGTTCTGCTTGACGGCGACCTCGATCGTGGCGGGCCGCCCGACGACCGGGGTGTAGTCGAGGTCGCAGCCGGGGCCGGGGTTCGCCAGGTTCGCGGTGGGGGGCACGTATTTGTCGCGCATGGCGAGCAGCACGCCGACGCTCTCCAGCACCCCGCACGCCCCGCAGGCGTGACCGATGACCGACTTGGGCGCCGTGATCGCCACGTTCCGGGCGTGCGGGCCGAAGGCGAGCTTCATGGCGGCGGTCTCGGCCAGGTCGTTGAGCGATGTCGACGTCCCGTGGGCGCTGACCAGGTCCACGGCGTCGGTGCCGAGGCCGGCGTCGGCGCAGGCCAGTTCGATCGTCCTGGCGGCGATCCGGCCGTCCGCCCGGGGCGCCAG
This sequence comes from Streptomyces eurocidicus, assembly GCF_002891295.1. Taxonomy (GTDB): domain Bacteria; phylum Actinomycetota; class Actinomycetes; order Streptomycetales; family Streptomycetaceae; genus Streptomyces; species Streptomyces eurocidicus. Next base: position 917,251 of record NZ_LGUI01000002.1, on the reverse strand, counting down.
GGGGTGGTCGGCGTCGCAGGTGGACGCGGCGCCGAGCACCTCGCCGTACACGGTCGCGCCGCGGCGCAGCGCGGACCGCTCGGATTCCAGCACGAGCACGGCGGCGCCTTCGGCCGGCACCATGCCGTCGCGGTCGCGGTCGAACGGCCGGGACGCCTCGGCCGCCTCCGCCGCGGGTCGCCGGGAGAGGGCGTCCAGCAGGCAGAACGACGCCAGGCACGGCAGGTCCAGCCAGCTGTCCACCCCGCCGACGAGGACCACGTCGGCGGTGCCGTCCCGTACCGCGCGCATTCCGGCCCCGATGGCGTCCGTCGAGGAGGCGCAGGCGGTCGAGAGGGTGAGCACCGGGCCGGTGACGCCCAGTTCCCGGGCGACGAGTCCGGCGGCCTGGTTGGGCAGCAGGCGGAGCAGGCCGAGCCGGTTCATCCGCGACCATCCGTCCCGGCGGAGTACGGTCACGAGCTGCGCGGTCTCGTCGAGCCCGCCGCCGCCGGTGCCGACGTAGAGCGCTCCCGGCGGCGTGCGCAGCCCCGCGTCCGCCCGCGCCTTCATCGCGGCGGCGAACAGCAGCTGCTGGAAGCGCGAGGTGCGGCGGACCTGCTGGGCGGACATGTGCTCCCGGGGGTCGAACCCCTCGACCACGCCGCCGACCTGGCACGGCAGCGGTTCCTCGAGGTCCAGGGCCGAGATCGCGGGCCGGCCCTCGGACAGGGCCGACCACAGCTCGTCCGGGGTGCCGCCCGCGCACGATTCGACGCCGATGCCGGTGACCAGCACGCGGTGGCGCGCCGTCCCGGTCGTCACGGTGTGCCCGACATCGCGTCGACCACGTCCCCGACCGTGTGGAGGTCGGTGATCCTGATGTCGGTGTCCGCCAGCTGGATCCCGAATTCCCGCTCCAGCACGGCGATCAGCTCCAGCGCCTCCATGGAGTCGAGTCCCAGCACCGGCTGGTCGGGGTCCGCGGCGTAGAATATGGCCGCGTCGCGGGTGATGACCTCCCCGGATTCCCCGAGGTCGGGCCGGATATCGATGATGGCCCGGGTGACCACGTTCATTGCCTCGGTCATGCGGAATTCCTTTCGTGATGCTCTCATGGCCGGATGGCGGAGAAATACACGCAGCGCCGCGCGATCGTGAACGGGGCGCGTTCGTGTAGTTTTTCCAGCGTCTCGGTGAGCAGTTCGGCGGCGGACTCGCGGTCGATCCCGGGCAGGGCGGCGGTGGCGAACATCGGGGTGGAGCACAGTGCGGCGAGAAAGCGCGGGCCGAGGGTGAACTCCCGCTCGACGGTGTCCACGCCGGTGAAACCGGCCGTGGTGAGGGCGGCCTCGTAGTCCCCGGCGGTCCTGCGCAGCCCCGGGGGCCGACCGGCGGCCGTCCGGGCCGGGGGGAGCCCGCGCTTCCGGGCGGCGTCGCGGGCCGTGCTGACGAGCTCGGCGTACAAGGGCAGGTCGGCGGCGGTCTCCGCGCCCGAGTAGAAGGCCGAGTTGAACACCAGGCGTCCGCCGGCGGCGAGCACCTGTCCGATCGCGTCGAGCGCCTCGCCGAGGTCCGGGACGAGGTGGACGCAGTTGGCCAGGACGACCGTGTCGAAGGAGCCCGGCGGGAACAGCCGGGCGACGGAGGCCGCGTCGGCCTCGACGAAGCGGGCCCGGTCGCCCAGCCGGGCCCGTGCCGCGTCGAGCAGGGACGGCTCGGGATCGGCGCCGACCAGGGACATCGACGGGTCGCGCAGCAGCAGTTGCTCGCTGACGGCCCCGTCCCCGCACCCCAGGTCGAGGACGGCGGGCGCGGAGCCGGCGGGGACCATGCCGAGCAGGGCGCGGTTCAACTCGGCGTATTCCGGGTCACAGCGCAGCGCGGCATAGTCCATGGCCGATCCGGTATCGCCCACGGCCCGGGAGGATTCGCTCTCTTCCCGTGTGTTCATGAATTGCCCCCCGTCGGCCGCGCGTTGAATCGCGCGGTGCGGAATGAATGACGGGGGCCGACGTTATCAGCGTGCCGGGAGGGCAACAAGAGGCGTGTTTCCCAGGGTGGCCCGCAGGCCGGTGTGACCAGCGAACACCATCCGCTTCATCTTTCTTTCATCGCATCCGTATAGCTTCGGCCGGCCGCACCGAGGCGTCATAAGGAGAGCACCCGTGATTGTGGTCCGAGACCGCCGTCGTACTTTTCCCGATCGGTGAGACGTTGGAATTCAAGGAATTGGGCGACAGTGCGGTTCCCGCCGGCCGGCTGACGTTCTGGACCCCCGCCGCCGCGGTCCCGGCCTGGGCGGACGACCCGCGGGCGCCCGCGCTCGTCCACGAGCACCATGTACGTGCCGCGGCCGCGCGGGGAGCGCGGCACGTGGATCCGGCGTGGATCGGGGTGTCGTTCGGCGTGGGCCGGGTCGGTCCGCACCTGGTGGGGTCCGCGCTGACGGCCTGGCTGCGCGGTCACGAACACCTGCGCAGCAGGCTGGTGCCGGTCGACGGCGGCTGTGTGCGGCGCACGCTGCCCGCGAGCGCGGTCGCGCTGCGCAGGGAGGACGTCGGCGTCTTCGCCGACGGCGCCTCGGTCCGGCGGCAGATCGAGGCGCTCTTCGACCGGGGCGCCGGCCCGCTGGGCTGGCCGCAGACGGTCTTCGCGACGGTCGAGGGCGCGACGGGCGTGACGGTGTTCGCGGGCGCGGACCACGGCGTCGTGGACGCCTACACGCTCGCCATGATCCCGGGGCAGGTCCGCACCGTCCTGGCGGGCGGCGCCGGGCCCGTGACCGGGCCGACCTTCCTGGACTTCGGGGCCGAGGAGCGGCGCCTCGCCGAGCGGCCGCCGCCGGGCCCCGAGCACACCGAGCGCTGGCGGGCCCTGCTGCGCCACGGCCGCGGCCGGACGCCCGCCTTCCCCCTGCCGCTCGGCACGTCCGAGGAGCCGCTCGCGCAGTGCAGCGCCTACCGCCGGCTGCTCGACGGGCCGGCGACCACCAGGTTCGCCGCCGCGTCGAGCGCGGCCGGCGGCACCACCGCCGCGGGACTGCTGGCCTGTCTCGCCCTCGCCGCCGCGGAGGTCGCGGGCGGGCGGCACCTGTCGGTCGTCAGCCTGGCCAACGCCAGGCCCGACCGCTGGCGGGCGGTGCCGGGCTGGATCGTCGGGCTGCACCCGGTCCGGATCCCCACGGCGCCCGGGGCGGCCTTCGCCGACACCGTCGCCCTCGCCGCCGCCGAACTGCGCCGCCGCGGGCCGGGGCCGGGCAGTTCGCTGCCGCACGTCAACCGGATGCTGCGCGGGGAGCTCCACCCCCGGTTCGTCGTGTCCTATCTCGACGCGCGCCGGGTGGCGGGCACCCCGCCGCGGCCCGACGACACCATGCTGCGCAGCCGGATCCACGCCCGGCCCGAGGTGTATGTGTGGCTGACCCGAGGTGAACGCGGCGTGCACCTGTCGGCACGCTTCCCCGACACGCCCGTGGCGCGCGCCAATGTCGGACGCTTCGTCACGGCCGTCGCGCGGGCCGCCGCCCACGTCGCGGACGGACGCCGCGCCGAGGCCGTACCCACGCCCGTCTAGCGGCGGACCGATGGAGGAGGAGACCCCACCGTGCGTATGACCCAGATCCTCGACTGGCGGCCCGAGCCGGGCGAAGTGGTCGAGTTCGAGCTGACCACCGACCGGGCGCCCGTGCCGCACGACGTGCCCGCGTCGCACTTCCAGCAGGTCCACCTGCGGTTGGCGGCCGCCCACCGGGCGAGCGGGCGACGGCAGTCGCCCTGGGTCGGCATGACGTTCGACCTGCCCGGCCGGGCCGACCTCGACGCGCTCGCCGACGCGTGGCGGGGGCTGGTGCGGCGGCACGAGGCGTTCCACGCCTGGTACGAGCCGGACGCCGAGGACCTGCCCGGCTTCCGGCTGCCACCCGATTCGCTGACGGTGCGTCCGTCGCGCGTCGGGGAGTTCACGGACCCGGGTGAGCTGCGCGCCCACCTGCACCGGCGGATCGACGAGCGGACCGCGGTGGGCCGGCTCGGGATGCTGGCCGGGGTGATCCGGCGGGACACGGCGTCCACGGTGTACTTCGCGATCGATCACGCCTACACCGACGGGCACTCCCTGGCGCTGCTGTTCGAGGAGATCCGCACCCGGTACCGGGCGGCCCTCGGCGGCGCCCCGGCCGGGCTCGGGCCGGTGCCGGGCTATCTGGAGTACAACCTCCGCGAGCGGGCCGGCTCGGCGTCGCTGACGGCGGACGCGCCGGAGCTCGCCGCGTGGTCGGAGTTCCTGGCCGCGGAGGACGGCGGCTTCCCCGGCTTCCCCGTCGGGCTGGGCAACGACACCGACGAACTGCTGCCCGGCACCCGGGTCCACTACCCGGTCCTCACCGGCGCGGAAGCACACGCCTTCCGCGCCTACTGCGCCCGGCACGGCGGCGGGTTCGGCGCGGGGGCCTTCGCCGCGCTGGCCCTCGCGCAACGGGAGTTCACGGGCGACGACGTCTACCGGGTGCTCACCGTCGTGTCGACGAGGGCCCACCCCCGGCTGCTGCCGGTGCACGGCTGGCTGGTCAACTTCGTACCGCTGCGGTTCCGGCTGCCCTCCGGGGCCGCCCTGGCCGACGCGGTCGGCGTCGCGCAGCAGGGCTTCCAGCGCGCCCGCGCGGGGTACGACGTACCGCTGTACCGGGCGGTTGAACTGCTGGGCGGCGACGTCCCGTCCATCCCGCCCATGGTGTCCTATCTGGACGGGCGGTCCGCGCCGGGCGCCCGTGACTACCCGCGCGCGGACGCGACCGTGCTGACCGGCCCCGACAGCGCCCGGGGGGTGTCGCTGTGGGTCAACTGGTTCCCCGACCGGGCCGATCTGGTGGTCAACATGCCGGACACGCCGGAGGCCGCGGCGGGTGTGCCCAAGTACGTGGACCGGGTCAGGGAGATCATGCTCGCCGCCTCGTCCGGTTCCCGGCCGGCCTCCTGAGACGCGGCGGCCGGCCCGGCGGGGCGGGGGCCGGCCTCATCCGGGTGTGACGGCGGCGTCCGGCACCCGGCCCTGTTCCGCCTGGGACAGGCGCTGCGCCTGCATGCGGGCCAGCGCCAGCAGCACGCGCGGGTGGTCCTCGTTCTTCTCCGTGTCCTGATAGATCAGGTGCGCGACCACGGTGCCCACCCGTACCGCCGTCTCGGTGCTGGCCGTCGCGTACGGGGCGCGGGGACGGGCGACGGTCGCGCTCTCGTCGCCGACGGTCGGCATGGACATCGCGCGGTCGTCCTTACCGGCGGCGGACCAGTTCTTGAAGGCGGTGGCGGCGACCCGCCGGTCGGGGTACGAGAGCAGCGAGATGTACACGGAGCCGGAGTCGCCCGGGGCCTTGTACTGCACCCGGCCCGAAATCCTGAACGCGTAGCAGTCCCGGGGGCCGCCGTCCTCCCGGCACCACTTCTCCTCGGGTATCTCCCGGACCGCCGGCCGCTCGATGCCCGTCGTCCAGCCCACGGGCAGGCTCCGTAGCTCCGGCAGCGCCTTCAGCACCTCTTCGGCACCGAGAGCCCGGTCCGGACCGGGCTCCTGTCGCCCGTGCGGCGCGCTCGCCGGAGGAGCCTTCTCGTGCGGCTCCGCGGCGCCGCCTCCGCAGCCGGCCAGGGCCGGCGCACACACCGCGACGAGCGCCCACGCACCGCTGGACGACCTTCTCCGAACCTGACGCAACGGAACCTCTCCCCCGAACCCTCCGCTCCGGCGGCGGAGCCGAGCACAGGGGATCACATCCACGGGCAGCGATCACTCACCGGGTGGCGACTGCCCGTCAGGACCCGCCCGCCGCCGGCCTCCGGAGCCCTGTCCGGCGTGGCGGACCCGGCCCTGGACCCGCGGTGACCGGTTCACGAGGATGGGGCTTGGCAGCCGGAGTTAGAATTCTGGGTGTCCCGGCGGACGGCCGCGGTGGGTTCCATCTCCGTGGGGAAGGACAACGGATGAGCAGTACCGAATCGGCACGCGGTGAGGTCGACAGGCCGCTGCTGCTGCAACTGGAGCGGCGGCTGAGACAGCTGATCGAGACCCTCTACCCCGACGAGCGCACCCGCCCCGGATACGCCCGGCTGGCCAAAGAGATCCGCGAGAGCACCGGCGGCGCCATCTCCGCCACCTACCTCTGGGAACTCGCCACCGGCAAAAAACGCAACGTGACACTCGAACAGCTCGACACCCTCGCCCAGTTCTTCGGCGTCCCACTCGAATACTTCCTCAGCGACGAAGTCTGCGAACGCGTCAACACCCAGCTCGCCCTCGCCACCGCACTCCGCGACACCAAGATCCGCAACCTCGCCCTCCGGGCCGAAGGACTCTCCTCCGCCAGCCTCGACGCCCTCCTCACCATGGTCACCGAAGCCCGCAAACTGCAGAACCTGTCGAACATCGACGACCCGGACCACGCCGTTCCGCGCCCTGGGGACTGAACACCCGGGGGACGGGGTCCTGGCTCCGGTACCGGCCCCGTCCGCCCGCGTCCACGGCTTCGCCGGGGTCGCGGGGCGGGCGGGGCCGGTACCGCGCGGAGGTCCACGGTCACCGCACGGTCGAAGTACGGGGGTGCACGGTCGTTTCTTCCCTCCACGGCAGGCTATGGGAGATACATGATTACCAAGTACACCCAGCTGCACCGGCGGTGCCAAGCGGTGCTGGACCAGCTGACGTTGCCGCGCCCGTTCTCCATCGACGCCCTGTGCCGGGAGCTCTCCCGGACCCGCGGCCGCCCCCTCCATCTGCACGCCCTGCCCGACCAGGCCGCGGGCGGCAACATCTGCGGGCTCTGGCTGGCGACCCCCACGGACGACCACATCTTCTACGAGCAGCGCACCACCCAGATCCACCAGGAACACATCATCCTCCACGAGATCGGGCACATGCTGTTCGACCATCACGGGATCCGCCCCACCACCCCGCCGCCGGGCGTGCCCACGAGTACGGGCTCGACGAGAGCCCCGACCGCCGACGGAGCCAGATCCGCCACCACGGGGACGATGGAGGAGAGCGCGCCGGCCACCACGACGGCCGGTGAGAACAGCGGCGTGCAGGCGCTGCTGCCCGACCTCAGCCCCCAGCTGATCCAGCGGCTCCTCGGCCGCGCCAGCTACACCACCCGCCAGGAACAAGAAGCCGAAATGCTCGCCACCCTCCTCCGTATCCGCGCCTCCACCCTGCCCGAAACCGGTACGCCGCAGGGCGTCCTGGGACGTCTCGGCGCCGCCCTGGGAGCACCGGTCACCGATGTCCGCTGATCTCGCCACCGCGGGCCAAGAGCTCCAGTACGTCGGCACCGGCCTGCTCTGGCTCGCCGTCGCCCTGCGCGCCGGCGCCTCTCTGCGCTCCCCCGAGCGCAGCGGATTGTGGCTCGCGGTCGCCACCGCCGCCGTGGCCATGACCCTCAATCTGCCGGAGGCGGCGCACGTCGCGCAGCGGGTCACCGGCTCCGTCCACACCACCGCCCTCATCCGGAACCTCTCCGGAGTCCTCTCCGCCGGGGCCGTCCTCTACTTCGTCACCGCCACCACCGGAAGCCGCCGGCTCCGCAACCGCCTGTCCCTCGCCACCGGCGCCGTCCTCGCCACCCTCGTCGTCCTCGACCTGGCCGCGCCGCCCCACCAGGAGCACACGATCCCGCACAGCGGGCCCCCCGTGCCCTCCACCTCCTACTGGCTGGTGATGATCGCCAGCCATCTCGCCGCGAACATCTCGTGCGCCCATCTGTGCTGGCGCTACGGCAGACAGGCGGACAGCCGCTCCCTGAAGATCGGCCTCACCACGTTCGGCACCGGCACGGCCTTCGCCGGACTGTTCTGGACGGGCCACCTCGCCCATCTCCTGACCGGCACCGAGGCGCCGCTGCCCTATCTCCCGTTCCTCATGGCCTTCCACGCCATCCTGCGGGCCACCGCTCTCCTCACGCCCACCTTGGCCACCACCCGTCAGACGCTCACCGACGTCACCACGATCTGGCGTCTTCATCCCTTGTGGCGCGACCTCATCGAAGCCGCTCCCCATGTCGCCTTCACCACGCCCCGCTCGCGCCTCCTGGAAATCCTCAACCCGCCGCTCCCCTACCACCTCCTCGCCTATCGCAAGATCATCGAGACCCACGACGCCATCCTGGCGCTCCACCCCCACACGCCGCCCGGCACAACGGACGCGCCGGACGAGATCTGCCGTCACTCCCCCGCCGGTACGCCCTCCGGGGCCGGGGCCGGTTGCACCGAATGCGCCGCCCTCGCGCTCGCCCGCGTGCTGGTGCACGCACGCCACGCCAAGCTCGCCGGCCGCCCGCCGACGGCCCGCCCGGAGGCCCCGCACCCCACGCCGCCCGGCACCCTCACCGCCGAGACACACTTCCTCCTCGCCCTCGCCCGCCATTACCGGGCCCGGACGCGGGCGGAGACCGGCGCCCGGCCGGCGGAGCGAGGCGCCGGCACGGCGGTGCGGCCGGCGGGCGGGGACCGGAATTGCCTGGAGTGACCGGGCGGACGTCCGTCCCGGCCCCGCCGACGGATACCGCCGGGCCCGGCGCCCCGCGCCGCTACTTCGCGGCCTTCGCCTCCTCGGCGGCGGTGGCCGTGGCCCGCTTCCCGTCCTGGACCTGCTGCAGTCGCTTCAGCGTGGTGGCGAGCATGTCCCGGGTGCCGGTCGTGTCGCCCCCGGCGCCGTCGACCTTCACCCGGATGGTGACGACGCCGGACCGGGTGAAGCCGTAGACGCTGCTCTCGCTGAGCCCGGGGTTGACGACGAGGGCGGTCTCGTCCCCCACCGCCTTCTTGGGGGCCTGCTCCTTGTCCGGCTCCTTGCCCTTCCACTCCTTGTAGGCGCTCTCCGCGTGCTCGGCGGTGTCGTAGAGGCAGATGGACACCTCCATCATGTTCGTGGTCGACCCGTTGTACAGGTACGAGCCCTCGCTGCCCCGCACCCAGCCCTTGGGGGACTTGTCCTCGCGCGCGCAGTACTCGGCCTTCGATATCACGTCCTTGGCGTGGTACGGCGCGAAGCCGGGGATCAGCTCGCCCTGGCCCGGTACCGCCTGGGTGAGTTCCCCCTGTCCCAGCTGGGTCGTGATGGGCTTGGCGGCCTCCTCCTCGGAGCCGGAGGAACAGGAGGTGAGGGCGAGGGTGCCCAAGGCGACGGTGAGAACAGTGGTACGCATGCGTGACATGCACACACCCTATCCAAGGGCATTTCCGCGACCGTCCGGGTGACCGCGTGGCCGCCCGGCCCTGACGGAGCGGCACCTGAAGCCCGGCGCACGGATACACCGCGCCCCGAAGGCGCGGCCCGGGGGGGCGATTCCCGCTTGCCCTCGTGACAACCCGGGGGCTGGGATGGGCCCATGAAGATCGAGAACTCTCGCCGCCGCGGACCACGCGTGACGCGACGGCGCCACATCGTACTGAGCACCCTCACCCTGCTGACGGCCACGCTCGCCCCCGCGGCCCACGCGGCCCCCACGCCCGCTTCCTCCCCGGAGTTACCGGTGGCCTGGAAACCGTGCGCGGAGAATCCTTCGGCGCAGTGCGGCACGATCCGCGTCCCGCTGGACTGGAAGCGGACGACCGGGGAGCAGATCGACGTCAGGGTCGCCCGGGTCCCGGCGCGCGACCGGGCGCACCGCGTCGGCTCCCTGCTGTTCAACCCCGGTGGCCCGGGCGGCCAAGGGGCGACGATGCTCGCCTACGGGCAGGCTGACCTGTTGTTCCCCGGGCCGCTGCGGGACCGCTTCGACATCGTCAGCCTCGACCCGCGGGGCACCGGTGGCAGCCGGGCCCTGGAGTGCGGCCCGGTGCTGGACCCCGGCCAGGTGGTCTTCCCCGGGAGCACCCTCGGCTACGAGGAGATGAGACGGAGCAGCCGGGCCCGGGGCGAGCGGTGCCTGGCCCGGTACGGCGCTCTCGTGCGGAACGTCGACACCGTCTCGGTCGCCCGCGACATGGACGTCTTCCGGGCCGCGCTGGGCGAGGAGCGCCTCAACTACCTCGGCGTGTCCTACGGCTCCCATCTCGGCGCGACCTACGCCCGGCTGTTCCCGCACCGGGTCCGGGCCATGGTCCTGGACGGCCCCATGGACCATTCGTCGGGGCCCACCCGCTTCCTGCGGGAGGAAGCGGCGGCCATGGAGGAGGAGTTCGGCCGGTTCGCCGCGTGGTGCGCGGAGGACGCCGCGTGCGCCCTGCACGGCGAGGACGTGGGGGCGGTGTACGACCGCGTCGTGGCCCGCGCCGACCGCACGCCGATCCCGGCGCCCGGCGGAGGGGAGGGCGCCGCGGTCGACGGCGACCGCATCCGGATGACCCTGCCCGTCCAACTCCTGCGCGTACGCCTGATCGAGGACGCCACCGGTACGAACGCCTGGGTGAACCTGGCCGCGGAGCTGGCCGCCGCGGACCGGCGGAACGACGCCTCCGGGCTCCTCCGGGGCGGCGGTTACGTCGGTGCTCAGGACAGCCCGTACACCGCCGTGTCCTGCCTGGACTTCCCGCCGCAGTTCACCGGCTACGCCGACGCGGCCGCCCGCCTGGACCTGGCCCGCAGGGTCGCGCCGCGCACCGGCGCGGCCGTGGAGGGCTGGGTCATGTCCGCTTCCTGCGCGGACTGGCCCGTCGAGGCGACCAACCCGTGGCAGCCGGCCCCGGTGCGCGGCGCGCCACCGATCCTCATCGCCGCCAACACCCACGATCCGGCCACTCCGCTGCCCGGGGCCCGCCGTCTGCACCAGCGGATCGCCGGCAGCCGGCTGCTGGTCACCGAGGTGAACGGCCATGTCTCGTACTACAACTCCGGCTGTGCGCGGGAGCGTGAGACCGCTTACCTGATCAGCGCGAGAATGCCGGCACGGCTCAGCTGCCCCGGGTAGCCGGGGAGAGCCGGGGGTGCGCGCCACGGCCCGGCGGCCGCTCCTCCGCTCGCGCCGGGTCCGTGGCATCACCCGGCGCGCGAAAGCAGGGCCGCGCGCGTGCCGCCTCCCGGCTCGCCCGGAAACCGGTGGCCGCGCACGGCGCGAGGTGTGATCATCGCCCGGACCGACCACACCTTCCGGAGGCAGAGTGCTGTTCCGTCCCATGACCGACGCCGACATGGACCGCGTCGCCGCGTACCCGGCCGGCGATCCCGTCGGCCGGATCCCCGAGGACCGCTTCCGCGCCGAGTGGGCGGACCGCCGGTTCCGCGCCGAGTGGACGTGGCTGGCCGAGGAGGACGGGGAGATCCTGGCACGCGCCCTGTGGTGGGGAAGGAGCGACAGCGCGCACCCGATCACGCTGGACTGCCTGCACGTCCGGCCCTCGGTGGGCGACCGGGCCGGGCTCGCCGCCGGGCTCCTGGACGCCGGGCACCGGTCCTTCGCCGGGAACGGCGCCACCGGGACGCCCCGGTACGAGATCTCGCTGCCGGGCGACTGGCGGGAGGATCCCGCCACCGTGGCCGCCGTGACATGGCGCACGGCAGCCGCGCGGCGGGCGGGGCTCACGGAGGAGGTCGAACGGCTCCGCTACGAATGGACGCCCGAGGCGGGTGTGCCGGAGCCCACCGGACGGCTCGTCTTCTCACCCGAGCCGGACGACGAGCGGTTCGTGGAGGTGTTCCGGCGCATCGCCGCCGGCAGCCTCGACGTCGCCACCCGGCGCGAGCTCGCCACCATGGACGCGGACCGGCAGGCCCGCGAGGACATGGCCTTCTACCTCGGCTGCCCGGGAAAGCGTGCATGGTGGCGCCTCGCCCACACCCCTGACGGCGCGCTCGCCGGAATGGCGGTACCGTCCCGCACGCCGTACCACCCCAACGTCGGCTACCTCGGCGTGGTGCCCGAGCTGCGCGGCCGGGGGTACATCGACGAGATACTCGCCGAGATCACCCGCATCCATCACGGCAACGGCGCCCGGCGCGTCACCGCCACCACGGACACGGTGAACACGCCGATGGCCGCCGCCTTCGAACGGGCCGGCTACCGCAACACCGAGATCCGGCTGGTCCTCGAGGCCCCCGCCGTGTGACGCCCGGTGGGCGCGAGCCCGGGTGTACCGCCCCGGTGAGCGGTGACGGGGCCGGTCGCCGGTATGACAATCCGCCGTCGCGCCTTCCGACCGGAGCGGCCGGTCCGACGCATACTGCGATCAGTGTCGGGGGGCGAACCGGTGGCCAGGAGGGCCTTGCCCGTCATGACGTACGACTCGTTCCCCGCGCGCACGACCCGTCGGCGCCTGCTGTACGTGCTCGCCGCCACGGGCGGACTCACCGTGAGCGGCGGACTCGGCGGCGCCCGCCCCGCCACGGCGGACGCGCCGGCCGTGGCGGGCGGGCGGGCCCGGGCCGTGCTCCCCGCCCGGGCGGCCCCCGTACGACCGAGGGCGCTCCTCCCGGACCGGGAGAAGGCGGACGAGATCCGGGAGGAGTTCGTCCACGCGTGGGAGGGTTACAAACGGCTCGCGTGGGGCCACGACGAGGTGCTTCCGGTCTCGGGCCGCCACCGCGAGTTCTTCGCCAAGGGCCACCCGGTGGGCCTGTCGATCGTCGAGGCGCTCGACACCCTGCACCTCATGGAGCTCGACACCGAGGTCGACCGCTGCGTGTCCTGGATCAAGAGCCGCCTCCGCTTCGACGTCGACGCCGACTTCCAGGTCTTCGAGACCACGATCCGGCTGGTCGGGGGCCTCCTGTCGGGCTATCTCGCGACCGGCGAGAAGGCGCTGCTCGACCGCTGCGCGGACCTGGCGGACCGGCTGCTGCCCGCCTTCACCTCGTCCCGCACCGGCATGCCCTACCGGTACGTCAACCTGCGTACGGGGCGGGTCTCGGGCGCCACGCTGCCGCTGGCCGAGGTCGGCACCCACATCCTGGAGTTCGGCACCCTGTCCCGGCTCACCGGCGACGCCCGGTACGAGCGGGCCGCCAAGCGCGCCCTGCGCGCCGTCGTCGAACGGCGCTCGTCGATCGATCTGCTCGCCTCCCGCATCAACGTCGAGAGCGGTCAGTGGGCCGACCGGGCGGGCATCGCCGTGGACCCCCCTGCGGACTCGTTCTACGAATATCTGTGGGGCGCCTGGGAGATGTTCCGCGACGAGGAGTGCCGGGACTGGTTCCGTATGTTCGCCGCCGCGCTCAAGAGGCACCAGGTGGAGTGGGTCGACGGGCTGCTCTGGTTCAAGCACGTCGACTTCCGCACCGGGGCCCTGATCGGCACGCGGCAGTCCGCGCTGTCCGTGGCCGTGCTGCCGGTGGGCGGTGACGACGAACTGGCGGCGGACTACTACAAATCGTGGACGGCGGTCCTCGACAAGTACGACGTCATCCCGGAGGAGATCGACTACCGGCGGCTGGAGGCCGTGGGGACGGGCAACGCGTTGCGCCCCGAGTACGCGAACTGCGCCTTCCAGCTGTACTGGACCACCGGCGACCCGTACTACCGCACGACGGCCTGGCGCTACTTCCGGAACCTCAGGGAGTACCACCGCGTGCGGGACGGCTACACCGTCGTCACCGACGTCACCGCGCGGCCCATGACGAAGGGCGACCACTGCCCCGCGTACGTCTTCGCCGAGAACTTCAAATGGCTCTACCTCACCTTCTCGGGCGCCCCTCGCTTCGACTACGCGCACGGGTACCTCAGTACGGAGGGGAAGGTCCTCCAGGGGCTGCGGCGGAACGGGGCGGCGGGGGACGGCTGACCGGGCGGGTGCGCCCGGCCCCGCCGACAGAACCTTCTAATAGGACCCGCTAATAGGACCCGCCCCGGAAGTACAGAGCGCCGTACTGCCTCGGGCGGTCGCCGCGTTCGTGCGCGGACGCGGACCGGTCCGCCGCGGCCGACCGCCGGTCCAGATCGCGGAGGGCCTCCAGGCCGGCGAGGACCTTCGCCCGGTTCTCGGCCCTCTTCATCCAGGCCGGCAGCCGGGGGAACATCGCCATCGTCGGGCTCGCGCCGCCCCGCTCGCGCAGCCGGGCGGCGGTGTAGGCGGCCAGCTCGTCGACGTGGCGCGTGTTGTAGGCCCACAGGACGTGCCCGGCGCAGCGCGTCTGCAGCCACAGCGGGCGCCGGAAGAACGGGTCCTCGGTACCGCCCGGGGCCGCACCGACCAGTCCGGCGCCGCGCGTCCCGGCTTCCCAGCCGTCGACGGCGCCGCATCCCGCGCAGGCCAGCCGGCGCGGCTGGAAGAGGAGCTCGCTGAAGTACTTGGGCGTGGCGAGGCCGGGCCTGGGCACGACGAGCGCGCGGCCGCCGCACCGCGGGCAGACCACCGCGATGCGGTCGGTGAACCGCACCAGCCACCCGCCCCGGTCGTGGTGGCGGGCCGGACCGCTCGAATCGGTGTTCATGGCGGATACCTTCGCAGGTACGTGGGGTCCCGCGCGAACGCGCCGGCCGCCCTCCGCCGCCCTCACGGCCCGGTGTGGACGTAGGCCGCCCACCACAGCGGGTCGTCGTCCCAGTCCCGCAGCCTTCGGACGGCGCCGTGCAGGGCCCTGGCGGCCCGGTCCGGATCGAGGTCGCCGGGGGCCCGGGGTGTGGTGAGCCCCGCGTAGAAGTCCTCCGCCGCCCGCAGCGCGGCCTCGTCGTCGACCACCCACTGGGCGGCCACCACATGGGTGAACCCCGCCAGTTGCAGGGCTCCCGCCAGGTGGACCGCCTCGTCGGGCAGCCCGGCCGCGCCCCGGGCGGTCTCGCACGCCGACAGGAACGCCAGCCGTGCGTGGTCCAGGCGCAGCCGTGAGATGTCCGCGACCGTCAGCGGGCCGGACCGCTCGTGGTCGTGGCAGTACAGGGCGCCGCCTGCCGGGTCCTCGGGGTTCTGGCCGCCGTGGCCCGAGAAGTGCAGGAAGGAGTGGGCGGGCAGCGCGTCGAGCACCGCCGCGCGGGAGGCGCGGCGCCCCGCCAGGATCGTGGTCCGCGCCACCCGGCCGGACAGCAGCCGCACTTCGGCCCGGGCGTGGGGCAGCGGGGGCAGGCCGGGTGTGCGGGACTGGTCGACGGCGAGCATCCGGCCGCGCTCATGGGCGTCACGCGCCCTCTCGGCACCGGCCGGGCGTCCGGACCCGCTCGTACCGGACCCCGCGCCGCCCCGGCCACCGGTCGCGGTCTGCGCGGCGAGGGCGCGCAGCGTGGTCGTGTACGAGCACACGTACCGGTCCGGCAGGGCCCTCGGCGGCCCGTCTCCCGCCTCGCCGCCCCCGCCGGGCCCGTCCCCGGGGCCGTAGTGCCCGGCCGCGTGCAGCGGCAGCAGGGACAGCGGGCCCGTGGGGCACCACCACAGCCGGGGCAGCCGGTCCCCCGTGCTCCCCGGGGCGCCGTCCCCCGGTCCCAGCCCGGCCAGGACCGGCGCCGCCACGGCGTCCCAGAGCCAGCCCAGGGTACGCACCAGCGTCCGCTGGGCCCGCCAGGCGCCCGCCGGTGAGCGGCCGGCCGAGGCGAGCGCGTCGAGGAGGGACGCGGCCCGCTCCTCCAGACCGCCGGGGCCCTCCAGGACGAGTTCCGGCAGCGGCACCGCGCGCGGCCCGTCGCGGGTGACGACGAGCGCGTCACAGCGCAGGGCGCTGGTGTTGACGACCACGACCGGCCCGTTCGCGGCAGCCTCCCGCAGCCGTCCGGCGGAGGGCGGCCGCAGGAAGTCCTCCAGCCCGGGCAGTTCCCGGGCCCGGCGCACCAGTTCGTCCATCTCGCGGGCCAGTCCGCGGTGGCGTTCCGCCGCCGCCCGCTGCTCCCGGACGAGCCGGGCGGGTTCCGCCGCCGGGTCCGGTGCGGAGGTGTCGGCGTCCAGCAGGGCCCGTACCTCGCGGATACGGGCGGCCAGGTCCGGCGCCCGTTCCCGTAACTCCGTCATGTCGTCGCGGGCGTCGAGGGCCTGTGCCAGGAGTACGCCGCGGCCCTGTTCCAGCAGTTGCAGGGCCTCCTGCGGGCGGCCGGCGTTCAGGGCCACGGCGGCGGCGTCTCCGGCCAGGCCCGCCACGCGGCCGAGCGCGTCGAGCCGGTCCCGCCGGTCCAGGCCGTGCCAGGCGAGCAGGGGCAGTTCGGCGACGGCGGCCCGGTGGGCGTCCAGCGCCTCCGGCCAGTCCCGCAGGGCCGCGGCCGCCCTGCCCCAGGTGCGCGCGGCGCGGAACCGTACGGGGGCCGGGGCGGTGGTGATGCCCGTGGCCTGGCGGAACAGGTCGAACGCCGTCTCGACGTCGCCGTGGCCCCCGCCCAGCGACGCGCGGACCAGGAGTGCCGCACCGAGGTTGGACAGGTACCTGGCGCGCTGCGGATGGCCGTCGGGCGCGGCGCGGACGGCGGCCCGCGCCGCGCCGGCCGCCTCCTCGGCGTCGGCGGCCGGGCCGGTGTCGCCCCGGCGGGCGAGGAGGGCGGCGCAGAGGTTGGACAGGCACACGGCGCGGGACGGATGGCCCTCGGGGCAGGCGGCCACGGCCTGCCGCAGGGATGCGACGGCCTCGTCCGCGTCGGCCCGCCGCCCCGCGCTCCCGTACCGCCGGCGCAGCGAGTCTCCGAGGTTGGACAGATGGACGGCGCGGGACGGATGGCCTTCGGGTACGGCCCGGACGGCGGCGCGGGCCGCCTCGATCGCCTCGTCGAGGTGGGCGGGGTCCCCGGTCCGCTCGTAGCGGTCGGCGAGGGCCGTGGAGAGGTTGGTGAGGAGCAGGTGGCCGGTCACATGCCCGGCGGGCAGCCCTCGGACGGCGGCGCCGGCCGCTTCGATCGCCTCGTCGAGGTCGGTGAGCGCGCCCGACCACTCGTACCTCCTGCGCAGGGCGATGCCCAGGTTGGAGAGGTGGACGGCGCGCTCGGTCGTATCGGTGACGGGGGTGGCCTCGACGGCCTGTCTGCTCGCCCGTACCGAGTCCTCCAGGTCCTCCTGGGCCCCGGAGTGGACATAGCGGGCGAGCAGGGTGGTGCTGAGGTTGGAGAGGTAGGTGGCGCGCTCCGGGTGGTCCGCGGGCAGGGACCCGACCGCCCGCCGGCTGAGTTCGACGGCCCGGTCCAGATCGGCGTCGGTGCCCAGGCGTTCGGCGCGGACGCGCAGGGCCGCGCCGAGGTTGGACAGGCGCATCGCGTGGTCCGGGCCGGACCCGTGGGGGAACCGTACGGCCTCCTCCAGCCGCTGTACGGCCTCGTCCAGCAGGGCGAGGTCGCCGTTCCGCTCGTACCCGGCCTGGAGCGCGCGGCCGAGGTTGAACAGCACCTGTGGCCCGTGCCGGTCGCCGTCGCCCCCCGCCAGGGACCGGACCGCGCGCCGGTGCCGGTCCAGCGCCTCGGCGAGGTCCTCCTGGTCGCCGGTGAGCGCGAACCGTTTCAGGGTGAGGCCGCCGATGTGGGATTCGTCGACGGCCCGTTCCGGGTCGTCGGGGCCCTGCCGTACCGCGTCGCGGAAGGCGTCGAGCGCCGCGTCCAGGTCGGCGAGGGACTCGGTGCGGTCGAAGCGGCGTGTGCGGGCGTGGCCCAGCTCGGACAGGCATTTCCGCAGGGCGGCGGGGTGGTGGCCGGCGAGGAGCCCGCGGGCCTCCTCCAGGGCGCCGGCCGCCTCCTCCTCGTCGGAGGGCGAGCGGGTCCACCGGGCGCGCTCCAGCAGGGCCTCGCCCAGCAGACTGAGCGGAACACCTCGGTCCGGCAGTGCGGCCGGGGTGGCGCGGACGCTGCGCCGGGCGGCCTCGACCGCGGCGTCGGCGTCGGCGGGATCGCCGGTGCGGCGGAAGCGGGTCAGCAGGGCGACGCCCAGGTCGTAGCCACGTACGGCCGTGAACGCGTCGTGAGCGCCGAGGCCGGACCCGGCCCGCCGGAACAGGTCCACCGCCTCGTCGATGTCGGCGGGCTTCCCCAGGTGGGTGAACCTCAGGCTCAGCGCCTTCGCCAGGACTCCCAGGAAGAGTTCCCGGTGCGGGTCCGCGGCGCCCGCGGGGGCGCCGGACAAGGCGCGCCGCCCCGCTTCCACGGCGGCGTCCAGGTCGGGCGCCGCCCCGGAGTGCCCGGCCTTGGAGCGCAGGACGCCGCTGAGGTTCGCCAGGCACCTGCGGTGTTCCGGGTGGCCGGGCGGGCAGGCCGCCACCGCGCGCGTCGCGGCGGCCACGGCGGCGTCGAGGTCGGCCGGGTCCCCGAGGCGGAGGAACCGCTGGTCCAGCGCGAGCCCGAGGTTCGTCAGGTACATCGCCCGCAGGGGATCGTCCGGCGCGGACCGGCGTTCGGCGTGCCGGAAGGCTTCGACGGCGGCCTCCAGGTCCGGTACGGCGGCGTCCCGCTCGTACCGGCTCAGGAGGGCCGTGCCCGCGTTGGAGTGGAAGAGGGCCTGCGGCTCCCGTGCGACCCGTACGGATTCCGTTCCGTGGGTGACGGCGTCGTCCAGGTCCGCCGGGTCGCGGTGGGCGCCGGAGCGCATGAACAGCGCGGCGGAGAGGTTGGAGAGGTACAGCGCGCGGTCCGGGTCGTCGGCGGGCGCGAGCCGCACGGCCTGCCGTCCGGCGTCGACGGCCTCCTCCAGATCCGCGCCGTCGCCGAGCGTCGCGCAGCGGTTCCGCAGCGCGCCGCACAGGTTCGCGAGCAGCATCGGGCGGACGGGGTGGGACGGGGGCAGGACGGTCCGGATCCCGCGCCACGAGTCGATCGCGGCCTCCAGCGCCTCGCCGTCACCCGTGGCCTGCCAGCGGTGGAACGACTCCAGGGCGTGCCCCCAGACGGTGACCAGGTCCCGGGCGTCGGGCACGTCCATCGCGACGACGGTCTCCCGTATGTCCTCGGGCACCTCCTCGGGCGCGAACCGGGTGACCAGGGCGAACAGCCCGAACGTCAGTCGCGCGTCGGGCAGGGCCTCCTCGGTGCCCGGGCCCAGGGCCACGCAGCGGGCGTAGTGCAGGCAGGCGACGGCGTACAGGCCGGACCGGTCGAGGACGTAGAGGGGCCGGCCGGCCCCGGCCGGCCCGTCGGGGACGCGGAGGACGCCCGTACGCAGCGCGGTGGCCTCGGCCAGGGCGGCCGGTTCCGTCACCGCCGCCCGGTCCCCCTCGTTCCAGAAGGCGCCGAGCCGTTCCTCCAGGCGGGCGGTGAGCCGCTCGGTCTCGGCCCAGTCCGGCCCCGTCCATCCGTCGTCGTCACGCATCGTCCGCCCCCGCGGTCTCGTGCCGTCTCCCCCGCATGCCATGATGCTCCATCAACTTCTGTGCCGAGGGGGCGGATTGTGGAGAGCGCGGAGCTGCTGGGCGTGCTGTGCCGGGAACTCCCCGAGCTGCGGGCGGTCGCCGAGGAGACCGGCGACGGGGGCCGCCTGGAGGAGGTCCTGGCGGCGGCGCGGCGCGGGGAGCCGGTGACCGACCGGCTGCGGGCCCTCGGGCTGCTGCGCCTGCTGGAGTCCTCGGCGACCCGTGCCGCGCCGGGCGGCGGCGCGGGGGCCGGTCTGGTGCCCCTGCCCGGCGGCGACCGCGCCGGGCATGTGGCGCTCGGCCGCTACCGCTGCCCGGCCGGCGCCTGCCGCCGGGCGGAACAGCCACGTCCGGGCGAGGACCTCCCGGTCTGCGCCCTCCACGGCCGGCCGCTGCGGTTCGGCTGACCGCGCGCGGGCGAAGGGCCGGGGAAACGGGATGAACACGGTGCTGGCGGAGCTGGGCCGCAAGTACGTGGAGCGGTGGGTGGCCGTGCTGGTCCTGCCGGGGCTGCTCTACGTGGCGGGCGCGGTGGCGGCCCACCGGCTGGGCCACGCGCACTGGGCGGACGTCGGCCGGCTGGCCGACCTGCCGGCCGTCGGCGGTCCTCTCGACGGCCGCGCCTCCTCGTGGGTGCTCGTTCTCGCGGTCCTTCCCGTGCTGTCGGCCGCCGCCGGACTGACCGCCCGGGGTGTCGCCGCGGCGCTCGGGCGGCTGTGGTCCGAGCCCTGGCCGTACGGTCTGCGGTGGGCGGCGCGGCGGCTGACGGCGGCCCGTGCCGCGCGCTGGCAGGCGGCCGACCTGGCCTACCGGGCCGCGCTGGAGGGCGCGGGGGCGCGGCCGCCCGCCGAGGTCCGGGCCCGGATCGACGCGCTGGCGGCCCGGCGCAACGCCGTCGCGCTGGGGCCCCCGGCCCATCCCACCTGGGCGGGCGACCGGCTGGGCGTGGTCGGCGCCCGCGTCTGGGCCTGGTACCGGCTGGACGTCGTGTTCGCGTGGCCGCGGCTGTGGCTGGTGCTGACGGAGTCCGAGCAGAACGCGCTGCGGGCCGCGCGCACGGAGCTCGACACGGCGGTCACGCTGGCGGGCTGGGGCGTGCTCGGCGTGCTGCCCGCCGTCTGGTGGTGGCCGGCGCCGCTGGTCGCGGCGGGCGTCCTCGCCGTCGCCCTGCGCCGGACGCGCGCCGCGGTGGACACCCTGGCCCATCTCACGGAGGCCGCCTTCGACCTCCGTGCCGCCGTGCTCGCCCGGGAGCTGGGCTTCGACGTGCCGGAGGGACGGCTGTCGCCGGAGACGGGCGCGCAGGTCACGGCGCACCTGCGGAAGCACGTGTGACGCCCGCCGGGGTGGGTTCGGGGCCTTCGGCGTCGAACCGACCGGGCGGGTCCCTGTCGCACGGCACGGGCTCCGGCTCCTCACGCCCGCCGGCTGACGGCTACCGGCTGACGGCTACCGGCTACCGGCTACCGGCTACCGGCTACCGGCTACCGGCTACCGGCTACCGGCTACCGGCAGGGTCCCCGGGAGGACGGGTCTCCGCGCCGGCCGCTCACCCTGGGCCGGGATGCTCCCCGGACCGCTGCCGTTCCAGGGGCGGCACCTTGACCATGGGGACGAAGTAGCCCGGCGGGTACGGTTCGCCGACCGGGCGGCCGTCGGCCTCGACCCAGGCGTGGCCCCGGAAGGGCCGGGTGCGGACACCCGCGCACCAGGTGGGCCAGGCGCCTTCGAGACGGCAGAGGACGGCGGTGGCCAGGGAGCGCTGGAGGCAGCCCTGGCCGGCGCAGCGGACGCTGACGGCGACGACCGCGGTACGGGCGGCGAGCGCCTGTTCGTAGCCCGCGGGCGCGGCGCCCCGGCGCAGGAACGCGCACAGCCTTCGGAGCCGGGCGGGGGCGAGTCCGAGGAGGGGGCGGGCGGCGGCCACGGCCAGCCTGGCCTTGAGGCGCCGCCGCCACGGCACGTGCTCGGGACGGTGGAGCGTCACGGACTGGCTCATCGGGGTCCTCCGGCGGTCGTGGCGCGCAGCCACCGCTCGGCTGCCAGCGTCGGGTCGAGGGGCCGGATGGAGGCCGTGTCGCGGTGCGGCGCGACGAGGGCGGCGCGCAGCGCGGCCGGGTCCACGAGGCCCCGGCACGCCAGCGCCGAGTCATCGGCGCACAGGTCCAGCAGCTCGGCCCGGTGGCGGTCCAGCCCCACGTAGGAGTCGGCGCCGAACACCGCCTTGGTCGTGCGGCCGAGCAGCGGGGCCGGGACGATGCCCGCCATCGCGCGGGCCAGGACGGGCTTGTAGCGGTCGGCGGGCGCGTGGAGTTCCAGCCGTGCGGACAGGGCGGCCTCGATGACGTGGTCGTCCAGGTACGGGGCCGCCAGGCGCACCCCGTACAGCGCCGTGAGCCGGTCCGCCAGCCGCACCGCCCGCCCGCAGACCTGGGCGTAGTGCAGGTGCTCGTGCTGGACGCGCGAGGGCGCCAGCGGGTCCGGGCGCTCCGCGGCCGTGCGGGCGAGGCTCTCCCGGACGAGTGCCGTGGCCTGCGGTGTCACCCACCGGGGCAGTCGTGGCGGCGGCCCCCACCACAGGGACGGGACGGTGGGCGAGGGCAGGGGGCCGAGGAGCGGTCCGCCGTGGGAGGCGAGCCAGCGGGGGTAGTCCGAGGTGTCGGCCATGGCCCGCAGGGAGGCCGTCAGGGGCCAGCGGCGCAGGGCGCGGTGGCTCCGCAGCCGGCGCAGGGCCGTGACGGGCCGGACGCGGGCCAGGCTGTGCAGGGCGGAGGGCATGGCGCCGAAGAGCTCGTCGCCTCCGTCGCCCGTGAGGTGCAGGCGTGCCCCCGCCTCCGCCATGCGCCGTGCCAGGTCGGCCAGGCGGGCCTGGGAACGCACCCAGCGGAACGGCTCCTCGGGGTCGGCGTCGGGCGCGGTCAGCCCCGCGAACGCGGCCGGCGCCCCGTCGGCCCCGGTCTCCAGGTGTCCGGCGGAGGGCAGCGCGGCCACGGCGACGCGGGCCCAGAGGGCGTCGTCGTGTGCCGGGTCGACGGAGTCCTGGCGGTAGGTGAGCAGGTGGGCCGGGCCGCGGTCGGCGAGGAAGCACAGGCTGGTGGAGTCCATGCCGCCGGAGAGGTCGGCGCCGACGGTGCCGCCGTCGTGGGTGCGCGCGGCGACGGCGGCGGTCAGGGCGTCGCGTACGGCGTCGGCGGTCCGGTCCAAGGGCAGTTCGGGGAGCGGCGGGCGCCAGCGGCGTACGGTCGTGGCGGCACCGCGCTCGTCGAGGAGCAGGAGGTGGTCGCCCGGGACCGCGTGCACGCCCCGCCAGAGGGGGAGGCCGCCGAGCGGGTGGGGCGGGGACGGGGACAGCAGCCGAAGGGCCAGGGCGGCTTCGTCGACCGGTGCGCCGAGGGCGGTGGCCAGGACGTCGGCCCGGTCGGCGGCGACCTGGCAGCCGGCGAGGCGGCAGTGGAAGATCCTTCGGGTGTGCGCCAGGGTCCCCTGTGCCATGACCCGGCCCGCCGTCGAGCAGAGCAGGTGGAGGGCGCCCGGCAGGCGGGCCGCGAGCCGGGCCAGATCGGCGGGGGCCCGGAGCCCGCCGAGGGCCCCGGAGTGGCGGACGAGGGCGGCCGCACCGGGTCCGGCGGCCGCGATCCGCACCGGGCCCGCGTGGACGACGGTCATGTCGCCGGGTGCCCAGCGGCCCAGGAGCCAGGGGCGCCCGGAGGCGTGCGGGACCTCCTCGCGGGCCTCCCGGCGCAGCAGGAGCGCCGCGGCCCCGCCCGCCTCGGTGTCGGGCAGGACCGCGAACCAGGTCCCGCCGGCCGAAGTCCCGGCCGTGTGCGCCGTCACCAGGCCATGTCGTCCTGGCGGTCCTCGATGACCCACCCGTGGCCCAGGGTCACGTCCGTGAACTCCCCCAGCTCGATCAGGGCGGGAGGGAGGTAGACCTCGGGGGTCTCGCTCATGGGCTCTTCGGCATCCATCACGCCTGTCCCTTCGCCGCCGCGCGGTGCGTCCGCGCGGCCTGTGCTCAGTACAGGGGTGACGGCCGTGGGAGAGCAAGGGGGCGGGCGGTGAATCCCGGCGGAACGAGTACGCCGGAGCCGGCCGTGGCGGGCGGGGCCGGCGGGGCGGCACCGGAATCGAGGGAAAGGCCGGTCACCGCTGTCCTGCCCGTCCGACCGGCGTGCCGGTGCGTCGGCACGCCGGCCGGACGGTCCCGCGGGTCAGGCCACCGGGGCCGGGTAGGTCGGGTACTCCACCCCGGAGACGTGCTGGACGACGCGGATGACCTGGCAGGAGTAGCCGAACTCGTTGTCGTACCAGAGGTACAGGATGGCGTTGTCGCCGTCGACCTTGGTGGCGCCGGCGTCGACGATCGAGGCGTGGCGCGAGCCGATGAAGTCGCTCGACACCGCGTCGGGGGCGGTGGTGAAGTCGATCTGGCGCTTGAGCGGCGAGGTCAGGGAGACGTTGCGGAGGTAGTCGAGGACCTCCTCGCGGTCGGTCTCGCGCCCGAGCCGCAGGCTGAGGATCGCGATCGAGACGTCCGGTACCGGGACGCGGATCGAGCTGCCGGTGATCGGCGCCTTGAGCTCGGGCAGCGCCTTGGCGACGGCGGAGGCGGCGCCCGTCTCGGTGATGACCATGTTGAGCGGCGCCGAGCGCCCGCGACGGTCGGAGCTGTGGTAGTTGTCCAGCAGGTTCTGGTCGTTGGTGAACGAGTGGACGGTCTCCACATGGCCGCGCAGCACGCCGTACTCGTCCGCCATCGCCTTCAGCGGCGGGACGATCGCGTTGGTGGTGCAGGAGGCGCAGGACAGGATCTGCTCGTCCGGCTTGATCA
Organism: Streptomyces eurocidicus; assembly: GCF_002891295.1. Classification (GTDB taxonomy): domain Bacteria; phylum Actinomycetota; class Actinomycetes; order Streptomycetales; family Streptomycetaceae; genus Streptomyces; species Streptomyces eurocidicus. The sequence continues at coordinate 893,295 of NZ_LGUI01000002.1, read as the reverse complement.
TGTCGTGGTTGACGCCGTGCACGATGTTGGGCACGTCGCCCTTGCCCGGGGCGGTGAGGACGACCTTGTCGATACCGGGGCGCAGGTGCTTCGACAGACCGGCGCGGTCGCGCCACTTGCCGGTGTTGTCGATGAGGATGGCGTTCTTGATGCCGTACGCCGTGTAGTCGACCTCCGAGGGGTCGTTGGCGTAGATCACCTTGATCTCGTTGCCGTTGGCGGTGATCGTGCTGTCCGTCTCGTCCACGGTGATCGTGCCCTGGAACTGGCCGTGGATGGAGTCGCGGCGCAGCAGGGAGGCGCGCTTCACGAGATCCTCGGCGGCCCGGCCGCCGCCCGGGCGGACGACGATGGCGCGCAGCCGCAGGCCGTTGCCGGAGCCGGACTTCTCGATCAGCAGCCGGGCGACGAGGCGGCCGATGCGGCCGAACCCGTAGAGGACGACGTCGCGCGGCTCACGGCACTCGATCTTGTCGGCGCCCGTGGCGCCGGCCACGGCCTCGGCGGTGAAGTCCGCCACCGAGAGACCGCGGTCGTCGGCCTTGTACGTCGCGGCCAGCATGCCGATGTCGATCTGGGAGGGACCGAGATCGAGGGTGGTGAGGGCCTGCAGGAACGGCAGCGTCTCGGTGACCGAGAGCTCCTCACCGGCGATCTGGCGGGCGAAGCGGTGGGTCTTCAGGATGCTGACCACCGACTTGTTCACCAGGGAGCGGCTGTGCAGCAGGATCGTGACGTCCCGCTCCCGGTGCAGCTTCCCGACTATCGGGATCATCGACTCCGCGATCTCCTCGCGGTTCTTCCAGTTCGTGAACGAGTCGTCATTGACAGTCACAGGTTTATCTTTCGAGCTAGGCGGCGCTTAACTTTCGAGCTAGCTGGCGCTCATATGCTAACCCCATGCCGTTTCGGCGCTCCGGGGGGTGCCGCCCGGGGCGCCGGAGGGCCGCCGGGGCGGCCGCGGGAGGGAAGATCGCCGGGCCGCCGGCGGCGGAAGAGGACTCCCCCGGCGAGCAGGCCGTCCGCCCGGGCGCCGTGGATCCGCCCGGTGTCCGCGGCCCGCCTCTCCGCGTACCTCCGGAGGAACTCCGTCGCCGACGGAGTCTCTACCGCACCGTGACGGTGCCCTTCATCGAAGGGTGGATGGCGCAGTGGTACGGGAAGGTTCCGGCCGTTCCGAAGGTCCGGCGGAAACTCTCGCCGGGAGCGATGCGAAGGGAGTCCCACAGACCCGTGTCGGACGTCGAGGTGTGGTCGGTGCCGCCCTTGTTGATCCAGCGAACCGTGTCTCCGGGGTGGACGGTCACCGATGAGGGGTCGAACGCGAAATCCTTGATCATCACGTCGACGACGGCCGCGGGCCGGGACACAGGCGCGGCTGCGGCGACGGCGGGCCCCGCCGGGAGGGCCACCAGCGACAGCACGGCGAGGAGACGGACGATCGCGCGAGCGGGGGAACGAGGCACGGCAGGTCCTTTCGTGGCGCCCGCCGGATTCCGCTCTCAGGGCCACTGCCCAGCGCGGGCGGGCGTGCCGGGGAATTTCCCTTCCGCCGCGGTCGCAATCGCCTTCCGCTTTCATCTGTTGCGGCGGGATACGAATATCCACCGCAGAGGCGCCGGTGGGTGATGCCGTCTACCTGCCGTCTATCCGCCGAGTATCCGCCGGGCCGACCGGGCGCCGGGTCCGGCGGCGGCCGGAACCCGCTTGGTGCCCGCCCTCGGCTCGGGTAGCGTGCACCGCCGCGGCCGCTCCGCGTATACGTCCACACCTATACGTCCATGCTCAAGGAATAAATAATTGACCCCCTATTCCCTCGCGTTCTACATGGACGTCGTGGCCTCCGGAACCGTTCTCGGGGCGAGGCCGACGGACCCGCCCGACCGGGTCGACGAGGCCCTGGGAAGGGAATTCGCCGAGAACTCCCCCGGCGAGTACCAGATGTGGCGCGACTACGGCATGGTGGAGTTCTTCTGGAGCCGTGCTTCCGCCGACCTCCCTTGGGCGGGCCACCACTTCACCTTGCAGGTGCACCGGCTGGCGCGGGCCGGCGGGAAGACCGTCGACCAGTCGATCCGGGACCGGTACGGGCGGTTCGACCGAAGGCTGCGGTTCGAGAAGTTGCGGAGGCTGCTGGCGCGGCGCGGCGCGCCCTTGCTGGAGATCCCTGACCCGGCGAACTCGCCGAACTACCGCACGTATTGGCAACCCGATTCGCTGGTGTCCCTCAGCGTCATCGGCGCCCGCGAGGAGTTCCTCACCCCGGACGGTCTGCGGATCGGTGACGTGTACAGCATCACCCCCCCGACGACGCCCGAGGAGGTGGAGTGGCGCAGGTCGTACCGGCCTTGACCCGGGCGTCGTCCGGGCGGGGCCCGCGAGGGGCGCCGGACGCGCCGGGGCCGGGCGTCGCCCTCCGGGCGCCTCCCGGAATCGGCTGCCCGCGTGGCGCCCTGCCGCCGCTCACGCGTCCAGCGCGATCGCGTTCCCGGCCCGTTCGAGGGGCTCCTCCGGGGCCGACCCGGCGGGATCCGCCGTCGTGGGGGCCCGGTCGGGCTCGGCATAGGTGCGCATCCGCGCCTCGTAGCGGGTCAGCGCGGCGCGGTGGTCGTCCCCCGCCCTGCCGAGTTCGTCGGCCAGTACGTAGGCGCCGACCAGCGCCGGGCCGGCACCCTGGCCGGACATCGACGAAGGGCAGTGGCCCGCGTCCCCGATCAGCACCACCCGGCCGGCCGACCAGGTCCGCATACGGACCCGGGCCATCGCGTCGAAGTAGAAGTCCGGCGCCGTTCGCATCGCGGCCAGCAGCTTCGGCGTCTCCCAGCGCAGGTGGCAGAGCCGTTCGGCGACCAGCGACTTCTGGTCCTCGACGGCACGGTGGTCGTGGTCGAGGGGTCCCGAGGCGAAGCCGAGCGTGGCGCGCGTCTCGGTGTTGTCGCGGGCCGGGTAGAGGCAGTAGCGCGCGGTCTCGTCGCGCATCCACACCTGCCAGTCGTCCAGGCCCAGGAAGTTGTCGGCGCTGAAGACCGCGAGGTGACGGCCCAGGTGACGGACGAACCGCCGCTCCGCGCCGAAGGCCAGCCGCCGCACCTCGGAGTGGAGGCCGTCCGCTCCGACGACGAGGTCGAACGTACGGGGCCGTCCGCGCTCGAACGAGACATGGACCCCCTCCCTGTCCTGCCCCAAGGCGCTGAGGGAGTCGCCGAAGACGTACTCGACGTCGTCGCGGGTCGGCCCGTACAGCAGCCGTGTGAGGTCGTCACGGAGCAGCGCGATGTCGCCGCCACCGGACCGGTCGCCGCCGAGGCGTGTCCCGGGAGAGCGCCAGAGCTCGTTGCCCTCGGCGTCGAGCATGGTCGTCCCGCGCATCCGGGTGCGTACGCGCCGGGCCTCCTCCAGCAGGCCCATCCGGTCGAGGACGTCGAGCGCGACGCCACGGACGTCGAGCGCGTGGCCGCCCGGGCGCAGTGCGGGGGCGCACTCGACGACGGTGGGCGCGTACCCCTTGCTCCGCAGCCAGTGGGCGGCGGTGAGTCCGGCGACGCTGGCGCCGGAGATGAGCACGGTCTTCATGGTGTCTCCCACCTGTCGGTGCGCGCGGCCTCGCCCGGGGCCCGCGGGTGACGTACCCGGCGGGGGCCGCGGGGGGCCACGCCGTCGGCGGAGTGGCTGCATACCCCGCGGAACGGCGTACATCCTCAGGCCCATCCGTTCGGCACCTTAAGGAGCAATTCTCTGAAGAGAGGGGGAAATGTCTGCCGCTTTCCCGATGAACGGCCGGGCGGACGGCCGGACGAGCGGGGACGGCGCACCCATCGATAACCCACCGCCCTTTCCATGACTCCGACATCACTTCGCCTCACTCTCGTAGGCGAAGGAGCTGTTTCAGGACGACATTGAAGGCTCTCAAACGAGCTCTCCGACGAGCCCCGCACCGGCCCTCGCACGACGCAGCGTCACCCGCCGGCCGCACGACCACACCCCTGCCGCACCCTCACCCTCCGGCCGTCACCGAATGTGATCGTCCGGAACAAGATCGGTAGCCTCGCCGCCCCTCCGGGCTTCTGCCAGGGTCGGGGCGTGCACCGCCCGTGAACCACGCGTGCACACCCACGAATTCACCGAAACGGAGGGATGCGCTGTGAACAGTGCCGTCCGGACCCGGGTGCGCACCGCCTTGGCGGCGTGCGCGTCGGGGTGCGTCGCCACGGGGCTGATATGGGGAGCCGCTCCGGCACACGCGGCACCACCGCCGCACCCGGCGGGCGCCTCGGTCTCCCCCGCCGCGACCGCCGCGGAGCCCGCGCCGCTGCTCGACGCCGCTTCCCCCGACGGGAAACGGTCCCGGGCCTCCGGACGCCTGGTCGGCGGTGGCGGCACGACCTGCACCGCCACGCTCGTCCACGCGACCGGCAAACCGGACCCCGGCGCCAAGGCCCTCGTCCTGAGCAACGGGCACTGCGTCGACGACGCCATGGGCACCAACGACGTCGTCATCGGCAAGGCCGCGCCGGCCGACTGGAGCTACACCCCCGCCTTCTTCCACGACAACGTCGCGGAGCACAAGGCGTTCCCCGTCGAGCGCGTCGTCTACGCGACGATGAAGGACATCGACGTATCGGTGCTCCAGCTCTCGGCCACCTACCGGGACCTCGCCGCCCTGGACGTGACCCCGCGGACCCTCGCCACGGAGCGCCCCGCGCCCGGCACCGCCCTGCGCGCCGCCCACGCCCCGACCGACGGCGTCGAGCCCGGCCGGCGGTTCCTGCGCCTGTCCACGTGCGAGGCCACCGCCTCGGGCGTCGCCCTGCACGAGAACACCTGGCTGTGGAAGGGCGCCACCCGCACCGACTGCCTCGGCATCAGCGGCGGCTCGTCCGGCGGCGCCGTCACCACCGCCGCGGACCCGGACCGGCTCGTCGGGATGCTCAACACCATCGCCACCCCCGGCTACCTCGGCTGCGGCCCCGGCCGCCCCTGCGAGGGCGGGAACGAGGGCCTGATCGTGCCCGGGGACGACGCCGCCTACGTCACCCCCGTCGACGCCGTCGCGTCCTGCCTCGACGGGAAGGGGCTCCAACTGCGCAAGAAGGGCTGCCGACTGGACCGGGGCGAACAGCCGAAGGTCACCGGCGGCGGCCTGCACACCCGGAGCGAGACCGCCACCGGCCCGGCCCGCTGGGACGCCCACGTCGCCCCTGCGGCGACCGGGGGCCGGACCCATGTCGCCGTCAAGAGCGGGCCCTTCGGCGTCGTCGACTGCACCAGTCCCGAAGGCTACGACAAGCCCCGGCGGCTGACCGGCGCGGGCCTGGACCACAAGGAAGTCCTGCCGAGGAAGGACAATCTCTACGTCCTGTGCGTGGCGGCGGGCCCCGACGCCACGCTCAAGGGTGCCGCCTGGGCGACCTCCCTCGCACACCCCGCGTACGCGTACGCCCGCGTCGACAACACCGCGCCCACCGTCGCCCCGGCCATCGACAGCCGGCTCTTCGGCGAGGGCGAGGACGCCTCGTACTGGGTCTACCCGGTGTACGCGCCGTGGGAGATCACCGGCTACAAGGTGAAGTACGGTCCGCGCGCCGCGACGGACTGCGCCGACAGCGCGGGCTACCGCGACTACCTGGGCATTCCCGCGTCCTTGAAGGCCGCCGACGGCCCGTGGACGTACTGCGCCGTCGGCTACGACAACGCCGGGAACGCCACTCCGCCCGCCTCCTTCGCCCTTTCACCGGAGGGCGTGAAGTCCCCGCGGGCGGCACGGGCTCCGCGGTCACGCTGACCACCCGGGCACCATCCGGGCACCACCCGGGCGGGCGCCTTCGCCCCGCGCCGTCGCCGGCCGCGCCCTTCCCGGGTGCGGCCGGCGCGGAGCACGTCGCGCCGTCCTCGGTACCTCGTCCTGGGCTCCGTGGAAGAGCACGGGACTCGACCACGGCCTATTCGGACACGCAGAGTTCATTGCCCTCCGGGTCGGCGAGGGTGGTCCAGGCGTAGGGCCCTTGCCTGCCCTCGTGCAGGAACGTGGCGCCCTTGGCGAGCAGCCGTTCGACGACGGCCCGGAAGTCGTCGGAGCCGGTACGCACGTCGAGGTGGACCCGGTTCTTGACCGTCTTGGGCTCCGGCACCCGCTGGAAGAGGACACGCGGCGCGCGCTCCAGCCCTTCCGGATGGCGGATCGCCGCACCGGCCTTCCACACCAGCGTCCCACGGTGGGTGGTGGTGTCGTCCTCGCCCGCCCGGCCCTCGGCGACCATCCGGCGGATGAACGCCTCGTCGCTCGGCTCCACTTCCCAGCCCAGCGCGTCGGCCCACCAGTCGGCGAGAGCGTGCGGGGTCGCGGAATCGACGGTCACCTGAAATGTGTATGCCATGGCCGGACCCTACTCACCGGAGCCCGCGCGGCGACCGTCACACGGCCCGGGAGATCACGGGCGTGGGCGACGGTGCCGGACGAACAGGGCCCCCGGCCAGGAGGAGGCTCCAGGGGGAAGAGCCACCCCTGGCACGGGGGAAGGTCCCGACACGGTCAGGAGGGGATCAGGACCGCGACGGAACCGCCCGTTCCCGAGGGGCCGCGAGGGGTGGGCGCACCTGGGAACGGGAGTCGACAGCATGAGGGAAGCAGGGGAAAGGGGACGGCGGGCGGGTCAGCCCTCCGCCGGTTCCCGGGGCTCGACGCGGAAGGTGAACGCCGCCATCCCCGGGTCCACGGCCGTGACGCCGCCGTCCACGGTCAGCGTCGCGCCGTTGACGAACGAGGCCGCGGGCGACAGCAGCCACGCGATCGCCTCGGCCACCTCCTCCGGCCGTCCCGGCCGGCCGGCCGGGAGCAGGCGGGTGGCCGCCTCGTAGGCGGCGTCCGCGCCGCCCTCGCCCAGGCCCGCTTCCCGGGCGAAGCGCTCCATGCGCCCTTCGGCCATGTCCGTACGGACCCAGCTGGGGCACACGATGTTCGCCCGCAGGCCACGGGAACCGTAGTCCACCGCCAGGGAGCGGCACAGCTGGAGGAGCGCGGCCTTCGAGGTGGCGTAGGCGGCGTTGGCGGGGCCGTTGCGCAGCGCCGAGACGGAGGCGACGGCGACGACGGAGCCGCGGGACTCCAAGAGGTGCGGCAGCGCGGCGCGCTGGAGCAGGAACGGGCCGGTGACATTGGTCCGCATCACCGCCTCCCAGTCCTCGAGCGCCAGGTCCCCGACCGTGCCGGGGCGGGCGATCCCGGCGTTGAGCACCAGGCCGTCGATGCGGCCGTAGGCGGCGAGGGTGGCGTCGACGAGTTCCTGGACGGCATCGGGGTCGGCGGCGTCCGAGGGGTGGGCCAGGGCCCCGGTCTCCTCCGCCACGCGCTCCAGCGGCTCGGGCCTGCGACCCGAGACGACCACCTGATGTCCGGCCGCACGCAACAGCCGGGCCGTGGCGGCACCGATCCCCGTGCCCCCACCCGTCACGATCACCACACGCTGATCAGTCACAGCTCACACCCTCCCCGAAGGTCGACCAAATGCACACTACATCCATCGCGCCGTATCCTTCACCAGGGTCCCGGCTCTCCCGATGACAACAGGCCGACGCACTCGATGACAACAGCGCCGGGCTAGGGCCGGCGCCGGATGTCGGGGACGCGGCTCTCCGGGTGTCCCCGGCGTCCGCCCCTCGCTCCCCGGCCAGTTGATCCGTCCGGACGGCTGCTCGCCGCCACGGCCTCGGCGACCGCTCCCACGAGGCGGCGGAGATGACCGGAATTGACGCCTCAGCAGCTTGGGGAACGGCGTGCCGCGCGGCCTCCACGCCTGCCGGTGGCCTCTGGAGGACCGGTGGAGCGGGAATGTCAGTGGTGGCGTGCATGATTCGGACCATGAACCGGACAACGCACTCCGAGGCCGCCGGCCCCGCCACCACTCCCCTGCGCGCCCTCGCCCGCGAGCTCCTCCCCGCCGAGACGGCCGAGCGCTGGATCGGCCTGCTGCGGCCGACCGTGGGCCTCATGGCGGCGGAGGGCCGGGAGACCGTGGTGGGCCGGCTGGGCGGGGCCCCGGAGCTCCCGGCCGACGTCGAATGGCCGACGTGGGAGGGGAACGGCCCGCTGGCCTTCGTCGCCGCCGTGGACTGCGCCGCGCTGCCTGTCAACGCCCTGGACATCCCCCTGCCCGACGACGGCACGCTGTCGTTCTTCTACTTCGACGGCCAGATCGACGACGGCGACGCGCTCGTCCTGCCCGACGACCGGGAGAGCTGGGCCGGAGCGCGCGTGCTCTACACCCCGGCCGGCACGCCCACGGTGGAGCGGGCCACGCCCCAGGGGCTCGACCCTTACCCCGTGGTGCCGCTCACGGCCCGGCTGGAGGAGACGGCCCCCGATCCGTACCACCCGCTGATCGAGGAGGTCTTCGCCGGCACGGGCAGCGACCACCCCGTGTACGGGGAGGAGTTCCTGGACGCCCTCGGCGAGGCGGGCGAGGGCGCCGCCCACCGCATCGGCGGGCACGCCGACCCCGTGCAGAACCCGGTCGAGACCGAGGTCGCCCATGGCGTCCTCGGCGGCGGTACGGCCTGGGACGACCCTCGCCTGGCGGAGGAGGCCCGCGGCTGGACCCTGCTGGCCCAGTTCGACAGCGACGACGACGCGGACATGATGTGGGGCGACTGCGGTGCCCTCTACTGGCTCATACGCCCCGAGGACCTCGCCGAACGCCGATTCGAGGCGGCGATGTTCACCTGGCAGTGCTGCTGAGCCGACTTCCGGGCCGGTCCCACCACTGCCCGGGTACGGGTCCCGGTGCGCCCGGCGGGTGACGGGCGCCGACGGCACCCGTCACCCACACCCTCTCTTTCGGCAGTGTGTCTCAGCAGGGCGTCCCCGCCGTGGCGATCCGCAGGTCCGGGGCGAAGTTGACGGCCTGGCCGGGCTCCACCGTGACGGTCTCGCCTCCGCCCGTCGACACCTTCGCGTTCACCCGGGTGTTGTTCTCCACCTTCCGGGCCCGGAACGGCGCGTCGAACTTCCGGCTCTGGCACTGACGGATCTGGAGCGGCTCGGGGACGCCGATACCACTGGTGTAGAGGCAGAGGTTGCCCATCGGGCACAGGTCCGCCGCGGGCACCGGCGCGGCGGAGGCGGGGACCGCCGCCCCGTACGTCCCCAGCAGTGCGGCCGCCGTCGCGAGCGCGAGAAGCGCGGCCGCCGGAACGCCGGAACGTCTGCGGCGGACGGAGCGGCCGAGGAAGGTGGGGCGGTGGCCTCGGCTCTCGTGGTGCGCGTCCATACTCGTCGCCTCCTGGCGGGGTCGTGAGGGCGGGCCCGCGGGGGCCGGAACGCCCCTGCCGTGTGCACCGCCCTTCGCCTCCGATTCAGGGGGACGGGCCGATCGCAGGTAAAGCCCGTTGCCCGATGAGTCCCTCGCATTCACCCGTTCGGTGGGGCTTCCGGGCCTGTCCGGAGGACGGCCTCCGGCCCCCGGCAGGGGAGCGCCCGAGCCGGCCGACACCGGGGACGGCGTCTTCACCCACCCCCGTAATTCGCTTTCCCCCGCTCGCCCGTACCGCCGATACTCACCCGCATGCAAGAGCCCCACCGCCGTATCCGCGCGACCCACACCCCCACCACGATCACCGTCTACCAGGCGTACTCGCCCCGCCTCGGCCTCCCCGCCGCCCGCGACGGCCGCTTCCCGGCCGCGTGGAAGCGCGACCGCATGACGTGGATCAAGCCGTCCTTCCTGTGGATGATGTACCGCTGCGGATGGGCCACCAAGGCCGACCAGGAGTGCGTGCTGGCCGTCGAGATCGACCGCGCCGGCTTCGACTGGGCGCTCGGCAACGCCTGTCTCTCCCACTACGACCGCACCGTGCACACGGACCACGACGCCTGGAAGCGCGCCCTGAAGTCCGCGCCCGCCAGGGTGCAGTGGGACCCCGAGCGCGATCTGCGCCTGCGGGCGCTCCCCCACCGCTCCCTCCAGCTCGGCCTCGCGGGCGAGGCGTCGCGCCGCTACGCCGACGAGTGGACCGTGTCCATCACGGACGTGACCCCGTTCGCCCGGGAGATGCGCGCCCTGGTGGCGGACGGCGACCTGGAGGCGGCCGGGCGGCTGCTCCCGGACGAGCGCCCGTACGAGAGCGGGGACGCGCTCCTGGCCCACCTCCGCGCCGACGCCGGCCCACAGACGGGCGCGCCGAGCCTCCTCACGTGACGATGCGTCACCCCGCGTGCGAGGGCACGCTCCCCGGCCGGGCCGCCGGCGCTCAGACGTGCGGGCCGTAGCGGACCGGAAGGCGGGAGATTCCCCGGATCAGCCCCGGGCGCCAGGGCACTTCCTCCGGGGCCACGGCGAGCGCGAGGTCGGGGAAGCGGTCGAGGAGGGCGGGGAAGGCGACCGCCGCCTCCAGGCGGGCCAGCGGGGCGCCCAGGCAGTGGTGAACGCCATGGCCGAAGGCGAGGTGCCCACCGCCGGGGCGGGGGCGGCGGATGTCGAAGCGGTCCGGTTCGGCGAAGCGGCCCGGGTCCCGGGAGGCCGACCCCAGCAGGATCAGCACGGCCTCGCCGGCCGGGACGGTCACGCCGCCGAGCTCCACGGGCTCGGTGGCCCAGCGGTACGCCGCGGACGTCACCGGGCCCTCGTACCGCAGCATCTCCTCGATCGCACCGTCGAGCAGCGCCGGTTCGGCGCGCAGGGCGGCGAGCTGTCCGGGGTGGGTGAGCAGGGCGTACGTCCCGTTGGCCAGGAGGTTGACGGTCGTCTCGTGGCCCGCGACGAGCAGCAGGAACGCCATGCCGAGGAGCTCGTCCGGGGAGAGCCGACCGTCATCGGTGTCCCGTGCCCCGACGAGCGCGCTGAGCAGGTCGTCGCCGGGTGACCGGTCCTTGGCGTCGAGGAGGCCGGTGAGGTATCCGGTCATCGCCCCGGCCGCGGCGGCCCCGGCCTCCGGGGTGGCCGGGAAGATCATGTCCTGGGACCACTCGTGGAACGCCTCGCGGTCCTCCGCGGGGACGCCGAGGAGCTCGCAGATGACCGCTATGGGCAGCGGTCGCGCGAAGGACTCGACGAGGTCGGCGGCGCCCAGCGGCGCGACGGCGTCCAGGAGCTCGTCGGCCAGCTGTCGCACGCGGGGCCGCAGGGCCTCGATGCGGCGCGCGGTGAACTCCCCGGCGACCAGCCTGCGCAGCCGGGTGTGGTGGGGCGGGTCGGTCTGGAGCATGTTGCGACCGATCGCGTGACCGCCGTCGTCCGCCCAGCGGGAGGAGTGACGTACGTCGTTGCTCAGCCGCTCGTCGGTGAGCGCGGCCCGTACCTCGTCGTACCCCAGGATCACCCAGATGTCCCCGGCGCCCTCGGTGGCCACGCGGTGCACCGAGCCCTTCTCCCGGAGGTGGGCGTAGACGGGGTACGGGTCGGTGGTGAAGTCCGTACCGGCCGGGGCGAGGGCCGCGAACGCGGGCATGGTGGACATGGGTTGTCGCCCTTTCGTCGTCCGGTCGTGACCCGGGACGGGCCACGGCCCGTCAAACGGGGAGCACTCCCCGTTTGACGTCCGGAACGCTAGCAACGAAACGGGGAGTGGTCCACGTTTTCTTGCTAGGGTGCTGTTCACCACAGCGGGCACGGCACCGGACACGGCACAGGGGCGGGGACGACAGTGAGCGGCAGCGGCACACGGAGCAGCGGGTCACCGACCGGGAACGGACGTCCGGCTCCCGTGCGCCGGGACGCCCGGCGCAACCGCGAGCTGCTCGTCTCGGCCGCCCGGCAGCTCTTCGCCGAGCAGGGCGTGGACGCCCCGCTGGACGACATCGCCCGCCGCGCCGGCGTCGGCAACGCCACCCTCTACCGGCACTTCCCCACCCGGGGCGCGCTCATCGAGGCGGTCTTCGGCGAAGGGCTGACCGGCACCCTGCGCCGGGGCGAGGACGCGCGGCACGCCGCGGACGCCTGGGAGGGTCTGGTCCACTACCTCGAGTACATCTTCGCGGGCCTGGCGGCGGACCGGGGCGCCAACGACCTGATGACCACCGGGATCCAGGGCATCCCCTCCCTCGAGGCGCTCAAGGCCCACCACCACGAGACGGTCTCCCTGCTGATCCGGCGCGCCCAGAACCAGGGCACGCTGCGCGGTGACGTCGTCGTGGAGGACCTGCTCTTCGCACTGGCCGCCCTCGGCCGGGTCGTGCCCGCGTCCGAGACCGTCGCCCCGGGCGCCTGGCGGCGCCACCTGCTCCTGTTCCTGGACGGCCTGCGGACCGAGGCCGCCCGCCCCCTGCCCGTACCGCCGCTCGCCCCGGAACAACTCGCCGGGGCGCTGCGGGCACTCGCCGCGCAGGGGCCGAACGGCTGACACGGCGGGGACGGCCGGTCCGCGCCGCGCCGCGCGAGGCGGGAAACCCGCTTCCCGGGCCCGCGCTCCGCCCCGTCGGTCCTCGCGGTTGCGTGCGCCGGGCCCGTAATGCTTGCATCACGCGCATGGCACTTACCTTTCTCCGTGACCCCCAGCTCACCCCCGAGGCCCGCGAGGCGTTCTTCCGGCTGTGGTTCGAGGTCTCCGAGGCGGGTGGCTCCGTCGGATTCGTCACCCCGGTCGCCCCCGAGGCCGTCCGCGCGGCCACCGCGCGCGTCGCCGGGGTGGTGGGCGCCGGCGAGCAGCGGATGCTGGGTGTCTACGAAGGAGGCGCGGACGGGCGGCTGGTCGGCACCACGTTCCTCAAGCTGAACTCCGACTTCAAGATGCGGCATTGGGCCATGGTGGTCCTGGTCATGGTCCACCCGTCGCTCCAGGGCACCGGCACGGGCGGGGCGCTGCTGACGGAGACGGTCGCGTTCGCCCGCTCGCTCGGTCTGGAGGCGCTACGGCTGGAGGTGCGCGGCGGCATGGGCCTGGAGGACTTCTACGCGCGCCACGGCTTCAAGGAGGTCGGCCGGGTGCCCGGCGGCCTGCGCCTGCGCGACGGCGACTACCGCGACGACGTCATGATGTGGCTCTCGCTCGACTGACGGGACGGGCCGGAAGCCGGCCCGGCGCCCGGGCCGGGCCCGGCCCAGACGGACTCCGGTACTCCGTTCTTCACACCCGCTCCGCATGTGACACCCCTTCAAAAAGCCTGGGCGGGGGCGCACCCTACGGACTGGGCCGGATCCGCCGGCCATCCTCAGCCCACCGTGCGAAAGGGGACGACATGGAGAAGGACATCATCCACAACGATCCACTCGAGGAGGCCGAGGACGGCGAGTACCAGACCGGTATGCGCCTCATCGACATTCCCATTCCCGCGGTTCGGGAGTAGCCCGGTCCGGGGCGGGTCAGGGAAACCCCTGGCCCGCCCCTCCGCCTTGCCGGCCCTCCGCCCGGCCGTCCCGCCCTCGCGCCCTCGCCGCCGTACCGCCACGCCACCGCACGCCTCCCGGATCACCGGCGACCCGTGAAAGAGGTCGATCGTGCACATACTCCTGGTGAACATGCCGTGGGCCTCCATCGACCTCCCGTCGCTGGCCCTCGGAATCCTCAAACGCAGTGTCGACGAGCGTGTGCCGGACGCCCACGCCGAAGTGATGCACGCCAACATCGACTATGTCGACTGGGTGACCAGGCGTACCGAATTCACACTTCGCGACTACGAGTACTACTCCCTCGCCTCGTACTTTCTCGGGTGCGGCGACTGGGTGTTCTCCTCGGCCCTGTACGGCGACCGCGAATGGCGCGTCGAGGAGTTCACCGAGGCGACGCGCGAGAACCTCTCCGATGCCCGTGGGGAGCAGGCCCTGCTGCTGCACACCATGGCCGAGGAGTTCGTCCTGGACGTCGCCCGGCGCATCGTGGACCTGGCGCCGGACGTCGTCGGGTTCACCTCCACGTTCCAGCAGAACGCCGCCGCGCTGGCGGCCGCGCGGCACGTCAAAAGGCTGGCCCCCGGCATCGTCACCGTCCTGGGCGGGGCGAACTGCGACGGCAAGCAGGGCGAGGCGATCCACCGCAACTTCGCCTTCGTCGACTACGTGGTCCGGGGTGAGGCGGAGGAGTCGTTCCCGGCCCTGCTGACCGCGATCGCCCGTAAGGAGGTACCCACCGAGGTGCCGGGGCTCTGCCGGCGGGACGAACAGGGGCGTTCCGTCGCGAATCCCATGAGCACGCGGCCACTGCCGCCGGCCGCGATCCTGCCGCCCGACTACACCGGGTACTTCGAGCGGCTCGCGTCCTCCGGGGCCCGTTCCTGGGTCGAGCCCAAGCTCGTCGTGGAAGGGGCGCGCGGCTGCTGGTGGGGGGAGAAGCACCACTGCACGTTCTGCGGTCTGAACGGGTCCTCCATGCAGTTCCGCAGCAAGAACCCGGCCGTGTTCTTCGAGGAGATCGTGGAACTGGCCCGCAGACACCGTGTCCTGGACATGTACGTGGTCGACAACATCCTCGACATGAACTACCTGAAGTCGCTGCTCCCCCGGCTGAGGGAGAGCGGCTACGACCTCAGGCTCCAGTACGAGATCAAGTCCAATATGCGCCTCAGCCAGCTGCGGACTCTCGCCGAGGCGGGGGTCGTCTACGTCCAGCCCGGCATCGAGAACCTCGACAGCAAGGTGCTGGCCCTGATGGACAAGGGCGTCACCGGCTGCCAGAACGTCCGTATGCTGCGCGACGCCGCCACGGCCGGTCTCACCGTCGCCTGGAACTACCTGCACGGCTTCCCCGGCGAGGAGGCCGACGACTACGACGACGCCGTGGCGCAGATGCCCGCCCTGGAACACCTCAACCCGCCCGCGAGTCAGTCCGCCCGGATCGCCATCGAACGGTTCAGCCCTTACTTCAACAACCCCGGCCTCGGCTTCTCCGACCTCCGGCCGGCCCAGCAGTACCGGTTCATCTACGACCTGCCCGAAGCGGAGATGTTCGACCTGGCGTACATCTTCGAGGTGCCGCCCCGCGGCATCGCCGACGAGGTCGTCGAGCGGCTCAACGCGGCCATCGTCGCCTGGCAGCACGCCTACGCGGGCAGCCGGCTGACCCACTGCGACCTCGGTGACCGGATCGTACTCGTCAGCAGGCGGCGCGCCTTCGACTGGACCGTGCTGGAGCTGACCGACCCCGGGGAGGCGGCGCTGTTCCGTCTGCTCGACCAGCCGCACACCGTCACCGCCGCCACGCGCAAGCTGCGGGCCGGGGCCGGCGACCGGGCCCCGGCCTCCCCCGACGGGCCGGACGAGGCCCGGGTGCGGGAGATCCTGCGGCACTGGCGCGGCCTGGGCCTGGTCTACGAGGACGGCGGCCAGTACGTGCACGTGGCACCGGCCTCGGTCAACCAGGAGCTGCTGCGCCTCGGCTACCTCAAGGAGAACGACGCCCGCCAGGCCACGGACCTCGCGGCGCGGCTGCAGTCGGCGCCCGCGTGACGGCGGGCGGCCGACGGCCCGGAGAACGGCCCGGAGGAGGACGATGACCACGAGCGCCGAGACCGCGCCCGCCGCCGCGTTCGCGGTGGCCGCCTGGCGTGACCACGATCGTTCGGTGTGCCGGGTCGCCGGCATGGAGCTGGGCACCTTGGAGGTGCCCGGCGGGCCGGTCGTCGACGGCGCGAACGCGCTCTTCGACGCCGGTGCCCGGCGGGTGGCCCTCCCCCGGCCGGTAGATCTGACCGGAGCGACGGATCCCGCCTGGGCGGTCCGCGCGCTGAGTCTGATCGGTGCGCTCACCGGACTGGCCGTCGCGGTGGACTGGCGGGCGCGTATCGCCGACGACCCGGACTCCTGGATCCCGTTGGGCCATCTCCACCCTCCGGAGGCCCTGTCCGGGCCCGCGGACGCCGAAGGCGCCCTGGGGAAATGGCACGACAGCTTCTACCTGTGCAAGTGCGCCTACCGCAGGGGGCCCGGCTTCCTCCAGGTCCGGGACCGCCGCCGCAGGCAGTTACGGCGGTTCACGATCGACGACGCCGGCTATCAGCGGGCGATCGCCTCCCTGGCGGACGGCGCGCCGGTCACCGCCGTGCCGCGGGCGGTGCTGGCCGACCTCCTCCAGGAGGAGCTCGCGATCGAGGTCGGCGACCACGTCTGGTGGGCGCCTTACCGGGTACGGCGCTGGCCCATGGCGGCGCTGGTGATCTGACACACGGGACCGGAGGCACGGAGGAGGGGCGGCGCGCCGTCGCGTCGCCCCTCCTCCGTGCCCTGCGGCGCGCCTGGGGACACGGCTGAAGATGTAGCGACCACGTAACCGTGCGCCGCACGGCACGCCGTGGTGGGAGGGCCGGTGTTAGCTTCTGAGTCACTTGTCCCACTGGACGTCACGGAGGAAATCGTGCGCAGAACAGCACAGTTCACGGGGGCGGCGCTGGTCGCCGCTGTGCTGATGACCGGTTGCGGCAGCGGCGGCGACAAGGACGGCGGGAAGAAGGAGGCCGGCGCGCCGTCCGCCTCCTCGTCGACGGCACGGGACAGTGCCCTGGACGGCAAGGGCGGGAGCTCGTTCGACGGCGTCTACGCCGCGCGATCCGGCGACGGCCCCGTGGGCCTGTCCGTGTACCAGGGCAAGGCCGCCCTCTACGCCGACGGCGGCAAGCGCGCCTGCACCGGCACCGTGGGCGTGGACAAGAAGCCCGTGGCGTTCACGCTCACCTGCGCCGACGGCAACACGGACCGCGCGTCCGGCAAGGTCGAGCGCTCGGACGGCAGGACGCTGGTCGTCTCCTGGGCGGGCGGCAGGAAGGACACCTTCTCGCGGACGGGCGACGCCGCCCAGCTGCCCGACCCGGCCAAGCTCGGCGGTGGCGGCCTCCCCGCGCCGACGAAGCTCGGCGGCTGAGCCCGGCCCCGGCAACAGCGGCCCGGGGCCGGGCGTCGCGAAGGAACCGCGTGAGTGGCGCGACCTCTACGGGACGGTCAGTGCCGGCCTCGCCCTCCGACCGTTCGTCGAGGAGCGAAAGCGGATCCTCCCGCAGGGTGTTCCTGCGGGAGGGCCTGTCCATGTTCGCGGGTCAGTGGTGCTGTTCGCTGTTCTTCACCGGTCGGCGCAGTACGTCCCTGACGCGCCACCACAGCCTGCGGGCCCGCGGGGTTTCGGTGGAGTAGTCGTTGCCGGGCCGGACGTCGTCCGCGGTGCGCCCCAGGGGTGTGCCTTCAGGTGAGTACCGCCGAGGGGGGTGTTCGGTCATGCGACTCTCCTACGGATTCGGAGCCCTGGTGCCGCATCCCTTGCGAAGATCGTTGTTGGAGCGGGTCGTGGGGCCCCAGCCGATACCGCTGGCGTAGCCCTGCATCACAGGGTAGTAGGTGTAGGTGCCGCCCCCGTCGTTGCAGTCCGACGACCAGCCGAAGTCGATGAAGTTGTTCGAGGTCGCGTCCGTGCCGTGCCAGTTGTTGTACCCGCGCGGCCCGCTCCACGAGCTGCGCCACATCTGTGTCTGCAGCTTCTGGGAGCCGAACGACCCGCTGCACGCCTGCGAGGTCTCCCACTGGAACCACGCCCCGGCTCCGGCCCCGTGGAAGGCGACGTCGGAGATGTACACCGAACATCTCGCCGCCGGGGCGGCAGGCGCCGCGGGCCTGGTCTCACCGGCCTTGTAGGTGAAGGAGTACAGCTCGCCGTCCGTCGTCCTGCCCCACTCCCCGATCGTGGTCCCCCTCACCACACGGTGTCCGTCCACGCTCACGTGCCCGGCCGAAGGGCTCGCGTCGCCCGGGGAGGCCGGCGTCACCGCCGAGGCGGAGGTGCCCAGACTCAGAACAGTGGCCGTCGCCAGGCCGGCCACCACCACGGACAGGGCTTTCGCTGTACGCATAGGAGTTCCCTTCCGCTGCCGTGCCGGTCCTGGTCGAACCGGCGATAAAAGGACGCTAGTTCGGTAACGGTGGTGGGGGCGGCGCCTGTCGCGGGCTTGGCCGGATCGCGAAGGCCCTACCTGCACCGGGCACCACACAATGGCCCGAAGACTGCTCCGTCCCGGAATGCCCCTGTAAGGCATGGTGCTCCGAACCGGATCAAGGCGGTTTCCTCTTTGGACGCGCGTGGGCAGCGGGCCGGGACCAGGGCGAAGCTTCCTCGCGGCGCCCGCGGGCCCGGCGCGTCCGGTGAAGGCGTCGCTGATCGGCGGCGGCAAAGTACGCCAGGGCCGATAACCACCGGAAGCCGCCGGTAACGCCCGAACCATCAGGGCGGCGGCCCAGAGTCCTGCGTTCGCCGACCCCCGTTCCTGGAACGCCTCCCCGCCGGGCCGGTCAGCGGCTCTGCCGGGCGCGACATCCGTCCCGGGCCGGCCTGTAATCGGCTGAAACGCCCACCCCGCCCGAGCCCTCCTGACGGCATCCTGAACAGGTGGAGGACTTCGAGTTCACATGCTGGCGGTGCGGGGAGACCAACATCGTCAAAGGCCGCCCCAAGGGCTTCTGGACGACAACGCACTACGAGCTGCCCGGCGAGTGGGACTGCTGGTCATGCGGTGCTCTCAACACCACCCCCGACGACTGAGAGATCCGGCTGCCGCCACTGGCTCCGGCACGTACGTCCTCCACCCGGAGCAGGTCTCCTGCCGGGCCGGCCCCGGAAGGGACGGCGGCGCGTTTTCGGTGCTCGGCTTGACCTTTCCCGGCGCTGCTTCCTTCTGTCGCCTGACTGAGGACGCGTTGTCGCGGGATCGGCAGGACTTCCATGGACACGTCGCCCGTCAGCCGTCGCGGGGCTTGCACTCGTCCGGGTGACGGCAGGTCGGAATGCCTTGTTCCGCGGTCACCGTGGGCAGACCGTGCAGGGCCGGATCCTTCTTCATAGGAGAAGCCCATGACATCAGTCAGCCCCGACCGTCGTGCCACTCCCGTCACCCAGGCCGACGTAACCCGGGCCGGAGGCAGCAGCACGGCCCCCCTCACCCCGATCGCCGAGCAGGCATCCCCCCAGATCCTGAACATCGTCACCGGACTGCTGAGCAGCCTGCTGGGCGGTCTCTCAGATCGCAATGCGAAGACCGACGTGACCCCGGTGCGCTGGGACCGTTGATCGCCACCTGGTGGCGTGCCGCCCGCGCAGCGCGGGCGGCACGCCGTGATCCCCTGACCCGTGCGCAGGTCCTCGCCGGCCCGGCGGGTCTGGCCTCTGCCGCCACCGCGGCCACGACCGGCCCCGCCAAGGCCGTCAACGGCCATAAGGTCCTGGAGGAAGTCCTCCGGCTGCCGGTCAGCACCTGGCGCTACCACTGGGACCCGCCGGACGTCCGGCACCTCGGCCCGATGGCACAGGACTGGCACGCGGCCTTCGGCCTCGGCGACAACAACGTCACCATCTCCGCCACCGACACCAACGGCGTCGCCCTCGTCTGCATCCAGGCCCTCCACCGCCGCATCGAAGACCTCACCGCACAGGTCGAGACCCTGCGGGAACAAGCCGCCCGCCCGGACCGGCCGTCCCTGGCAGAGGCGACCGAAAGGCAGGCAGGGCCGTAGAGACGGCGGAGGTGGCCGTAGCCGCCTCCGCCGGTCGTTATATGGATGGCGCGGAGCGCAGTCCGCGCCCAGCAGTGCTAGCCGGCTTCTTCGACGACTTCGACTTCGGCGACTTCGACGACGGAACCCTCCACCAGCAGGGTGGAAGTGTCGGTGGACGCCTGCCGAGTGACGTCCATGACCGCGTACCGCAGGTCGGGCGCCTGGGATTCCTGTGGTTCGGTCACTTCGCGTGTGGGCATGTCTTCCTCCTTCGTGACGGCTTGCTACGGACCACGGAGCGCCGTGAGGCCCCCTCCGGCCGCCCTTCGGGCCGCCGGAGAGTCATAGGGCAGTCGTGTCCTTCATCGCCCTGCGGATCACTACGCCGATCCGGCTGAGGAGCGCGGAGCGTTCGTCGTCACTCAGCGCGGTCCGCTGTCCGGAGGCGGCTTCGGGATCACGCATGAACTCGGCGAGACGGACCGGATCGGTTGCCAGCTCGGTCAGGTAGTCGGCCAGCGGACTGGGGTAGCGGGTCGGCACGTAACGGTCGATCGCTCCCCTCCTGCTCGGGGGAGGCTCGTCGTCGGCAGCCGGCTCGGCGGACGTGGTGTCCGAGAACCGACCGCCCAGCCCCAGCCTCTCGGCCATCTGCTGATTGACCGGCCGTGGGCCGACGGGCGGAAGATACAAGGTGGAGATGCCGGTCAGCGGCTCCTGCCGCAGCTCCCGCACAGGCAAGGTGCGGATGTGAGGCGAACAGACCGGATACTGGGACGCCTGGTAGTGGGTGATCGGGTGATCCGGCGGATAGAACCGGTCGAGGTACTCGGCCAGCACGCCCAGATGCCTGTTGGTGAAGCCGGCGAAGTTGAACCCGAGGTCGCCGACGCACCCGGCCTGCCACACCACGACATGGGAGTCCACCAGAAGAGGCCGGTCGCGCAACAGCATGTCGGTGGCTTCCAGCTCCTGGCAGCCCCGCCTGGAGGGGTCCACACCGAGATCGGCGAAGAGACAGTCCAGCGCGGAGACGCCGGGCAGCATCATCGCCGGATACCCCTCTTCACGAACGGTGCGGATCGCCGCGTGCCCAGGGTGGACGAAGACCCCCGGGTGCCCGTAGAAGACGCCGCACACGTTCATGCCACCGCGGACCGGCTCCACCATCGCGTCGGACATCTCGCGGTAGGTCTGGATACGGGGCTTGTCGTTTCCGTACAGCCGGTACAGGTCGTCGGAGGACTTGCTGTGCTTTCGGATCCACACGTCCGTCACAGGGTCGGACACGCAATACACGACATGGTCGGCCTGCTTGATCCAGCCGACGGCTTCCTGCGTCAGGTGCGCTATGCCCTTGATGCCGGAGCCTGCCACTACCAGCGATCCGCCCGTCACGGGCAACCCCTCTCGTCGGCCTGGCACCAGCGTGGCAGCTCCGCCGGGCCTTCTCCAGACCACCTTCGGCCGGGCCAAACATCTGACGCGGTCCCTGATGCTCGGCCGTGCGGCGACCCGGGGGCCGCCGCACACTGTGGCTCAGACCGCCGACCGCTCCACCGGTATCCAGAGCTCCGCGTCGGCCCGTGCCGCGTCCTGCTCCAGCCTGACCCGCAGGATCTCGGGCCCGGGGCGGCTCCGGTAGGGGTTGGACGGGAACCACTGGGTGAACACGTCCCGCCACATGTGCTGGAGCGCCTGCGGGAACGGCCCGGAGCTCTCGAACACGGCCCATGTACCGGCCGGTACGGTGAGCTCGTCCATGTCCTCGGGCGCGGGGGCCCGGGTCACCACACCGTGGTAGTAGTCGAGTTCGGTTCCCTCCGCGCGGCTCGGGTCGAGGTTGTCGCTCACCCCCACGATCCCCTCCGGCTCCTGATCGGACAGGCTGTGCAGGCGGCGCAGGGTCTCCTGGCCGATGCCCCGGATGAAGCCGGCGATGGCCGGGTTGACCCCCTCGTGCACGAGGGGGACGCGTGCCTTCCTCCCGACCACACGGAACTCCTCCTTCTCCACGACCCGGTACCGCATGTCACTGCTCCCTTCGACGGTGAGGCGGAAGGACAACCGGGACTGGCACCGGAGCGTGGCGCCGGACCGTCTGGCCTCGCCGGGGCCGACGCCGTGCATGGCGCGGAACGCACGCGCGAACGCCTCCCCCGACGTGTAGCCGTACCGCACCGCGACCTCCAGCAGCGTCCGCTCCCCGGCCAGTACCTCGGCACCGGCGACCGTGAGCCGCCTGCGCCGGACGTACTCCGACAGCGGCATCCCCGCCAGCGCGGAGAACAGCCGCCGGAAGTGGTATTCCGACGTCACCGCGATCCGCGCCAGATCGGCCACCTCGATCCGTTCGGCGAGGTGGCGCTCGATGTGGCCCATGGCCTGGTTGAGCCGCTCCAGCATCCCGGGCTCCTTCCCTTCCGGTCACTCACGCTAGAAGGGACCCGCCCCTCGGGACCCGACATCCTGTGCCCGGCACTGTCGGATGCCCGGCACTGTCGGGTGCGCGGTATCAGCCCGTGGTGGCGACGCGGTCCGGTTCGGCGTCGAGGGACGGGCGGGGGTGCGGGATCGTGGGGTCGGGGCTCTGCTGGAGGGAGACGGTCCGGGCCGGGGACGGGATCTTGATGCCCTCGGCGCGGTACCGCCGGTGCAGGCGCTTGATGAACTCGTGCTTGATGCGGTACTTGTCGCTGTACTCCCCGACGCCGAGCACCACCGTGAAGCCGATCCGGGAGTCCCCGAAGGTGTGGAAGCGGACGGCCGGCTCATGGTCGGGTACGGCGCCGGTGATGTCCCGCATCACGTTCTGGACCTCCTCGTTGGTGATCCGTTCCACCTGGTCCAGGTCGCTGTCGTAGGCGACGCCCACCTGCACCGTGACGGACAGCTTCTGCTCGGGCCGGCTGAAGTTGGTCATGTTCGTGCCGGCGAGCTTGGCGTTCGGGACGATGACCAGGTTGTTGGAGAGCTCCTCCACCACCGTGTTGCGCCAGTTGATGTCGCGGACGTAGCCCTCCTCACCGCTGCTGAGGCGTATGTAGTCACCGGGCTGCACCGTCTTCGAGACGAGGATGTGGACGCCCGCGAAGAGGTTGGCCAGGGTGTCCTTCAGGGCCAGGGCGATGGCCAGACCGCCCACGCCGAGGGCGGTGAGCAGCGGGGCGATGGATATGCCCAGGGTCTCCAGGACGATGAGGAAGCCCATCGCCAGCACCAGGATGCGCGTGATGTTGACGAATATCGTGGCCGACCCGGCGACGCCGGACCTGGACTGCGCCACGGTCCGCGCGAGACCGCTGATCACCCGGGCGGCGGTAATCGTCGCGATCAGGATGACCACCGTCGTCAGCACCTGGCTGACGATGCTTCCGACCTGACGGGTCAGCGGGAGGGCCGCGGCCGCCGCCCCCACGCCGCCCGCCACCGCGGACCAGGGGGCGAGCGTGCGCAGCACGTCGACGATGATGTCGTCCCCGCCCCACCGGGTTCTCGCGGCCCGCACCCCGAGCCAGCGCAGGACCACCCGCAGCACGAGGGCCAGGGCCAGGCCCGCGGCCAGCCCGATGCCGGCGACGATGATGTCGTGCAGTGTCAGATCCCGGTTCATCGGTGTCCCCCTGCCGTCGCGGAGAGCCTGGCGACGGCGCCGTACGCCGCCGGAAGCCCGAAGTAATGATTCGTCACCTTGTACCTGCCTGTCCCACGGATCGTGATCGCGCCTGGCCACGGAGGTGTTCCGGCGCGAGAAGTCATCCTCTCCCACGTCCGTTTCGGCCCCGCACACCCGGGTGGCCGCATGGCCGGTAACCGCCGGAGCGCCTCGGACCGGGGACAGATGATCTTCGCTCGCGGGCGGGGCGGGCGCCCCCGGCGGGGCCGGACGGACGGACGGTCGGCCGGTCGGTGACGGCTCAGGCGATCAGCCAGGCCAGCAGGCCCATGAGGGCGAGCAGCCCGCAGACGGTGAAGTTGACCAGTTTGTGCTGGAGGAAGACCGCGACGAACTCGCGGATGGTCGCGCTCGGCCAGAAGTACGCGGCCGTCGGCGAGCCCACGACCTGGCCGTTGACACCGGTCTTGCGTGCCGTCAGGGCGGCCCGGAAGGCGTGGAAGTTATTGGTGACGATCACACAGGAGTAGTCGGCCCGGGCCTCCGCCATGATGGCCCTGCTGTATTCGAGGTTCTCCTCCGTAGTGCGGGAGCGGTCCTCGCGGCGCACGTGCTCAGCGGGGAAGCCGCGCTCGGTGAGGTAGCCGGCCATCGCGTGGGACTCGGGGAGCCGCTCGTCGGGGCCCTGGCCGCCGGAGGTGAGGAGGACGGGCGGGTTGCCGCGTGCGGCCTGCGCCTCGTACACCTTGCGACCGCGCTCCAGGCGGCTGGCGAGCAGCGGCGGGACGCGTTCGCCGCCGATCAGTCCGGAGCCGAGCACCACCACGAAGTCGACGTCGCGGCGCGGCTGGAGCCGGCCGTAGAGAAACGCGTAGCCGATGAAGCAGAAGAACAGGAACGACACATAGCCGACGATGAGCAGGGTGGTGCCGGCCACGGCGGCGAGGGCGGGCGAGCGGGTGGCCGCCGCGGCGAAGAGCAGGCCGATGACCCCGAGGATGCCCAGACCGCAGAGGAAGGAGAGGAGGTTCGCCGGGCGGCGGCCCTCCTTGCGGATCATCTTGACGCCGTTGGCCAGGAGGAAGAGCGGCAGGACCAGGGCGCCGAGGAAGGGGATCAGGAGCAGCGCGGCGATGAGCCACGTCAGGAGGGTGCGCCCGTGCCCGTCGGCGGTGCCGGCCAGCCGCAGCAGGACGAAGAACAGGGATATGACGGCGAGTCCGAGGTAGACGGCGTTGCTGAAGCGCCGTCGGTCGCGTAGGACGCCGATGGCGAAGAGAACGAGGAACAGTACTGCCGGGGCGTAGACGATCACGTCCGAATCGTACGCATCGCGACCGTGAGGTCCGTAGTGCACAGTGCCGCGTACAGGGCGCACGAGTGGCTACGGGCGTGCGCCGGAGCCGGAGCGCGGGCGGACCGGGCGACGGCGGACCGGCGGCCGTGGCGATGGCGATGACCACCCGAACGGGGCGTTCATGCCCATGCCTTGACCGGACCGGACGGGTACGTCCGCGTCCCGGTGGGCCCGCCGGCGACCGTGTCGAGGCGGTTCCCGGCCCGGCACCGGCGTCTCGGGCGCCCGCCCGGCCTCTTCCTCAAGGAGTGGCGCAGATGGCCACAGCTCTCACGTCCCGCCGGGAGGTGCTGACGTCCGTGCTGGACATGCTCCAGTTGGTGGTCACGGACGGGGGGCCGGTGGTGACGAAGCGCCGTGGCCCGGTTCCGGGGGCGTCGGCTCCCCGCGCCGGGTCCTGACCGGCCGAGCAGTTCACGACGAGGGCGAAGGACCTTCCCGAGGCGACGGAGACCTGGGAGTGGACGGTCCCGGTGCCCGCCCCCGAGGGGGCCGGGGCCTCGGTGCCGTGGACCCACGCCGAGGCGGCGATCGCCCCGACGGTGAACACCAGAGCGACTACCAGGACGGGGAGTCGGAAGCGTTTCATCTCGACCTCTCATACCTCGCGAGTGCCTTGGGCCTCTGGCATGCCCGTCGGGGCGGCGCCGATCCGCCCACCCACCCGTTCGGCGCAGAGAAGGAAGGATTCTGCCCTCCCTAAGGAGTGGCGCGTCACGGAGCGTCTTCCACCGGGCGTCACCGACGGCACCCCTCGTACAACCTCGCGCGCCCTCTCGCACACTCCCTGCGGGAGCGCGAGCCGCCTCGGAAGGGCTCGCGTCCGGTCCGAGCGCGGGGCGCTCGCCTTTCGCAGGGTTGTGCGACGACCGCACCACCACACGCCCTGTCACCTCATGCGGCTATTTGATTACTCTCAGTATTCAAATTCGTGGGGCCCCGGACCGCTCGGCCCGGGCGGCGCGGAACACAGGAGGGGGCAGCATGACTGATCAACCAGCGGACGGTGCGGGCGTGGACGCCCGCACCGATCTGGATCCCGAGGTGGCGAACGCCGTCCAGGCCGCCGCCGCACCCGTCACGGCCGAAGAGGCCGTGGAGACCGAGGGCGAGGGCGTCGTCCGCCACCGGCCGGGGCTCCTGGTGACCGAGGAGCACGCGCCGCAGGAGAGCGCGGGCCCGAGCTTCCGGCTCACGCCGACCGAGAGCTGAGGGGGAGATCCGATGACACTGTTCTTCCGCAACAGCTACCGCACGCTCGTCTCGGTGACCTACATCAAGCGCTTCCCGAACTGCCCGGAAGGCTGGCTGAAGCGCGGCTGGTGGAACCTCCAGGTGGGCGACACCGTGGCTGTGGACGGCTCGAACGTCTCGGCGGTCAACCGCTTCTGGTACTTCCACGCCGAGGCCCTCGACGGCGCGGTGTGGGCGGGGCCGATCGTCACCTGTGTCACGAACAACGCCTTCGAATGGTGTCTCAACAGGTGTGACCCACCCACCCGAAACGTGGGATACCGCGAGTTCGACGTCAATGGTTTCACGAACTACACGATCAATCTGGTGCCTTGACGGCTCCCCGAGGGGGCGGCGGCTCCGGCCGCCTCCCCCTCGGAACGGGCCGTCACTCCACCGCGGTGGCCAGGGCGAGGGCGGCGTCCCGGACGTCGGGGTGCGGGTGACGGCGCAGCGCGCGCAGCCTCTCGCGCCAGTGGTCCGCCCAGTCGGTGCGGCGGCCGCCGGCGGCGGTGAGGGTGGCGGCGAACAGCCCGGTGGCGTGGCCTCCGTCCTGGGAGAGGACGCGGGCGGCGTGCCCGAAGGCGCGGTCGTCGCCGTCCCGGGAGGCGCGCAGCCGCTGGTCGAGCGCCCCGGCGGTACGGGTGGCCAGGGTGGGCCTGCCCTCGTGGAGCCCGGCCAGCCGGGTGAGCTCCGCCTCCAGCGGCTCCGGTGCCGCGTCCAGGTCGAGGTTCCGCGCGGCCAGTTGCACCGCGTCGGCGACGAAGTCCGGCGAGGTGCCGAGGAGGTCGATGACGGAGCGGGTGACGGGCAGGGTGAGCCGCCGGTTCCCGTGACCGCCCTGGAGCAGATGGGCGACGATGTGCCGGACACGTCGGCGGGCGGGGCGGTCCCGGCCGGGTTCCGCGTCGGGGGTCCCGCCGTCCGCGTCGGCGGCGATCAGGGTGCCGAGCGCGCGGAGCAGCGGAGTGACGTCGGGGGTGTCGGACGGGCCCGTGGTGACGACGCGGCACAGGGCGGTGGCAGCGGTCCGCCAGCCGGTCCGGTCGTCCAGGTCGGTGACGACGGCCGCGAGCGTGCCGGCGGCCTCCGGCACCCAGCGCGACCACCCTTCGAGCGCGGCGTACGCGGCCTCCGCGACCTCGGGGTCGTCCGTGCGGCACATGGCGTGGATCAGCCCGGCGTAGCGCGGACGGTGCCGCTCGTGCAGGTGGAAGGGGACAGTGCCGAGCACCGCGAGCCGCAGTTCGCGCCGCCCGGTCACGGCGGCCTCCAGCACGGCCCACGCCTCCGGGTGGTCCAGCAGGTCCGTGGTGACGGCCACACAGGCCGCCTGGACGTCGTGGTGCTGGCCCGGGTGCGCGCACGCCTCGGCGAGCAGCGCGGCCGCCTCCCGCACGGGCAGCGCGGCGGCCGCGAGGCGGGCCGCCTCCTTGCGGCTGGTCACCTTCACTCCGCCGTCGGCGAGCAGGAGTCCGCGCAGCGCGACGGCCAGGCGGGAGGGTGCGACGAAGCGGCTGACGCGGGTCGCGGCATAGATCGCGGCCCTCGCGCGGTCGCCGCCGGCGTGGGCGAGCAGTGTCGTCAGGTGCTCGTCCGGGCGCTCCGTGTACGCCAGCCCGGCGAGGGCGGCCTCGGCCAGCGGCACCTCCGCGCTGTCGGCGTACCGCCGCAGGAGCTCGGTGCCGTGTCCGGGGATCCAGGCGGCTCCCCGGAGGACGCCCACGCGCTGGTGGACCGCGAGGGAGGTGTCCTGTGCGGCACGGGCCAGCAGCCGGGCCGCGGCGGCCTGCTGGCGCGGTGTCCAGCCCGCCATGGCGGGTCCCACGAGCGGCAGCCAGTGGCTGCCGGCGGTCAGGAACCGGCCGTACGGCGGGGTGTCGCCCAGCACGACGTCCAGCAGGTCGGTGCGGCGTTCGCTGAGCACGCGGAGGACGAGCGGATGCGTGGCGAACGACACGTCGAGGGCGAGGAGTTCGGGGACGCGTTCGTCACGGGTCCGCGGGTCGTCCAGCCACAGCCACACGGCCTGGGTCGCCGTGCCGTCGGCGCCGTGCCGGATCGCCCGCCCGAGGAGGTCCTGGAGCTCGGGGACGGCGTGGGCGCGCCGGCCGAGCGCGCGGGCCAGGTCGAGCAGCGGCGCGTGATCGGCCCTCGCGGCGGCCGCTTCGACGGAGGGGAGCAGCGCGTCGAGGATCGCGCGCTCCTGCCCGCGCCGCAGCCCGTCCAGCCCGGGGCGGCCGTTGCCGGGAAGTCTGGTGAGGGTGCGCAGGGCCCAGTCCGTCAGCTCCGTCTCGTCGGTGCCCGCGTAGGCGCGCAGCAGGGACCGCGCCAGGTTGCCGAGGGCGGAGGCGCCGCCCCAGGACAGGTCGCGGGCCTCGAGGGCGTCCGTCGCCATGCGTTCGAGGTGGGGTGCGGCCTCGCGGGTGAACAGCGCGGGGTGGAAGCCGGCGAGCGTGGTGAGTGCCGGGGAGCGCACCGGGTCCTGCTCGTTGCGCAGCCGGCCCAGGCCCTCCGCGAGGAGTTCGGTGACGGCGGCCGGCTCGCGCGTGCGCGCGGCGTTGCGCAGGAGCAGCTGGTACGCGTACGCCCGGTCCTCGGGCGCGGAGCGGCGGGTCGCGGCGAGCAGCTCGGGGCGTGCCTCCGCCACCGGCAGGAACGCGACGCAGCCGAGGACGCGCTGCCAGGAGCCGCCGTGTTCGCGGGCCTGGGCGGCCATCCGCCGCGCCTCGGCCTCGCGCCGGGCGCGGGGCAGCGCTTCGAGGAGTTCGTCGGAGAGGACGGAGTGACCGGTGGCGCGGCCCACCATGGCGGCGTCGTAGCAGGCGGCGCGCCGGGAGGGGGCCATCCGGCCCAGCAGGTGTGCCAGCGCGCGCTGGTCGTGGCGCAGCGCGCGGGCGAGCTCGGTGAGTTCGGGCGGGTCGTGGTGCACGAGCCTGCGCAGCACCGGGGTGCGGAGCCGGGGCGGGTGCGCCGTGCCGCGACCGGGGGCGAGCAGCAGCCGGATGACGCGGCCCGGTGCCGCGGCCGCCGGCCGGCCGAGCCGGTCCTGGACCCGGCCGGGCGGTTCCTCGTGGCAGAGCCGTTCCAGCAGGTCGAGGACGCGCAGGGGTTCCGCTTCGGTCGCGGCCGCCACGCTCGCCGCGTTCGCCCTCCACCATCCGGACCGCGAGGTCTCGGGCATCGCGGTGAGCTGGCGTTCGGCCTCGTCGAGGATCGCGGCGGAGTGATGGCGGGCGAGGCCGGTCCAGCCGGTGACGGAGTGGAAGAGGGCGGGCAGCAGCTCCGCGACGGTGTCGGCCCCGCAGCCGGGCAGCAGCCTGGCCGCCTCCGTGTCGCCCCAGCGGTCGCGGACGGACCGTACGAGGCTCTCGGCGAGGGCGGTGCGCCGGCCGGCGACGACGGCGCGTGCCAGCTCGCGCCGTACGGCGCCCGGGGCGTCGTCCATCGCCGCCCTGACGGCGGCGTCCGGTATGTGCCCCTGCCGGACGGCGGAGACGGCGTGGTGCCGGACGAGCGAGTCGGGGTCCGTCAGGCGGGCCTCGAGCCAGCCGAAGTCGTGGCCGGCCTCGGCGGCGAGCGCCGCGAGCCCCCGCCCGTACGCCCCGCGCCGCGCCAGCTCGGCCACCACCGGGGCGAGCTCCCCACTGGCGCTCAGTTCCCGGGCGCGGAGGGCCGTGTGGCGCAGGCGGCGGGGGTGGGGCATCGGGTCGACGGCGGCGAGCAGCTCGTCGACGAGCACGGCCGGGGACTTCTGGGTCATGCCGGGCATTCTCGCGGACGCCGGCCTTTCCGGCCCAATCGTTATCGGAGGGCCGCGCACTGGCCGGCGGAGCCCGCGTCACCGGCGGGGCTCGCCCGTACGTCTGGTTCCTCGTCACGCACCGGTGCGGTGGATCAGGGGCGAGGCGCGGGCCACGAACGTCTCGATGGCCTCCCGCGCCCGGGTGTCCAGTGCGTCCCGCCCCGCCTGGTCCCGCGCGGTCGACACGTCCCGTGTGCACGCGTAGGCCCGCTCGGCCGCGAGGATCACCTCCGGGTCGTCGGTGAGCAGCCTGATCCGGTAGCCGGCCTGCCGCGTCGCGGTGCGGAGACGGTGGGCCTCGTCGCGGGCCCTGACGAAGTCCTGCCCGTCCGGGTCCTGGCGCATGCGGTACCAGCGGTCCGCCTGGCCGTGGCGGTATTCCTCGGCCGCCGCGGCGAACGCGCTGAACGTGGCCATGCGCTCCTGCCGGAGCGCCTCGGAGCGTGCGAACGACTCACCGCGCCGGGACGCGTGGCGCTGGAAGAGCTGGGTGACCACGGCGCCCAGGAGCGTGCCCCCGACGGCTACGACACTTGTCCATATCGCTTCCACGGCACCAGCCGACCACATGGGGCGCCGGTGCCGCGGCCGGTCTCAGGATTCCCGTGCGGCCGCCCGCCAGTCCGGCGCGAGTACCGACCAGATCTCCTCGTCGTGCCGCTTCCCCCGGTACAGGTAGCTCTCCCGCAGCACGCCGTCCTTCGTCATCCCGAGCCGCCGGGCGACGGCGATGCTGGGCTCGTTCCCCGCCGAGACCCACCACTCCACGCGGTGGATGCCGCGTTCCTCGACGGCCCAGTCGATGATCGCGCGCACGGCCCGGGTCACCAGCCCCCTGCCCACCGCCGAGGGCTCCAGCCAGCAGCCCGCCTCGGCGATGCCCTGCGCGACGTCCAGCCTCCGGAAGAGGACCGCGCCGACCAGCGTGCCGTCGGCCCGGATGCCGTGGAGCCGCCCGGTGTCGGCCGCGGCCCGTTCGGCGTACGTCCGGAGAAACGCACCGGCGGACTCCAGGTCCGTGACGGCGTCGGGCAGCCCGTTGTACCGCCCGATGAACTCCCGGCCCCGGTCCACATGGGCCAGGAACTCCTCGGCCTGCCACGGTTCGAGCGGGCACAGCTCGGCCCCGTCGCCCAGGGATATCGCGTACATCGTCACCTTCCACGATCGGCACCGGCGCCCATGGCGCGAAAGGATCTTCTCACGGGGGTGTCACGGGCGACGTGGCCGCGGGACCGCGCATGCCGCTCCCCCGGGTCCTCACCGCGGCGGCAGCACGCGCGTGACCACCTTCTCCACGAGCGCGTCGAGCTCCGTGCCGGAGAGCACCCCGGGCAGCGTGAAGTGCTCCACCAACAGGCCGGTCATGGCGAGGTAGAGGACGAGCACGGTGTCCGCGTCGCCGGGGAGGCCGTTGTCCAGGTGGAAGCGGATGTTCTCGTCGAGTGCGGTGCGCACGGCGCGATCGAGTTCGGCCTGGAGGGCGGGGCGGCGGGTGGCCTCCAGGCGGAGTTCCAGCATGGCCAGGTATCCGGTGCGTTCGGCGGTCATACGGCGTACCAGCCATCGCATCAGTTCGACGACCAGCTCGTGGTCGGGGGCGGGGCGCATGGCCTCGCCGACCTGTGCGGGGTCGGGGGCCATCCGCACGTGGATGCGGCTGCCCGCCTGGGTGAACAGGTCGTCCCTGCTGGCGAAGTAGTTGGACGCCGTGCCGACGGGGACGCCCGCCTGGGTATCGACGGCGCGGAAGGTAAGGCCACGCGCCCCCTCGCGCGCCAGTACCTCGATGGCCGCGTCGACAAGGGCCGTCCGGCGTTCAGGGTTCCTGGCCATCCGTATCTCCTCCGGTTTCGGTGATTTCCATGGAAGGGGCTTGCGTAACCACTACAACTGAAGCACTATATGCGAAGTGGTTGACCGGAGGGGCGTCCCCGCCACGATCACCCGCACACCTGAGACCCGCATCCCCTGAAGAAACCGAGGGCCACCTTGCGCCAGCTCACCTACTTCGTCGCCTGCTCGATCGACGGCTTCATCGGCGACCCCAGTGGTGACGCGTCGTCCATGTACAAGTTCGTGAACGAGGAGTTCATCGACTTCCTCAAGGCGGACTACCCGGAGACCATCTCGGCCGGGGGCCGCGCGGTCGTCGGCGCCGAGGGCCTGGCGAACCGCCGGTTCGACACCGTCGTCCAGGGCCGCGGCAGCTACCAGCTCGCCCTGGACACCGGCGTCACCAGCCCGTACGGACACCTCCGCGAGTACGTCGCGTCGCGTACCGTCAAGGAGTCACCCGACCCGAACGTCACACTCCTCTCCGGTGACCTGGTCGAGAGCATCCGGGAGCTGAAGGCCGAGGACGGCGACCTGGGCATCTGGCTCTGCGGCGGTTCGCGACTCGCGGGCGAACTGCTGGACGAGGTCGACGAGCTCGTCATCAAGACCTATCCGCAGATCTACGGTTCGGGCATGCCGATGTTCGGCTCGGACTTCGCGGTCACCGAATTCGAGCTCGACTCGGTGCGCGTGTTCGACAACGGAGTGCTCGTCAGGAAGTACAACCGCAAGCGGTAAGGCGCACGTCGGCACACCGCGCCCCCGGCCGTGGGCGGGGGCGCCGCCCCAAGTGCGGGATGCGGCCGATCCCTTGCGTGCCCCGCTTGTCGACGCGGCGGGTTCCTTGCATGATCTCCCCCACAGTCGGCAATACGTCACGCACGCAGAGGAACATGCTGGACGATGCTCCTACGCGCCGTCAGCACCCCGCCGTGCGCCGAAGAGAGGGAGCGGTTCGTGCCGGATGCTCAGCTGGAACCCGATGGGATCAAGGAGCAGTACGCCTTCAAGGTGGCTGCGGACCTCGAACACAACACCAAGGAGCAGGAACGCATCGGCGCCGAAGTGACGGCGCTGGAGGAGCGGTTGCGCGCACTGCGGCGCGACCACACCTTGCTGGTCGGCGTGCAGCAGGCCCTGGGTGAGGAGAACGCGGCCGCTCCGGTGTCTCAGGAGCCGAGCGGGAAGGCCGCGTTGCCCAAGCCCAGGTCGGCCGAGGCCGAGCCCAAGCAGGCCAGAGGGCGGAAGACGACCACCGCCAAGGTGCCCGCCACCAAGGTACCTGCCACCAAGGCGACCACTCTGAAGAGGGCCGCCGCCAAGACCACGGCCGCCAAGTCCGGGAAGAACAGCGCCAAGAGCACGGCAGTGACGGCGGACACCGAGCCGGTGAAGACCGGAGTGGTGAAGGCCGAGCCGGTGAAGACCGAGCCGACGGAGACCAGGTCGGCGGTGAAGACCGACAAGGCCGACGCGAAGGCGGCGGGGCCCACGCTGGTCAGCCTCGTCCGTGAGGTGCTCGGCCGGCAGTCGGAGCCGCGTTCGGCGGCCGAGATCGCCGCGGCCGTCGCCGAGGCCCGCCCCGACCGCACCATCAAGCCCACGGTGGTGCGGACGACCGTGGAGGGACTGGTCGCCAAGGGTCAGGCCCGACGCACCAAGCAGGGCACGTCCGTCTTCTACGCCGCACCGGACGACGAGCCCGCCGCACGGAACGAGCCGGCCACCACGGCCGGACCCACCGGCGGCGGCGAGCCCGCCACCGCCTGACGTCGATGACGCCGGGGCTGCCGGCCACCCGTCCGGCCCATGGGGTGCACGCCCCTGGCCCAGGGGGATCCGGCAGCCACCCGGCCCGGAGACGATCCGCGAACCGACCACCGGCCGCCGGTGGTGAGCCGGAGACGGGCCGGCGGCGTACCGCGACACCATACGCACCGGCTCCGACCGCACGGGCCGCCGTACGAATCGCCGCACGAGTCGCCGTACGACCCGGCCCCCGCGACAGCCGAGGCCACGGCCGGGACGGGGAACAGGGCGACGCGGAGTCCTCGGCGGCGGAAGACCACACCCCCGCACCGCCGTCCTGCCGGGAGTCAGCCCGCCCGGAGGCGGTCGAGCACCCCGATCCCGAGCTCCAGCGCCTCGTCCGGCTCCCGCACGCACTGCTGGAGGTCGATGAAGCAGCCCTCCGCGCCGGAGGCCCGTACCCCGGCCAGGACCGTGGCGATCTCCTCGCGCGTGGCGCCCGGGCGCGGGTTGTGCCGCAGGATCCGCCGCAGCCCGTCCGGGTCGCGGCCCGCCTCCTCGGCAGCCCTCCGGGCCATGCCCCACAGCCCGGCGAGGGCCTCGGGCGGCAGGACGACGCCGACCCAGCCGTCGGCGCTCCGGCCGACACGGCGCATGGCGGCCGGGCTGAACCCGCCGAGGTAGACGGGAGGGTGAGGGCGCTGGACGGGGCGCAGGCCGACGTACGAGCGCGGGATGGTCCAGTGCGGCCCCTCGTGCGCGAACTCCTCGTGCGTCCACATGCCCTTGAGGATGTCGAGGATCTCGTCCAGCCGCGCGCCCCGCTTGCCGAACTCGGCATTGACCGCCGTGTACTCGTCGCGGAGCCACCCGATGCCGAGGCCCACGTCCAGCCTGCCGCCGCTCACCAGGTCCAGCGAGGTGAGGGTCCGGGCGAGCAGCAGCGGCGGGTACCAGGGGGCGTTGAGGGTGCTGGTGCCCAGCCGGGCCCGGCTCGTGGCCGCGGCGGCCACCGTCAGCACGGTGACGGGGTCCAGGAACGTCTTGTACTCGGGCGGGTACGGGTTCTCGGGCGTGTGTCCCGGGTAGAGGTCGCTCGGTTCCACGGGCGTCAGGGACCGGTCCCCCACCCAGAGCGAGTCGAATCCGGCGGCTTCCGCGTCCCGGGCGAACCCCGCGATCGCGTCGACGCGCGCGTGGGTGCCGTACTGCGGCAGGGCGATGCCTATGTCCATGCCCGCCTCCGTGCCTGTTTCGGTGCCTTTTCGCATGGCTTCATCCTGGCCTCGGGGTGGTGTCGCCCCCGAGAACCACTCACGTGACACCTGTCACCTCGCGGCCCGCGCCGGCGTGCCCGGTTCCGGGGCCGCCCCGGCCGGCAGCGCGCTCGCGCCGACGCCCGGGGCGCGCCCTGTCCGTCCCGGCCGCGGCAGACCGGCGTCACGTGCGCCCGGCCGTCGGACCGGGGACGGGGTGACCGGTGACGACCGCCGGCCGCCGCGTTCCGGACGCCTCCGGGCGGGCGGCTCCCGGCGTGCACCCCGGGCCTCCCCGTGTCAGCGTGGTGCGGGGCCCGTGGCGCACAAGGAGGTTCGTCCCATGAGCGGCAGCAAGGCATGGCTCGTCGAGATCAGCATCAAGGAGCACGACCACACGGTCACCGCCGAGGCCCGGCTCACCGGCAGGGCGCCGGGCCCGATGGTCGGTGAGGGCACGGCGCGCTGTCACCCCGCCGACGCGAACGTACCGGACATCGGCGACGAGCTCGCGGCCGCCCGCGCCCTGAACAGGCTGTCCGACCAGCTGCTGGACACCGCGATCAAGGACATCCAGTCGCACACGCACGAGCAGGTGCACGGCATCCGCGACTGAGCGGCCCCGGCCACCGGATCACGGCCCGGCCGCGGCGACGGGCTCGCGGGCCGGCCGGAACGCCGAGGGCACACGACGGCGCGGCGCCCCATGACGGGCCGGACACCTCCCGAAACCCTTGTGGGGGCCGGGCACGGAGACCATTCCTTGAACATTCAATGAACTGCCCCTACAGTGGGCCCTCGGGAAAGTTCTTGAAGGTTCAAGGACACCCCGTCCCCCCATAAGGAGTCGTCGTGAAGTCCCCCCGAAAGGCATGGGCCGCGGCCATCGCCCTCGGCGTCCTCGCCGCGAGCGGAGCCACCGTCGCCGCCGCCACCCCCTCCGCCCGTCACGCGTCGGCGAGCGAGGAGGAACAGCTCCAGAAGCTGTACGAGGACGCGGTCGCCGAGGGCGGCCGCCTGGTCGTCTACGCCGGCGGCGACAAGCCCGGCCAGGCCGACTACCTCAAGAACGCGTTCGTCAAGCGGTTCCCCAAGATGAAGGTCGACACCGTCGTCGACTTCAGCAAGAACCACGACGCGCGCCTGGACAACCAGATAGCCGCGCACAAGGTCGTGGCCGACGTCGTCCACCTCCAGACCCTCGACGACTTCCCGCGCTGGAAGAAGGAAGGCGCGCTGGAGAAGTACAAGCCGGTCGGCTGGAACAAGGTCTACGACAAGATCAAGGACAAGGACGGCTACTACTCCGGCCTGTTCTTCATCGGCTTCGCCGACGTCACCGCCACCACGCTCGGCGGCAACGCGCCCGTCGAGGCCCAGGACTTCCTGAAGCCCGAGTTCAAGAACAAGCTCGTCTTCACCTACCCGAACGACGACGACGCCGTCCTGTACTACTTCAAGCAGCTCACCGACAAGTACGGCACCGGCTACCTGGAGAAGCTCCTCGCCCAGAACCCCAAGTTCGTCCGCGGCACCGCCGACGCCTCCGCCCAGGTCGGCAAGGACGGCTACGTGGCGAACTTCGGCAGCTCGGGCAGCTCCAGCGGCCTGTCGACGACGAGCATCCCGGAGAAGTCGCCCTGGGTCGCGTGGCCGCAGACCGGCGCCATCCTCAAGGACGCGCCGCACAAGGCCGCCGCCAAGCTGTACATGAGCTGGATCCTGTCGAAGCAGTACCAGGAGACCTCCTACGGCTGGAGCGCCCGTACCGACGTCGCCACCCCGGCCGGCCGCAAGGGCGTCTTCGACTACCCGAACATGAACCCGCTCGGCCTCGGCGCGTTCATGGGCGACCGCGCCTCCCTCGACCGCTACAAGGCGCTCATCAACCTCTACGTCGGCGACGTCAAGGGCGCGGACCCGGCCGACCCCGAGGGCAGGCTCGGCCTGTACCCCGTCGACCAGAACGGCACCCAGGGCTAGGGAGCGCGCGGACCCCGGGGCCACGGAAGCCGACCGGCCCCGGGAAGCTGACCGGTCCCGGACAGTCCACTTCCGGTCATTGCCCCATGCACGCAATTCTCCATATCGTCTTCAACGCGCAGGACATCAGGCGATGTGAGGGAGTAAGCGTGGTCAGCACCCTAATCGACCGGAACGATCGCTTCCTGGGTATCCTCGACCGGCTGAGCTCGAAGTCGGTCGAGGATTACTACAACCCCTACAAGCTTTTCGAGTGGCCGGACAGCCTCCCCGAGGACATGTGGTGGATGAGCCCGGAACTCACCACGACCCATGGCACGACCGCGACCGAGCGGCTGACCGGGGAGCAGCTCCACGCGTTGTCGCGGTACGAGAGCCTCAATTTCTACAGCCTCAATGTGCACGGCATCCGCGAACTGCTCATCGATGTGACCAGAAGGATCCACACCAAGGGCTTCGAGACCCCTTCCGAGTTCTTCCACCACTTCATCGGTGAGGAGAACGAACACATGTGGTTCTTCGCGGAGTTCTGCCTCCGCTACGGCAAGATATACCGGCAGCCGGGCGGCATCACCGCCGAGGCGCCGCGGGCCGAGGTGGAGAGCCTGCTGGTGTTCACCCGCATTCTCGTCTTCGAGGAGCTGGTCGACCACTTCAACTCCAGGATGGCGCTGGACGAGCGGCTGGACGACACGATCCGGGCCATCAACCGCATTCACCACCAGGACGAGTCCCGGCACATCGCCTTCGGCCGGGAGCTGGTCTCCGTCCTGTTCGCCGAGGTGCGGCGGACGTCCACGGAGCAGGAGCTGAACGACATAGCGGCGTACGTCAGGCGCTATATGACCTACAGCTTCGAGACGCTGTACAACCCACAGGTGTACCGCGACGCCGGAATCGAGAAACCGCAGGAACTGCGCACGGAGCTGCTGGCGTCGCCCGCCCGCGCCGAGTTCGAGCGGAGCGTCTTCCGCAAGACCGCCAAGTACCTGGAGAAGACGGGAATCATCCGATGACAGTCGTCCCGCAGCAGGACACCGGTTTCACCCGAACCCCCGGCGGCGGTGCCACGGACGCCGTGGTCATCCTCTCCCCCGATCAGACCGACCTCCTCCTGGAGCTGGACCGGACGTTCTCCGGCTGGGGGCGGGCGTCGGGCGCGCGCGAGATTCTGCCGCCGCCCGTCTACCCGCTGCACGACCTGGAGAAGTTCGACGTCTACACGAACTTCCCGCACCTGGTCTTCGCCGGCGCCGCGCTGGACCTGGAAGGGTCCCGCAAGCCCTCCGGGGGCCGGTTCGCGCGGGGCGATCTCAAGGACGCGCGGATCGGCCTGTCGCACGCCACCTGCTACGGCGCCTTCCTCTACTTCGAGGACGCCCACCTCACCGAGGACACCTCGGTCACCCTGGTCAACCGCTGCTTCCGGCACGAGGACCACTTCAGCGGCCTGCGGCGGCTGCTGAGCTTCCAGATGCGGGAGATCGTGGCGCTGGGCACCCCCGAGTACGCGCAGGACGTCCTCGCACGGTTCACCGAACGCATTCTGGCGTTCGCCGACGCCCTGTCGCTGAAGCTTACGAAGGTGCCGGCGACCGACCCGTTCTTCGAGAAGGGCGGGGCACGCGCGCTGCTGGCGAAGGTCAGCCCGGTGAAGTACGAGTTCCAGGCCGGCGACCTGGCGATCGCCTCGGTGAACAACCACCGCAACTTCTTCGGCGAACGGTGCTCCATCCGGCACGCGAAGGACGACGGGTTCGTCCACACCAGCTGTGTCGCGTTCGGTCTCGAACGCTGGCTCGCGGTACTGCTGGAGCAGCACGGCGACGACGCCCGAGGCGCCCTCGAGACCGTCCGCCGGGCGTCCGCGCAGGTCTCCTGACATGGAGCGGGGACGAGTCGGCATCGACCTGGTCCCTTACGGAAGGGTCCGCGGCCTGCTGGCCGCCGGCGGCCGGCCGGTGCTGTCCCGGATGCTCTCCGGCGCGGAACTCGCGCTCTCCCGCACGGACGCCGGCCTGGACATCCCGGGAATCGCCGGCCGGCTGGCCGCGAAGGAAGCGGTCTTCAAGCTCTTCCGGGCGGCGGGGCAGACCCTGCCGTGGCAGGACATCGAAATCCTCAGGGCGGACGGCGGCTGGCCCGTGGTGGAACTGGGCGGCCGAGCCGCCCGGCTGGCGCGGGCCGCCCTCGTCGAGTACATCGACGTGAGCATTTCGCACGACGACCCCTGTGCCATCGCGATCGCCTATTCCGGGCCCGTGCCGGAATCCCCCCTGCGACGAACCGAAGCACCCGACGGCGCGACCGACACCGGTCGGACGGCCGCGGACCGGACAACCGAGGAGTGGAAATGGCTTCGACAGGAATCGAAGACGTCCGTGCCTGGATCCTGAACCGGCACCCGGAACGCGACACCCTGTCCCCGGACGAGAACCTGATCGAGAGCAGGCTCGTCGACTCGCTCTCCTTCGTCGAACTCGTCTACGCGATCGAGGGCGCCAGCGGTGTCGAGATCGATTTCGACACCATCGACATCCAGGACTTCCAGACCCTCTCCGCCATCGAAAAGGCGTTCTTCGCCACGGTCTGACTTCTTCCGGAGGTAGCGACCATGGAAGCTGTTTCCTATACGGCCCAGTGGACGGCGGCCGCCCGCGCCGTGGAGTCCGAGCGGGACGACGCGATGTTCCGGGACCCGTTCGCCCGGGACCTCGCGGCTCCGCGCGGGTTCGAGCTGCTCGACAAGTACGGCGGCGGCGGGCTGCTCCCCTTCATCGCGATCCGTACCAAGTACTTCGACGACGGCATCGGCACCGTGCTGCGCGAGAACGCCGTCGAGCAGGTCGTCCTCGTCGCGGCCGGCATGGACACCCGCGCGTTCCGCCTCCCCTGGCCCGCCGGCACCACGGTGTACGAGCTGGACCACGCCGCGCTCGTCGACGAGAAGCGCGCCCGGCTCGCCCGGCTGGACGCCACGGCGACGACGGACCGCAGGGAGGTCAGGGCCGACCTGGCGGAGGACTGGCTGCCCGCTCTGACCCGGGCCGGGTTCGACCCGTCCCGCCCCACGCTCTGGGTCGCCGAGGGACTGATGTTCTTCCTCACCCGGGAACAGTCCGCCGGGCTGCTGCGGGCCCTCGGCGCGGCCTCCGCGCCGGGCAGCTGGCTGGCGGTCGACTTCGTGAGCAAGGCGCTGCTGCGCAGCCCGTTCTCGCAGACGTTCCTCAAGGGCCTGAAGGAGGACGGGACGCCCTGGCTGTTCGGCACGGACGAGCCGGAGGAGTTCCTCTCGGCCGCGGGCTGGAAGGTCCGGGACCTGAAGGAGCCCGGCGAGCCCGGCGCCGGAGAGGGCCGCTGGCCGTACGAGGTGCAGCCGCGCGACCGGCGCGGGGTCTCCCGGAGCTGGCTCGTGCGCGCCGAGCACGTCGGCGGGTGAGGCGCGGATGACCGCCACCACGACGCTGGAACGGATCGAGTCCTTCCTCCCCGAGCGCAGCGTGCGGATCGACGACGTCGCCGGGGACCTGGGGCTCCGGCGCGCCGAGGTCGGTGTCTTCCGCAAGATCTACGGACTGGACCGGCTGCGCTTCGACCCGGACACCGGGCTGTTCGACCTGGTGCTCCACTCGGCCCGGCGGGCCCTGAAGGCGCTGCCCGAGGGACGCCGTGTCGCGTACGTCGTCTACGCGCACACCATGCAGGCCGTCACTCCCCCGCACATCGACGCCGCGCAGGTGATCCGCGAGGAGCTCGGCCTGCGCGACGCCGAGGCGTTCGCCCTGACCCAGCAGGCGTGCGTCAGCAGCCTGGGCGCCGTCGACCTGGTGGGCGAGCTGCTGCGGGCGGAGGCCCCGCCCGGCGCGTACGCGCTGATGGTCACCGGCGAGCGGGCGTACTCCCCCAAGGTCCAGCTGATCCCGCACAGCGCGATCATGGCCGACGCGGCGGCGGCCTGTCTCGTCACCGTGGGCGGCACCGGGGACGAGGTGCGCTCCTTCACCACGCGCACCCTCGGCGAGTTCGCCGCGGGTCTGGACATGACCCGGGAGCAGACCCAGGGCTTCGGGCAGATCTACGGCACCGTGCTCGGCGATGTGATCTACGAGGCGGTGGCCCGCGCGGAGCTGTCCTTCGACGACATCGACCTGGTGATCCCGCACAACGTGAACCTGGTGTCGTGGCGGCAGACGATCAAGGAGATGGGGGCCGACCCCGGGAAGTTCTTCCTCGACAACGTGCCCCACTACAGCCACACCTACGCCGCGGACGTCTTCGTGAACTACACGACGCTGCGCGACCGGGGCCGGCTGGTCCCCGGCAGGCACTACGTCCTGGTGTCCGTGGGCCTCGGCGCCACCTTCGGCGCCATGGTGATCACTCACAGGGAGGGGTGAGGCGGGTGTCCGGCCTCTCACACACCGGGGAAGGCCCCTCCGCCGAGGGGCTTTCCTCCACCAAGGACCTCAAGGAAGCGCTCACCGGCGACCGGGACGCCCGGTTCGTCTGGCTGTGCAACTTCGAGGTCGAGAACCGCTGGGCGCGCGGGTACACCGGTCTCCCGGCGGTACGCGGTTCCGCCACGGCGGCCACCGTGCAGCGCATGGAGGAGCTGGGGGCCCTGCTGGCCGAGCCCGGCGACCATCTGCTGCTCGACCGCCCCCTGGACGCGCACTACCGGCGCTACGCGGAGCGGACCGGCCTCGGCGCGCCCGCCGAGCTGGTCACCCGGGCGCCCGCCGCCGACGGGGGCACCGCCGCCGCGGTGCTGGACTCGCCGGAGCTCCTGGACCGTCTGCGCGGGCTCGCGCGGGACGGCGCCCGGCTGATGCCCATGGGCGCCTCGGACCGGGAACAGCGCATCGCCGAACTCACCGGGCTGCGCCCGGCGGTGCCCGACGCCCTCACCTACGAGCGTGTCAACAGCAAGATCTACAGCCGGCGCGCCACCGAGGAGCTGGGGCTGCGTACCATCCCCGGCTTCTGCTGCGAGACCGCGGGCGAGCTGCGGCACGCGCTCGAGGAGGGGCTGCGCGAGGGCGGGCCGGTCATCGTCAAGGACGCCTACGGCGTCTCCGGCAGAGGACTGGTCGTCCTCGACAGCCGGAAGAAGGCCGACCGGCTGCTGCGGATGGTCGACCGCAGGGTCCGGCGGACCGGGGACGACGCGCTGCACGTCGTCGTCGAGGCGTTCCTGCCCAAGCGCTTCGACCTGAACTACCAGTTCACCGTCGACCGCCATGGGCGGGTGCGGCTCGACTTCGTCAAGGAGGCGCTCACCGCCGGGGGCGTGCACCTCGGCCATGTCATGCCCGCCGACCTGACCGCCGCGCAGCGGGACGAGCTCGCCGTCGCCGCCGAACTGCTGGGCAAGCGGCTGTTCGCGGACGGGTTCTTCGGGATCGTGGGCGTGGACGCGCTGCTGGGCGCGGACGGCCTGGTCTACCCGGTACTGGAGATCAACGCCCGGCTGAACATGTCCAGTTACCAGGGCCGGGTCACCGAGCTCTTCGGCAGGGGCGACGGCGCGGCCCTGGCCAAGCACTACCCGCTGCGCCCGGCCGGGCCCGTCGGCTTCCCGGCGCTGACCGAGGCGCTCGGCCCGCTGGCCGAGCCGCCCCGGGGGCGCGACGGGCTCGTCGTCACCTGCTTCGGCACCGTCAACGCCCAGGCGCCCACGCCGGGCGGGGGCGAGCCCCCCACGCCCTTCGACGGCCGGCTGTACGCCGTGCTGTTCGCCGCCGACCGGGCGGGCCTGGCCGCCCTGGACCGGCGCGTGACCACCGCGCTCAGCCGCTTCGACACGACCGAAAGGACGCCATGAGCAGCGCGTTCCATGTCCAGGGGATACCGGTCACCGAGCTCGCCGAGCGGTTCGGCACCCCGCTGTTCGTCTACGACGCCGGTGTGCTGCACGACGTCTACTCCCACCTGAGACAGCGGCTGCACCCGGCCGTCGACCTCTTCTACTCCCTCAAGGCCAACCCCAACATCGGCGTCTGCGGCTACCTCGCCTCGCTCGGCGCGGGCGCCGAGATCTCCTCCATGGTGGAGCTCATGACGGTCCAGCGGGCCGGCGTCGCCCCGGCGGACGTCATCTTCCTCGGCCCCGGCAAGACCCGGACCGAACTTAAGGCATGTGTCGCCGCCGGTCTGTACGCGATCGTGTGCGAGTCCCTCGACGAGGTCGCGGAGCTGGAGCGGATCGCCGCCGACCGGGGCGTCGACGACCTGCCCGTCCTCCTGCGCGTCAACCCCGACTTCCACACCAAGGGCTCCGGGCTGGCCATGAGCGGCAAGCCCCGGCAGTTCGGCATCGACGCGGACCTCCTGCGCCGCTCGGGGAACGTGATCGCCGGGCTGCGCCGGGTACGGGTGCGCGGCTTCCACGCCTACATGGGCACCCGGTTCCTGAACGCCGACGACATCGTCCACAACACCCGGGAGATCCTCGCCCTGTCGTCCGAGCTGGCCGGGACGCTCGGCATCGAGCTGGACACCGTGGACTTCGGCGGCGGCTTCGGGGTCGCCTACTTCGACAACGAGAAGGACCTCGACGTCGGGACGGCGGTCGCGGGGATCAACGACGCCGTCGAGCCCTTCCTCCGGGCCCACCCGGGCTGCCGCCTCATCAACGAGCTCGGTCGCTATCTGGCCGCGACCTGCGGCACCTACGTGGTGCGGGCGCTGTACGTCAAGGAGTCCATGGGCGAGGAGTTCGTGGTCGCCGACGGGGGCACCAACCACCACATGGCCGCGGTGGGCATCGGCAGCTTCGTCAAACGCAACTTCCCCATCCGGTCCCTGAGCCGCTACGGCGAGGAGGCCGCGCACACCTACACGGTCACCGGACCGCTGTGCACCCCGAACGACGTCATCGGCAAGAAGGTGCGGCTGCCCCGGGTGGAGCCCGGCGACCTGATCGGTGTGGAGCGCTCCGGCGCCTACGGGCCCACCGCCTCCCCCGGGCTGTTCCTCAGCCACGGCTTCCCGGCGGAGGTGCTCGTCCACGACGGCGCCGCCCATCTGGTCCGCGAGCGGGACCGCGGCGAGGACCTGCTCGCCCGGCAGCACGCCGTGCCCTTCGGCGGGCGCTGACCCCATTTTCCCCCCACCACCACCCACCCTGAGGAGAGAAGGACATGGAACGTCACCACGTGGTCACCGCCGTCGAGTCGGCGCTCGCCGAGGTGCTGGAGCGCCCCGTCTCCGGGCTCACCGAGGACGTGCGCCTCTTCGAGGACCTGCACCTGGACTCCACCTCGGTGCTGGAGATGCTGATGGCCCTGGAGGACGCCATCGACATCTCCGTCGACCCGGAGAGCCTCGACATGGACGACTTCAAGTCGGTCGGCACGCTCACCGACTACGTGCTCTCGCAGCAGGCCCCGAGCGGGGTGTGAGGCACCCTCCCATGCCGACCCTCCTCGCCGCGTCGGCGGTGGTCTCACCACCCCGCAGGCCCTTCGACGACTCCCCCGCGACCCTGTCCTACTACCGCGACCTGGTCGGGCCCTTCGGCCTCGACGTGGACGAGGCCCTGCTCCGGGAGGCTCCCCACGTCCGCCACCAGGACCTCGTGGAGCTGCTGGCCGGCGCCGACGGCATCCGCGACTTCGAGCCCGACCTGGTGGTCGTGGCCCACGCCCTGCCCGACGTCACCCCCTTCACCGCCGTCGCCCCCCATCTGGACCACCTGCTCGGCGGCGGGTCCGTCAATTTCGGCATCCACCAGCAAGGGCTGGCCGCGCCGTTCACGGCCCTGCGCGCCGTCTCGGCGTTCCAGCGGGGCCGCCGCAGCGAACGGGCGGTCCTCGCCGTACTCGAACAGACCACTCTGCCCACCCGCTTCCCCCTGGTGCACGACCACGGGCTCGTCGACTCCGGTGTGGTCCTCGCCCTCGGCACGGACGGGGGGCCGCGCCTCACCGGCGTGGAGACCGTCGCGGCCGCGCGGGGGCCCGCCCGGCGACTGCGCGAGCTGACCGCCGCGGACCCGGCCGGCACACTGCTGGTCGCCGGGGCCCGGGTGGACCGGGCCGCCCTGGACGAGGCCGCCACGGCGGTCTTCCACGCCGACCCGGACACCTACTGCACCGGCGTCTGGCTGGCCCTGGCGCGGAACTGGCACACCTGGCGCGCCGACCACTCCACCGTGGTGCTGTGCGACACCGAGCCACGGACCGGGGACACCCATATCGCCGTACTGCGCGCGGCCGCCGGGCCGGCCGCCGGAGAGGAGGGACGATGACGGTCCAGGACGGCGCGGCCCCGGTCACCGCGGCGGACCGGCTCGCCGCGTTCGCCGCCGCGCTGGACGCCTGCCAC
Source organism: Streptomyces eurocidicus (assembly GCF_002891295.1). Lineage (GTDB taxonomy): Bacteria > Actinomycetota > Actinomycetes > Streptomycetales > Streptomycetaceae > Streptomyces > Streptomyces eurocidicus. The sequence continues at coordinate 848,741 of NZ_LGUI01000002.1, read as the reverse complement.
GAGCGGGCCGTGCCGGGGGGCGTGGTGGTGTCCCGTACCGGCTGGGCCGTCGCCTCCGTGCGGCGGCTCGGCGACGGCGACCCGGTCCCGGATGGTTCCGGGACGCTCGCCGCCCGGCACGGTCCGCGGGCGAGCGACGAGGAGGCGCTCGGCGCCTTCCGCGAGGCGCTGCTGGAACTGCACCGGCGGACGCTGCGGGACGTGCTCGACGCCGCCGTCTCCCGCCTCGACCGGCGGGAGTCCGAGGGGGCCCCGCTGCTGGGCAGGCAGCTCGTCCGGGGTGCCGTCGCCGATGTGGCGCTGGCGCTGGCCCAGGCCCGGGACGTGCTGCGGCTGCCCCGGCCCACCGCCGACCGCCACCACCGCGTCCACCGGGAGCTGGTGGCCGCCGGGCGGACCGCCCTCAAGCTGTACGGCGCCTTCGGTTTCACGGCCGAGGGGCCCGGTGCCCTGCTCCATCTGACCGAACTGCTCGGCGACACCTATCTGTGCCCGGAGGACCCGGAGGCGGAGGCCGGCCATGAGTGAGCGACTGCCCGAGCGCGCGGTGCTGCTGCGCGACCACGTCAGGGAGGCGGCCACCGGGCTGCGGGACGCCGGCATGGAGATCGACCGGGACCCCACGGCCATCGACCGCCTGCTCCACCTTCCCGCCGTCGCCCTGATGCGCGGCTGCACCGTTCCCGTGGAGTACCTGTCGTCGCCGCTCCGCGTCGGCCCGTACACGTACGACATGGGTTCGTGCCTGGAGCACACCCTCACCATCGAGGAGCTGAGCTACGGGGACGCCGGGTTCATGCTGGCCTGCCCGGGGCCGCTGATGTCGGGTGTCGCGGTCGGCGCGCTCGGTGACGACAAGCAGCGGCACGCCTACTACCAGCGGCTGGCGGGCCCCGAGCCCACCTGGACGTTCTTCGGCCTGACCGAGCCCGGCAAGGGCTCGGCGGCCGCCGAACTGGAGACCACGCTCACCCCGGACGGCGACGGCTTCCGGCTCGACGGCGCCAAGCGGTACGTGGGCAACGCCGCGTTCGCGCAACTGGGCGTCGTCTTCTGCCGCCGGGCGCCGGGGCCGCTGGGCATCGAGGCCGTGCTCGTCGACACGGCGGACCCCGGCTTCCGGGCCGAGCCGATCCCGACCGTCGGTCTGCGCGGCGCCCGGATCTCCGCGATCACCCTCGACGGCGTGCGGGTGGAGCGGGAGCGGATCCTCGGGTACGACACGCTCAAGCCCAGCCGCCGGGGGCTCGTCGGGGCCATCCGCACCCTCCAGCGCTTCCGTCCGGTGCTCGCGGGCACGGCCCTGGGCCTGACCCGCGCGGTCCTGGACCACGTCCGCGCGGAGCGGCCGGCCCTCGCCGGGGCCGCCCGGCGCCGCCTGGACGGCCTCCAGGACCTGCTCGACGCCGCCCGGTGGCACAACTACGCCGTCGCGTCGGCGATCGACGCCGGGGAGGTACGGGCCGACCGCGTCGCCGGGGTCAAGACCCGCGCCGCCGAGCTGGCCGAACGCGCCACGCTCGCCGCGGCCGAGCTGCTCGGTCCGGCCGCCCTCCTGCGGGACCCGTGGCTGCACAAGGCGTACCGCGACGCGCGTGCCTTCGAGTTCATGGAGGGGACCGGTCACATCCAGCGCCTCGCGGTCTTCCAGGGCGTCGCCAAGGGAACCTTCCTCCGCTGACCCGGGGCTGACACAGAATCAGGAGCGGGCCGTGTGGATCGGCATCGACGTACTCACCGAGGACGAGCTGAGCGGTCTGCTGGGCCGGCCCTGGTTCCGTGCCTTCGTCTACGACGCCGACGAGCTGGCGCTCGCCGAGGGCCTGGGGGAGGGCCGCACCCGGGAGTTCCTCACCGGGCGCTTCGCCGCGAAGGAGGCCGTCCTCAAGGTCCTCGGTACGGGCGTCGGCGCGGGGGTGACCTTCCGTCAGGTGGCCGTGCTGCGCACGGCGGGCGGCGCCCCCGAGGTGCGGCTGTCGGGGGCGGCCGCGCGGCGGGCCCGCGAGTGCGGCATCGGCGCCGTCGACGTCTCCGTCACGCACAAGAAGGGGCTGGTCATGGCGGCGGCGATCGGGGTGCCGGAGAGGTGCGGCGGCGCGGCCCCGGCCGGCGCCGGGTGCCGCCACGGGCGGGTCAGCGGAGCCCGGCCGCGCCGCTGACCAGGCCGGCATGGGCTGCCGCCACCCCGGCCTGGAAGCGGCTCTCGGCGTCCAGCTCCTCCATGATGGCGGCGATGTAGCGCCTGAGGGTCCGGGTGGAGGTGCCGACCCTGCGGGCGATCACCTCGTCCTTGAGGCCGGCGGCGAGCATCTTCAGGATCGAGCCCTTGACGTTGTCGAGGGCCGATTCGGGGGCGGTGGCACCGTCGAAGGAGCACGCGGACTGCCAGATGTTCTCGTACATGCCGCGCAGCAGCTCCACGATCACCGGTTCGTACATGGCGGTGACCAGGGCGGTGGGGCCCTCGCCGGAGGCCGCGGGCAGGAACACCACCTCGTGGTCGACGATGACGACGAAGCGGGACACCTCGTCCGAGGTCCGCACCTCGGCCCCCGTGTCCCGGTTCCGCTGGAGGTTGGCGCGGAAGCTGGGGTGGGAGCGGGCCGTGTGGGGGTAGAGGGCGCGGACCCGCACCCCGCGCTGCACCGCTTCGAGGGTCAGGGACCGGGTGTCGTCCAGCAGGCCCGTGCGGCAGCCGTTCACCGGCCACATCGTCAGGATCTCCCCGTGGCCCCGGCGGAGGGAGTCGGCGAGTCTGAGCCAGAGCTCGCGCGGGTTCTCCAGGGTCACCACCAGCTCGCCCCGCTGCTGGGCGCGCAGGTGCCGCTTGTACGCGTTCGCGAAGCGGCCGAGCCGCCGGTGCACCAGGGCGAGCTCGCGCCGCTTCTCGTAGATCGCCGCTTCCAGCGGAAGGACGAGTTCGACCTGGGCGGAGTCCGGGTCGACGGCCGTGAAGGTCCGCTGCTCCGCGCAGTACCGGACGAGCCTGAGCCGACGCAGGGTCTGCATGATCCACGCGATCGCCGGGCCGGGCGTGCCGAGGGCCGTGGCGATTTCCGGGACGGTGACCGAGTGATGCGCGAGGACGTATTCGTAGATACGGAGAGCGAGGTCTTCGTCGTCGTTCCGGCCGTACGGCGAAGGGGCGGTGGAAAGATCCTCCGTACCTTCGGCCGGCCGGCCCGTCCATCCTGTCAGCCCGGGTTCTTCCTCCACCGTGTCCGCTCCTGTTCCGGCGATCAGTTGATGTCTTCCCCGAGGGTTTCGGTGATCTTTTCGGCGACGGCCGTCACATGGTCGTTCAGGAAGAAGTGGCCGCCCGGGAATTCCATGACGTGGAACCCCGCCGAGGTGTGCCGTCGCCAGCCCTGTTCGCCACCGCCCGCGACATAGGGGTCGGCTTCGGCGAGCAGGAAGGACACGGGGCACGCGACCTTCGCCGCCGGGTCGGCGAGATAGCCGGAGTTCGCGCGGTAGTCGTTCTTCACCACGTCCAGGACGGGTTTGAGGAATTTCGGCCTGGTGAACAGCTTGGCGGGGATTCCGCCGAGCTCCTTGAGCTCGGCGACGATCTCGGCGTCGCTGCCCGGCGCGTACGCCCCGAGGCCGTCCGAGGGGGACCGTCTGCCGGAGACGACGAGGCGTGACGGCCCGTTCCCCGCCGCCTCCAGCCGCCGGGTGACCTCGAACGCGACCACGGAGCCGAAGCTGTGGCCGAAGACGGCCACCGGCGGGCCGAGCCATGGGGCGAGCTCTTCGGCCACCCTGTCGGCGAGCTCGCCGACATCCGCGATCAGTGGTTCCTCGCGGTTTCCCGGGCGCCCGGGGTACTGCGCGGAGAGCACCTCCACGGAATCCGGGAACGCGGCCGACAGCGCGTTGTAGGCCGTGGCCGAGGCGCCCGCGTAGGGAAGGCAGATCAGCCGGACCGAGGGGGCCTTACAAGGGGTGAGGTTCTGGATCCAGGGACTCTTTTTCGCCGTCTCTCGGGTGTCCATTCGCACCTTCCGGGAATCGCCCGCACCGCAGGTGCCGGCCGATGACAGACGTGCCTATCTGAAGAACTGACCCGGCATCCGCTCTCGCAACGTAACCAACGGTATTATCGTGCGTCAACTATTTTCCCGTGAAGAATATTTGGCGTCCAGAGGGGTGGCCGGTTGCGGCCACCCGCGCATGAATGCCGGAAATATGATCCGGGAGATCCGGCGGCCGGTACCACGCACCGCCGTCCGCCCGCCCGGGTGCGGGCGGACGGCGGCGGCGTCCGGATCCCCGGGAACCGCGGGCGGATTCCGCTATTTGGCGGGCGACTCCTGGGCGCCGACCCGGGGCGCGGCCGCGGCGGCGGTGCTCGTACCGCTCTCGAAGCGCCCGGTCAGCACGGTGATCAGGGCCGCGGCGACCGTGAAGGCCGCGCCGGTCCAGGCGAGGTGGGCGGGACCACCGGGGCCGAGGATGCCCGCGCCGAGCACGCTCGACAGCGAGATCGCCAGATACATCACGGCCGCGTTGAGGGAGACGACCAGCGGTTCGGTGCCCGGGGCGGCGAAGGCGATGATGCGCTGCTGCTGCGGGGCGGTGACCGACCAGGACCCGATGCCGCTGACGGCCGACAGGACCACGGCCAGGGCGTACGAGGAGTGGGCGACGGCCATGAGCCCGAACACGACGGTCAGCAGCAGGGTCGCCCCGATGACCACCTTGCGGGGACCCTTGCGGTCGGCCAGCCGGCCCGCGGTGAGGTTGCCGGCCGTACCGGCCAGGCCGAACACCAGCAGCAGGATCGCCACCCGGCCGGAGTTCCCTCCGGTGGCGGGCTCGAAGACGGCGCTGATGTAGGTGTAGGGGAGGTAGACACCGATGAACGCGATGAGGGTGCAGGCCAGCACGCCGACGACCCTGCGGTCCGTGAGCGGGGCGAGCCGCTGACGCAGCCCGGCGCGGGCGCCGACGGAGACCTCGGGCAGCCGCAGGGCGATCACGGGGGCGACGAGGAGGGCGAGCGCGGTGACGAACCACATGGTCGCCTGCCAGCCCAGCGCGTCACCGATCGCGGTGCCCAGCGGCGCGCCCAGGGCGAGCGAGGCGGTCAGGCCGACGGTCACGATCGCGATGGCCCTCCCCCGCTGTTCGGGGCCCGCGAGCGTGGCGGCGGTCGCGCCCGCGTTCGGGGTGAACATCGCGGCACCGGCCGCCGCGATGACACGGGAGATCAGCACCAGCGTGTAGTCGGGCGCGAGCGCGGTGACGACGTTGCCGACGGCGAACACCAGGAGCGCGAGGATCAGCACGCTGCGCCGGGACCACCGGGAGGTCAGAGTCGCGAGGACGGGCGACAACAGGGCGTACGCCAGGGAGAAGACGCTCACCAGCTGGCCGGCCGCGCCCACGGAGACGTCGAGGGAGTCGCTGATCTCGGGGAGCAGGCCCGCGATGACGAAGGCGTCCGTGCCGACGGCGAAGGTTCCCAGCGCCAGCACGGCGGCATGCCCCCGCCAGGGTCCCGGCTGCGCGTCGGTGGCCTGCACGGTTCGTGTCATGAGTACACCCGCATTTCAATGGACGTCATCTATTTCGATGCGCATCGTAATGCATGTTCGATGTGTATCGTAGATGTCGAGCTGCATCGAACAAGCGTGGAGGCGAGATGCGAACGTTGGATCAGGCCCGACTGCCCCAACCGGACCTGGCCGAGGTGGAGATCGGCACGGTGCTGCAGGCTCTGGCGGACCCGGTGAGGCTGCAGATCGTGCGCCTGCTCAGCCGTCAGGGCACCGCGGCCTGCGGCGAGCTCGACGTCCCGGTCAAGCGGTCGACCGTCTCCCACCACCTGCGGACCCTGCGCGAGACGGGGCTGCTGGAGACGCACCTGAAGGGCAACACCCGGGTCAGCAAGGTGCGCCGGGAGGAGCTGGACCGGCGCTTCCCGGGGCTGCTCGCCTCGATCCTGGACGCCGCGCCCGCTGTGCCGGCCGCCCCTCCGGAGGAGGAGCCCGGCGGAGCGGACGGGGAGCGCTGATGGGACGCTACGCACAGCTCGCGTACACGGACAGCGTGCGCCGGGCGCAGGAGGAGAACGGCAGCGCCTCAGTAGGCGTGCGCGGCCTCGCCCGGCCCGACGACGCCGACCCGCTGGGCCCCGCCGAGGCGTCGTTCATCGGCTCGCGCGACGGCTTCTACCTGGCCAGCGTCAGCGAGACCGGCTGGCCCTACGTACAGTTCCGCGGCGGCCCGCCCGGCTTCGTCCACGTCCTGGACGGGCGGACGCTGGCCTACGCCGACGTGCGCGGCAACCGGCAGTACATCACCACGGGCAATGTGCGGGCCGACGGGCGCGTGGCCCTCTTCTTCATGGACTATCCGCACAAGGCGCGCCTCAAGCTCTTCGGCCGCGCCCGGACGCTCCCCCTCGACGAGGACGCCGAACTGACGCGCCGCCTGGTCGGCAGACGCACCGACGGCAAGCTCGAGCGCCTGATGACCGTCCAGGTCGAGGCGGTCAGCTGGAACTGCTCCCAGCACATCACCCCGCGCTTCTCCGAGCCCGAACTCGACGCGGCGCTGGAGCCGATCCGCGCGCGCATGGCCGAACTGGAGCGGCAGAACGAGGAACTGCGGGCGCGACTCGGCCAGGGGTGACCCGGCCTCGGCACAGACGCGTGCGGCCCGGCGCGGGCGGACCCCGCCCCGGAGGGCGCGGGGCACCGGCCCCGGCCGGCCGGGGCTGTGAGCCCGGCCATAGGCCGGGAGGCGCCCGTCTGCGAGCATGCGCCGATGGAAGCGCGAGGCGAGCACGCACGGCTGTGGACCGCGGCGGGCAGCCCCCAGGTCGAGCTCCTGACCGCCCGCTTCGAGCGCTTCGCCTTCGACCGGCACAGCCATGAGCAGCTCTCGCTCGGCGTCATCGAACAGGGCGCCGAGGGGCTGCACATGGCCGGCGGCACGGTGGTGGTACCGGCCGGGCAACTGGTCGTCATCAACCCCGGACAGGTGCACACCGGATTCGCCGCCGAGGAGTCCGGCTGGCGCTACCGGATGTTCTACTTCGACACGGCGATGGTCGACGAACTGGCCCGCGAGCACCTGGGCACCGACGGCGTCTGGTTCCCGGAGACAGCCGTACGGGACGCCGAACTGTTCGCCCGGCTGCGCCGCGTCCACCGGCGGCAGGAGCGCGCCGGGGACCCGCTCACCGCCGAGTCCCTGCTGCTCGACGGCCTGGGCGCGGTGCTGCGCCGGCACGCCCGTACCGGCCGGGCCGCCTCCCCCGGGACGCCGCGGGACGCGCGCCGCGGCCCGGATCTGGCCCGGCAGATGCTGCACGACCGCTGGACGGAACCCGTCACCGTCGCCGAGCTGAGCGCCGTCGCGGACATGCCGCGGGCGTCCCTCATCGCCGCGTTCCGCCGGGCCTACGGGCTGCCGCCGCACGCGTACCTGCTGCGGCTGCGCGCCAACCGCGCCCGCCGCCTGCTCCTGGCCGGGGGGCGGCCCGCCGACGTGGCGGCCGCCACGGGGTTCTCCGACCAGGCCCATCTGACGCGCGTCTGCAAGCGGTACTTCGGGGTCACGCCGGGGGCGATCCGCGCCGCCCGTCCCTGAGCGGCGCCCGCGACGGCTCCCCCGGGCGCCGTCCCGCCCCCGCGACTTTCGTTCAAGATCGCCGATGGCCTTCGCCGCGAGGCTGTGCCACGAACGTACGGCGAGAGACGAAAGGCGGCTCGGACGATGGTGTGGGCGATAGCGGTTTCCCCGCTCGTCATGGTGCTGGGAATGATCACGGGGTTGCGCCGGCCGGCGCACTGGGCGGCGGTCGCGGGCACCGCCCTCGCGGCGGTGCTGATCTGGTGGCTGCCGGAGTTCGCACTGCCGGGCGACGTGCTGGCGGAGGGCGCCGGAGGGGCCGGGCTGCTGGTACTCAACGCCGCCGCGGTGATGCTGCCCGGCGTCTATCTGAGCCAGGTGCTCACCCGCAGGGAGGTGCACCGCTCGCTCCAGGAGTGGGTGCGCGGACTGCCGCTGCCGGGACCCGCGACGATCGCGCTGGTGGTGGCGGGCATCGCCCCCACCGTGGAGGCGCTCACCGGCTTCGGGGTGTCGCTGCTGGTCACCGTGCCCGTGCTGCTCGCTCTGGCACCGGCTCCGACCGCGCTGCGGCAGGCCATGCTCGGTATGAACATCATGCCGTGGGGCACCCTCGGCCTCGCCACCGTCATCGGCGCCGCGCTGACCGGGCGGGAGACGGCCGCCATGGGCACCGCCACCGCGGTCACCAGCTCCCTGGTGTTCCCGCTGGTGACCGTGTGGGCGGCGTTGCTGACCCGGCCGCGGCGCCGGTTCCGTACGGCCGTCATGGCCGCGGCCGCGGGCGCCGTGCTCTCGCTCGGGCTGCTGGCGTTCGACCGGGCGGGCGTGGTCCAGCCGGCGGGCGTGCTGGCCGGGTTGTCCACCACGGCCGTCGGGCTGGTGATCTGCGCCGTCCGGCGGTCCCGGGCCGGCGCCGGGCCGGGGGCCGGGGCAGGCGCCGGGTCAGGTGGCCGGCTGCTGCCGCCGGCCGCCGTCCTGCGCGCGTACGGCCTCGTCCTCGGCGGGATCGTCCTCACCCGCGTGGCCAAGGCCCTCGGCGTGCCGCCCTTGGAACTGCACGCGGGCAACGCGAGCTTCGCGCTGCTGTCCTCGCCGTGCCTGCCGTTGCTCGCCGCCGCCCTGGTGCTGGACCGGGGGCGCCCGAACGGCCCGGACGCCCGTGCCGCGCTGACCCGGGTCGGCCGGCCGCTGCTCGCCCTGGCCGGGTTCGTCGCCCTCGGCCGGCTGATGGCGGACAGCGGCATGATCGGTGAACTGGGCTCGGCCGTCGCCGGATCGCCGTCGCCGGTCATCGCGCTGGTCGCGCCCGCGCTCGGGATGCTCAGCGGTTTCCTCACCGGGTCGAACGTCGGCGGCAACGCGCTGATGATGCCGCTCCAGGAGCGTCTCGCCCCGGCCGGTGCGGGACTCGACGCGTGGTTCGCGGCCCTACAGAACAGCGCGGCGGGCCACGCCGTCTTCACATCACTGCCGATGATCATGCTCATCCTGGCGGTGGCGGGTGACCGCGCGAAGAGCTCCGGCGTCTCCGAACACACCTTGCTGCGCTTCGGCCTGCGGGTGGCGGCCGCGGTGTACGCGGCCCTGGCGGCGACGGCGCTCGCCCTGGTCTCGTTCACATGAGCGACCAAAGAGCATGATCATATCCGGGATATCCTCTTCCGTCAGGACATGCGGCCCCTTTATGGTCGAAACAGCGATGAGTGGGGGGCGGACCCTTGGTGACATGGTCTCAGCGACGACTGACCGGACTGGTGGCGGGGGTGTGCGCGGCCGGCATCGCGCTCTCCGGGTGCGGAAAGCAGGCGGACGAGCGGTCCTCCCCCGACCGGGCGGCGTCGTCCGCCCCCGCGACCGGCGGTAAGGGCGGCGGCAAGGGCACCGACAAGAGCAACGGCAAGGGCAGCGGCAAGGACGTGCTGCCCGGGCTGCCGTCGGCGGAGCAGGCCCGGAAGATGCTGGGGAAGCTGACGGTGGCCAAGTCGCGGCCGATGACCGGTTACAGCCGCAACGCCTTCCCGCACTGGGCCCAGCAGGGAGACCGCTGCGACACCCGCGAGACCGTCCTGGAACGCGACGGCCAAGGCGTGAAGCGGGACGACCAGTGCCGCGCGGTCTCCGGCACCTGGCACAGCCTGTACGACGACAAGACGCTCACCTCGGCCTCGCAGGCCGACATCGACCACATGGTCCCCCTGGCCAACGCGTGGCGTTCGGGTGCGGACTCGTGGACCACTGAGAAGCGCAAGCAGTTCGCGAACGACCTGACGCACCCGCAGCTGCTGGCCGCCTCCGCCGCCTCGAACCGCAGCAAGGGCGACCAGGGCCCGGACCAGTGGCAGCCCCCGGCCAAGAGCGCCTGGTGCGTCTACGGCCGCGCCTGGACCTCGGTGAAGGACACTTACGGTCTGACCGTCACCGACGAGGAGAAGAAGATGCTCGGCACGATGTTGGGTACGTGCAACTCATGACACAGAGACCCGAGCAGTACCAGGACAAGGTGACGGCGGGCCCGGGCGGGGTGATGACCGACGAGGTCGGCGTCGTCACGGGCGATCTCACGATCGTCACCACGTGCCGCGGCGACGGCCGCGCGGACGTCCGCGTGCAGTACACCGGCGCCGAGGAGTGGTACACCCTGACCGGCAGCCCCGTTCCCGTGCCGCCCGCGGGCCTTCAGGCCCTCCATGACGCGGTCCTCACGGCCGCGCGGGCCGGCGGCGCCGCCGAGGTCCCACGCTAACGCGGGCCATCCGCGAGGTCAGGTCGTAGGCGCGGCGGTCGGTGAGGCTCCCGGGGAGGAACGGGTGAACGGCGCCGTGGCACGGCCGCCGGGTGCGCGGCTCGCTGGAGGGTGGTCGCGGCCGCCACTCGGCGGGACGGGGCCCGTCTTCGCGCACGGCCGCGCCGGACCGGAGGGGACGGGGCCCTGCGTGCCCGGAGCCGCCCCGGCGGGACGGCCGCGCCGAGCCGGTGCGTGCCCGGCCCGGCGTCGCCGGTCGTACCGGCTTCGGGCCGTCCGCCGCCGCACCGGCTCCGACGGATCCCGGTCGGGCCCCTGGCCGGCGTGACCCTCCGGCCCCGGCCTAGCGCACCCGGTACACCTGCCCCGTCTGCGCCCCCTCGACCGAGCGGACGTACGCCGTCGCGACACGGGCCGCCGGAACGGGCTCCATGCCGGCGAAGAAGGGCCCGTAGGCGGCCAGGGACTCCTCCGCCACGGTCGGGCTCACCGCGTTGATCCGCTGCGGCGGCAGCTCGATCGCGGCGGCCCGTACGAACGCCTCCACCGCGCCGTTGGCCGCGGACGCGGCTGCCCCGGCCACGATCGGCTCCTCCGTGAGGACCCCGCTGACCAGGGTGAACGAGCCGGTGGCGGCAATGTGCCGGGCGCCCTGGCGGACCAGTTCGAGCTGGCCGAGCGCCTTGCCGCGGAACGTCGCCACGAAGTCCTCCGAGGCCAGCTCGGCCAGCGGCTTGAACACGGCGTCGCCCGCCGCGACGGCCACCGCGTCCAGCGGACCGGCCTGTGCGTACAGCCGGGCGACGGCCTCCGGGTCGGTGACGTCGCAGACCAGGTCGCCACCCGTGCGGCCCACGCCGATCACCTCGTGCCCGCGCTCCGCGAGCGCCTCGCGTACCGCGGAGCCCAGCGTGCCGGCCGCGCCGACCAGAAGAATCCTCACCACTCACCATCCGATGTCTGGAGAACGCCCCGGTGACGCCGGGGCGCCCCCGGGGAGTGCCCCGGGGAGGGAAGCCGGGCGAACCACCCGGCGCATCCGACGCTACGGATCGCGCGCCGCGCCCGGAAATGCCTTCCGGGCAGCGACTATGCTTCCCACGCATGGATGTGGAGCTGCGTCACCTCAAGGCCCTCGCCGCCATCGCCGAGGCGGGCACCGTCACCGCCGCGGCCGGTCTGCTGCACATGACGCAGCCCGCCCTCTCGCGCACGCTCGCGCAGTTGGAATCGCGCGTGGGGGTCCGGCTGGTCGACCGCTCCTCCCGGCATCTGGAGCTCACCCCGGCCGGCACGACCCTCCTCGGGCACGGGCGGGCCATCCTCGCCCACCTCGACGCGGCGCTCGCCGACACCCGGGCCGTCGACCGGCCGCTGCGGCTCGGCTACACCTGCGCGGTCCTCGGGCAGCAGACCGTACCGCTGCTGCGCACATGGCGACGGGCACACCCGCACGCACCGCTCGAAGTCGTCCGGCAGGACAACAGCACCGCGGGTCTGGCGACCGGTGACACCGACGTGGCGGTGCTCCGTACCGTCCCCGCCGACCCGCGCATCCGCACCGAGGCCCTCTACACCGAGGACCGGGTCGCCGCCCTGCCCGACGACCATCCGCTGGCCTCCCGCGACCGGGTGCGGCTGGCGGAGCTCACCTCCGGCCCGGCCCTTCCGCTGGCCCTGTGGCCGGACACCGGCACCGCCTCGGTGGATCTCTGGCCCCCGGCGCGGCGCCCGGCCCGGACGGTCGAGGTGCGCAACGTCGACGAGTGGCTGAACCTCATCGCCACGGGCGGCGCGTTCGGCGTCGGCGCCGCGGGCACGGCGGAGAGCCACGGCCACCCGGGGGTGCGCTTCGTCCCGGTCGGCGACGCGCCCGCCGCCACGGTCTATCTGGCCCGCCCGGCGCATCCCACGCACCCGCGCACGGAGGAGTTCCTCGCGGCGGTGCGGGAGGTGGTCAGCGCCTGAGTCCCGGCGTGAGTCCTGCCGGGTGACGAGCGCGACGGCAGGCCCGGGCCATGGGAGTGACCCGGGGTTTGCGTGGCGGCCACTCACTCGGGTGGATTCCCGAGTAATCGGGCGGGAGCCGGGGATCGCCTTGAGAAGGGCCGTCGTGCGGCCCGCGGGCCCCGGCACCGGCCCGGGGCGGCCGGGTCCGGCCGACGGGTGCGCGCGAGGGCAGGAGCAGGCGATGGCCACAGCAGCGGTCGCGGTGGACGTCGCCGCGGGTGACGTCCTCTGTCCGGCCGGGGATCCCGCCGATCCGGGGAAGTTGACGAAGGCGACCCCCGGCGCGCTCCTCGCCGGTACGACCGTGGCGGGCGTCGCCGCCCGGCCGGCCGCCGCGGGGTCCCGGGTGACCTATTTCGCCGCCTCCGAGGTGGTGCCCGCGGCGACGGCGGGGCTCGGGGCCGGGCTCGCCCGCGCCGTCGTCGTCGACGCGTCGGCGCGGCCCGTGCGGCGGACCGCGCCGGACCCCGGGGCGTGGGTCGTCGGCACCTGTGACGCCCGGGGAGCACTCACCGTGGCTCCGCACCACGGCTTCGCGGATGTGAAGGACTTCGGCGCCAAGGGCGACGGCCTGACGGACGACTGGGCCGCCATCACCGCCGCGATGGACTCCCTGGCCCCCGCCACGGGCACCGGCACCGTGTACTTCCCGGCCGGCTACTACAACCTGAGCCGGCCCCTGCTGGTCAGTGGCTTCCCGGGCATCGAGATGCTCGGGGAGAGCCGGGAGAGCAGCGTGATCCGGTTCCTCACCGGCCACCACGGCCCCGCCCTGTGCGTCTGCCCCGCGGAGGTCGGTCACCTGCCCACCGGCGACGCCCTGCTGTCGGGGCCCGGCAAGGCCGGGGTGCTGGCCCGGGGGCGCAGCAACACCCTCGACTTCCGTGACAGCCCGGCGCTCGACGTCGACGGGCTGGCCGCGTTCTCCGTCGAGTGCACCGTGCGGGTCGACGGGACGCCGGCGGGGACCATGGCGGTCCTCACCAGCTCGGGGCGGCGCACCGCGCGCGACCCCGAGCACCAGGCGTTCGGGGTGTACTTGGTGGACACCGGTGCCGGGGGGCTCGCGGTCTCGGCCACCGCCCGCATCGGCGGACGGGACGTGACGGCGCGCCTGGACGGGGCCGTGCCCGTGGGTGTCACCACGCATCTCGCGCTGACGTACGACGGCGCCCGGCTCCGGCTCTTCGCCGGGGCGCCGGGCACCACCACGGCGGTGGCCGAGCGGCCCGCGGCCGGGCCGTTGCAGCAGGCCCTGGAGGAAGGCGTCTACCTCGGCCTCTACAGCTCGTACAGCTGGCCCGAGTACCACCCCGAGCACCAGGCGTTCCCCGGCCGGATCGACTCCATCCGTTTCTCCTCGAAGGCGACCCGGACGGCGGCGTTCACCGCACCGACCGCGAAGTTCCCCACCGACGACGCGAGCAACCGGGACACCTTGCTGCTCGTCAACTTCGACCGGGACGTCGACGTCTTCACCGTCGGCTACAGCTGGCGGGGCCGGCCGCCGGGGGCCGGGGCCGACCTGGTCTATCTGCTCCACCACTTCGACAAGATCCCCGCCTACTCCTCACCGGTGGTGCGGCGGCTGGGCTTCCAGTCGCCGCGCGGCGCGGGCATCCACGGCCAGCTGGGCCTGAACGCCGTGCTCGACCGGGTGAAGGTGACGGCCGCGCGGGACGGCATCCGCTTCCGCGACAACTCCTACCTCGCCGAGTTCGAGCACGTCGAGATCGTGGCCGACCGGCTAGGGCTCCAGCTCAGCGGCAACACCGCGCTGGTGAACGTCAAACGTCTCCAGGTCCGCGGCGCGCAGTACGACTTCGTGGCCACGGACGTGGTCGGTGTGTTCGCCCGGGACTGGTACATCGGCACGCAGCGCTCGATCGTTCCCGTGCTGCTGACGTCCCAGGCGTCCTTCGGGTTCTTCCACGGCGTCGGCATCGGCATCAGTTCGGAGGACGTCGCCCGGGCGGAGCCCAAGGACCGGAGGTGGCAGGCCGCGGTGATGACCGCGAGCCTGACCAGTCTGGTGCTGGAGAGCTCGACCCTCGACACCGGCAACAGCGACACCACCCAGTGTCCGTGCGTCATCGTCGACAGCTCGCTCAACCGCGCCGGCGGCGGCCCGTCGGAGAGCAACTACACCTTTGTGAACTGCGACTTCTGGCCCAGTCCCGATGCGAAGTCGGTGTTCGTGCTGTCGGGCGAGACGCTGCCGCACCCGGTGCGGATCATCGGCGGCAGGAAGACGAAGCCGGCCGCCGCCCCGGGGCCGATCCCCTGGACGCTGCCCCAGCAGGCCCCTTTCGTGTCGTTCGTCGGCGGCGCCGTCTCCACGACGGACGACGGGCTGACGCAGTGGCGGGGCGGCAAGGACTGGATCTTCGCGTACGACACGGGAACCGGCCGCGTCCAGGCGGCGGAACGGGAGTCACAGGCGACGGGGGTCGCCGTGGCGGGCGGCTCCGTCGACCTCTGCGCGGTGCCCCTCGCGCCGGGCTCCACGGTCCTCACGGCCGAGGTCGCCGCCACCGACTCCCGTGGCGGAGGCGCCCGATGGATCGTCGAACAGGGTTTCGGCAAGTCCGCGGCGGCGGTCGTCACGCCCTGGGCGGCGGCGACCCGGGTCACCGACGCCTTCGGCTCCGAGAGCGGCGCGCCCCCGTCCGACTGGCAGGCCCCCGCCCTCATCGCGGTGGACGGCACCGCCGTGGTGCGGTGCACGGCGCCGGCCGGGCAGCGGCTGGCGTTCACGGTACGGCTCAAGGCACTGGAGGCCCTGCCCGCCGGACCGTGACCCGCCCGGGGAGGCGACCGGAGGGCGACTCGGCGCCCGGCCGGCCGGGGCGGGAACGTGTGGCGGCCGACGGCCTCGTCGTTCCTCACGGGCGGCTGAACGAGCCCAGCCACAAGGTGTCCCTGGCCCGGGTCATGGCGACGAAGAGCTGGCTGCGGTGGAGTTCGCGGCGTTCGCGGGCGACACCGTCGTCGGCGCCGTCGCCCGGCACGGCGGCCGGGGTGTCGTGGTCGGGCAGGTACACGTGCTTGAACTCCAGTCCCTTGGCCCGGTGGTAGCTGCCCAGCTTCACGCCGGGCACGGGGTGGCCGTCGTACTGCTCCAGGGTGACCGCGGGTATGCCGGCCCGGGTGAGCAGGCGCCGGTAGCGGTCCCGCTCGGATCCGGTGCGGCAGAGAACCGCCGAGTCGGGCCATGCCCGGGGGCCCAGGGCGCGCAGGGCCGTGAGGAGCGCCTCGTCGTGCTCGGCGCGGGTCGGCACGGTGAGCCGGGTGACCCGGCCGCCGTCGCCGTAGGTGAGGTCGACGTCGCGGCGCCCCGCCGTGGGGGTCCCGTCGATGTCGTCGAAGGTGTCGTCGGCGACGACGGCGAGAGCGGCGTCGAGGATCTCCTTCGCGTTGCGGTAGTTCTTGCGCAGCAGCTGGCCACGGCCCCGGACGTCGATGCCCGCGTCGGAGAGGCGGAAGCCGCCGGGGTAGACGGCCTGCTGTCCGTCCCCGACGAGCAGCAGGCCGTTGGCCGCGTCGCCGACGAGGGCGTGGAGCAGGCGCACGCCGACGAAGGTGAGGTCCTGCACCTCGTCGACGATGACGGAGGTGTAAGGGGTGGCGCCGGGGTGTGCGAGGGCCTCGTCGAGCGCGAGGGTGAGGATGTCGTTGAAGTCGTGCACGCCCTTCGCGGTGCGGTTGCGCTCGTACTCCTCGTACAGCGCCCACACGGCCTCGCGGTGGGACCTGCGCAGGTTGGTGCGCCGGCGTTCGCGTCGCAGGGGCGGGGCGTACTGTTCGAAGGCCGTGATCCCCCGTCCCTTGATGACGTAGTCGATCTCCTCCTGCCAGTATCCGGGCGCCGGGTCCAGGCTTTCGAGGACCGTGTGGCGACCATGGCTCTGCCAGGCGCGGCTGAACGCGTCGACGGCCTTGGCGCGGTCCAGCCGGGTCACGACGCCTCTGTCGCGGAGGAACTGGCCGGCCCAGGCGTGGAGGCTGCGGAAGTCGACCCGGTCGGCGGCCGCCGGGGCCATCGCCTTGAGGAACGTCCTCTGCACACGGGGCAGGTTGTTGGCGAAGGTCACATAGAGGATCCGGCCGGACGTGCGCTGGGCGAGGTGGGCGGCGCGGTGCAGGGCGACGACCGTCTTGCCCGTCCCCGCCGGGCCGCTGACGCGTGCCGGGCCGGACCAGTTGCGGCGGACGAGGGCCAGCTGGTCGGGGTGGAGGAATGTCATCCACTGTTCGATCGGGGCGCTGCGGGCGGCTTCCAGGGCCGCCTTCCGTATGCCCTCGACGTCGAAGAGCGCGTCCTCGGGCCCGGGTGCGGCAGGGGCCGCCGGGGCCGCGGACCGAGTGCGGGCCGAGGTGTCGGACCGGGTGCGGGCCGAGGTGTCCTCGTAGGCGGGGAACGCGCGCTCCAGGTGGTCGGCGACGGCTTTCACCTCGGAGGGGCGCAACCGGGTCCGGCCGGCGATGAGCGCCGGGGTCACCTCACGTTCTCCCAGCAGTCGCACGGCTCCCAGGGCGGTGTCCAGGGACCGGCCCGCGAAGACCATGAGGGCCTGGACGGCCACGGGTGAGAGGTTCCGCGCGCCGACGGCGTCCTCCGCGAGCCGGGTCACCTTGAGGAGCTTGCCGATCTCGCGGTCGTACGTACGGCCGCCGGCCGTGAGGTGCCCGTCGCCGACCTCGGGGGCGTGTCGCCAGTTCTTGACGTCGATGACGAAGACACCACCGGGGCCGACGAGCAGCATGTCGACGTTGGCCGCGCGGGTGCCGGGCCAGCGCCGGTCGAGGAGCAGGCGCCAGCCGCGCCGGGTGAGGATGTGCAACTTCGCGGCGACCTTGCGCTCGCCTTCACTGGCCGCTTCCCAGTTGCGGACCTCCCATTGGGCGACCTTGAGCTGTTCGCGCAACTCACGTTCGTGGCGCCGGGCTTCCTGTGCCCTTTTCCACGCCGATCCCCCCGCGCCCGTGCCCACGCCCGTCGTCATGTCCACCCCTCGCCCACCCCGAACGTAAAGTGATGATCGTATAACGCATCGCAGTGGAGGAACCTGATGGACGCGCTCCCGGTGGCGGCGGGGCGGGTGGGCCAAAAGGTGCTGCCGGGAAACGCGGTGGTATGTGAGGACGGGCTCCGGCACAATCGGCCGTTATGTCGACGATTCCTGTGAACGGTCCGTTGTGTACGCGCGAATCGCTCGCCGCCGAACTGCGGGCTCTGGGCGTACGTCCTGGTGAGACGCTCCTGGTGCACACCTCGCTCAGCGCGCTCGGCTGGGTGTGCGGCGGCGCCCCCGCCGTCGTCCTGGCACTGCTGGACGTGCTGGGCGAGGAGGGGACGCTGGTCGTGCCCACGCACTCCGGCGACAACTCGGATCCCTCGGGCTGGGGCAACCCGCCCGTGCCCGAGGCGTGGTGGGCGGACATCCGCGCGTCCATGCCGGCCTACGATCCGCGCACCACTCCCAGCTTCGGCGTCGGGATCGTCCCGGAGACCGTCCGCACCTGGCCGGGAGCGCTCCGCAGCGCCCATCCGCAGACCTCCTTCGCGGCCGTGGGCCCACGCGCCAACGCCTTGCTGGACGGTCACGCGCCGGACTGCCGACTGGGCGAACGCAGCCCGCTCGCCCGGCTGGAGGAGGCCGGGGCACGGGTCCTCCTCCTCGGTGCGGGCTTCGCCTCGTGCACAGCGTTCCATCTGGCGGAGTACAGGGTTCCGGAACCGCCGCAGGCCGAGAGCTCCTTCGCGGTCATGACGCCCCGGGGCCGCCGGTGGACCACCGTGCGCGACACCGACACCAGCGAGGAGGGGTTCGCCGAGCTGGGCGCGGCCTTCGAGGCGGAACGCCCGGTGGCACGGGGGCCCGTCGGGGCGGCCGAGGCCCGGCTGTTCCCGCTGGCCGACGCCGTGGCGTACGCGAAGGACCGGCTGGCCGCGCACCGGCCGCGCACGGCTTCCGCGTGAACGCGGTGCGGCCGGAACGGCCGTGCCTCAGGTCGCCGGGCAGCGCTTCCAGGCGAGGTGGTAGACGGTCTGCGCGCTGTCCGGCGGCAGGTAAGGCCCGTACGTGACGGAACTGCTGGTCGTCGAGGGGTCCGAGGTGCCGGCCTCCACCCCTGTCGCCAGGTTGAGGACGAGGGAGCGCTCCTCACCGCACGGGGAGTAGTCGAGGCTCTCGGAAGGGAAGATGTCGGCCTCCGACCACCCTTCCTGGAACGGGCCGACGAAGGAGTGCGTCCGGGAGTTCACCGACGGCCGGCCCTGGAAGTAGTTCGCGACCCTCACATACCCTCTGGCCCCCTTCGCCAGGGAAGCGGAGCCTTCGTAGTCCGTGCCGGCGATGGCGTACGTATAGTCCTTCGGCGCTTTCACCCTCAGGAAGACCTGGCAGTTCCTGCGGGCTTCGTCCGGTTTCGAGCCGACGCCCACCCGGGAGCCGAAGCCGCCTGCGGACAAGGTGAATCCGATGTTGCCTGGTGCCATCGCCACCGAATCGAACATGGAGGAGCAGTACCCGTTGACCACCGCCACTTCGATGAGGACGCTGCCCGGCGGAGGGGTGTCGCCGGGGACGGACCGAGCGGGTGACAGCGCGGCGGCGAACAGGGCCGCGGCGGTTCCGGCGATCAGGGCGGGAGTGAACAAGGGTGACCCCTTTCCATCGCTCTTCGACCGTTCCGTTATTGCGTTCTTTCGTCCTTCCCCCGGGCTTCTTCCGTACCGTAGAAAACCGTCGCGCGGCGTCCATGCCACCACCGCGCGCGTGACGTGTACAGGGCCGGACCGGGGTCAAGTGCCGTACCGGACAGGGGCGGTGCGTCCACGACCGTCGAACCGGTCCCTATAGTCACCTTTACGGGTGATAGGGCGCATGGCTCCGCGATCCGTGGGGAGAGTCGCCGTGCACAGACCGATCACTGCCCCCCCGGAGAACCCTCCGCACATGCGCCATCGCACACGAACAGCCGGGCCGCCGCCCTCCGCTCCGCGTCCGGCGAGCCTCCTCCTGGCCGGGCTCATGGCCGGCTGCCTCCTGACCGGATGCGCGGAGCCGGCTCCCCGGCCCGCCCCGGACGACGTGCTCAAGGCCGCCACCCAGCGCCTGACCGACGGCTGCCTCACACGGCAGGGCCTCACCCCGCCCCGCCCGGGCCGGACCCCGTCACCGGCGGCCGAGCAACGGCGGGTGGACGACGCGCTCTTCGGCACCGGCCGGGCGGAGCTCTCCGTCGTCCTGCCCACGGGCTACGCCGTACGCGCCCACACCGACGGCTGCCTGGCCGCGGCCCAGCGGCGGCTCTACGGCGACCAGCGCCGCTGGTTCCGGGCCTCCGTGATCGTCAACAACCTCCGGCCCGAGGCCGAGCACACCCACCGCGACCTCGCCGAGGTCCGGGCCCGGCACAGCGCCGAGATCGCCGACTGGCGGCGGCTGCGCGCGCACGCCCTCTCCGAAGCCACATCCCCTCTCGACAACCCACCACCAACGGGAGAATCATGACCATGAAGCGCCTCACCGCTTTCCTCGCGGCCACCCTGATCTCCACGGGCGCCGTCCTGGCCACGTCGGCCGCCGCCCAGGCGGCGGACTGCCGCAGCGGCTACTTCTGCGTCTGGACCGACGCGAACTTCGACGGCATGAAGATCGAGCACAGCGGCGACGACCACTGGTGGGAGGGCGACATGTTCAAGCACGACTCCGCCTGGGCGAACCACGGCGTCTCCGGGCCGGGCGTCAAGGACCATGTGAAGGTCTACGAGGGCCGCAAGCTGCTGGGACGCGTCACCCTCTGTCTGGCCCCCGGCCAGGAGGTCGGCTACAACGCGGGCGCGAACGACCAGGGCGGCTCACACACCTGGACCTCCGGCTGCTGATCCCGGTCCGAGGCCCCGCCGCGCTCGCGGCAGCCCGTTCGCCCGCCCGGCCCCGGGCGGGCGAACGGGACGGGCCCGCCGGACGGGTACTCCCCCTCAGACGAGCGGCTTCTCCAGCACGGCCTTCCGGTGGCTGAACGTCTCGATCGAGTAGCGGCCGTGGTAGTTGCCCATACCGCTCTCACCGACGCCGCCGAACGGCAGGTCGGAGACCGTGAGGTGAGCGAGCGGCAGGCCGAACCCGAGGCCGCCGGAGGAGGTTTCGGCGGCCAGGCGCCGCCGCGTCGTCCCGGAGCCGGTGAAGGCGTACAGCGCCAGCGGCTTGTCGCGGTCGTTGATGAAGGCGATGGCCTCGTCCAGACCGGCGACGGTGACGAGGGGAAGGATGGGGCCGAAGATCTCCTCCTGCATCACCGGCGACTCGGGGGCCACATCGGCCAGGACGGTCGGGGCGATGTACTTCGTGGCGCGGTCGCTGCCGCCGCCGACCACGACGCGGCCGGAACCGAGCAGGCCGGTCAGCCGGTCGAAGTGGCGCTCGTTGACGATCCGGCCGTAGGCGTCGGACGTCTCCGGGGTGGCTCCGTACAGCTTCTCGACGGCCCGCGTCAGGGCGGGTTCCAGCGCGCGGGCCGTCTCCGGGTCGGTGAGGACGTAGTCGGGCGCGACACATGTCTGGCCGGCGTTGAGGAACTTGCCGGCCACGAGCCGCTCCGCGACGGTCGCCGGGTCGGCGTCACGGTCGACGAACACCGGTGACTTGCCGCCCAGCTCCAGGGTGACCGGGGTGAGATGGCGGGCGGCGGCGGCCATGACGATACGGCCGACAGTGCCGTTCCCGGTGTAGAAGATGTGGTCGAAGCGCTCCGCGAGCAGGGCCGTGGTCTCGGGGACGCCTCCTTCGACGACGGCCACCGCGTCGGTGTCGAGGTAGCGGGGCAGGAGGCGGGCGAGGACGGCGGAGGTGGCGGGCGCCAGCTCGCTGGGCTTCGCGACGACCGCGTTGCCGGAGGCGAGCGCTCCCACCATGGGGGCGAGCAGCAGTTGCGCGGGGTAGTTCCAGGGGGCGATGACCAGCACGACGCCCAGCGGGTCGTACTGCGTCCAGGCCGTGGCCTCGCCGAGGTGCGGAGGGACCGGGGCCGGCTCGGGGCGCAGCCAGGCGTCGAGGTGGTCGAGGGTGTGGTCGATCTCGCGGATCGTGAAGTCGATCTCGGTGCGGTACGCCTCGTACGCGCTCTTGCCCAGGTCCGCGTGGAGGGCGGCGGTGAGCTCCGTGTCGTGTTCGGTGAGCATCGCGCGCAGGCCGCGCAGCTGGGCCGTGCGCCAGTCGGTGGGCTTGGTGCGGCCGGTGCGGAAGGTGGCGCGGAGGCGGGCGACGGCGTGAGCGGGCTGCTCGGGGGCGGGGTGGTGCACGGGAGCCTCGATCGCGGTTGTGGGGCTGGACGGGGGTTGCTTGATGCCCTCAAGCAATCACTTTGATGTAAACACCAATATTTAAGACAGTCAAGTAATTGTCGGAGCCTCGACCGCTCGGACGGAGTGTTGAACTGAACGCATGTTCGAGGCGCGTGAGAGATTGGAGGCATGGATTCCGTTATCGAGACTTTTTATGACCGTGCCACGGCCTCCGGCGGTCACTGGCCCGATGACGACCGCACGCTGGCGGTCGTCGTGGCCCGCGACGGGGACGCGGCCGTCGGCTCGGTCGCGCTGCTCGACCTGGGCGCCGAGGACAGCGCGCTGAGGATCGTCGCACTGCCGGAGGCCACCGACGACACATGGGTACCGCTGATGCGGGAGGCGGCGCGGGTCGCGCGGAAGGCCGGCGGCACGGTGCTGCGGTGGGTCGCGGAGACGGGCGAGATGCCCGCGCCGGCCGTGGCCGAGCTGGGCGCCGCCGAAGGCGAGGAGATCTACCGCTGGTGGCGGCTCGCCCTGCCCGCCGCGCGGCCCGCCGGTACCGGAAGCGCGGTGCGGGAGCTGCCCGCCCCGGACGGTGCCGCCTTCCGGCTCGGGCTGGAGGATGCCCTGTTCGACGTGGAGATCGAGGACGGTACGGCGGTCCTGGCGCATGACCGCGAGGAGGAGGGGACGGCCGCCGGGCTCACGGAGCTCCTCGCCGCGGTGGTGGACAGGGTGGGCACCGGGCACCCCGGGGTCGGCGCTGCCGAGGCGTACGCGGACTCCCGCGACGACGCGCTCGTCGAGGCGCTGCGCGCCCTGGGCTTCACCCCGACCGACCGGCGGGCCGCCGAGTACCGCCTCGTACTCCTCCCCTGAGACCGGGGGGACGGACCGGCGCGCGGGAGGCTCTCCCGGGTGACACCCCCGCCCCCGCGACCACCGGGGCTTCCCCGGTCGCGGGCGCGCCGACCGCGTCGCCGGCCCGCCGGAAAATCGTTCGCGCGCGCCGGGACGGCCCGGATAGCGTGGGATCAAGAGCCGCGGAGAGCGCGGGCGGACAACCTTGGAGGGCCCCATGAAGAACGTCGCTGTGACGGGCCTGCCCCGAGTCCTGTCTTCCCGGGCACCCGCCTGAGCCTTCGCTCCGGGGGTCGCCCGCCTTCCCGAAGGGCGCCACTCCGTTGGCTTCTGTCTTTCCCGACCTTTCCGTTCTCGGCTGGGACGACGGCTTCGCCGCGTCCCTGAAGCCGGATCACCTTCCCGCGCGCGTCACGCGCGTCGACCGTGGCACGTGCGACGTGCTCACCGCCGACGGCGAGACACGCGTGGTCCACAGCGGCGCGCTCAAGCGGGCCGCCGCGGCCGACCCGGTCGCACTCCCCTGCGTGGGCGACTGGGTGGCCCTCCGGGGCGAGCTCCAGGAGGTGCTGCCGCGCAGGTCCGCGATCGTGCGGGCCGGTGTCACCCCGGGCGTCTCGCACGGCCAGGTGCTGGCCGCCAACGTCGACGTCGTCTACATCGCGGAACCGGCCGTGCCCGGCGTCGACCTGGGCCGGATCGAGCGTTTCCTGGCCCTGGCCTGGGAGAGCGGTGCCCAGCCGGTGGTGCTGGTCACCAAGGCCGACCTCGCCTCGGTGGATCTCTCCGAGGTGGCGGCCGCCGCGCCGGGGGCGACGGTCCGGGCGGTCTCGTCGACGACCGGCGAGGGCCTCGCGGACGTACGGATCCCGCCCGGCCGGACGGCCGTCGTGCTCGGCAGGTCCGGTGCGGGCAAGTCGACGCTGGTCAACGCCCTCGCCGGGGCCGGCCTCATGGCCACCCAGGAGATCCGGGCGGCGGACGGGCGCGGCCGGCACACCACCGTCCACCGCCAGCTGCTGGTCCTGCCGGACGGCGGTCTGATCATCGACACCCCGGGGCTGCGCGGTGTCGGCCTCTACGACGCCGAGGACGGCCTGTCCCAGGTCTTCTCGGAGATCGGGGAGCTGGCCGACCGGTGCCGTTTCCACGACTGCCACCACGAGGCGGAGCCGGGCTGCGCGGTGCTGGCGGCGGTCGAGGAGGGCGAGCTGCCCGAGCGGCGGCTGGCCTCGTGGCACAAGCTCCAGCGGGAGGCGGCCTGGATGGCCTCCCGCACGGACGCCCGGCTGAGGGCGGAGAAGACCCGCGAATGGAAGATCATCCATAAGTCCATGCGCGGGAGGAACCGCCCGTAGCGCGTCACCGTGCGCGCACCCTGTGACGAGTGCGCGCACGGCCGGGTGCGCGCACGGCCGGGGGCGGACCGGTCCGCGCGGAGGACCACAGCCGTGGCGGAGGTCGGCGGCGGAGGTCGCGCGAAAGGGCGACGAGGTCACCTCGGCGTGAGCCCGGCACGGGTGGCCTCGGGGTCGCCATGGCATCGGCGAGGCCGTCGGACGCGGGCGCCGTCTTGTGGTCGGACATGACGCCTCCCCTTCACCGGCGCGTCGGGACGTGCTCCCTCCGCCTGCCCCGGAGCGGGCTTCCGGTACGCGGGACGGGCGCGGACCGGTGCCGCACCGGCGGAGGCG
Source organism: Streptomyces eurocidicus (assembly GCF_002891295.1). Lineage (GTDB taxonomy): Bacteria > Actinomycetota > Actinomycetes > Streptomycetales > Streptomycetaceae > Streptomyces > Streptomyces eurocidicus. The sequence goes on along the minus strand of NZ_LGUI01000002.1, from coordinate 824,545 downwards.
GCCGTTCGGGCCGTACCCATACAGCCGCCCCATGACTGGCAGGCGCATTCCGGCCCGGAGATGCTTGACCGTGTTGTCCGGCTTGTACGGCACGGAAGAGCGGGAGCTGGCGTGAGGGCACCGAGTGCGGGGCGTACCGCCGTGCGGCGATGGTCCCTGCGTCACCTGTGCTGGCTGCCCGTCCTCATACTGGCCGGGGGCGCCCTCCTCGACTATCACACCTCTCCGCACTTCAGCGCGGAGGCGTTCTACACGGCCGCCCCGATGACCGCCGCCGCGCTGCTGTCACTGCGGGCGACGATCCTGTCGGGCATCGCCGCCTGTGTCACCGATTACCTGCTCCTCACCCACTTCGGCTTCATAGGGGACTCGGGTGGGCGGAGCGAGCTCGCGGCGGTCGCGACCGTCTCGGCCTTCGCCGTCGTCGTCAACCGCCTCATGTACTACAGCGACGTACGGCTGCAGTCCGCGCGCAGGATCGCGCTCGCCGTCCAGAGCGCCGTGCTGCCACGGCCGCCGGCCTCGGTCGGCTCCTGCCGGATCGCGGTGCGGTACGAGGCGGCGGCGAAGGACGCGCAGATCGGCGGGGACCTCTACGGCGTGCAGGACACCCCGTACGGGGTGCGCTGCCTGGTGGGCGACGTCCGGGGCAAGGGCATGGGCGCGGTCAAGGCGGTGGACGTGGCGCTCGGGGTGTTCCGGGAGGCCGCCGACGACGAGCCCACGCTCGTGGGGGTCGCGGCCAGGCTGGAGCGGGGGCTGCGGCGGGAGGCGGACCGACGGCCGGGGCTGGAGCGGACCGAGGGGTTCGTCACCGGGGCCCTGGCCGAGATCCCGCGCTCCGGTGACGAACTGCGGCTGGTCAACCGCGGCCACCCGGCGCCGTTGCTGTTGCACGGAGGCCGGGTGCGCTGCGTGGAGCCGTCGGAGCCGTCCCTTCCGCTGGGGCTCGCGGGGCTGCTGGGCGCCGACGAGGACCGGACCGACACGGTGCCGTTCCCCCCGGGGTCGACCCTCCTGCTGTACACCGACGGCCTCACGGAGGCGCGCGACCGCGCCGGTGTGTTCTACGACCCCGTCGCCGGGCTGACCGGGCGTGAGTTCCCGGGCCCGGACGCGCTTCTCGACGCCCTCCTCACCGATGTCAGCCGGCACACCGGTGGCCGTATCACCGACGACATGGCGCTGCTGGCGGTGACCCGGGACGTCGACGGGAGCCCGTGAGGCCACCGCAGGAGCCGAAGGCCCTTCCCCAAGGCCCGGGCCGGCGTCGGCCGGGGCGAGGGGCCGTCCTACGAGGCCGACGCGGACCGGCACACGGGGAAGACGAGGACCGCCACCGGGAACAGCGCGCCGGGGCGGTGGATCTGAGTACCCGGCTGAGTACGAGCACTCAGGGCCCGGCCGGACGGGACGGCGATGCTGGGGGCATGACGACTCCCCCTCTCATCGACCCGCCGCGGTATCCGCCCTTCCCCACGGCCCCTCCCGGCCCGGCCCCGCTCCCCGGCCGGGCGCCGCGTGGGCGTCGGGCGGTGGTGGCCGGTTCCGTCGCGGCGCTGGTGCTCGCGGTGGGCGGGGGCGGCGCGTGGTGGCTGACGCGTGGCGACGGGGACCCGCTGGCCGGCCGGCCCCGGGTGTCGGACGACGCGGCCGGGCTGTCGTACGCGATACCCGAGGGGTGGGAGCACAGCGATCGGGACAAGCTGATCGGCGCCTTCACCTCGTCCGTCGGCACGTCGGGCGACGACCGCGAGGGAGGGAGCACCGTCCTCGCCGGGCGGGCCGGGGCCATCCCGGAGGAGGCGCTGAAGCCCCGGGCGGAGCGGGCGGCCCGGTCGAACGCGGTGTTCTTCGCACCGGACGGGCGGTCTGTGCAGGAGGAGTCCCGGGCCACGGAGGTGAGCGGCCGTCCGGCGCACACGGTGGTGCTGCGGCTGGACGACGGCAAAGGCGGCGTCGGCCATCTCAGGATGACCGTCGTCAAGGTGGACGACAGCCGCTCCGCCTTCCTGCTGGGCATCGCCCAGCCGGCCGGGCCCGGCGAGCGGCGCACGGTCGACGCCGTACTGGAGAGCGCCGCCGTGAAGTGAGCGCGGCCGCCCCGGGCCCGCGCCTCAGCGCGGCGGGTCGAAGAGCCGGCTGCCGTCGCTGAGCAGCCCCGCCCGCTTGACGTGGCGGAGCACCGGGACGACCTCCAGCTGGTGCACGGACGTCAGCGCGCCGATCTCTTCCGTGATGTACCTGTACAAGGCGTGCTGGTCCTTGCAGAGCACCGACGCGGCGAGGTTGCTGGCGCCGGTCATGGCCGCGACGAAGGGGACCTGGGGGTGGTCGGCGAGTGCGCGGCCGACCTCGGCCAGGAGGCTGGGGGCCACGGTCACGGCGAGCGCGGCCTCCGTCCGGTAGCCCAGGTGGACGGGGAGGATCTCGACCTCGAAGGTGAGCGCCCCGGCCCCCCGCAGATACTCCAGGCGGCGGCGCACCGTGGACTCCGACCGGCCGGTCGCCTTGGCGAGTTCGGGGTAGCCCGCCCGGCCGTCCCGCGCGAGTACGGCCAGCATCGCGTGGTCGAAGTCGTCGAGCCGGACGGTGTCCTCGCAGTTCACCGGCGGCAGCACCAGGGCCTGGATCTGTTCCTCGCCGAGCTCGGCCGGGCCCAGCCAGTGGCCGGGACTGCCGCTGTACCGGTGGAGGAGGCTCTGCGCCGAGACCCCCGTGACCTGCCGGGTGCCGGGCAGTTTCTGGAGCAGGAGGGCCTCGTGGTCCTCCGAGGTGCGGGAGCTCACCATGCACCCGACCTCGGCGCCACCGGCGAGGATCTTCACCCAGCCGGTGTCGGGGCGGTGGGCCAGCGCCTCGGCGATGGCCACGGCCGAGCCCGGGACGCACTGGATGCGCAGCCGGGACTCGTGCATGCCGACCCGGTCGCCCACCGGGAGGCCGAGCACCCGGAGCAGCCCCGCCCCGCGGAGCCGGCGGTACCGGCGGATCACGGTCTGGTCCGTGGTCTCCAGGACGGCGGCGAGGCGGCTGAAAGCGGCCCGGCCGTCGATCATCAGGGCCTGGACGAGCTGCCGGTCGAGGAGATCGAATCCATGGTCGTTCATGTTTTCGAGCATCTCATACGGAATGTGCGTCGGATTCCGTCAGCCAGACCTCTCCAGTTTCCGGAAACCGCCCGTCCGATGCGAACTTCGACCTGGTCGGAAGCGCGGCTCCCCGGGTGGTACCCGGGGAGCCCGTCGCGCTTCCGGCCTCGTTCGTGACAGACCTCTGGAGGTTCGGATGCGTAAGTGGCTGCCGCTCGTAGCGGTGTGCCTGGGAACGTTCATGCTGCTGGTGGACGTCACGATCGTCGTGGTGGCGCTGCCCGACATGGCCGAGAGCCTGCGCACCTCCTTCGCGGACCTCCAGTGGGTGATGGACGTCTACGCGCTGGCGCTCGCCGCGCTGCTGCTGGGCGTGGGTTCGCTGGCCGACCGGGTCGGCCACCGCCAGGTGTACGTCGTGGGCCTGGTGCTGTTCGCGCTCGCCTCGCTGGCCTGCGGCCTGGCGACGGGCCCGGCGGCCCTGATCGCCTTCCGTGGTGTGCAGGGCATCGGCGGGGCCGCGATGCTGGCCACGACGACGGCACTGATCAGCAGCATCTACCAGGGCAGGGACCGCGGGGTGGCGTTCGGCGCCTGGGGTGCCGTCAGCGGCGCGGCGTCGGCGGCCGGGCCGGTCCTGGGCGGTCTGCTGACCGAGCACCTGGACTGGCGGTGGATCTTCTTCGTGAACCTGCCGATCAGCGTGCTCGCCATCGTGATGACCCTGCGCTTCGTCGCCGTGCCGCCCGCCCGGCGGTCCCGGGGCGTCGACCTGCCCGGCATGGCGGCCTTCACCGTCGCGGCGGGTGCCGCGACCTACGCGCTGATCAAGGGCAGCGACAACGGCTGGGGCTCGGCCACCACCCTGGGGCTCTTCGGTCTCGCCGCGGTGGCGCTGCTCGCGTTCCTGCTGATCGAGAAGCGCCGGCGGGAGCCGCTGCTGGACCTCTCGCTGTTCCGCCAGGGGTCGTTCTCCGGGCTGATGGTCGCCGCGGTGCTGCTGTCCGTCGCCGCGTTCTCCTACCTGGCCTACACCTCGCTGTGGCTCCAGTCCGTACGCGGCATGGGGCCCGTCACTGCCGGTCTCACGTGTCTGCCCATGAGCCTGGCCGCGTTCCTCGTCGCGTCGCTGTCGGGGCGCTTCCTGCACGGCGCCTCGCCGCGCTGGACGGTCGGTCCGGGTCTGCTGCTGATCGGCGCGGGCGCGTTCCTCCAGGCGACGATCGACGCGGATTCGAGCTGGACCGTCCTGGTGCCGGGGCTCGCCGTAACCGGCGTCGGCGTCGGACTCGCCACCCCCATGCTGGCGTCCGCGGCGCTGGCCTCGGTCGCGCCCGAGCGCGGCGGCATGGCCAGTGGCGCCGTGAACACCGCGCGCCAGCTGGGGAACGCCCTGGGCATCGCCGTGCTGGGGGTCGTCTTCCACGCGGGGATGACCGGCGCGCTCCGGGACCACGGGAAGGGTGCCGTGGCCGATCCCGCCGCGACGGCCGACGCCCTCGCGGGCGGTCAGGCGGGCGCCGTCATCGCCCACGCCGGACCGGCGGAGCGGGCCGCGGCCGGGCGTCTGGTGCACGACGCCTTCGCGACCGGGCTGCAGCAGACCTTCCTGGTCTCCGGCGCGCTCGGCGTGCTCGGCGGCCTCGTCGCGGTGGCGCTCGTACGCCGCCCCAAGGCTCCGGCCGCATGGCGGACGGAGCGGCCGGCGGCGGCCGTCATGGAGGCCGAGCCCGCGCGTCCGTGACGAGCGGGCGGCCGCGGAAGGCGCCGTACCGATTCCCCGCCGCAGGGCCGGGGCCGGGAGCCCGTCGAGGCCGCCGGCCCCGGCCCTGCGGCGTGGGCACGACGGAACATCAGCCGGCCTCTTCGGGGGAGGCGGGCGCCCCCTCTCCGGCGGTCACTGCTGCGGGGCGGGCTCGACCGGCCCGGCCAGCGGCCTGAAGACGTACCGCAGGTCGGTCTGCGCCGCCTTGCCGCCCACCACCCAGGCCAGCGGGGCGTAGTGCACCTCGATGCCCGCCGGGTTCTGGAGCAGCGGCCGGGCGTCCGGCGTGGCGGGCCACTCCACCGTGCCGGTGACGGTGCGCGCGGGGACGGTCCAGTAGTCACCCGGCCGGTAGCGGCCGCCGGGCTCGAACCAGATCTGGACGCCGTCCTCCAGGTCGGTCCACGCACCCTCCGTCAGCTTGAGGGCACCGTCGCCGTGCTGCTCGGCGGTGCTCCGGCCGCCGCCGGGGGCGCGGTGGTCCCAGCGGCGGAGGAAGGGGTGCAGGCCGGGCAGCCTGCCGGTGCCCCGGCCCGGTTCGGCGTCCAGCCGCACCCGGCGGCCGGGCAGGTCGACCTCCTCCACCCTCAGCAGGCCGGCGGGTTCGCCGCGGCTGGTGTAGGCGGAGTCGGCGAGCTCCACCCGGTCCCCCGCGTTCAGATCGAGCTTGTCGTCCTGGCCGAGCGTGGCGAGCTCCACCCAGGTGCCGTCGAGCGCGGTCACCGGGAAGACGACGGAGCCGTTCTCCCGCGACCACTTGAAGGTGGCCGTCCCGGCTGTCCCGGCCGTCCCACCGGTGTGGATCTCCACGCGGTACAGCTGGTTCTCCGGGCCCCGGTAGCGGGAGTCGGGCGGGATCACACAGGGGTCCTCGTCGGTGCGCTCCGGGCGTTCGGTGCGGAACGCGGCCGCGGCGGCCGGGGCACGCTGCTTGTCGGCCCAGGCGCGGAAGGCCGTGCGCAGCTGGTCGGGCGTCGGGTTCTCCGGGGCGCCGAGGTCGGTGCCGGTCAGGGGCAGTACCTGCCAGACGGTCTTGATCCTGGCCGCCGTGTCCGGCAGGGCGGCGCCGAGGGCGACCTCGCGGATCGCGGGGTCCTCGGCGGCGGTGACCGTCCGCTCCCACACCTTGAGGTAGACGAGATAGGGCGACTGGGCGGGCAGCCGGTCGGCCGGGTTCTCCGCGTCGCGGTAGGCGTCGGGCTGGTCCCAGTACGTCCAGATGGTGCCGGCGAGCGGGTCCGGCTCCCCGTCGGCCCCGGCCTCCGGCCCTTCGGGGGCGGCCGGGGCCTTTGCCCGGGCGGTGGGCTCGTGCTCGGCCGGTGTCCCGGGCGCCGGGCGGTCGGCGTCGCACAGGATGCCGTCCACGTAGTACCGCCCGCCGTGGACGGCCAGGTCGTCGGGCTTGTTGCCGCCCGGCCGGAACTCGATGCGGAAGCCGACGGCGCCGTACGGGCCGCCGTGCTGCCCTATCAGGTCGGCGGTCAGGGTGCGGGCCTGGTGCCGGGTGATCGCCGCCTGCTCGTTGGCGTCGGCGTCGAGCTGGACCCGGCCCTGCTGGGCGAGCACGCCGGAGTAGTGCTGGGCGGGCCGGAAGGTGAGGCGGGAGAGGTCTGCGTGCATGGGTTCGTTCCCCTCGAATAGCGCGGAATGCGTGGCCGGCCGTCGGGCGAGGGACTTCGCCGGGCCGGGACCGGGCCGGAGGCGGGCGGTACGGGCGGCGTGGCGCCGGGTGACGCGGGGCCGGATGGCGCGGGGCCGGATGACGCGGGGTCAGGTGACGTGGATGATCCCCGCGTCGGTGCCGGCCGGTGAGAACTCCTCCAGGCGGGCGCGCAGGCTGTCCTCGCGCTGGGGCTGGAAGAGCTCGTGGAAGGCGCCGAGTTCGGAGCCGTCCTCGGCCCCTCGGGCGATCTCCGGGGCGCAGCCGTCGGCCAGTTGGCCGTAGGCCGGGGTGCCGTAGCGGACGCTGGTGAACACCGGCCGTACGCGGGCCGACTCGGCGTCCTGGAGCCCCGGGACGTCCTCCCACGGGATCTCGCCCTTCGCGGCCCGCTCCCGGACCGCGGCGCGCACCTCGTCCGGCTGGCAGTGGTAGCGGCGCGGGGTGCGCGAGCCCGGCGGCACGTAGCAGAAGCGCACGCAGCCGGTGCCGCGCCGGGCGGTGTGGACGCGGCCGGTGAAGATACTGTCCTCGGCGAGCTCGACGGCGTGCACATGGACCTCGCCGATCACCGTGGTGCGGTGGGCGCGCAGCACGGCGTGGGCGAGGCGGCACTCGGGCCCGGACAGGGCCTCGCGGCCGGAGCCGGTGGCGTCCAGAACGCTGTCGGCGATGTGGATCTCCAGTGGGTCGGTGCCGGCCTCGTCGCCGACGACCTCGATGGTGCCGAGGACGCTGCGCTCGATCTGCACACAGGCGGTGGTGCACTCCATGACCAGGCTGGGCTCCTGCGGCGAGTGCGGTTCGCAGCGCGGCTCCAGCGACCAGCCGGGCACCAGGGTGCAGTGCCGGAGGACGACGGAGCCGACCGGGCCGGTCACGCTGATGCCCCGGCCGGTGACGAGAAGCCCGTCCAGGACGACGCGCGGCCCGGGCCCGTCACCGGGGTTGCCGTGGATGTTGAGGGCGTCGGGCCGGTTGCTGTACCAGTCGAGCAGCCGGATGACCGGGCGCGCGCCCTCGGCGGCGCGCACCTCCAGCCGCTCCCCGGGGGACAGGTCGAAGTCCAGCTGCTCCTGGTGGGCGCCGCTGTGGGTGAGCTCGATGACGGCTTCAGCGCCGCCGTCGGCGCGCCACTGCTCGTAGGCGTCCATGATGCGCTCGAAGGGCCGGTCCGGCCCGACCTGGTAGACGGCGGCCCGGGGCGGGGTGTCGCGTTCCCGCGGATACTCCCCGCCGCCGGTGTCGTCGGCGAACGCGTAGTGGTAGCTGACCCAGACCCCGTGCCGGGGCGCGCAGCGGGTGCCGAAGGCGATGCGGCCGAGCTCGGGGTCGAGGACGACCTGGCCGCGCCGGGCCCGGTAGGTCCAGTCGGACAGGTCGGCGACGACGATCTCGGCGGGCGGTACGGGTTCCTCCTCGTCGTCCCGCCAGACGGTGAAGGAGCGGCCGGGGCCGTAGTGGTCGGTGAGCCGGTCGGCGAGCTGTCTGCGGCGGATGAACGCGGGGACGTTGTCCATGGTGGCCAGGTGCGAGGCCGAGGGCTCCGGCTCGGGCCGGGCCACCAGGGGGCTGTCGCTGCCGAGGATGGAGAAGGTGTAGAGGTTGCGGGCGCGGTCGATGCAGTAGGCGGGCGCGTGGGTCACCGGGTAGGGCTTGAGCCGCCAGACGAACAGGCCGACGCCCGCCGGGCCGTACCCGCCCTGCCGGCGGGCGGAGGCGGCCCGCCGTACGTCGACGCCGTGCGCGGCCGGGTCGAAGGCGCCGCCGAGCAGGTCCAGGGCGGCGCCGTCGCGGAGGTCGAGCAGCCGGCCCCGGGTCAGCCGGGTCGCGGCCGCCGCCGCCTCGCCCGCCCCGAACAGGCGCACCGGCTGGTGGGCGCCGAGCAGCCGGGCGAACTCGACCGCCCTGGCGGGCCATTCGGCGACCGACGCCGAGAGTTCCTCCAGCAGTGCCAGGGTGCCCTTGCGCCGCCGGTTGGCGACGGTGTCCGCGACGTCGCGGCGGGGGGCCAGCCGGGCGGCGAGGCGCCGCCGCGACTCGGCCGTGCCGCCGCCGGGGCCGCCCGGGGACAGGCCGGTGGTGAGCACCTCCTCGTAGCCGGGCAGGATCCGGTAGCCGACGAGGTCGCCGAGGTAGGGCACGGCCCAGTCGGCGCAGGTCTCGACGAACCAGTCCTCGTAGCCCTGTTCCACTCCCGAGCGCACCAGGTCGACCTGCTCGGCGAGCACGGCGAGCAGGGCCCGCAGCGGCTCCCCGGCCTCGGCGTCGCGCAGTTGGTGCCACTGCGGGAGCAGTGCCAGCAGGCCGTCGGGGTCACGGTTCACGCCCGTGCCTCCTTAAGGATCAGTGTGTCCGGCACGTCCGGGGAGAGCAGCGCCAACTGCGCCGGGCGGATGCCGCGGAAGACGAGGACCACGCGCCCCTTCCGCAGCGGGCGGGTGTCGGTGATGTCGGGGTTGAGGCGCAGCAGTTCGGCGACGGTGACGCCGTTCCTGGCGGCGACCTCGGTGAGGGTCTCGGTGGTCTCCCGGCCCGGCGGCGAGACGGTGTAGCGGTCCTCCTCGTACGCGGCGAGCCGGGCGCCGACCACCGGCTGCGGGCGCTTCAGCTTGCCGGGGAGCTCCTCCAGGCCCTGCGGGGTGAGGCTGCCGGGGACGCCGGTGAACACATCGACGTCCACGTACTCCACGCCCGGTACGGACTGTGCCGTGGCCAGCACCTCCGACAGGTGGGCGGGCGTGCCGAGCTCGCGCGCGGGATAGCCGAGCCGGGCGAGCAGCGCCCGGCGCAGGGCGGGTTCGACGAGGTCCCAGGTGTGGTCGGGGTGCACTTTGACGTTGGCCGCGACGATGAGGAGCACCAGTTCGCGTACGGCCACGGTGACCGGCACCCGGGGGTCGCCGTGGGCGGCGAGGGAGGTGCGCAGGGTGCGCACGATGTCGGAGTCGTCGGTGAGCGCGATGTCGTCGACACCGGCGACGGTGAGGTGGACGGTGCGCCGGGTGCCGTCGAAGATCTCCCGGGCGGCGGCCCTGCCGATGCCGGCCCGGGAGCGGGCGAAGTCCTCGTAGTCGGGTACGGAGACGAGCCGGTCGAGGGCGGTGACGGCCAGGGGGATGTTGCGGCGGGCGAGGCGGGGGCCGTCCGGGTCGGCGCCGCCGGTGGCGGGCAGCGGGTTGACGACGGCGGTGACGCCGAGGGGCCGGGTGGTCGGCTGGGTGATGCGGCCGGCCTTGACGTTGGCGGTCCTGCCGACGCCGATGCGGTAGCGGGCGCGGACGTTCTCGTGTCCGGTGGGCAGGCGCGAGCCGTGCACGCCGTCGCCGAAGGTGAGGGTGGTCCGGCCGTCGGCGGATCCGGTGCTGCCGGTGACGAACACCCGCTCCAGCGGGCCGCGTCCGGCGAGGCTGTCGACCTCGTGCCAGCGCACGCCGTCCACCCGGACCTCCAGGGTGCTCTCGGCGCCCAGCGGATTGCCGGCGGCGAGCCAGGTGAGCGGGGACTGCCAGAGGGTGAACGTCTGGTTGGCCCTGCTCGCGTCGCCACTGCCGATCGGCTCGTCGCGGGTGGCGCCGTGGGTGGCCCGGGCGACGTTGCCGTGGATGCGCAGGCTCTCGCGGCGGTAGCGGAAGGCGAGGTTCGAGGTGAGGACGAGGGTGGTGTGCACGGCGTCGCCGGGCAGCGCGGGGTCGACGCTCTGCCGGACCTCGGCGACCATGGCGAGTTCGGTGCCGATGACCCCGGTGGTGCCGGGAATGTCGGTGCGCTCGCCGCTGAACACCAGCAGGCGGCCGGGTGCCAGTCCGTCGTGGAGCCCGGCGAGTTCGATCTTGTTGCCCTGGACGTCCTCGGTGACGGTCTCCTCGGCGAGGCGGAGGGTGTCGCCCCGGGCGAAAACGGTGGTGTCCCTGATGTGGGCGAGGTTGGTGTCGAAGTCATCGAGCCAGTCGTCCTGGAGCGTGAGTTCGGTGACCTTCCCGGTGATGCCGAAGGCGGCGCGGGAGATGACGCGGACGTCGGCGACCCGGGTGACGACGTGGGCGAACTCCTTGCTGCCGGGGATCTGCCCGGGGCTGCCCTTCCGGGGGCGTTCGACGGCTATCCAGCTGCCCGGGGCGATGCCGTCGTACACGGCGTCGAGGGCCAGTCTGTTCCGGTCGGTGACCTCGAGCTGGGTGTTGATGACGACCTCGACGGTGGCGGGCTTGTCGGCCGGGGTGCTGCGGCGGGCGGTGACGTCGAGCTTGCCGAGAATCTGCTTCGGCGAGGTCTCGTCGGGGCCCAGGAGGAAGACCACGTCGGGGTCCGTGCCGTTTGTGACGGTCACCCGCACCTTCTTGTCCTTGCCGGGCCGGGAGACGAAGACGGTGGCCTTGGGGAGCTTGGGCAGCAGGTCGGCGGTGACGCCGAGCCGCTGCGGGTCCGGGGGATCCGCCGGGGCGGCCGCGCCGGGGCCCGGTTCGGGGGGCGGGAACGTGGTGTGCACCCGGACCGTTCCCGGCCCGACGCCCTCGACGTCCTTGGGGGGCAGTTCCCGGTCGGTGGGGAGTACGAGCTCCTTGGCCGACGTCGTGGAGCTGGCCACCGCGTAGGCGAAGGCGATCTGCGCGGGGATGGTGGCGTCCTTGTCGTAGGTGACCGTGGTGCCGAGCGAGGCGAGGCCGGAGAGCCGCCAGTCGTCGTAGTCGATCCCGCCGTTCGGCTTGACGGGCATGGGCGCGGTCGCCCCGAACGGTGTCGCCGTGACCCTCATGACCTGCACCGCGCCGAGCGCGAGCGGCGCCGTCAGGTCCGCCTTCCGCCAGGCGTCGTGCAGTCCCTCGTGGATCCGGGCGTCGAGCGCGGCCAGCAGCTGGGCGCCGGTGTCGGAGCCGGGGGCGTAGACGCGCTCGGGGTCCCGGGCGAGGTGGCGGGCGTCGACCGGGGGGCGTACGGGCGCGGTGCGCAGCGCGGGGAGCAGGGCGCCCAGGCCGCGGAAGGCCGGGTGGGCGGGCGCCGCCGGGGCGTTCTCCCGCACGCCGGGTTCCTTCGTGGGGTCGTCCCCGAGGCGGAGTCCGTCGAACAGCGGCTCGTGCGCGCCGCCGGGGACCGGGGGCGGTTTCGGCTTGCCCTCGGCGGGCTGCGGGGGTTCCAGGGCCCGGGCCTGTCCGACGAGTGCGGTGAACTTCCCGGCCAGGGCGTCGAACCAGGCGGCGACCCGTGGATACGGGCGGGCGAGATCGGCGGCCTCGCGGACGCGCTGCCCGTCGCGGGACAGCCGGTCGGCGAACGCGGACACGGTCTTGAGGCTGTCCAGGGCCTTGTACAGGGGGGTGAGGACGTCCTCCTGGAACCGGTCGACGAGGCGGCTGTTCTGGGGGCGAGGCGGGGTGGTCGGCTCCTTCTCCGACGAGGAGATCCACTTCTCCAGCTCCTCGCGCAGCCCCTTCAGGGAGGGCTGGGCGGCGGTGGGGAGGCCGATCTCGGTGAGGTCGTTCTCGCGGTCGAGGCGGACGTGGGGGACGGTGCGCAGGAAGCGTCTGTCCCGGGCGGACGGCTCGGCGCTGAAGACGAACAGCAGCTGATCGCCGGGCTTGACGTTGTTGGCGGTGCCCGCGACGAACAGCTCCGTGCGCTCGGCCAGGAGCCGGGGCGTCACCTGGTAGGGGCGGCGGCGCAGCACCGGGAGCTCGTTCCACGACCAGCGGGCGGTCAGCTCCTCCGCCGTCTCGAACGACTGCGGCTCCTCCCCCGGCCCCGGCACGCTCTGGCTGCGGGCGCCGCGCGGGATGAGCACGGGTGTCTCCCGGCCGGGGTTCGGGTCCCGGTCGAGGGCGTAGGCGAGGACGGTGTCGGCGGCCACGCCGGGGCGGGGCCGGTGGCCGACGAGCCGGCCGAGCAGGGCGAGGGAGCCGTCCTCCGTGGCGGTGCGCAGATAGCCCTCGTTGGCGATCCGCTCGGAGTAGAAGGTGAGCAGGTCGCCGAGGACCGCCCAGGCGTCGAGCAGGGCGATCGCCGGGTCTTCGGGGGTGCGTACGGTCAGGTCGCGCAGCGCCGGGTAGGCGGGTCCGGAGAGCCTGGCGAGCATGGAGGAGAGGAACTCCCCGTAGGTGCCCACCCGGTGGCGGACGGCGGTGAGGCCGGGCGGGTTGGTCACCTCGGTGGGTGTCGCCGTCGCGGTGCCCCGGCAGCCGCAGTCGCATCGGCCGCTCATCGGCCGCCTCCGATCTCGATGCCGAGTCGGCCGTTCTCCGGCCAGTCGGGGTCGTTGTCGCATTGGGCGATCTCCAGCGGCCCGAGCCGCAGCAGCCCGGCCTCCAGCTCGCCGTCGTCGTGGTGGTGGAGCCGGCGCAGCCGGGTGGCGTGGACGCTCACGACGCCGGGTACGGCGGCGGCCGCGGCGACCAGGCGGCTGACGCGGACGGGTTCGCCGAAGGTGAGGGCGTCGGGGTGGAAGAAGCCGCGCCGTCCGTCGGCGAGGGTGCGGGTGCCGAGCACGCGGCGCAGCTCGGCGAGGACGTGTCCGCGCTGGAAGCCGGGGGCGGCGCACACGGTGAGGGAGATGTCGAGCGGGACCAGGCGGGCGGGGTGCACCACGACGTCGTGGCCGATCCGCCGGTAGCCGTCGAGGACATGGCCGACGGCCGCCAGGAGGACGGCGTCCGGGGCGGCCGTGCCGAGCGGGTCGACGGCCACCTGCACCTCCTGTGTGGTGCCCGTCCAGCGGATGTCGGCGGCGGCGCGCTGCACCCCGGGGACACGGGCGGCCAGTTCGGCGTAGTCGTCGGCGGTGACGGCGCGCAGCCGGGTCCGCCGCGGTGCCAGGGGCGCGAGCCGGCGTACGTCGTCCAGGGACTCGGGGGCGGTGCCGCCGGCGGCGGCGAGCGGGTTGCGCACCCGGGTGACGCCGGGGGATCCGGCGCGGCACAGGAGGAGGTGGTTGATGGCCTCGGCGCCGACGTTGCCGGTGGGGCCGTTGCCGGTCCGGTAGGAGAGCTCCAGGGTGGCGCCGGGCGGTGGGGCGGCGCCGTGGCGGCCGTCGCCGAAGCGCAGGGCGAGCCTTCCGTCGTCCTCCAGCTCGCCGACGAAGTGCCGGTCCCGGCGGCCGCTGGAGAGGAGGTCCCGGCGGGGCAGCCAGGTGGGCGCCCGGTCCGCCGGCTCCTCCTCCGGGTCTTCGGCCCGCTCCTCGGTGACGACGACGGCGGGCAGGGCCGTCCGGGGGTCCTGGCCGGTCCCGGTGGCGGGGCCCGCGAGCCGGGGGTCGGCCGGGTCGAGGCCGTCGGCGTACGCGGCTCCCCAGTCGTGCAGGATCTCCCAGGTGACGCGCGGGTCGAGGACACCGCCGGCGCGGGCCCGGGCCACGAGCACCGAGAGGCGGCGCAGTTTGCCCGCGAGCAGCCGTCCGCGGCGGGCGATGAGCTCGCGCAGGGCCTCGGCGGGCCGTTCGGCGAGGTGGAACCGTTCCAGGGTGGCGGCGCCGAACACGACGGTCAGCTCGGCCACCTGGTCCGGTGTCGGGTTCTCGCCGTCGTGGACCTGCGCCCAGAGCTCCTCCAGGCGGAGGCGCAGCCGCTCGGGGAGGGTGGCGAGCAGGTCGGCCTGGCTCGCGGCGACCTGCTCGGGGGCGGGGTAGGGGGCGGCCTGGGTGACGGGTGCTTGGAGCAGTAAGGGCCGGAAGCGCGCCGGGAGCCCCGGGTAGGACGTCTGGGCGAGGAGGGTCTCCAGGGCGGCGGCCTGCGCGTCGGCGCCGGGCGGCACCACCCGTTCCTCGCCGTCGGCGCCGGGGACCAGGTGGACGTCGAGTCCGGCGCGGGCCACGGCGGGCTCGCCCACCAGGCGGTGGAGCTCGCGTACCTGGCCGGGCTCCAGCTGGTACCCGTCCCGGGCCCGGTCGAGCAGGTCGTGGACGGCGGCGGCGGATCCGGTGGTCTCCGCCCGGTCGCCGCAGCCGAACTCCGGTGGCTCGCAGCCGGGGACGGTGACGGGGGCGGGCGGGACCGTGACGCGCTCCGGTTCCCCGTAGCAGTGGGTGAGCGAACGGCCGTGGTCGACGAGGACGACGTTCGCCCGGACCAGGCTGACGTCGGTGAGCGGCGCGCAGTCGGTGCCGGCCCGGCCGGAGAGGCACACCGGGAAGGTGAGGGCGTCGGCCGGGGCCCAGGTCACCTCGACGACGGGCTGGTCGTACAGCTCGTCGACGAGGGGGGTGACCGAGGTGAGCCGGACGGCCTGGCGGTGGGCGGGGTCGGCGTCGGCGGGGGCGCCGGTGCGCGGGCCGAGGACCTCCTCGATCAGGAGCACGTCGCCGGGGCACAGCGCGAGGACCCGCTCGCGGTCCTCGTCACCGTCCCCTTCTCCTTCCGGCGCGCTCCCGTCCCCGCACACCCATTCGTCGCGCAGGGTGGCCCCGGTCGCCCCCTCGGGCAGGTAGCAGTCCTCGTCGCCCCAGGTCCACAGGCGGACGGCGTTGTGTGCGGGGCGCAGGTCGAGGTCGCACCGGTCGAGCGGTTCGAAGACCTCCACGAGGGCGGTCTCGGCGAGGGCGTCCAGTTCCTCGTCGGGGACCACGGTGCCCAGGTCCGGTCGTTCCTGCGGGGTGAGGGCGCTGACGTCCACGGCGGCGAACCGGAAGGTGCCGGACGCGAGCGTCAGGGCGGTGTCCACCTCCAGGGCCACGAACGCGCGGGCGTTGCAGCCGTCGTGCATGGGGTAGTCGACGAGCCGGACGTGGCGGCGTACGGAGACCCGGCGGCGGGCGGTGTCGAGGTACGCCTCGGTGGCCACCGCGTCCTGCTGGTAGCCGATCTGGTCGGCGGTGTGGGCGAGGAGCTCGACGAGCGTCACTCCGAGGTCCGGGACGTGCCGCTCGGTCCAGTCGGGGGTGGTGAGCGTCATCCGGTCCAGGGCGAGGCGCCGCAGGGTCTCGTAGTCGCGTGCGGTGTAGTCGATGACCGGGTGCGGCCGCGGCCGCGGCGGGCAGGGTTCCTGGTCCCGGCAGTCGAAGGGGGTGGGGCAGGACGGGCCGAAGGCGAACCCGGCCCGGTGGTAGCGGGGGTCGAAGCCGCGGTACGGCTCCTCGCCCGGTCGCCCGTACGCGTCGGTCTCGACGACCGCCAGGGTGTAGGGGGAGGTGTCGCCGGCCTTGTCGAGGGTGACCAGCATGCGGTCGTCGAGCTCGGGGTCCGCCGTCACCTCCACGGTGACCGCGGTGGCGCGGATGCCGGTGACGCGTCGGCCGCCGTCGATCCGTATGTTCCCCGGGCCCATACGGCCCGGTGAGGGTGCCTTGCCGAGGAAGGTGACGGTGAGGGTGCGGCCGTCGTCGCTCACCTCGATCTCGTCGACGCCGTTCAGCTCCGCGGCCCGGACGTCGTCCCGTCTGCGTTCCGTGGCGCAGTTCTGCGCCGTTGTCCCGCCTGTCACGCCGCTCCCCGTCCTTCGAACTCTTCGACGCGGTGCGAGCCGGTCCGGCGCACCACGTAGACCAGGTGCACCCGCACCACGTTCTCCTCGCTCACCACGTCGAGCGACTCCACCTCGATCACGTCGCCGAGCCAGCGTTGGAGGGCCGCCTGCACGGTGAGCTGGAGCGCGGCGGCCAGTTCGGGGCTGTTCGGGGCGAAGACCAGGTCGAGCAGCCCGCAGCCGAAGTCGGGGCGCATCACGCGCTCGCCGGGGCTGGTGAACAGCAGTTGCTCGATCATGTCGCGGACGTGGTCGTCGTAGCCGGCGTCCGCGGTACGGCCCCGGGTGCCGATCCGGAACGGGAAGGCGATGTCGGTCCGGCGCGGCCCGGAGGCGGGCGCCGTCGGACCCTGGTTCCCGCGCGGCCCGTTCACCGGCCCACCACCCGCTGCTGGACCACGGACACGTTGGGCGGCCCTTGCGGCGCCTGGTCGGGGGCCAGGCACAGGCCCGTGGAGGAGCGCAGGACGGCCGGCGAGCCGTTGATCCTGATCCGGGTGGAGGGCGCCACCCAGCGGATCGTCACGCAGGGATGCGGGGTGTTGGCCAGGAAGAACGGGCAGCCGCCGACGGTGTCCAGGTCCGCCACGGAGGCGGCGAAGTTCCCGCCGACGACCACCCTGACCTGCGCGGGCAGGATGGTGGCGCGTGCCCCGTGCGGGCAGGTCACCGTCGCGTTGACGTGCAAGAGATTTCCGGACAAGGGAACCCTCCTCTCTCAGGTCACGCTCAGGGCGTCCTGGTTGATGGTCACGGTCGGGCCGATGAGCGTGATCTTCGCTCCCTGGCCGTTGTCGATCTCGATCCCGGAGTCGTTGATCACGATGGAGGCGCCGGTCTCGGACCTGAGGGTGATGCCGGTGACCGGGTCGTCGGAGAGGACCAGCGTCCGCCGGCCCAGCGTCGTCCGCAGGACGTGGTTGGGCGCGGCGGGGAGGCCGGTGAGCGCCTGCGGGGGCAGTTCGCTCTCGTGGCCGTACCAGCAGCCGGACCAGATGGGGTCGCTGGGGTTGCCCTGCTCGAACTCCATCCACACCCCGGACCCGACCGGGGGCACGGCGTAGTGCCCCATCCCCCGGCCGGCCACCGGGAAGCAGGGCATGGCCCAGTTGGACGGCGTCTTGCCGAGGACGTCCGTCACCAGCGCCGTGATGCGTCCGCGCCGCTCCGGATCGGTGTTGTTCACCACGGTGCCCCGGTACTTGCCGAGGTAGCGGGTGGGTTCAGTGGCCATGCGTCTGCTCCTGTGCTCCTGTTCCGGGGGCTTTACGGGCGTACGACGGGCGTGCGGGAGATCAGGCCCTCGCGGGCGAGGGTGAAGTTCTGGGTGTAGGCGCCTCGTTGGAGGTTGTGGGTGACGCTCTTGACGAAGTACAGGCCGTCGTAGGTGATCCCCGCGCCGCGTACGCCCACGAGTTCGCGGGGGCGCAGGACCTGGCCGTAGCGGACGACGTCGAGCTGCCCGGAGCCGGAGACCGCGTCGGCGGACTCCATGGCCTTGGCGAGGGTCTCGGCCAGGGCCGATCCGGGCTCCTTCTTCGCCGCGTCCTTGACCGTCGTCTTCTTCAGCGCGGGTGCGGGCTTGAGGGCCAGCGGGGGTCGCAGGATGCTCACCTCGGGGATGGGCAGCAGGGTCGAGATCTTGGTGGTGGGGAGCTGCACCCGCGCCCTCGGCTCCTCTCGGGCGGTGCCGTCGAAGGCGAAGGTGAGCTGGTCGACGTTGGACAGGGCGTCCATGTTCACGTTGAGCGCGCGCTGGGGCAGGCCGAGCCGTACCTCCGGTCCCCAGTAGGCCCGGCTCATACCGGGGACGGGCCCCGGGTCGAGGTAGAACACGTATCCGTTGGCTTTCGCCAGCTCGCTGATGTAGGCGAGGTCGGTCCCGTTCTGGGCCTCCACCCGGTGCGTGGGCAGGGACACCTGCGGGATCACCTCGGGGACGACCAGCGGGGTGATGCCGTACTGGGCGTAGCGGGTGAGCATCACGGCGACCCGGCCGGCGGGCGACATCGCGGGGTAGTCCTCGCCGGTCCGGTCGTCCAGGTCCATCAGCACGGTCAGGTCCTCGCCGGTGACGGTGAGGGTGGACTGGCCGGGCTGGTTGCTGATGCCGACCTCCTGCCGGATGAGGACGCCGTCCATGAGGACGGTGGGGGTGCCCTGGACGGTGACGACGAGCACGACCCTGATCTCGGGGTCGAAGAACCCGCCGGGCAGCAGGGCGGTGTTGATCAGCCCGTTCTTCGACAGGTCGAACGCCAGCTGGAACCCGCTGCGCTGTCCGCTGGCCACGGTGACCTGGGCGGACAGCAGGGCGTCGGTGACGGGCTGCGGCACGGGCACGGGGATCCGGGGCCCCATCATCAGGGTCAGCCGGATCGGTCCGGTGGTGACCGGGGCGTCAGCCATTCGCGGCTCCGGGTACGCCCTCCGGGAGCGCGATCCGCAGTCTGCGGCCCGGGGTTCCCGTCAGCTCCCTGGGGTCGGTGACGGGGTTGGCGTCGGCGATCTGCCACCACTGCTCGGCGCTGCCGAGGTAGTGGTACGCGAGCAGGTCCGGCCGGTCGCCGACGCTGACGGTGTGCTCGGTGAGGGTGCCCAGCCGGGCGGGGTCGGGCAGCAGGCGCCGCCTGAGGTACGGGGTCTGCCGGCCGTCGGGCTCGGTGTGCACGGCGACGGGGACGTCGTGGTAGCGGCTGGAGCGGGGGTAGGCGGAGGGGGCGGGTAAGCCGTCCGGGATGTCGGCGCCGTATCCGTCGGTGGCCATCAGAAACCCCCTCCGTTCCCGAGCCCGAGGGCGCTGCGGTTCCCGCCGGCGGCGGGCCCGATGAGCTGTTCCTTCTGTGCGAGGTGCGCGAGGTGCAGCTCCGCGCCCCGGTGCCCGGTGGGCAGATCGTTGACGGTCAGCACCCTCAGCCCGATCCCGACCGAGGCCCGGATCGGGTTGAGCTCGACGTCGAACGCCTCCTCGGTGATGGTGAGCTCGGTGATCCGTACGGGCAGCACCCGGTTCTTTCCCCAGGTGAACAGCGTCAGCGGGGCCTCGATCGGCGTGAGTTCCAACGTACCGAGTGCGGCGAGCGCCTGATTGCGCCTCAGGAGCGCGCTGGGCGGGTGCAACAGCGTCTCCAGCGCGGCGAGCTGCGGCTGGATCCCCTGCGGAACCGGCAGCTCCATCTGATCGGTGGCGTCGATCTCCGCCGTGAACTTCCAGGTCTCGGCGGCGGGGCCCTTGAGCCGTAACGCCTCGGTGCGGTCGCCGGCGCCTTCCGCGCCGGCGGCCTGGGGGGCGAGGGAGCGTTCCAGGGAGTCGGGGTTGAACTGGAGGACGATGATGCCGCGGGGGGTGCCGCGTTGGGGGTCGACGATGACTATGCCGGAGCGGATGGGTTTGGGGAGGTCGGGGTAGCGGGTCATGTGCTCTCCCCCCTTCGCGAGAATCGCATGCTCATACGTTATTCACCGCCATGCAGGCGGATTCCCTCCAGAAGAATGTCCGCGTTCTCCCGGACATGAGGAACCGGGTCACTGTCACGCAATTGCGTTACCAATTCCACAAGGGCGGGATCCGGCCGGTACCCGGCTGCCACCACCACCGCTTGACGGATTCCCGGATCGGGGTCGGAAGCGGCCGTCCGGAATTCTTCCAGGACGGCGCCGTCCAGCTCGTCGACGACGAGGGCGAGCCCGTACAGGCTCCGCAACCGCTCGTCCCGGCCAACCGCGTCACACAGTGCGGCGAGCGCGTCGGACCGCGACCACACGCTCAGGGATTCCCGGATCCGCCGCTCCACCACAGCCACCGCGGACCCCCGCAAGGTGAGGTACGTCAGGCCGATGGGCCGGTCCTCGACACGGTGGATCTCGGTCCCGCCATCGTCGGTCCGCCAGATGTCGACGCAGGCTCCGGCTTCCTCCTCTCCCATTTCGTAAATGTTCCAGTCGAGGTTCCAAGCCAGGTCTTCCACGTCGTCCCGGCTGACCTCCGGACCGAGTACCAGCCGCTTTTCGAAGCTCACCATCGGTCAAATTCCCCGTTCGTTCTCGTGCAGCCCGTGGAACTTCAGCATGAAGTCGCTGATCAGCTTACGACCCGCACTGATCGCTTCCTCTGCCGTCTCACCGAGCACGCCCTGGCCCCCCGTCACAGCCAGTGCCCACTGCTCCGCCATCTCCACTTCCCTCTTCCGTAACTCCGCCCGCTCGGCACGGGTGCCGCCCTGATGGGTCTTCCCCGTGGGCAGCCCGGCCTCCTCGGCCTCGACTCCACGTGTCGCACGCACGGCGTTCACCATCGACATGGGGAACGATCCGCGTCCGCCCTGGCGTCCGGTGTTCTCGTGCTGGGCGAACGCCTCGTGGACGGTGAGGCCGCCCTGGCCGGGACCACGGTGCACCAGGTCGAGGGTCATGGCGGCGAAGCCCAGGTTGGCGGGGTTCCGCACCGACTCCCGTACGAACATGAGCCAGTGGAGATTCCGGAACATCGCTTCCTGCTCCGCTGTCAGTGATCCGGGGAAGCGGCCCGTCTTATGGAAGGCACGCAGCACACTCGCCACACGCTTGTCACTGAGCCCGGTGGCCTGCAGCGAGGCGGCGATCTCCGGATAGGTACCGACTCCCAGAGTGATCTGGTTGAGCTGCCCCGCCTTCTGCTGCTCCTTCACCACGGCATGGTCACTGCCGACCCTGTAGGAGTCGACCGTCCCCCACCTCGAGACATGGGGTCCGACCTCGAGCGTCCCCCCGTCGGGCCTGGAGACGTCCAAGGAGTTCCCCCGCTCCCGCAGGTAACGGACCGTCGCCGGAATGTCCTGCGCGCCCGTGGTTTCCAGTGGATGCCCCTTGCCGCCCCTGGCCTTCGTCAGCCGCAGCCGCTGCGCCGCGTCCTTGATCTCCTGCCGATCAAGGATCTCCTTGGCCACCTCATGGACGAGTTTGCGCAGGTCTTCGCCCGTCAGCCGGAAGCCACTGCCCGCCTGTTGCTCCGGGTTCAAGGTCGCGGTCACCGCGAACTGGCGGCCGGCCGAGGCCACCAGACCGCTCAGTCCGTACCACTGCCGCATTCCCCACAGCACCCCGCGCAGGGCGGCGCCCGGCAGGCCACGACGCAGGAGCTTGGCCAGTTTCGGCCTGATACGAGCGACGATCTTGGCGAGACGAGCCGCCTTGCCCGCCGGCGAGTTCTCGTGGGCGGCGCGCTCCTGCCGCGCCTTCTGCCACTTGGCCCACCGCTCGCGGGCCTTGTCGCGCAGCTTTCCGTAGCCCTCCCGCAGCTTCTGCGCGCCCTTGACGAGGACGTTGCCCAGCTTGCTGTTCCTCAGCTTGCCGCCGAGGGCGCGGACGGCACCGGTGACCTTCCGCACGGAGTTCTTGACCGTCGTCTTCACGCCGGTCAGTGCGCGCGCTCCCATGGAGGGGCCGGGGCGGGCCGGTTTGGAGGTGGCCGGTCTGCCCTTGGGGGGTGTCGCCTTGCCTGAGGGTCTGCCGGGGGCCGGTCCGGGGCGCGGGCCCGGCTTCGCCCCGGGCCGTGGGGTAAGACCGAGCGCCTGGGCCCCGCGGTTCAACCCGTCCTTGAGCCGGTTGATCGCCCCGCCCGCCGCCAGCCGGGGGCCCTTCGCCGCCTTGGCCAGCCCTTCCATGATCTTCTGGGCTATCGCCTTGAGCCGGGTGCCGACGGACTTGGCCGCCGACTTCAGCCGCGCGAGCAGGTAGTTGGTGATGAGTTCGAGGAGCACGACCACGCCGGACGCGAGCGCCTCGGCGAACAGGCATGCCGCGGCACCGCTCTTGACCGCCTTGAGGAACCTGAAGAACTTGCCGAACGCCGCGATGATCTTGTTGATGGTGCCCCAGACCGCGATCGCGCCCCGGACGATCTCGATGATCGCCGCACCGGCCGGGAAGGTGATCATCGAAATGACCCTCTCGACGACCATCGAGATGATGATCCCGGGCAGTGACTCGATCAGCGCCTCCCAGGCCATCCGACCGATCTCGGCCATCGTGTAGCAGCCCTTGAGCAGCACATCGACGACCTTCTTGCCCAGCCCCAGGACCGATTCGACCTTTTCGTTGAACCAGCCCTTCACCGCCCTCTTCACGGCGCCCCAGAGGTGGTTCTGGATTCCCTCCTTGGCCGACCTGCCCAGCTTGACCACCCAGCCGCCGGGGTCGGCCGCGACATCCACGACCAGCTCCGCGAGCTCGCCCAGCATCGCTATCGCGTTCCGCGCGAACTCGATCGCGGCCAGCACCGATTCGCGGACCTGGTCGACCACCGCCTTGAGGACCTTCTCCAGCAGGCCGAGCAGCGCGTTCAGGCCGGCGGCCAGCAGGTCGAGGAGTTTGTTGACGGCCGCCTTGAGCTTGTCCGCCCACTCGTTGACCTTGGCGATCGCCTGGTCACGCCACTGCCGGATCTTGTTCCGGAACTTGTCCCGCAGCCCGGGGAAGGCCGCCAGCAGCACGTCGCCGATGGCGATCAGCGCGTCCGCGAGCTTCTTGATGAGCTCGACGGCCAGCTTCCTGGCCTGCTCGATCGCCCAGTTGGCG
Source organism: Streptomyces eurocidicus (assembly GCF_002891295.1). Lineage (GTDB taxonomy): Bacteria > Actinomycetota > Actinomycetes > Streptomycetales > Streptomycetaceae > Streptomyces > Streptomyces eurocidicus. The sequence goes on along the minus strand of NZ_LGUI01000002.1, from coordinate 802,026 downwards.
AACTCCCGGAACTTGTCGATGATCCCGTTGACGATCTTGCGGAAGAAGTCGAAGATCCCGGTGATCGCGCTCAGCAGCGCGTCGAACGCCGCCTTCACCTTGGACTTGACCCAGCCCCACCAGCCCGAGGACTCCTCCTTCTTCCGCTCCTTCTCCTTACGGGCCTTCTCCTCCGCCTCCTTCCGGTTGTCCTGGATCTTCTTGTTGTCCTCGTCCTGGCGCTTGCCGACGTCCTTGTCCGTGTCGGTGCGCTTGGTGTCGATCTCCTTGTTCTTCTCGCCGTGTTCCTTCACCGCGTCGGTGTCGGCCCGGGTGATCTCCTGGTCCTGCTCCGCCTGCCACTGCGTCCGCTCGGCGCGCACCTGCTCGGCGGCCTGGCCGCGTTCGCCCGCCTGGGCCTCGGCGTTCTCCGCGACGGCGCGGTCCCGCGCCTCCTGGCTGCTGCGCCGTTCCTCGGCCTCGGACTGCTTGTGCCGGGCCTGTTCCTGGCCCATACGGCCCTGGCCCTGACCGACCGCGGCCTGGATCTGCGGGCCCCGCTCCTGCTGGGCGACGGCCGCCACGCCCGGCCCGGTGGCGGCGACCGCACCGGCCCGGCGCCGCCCGCCCGCGCCGCCGGCGCTCCCGGGCACATCGCCCCGGAGCGTCTCTCCGGGCACGTCCGGGTAGATCCGGTCCTCGCCCATCGGCTTGGCCGCGTCCTCGCGGCCGACACCGAGGATCTTCGCCGAGGAGGTCTTGAGATTCCCGGCCTGCCTGTCGGTGCGCCCGGGGTCGCTCTCCCCGCTCAACTGCACCTTCGGCGCCTTGACCGTGCGGTTGAGGGACGCGTCGGTGACGGGTGCCTCCCCCACCGCGTTCTGCACGTTCTGGACGTCCTGGGCGCTCACCTGGTTCGCCTGGTCGTCCGAGACGGCCGGGCGGGGAACGTCGGCCGCCGGGTTCGGCCCCCCGGCCTTCTCGCCCTCGGCCTTCTTCTGCTCCTTGCCGCTCTCCGCGCCCTCCCGCTCCACGTGTTCGGTGACCTGCTGCGCGGGGGCCGCTTCCTCCGGCGTACCGGAGAGGGTGCCCGGGGCGCCCGAAGGGCGTTGCGCGGTCGGGGCGTCGGCCTCCAGGGCGGCGTGCTGCTCGCCCACCGAGCGGTCCACGGCCCCGTCGACGCCGTCGAGTGTGGCCGCCATCCGGTCGGGCGGGAGCGTACCGGCCGTGGCGAGGGCGCTCTGCGGGTCCTGGCCGGAGACGTCGGGAGGAGCGGGCTGTTGCTCCGGCGCCTCCTCCTTGCCCCCCGCGGCCGCGCCGCCGCCCTCGCAACCGCCCCCGCCGCCTTCGGGTTTCTCCCCCTCGGTGGTGGGCTGCCGGACGGCCGCGCAGGCTCCGCCGCCCTTCTCCATCGACGCGTCCGGGGCCGACTGTGCCCCGGAAGCGCCCAGGCCGCCAGGGGCGTCGGTCTGCTCGGCGACCGGCCCCGGGGAACCGAGGGGGCCGGTCGCCTCGGTTCCCTCGGGCCCGGGGGTCCCGGTGGTCCCTGGGGCCCCGGGGCCCGCGCCTGTTACCGGATACGCTCGCTCCGCGGTGGCCGCGGCGGGCCGCCCGCGGTCGGCCTCGGGCCCGGTCCCCATGCCCTGCGCGAGGTCCGGCCGTCCGGACGCCCCGGCGTACGAGGGCTCGGGCGCCTCCTCCCGGTCCGCTCCCGGATCCGGGCGACCGGCCTCGGCCTGCGCGGCTGCCGGATCGGGGCCGATCTCCCGCTCGACCGGCTCGTCCGACCGGGGCTCCGGCGCGGTGTCGCTCTCCGGCTCCCTCCCGGCGCCGGGCGGAGCCGGCGCCTCGGTCGCTGCCGGAGCGGGCGGTCCGTCCACGGCCCGCGGGGCGGCGGGCGGCCGGGACGGCTCCTCGGCGGCGGCCTCGCCCTCTTCCTGTTCCCGTTGCCGCAGGATCTCGTCCGCCTTGGTCTTCGGCGGCGCGGGGAAGGAGGGCGCTTCCTGTACCGCCGTGCCTTCGGCGGCGGGGTCGAGGTGGTCGGCGGTCGGCACGGACGAGACGTCGAGGTCGGTGTCCGGGAGGTAGTCGTCCGGACGCAGCTCCGGCCCGATCGGCCCGGTGGTCTCCGGCCCTTCGTCCTTCGGGACCTCGACCTCCTTGTCGGCCCCCGGTGCCAGGCCCAGCGGCTCGTCCGCCTGCTCGCCCTTGCCCTCCTTCCCGCCGAGGAGGCCGTGCCGGCCCAGCGGGCTGTCCTCGGCCTCCGCCCGCCTGTCCACGCGCTCGGGCCGGGCGGGGCCGGGCTGCTGGTCGACGCGCGCGCCGACGACGGCCGGACGCGCGCCCGCGGCGGGGCCGTTCCGCAGCGCCTTCCGCTGTTGCTCCGGGGCGCCCAGGGCCTGCGCGGCCGCGCCGCCCGGGGAGGCCGCGCCCGGCGCGGCTCCGACGACGGCGGCCACGGCACCGGTCTCCGCGGCGGCTCGCTCCGGTTGTCCGCCAGCCTCGGGCTTCCCGGGCTCGGCTCCGGGCTCCTTTTCCTCGGTGGGAGGCGGCTTCTCCTTCGTCCGCTCCGATTCCTCGCCCGGCTCCTTGCCCTTCTCCTCCGGTGATTCCTTGTCCTGCTCCTCGCCCTTCCCCTCCTGCGATTCCTTGCCCGGTTCCTCGCCCTTCCCCTCCGGCGTTTCCCCGTCCTTCCCCGCGGAGCCCTTCGCCCCGGGGGCCTCCCCTTCGGGATCTTTCTCCCCCGGCTTCGGGGCGCCCCCGCCCGCCTCGCCCTCCTGCCCCTTCGGCGGGGTGCCGGGCCCGCCCTCCGCCTCCCCGCCGGGATCACGCGACGGTTCCGCCACCGGCCCCGGCACCGTCCCCGCGTCCGCCTCCGCCGGGCCGCGCTCGCTCCGTTCCACCAGTTCCAGCAGCCGCTCGTGGTCCGAGGACGGCAGGCGGAGGGTGAGGCGGTCCAGGACCGACTCCTTCAGCTCCGGGGCGAAGCGGGTCAGCTGCTGCCGTACCCGGCCGGTCGCGTCCGTCGGGTCGCCGCGCAGCGAGCGGACGATGCCCGCCGTGAGGCGGTCCACCAGCGTGGCCGGGTCCAGGAGTTCCGTACGGAAGCGGTCGGCGCTCACCCGGGCGTAGCGCAGCCAGCCCGGGGTGGCGTTCCGCGTCACCCCGGGGCGCGGCAGGTCCGAGCGGGCGCCGTCCTCGGCCTGTCGTTCCACCGCGTCCTGCGGCATGCTGACCGCGCCCAGGTCGCGGCCGGCCTTCAACGCGCCCAGCGGGTGCGGCGCCTGGACCGTGTGCAGCAGTTCGTGGGCGACCAGCCGCCGGCCGTCCTCCGTCCCGGGGCGGAACCTGCCCTCGGCGAAGAACACGTCCTCCCCCACGGTGACGGCGTCCGCGCCCAGCAGGTCGGTGAGCAGCGCCGCGTCCGGGTCGGTGTGGACGCGCACCCGGCTGAAGTCGTGGCCGAGGCGTTCCTCCAGTTCACGGCGGAGCCCGAGGTCGAGCGGCTGGCCGGCGCCGGTGATGATCTCTTTGGGTTCCGGGGTACGGGCCCTGGGCGCGCGGGCCTCGCGCCCGCGCTGCCGCTCGGCCTTGCCCGCCGGCCGCTGATCCGCCGACGACGTCTGCAACCGGCTCATGCGTCTCGCCCCCCGGTGCCGGAACCGGAACCGCGGCCGGGCTCCCCCGTGTCGCCCCGCCCCGCCAGGCCGGCGTGCACCGCCCGGGCCAGCGCCGTGCCCAGCCGGTGCGGTGAGGCCGTACCGGGCAGCGGCGGCAGGCCCCGGACGAGGTCCAGGGTGATTCCCGTGTCTCCGGCCAGGGGGACGCCCCGGTCCCGTACCAGCCGGTGGAGTTCACGCCGGAAGGCGTCGGCGAGGAGGTCCCGGTCGACGTGTTCGAAGCCGTGCAGGACGAGTTCGCCGATCTCGACGTCGACGCGCCCCGGATCCGTCACACCCATCCGCGTACCTCCGAGGGGGTCAGCGAGCGCTCCAGCTTCACGTACTCCGTGCGGGCGGCGGCCAGCATGTGCCGCATCCGCAGCGGGCTTCCCTCGTCGGCGGCGAGGAACGCCGCCGACAGCGCGATGTTCCTGATGGAGCCGCCGGCCACGGTGAGCTGGGCCAGCCGCTCCGGGTCGAGGGCCTCGCTCGGGGTCTGCTTGGGGATGACGCGGCGCCAGATCTCGGCCCGCTCCGGGGCCCCGGGGAAGGGGAAGTCGACGATGAAGCGGATCCGGCGCATAAACGCCTGGTCCAGGGCCGTCTTCATGTTGGTGGTCAGGACGGCCAGCCCCCGGTACGCCTCCATGCGCATCAGCAGATAGCTGACCTCCAGGTTGGCGTAGCGGTCGTGGCTGTCCTTGACCTCGCTGCGCTTGCCGAACAGCGCGTCGGCCTCGTCGAAGAGCAGCAGCGCGCCGCCGCGTTCGGCGGCGTCGAAGACCCTGCGCAGGTTCTTCTCGGTCTCGCCGATGTACTTGCTGACGATCTGGGAGAGGTCGATGACGAACAGGTCGACGCCCAGTTCGCCCGCGACGACCTCGGCGGCGAGCGTCTTGCCCGTGCCCGAGCCGCCGGCGAACAGGGCGGTCACCCCGAGGCCGCGCCGGAGCACCGCTTCGAAGCCCCACTCCTGGTAGACGGTGGCGCGCCGCCGCACATGGGCGACGGCTTCCCGCAGCGCCTCGCGCTGGCGGTCGGCGAGTACCAGGTCCGCCCAGCCCGCCCGGGGTTCGATCCGGCGGCCGAGCTCGTCCAGGGACATCCGGGCCTCGGCCAGGCCCGCCCGCCACGCCAGCCGTTTGGCGTCGCCCTCGGGCGCCCGGCGGACCGCCGCGCCCGCCGAGCGGATGACGTGCGCGGGAAGCGAGAACTGGGCGACGAGATCGCGCACGTCCTGTTCCCGGACGCCCTCGACCCCCTCCAGCGCGCCCTTCCACAGCCGGAGCTGCTCCTCCGGGGTGAGGGGTTCGGCGGTGACGCGTTCCCGCCGGGCCGTGGCGCCGGGCAGGGGTTCGTCGCTGGAGAGGATGACGGGTACGGGCAGCTCGGCGAGGAACGCCTCGGCCGCGCCTCGGCGTTCGCCCGTACGGTCGCCGCCCTCGATCAGCAGGGCCGCGGGGAGCAGGACGGCCTCGCGCTGCCAGAGCCGGGCGAGCCGGTCCCGTTCGGCGGGTTCGGTGGGCAGGTCGTCCGCGGCCGCGGTGTACAGGGCCAGGCCGGCGCGGTCGGCGGCGGTGGCGGCGATGTCCCAGCGAGTGTCGTGGTCGGCGCCGACGAGTTCGGCGTGCGGCGGCCCGTCCAGCCCGGCTCCGGACCAGGCGCGGGCGATGCTCTCGGCGGCGTCCTGGTGGCCGGGGGGCAGCGGCTCCCGGCGCGGGGTGCGGTGCCTGAGCAGGCCGTGCAGGCGTACGTCCAGGTAGGGGACGCCGACCAGGAAGTGCAGGACGCGCTCGTCCACCCGTAGCCGCGAGGTCGTCGGCGAGGTCTCGTCGTCGAGCTCGACCAGCCGCCAGCGGCGCAGGGCCCCGACGGGGGTCAGCGCGCTCCAGTGCGGTGCGTCGAGGGCCGCCAGCGCGAGGGCGAACGTGGGGTGGGGGCGGGCCGGGTCGCCGCAGGCGGCGGCGCACCGGGGGCCGGTGGTCGGGTCGGTCTCGGCGGCGGTGGCGAGTACCAGCACGTCGCGTTCGAAGGGGGTGAGGCCGAGGCAGGAGACGAGGACGCTCAGGGCGTCGGCGGAAGGGATCCGGATGTCGGGCGAGGGCTCGGTGGCCTCTGGGGAAGGCTGGAGCTCGGGCTCGACGGCCTCGGGCGAAGGCTGGATGCCGGGCTCGACGACCTCAGCGGAGGGCTCGGCTCCGGGCCCGGCGGCCTCAGCGGAGGGCCGGGGCCCGGGCTCGGCTGCCTCGGGCGAGGGCCCGGGCCCGGCGGGAGGGGTGGCCGCGGCGCCGCGCCCGGCCGCGGCCTCGCGGCCCCCGGTGGCCGGGGGCGCGGACGCGTGGGCGTCCAGCCGCCGCAGCACCGCCTCCACGGCGGCGGCGAGCGCCCGCTGGTCCACGCCGTGCCGCTCGGTCATACCGTCCGCCACCTCGTCCCGTCCCCCCGTACCGTCACGGCCCCGGCCCCCGTCAGCGCGTCTCGTCGAGGTCGGCCAGGGGGCCGTCGAAGACGCCCTCGGCGGAGAAGGTCAGCGCGCTCTGCACCCCGTCGACCTGCACCCGCACCAGGTAGACGGCCGGCCGCACCTTGGCGACGGCGATCCTCAGCCGCTTGGGGTCGGGCCGCTGGCCGAGCGGGAACGGCGCGCGGAACTGGTATCCGGCGGCCGGTCTGCCCGGGGGCGGCTGCCGCTCGTCCAGCAGGAGCAGCACCCGTTGGTCGTCGCGGAGCGGCATGTCCAGGTCGAGGACGAGGACGGCGGACACGCTGTCGTGGCCCGTACGGCCCTCCACCCGGACGGGACCCGCGAGGCCGGGGCGGCGGGCGAACGTGACGGCGTTGGACTCCAGGCCCCAGTGCGGGGTGGCCGGGAGGCCGAGGTTCACGGCCTGGAGGAGCTGCACCTGGTGGGTACCGGGCGGCAGGTCGGCGGGCACCCGGACGACGGCTTCGTCGTCGCGCACCCGGCCCGCGTCGAGCGGCAGGTCGCGGCCGCCGAGCCGGGCCGCGACCCGGTCGGCGCGGAGTCCCGTGCCGCGCAGGACCAGTTCGTTGCCCGCCGGCACCGGGCCCTCCACCGGTTCGGTGCCGGGCGGCGAGCCGGCGGGGCGGGAGAGCAGCCGGTCGATGAGGGGCTGCCGGGTGGGTACGGCCCGCACGGTGCGGCGCAGCACGGGTTTCCCGGCGACGGGCTCCTGCCGGCCGTCGATGAGGACGGCGGTGCCCTGGTAGGTGAGGGACAGCGCGTAGGGCGTCTGGAAGAGCATGGACCAGAGCTTCGAGGCGTCGTCCACGTCCATCTGCGAGGGCGTGAAGCGCACCCGCTGGGGTGCCGCCGCGAGGTCGCTGCCGGTCAGGAACGGTGCGGCGGCCGCCTCGTCGATCAGTTCCTTGGGCAGGGTGGGCAGTTCGTGCAGGGTGCGGACGACGGAGCCGAGCAGCCGCTGGGCGACGAGTTCGCGCTCGTCGCCGTAGAAGCTGATCAGGTAGTGCAGGTCGAGGGCTGCGGCCGGTCTGGTGAGCAGGGTGCCGTCGCCCGTGCGGGTGGGGGTGTCGCGGTTGCGCAGCGCCGCGTTGGGGGTGGCCTGGTAGAGGAAGACGGTGATCGTGGGCTGGGCCGGGGTCTGGGCGGGCGGTTTGACGGCGGCGACGTCGACGGCGAACGGGACGTCGAGGGCGACGGAGTTCGCGAGGAGCAGGCGCAGCGCTTCGGTGACGGTGGCGACGGCCAGTGAGTTGCTCATGCGCCCTGTCCCTTCGCGCCGCCGAGGTACCGGTCGAGCGTCATCACGGGCTCCGGGCGTCCGCCGCGCCCGGTGCCGGCGCGCCCGCCCGGTGCCGGCGGGTCCTGCCGCCGTTCGGCCGCCGTGACCTCCAGGCGGCCGATGCTGACGTGGACGACCCGCTCGGCCGGCTGCCGGCGGCGGCGGTCACCGGGGGCCGCGCTCGCGGCGGGGCGCTGCGGCGGCCTGGGGCGGACGGCGGGCGCGGGCGGGGCGGCGGAGCCCGGGCGGCGGTCCGGGAGGCGTTCGGGGCAGGAGGCCGCGCGGTGGGTCCGGCGGACCGTCCGACGGCTCCGGGCCGTGCGTCGGCGAGGCGCCGCCGCGGCGCCCGGTCGCTCTCCGCGGGGGCGGTGGTGGCCGGTGGCAGCGGTGGGGCGACGAGGAGCGGGCGCGCGGGTACGAGGCGTACCGCCGACGCGGCGGGGTGTTCCCGGGCCGGTGCCGCCGCGCGGGGCGGCGCGGCGGCGGTGGTCGCGGCCGGGCGGAGCGGCGCCGGTACGGGCGGTGTCCCGGAGGTACGGGCGGGCGGGGGTGCCGGTGCGGGTTCCCCGGGCGGGCCGGGCGTGCCGGGCTCCGTCGTCCCGGCCCGTTCGAAGGGTCCCGGCAGGCGGGGGCGCAGCCGGGGCACGTCGGCGGGCGTGCCCGCGCGGGTGGGCGCGTGGCGGGCCAGGAGGCGGTCGAAGAAGTCAGGCATCCGCACACAGCTCCAGGTAGTAGCGGCGCCGCAGCGGGCTGAGCGCCAGGATCTCCGGTTCGCTCCAGCCGTACGCGGTGGCGAGCAGGTGGACGTCCAGGAGGGTGTCGCGGGCCCAGGCGTCGAGCTCGGCCCACAGGTAGGAGGCGATGTCGAGTTCGGCCCGGGTGGCCTGCCCGCAGGCCGGGCAGGCGACGTTGAGCGTGACGTCGGCCAGTGGGTCGGCCGCTTCCGAGGCGGCGGCGATCCGTCGTCGTACGGGCTCGGGCAGGTCCGGGTCCGCGACGGGCCGCCCGCCGCGTTCGGCCCGGACGACGCACCGGGCCAGCAGGGCCGCGCCGGCCCGGTCGGCCGGTACGGTCGCGACGGCGGCGAGGTCGGCGGGGCCGGGCAGTCTGAACTCGACCGTCCACTCCCCCTCTGCGACGCGGAGGGGAGCCCCCGGTGCGGCCGGTCCGGCCGCGCCCAGCCCCGCCGCGTCGAACGAGAACTCCATCTCCTCCCCGCACCGGGCGCAGTCGGCGCGCACCTCCAGCTCCGTGCCGAACAGCGCCCGCCGGACGGCGAACAGCTCGGCGTCGCGCCGCCCCACCGGAACCGAGAGCAGTTCCCCGGCTCCGGTGCCGGGGCGGGCGAGGCCGTGCAGGAGGAGGGCGCGCCCGCCGTCGTCGGACGCGAGGCCCGCCTCCCACGCGGCGAGCAGCACCCCGGCCTCCAGGTGTTCCATCCGTGACCGGCCTAGGCCGGCTGCTGGTACGAGGGCTCCTCGGGCTCCGGGACCTCGTAGTCCCGCTCCCAGCCCTCGCATTCGAGCTTGAGGCTCTGGATCGCCACCGCGTTGGCGTTGGCGTCCAGTTCCCCGACGATCTGGTACTCGCTGATCCAGGCGCGGTAGAGCTTGTGGGAGACCGCGACCTGGCCCGCCTCGTTGAGCACCTGGATGACGATGTCCTTGCGGAAGTCGGCCAAGGAGACCTCGGAGCCGCGGCCGGCGCCGACCATCCACACCTTGTTCGCCCAGCGGTCGAACTCGGTGTCGTGGGTGACGCCGCGCTCCAGCGTGACGGCCTCGAACTCGGTGCGCCCCGGCGACTTGCGCGGGGAGCTGGCGTCTCCGCCGTTGCGGTGCTTGACCACCTCGGTGGTGCGCTTGAGTGGACTGATCTTGCTGACGCCTGCGACGACGCGCCCGTCCCAGACGACCAGGAACTTGAAGTTCTTGTACGGGTCGAACCGCTGCGCGTTGACCGTGAACTCGGCCATGGAGCTCCTATACCTCGATCTGTCCGGCCATCTGCTCGATCTTGACGATCACGAACTCCGCGGGCTTGAGCGGCGCGAATCCGACCACGACGTTCACCACGCCGCGGTTGATGTCGTCCTGCGTGGTGGTGTCCTTGTCGCACTTGACGAAGTACGCCTCACGCGCGGCGGTGCCCTGGAACGCGCCCTGTTGGAAGAGCGTGTGCATGAACGCGCCGACGTTGAGCCGGATCTGCGCCCACAGGCGCTCGTCGTTGGGTTCGAAGACGACCCATTTGGTGCCGCGGTAGAGGCTCTCCTCGAGCATCAGCGCCAGCCGCCTGACCGGCACGTACTTCCACTGGGAGGCGAGGACGTCGGCGCCGGCCAGCGTCCGCGCGCCCCAGACCACGGGGCCGACGACGGGGAACGAGCGGAGGCAGTTGAGCCCCACGGGGTTGAGCAGCCCGTTCTCCCGGTCGGTCATCGGGACGGTGAGCGCCCGCACCCCGTAGAGCCGGGACTCGGTGCCGGCCGGCGCCTTCCACACGCCGCGCTCGCTGTCCGTGCGGGCCATGATCCCGGCGATGGCGCCCGAGGGCGGGAAGGCCCGCAGCCGCCCGGTGACCAGGTCGACCATCTCCAGGTGCGGGAAGTACAGGGCGGCGTGGGTGCCGGGGACGGACTCGAAGGTCGAAAGCCCCGCCCGTGCGGCGTCCAGGCTCCGCCAGGCGGCGGGTGCGTCGGCGACCAGGAACATCCGCTTCTCCTGGCACAGCGCGGCGGCCGCGGACAGAACGGTGGCGGCGTCGTCCGGGTTGGGGTAGGCGGCGACCTCGGGCAGCAGCAGGAGGTTGACGTCCTGGACGTCGCGCAGGGCGTTGATGCCGGTCTTCCCGGCCTCGCTGCCGATGAGGTCGACCGGCCCCGGCGGGCTCGCGTCCTTACCGTCCTTGAGCTCGAAGACCGGCGGCCGGGCGAAGTCCTGCAGGCCGAGCGGGCCCGCGGCGTCACCGGTGAAGCTGACCACGTCGTCCTTGTCGAGGGAGCCCGCGACGACCTGGAGCCGCTGCCCGAAGGCGGTGACCCGGGTGCCCGCGAAGGCGCGCTTGCCCGGGGCGTCGGGCAGCGCCCGCAGTTTCCGCTCCAGCAGGAGGGCGAGCTGGGCCACGTTCTTCGGCTGCTCCTTGCCGTCGGCCTCCGCGTCGTAGATCTTGAAGGTGTGCTTGACGGCGCCGATCCTGACGTCGACCGCCACGGCCAGGTCGGGAAGCTGTGCCCCGAACGGCTTGGAGACCGTGCCGACGGGATCGGGCCGGCCGCGGCCCGCCACCGAGGCCACCTGGACCAGGGACGAGGCGGAGTCCACCAGGGCCTTGACGTAGCGGGGGTGGGCCGGGTCCATGGAGACCCCGGTGAAGGACTCCCGCGCTCCGCCGGAGCTGTCGAAGACGTGCAGATTGAACGTGTCCTTGGGCTTCTGCGTGTCGTAGTCGACGGCGACGCGCAGCTCGGAACCCCATTTTCCGGGCTCCTTGGCGGCAAGTCCCAGTGCCGCGGCGGCCGTCTCGGTCTCGCTGGACACCAGCGTCACAGCGGCGGACTCGCCCGTTCCCGCGGCACCCACCCGCACCACGACCGCGACCGATCCTCCGTTGAGGAAGAACTGCTGGACGGCGTAGCTGACCGCGCTCTCCGAGGCCAGACCGCCGAACCGGCGCTCGTAGTCCGCGAAGCTGGTGAGGGTGACCGGACGGTTGACCGGACCCCGGCGGGTGTGCCCGAGGAAGGCGGCCACGGACGTGGTGACCGCCGTGATGGTACGGACGCTGCTGGGAAGTTCTTCGATGTAGACGCCGGGATAGGTCGGTTGCACCGGCATTGACCCTCCATTTCCTCCAGACGTCAAGAGATATGAAGGGGAGGTGATCTTCATAAGGCCGCTACGCGCCATACGTGATTGCGCACGCGAATGCGTAATGGGATGTTCCCCGTCATAAACCTCGCGACTCCATGCCGCGAGGGACTCAAGCACCCGCTTGTGACTCCTGGCGCCTTTGCGCGGGCCCATCATGAGCCGAGTCGGAACACCAAGTCAAGATCCTGGAACGACCCAGATATTCCTCAACTTCCTTGCCGTGAAGATCAGTTGATGATGGAGATCCACTCCTGGGCATTCGATCAATGAAATGCGGAAATTTGAATTCCGGCCCATGCGCCGGCCTCCCGCACCCGGGTACCGGATTTCCGGCCACCACGACCCCGCGGCGGGTGGGAGGGAAGTGGGGCCCGTAAGGGGCCGTCGGCTCATGACCCCGGGATGCCGGGCGGCCTGCCCCTACGCCCGCGGGCCGGGCAACACCGGCCCGGGCGAACCCCCGGCGCCGGGTCCGAGAGCCCCCGCCCGCACCCCCACCGTGATCGATCTGCGGGCGGATCACTACAGCATGCTCAAGAACCCGGACGTCGACGAACTCGTCCAGGCCATCCGCCACCGCCTCGGAGCCGGGCGGCCGTAAGAGGACTCCCGCGCGGGAACCCGCCGCCCTCAGGCGGCCGTGTCGCACAGGCCCGTGGCGGCCGGTGCCGGGGTGCGCGCGACCTGCCGCAGTGCCGCCTCCAGGTCCCGGCCCAGCCGCCCCATCCGCGCCCTGCCGTACACGGCGGTGTCGTACTCGACCTGTACGGTCAGCCGCCCGTCATAGGTGAACGCGGTCAGCTTCGGCGGCATCCCCGCCGCCATCGCGTACCCCTCGTCGCGGACGACGCTCAGCCCCACGGGCGTCGGGTGGCGGGGAATCCGGCCGACGTTGGACACGGCGATCGTCGGCCGGGCGCGGAGCGCCGCCGCCTCCGCCTCACCGCGGACCCGCTGCGCGGCGAGCAGGAAGCGCGCGGGGTCGCGCCGGGCCAGGGCGGCGCGGACGTCGGCGGAGACCTCCCGGGCGAGCGCGAAGGGGTCGGCGCCGGCGTCCACCGCCAGCAGCGTGCCGAGCCCGGAGGCGCAGTTGAGCACGGTGCTCGCGGGCAGCTCGGGCCGGAGCGAGGAACGCAGGTCCGCGGCGTTGCCGCAGACCATCGACAGCGCGCCGACCGCAGGCTCCAGCAGCGCCCGGACCGCGGCGAGCGCCGCCCCGCACAGCAGGGCGCCCACGGTCAGGCCGTGCGCGCGGGCGGTGGCGGCGAGCGCCCCGGTGGTCCCGGCGTCGAGCTCGACGCGGTCCAGGGCGAAGCGGCCCAGCGGGTCGTCGGCCGCGCCGTCGGCATCCGGTCGCAGCGTCGCGGGCGCCGGTCCGCCGGAAGCGGCCCCGGCCATCAGGTCGAGGAGCTCGGTGACCTCGGCGTCGGTCACGACGGGGGCGAGTCCGGTGTCCACCGCGTCCGGCAGCCGGTGCTCGACCGGAGCGGGCAGGCCGGTGCCGGCGGCCAGCGCGGTGTAGCGCCGCCACATCTCGTCGAGCAGCGCGAACGCGGACCGGCCGTCGGCGATCCCGTGGTGGATCACCAGCACCACCCGGCTCGACGGGCCGTCGCGCAGCAGGCATGCCCGGAACAGCCCGGCCGCCCAGTCCTGCGGGGAGTTGACCAGCCGGAGGTACGCCTCGTCACCGCCGTCGGCGACGTCGAGCTCCGGCCGGAAGTCCGGCCGGACCCGGAACGCCAGGGCCCCGTCGCCGCCGCCCGCCACCACCCGGCAGCGCAGCAACGGATGCACGGCCGCCAGTTCGGCCAGGACGCGCCGCAGCGGACCGGCGTCCACGGTGCCGCGTACGACCGACCCGACGAAGAGGGGCATCCCGGCGACCGGGACGCTCCCGAACCGCGCCGACGCGCTGAAGTATCCGGTCTCGAAGGGGGAAAGGACGCGTTGCGTGGTCATCTCAGGGCTCCGTGGCTCAAGGTCTCGCCGCCGGTCGCGGCGGCACCCACCACCTTTCCGTCCGGTGCCGGCCGGGAGAATGGGGCCAGGTACCGCTCCTGGGTGTACCTGGCCCCCCTGGGGCGAGGGGGCCGGCCCGTCACGCCGGGACGACCCCGGCCGGCTCCGCGGGTGGCCTGGTCTCCAGGACGGTCGCGGTGCCCGCGACCGGGGTGAACTCGTGCATGGTGAGGACATCGCCCGGAGCCAGGTGCCGCCATCGCGAGGGGATCAGCGGCAGGAGCCGTACGACGGCCGTTCCCCCGGGTGGCAGTTCCGGGGTGTCCTCCACCCAGAGGGCGGCGATGTTCAGGGCGGGCCCGCCGTCGGGCGCGCGGTTGCCTATGTTCCACATCGGCTTCAGGACGCCGGCCCCCGGCAGAGGGAGGCGCCTCCCCGTCCCGGCGGCGGGCCGGAGCACGAGCTCGGCCCGGATGATGCCGCTCCGGGCCTCGGCCGCTCGCCACCCGCACCAGGCCGCGCCCCGCTCCATCCGGAGCTCGCGGGCGGCCTCCGTCATCGACTCCCAGAAGCCCACCGGCAGCGGACCGGCGCCGCCGAGTTCCTCCAGCAGCCGGAGCGCCGTCTCCCACTGGTCGTGGGCGAGGTAGTCCCAGACGTCGTCCGCGGTCAGGGCGTCCCCCGCGGAGGCGTCGTCGGGCGCCAGCAGGGAGGCGGCTTCCAGCAGTTCGAGAACGTACATACGCCGATTGTGCCGCCGACGGGCCGCGGAGCGGTCCGGGCCCCGCTTACCCGTCGGCGGACCGTGGCCGGGCCGCGGGTCAGTGCCCGGCCGGGGCGCCGGTGACGCCGCGGATCAGCTCCGCCGCCTTCTCCGCGATCATGATGGTGGGCGCGTTGGTGTTGCCCCGTACGAGCGTCGGCATGACCGAGGCGTCCACGACCCGCAGGCCGCCCACCCCGAGCACCCGCAGTTCGTGGTCGACCACGGTGCCGATGGCGCAGGTGCCCGCCGGGTGGTAGAGCGAGTGGAGGTGGCGCCGGGCGTGGTCGAGGAGGTCGCGTTCGCCGTCCGAGCGCGGTACGAGGTGGTCGGCGCGCCGGTGTGCCCGCAGGGCGGGCCGGTCCGCGATGTCGAGCAGGATCCGCAGGGCGCGTACCGCCGTGGCGCGGTCCTCCTCCGTGGTGAGGTAGTTGTGCGTGATGCGCGGCTTGGCGCTGGGCATCGTGGACCGGAGGGTGACCTTGCCCCTGCTGGTGGGCTCCAGCAGGACGGCGCCGTGGCTGAAGGCATGGGCGGTGGGGGTGCCGAGGCCCTCCTCGACGTACATCGCCGGCATCGCGTGGAGCTGGATGTCGGGCGCGTCCAGCCCGTCGCGGGTACGGAGGAAGCCGCCCGCCTCCCCCGCGTTCGAGGTGAGCGGCCCGCGGCCCTCGGACTCCAGCAGCGCGAGGTTCTCCGGGGACTCCGCGGTCATCAGCGACTCGGTGTCGGTGAGGTGGACGAGGGGCAGGTTCGGGTGGTCCTGGAGGTTCTCACCGACGGGGAGGTCCACCCGGGGCGTGATGCCGAGGGCCGCGAGCTCCGGGGCGACGCCTATGCCGGAGAGCATCAGCAGCTGCGGTGAGTTGTAGGCGCCCGCCGCGAGGACGACCTCCCGCTCGGCGCGCAGTACGACCGGCTCCCCGTACCGTTCGGCCTCGACGCCGACGACCCGTTCGCCCGAGAAGACCAGCCGGGTGCACTGGACCCCGGCGAGCACCGTCAGGTTCGGCCGTTCCAGGGCGGGGCGCAGGTAGGCGTCGGCGGTGCTGCACCGCAGGCCGTTCCGCTGGGTGACGTCGTAGTAGCCGACGCCGTCCTGCTCGGGGCCGTTGAAGTCCGGGTTGAACCGGTGGCCCGCCTCGCGCGCGGCTTCCACGTACGCCGTCATGAGCGGGTTGCGGGAGCGGCCCCGGCTGACGGTCAGCGGGCCGCCGGCCGCGTGCAGGCCGGCGGCGCCGGCGTGGTGGTCCTCCGCGCGCAGGAAGCACCGGAGGACCTCGTCCCAGCTCCAGCCCTTGGCCCCGGCGGCGGACCAGGCGTCGTAGTCCCGGCGGTTGCCGCGGATGTAGATCATCGCGTTCATGGAGGACGAGCCGCCGAGCATCCGGCCGCGCGGGAGGTAGGCGCGGCGGCCGTCCAGGCCCGGCTCGGGCTCCGTCTCGTAGTCCCAGTCGTACTTGGTCCGGAACAGCTTCACCATCGCCGCCGGGATGTGGATCTCCGGGGCGTCGTCGGGCGGCCCGGCCTCCACCAGCAGGACCCGGATACCGGGGTCCTCGGTCAGCCTGGCGGCCAGTACGCAGCCGGCCGAGCCCGCCCCCACCACGATGTAGTCATGGATCTCGTCGTGCATGGGCTTCCCCTCCCCGTGGACGGCGTGCCGACCGCTGCGGCCCCCAGGGCCGGACCATATGCGGACAAGACGATGAACACAGCCGCTTACCGGCCACCGGCCGTCGGGGTCCGGCCATTCACGGGCCGCCGGGGAGGAGCGGGGGCCCGGGGGAAGGCGGCCCCGGGGGCACGCGCCCCGGGGCCCGGCCGGGGGCGCCCGCCCCCGGCCCACGCGCGTCCGCCCCGCTACGCGCCGGGCACCGGCCGCACGCCGCTCACGCCTCCGCCTTCTCGCGGCACTCCGGGTGCCCCCAGCCCTTCGCGTTCTTGCTGATGGACTCCCCGGCCGCGTACGAGCGGCCGCACACGCACCGGCCGGCGAACTTCGCGCGGAGGGTCTTGGACGTGCGCGAGCCCCTGGCCGCCGAGGGCTGCCCGCTCCTCGGCGCGCCGGACCGCCCGCCCTTCGGGGCCTCGGTGCGCGCCGCCGGGACGGGGAGGCCGGCGGCCCCGTGGGAGGTGCCCGCGGGCTGCTGGGCGACGGCGGCGTCGCTGGCGGCCTGGTCGGCGATGGCGTTCAGGTGGTCGCCGTCCGCCTGGTGCGCCGGTACGTAGCGGAACTCCACCGCGCGGCCGGTGAGCAGGGCGTCGATGCGGACGACCAGTTCCTGGTTGGCGACGGGCTTGCCGGCCGCCGTCTTCCAGCCGTTCCGCTTCCAGCCGGGCAGCCATTTGGTCACGGCGTTCATGGCGTACTGCGAGTCCATCCGCACCTCCAGGGGCACGGCCGGGTCGGTGGCGCCGAGCAGCCGCTCCAGCGCCGTGAGCTCCGCGACGTTGTTCGTGGCCCGGCCCAGCGGGCCCGCCTCCCAGCGCTCGGGGGTTCCGTGCGGGTCGGCTATGACCCAGGCCCAGGCCGCGGGCCCTGGGTTGCCCTTCGAAGCCCCGTCACAGGCGGCGATGATGCGATCAGACATACGTCGATGATCTCAGCTCCCGGACCTCCCCGGGGCCGCCGACGCCTGCGCGGCGGCCCGGCGGCGGGCCGCGGCCGCCCGGTCCGGGTCGCCCAGGCGGTCGGCGAGCCGGGCGTGGGCCCGCCAGTTGTACGGGCTCACCGGGCGCAGGCCGGTGCGCTCGCTCAGCAGGGTGCGGGCCACGCCGGCCCGGTCGGCGCGCAGGGCGGCCTCCAGCAGGGTCCGCTGGACCGCGTCCCGCTGGGCGTGGCTGCCGCCGAAGGTGTGCAGGCGGTACCGGACCGGAAGCAGGAGGTCCACCGCCTCGCCGTACCGGCCCCGCCCGTACGCGAGGAGCGCGCGGATCACCGGGAGTCCGGCCTCGGCGGTCATCGCCGCGTTGGACACCTCCGGGCCGGTGCGGGACCGGAGCCACGCCTCCCGGTCCCGGACGAGGCGCTCGGCGTCGGGGAGCCGGTCGGCGCCGACGTAGGCCATGACGGCGTGGACGTCGTTGAAGACGTAGTAGGCGCCGTCCCGCCGCCCCGCCCAGGCGTCGGCGAGCGCCGCCCAGCGGCCGCCGGTACCGGCGTCGGCCAGGTGCAGCCGCCACAGCAGGGCCGAGGCGTCCAGCAGCTCCATCGCCAGACCGGCGGATCCCTCGTGGTGCAGGGCGGCGTCGTGGATCTCCAGCGCCCGGTCCGTGCGGCCCGTCTCCAGCAGGTAGAGGGCGTAGTGCCACCAGTTGTGCACGCGCAGGTAGTTGCCCTCGGACCAGTCGCCCGTCCGGTCGTCCAGATAGCGGATGCCGTCCGCGAAGCGGCCCTGCATCTCGTAGGAGTGCACCACGGCGTGGATGCCCCACACGTCGCGCGCGTTGCGCTCGACGGCCTCCAGTCCCACTTCCTCGGACCGGCCGTAATGGCCGGCCTCCTCCAGGCCGAAGGCGTACATGCCGAGGAGGTGTCCGTAGTGCGGGTCGTCCTCGTCCCAGGCGGACAGCGTCCCGCCGACGCGGTCGCGCAGCAGTTCGGCGCTGCCGGTGAAGAAGTCGATCTGATGGCCGACGGCCAGGGCCAGCGCGTCGCGCGGATGCGCCACGCCGATCTCGCCGAGGACCCGGCCGGCCCGGTGGAGATCGCCCGCCAGCCAGGAGGACGCCGCCGCGACGTGCATCCGCTCGCGCGGGGTCACGCCGGCGAGGTCGGTGTCACGGAGGAACCCGCCGAAGGACTCGCGGGCCCCGGCCGCGTCGTTCTCCTCCGTCCCGAGCAGGCCGAGGTAGGCCGTGAGGACGTTGGCCATGACCGAGCGCGGGGAGGCGCGGACGGCCGCGCCGGCCTCCTCGCCCACCTCCTCGCGGAAGAAGAGCAGGTGGTCCAGCGCCTTCTCGTAGTGCCGCACCGCGTCGGCGTCCGTGTACGTCATCGCCTGCGCGTGCCGGTCCGTTCCCACCGGAGGTACCTCCCGTACGGGCCCGGCCTTCCCGACATGGGTTCCCGCCGCCCTCCGGGCCTCGCGGCGGCGTTTCCATCCCTGCCCCCCGGGGCGGGCCCGGATGCGGCCCGGCGCCCCCGGGAAGAACGGGGGCGTCCGTCCTGTTGTCCGGTCGGCGGGCGCGGGCCCGCTCCGCCCGGGAAGGACGCCCACCGTGCCGTACGCCAGGACCCCGGACGGGGTCCGCATCGCCTACCAGCTCCGTGGCGCCGGGGACCCGCTCGTCCTGCTGGCCGGTCAGGCCAACAGCCATCGCTGGTGGGACGGGGTCCGCGAGGACTTCCACGTCGCGCGCAGCACCCTCACGCTCGACTACCGGGGCACCGGCGGGAGCGACGAGGCCACGGATCCCGTCGGCACCCGGGACTTCGCGGCGGACGTGATCGCCGTGCTCGACGAGCTCGGCATCGAGCGGGCGGACGTCTACGGCACCTCCATGGGCGGACGGGTCGCCCAGTGGGTGGCCGCGCTCCACCCGCGGCGGGTCCGCACGCTGGTCCTCGGCTGCACGTCGCCCGGCGGCCGGTACGGCGTCGAGCGCGGCGAGGACGTGGTCCGGTCGCTGGCCCACCCGGATCCGGCCCGGGCGCGGCGGGCCCTGCTGGAGACGATGTACACCCCGGCGTGGCTCGCGGCCCACCCCGGCCCCTTCCGTACCCTGGGCGACCCCGGCATGTCCGCCCTCGCCCGGCGCCGGCACCTGGCCGCGAGCCGCCGGCACGACGCGTGGGACGCGCTGCCCGGCATCCGCTCCCCCACGCTGGTGCTGCACGGCGGCGACGACGTCCTCAACCCCACGGCGAACGCGCCCTTGCTCGCGGGCCGCGTCCCGGGTGCCCGGCTGGAGCTGATCCCCGGGGCGAGGCACGCCTACTTCGAGGAGTTCCGCGCCCTCGCGGGACCGCTCGTACTCGACTTCCTCGACGGGGCGGCGCGGAGGACCTGACCGCGTCGGGGAACGGGCGGCCGGCGGTGGCGTCGTCAGGGGGCGGCCGTCCCGCACGCGAAGGCCGGTCCCCGCGCACATCGGGTGGCCGCCGGACCGCGTCCCCGGGGTGCGGCGGTACGAGCCGCCGGGCGGGCGCGATCCCGGTCCCGCCGATCGGCGCCGGGCATCGGAGCGGCTTCGCGCCCGGGAGTGCGGTCCGTCGGCGCCTGTCCCGAGGCCGAGGCCGGCCGGCTGTGCCCGGGGACGCCGTTCCTTGTTGTGTACGGTCGACACGGTTTCAGGGCCTGGCAGGCGCGGACGCGGGAGTGGTGACGATGGGCGACGAGCGGGACGAGTGGGCCGGGACGGTACGGATCCTCTGGGAACCCCCGGCCAGGCCCCGGCGCGGCCCCAAGCCCGCCCTGAGCCTCGACCGGATCGCCCGCGCCGCCGTCGGGATCGCCGACGCGGAGGGGCTCGCCGCGCTGTCCATGCAGCGCCTCGCGGAGCAGATCGGGTTCACGAAGATGTCGCTCTACCGGTACGTGCCGGGCAGGGCCGAACTCGTCGCGCTGATGGTGGACACCGCGATCGGCGAGGCGCCGGCCGAGGACCCGGAGCGGGGCCACTGGCGGGACCGGCTCAGCGCCTGGTCGCACCGGCTGGTGACGGTGTTTCAGGAGCATCCGTGGCTGCTCGACGCCACGACCGGTGTGCGGGTCATGGGTCCCCGGGAGCTCGACTGGATGGAGCGGGCCCTGTCGGCCCTGGACGGCACCGGCCTCTCCGGCGGCGAGCGGATGGACGCCGTCGTCCTGCTCACCAGCCATGTCCGCGGGATCGCCCAGCAGTCCCGCGCGGCCGGCCGGGCCGGCGGTCCCGAGCGGCGACTGGCCACCGTCCTGGGCCGGCTGGTGGACGAGCACGGTGAGCGCTATCCGGCACTCGGCGCGGCCCTGGCCGCCGCGGCCGCGCCCGGGGAGCGGGACCGGGCGCTGGAGTTCGGCCTCCAGCGCGTCCTGGACGGGCTGGAGGCGCTCGTCGCCCGGCGCGCGGGCCGGCCGCGGGACGAGGCGTAGCCGAGAGGGCGGACCGGAGCCCGGGACGCGGCGCGGGCGGCCGGAAGACCCGCGCCGCCGCGCCCATGGAGCCGGACCCGCACGCGTCACGGCGTGAGAGCGCGCTCCGCCAGCAGGACGCCGATGACGCTCGCCGCCTCCGAGATCTCCCCCGAGCGGACGGCGTCCACGGCCGCCTCGAAGGGCACCCACCGCAACGTCATGCCCGCCTCGGTCGGGTCGCGTCGCACGGCGCCCCGGAAGAGGCCCGTGGCGAGGTAGAGGTGCACGACGGCCGGGGTCCGCGACGGGAGCGGGTGGAACGCGGTCAGGTGCCGGAGGTCGCGCGGGCACCAGCCCGTCTCCTCCTCGCACTCCCGCCGCGCCGCGTCCAGGGGGTCCTCGCCCTTCCCGATCCCTCCGCCGGGAACATGGAGCAGCCGGGTCCCCAGCGGGTAGCAGGCGTCCTCGACGAAGGCCACCCGGCGCCGGCCGTCGACCATGACGATCCGGGCGCCGTCCGCGATCTCGACGTGGTCGTACGTCCCTTCCACGCCGTGCGGCTGGACGACCCGGTCGCGGTGGACGGTGAGGTGCGGCCCTTCGTGCACGATCTCGGTGCCCAGACGGATCCATCCGTGCTCTTGGTGGCGGTCGGCCATGTTCCCCCGGTCGTCGTCGAGGCGGTGTGCCGCCCTGGGTAACGCGCGACCGCATGAGCCGTTGTGGGTGCGGGACGAGTGGTTCGGGTGAGAACCGCACCGCGAGCTCAATCCGTTCACATGCTTCGAGATCCCGCGGGACGCGGGGACGGCGGCCGGGGCCGGGGCGACCGCTGGGTCGCCGAGCGCGGCGGGGCGTGCCGCCCGGCCTCAGCCGAGCGGGGCCGCCACGCGCGCGTGCGGGCTGCGCTCCGTGTCCGTGCCGGGCACGGGGGCCGAGGCGTCCGCGCCCAGGGCGACGATCCGGTTGTCCGCGTCCACGTGCACGACCTTGGGGACCAGGCCGCGGGCCTCGGCGTCGTCGACCTGGGCGTAGCTGATGAGGATGACGAGGTCGCCGGGGTGGACGAGGTGGGCGGCGGCGCCATTGATGCCGATCACGCCCGAGCCGCGCTCGCCCTCGATGACATAGGTCTCCAGGCGGGCGCCGTTGTCGATGTCGACGATGTGGACCAGCTCGCCGGGCAGCAGGTCGGCCGCCTCCATGAGGTCGGCGTCGACGGTCACCGAGCCGACGTAGTGCAGGTCGGCCTGGGTCACCGTGGCTCGGTGGATCTTGGACTTGAACATGGTGCGCAGCACAGCGTCACATCTCCCTGTGATGAAAAGGGTCGCGGCCCCGAAGGGGTACGCGCCGTCGTGGGCAAGGGTAGACGGGCGGGGTCCCGGAGGAGGCGGGGGGCCTCCCCCGGGACCCCGCCCCGGGTGCGCGCGGCGGAGGTCAGCGGGGCGTCTCCGTCTCCGCCACCTGCTCGGTCTCGGCCCGCTGGAACTGGGTGCGGTACAGCTCCTCGTAGCGGCCGCGCGCGGCGAGGAGTGCGGCGTGGGTGCCGCGTTCGACGACGCGCCCGTCCTCGACGACCAGGATGAGGTCGGCGGCCCGGACGGTGGACAGGCGGTGGGCGATGACCACGGCGGTGCGTCCCTCCAGTGCCTCGCCCAGGGCCTCCTGGACGGCGGCCTCGGAGGTGGAGTCGAGGTGGGCGGTGGCCTCGTCGAGGATGACGACGCGCTGGCGGGCCAGCAGGAGGCGGGCGATGGTGAGCCGCTGCCGTTCGCCGCCGGAGAGCCGGTAGCCGCGCTCGCCGACGACCGTGTCCAGGCCGTCGGGCAGGGAGGCCACCAGGCCCTCCAGACGGGCCCGCCGGAGGGCTGCCCAGATCTCGTCCTCGGTGGCCTCGGGGCGGGCCAGGAGCAGGTTGGCGCGGACCGTGTCGTGGAAGAGGTGGCCGTCCTGGGTGACCATGCCGAGGGTGTCGCGCAGGGACTCGGCCGTCAGGTCCCGTACGTCGACGCCGCCGAGGCGTACGGATCCGGCGTCGGCGTCGTAGAGGCGCGGCAGCAGCTGGGCCATGGTCGACTTGCCTGCTCCGGAGGAGCCGACGAGGGCCACCATCTGGCCGGGTTCGGCGCGGAAGGAGACGTCGTGCAGGACCTCGGTGCCGCCGCGGGTGTCCAGGGTGGCGACGTCCTCCAGGGAGGCGAGGGAGACCTTGTCGGCGGACGGGTAGGCGAAGCGGACACCGTCGAACTCGACGGACACGGGCCCGTCCGGCACCCGGCGGGCGTCCGGCTTCTCGGCGATCAGCGGCTCCAGGTCGAGGATCTCGAAGACCCGCTCGAAGCTGACCAGGGCGCTCATCACCTCGACGCGGGCGCCGGCGAGGGCGGTCAGCGGGGCGTAGAGGCGGGTGAGGAGCAGGGCGAGGGAGACGACGGCGCCGGGTTCGAGGCTGCCGCGCAGGGCGTAGAAGCCGCCGAGTCCGTAGACGAGCGCCAGGGCCAGGGCGGAGACGAGGGTGAGGGCCGTGATGAACGCGGACTGGGCCATGGCGGTGCGGACGCCGATGTCCCGCACCTTGCGGGCGCGGGCGGCGAACTCGGCGGACTCGTCGGCGGGCCGGCCGAAGAGCTTGACGAGGGTGGCGCCGGGGGCGGAGAAGCGCTCGGTCATCTGGGTGCCCATGGCGGCGTTGTGGCGGGCCGCCTCACGCTGGAGCCCGGCCATCCGGGAGCCCATGCGGCGGGCGGGGACGACGAACACGGGCAGCAGGACGAGGGCGAGGAGGGTGATCTGCCAGGAGATGGTGAGCATCACGCCGAGCGTCAGCAGCAGGGTGACCAGGTTGGCGGCGACGCCGGAGAGGGTGTTGCTGAAGGCCCGCTGGGCGCCGATGACGTCGTTGTTGAGGCGGCTGACGAGCGCCCCGGTGCGGGTGCGGGTGAAGAAGGCGACCGGCATCCGCTGCACGTGGTCGAAGACCGCCGTGCGCAGGTCGAGGATGAGGCCCTCACCGAGGGTGGCGGAGAGCCAGCGGGTGAGCAGCCCCAGCGCCGCCTCGGCGACGGCGATCAGGGCGATGAGGAGGGCGAGTCTCGTGACCGTGCCGGCGTCGTCGCCCCGCACGATCGCGTCGACGACCCGGCCGGCCAGCACCGGGGTCGCCACGGCGAGGAGTGCCATGACCACGCTGAGCAGCAGGAACTGGCCGAGGCGCCGCCGGTGCGGGCGGGCGAAGGCGGCGATGCGGCGCAGCGTCGCCCGGGAGAACGGCCGCCGGTCCTGCTGGGCGTTCATCGCGCTGTGCAGCGATGTCCAGGCGGTGACTTCCATATCCATCGGGGTTCCTCCGTCGTCCTCGGGCCTTGCCTCAACGCTAAAACCTCGACCATGGTTGAGATCAAGCCGAAGAGATGTCCCGAGTGTCGGAGATAAGAGGGTTCATTGCAATGGACCCGATACGCCCCTCCTCGCTCCCCGGCCGCGCGTCCGGAACGCCCGCCACCAGGGCGGACCCGCGTTCCGCCGGGCACACGGAAGAGCCGCCGGCCTCCCTTCCGGGACGACCGGCGGCTCCGGGACCCCCGGACCCGTCACCCGAACGGGGCGGCCGGGGGCGCGACGCCCCTAGGCGCCGAGCTCCGCGCGCCAGGCGGGGCTGTCCACGTAGTGGTTGTCGAAGCGCTCGGACGAGTCCTTGATCTCCTGCGGGCTCGCCTCGCCCCGCATCACCCGGCCCAGCAGCCGCAGGTAGTCGAAGCGCGCCATGCCGGGCGTGAAGACGAACAGCACGTCGGCCGTGCGGCCGGGGGCCGCCGCGAAGGCGTGCGGGGTGTGCGGCGGGACGACGAGGGAGTCGCCGGCGTTCAGGACGACGACCTCCTCGTCCACCAGGACGCGCAGCGAGCCGTCGATGACGAAGAAGAGCTCGGCGGCGCGGGTGTGGAAGTGCCCGGGGGCGCCGACGGCCCCTTCGGCGAACGTCGACCGGTAGCTCGTCAGCAGGCCGCCGGTGGTGTCGGAGTCGGCCAGCAGGGTCATCACGCTGCTGGGGTCACTGGTGGTCTCGGCCTCCGAGGCCCGGGTGAGCACCGCGGCGAAGTCGGGCTTACGGACGTTCTCGGTGTTCTCGCCGGTCATGGCGCTGTTCCCCTCGTTCCACGGCGCGTTCGCCGCCTTGTGACCACAACTTTAGGTGAAACCAAAGACTTTCCTCATGGTGCAATCAAGACCGGAAATCCAAGGTCAATCGGGGTGCCCGGCTCCGGGAAACGCGCAGGGCCCCGCCCGGAGGCGGGGCCCTGCGGCGTGGCACCTCGACGGCAGGTGCTCACGCGCCGCCCGGCGTCGGCCGGGCGGCGTGCTCATCCCCGCCGGACCGTCAGGTGCGGTAGGCGAAGTAGACCGCCCCCGGGTTGGACGCGATGATGCTCGCGACCGACTTCCGGTAGGTGTTGGTCGAGTGGTACGTCAGGTACGGGACGCCGGCCCGGCTCCGGTACGTGGTCATCATGGAGTGGTCCTTGGACCCGTCCCCGTCGAAGTCCATCTGCAGGATGTCGCCGACATCCATCTGGTAGACGTTGGCCAGGTTGACCGCCCGCTTGGAGGAGAGCGTGAACCACGCCCACTCGTTGGCGCCGACCCAGGAGGTCGTCTGGGCGGTGCCGTCGTACCACCAGTTGCGGTAGTCCGTCGCCGAGCCCGAGTCGTTCTTCCAGCCGCCGGCCCGCAGCGCCTGGCTGATGAAGTTGGTGCAGTCACCGCCCTCGCTGTTGAACTTCCGGTACGCGGGGTTGTAGTTCCGCCAGTACTTCTCCGCGTAGGCCGCCATGGCCGCGTAGTTGTAGCCGGCGGTGCCGCGGGTCTTCGGCTGCGGCCGCGCGGGCCACGACGTGGCGGCGGGGGTCCCGTCGAGACCGCCACCGGTGTTCGCCGTCGCCACCGCGGTGCGGGGCTCGTTGATGGGGCTGGGGCCGGAGTCCGTGGGACGGATGCCGGTGAGCTCCCACTTACCCTTGGACGAGCTGGTGAAGTTCAGCTCGTGGTGGGCCCGGAAGCCGGTCGTCGACGGCTCGTCACCGCGGATCTTCTTGTAGGTGAGGGTGGTGACCTCGGTGACCCGGACCGTGGCCCGGCCGCCCTTGACGCTGGTCATGTCCACCGACACCTGGGTGTCACCGGAGGTGTACGCCTCGCCCAGGGACGCGAGGCGCGCCTTGCGGGTCCGGAGCGTGGAGAGCCCGCTGTCCTCCGTCCGCGCCAGCGCGGCCGAGAGGCGTATGTTCCCCGGGTTCGTCTGCTTGGACCGCGCCGACCGGCCGTCCAGGAGCGCCGCCGTGCGCTTGGCCAGGAGGGCGTCGGCGAGAGAGGCGAAGGTCTTGGTCGTCGCGCTGTCCGCGGCGCGCGGGGCCGGCACCGCGTTCGCGGTCGACACGGGCAGGAGCACGGCCGAGACGGCCATCGTCAGTACCGCCCCCACGGCGGTTCTTGACGTCGTTTGTTTCACGATGTTTCCCCTTGTCACCCGGTCCGGACGGACCGGGGGACGGAATCTTCGCACACGCTTCCGTTTTCCGATCAAGTAGGCGAGGAAGCGCGGGCGCGAAGCCCTGTCACGTGTGCCGTACAAGCTTCCGCTTGTGCCCGGGAAGGGGTGCGGGGAGTGAGGGGAAGGGAACAACCGGTGGCCGGCGGGCCCACCGCCGCGCCCCCTGATTCCCGCTCACTCCCGTCCCCGACCCCCCACGCCCGGCTGGCTCGCCGCACGGGCCATTGCCACCGGGGCGACCATCAACTTAGGCTTACCTAACCATACGGAGGCGGCCGCATCCCGCCGGCCTCCGGCATGCCGGGCGCAGGTGGCGGGGCGCCGGACGGCGCCACGACGAAAGGGGTCGCACATGACCGGGGCGGGAAGCGGCGAGGAGCGCGTGACGGCGGGCTGGCAGGAGCGCGGCACGGTCGCGCGGCTGGCCTTCGGGCAGATGGGCACTCAGCTGCTGAGGACCGCGGTCCGGCTGGAGGTCTTCGACCGGATCGGGGCGGGCGAGCGGACGGCCGAGGGCCTCGCCCAGGACCTCGGCACCCATCCACAGGCCACCCACCGGCTGCTGCGGGCGCTGGCGGGGCTACGGCTGCTGGACGAGACGGCCCCCGGCACCTTCACCACGACCGCGGCGGGCGACCTGCTGCGCTCCGGCACCCCGGGCACCATGCTCGCCATGGCCCGGATGTTCACCGACCCCGCGATGCTGCGCGGCTGGGACCTCCTGGAGGAGAGCGTACGGACCGGGCGGACCTCCTTCGACGCGGTCTTCGGCACCGACTTCTTCGGCCACCTCAGGGCCCACCCCGAGCTGTCCGCCGAGTTCAACACGGCGATGAGCCAGGCCACCCGGCTCCTCGCCGAGGCCCTCCCCGGCCACTACGACTTCGGCCGCTTCGGCACCGTCGTCGACGTGGGCGGCGGCGACGGCACCCTGCTCGCCGCCGTCCTGCGCGCGTACCCCGGCACCCGGGGCGTCGTCCACGACACCGCCGAGGGGCTCGCCCAGGCCGCCGCGCGGTTCGCCCGCGAGGGCCTCACCGACCGGACCGCCCTGGAGACCGGCGACTTCTTCGCCTCGGCCCCCGCGGGCGGTGACCTCTACATGCTGAAGAGCGTCATCCACGACTGGGACGACGAGCGGTGCGCGACCATCCTCCGGCACATCAGGAAGGTCGTGCCGGCCGACGGCACCCTGCTGATCATCGAGCCGGTCCTGCCGGCCACCGTGTCCCCGGAGGCCCCCGACCTGACCTACCTCAGCGACCTCAACATGCTCGTGAACGTCGGCGGCAGGGAGCGCACCGCGGCGGACTTCGCCGGGCTGTGCGCGGCCGGCGGGTTCCGGCTCGACGCCATCACCCCCATGCCGCCGCCGAACGTCTTCCAGCTCATCGAGGCGAGGCCGGCCTGACCACGGGCGCCCGGTGAAGCACACCGCGAACACGGCGCACGACCTCACGAGATGACCGGGAATGGACCGGACGGGAGCCCTCCGGACGGTACAGGATCGGGGGACGTGAGCCGGTCCGGCCGCCGCCGGTTACGCCGGAGCGGCGACCGGCCCGGACCGGACCCGTCCCCCACCCCTGGAACCACTCGTGACCAACACCGCACCCGACGCCCCCGGCCGCGCCGCGCCGGCGGCCGCCCCCGTACGGCCGCCGCTCCTGTTCTCCGTGCTCGGGCCCGTGCGGGCCCGGCGCGGTGGGGAGCTCCTCCACACCGGTTCGCCCCAGCAGCGCGCACTCCTGGCCGCGCTGCTGCTGCGCGGCGGACGCACCGCCACCGCACCCGAGCTGGTGGACGCCCTCTGGGGCGACGAACCACCCCACGCCGCCCTCGCGGCACTGCGCACCTACGCCTCACGACTACGCAAAGCCTTCGGCCCCGACGCCGACACCCTCATCAGCGAATCCGGCGGCTACGCCATACGCACCGGCCACGGCTGCCTCGACACCGACCGCGCCGAACACCTCGCCACCCACGCCGAAAAAGCCCGCACCACCGGCGACCGCACCCGCGCCCGCGAACTCATCAACGAAGCCCTCGACCTCTGGGACGGCGAACCCCTCGCCGGACTCCCCGGCCCCTTCGCCGAAACCCAGCGCACACGCCTCGAAGAATGGCGCCTCACCCTCCTCGAAACCCGCCTCGACCTCGACCTCGAAGTCGGCGCCCACGCCGAAGCCGTCGCCGAACTCACCGCCCTCACCGCCGCCCACCCCCTCCGCGAACGCCTCCGCGAACTCCTCATGCTCGCCCTCTACCGCAGCGGCCGCCAAGCCGAAGCCCTCGCCGTCTACGCCGACACCCGCCGCCTCCTCGCCGACGAACTCGGCGTCGACCCCTGCCCCGAACTCTCCGAACTCCAGCAACGCATCCTCCAAGCCGACACCGACCTCGCCGCCGTACCGGACCCCGCACAGGGCGGCCACCTGTTCGTACGGCCCGCCCAGCTGCCCGCGCCCGTCGCCCACTTCACCGGCCGCGCGGCCCTGGCGGCCGCGCTCCGGTCGCAGGTGACCGAGGCCCGCGGCGGCGCGCCCGCGGTCTCGGCCGTCGCCGGGATCGGCGGCGTCGGCAAGACCAGCCTGGCCGTCCACGTGGCCCACGCCGTCCGGCACCACTTCCCGGACGGCCAGCTCTACGTCGACCTCCAGGGCGCCGGGCCGGGCCCGGCGGAGCCCGACGCGGTGCTCGGCGCGTTCCTGCGCGCCCTGGGCGCGGCCGACTCCTCGATCCCGGGGAACACGGAGGAGCGCGCGGCCCTCTACCGCTCCTTCCTCGCGGACCGGCGCGTGCTCGTCCTCCTCGACAACGCCCGCGACGCCGCCCAGGTCCGCCCCCTGCTGCCCGGGGCGGAGAGGTGCGCGGCGATCGTCACCAGCCGCGCCCGGCTGTTCGACCTGGAGAACGTGCGCCTCCTGGACCTGGACGTGATGAACCCGGACGAGGCGCTCGCCCTCTTCACCGACATCGTCGGCGCCGAGCGGGCGGGCGTGGAGCGCGAGGCGGCCCTCGGCACCGTCGCCGCCTGCGGCTTCCTGCCGCTGGCCATCCGCATCGCCGCCGCCCGGCTGGCCGCCCGCGCCACGTGGACCGTCGCCCACCTCGCCCGCAGGCTCGCCGACGAGCGCCGCCGCCTCGACGAGCTCCAAGCCGGCGACCTCGCCATCGAGGCCACCTTCGACCTGGGCTACCACCACCTCGAACCGGGCCAGGCCCGCGCCTTCCGGCTCCTCGGCCTGCCGGACGGGCCCGACCTCTCCCTCCCCGCCGCGGCCGCCCTCCTGGACCTCGGCACCGACGACGCCGAGGACGTCCTGGAGTCCCTCGTCGACACCTCGCTCCTGGAATCCGCCGCACCGGGCCGCTACCGCCTCCACGACCTCGTACGCCTCTACGCGCGCGCCCGGGCCGAACGCGAGGAGCCGCGCTCCGGGCTCGACGCCGCCATGTCCCGGCTCCTCGACTTCTACCTGGCGACGGCCGCGGGCGGTTACGCCCTCGACCGGCCGGGCGACCGGCTCGGTGCCCACCTGGAACCGGTCCCGGCGCCCGGGCTCTCCTTCCCCGACAGCCGTTCGGCGACCGACTGGCTCCTCACCGAGGTCTCCTGTCTCCTGGCCTGTGTCCGGCAGCAGGCGTCCGGCGACGGTCTGCGGCGCTCCGTCGACCTGCTGTTCGTGGTGAAGGACCTGGCCGAGAACGGCATGGGGCGAAGGCTGTTCGGCCAGGTGGCCGACGCCGTCCTGGCCGCCGCGCGGGAGGCCCGCGACCGCCGGGCCGAGGGCCGCGCGCACACGATCCTGGCGTACCACCACGGCCTGACCGCGCGGTTCGCCCAGGCCGAGGAGCACGCCCGGCGGGCCGTACTCCTGGGGGACGCCACGGCGGACCCGCTGGCCTTCTGCCAGGCGGCGAACCTCCGCGGCTCCCTCGCCACCTGGCGGAAGCGCCCCGAGGAGGCGGCGGGCCACCTGGCGACCGCGCTCCGCGCGTTCCGCGCCGACCGGAACCTGCCGGGCGAGGCCAGCGCGCTGAGCAACCTCTCCCGCGCGTACCTGGACATGGGCCGCCCCGGTCTCGCGGCGGACCTCGCCGAGCGGGCGCTCGCCCGCTACGAGGCCGCGGGCCCGTCCTGGCGGCGGGCCAACGCCCTCTACGCCTACGGCATCGCCCTCACCGAGAGCGGTCGCCCGGCCGAGGCCGTGCGGAGCCTCACCGACGCGCTCGCGGTCTTCCAGGCCGGCCGGCAGCGCTGGTGGGAGGGCATGACCGCCTGGCGCCTCACCGTGGCGCACCTCGCGACCGGCGACCCCGCCGCGGCGGCCCGGCACGCCGAGCTCGCCCTGACCGTCCTCCGCGACCTGGGCGACGACCTGCGGAGCGCCCACGTCCTGACACTGCTGGGCCACGCGCTCGGGCCGGTCGGGCAGGAGGACCGGGCACGGGCGTGCTGGCGGGAGGCGCTCGCCACGTACGAACGGCTGGGCGCGGCCGAACGGACCGAGGTCCAGGGGCTGCTGGCGGAGCGGTCCCTGCGGTGACGACGCCCGCCGGGCGGCCGCCGCCGGGCGGGCGAAGGCCCGTCAGCGGGATGTCAGGCGGGCTTCACACCGCCCTGCCAGTATCGGTCCGGCCGGGCGGCGCCCGGCAGCCGTTCATGGGTCGCCGATTCACCGGGAGCGGACATGGCCGTCAGACGCGAAGGACACCGAAGCCGCGTGCCGGGCCGCGGGGTACGCCGGGCCGTGGTCGTCGCCGCCGTCGCGGGAGGCGCGGTGCTGCCGGTCGCGCCGCCCTCCTCCCCGGCCTCCGGCGCGTCCGCGCCCGCCGCCGAGTGCCAGGTCAGGCCCGACGTACGGCACACGGACTGGACCCCGATGAACTTCCTCGGGGACGTGGTGTGCCCGCACAACCTCGTCAACACCCGGGTCCAGTCCACGACCCAGAGCCCGGTCAACGGGCGGATGGCCTTCTCGCCGAGCTGGTTCGTGTGCTGGAAGCCCGGCACCCCCCAGCAGGGCAGTGACATCTGGTACTACACGCAGGCCGACACCGTGTCCGGCAACAAGCGCACCAAGGGCTGGGGTTACCTCCCGGCGGCCGAGCTCCAGGTGACGAGGCACCCCGTCCCGGGGCTGGCGCGGTGCAGCTGGTCGAAGGCGTCGACGGCTCCCGGGGGTTGAGATGCGTACGAGGACCGGAAGCCGGCGGGCGTGGCCGGCGGCCGCGCTGTCCCTGGGGCTCCTCGCCGCCGGCTCCCCCGCCGTGGTGGCGGAGAGCACCGGCGGGCAGGACGCCACGGCCACGTGCGGGCCGCGGAACCAGCGGCACCAGGACAACCTGGGCAACGTCTTCACGCTGGACCTGTTCTGCGACAACCTCGGCGCGGACGTCCTCGGGCGGTCCGCCTTCAACGCGCCGGTCACCGGCAGGCTCAAGCTGTCGCCGAGCTGGTTCGTGTGCTGGACGGAGGGTGAGGCCCCGCCGGGCCAGACCAGGGTCTGGTATTACACGCAGGGGGACGAGGTGGTGACCCAGCCCGGGCTCAAGGCGTGGGGCGTCGTCCCCGCCCGGGTCGTGCAGACGCCACGGCACCCGTACCCGGGCCTCCCCCGGTGCTCCTGGGTCTGACCTTCGGACCGCGGGCCCTCAGCGGGCCCCCTTCACCCCACCGTCCCCACAGTCCGGGAGTTCCCGTCATGGCATCAGGACGACGTCACGCACTCGTCTCGGCGGCCCTGCTCGGCAGCGTGCTGTCACTCGCTCCGCTCCTCGGGCCCGGTGACACCGCGCGCGCCGTGCCTGCGGCCGCCGCCCGGGAGCAGGTGCGCAACGGTGTGAACGGCGAGTGGCGCCTCTGCCCCTACACCGGCACCCACCCGGAGCTCGGCAAGGGGCATGCCAACGACGCGGTGGGGCACGCGCAGTGCGTCCTCAACAAGGTCTACGGCTACCGGAACGTCGTCCCCGACAAGATCTTCGGCGAGGCGACGCTGGCCGCCGTCAAGGACTTCCAGCAGTCGGTCGGGCTGACCGCCGACGGGTTCGTGGGCCCCAACACCTGGGCCGCCCTGCACCCCTGACCGCAAGGGCGGGCGCGGGGCTACCGGTCGGAGTCCGCGGCGGATCCCGGCGGCGCGACGGCGGCGCCCTGTGCCGCCATCAGGCG
This sequence comes from Streptomyces eurocidicus, assembly GCF_002891295.1. Classification (GTDB taxonomy): domain Bacteria; phylum Actinomycetota; class Actinomycetes; order Streptomycetales; family Streptomycetaceae; genus Streptomyces; species Streptomyces eurocidicus. The sequence goes on along the minus strand of NZ_LGUI01000002.1, from coordinate 770,236 downwards.
GACGACGGCTCCGACGGTCGGGGCCCCGGCGAGGTCGTCCTCGCTGATCCGGATGCCGAACTCCGTCTCCAGGACGAGGGACAGCTCGACGAGCGCGAGCGAGTCGAGCTCGATCTCCTCGGGGGTGGCGTCGTAGGTGATGAGGTCCGGGTCCACGTGCAGCTTTCCGGCCAGGATGTCCCTGAGTGCTTCGTACAGCGCCTCGTCACGCATCCGGCGTCCTTTCCGGGGTGGTCGGGGGGCGGGCGGCGCGGCCGGCCGCCCGTACGGAAGGGGGACGGGGTCACGGGTTGGCGCCGACCGTCGGCCGCGGTCGCCGCCCCTTCCCGTCCTTCTTGCCGTGCTGGGGGACGGCGCGGGCCAGGAGCGGCCCCCGCAGCCCCGCGAGCAGCTCGCGGTAACCGGGCTCGGGTACGGGCTCGAAGTGCATGCCGAAGGGTTTGTAGAAGTTGCCGAACAGCCCGCGGTCGCCGAAGAGGTGCCAGGGAAGCAGCAGCAGCGCCCACTCGGGGCCGATCAGCCAGATCCACAGGGCGGCGACCGCGCCCTGTGTGACCAGGCTGTGCATGGTGTTGTAGAGGACGTAGTAGACCTTGGAGATCTCCTTGTCGGGGCTGCGGCGGTAGGCGATCGCGCCGGGGATGTAGCCGACGAGGTCGATGTAGAGGAACAGCGCGACGGCCGGTCCCCAGCGGATCTCGCCCGCGTGCGCGATGATCAGGCCGGTGGTGACGGCGAAGCCGACGAGGTATTCCGAGCGGTGCAGTTTGGCGGTGGTGGGGGTGTCGAACGGGTTTGCCTGGTCCATGACTCATCCCTCGGGGGTGTTCTCGGCGTTCTCGTCCGGAGCCGGCACTGCGGAATCGTTCCTCTCCGGTGGCCGCGGCGACAGCCGTTCCTGGTGCGTGACGTCGGGGAAGAGACCGGTCACCGCCCAGGCGACCGTCTCCTTGATGACACGCTCCGCGATCGGGTCGAGGATCCCCTCCATGCTCGGGATGCCGAAGTCGAACTCGGCGTCGAAGCGCACATGGACGTCGCCGGCGTCCTGCCGCAGCTGCCATGTGCCGCGGAACTCGTCGAAGTCCCCGTGCGTCTGCTCGAACCCGATCCGCAGCGCGCCGGGGTCGAAGGACTCCTCCTCCGACCAGGACAGCAGCCCGCTGCGGAAGTAGAGCTCCCAGCTGGAGCTGCCGCCCTCGCCGGGCACGCTGCGGTGCACGGTCGTCGCCCTTACGTGGGGCGCGAGTTCGGGGTAGCGCTCCCAGGCGAGCAGGGCGTCGAAGACCTCCCGGGCCTTCTCGCCGCGTACCGTCGCCTCCAGTTCCACGCGCCGCATGTCAGCGTCTCCCTTCCGGCATCGTCGTCGCGCCCGAGCGCAGGGCGCGGCACGCCCGGTCGAGGGAGTCCAGCAGGAAGTCCGCCTCGCGGTCGGTGAGCGTGGCGGGCGGGGTGAACCGTACGACCGAGCTGCCGATCATGGAGTGATTGGCGATGACCCGCCGGTTGAAGAGCTCCATGAGCAGTTCGCCGGCGAGGCCGGGCTCGGCGAGCTCGACGCCGATGAGGAGTCCACGGCCGCGTACCTCCACCGCGAGCCCGTCGCCCAGGGTCGCCCCGACGACCTCCTTGATCCCCGGCAGGAGGCGTGCGCCGAGCTCCCTCGCCCGGGTGATCAGGTCCTCCTCCCGGATGGCCCGGATGACGCCCTGGACGGCGGCCATGAGCACCGGCTGGCCCGAGAAGGTGGAGGTGTGGATGTAGGGGTCCTTGTCGAAGGGCCGGAAGGTCTCGCGGGTGGCGACGGTCGCCGAGACCGGGACGACGCCGCCGCCCAGGGCCTTGCCGGCCAGCAGGATGTCGGGCCTGACGCCCTCGGCGTCGGCGCCCCACCAGTGCCCGAGGCGGCCCAGACCGGTCTGCACCTCGTCGAGGACCAGCAGCCCGCCGTACTCCCGCACCAGCGACTCGACGCGGCGCAGATAGCCGTCCGGCGGGACCACCACGCCGCCTTCCCCCTGTACCGGCTCGACGAGGACGCACACCTCGCCGGGGTGCCCGGCCAGCTCCTTCGCCAGGGCGTCGGCGTCGCCGTAGGGCACGTGCGCGACATCGGCGAGCAGGGGCCGGAAGGGCGCCTGGTAGACCTCCTTGGCCGTCGCCGACAACGCGCCGAGGGTCTTGCCGTGGTAGCCGCCGGTCATGGCCACCGTCCGCCTGCGCCCTCCGGCGCGGGCCAGCTTGAGCGCGGTCTCCACGGCCTCGGCGCCGGAGAGGCTGAAGTGCACGCGGTCCAGCCCGGCCGGGGTCACCGAGACCAGGGCCTCGGCGGCGTGGGCCACCGTCGGCTCCAGCAGGATGCGGGTGGCCGTGGGGTGCGTATCCAGCTGGCGCCGCACCGCCTCCGTCACCAGGGGGTGGCGGGCGCCGGTGATGAAGACGCCGTAGCCGCCGCAGTTGAGGAAGTTCGCGCCGTCGGCGGTGCGCAGCCAGGCCCCTTCGGAGGCCACCTCCATATGGCCGCCGAAGAGTTCGGCCAGGGTGGCCCTGCCCTTGCTGAGGTGGGCGCGGTAGAGGCGGAGGACGTCCTGCTCGGTTCCGGCGTGGGGCGGGCCCTGTGCCTGCGCTTCGCCGGGGGTGGGGGTGGGGGTCCGGGAGTGGGCTTCGGTCACTGGCGGGTTCCCTTCGGGACAGGAGGGTGGGCCTCTTCCGTACGGGCCGGCTCCTCCGTACGGCCCGGCTCCGTACGCGCCACAGCCGTACGGGCCGTCGCCGTACGGGCCGCTGTGATACGGGCCGCCGGGGAGGGCGCCGTACCGGAGCGTGCGCCGCTCAGCCGCCCCACAGGTCGCCGAAGGCGGCGCGCCGCGGGTCGGATCCGGCGCTGACGCTGACCCCTTGCAGGTGCGAGGTCTTGAGCATCGGATAGTTGGCCTCGCCGAAGACGCCGCCGGTCAGGCCGGTGCCGCCGTGGCTGGGCAGGTAGGGCAGGAAGCCGATGTGGGAGTCGTTGACCTTGAGCAGCCCGCCGTTGCGGACCCCGCGCAGGAAGGCGTCGACGACTTCGTCCGAGCGGGTCCAGAGGGAGTTGCGCAGTCCGTGCGCGCCCGCGTCGACGAACGCCAGCGTCTCGTCGAGGAGCGGGCCGTCGTCGCCCGGCCCGACGGAGACGACGGGGAGCAGCGGGAAGAACGTCTCCTGCTGCACCGCGTCGACGCGCCGGGCGGCCGCCAGCCCGTCGACGCGCAGCACGGTCGGCTCCAGGAAGACCCCGGTGTCCGAGCGCGTGCCGTCCAGCTCGGTGCGGTGGCCGCCGCACACGAGTTCGGCACCGGCGGTCCGGGCCTGGTCGAGCAGGGCGAAGAACCGCTCGCTGCGCCGTACCGGGGAGAGCAGCACCCCCTCGTCCTCGGGGTATCCCGGCCGGATCCGGGCGGCTTCGCGGACGATGCGCCGGGTCAGTTCGCCCGCGACGGCCTCGTGGACCAGGACGCGGTTGGGCGCCATGCAGATCTGCCCGGAGCCGTAGAACGCCTCGCAGGCGGCCCGGGCGGCCAGGTCGAGGTCGGCGTCCTTCCAGACGGTGACGGTGTCGTTGCCGGCCAGCTCCAGGATGGGCTTCTTGCCCTTGTCGACGCATCTCCGCTGGAGGCGTAGGCCCTCCTCGCAGCCGCCGATGTAGAAGATGTCGTCGACCAGCGGGCTGTCGACCCAGAGGTCGAGCGTCGACCCGGGGTTGCCGCAGACGACCCCGAGCGTGCCCGGCGGGGCGCCCATGTCCTCCAGGAGCGGGGCGACGAGCTCGCGCATGACGTACATCGTGCTGAGCGCGATGCTGCGCGGCGCCCGTACGACGACGGAGTTGCCCGCCATGAGCGCCAGCACGGCGAGGGCGGCACTGGGGGCCGGGGCGTTCTGCGGCGGGTTGAGGCAGACGACGCCGTCGGGGACGCGGCGCACGATCAGCCGTCTGCCGGCGTGCCGGAACTCGGTGTGCATCTGCCGGCGGTACCAGTCGCCGCTCTCCTCGCCGTAGACCGCCAGCAGGCAGCTCAGCTCCCAGCGCGCCAGCTTCAGGGGGTGCGCCTCGGCGGTCAGCAGCCGGAGGAACTCGTCCTGGTGCCGGATGAGTTGCCGGCGGAAGGCGGCGCCCAGCTCCATGCGGCGGTCCAGGGGGACGGCGGCCCAGGCGGGTGCGGCCTCGGCGGCGGCCTCCAGGGCGCGGGCGTTGTCCCGGGCGGAGGCGACCGCGACCCGGCCGACCACATAGGGGTGGTCCGCCGCCGTGGAGTGGGGGTCGCGTTCCAGCTCGCGTTTGAGGGAGACGCTGGCGAAGACGTCCTCCAGGAGGGAGCGGGACGTGACGGTGTAGACCCAGCCGGTGCCCGGGACGTCCTCACCCGCGAGATAGGAGAGGTAGCTGCGTAATGGATGGTCGCGGGCGGCCGGTGGGGCGGGTGGGGACACCACTGGCCGGTTCCGGGACCCGTCGGCTTGCGTTCCAGAGAAAACCATCCGTCGACGCCCCCCAGACCTGCGGCTCGCTGCCCGTGTCCGGATCCTTACACGGCCATCTGACACGCGGCTGACAAGGCCGTCAGAGGGATGTCAGCCGCCCGGGCCACACTGGGCCGGGCCCTCGCCGGGCCCGTGTGACGCCCGGAGGGGCGGGAGGAGTGGGGGTGACGCCCGTGCGCGGGACCCGGACCTGGACGGCGGCCGCCGTGGCGGCCGCGGTGACGATCCTGTGCGCCGCGCCCCCGGCTTCGGGTGAGCCGCGCGCGGCGAGCGCGCCGTGCGTGACGCGCGAGGGCGTCGAGCACATCGACTGGACGGGCATGTGGTTCGACCACGACGTGGTGTGCGACAACTCCCCGAGCGAACTGCGCCTGCAGACGTATCCGACGAGCCCGGTGGTGTCGATGCTGCTGACCACCCGGAGCTGGGTCGTCTGCTGGAAGACCGGCGATCCGCCGCCGGGCGGAAACGAGTTCTACTACTACACACAGGGCAATGTGATCGTCGACCGGCCGGGTGCGAAGGGCTGGGGTTATCTGCCCGGCCATCTGCTGTACGCGGACGGTCACCCGGCGCCCGGGGTGCCCAAGTGCCGGTGGGCGTGACCGGACCCGACCGGGGAAGGAGGAAGCGCGTGAAACCGACAGCGACCGGGCCCGGCCGGCGGGGCCGGACGGCCCTCGCCATGTGCGTCGTCACCGTCGCGGCGCTGGCCGGGGCGGCGCCCGGGGCGGCCGCCGCTCCCGGCGTACCCGGCCCGCGGGGCATCTGCCAGATCAGGACCGGGGTCTCCCACACCGACTACGCGGGCAAGACCTTCACCACGGACCTGTACTGCGAGAACGTCGTCGCCGATGTGTACGCGAAGCCCGAGAACTACGCCACGGTGGTCGGCAAGCTCGTCACCACCCTGAGCTGGTTCGTGTGCTGGGAGACCGGCGAGCTGCACGCCGGCCAGAACCGCGTCTGGTACTACACGCAGGGCGACCGCATCCTCAACTGGCCGATGCGCAAGGGCTGGGGGTACGTCCCCGCGTACCGGCTGACCACCACGGTCGACCCGTTCCCCGGCCTGCCGCCGTGCGTGCCGTCCATGAAGGCCGTGGAGAGGGGCCACCGATGAGGCCGGCGGGGCGCCGGGCCGGGGCGGTGGCCGCCGCCCTCGCTGCGGCCGCGCTGTCGGTCACCCCGGCGGCGGGCGCGGGCTCGGGCACCGCCCCGGCCGGCCCCGCGCGCACCTGCTACCTGCGGGAGAACAGCCTTCACGCGGATACCCTCGGCAACTTCTTCACCAAGGACCTGTACTGCGAGAACGCTCCCGGGCAGCTCTACGGCCGGGCCGCCTTCCTCGCCCCCGTGACCGGCCTCCTCAAGACCACCACCAGCTGGTTCGTGTGCTGGACGCTCGGCGACCCGCACCCGGGCGGCAACAGCGTCTGGTACTACACCCAGGGCCAGGAGACCGTGCAGATCCCCTCCGTCCTCGGCTGGGGCAGCATTCCGGCCGACCACCTGTGGACCGACCAGGACCCTTACCCGGGACTCCCGCGCTGCCCGTGGCGGTAGACCGGATCCGTACCGGCCGGGCCCGTACGGTCGGTGCCCGGCCGCCTGGCTCGAACAGCGCTGTCCCCTGCGCGCGAACCGGACTTACTGTGCTTCCGACACCTCGTACGCGACGTCGTGGAGGGGGGTGGCGCGGTGGTGACGGAGTTGCGCTACCGCCTGCTGGGACACATGGAGGTGTTCCGGGGAACGACACCCGTGCCGCTCACGGCCGGAAAGCTGCGTGTCCTTCTCGCCACCCTGCTCCTCGGAGCCAACCGGACCGTCCCCTTCGACACCCTTGTCGACCGGCTGTGGGGCGAGAACCCGCCTCCCTCGGCGCGCAACACGGTTCACGTCTACACCATGCGTCTGCGCCGTGTCCTCGGCGAGGGTCCGGACGGCGCCCCGCTCGTACGGACCCGGCCGAACGGCTACGCGCTGGAGATCACCCCGCGCCAACTGGACGTGACGGCCTTCCACGAGCTGCTGGAGCGGGCCCGCGCCGCCCATACGACGGGTGCCGCGGTGGAGGAGTCCGCCCTGCTCAGCGAGGCGCTCGCGCTGTGGCAGGGGCCGGCGCTGCTCGACGTACCGTCCGAGTCGCTCCAGCGCGGCGCGGCCACCCGGCTGACGGACGAGCGGCTGCACGCCCTGGAGCGGCGGGCCGAGGTCGAGCTGCGGCTCGGCCGGCACGCCGAGATCGTCGGGGAGCTCGACGCCCTGACGCGGGAGCACCCCTTGCGCGAGCGGCTGTGGGCCGCTCTCATGCTCGCCCTGACCCGGTCGGGCCGTACGGGCGAGGCGCTGGCGGCGTACCGGCGGGTGCGCGGGCTGTTCCGCGACGAGATGGGCATCGACCCCGGCGAGCACGTGGACCGTGTGCACCAGCTGATCCTCACCGGGAACGCGGCTCCCGGCCGGGCGGAGGCCGGCGGGCCGAGAGCCCAGCGCGGCCCCTGGGAGGTGACGCCCTGCCAGCTTCCCCCGGCGCCGCGCTGCTTCGTCGGCAGAACCGGCCCGGTCCGTACCCTGACGCGGCTCCTGACCTCGCCGGCACACGGGCGGCGGGGCTCCCCCGGCGGGGCCGGCGAGGCCATGCCCGTGGGCATCGTCACCGGCCAGCCCGGCGTGGGCAAGACGACGCTCGCCCTGCACGTCGCCCACGCGGTCCGGGCCCGCTTCCCCGACGGCCAGCTCTACGTCAACCTCCAGGGCCACTGCCGCGCGGCCCCGCTGGCCCCGGCCGTGGCCCTGGGCCGGTGCCTGCGGGCGCTGGGGCTGCCGGCCCATCAGGTCCCCGCCGACGAGGAGGAGCGGGCCGGCCTCTACCGGAGCCTGCTCGCCGACCGGCGGGTGCTGGTGCTGCTCGACGACGCCGCCGAGCCGCGCCAGGTGCGGCCGCTGCTCCCCGGCGGCCCGGGCTGCGCGGTGATCGTGACGAGCCGGGACGACCTGCGCGGGCTGGCCGCCATCGAGGGCGGCCACCGGATCCGGCTCACCACGATGACCGACGAGGAGTCGGTGGCCCTGCTCACCGGCCTGCTCGGGCCGGCCCGGGCGGACGCGGAGCCCGGGGCCGTACGGGCACTGGCGGCCGAGTGCGCGTGGCTCCCCCTGGCGCTGCGGATCGCCGCGGCGAACGTCGACGCCCTGCCGCGGACGCCGGTGGCCCGCTACGTCGACGTCCTGCGCTCACGCGGCCGGCTGGCCCAGCTCGTTTCCCCGGGTGACGAGGGAGCGGCGGTGCGGGCGGCCTTCGACCTCTCGTACCGGAGGCTGTCGGAGCCCGCGGCGACCCTCTTCGCGCGGCTGAGCCTGCTGCCGGGCCCGGACTTCGCCGGTCCGGCGGCCGGGGTGCTGATGGACCGCTCCCCCGCCGGGGCGGCGCCGCTGCTGGACACGCTGGTCTCCGCGAACCTGGTGTCCGCCGGCGGCGGTGGCCGCTACCGGGTGCACGACCTGCTCGGGGAGTACGCCGCCGCGCGGGCCGAGGGCGACGCGGGCGCGCCCGCGGCACGCGCCCGGCTCTTCGACTTCTATCTGACGACCGCTCGCGCCGCCACGGCGCTCCTCCACCCCCGGCCCCGCGGACCGTCGCACCCGCCCGCCCCGGGCACCGGGTGCCCGGGGCCGAGGGACGAGGCGGAGGCGCTGGACTGGCTGGACGGCGAGCTGCCCAGCCTGGTGGCCTCCGCGCGCCGGGCGCTCGACCTGGGCCGCCTCGACCACGCCTGGCGCCTCGCGGACGCCCTGCGCGGCTACTTCACGTCCCGGGGGCACGGCGCCGAGGGGCTCGCGGTGTGCGACGCCGCCCTGGTCGCGGCCCGCCGGGCGGGGAACGAGCGCGCCGAGGCGTCCGTACTCGGCCTGCTGGGCGACATCCACTTCCTGCTGAGCGGCTACGAGGAGGCCGACCGGTGCCACAGCCGGTCGCTGGCGATCAGCCGCCGGACCGGTGACGTCTCCGGGCAGGCCGGCAGCCTCTTCAGCCTCGGGCTGGCCAATGTCCACCTGGGCCGTCCCGGGCACAGCATCCGCTATCAGGAGGAGGCCCTGTCGCTGGCCCGGCGGGCGGGCGACGTCGACGCGCAGGCGCTGACGCTGCACCACATCGGGGTCGCCGAGCTGCTGTCGGCCCGGCCGGGCCTCGGGCTCCGCAGACAGGAGCAGGCGCTCGCCCTCAGCCGGCGCACGGGCAACGGCGCCACGCTGTGCCAGGCGCTGTCCGGCACCGGCATCGTGGCGTGGTTCCAGGGCGACCTCGCCGCCGCGCTGGCGGCGTTCTCGGAGTGCCTTGAGCTGGCCCGGCGGCTAGGGAACCCGCATCTGGAGAACAACGCCCTGTCGCATCTCTCCGGCACCCGCTGCGACGCGGGCGACTACGAACAGGCCGCCACCGACGCCGGTCAGGCGATCAGCCTCAGCCGCTGGACCGGGGAGAGGGTCCACGAGGCGGCGGCCCTGGAGGCCCTCGCCACGGTCCGGCGGTGCACCGGGGACACCACGGCGGCGCTCACCGACTACCACCGCGCCCTGAGCCTGGCCCGCGAGCTCCACTTCGGCTACGGCGAGGTGAGGGTGCTCACCAGCCTGATCGAGGCGTACCGGGCCGACGGCCGGCCCGCCCGGGCCCTGCACTACGGCCGCCAGGCCCTGGGCAGGATCCGGGCGACCGGGCTGCTCCTGTCCCGGACCCGCGCCTTCGCCGGCATCGCCCACGCCCATCTCGACCTGGGCGACCGGCCGCGCGCGGTCCGCTACGCCGGGCGGGCGCTGGAGCTGGCGCGCCGGCACGGCCAGCGGCTCGTCATGGCCAGGTCCCTGTATGTGTACGGGCTGACGCAACAGGCCCTGCACGGCCCGGAGGCAGCGCTTCCGCACTGGCGCGCCGCCCTCGCGGTCTTCGAGGAACTCGGCGTTCCGGAGCGCAGGCGGCTCGGCGAGCTCGTCGCGGCCTGAGCGTCCTCGTCAACGGCGTCCTCCGCGCCCCGGCGGACCGAGCCTGCGCCGCGTTCGCCGCCGCCCGGCCCGCCGGGGCGCGGGAGTGCGGCGGTCTCAGTTCCAGGGGTTGGCCGGCTGGTCGTCGATGGCCGTCCAGAAGCGGGTGCCGAGGGGCACGTCGCCGTAGGCCCAGAAGCTCCAGCCGCCCGAGTTCTGGAGGTCGGGACCGTACTTGCCGTCGTGGAACTCGGCCATGCGCCAGCCCGCGCCGAAGTTGTTGGCACAGACCGCGTCGGCGACCGCGCGACCGGTCAGGCGGGTGCCGCGGATCGGGCCGGTGGCAGCGACCGTGCCCCGGGCCCAGCCCGCGTAGAAGCCGGGTGTGATGCCCGCGGGGGCGGGGCGGCCGTCGATTCTCAGGCAGAGCAGGGGCAGGGCCGTGGTCGTGGCGGTGTCGCCCTGGTAGGCGTTGCTCAGCGGACCACCGCCCACCTGCACCGTTCCGCTGGGGCCGTCCGCGAGCAGAGTCCAGGTCATGGCCTTCCCGTTGGCGTTCACGGAGGGAGCCGCGGCTGCCGCGGCGGGGGTCGTCATACCCCCCGCCACGGCCAGAGCCGCGGCACCGAGAGCGAGGACCGTCTTCGACGAGCGCATGTTTTCCCCTCACCGGACGTGACAGAGACGCATGGCGTGCGCTGGGGATTCTTCACGCTCTTCACAGAACATCCTAGGAGGGAACCGGACACCGCACAGGAGGGCTCGTCGGCCGGGTTCCGCGATGCGGACGGCCGGCGGTGGCGCACACCCGGCAAGGGGCCCGGACGCGGCGCGGGGCGGCCGGTCGTGTGATCGGCCGCCGTTCTCCGGCAGGGCGAGTGCGGTGCGGGCGGTGCTGCTGCCATCGTCGTGGCCTCCGGCCGGCGGAGGGAGAGATGTGGTGGCAGTGCTGTTCGCCGTCCTGGCCGCGCTGAGCAACGCCTCGGCCGTGGTGCTCCAGCGGGTGGCGGCGCGGAAGGTGCCCTCGGCGGACGCGTTCAGCCCGCGGCTGATGCTCGACCTGGTGCGTCACCCGGTCTGGCTGGGCGGCATCGCGGCGGTGGTGTGCGCGGCCGTCTTCCAGGCCCTGGCACTGGCGGCCGGTTCGCTGGCCCTGGTGCAGCCGATCGTCGTCACCGAACTCGTCTTCGCGATCGTGATCGCGAGCGTGGTCTTCCGGCGCCGGCTGCCCTTCCACGGCTGGGCGGCGATCGTCTCGGTCACGGCGGGCGTCGCCATGGCGCTCGTGGCGGCGGCCCCCGCCGGTGAACGGATGGACGTCACCTGGCAGAAGTGGGGGATCGCGCTGGCGGTCACCGTCGGGGTGACCGCGCTGTGCGTCCTCGCCGCGCTGTCCCGTCCCCGGGGCAAGGCGCGTGCGGCGCTCTTCGCCACCGCGGCCGCGATCGGGTACGCGCTGACCGCGGCCCTGATGAACTCCGCCGTCGGCGTCTTCGACCGGTACGGCGCCGGCGCCTTCTTCACCTGCTGGCAGACGTACGCCTTCGGGGCCGTGGGGGCGGGGTCGCTGTTCCTGCTGTCGAACGCGATGGAGTCCGGGCCGCTCCTGGCCTCGCAGCCCGCCCTGATCCTGGGGGACGCGCTGGTGAGCGTCTCGCTGGGCGTCCTCGTGTTCGGGGAGGCGATCCGTACCGGCTGGTGGCTGGTCCCCGAGGTCCTCGGCCTCGCCCTGGTCACGGCCGGGGCGCTCGTGCTGCCCCGGGTCGAGTCACGGGCCTTCGCGCCGGCCGGGGGCTGAGCCGTGCCGACCCGGTCGCGTTCCCGGTACCGCGGACGAGCCGGGTCGAGGAAGGGCGGATCCGTGAAGTCCGCCCCTCCCGCCGGGACACCGCCGCGGTCGCCGAAGCCGGTGGGGCCCGTCAGCGCCCGCGAACGGCCGGCGGCGGACGTCACGCGGCGAGGAGCTCGGGCGTCCCGGCCGGCCGCCGTGTGGTGGCCAGCGTGGGGTAGTCGGTGTATCCGGTCTCCCCTCCCACATACATCATGTGCCGGTCGCGCACCTGGTTGAGCGGTGCGCCGACGCGCAGGCGCTCGACCAGGTCGGGGTTGGCCAGGAACGCCCGGCCCAGGGAGATCAGGTCGGCTCCCGCGGCCAGCAGCCGCTCGCCCGCGTGCCTGCCGCCGTCGGCGGGCAGGGGGCCGCCCCAGCCCAGCGCCGGGTTGGCCATCAGCGTGCCCGGCCAGGCCGCCCGGATGCGCTGGAAGAGGGGCTGGTCCGGGTCGGCGAAGACGAAGTGCAGATAGGCCAGTCCCGCGTCCGCGAGCGCGTCGACGAGGGCCGGGTAGAGGGCCTCGGTGTCGCCCTCGTCGATGCCGTTGACGGTGACTCCCGGGGAGATCCGCAGGCCCACGCGGTCGGGGCCGACGGCCTCGGCGACGGCCTGGACCACCTCGACGGCGAACCGGATGCGGCCGGCGACCGAGCCCCCGTAGCCGTCGGTGCGGCGGTTGGTGTTCCGGGCCATGAACTGGTGCAGGAGGTGGCCGTTGGCGGCGTGCACCTCCACTCCGGAGAAGCCGGCGTCGACGGCGTTGCGTGCGGCGGTGGCGAAGTCGGCCACGGTGGAGCGGATGTCGTCGAGGGTCATCTCCCTGGGCACGACGGATTCCTTGCGCCCGGTGGGGGTGTGGATGGTCTCCGGGAGCGGGACCGGCGAGGGGGCGAGGGGGGTCAGCCCGCTGTTGTCGGGGTGGCCGACCCGGCCGCCGTGCTGGAGTTGCAGGAACATCCGGCCGCCCTCGGCCCGTACCGCGTCGGTGACCTGCCGCCACCCGGCCACGTGCTTCTCGTCGTGGATCGCGGGGATGTTGGGGTAGGTCTGCCCGACGGCGTTCGGGGTGGCGGCCTCGGCGATGATCAGGCCCGCGGAGGCGCGCTGGGCGTAGTAGGTGGCCATGATCGGCTGCGGGACGCCGTCGGCACCGGCACGGTTGCGGGTCAGCGGTGCCATGACCAGGCGGTTGGGCAGCGAAAGGGGGCCGAGGCGGGTGGGTTCGAAGAGGCGGGAGAGGTCTGCGGTGTTCGTCATGCCGGTACGGTAGGAGTTGACACTGGTGTCAGGTTCAAGTCCCGTCATGGCGTGCGAGGTGGGGAATGCGGATCGGTGAGCTGGCGCGGCGCAGCGGGGTGAGCGAGCGTTCGTTGCGCTATTACGAGGCGCAGGGGCTGCTGAGGGCGGAGCGTACCCCCGGTGGCCAACGGCGGTACGGCGAGTGGGCGGTCGACCGGGTCATCCGTGTGCAGGCACTGTACGCCGCGGGGCTCAACAGCAAGAAGATCGCGGTGCTGCTGCCCTGCATGCGGGACGCGGACGGCGGTCCTTCCGAGAACGCCACCCCGCAGCTGGTCACCGAGCTCACCACGGAGCGGGAACGCATCGACCGGATGATCACGGATCTGGTCCGCTCCCGGGACGTCCTGGACGAAGTCATCACCACGGCCTCGCTCGGCGCGCACACCTGACCACCGGCCCTCGCGCCGGGACCGCCGCGGGCAGCGCCGGGCGGGCGACGCGCTCCGGCACCCTGTACGTCGACGTCGACCTGCGCGTCGGCGGAAATCTGAGGCTGGTGACCGGACCGGGGATCGTGGTCGACGCCGACGACGTCACGTACAGCCGCGGTGACGTCAAGGTCCGCCCGGTCACCGGCCCGGAGGCTCCGGTGCGACTGCGCGTGGTACTGAGCGGCCGGTCCACCGGCGGTGACATCGTGGCCCGGCCGCCACGGCACACACCCCGGCAGTGGCTCGGCCGGCGGCGTTGAGCGACCCACGGGCGACGTGCGGGCGGACGTTCTCCACCCCGGGCGACTTCCGCTACCACTGCAAGGTTCACCCGATCGAAACGGGCATCGTCAAGGTGTTCTTCCCCGCCGACTGAACCGGCCGTCCGGTCCACCGGTACCGCCGGGCAGAGCCGTTCGCGGCTTGCCGAAGGCTCGCGCTCCGGGGAGGGCCTAACTCGCGCGCGGCGCGGAGGCGCCGTCGACGTCCAGGACGGCCTCGACGTCCACCGTGACGTCGATCATGTCACTGACGACGACGCCTCCCCGGTCGACCACGTCGTTCCAGCTCACCCCGAAGTCCTGGCGGTCGATGCGGGTCGTGGCGGTGAACCCGGCCCTGCGCCGGGGGCCCGCGTCGCGGCCGTCCTCCCACCAAGGGGTGTCCCACTGCCCCAGATACGTGACGTCGAACGTCACGGGGCGGGTCACTCCCCGGATGGTGAGATCGCCGGTGACCTCGAACTCGGTCGCGCTCGCCTGGTGGACGCGCGTTCCCGTGAAGGTCCACAGCGGGTGGTTCTCGCAGTCGAAGAAGTCCGCGCTACGGAGGTGCGCGTCGCGGTGTTCCTCGCCGGTGTACACCTGGGTGGCGTCGATCACCGCCTCCACCCGGGCGTTCTCCGGGTCGTCGGGATCGGCCTCCAGCGAGCCGCGCACGTTCTTCAGCTGCCCGCGCACATAGGTGACCATCATGTGTCTGGCGCGGAATTCGGCGCCGGTGTGGCCGGGTTCGAAGAACCATCTGGTGACGCCCATGGCACCTCCCGGGCGGGGTCCCGGCCGGGTGGCCCGCACCCCTCGACGCCAGGATAGGCCGCGGGTGTCCCGTGCGCCCGCGGGCGTCCCGGCCAAGGGCCGCCCCCGGGGCCGCCGCGCCGGGACGCCCCGGACAGCGGGCGGCCGCGGCCTCCCGGCGCCTCGTCGCCCGCCCCGCGCGCGGGTTCAGTATCCGATCGTGAAGCGCCGCTGGACGAAGCGGGGCAGTTCCACCTCGTCGATCAGGGCCACGGCGGCGTCCTCCGCGGAGACGCGGCTGAGTCCGGCGGCGTCCCGGACCGCTTGGTCGCCGCCGATGCGGAAGCGGCCGGTGCGTTCGCCGGGTGCGATGTCCTCGGCGGGGCTGAAGTAGGTCCACAGCCGGTTCGAGGTGCGCAGGACGTTCAGGCCGTCCCGGGCTCCGCGGACCGCGGCCGCGTACTCCCGGGGCAGTCCGACGCGGTCGAGGGTCTCGTACAGCCGGTCCTCGTCGTCGGCCAGCACCACTCCGGGCGCCGTCTCCAGGCTGCCGGCCCCGCCGATCACGATCAGCCGGGTCCTGGGGTGCCCGTCCAGGGCTTTGAGCAGCGCCCGGGCGGCCGTGGTGTGGACCGTGGGGTCGGCTATGGAGCGCTCCAGGGTGTCCGCGAGGTCCTTGGCCGCGTTGCCCGGCTGGAATCCGCTGATCAGTACGTCCAGGCCGGGCAGGACGGCGGCGATGCTCGCGGCGTCGAGGACGTCGACGCCGGCCCAGGTGACGCCCGGGCGGCTCTCGTCGATCTTCGAGGGGTCGCGGGTGAGCGCCGTGACGCGGTGCCCCCGGTCAAGTGCTTCCGTGACGACCCTGCTGCCGATGGTGCCGGTGGCGCCGATCACTCCGATGTGCATGGCTCTCCCCTTGCTGTTCCGGCGGCTGCGGGCGGCTCCCCGCCGCCCGTCTGCGCTCTGTGAAGAAACTATACGCCGTGAAGTTTTCTCACAACCACCAATAAAGTGACGCTGTAGAGTGACGGAGTGACAGGTACCGGGACCACAGGGCGGCGCGCACGGCTGCGGGCCGAGACGACCGCCGAGATCAAGAGCGTGGCGCTGGGGCTGATGGCCTCGGGCGGCCCCGGTGCGATCACACTGCGCGCCATCGCCCGCGAGATGGGCATGACCGCCAACGCCATCTACGGCTACTTCGCCACCCGCGACGAGCTGGTCACCACGCTCATCGACGACGTGTACACCTCGCTCGCCGACGCCGCCGGGGACACCGACCCCGCGGCCGCCCCCGCCGACCGGATCCGGGTGTGGGCGCACGCCTTCCGGGGCTGGGCACTGGCCAATCCCGAGGGTTTCCGCCTCATCTACGGCGACCCCGTGCCCGGCTACCAGGCCCCCGAGGGCGGCGCCGCCCCGGACGCCGCGCACCGGGTCTGCGCGAGCCTGACCGCCCTCGCGGCGGCCGCCTGGCCGCGCGCCGAGCGCCTCTACGCGGACAGCGACTTCCAGTGGTCCGACTTCGACCCCGCGCTCCTCGACAAGGTCCGCCCGGCCTTCCCCGGTCTTCCTCCCGCCGGCGTGGCGCTGGCCCTGCGCATCTGGGGCCATCTGCACGGCCTGGTGACCCTGGAGATCTACGGCCATCTGCACACCCAGACCACGAACCCGGACAAGCTCTTCCGCGACGAGCTGACCCAGCTCATCCGGTCCCTGGACCTCACGCCCGAGAGCTGACGGCCCTCCGCACGACGACGGGTGCGCCCCGCGCGACGGCCGGGCGGAAGACACCCCCGGACACCACCCATGACAAGGGGCGGCGAGTCCCCCCGTGGATCCGCCGCCCCTTCGCGCGCGCCCGCCCGGTCCAGGCCGTTCCAGGTCCCGTCCGCGGGGGCGCGCTTCGGCCAAGTGTGCCCGACCACCCATCCGAACTGAAGTCTTTTTCTAGAAGGAACTTCTAGTTTTAATGACGGGCCCGCCTCTCCGAACCGCCCTGTGGAGGCTTTTGTTCACCTCTTCGAAGAAGATGCCGCCGATGCCCGGCGGAGTGGTGCGGCACGAGAAGCGTTGCCTCCTGCCCCGCCCGCGTGGAGGCTGTCTCCCCGAGGTGCCGCGTGTCCGGCGCGGCCGAGCAGGCGGGAGAGACGGCGGATGAGGTTCGAGGACGGGGTTCCGTTCGTGGTCCGGCTGGAGGCCGAGGACCGGCAGGCGCTCTTCGAGAGCGGGACGCCCCTCGTCTTCCCGGCGCGGCAGGTGCTCCTGCGGGAGCACGAGCCCACCGCGCACGTGCTGATCCTGCTCTCCGGCTGGACGAAGGTGACCTCGGCCGCCGCCAACGGCTACGAAGCACTGCTGGCCCTGCGCGGACCCGGCGACATCGTCGGGGAGGGCGCCGTGCTCAGCGGACGGCCGCGCGGTGCGACGGTGACGGCGCTGAAGCGGGTCGAGGCCGTCGCCGTGGACGCCGGCCGGTTCAGCGGCCTCCTGGCGGAACGGCCCGGCATCTCACGGAAGCTGCTGGCGCTGACCTCGGACCGGATGCGCGACAGCGACCGCCGCCGCGTGCAGTACGCGGCGCTGAACGTACAGGAACGGCTGGCCCTGCTGCTGCTGGAGCTGATCGACAGTCATGGCGAGGACTCGGCCGAGGGCGTGGAGCTGACGCCCGGCCTCACCCAGAGCGAGCTGGCCGGCTCGGTGGGCGCCTCCCGGGAAGCCGTCGCCCGGCTGCTGAAGGGGCTGCGGGAGCGGGGGATCGTACGCACCAGCCGCCGGGGCCTGGTGGTCGTACGCCCGGACGTGCTGCGGAAGATGGTGCCCCGGGAAAACCGGTGATGGAGACTCCGGTTGTCCCGGCCCCGGGCCGGGCACGGTACCAGGTCGCTGTGTGTACGTGGTCACAATGGGAATGTGCTAGGTTCCGTCGCCTCAAACTCCGTATCGGTGGCATCTTTTCGGTGTCCCGAAGGGCCGTGACGGCCCACGTCTCCAGCGGAAGGCGGCCATGCGCGAGCCTGTCAACCGGACCATCCTCCTCCTCGACATCGAGCGGTTCAGCCGCCGCGACGACGTGGTGCAGGCGGTGCTCCGGCGCACCCTGAACACGGTCGTCGACCAGACCCTGGTGACAGCCGGTGTCGAGGCCACCCAGCAGTACCGCGAGGACCGGGGGGACGGTCTGATCGTGCTCCTCAGCGGGGACGTGGCCAAGACCGCGGTCCTGCGCGCGCTCCTCACGGTCACGCCCGAACTCCTCCACGACCACAACCGGCTGGCCTCGGGCAGCGCCCAGATGCGGCTGCGGATGGTGCTCGCCGCCGGCGAGGTCGCCCACGACCCTCAGGCGGGCACCACCGGCGGACTGGTCGGACACGACCTCAACCAGGCGTTCCGGCTGCTGGACTCCGACGCCTTGCGCGACGCCCTCGCCGCCCGGACGGACGCGCACTGCGTCCTCGCCGTGAGCACTCCGGTGTACGAAGGGGTCGTCCGGCACGGCCACCGCGGCGTCCGGCCGGAGCTGTTCCGGCGAACGGACGTGACGGTCAAGGACGGTGTGCTGTCCGCCTGGCTCCACCAGGGCGAAGGGTCCCCGGCCCCGGAGGGAGCGGCGGACGGCGGGTCGCGCGAGGCCGCCGGGTGGGAGCGTCCGGCGGCCGCCCCGTCCGGCGGCCACCGGGCCCAGGCGCCGCCCCGGCCCGAGGCACCGCCGCAGGAGCGGCCCGCCGGCGCGGTCTTCCACTTCCACGGCGCCCCGGTGATCCACGGCTCGGTGGTCGGCGGCGATCAGCACGGGGTGAGCGGCGGCACGGTGAACGGCGATGTCGTGCTCGGCGGATCCGTCACGAAGCAGGCGGCCGACGGCCGTACCGGCGACGGCCGCGGCGACGGCGCCCGGAGCCGGAACGGACAGGGCGGAAACGGCCGGGACGAGAACGGGGGCCGGTCGTGAACGCACCTCACGAGCACCCCGCTCCGGGGGCCGAACCGGCCGGCGGGCCGATGGGCGGACCGGTGGGCGGACCCGACCGGGCACAAGGCGCTCCGGCCGGCCCGGAGGCACCCGCCGAGCCGGACCCCGGCCCGGGCCACGCCCCGGACCCGGACGACCCGCACGCCGAAGCCGACACCGAATTCGAATACGCCTGGGACTCCCGTCAGGACCTCTACCGCCACAGCCCGGCCATCGTGCTCGGCCGCGCCGCGCAGCTGGGCGGCTCGCTCGTCGGCGGCGACCAGCACGGGGTCAGCGGCGGCCAGGTGACCGGCGATGTGATCCTCGGCGGCAGCAAGGTCGAGTACCACCTGGGCGGGGACGGCGAGGAGCGGTCCGGCGAGATCCCCGTCGCGGAGGTGGAGACGCTGGCCGGGCACTTCGTCTTCCCACCGCACGCCGAGGACGCCGCCTCCGCCGACCCGGCGTCCCACGCCGACGCGACCTGCGGCGAGTGGGAGCCCGGCAGCCCGTTCGACCTCGCGCTCACCAGGCTCAGGCTGCGTCGCGTGACCGTCCTGTCCGGCCCCGCGACGACCGGCCGGCAGGCCGCGGCCCTCATGCTGCTGCGCGCCGTGGGCTCGACCGGTTACCGCGCCCTGGACCCGGCCCTCTCCCCCGGGCGCCTCGCCGGGGAGTTACGCGAGCGGTGCGGGCATCTCGTCGCCGACTTCCCCACCACCGCCGAACGCCCGCTGCGCGAGCACCACTTACGCGCCCTGAGCGAGAGACTGCACACGCTCGACGGCCATCTGGTCATCGTGGTCGGACCGCACCCGGTCGTCCACGGCGACGACGGGCACGTACCGTGGCGGCCCCCGGAGCCCGCCGCGCTGATCCGCGGCCATCTGCGCCACAAGGATCTGGCCGGGCACCACGCCGACGACCTCCTCGCGCTGCCCGAGGTGCGGTCGGTACTCGGGCACCGCAGGCCCGTCGCGGAACTGGCCCGCTTCGCCGACCGGATCGCCGACCACGCCCGCGGCGCCCTCTCCCTGGCGGAGCTCGCCGGCTTCGGCCACTACGCCGCCGAGCAGCAGGTGCGGGAGTGGTTCGACAGCACGGAGCACTCCCTCCACGACAAGGCGTTCCTGATCGCCCTCGCCACCTTCGACGAGGCCCCCTACCCGCTCACGGCCGAGCTCAGCGACGTCCTCTTCGGCTTCCTCCAGCACATCGAGAACCCGGGGGAACCCACCCGCATCCCCGTCTTCGGCACCTCCAGCGCCCAGCGCGTCGAGCACGCCCGCGCCGACCGTTACCAGGAGGCCGAGGAGACCGAATGGGGGCCGGTGCTCCAGACGAAAGTGCAGTTCCGCGACCCGCTCACGGCCATCACCCTGCTCCGCGAGGTCTGGACCGGCCACCCGTCGGCCCGCCCCGCCCTCGTCGCCTGGCTGCGCCGGCTGGCCGACGACCCGCGTCCCGTCGTCCGCACCCGGGCCGCCTCCACGGCGGCCGTGCTGGCGCGGACCGACCTGCCCTCGACGATGGCACTGCTCATCCGGCCGTGGGCCGTCGAGCGGCGGCTGCGCGCCAGGCTGGCCGCGGCCAACGCGCTCGCCCTCGCACACCACTTGGGCGCGCCGCATGTGCCGCGCATCCTGCGGGGCTGGTGCACGACGCCCGACCACCGGCTGCGCCGGGCGGCGGTGCGCACGTACGCCCTGATCGGGGACGCCTTCCCCCGGGAGGCCGTCGAAGCGCTGCTGGAGGCGGCACGCGCCCTGGACGGGAGGAGCGCCCAGGCACGCCGTTCCTGGCCGGACGAACTCGACGAGCTCGCCCAGTCCGCGGCCACCCTGCTGCTCGCCGCCGGGCAGGACGCGGGCGCCTGCGCGGCCGGCGCCGCCGCCGCCGAACTGTGGCCCGCGCTCGTTCCCCTGACGCGCGGTGGCACGGCCCGGGACCTCGTCCTGCGTACGGTCGTCCACGCCTGCGGCCCCACGGACGGCGCCGACGGCACCGGCCGCCCCCTTCTCCTCGACCTCTTCGCCCGTGCGGAGGCGGCGGCCGGCACCCCCGGCGGGCTGCTCCGGCAGTCGCTCGCCGCGCTGTGGCGGAGCGTCCTGAACGACCCGGTGTGCTCCGGGTCCGGCCTGGAGGCCATGCGCCGCTGGGTCCGGGCCGCCGGCCGCGACCCGGACGCCGAACGCGCCCTCGCGGAGCTGCTTCCCCTCCTGGCCGTGTCGGTCGAGGACGCGAAGCGGCTCACCTACCTGCTGGAGAACCTGCGGGACGGCGCGGGCCCCGAGCCGCTCGCCGTGGCCCTCCGGCTGCGCGGAACCCTGTTCCCGCCGACCGCTCCGGCGCCCTGTCCCGTGCCGTGACGCAGCCCGATCCCCGCGCCCGCCGGGTCCGGCGCACAGCCGCCGACCCGGTCGCGCGGGCCCGTCCCGTCCTCACCCGGTGATCTCCACGGCTCCCCGCCGCACCGAACCGTCCCAAGGAGCAGCAACACCATGATGAGCCAGCAGCCCCAGTGGCAGCAGGACGCCAACCGCCACACGCAGCTCGTCGACCCGGTCGTCACGATCCAGGAGCTGTCGCGCTTCAAGCCGCTGCGCACCACGCGCATCGACTACGCCCTCGTCTTCACCACCGCGCAGGGCGGCCTCGACGCCTATCTGCCGCCGAACCGCCCGAGCCGCACCGAGCTGGCCACCCGTCGCTGGACCAGCGTGTACGAGGTGGACATGGGGCTGCACGAGGCCGCCGCCGTCCTCGCGCTGCCCGGCAGCAATGACGCCTTCCTCTTCGAGGTGTCGATGAACTGCAGCTGGCAGGTCCTCACGCCCGCGGCCTTCGTCGCCAGCGGGGAACGCGATGTGCCCGGCATGGTGCAGCGGCTCGTCGACGACGCCGTGCGCCCGGTGCTGCGCGGGTACGCGATGGAGGACAGCGCGGCGGCGGAGCAGGCGGCGCAGCGGGCGCTCGCCGCCGCCGGGCCGCTGGGCGCGGTCGCCGGACTGCACGTCCGGTGCGGCATCCAGATCCGCCGGGACGAGGCGGCCCTGGCACACGAGCGGGAGCTGCGCGACATCGAGTTCGCGCGGCGGAAGCTCGATCCCCAGCACGCCCTGCTCATGCGGGAGGACGAACTGGCGGCGGAGCGGGCGGTCGCCCAGAGCGAGCACCAGCACCGCGTCGAGCTGCGGGCCCAGAACCTGGGCCACGAGCGGCGGATGGTCCAGGGCCGGCAGGAGCTGGAGTTGCAGGAGATCGAGGCGAAGAAGATCCAGTACTACACGTACTACCTGGAGCGCGGCGGGCCGTCGGCGATGGCCTTCCAGCTCGCGCGGCACCCCGAGGACGCGCGTCTGGTCATGCAGAACCTCCGCGAGGACCAGCTGCGGGCCATGCAGAGCCAGCTCCAGGTCGCGCTGCAGGCGCTCGGCGGGGGGCCGGGCGGTCTGGAGGAGCACCAGCTGGACGAGCCGCGCAGGCTGGCGGCGAACGTGATCAGGGAGGTCCTCAGCGCCAAGCTCCCGCTCTCGGCGCCGGACGGCGTACCGCCGGTCGAGGGCACGGTGGGCGTACCGCCGGTCGAGGGCGCGGCACGGGAGGAGGTGGCCGGAGGCCCCGCGGAGCCGGGTGACGACGTCATCGTGCCGGCGGACGCCCCGCCGCGGGCGCCGGTGGACGCCCCGGCCCCGCCGGCCGCGCCGCCCCGGGCCCCGGTGAACGGTACGGCTCCCCCGGCCGCGGGGCCCGTCTTCGGGTACCGGACCTCGACCCCGCCCGCCGGTCAGTGACCGCCGGCACTCCGGAACCCGTCACCCCGGCACGGGCCGCGCGTTCCGCGCGTTCCGCGCCGCCCGTGGCGGAACGCCTCCTCACCGACCTGCGCCAGGAGGCGGCACGGGCCGACACCAAGGGCTCCGTGCTGGTGGCGGCGCAGGGCATGGCCGCGTCCGCGCTGGTCGGGGTGCTCGCCGTACGGGGCTGGCAGCCGGGTGCCCTCTCCGCGTTCGGCCAGGTGATGTGGTGGGCCGGCGCGGTCTGCTTCGTCGGCTCGCTGCTCTCGCTGCTGATGACGGTGATCCCGCGCTACCGGTCGCACGTGTGGCGGCCGGGCCTGCCCCTCACCCACTTCGCCGACATCCACGGCGCCGCGCGCCACGGGCCGACGGCGCTGGAGGAGGCCCTGCGGGAGACGGAGCGCGCTCCCGTGGCCGCGCTCCTCACGGCGCTCACGGAGAACAGCCGGATCGTCGCCCACAAGTACCGCTGGCTGCGCGCGGGCATGGCCGGCTTCACGGCGGCGATGGTGCTGCTGCCGGGCGCGCTCCTGGTCGGCTGACCGGCCGCCGCCCCACCACGACGGACACTCACCCAGGAGACGTACGCCCATGCCCGACCAGAACCATCAGCCCCCGCCTGCCTCGGCACCGCTTCCGGCGCCCTTACCGGCGGAGCCGCCGCCGTACCCGGCGACGTCCGAACCGCTGCCTCCGCCGCCGTACCCGGGCGGGGATCCCCGGCACGGGTACGCGACCGGCGCCGCCGGCCCGCCCGTGTACCCGGGCGAGGGGGCGCCCGTGCACCCGGCGGGGGAAGCTCCCGGGTACCCGGGTGAGGTGACGCCACCCGCGTACCCGGGAGCCGGAGCACCGCCCGCGTACCCGGCGGCGGAAAGGCCGCCCTCGCACCCGGGCGAGGGAGCATCCGTTCACCCCGCCGAGCAAGCCCCCGCACACCCGGACGAGGCCACGCCACCCGCCTACCCAGGGGCCAGAGTCCCGCCCGCGTACCCGGCGGCGGAAAGGCCGCCCTCGCACCCGGGCGAGGGAGCATCCGTTCACCCCGCCGAGCAAGCCCCCGCACACCCGGACGAGGCCACGCCACCCGCCTACCCAGGGGCCAGAGTCCCGCCCGCGTACCCGGCGGCGGAAAGGCCACCCTCACACCCCGGCGAGGGCACACCCGTTCACCCGGTCGAGCAAGCGCCTGGATATCCGGACGAAGTCACACCACCCATGTATCCGGGAGCCGGAGCATCGCCCGCGTACTCCGAGGAGGCGGCGCCGTCGTCCTACCCGGGCCCGGGGACGGCGCCCGCGTATCCCGGCGAGACGGCGGCGCCCCCGTACCCGGATGAAGTGACGCCTCCCGCGTACCCGGACGCCGGTGGGCCACCCCCGTACCCGGACGGCGCCGCACCGCCGCCCTACCCCGACGTCGAAGCACCGCCGGTCCACCCGGGCGAGGCGCCGACGCCCATGTATCCGGGCGGCGCACCGGCGGGTACGGGGTTCGACCGGCCGCCGCCCGTCCGCCCCGAGGCCGGGCCTTCCCGCCCTGACGGGGCGCCCGGGACGAGCGTCCCCGCCGCTCCCCCACCGCCGTACCAGGACCCGGCCCCCTCGCCGCCGGACGGCGGCGCACGCCACGACGACCTGGCCCTGCAGTCGGGGCGCAAGCACCTGAAGGCGCATCAGCGCGGGGTGGACGGCGCCTCCCTCGCTCAACTGGTGATGTCCCTGCCCGTGGCGCTGATCAGCCTCTCCGTCGTCTCCTTCGCGTTCTCGCTCGTCGACGCCACGCTCGGGCTGGTGATGGCCGCCGCGTGGCTGCTGTCCGGACCGCTGGTCTTCCACCGTCCCGCGGAAGCGGCCATCGCGCGGCACCTGCTGGGGATGCGGCGGCCCACTCCGGCGGAGGCCGAACGTCTCGGCGCGGTGTGGGAGGAGGTGACCCGCCGGGCCGGGGTGAGTCAGGGCACCTACGAGCTGTGGGTGCAGGAACGCGCGGAGCTGAACGCGACCGCCGCGGCCGGCCACATCGTCGCGGTCACCCGGCACGCGATGGACCGCTTGCCCAACTCCCGGCTGGCGGCGGTGCTCGCCCACGAACTGGGTCACCACGTGGGCGGCCACACCTGGGCCGGCATGCTCGCCGACTGGTACGCGCTTCCGGCCCGGACGGTCTGGCGGTGGATCCTGGCCGGGCTGGCGGGCCTCCTGCGGTCGAGGAGCAAGGCGAACGTGGCCTGCGGGGGCTGTCTCGGCCTGCTGCTCCTGCAGTTCATCTGGGTGCTGGCCTTCCAGGAGTCGATGTGGTGGCTCGTGCTGCCCCTCGTCGCCGCCCCGGTGCTCATCGCCTGGCTGCACCGCCGTGCCGAGTTCCGCGCGGACGACTACGCGGCGGGGCTCGGGTTCCGGGACGACCTGATGGCGGTGCTCGCCGCGGAACACCAGGCACGGTCCGTACCGGCCGTCCCCCCGCCGGGCGCCCCGCCCATGCCGTCGCACGCCCCCCACCAGCCCGGGACCCCGCCCCCGCACACCGCGCCCGCCACGCCTCCCGCACGGAAGTCGGCCCACAGCAACTTCGAGGCCCGGCTCCAGCACCTCCGGCAAGGCGCGGCCTGACCGTACGGGGCGGGCGGGGCCGGTCCCCGCGCGGCCGTGCGGAAGAGCCGGTCCGGGAGGCCGGGGGCCGGCCGTCTAGGGTGGTCCGACCAAGATCCGATCATCCTTGCGAAAGGCGATACAGCTCCTCGTGTCCGAGTCGCGCCCCCACCTCCTGTTCTCCTTCGGCACACTGCGGGACGAGCGGGTCCAGACCGCTCTCTTCGGCCGGGCCGTGCCCAGCACCCCGGCGTCGCTGGCCGGTCACACGACCAGGCCCCAGCCGATCACCGACCCCGCCGTGATCGCCGCCAGCGGCCTCGACGTCCATCTGACCCTGGAGCGCCGGATCGGCGCCGCGGTCGAGGGCGCCGTCCTGCACCTCACCGACCGGGAGCTCGCCGCGGCCGACGCCTACGAGGTCGACGACTACGCCCGCCGGCGGGTGCGCCTCTCCTCCGGGGAGAGCGCCTGGGCCTATCTGGACGCGAAGCCGCTGCGCCCGGCGGCGCGCATCGTGATCGTGGGCGACAGCATCGCCTACGGGCGCTGTGACCCGCGGGGCGGCTGGGCGGCCCGCCTGGCGGCCTCCCACATCGCCGGGAACGAGGCGGACCACCGGGTCTTCAACCTGGCCGTCCCGGGCAGCACCCTGGCCGAGGTGAGCGAGCAGACTCCCGCGCTGCTGGCTCCCCGGCTGCCGGACACCCTCCTCGTCGCCGCGGGCGTCAACGACTCCGCCGTGCCCGTCGGCGCTCCCCGGGCCGTCACCGACGAGCCTCCGCACGTCGTGGACGGTCTCGACTCGCTCGCCGTCACGGCCCTGCGGCACAACGCGCGGCTCGTCGTCGCGGGCCCCGCGTGGCTCGACGAGGAGCGCACCCGCGACTACGGCGGGCTGCGCTTCACCCGGGAACGGGCCCTGGCCCTCCGTGAGTCCGTGCGGGCCTGGTGCGAAGCGAACCTCGTCGACTTCCTCGACATGTGGGAGCCGCTCCGCGACAGGGCGGATCTGCTCCTCGACGGGCTGCACCCGGGGTTTGAAGGTCACCAGTTGCTCCACCGGCACCTGGACGCCCTCGCCCGCTGAGTCTTTCCCCCCGGCCCTCCGTCAGCCGGCGGAGTCGGCGCCCTTCGCCCAGAGGGAGCGGACATGGCCGAGGTGCCGTGCCATGCTCCGCTCGGCGCCCTCGGCGTCGCCGGCGAGCATCAGGTCCAGGATCTCCAGGTGTTCCTCGGCGGAGGGGATGAGTTCGCCGCGCCGGTCGAGCGCGGTCAGCCCGTACAGGCGTGAGCGCTTGCGCAGGTCGCCGACGGTCTCGACGAGGCGTTCGTTGCCGGAGAGCGCCAGCATGGTGAGGTGGAACCGCCGGTCGGCCTCCAGATAGCCGATGAGGTCGTGGTCGCGGGCGGCGCGCACGATCTCCTCGGCGACCGGGCGGAGCGCTTCGAGGTCCGCCCGGGCGGCGGTACGGGTGACCAGGCCGGTCGTGGGGACCTCGATCAGCGTGCGGATCTCGGTGTACTGGTCCAGGTCGCGCTCGTTGACCTCGGTGACCCTGAAGCCCTTGTTGCGGACCGGCTCGACCAGGCCCTCGCGGGCGAGGTCGAGCATGGCCTCGCGCACCGGGGTCGCGGAGATGCCGAAGTCCTCCGCGAGCTGCGGCGCGGAGTAGACCTCGCCGGGGCGGAGTTCGCCGGAGATGAGCGCGGCCCGCAGGGCGTGGGCGACCTGGTCGCGCAGCCGCTCGGTGGCGGTGATGAGGGTGCGCTGCTTGAGGTGGCCCATGGTGTCCCGTGTCCCTTCGTCGCCGGTGCGGCGGCCGAGGTCCGGCAGCCGCGTCCGCGGTACGTGCGCAACCGCGCTCCCCGGCTGGTCCGTACCTGGACGGACCAACGAGCGTACAATGTCACATCTTTCTCAGGGAGTCAGAGTGTAGGTCCGGCTGGAGGCGTAGAAGTCCAGCGCCGCCCGGCCCTGTTCGCGCGGGCCGTGACCGGACGCCTTGGTGCCGCCGAACGGCAGGTGGAAGTCGACTCCCGTGGAAGGGGCGTTGACGCGGATCATGCCCGTGTCGAGGCGGTCGAGACCGTGCAGGGCCGCTTCGAGTCCGGCGGTGTGGACGGAGGTGACCAGGCCGTACGGAACGGAGTTGGCGATCCGCACGGCGTGCGGCAGGTCGTCCGCGGACAGCAGGGCGGCGACGGGGGCGAAGACCTCCTCGGTGAGCAGCGGGTGACCGGCCGGCACCTTCTCCACCACGGTGGGGGCCGCGTACCAGCCGGGGCCTTCCGGGACGTGCCCGGCCGCGAGGACGGAGGCGCCGGGCAGGACGCGGTCGAACCGGTCCCTGGCCCGGCCCGAGACGAGGGGGCCGCACACGGTGGCCGGGTCGGCCGGGTCGCCCACGGGCAGGGCGCGCAGGGCCTCGGAGAGCGCCTCGCGCAGCGGGCCCAGGGCCGCGCCGACGGCGATCACCCGGCTGGTCGCGGTGCACTTCTGCCCGGCGTATCCGGCGATCGCCGAGGCGATGTGGGCGGCGGCCCGTTCGATGTCGGCGTCGGGCAGGACGATCGCGGCGTTGAGCCCGCCCGTCTCGGCCTGTACGGGGACGCCCCGGGCGGTGGCGGCGCGGGTGACGAGGCCGCCGACGGCGGTGGAGCCGGTGAAGGAGACGGCGTCGGCGGTCGCGAGGACGGTGCCGCCCTCGGGCGCCCCGCCGGGCACGACCGTGAACACCGCTTCGGGCACGGCCCGGCGGACGAGCTCGGCGAGGCGCAGGGCGCACGCGGTGGCTTCGGGGGCGGGTTTGAGGACGACCGTGTTCCCGACGGCGAGCGCGGGCGCGGCCTTCCAGGACGGGATGGCGAAGGGGAAGTTCCAGGGTGTGATCAGACCGGCGACGCCGTGCGGGCGGCGCCGGGTCAGCAGCAGGCCGGGCCCGCCGGCCGGCTCGTGGACGGCGCCGGTGGGCTCGTAGGGCGCCTGGGCGTAGTAGCGCCAGATCGCGGCCGCGCGGGCCACCTCGGCGCGCGCCTCGGTGAGGGGCTTGCCCACCTCGCGCACGGCGAGGGCGGCGAGTTCGCCGGACGCGGCCTCGATCGCGGCGCCGACGGCGGAGAGCGCGGTGGAACGGACGGCGGCGCCCGCCTCCGACCAGCCGGGCTGGGCGGCGCGGGCCCGCTCGACGGCCCCGGCGGCGGAGGCGCCGGCCGCGGGCACGTCGGAGACGACCTCGGAGGGGTCGGCCGGGTTGTGCGAGACGACGGAGGTCGGGGCGGCGGTCACAGGAGGAAACCTCCGGGGAAGGGGTCGTCCGGGTCGAGGAAGTACTGGGCGGTACCGGTGATCCAGGCGCGTCCGGTGATGGCGGGCACGACCGCCGGCACTCCGCCGACCCGCGTCTCCCCCACCAGGCGGCCGGTGAACCGGGTGCCGATGAAGGACTCGTTGACGAAGTCGCGGCCCTGCGGGAGCGCGCCCCGGGCGTGCAGCTGCGCCATCCGGGCGGAGGTGCCCGTGCCGCAGGGGGAACGGTCGAACCAGCCGGGGTGGATGGCCATGGCGTGCCGGGAGCGGCGGGCGTCCGAGCCGGGGGCGGCCAGGTAGACGTGCTTGAGGCCGCTGATCCCGGGGTTTTCGGGGTGGACGGGCCGGTCCGGCGAGGCGTTGACCGCCGCCATGACGGCGAGCCCGGCGGCGAGCAGGTCGTCCTTGCGGGCCGGGTCGAAGGGCAGCCCCAGGGCGTCGAGTTCGACGAAGGCGTAGAAGTTGCCGCCGAAGGCGAGGTCGTAGGTGACCGTCCCGTGGCCGGGGACGTCGGCCTTGAGGTCGAGGCCGACGCAGAAGGAGGGCACGTTGGTGAGCGTGGCGGCCTTGGCGGCCCCGTCCTCGACCTGGACGTCGACGGTGATCAGACCGGACGGGGTGTCGAGGCGCACGGTGGTCACCGGTTCGCTGACCGGCACCATGCCGGTCTCGACGAGCACGGTCGCGACCCCGATGGTGCCGTGCCCGCACATCGGCAGCACCCCGGAGACCTCGATGTAGAGGACCCCGTAGTCGGCGTCGGGCCGGGTCGGGGGCTGGAGGATCGCGCCGCTCATCGAGGCATGACCGCGCGGCTCGTACATCAGGAGCGTCCGCAGGTGGTCCATGTGCTCGATGAAGTGCAGACGGCGCTCGGCCATGGTGGCGCCGGGGATCACGCCGACGCCACCGGTGATGACGCGCGTGGGCATGCCCTCGGTGTGCGAGTCGACGGCATGGAAGACATGACGGGTGCGCACGGATGTCCTTTCCTTGTCCGGTGCTTCCGGCTCTCCGGCTCTTCCGGCCTTTCGGCCTTCCGCCAGCGGGAGCGGAGGAGCGGGGTCAGTGGTGCCCGGCGGCGACGGCCTTCTCCGTGGCGGCGCGCACCGCGGCCTCGGCCTCGCCCGTGAGCGGGAGGCGCGGCGGCCGGGTGGGGCCGCCGTGGCGGCCGACGATGTCCATGGAGACCTTGATGGCCTGCACGAACTCGGTCCTGGAGTCCCAGCGCAGGAGCGGGTGCAGCGAGCGGTAGAGGGGCAGCGCCGTGTCCGTGTCACCGGCTACGGCGGCGTGGTAGAGCTCGGCGCAGGTGGCCGGGAAGGCGTTGGGATAGCCCGCTGTCCAGCCGACCGCCCCGGCGAGCGCGAGTTCGAGCAGGACGTCGTCGGCGCCGATCAGCAGGTCGAGCTCGGGGGCGACTTCCGCGATCTCGTAAGCGCGCCGGACGTCGCCGCTGTACTCCTTGACGGCGACGACGGCGCCCTCGGCGTGCAGCCGGGCCAGCAGGGCGGGGGTCAGGTCGACCTTGGTGTCGACGGGGTTGTTGTAGGCGACGACGGGCACCCCGGCCCGGGCGACCTCGGCGTAGTGGGCGCGTACGGCCCGCTCGTCGGCGCGGTAGGCGTTGGGCGGCAGCAGCAGGACGGAACCGCAGCCCGCCTCGGCGGCCCGCTCGGCCCAGTGGCGTGCCTCGGCGACGCCGTACGCGGCGACGCCGGGCATCACTCGGGCCCCGTCCCCGGCGGCCTCGACGGCGGTGCGCATCACGCGGTCGCGCTCCTGCGCGGTGAGGGTCTGGTACTCGCCCAGGGAGCCGTTGGGCACGACTCCGTCGCAGCCGTTGTCGAGGAGCCACCGGACGTGTTCGGCGTAGGCGTCGTGGTCGACGGAGAGGTCCGCGCGCAGCGGGAGGGCGGTGGCGACCATGATGCCGCGCCAGGGGCGGTCGGGGGTCCAGGAGGAGGCGGTCATGCCGGTGTCCTTTCCATGGCGTGCTGTGGTGTAGGGGGTGAGAGCCGTGGGTGGGGCGGTGGTTCAGCCGTCCCCGGGTTCCTCGGGCCCGGCGGCGAGGGATCCCAGCGGTACGGGCACGGCGAGCGGCCTGCGTTCGGCGGCGTCCGGTACGGTCCCCCGCGCCGTACCGGACGCCGCGAGGCAGGCCACGGCCGCGCCGCACATCCGGCCCTGGCACCAGCCCATACCGGCCCGGGTGAAGAGCTTGACGGTCCGGGAGTCCCGGGCGCCGAGGGCGGTGACGGCCTCGCGGATGCTCCCGGCGGTCACCTCCTCACAGCGGCAGACGTCCGTGTCGTCGTCGAGCCAGGCGGTCCAGCCGGGGCCGGGTGCGTGGGCGGCGGCCATGGCGTGGGCGAAGGCGCGCATGCGGTCGCGGCGCCCGGCCAGGTCCCGTACGCGCCGGCCGCGGGTGAGAGCGGGGCGGGCACGCAGCCGGGCGGCCACCGCGATGCCCGCCAGCTCGCCCTCCACGCGGGCGAGTTCCCAGCCGCCGGTCCCGCCGGTCTCCCCGGCGGCCCACAGACCGGGTACCGAGGTCTCCTGAAGGCCGTCCAGGACGAGGGCGTGGGTGCCGTCGGGCGTGCGGCGGGTGGCACAGCCGAGGCCGGTGGCCAGTTCGGTCTGCGGCGCGAGCCCGTGGCCCACGGCCAGGGCGTCGCAGGCGATGCGGCGGCCCGTGCCGGACACGGGCCGCCAGTCGCGGTCGAGCCGGGAGAGGGTGACGGCTTCGACGCGGTCGGTGCCGTGCACTCGGGTGACCGCACTGCGGGTGTGCAGGGGTATGCGGTGGCGCAGGAGTGCCGTGCCGTGGACGGCGGCTTCGAGGAGCTTGCGGGGGTTGGCCGCGAGGGCGCGCGGCCGGCGGGCGTAGCCGAGGTATCCGGACGCCTCCGCGACGGCGGGGACGCGGGCGCCGGCGGCGGCGAGCGAGGAGGCGACGGCGAGGAGGAGGGGGCCGCTGCCCGCGACGACGATCCGCCGTCCGGGCAGGACGAGCCCGGATTTCAGCATGGCCTGGGCGCCGCCGGCGCCGACGACGCCGGGCAGGGTCCAGCCGGGGAAGGGGAGTTGCCGCTCGGAGGCACCGGTGGCGAGGAGCACGGCACGGCAGCGCAGGCGTACGGGACGCTCACGGAAGCCAGCGATGCCCGCCCCGGTACGGCCTTCACGCTCGCCGTCGGTGCCCGCCCCGGTACGGCCTTCACGCTCGCCGTCGGTGCCCGCTCCAGTACTGCCTTCACACTCGCCGTCGGCGTCCGAGCCGGTACGGCCTTCACGATCGGCGTCGGCGTCCGAGCCGCCGCGATCGCGGTCGGCGCCGACGGCCCGGCCGTCCTCGTGGCCGCCGCGGCCGGCCGCGGTCCCGCCACCGCCGGTACCGGAGCCGGTGGCGGCACGGCTGCCGTCGGTACGGGTACCGCCGCCGGTGCCCGTACCGCCGTCCTCGCCGGCCAGCGCGTGCACGCTCCACGCCGCCTCGTCCTCCCGCGTGACCGTCCACACGTGGTGCCCGGCCAAGTACGTGGCCCCGCTCGCCGCGAAGCGGCGGCGCAGCCCGGTGAAGGCGGCCCAGTTGTGGTGCACGGCCTGCGGGCGCGCGGCGCCCAGGCCCGGGGCGGGGTGGCGGAAGTACTGGCCGCCCACCTGGGCCGCGGCGTCCAGGACCGCGACGGACAGGCCGAGCCGGGCGGCGGTGGCGGCCCCGGCGAGACCGGCCGGGCCCGCGCCGATCACGACGAGGTCGTACGGTTCAGACGGCGAGCCCGGCATGGCCGTGTCCTTCCTGGGTGGTGATCGCGTCCCCGGGCCGGGCGGGCACCAGGCAGGCCCGGCGGTTGGGTTCGCCGTTGACGGTGGCGAGGCAGTCGTAGCACTGCCCGATGCCGCAGAAGGCGCCTCGCGGGCGGCCGCCGTGCCGGGTGGTGCGCCAGGCGAGGATGCCCGCGGCCCACAGGGCCGCGGCGACGGACTGGCCGGGCAGGGCGGTGACCGTACGGCCGTCGAAGGTGATCTCGAAGGGCGGGCCGGGCTCCGCCCTGACCAGGTCGGCGGGGGTACGGGCCACGTGCGGGCCTCCTCATCGGGGAACGCGGGCGGACGGGGACGGGGGTTCAGCCGGCCGGGGCGAACCGGCCGGGGCCGAAGGGGCCGAGGTCGAGCGGGGGCTCGGCACCCGCGAGCAGCCGGGCGAGGGCCAGGCCGGTGGCGGGGGCGAGCCCGATCCCCGCGCCCTCGTGGCCGCAGGCGTGCAGCAGCCCGGGGACGCGCGGGTCGGGGCCGATGGCGGGCAGGTGGTCGGGCAGGTACGGGCGGAATCCGGCGTACGTGCGCATGGCCCGCACTCCGGCGAGCACCGGGAACAGGGCGGTGGCCTGGGCGGCGAGGCGCCGGAGCACCTCCACCGACAACGTGCGGTCGTAGCCGACCCGTTCGCGGCTGGCGCCGATGAGGACCGGGCCCGCCGGGGTGCCCTCGACCACCGCGGAGGTCTGGAGCGCCGCCGAGCCGCTGGCCACGTCGGCGACGTAGTCGGCCGCGTAGACCTTGTGCCGCACCACGCGCGGCAGCGGTTCGGTGACGAGCACGAAGCCGCGGCGGGGCAGCACGGGCAGGTGTCCGCCGGCGAGCCGGGCCACCTCGCCGCCCCAGGTGCCGGCGGCGTTGACGACGGAGGGGGCGTACAGCTCCCCGGCCGCCGTACGGACGCCCCGCACCCGGCCGTTCGCACCGGTGAGGACGGCGGTGACCTCCTCGCCGGTGCGCACCCGGGCGCCGGAGGCGCGCAGCAGGTGGGCGGCGGCGAGCGCGGGCTGGACCTGGGCGTCCTGCGGGTAGCGGAAGCCGCCTCCGAGGCCGGGGGACAGGTGCGGTTCCACGTCGTGCAGCCGGTCGGCCGGGATCTCCCCGGCCGTGACGCCCGCCCCGGCCTGCGCGGCGGCGAACTTCCGCAGCGCGGCCAGGGCGGGGGCGTCGGACGCGACGACGAGTCCGCCTTTGGCCTCGTACTCGATCGGGGCCGGGAGCTCCCGGGCCAGCTCGCGCCACAAGCGCGTGGAGAGCAGGGCCAGTTCGAGCTCGGGGCCGGGTTCCTTGTCGGACACCAGGAGGTTTCCCTCGCCGGCACCCGTGGTCCCGCCCGCGACGGGGCCGCGGTCGACCACGGTGACGGAGAGCCCGTCGCGGGCCGCGTAGTAGGCGCAGGCCGCGCCGACCACACCCGCTCCGACGACGATGACGTCCGAGGTGTCGTTGCTCATGAGCACGTCAGTAATATTTCACATTGCACTCCCGCTGCCAAGGGCCGGTACACACCCGGTGGTTGAGCACATGCCCTACTTCTCCAGGAGCTCACCCATCCACGCCTCGATCGCGTCGGGCGTACGGGGCAGCACGTACGACATCAGCCGGGCCCCGTCGGCGGTGACGACCAGGTCGTCCTCGATCCGCACGCCGATGCCGCGCAGTTCGGCCGGCAGCGTCTCGTCGTCGGGCTGGAGGTAGAGCCCGGGCTCGACGGTGAGCACCTGCCCCTCCTCCAGGACGCCGTCGAGATAGGCGTCGGCCCGCGCCTGGGCGCAGTCGTGGACGTCCAGGCCGAGCATGTGGCCGCTGCTGCACAGGGTGTACCGGCGGTGGAGGTCGCCCTCGGCGCTCTTGAGCACGCCCCACTCGGCGAGCCCCTCGGCGATGACCCGCATGCCGGCCCGGTGGAAGTCGCGGAAGCTCGCCCCCGGCTTGAGGGCGGCCATGCCCGCGTCCTGTGCGGCGAGGACGAGTTCGTAGACCTGCCGCTGGACGGGCGAGAAGCGCCCCGACAGCGGCAGGGTGCGGGTGATGTCGGCGGTGTAGAGGGTGCCCGTCTCCACTCCGGCGTCCAGCAGGAGGAGTTCGCGGGGGTCGAGCCGGCCGTCGTTGCGTATCCAGTGCAGGACGCACGCGTGCGCGCCGGACGCCGCGATGGTCTCGTAGCCGGTTCCGTTGCCCTCCGCGCGGGCCCGCAAGCCGAAGACGCCCTCGATCCACCGCTCGCCGCGCGGGTGGGCGAGCGCGCGGGGCAGCGCCCGTACGACGTCCTCGAATCCGGCGGCGGTGTGGTCCACGGCCAGTTGCAGCTGCCCGACCTCCCAGGCGTCCTTGACGAGGCGCAGCTCGCTCAGGACGGCGGCGAGTGCGGCGTCGTCCGACGCGTCGCGGCCCGGCGGCAGGCGGTCGCACTCCTCCCGGTGCACGCAGCGGATGCCGGTCATGCGCTCCGCCTCGGCGAGGTCGGGGCGGCGGCCGACCCAGAACTCGCCGTGGCGGCGGTCCCGGTAGAACGCCTCGCCGGAGCGCGGCGAGCGCGGGCGTACGTACAGCACCGCCTCGTGCCGGTGCGGGCCGTCGGGCTCCATGACCAGCGCATGGCCGGCCTGCTCCTCGCCGGTGAGCCCGGTCAGCCAGGCGTAGGCGCTGTGCGGGCGGAAGCGATGGTCGCAGTCGTTGGAGCGGACCTTGAACTCGCCCGCGGGCACGATCAGCCGCTCGCCGGGAAAGCGCGCCGACAGCTTCGCGCGGCGCACCGCGGCGAGGTCCGCCACCGGCAGCCGGATGTCGGCGGGCAGCGGCGTGGCCGCCCAGCCGTTCGCCATGAAGGTCGTGAACTCGGCCGAGACCGGCAGGTCATGACTGACCGTACGGATCGCGGCAACTGCGGGTTCCTGCACGGGACTCCCCCTCGGACACAGGTGGGCAACGGACCGGCTGACACCTCCGAACTCTCGTCAGTGACGCGCGCGTTCACGCCATCCGGAGGGCTACTCCCACTTCGCCTCCCGTTCAACTGGGGGCTACTGAGGGGTTGTCAGTAACATTTCACATTACTACGTTACACATGACATGGCGCCGCACCGGCCCCTCACGCACCGCTCGCAGGACGGCCGTCGGGCCCGCGCGCCGACGTCGTCGACGCACGCCGCACCCCCCTTCCGCGTGCGCATCCCACATCGCCTCCCACACAGGAGTCATCGGTGTCCCACTCCAGAACCGTGCGCAGATCCCTTCTCACCGCCGCGACGGCCGTGACGCTCTGCGCCACCGCCGTCCAGCCCGGATTCGCGAACTCCCCCTCACCGGCCCCCTCGTCCGCGACGGCGCCCCGGGCGGCCGTACGGGCGGACACCCCCACGCCCAACCCCTTCGACGAGGTCACCCGCCTCGCGAACGCCCCCAGGCCGGCCCTCGTCACCCCCGCCGCCCCCGGCGGCCTCAAGGACGGCCGCGTCCCCGGCGCGCTCACCGCCCGGCCCGAACCCACGGCCGCCCCGCCCCGGGCCACCGTCCGCGGCACCGCCGTGCCCTGCACCCTCGACGGCGTCACCCGGCTCGGACCCGAGCAGTTCGCCGACTTCCTCGCCGACCCGGCCGTCACCGCCGACGGCTGTCTGCGCACCCTCATCTGGACCTGGGACCAGCGGCTCGTCCCCGTCATGTCGACGGCGCACGTCCAGGCCGTCTCCCGGCGCGCCGAGCGGCTGTCCGCCGGCCACGACGGCGGGAACGGCGGCCACCTCCTGGAGATGTTCACCTACCTCCATGCCGCGGCCTACCACGACTTCTCGCACGACGAGATCGACCTGGGCGACGCGCGGACCGTGGAGGCGATCCGCCGCGCGGTGGCCTCGTTCGGCTCGGCCGCGCACACCTTCGACATCACCCGCACCAATGCCGAGACGCTGCGCGAGGCCCTCTACGCGGCCGGCTCCCCCGGCCTGCGGCAGCACCAACTGCCGCTCGTCCAGCGCGTCCTGACCACCATGGACGCCGCGCACCCCGACACCGCCAAGGACGCCTCCTGGGCCGGCGCCGCACTGGCCGCGCTCTCCCTCAACTACCTGGGCATCTACCCGGGCAACCACGACACCGCCTTCCGGGACGCCGTCGCCGCCGATCCCGCCTACCGCGCGGCCTTCAAGGCGTTCGCCGGTCACACCCACCTCAAGGGCACGCCCAACGCCTGGGTGGTCCGCGACGGCGTCGCCGAGTACGGGCGGATGGGCCAGATAGACGCGCTCAGGAGCGAGATCACCGCCGGCCTCGGCGGGCTGCTGACCACCACCGCGGCCAACTTCGGCGAGGGCAGCGAACCATGGGCCAAGGTCGTCACCTGGCTCAACGAATTCGACGCCTGCAAGCAGTACGGGGTGTGCAAGGCCGACATCGAGCGCCGCATCTTCCCGTCCACCTACACGTACGACAACGGCGGTATCAAGGTCCGCACGGCCCTGCCGCGCGCCACCGTCGACCGCCTCTATTACGCGAGCAAACAGGTCAAGGCGCAGTTCCACCGGGTCCTGGGCACCGAGCGGCCGCTGGCGGGCGACACCAACACGGCGCTCAACATCGTGCTGTACGCCTCCCGCGCCGACTACGAGGTCTACCACCCGCTGCTGACCGGCATGGGCACCAACAACGGCGGCGTCTACATCGAGAACGGCGCCACCTTCTACACGTACGAGCGGCGGGTCCCGCAGGACTCCACGCTCACGCTGGAAGAGCTGTTCCGGCACGAGTACACGCACTACCTCAACGGCCGCTGGGCCGTCCCCGGCCTCTTCGGCGAGGGCCCGTGGTACCAGGGCGACCGCACCACCGCGATGGACGAGGGCACGGCCGAGTTCTTCGACGGCGCCACCCGGGGCGAGGGCATAAAGGTCCGCAAGTCCCTGGTCCAGAGCGTCATCAACGACACGGCGGGCGGCACCAAGCCGCGCATGAGCGTGTACGAGCTGCTGCACGCGGAGTACGACCGGGACGGCTTCCGGTTCTATTCGTACGCCGGCACGTTCTTCGAGTTCCTGTGGACGGAGCGCCCCGCGCTCCTCAAGGAGATGTACGGCCGTCTCCGCGCCGACGACGTCGCCGGCTTCGACGCCTGGCGCGACCGGCTCGGCCGGGACACCGGTCTGCAGCGCGCGTACGACGCCTTCCTCGACCGGCAGATCGCCAAGGTCAAGGACCTGTACGTGCCGGACACGTCGTTCACGCCCGTCGGCGGGCTGGACGCCGGCGACCCGGCCGCGGTCCGCGCCTCCTTCACGGCGACGACCGGCATCACGCCCGAGTGCGGTACCGACGGGGCTCCGGAGCGCCCCCGCTTCACCTGCACGGGCCGCATCACCGCCAATCTGAGCGACCCGGGCAGCCCCGACCTGGTCTTCAAGGACATGTCCGGGACGGTCGACTACTTCATCCTCGACCGCGCGAAGAAGGGCACGAACAACTTCGCCGATATGAACTGTTCCTTCGGCGAGGTGGGTGTCTGGTCGGACCGCCCCGCGGGGACGGCCGACTTCACCTGCGAGGGGCCGCTGAGGGGCTGACCCCCCGGAGGCCCGGGGCGGCCGGCGGCGGCCGGCCGCGTCGTCGCGGGCGTCAGGACACGTTGATGCTGTGCGCGAGGGCGGTGACGGAGAGACGACCCTCGGTCACCGTCTTCTCGAACGGGATCGTCAGGTGGTCGCGGGACGCCGGAGGCGTGACGCGCAGGTAGGCGGCCCGCACCAGCCTGGGGGCGTCGGCGTGCGCCCATGCCAGGGCGGCCTCGGCGGTGCCTCCGGGCCGCAGGGAGAGGGTGCTCTTGCCGGGGTCGGGGACGAAGTAGGTGCTTCCCCATGAGGTGCTCGTGTCGAGGGCCCGGTGACCGGCGTCCTCCAGCTGCAGGCCGGGGTAGCCGCGCAGTGCGCAGGTGCGGCCGGAGGTGTTGGTCAGCACCAGTACGGTGCCTTCGTGGGACATGCCGTTCTGGTGTCCTCCCTTGTCGGACAGTGCGGCCCGCAGGTCTTTCACCTGGCACGTCGGGGTCGGCGGGGCGGCCGAGGCGGCCGGCCCGCCGCCGATGACCGCGGTGGCCGCCACCGTCGCCGCTAACGCCGCGGTGGTGGCCGTCCCGCGCAGGGTGTTCCGTGACATCGCGTCCCTCCAGTGTTCGAACGTCCTTGCTTACCGGCTACCTCATCCTGCCCCTTCCATTCCTCCCGGGTCACGGGGGCCCCGGACATGCGCCGAGGGCGGTGGCGCCCCTCGGTACAGGGGTGCCACCGCCCTCGGCGGAGTGTGGTGGTGCGGAGATCCGTACTGATCAGTACGCGGAGTTGACGTTGTCCATCGAGCCGTACTTGTCGGCGGCGTAGTTGCACGCGGCGGTGATGTTGGCGACCGGGTCGTAGATGTCCCAGGAGGTGCCCTCGACGTGGTACGCCTTGAACGTCGGGTCGATCATCTGGAGCAGACCCTTCGACGGGACGCCGTTCACGGCGTTGACGTCCCAGTCGTTGATCGCACGCGGGTTACCGGTCGACTCACGCATCACATTGCGCTTGATGCCCTCGTACGAAGCCTGGATGCCCTTGGCGCGCAGGATGTCCAGCGACTCGCTGATCCAGCCCTCGAGGTTGTCGGCGTACGCCTTCTTCTCCGGGGCGGCGGGCTTGGGGGTGAGGGCCTTGCGCTCGGTGGAGCGGTTGGCGGCCTGCTTCTCCGTACGCTCCTCGTCGGCCGTCCGCTTCGCGGCGGCGGCCGAACCGGCCTGGGCGGCGGCGTCGGCGTGCTTGTCCAGCTCGGCCTGCTGCGTCTCGCCGAGGTTCCCGGCGTACGCCACCGGCTGCACCGCGGCCGTCGGCGCGGGAGCGGTGTGCGCGTCGGCGGCGAAAGCCTGCGGGGCGACGGCGACCGCGACGACGGCGGCACCGGTCGCGGCGATGCCGGCGACGGAGAACTTGTGAATCTTGGGCAGACGGGTATAGGCGGAGATGGTGGAGCGCATGAGTGAGCTGAACCTTCCGATCGCGGGATGTCGCCCGGCCCTGAAGCGGCGCAATAACGAAGCGCCGTTTCTCGGTCGACGGCGCCCAGCGACCCCGTAATTGTTAGCGGCCGGCAAAAGCCCTGGCAATCACTGTGACCTACTAACCCCATTCATCGAGCACCATCCGGAATCCCGCCCACCCCCGGAATTCCGGCGGCCCGCCCACTAAACACCTTCGTAAGTGACCCACGCCGCATGGGGCGCCTCACACGGGACCGGCCGCCGGACGACACGGCGTGAGCGCCCATGCGCATTGCGTCGCCGCTTTTACCGGCCGGCCGGGTCAGCTGCCGGTGGCCTTCTTCCACCCCTCGACATAGGAAGGGAGGTGCTTGTCGAGGTCGGCCCAGTCGGGCTGGAAGACCTCCACCCCGCGCATGATGCCGGCGAGCGCGGTGGCATTGGCGTCGGTCGCCTTGACGTCGGTGCGGGAGGCGAAGCCACCGCCCACGGCCGAGACCTCGCGCTGCACGCGCTCGGTCAGGAGGTAGTCGAGGAATTTCTTGGCGTTCTCCGCGTGCGGGGCGGCCTCGACGAGGCCGGCGGCGTACGGGAGGGCGAACGTGCTGGGCTTTCCGTCGTCGCCCGCCGGGAAGAAGATGCCCTGGTTCGGCATCGATTTCATATTGGCGAAATTCATCTGCACGTCCCCGTTGGCCACGAGGAGCTCGCCCTTGTCGACCTTGGGGGCGAGCTGGCCGGTGGACTTGGAGGGGCCGACATTGTTCTTCTGCAGCTCCTTGAGGTAGGCCAGGGCGGGTTCCTTGCCGCCGAGGTCGTGCATGGCCTTGATGAGGACGGCCGTGCCGTCGCCCGCCACGCCGGGGGTGGAGTACTGCAGCTTGCCCTTGTAGCGGGCGTCGAGCAGGTCCTTCCAGGTCTTGGGCGGTGCGCTGTGGAGCTCCTTGGTGTTGTAGACGAAGCAGAAGTAGTTGCCGGCGATCGCCGTCCACCTGCCGGAGGGGTCCTTGGCGCCGTCGGCGACCTTGTCGGAGCCCTGGGGCCGGTAGGCGGCCAGCAGGTCCTTGCCCCCGGCCTGCTGGATGAACGGCGGCAGGGTGACGACGACGTCGGCCTTGGTGTTCGACTTCTCGCGGGCCAGGCGCTGCACGACCTCGCCGGAGCCGCCCTCGACGTAGCGGACCTTGATGCCGGTCTCCTTCTCGAAGTCCTTGAAGACCTTGTCGTAGAAGCCGGAGCCGTCCTCGGCCCGGAGGCCGTCGGCGCTGTAGACGGTGATCTCCTTCGCCTCGGCGCCCGCCGTCCCGCCGCACGCGGTGAGCGGCAGGACGAGCAGGGCGGCCAGGGGAAGCATCGAGCGGGTACGGGGCATGACGGGCTCCCTGGGGTTCGGGGGGTTGTTCATCGGTGTACGGCCCGGGTGCGGATCCGGGAGACCGCGAGGAGCACGAGGAACGTGGTGACCATGAGGACGACGGCGAGCGCGGCGCCGGAGAAGAGCGCGCCGCGGTCGGTGGCGGCGAAGACCTTGACGGGCAGGGGCACCCAGTCGGGCGGGTACAGCATGATCGTGGCGCTCAGTTCGCCCATGGAGAGGGCGAAGCACAGCCCCGCGGCCGCCGAGAGCGACGGCAGGAGCAGGGGCAGCCGCACCCGCAGCAGCACGCGCACGGGGCCGGCGCCCAGGCTCGCGGCGGCCTGTTCGTAGGCGGGGTCGAGACGGTCCAGGGCCGCCGAGACGGCCTGGTGGGCGAAGGAGGTCACGAGGACCGCGTGGGCCAGGACGACGATCGTGGAGGTGCCGTTGAGCAGGAGCGGCGGCCGGGAGAAGGCGACCAGGAGGGAGAGCCCGACCACTACGGACGGCACGGCGACCGGCAGCATGAACAGCAGGCCGACCACCCGGCGGGCGCGTGATCCCTTGGCCGCCAGTGCCGCCCAGGTGCCGGTGACGAGGGCGAGGGCCGAGGCGGCGAGCGCGGTCAGCAGGCTGGTGGTCAGGGCGTCGATCGCGTCCCCGCCGGTGGCGGCCCGGTAGTGGTCCAGGGTCACGCCGGCGGGCAGGATCCCGCTCCACCGGGTGGCCAGGGAAGCGGCGGCGACGACGAGGAACGGCAGGGCGAAGACGGGCAGGAAGAGGGCGAGGAAGACGGCGTGGACGGCCCGGCGGGCGCGTCGGCTATGCACGAGCACGGCGGGCTCCGTCCAGGCGGTGGGTGAGCGTCCGGTAGAGCCCGTACAGCGCCAGGGAGAGGGCGATGTCGACAACGGCGACCACGCAGGCGCCGGTGTAGTCGCCGTCGAGGATCGCCTTGCCGTAGACGAGGACGGGCAGGGTCGTCACGCCCTTGGCGCCGGTGAACAGGACGATGCCGAATTCGTTGAGGCACATGACCAGGACCAGCGAGCCGCCCGCCGCCAGCGAGGGGAGGGCCTCGGGCAGGATCACCTGCCGGACGATCCGCGGGACCCGGGCGCCGAGCGAGGCCGCGACGTCCAGCTGTGCGGGATCGATCTGCGCGAAGGCGGCGAGCAGCGGCCGCATCACGAACGGCGTGAAGTAGGTGATCTCCGCGAGCAGTACGCCCCAGGGGGTGTGGAGGAAGTCGAACGGGCCGGCCGCCGCCCCGGTCGTGCCGGTCCACAGGCCGTTGGCGATGCCCGCGGTGCCGTAGACGAAGAGGAGCGCGAGGGTGATGAGGAAGGAGGGGAAGGACAGGAAGACGTCGATGAACCGCGCGAGCGCCTTGCCGCCCGGGAGCGGTACGAACGCGATGACCAGGGCGAGGGCGAAGCCCAGGGCCAGCGAACCGGCGGTGGCGCCGGCGGCGATCAGCACGGTGTTGCGCAAGGCGTCCCGGAAGGCGGCCTGGGCGAACACCTCGCCGTACGCGGCGAACGAGTGCCCGCCGCCGTCCGGCGACACCGACTGCCACAGGACGAGCGCGAGGGGGTGGAGGAAGACGACGCCGAGGGCGGCGACGGGCGGGAGGACCAGGACCCAGCCGGGGAACCGGCGCGGACGGGCGGGCGCCGCCACCCGTGGGAACGGCAGTCGCACGTCAGCCATGGGCGGCACCTCCGCCCGCCCCGGCGGCGGCCGCCGGGAGCAGCACCGCGTCCCGCGCGGCGAAGTGCAGCGTGACCTCGGTGCCGAGCGGCGGCGTCCCGTGCGGTTCGCCGACGTCGGCGGTCACCCGGTGGCCCGCGACGTCGACGCACAGGCGGTGCGTGGCTCCGCGCCACTGCGCCTCCGTGACCTTCCCGCGCAGGGCGTTCGGCCCCTCCCCGAGCCCGATGGCGTGCGGGCGTACGCACAGCGTGGCCGGTGCGCCCGGGGCGGCGGTGCCGGCCGGCACGTCCAGCACGGCGCCGGCGAACCGTACGCCGTCTCCCGTGACCGTCACCGGCAGCAGATTCGCCGTGCCGACGAACGAGGCGGTGAACTCGGTGCGCGGCCGCCGGTAGAGGTCCTGGGGCGTGCCGCAGTCCTGGAGACGGGAACGGTCCATCAGCGCGATGCGGTCGGCGAGGGTGAGCGCCTCCATCTGGTCGTGCGTGACGTACAGCATGCTGACGTCCGGCAGGTCGCGGTGCAGGCGGGCGAGCTCGGCGAGCATGTCCGAGCGCAGGCGCGCGTCCAGGGCGGACAGCGGTTCGTCCAGGAGGAGCACGCCCGGCCGGACGGCCAGGGCGCGGGCGATGGCGACGCGCTGCTGCTGTCCGCCGGAGAGCTCGCGCGGGTAGCGCCGGGCGTACGCGGACATGCCGGTCATCTCCAGCGCCTCGGCGACGCGGGCGGCGATCCCGTCCTTCGGCGCCCTGCGCGCCTTGAGGCCGAAGGCGACGTTGGCGTCGACCCTCATGTGGGGGAAGAGCGCGTACTGCTGGACCACCATGCCGACGCCGCGCCGGTGGGGCGGCAGGTCGGTGACGTCCCGGTCCCCGATGAACACCCGGCCGGAGACCGGTCGGACGAAGCCGGCGACGGCGCGCAGGGCGGTGGTCTTGCCCGAGCCGGAGGGACCGAGGAGCGCCATGACCTCGCCGGGTTCGACGGTGAGGTCGAGCGAGTCGAGGACGACGTCGCCGCCGTAGGCGACCGATACGCCGTCGAAGCGGATGCCGGTGGTCAACGGCCGTCCTCCAGCCGGGTGAGCAGCTCCGGGAGGTCGGCCACGGAGCCGAGGACGTGGGTGGCGCCGGAGGCGCGGAGCGTGGCCTCGTCGTGGGCGCCGGTCAGGACGCCGGCCACCACGGCCGCCCCGGCGGCGGTGCCGGAGCGGATGTCGGAGGAGGTGTCGCCCGCCACCGCGATCTGCCGTACGGAGTCGGCGGCCCGGGTGCGCAGCAGGGCGGTGAGCACCATGTCGGGGTACGGGCGTCCACGGCCGCCCGCGTCGGCGGGGCACAGGGTGAGGTCGGCCAGGTCCTGCCAGCCGAGGGCGCGGAGGATGGTGTCCTGGGTGACGCGGGCGAAGCCGGTGGTGAGGACGACGGTGCGGCCGTCGGCGCGCAGCCTTTCGATCGCTGCACGGGCGCCCGGCACGGCCTCGCAGTGGCCGTCGGCCACCAGGCGGCCGTACGCGGACTCGAATTCCGCGTTGGCGCGGCGTGCCCGCTCCTCGTCGCCGCCGGACAGGTGCCGGAAGAC
Organism: Streptomyces eurocidicus; assembly: GCF_002891295.1. GTDB lineage: Bacteria > Actinomycetota > Actinomycetes > Streptomycetales > Streptomycetaceae > Streptomyces > Streptomyces eurocidicus. The sequence continues at coordinate 727,009 of NZ_LGUI01000002.1, read as the reverse complement.
GGAGATCTTGGATTCGCCCATCGTGGCACGCACGTGGGCGAGTTGCCGGTCGTGGCGGGGCGTGCCCGGCTCGGCGCCCAGGGCCGTGGCCGCGGCGCCGAAGGCCCGCTCGACCAGGCCGTCGTCGCTGACGGTGGTACCGGCCATGTCCAGGGCGACGAGAGTGATCTTCTCGGTCATGCGGGTCACCAGCCCAGTTCGTCGGCGGTCGTCTCGGCTATCGCCGGGGAGCAGGTCATGCCACGGCCTCCGGGGCCGGTCACCAGCCATACGTCGGCGCGCAGCCGCTCGCGGTGGACGACGCGGGTGGTGTCCAGGCACTGCGCGTACACCCCGGCCCAGCGCCGGCGGATCTGCGGCAGGGGCCGGCCGAGCAGTGCCTCGGCGACGGTGGTGAGGTGCCGGTACGGGTCCTCGTCGACGTCGAAGGCGAAGGGTTCGGCGTATTCGTGGGTGTCGCCGATCGTCAGGCCGCCGTCCGCGCGCTGGACCATCAGCAGCTGCATCTTGTGCTCGGCCGCGATCGGGGGCTGCGCCTGGCCGGCGGCCATGGCGTCGAGGGCGGTGCCGCGGTAGGCGGGGTAGTAGCGGAAGCTGTCGGCGTCGGCGACGGAGGTGGTGAGCTGCCCGTCCAGCGGCGCGGTCTGCATCATCTGGAGCCGTACCCGGCGTACGGGGAGGGCGGGGGCGAGTTCGCGGACGAGGCCGCCCAGCCAGGCGCCGGTGCACAGGACGACCGCGTCGCCGCCGTGGACGTCGCCGTGGTCGTCGCGGACGGCACGGTCCCCGACGACCTCCCGGACCTCGCGTCCGCCGAGGAAGGTGTACCGGCCGGAGCGGTGCAGGGCGTCCTTCAGGGCGCGCTGGGCCGTGCGCGGCTCGACGGCGGCGTCGCGGTCGCAGGCCAGGGCGCCGAGGAGCTCGCCGCGCAGGGCGGGGTTGGCCTTCCGGACCTCGGCGGGGGTGAGGAGGCGGAAGCCGCGGGCGGCCGCGTCGGGCGCGGCCAGCGCGGCGCGGGCGACGGCCAGTTCCGCCTCGGTGGTGACGGTGGTCAGGGAGCCGTTGGCGCGGAAGCCGAGGCCCGGTACGGCGGCCGCGATCTCCTCCCACAGGGTCCGGGCCCGCAGGGCCGTCCCCAGTTCCTCGCCCGCGGCCCGGCCGCTGACCCAGATCAGCCCGAAATTGCGGACGGACGCGCCTCTGGCCTCCCGCTCACGCTCGATGTGCACGACCTCGTGGCCGCGTTGGACCGCTTGCCAGGCGTGCATGGTTCCCAGCACGCCCGCTCCGACGACTATGACTCGCATGAGTCGAACACTCGTCAAACGGGGTGACGCGAAAGCGGCCGGACGACGAACCGGCGGCGAACGAGCCGCCAATCCTGGACTAGACCCGTTATCTTCTCGTGACAATGAGGCCGAGGCGACCGCCTCTCGACGTGCGCGATGTGGGCTCAGCCCTCGCCGCGCAGGTGCGCGGTGAAGGAGAACCTGTCCCCCCGGTAGAGGGAGCGCACGCGCTCCAGCGGCTCTCCCTCCGTGTCCCGGGACACCCGGTGGATCAGCAGCATCGGCAGGGCGGGCGGCGTGCCGATCAGCAGTGCCTCGCGCGGGGTGGCGAGAACGGTCTCGAGCCGTTCGTCGGCGTCCCCGAAGCCGATGCCGAGGCGATCGCGCAGATACGCGTAGAAGGACGAGTCCGGCTCGAACTCCGTGTCCAGCGCCGGCGCCCGCTCGACCGCCACGTACGTACTCTCCAGCCCCACCCGTTCATCGTCGGCGAGCAGCACCCGCTCCAGGTGCCACACGGGGTCCCCCGCCGCCACGCCGAGGTCGGGGGCGAGCGCGGCCGGACAGGAGAGCCGGTCCAGCCCGATGAGGTCGCGCCCCGGGCGCCGGCCCTGGCGGCGTACGCCCTCGGTGTAACTGGCCAGGGACAGCGGCTGCTCCAGCTTGGGCCCGGCGACCACCGTCCCGCGCCCCATCCGGCGCAGCCGCCCTTCCAGCAACAGCTCCCGCAGGGCCTGCCGCACGGTCTCCCGCGACACCTCGAAGCGCGCGGCCAGCTCGCGCTCGGTGGGCAGCAGGCCCCCCTCCCCCAGCTCGTCGAGGAGGACGGCGACCCGCGCCTTGACCGCGTAGTACTTGGGGATCCGCCCGTGCTCGGGAATACCGGCGCGCACCGGGGCGCCGGGCGGCCGGGCGGATTCTTGGTGCGTGTGCGTAGGGTCCACGGCGTGATCTTCGCATCCGCCGGTGAGCGGGACACGGCCGGCGGGCGGCGGCCGGGTGGCGGCACCGCGGCTCGCGGACCGGCCGCACCGGTCCGCCCACGGGCCCGGGTCGCCCCTCCCCCTACGTCAGGCCCCAGGCTGTACGCCGATGAAAGGGCGGGCGGATGAGCTGCACAGCCCAACCCTTTTCGCGCGATCGGTAAACGAATCCGCCGAGCCCCGGCCGCGGGCCGCTCCGGCACACCGGTTTCATCACTGTTTCATCCGCCCTCTCTATCGTCGGCCGCCGACGAACGGAGAGGTACTCGTGACGCCTTTCAGATCATTGTTCGGCAGACTTTTCCTTTCGCTGATAGCGGGTGTGGTCACGCTTTCCGTGGCCACGCCCGCCTTCGCGAAATCCGCCGACTCGTCCGACCGTGGCGGCCGGATCACCCGTAGCGAGGTGATCTGGCGCGCGCAGTACTGGGTGGAGCAGCATCCCCCTTACAACCAGCACGGATCCGCACCCGGCCCCGGTGGCGACTTCGACTACCGCACCGACTGTTCCGGCTATGTCTCCATGGCGTGGCATCTCGACGCCAATCCCAACACCCAGGGACTGCCCCGCTTTTCCCATGAAATCGGGCGGGACGAGCTGCGGGCGGGGGACATTCTGAATTCGTTCTACGACCACACCCTGATCTTCCAGAAGTGGGAGGACGAACGCGGCGGATTCTCCTACTACAGCTTCGGCGGGGGCGCCAGCGGTGTGGAGCCGCCGGGGCACTTCCGCGCGAACATCAACGACGCCATGCTCGACGGTCACCCCAACGGCGACTACAAGGCACTCCGGTACAACAACATCATCGAGGAGCAGGCGGCCCGGCCGCACCCGTACGCCTCGGGTCGGGTGGTGTCCGGACGGTCCGCCGACGGCAGGCTGGAGGCATTCGCGGCCGGGGCCGACGGCGTCTACCACTCCTGGCAGACCGCCGCGAACGGCGCCTGGTCGGACTGGCGCCGCGAAGGCGGCCCGCGCAACGCACAACTCGCCGTGGCCACCAACGCCGACGGCCGACTCGAACTCTTCGCACTCTCCGACACCACCTTCGACCACATCTGGCAGACCGCGCCGAACGGCGCCTGGTCCGGCTGGGAGAACTTCGGCGGCGGCGGATACCGACTCGCGGCGGGCACCAACGCGGACGGCCGCATCGAAGTGTTCGCCTCCAACCCCAACGGCGTCTTCCACAGATGGCAGACCGCACCCAGCGGAGGCTGGGCCGGCTGGGAAGGCACCAACGGCGGCCCGGCGAATTCCCGGCTGGCGATGGAGACTTCCGCCGACGGGCGGCTCGAGGTGTTCGCGATGTCGGACTCCGCGTTCGGGCACCTGTACCAGTCCACCGTCAACGGCGGCTGGTCGGCATGGGAGGACTTCGGCGGCGGCGGACACGGCCTGACCGTCAACCACGACACCGACGGACGGCTGGAGGTCTTCGCCTCCAACCCCAACGGCGTCTTCCACCGCTGGCAGACCGGATTCTCCACCTGGTCCGCCTGGGAGGGGACGGGCGGCCCGGCGAATTCCCAGCTGGCGTCGGAACGCTCGGTCGACGGCCGGGTCGAGGTGTTCGCGGTCAACGGCAGTACCGCCGCCCATATCTGGCAGACCGACCCGAACGCGCCCTTCTCGTCCTGGGAGAAATTCGGCGACGGCGGTACCGAAATCACCGCCGGCCATAACGCCGACGGGCGCATCGAAGTGTTCGCCACCAACCCCAACGGCGTCTTCCACCGCTGGCAGACCGGATTCTCCACCTGGTCCGTATGGGGCTGGGTGGGAAATTCCGCAGGTCCGAAGGTCGGCTGACCGCCGCGCATCCCACTTCACAGCAGAAAGTCACCTCATGCCAAGACATGGTTCACACCGTGTGTTCACCGGACTGGCCTTCGCGGCCGCCATATGGGCGTCGGTCATCGGGATGACCGCGCCGGCCGCCCTCGCCGACAACGCGCCCGTGCCACGCCCGGGCGACGACCGGTCCGGCGTCTCCCACTATTTCGCCGGTCCCCGGGGACTGGCCATTCCGACCGTGCCCTGTGACCCGGCCGGCCCGTCGGCCACCGACGGCATCATGGCCGACCAGCTCAACCCGCAGCTGCACGCGAAGATGGCCGGCTACATGAACGCCTACAAGGTGTCCTGCGCCCGCATGGTCACACAGGCGGTGAAGGACCGGGGTCTCAACCAGAAGGCCGCGACGATCGCCATCGCCACGGTCATCGTGGAGACCAGCATCAACAACTACTCCCAGGCCGTCGACCACACCAGCCTCGGGCTGTTCCAGCAGCAGGACTGGTGGGGCTCCCGGGACGAGCGCCTGAACCCGGCCTACGCCACCAACGCCTTCCTCAACCGGATGGAACAGCTGTATCCGGGCGGCTCCTGGAACAACGAGGCGGTCGGCGAGGTGTGCTGGCACGTTCAGCAACCGAGGGAGGACCTGCGCGGGCTGTACGCGATCGAGGCGGGCGACGCGATGGTCATCGCCAACGCGCTGTGGTCCGGAATGAGCAGCGGTCCCAAACACCCGTACGCCTCGGGTCGGGTGGTGTCCGGACGGTCCGCCGACGGCAGGCTGGAGGCATTCGCGGCCGGGGCCGACGGCGTCTACCACTCCTGGCAGACCGCCGCGAACGGCGCCTGGTCGCAGTGGCGCCGCGAAGGCGGCCCGCGCAACGCACAACTCGCCGTGGCCACCAACGCCGACGGCCGACTCGAACTCTTCGCACTCTCCGACACCACCTTCGACCACATCTGGCAGACCGCACCCAGCGGCAGCTGGTCCGGCTGGGAGAACTTCGGCGGCGGCGGATACCGACTCGCGGCAGGTAGCAACGCGGACGGCCGCATCGAAGTGTTCGCCTCCAACCCCAACGGCGTCTTCCACAGATGGCAGACCGCACCCAGCGGAGGCTGGGCCGGCTGGGAAGGCACCAACGGCGGCCCCGCCAACTCGCGCCTCGCCATGGAGAACGCACCCGACGGACGGCTCGAGGTGTTCGCGATGTCGGACTCGGCCTTCGGGCATCTGTACCAGTCCGCCGTCAACGGCGGCTGGTCGGCATGGGATGACTTCGGTGGCGGCGGACACGACGTCACCGCCAGCTACAACCAGGACGGCAGGCTGGAGGTGTTCGCCTCCAACGCCAATGGGGTGTTCCACCGCTGGCAGACCGGCCCGGCCTCGTGGTCGGAATGGGCGGGCACCGGCGGGGTCGCCAACGCCGAGCTGACGACCTCGCGGTCGGTCGACGGCCGGGTCGAGGTGTTCGCGATCAGCGCCACCACCGCGAGCCACAGCTGGCAGACGCGCCCGAACGCGCCGTACTCCGAGTGGGAGAAATTCGGCGACGGCGGCACCGAGATCGGTACGAGCAACAACGCCGACGGGCGCATCGAGGTGTTCGGCACCAGCCGGGCCGGCGTCTACCACCGGTGGCAGACCGGATTCTCCACCTGGTCCGAGTGGGCCTGGCTGAACGATTCCGGACCCGCGATGAACTAAGCGCTCCGCTCAAAGTCCGGTGCGCCGTCTGCGGGTGCGTCGTGGCCGGTCGCGCAGTTCCCCGCGCCCCTTCGGGTGCTGCCGAACCGCACCGGACTTCGCCAAGCCCGCTCAGCCGCTCCGAGGCGGGGTCTTCCCCGGCCGTGGCGGCCGGGGAAGACCCCGCTTCCGGCATGTCGGCCGGTAGCGGTCGACCGGAAACGGATGAATCATGCGCGATTCCAGAGCCTTGTGGGCCGTGCTCACCCTCCTGTTCCTGGCCGGAGCGGCACTGCCCGCGGCCGGAGCGGCACTGCCCGCCGCCGCGGTGCCGGCGGTCGCCGCGGCGGCTTCCGGGCAGGTCGGGGCCACACCGTTCGTACAGGTCTATGACCCGAGCGTGGGCGAAGCGGGTCCCTGGTACCTCAACGACCACACGTTCGTACAAGACGACCGAGGCACCTGGCACCTGTTCGGCATCACGCACGCCGAACCCTCGGACGACAAGGACGAGAACACCTTCGCCCACGCCACCGCGCCGAGCCCGAACGGGCCGTGGACGAAGCGCCCGCCCGCGCTGTACGCGGACCGCGGCTACGGTGAGACCCATCTGTGGGCGCCGCACGTCATCAAGGACGGGTCGACGTACTACATGTTCTACGCGGGCGGCGGGCCCGACGGCTCGAAGGCCGCGATCAACCTCGCCACCTCCACCGACCTGTACACCTGGACCCGCCGGCCGGGCGGGCCGCTGTTCCGTGACGGCTACGAGGCCCGGGACCCCATGGTGGCCCGCGTCGGCGACCGATGGGTCATGTACTACACCGCGACCGCCGATCCCGGCGGCGGGAACCACGTGGTGGCCTACCGCACCAGCACCGACCTCACGCACTGGAGCGACCGGTCGATCGCGTTCACCGACCCCGCGAGCGGGCGCGGCGCGGGTAACACCGAGTCGCCGTTCGTGGTGTTCGAGGGCGGCACCTGGCATCTGTTCCTCGGGCCCCGTGGCGGGTACGCCGGCACCGATGTGTTCTGCGGCCCGGATCCGTTGCGCTTCTCCCCCGGCCAGCTCTGCGGACATGTGTTCAGCCACGCCGCCGAGGTGGTCGAGGCCGGGGGACGGTGGTGGATCAGCCACGCCGGATGGGGACAGCGCGGGGTGTGGCTGGCCGGTCTCGACTTCGGCGCGGGCAGCCGGCAGTACGCGGTCGAGGCCGCTTCGGACCCCGGCGACCGGGTGGTGATCGTCTCCGGCGCCGACGGACGGCAGGAGGCGTTCGCCGGTGGGCCGGACCAGGTGTGGGGGCGGTACCAGACCACGCCCAGCGGGTCGTGGTCCGACTGGTATCCGTTCGGGGGGCCGAGGTCGGCGACGCTGTCCGCGGCGCGCGACCTCGACGGGCGGATCGAGGTGTTCGCCGCCGGCGAGGGCCGGGTGGACCACAGGGCGCAGGTGTCGCCGAACGTATGGCGGGACTGGGAGAACTTCGGCACCGCCGCACACGACCTGACCGTGGCGCAGAACGCCGACGGCAGGCTGGAGCTGTTCGCCAGCGGGCCGACGGGCGTCCACCACCGCTGGCAGACCGCGCCGGGCGGGCCCTGGGCCGGGTGGGAGCCCTTCGGTGGCCCCGCCGACTCGGTGCTCGCCACCGGCCGTGACGCGAGCGGCCGGATTGAGGTGATCGCCGCGGCGGACGACAGGGTGTACCGGCGCGGGCAGGGCGTGCCCAGCGGTGGCTGGCCGACCGGCTTCGAGGAGTTCGGCACCGTGCCCGGCCTTGTGCACCTGGCTCTCAACAGACGGCCGGACGGCGCGCTGGACCTGGTGGCCGGCGGAGCGGCGGGCCTGTCGCGGAGGGTCCAGGCCGGGCCCTCGGGCGAGTGGTCCGTGTGGCGCGCCTTCGGCGGGCCGCCGGACGCACGGGTCCGCGTCGGCCGTAACGCCGACGGCAGGATGGAGGTCTTCGCCACCGGCCGCACCAGCACGGCGCACCGCTGGGAGAACGGCTCCGGCTGGTCCGCGTGGGAGAGTTTCGGCCCCGGCGCGTCCGGGTCCGGGTTCGGCACCAACGCCGACGGGCGTATCGAGATCATCGCCGGGTCCCCGGCCGGCCCGCTGAGCGGCCGTTATCAGCTCGCGCCCAGCGGCGACTGGTCACCGTGGGCGCCCGTCGGCGGCCCGCCCCTGGCCTGAGTGCCGTGGGGCCTCGCGGGTCTTCATGGGAATTTCATCGGCCGCTGCCACTGTCGTGCGGCGACCTCGGCCGGCGCGTACCGCACCGGAAGGTCAACGCGTGGGCCGACTACATGGGGAGATCGAATGCGAAGAAGAAGGACAGCGGCCGCGTTGACCGCTCTTCTGCTGGGATCGGGGCTTTCGCTGGCGCAGGGTTCCACCGCGCAAGCGGCGGTTCCGGCTCCGTGCGAGGGCACGTACACGATCGTCGTCGGTGGTACGGGAAGTTCGTGGAACAACGACGGGTTCTACGGCAACATCCAGCAGCACGTCGGATACCCCACCCAGATTCCCAACGGCGCGAGCGCCCGGGCGGGTGTCAACGAGCTGAACCGCCTGGTCCGTGACCAGCGCGCCGCGTGCCCGGGCCAGCACGTCAAGATGGGCGGGTATTCCCTGGGCGCCGCGGTGGTGCACATCTGGGTTTCCGAGAACTGGCGGTCGTTCGACAACGTCAACGCCGTTCTCATCGCGGACCCCAAGCGCCAGGGCCCTCCCGGCGCCAATGGCGGGGCCGTGCCGTTCGGCGGGATCATCGGTGCTCCACTGGCCGGCGCCGACAAGAACTTCGGGAACATCCCGGTCAAGACCATCTGCCACTGGGACTACGTCTGCGACGAGTCCGCCGGCATCTGGACCTACCCGAACAACCACGTCAAGAACTACCCCGAAGACTTCAACATGGATCACCACAACGACGGGGCCAACGAGGTGTGGTACAACGGCGCCTGGTATCCCGCGTAGGCGCGGCAGGATTTCGCTGCCGGGTGCCTCCGGCACTGCTCGGCCGCCTTTCCCCGACGGTGTGTTCCGCCGTCGGGGAAAGGCACGTTCGTGGCCCGTCGAGGGTCTCGAAGTGCCGGCTCACACCAGTTCGGGTTGCGGTTCCGTCTTCCGTACCGGCGCCGTCTTCGGCTCCCACGCCCTGGTGGTCCGCACGTAGCCGTAGATCACCGAGGCCAGGGCCAGGATGAGAAGCGGCCCGGCAAGCCACGGGTGCTCGGCCATCCGCACCGGCAGAAAGCGGTACGACACCAGGAGCGCGGCGAAGACCATCACGCCGTAGGCGACCAGCCGGATTCCCGACCGGTCCCAGCCGCGGTCGAACGAGCGCAGCGCCGCCTCGATCGTGAGCGAGAACACCACACCGGCGACGAGGTCCACGCCGTAGTGGTATCCGAATCCCAGCGTCGCGCTGAGCGTGGCGACCAGCCAGAACGCCCCCGCGAACCGCAGGAGGCGCGGGCCCTTGCGGGAGTGGATGAAGATCGCGGTCGCCCACGCCGTGTGCAGGCTGGGCATGCAGTTGCGCGGGGTGATGCCGTCGTACGGCACCGGGTGCGGGAGGGAGATCGGCGGCGGCGTGTGCGGCCACAGGTCGGCCACCGCCCATTGCAGGCCGCCGGTGCCGGAGGTGCCCGGACCGAAGGCGAAGATCGGTCCGACCACCGGGAAGATCATGTAGATGCCCGGGCCGAGGAGGCCGATCACCAGGAAGGTGCGCACCAGGTGATGGCGCGGGAAGCGGCGCTCGGCCGCCACGTTGCGCAGCTGGTACAGGGCGACGACGACCGCGGCCACCGCGAGCTGTGCGTAGACCAGGTCGAGGACATGGGTGCCGACCGGGCCGACAGCCTCGAGGATCCGGCCCGCCGCCCAGGACGGGTTGCCCAGCGCGTGGTCGGCGGTCGCCACGTACTGGTCGAGCACCATCGGGCGGGTCTTCGACGTGATGAGCAGCCAGGTGTCGCCTGCTTTGCGGCCGGCCACCAGCAGCAGGCCCAGGCCGACGCCCTTCAGCAGCAGGACGCGTTCCTTGCCGGTGCGGCGTGTGAGGGCGATGACGGCGCAGCCCAGCATCACCCACAGCGCGCCGTTGCCGAAGTACTGGCCCTCGGGCACCTCGGCGTCGGCCGCCCATCGCACCAGCACGAAGACGATGTCGATGCCGATCGCCGCACCGGCCGCGATGAACCGCTGCCGCCAGGTGAGCACCACCATCATCAACGCCATACCGCCGTACAGCGGCCCCGGCTTGGGCGCGAATATCACCTCTCTCGCTTGGTTGGTCAGCGGCCCCGGCACACCGGCGTAGCGACGCGCGACGATCTCCAGCGTGATCAGGAATCCGAGGGTCACCACGCCCGCCGTGGCCCACAGGATCGCCCGAGGCCCACGCCGCGCGGCGAGCTTATTTATTCGCGAAAACACCAGCCACACTATACGTATCAACCGTTTGACCGATTTATTGCGCTCTGTCGATAAAGTCAGTGTTCCGTGCCGGTGGCGGGGTCCGGGGCGCCGTCCCGCGCGAACACCCACAGCACGAGCCCGAGGCAGCTGAACGCGGCGCCCAGCGCGCATACGGCGCCCCAGCCGGCCGCCGTATAGAGAGAGGTCGCGGCGAGGGCACCGGTGGCGCTGCCGATCGAGTAGAAGACCATGTATCCGCCGATCAGCCGGCCGCCCGCGGCCGGGTGCAGTGCGTAGATCAGGGTCTGGTTGGTGACGTGGACCGCCTGCACGGCGAGGTCCAGAAGGATCACCCCGGCGGCCAGGGCCCAGAGCGAGCTCCGGGTGAAGGCCAGGGGCACCCACGAGGCGGCGAGCAGGGTCAGGGCGATGCCGGTGGTCCGCCGGGAGAGCCCGCGGTCGTTCAGGCGGCCCGCCACGGTCGCGGCCAGGGCGCCGGCGACGCCGATCAGTCCCAGCGCCCCGATCGCGCTGTGCGGCAGGAAGTACGGGGCCTCGCTGAGCGGCAGTGCGACGCTGCTCCACAGGGTGCTGAAAGCGGCGAAGACCAGCAGGCCGAACAGGGCCCGGAGCCGCAGGAGCCGTTCCCGCGCGAACAGGGTGACCGTGGAGCGCAGGAGCTGTCCGTAGCGCAGGGGCGCCGGCGGAGCGTCGGCACGGCGGGGCAGCACCCGGTACAGGACCAGGGCGAGCAGGGCGGTGAGTGACGCCGAGGCGAGGTAGACGGAGCGCCAGCCCGCGAGGTCGGCCATGAGGCCGGACACGGTGCGGGCGAGCAGGATTCCGGTGACCACGCCGCTGGTGACCAGACCGACGACCCGGCCGCGCCCGGCGGGCGGGGCCAGCGAGGCCGCGAAGGCCATCAGCGTCTGCGTGACGACGGCGAGGAGCCCCGTCGCGGCCATGCCCGCGAGCAGGACCGCCGCCGTGCGGGCGGTGGCCACCACGGTGAGCGCCACCACCAGGAGCAGCAGCTGGACGACGACGAGCCGTCTGCGGTCGGTCACGTCGCCCAGCGGCACGAGGAGGAAGAGTCCCAGCCCGTACCCGACGTGCGTGAGGGTGACCACGCTGCCGATGAGCGCCGGGCTCATGGCGAGGTCGTGCCCCATGGTCACCAGGAGCGGCTGGGAGAAGTAGACATTGGCCACCGCGGCCCCGCAGGCGACGGCGAACAGCATGACGACGCCACGGGAGAGGGCGGACGCGGGGTCCTCCTCGCTCCGGTCCCCGTTCCGCCGCGTCACGGCCTCACCGACGCAGTCCATCAGCACTCCCCTGCACTCTGGTTTCATCTTGCTACCAGGGGCGACGCTAACCCTCTTGGTAGCATGTTGCAACCGTTACGGAAGTGAGGGATGGCGACATGGTGAGCAGGACGCGCTTCGACGACAGCGAATGCCCCGTCGCCCGGTCGGTGGACGCGATCGGTGACTGGTGGTCCCTGCTGATCGTGCGGGACGCCTTCGACGGAAGCCGGCGCTTCGGGGAGTTCCAGCGCAGCCTCGGCGTGGCGAAGAACATCCTCACGGCACGGCTGCGCACCCTGGTCGCGGGCGGCGTCCTCGAATCCGTCCCCGCCTCGGACGGCAGCGCCTACCGCGAATACGTGCTGACCCCGAAGGGCGAGGCACTCTTCCCCGTCATCGTGGCGCTGCGGCAGTGGGGCGAACAGAACTTCTTCGCTCCCGGCGAACCGCACTCACAGCTGGTCGACCGCGAGCAGGGACATCGCCTGCGCACGCTGGAAGTACTGTCCGCGGACGGACGGCGGCTGAACCCCGAGGACACCACCGTCCACAAGCTCTCCACCCGGTGACCCGGTACGCGGCGGACGGCCTGTGTGCACCCGCCGGATCGAGCGAATTGATCGGATGACCTGACGATCTCCGGCTGTTAGCGTTTCACCGCCGCGGAACACGCGTCAGCTCACGGTGACCCCGGCCTCGGTGGCCGCCGCCCGGTCACCGCCGCGGTGTCCCCGGCGACACACGGGCATTCGCCGCTCCCCTCGCCGTTCCCTCCGCCATGTACCTCTTCACGCTTTACGGAGCACGCATGACACAGCACCGGCAGCAGAATCCGAGTCTGGCCGAGCTGGCCGGCCTGGCCACGCCCCTCGCGATCCGGGTGGCCGCGACCCTGCGGATCGCCGATCACCTCACCGCCGGGCCGCGCACGGCCGCCGCGCTGGCCGACGAGGTCGCGGCCGACCCCGACACTCTCGGCAGGCTGCTGCGCCATCTCCGCGCGGTCGGTGTGCTGTACGAGGACGGCGAGCGGGGCTACGGGCTCACCGCACTCGGCGCGGAGCTCCGTGAGGACCACCCCGGAGGTCTGCGGCCCCGGCTGGACATGAACGGCGCCGAGGGCCGGGCCGACCTGTCCTTCGTGCGCTTCCTGCACACCGTCCGCACCGCACGGCCCGCGTTCGACGCGCACTACGGCCGCGGTTTCTGGGAGGACACCCTCGCCGACCCGTCCCGGGCCGGTGCCTTCAACCACCGCATGGGCCTGGCCATCACGGCCGAGGCGGCCGCGATCACGGCCGCCTACGACTGGGGCGCGCTCGGCCGGGTCGCCGACGTGGGCGGCGGCAACGGCGCGCTGCTGACGGCACTGCTGCGGGGACACCCCCGGCTGCGCGGCACCGTCGTCGACCTGCCCGAGGTCGGGCAGGCGGCGCGGGCCGCGCTGGACGCGGCGGGCTTGGCCGACCGCGCGGAGTTCGTCGTGGGGAACTTCTTCGAGAGGCTCCCGGTCGACGGCGGCGCCTGTGTGTTGTCGGCCGTGCTCCACAACTGGGGGGACGCCGAGTCCCTGGTCATCCTGCGGCGGTGCGCCGAGGCGGTCGGACCCGGCGGCCGGGTCTTCGTGATCGAGAAGATCGGGCCGGACGGGGTGTCACCGGACACCGAGGCGGATCTGCACATGGCCGCGTACTTCGGCTCGGGGGCACGTGAGCGTGCGGTGACCGAGATCGGCGCACTGGCCGACGAGGCCGGCCTGGACACCGTGGCGGTCCATCCGGCGGGGGCGTCGGCGGTCGTCGAGCTGGCGGTCCGGCCCCTGTCCTGAGGTGACGGCGACGGGCGCCCGTACACGCGGGGGCCGGCTCGGCTCCCGTCCCGCGGCCCGTACCGAAGACCTCGCCCGCCCCGCACCGTTGTGTGCGGGGCGGGCGAGGTCTTCTCCTCTTCCGCTCCCCGTGCTCGCTACCAGGCCACGGGCAGGCTGTGGACACCGTAGAACCCCATGTCGGTGCCGAGCGGGACGTCGTGGGCGGGAACCGCGAGGCGCAGCCGGGGGAAGCGGCGGACGAGGGCCGCGTACGCCACCTGCATCTCGACCCGGGCCAGGTGCTGACCGATGCACTGGTGCATGCCGTGGCCGAAGGCGAGGTGCCCACCGGGTGCCCGGGAGACGTCCAGTTCGTCCGGCCTGTCGAAGCGGTCCGGGTCGCGGTTGGCCGCGGGCAGGCAGAGCGTGACGCTCTCCCCGGCCCTGATCAGCCGTCCTTCCACCTCGACGTCGACGAGCGCGGTGCGCGGCACCCCGAACTGGAAGATCGTGAGGTACCGGAGCAGTTCCTCGACGGCGTCGCTCATGTCCACGCGTCCCTGGCGCACGGCGTCCAGTTGGGCCGGGTGGCTCAGGAGGGCGAACGTGCCGAGTCCGAGCATGCTCGCGACCGTCTCGTGTCCGGCCGTGAGCAGCAGGACACCCACGCCGACGGCCTCCTCCTCCGTCAGGTCGCTGTCGGACAGCTCGCTCAGCAGGTCGTCGGCGGGGCGCCGGCGCTTGTGCCGGATGAGGTCCAGGAGCAGGGCGTCGAGGGACTTCAGGGCCGTCGCGGACTGTTCGGCCGTGCTCCTCAGGCTGAAGAGGGCGGTGCTGTTACGCTGGAATTCCGCCCTCTCCGCATAGGGGATGCCCAGCAGTTCACAGATCGTCAGGGTGGGGATGGGGAGGGCGAAGGACTCCACCAGATCGGCCGGTGGCCCGGCCTCCACCATGGCGTCCAGACGCTGTGCGGTGATCTCCTCGATCCTCGGTCTGAGGGCTTCGGTCCTGCGGCGGGTGAAGTGGCGGACCAGCAGGCGCCGGAACCTGCTGTGGTCCGGGGGATCCATGTCCACGAACCAGCCGGGGAGGGCGGGCCCGCCGATGAAAGGTTCCACCCCCGGCCGGGGCGCGGGGGCCCGCTTGAACTCGGCCCGTGCGCTGAAGCGGGGATCGGCGAGCACGGTGCGCGTGAGCCGGTGGCCGGTGACGAGCCAGCCGATGTGTCCGTCGGGATAGGCGAGCCTGCGCACCGGGCTCGTGCCGTGCTCCGGCGCCAGGCCGGGAGGCGGGTCGAAGGGGTGGGTCCGTACGGTGGGCAGGGGTTCGGCGTACGTCACTTCTTGGTTCCGGTGACGAGGGCGTGGTCGTACGGCAGGTCGGTGTACGTCTCGACGCCGCTGAACCCGGTCCGCTCCAGCCAGTTCGCGTAGTCGCCGGCCGGGTAGGCCATGCCCTGGCCGGTGGCGAGGACGTTGAGGTAGAGGGAGAGGCGGGCGGCGAAGGTGCCGCGCCGCTCCTGGTCCGCGGCGTCGAATCCGTACAGGAATATCCTGCCGCCGGACGGCAGGGCGTCGTACGCCTTGGCCAGCAGCCGCCGGATCTGCTCCTCGGAGAAGACCTCCAGGAGGTGGCTGAAGAGGATGGCGTCGGCGTCCTGCGGGAAGGCGTCCGCGAAGAGGTCGCCGGGGTGCAGTGCCAGTCGTCCGGCGAGCGCTTCGGGGACGTCGCTGCCGGCGATCTCCGTCACGCTCGGCATGTCGAAGACCGTGACCCGCAGGTTCGGGTGGAGTTCCACGAGCTGCTTGGCGGTCGTTCCGTCGCCGCCGCCGACGTCCAGCAGGTGCCGGACGGTGGAGAGGTCCGCGTTGTCGAGGAGGCCGGGGACGGACTGGAGGGTGAACGCGCCCATGGACGCGTGCAGGACCTTCTCCAGCTCCGGGTCGTGGGCGAGCCGCTGGTAGAGGGTGGGCTCGTCACCGGGGTGCGTGGCCAGCGCCGTGTTGGTGCCGGCGCGCAGGGCGGGCGTCATCTGGGCGAACGCCGGGTAGTAGATCTTCTGCCAGCCCAGGAGGATGTGGCGCCAGCTGTCAGGGCCGTCGCCGGCCAGCAGCTCCTGGGCCACGGAGGAGTTGGTGTAGCCGCCGTCCCGCTTGTCCACGAGTTCGGTGGAACACAGCGCGTGCAGGAGGACGCGCAGCTGGTGCGCGGGGACCCGGGTGGACTCCCGGATGCTGTCGAAGTCCGAGCCGGGGTGGTCGGACAGCAGCTTGAAGACGTCGAGTTCGAGGGCGGTCACAACGGCGTTGAACAGGGCGGGGCCGTTGACGATGAGCTGGAAACGCTCGTAGACCCGGTCGTTCTCGCGTACGGAATTCACAGACATGCGTGGGCTCCCCGTGGAGGTGTGGTGGAGGCCGGCGCCCGCCGGTGCGCGGGTGCCGACATGGAGGTGGAGGAAGGTCCTGGTGCGTACGCCCGGTCGGGGCGCGGCTCACCCTTGGGTGACGCGGCCGTGCCAGGAGTTCCACAGGCCCGCGTACACGCCGCCCTGGCGGACCAGTGCGTCGTGCGGGCCGATCTCGCTGATGCGTCCGTCCTCCATGACGACGATGCGGTCGGCGTCATGGGCGGTGTGCAGCCGGTGGGCGATGGCGATGACGGTGCGGCCTTCGAGGACCGCGGCCAGCGAGCGCTCCAGCTGCCGGGCCGCCCCGGGCGGGATCAGCGAGGTGGCCTCGTCGAGAACGAGTGTATGAGGATTCGTCAGCAACAGTCGAGCCAGGGACAGTTGCTGGGCCTGGGCGGGAGAGAGCGGGTGCGCGCCCGATCCGATCCGGGCGTCGAGTCCGAGCTCCGCCGCCCAGCGCGTGGCGCCGACCGTCTTCAGCGCGGCCGTCAGCTCGGCGTCGTCCGCGTCCGCCTTGGCGATGAGGAGGTTGTCGCGCAGCGTGCCGCGGAAGACATGGTGCTCCTGGGTGACCAGCGCGACGTGGTGGCGCAGCTCGCCGGGCGCCAGGTCGGCCAGGGACGTGCCCGCCAAGGACACGGATCCGCTGTGGGGGGTGTGGATGCCGGCGAGCAGCCGGCCCAGGGTGGACTTCCCCGCTCCCGACGGGCCGACGACGGCCAGCCGTTCGCCGGGGCTTATGTCGAGGTCGATGCCGTGCAGGACGTCCCGGCCGGGGCGGTAGGCATAGCGCACCGACCGCACGGTGAGGCTTCCGGGCTCGGCGGGGGTCGCGGTGCCGGGCCCCGGGCCGGGGCCGGCCGTGTGCCGTCGGCGGTCCACGCCGAGGAGGCGGGCCAGGGAGGCGCCGCCCACCTGGATCTCCCCCGTCCAGAAGAGCAACTGGTCGACCGGGCCGAGCAACTGCTGCACGTACAGCGTGGCGACGGTGACCTCGGCGAGTGTGGCGTGGCCGTGGAGGTGGAACAGGCCGCCGACGACGAGGGTGGCGACGACGGGCAGCACATAGGAGACGTCCGAGACCGGCAGGAAGACCGTGCGCAGCCGGAGCGTGTACCGGGCGGCCCGGTACGCCTCCGTGATGTCGGCGTCGGCCCGGTCGAGCCGCCGGCGGGCCAGCCGGAGCGCCTCGACGGTGCGAGCTCCGTCGACGGTCTCGGTGAGCGACTCGGTGATCCGCGAGTACGTGGCGTTCTCGCGCAGGTATCCCTCCCGGGCGCGGGCGAGGTACCAGCGCGTCGCCGGCCACAGGGAAGGCACCGCGATCAGGCAGGGCAGGACGAGCAGGGGGCTCGTCATGACCAGGGCGCCCAGGGTGATGAGGATCGTCACCGAGGCGATGAGGGTGTCCGGGACCGCCTGGCGCACCGTGCGCGCGAGCACGTCCACATCGCGGGTGGTGCGGGTGACCAGGTCGCCGGTGCCCGCCCGTTCCACCGTGGCCAGGGGCAGGGCGAGCACGTTGCCGACGAACTCCTCGCGCAGTGCGGCGAGGACCTTCTCCCCCAGGGTGGCGGAGGCGTACGCGGCGGTGGCGACGAGGGCGGACTGGACGACGACGAACAGGAGGATCAGCAGCGCGGTGCGCCCCGCGCGGTCGACGCCGTGCCCGGCGTCCTCGATGACCCCGCCCAGCAGCTGCGGGGCCACCAGACCGGAGACGGCCGCGAGCCCGTGCAGCACCAGCACGCCCGCCAGCCGGGCGGGATGGCGCAGTGTCAGGTGCCGTGCGTAGGAGCGTACTTCCTTCGCCGATGCGATCGGCAGGAGTGTCACGCCGCTTCTTCCTCTCGTGTGACGACGGACCGGTACCGGGGGTCCGCGAGCAGGTCGTCGTGCGTCCCGGCCGCCACGACCTCGCCCGCGTCGACGTGGAGGACGTGGTCCGCGCGGTCGAGGAGGAGCGGGCTGGTGGTGAGCACCAGGGTGGCCCGGCCCCCCCGGGCGGTGTGCAGCCGCTGGGCGATGCGGGCTTCGGTGTGGGCGTCGACCGCGCTGGTGGGGTCGACCAGGATGAGTACCTCCGGGTCGCTGATCAGGGCGCGGACCAGGCGCAGCCGCTGCCGCTGGCCGCCGGAGAACTCGGTGCCGGCTCCGACGACCACCCCGTCCAGGCCGCCGGGCAGCCCTTCGAGGATGTCGCGTGCCGACGCGGCGTCGAGGGCGCGGTCCCACACCTCGCCCGCGTCCCCGGCGCGCCCGGCCGGGTCGAGGACGGTGCGCAGGGAGCCGGAGAACAGCCTCGCGTCGTTGTCGGTCACGAGGACGCGGCGCCGCACCTCGTCCAGGGGCAGCTCGTGGAGCGGGACGCCCCCGTAGGTGACCGTGGACGGCGTGTAGCCGCCGAGCCGGTCGGCGAGCGCGTCGGCGTCGGCGGGGGACGCGCAGACGACGGCGGTGAACCGCCCCGGTGCCGCGACCACTCCGGAGACGGGGTCGGCGAGGGCGGCCGGCTCGTGCGGGCGGGCCCGCCCGGTGACAGGGGCCGCCTCCGGCTCCAGGGTGAGGAAGCGGACGACCTGCCGGGCCGCGACGTGCCCCCTGATGAACCGGTCGACGGCGTCGGTCAGCCGCCGCAGCGGGGTGGCCAGGAAGACGGCGTAGCCGTAGAAGGCGACCAGTTCACCGGCGGTGATGCGGCCGGCGAGGACGTGCTGCGCGCCCAGCCGGACGACGACCACCACCAGCAGGCCGGGCAGCAGGACCTTGGCCCCGCCGAGGAGCGCCTCGACGCGGGCGACCCGGGCGGCGGCCCGCCGTACCCGCTGGGACTCCGCGTGATAGCGCTTCTCGAAAGCCTTCTCCCCTCCGATGCCGCGCAGTACCCGCAGGCCGCTGACGACGTCGACGGCATGGGAGTTCAGCTCCCCCTGCTGGGCGCGCACGCTCCCCTGCCTCCGGTGCAGCGGCCGGATGAGCAGGGATGCGGCGAGGGCCATGAGCGGCACGCCGACGAGGACGACCAGACCCAGCTGCCAGGAGGAGGCCAGCATGATCGCGGTGACCACGACGATCGTCGCGACGGCACCCGCGGCGCGCCCCGTCGCCTCCAGGGCGCCGCCGATCTGGACGACGTCGTTCACTCCGGCGCTGACGACGTCGCCCGTCGACAGGCGCTTGGGCAGTGCGGCGCCCAGGCGCGTCGCCTGGCGGGTGACGAGTTGCAGTGTGCGGTAGGCAGCGCCGAGCGAGGCCGCCACGCCGCTCCGGTCCTGCAGGATGCCGGCGACGGCCTGGACCACGCCGAGCAGCAGCACGACCGCGCCCCACCGCAGCAGCGCTCCCTGGTCGCGGGCGCCGACACCGGCGTCGATGGCCTCGCCGATCGCGGCCGGCATCAGCGCGGGCGCCAGCATGCAGAGGATGCCGTAGCCCATGCCCAGCAGAAGCGGTCCGCGGTGCAGACCGGCGATCCACCGCAGATAACCCGCGGGTGACCGGGTGTTCGGGGTCCCTGGATCCAGGGCGGGTAAATCACGCATAAGGCGGGTCAGCCTACGGGGACCCCGGTGGGGCGGCAAGGTTCCGCCGCTTCTCGAACACCAGGCTTCTTGAACGCTCCGCGCATCCCGCCCGGGGAATGCGGCGAGGAATTCGGCGACCGATCGACGCGGTCGGGCCGCGCTGCTATAACAAGTCCCATGAATCCCACGAATATGACGGCGAGTGAATTCACTTTTAGCGGACCGCGGCTTCGCAGTGGAATTCGGGCGCGTATCGAGGCACGGATCGACCTGGACGCGCTGCGCGGCAATGTGCGTCTGCTGGCTCAGCGGGCGAACGGCGCCGAGCTCATGGTCGTGGTCAAATCCAACGCCTACGGGCACGGGCTCGTGCGGTGCGCGCGGGCGGCGCTGGAGGCAGGGGCCGGCTGGCTCGGCACCGCGGTGCCCGAAGAGGCGCTCGCGCTGCGGCGCGCGGGCGTGGGCGGCCGCGTCCTGGCCTGGCTGTGGACCCCCGGCGGCCCGTTCGAGGAAGCGGTCCGGGCGCGCGTAGACGTGTCGGTGAGCGGCTTCTGGGACCTGGCGGAGCTGCGCCGGGCGGCCGCCCGGGCGGGCCTGCGGGCCCGGGTGCACCTGAAGGCCGACAGCGGCCTGGGCCGCAACGGGTGCCCCCCTCAGGAGTGGCCGGGGCTGGTGGCGGCCGCGCTGGAGGCACAGTCCGAGGGGCTGATCGACATCGTCGGGCTGTGGTCCCACCTGGCGGTGGCCGACGAGGTCGGCCACCCTTCCGTGGCGGCCCAGGCCGCTGTCTTCCGCGACGCGGTGCACCACGCCGAGCAGGCCGGGGTACGCCCCGAGGTGCGCCATCTGGCGAATTCCTCGGCCCTGTTCCTGGCACCCGGCCTGCCGTCCGACCTGATCCGTGTGGGAATTCCGGCGTACGGCCTGTCCCCGTCGGCCGAGGCGGGATCCGCGCGGGAGCTCGGATTGCGGCCCGTCATGACGCTCGCCGCGTTCTTCTCCTCGGTGAAAAGGGTTCCGGCCGGGCAGGGCGTCGGCTACGGGCTGGAATACCGGACGCAGCGGGAAACGACCCTCGGACTCGTCCCCGCAGGCTATTTCGAAGGAATTCCGCGGCGGGCCGCGGGCACGGGCGCGGTGCTGGCCGCGGGGAAACGCCGGGGCATCGCGGGCCGGGTGGGAATGGACCAGTTCGTCGTGGACCTGTCCGGTGACGACGCGTCGGCGGGGGACGAGGTGCTCGTCTTCGGCCCCGGTGACGAGGGGGAGCCCACGGCCGAGGAGCTGGCGAGGGCGGCGGGCATGATCCCGTACGAGGTGGTCGCGGGGATCGGCGCCGGAGTGCCCCGGGTCTACCAGGAGGCCGGCTGAGCCGGTGACGGGCCCCGCCGGCCGTGCGGTCGGCGGGGCCCGGCTCGCCCGGTCGGCGGCCTTACGGGCAGACCTCGCGCAGGAACCGCGCCAGCCGGGCGACGCCTTCCCCGATCTGCTCCGGGTCGAGGTAACTGCACGAGAGCCGCAGCTCGTCGGCGCCGGAGCCGTCCAGGTAGAACTGGTCCATCGGGGTCCACAGCACGCCGTACCGGGAGGCGCACTCGTCCAGCAGGGCGGTGTCGGCGGGGATCGGCAACCGCATGCGGACGAAGAACCCGCCCGCGGGCCGGTTCCAGCTCACGCCCGCCGGGCGCCCGGCGCCCGGGGGGAGATGGCGGTCCAGAGCCGCGAGCAGCAGGCCGAGGTTGCGCTGGTAGAGCGTCGCCCTGTCCCGGCCGAGCGCGGCCAGCGAACCGCCGTTCTCCAGCAGCATCCCGCCGATGACGGCCTGGCTGATGGGCGAGGTGTTGACGGTGACCATGTTCTTGAGGGCCGCCAGTTCGTCGGCGAGCAGCCGCCGCGAGCCGTCCGCCGTGCACACCGTCTGATCGGCCACCGCGAATCCGACCCGGGCGCCGGGCAGGCACACCTTGGCGAAGGTGCCCAGCAGGACCACCCGGGCGTCCTCGTCCAGGGCCTTGAGGCCGGGCAGCCCGGAGCCCGGCGCGGCCGTGAACCCGTAGGCGTTGTCCTCCAGGAGCAGCAGGTCCTCGCGGGCGGCGAAGTCGAGCAGCCGCCTGCGGGTGGCCAGGTCCAGGACGGTGCCGGAGGGGTTGGCGAAGTCCGGGGCCACGTAGAGGGCACGGACGCGCCGGCCGTCGGCGCGGGCGGCCCGGCAGGCCGTCCGCAGCCCGTCGAGGTCGATCCCGTCGGCGGTCTCGTCGACGGCCACGAGGTCGATGTCCAGCAGCCGGGCGGCTCCGGTGATGCCGACGAAGCACGGCTGGACGACGGCGACGAGGTCCCGGCCGGGCCTGCAGAGGGCGCGCAGGGTCAGCAGCATCGCCTCCTGGGCGCCCACGGTGACCACGACCGCGTCCGGGGAGATCCCGAGGCCCTGGTCGAGGTCGAGCGCCCGCGCCACCAGGTCGTTGATCAGGCCGCGGCTCGGGCCGTACTCGTACAGCAGGTGCCGCGCCCGGTCCGGGGACAGACCGCGCCGCTCGGCGGCGTACGCCAGGTAGCTCTCGACGTGCCGGGCGAGGTCGAAGTCGCCGAGATGGGTGAGGTGGGGCGCTCCGGGAGCGAAGGAGATCGCCTCCGGGTACCGGGCCATGACCTCGTTGAGGAAACCGATCGTGCCGAGGACGGGGTCGGCCAGCGAACCGTGCAGTTCGTCCCGCGTGAACCGCACCGCGCCCCGCCCGGGCGCCTCTTCGTGCCGCCCCGCTCCCCCGGGTGCCGCGCTCATCCGGAGGCTCCCGGCCGTGCCCACGCCCTGCCGACCTTCTCCAGCACGTCTTCGCTGTACGAGCGGTACGCCTGCACCAGCGAGAACTCGGCCAGGTACGCCCGGAAGGCGTCGGCCGGCTCCTCGGCGAGTCCGAGCATCCTGCGGTTGGCCACCACCGCCGGGCTGTCCAGCTCCCGTACGCTCGCCTCGACGGCCGCGTCGAGTCCGGCGGTGGGCACGACCTGGTCGCACAGGAAACCGGCGTCCGGGTCGGTCGCGGCGATCCGGTGCCCGCCCAGGATGATCCTGCGGGCCGGCCGGCTTCCGGTGAGCCTGCCGAGCCGGAGGTTGCCCGTGCCCGGCACGATGCCCTCCTGCGCCGCCGGCAGGCTGAAGTAGGCGTCCTCGGCCGCGATGACCCGGTCGAGCACGAGGAGGATCTGCGTACCGCCGCCGATGGCGAACGAGTCCACGACCCCGATCCAGGGCTTCTGCACGGTCCGGTCGGGGAAAGCGTCCGGGTCCGGGTCGGGGATGACGCCCTTGGCCAGCTTGTTGAGCAGGCCCAGCTCCCGGCCGAGCAGGAAGTCCACGAAGGAGATCCGGCCCTCGCGCAGGTGACGCAGGTTGATGCCCGCGCTGAACACCCGGCGGCCGCGGTGGCGAGGGTGGTCCATGACGCCGCCGCGCAGCACTCCGACCCGGACGCCGTCGTCGAGCAGTGCCAGGTCGACGGCCGTCTCCAGGTCCGCCATCAGGCGGTTGTCCTCGGCGTTGAGGCAGCTCTGGTTGTTGACGGTCACATGGGCCGCTGCCCCGCGCCGCTCGATCAGCACGGTTCCCAGGTCGGCCCTGCCGTCCCGGCGGAATCCCGGCAGCAGGTCCAGGGCGCGCCGGGTCGGCAGCAGCATGCTGTCGACGAGGTGCGCGCCGGCCTTCGGGGACCGGAGCAGCGCGCGGAAGAAGATGCCCTGGTCGATCTCCCGCCCTTCCTTGTGGGCCTGGATGTGGCGCAGTTCCGCGGCGATCCGCGCGCGCGTCGGCACGAGACCGGGGAACGCCTCGGCCGCCGCGTAGACGAGTTCGTCCACCCGCGGGTGCCGGGTGCGCCCGTCCGTCAAGGTGTCGTAGACGCTCTCGGCGTGCAGGCGGAGAAAGCGGTCGCGCAGCCGGCGGCCGCCGTCGGCCAGGCGTGCGGCGTCCTGTCGCTGGGTCCGGTCGCGCTCGGGGCGGGGAGGGAGGGCGGCGAGGAGGTCCTCGGCCTCGGAGATGTGCTGTGCCAGTGCCTCGGCGTCCTCCCGCACGGTGCGGCCCAGCGGGGGCCGCGCGGCCTCCCAGCGGTCAACGCGCGGGGCGAGGCCGCTCGTGTCCTCGTCCGTCGCCACCGTGCGGGGGGCGGTGGGGGTACGGTCCTCGCTCATGCCCGCGCCTCCGAGGTTCCCCGTATCCTGCGCAGTTCCCGGTCGCAGGCGGCGAGGTGGGATCCCAGCGCCTCCTCGTAGCCGGTCGTCACCGCCTCCGCCAGCAGCCGGCGCCGCAGCGCCAGTTCACTGCCCGGCACCCCGGAGAGCCGGGCGACCGCCGCGTCCACCGCGGCCCTCGTGTCGTCCACGACCTCGTCGACCAGCGCCAGGTCCAGCGCGTGGCCGGCGGGAATCGCGGCGTCGGTGAGGACGAGCCGGCGGGCCCGGGCCGCGCCCAGCTGGTGGGCCAGGCGGTGGGCGGACATGCCCGGCCACAGCAGGCCACCGTGCCCGGGGAGCGAGAGGCGCAGCGTCCGGTCGGCGATCCGGTGGTCGGCCGCCAGGAGCAGGTCGAGGGCAGGGCCGCCGGTGGCTCCCGCGGCGACGGCCACGGTGGCCGCCCGGGTGCCCTCCAGCCGGCG
This sequence comes from Streptomyces eurocidicus, assembly GCF_002891295.1. Classification (GTDB taxonomy): domain Bacteria; phylum Actinomycetota; class Actinomycetes; order Streptomycetales; family Streptomycetaceae; genus Streptomyces; species Streptomyces eurocidicus. The sequence continues at coordinate 703,099 of NZ_LGUI01000002.1, read as the reverse complement.
CACCGCCCGTTCCCACCGGTTCACGTCATGGATGCCGGTGTCACCGGGCCAGTCGGCGCCGCCCGCGGCTCCGGCGGACAGCCACAGCGTCAGCACCGTGCCGGGGCCGCCGTCCTCCGCGACGTCGCACGCCTTGTGCAGCGCGGCCGCGGCCCCGGGGAGCGGGCCGGTGACGTCGACCTCCAGGTCGACCGTGGCACCGACGGCTGCTGCGGGCCCCGGTGCCTCCGGGGCCTCGTGTGGAACGGTCACTTCGCTCTCCTGTTCTCGCGTGGGTCGGGGTGGGGGGACTACCAGCGGAGCAGCGCCGTCTCGATGGTCGAGCCCGGCCCCATCGTCATGAGCACCCCGTACTCGCCGCGGCTGACGACGCCCTCGGCGAGCAGGCGCTCGTACGAGAACAGGAAGGAGCCGCTGGAGAGGTTTCCGTGGTCGCGCAGCACACCGACGGTGTGCCGCACGTCGTGCCGGGTGAGTCCGAGGTTGACGCGCACCGAGTCGATGACTTTCTTGCCGCCGGAGTGCACCAGCCAGTGGGCGATGTCGGAGCGGCGTAGGCCCGTTCCTTCAAGGAGCCGGGCGACGGGCCGCTCGGCGTGCGCGCCGACGACGTAGGGGATGTCACGGTCCAGGAAGAAGCTGAACTTGCCCTGGTCGTCGTCCCATTCGTAGCGCATGGCGGCCACGGCCTCGGGGATGACGCAGCTCGCGTACTTCAGCACGGCGGGGGCGGTGCCGGCCGCCCCCGGCCGCGCGTCCCGCGCTGTGTCGCCGTGCTCGTCCGCGACGACGGTGACCGCGGCGGCACCGTCGCCGAAGAGGCTGTTGACGACGGCGGTGCGCATCGTGCCGTCGAAGACGTACGCGGCGGAGCAGACCTCGGCGCAGACCATCACCGCCAGTCGTCCCGGGTTGGCGCTCGCCCACCCGGTCACCGCGGTCAGGGCGTTGAGCCCGGCGTTGCACCCCATGCCTACGACGTCGAGGCGGGAGGTCTCGGGGCGCAGCCCCAGTTCCTTGACCAGCAGGGCGCTCAGCCCCGGGGTCAGGAACCCGGTGGAGGACACACAGCACAGGTAGCCGATGTCCGCGGGCTCCGCTCCCGCCTCCCGCAGGGCGGCGAGGACGGCGCGACCGCCCAGGTCGACGGCGCCGGTGGCGTGTTTGCGCAGCAGTTCGCCCTGGGTCTCGAAGTGCCAGGTGCCGCCGGGGGCCCGTGGCGGGAGGGTGAGGTGGCGGCGTTCGATGGCGCTGTTGAGGAAGAGCGATCTGATGCGGGGGTCGTCGATGCCGAAGAGGTCGAGGACCTCTCGCTGTGCGTACGAGTCGGGCGGAACGGCCGTCGCGACGGCGGTGATCCGGGGGACGGGTGCCGCCGGACGGCCGTCGGGCTGCGGGCCGCCCGGTGTGCCGGGGCGTGGGGTCGCCTCCGGCAGCAGGTCATGAATCACTGCGACTCCACTGGGTGAGCGGGCGGGGGGTGCGGTGTCGGGGAGGCCCCTGCGCCGTGCGGGGACCGCGCCCGCACGGCTTGCCGTCCCCCGGTCAGCCGCCGAAGTAGTCCTCGGGGCCGGATCCCTCGCGGACGGTGTCCAGGGTGAAGCAGTGGAAGCCGCCGCCGAACAGCCGGCGGTGGCGGTGGCGGACGGGGACGACGGTGAAGCCCCGGCTCTCCAGGGTGCGCATCAGCTCCGGGCACGCCTCGTTCACCAGAACGGTGTCGGGGCCGACCGACAGCACGTTCAGGTCGATGTAGCGGCTGGTGAGGATCAGGTCGTCGTCCTCGTACCGGGGGAAGTTGTTCGACGTGGCCTCGGGCGGGACGATCAGGTCCCAGGAGCGCAGCGGCTCGGGCAGGTACTCCGCGACCTCCTTGGACCGGACCAGCAGGGTCCCGGGGCGCAGGGCGAGCACCATGCTGTCGATGTGGCTGTCGCTCAGGCGGTGCACCCGGTGGACGCGGAACCGCCCTTCGAGGTGGCGCTCCAGCCAGTCCACCGCGAGCGCGTGGTTGGCGGTGGAGATGTTGACCACCAGGTCCTTGCCCAGGCGCAGGCACTGGGCGCCGTCGAACATCATCTCGTGTCCGACGTCGTACGGCGACGGCCGGGGTTCGCCGATCGGCTCGACGGGCCCGCCCGCGGTGGCGGTGCGCGCGTACGAGAGGTCGAAGGAGGCGTCCGTCATCAGGGGGCGGGGCATCACCGTCCAGCGGGCGCCCCGGCGGAAGTAGTCGGCGAAGACCGGGGTGAGGAACTGGGTCTCGAAGTACCGGGAGCGGATCATCGGCGGGGTTTCGATGATCTCGTCACCCAGGATGAGGGTGTTGTCCCTGACGTTGAGCGGCGGGACGACCCCGGCCGACCACGCCGGGGTGCGCACCTCGGCGGCGTCCTGCACCGACATGGGCCGGTGGACCTTCACGGACAGCGACTCCAGGACCTCGGCGATGCCTTCGACGTCCTCGTTGAGCTCCTCGACGTACCGCTGCTTGATCGGCGAGCGGGCCGCCCGGGGCGCCCCCTCCGGCGAGGGGCCCACCCGGGGGTAGTACCACTCGGAGCGGGAGACGTTGTCCTGGGTGATGTTCTCGTGGAAGAACAGGTCGAAGGACAGCTCCCGTTCGTGGGAGGTGTAGTTCTGCGCCGATCCGACGATGACCTCCTTGAGCGGGGACCACTCGTCGTAGCTGTTCAGCGACATCGGAACCTTTCCAGGGGTACGTGGGTGGGGTGCGTGCCGGCCGACATGGGTCAGTCGCCGGTGAAGAGCGGCTCGAGCCGGAGCCGGATCTCCTGGGCCGCCGCCAGGGACTCGGCGACCACACAGCAGTGGAGGGCGTCGTCGGGGCGGTTGAAGGCGCTGGCGAGGACGACGCCGGTGCGGGTCGCCGGGTCGTAGGCCAGACCGGCGCCGGAGATCCGGGCCACGACCGCGGCGAAGGACGGTGCGGTCCAGCCCTCCGGCCACAGGTGTTCGAACAGGACCCGGTCGCGGGCGTAGTCGGCGCCGACGACCTGCTCGCCGATCACGGCGTAGACATGGGTGGATCCGGTGACCCGGCCGTTGTACTCGGTGAACAGGACGTCGCCGTCGGGTGTGACGATGCCGTCCGCGCTGAGCCTGCCCCGGTAGCCCATCGCGTGCAGGGGCTCGCACAGCAGCCGCCCCGCCGCCACGAGCCGCTGTGCCTGATCCGGCGTCAGTGCCGGGGCGGGGATGATCTGGGCGATCGCGAAGGGCTCGGACAGCATGTCGCCCTGCCCGCCGAACTCGATGCCTTCGTCCGTGATGAGGAATTCCGCGAACGCGGCGGCGCTGTCGGGGAAGTAGCGCTCGACCACCACCTGGTTGCGGCCGTCGCCCGAGAGCGCGTCCCACCGCTCCGCGAGGTACGCGTGGACAGCGGCCCGGTCGGTCACGACGGTCGCGCTCCGGGCCCCGATCGGCCGGACGCCGTCGTAGGGGCTGAGGATCTCGTTGCCCTTGCCGCTGGAGAGGAACTCGTGCTTGAGGATCGCGACATGGCCCGCCGCCAGCAGCTTGAGCACGGCCTCCTCGGCCGCCTGCGGGGTGGGGCAGACCGTGCCTTCCGGTATCGGCGCTCCGGCGCCCGCCGCCACGGCGCGGAAGAACGCCTTGCTGTTGACGATGGCCCCGCCGCCCTGGCTGACGAACGCGTACCCCGGCATCCGGTTCTCGAGGCCCAGCGCCTCGGCCAGGGAGGCGATCGCGGCATCGGGAAACAGCGCGAGGACGCTGTCGACGGCGGCACCGGCGACGGCCTCGCCCAGTTCGTCGAGGAATTCCTTGTCGCGAAGCCGGTCGGACGTCAGCATCTCCGCCCCGAGATGGCCGGGCGGCGGAATTATCACTTTCAGCGAGGAGAGCCGGGTTCCGGTCATCGAGGTGACGTACCGCAGGTAATCCTCTTCGGGCCGTACCGGCAGGACGAGTATGTCGCCGTCCTGGGCGAACCAGACCAGTCGCTGTACCCACCAGCCGGCACCCGGACGTTTGCGCAACTCTTCACCGAAGTCGTTTCCGACAAGCAGTCTCGTCACCGCGTATCTCCGTCCGTTTCCGGTCGCCTGACTCATGATCAACTCGAATTGACTGAGCCATCGTTCAGAAGAGCGGAAAACATGTCAAGGAAAGATGATCAAGTAGAAAAAATGGTAGTGACAAATGCGTCGTCCGGTGCTATGCGGAACCACGCGATCGCCGGGTGCCGGGGACGGGCACCGAATCGGGCCGGGTCAGGCCGCCGACTCCGCTTCCCGCGCCAGCAGATCGGAGAACGCGGCCCACCGTCTGGCGTGTTCACGCGCCAGACTCGCGCAGACGTCACGGCGGTGCGCGGGGACGGCGGCCGCCAGCTGTTCCCACGACTCGCGGGGCATGGCGTTGACCGTCAGGAGGCGCAGGAGTTCCCGCCCCGCTTCGGAGAAGCGCAAGGAAGGATCCCGCCGCAGGCTGTCCACCGCGGTGGACGGCCCGTCCGGGAGAGGGTTCGTCCCGCCGGGATCCGTCACGGCGGCGGCCCGGACGCCCGTGGCGGACCGGGTCCGCGTGGCCGGCCCGGCGGTCGCGGAGGGGCGGCGGTCCGCGCCGTCGAGGTTCCGGAGCTTGTCCGGGACGGGGTCCCGCCCCTGGCGCAGCCGTTCGCGTACGTCCCGGACGGTCGCCGGGGCCACCCCGGCGGCCGCCGCGATCTGCCGGAGCGAGCTCTCCGGCCGTTCCTTGATCAGCTCGGCCGCGCGGAGCCGCCCTTCGGCCGGTCTGAGCGGGCGCGCCTTGCCGTCACGGCCGGTTCTGGCGGTCAACTGCGCGGTTTCGTCAGTTGAACGCTTCCGGATCGACCCGACGGTGGCGGCCGAGAGGCCCGTCGTCGCGGCCACCCGCCGGTCGGACCACTCGGGGTGGGACGCGATGAATCGCGACGCCGCCGCCCGCCGGTCGGCCCGTGACAGCGGCAGGCCGTGCTGGGCATTCAGCCTGACGGCGAGGAGGAATGCCTCCTCGTCGCTCCCGTCGAAGAACTGGACCGGCAGCCGTTCGGCACCGCGGCGCTTGGCCGCGAGTAACCGGTGCATTCCGTCGATGACGCGCATCGTGTGGCGCTGGACCACGATCGGCGGAAGCGGGGTTTCAAGTCCGGCCAGTTTTCGGACATGACCCTCCACCACGCCGTCGACTCTTGGTGAATCGGCCAGGAACAGGTCACTGACCTGTGCCAGCACTACGGTGGATCCATCCCGCTTTCCCGGGACGCGGGCCGAATGAGGTGCCGTCATGGCACTCCCGAGGGATTTCATTGAATTTCTCGCATATTTCCGACAGAGGACCGGAACGCGACAGGAATGAAGGCAGCACGGACCGGCGGACGGAGACCGCCCGCCGCGGGATCCGGCTACGAAATTCCCGCCCGCCCCGGAGACGTGTACCCATGAGAATCGGCGTGGCGCCGCTCGGCGGACAGGCCGAAGGAATTGTGAAACGTCATGTCCCGTGCCCTCCCCCTTGGCATCTCGGCCCGACCCTGCCACAGAGGAGTCACGCCATCAACTGACCTTGATACGACCCGGTTCGAGGCACCGCACACCCCGGGCGCGGTTCGGCGCACGGCCTTCCGGAGTCCCCCGCCGACCGCCTCCGCCCTGAAATCACGGGGGTGACGCCAAGGCAAGCGGAGGCCCCGGCGGCGCGCCCGCCCGGAGCCTCCCGGCGAGCCGTCCGCGCGCAAGGGCGCCACACCCGGAAGTGATCTTGTACGACAGTGTTCATGCCGCCGTCACAATCCGGGGGTGGAGCATGACACGCGGAAGCCGTGCGGGTCGAGCCCCGGGGCGGAAGAACGGAGCCCCGTACCGGAGCCGCAGCCCCCCCCGGGAGGCATGACCGAGCATCGCGCAGCGTGGCGGAGGCTTCGGTTCCGCCGGAGCGACCCAGCCCGGCCCGGACCGGTTTCGTCTCCGCCGTCACATCTTCGCGACACGCTTCGTCAGTGTGGGAGCAGGCACTCACCATGCGGCACCGCACCGCCTGCGCGGTGCGGTACGCCCTCCTCTCCTCCACAGGACGTCCTCCATGCCCGAAAGACCCCGCGGCGCCGTGCGTCTCGCCCTCGCCGCCGCCCTCCTCTCCTCCCTCGCCCCCGCCGCGCTTCTCACCTCCGCCTCTCCCGCCTCCGCCGCCTCCCTGGCGATGTGGGAGCGGATGGCCCAGTGCGAGAGCTCGGGCGACTGGACCGTCGTCAACCCCGACGGCCCGTACTACGGCGGCCTCCAGATCATGAAGCCCACCTGGGACGCCTACAACGGACGGGAGTTCGCCGAGTACCCGCACAAGGCGTCCAAGAAGGAGCAGATCACCGTCGCGGAAAGGATCCTCCGGGGTTCCGGGGCGAGCCAGTGGGGCAGCTGCGCCCGCGAGAAGGGCCTGGTCGACGACGGCGTCGACCCGTACCCGCGCGCCACCCCGCCCGTCACCCGCGTCACGGGCCCGGAGGACCGCGGCGTCCTCAGCGGTACGGTCACGCTGTCCGCGTCGGTGAGCGAGGAGGCGGGGAAGCCGGCCGGTGCCGCCTTCTTCGTGGACGGCGACGCCGCCGGTACGGCTTCCGGGGCCGGGCCCTCGTACAGCGTGAGCCTGGACACCACGACCCTGGCGGAGGGGCCGCACACCGTGACCGCCCGCGCGGTCAACGACGCCGGCCGGACCGGGCCGATGTCCTCGGGCGTCTCCTTCTTCGTCGCCAACCGGGGCACGGCCGGCCGTACCACCGGCGACTTCGACGGCGACGGCAAGGCCGACGTCGCGATCCTCTACGGCTACGACCGGGAGGGCGACAACAACCACACCGCGCTGTGGACCCTGCTCAGCACGGGCCAGGGCTCGTTCGCCACGCCGGTGAAGGTGTGGGACAACCTGGAGGCCGGTTCCGGCTCCTGGGACTGGGCCGATTCCAAGGTCACCGCTGGGGACTTCAACGGCGACGGCAGGACGGACATCGGCGTCCTCTACAACGAGGGCCGGGACGAGGCCGGGAACAACCGCACCGCGCTGTGGACCTTCACCAGCCACGGCTCCGGCTTCGACAAGCCGGTGAAGCGGTGGCGGAGCACCCGGTCATGGGACTGGAAGCGGTCCAAGCCGGTCGCGGGCGACTTCAACGGCGACGGCAAGGCCGACGTCGGCATCCTCTACAACGAGGGAAGGGACGACACCGGAGACTTCCGCACCGCCTTCCACATCGCCTACGCCACGGCCGACGGGATCCGGGAGCCCAAGCGGGCGTGGGACAACAATGACCGCACCACCGGGTCCTGGAACTGGCAGAGCAGCAAGCCGGTCGCCGGGGACTTCAACGGCGACGGCAAAGCCGACCTCGGCATCCTCTACAACGAGGGCAAGGACAGCACCGGCGACTTCCGGACCGCCTTCCACATCGGCTACGGCCGCGCCGACGGCATCGCCGGGCCGAAGCGCGTCTGGGACAACAACGACCGCACCACCGGATCCTGGAACTGGGAACGCAGCAAGCCCGTCGCCGGAGACTTCAACGGCGACGGCAAAGCCGACCTCGGCATCCTCTACGACGAAGGCAAGGACAAGACCGGAAGCAACCGCACCGCCTTCCACATCGCCTACGGCCGCGCCGACGGCGTCAACGCCCCCAAGCGCGCGTGGGACAACAACGACCGCACCACCGGCAGTTGGAACGCCGACTCCGCCAAGCCGACCGCCGGTGACTTCGACGGCGACGGCAAGGCCGACCTGGGCGTCCTCTACAACAGCGGCGAGACCCCCGAAGGCAAGGGCGAGGTCAAGCTGTTCACCTTCGCCGGCCGCGCCGAGGCCGTCTCCCCGCCGGCCGAGTCCTGGGGCAGCCGTACGTTCAGCTCCTGGCGGTGGTACCGCAGCGACCTGGCCTGACACATGGCGGGCGCGTAACCCCCTGCCGTCCGTCGCCTCCACCCCACCAGCCCCCGCCGTGCGACAGCGCGGCGGGGCTTCGGTTTCTCCGGAACAACTCAAAAGAAATTCCGTCTCCACCGTCACATCTTCGCGACGCGCTTCGTCAAGGTGATGCGGGCACTCACCACGCGGCACCGCACCGCCTGTGCGGCCGCGAAGTACGCCCCCTGCCCGCGGGGGCTTCTCGTCACCTGCGTTGTTCCTCGCTTCGACGTGTCTGGAGACACCCATGCTTCTGAAGGAATCCGCCCGCCGTGGCGCGTCCCTGATCCTCGTGACCGCGATCGCCTCGGCCGCCCTTGCCACCGGGACGGCACACGCCGAATCCCGGCAGTCCGACGGGATGCCGGTGGTCTCGACAGGCACCCTCGGCCACGGCGCCGCCGCGGGAAGCCGCGTCACACGGCAACAGGTGCTGGACCGGGCGAGAGACTGGGCCGCCAACAAGGTTCCGTACAGCGAGAACGGACTCAACTCGCCCTACAGCTGGTACAAGGACGAGGCGACGGGCGGCTGGTACCGCCAGGACTGCTCGGGCTACGTCTCCATGGCCTGGATGCTCAAGCAGAGCCGCAACACCTGGTCCCTGCGCGATGTCACGACCCGGATCAGCACGTCCGACCTCAAACCCGGCGACATCCTCAACAACACGCAGAGCCACGTCATCATCTTCGCCGGCTGGATCGACAAGTCGGCCCGGACGTTCTACTACTACTCCGAGAGCGGCCGCAGAGTGGTCACCCAGCGCTATGTGGGGAACCTCAACGACTCCTGGCTCTCGGGCCACCCCACCGACGGCTACGGTGCGTACCGTTACGACAACATAGTCGACGGGCCCGTCACTCCCGAGCCGGGCGCCGAGGACACCGGCGCCGGTCCGGCCGAGGCCAAGGTGACCGGCCCGGCGGACCAGGCGATCCTGGACGGTCAGGTCTCCCTCACCGCCTCGGCGTCCGAGAGCGTCGGCACCCCCACCGGCATGGAGTTCTACGTCGACGGCCGGCTGGTGGAGTCCGTCGCCACCCCCGGCACCCAGTACGCCGCGTCCCTGGACACCACCGAACTGGCGGACGGCCCGCACACCCTGACCGTCCGGGCCAAGAACGCGGCCGGCAAGGACGGCCCGATGTCCGCCGCGTCCGGCTTCTTCGTCGCCAACAAGGCTGTCCCCAGCACCACCACCGGCGACTTCGACGGCGACGGCAAGGCCGACATCGCCGTCCTCTACAACAACGGCAGGTCCGACGCGGGCAAGAACATGACCTCGCTGTACAAGTTCACCAGCAACGGTCATGGCTTCGACGCGCCCGTCAAGGTGTGGGACAACGAAGCGGCCTCCGCCGGGAGCTGGAACGCCGACCGCAGCAAGATGACCGTCGGGGACTTCAACGGCGACGGGAAGACGGACGTCGCGGTCCTGTACAACGACGGCCGGGACGACACCGGTGACTTCCGCACCTCGCTGTACGAGTTCCTCAGCGACGGCAAGTCGTTCAAGGCCCCGGCCAAGGTCTGGGACAACAACGACCGGACCACGGGCAGCTGGACCTGGGAGCGCAGCAAGCCGGTCGCGGGCGACTTCAACGGCGACGGCAAGGCCGACCTCGGCATCCTCTACAACGAGGGCCAGGGCGACGACAACATGAACCACACGGCCTTCCACATCATGTACTCGTACGACGGCGGGATCCGGGGCCCGAAGCGCGTCTGGGACAACAACGACCGCACCACCGGGTCCTGGAACTGGGAACGCAGCAAGCCCGTCGCCGGAGACTTCAACGGCGACGGCAAGGCCGACCTCGGCATCCTGTACAACGAGGGCAAGGACGACACCGGAGACTTCCGCACCGCCTTCCACATCGGCTACGGCACCACCGATGCCATCACCCGGCCGAAGCGCGTCTGGGACAACAACGACCGGACCACCGGGTCCTGGAACTGGGAGCGCAGCAAGCCGGTCGCGGGCGACTTCAACGGCGACGGCAAGGCCGACCTCGGCATCCTCTACGACGAGGGCAAGGACAAGTCCGGAAGCAACCGCACCGCCTTCCACATCGCCTACGGCCGCACCGACGGCATCGCCGGGCCGAAGCGCGCGTGGGACAACAACGACACCACGACCGGCAGCTGGAACGCCGACCGCAGCAAGCTGGTGGCCGGTGACTTCGACGGCGACGGCAAGGCCGACCTGGGCGTCCTCTACAACAAGGGTCAGGAGAAGGACGGGAAGAACGAGGTCGCGCTGCACACCTTCGCGGGTCGTGACGACGCGGTCTCCCGGCCGGTGAAGGTCTGGGACAACGAGAACTCCACCAGCTGGAACTGGTACCGCAGCGACCTCGGCTGAGCGAGCGGGCCCGTGCGGCTCCGGACCGACCGCGGTGTGCGGCCGGCCCGGAGCAAGGCGCTGGGGTTCGGCAGGGGAACCTCGGTGCTGCTGGGGTGCTCAGGACGCGACTGGCCGGCCTTCGGCCGGGGCTTGTCGGGGCGCGACTCGCCGGCCTTCGGCTTGGCGGCGGCCTGGAAGGCGGCCGTCGAGCGGGGCGCCGCCCCGTCCGCGCCGCCATCGCCGTCGGTGGCCGCCAGGGCGGTGCCGACGACGGTCATGGTCAGGGCCAGTGCGGCGGTGGCGACCGCGGCGACCGCTGCCGTGGTGGGAATGCGGGACGTGCGCATGACGGGGCTCCCCGGGTGGAGACGTGGATCTCGCGGTACGTTCCCGCGATCCGCTCATCCTTGCCCGGCCCGCTGACGCGCCGCTCACGTCCGGCTGATGTCCCGCTCACGTCCGACGGCGCCTCCTGGTACGTGGCCACGGCGTCGGCCGGGGCGCACTGCTCCCGGGCCAGGGCCACCAGCTCCTCGAAGCGGTGCGCGTCCAGCAGCGTCTCCGGCATCCGCAGGACGTAGCCCGCGCCCTGGGTGATCAGCCCGACCCCGTGCGTCCCGGCCCCGGCGGCCGTGAGCAAGGTCCGCAGCCTGGACACATGGCCCTGGATGACCCCGCGCGCGTGGAGCGGTGGCTCATGGTCCCAGAGCGCCGCCGTCAGCCGCTCGACCGAGAGCGGGTAGTTAGGCCTCAGCAGCAGGGCGGCGAGCAGGCTGCGCCGTTTGGCGGGGCCGAGCGGGACGTCGCCGGTCTCGGTGCCGATGGCCACCGTGCCGAGCAGCCGGAATTCCACGGATCCAATGCCTCCTGGTAGGAAAGAACCAGGATGCCGGAGTTCCGGGGCATGCCCGACCGGGAGGCACTCGGGCCGGGGGCGGAGCGGGGCGCTCCCCGCCCTCCCCGCCGCCCGCCCGCAGCGGTAGCGGCCTCCCGGAGGTGGTCGTACGGGAGCGGGCGGGCCGTCGGGGCTCGGTCAGCCGACGAAGTCCTGCGCCCACCAGTAGTTGCCGTTCGCGTCGATCGTCACGCCGACGCCGGTGTACTTGTGCTGGTCGCCCAGGATATTCTGCTCGTGCAGCGGCTCCTTGATCCAGGCGTCGACCACCGACGGGGCGTCCTTCCAGAAGCCGCGGGCGCCCGCCGCGTTCTCGGCGGTCTCGCTGAACGGGCGCGGGTAGCCGTACTTGCGGAGCGAGTCCATCGTCCCGATGTAGTGGCCCTGCTGCTGGCGCCGGGCCTGCTCGTCGGCCTCGTCCTGGGCGGCGCGCTCGACGACCGGGTCGTACTGGAGCCGCGCCTTGCCGTGCTGCGCGCGGTAGTCGTTGACGAGGTCGAAGACCTGGCGCTGCAGCGACTTGGTGTCCGGGTTCGGGTTCGGGTTCTGGCCGCCGTCGGAGAACTTCCACACCTGGGACGCGGTGTAGTTGCAGCTGTAGAGCTGGACCGGGGTGCCGTCGTTGGTGTTGCCGCCGCGCACGTCCAGGCACTTGTTGGACTGCGGGTTGACCAGGACGTCACCCTGGTAGCGCACCCACTTCTGGGCGCCCGTGCCGTTGCAGTCCCACAGCTGGACGGGGGTGCCGTCGGCGGTGCCGCTGGACGCCACGTCCAGACACTTGCCGAACGCGGTCATCGTGGCGCCGATCTCACCGGGCTGCTCGACGTACATCCACTGCTGGGACTCCGTGCCGTTGCAGCCGTAGAGCTGCACCGGGGTGCCGTTGTCACGGACGCCGCCGCGCACGTCCAGGCACTTGCCGGCGAGTCCGACGAGCGGGCCGGCCTGTGCGGCCGCCTGCGCCGTCGCGGGCAGGCTGGCGACGCCGAACGCGGCCAGGGCGACGGCGCCCCATATGGACGACTTCTTGGATATTGCCTGCATGGGCCGGTTCCTCGCTCATCGAATGCTCCCGGACGCGATCCGCCCGGGTGTTTGTCTCGATGAGGCTAGGAACGGGTGTTCAAGAAATGATCAACGCCTGTTTGACGAGCGGTCAACGTCCGCTCGGCTCCCTCCCGGCCGGGGGGGAAAAACGGCCTCCGGCCCGGCGCGCCACGGTCAGGGCTCCCGGAGGTGCCGTGCGACGTCGTCCGCGTCGGGCAGGCCGAGCTCGCGGAAGACGCTCTCCGCACGGTGGTAGTGCTCCCGGGCCCGGTCGGCGTCGCCCTGGGCCCGGTGGGCGTGGCCGAGCTGGGCGAGGGCGCGGGCGAGGATGCCCGCGTCGCCGCGCGCTTCGGCGATGTCCCGGGCCCGCGCGGCGTGGTCGGCGGCCGCCACGGGTTGTCCCGAGAGGTTGTGGGCCTCGGCGATCGCGCCGAGCAGCAGGCCCTCACGGAAGCGGGAGCCCGTCTGCCGCCACAGGCGCAGGCTCTCGTGCAGGCTGTCGAAGGTCTCGGACGTCCGCCCGGTCCGCAGGCAGACCTGGGCGAGGTTGTGCAGCGCGTTGGCCTGGCCCGCGACGTCACCGGTCGCCCGGGTGACGGCGACGGCCTCGCGGCAGTGCGCCAGCCCTTCCTCGGCCCGGCCGGTGGCCAGCAGGGCCAGGCCGAGGAAGCCGAGCGCGTACGCCTCGGTGCCGCGGCTGGCCAGGGCCCTGCAGTGGGTCAGCGCCTCGCTCAGCATGGCGTGCGCGGCGGTGAAGTCGCGCAGGGCCAGCGCGCCCCCGCCCCGTGTTATCAGGACGTGGGCGAGCAGCGTACGGTCCCCGGCCGCCCGGCACAGCTCGACGGCCCGGTCCAGGGCGGGGGCGCCGAGCCGCATGGCGAAGCGGTGCTGCACGGAGCTGCCCAGCATGTACAGGGCGCGTGCTTCCGCGGTGCGGTGGCCGGCGGCGCGCGCGGCCCCGGCCAGGGTCCGGGCGGCGCGCTCGATGCCGTAGGGCTGCGCGCCGAGGCGGCCGAGCGGGTCCGTGGCCAGCAGCAGGTCCGCGCAGACGGTCAGCGACAGGGAGGCGTCGTCCGCGGCCTGTTCGATGAGTCCCAGGAGTGACGACTGTTCGTCGAGCAGCCAGGCGTTGGCCTCCCGCGGGCCGGTGAAGACCAGGCCCGTGGAGCGCAGCGGCGCCGCGTGCCCGGGGAAGAGGTCGTCGGGCAGCGCCGCCCGGTGGGCGTCGAGGGCGGTGGCGAGGGCGAACTCCAGCAGGCGGGCGAGCGCGGCGGTCCGTTCGTGATCCGGTACGTCGGCGACCGCGGTCTGCCGGGCGAAGAGCCGGAGCAGGGCGTGGTAGCGGTAGCGGCCGGGGGCGACCGACTCCAGCAGGCTCAGGTCGACCAGCGACTCGCACAGCTCCTCGGCCTCCCGCTCCGGCCGGGCGAGCAGCGCCGCGGCGGCGGCCACGCTCACCTCGGGCACCTCGGGCAGGGCCAGCAGCCGGAAGGCGCGGGCGCGTTCGGCGTCGAGCAGTTCCATGCCGAGCCGGAAGGTCGTCTCCACGGCGGCGTCCTCCGCCGTGAACGTGCCGAGGCGGCGCCGCTCGTCCGCCAGCAGCGCGGCGGTCTCCACGAGGGTCTGGTCGGGCCGGACGGCCAGCCGGGACGCCACGATGCGGAGGGCGAGCGGCAGCCGGCCGCAGGCGTCGAGCACCTCGGCGGCGGCCTCCGGCTCGGCGGACACGCGTCGTTCGCCGACGATCCGGGTCAGCAGGTCCAGGGCCTCAGCCGGGGTCAGGGGCCGCAGGTCGACCAGGGTGGCCCCGGTCAACCCGGCGAGCCGGGACCGGCTGGTCAGCAGGACGGCGCTGCCGGGTGCGCCGGGCAGCAGGTCGCGGACCTGGGCCAGGTCGCGGGCGTTGTCCAGCAGGACGAGCACCCGCCGGGTGGCCAGCATGGAACGGTAGAGGGCGGCCCGCTCCCCGGGCAGCGCCGGGAGGTGACCGGCGCGCACGCCCAGGACGCGCAGGAAGCGGCCCAGCACTTCCATGGGCTCCGCGGGCCGGGGGTCGGTCCCCCTCAGGTCCGCGTAGAGCTGCCCGTCCGGGAAGCGGTGGCGCATCCGGTGGGCCACGTGGACGGCGAGCGCGGTCTTGCCGATGCCGCCCATCCCGCTGACCGCGCTGAGGGCGACGATCCGGCTGCTCCCCAGCGCGGTGCACAGCCGGTCGGCCTCGTCGTCACGGCCGGTGAAGTCGGCGGTGTCCTGGGGCAACTGGGCCGGTCCGTCGAACCCGCCCGGAACCCGGAACCCGGTCGGGCCGCCCGCCCGCCGCCCGGGTCCGGCGGTGAGGATCCGCTGCTGGAGCCGGTCCAGGCCGGGACCCGGGCGGGTGCCCAGCTCCTCGGCGAGCGCACGGCGGACGCGCGCGTGGACGTCGAGTGCGTCCGCCTGCCGTCCGGCGCGGTGCAGAGCCGTCATCAGCAGCTCGTGGACCCGCTCGCGCCACGGGTGCTCGACGGCCAGCGCGCGCAGCGGACCGAGCGCGTTGTCGTACCCGCCCAGCGCGATCTCGGCCTCCCAGCGGGCCTCGACGGCCGCCAGGCGCAGCTCCTCCAGCCGGGTGCGCTGGGCGTCGGCGTACGGCCCGGGCACGCCGGCGAGCGGTCTGCCGCGCCACAGGTCCAGCGCGGAGACGAGCAGGGACCGGGCCCGTTCGGGCCGGCCGGCCGCCCGGTCCCGGCGTGCCTCGGCCGTACGGAGCTCGAAGACCGTCAGGTCGACGTCCTCCGGGGCGACGCGCAGGATGTAGCCGTCGTCCGTGGTCAGCAGCGTGCGCGCGGCGGCGCGAGGTGCCCGGCCTGGCTCCAGCAGCCGGCGCAGGGTGAAGACATGGGTGCGCAACGACCCCAGCGCGCCGGCCGGGGCCTCGTCGCCCCAGACCGTGGCGATCAGTTCGCGGGCGGACACAGGGGTGCGCGCCCGCAGCAGCAGGACCGTGAGCACCGCCTGCAACCGGGGTGCGCCGACGGGCAGTTCGGCCGATCCGTCGTACACGCGAAGGGGACCGAGAACGGTGAACCGGTGGGCGGCGGTTCGCCCGGATCCGCCGTCGGAGGAGTGGCCGGGAGGGGCGGTGAGGGGCATGGGGTGTCTCCGAGCGACGTGAGGACCGCGGGGCGTGAGGACCTTTTGACGGGACGTCACGGAGGACGGATCGCCCGTGGCGCCGGTTCCGCGTGCCGGGTTCGGCACGCGAGGAGCCGCCGCTCCCGTCAGGGGATCGGTGCCGGTCCGGGCCCGTCCCGGCGCCCGGGCTCGTCGCCGAGCAGGGCGAGGAGGCCGTCGGCCTCCGGCATGCCCAGGCGGGCGCAGATCTCGTGCGCGGCGCGCCGGTGCGCGCGGGCGCCGTCGTGGTCCCCGATGCGGCCGAGGGCGGAGCCGAGCGCGGCCAGGGCGTGGGCGCGGCCGCGGTCGTTCCTGACCTCCTCCAGCGTCGCGACCGCGGTCCGGGCCAGCCGGGCGGCCTCCTCGGCGCGGCCGGTGGCAAGCCGGTTCTCCGCGAGCCGGGAGAGGGTGAGCCCTTCCCACAGCCGGTTGCGGCGAGCTCCGAAGAAGGCCAGCGCCTCGGTGAGGCGTGCGGCGGACTCGGCGGTCCGTCCGGCGGCGCCGAGGACGACGCCCAGTTCGTACAGTGCGAACCCCATCCGGCGGCCGTTGCCCAGACCTTGATGGAGCACCAGGGCCTCCTCCGCGTCCGCGACCGCCGGGGCCGTCTCGCCCGCCGCCTGGCGCACCCGGCAGCGCGCGCCGAGGGCGTTCGCCTCGCCGAGCCGGTCGGCGTGCGCCCGGAAGACCGCCAATGCCTCGGTGAGGAGGGCGTGGGTCTCGTCGTGGCGGCGCAGGTGGTACAAGCAGCGGGCCAGCAGCACCAGGGCGTCGGCCATGACGAGCGCGTCGCCGACCGCGCGGCTCGCCGCCACCGCCTGGCGGTAGACCACGACCAGTTCGCGGAGGCGGGCCGCGTAGTAGTGACCGTGACCGAGGGCCAGGTAGGCACGGCCCGCGCTGCGCCGGTCGCCCAGGCGGAGCGCCGCGGCGACCACTTCCTCGGCCGCCTGCTCGAACTCCGGCCCGGGGCGCCCGCGTTCCAGCAGCTCCTCCGTCATGAGCAGCAGGTCGGCCGCCGGGGCGAGGGTGCCGTCGGGGGCCTTGGCCGCCTGGCGCACCGCCGCGAACAGGCAGGGCGCCTCCTCGGCCAGCCAGGCGCCGGCGTCCTCGGCCGTGGCGAACGTCAGTCCCGGGACCGTCGCGGTCATCCCCAGGCGTTCGGCCCTGTCGAGGGCGCCGGGGTACGAGGCCCGCACCGTGGACATCAGGAACTCCAGCAGGCGGCGCAGGGCGGCGGCCCGCCCCTCCGGGGACTCCTCCGCGCTCGCGCGTTCACGCGCGTAGAGGCGGAGCAGGTCGTGGTAGCGGTAGCGGCCCGGGGTGGGCGACTCCAGCAGGCTGACGTCGACCAGGGACTCGCACAGCGCCTCGGCCTGCGGCTCGGGCAGGTCCAGGACCGCGGCCGCGGCGGCGGAGGAGACGTGCGGGCCGTCGGGCAGGGCGAGCAGCCGGAAGGCACGCTGCTGGTCCGGCCTGAGCTGGGCGTGGCCGAGCGCGAAGGCGGCCTCGACGGTCAGGTCGGCTACGCGCAGTTCCGCCAGGCGGTGCTTCTCGTCGGCGAGCCGGCCGTGCAGCGCGCCGAGCGGCCACGCGGGGCGCGTGGCCAGCCGGGCCGCCACGATCCGCACGGCCAGCGGCAGGTGGCCGCAGGCCGACACCAGCCGGGCCGCGTCGTCCGCCTCGGCGGCGACGCGGGCCCGGCCCATGACCTTGCCCAGGAGTTCGAGTGCCTCGTCCGGGGTCATGACGCCGAGGTCGACCAGGCGTGCGGAGACCGGCCCCGCGGGCTTGGCGCGGCTGGTGACCAGGACGGCGCACGAGGGCGGACCGGGCAGGAAGGGCCGCACCTGCTCGGGGCCGTGGGCGTTGTCGAGGAGGATGAGCACGCGGCGCCCGTCCAGCCGGGTGCGGAAGAGTGCGGAGCGTTCCGCCAGCCCCTCGGGTATCGCGACGGCGTCCACGCCCAGCGCCCGCAGGAACGAGCCCAGCACGGTGGCCGGGTCGGCCGGGTGGCCGCCGACGCCCTGGAGGTCCGTGTAGAGCTGTCCGTCCGGGAAGGTCTCCCGCACCCGGTGCGCGACGTGTACGGCGAGGGCGCTCTTGCCCACTCCGCCGGCTCCGGAGACCGCCACCATGGCCGCGGCCCCGGGGCGTTCGGACGTCAGCAGCGCGCACAGGTCCGCCACGAGCGTGGCGCGGCCGGTGAAGTCGGCGAGGTCGCCCGGGAGCTGGGCGGGCAGCGGCGGCGCGACCGGGTCCGGGAGCCCGGTGCCGCCGGTGACGTCCGGCGGCATGAGCAGATCCCGTGCTCCGGCGAGGTCGGGGCCGGGTTCGAGTCCGAGCTCCTCGCTCAGCAGCAGGCGGGTCTCGTCGTAGACGGCGAGCGCTTCGGCGGACCGGCCGTCATGGTGCAGCGCCCGCATCTGGAGGGCGCGCAGCCGTTCGCGCAGGGGATGGCGTGCGGCCAGGTCGGTGAGCTCCGTGAGGACCGACCGCGGGCCGTCCAGCTCCAGGTCGAGCTCCAGGCGGGCTTCGAGGGCCGTCAGGCGCTGGTCGGCGAGCCGGGCGCGGTGCGCGTCCATGGCCGCGCCGGGGACGCCCGGCAGGGGGTCGTCCTGCCAGGGCTCCAGCGCGAGGCGCAGCCGGGCGCGGGCCTCCGCGAGCTGCCCGGCCGCCCGGGCCCGGCCCGCCGAGGCGACGTGGTCCTCGAACCGGGCGAGGTCCACGGCCTCGCGCGGCACGTGCAGCACATAGCCGTCGGGGACGGACACCAGGACCTGAGGGGACTCGCCCGCGGCCCGCTCCGGCTCCAGCAGCTTGCGCAGCCGCGAGACGTACGTCCGCAGGGTCCCCACGGCGCGGGGCGGCGGGTTCTCGCCCCACAGGGCCTCCACGACGTCGGCCACCGAGGCGGCCCGCTCCTCGCGCAGCAGCAACACCGCGAGGAACGCCTGCTGTTGCGGGGAGCCGAGCTCCAGCTCCCTGTCGCCACGCCACGCGCGCAGCCGCCCGAGCAGCGCGAACCGCAGCCCGGTGTCCCCGGTGACCATCTTTCCGCCCCACCCCATTGACGCCTTCAGGCGCGCATGCCATACGGCGGGCCGACCCCCGTTTTCCCGCCGGGCGCTCGGCACGTCGTCCCCCGGCGTGCGCTGGCCTGGATCTTACCTGTGGACAATCCATCCTTTAACGCCGCCGGGCCGCCACCGGGGCACGCTCCCCCGCGGGCGGGCACCGCGCCGCCGCGCCGGACGGAGACCGCCACCGGCGCCCTCGTCCCCAATACTGGGCCCCGTCCTCCGGAGGGAGTGGTGTCCAGGCGATATCCATACACGTTTCGGCCGGGTCCGTGCGCGTCTCCCTGCCGGGCCACCACTGGGAGGTCCGGTTCCGGGCGCGCCCTCTTCCTGGCACGTCCTCCTCCGTGGCGCGTCCTCCTCCGTGGCGAGGGGAACGGCCGTGTGGCCGGCCCCCGGCGTGGTGCCGGCCCGGTCGCCCGGGCGGCGGCCGTGCGTCACGGACCGGGGACGGTGTCGGTGCCGAGGACCGCGGTGCGCAGGGCGGCCGCGAGGCGGACGACGGGTTCGGTCGGCGGCCGGGGAAGCCGGGCCAGGAGCAGGCGCCGCAGTTCCTGCGGTCCACCGCGTACCGGCAGGACGCGCACGCCGGGCGGCGCGGCGGCGGCCATGGCCGAGGGCACGGTGGTCAGCCCGCAACCGGCGGCGACGAGATGCAGTCTCGCCGGCCAGTCCCGGGCCGTGTGGACGATCTCGGGCCGCTCGTCCAGGCCCGGCCACACCCCCATGAGCCCGTCCGCACCGGATGCCGAACCGGCGATCCACCGCTGTCCGCGCAGGTCGGCCACATCGACGAAATCCCCGCGGGCCGGCGGGTGCGCCGCGGGCACGGCCAGACAGAGGGCGCGTTCGGTGAGCGTCTGCAGCGCCAGCGGGGGCGACTCGGCGTCCGGTGCGCGAAACGGCGGCGCCGAGGCCGGCAGGGCGAGATCGATGCTGCCCGCCCGCAGGGCGCGCACCAGCGCCGGGGTGCCGCCTTCGCGGCTGATGACGCGCACGCCCGGGTCGCTGCGCCGCAGCGCGGCAAGGGCCCGCGGGACCAGGGTGGTACCGGCGCTGGGGACCCAGCCCAGGCGCACGGTGCCACCGGGTTCGGGCAGGCCGGACAGCTCGCGGGCGGCCTGCCCGATCTCGTCGAGCACGACCGTCGCGCGGCGCATGACGAGCCGCCCGGCCGGCGTGAGCCGCACGCCGTCACGCCGCCGCTCCAGCAGTTCCGTGCCCGCGGCCCGCTCGATCGAGGCGATCTGCCGGGACACCGCCGACTGCGTGTAGCCCAGTGCTGCCGCGGCGGCGGTGAAGGTGCCGTGCTCGGCCACCGCGCGGAACACTCGCAGCGCGGTCAGGGACACCTCCGTGAAGTCCATGACGTCAACGCATACCACCCATGCGTAACTTTCGTTGGACGCATGGAGTGGGCGTTCCTAGCGTTGAAGGCATGAAGAAGGCTTCCCGCATCGCCCTCGTCACCGGCGCCAACCAGGGGCTCGGCCGGGCTCTCACCGAAGGGCTCGCGGCCCGGACGGCGGCAGGCGACCTGGTCCTGCTCACCGGACGCGACCAGCGGCGCGTCACCGATGCCGCCCGGGAGGTGGGGCGGCTGCCCGGCACCCGTGCCCAGGTGCTCGGGCGGGTCCTGGACGTCACCGACACCGACGCCATCGGCCGGCTCGCCGGCGAACTGCGGGGCCGGTACGGCGGCGTCGACGTGGTGATCTCCAACGCCGTCGCCCGCCTGCTGCCGGACGAGTCCCAGGCCGAGCGCGCCGACGAGTTCATCGATGTGTCCAATACCGCCACCCACGCCGTCCTGCGCGCGTTCGGCCCCGTCCTGCGCCCCGGAGGCCGGCTGCTGGTGGTGGCCAGCGGCCTGGGCACCCTCGGCCACCTCGACCCCCGGGTGCGCCACCTGTTCGACGGCGCGAGCCTCGATCCCGGGCGGCTACGCGCGCGACACCCAGAACTCCACGCTCGAACACCCCGAGCCGCGCTTCCCGAACCTCACCCTGCTGCGCGACAACGCCACCCACCGCTTCGCCGACATCCGCGGCAACGGAACCGGCGACGGCACCTGGGTCGTCCAGTGGCCCTACCAGACCAACCCCAACGGCACCCCCGCCATCAACGAGACCTTCTACCTCCACCCGCAGTTCTGACCTCACGGGCGGGTGGGCCCCGACGGTGCGGGGCGACAGCGGGGCGTCTGCGTACCGATGTCGCGCATGTCTTCCCGGTCCTCAAACGCCTGCGAGAGGACTCCCCTACGCGTGCGCATCCGTGTGTGCTTCCGGGGCCGGGTCCGTCGCGAGCTCGACCCGGGGTCTGCTGAGCCCGCCCTTCCAGCGGAAGGCGGCCGGGAGTTCGAGACCGAAGTGGTCGAGGATGCGGGCCACGAGGTGCATGACGATGTCGTCGATGGTCTCGGGGTGGTTGTAGAAGGCCGGCATCGGCGGGAGGATCAGGGCACCCATGCGGGCCAGGGCCAGCATGTTCTCCAGGTGGATCTCGTTCAGTGGCGCCTCACGGGGGACGAGGACGAGTTTCCTTCGCTCCTTGAGCGTGACATCGGCCGCTCGTACGACGAGGTCTTCGGCGTACCCCGCCCGGATCGCGGCCAGTGTCTTCATGCTGCACGGGGCGATGATCATCCCGTCGGTCGGATAGGACCCGCTGGCTATCGCGGCCGCCTGGTCTCCGTGGCCGTGGACATGGCCGGCCATCGCGTGCAGATCCCGCACGGTGTAATCGGTCTCGTACTCCACCAGCGCACGCCCCCACCGGGTGAGCACGAGGTGGGTCTCCACGTCCAGGGCCCGCAATGCCTGCAGGGTGCGCACGCCGATGACGGCACCCGATGCGCCGGTCATGCCGACGATGAGGTTCACGACCGTACCTTCCCGTTGTCGATCGCGGCAGCCGAGGGGGAAGCGGTGTGCGGCGGCCGGTCACCGAGCGACCAGGCGATGCCGTGCAGGAGTCCGTGCCGGCTGACGACCATCGTTTCCTTGCCGGTGTGCTTCATCGTGGCGCGTACCACCAGTGCACTCGCGACGATCACGTCCACCATGTCCGGGTGCATGCCGGGGATCCGGGACCGCTGCGCCGCCGTGGTCGCCAGCAGTTCGGTCACCACTCGGTCCACCTCGTGGTAGGTCAGGCATCCGGGGCGGTGTCCGGCCGGGGAGAACGCCCCTGCCCAGGCGATCGCCGCCACGGTGGTGACGGCTTCGGAGACCCCGATCAGGGCGGCGTCCCGCGTCCCCGGCAATGCTTCCAGCGCCTTGTCGAGCTCGGCCCCGATGGCCTCTTCGGCCGCGGCGATCTGCTGTGGTGTCGGCGGATCGGTGCGCAGATGGTGTTCCGTGATCCGTACGCACCCGAGGTCGGCGGAGACGGCATGCTCGACGTCCGAGGTTCCGAGGGCGAACTGGGTCGAGCCGCCGCCGATGTCGGCCATCAGGTACGGGGCCTCGATCCCACCGGCCAGGCCGCGGATGACTCCCTCGAAGGCCAGATGAGCTTCTTGCCCGCCGGACAGCACCTCGCTCGTCAGGCCGAGTGTGTCGCGCACCAGGGCGAGAAACTCCTCGCCGTCGGCGGAGCCGCGCGAGACCCAGGTGGCGCACATCCGAACGCGCTCGACATCGAACGCGGTGATCAGCGCCGCGTAGTCGGCGAGGACCGCACGCGCTCGGTCGACGGCCTTCCTCGCGAGTCTCCCGGTGCGACCGACGTCCTGCCCCAAGCGGATGATGTCGAATCGTTCCACCACCTCGACCATCCGCGCGGCCGGGCCGCGCTCCGCCGAGGGCAGGTCGGCCACGATGAGCCGGAGCGAGTTGGTGCCGCAGTCGATCGCCGCCACCCTGGTGGACGCGTGGCTGGGCGGCCCGGGCCGCCGGAGCGATGCGGCGCCGCCGCCTATCCGGTCCCATATTCGGTCCTGCATTCGATCCTGTTCCGCAAAGGCCGGGACACCGACCGGCCCGCCGTCGGCACGGGGCCGCCGGGAGCGGGGTGCCAAGGCGGCCGGGTCCACGTAGTGGATGTCGATTTTGGTCATCCAGTCGTCCTCCGGCAGAGGCCCGATGACGTAGATCTTCTTCCCGGTGCCCGCGGCGTAACCGAGTTCCCAGGCGCAGTCACGGCCGATCGGCGGTTGGCAGATGACGCAATCGGCTTCGTCAATGGCTCGTTGGCACGCCAGGGCGCCGTCGGGGAATCCGAATGAATCGGCCTTGTCCTTGGGTAACCACAGGGGTAACCCGAGGATGTCGGCGAGGCGTTCGGCGTCACGGGGGTCGGTCTGCTCGTTCTTGCATTTGGCGCAGTAGTAAGCGTGCGGCATACGAATCGCTCTTCCGGTCGGGGCGTTCATGACGGCGTTCCTATGGCGGTGTCTCGGGTGGTGGCCTTCGTCTGCCCGGCCCGCTGGTCGCCCGAAGGGATCCATGACGGACAGCGGGACGTGGCCCTGTACGCGGCTCGGGCAGCCGGTGGTGCACCGGTGCTTACCCATCGGCTCGCGCGCCTCAACAGCGTGGATGGTGCGCCCGGCGCATTCCGGCCATACCTGCCCAGGACCCCGGTGGAGGATAAACTCCGAAATGGTTACAGAGCCTGGCGACCGGTTACGACAAGACCGCTGCTTCCTGGGAAGCAGCGGTCTGCCCTGCGTTCGTGCCGCTCTGGGCGAAATCACGGTGCGGTCGGGCCTTACGGCGAGGTCACCTCGATGGCGCGGACGTTGCCCAGCTTGCCGTCGCCGGCCTCGGTCTGGTTCCGGTAGAGCATCTGCACGCGGAAGGCGAGGGGGGTGCCGGGTTCGATGCTGTGTCCCTCGTCAGGGGAGGTGAGGGTGACGTTGCCGTCGCTGCCGTCCTTGGTCACCGTGAACCAGTATGTCTCTGTCGGATTGACGCGGGTTCCCGGCGGCACGGTGTAGGAGACCTCCCACTTCACCACCCGCTCCTCGTTGGCGGCCAAGGTGAAGTCGTAGCTGATGACCCACCCCTTCGCGTCCTCGGGGTAGCCCTGGGGCCACCCCGGGAGGTTCGGTACGTATTCGACGCTCACGCGGGGCAGTTCGACGTCGGTGGTGACCGAGCCGGAGTACCTTTCGGCGGTGTTGGCGCGCGTCGGCGACTTGATCAGACTCGTACACGTCAGGCGGCCCTCGTAGCGGTGGTCGATGGTGCCGCTCAGGCTGACCATCGCCTTGCTGCCCTTGGGCAGGTCGATCGGCAGGCGGAGGCCCTCCCGTACCGAGCCGGTTCCGCAGACGGCGCCGTTCTCGCCCTGGCAGATCAGTTCCAGGTCGGTGAGTTCCGCCGGGACGGTGGCCTCCACCAGGGCGTCCGGGGCGTCGTTGGGGCCCAGGTTCTCGACGCTGATGCCGTAGGTGACCCGGTCGCCCGACTTCGCCGTCTGCGGGCCGCTCATCTCCAGCGGCATGTTCACGGGCAGGGCGACCTTGAGGTTCCTGATCCGGTGGGCCGCGGTGGCACCGCCCGTACCCGCCGCGAAGCCGAGTTTGAACGTCTCGGGCATCCGCGTCTGCCCGGGAGCGCTGGCGAGGTCGAAGTCGTCGATCAGCAGGCTGCCGTTCGGGTTGGCCTTGTCGGCATGCCGTACGGTCAGCCGGCCGTCGATGACGGACACCTGGATGTGGGCACCGGCCTCCCACGACCCGCGGAACCCGCCGGGCACCTGGACACCGGTGAGCCAGCGGAACCCTTCCCGCAGGCTGCCGGAGCCGCGTACCCCGGCGGTGTCGGGAAGCCGGCCCGGGCCCTCCGTACCGGCGAGTGCCGTGGCGAAGTTCCCGAAGTTGTCGAAGCCGACGCCCACGTACCCGGCCGTGACCCCCGGGGTGACGATCGTGTCCGGCCCGGACTTCGTGAAGGAGTAGCCGAGCGCCCCGCCCCTGCCGCCGGGGCCTGTCGTCTGCTCCCCGTCGATCAGATAGACGCTGAACCCGTCTCCGAATCCGACACCGCTGCCGCCCTCGCAGGAGTAGTCGAAGTCGATCGTGACGCCGAGCGATGAGGAGAACGGCTGGTCGAGGAAGGCCGTCCCGGCCTGCGCGGCGGTATTGGGGGTGAGTTCCAGGCTGCCGCCGTTCAGCTGCGCGCTGCCCAGCAGCTTCCAGTGCGGATTGGTGACGGTGTTCTGGGTGAACGATTCGATGATCGGGAACTGCACTTGCCGGGAGGCTGCGGACGCGTGCGTCGTCATGAATCACTCTTCCTTGGCCGGACTTGCCATGGGGTGGACGGTTCACGCCGTTCTGATTCGCTGTGTTCGCGAGCTCCATGAGGGTATGCGTGGATCGGTGCGCCGGCGTCCGCAGGATCCGGCCTGGCGAGACCTGGCCGGTTTCATCGGGGGCACTACCACGCTGAAGTGCCCTTTGGAAGGGGGCCGTAGGGTCGGCGCCACACGACCCCGACGTCGACAAGGCGTCACATTCAAACACCTCGACGAACGCAAATCAGCCGATGCCAATCAGTCTGCTCGCGCCCAACGCCTTCCGAAAACATCGGCAACGACTCCCGGAGAAATCAACACAGTTACACCACCCCGCTCCACCCCGAAACGGGTAGCCGTGCCATGCGGGCCTTCGCCCTCCAGGGCTCGACTCCTGAGGCACCGGAGCCCCTCAGGGCGCCCAGGCGCGCGTCCTCACCGTCGGCCCGGCTCCGTTCCGGTGGGCGGAAGACCGTCATGACGAGCGGCACCGACATCGGCGCCGATGCCCCGTTGCCGGGCCACGGTCGGGGCGGCCTGGCCGGTGCTCAGTGGCGGCCGGTCATCGCTGGTCGGGCTCCAGGAACTCCTCAGCCCCTCAAGTTCGAACAGGTCGAACCAGGCCATACCGAAGGGCAGCGGGCCCAGGTCGTCCGCGGTCCGCTCGGCGGCGAACACCGCGGCCGTGTGCGTCGTCTCGGCCAGGCTCGCCTGGGCGATGAAGTCGCCGTCGGGCAGAGACCACTGGAGCTTCCGACTCCGGGGCAGGTCGGGTGGGCGGTCGGCAAGGTGGTCAGCGAGTTCGACAGGCTGCGGCCGGGATCGGCGTCTGGGCCTTTGTCTTTATGCCTGGAGCTCGGCCTTGTAGTGGAACTCTTCGTTTTGACCACGGACACCGAGGAGTTTCACCGTGGCATCGGTGGTGAGTTTGCCGTCGGTGAACCAGTCTTTGGTCTTGATGTTGGGCAAGTTCACGCCTGCACCGCTTGATTCTCCGGGCAGGCGGAAGAGCACTGCGGTGTAGCCGTTGGACTTGGTCGGCGGGTAGGGCAGGAAGGCGGTGACGGGGGCGGGGCCGGTCGCTGTGCGGTCCTTGCCTTCGAGGTTGACGGTGAACTTCTTGTGGGAGGTGCCGTCTCTGCGGTAGTCGTCGATGGTGAGGAGGATCTTGTCACCGCCGCCCCACGCTTCCTTGTTGTAGTTGGCGGTCTCGGACATGGTCGCGGGGGTGCTGTCCAGTTCCTTCACGACATAGCCGATGATCGAGTACTCCTCCATGTTGTGCGGCGTGCCGAAGTAGTCGGTGAGTTTTCCGTCGCCGAGGAGGGACTTGATGATCGATGGGTCTCCGCCCTGGGAGAGGACTTGAACTTCGGAGGTGTTGAGGATGTTTTTATAGTGCTTCTTGACGTCCGTGTCGATGGTGGCGCCCCATCCGTTGTAGCTGGCGGACAGAGCGGCGTTGATCTCGGTCTCGGAGGCGCTGGAGGTCATGGTGAACAGCAGGATGCGGCCGTAGACGACGCTGGCGATCATCACGGGCGGGTTCTCGGTCCCGATGTACCGATTATTGATCAGGTGGGCGAGGCGATTGTTGGTGAGCTTGTCGCTGAACAGGCTGTTGACGCTGTCCCACGAGGCGGTGGCACTGTATGCCTGCTCGCACAGGTAGACCACCAGGGTGTTGTGGGTCTCCTTGCGGTTGGCCTCGACATTGAGCTTCCCGGCGAACCCGCCGTAGGTACCGGACAGCCCGAGCGACAGCGAGGCCTCCATGCTGCTGTATGCCTCGGTCCTGCGGAAGTAGATGTTCGGCGAGGTGTTCTTCTTGCCCGTGACGGTCTTCTTGATCGCGTCCAGGACGTTGTCGTAGGCAGGGGCGGGGACCTTGACCGAGGGGCCCGAGCCGATGGCGCTGATCACGATCGGCAGTTCGGCGCGTTCCTCGGGTTCGATCGAGCAGAACAGCAGGCTGCCGTCCTTGACGATGCCCTGCGACTGGACGACGGAGCCGGGCCAGATCCGGTCGGCGTCCTTCCCGGAGGTCAGGATGTCCTCGGGCTTCTTGGACATCGTGAACGGCTGGGTGACGCGCTTGACGCCCTTGACGGTCTCGACCTTCTTCTCCCCCGTGGGCGTCTTCGGCCGCTCCTCCTGCGGGGCGACCTGTTTGAACCGCTTCCACACGTTCCGCACGTAGTCGTCGAGGTCGGCCTTGGCCTCCGGATCGCCGGTGCCCAGCACCGAGTTCGCCAGCCGCTCGCCGCCGGAGGTGGCGACCAGCACGTAGTCGCCGATGCCCGGGGGCTCCGTGCCGGCCGGCAGGACCAGCTCGGTGAGGACGGTCTGCTCGTCGACGACCCGGGCGCTGCCGTCGTCGCGCAGGCGCACCAGCTGGAAGCGGTCCGCTCCGTCGACCTTCCACTCCACGAACGACGTGCCGTCCTCACGCGCGATGAGCCACGCGGGAGCCAGATCCTCGTCCACCAGCCACACCTGCGCGCCGGGCCCTTCCTCGTCCTGCCGCGGTGGCGTAGCCGTGTTCTCGTCAGCTGTCATGGCAACCTTCTCGGATCGCGCCCGGCGACCCGCCGGCCGCCGAGCCCCGGTTCTTGTCGCATCGCGCCTGGCGGCCGAGCACCACAGGAACCGGTCGACGGCTGCCCGGACGGCGCGGGGACAAGGGGACGGACCGGGCGGACAAGAGGACCGGAGTTGCAGACCGCACCACCAGCCCAGCACGCCCGGCGCCACCCGACACGACCGCCGCTCCACGGTTGGGCCATATGCCCCGGCCGGTTGGTCCACCCGGCCGACGTGCATTCCTTCGCCCCGCCGCCCGGGAACTTCACGGGCCCCGCCCCCCACGGGCTCTCCCCGCTGCCCCCGGCCTTCCCCGCCGACTGCGGCCCGGGAGGACCCGCCGCCGGGGGCATGCTCACCGGTGCCTTGATCGCGAAGATGCTGCGGCCGCACTCGGACCTGCACGCCTGGAGACTTGCTGAAGTCCTGCGCGCCTACCCCACCTGCACCCCCGAAGCGCAGGCTTCCTCAAAGCCTTGAGAAGACCCTTCGCGGCGCTCATGGCCGAAAACACTCTCCTCAATCCCTTCACACAGGCCATTGAATGCCCGTGGCCAACACTGATCCCTCATCAGCGCATCAGTGCACTCTTCACGTTTGGGAGACACCCCATGAGACGACTCCGCACCGCGGGTCTGGCACTTCTCGGCGCGACACTCGTCGCCTCCGTCGCCGCGAGCCCGGCCCAGGCGTCGCCGGGCGAGACCCGCACGGTGTGCGCCGACTCGATGACCCCGGACGGCTGGGTCGACGTGAACTGGGGCACCAGCGCCTCGTGCCGCGTGATGAGCGGCTCGAACATCAAGATGATCAAGCAACTGGACGGCCTCCCCGTCGGCACCCAGGTCAACGCCTGCGCCAGCGCGCAACCGCCGAAGGGCTGGACCAAGGTCCAGACCTACTACAGCGGCGGCTGCGTGGTCTTCGTCAACTCCTCCTTCACGCCGAACGCCTGGCTGTTGCAGAAGACCTCCTGACCGGAGGGGACGGCACCAGCCGTGCCCACCCCTGATCCGGCAATCCCTCCCCGGCCCCATGCCGGCCCCAACGGCGTGATCACCCTCCCGCTATGCGACCCGCCGGGCGCCCCTGGTGCCGCAGGCAATGTCCGCCCTGCCGGCGACGGCACGTAGACACCGGTCGTCGGCATGGCGGTTTCGTGTTCGGCGTGGCCGGTGCCGCCGGGGGTGAAGCAGCGCAGGACGGTGAACCGGACCTCGATACGGTTCAGCCAGGAGCCGCCGGCCGGGTTCATGTGATCTCGACGTTGCGCACCACAGCCCCGGTGCCGACTCACCGGCATTTCATCAGGGGAACCCGGCCCGTATATCGACCGAGGAAGCACTGCCGATGATCCTCGGCTTCGACTCCGGCGGGCGTACGTCCGGCCAGTCCGTCCCGGCACAGGGCACAGGCCGTGGCGTGGCCGCCGCGGCCATCGTGTTGGCCGCGGCGGCCGGACTGCGGGTCTTCGCCACCAGCCGCTACAAGGGCAAGCTCAAGCGGGCGGTCGAGCCGGGGCCGAGGGCGCCTTCGAGACGGATACACGGCTGCCGCACCGGGTCGATGCCGTCGTCGATTCCGTCGGCGCCGCCACCTGTTCCCGCTCACTCAGGTCGCTCAAACCGGGCGGCACTCTGGTGATCTGCGGTACGACCAGCGGGACGAACCCACCCGTCATCCGATTGACCCCCAGCCTCCCGGCGACGGCGTCCACCGAGAGCACAAGCGGGATCAGCCTGCTCCCACCTATAGGTGCAGCAGACCGCCGAACCGCTCCGAAATCATCACCGACGGCAGCCCTGGGACGGAAAACAACTCACGTGGTGATGCCGAGACTCACGGCCAGCTCACTAGGTGAGCGCGTGCAAGGGCAGACTGTCGGGTGCACTTTGGTGAGGAACCCGTACACCACTTCCGAGGACACAACCGGCCTCTACCAGCGGCACTTGGTGCCACCGGAGAAGTTTTCAACGAGAGTTGTCATGGGTACTCGGCTGCGCCGATAGGCGTGCCGGCGCGGGCGCCGACCCTCTGAACAGGACGCTTTACCCCGAGGATGGTGAGTCTTCGGCCACCTGGCCGGACGTGCCCATGACGTGCCCGGACCGTCCTATACCTTCGCCTTCGGCAAACCGTTCGTGGCCGAAGCCGCCGACGGACGCAGCGTGCGCTCTCCCCCCTTTTTTTGGTCTTCCGTCGAGGAGCAGGTCAGGTATGGATGTCGTCGCAGCGCGTGGACCTGTCGTGTTGGCCTCGTCGAAGGAGCTGGACTTCGGGGGAGTGCGTCGGGTGCTGCGCGCGACCGAGATAGAGCCCGGGATCGCCGTCTCCCCCTTGCGCTCGGTGGATTTCGGTTATGAGTGGGGGCTTCTCGCCGGCGCGATGGAAGAGCACGAGCGCGCGCTGGGCCGGAAACTCCTCGTCGCGCCACGCCTTCCGTGGGCCAGCGGGGACCACCCCGGCCAGGACGGCTTCATCGGCTACGTGATGCGCCTGATCGACTCGCTCAAGCAGAAGCCCCTGGGAAAACAGCTCCTGGAGGACATCGGGAAACTACCGCCCGTGCCCAACGCCTACACCCCGGACGAACCGTTCGACTTCGCCAAGCTCGCGGAGGGCTGGGCACGCAGCAAACGATTCGGACACAACGAACAGGTCCTCGAAGCGCCACCGGTCAACGGCAAGCCGGGCCCGACAGCGGCGTGCGGATACTGATCCTCAACGGGGGTCCCGATCTGCGGAACACATGGGTATTGGGTGGCAACGAACTCAACTCGGGTGACGGCAAAGGCGCATGGGCGGTCATCTCCTTCCCATGGGGGAGGGTCCTCCAAGCCGAAGGATTCCTTCTGCGCCCGGACATCCTGCTCAACCGGGCGGTGGGAATTCTGTCCGGATCCGCGGACGACCGGCCCGCGGAGATCCCGGTCTCGTGGAAGCCGTGGGAGTACCACACGGTGCGTACGACGGTGTCGGAGGCCATGGCGCTGGGCGCGGAGGTCCCCTTGCGGTACATCCAGTCCGGCTCGGCATCTGACTGACCGACACCTGGTGCGCACCACCGCAAACCCCCTGACCGGGAGGACTTCCGCCATGACGCACACGACACCGCCCGCACCGCTGCTCACCTACGCATGCCTGACGACCCCGCATGAGCCGCACCCCAGCCCCCCACCCGTCGGGGAACTGCTGCTGACACGGGTGCAGTTGGTCGTATCCAACCCCCGCCCTGACCCGGTCCGATGCGGC
Organism: Streptomyces eurocidicus; assembly: GCF_002891295.1. GTDB lineage: Bacteria > Actinomycetota > Actinomycetes > Streptomycetales > Streptomycetaceae > Streptomyces > Streptomyces eurocidicus. Next base: position 672,528 of record NZ_LGUI01000002.1, on the reverse strand, counting down.
CGCATCACGATCAACCTGCCGGTCGGGTCCGGGGGCAACGACCTGACCGCGCCAGGTGTGGGCATCACCACCATCGCAAGTCCGCACACCTGGTCCGTCGTCGCGGTCCAGGAGAATGTCCTGGTCGCCGTTCCCCAGCACGGCACTGCCGTGTTCCCGCCGTCCGAGCACGGCCGGGACGACGTGCCGACCGCGAGTCTCACCATTGAGCTGAACGGCATCAAGGTCAGCCGGGAGGAGGGCATAGCCTGGCTGGTGATCACCGAGAGCAGTGGAACGGCCGACACGGAAGCGGAACGTACGTCGGAGTTGCCCATCGGCAAGGTCGCCCCCCTCGCCGGCCGGGATTCACGCGCCCGCAGCGGTCCCGGCGCGGCCGAGGAACCGGCGGAGCAGACACCTCCGGTCAACCTGTGGGCCTCGGCCGAGGCCGATACCAGGCCCGTGACGCTCGTCAAGTCCGGCACCCGGGTCCTGCTGCGCCGGGAGGGGCCGACAGCGCAGCACACGCTGTACTCCGACGAGCACCCGGACGGAACGCCGATCACCTTTCCCCACTTGACGGGCGGAGTGACCCGTGACGCCTCGTTCGTCGTGCGGACTGTCGCGGGCGGCATCGAACGCTTCGACACGCTCACCGTGACCGTCGAGGACCCGACCCTGCCCGGCCTGCGTGTGGACACCTTCGATGACGCTGGTGGTCTCACCGTTCCGGCGGGCGTCACCTGTACCGGAGCCGTCACCGTGACCGGGCGGCTCGATGCCCGGCAGACGTGCACGGTCGCCGGCGCCGTGACCGCGACCGGCTCCGCCACCACATCGTCGCTGGCGGCAGGTTCGATCACGGCGAGCAAGCCGGGATCGAAGGTCAGCGCCGCGAGCTTGACCGTCCATGGGGCTCTGGAGAGCAAGGACACTCTGACCGCGAACCGTGGCATCGTGCGCATCTTCGGCACTCCCGTGGTGACCAACGGCCTGACGGTCAACGGTGTCGCCGCCACGGACGGATTCTTCATGGGCGGCGGCCCGACATGGTCCCTCACCGTGGACAGCTCGGAGATCGACCCCCGCGACGTCGGGAGGAACGGATCCAACACGGCCGTGCCCGTCCACAAATGCCAAGGCTATTCCGGAAGTACCGGAGACCAGAACAAGGAGGCATGCTTCACGTTCATGCCCTTTGGCACGCGGGCTTGCCGTTCTCCCGTTCAGGCCGTGCGCGCGGCCAGCGGGGGGCCTGCGAGACCATGCTTCCGCGGTGGGGGACGGGGGCGCCCGGCACGTGAGGCGGGCGCCGGACGTGGGGTTCCGTACTGGGGCTCTTTCGCCGCGACGTACGTTTCACCCCCACGATGCCGGCCGGGTGTGTGCCCCGGCCGTTGCAGTCCCCGTCGACGCCGTCCGCGGCGGAGGCAGCAGGGCATCTCATGCTCGGGCACCTGCACGTGGTGGCGGTCGTCGGGTCCACCGCGACCGTTTTCGGGGTCCATCGCCCGCAACAGCGACCTGCCCGCGCTTCTGCCGCCTGAGCAGCCGGGCGCGCCCTCAGCCGACGAAGCGCCACCTCCCCCGTCAGACCACCGCGTCCGCTCGGACCGCAGTCGAGGCGGTTTCCAGCTGATGGGGCTCGACTCTTGAGGCACCGGAGTTCCTCAGAGCACCAGCCTCAGTACCCTAGGGTCATCACCCTGAGTAATCCACACTTCAGCTGACAATCCGTCAGTAAAGTCGACATCAGTACCGCCACAGACCGCTACCGACCGCCAGAGCCCGCCAAGATCAACCATTCCCTTCACAGCCTAACCGTCCGTCACCGAAGGAGCCTGCCGTGAAGATGCTCATCAACGTCCCCGAGACCGTCGTCACCGACGCCCTGCGGGGCATGGCCGTCGCCCATCCCGAGCTGACCGTCGACGTCGAGGGGCGGGTCGTGGTGCGGCGGGACGCGCCTGTGGCGGGGAAGGTGGGGCTGGTGTCCGGGGGTGGGTCGGGGCACGAGCCGTTGCACGCCGGGTTCGTGGGGGCCGGGATGCTGGACGCCGCCTGCCCCGGGGAGGTGTTCACCTCGCCCGTGCCCGATCAGATGGTGCGCGCCGCCGCCGCGGTCGACAGCGGCAAGGGGGTGCTCTTCATCGTGAAGAACTACACCGGTGACGTCCTCAACTTCAACATGGCCGCCGAGCTGGCCGAGGACGAGGGCATCCGGATCGCCAGCGTGCTCGTCAACGACGACGTGGCCGTCACCGACAGCCTCTACACGGCCGGCCGCCGGGGCACCGGCGCCACCCTCTTCGTGGAGAAGATCGCGGGCGCCGCGGCCGAGGAGGGCGCGCCCCTGGAGCGGGTGGAGGCCCTCGCGCGGCGGGTGAACGAGTCGTCGCGCAGCTTCGGCGTGGCGCTCGCCGCCTGTACGACGCCCGCCAAGGGCAGCCCGACCTTCGATCTGCCCGCCGGGGAGCTGGAGCTGGGCGTCGGCATCCACGGTGAGCCGGGCCGGGAGCGGCGCGCCATGATGACGTCCGGCGAGATCGCGGACTACGCCGTCGACGCCGTCCTCTCCGACCTGCGGCCCACCGGTCCGGTGTTGGCCCTGGTGAACGGCGCGGGCGGGACGCCGCTGCTGGAGCTGTACGGGTTCACGGCCGAAGTGCACCGTGTGCTGCGGGAGCGCGGGGTCCCGGTCGCCCGGACCCTCGTCGGGAACTATGTGACCTCCCTCGACATGGCCGGGGCCTCAGTGACGCTGTGCCAGGTGGACGAGGAGCTGCTCCGGCTGTGGGACGCGCCGGTGGAGACCGCCGGGCTGCGCTGGGGGCGCTGACCCGGCGGCGTCGTCCCCTGGCCCTGGTGACCTCGTCCCCGTCCCGTCCCCGGCAGCATCGCCCCTCGGCAGCCTCGCCCCCGGCTTCTCACTCCTCCAGCACGATCCTCCCCAGCAGCGTCGTCGTCAGCCCGAAGTAGTCCGCGTGGATCAGCCGCCGGTTCACCGGCAGGGCGGTGCCGCCCGCCGTCACCGTCCCCGTGGCCGTCGCCGGGTCGGTCAGGTACGTCTCGTACTCCTCGACGAGCAGCCGGTAGCGGGACAGCTGGGGCAGGTGCGGTGGCGGTGGGGTGAGGTCGCCGGTCCAGGCGAAGCCGGTGCCGCGCGGGACGCAGGTGAGTTCGGTGACGGAGTCGGTGGTCACCCAGTCCAGCTCGCCCGCGGTGAGGCCGCGGCTCTGCACCGAGGCGACGATCCGGCGGCTCGCCGCCATGCCCGGCCGGCCGGGGCCGACGCGCCTGCCGACGGCGTCGAGGGCTGCGGGACCGCCGAGGTCGAGGTGGATCCGGCCGTCGGTCGTCATGGACGCGGCGATCTCGCGGTCGGGCATCAGCTGGGCGAACTCCGCCGTGACGATCTTGGAGAGGTGGAGCGGGGCGACGGAGTACGGCTGGTAGCGGGCGAGGGCCAGCCGCAGGTACGGGAAGTAGGCCGTGGCGGTGGGGCCGGCGCCGAGGTCCACGTCGACGTCGCAGAACCACAGCCGTTGCCGCTCGTCAAAGGCCGGCTCGTACGCCACGACCTTCACCGCCGCGGTCGTGCCGGCGACCGTCTCCGCCGTGACCACGTCGGCGACCGTGAGCGCGGCGCCCGGGAACATCTCGGCGGTGAGCCGGGGCAGTGTGGTCGGGTCGGCCCAGACCGGGTCGACACCGCACAGGCTGACCATCTCGTCCGGCAGCTTGGGGTCGGTGACCCGGCCCGGGTCGAGGACGACGGCGAGGAGTTCGTCGTCGCCGGAGGAGAACCAGGGGCGGTCCAGATAGACGCGGAAGCCCGCGTGGCGGCGTACCCGGGTGACGCGGTGCGCCGCGTGGTCGACGGAGCGCTCCCAGCGGAAGGTGGGCACGAGGTGGCGCACTACGGGCGGTTCGGGCCGCCGTGAGCTGAGGACGGGCCAGCCCCGGCCGGACTCCCCCGTGCTGTCCGGGCCCTTGCGGGTGATCAGCGCGGGCTGTGCGGTGAGCACCGGGTGGAAGTACTCGCGGAAACGGGTGGTGGCGGTGGGGGTGTAGGTGACGTTGCGGTGCCGGGTATCACGGAACTCGTGCCGGATGTCCCGCAGCGGAAGGGTGTCCTGCCCCCGTCCCACGGTGGTCGTCCCGACGTGCGCGTGACCGGTGACGCGCTGGGGCGCCGCCTCCAGGACGTCGTCGGACCATTCGGTCCAGGTGGCGTCGATGTCGACCTGACCGGTGCTGCGGGAGTGCGACCGCACCTCGCCGCGGAGTCCGGCGAAGGTGTCCTCGGCGGCGCGGACGAAACGGAGCTCGCCCAGCTTGGGCGGCTCCAGGGGCTTCTCCACGGCGTGCACCAGGGTGAGCTCCGTCCAGGGGGTGAGCATCCAGTTCTCACCGTCGGCGGAGGCGGCCGTCAGCTCGTCCTTCTTCTGCTGCGGCAGCGTGACCGGGTCGTTCCACAGCGCGGAGGCGGTGAGCAGCTGCCAGTTGCGGAAGAGTTCGAGGTCGGCGGGGGCGAGGCGGCAGCTCACCCGGACGGTCGCGAACTCGGCCTTGGGCAGGAAGACGGTGAGCTCCCGGTTGAACGGCCCTCCCCACCGGGGTGGCCCGTCCCCCTCCACGATCTTCAGCCGGAGCGGTTTGGCCTGCGGCCAGGGGCCGGGGAACTCGTACGTCTCGTTGGGGTCGGCGCCGGGTAGCCCGCGCAGGGACACGCCGCGCGCCAGGACGTCGGGCAGGTAGGGCAGCAGCAGTTGGTCCGCGGTGTGCAGGACGTACTCCCCCGGCTTCAGGCCGTCGCCCCGGGCGACGGGGAGCTCGGTGAGCGGTTCGGTGTCCCGTACGTTGTGTTTGGCGACGCGGATCTGGCCGAACGCCTTGAGGTCATGGGTGACCTCGGGGTTCTCCGCGAGCCGGACCACGGTGTCGAGGTAGCTGCCCGCCTCGCGGCGCGCCGCGGAGAAGAAGCGGCGGCGCACGGCGTCGGGCTTCCCGGGCCCGAAGACGTCGTCGTACGCGCCGTGCTGCTCGGCCGCTTGGAGCGAGGACTTCGGCGGTGAGAGGTGCCGTTCGTCGAAGGAGCGGTAGCGCCGGTCCAGGCCGTCGACGGCCGACTCCTTCTCGTGGTCGGGGACCTTGCCGTTCCGGTCGCGCGCCCAGGCGTCCGGCGTCATCGGCCCGCCGTCGTCGTCGACGGTCGAGCGGATCACCATGCGGGGTTCCGACTCGCCCTCCAAGAAGGGCCACTTCGGTACGAGCGCCGGGGGCGGCACCGGCTCCCAGCGGCCGTACGTGACCGGTGCCGTGGCCCGTACGTCGGCGATCTGCGCCGCCGGCCCCAGGCTGTTGCCGGCCAGGTCGACCAGCCGGGCGCGCAGCCGGTACGTACGCCCGTAGCGCAGGGCCGGCAGGGTGCCGGGGGTGGGCCGGAACCTGGTGTCCAGCGGGAAGGCGGGGTCGATCTCCGGGGCGGGGGCCTGGGGCCGGTTGTCGGCACCGAGGGTCAGGCCCGGCGGCGGGGCGGCCAGGGACCAGCCGTGGTAGCCGAACAGGGCCTGGTGCACATAGAGCTCGTCGGGCTTGAGCTTGTCCTCGGTGACGGCGCTCGCCTTGACGTGCCCCTCGTCGGGGCCCACCGCCAGGACGACCGGGGGCTGACCGGCCCGTCTGACGGCATAGGCGCCGGTACGGGCGCACAGCGGGCGCCAGGCGGTGACACGGCCGGTGGCGTCGTCGACGAGCCCCACGTCGACGCGGTAGCCGCGGAGCAGGTGGGAGGCGTCCAGGACGGCGGCGGGCAGCGCGGCGCCGCCTGCGTCGACGCCGGCCACGTGCCGGGCGTCGTCCTCCATCTGGCGGGCGAGCGCCGCGTCGTGGGCCTCGCGGAGAACGGTGAGACCGGCGCCGTGGAGGGCGGGCGGCGCGGTGCTGTCGGGGGCGGTGGAGCCCTCGGGGTCGCTGATCCCGGCGAGGGTCTGTTCGACGACGCGGGCGAACTCGACGTACTTGATCGCCGCGCCGTCGACGTCGAGGTCGGTGACGCGCACGTCCGGGGCGCCGAGCGCCAGGGTGCGGCGGCCGTACGTGCCGTCGTCCTCCGCGTACGGCTCGAAGCGCTGGCCCGGGACGTGGCGCAGCTTCGTCCACGGGCGCAGGCTCTCGTCGTTGTTGAGCCCGCCCTGGGCGGCGGTGAAGACGACGCGCGCCTGCCACTGGTCGAGGGCGCCGGGCGGCGGGGTGACGAGCAGGTCGACGGCGAGGCCGAAGCGGCGGAGCAGCTCGGGGTAGTCGGCGAGGAGCGAGCAGGCGCCGTGGAAGTCGAGGTCCGGCCGCTCGGGAGGGGCGGGCGGGGCGTCCGGGGCGCCCGGCGCCGGGGGTGCGGCGGGGCGGTCGTAGAAGCGGTAGAGCTCGGCGAAGTAGAGCATGGGGCCGCCGCGCCGATAGAGCTCCTCGTCCCGCCTCATGTGCTTGGGGCGGTAGGGGTTCTCGGGGGCGGCGGGGATGCCGCCGCCGGTCCGGCCCTCGATGAGGTCGTCGAGCTGGGGGTAGCTCTTGCCCACGGCCTTCGCGAGGGTCCGGATGGGCTTGGTGAGGGGGGTGAGGAGGTCGTCGAGGCCGGGGTGGTCCCAGGTGGGTGGGGCGGCGGGTGCTTCGGGGGCCGCGGGCCGGGTCGTCGCGCCCCGGCCTTCCGGTCCGCCGGCCGCCGACGCGTCGTCCGTCGGCCCGCCGCCGGCCTGCGGACCGCTGCTGCCGGACGGCCCGCCGTTCGCGTCGGCCGCGCCCTTCCGGCCCGGTCCGCCATTACCGTCCGATCCGCCGTTACCGTTCGACCCACCGTTACCGTTCGATCCGCCGCCCGGGAAGGCCCGGTGGTACGCGGTCGTCGTCACGGCCGTCTCGTACAGCGTGTCGATCTGCTGGTGCACCGCCTGGCCGGGGAACGAGCGCAGGGTCGGCGGCATCCCCCGGGCGAGGGCCGTGGCCGTGGCGGAGGTGGGGTCGCGCACCTTGGTGGCCGGGGGGAAGAGGGCCTTCCAGACGGTGCTGTCGGGTGGGGGGAAACGGCCGGGCTGCGGGGCGGTGGGCACGGTGGTGCTCGCGCCCGTCGGCGGCTTGAACTCCACCTGGAGAGCCGGTACGTAGCGCGCCAGGGTCACCGGCCAGTCCACGAAGCCGCCGAAGGCGCGGAGTTCCGTACCTCCGGTCAGGCGGGGGCTGACCAGCACGGTCAGCCGGAGTTTGCCGTCGGCGGTCACCCCGTCGGGCAGGACGGTCCACCGGATCGTCTCGGGCATGGTTCAGCTCACTTCCGCGAAGGCGGTGCAGTACTCGTCGACGGGGTCGCGCCGGGCGCCGGTGGCGGGGTCGGTGTAGGGCGCCATCATCTCGGCGAAGGTGGGGGGCCGGACGGCGTCCTCGGCCGGGCCCCCGAGGGCGGTGGTGGTGGCACCGGAGCCCACGAACCGCTTCTCGCACTCGATCGTGACCGACTGCGACCAGAAGCCGATGTGGATGCTGATCGTGATCCGGGCCCGGCCGAAGACGGTGTGGGTGCCGAAGTCCCAGGTCAGTTCGAGATAGAGCTCGATGGAGGCGGAGACGATGCCGAGGACGTCGACCTCGCCGCGGGCGCGGAAATAGCCGGTGAGCCGGGATTCGCCGGTGTCGATCTCCAGCCGGAAGTAGATGCCGGCCATCACCGACAGGCTGCCGGAGGCGACTCCGAAGTTCATCGACAGCGCGGCCCCGAACTCCAGCGCCGCCTCCAGGACGGCCACCCGCTTCGGTGTCACGGTGATGCCGAAGAAGCCGCCGCCGCCGAGCATGGAGACGGTCAGCCGGAAGGGGGCCTGGCGGGTGCAGAAGGAGAAGCGGACCTCCAGGGCCCTGCCGACGAACGGCAGGTCGAGGGAGGCGTCCAGGCGCAGGTTCTCCAGGCTGAACACGCCGATGGCGAGGTTGGGCAGCGGCAGTCCGTACGAGGCGACGATGCCGCCGGGGGTGACCTGGATGCCCGGCGGGTCGCTGAAGCCGTCGACGGGGATGAGTTTCCGCAGCGTCTCGACGAAGGTCAGCGGGCCGGTGAACCTGACGCCCCGGAACACCACCTCGATGTCGGGCTTCTTCCCGGCGCGGGCGGTGAAGCGGATGCGGGTGAACTCGAGCTCCATGGCCTCGAAGCCCGGTACGAGGGCGAGCTTGAACTCCTCCAGGGTGCAGGTGATGTCCGCGCCGGCGGCGAGGTCGGGGCGGAGCGAGCCACGGAGGTCCACGACGAGCGAGAAGCGGCCCTTGACCGGGTCGGGTACGAAGACGGGTGCGGTGCCCGGGCCCCAGGGCTGGATGCCGGGGTTCCACTCCAGCCGGGCGTTGACCGTCTCGGGGAGCTTGACGCCGTCCGCGGCCTTCTCGACGGCCCGGCGCAGGGACAGGACCTGCCCGGCGCCGGTGGTCCAGGTGGCGACCTGCTCCCGGACCCGGACGAGGAGGGCCCGGACGCCGGGGTCGGCGTCGGGCGGCAACGCGCCGAACAGCTCGGTGAGGGCCGCGGAGAAGGCGTCGAAGGCCGCGTCGACGTCGCGCATGGTGAGGGGCTCGGTGTGCCCGGCGAGGCGCTGGGCGAAGAAGTCGACGACGGTCTTGACCAGGGCCTGCGCGGTGTCCGCGACGCGCCGCGCGACCGCCGGATAGCGGTCGGCCTCGCGCTGGATCTGGTCGCGGACGCGGCGGAGGTCGGACAGGAATCCGGTGACGGCGCTGACGGTCTCGGTGAAGAACCGGGGGACCTTGAGTGCCTCGTCGAGTCTGGCGGTCTTGATCAGCTGGGCCAGGGGGACGATGCCGAGCAGGTTGGCGTCGAGGGCCCGGAAGAAGTCGTCCGGGTGGAAGTCCCCGTTCGCGATCTTCTCCAGGGCGTCGGCCCCCGCGCCGGAGACCGGCCCGGTCGTACGGGAGAGGCCGGCCACGTCGAAGCTGGGGGCCACGAGGCCGCCGGAGCGGTCGGAGTGGCCTTGGAAGTCCATCTTCAGGGGGTTCCGCGGGAGCAGTCCGAGGAAGACCTCGCCGGCGTTGCCGGGGCGGCCGGCCTCGGTGGCCTTCCTGAAGCCGGAGAGGGCGTAGCGCTTGGCGTAGGCGACGGCGACGGTGGTGTCGCCGCCGCCGAGCCGGCTGACGGCGGGCACGGTGGCGGTCGCCCAGTACAGCTGCGGGAGGAAGTGGGAGTCGCCCGGCCGGGCCGGGTCCTGCTGGGCCAGGCCGGGCGGCGCGGCCACCCGCCAGACCATGTGGGCGATGTCGAGGCTGGTGTCGTCGGGGCCGGCGCCGGGTGCGAGTGCCACGGACTGGCCGAGGAGGGCGGCGCTGGCCTCGGCGGGCGGGTCGGCGGGCGCGCCGGCCTCCGCCGTCGGCAGGCTGGACAGGCCGTTGTACCGCTGGACGACGTCGTGGAGGAGGTCCCCCGTGGCGCGGTTCTCGGTGAGGAAGAGCAGCGGGGTGCGGAACTCGACGACGCGGCGGGCGTGGTCGACGGCGGTGGCCTTGAACAGGAAGGGGCTCTCGGTCGCGGTGGCGGGGACGAAGTCGCAGTCCTCGGGGGTGGCCGGCCGGTTGCTGAGGTTCGGGGTGACGAGAGTGTCGAGGCGCACGGTGATGAAGGGGAACAGGACGTTCGTCAGGTCGCTGGTGGGGTCGCCCGGGTCGGCCGGGAGGGGGCGCCCCGGCTCGTACGTCCGTACGGGCTCGCGGACGACGATGAACAGCCGCTGGAGGAGGAAGGCGGCGCGCGGGTCGGTGAACTTCCGCTCGGTGACCAGGACGAGGTCGGCGCGGTGGCCGAAGGGGCACAGCCGGCCCGAGAACATCAGGCGTACGTAGTGGTCGCGGCCCATCGACGCCCGGTGCCGCCACTCGGAGAGGGTGGTGCCGGCGGGCCGGACGGGCCAGGTGCCCAGGCTGTCGAGCCAGCCTCCGACGGCCGACAGCATGAGGTTGTCGACCGTGACGGGCACCGGGACGTAGGGCTTTCCCTCGGGTGTGCGCAGGCCCTCGCCGGAGGTCAGGTCGACGAGGGCGGTGCGCTGGGCCGGGGAGATCGAGGCCGGGAAGGGCGGCGGCGGTCCGGGCTCGGGGTCCCGGTCGCGGTTCCAGACGGCGCGGGCCGTGCGGCCGTCGGTGCGGGTGTGCCAGAGCTCGACGCGTTCGCCCGGCGCGGGTTCGGGGATCTCGCCGCGGTGGTTCCAGCGGGCCTTCTGGGTGGGCGACAGGAAGAGGCGGTAGGGCAGCTCGATGCCGGTGCGGGGGTGTGCGGGGTCGGCGAGCGGGTCCTGCGGGCCCGCGGGGGCGGTGTCGGGGGTGTCCGGCCCGTCGGTCGTGAGCACGGCGCCGGCGGCCGCCGCGGCGGCGAGGGTGGTGTCCAGGCCGTAGCGGGCGGTGAGTTCGGCGGTGGTGCGCAGCAGGCGTACGAGCGCGAAGGCCCTGGCGGTGTCGTCGGCGCCGTCGGCCGGGCCGCCGTCCGGCCCGGGGAACCGGATGGAGGTGACGGCCGGGGCGTCCGGCTCGCGGGCGGCGTCGACGACGCGGAGCCGCAGCCGCCGCATGGCGTCGAGCAGGCCGGCCTCGCCGTAATCGATCGAGTCCTGCGGGCCGACCTCGAAGACGAGCACGCTCCGGCCGCTGATGAGCGACTCGACGGGCAGGTCCCGCGGCTCGGTGGGCCGCTCTTCGTCGAAGGCCCGCTCCAGGACGTGCTGCGGCCCGAAGGTGACGACGAGCAGCCCGTCGGCCTGCGGATTCGCGCGGACCAGCCGTCTGGGCCCCAGGCCGTCGGCGAACCGCAGCCCGGGGAACGTGAAGGTGAGGTCCAGCAGATCGGTGCTCCGCAGCAGGCGGATCGGTGTGGGTGTGGTCATTTCGCCCCCCGCGCGTGATGCGTCTTACGGTGCACGGGCCGTGGGCCGGCCGGTTGCCCGCGTCATTCATCTACCCCGTTCGGCCCACGGCCAGTTGGGCCGAACGGGTCATGTGCCGACCTGCGGGGCGGGGAAGTTCAGTCCGTCCGGGGGCACCTCCCAGCGGTAGCCGGGGGAGTTTGAGGACACCGCGCGGAGCGCGGAAGGGGGTCCGGGGGCTTGCCCCGCCACGCGGCGGAGCCGCACATCGGATGCAGCGGGAAGGGGCGAGGTGGGGAAAAGCCCCGCGCAGCGGAGACATGACATGGGCACGGGCCCGGCGGGGACGAGTCGCCGGAGGAGCGGGCCGCCGAACCGGCGGTGGCCGGAGTCGTCGCAAGAGGTGCGGGACCGCCCGAACGGGCACGAGCCCTCGTCACTCCCCGTCCGGCTCCGCGCCGTGCCACACGGTCGTGATGTTGCAGAACTCGCGGATCCCGTGCCCCGACAGCTCCCGCCCGTACCCCGAGCGCTTCACCCCGCCGAAGGGCAGCGCGGGGTGCGACGCCGTCATGCCGTTGAAGAAGACCCCGCCCGCCTCGATGTCCCGGGCGAAGCGCTCCTGCTCGGCCTCGTCCCGCGTCCAGACGTTCGAGCTGAGGCCGAAGGGGGTGTCGTTGGCCAGCTCCACGGCCTCGTCCAGGTCCCGCACCCGGTACAGCGTGGCGACCGGTCCGAACGCCTCCTCGTGGTGGATGCGCATCTCGGGGGTGACCCCGACGAGGACGGTCGGCTCGTAGAACCAGCCCCGGGGGAGCTCCTTGGGCCGGCGCCCGCCGCACAGGGCGGTCGCGCCCCGGCCCACGGCGTCGTCGACGAGCTCCTCCAGGTCGGCGCGGCCCTGTTCGCTGGCCAGCGGACCGACGTCGGTCGACTCGGCCATCGGGTCGCCGACGGTCAGCGCCGCCATCCCGGCCGCGAACCGCTCGGCGAAGGCGTCGTAGACGTCGGTGTGCACGATGAAGCGCTTGGCCGCGATGCAGGACTGGCCGTTGTTCTGCACCCGGGCGGTCACGGCGGTCCGCGCGGCCCGGTCGACGTCGGCGGAAGACAGCACCACGTACGGGTCGCTGCCGCCGAGCTCCAGGACAGTCTTCTTGATCTCGTCGGCGGCGACCGCGGCGACCGCGCGGCCGGCGGGTTCGCTGCCGGTGAGCGTGGCGGCGGCGACCCGCCGGTCACGCAGGATCCCCTCGACGGCCCGGGAGCCGACCAGCAGGGTCTGGAAGCACCCGGCGGGGAAGCCGGCGCGGCGGAAGAGGTCCTCCAGGAAGAGCGCGGTCTGCGGCACGTTGGAGGCGTGCTTGAGCAGCCCGACGTTGCCCGCCATGAGCGCGGGCGCGGCGAAGCGGACGACCTGCCAGAGCGGGAAGTTCCACGGCATGACGGCCAGGACCACGCCCAGCGGGCGGTAGCGCACCCGGGCGCGCGCGGCGCCGGAGTCCGTCACCTCGGCGGGGTCGGGGTGCTCGTCGGCGAGCAGTTCCTCGGCGTGCCCGGCGTACCAGCGCATGGCCTTCGCGCACTTGGCGGCCTCCGCGCGGGCGGCGGCGAGGGGTTTGCCCATCTCGGTGGTCATGAGCCGGGCGACGGTGTCCCGGTCGTGGTCGAGGAGGTCGGCGGCGAGCCCGAGGAGCCGGGCCCGTTCGGGGAAGCCGGTGGTGCGGTGGTGCCGGAACGCCGCGGCGGCGGTGGCCAGGCAGTACTCGATCTCCTCCGGTGCCAGCTCCTGGTAGGTCTTCAGCGTCTCACCGGTCGCCGGGTTCACCGTGGCGATGGGCATGGGTGTCCCTCCTCATGCTCGATGCCTCGACCTTGCAGCGGTCCGGCGGGCGGCGCAAGACGGGCCCGCGCCGGACCGGGGCCGCACCGGACCGGGGCCGCACCGGACCGGGGCCGCACCGGACCGGGGCACCCGCGCGCTCAGCGCGGCGGGCTCTCCGGCACGTCGTCCGGGGCGGCCGCCTGCCCGGGGAGCCGTGCCGTTCCGGGGGTCCCGGCGCCGTCGGCCCGCCGGCCGGCGGCGGTGGCACGGCCGGGCAGCGCGCGGGCCCGGTGCAGCCAGGCCACGGCCGCCGCCGAGACCAGGCCGAGGAACAGGCAGGTCAGCCAGGGCAGCCAGGGGCGCCGGGTACGGTCGCCGAGGTCCATGGCCCAGCCGACGACCGCATTGCCGAGGGCGGCCGTCGCCCCCGAGAACACGGAGAAGAGCCCGAAGTAGGTGCCGGTCAGCCGGGCGCGTCCGAAGCGCGGGACGAGCTCCATGACCGACGGGTAGGCGACCATGCCGCCGAAGTACAGCAGCAGCGCCCCTCCGGTCATCACCAGCAGACCGGCGAGGGCCGTGCCGTCCTCCGGTGGCGCCGCGTCGCAGACCAGCAGGGGCGGTACGAAGCCGAGGCCCATCAGGGCGATTCCGGCGGCCACCCAGCGGGCGCCGCCCCCGCGCCGTTCCAGGGTCCGGGTGATCCGGAACTGGAAGAGCAGGGTGGCCAGCGCCCCGGAGGCCAGGAGCACGCTCGCCGAACCGCCCCAGCCGGACGCCTTCCGGGCGCCTTGCGGAAGCAGGACGTAGAGCTGGTTCTCCAGGATGAACAGGCTGCCGGTGGCGGCGCAGAAGCACAGGAAGCGGCGGTTGCCGAGGCATTCGCGCCAGCCCCCGAGCACTCTCCCCCGGGCGCCGGGCGCCCCGCGCGGCGGGAGCGCGACGGCCTGGGCGACGGTCAGCGCGGTGAAGACGGCGGCCCCCGCCAGCGCCCAGAGCCGGAAGTCGGTCAGGAGCAGCAGGCCCCCGAGCAGCAGGCCGACCAGCGAGCCGCTGGTGGAGAAGACGTTGAGCAGTGCGAACACCTCGGCGGCGCGGTCGCCCGACTCATGGGCGACATGGGTGCGCACGGCCGGGTAGAACAGCGCGCCGGCGACACCGCAGAGCACGGAGGCGGTGAGCAGCAGGGCATGGCGGTCCCCGAAGGCGAGGAGGGCGAACGCCGCGGTCCGCAGGGCACAGCCGACGATGATCACCAGGCGGGCGCCGAAGCGGTCGGCCGCGGTGCCGCCGACGACGAACAGGCCCTGCTGGCTGAGGTTCCGCACGCTGAGGACCAGTCCGACCAGGGCCGCGGACAGGCCGAGGTCGTTCCCCAGATAGGACGCCAGAAAAGGGATCAGGAGATAGAAACCAATGTCCACTCCAAACTGATTGATGAATAGCAATCGCAATGCGAGAGGAGACTCGCGGACCGCCCGAAGAGTTCTCATGCGCGTCCCCGCAGTCGGCCCGTGCAGGGGCCAGGGCACTTCGGATTACGGCGCGCCCAGCCCGATTTCCGTGCAGATTCCGTCAATTACCCGGCAAGGAAGGGCTTGTGGGCGCCTATGTGGGCGAGCAGACGGTCATATGCTCTCGCGGTCCATCGTGGGCGCCCCCCGGCTGCGCTCGGCAGGATCTCGGCAGACACTTTAGCAAAGCGCAACACTTGCCGGATAGGGAGCGGAAGAGGGCATTTCCCTTGACTGCGGCTTGCCTCCGGCACATGCCGGACCGTCAACTCGGGTGTGGTCCGGGGGCGCGAACCGTCTCCTCGGCCGGCCGGACGCCGTGGGCGGCGGCAGCGCCGTTCCCTCGGACCGGTGAATCCGCAGGGTAAAACCATAGGCTGAATCCATTCTTCACATCGCCCGCGCCATGAACATCGCAAAAGCCCCTCCCATGGCAGGAGGACTTCGCGACGATGGCCGCATGAACGACCAGAACTTCCTGGAGCGCACCCGGCGGCTCGCGCTCTGCATGGCCGAGCTCCACACGAGCCTCGACCCGGAGTCGTACGCCCTCCTGCTGCGGATCCTCCAGGGGCTCAACGAGGCGATCGTGCACCGTGACACCGGTGTCGACCTTCCGTTCAGCGCGCGCGAGAAGGAGCTGTTCACACCCGAGTTCGGCCGGGTGCTGGAGAAGTTGGCGGGGTATCTCGGTCCGCACGGGATGCGGGTGGTTGTGGGCGGGGGGATCGGTGAGGCGGGGCCGTACGAGGGGGATGGGCGCGAACGGGACCGGCGTGAGGTGGATGCCATCGCGCGGGCGAGCGGTATGTGCCCGTAGGGTGCCGGTGGCTTTCCCCTACCCGCCCCTTCCCGAATGTCCTCAATCGCCGGACGGGCTGAAAATCAGCCC
Organism: Streptomyces eurocidicus; assembly: GCF_002891295.1. Classification (GTDB taxonomy): domain Bacteria; phylum Actinomycetota; class Actinomycetes; order Streptomycetales; family Streptomycetaceae; genus Streptomyces; species Streptomyces eurocidicus. The sequence goes on along the minus strand of NZ_LGUI01000002.1, from coordinate 657,411 downwards.
GTCCGGCGATTGAGGACACCGCGCGGAGCGCGGAAGGGGGTCTGGGGGCTTGCCCCCAGTTATGGGAAGGGGCGGGGTGGGGAAAAACCCCGCCCGCACCACCGGCACGCACCCGTACCCCGCCCGTCGTCGTTAACGCATCCGAACGCTCCGCATCTCGGTCCGACGACGGTCACCTGGGAGGCCACACACCCGTGCTCACACAGCCCACCACCGCTCTGGCGGTCAATCTCCTCGACGCCTCCTCCCTGCTGGCGGCCTTCGGCGCGCTGGGCATCGCCGTGGTGCTCTTCGCCGAGACCGGTCTGCTGATCGGCTTCTTCCTGCCCGGGGACTCGCTGCTGTTCACCGCCGGCCTGCTGTCGAGGGCGGGCGCGCACTCCGGGCCCCGGCTGGACCTGACCCAGGTCCTGGCCGCCGCGGCGGTGGGCGCGCTGGTCGGCGCGCAGTGCGGTTACGTCCTCGGGCGCCGCGGCGGCCGGGCCCTGCTCACCCGGTCGCGCAACCGCAGGCTGCACGAGGGCGCCGCGCGGGCCGAGGAACTCCTCGGGCGCTACGGTCACGCCCGCGCGATCGTGCTGGCGCGCTTCGTCCCGGTGGTCCGCACCGTTCTCAACCCCCTGGCGGGCGCCCTGGGCGTGCCGCCGCGCACCTTCGCGCTCTGGCAGACGGCCGGCGGTCTGGTCTGGACGGTCGGCCTGATCCTCGGGGGGTACGCCCTGGGCTCGGCGGTACCGAACGTCGACCGCTACCTCCTGCCGATCGTCGCCGCCATCGTGCTGCTCTCCCTGCTGCCGCTCGCGCTGGAGCTGCTGCGCGGCCGCCGCGCCGCGAAGACCCCGGCGAGCGGTCCGGAGGCCGACCCGGGCCAGGGCTAGCCGGCCCGCGCGGTGCTCGCCGCCGACCGGACGTACGACCGCGACGGCCCTTCGTACGGGGGCTCCCGGCGGGCGACGGGCAACGGCCCGGCCACCCGCCCGTACGCCGGGCGCGGCGGCACATGAGCTCCGGCCCGTCGCCGGCCTCGTGGTCCGGCCGGTGGCCAGGCCGTCCGCGCGCCGGAGCGGCCGCCCACGTACCTGAGGGCACGCCGAGTCCGGAGGGGCGGGCCGTACGCGCGGGGGCCGCCCGGCGGACCGGACCGGTGCCGCGGCCTCCGGTACACCGGGCCATTCCCATGATTTTTTCTGCTTCCGGGTCCGTTAGGCTGTTCGCCATGACGTCGCCGGAGCCGAACCGTGTCGCCTAAGCAGCAGCGCGGCGAGGCCACCGCCGACCGCCTCCTGACCACCGCGCTCCAGGTGTACGCCGCGTCGGGGCAGCAGGGGTTCACGGTGAACGCGGTCACCGCCGCCAGTGGCGTCAGCCTCGGCAGTCTCTACCACCACTTCGGCAGCTTCGACGGTCTCGCCGCCGCCCTGTACACCAGGTGTATGGAGGAGCTCTTCGAGGAGCTGACCTCCGCCCTGACCCGTACCCGTACCGCCCGCACCGGGGTCCGGGCGGTCGTGCGGGCGTATCTGCGCTTCACCGAGGAGCGGCCGGACGCCGCGCTGTTCCTCCACGCGTCGGCCTACTCGGGCTATCTGGCCGCCCACGCCGACCGGATCCGCGAGGCCAAGGCGACCGCGCTGGAGGGCCTCGTCGCGTGGATGCGGCCGCGGATCGAGGCCGGCGAGATCGCGCCGGCCCCCGAGCCGCTGATCGAGGCGCTGGTCATCGGCCCGGTCGCCGAGACCGCGCGCCGCTGGCTGTCCAGTACCTACGACGTCGATCTGGCCGAGGCCGCGCGGGTCCTCCCGGACCGGATCTGGCGGTCCCTGAGCCCGGAGTGAGCCGCCGGGCTCATTTCCCTCCCATGCCCTCGAACCAGGTCGGGCCGCCCTCCGTGGCCTGCTTGATACGGCTCACGGCGAAGTTCTCCATGGCCGGCAGGGCGTCCGCCTCGAACCAGCCCACCTCCAGGGACTCGTCGTCGTTGACGCGCGCCTCGCCGCCCACCGCGCGGCACAGGAAGCAGACGTCCATGAACTGGCAGACGTCGCCGTTGGGGTAGGTGACGCGCTCCAGCGCCTCGACGAGCAGGACCCGCTCAGGGACGCAGTGGACGGCGGTCTCCTCGTACACCTCGCGCACGATCGCCGTGGCGGGCTGTTCGCCCGGCTCGGGGATACCGCCGATGATCGACCACTCGCCGCTGTCCGAGCGGCGGCCGAGGAGGATCCGGTCCTGGTCGTCGAGGACGATGGCACTGACGCCGGGCATCCAGAGGAGCTGGTTGCCGATGGACTCGCGGATCTCACGGATGAAGTGCGGGGTGGGCATGTGCCGAGCCTAGCGGCCTCGGTGATCGCTTCCGGCCACGAGCCGGTGGCGGGCGGCGGTCAGGCGGCGGCCTGGCGGCCCGCCGCCAGGCGCAGCCCCCTGCGGATCACCTGAACGGCGGCTTCCGCGTCGTCCACGGTGACGGTGAAGGACCGGCCGTCGCCGAGCCGGAGCACGAAGCCCTCGCCGCGCCGCACCACCACGGCGGTGCCCTTCTCGGGACGCCAGCGGTAGCCCCAGCCTCCCCACTGGCGCGGGGTGACGCGCGGGGCGAAATCGGCGCCGACGACATGGGCGAGCGGGATACGGGTCCGCGGCACGCCGATGTGGCCGCAGCGGACCTCCAGCGCCTCGGTGTCGACCCGTACCGCCACATGGACGAACGCGAGGGTGCCGTAGAGCATCAGGAGCCCGGCCGCGACGCAGCCGACGACCGCCATGACGAGAGGGGCCAGACCTGAGGTCCACGCGCTGTCGACGGCCAGCTCGACGCCCAGCGCCAGGCAGGCGGCGCCGGCAACGGCCAGCAACCACTGGATCCGGTTGGTGGCCCGGCCGGTCCAGACCACGAGATCACCCACGCCGTCGGCCGGGGAAGGGGTACCGACCGTGTCCGGATTCTCGTCGCCCTCGTGGCCCCGCGGGCCCTTGGAGTGGTCCCTCATATGAGGCAGCCTACTCATCTTCCGCCCCCGTGGCAGGGGTGATGCGCGGCCCGGCTCGCACGGAACCGGATCGGGTGTCAGGAACGAGCCGCCGCGGCCTCGACGAGCGAACGGCCCTCGCGGTAGGCGAGCGCGGCCGGCTGCAGGGCCCCCTCGCGCCCGCTGAGCAGCACGGTCAGCCGTCCTGTCGGCGCGGCGTCGGGGTCGGGCGCGGTACCGGCGCGGCGCAGGGCCTGGGCGGCGACGGCCGGGGCCGAGCCGTGCAGGACGAGCTCGGGCGCGTCGGGGCCGAGCCTCGGCTGAACGGCCGCGCGGATGCGGTCGTCGACCAGTTCGTAGTGGGTGCACCCCAGGACGAGGGCGCGCGTGCCGGCCGGGGTGAGGGCGGCGGCCGCCGCCACGGCGGCGTCGATGGCGGCCGAGTCGGCGCGCTCCACGGCGTCGGCGAGGCCGGGGCAGGGCACCTCGGTCACCTCGACGCCGGCCGCGAAGTCGCGGATCAGGCCGCGCTGGTACGGGCTGCCGGTGGTCGCGGGGGTGGCCCAGATCGCCACCGGGCCGCCGGCGGCCGCGGCGGGCTTGATCGCCGGTACGGTCCCGATGACCGGCAGCTCCGGCTCCAGCTCGGCGCGTATGGCGGCCAGGGCGTGCACGGAGGCGGTGTTGCAGGCGACGATCAGGGCGTCGGGGCGGTGCGCGGCGGCGGCGCGGGCGCAGGCCAGCGCGTGCGCGGTGAGGTCCTCGGGGGTGCGGGGGCCCCAGGGCATGCTGGCGGGGTCGCCGGACAGGACGAGATCGGCGTCGGGGCGGAGCCGGTGGACGGTCGCCGCGGCAGCCAGGAGGCCGATACCGGAGTCGATGAGCGCGATCTTCACCCGGTCACTTTAATGGATGAGCGTCGATCACCCGCGCGAGCGTCCTCGTGTGCGGCAGACTGCGAGGGGTGAGCGTGCTGACGTGGATCACCTTCGCTTCACTGGCCGCGTGGCTGTGGCTGCTGCTGTGCCAGGGCTTCTTCTGGCGCACGGACGTGCGGCTGCCGGAGCGCACCGACCCGGAGCAATGGCCTCCGGTGGCGGTCGTGGTCCCTGCCCGTGACGAGGCCGGGGTGCTGCCGTCGAGCCTGCCCTCGCTCCTCGCGCAGGACTATCCGGGGCGGGCGGAGGTCTTCCTCGTCGACGACGGCAGCGTGGACGGGACCGGCGAGGTGGCCCGCGCCCTCGGCCGGGAGCACGGCGGGCTGGCACTGACCGTGGACTCCCCCGGCGAGCCGCCGCCCGGCTGGACGGGCAAGCTGTGGGCCGTGCGGCACGGCATGGCGCTCGCCCGCGCCCGTACGGACGCCGAGTACCTGCTGCTGACCGACGCGGACATCGCGCACGCCCCGGACAGCCTGCGGGAGCTGGTGGCGGCGGCCTCCTCGGGCGGTCTGGACCTGGTGTCGCAGATGGCCCGGCTGCGGGTGTCGACGGCCTGGGAGCGGCTGATCGTCCCGGCGTTCGTCTATTTCTTCGCCCAGCTCTATCCGTTCCGCCGGATCAACCGGCCCGGCGCGCGGACCACGGCGGCGGCCGGCGGGTGCGTACTGCTGCGGTGGGAGGCGGCGGAGCGGGCCGGGGTCCCGGACAGCGTCCGGCACGCGGTGATCGACGACGTCTCCACCGCCCGGGCGGTGCGGCGGGCGGGCGGCCGGATCTGGCTGGGCCTCGCCGACCGGGTGGACAGCGTCCGGCCGTATCCGCGCCTCGGCCAGCTGTGGCGGATGGTCTCGCGCAGCGCCTACACCCAGCTGCGGCACAACCCGTTCCTGCTGGCGGGCACCGTCGCCGGTCTGGCGGTGGTGTATCTGGTGCCGCCGGCGGCCGTGGTGGCCGGCGCGCTGACCGGCGACGGGACCCCGCTGGTCGCGGGGGCCGTGGCGTGGGCGGTGATGGCGGGCACGTACGTCCCGATGCTGCGTTATTACCGGCAGCCGCTCGCGCTGGCGCCGCTGCTGCCGCTCACGGCCCTGCTGTATCTGCTGATGACCGTGGACTCCGCGGTGCAGCACCACCGGGGCCGGGGCGCGGCCTGGAAGGGGCGGACGTACGCCCGCCCGGAGGCCGCGCCCTGACGGGGCCCGGTGCGGGCCCCGCCGGGGTCACTTCCGGCCGGGCGTCCAGTTCATGCCCCAGCCGTAGGCGCGGTCCAGCGTGCGCTGCGGGCTGACGCCCCGGTCGGGCACCAGATAGCGGGCCTCGCGCTGGACGACGAGGTCGCCGCCGTTGTTGGTGATCAGCGCCAGCGCGCAGACGTTGGAGGGCACGGTGCACTCGTCGAGCGAGAAGTCGATGGGGGCGCCGTGCTGCGGCTGGAGGGTGACGGTGGCGTTGAGGTTGGCGAAGCTCCGGGCGCCCTCGTAGATCGTCACGAAGACGAGGATGCGCCGGAAGTCGGCGATGTGGTCGAGGTTGACGGTGAGGTTCTCGCCGGACGCCACCGATCCGGTCCGGTCGTCGCCGTCGAGGTGGATGAAGGGCGGCTGGTGGAGGGAGCCGAAGGAGTTCCCGAGCGCCTGGACCACGCCCTTGCTGCCGTCCCGCAACTCGAACAGGGCACCGAGGTCGAGGTCGAGGTCGGAGTGCATGGCCATGGCCTTGCCCAGCCGCTGGCCCCAGCCCTTGAACTGCTTCTGCACCTGCCAGTTGAGGTTGACGCGCAGCGCGCCGGAGGTGCCGCCCTGCTTGGTGAGGGAGACCGCCGGCGCCTCCTTGGTGAGCGTGACCTTCGTCAGGCGTACGGGCTGGGGCGCGGGCGGCGCGGCGGGCGCCGGCGGCACCGGCGCCGGGCGGGCGTCCTCGGCCGCTCCTGCGCGGGGGCCGGCGCGGGGGCGGCGGGCGCCGCCTGCTGCGGCTCGTCGACCGTGATGCCGAAGTCGGTGGCGAGACCCTCCAGACCGCTGCTGTAACCCTGGCCGACGGCCCGGAACTTCCACTCGCCCTGACGGCGGTAGAGCTCACCGAGGACGTAGGCGGTCTCGACCGTGGCGTCCGAGCTGTCGAAGCGGGCGAGCTCCGCGCCGGACGCCGCGTCGAGCACCCGGATGTGCAGGCCGGGCACCTGGCCGAAGGTGCCGCCGTCCGCGGAGGCCGCGAGGACCACGGTCTCGATCGAGGGCTCCACCGCGGCGAGGTTCACCGAGAGCGCGTCCGTCACCGAGTCGCCCGCCGGGCGCTTGCCCTCGTGGCGCACGGCACCGGAGGAGTGCACCGCCTGGTTGTAGAAGACGAAGTCCGCGTCCGAGCGGACCTTGCCCGCGGACAGCAGCAGCGCGGAGGCGTCCACGTCCGGTATCCCGGAGCCCGTGCGCCAGCCCAGCTCGACGCGCACCGCGGCCGCCGGAATCCGGACGTTGGTGCCCTTCTGCATCGCCATACTCCACCCCTGTGAACGGTCCCGTGCTTGCAGGGTCCCAACGTACCCTGGCGACGGAATATCCCGGATCTCCCGGTTACCGCGCCCTTACGAGGACCCGGTGGGCTGCTTGGGCCCGTCGGGAGCGGGCTTCTGCTCGGCGGGGGGCTGCTGGGGTCCGGCGGGGGGCTGCTTGGGTTGCGCCGGTTGCTTCGGCTCGGTCTGGGGCTGTTTCGGCTCGGGCTGGGGTTGCTTGGGCTCGGTCTGAGGCTGCTTGGGTCCCGTGGGCGGTTGCTTGGGCTCCGCGGGCGGTTGCTTGGGCGGGTCGGCCTGGTGCTGCTTGGGCGGGTCCACCGAAGGCTGTTTGGGCGGGTCCGACGGGGGCTGCTTGGACCCGCCGGAGGGCTGCTGCGCGTTCCCGGACGGCTGCTTCGCCCCGCCGGAAGGGTTCTTGGGATCCTCAGGGCGCTGCTTCGACCCGCCGGACGGCGGCTTCGGCTCCCCGGACGGCCGTCCCGGCGAGGCCGAGGCACCCTGCCCCGGCGGGAACGGGTCCGTGGAGGACTCGCCTCCCTTGGACGGTCCGGACGACCCGGGACCGCTGGAACCAGGGCCGCCGGAACCGGGGCCGCTGGAACCCGGCCCGGCGGAACCGGGCCCGGCCGAGCCGGGCGACGACGGCCCCGCCGAGACGCCGGGCGGCACGATGACCGTGGGCTCCTTCGAGGGGACGGGCCGGGGCGGCGGCTCCCACGCGAATTCCTTGGAGTCCTTCTCGCCGTCGGTCCCGACCGTGCGGTCGAACGCCTTGCCGCTCTCGAAGGGATCGACGAGCTGGACCTTCTTGACCGGCCCCTTCTCCTTGGGCCTCGGTGCGATGACCGTGATCTCCACACTGGTGAAGGTCTGCCAGCGCTCCCCCTTGTACGTCACCGACTTGAGGTCGACCGCGCGGTCGGGGGACAGGAGCGGATTCCCGCAGTTGCATTTGACGGCCGGTCCCGTGAGCGGGTCGTTGAGCACCACCACGCCCTTCTGAAGCACCGACAGATACCCCCTGATCTGTCCGTCGCCCTGGTAGTTGTGGTTCTTGACCAGGGTGTCGTACTCCAGATTGACCTCGGTCAGGCCGTTGATGTAGGCGGAGATCCGGCTCGGGTCGATGTTGTGTACCCCGGCCCACGCCCTGGCCTTGGCCGGGTCCTGGGTGATCCCCTTGATCAGCAGGCTCTTGTCGCAGTGGGTGGTGCCGCGCGTGCCGCCGAACGCGCCTCGGTCGTCCACCGCTACCGTGCCGCCGCCGTGCGACGGGGAGTTGACGCCCTTGACATCGACGTCCGGATGTTTCAGGAACGGGTCGACGCCTATCGTCCCCGCGGCCTCCAGGACGAGCTCCACGGCCTTGACCCTCTGCTGTTTCGTGCACCCCGCCGCGCCGATGCCCCCGAGCAGGGCGGTCACCGTGACGAGAGAGACGGTCCGGACGGTCACCATTCGCATGCGTGCTCCCCCGATGTCTGTGGTCGTTCCTGGCGTACTCGTGCTACGTCGGCGCTTGTCTCCCGCGCCCCGCGCCGGCTGCCCCTGAAGATCACCCCGGCGGGCAGGACTCCAGCCAGCCGCCCTTCCCGCAGGTGTATCCCGTGCTCCCGGCCGCCGGTGTGGACGGGTCGGGGGTCGGCCGGTCCGACGCACCGGAACCGTCCGGCGCCCCGGCGCCCTTCGACGGCGCGGGAGTGGATCCGGAGGTGGTGCCGCCGGTGCGTCCCGGGTCCTCCGAGCCCCGGGCGGCCAGCACCGCCACGGCCCCTCCCCCGATGAGCAGCAGGGCCAGCAGCGAACCGAGGAAGAGCGCCACCAGGCGGCGCCGGTTCGGCGCGGCCGGATCGGGGACGACCACGGGAAGGACGACGCCCGCCGCGCGCACGGGTGTGGGCGCGGGGAAGGGCGTGTGCACGGGGTAGGGGACGGGCGCCGGTGGCGGTACGGGGCCGGGTGTGGCGCCCGGCGTGGGCGCCGGGTCCAGGGCGGGGACGGGCGCCGGGGCGGGCGTACCGACGGCCGTCGGTACGTACCGGACGACCGGCCCGGCCCCGGTCCGGTCGGCCCGGGTGGTCATGTGCCCGGCCGCGACGGCGTCGAGCAGCCGCTGGGCCTCCACCGAGCCCATCCGCTCCCTCGGGTCCTTGCGCAGCAGCCCTTCGAGGAGCGGGGTGAGGGGGCCCGCGAGCCTCGGCGGCGGCAGGTCGTCCTGGACCACGGCCTGGAGGGTGCCGAGCGCGGTCGTCCGGCGGAACGGCGACCGGCCCTCGATCACCGCGTAGAGGGTCGCGCCCAGCGACCACAGGTCGGACGGGGCGCCGGGGCGCTCGCCCCGCGCGCGCTCAGGCGCGAGGAAGTCCGGCGAGCCCACCAGGTCGCCGGTGCGGGTGAGGGTGTGGGAACCCTCGATCAGGGCGATGCCGAAGTCGGTGAGGACCGCCCGGCCGCCCGGCTCGACCAGGACGTTCGCCGGTTTGACGTCGCGGTGCAGGATGCCCGCGGCGTGGGCGCTGCGCAGGGCCTGGAGGACCATCGCGCCGATCCTGGCCGCCGCCCGGGGGTCGAGCACTCCGTCGCGCTGGAGGATCTCGGCGAGCGAGCGGCCGCGCACGAGCTCCATGACGATCCACGGGCGGCCGTCCTCCTCGACGACGTCGTGGACGGTGATGACGTTCGGGTGGTTGATCCGCGCGGCGGCCCGGGCCTCCTGGTTCAGCCGGGCGTACAGGATCCGTACGTCCTGCTCCCTCAGGTGGGCCGGCGCCTGGACCTCCTTCGCCGCGACCTCCCGGCCGAGCAGCTCGTCGCGGGCGCGCCAGACGACGCCCATGCCCCCGCTGCCCAGTTCGTCGATCAGGCGGTACCGTCCGGCCAGTAACCGGTGCCGCGGCTCCTCCGTCATGCCGAACGCCCCCCCTTCCCCGCGCGTACGGCGCCCCCGGAGGCCGTACGCGTTCGGGCCACACTGGCTGAGACGTCGTGGCCCCCGGTCCCGTTCCCCGTCCGGCGTCGTGGTCATGGCGGCGGGCGGCCGGCGGGGGCCGTGGTCCGGGCCTGGGCGGAAGGGGTGCGGCTCACGGTGCGTCCGAGCCGTTCCACGGCCCGTGCGAAGGCGGTGGCGTCGTGGACGGCGGCGCCGCCGGGGTCGTTGTTGAAGTAGGCGTAGGCGTCGGACCGGTCGGGCCAGTGGTCGGCGATCCGGTGGGCCCAGCTGTCGAGGGCGCGGCGCCCGTAGCGCGGCCACGGTTCGGCCCGGCCGCAGTGGAACCGTACGTACCCCCAGTCGGCGGTCCGCCACAGCGGGGTCACCGGCCGGGAGTCGTGGTCGGCCCAGCAGAGGGCGGCGCCGCGGGCCTCCAGCACGGCGCGGGTCTCGTCCGTCCACCAGGAGTCGTGGCGGGGTTCGACGGCGACCCGGGTGCCGGCGGGGAAGCAGCCGAGCGCGGTGTCCAGGGCCGTGGGGTCGGCGTGCAGCGTGGGTGGCAGCTGGAGGAGGACGGGGCCGAGCCGGTCGCCGAGGCCGGCGGCGTGCCGCATCAGCCGTTCCACCGGCTCCCGCGGGTCGCGGAGGCGCTTGATGTGGGTGAGGTAGCGGCTGGCCTTGACGGCCATGACGAACCCCGGCGGGGTACGGTCGCGCCAGTCGGCGAAGGTCCCGTGCTCGGGCAGCCGGTAGAAGGCGGCGTTGTTCTCGACGGTGGCGAAGTGCCGGGCGTACTCCTCCAGCCACAGCCGCTGGGGGCAGCCGTCGGGGTAGAGGGCGCCACGCCAGTCCTTGTACTGCCATCCCGAGGTGCCGACGAGCAGGGCCATGGCATGATCCTTGCGCCGGGACAGCGGGTACGCCACCAGCGGGGGTGCGAGGTCATGGGCGACACGGGTTGTGTCTTCTGCGCGATCGTGGCGGGCGGGGCCGCCGGTCACCGGGTCTTCGAGGACGACACGGCGGTGGCCTTCCTGGACGCCCGGCCGCTGTTTCCCGGGCATGTGCTGGTCGTGCCGCGGCGGCACGCCGAGACGCTGACCGATCTGCCGGAGGCGGAGGTGGGGCCGTTCTTCACCCGGGTGCGGCGGATCGCGGGCGCGGTGGAGCGCGGGATGGGCGCGGCGGGGTCGTTCGTGGCCGCCAACAACAGGGTCAGCCAGTCCGTGCCGCATTTCCATGTGCACGTCGTGCCGCGCAACCGCAAGGACGGGCTGCGGGGGTTCTTCTGGCCGCGGACGCGGTACGCGTCGGAGGAGGAGGCGGAGCGGGTCGCGGCACGGGTGCGGGCGGCTCTCTGACCCCTACTCCGGGGGGCGCCCGTAAGGCCCCCGCGTGGACTATCCGCCTGAATCTGGCCATATTGGATGTATCGCAGGTATGGCAGAGGTGGACCATGAGATTCCGCGACCGCGTGGACGCCGGCCGCCGCCTGGCCGACCGGCTGGCGCCGCTCCGGGCCGAGTCCCCCGTCGTCCTGGGGCTGCCCCGTGGCGGGGTCCCGGTGGCCTACGAGGTCGCCCGCGCGCTCGGCGCCCCGCTGGACGTGATCCTGGTGCGCAAGCTCGGCGTGCCGCTCCACGAGGAGGTCGGCTTCGGCGCCGTCGGCGAGGGCGGTGTGCGCGTCCTCAACGGCGACATCATGCGGGTGAGCCGGGTCGGCGAGGACGACCTCGCCGAGATCCAGGCGCACGAGGAGGCCAGGCTCGCGCGGCAGGCGGAGACCTTCCGCGGCGGGCGGCCGCGGGTCGCCCTGGACGGCCGGACGGCCGTCGTGGTCGACGACGGGGTGGCGACGGGCGCGACGGCCTCGGCCGCCTGCGAGGTGGCACGGGCCCATGGGGCCGCCCGGGTGGTGCTGGCCGTTCCGGTGTCCGCCCCGGACGCGGCCGAGGCGCTCCGCGCGGAGGTGGACGAGCTGGTCTGCCTCACGACGCCGGCCGTGTTCCTCGCGGTCGGCGAGTGGTACCAGGACTTCTCCCAGACGACGGACGAGGAGGTCGTCGCGCTGCTCCGGCGCGGCGGCGCGGGACGGGACGGGCCCGGCTCCGCCCGCCGGGCGGAGCCGTGAATCGCTGGAGGTGTGATCGCCATGGAGACGATCGTCAGGTGCACTGTCGACATGGAGTTCCGTGAGGCCGGGCCGCTGACCCAGGCGGCGGCGGTGCTGCGGATGCACGACGGCACGGAGCTCAAGGCCCACGGGGTCACCAGCCGCCACCCGGACGACCCCGGTCAGCAGCGGGTCGGCGAGGAGGTGGCGGCGGCGCGGGCGCTGCACGACCTCGCGGCGCAGCTGCTGGAGAAGGCGGGCGTCGACATCGAGGAGCTCACCCACACACCGGCGCACCTGTCCCACTGACCCGGGGCGCGACCGGGGCGCCCGGCGCGGCCGGAGGTTCGCCGGGCGCCGGGTGCGGGTGCCGTACGGGGTGTGCCGTACGGGGTGTGCCGTCAGCCGGTGGCGGGGGTGGTCTCCCGTACGCACATCGGGGTGGCGGTGGGGCCGGTGATGGCCTCCCCCGTCTCCAGGGAGTAGCTGGAGTGGTGCAGGGGGCAGGTGATCCGCAGCCGGGCCGCGTTGACATAGCCGTGGACCATGTGTCCCTTGCGGTGCGGGCAGAACGCGTCGGCCTCGAACTCGCGGTCGCCGACGCGCACCCGGATGCGGTCGTCGCTGATCTGCTCCACGGAGTACGGTCGCTGCGCTCCGGGCGCGCCGGATGCCTCAGCCATGCGAGCCCGCCTTCAGCGCGGAGGCGACGGCCGCCTCGGTGGCTCCGCCGATGACCTCGCTGGCGAGCTTGAAGCCGGTCCACACCTTGACCGGGTGCAGGTCCGCCTCGGCGTCGAACTCCCGGATGGCCACCTGGAGTTCCTTGGCGTGGAAGTTGTCGATGTGCAGGTGCTCGGTGTAGTAGCGGGCGCCGGCCAGCTCCAGGCGCGTCGCGGCGTTCGCGAAGCACTGGAAGGCGTAGAGGATGCTGGACTCCAGGTAGCACAGGCAGCCCAGGAAGTACTCGGGCCGGGGCGCCCTGGCGGCGGCCCAGAAGAAGGTGTTGACGTAGGCGTACGTCTCCTCGTTCGTCCGGGCGAGGTAGTCGTCGACGTCCAGGGACATGCCCAGTTCGGTCATCAGGTCGCGGTAGATGTTGAAGTGGGCCTGGTCGAGGTTGCCGCAGCCGAACTCGTCGACCAGCACGCGGAAGACGGCCATCTTGGCCTTCTTCGGCAGCCGCCAGACGATCGGCAGGAAGGATTCCGATTCGGTCAGGCCGTCCACGGCGAACTGCGCGACGACCTCCTTGAACTGCTCGCGGTCGAGGTCCTCGGCCATGACGCGCTCGAACTCCGGCGGATCGTTCTTCTCCGCCTCCAGCAGCGCCTTCATATGGCGGCCGAGGGCCGCGCGGTCGGCCATGACGGGGGCTTCCGCCTCGATCTCCCGGGCGCGGCCCGCGATGAGGCGCTCCTCCAGCTCGTGGAGTTCGCGCAGCTCCTCGGGGCTGGGGATCGTGCGGTTGAGGACGAACAGGCGGCTGCCGGCCGTAGTGGCCGTCGTGGTGGCCATGGGGACTCCAGGGCGGGTACGTGCGGACGATGGGAGTACGGGGCCGGGGGCGCCGGCCCCGTACGGGCGCCTTCAGTTGACGGCGAGAGGGGTGCCGATGGTGCCTCGGCGGACCAGTTCCTCCTTGACGTGCAGGTACCAGTCGTCCGCCAGCAGCCGGTACCGCTCGGACAGGGCGTCCACCCGGCCCTGGGTGTCCGGCCCGGCGGCGGAGAGCGCTTCGTCGCACGCCTCGGGGTCGAGGTTGGCCAGCGGTCCGACGAAGCCCTGTACACCGGGCACGGCGGAGAGCAGGTGCTCCCAGCCCTGGAGGACCGGGACGGCGGGCCCGCCGTCGAGCAGCTTGCGGGTGAACTCCGCGGAGCCGCTGGACTCCTTGACGCCGACGATGCCCGGCAGGGCGCACACCTCCAGGAGGGCGTCGAGGTCGAGCGGGGCCTTGGAGACCACGTTCTCGTGGTAGACGACCACGGGCAGCGGACTGCGCTCGACGACGGTGGTGTAGTGCTCCACGAAGCCGATGGCGGCGGTGCCGCCCTCGTCGGACCACGGTGGGGGCACGACGACGGCGTCCGCGCCGAGCCCGGCCGCGAGCTCCGCTCGGGCCACGATCTCGTCGATCCCGGGCAGCTCCACACCGGCCAGGACGGGCGCGCCGCCCGCGTGCTCCACGGTCAGCCGGACGACGTCCGTCCACTGGGCGGTCGTCAGGTGCCAGCCCTCGCCGGTGCTCAGCGCGGGCATGTAGCCGGTGACCCGGCCGTGCAGGGAGGCGACCAGCCGGGCGACGTCGGGAGCGCTCACGCGCCGGTCCTCGTCGACGGGGGTGACCATGGGGACGACGGTGCCGCGCAGCGCCTTGAGGCGCCATTCGGCCGCCGCGCGCTCAGAGTTCGGCATGGTCGGCCTCCAGCACCAGGGACTGCTCGTAGAGCTTGTCCAGGTCGGCGGGGAAGACGCCGCGCGCCGCGGCCGGGCCGGGCGTCCGCACGGGCAGTCCGAGGCCGGTCAGGGCGGTGAGCCGGGGGTTGAGGGTGACGAGTTCACCACCGGCGGCGACGACCGAGGCCAGCAGCAGCCGGTCACGCGGACGGAGGTCCTCCGTGCTGCCGGGCGCCCGCTCGGGGAGGCCCGGCAGGGCGGCGAGGACGTCGGCGTCGTAGGCGCGGCGCCGGATGGGCATCAGGGAATGGAGTACGTCCATGAAGGGGTAATAGGCGTCCTGCACCTCGCGCGGGAACCGCCAGACGTAGTCGTCGCAGCGCCCCACCTCCTCGTACGTCATCACCACCGGCCGCTCCAGGTGGGTGGCGAAGAACGCGGTGGCGGCGGCGCGTAAGGAAGGGTCGGCGGTGTGCATGCCCATGAACAAGGAGGCGTCCAGATGGACCTCAGGCGCCATAGCTGTCGACTCCCTCGCGCAGGCGCTGCACCGAGGCGCGGAAGTCGCCGGGGTCACGGGCCAGGGCGACGCGGACGTAGTGCTCGCCGCGCTCCGGCTCGCTCCAGAAGAAGTAGGTGCCGGGCAGCACATAGACCTCGTACTGCGCGAGGTGCGCCTGGAGCTCGGTCGCCTTGACGTTCTCGTCGGTGATCCGGAACCACGCCACGCTGACGTTGACGGCCGGGTCGATGTGCTCCAGCAGGCTGCCGGCGAGGGCCTTCTGCGCGGCCTCGCGGTTGCGGGTGATCACATCGCGCACCGAGGCCATGCCGTCCTCGATGGAGTCCTCGACGTACCGGGCGAGGAAGTTGAGGACGAACGGGGAGACGTCGAGCAGAACGCTGGTGTGGATGTTGTAGACGTCCTCGTACAGGTCCCTGCTGCAGGTGAGCAGGGCGCACTTGGCGTCCTGGAGCGGCCAGGTCTTGCCGGTGTCCTCCAGGGCGATGTAGCTGACGCCGGAGCCGTCCAGGAGCTCGTAGAGGTCGAAGCGGCCGAACCGCGGGTCGGCGAGGGCGAAGGCGGCGAAGCAGAGGTCGACGACGAAGAGCTTGTGGTGGTCGACGCAGAAGCGGATGACCTCCTCGAAGCCCTTGCGGCCATGGCTGAGCAGGCTGAAGCCGGTGGGGTTGTTGGGGTCGACGAGGAAGAGCGCGTCCGTCTTGACGGTCTCGACGAGACGGTCGTAGATACGGTCGGCGTCGTGCAGCGCGTCCTCGGGGATGGGCACGGGGCGCACGCCGACGTTGTGGAGGACGTCCGGGAGATTGTCGAAGCACGGCTCGACGAGGCTCACGCTGATCTCGCGCTGTCTGAGGTACATGCCCGCGACCAGGGTCGATATGGAGGCCGCGTAGGAGAGCATGGTGGTGTCGGCCCGGACGCTGTTCTGGCCGTGCAGCCGGAAGAAGACCTCCTTGAACCGGTCCTCCAGGTCCGCCTGACGGGTCGCCTCCGCCTCGTACCACAGGTCGGGCAGCGCCGAGACGATCTGCCGCTGGCCCACGGACTGCTGCTGGTGGGTGTGGGCGTCGGCCAGGTTGTAACGGGTCTTCAAGGCCTGGATCTCGTGCTGGGTGAGGTCGAGAAGCTGCTCGGTCACGTGATCTCCTTGTCGGCTGCGGCACGGTGGGGCCGGCAGTCGGTGGCGCGGGAGCCTGTGGGCTCGCGCGAGGGGAAGGGGACACACCGCCGGGTCCGGAGGGATGACACCCGGAGATCCACGGCGGTTCGTTGGAGCGGAACGTTGTGTTCTCGTACGTACGGGAGTGCGGCCGGACACCTGCCGATGCTGTCCGGGTCGTGACCGGTGCCGCCCGGGTGAGATCCGGGGCGGCCGTCCGGCTGTCGTCGAGGTCGGTGCGGTCCGGCGGAACGTCAGAAGTGGCCGAACTTGTGTGCGGAGGCCATCTATTGACGTACGTTAACCGACGATCGATCATCGCTCAAGCAGAATTTCTGCGGGGAGACAATCACCCATGAACGGCGAGGCACCGCACAACAACGCTGAATCCACTGGGAACTTGACCCGTACACCCTTGAGCGAGCAGGTCCGGCGGATCATGCTGGACAACCTGGTGCGAGGCCGCTGGCAAGCAGGTCAGCGCATTGTGGAGCGCCGCCTCGCGACGGAACTGGGCGTCAGCCAGGCGCCCGTCCGGGAGGCGCTGCGCGATCTCCAGGCGATGCGGCTGGTCGAGTCCTCACCGCATCGCGGGACGCGTGTCGGCGATCTGAGTCCGCGACGACTTTGTCAGGTCTACCCCGTGCGCGCGGCCCTGGAACGGCTGGCCGCGGAGCTGTCCCTCCCCCGGCTGGCCGAGGACCCCTCCCGGCTGGAGGAGCACACCGAGGGGATGCGCCGGGCGGCGGCCGCCGAGGACGTCGACGCGCAGGTCCGGCACGGTGTGGCGTTCCACCGCGAGATCCTGCGGGCCGCCGGCAACGCCGTCCTGCTCCCCAGCTGGGAGTCCCTGGCCGTCGAGCTGTGGACGCACCTCTCGCTGACCCGGGTGCGCACCGGGCTGCACGAGAACGCCCGCGACCACGAACCCATCATCGAGGCGTTCCGCCGCCGTGACCCGGACGTCGGACGCCTGCTGCAACTCCACATCCTGGGCTACGCCCCTCAACCGATCGGAGCCTCATGACCACCACACCGGCACCACAGACCGAGACCCGCCCCGGGGTCATCACCCTCTTCAGCGACATCTGGTGCTCGTTCGCACACGTGGCGATGCACCGGCTGCACACCACGCGCCGCCGGCTCGGACTGGAGGAGCGGGTCCGGTTCGACCACCGGGCGTTCCCGCTGGAGCTGTTCAACAACGGGCCGAGCCCCCGGCCCGGTACGGACTCCGAGGTCGGCGGGGTCGCGCACATCGAACCCGAGGCCGGCTGGCAGCTGTGGCGGGCCCCGGACTGGAAGTTCCCCTCCTCCTCGCTGCCCGCCCTGGAGGCGGTCCAGCTCGCGAAGGAGCAGGGACTGGAGGCGTCCGAGCGGCTGGACCTGGCGCTGCGCCGGGCCTTCTGGGCCGAGAGCCGCTCCATCGGCGCGCGCGCCGTCGTGGTGGCCGTCGCCGAGGAGACCGAGGGCGTGGACGCGGGCGCGATAGCCGAGGGCCTCGACGACGGGCGGGCGCGCCGGGTGATCACCCGTGACTTCCGGTGCGCCAAGGAGCATGGCGTCAAGTGCAGCCCGCATCTGTACCTTTCGGATGGGTCGGATCACGCCAATCCCGGCGTCGCGGCGCGCTGGCACGGCAAGTACGGCACGGGCTTTCCCGAGGTAACGGCCAATGACCCGGGCGTTTACGAAGCCATCCTGAAGCGGGCGGCCAGCTGAGGGGCGCTGTCCGGGCACCGGCCAGAAATGATCGATCATCGTTCATTTCTGTTTGCTAGATGTTGACTCCAACAACTTGTTCCTTCTAGCGTCGGTGAACGGAAGCCTCGTTCCACGTTCCGGAATCGAGGGTTCTACGGGCAAGCACAGCCCGGCGGCCGGTCCACCCGCATACCTGGTCGCGCATCGTCACCGCCGGGGCCGCAGAGACCTGCGACCCCGGCCCCTCGCCCGGGAACGCGAAAGGGGATCACCCATGTCCCAGCTCGACCAACTGCCCGACAACGACCCGACTGAGGTCGCCGAATGGCAGGAGTCCCTGGACTCCGCCGTACGGTTCGGCGGGCGGCACCGGGCCTCGTATCTGCTGCGTCGTGTCAACGAGCACGCCGAGCGGACGGAACTGGACCTTCCGCCACTGCTGGAGACTCTTTACCTCAACACCATCCCGACCTCCTCCGAGCCCGCCTACCCGGGTGACGAGGAGATGGAAGCCCGGATCACCGCCTGGAACCGCTGGAACGCCGCCGCCATGGTCACCCGCGGCAACCAGCGCGCCGGACTGGGCGGCCACATGGCGACCTTCGCCTCCGCCGCGTGGCTGTACGAGACGGGCTTCCAGCACTTCTTCCGGGGCAAGGAGGCCGACGGCTCGGGCGACCAGCTCTACATCCAGGGCCACGCCTCCCCCGGAATCTACGCCCGCGCCTTCCTGGAAGGCCGGCTCACCGAGGGCCAACTGGACCGCTTCCGGCAGGAGACCGCGGGCGACGGCCTGCCCTCCTACCCGCACCCGCGCCGGCTGCCCTGGCTGTGGGAGTTCCCCACCGTCTCCATGGGCCTGGGCCCGCTCTCGGCGATCTACCAGGCGCGGTTCAACCGCTACCTGGAGCACCGGGGCATCAAGGACACCTCGCACTCCCGCGTCTGGGCCTTCCTCGGCGACGGCGAGATGGACGAGCCGGAGTCGACCGCCGCCCTCGCCCTCGCGGGCCGCGAGGGGCTGGACAATCTGACGTTCGTCATCAACTGCAACCTCCAGCGCCTGGACGGCCCGGTCCGCCCCAACTTCAAGATCGTGCAGGAGCTGGAGGCCCAGTTCCGCGCCGCCGGGTGGAACGTCGTCAAGTCGCTGTGGGGCACGGCCTGGGACGGGCTCTTCGCGCAGGACGGCACGGGCGCCCTGGTCCGCCGGCTGCGCGAGGTGCCGGACGCCCAGTTCCAGACGTACGCCACCCGTGACGCCGAGTACGTCCGCGGTCACTTCTTCGGGAACGACCCCACGCTGCGCGCCCTCGGCGCCGGGCTGAGCGACGCCGCCCTCCTGGAGCTCTTCCGGACCTCCCGGGCCGGCCACGAGCCGCGCAAGGTCCACGCCGCCTACCGGGCCGCCGTGGAGCACCGGGGCGCCCCGACCGTCATCCTGGTGCAGACCGTCAAGGGCTACACGCTGGGCCCCGGCTTCGAGTCCCGCAACGCCAACCACCAGATGAAGAAGCTGACGGGCAAGGAGTTCCGCGCCATGCGGGACCTGCTCGACCTGCCCGTCCCGGACTCCGCGCTGTCCGGCGAGCAGGTGCCTTACGCCCACCCCGGCGAGAACTCCCCCGAGGTGCGCTATCTGCGCGAGCGCCGCGCGGCGCTCGGCGGCCCCGCACCGGCCCGCAAGGTCGTCGCACGGCCGCTGCCGGAGCCGTCGGCGAAGCCCTTCGAGGCGCTCCAGCAGGGCTCCGGCCGCCAGGAGATCGCCACAACCATGGCCTTCGTCCGGCTGGTGAAGGACCTGATGCGGGAGAAGGAGACCGGCCGGCGCTGGGTGCCCATCGTCCCCGACGAGGCCCGCACCTTCGGCATGGAGTCGCTGTTCCCCTCGGCGGGCCTGTACTCCCCGGTCGGCCAGACCTACGACCCCGTCGACCGCGACCAGCTCCTGTACTACAAGGAGGCCAAGGACGGTCAGATCCTCAACGAGGGCATCACCGAGGCGGGTTCGCTGGCCGACTTCACGGCCGCCGCGACCAGCTACGCCACGCACGGCGAGCCGATGATCCCGTTCTACATCTTCTACTCGATGTTCGGGTGGCAGCGCACCGCCGACCAGTTCTGGGCGCTGGGCGACCAGCTCGGCCGCGGCTTCGTGATCGGCGCCACCGCCGGCCGCACCACCATGACCGGTGAGGGCCTCCAGCACGCCGACGGCCACTCGCACCTGATCGCCTCCACCAACCCGGCGGCGGTCTCGTACGACCCGGCGTTCGCCTACGAGGTCTCGGTCATCGTCCGCGAGGGCCTGCGCCGGATGTACGGGCCCGACGCCGAGGACGTCTTCTACTACCTGACGGTCTACAACGAGCCCAAGGTGCAGCCCGCCATGCCGGAGGGCGTGGCGGAGGGCATCCTCAAGGGGCTCTATCGCTACCGGGAGGCCGCCGAGGCGCCCGCCGACGCCCCGCGTCTCCAGCTCCTGGCCTCCGGCACCGCCGTCCACTGGATCGTCGAGGCCCAGCGGTTGCTGGCGGAGGACTGGGGCGTGGCCGCCGACGTCTGGTCCGCGCCCTCCTGGACCGAGCTGCGCCGCGACGCCCTGTCCTGTGACGCGGCGCGGCTCCGCGGCGAGGACCGGGTGCCGTACGTGACCCAGGCGCTGCACGGCGCGCCGGGCCCGGTGCTGGCCGTCAGCGACTGGATGCGCGCGGTCCCGGACCAGATCGCCCAGTGGGTGGAGCAGGACTGGACCTCCATCGGCACGGACGGCTACGGCCTGTCCGACACCCGTGAGGCGGCGCGCCGTTACTTCGGTGTGGACCCGCAGTCGATCGTGGCCACGGCGCTGGCGACCCTCGCCCGGCGCGGCGAGGTGAAACCGGAGACGGTGCGGGAGGCGCGGCAGCGCTACGGCCTGGACGACTGAGCGAGCCGGGCCGGGCGCGGGGTACGGGCGGGCTCCCGTACCCCGCGTCAGCTCTCGCGGGTGGAGAGGGCCGGGACGGGCACGATCGCGAGGGCGAGGACCGCTCCCCCGGCCGCCTGGGTGCCGTGCCCGTGCGCCCGCATGTGCACGGGCGTCATGGTCATGATCGCGATCATGACGAGCTGGGTGAGGACCATGACCGCCGTACCGGTGGCCAGACCGCGTGTATCGGTGCGGCCGGGCGGGGTGGCGGCCCCGGCCTCCTCCCGGGCGCCGGGGTCCGGCGCCGCGGCGGCCGTGAAGGCGGCCACGGCCAGCAGGAACGGGCCCGCGAGCCGGGGCATGCCCCACCCGTGCGCGACGTCCCCCGTGGCGCTCACCAGCACGGGGCCCACGACGGCGCCGAGCGTGGTGGCGAAGAGCACCGTGCTCACGGCCCGGCCCCGGCGCTCGGGAGAGGCGAGATCCGCGCCCGCGTACCGGGCCAGCAGGCCGGTCGAGGTGCCGGCCCCGTAGACGAGCAGGGAGAGGAACAACAGCGGCACGCTGCCGGCGACGGCGGCCACCACGACCCCGAGGCTGCCGAGCGCGCCGACGGCGTAGCCCAGGGCCAGGCCGGGCCGGCGGCCCCGGCGCCGGCAGAGCCGGCCGACGGCCGCGGCGCCCAGCGCGCCTCCGGCCGTGAACAGGGCACCGGGCACGCCCGCGAGCCCGGTCGAGCCCAGCATCTCCTCCGCGAGCAGCGCCCCGACGGTGATGCCGGCCGCGAGACCGGCGCCGCTGAGCACCTGGGAGATCACCAGGACGGTCAGGATCCGCTTCTGCTCGGGGGCTTCGCGGGCCCGGTGCCGTGGTGCGTGGCCGGCCGGCCGGTACGGGCGCTCATGGTTCCTTCCCCGGTGCGTCCAGGAGTGCCGGCGGCCCGGACCGCGCCGGGGCCCGCGGAGGCGGGGCGAAGGCGCGGGGACGGCGGGTCAGGAGACCCTCAGCGGTTCGAGCGCGGAGATCTCCTCCAGCGGCATGTCCAGCTGCCGGTGGAGGAAGCGGACGATCGTCCAGTGCGTCAGCGCGCCCTCGTCGAACGGGCCGAACGCGGCACAGTAGAGCGGGATCCAGCGCAGCGCCTCCTCGATCGCCCGCTCACGGCCGGGCTCCTTCTGGTAGTCCTCGTAGCCGATGCTGCGGTGGTGGACGAAGAAGCCGCCCGGCAGCCGTTCCTCGCACAGCTCGCGGTACTCGCGGGTCTGGAGGATGAGGTAGTGCCAGATCTCGTCGATGTCCTGCTCGACCGGCAGGAACAGCCCGCTGAGCTCCTCGCGGTGGCGGGAGACGAGTAGAGGTAGCGCAGGCATTCCGTGACCTGTCGCCCGACGTACTCCGGCGGGCCGCCGGTCTTCCCGGTGAAGTGCTCCACCACCTCGGTGTGGAGCCGGTCGCCCAGGAGGGCGGCGAGGTCTCCGGCGGACACGTGGGACTGTGCGGTCATGGTTCTCCCCGTCCGGTGGGTCGGAGGTCCTCGGCGAGCCAGGCGTGCTTCCCGGACTTCCCGATGGCGATGTGGGCGCGGTGCTCCACGCGGCAGCGGCGGCCGGTCAGCTCCCGGACGCCGTCCTCCAGCGCGGCGGTCTCGGCCGGGCGGAGCGGCGCGCCGTCGAAGGTCGTGCAGTGCAGTTCCGCCGCGGTCTCGCCCGTGACGCGCAGCTGGTGGAGGAAGACGCGGGGCGTGGCGGCGGCCACGCGGTCGTCGAGGTCGCCCTGGGAGACCGGGCCGTGCGCGGTGCGCAGCAGTTCCTTCTCGCGACCGCAGAAGTTTGACGAATGCTCATACCGGCTGTCGGGCCGGGAGTTGTCCGGGGGCCGGACCCCTCGGGGCCCGTGGCGGGCCGTCCGCCCCCGTCCGACGGAAAGCCCCCTCCGGCCGGTGGCCGGAGGGGGCGGGTGCTCGGGCCGGCGACCGGAGGCTAGGGGCCGGTCAGCGGCAGAGCGGTGAGGGCGTGGTCCTGCCAGATGAGGCGGGAGGTCTCCTCCGGGTAGGCGGTGACGGCCGGTTCGGTGTCGAAGAGCCGGACGAGGCGCCGGCCGGTGTCGTACGCGGGCCAGCCGGGGTCGCCATGGGCGGCGAAGGCGGTCCACGCGGCGCGCATGCGCGCGGACAGCGCCTCCGCCTCCGGGGAAGGATCCTCGCCGATCAGCGCGGCGGGCCGGCCCCGCTCCAGGTTGCCGAAGACCAGCGGTACGTCGAGGCCGTGGCAGGCGCCGAGGACACCGCCCATGCCCGGGGCGGACCAGGTCAGTTCGTAGACGTGGGCGCGGCCGCCTGCGGCGATCCGGGCCTCGGCGAGACGGAGGCTCGGCATACGGAACAGCCAGTCGGAGCGGACCAGTTCGTACAGCCCGTCCGGGCCCGCGTCCGGGAATCCCTCGCGGTAGCGGCGTGCGCCGTCCCGGCCGGGCGCGAACGCGTCCAGGGCGGCCGCCGCCCGCTCCGGCGTCACCTGGCCGAGCAGGCCGTCGAGCGCGGTGAGCAGCCGCTGTTCGTCACGCGTGTGGCCGACGAGGAGCGCGACCTCCCGGGCGGCGCCTCGGGCCAGGGCCTGCCAGGGGGTGACCGGCAGGATGTCGCCGTCGACGACCGGCGCGTACAGGATCGATCCGTGCGCGGCCCGCCCCCAGCGCTCCGCCCGGCGGCCCATCGTGGCGCCGACCGCGTCACCGGCGGCGGACAGCCGGGCCGGGGCCACCGCGGCCAGCTCGCCCGCCGTGGGCCGCAGTCCCAGCTCGGCGGCGCAGGCGGTGGCGATGTCGGCGGCGAGCGGGGGCGAGAAGAACGTGCCCTGCGCACTCTGCACGACGGCCCGGTCGAAGAGCCCGGCCGCGCGCGGCATCGCCAGCAGCGCGGCGACGGACCCGGCGCCCGAGGACTGGCCGAAGACCGTGACGCGGTCCGGGTCGCCGCCGAAGGCCCGGACGTTCTCCCGCACCCACGTCAGGGCGGCGACCTGGTCGAGCAGCCCCCGGTTGGCGGGCGCCCCCTCGATCTGCCCGAAACCCTCCAGACCCACACGGTAGTTGAACGTCACCACGACGACACCGCCGTCACCCGCGAGGCGCCCGCCGTCGTACTCGGGGAGGGAGGACATCCCGATCGTGTAGGCGCCGCCCTGGATCCACACCATCACCGGCAGCCGGGCGTCCGGGCCGGGTTCGGGCGACCAGACGTTGACCGTCAGCCAGCCGTCGCCCGGCGTCTCCCGCGCCAGCGCGTCCATGCCGAAGTGCGCGCCCTGAGGGGGCGGCGGCCCGTACGAGACCGCCGGCCGCACCCCGTCCCATCCCCGCGCCGGGTACGGCGCGGCGAGCCGCAGCGCGCCGACCGGCGGCTCGGCGAACGGGATGCCGCGGAAGACCGCCACCCCCGCTTCCCGGGTGCCGCGCAGCACCCCGGCCGGTACACGGACTTCAG
This sequence comes from Streptomyces eurocidicus, assembly GCF_002891295.1. Lineage (GTDB taxonomy): Bacteria > Actinomycetota > Actinomycetes > Streptomycetales > Streptomycetaceae > Streptomyces > Streptomyces eurocidicus. Next base: position 633,769 of record NZ_LGUI01000002.1, on the reverse strand, counting down.
GCTCGGAGGCGGCAATGGCCATCACGACTCCCTCGCTGGGCGGTTGGAGCGCGATCGCAGGGTTCACGCCGGCCCCGGACCCTCGGATCATCCCGCTGTGTCACGACGTCGCGCCATCCATTTACGGGAGGGGCCGGAAGGGCGCGCCGCCCCACCCCCTGTCAGTCCGTACGCGCGGCGTGCGAGTGGACCCGGGAGTACTGGGACGAGCTGATCGACACCCAGGAGGCGGGACCGGCGGCCGGGCGGGCGAGGGCGGCCGTGGACGTCACGGGGTGACTCACCGGTCGCCCTCGCGGGACTGCCGGAAGGGGTGTCACGCCGGGTGGAAGCCCGGTTTTCCCGCCTCGGTGACGAGGGAGGTCTCGGTGGCCACCGGGGCGCCGGGGCGGGTGACGTAGGGCAAGGTGCGGTAGTCGGCGCGGGCGTGGGTCGGGGTGAGGGTGACCACGACGTATCCGCGGCGTTTGGCGTAGTAGGACATATGGGGGTTGGCGGCCAGGAGCGACGCCCAGTCCTCGGGCTTGGCCATTCCGTCGCCGCCGCTGGAGATGGAGGTGCCCAGGATCTCGACGCCCAGGACGGCCGAGCGGGGGTCGTCGAAGTCCTTCTTGATGTCCATGGCGAGGTGGATGTGGGAGTCGCCGGAGAACACCACCAGATTGCCGACGCCCGCCGCCCGGGCGCCGTCGAGAACGCGCTGCCGGGAGGCGGGATAGCCGTCCCAGGCGTCCATGGAGAGCCGTGAGGGTCCGATGGCGGTGAGCCTGCGCCGGGAGAAGGCGACCTGCTGCGACAGGACGTTCCACGTCGCCGTCGAAGCCCGGAAGCCGTCCAGCAGCCAGCGTTCCTGCCGGTCACCGGTGAGGGTGCGCGCGGGGTCCTGCGAGGCGGGGCCCGGATACTGCCAGCCGTCGCCGTACGCCTGGTCCGAGCGGTACTGCCGGGTGTCCAGCACGTCGAACTGCGCCAGGCGCCCGAAGCTCAGCCGCCGGTACAGGTCCATGGCCCGCCCCTGCGGCATCCGGTCCCGGCGCAGCGGCATGTTCTCCCAGTACGCCTGGTAGGCGGCGGCCCTGCGGCGGGGGAACCGGGCGGCGTCCTCGCCGGCCTGCGGGATCTCGGCCGCGTAGTTGTTGGAGACCTCGTGGTCGTCCCAGGTGACGCACCAGGGGTGGGCGGCGTGGGCGGCCTGGAGGTCGGGGTCGGACTTGGCCAGGGCGTAGCGCAGGCGGTAGTCCTCCAGGGTGACCGTCTCATGGCCGAAGACCTCGGGCAATCGGCTGCCGGCGGGCAGTCCGCGGTCGCCGGCCTGCGGGTCGATGGCGTTCTCGTAGATGTAGTCGCCGACGAAGAACACGGCGTCGAGCTCTTCCCGGGCCAGGTGGGCGTGGGCGGTGAAATAGCCTTCGTCGTACTGCTGGCACGAGGCCAGCCCGATTCTGAGGCGGGACGGCGTGGCGTCCGCGGCCGGTGCCGTCCGGGTGCGGCCGACGGGGCTGGTCCAGGCCCCGGCGCGGAACCGGTACCAGTAGTCGCGTCCGGGGCGCAGGCCGCGGACGTCGGCGTGCACGCTGTATCCGTTCGCGGCCTCCGCGAGGGCGAGGCCGGTGCGCCCGGTGCGCCGGAAGCCCTCGTCCTCGGCGATCTCCCAGTGGACCTGGACCGTCCCGGCGGGCGGGAGGCCGCCGCCGGGTTCGAAGGGGCGGGGGGCCAGCCGGGTCCAGAGGACGACGGAGTCGGGCAGCGGGTCCCCCGACGCCACGCCGAGGGTGAACGGGAAGTCGGTGGGCTGTGCGTCGCGCCGGGGTCCGGCGTGGGCGTACGGGATGCCGGTGAGGGCTCCTGCCGAGGCCCCCGCGGCCAGTGTCAGGAAGCGGCGCCGGGCGTGTCCCCCGGCGTCCTCACCCGTTTCGTTGCTCCCCTGTTCTCTCGCCAATGTGCTCCTCCCCCTTCAGGCTCGGATCGGGCTCCAGCCGGAACCTACCCACTCGGGTCCCGCACTCCACCCGATCCTCACCAGGCTCCGGCGGTGCCCCGGAGCACACCAGCGCACACCCGGCGCACAACCGGCGGACGGACCCCGGGCCGCCGGGCGCCCGCGCGCGGGAGACGCGTCCGGTCCGCCCGTCACCTCGCGTACGAGCCCAGCCCGACCAGGCAGTAGACGACTCGCCAGAGGGTCCTTCCGCCCCGGCTGCTGCTGCTCGAATAGGAGTACTGGGTGTCCTCGACGCCCTTGCACATGTCCAGGTCCTCGGTGCCGTGGAAGGTCCTGATCACCCGGTAGTGCGCCCGGGAGGAGGAGCAGCCGACCACATGGAACGGGTCCACGCTCACCGCGGTCGCCGACCGGGGAGGCGCCTCGCCGTCGAGGCAGGTGCCCGAGTCGTGCGGGCTGGGCGGGGGCGCGAGGGACGGCACGGAAGGGATCGCCGGGACACCGGCGGCGGGCGCGGGCGGTACGGAGGGGGTCGGCGCTCCCGTCCCGTCCGGCCGGAAAGGAGTGGCCGACGCGGCCGGGGCGCCGGCGGAGGAGGAGCGGCCGTCGTGGTCGTTCAGGACCACCAGACCTCCGACGACCGCCACGAGGACGGCGAGGCCGAGGAGCATCGGCGTCCGGCGCCCGGGGCCGGCCGACACCGTGACGCGTATCCGTACCTCGCCGTGGGCCGTGAGGATCCTGACGAGACCGCCGCCGGGCAGCGGCGGTACGCGGACCATGACCGGCCCCGACGGCAGGTCCACGGAACGGATGACGCCCGACGACGCCTCCTTCGGGGTGAGGCTGAGCGTGACTTCCACTGACACCGGAACTCCTGGGCTGATGGTGCGACCGCACCCTGAACGAAAGACGCGGAGCAGGACCGGCCCACCCCGGCCCAGTGTGTACGAACGCCCCTGAAATCCTGGTGAAAGCTCCTCCGCCCCCCGTCAAGTGGGGTGCCGCGCCGCGCAGTCGGAGTGCCGGCCGGTACCCCTGGGCGGCGCACGTCCGACCGCGGAAGAGCCCGGACATCCACACCCTCACCCCGGAACTTAGGCTAGGCTAAGCTAACTTCCAGCGGCAGCCGGTACGCCCTGGAATGCCCAAAAAGAACGCGAAAAGGGACAGATATGACCTTGCGGGTGGCTGTAGCGGGCGCGAGTGGCTACGCCGGGGGTGAGATCCTGCGGCTGCTGGCCGACCACCCCGAGGTGGAGCTCGGCGTGGTGAGCGCCCACACAAGCGCGGGCCGCCCCCTCGGGGAGGTGCAGCCCCACCTGGCCGGACAGGCGGAAAGGGTGCTGGCGGAGACCTCGGCGGAGTCGCTGAGCGGACACGACGTCGTCTTCCTGGCCCTCCCCCACGGGCAGTCCGCGGCACTCGCCGGCCAACTGGGCGAGGGCACCCTGGTCATGGACTGCGGCGCGGACTTCCGGCTGCGCCGGGCCGCCGACTGGGAGCGTTTCTACGGCACGCCCCACGCCGGCTCCTGGCCGTACGGCCTGCCGGAACTCCCGGGTGCCCGCGCGGCGTTGAAGGGCGCCTCGCGGGTGGCCGTACCGGGCTGCTACCCCACCGCCGTGACGCTCGCGCTGTATCCCGCGTTCGCGGCGGGGCTGGTGGAACCCGAGGCGGTGGTCGTCGCGGCCAGCGGCACGTCCGGGGCCGGCCGCTCGGTCAAGCCGCACCTGCTCGGCTCGGAGGTCATGGGCTCGGTGAGCTCGTACGGGGTCGGCGGGGTCCACCGGCACACCCCGGAGCTGACGCAGAACCTCTCCGCCGTGGCCGGGGAGCCGGTGACCGTGTCGTTCACCCCCACCCTGGTGCCCATGGCGCGCGGCATCCTGGCCACGTGCTCGGCGCGGGTACGGCCGGGGGTGACCGAGGAGCGCATCCGCGCCGTCCACGAAGCGGCCTACGCCGACGAGCCGTTCGTCCGGCTCCTGCCGCCGGGCCAGTGGCCGTCGACCGCCGCCGTGCTCGGCTCCAACTCGGCGCAGGTGCAGGTCACCCTGGACGCGGACGCCGGACGGCTGGTGGCGGTCAGCGCGATAGACAACCTCACCAAGGGCACCGCCGGCGGCGCGGTGCAGAGCATGAACGTCGCCCTGGGCCTGCCCGAGGGCCTGGGCCTGCCGAAGAACGGCGTGGCACCGTGACGGCCTCCGACCCCCGGGGCGGGAAGCCCTCCCGCACGCCCACCGGGACCGGCATCGAGGCCCTGCCGTGGCTCCGCCGCCACCGGGGCCGGACCGTCGTCGTCAAGTTCGGCGGCAACGCCATGGTGGACGGGAAGCTCAAGGAGGCGTTCGCCCAGGACGTGGTCGCGCTCCGGCGGGCGGGGCTGCGCCCGGTGGTCGTGCACGGCGGCGGCCCGCAGATCAGCGCGCTGCTGGAACGGCTGCGGCTGGAGGTGCGCTTCACGGCCGGACTGCGGGTCACCACGCCCGAGACCATGGACGTCGTACGGATGGTGCTGGCGGGTCAGGTGCAGCGGGAGCTGGTCGGGCTGATCAACGCGCACGGACCGTACGCGGTCGGCATGACCGGCGAGGACGCGCACACCATGACGGCCGTGCGGCGCCCGGCCTTGGTCGACGGCGAGCCGGTGGACATCGGCCTGGTCGGCGACGTCGTCCGGGTGGACCCCGACGCCGTGCGGACGCTGCTCGACGACGGCCGGATCCCGGTGGTCTCGCCGATAGCCCGGGGCGGCGACGGCGAGGTCTACAACGTCAACGCCGACCTGGCGGCGTCCGCGCTCGCGGTCGCCCTCGGCGCGGAGAAGCTCGTGGTGCTCACCGACGTCGCGGGGCTCTACGTGGACTGGCCGCACAGCGAGGAGGTCGTCGAGCGGCTGACCGCGAGCGAGCTGGCGGAGCTGCTGCCGGGGCTGGCCGACGGGATGGTGCCCAAGATGGAGGGCTGTCTGCGAGCCGTACGGGAGGGCGTGCGCTCGGCGCAGGTCCTCGACGGGCGGGTGCCGCACACCCTGCTGCTCGAAGTGTTCACGGACGGGAACACCGGAACCACGGTGGTGCCCGACGCACCGGCCGACGAGAGGAACGCGTCATGACGGGGGACGGGGCCGCGCGCACGGGCGTGACGGGCGGCGGCGCGGAGCTGACGGACCGCTGGCGCGCGGTGATGATGGACAACTACGGCACCCCGCCGCTGGCGCTCGTCCGGGGCGAGGGCAGCACGGTGTGGGACGCCGACGGCAGGGCGTACACGGACCTCACCGGCGGGATCGCGGTGAACTCCCTCGGGCACGCCCACCCGGCGGTGGTCGAGGCGGTGGGCCGCCAGGTCGGCCGGCTGGGGCACGTGTCGAACCTGTTCGTCTCCGAGCCGCCGGTCCGGCTGGCCGAGCGCCTGCTGTCCCTGGCCGGGCGGAAGGGCCGGGTCTATTTCGCCAACTCCGGTGCGGAGGCGGTCGAGGCGGCCTTCAAGATCGCCCGAAGGACCGGCCGGCCGCACATGGTGGCCACCGAGGGCGGCTTCCACGGCCGGACCATGGGAGCGCTGGCACTGACCGGGCAGCCCGCCAAGCGGGACCCGTTCCGGCCGCTGCCCGGCGGGGTCTCGCACATACCGTTCGGCGATGCGGCGGCCCTCCGGGCGGCGGTCACCGAGGACACCGCGGCGGTGTTCGTCGAGCCCGTACAGGGTGAGGCGGGCGTGCTGCCGGCCCCCGAGGGGTATCTGCGGGCGGCCCGCGAGATCACCCGCGCCGCCGGCGCACTGCTGGTCCTCGACGAGGTCCAGACCGGCGTCGGGCGCACCGGCCACTGGTTCGCGCACCAGGCCGACACCGGCGTCGATCCGGACGTGGTGACGCTGGCCAAGGGGCTGGGTGGCGGGATGCCGATCGGCGCGACGCTCGCCTTCGGCGCGGCGGCCGGTCTCCTGACGCCGGGACAGCACGGGTCGACGTTCGGCGGCAACCCCGTCGCGTGCGCGGCCGGGCTCGCCGTGCTGGAGACGATCGCCGCCGAAGGGCTGCTGGACCACGTCAAGCGGATGGGCGAACGGCTGCGGCGGGGCGTCGAGGAACTGCGGCACCCCTTGGTGGGCCGGGTCCGGGGAGCGGGGCTGCTGCTCGGCGTGGTGCTCACCGAGCCCGTCGCCGCACGGGTCCGGGCCTCGGCGCAGGACGCCGGCTTCCTCGTGAACGCCACCGGCGCCGACACCCTGCGGCTGGCCCCGGCGCTGACGCTGGGCGACGCCGAGGCGGACGCCTTCGTCGCCGCCCTGCCGGGGATCCTCGGCCACTGACACACACCCGGAGCACCGTGGGCGTCCCGCGGGTTCCTCCGGTCACTCTCCTCACACCGGGCAGCACAGAGAAGGGAACGAGCATGCCGGCACGGCACGCGCACACCGCACCCGAAGGGGCCGCCGCGCCCCACGACCTGGTCGGCATCGGCTTCGGACCGGCCAACCTCGCCCTGGCCATAGCCGCCCGGGAACACGGCCAGGGCGACCCCGACGGCGCGATACGCGCCGCGTTCGTGGAGCGCCAGGAGCGCTTCGGCTGGCACCGGGGGATGCTGCTCGAAGGCGCCACCATGCAGGTGTCGTTCCTCAAGGACCTGGTCACCATGCGGGACCCCGGCAGCCGGTTCTCCTTCCTCCACTACCTCCAGGAGCGCGGCCGGCTCGCGGACTTCATCAACCAGAAGACCTTCTACCCCACCCGGATCGAGTTCCACGACTACTTCGAGTGGTGCGCCGCACGGTTCACCGACCGGGTGGCGTACGGCCACACGGCCACGGCCGTACGGGCGGTGGAGTCCGGCGGGCGGGTCGACAGCGTCGAGGTCGTCACGCGCGCGGTGTCCGGACCGTCCGGCGACCGCGTCCTGCGGACCCGTAACGTCGTCGTCGGCACCGGGCTGCGCCCCCGGCTGCCGGAGGGCATCCGCACCGGCGAGCGCGTCTGGCACAACCGTGATCTGCTGTTCCACGCACCCGAATTGACGGTCCGTCCGCACCGTCGCTTCGTGGTGGTGGGTGCCGGGCAGTCCGCCGCGGAGACCGCCGAATACCTGCACCGCACCTTCCCCGACTCCGAGGTCTGCGCGGTCTTCTCCCGCTACGGCTACAGCCCCGCCGACGACAGCCCCTTCGCCAACCGCATCTTCGACCCCACCGCCGTGGACCACTTCTACGACGCCCCCGAAGACCTCAAACGAACCCTGCTCACCTACCACGCCAACACCAACTACTCCGTCGTCGACGGCGACCTCATCGAACACCTCTACCGCACCACCTACCAGGAAAAAGTCCACGGCCACCAACGACTGCGCATCCTCAACACCACCCGCCTCACCGCCGTCGAAGACATCCCCGGCGGCGCCCGCGCCGTCATCCGCCCACTGACCGGCGACGAGACCTACACCCTCGACTGCGACGCCGTAGTACTCGCCACCGGCTACCAGCCCACCGACCCCCGCGAACTCTTCGGCGACCTCGCCACCGAATTCCTCACCGACGACAACGACCGCCTCCGCGTAGACCGCGACCACCGGATCATGACCACCGACCGCATCCACGCCGGCATCTACATCCAGGGCGGCACCACCGAACACACCCACGGCATCACCTCCACCCTCCTCTCCACCCTCGCCATACGTTCCGGCGAGATCCGCGACTCGCTTCTCCTGCGGCGCGCGGAACGGGACGTACGGGCGCGGCTGGAGGCCGAGGCCGGTGACGGCGTGACGGCCGCGCGCACGGGCTGAACCGTCCGGCGCCCTCTCCTGGTCCCCCAGCAGAACCCGACCCACGAAAAACGAAGGAGCACCACAGCCATGGCCGCCACCAACCCCTTCGAGGACGACGACGCCCGCTACCACGTCCTCGTCAACGCCGAGAACCAGCACTCCCTCTGGCCCGCGTTCGCCGAGGTCCCCGACGGCTGGACCGTCGCGCACGGCGAGGACTCCCGCGAGGGCTGCACCGCCTACGTGGACGCCAACTGGACGGACCTGCGGCCCGCGAGCCTGGTCGCCCGGGGCTGAGGGCCCGGCGGGTCCCGCGCGGAGGGCCGGTGGAGAAGGACTTCCACCGGCCCTCCGGCCCGCCCGTCCGGGCGCGGGCGGCAGGCGCGGCACGGCCGAAAGCCGGGGTGTGCCGTGCGGCGGGGCCGTGTACGGTGCGGGGCGAAGTCGCAGTGGCGGACGTGTCCCGCACCGATACGGAACGGCTCGCGCCAGTGCTCCGGCACCTGGGCGGGCCGCCGTCCGATCCGCCACCGCAGCGCGAAGACCGGGATGTCGACGACACCCCGGGCCCATGGATTCCGTTTCCGGACCGGAAGGGGACGTGCGCAATGCGGAACCGACTGCGCGAGAGATTCAGACACATAGGACGGACGCCCGGCTCACCAGGGCCGGGTCGCACCTTCACGAGCGAGGGCCGGCCACGACGGTCCCTCACCCGTACGAGCCGCGGGGACGGTCCCCGCGGTCCGGCCCGTACGAGCCGTGTGAGCCGCGCGCTGGCGGCCGTCGCGGTGGGGGCGCTCCTGGCCGCCGTGCCGGGGCTCGCCCTGCCGGGGCCGGCCGCCGCGAACTCCCGGGCCGCCGTCTCCTACGGTTCGTCGATCGCCGCGGCACGCGGCGTCGACGGGCGGCTGGAGCTGTTCGGGACCAACAGCGGTGACGCGATCTACCACCGCTCGCAGAACTCCATCGGCGGCACCTGGGGACCCTGGGCACAGTTCGACGGCGCCCTGCGCGCCGTCGCCTCCGAGACCAACGCCGACGGGCGCGTGGAGCTGTTCGGCGTCAACGCCGGCGGGGGCATCTACCATCGCTGGCAGACCTCCCCCGGCGGCGGCTGGTCGGGCTGGGAGCAGTTCGACGGTGCCCTGACCTCCATCGCCGCGGCGCGCAACGCCGACGGCCGGCTGGAGATCTTCGGGGCCAACGGCGCCGGGGCCGTCTACCACCGCTGGCAGACCTACCCCGGCGGCGGCTGGTCGGCATGGGCACAGCTCGACGGCGGCCTGACGCAGGTGGCGGCCGAGACCAACGCGGACGGCCGGGTGGAGCTGTTCGGCGTCAACAGCGGCGGCTACATCTACCACCGCTGGCAGACGTCCCCCGGCGGCGCGTGGTCGGCGTGGGAGCAGTTCGACGGCCAGCTGACCTCCATCGCCGCCGCCCGCAACGCCGATGGACGGCTGGAGATCTTCGGGACCAACAGCGGTGACGCGATCTACCACCGCTCGCAGAACTCTTTCGGCGGCTCCTGGGGACCCTGGGCGCAGTTCGACGGCGCCCTGAGCCAGGTGGCGGCCGAGACCAACGCCGACGGCCGGATCGAACTCTTCGGCGTCAACAGCGGCGGCTACCCGTACCACCGCTCGCAGACCTCCGTCAGCGGCGGATGGTCGGGCTGGGCGCTGTTCGACGGCCAGCTGAGGGGCTGAGCACCGCCCCGGACGGCTGACGGCGACCCCGGCGGGCCCGGCCCGCCGGGGTCGTGGGCGCGGGCTCCCCGAGCCGGCGGGTGCGCCCGGCACGCCCTTGACCTGGAGCCCGCTCCAGCACCTACCTTCGGGGCATGTCAGACAACACCCTTTCGGTAGCCGTCCTCGGCACCGGCATCATGGGCTTCCCCCTCGCCCGCAACCTCGCTCGCGCCGGCCTGGACGTGCGCGCCTGGAACCGCAGTCCCGGGAAGGCCGCACCGCTCACCGCCGACGGTGTGCGCGTCGCCGGGTCGCCCGCCGAGGCCGTACGGGGCGCGGACGTCGTGCTGACCATGCTGTACGACGGGCCGGCCGCCCTGGACGTGATGCGGGAGGCCGCGTCCGGACTGCGGGCCGGTGCGGTGTGGGTGCAGTCGACCACCGCGGGCCTCGACGGGTTCGCCGCGCTCGCCGGTTTCGCCGGCGCACACGGCCTCGTCCTCGTCGACGCGCCCGTCCTGGGGACGAAGCGACCGGCCGAGGAGGGGAAGCTCACCGTCCTGGCCGCCGGGCCCGAGGGGGTTCGCGACATCCTCTCCCCCGTGTTCGACGCGATCGGCGGGCGTACGGTCTGGGTGGCCGACGAGGCGGCCGGCGGTGCCGCGACCCGGCTCAAGCTCGTTGTCAACAGCTGGGTGCTCACCGTCACCCACGGCACCGCCGAGGCGCTGGCGCTCGCCAAGGGCCTCGGCGTGGACCCGGCCGGCTTCCTGGGCGCCGTCGAGGGCGGCCCGCTGGACATGGGCTATCTGCGGGCCAAGTCGCGGCTGATCCTGGAGGGCGGCCTCACCCCGCCGAGCTTCGCGACCACCACGGCCGAGAAGGACGCCCGGCTGATCGTCGCGGCGGGTGAACAGGCCGGAGTGCGCATGGACGTGACGGCCGCGGGCGCCGAGCGCTTCCGCCGGGCCGCCGAGCAGGGCCACGGCCAGGAGGACATGGCCGCCTCGTACTTCGCCAGCTTCGACGGCTGAGGGACCGCGGCGCGGGCCCGTGCCGGGGGCCGGGCGGGCTCTCCCCTCCGTGGCCATGCCCGCGGGCCCCGGTGCGGCGGGGCCGAGGGGTCGGGCGCCGCGCCGTACGTCCGGGACGTACCCCTGCGTGCCGCCGGGCCCCGGCCGGGGCGTGCCCCGCCCCGTCACGGCACCCGGCGGGCGCCGACCGGCCACCGGCCGTACGGGGTCGGGAGCATATGATCGTCCGGGATCCGTCGGGACAGGGGGAGACGTCACAATTGTCCGCGTCGCACCAGTCGGCTCACATCCTTCTGCTCGGCCCCGTCCAGTTCGTCCCGGCCCGGGGGACGGCCGTCCGCCCCGGCGCGCCGGGGCCGCAGGCCGTGCTGGCGGCCCTGGCGCTGCGCGCGGGAAGCCTGGTGACCACCGACGAGTTGATCGACGGGCTCTACCACGACGACCCGCCGTCCTCCGCCCGGCGCGTGGTCGTCAACTACGTGCACCGGCTGCGGACCCGCATCGACCGCGCGGACCCCGGGGCCGGGGCGGCCGGTGAACGTGCCTCCGCGGTGATCGGGACGACCGACGACGGCTATGTGCTGCGGCTCCCCGAGGAGAGCGTCGACGCGCTGCGGTTCGGCGTGCTCACCGCCCGGGCCAGACGCCGGGCCAGGGACGGCGACCCCGCGGCCGCCGCGGCCGCCCTGGAGGAGGCGCTCGGGATGTGGCGGGGGCCCGCCCTCGCCGGACTGCCCGGACCCGCCGCCGAGGACCACCGCCGGGCGCTCACCGAGCAGCGGGCGTCCGCGGTGGAACACCGCCTGGAGCTGCTGCTGGAGTGCGGGCGCAGCGCGGAGCTCGTACCGGACATCCTGCGCGCGCTGGAGGCGTACCCGTACCGGGAGCGGCTGCACGGCGCGCTGATGCTGGCCCTCTACCGCTCCGGGCGCGGCGCCGAGGCGCTGCTGGCCTTCGAGGACGCCCGCCGGGTGCTCGCGGACGAGCTGGGCATCGACGCGGGTCCCGCCCTGCGGGAGCTGCACGCCGCGATCCTGGCGGAGGACCAGGCGTTCCTCGGCGCGCCCTCCCCGGCGGGCGAGGCGGTCCCGGCGGGGGCCGGCCCGGTGCGGCCGGACGTCCGGGAGCCCTCGACGCCGGCTCAGCTGCCGCCCGCGCCCTACGACTTCACCGGCCGCCAGGAGCAGATGTCGGCGCTGGTCCCGGCGCTCACCGGGGGCGCCGAGCACGCCGCCGCGGTCATCACGGGAATGGGCGGGGTCGGCAAGACCACCCTGGCCCTGCGCACCGCGCACACCGTCGCCGCCGCCTACCCGGACGGTCAGCTGTACGCGAACCTGCGCGGCCCCGACGGGGCGCCGTGCGACCCGGCCGGGGTCCTGACGGGGTTCCTGGCGGCGCTGGGCGTTCCGCACGAGCGCTTCCCCGCGTCGCTCGCCGACCGCTCGGCGCTGTTCCGCACCCTGTTGTCGCGGCGGGCGGTGCTGGTCGTGCTCGACAACGCCACCAGCGTGGCGCAGGTCGAACCGCTGCTGCCGGGCGCGGCCCGGTGCGCCGTGCTGATCACGGCGCGGGCCCTGGCGGCGATGCCCGCCACCCTCACCGTGCCGCTGGTGGGCCTGGGTCCCGAGGACGCCGTGGAGCTGATCGGCAAGGTCGCCGGGGCCCGGCGGGTCGACGAGGAGCCGGAGGCCGTCGCGGCGCTGGCGGCGGCCTGCGGGCATCTGCCGCTGGCGCTGCGCGCGGCCGGTGCCCGGCTGGCGGCGCGGCCGGCGTGGAGCGTCGCCACGCTGCTGGAGCGCGTGTCGGACCAGGCCCGGCTGCTCGGGGAGCTCCGGGTGGGGGAGCTGACGGTCGAGGCGGTCTTCGAGCTGTCGACGTCCCAGCTGCCGCCCCGGCAGGCCCGCGCGTTCATGGCGCTGTCGATCCCGCACTACGCGGAGTTCGACGTCAAGGGCGCGGCCGCCGTTCTCGACCTGCCGGAGCAGGACGCGGAGACGGTGCTGGAGGCGCTGGTCGACGCCGTGCTCCTGGAGACCCGCGCGCCGGGCCGCTACCACTTCCACGACCTGGTGGGCGCGTACGCGCGGGCGAAGGCGCGGGCGGAGCTGACCGAGCGGGAGCGCCGTGCCGTGGTGCGCCGCGCGGCCGACTACATATGCGCCAGCGTCGTGGCCGCGGTGCGGGCCTCGCAGCCGCTGGCCGGTCCGCTGACCGCCGACATCCACCCCCGGCGGTCGGCGGGGGCGGACGTGGGCACCGGGCGCGAGGCGATGCTGTGGATGCGGAGCGCGCTGCCCACGGTCGTCGCGGTCGTCGAGCAGGCGGCCGCGAGCGGTGACGCCGACGCGGTGGCGCTGGCCGTGGACACCGTCACGCTCGTGCCCTGCTTCGAGGACATCGTGCCGCTCGGCTCGTTCGCGCAGGCCGCGACCGCCCTGGTGCCGGCCGCCGTGGAACACTGCGGCGGCGACATCGCGGGCACCGCCTACTACGCGGCGGGGGTGGTGCTCCAGAAGCACTCCTCCCCCGACTCCCTGCACCGTTCGCGGGCGCATCTGCTGAAGGTCCTGGAGATCTTCGGGGACGCCCCCGCGCCGGGCGGCGGCCCGCGCCCCTTCCTGCTGGCGCTGTTCACCCTGGCGATGCTCGCCCACCTGGAGCTCCAGTTCGGGAACTACGCGGCGGCCCGTGCCTACGCGGAGCGGTCGGTGGCCGTGGCGGAGGTCAGCGGCGACCGGGAGCTGGTCGCGCGGCGGCGCACCCTCCTGCTCCAGATAGAGGTCGAGGACCCGGACCGGCGGATGGACCTGGCCCGGATCGGTGCGCAGTGCCGGGAGCTGTCGGGCGTCTTCACCCGGAGCGAGGACGAGAAGTGGCTCATCAGGATGCTGATGACGGAGGCGGAGAGCGTCCTGCGCGGCGGCGGTCACGCGGAGGCCGCCCGGCTGTACCGCCGGGTGCTGGAACGCGCCCGGCACAGCGGCCACGCCCGTAACGAGACGGAGTGTCTGTTCCGGCTCTCCGAGGCGCTCCTGGCGACGGGCGACGCCGAGGGCGCGCTCGGGACCGCGCGGGACGCGCTGGCCGGTGCCCGGCTGGCCCAGGAGCCCCTGCTGACGGCGCACGGTCACCAGGCCCTCGGGGAGGCCCTGCGGGCGGTGCGCGAGGAGGCGGAGGCCGCCGCGCACCTGGCGCGGGCCGAGGAGCTGTACCGGGCGCTGCGCGGGCCCTCGGGGCCGCCGGAGGCATGACGCGTCCGGCGGGCCCGTCCCCGGTGTTCGTTCCGCACGGTCAGGCCGCCATCCTCGTCGGCGCCGGGAAGGGCGCGGCGGCGGGCTCGACGGCGGGCCGGCAGTCGGCGAGCGCCACGGGGGCGCCCGTGGCGACCATGATCCGGCGGTCGCCGCGGAAGGGGTCGCGGCCGTGCGCGCTGCGGATGTTGTCGACGAGCATCAGGTCGCCCGGTTCCCAGGCGCGGCGGACCGTGGCCGCCTCGTAGGCGGCGCTGATGGTGTAGAGCTCGCCCCGGGTGAGGGGGAGGCCGTCGCCGAAGCCCGTGTGGAAGGGCAGTCCCGCGTGGCCGAGCTCGTCGACGAGGATCTCGCGGGCCTTCTCGTCCAGCGACCATTCGTTCCAGAACGCCATGTGGTTGAACCACACCTCCTCGCCGGTCTCCGGGTGCCGGACGACGCCGGGGCGCAGCCTGCGGGTGCGGAGGCCGCCGTCGGCGCGCCAGTCGCAGGCGATGAGGTTCTCGGCGCAGTAGCGCTCGACCTCGGCCGGGGAGTCGGTGCCGAATGCGGACCGCCAGTTCGCCGAGAGGCGGTCGGAGTAGGTGCGGGTGAGCAGCCAGCCGTACGTCCGCATCCGGTCGACCAGGTGCGAGGGGAGGTAGCGCAGCACGCTCCGGCAGTCGGCGACGGGGGTGGCCCCGCCCTGCTCGGGGGCGGTCAGGCAGCCGAAGAGGAGCAGCCCGGGGAAGGTGAGGGCGTAGCTGTTCTCGTTGTGCGTCCGGATCGACTGGCCGGCGGGCGGGTTCGTGGTGGTGCGGGCGTCGTGGCCGAGGTCGCCGCGGGGTGTGGCGGTCTCCCGGTGGGTGCTGTGCTGCGGTAGAAGGACGTCCCGGACCTGCGCGAACGTCTCGGCGCTGTGCACGGGCAGGCCGCGTATGTACACGGCGCCGTGTTCCCGCAGGCCGGCGCGGAGCGCGTCGTGCGCGGCGGCCAGCCAGGCGAGGGCCTCCTCGGTTCCGGGCTGGTGGGGGGCCACGAGGGTGGCGGGCCGGCCGGGCCCGACGGACCAGTGGAGGTTCACCGGTCGCCGCCCGTGGCACGGTGCGGGCGGTCGGTCGCGTAAGAGGTCGGACTGCACGTCGGTTGGTGCCGGGGCCGGGCCGTACGGGCCGGCTGCCGCTGTTCGGGCATGGGGGGTCTCCGGGTGGGGTCGATCGGGGTGACACGGGTGCGGGGTAGCGGTGCTACGCGGGGCGGACGGCGTGGACGCTCCAGTCGCGCAGGAGCGGCGACATGGCCAGCGCGCGCCGGCAGATGCCCAGGGCCACGGCCCCGGCGACCGCCTCGGGGGGTGCCGTGGTGAAGATCCCCAGGTGGATGCGGCCGGGGGCGGAGCGGACGCTGATGTGCTCCAGGCGGTCCTCGGCGGCCGCCGCGACCCACAGCACGTCGGCCACCTGCGCCCCGTCGGGCGCCTGACGGGCGGCGGTGCCGGTGGCGGTCAGGGTGATGACGGTCAGTCGCATGGTCGGAGGCGCGTCAGTCCCAGATCACAGCGCTCGCACCGGCCCGGGGGCCGGGGCCCTCCGGGCGGCGGTGGCCGGGACTGCCGGTCTGCCGGGAACGCTGGTGCGGAGTGCCATGGAGGACGCCTCGTCTGATCGGGCCGGCCTGGCTTCGGGGGCCGGCGGAGCCGCTGGAGCCGGCCGGCTCCAAGCGCCGGGGCCGGTCGGGTGGCCGGCGCTTCCGCGCCGTCCCGGTGGTCACCATCCTGGTCGGCCGCCCCGGTCCGGGGAAGCGTTCCGGGCCGGTCCAAACCGTCCAGGCCGGTTTGTGCCACGTTTCGCCGGGCGCCGCGGAGGGGCCGCCGGGCGGGCATCAACGCGTGTTGACCCGCTGTTGACCGGCGCCGCCCAGACTGACCGGCACGGGGGTGCTCGGTGCAAGGAGGAGGGACGCGCATGTTGGTGGCACTCGGTCTGGAGACGGTGGACGAGGCGGTCTACCGCGAGATGCTGGAGTCCCCCGCCCTGGGGGTCGAGGAGATCGCGGCCCGCCTGGCGACCACCCCCGACCGCGTACGCGCCTGTCTGGACAAGCTGTTCGAGCTCCGGCTGGTCCAGGAGTCGTTCGAGGCGCCCGGCCGCTTCCTGGCGGTGGAGCCCGCGACGGGCCTCCAGCGGCTGCTGGCCCGTCAGCACGCCGAACTGATCGAGCGGCAGCGGCAGATGGCCGACAGCCAGGCGTCGTTCCTCCGTATGTTCGCCGGGGCGGGGGCCCGGGTCTCCTCCGGCGGCGGCGTCGAGCGGCTGGAGGGCGTGGACGCGGTGCAGCGACGGCTCCAGGAGCTGGCCCGCGACGCGGTCCGCGAGGTGCTGACGTTCATGCCCGGGGGCGCCCAGTCGGCGGCGGCCCTGCGAGCGGCACGGCACCACGACGGGCAGGCCCTGGGGCGCGGGGTGGCGGTGCGGGTGATCGGCCTGGAAGGGGTCCGCGGGGACGCCGCGACGCTGGGCTACGCGCGGTGGCTGACCGAACAGCGCGGCGAATTCCGCACCACGGCGAGCCTGCCGCCGCGGATGGTGCTGGTCGACGGGGCGACGGCGCTGATACCCCTCGATCCCGAGGACACCCGCCGGGGTGCGCTGTGCCTGTCCGGCCCGGCCCTGCTGGCCCCGCTCCTCGCCCTCTTCGAGCAGACCTGGGAACGGGCCGCTCCGCTGGGTCCCGGCGGTGCCGGGGACCCCGACCCCCTGTCCGACCACGAGCGCGCTCTGCTCACCTGCATCGCCCAGGGGCACACGGACGAGTCGGCCGCCAGACAGCTCCACGTCTCACCGCGGACCGCCCGCCGCACGATGGCCTCCCTGATGGAGCGCCTCGGTGCCCGCAGCCGTTTCGAGGCGGGACTGAAGGCGGCGCGACTGGGCTGGCTGTGAGCACGGGGCCGACCGGCGTGAGGGGGCGCGCCGCGCCCCCTCACAGAACGACGACCGGGCCGGTGGGCCCCGGTCGTCAGCCGGCGCCGGGCGCCGAGTGCTGGACGACCTCGAAGGCCATCAGGCGCGAGCCCGTGGCCGCCGGCTTCGGCCGCTCACCGTCGCCGCCGCCCTGGTGCCCCTGCCGCATCGTGCCGTTGAACCAGTTCTGGTAGTCCTCTTCGCTGCGCCAGCGGGTGTAGACGAAGTAGTCGTCCGTCCCGTCCACGGGCCGCAGCAACTCGAACCACTCGAATCCGTCCGCGCCCTCCACGAGGCCGGCCCGTGCCGCGAACCGCTGCTCCAGGAGCTCGCGCTGATCGGCGGGGACCGTGAGGGCATTGATCTTCACTACGCTCATGCCTCCATGGTGCCTGATGCCCGTGACGGGTGATGTAGCAGGGGCGGACGAGTTTTCCGGGGATGACGGCCGGGCACGCCCCGGCCCGCACCGGCCGCCTGACCGCTCCGCACCGCGACCCGCACCGCGACCCGCACCCGCCTGACGCCGAGCGCCCGCGCGGGCACCTCCATGCCGTGACGTGGCGCGCCGTCAACTTCTGGCGCTAATAAGCGAATTGAGCCCCCGACTCCCCCGCATACGGAAATCTCCGGGCCCGTCGGCGATCACGCGGACGCCCTCGCTCGCCGACAGAGCCGTATTGACGACGACTCAGGAAACTCGTCAGGTGGATTTCGGCGACATCTCGGCGGCAGCGAGCGAATGTGAAGCACACCACACACCGTCAGTTGGCTTACGCATCGGGTGTGCGCATAGATTTAAGGCGGTTGCCACATCGCCCGCTTTGCGCGCAGTCGATCGCCGACAGTTCTGTCAATCATTGAACAAAACAATTCGGTTGATCCTTGAACACAATTGCAACCAACGGAAGACATATCGAGGAGGGAATCGACAGCGCCTCTGTTCGTTACGGCACTTGTGGAGAGGGCGCGGGGCCGATGAGGCGGACCGGGCCCATCAGTGCCGAACTCGCCGAGGAAATCGGCCCGGCGCCGCACGGCTCCTGACCCGGGACGAGAAACCTGCCGGTTTTCCCGAGCGCGCGGCAATCTCCCTTTCGACTCCCCTCCGATTTCCCGTTCCCGGCCCGGAAGGTGCCTCTTGTTCGCCCTGCTCGTCGATGCGCGACTCGCCGCCAAACTCAGCGACCTCCCCCTGGTCGGCGACCGCATCTCCCCTGACCACGACCTCGGTATCACCGGCGTGAAAGCCGTCATCGCCTCCGCCGCCCTCACCGCCGATCAGGTGAAAGCACTCAACGAACAGATCTCCCACCTGGACGGCACCCACCCGAGGTTTCCCGAGGAGACCCGCGGGCGCGCCCTGGTGGCCCTGGACTACGAGTGGGGAGGCGAGAAGCGCGCCCCTCTGATGTTCCGCCTCGCCGGCGCGAAGCCCGCCGAGGACCACGAGAACGAAGCCCCCGCGCCGAAGCCGCTCAACGCCGCGCCGGTCGCGGGAACATGGGCGGCACCGACCGCGCCGGACGTCCGGGCAGCGGCGGCTCCACCGGCCGCGCCCGGCGCTCCGGCCGCCGCGTGGGTCACCCTCGACCGTTCCTTCGGCCCGCTGTACCTGCGCCGCCTGGGTGCGAGCTACCAGGACGAGAAGATCTGGCTCCTCTGCGACGCCACGGTGCACGCCGGCCCCCTGGAACTGGGCGTGGACGGGCTGGGGCTGGGCATTGCCCTGGACGGCAAGGACTTCACGCCCTCCGGCCGGCTCGACGGGCTGAGCCTGTCCTTCCGTAAGCCGCCGCTGGAGATATCCGGCGCGTTCGTGAACAAGCCGGTCGCCGCCGACTCGCCCTACGACCGGCTGATCGAGGGCAGCGCCCTGATCAAGACTCCGAGTGCCAGCTTCGGGGCGATCGGCGCTTACGAGCACCTCAAGAGCGGAACGCAGTCGATGTTCCTGTACGCGGAGCTGGGGGCCGCGTTCGGAGGTCCTCCCGCCTTCAGGGTCACCGCGGTGAAGGCGGGTTTCGGTTACCACAGCAGCCTGCGCGTGCCCGCCGTCGACCAGGTCGCCGGATTCCCCCTGCTGCGCGGGCTCGCCGGGGCGGGCGAGGGCACGCCGCCCGAGCCGCTGGACGTGCTCAAGGAGCTGACCGAGGGGACCGACGGCGCTCCGGCCTGGGTCACCCCGCACGAGGGCAGCACCTGGCTGGCCCTCGGCCTGAACGCGGACATCTTCGAGATCGTCCACTGCAAGGCCCTGGCCTTCGCCGAGTTCGGCCCGGACGACCTGGTGGTGGGGCTGCTCGGCTCGGCCAAGGCCCAGTTCCCCGACCCGGAGAAGAAGCTGGGCGAGCCGTACGCCGGCGTCGAGCTGGACATCTCCGCGGTCTACCGGCGCTCCGCCGACATGCTCGCCGTCGACGCCCGCCTCGCCCCGGACAGCTTCCTGCTCGACCGGTCCGTGCACCTGACCGGCGGGGCGGCGCTGCGCCTGTGGTTCGGCGGCAGCGAGCACCCCGGCGACTTCGTCTTCACCATCGGCGGCTACCACCCGCGCTACGCCCCGCCCGCCCACTACCCGCGGGCGGACCCGGTCGGCGTCGACTGGACCTCCGGCTCCGAGCTGACGGTGAAGGGCACCAGCTACTTCGCGCTGACCCCCTCCGCCGTCATGGCCGGCGGCCGCCTGGACCTGCGGTACGACAGCTCGTGGGCCAAGGCCCGGATCGACGTCGGCTTCGACGCCCTGGTCGAGTGGGCACCGTTCCACTACGAGGTGGACGTGTGGGCGGAGGTCACCGCCCAGGTGTGGCTGCTGTTCGGCTGGAGCGGCGAGGCGTCGCTGGGCGCGCGGCTGTCGGTGTGGGGCCCGCCGTTCGGCGGCACCGCGCATGTGAAGGTGCTCGGCATCTCCATCCCGATCGACTTCGGCGAGCCCAAGGCCGGACCCGCGTCCATCGGCTGGGAACGGTTCCGCACACTGCTGCCTCAGCACCCGCTGACGCTCACCCCCGTCGACGGGCTCCACCCCGACCACGCCGCCGCGGCGCGCCGGACCGAACCGGACGGCAGCGGGTCCGGCACGTGGACCGCCACCGCCGACGGCTTCGCCTTCACCGTCGGCAACGCCTTCCCCGCCTCCACGGTGAAGGTCAACGGAGTAGACAAGACGGGGGGCGACCCCGCCGAGGTCCATATCCGTCCGATGGCCAAGACCGGCCTCGACGTCACGCTCTCGGTCACGGTCGAGGAGGAGACCCGGGACGGCCACTGGCGACCGCTGCCCGCCGACCGCCGGCGGGACTGGACGGTCACCACGCAGCGCACGCCGCAGCCGGCCGCGCTGTGGGGCGCCGGAAAGGCCGGCGACGCGCTCGGCGCGGACCCCATGGTCCACGGCCTGGTCAGCGGAGCGCGTATCGCCGTACCGGCCCCGCGGCTGCCCGAAGCGGCCACGTCCAGCCGGAGCGGCCGCTTCGACCACGAGCCGCTGGTGCCCGGAGGAGTCCTGCCGCTCGACCCGGGCGCGGCCCCCGCCGGGGTCCGCGGGGAACCGGAGGAGCACGCCGGCACCGGTGCGCTGCGGGTCGGCACACCCGAGCAGACCGCGCTGCGAAAGGCCGCGCTCGACGCCCTGGC
Source organism: Streptomyces eurocidicus (assembly GCF_002891295.1). Taxonomy (GTDB): domain Bacteria; phylum Actinomycetota; class Actinomycetes; order Streptomycetales; family Streptomycetaceae; genus Streptomyces; species Streptomyces eurocidicus. The sequence continues at coordinate 613,490 of NZ_LGUI01000002.1, read as the reverse complement.
CGCCGCCGGTTACGCGCTCGACGCCGCCCCGGAGCTCGACCGCTACGCCCGCGAAGCGGCCTTCTCCTCCCCGCCCCTGCGACTCGCCCACTCGTGAGGACCTCATGACCACGCACCCGACCGAGCAGTCCGCACCGGCGGACGACACCCCCGTCACCTTCCACGACCACCTGCTGCCCGGCATCGAGGCCGGCCGTTACCGGATCACCGTCGACCAGCGGCTCCCCGCCGAGGACCTGCCGGGCGCCCGGCTCGACCCGGTGGAACAGATCGTCGACGTACGGGCCGCGCAGTTCCGTCTCGACCCCTCATGGGTGCACGCCGTGTACCCGGCCGCGCACAGCCAGGGCCCCTTCCACAGCCTGCTCCCGCACATCACGCTCAACCCGGCTGCCCTGCCGTGGGAGCGCGAGCCCTTCACCGGCGGCGTCCGGAACCCCACCCGTGCCCCCTGGCTGGCGCTGCTGCTGTTCGGCGAGGGCGAGCTGCCCGGTGACCCCAACGCACTGGGCACCACCGCCTCACTGACCGTACGCGCACTCCTCGACGGCGCCGCCGCGGTATCCGGGCCCGCCCTGGACCGGGACGCCGTCGACCCCGCCCTGCTCGACACCCCCTGCCAGGTCATCGACGTACCGCGGGACCTGCTGGCCCAGTTGCTGCCAGAACTGCCCGACCTCGCCTTCCTCGCCCACGTCCGCACGGGCGGCGAGGACGCCGCACCCGTCGAAGGCCGGGACGGCCGGCCGGGCCGGGACGCGCACGCGGTCATCACCACCGCCCGGTTCCCCGGCCCGGCCCAGGGCCGGTACGTGGCCCACCTGGTCTCGCTGGAGGGCCACACGCCCCCCGGAGTGCGGGCCGACGGCAAGCCCGTACGCCTGGTGTCCCTGCACAGCTGGACGTTCACCTCCTGCCCCGAATCCGGGGACGGCTTCGGCCGGCTGGCCGGACGCTTCGCCCCGGGGAACGGCGAGCACTCCGCCGCCCCGCTGCGCCCGGCCCCCGCCGCGGGGCTGCCGGACGAGCTGGGCACCCTGCTGGAGCAGGGCATGGTCCCGCTGACCCACATCACCGAGTCCGGCGAGCGCGCCCTCGCGTGGTACAGCGGACCGTTCCTCCCCCGCGTCGCTCCCGGGCTGCCCCGGCCGGCGGACGGTCACTTCCCCGACGCCGACGGCCTGTTGCTCCACGAACCGCGCACCGGCACCTTCGCCACCGGCTACGCCTGCGCCTGGAACACGGGCCGCGCCCTGGCCCTGGCCGACCCCGGCTTCGCCACGACCCTGGTCCGCCTGCGCCACCAGGGCCGGCTGCGCCGGGCGACCGACCGCCAGTACGCGACGTACCGCCGGCAGCTCTTCCACAGCGCCCCGTCCGCGGGCCCGGCCCCCCGCACGGCCGCCCGTGCGGCCACCCCGACGCCGCGCGAGCAGTTCGAGGAGCTGCTGCGCGGCGGCGAGCTCGCCGCGCTGGCCGCGACCTTCGGTGTCCCCGAGGGCGAGGAGCCGCGCCCCCGGACCGTACGCGCCGCTCCCACCGCGTACCGTGCCGCCCCGCCGCGGCGCTCCGCCGCCCCGCGGCCGACGTCCTCGGACGCGCGGGAGACGGCGGCCTGGCTGGCCGGGCTGCGCACGCTCAGCGGAGTGCCGTTCGACTGCCTCGTACCGGACCAGCGGATGCTCCCGCCCGAGAGCCTGCGCCTGTTCCACGTCGACCGCGGCTGGCTCGACGCCCTGCTCGACGGGGCGCGCAGCCTGGACCGGCACCCCGGCGCCGACGCCACGACCGATGCCGAACTGGACGACCTGCTCGACGGTCAGGGGCCCGTGCCCGCGGCCGGTCTGCTGCTGCGCTCGGCCCTCGTCCCGGGCTGGCCGACGCTGCGCGTCGAAGCCCGCACCGCGTCCGGGACCGTCCCGGTCGAGGTGATCCGCCGCGAGGCCCTGGGCGCCGACGTCCTGCTGATGCTCTTCGAGAGGATGCCCGACCACCTGACGATCAGCGAACCGCGCCAGGGGCTGCACTTCGGCGTGGACGACCAGGGGAACGTGGCACTGCGCAGCCTGGCCCCCGGCGAGGTCGGCCGGCCGCTGGAGCGCTCGGTGCCCGTCGGCACCGACCCGGCCCTGACCGTCACCACCCCCGCCGGGGCACGGGTGCTGAACATCGGCGGACTCGCGGCCCGCCTCGCCGAGGACGTCAAGCCCGGATCCGCGCTCTCCCCCGCCGAGTTCGCCGTGCAGCTGGTGCGCGCGCCCGAGCAGCTGACCCTCTCCTTCGAAGGAACCACCCGATGAACACCGACCTCCTGGTCCCCGTAAGGCTCCGGGCCCTGGTCGTCAACGACCAGGTGCGCGGCCGGGACTCCTTCCTCCGCTGGAAGCCCAACTACCACCTGCTCGGCGTCCACCGCTCCCCGGAGCCGTCGCCCTACGCGAGCACGGACGCGGAGTTCTCCCAGGAGGCGGGCAACGACGGCGTGTACCTGCACTGGGAGCTTCCGGCGGCACTGCGCCGGGCGACCGTGCCCGGCGGCGAGGTCACGCTTCCGCCCGCGCCGAACCGCTGGCTGGTCGTCCGGCACGCCTACGCGGCCGCGGACGAGTACGCCACCGCCGCGTGGGTCGTCGAGAGCGACTTCCTGGACAAGCGCACGGGCACCGCGCCCTACCTGCGCCCCGGCCGGGGCCACGTCACACCGACCAGGATCGGGCGCCACACCGAGGCCGCGCGGTGGTCGGAATCCGCGGCGGAGCAGCCCACCTTCCTGACCGCGACCGGCCCGGGGACCCTGGCGTTCGCCGCGTTCCAGCCGCACTGCCAGGACGTCTTCTCCTTCCACGACCCCCTGGCGCAGTTGCCCCGCCGGTTCGACCGCCTGGGCTACCAGGTCATCGGCTGGCACGCGGCGGGCTCCGACGACCCCCTCGCCGACCCGCGGGTACGCGAGGCGCTGGAGGACTCCCTGGGCTGGCGGGCGGACAGCACCCCGCCGCCGGGGGCCCGTACCGTCTACACCGGCCGCGTCCACAGCGTGTCGCCCCACTACGACCCCTCCGGCGAGCGGCGGCCCGACCCGACGGTGGCCGTCGCCGACAGCGCCCGCTCCGCGCTCACCGCCCTGACCGCCGGCAAGGCGGCCACCGACCCGTCCCTCATCCTCGCGCCCGCACTGCTCGACCAGCTCCAGAGCAACACCCTCGCCCGCGCGGACGAGCCGGACAACACGCACCACCTCGCCGACAGCCTGCTCGGCGCCGGCTTCGGCGAGGGCACGACCTCGTACGCCTGGCACGCGGTACCGCCCGGCACCTCGGAGAAGGCCGCCTCCCCCGAGGACGAGCGCCGCGCCCGGTCCGTCGAGGCCGCCCTGAACGCCGCGCAGCACGCCTACGACCGGGCGGAGCGCGAACTGGCCGGGCTGCGCCGGAGGCTGTACGGCATGTGGCGCCTCCAGGGCCTGCCCGTACTGCCGCGCGGCTACCACCACCAGCAGCTGACGCAGGAGCTCGACGCCGGGCGCGAGGGCAGCCTCGCGGCACGCGTACGCGCCGGCCGGCCGGAGGTCGACCGCCTGCGGGCCGCCCTCCCCGGCGGAGACACACCCGCGCAACTGGCGGAATCGATCGGCCGGTACGCCCGGGCGCACGGCCTGCCCACCGGCTGGGACCTCAAGCGCGTGGCCCCGGCCCCCTTCCAGCGGGCCCTGGACCCCGCCGTCGTCCTGCAGGGCGCCGGCTCCCTGCCCGTCTCGGACGACACGACGCTGCACTGCCGGTTCGGCGACCGGACCGTGACGGCCGTACACCTCGCCGACGGCTCCGCCGAGGTCACCGCCGACCGGGCCGATCTCGCGTGCAACACGCTCGACCTCGGCGCCGGCGAGCACACGGCCATGCCGGGCTCCACCCGCGCCCTGCTGCGCGAGGCGTTCCTGCTCGACCCGGCGAACCCGGCCGCGCGGCCGCGCCCGGCGGACAGCCGGCCGGACACGGCGCCCGCGGCGACTCCGCGCACCGGCACCGCCCCGGCCTTCGGCAACGACCCGTGGGAACAGCCGTGGCACCCCCTCCACCTGCTCTGGGAGATCGAGTACCACCCCCTCCCCCACGACCAGTGGGAGTTCGACGGCAACCACTACTCCTGCCCGGAGCCCCGCCCCGGGGCCGCGCGCACCTACACCGGCCGGACGCTGCTCAGCGACCACCTGCCGCGGAGCCTGGCCGACCGGCTCCGGCAGTACGCACCCGACGACCCCGGGCTCTCCCCGCACTGCGACGCGCTGGCGGAGCGGGTGGTTCGCGGGGACGTGCTGTCCGGCTCGCTGGCGGGGCTGCGCGACATGCTCATCGGCCAGGACCCCGGCCAGGGCGTCCCGCCCCTGGGCGCACCGCCGGAGCTCGCGGAGCTGATCGGTGACGCCTACCGCACCAGCCCCGACCCGGGCCCCCTGCCCGTGCCCTTCGAGGGTTGGCCGGACTCCGGCTTCCAGCAGCTGCGCGCGGGCCAGTTCCGCTTCCTCAGGCTGACCCTGGTGGACTCCTTCGGGCGCGCCCTGGACGTCATCTCCCCGGCGGGCACCGGCGGGGCGAGCGGCCTCCGGCACCCGGTGGTGGCCGAGGCGCTGCGCCCGCAGCACCTCCCCGAGGCCCTGGCGACGACCCCGGAGCACGTCGTCCAGCTGCCGCCGCGCCTGCCGCAGGCCGCGCGTCTCGGCCTGGAGCTCATGGACGCCGCCCGCGACACACACCAGGCCACCCACCTGGACGACGGCAGTCCGCTCGCCGGATGGATCGTCCCCAACCTGGTGGACGGCTCGCTCACGGCGTACGCGCCCGACGGCACCGCCCTCGGCCTGCTGCGCTGGGCGTACCGCATCGGCCGGCCGGTCCGGGAAGCCGTGTGGACACCGCTGCCCGGCGCCGCCCCCGCCGGCCTCGACGCCCTGCGCACCGCCTTCCCCCACCTGCACACGCTCATCACCTGGTTCCAGGGCACCGGTACGGACGGCAGCCCGCTGCCCGCCGCGATGGATCTCCTGGAGACCTCCCTGGTGGACATCGTGCCCACCGCGGGCGCCGCCTCGGCCGCGCTCGCCGGGCGCCCGCTGGCCCTCGTCCGCTGCCGCCTCCACCTGGACCTGGACGGACCGCCGCCCACCGACCCCGGCTGGCAGCACATCTTCGACCACGACCCGCCGCACCCGGAGTTCACCGGCTATTCCTGGCCGGTGCGCCTGGGCGAGCGGCTGCGCATCGGCGACGGCCTGGTGGGCTACTTCGCCGACACCGAACCCGACGTACTGCGCACCGTGGTCGCGCCGGCCGACGCGCATCCGCGCCTCGCCGCCATCGGCGACGGCACCCACCTGCGTGTCACGGCCGGAGCGCCCCGGCACCTGACCCTGCTCGTCGACCCGCACGCCCCCGTGCACGCCACCACCGGCCTGCTGCCCACCACGGCACTGGAGATCCCCCACCGCTTCACCGACGGACCGCTCGGCCGCATGCGCACCGTCCTGCGCACCGGGCCGCTGCTCACCCCGGCGGCCGTCCTTCCGCAGGACACCGTCGCACTGCCGGTGCGCACCGTCGACGACCGGACGTGGACATGGGCGGAGCGTGCCGTCGACGGCTCCTGGGCCCACTTCGCCACCTCGGCCGCGAGCACCACTCCGCGCTGGCACGACCGGGCCCCCGTGCTCCGCTCCGGTCTGCTCACTTCCCGCGACCCGCTCCCGCCGGCCGACGCCGCCACGTCCGAGTAACTCCCGCAAGCATCCGAGGAAACGCCACCATGAACGCCAACACCGGCGGCACCAGCCGCCTGACCTACGGCCTGGCCACCGTCCCGGCTCCCCTGGCCACCGACCGGCCGGCCCATATCGACATCGTCGTGTCCAACTCGGGCACCGAGGCCGTCCTGTGCAAGCAGATCCTCCTCGTGCTCCCCACCGGCGACCTCGCCCAGGACCTCGTGCCCGCGGGCCACCGCGTCGTCCCCACCGTCGAACCGGCCGACCAGTGGACCGTCGACGAGATCGAGAGCGGGGTCCTCCTCACCCTGCCCCAGGACGACATGGCGGCCTTCACCGCCGGTGGCACGCCGCTCACCGTCCGCCCCGTCAGCGGCGAGTCCGTCTCCCTCACCACGCACGGGCTCCTCCTGCGCCTCAAGGACTTCAAGGCCAACGGCCTCGCGGGCACCGCCCTGCTGCGCGTCCGGGAGACCGTGAGCGTCGACAACGGCCTGACCTGGGAGACCAACCAGGTCACCCTCCCGCTCGCCAAGTACCCCCCGGCCGAGGCCCTCACGGCCGACGTGGTCGGCGACCTCGTCCTCCGCGAGGCCGACGTCGACGACAACCCCGGCTCCGCCCCCGTCACCCTGCTCACGCCGGGCCGGAAGGCCGTCCTCACCTGGACCGCGCCGTCCGACGCCGTCTGCGACATCTACTTCGACGGTCGGCACGCGGGGCCGCTCCATGACCAGGACAAGTGGCGGTTCCCCGTCACCGGCCTCACCCGCGACACCCACTTCCAGGTCCGGGTGGCACTGAAGCGCTCCGGTGAGACGATCACGCACCACCTCTCGACGGCCGTCGCCGTCGCGGAGCCCGTCTTCCCCCATCTGACGGTCGCCAAGATCACCGCGAACGGCGAGGAGAACTACCTCGGAAACCCGTTCCTCACCATCGACGGAGCCGTGAAGGTGGAAAAGGAGAGCCACCTCTTCGGGGACCTGCACGGAAAAGACGGCACGCTCACCGTGAACAATGCCGTGGTCGCGAAGAAGAACCTTTCCGTCGAGGCGGAGGTCACCGTGACGGGCTCGCTCACCGCACAGAAGGTCCAGGCACGGGACGAGGTTCTGGCCAAGAAGCTCGTCGTGGACGACGCCCAGGCCAAGAAGCTCGCCGCGGACGACGTCCAGGCGAAGAAGCTCGCCGTGACCGAGAAGGCGCTCGTGGGCTCGACGAACTTCAGCGGTATGGCCAACGGTGACCTCTGGATCAGCGGCAAGTTCTCCGCTGATCGCGCCGACCTCAACTCACTCTTCGGTACCCCGGACAAGCTGACCGGCGCCTTCGACAAAACGGTCCGTCAGGCGCCGTCCAACGGCCTGTTGCTCCTGTGGATCTATACCGTCGGGCACCACGCCACCAGGACCGTCTACGTCGACATCGAATCCGGCGGAAGCTTCGAGACCGTGGCCGCCGCAACGATCGACTACGGAAGCGCCCCGGACGTCTTGGGTTCCTCGGCCACTGTCCCGCTGCGCAAGGGACAGCGGTACACGATCTGGCAGCAGGGGAGCGGCGGCGGCTCCACCGATGCGTACTTCTTCCCTCTCCTGTCCGGATGACACCGGTCACCAGCTGACCACGGGCAGCCGGGCACGGCGCGGCACACGCCATGCCCGGTGCGCCCTGCGCAGGGGCCTGCTCACCTCCTGCCCCGCCCGAGCACCCCGGCCCCGCCTCGACCATGCGCCCCGACCGCATGCCCCCGAAGGAGAACAACTTGAGCCCCCACCACGGGCCACTGACGGACGGAATTCCTGCCCGTCAGCCGGGCCGGATCGTGCTCACGGACACCAAGGACACGACCTGCGCCGTCATCACCTTCCCGGAAGCGGGCGATCGGCGTGCCGGTGCACCGCCGACCGTGATGATCGACTGCGGGAATTCCCGCGGGGCACAGGAGACCACCGAGAAGATGCGCGCCACCGTGCGGCGGGCCCTCGCCGGGCGCACGCGCATCGATCACGTGTTCCTCACGCACCCTGACTCCTCCCACTGCAACGCCTTGCTCCCGGTGACCCAGGGGCTGGAGATCGGGCAGGTCTCCTGCGGCGGAGACCTGCGGCAGTACTCCGGCCTCCAGGGCGGAGCGGAACTCCACCGGTGGCTGGTCGGCAACAACGCGCGCACCTTTCCCCCGTCCTTCCGGGGGCTGGGCGCGCCGGTCGTCTCCTTCGCCGGAATGCGGCTCTATGTGCTCGCGGCGAACTCCACCGGCCATACGGGATCGTCCGACGCGGACGCGAACGGGAGCGTCCTCCTGCTGGTTTACGGTTCGTTGCGCGTCGTCTTCCTCGGCGATGTGCCGGGCTCCGTCGCGGCCGGCCTTCAAGCGGAGGCGTTCCCGGCCGGTGTCACGGACGGGCCCACAGGTCATCCCCTCGCACCCCGGGGACAGCTGCTCGTGCTCGGTCACCCATCGGGCGACGGCGCCTACGGGTGGCCCTGGGGGCCGGAGGGGAACCACCGGTACACCCTCGTGCGGGAGCACACTCCGGCCGCCTCGGAGGACGGCCCGGCCACCGGACACGCCAGCGCCGCGGTGCTGTTGTCGGGCCCGTCGGAGGAATCGGCGTCCGCCGACGAGGCGGCGGAGAAGGACCGGTTCGCCTTCACCTCCGTCGATTCATGGACCGCCGGTCCCCAGCCCTCGCCGCCGGGCCTCCCCGGCTGACCCCACCTTCTTCCCGAATCAGGATCACAGATGCCGAACGGCAGTCAGAAGAAGCTGCTCCCCATTTTTCCGTACGTGCCGAAGAGGGTGCCGGACTGGGTGTACCGGATCGACGGCCGGGGCCCGGAAGAGATATTCAAGAACGGGTTCACCGGCTGGGACACGTACTACGACATCCCGGGCCACCTCGCGGACTGGAAGAATTTCGACAAGAAGAGCGGATTCGTCAGCGTGGCGCGGGACGCCGACACCGCCATAAAGATGTTCGTCCGCTGGGAGCTCGGCGATCTGCTGAAGACGATGAAGGAAACCGACCTCAATGCCGGACTGACCGTCCTGGAGCTCGGGAAGAAGGGGTACAGCAGCGAAGCGGAGCTCTCCAAACTGCGGAAGATAGCGCGGGAACTGGCCGAGGACCGGGACGGCACCTACTTGAAGAAGTGGCTGTACGTGATCAAGCCGACCAAGTACTTGATCAGCATGGAAGGCAATGTGCTCGATCCCGGACGGATTCGCCACGTCGGGGGTCGGGCCCGGAAACTGGTGAAGGAAGCCACCGAGTGGGACGCGCCGTGGCACATCCCTCCGCAACGGATCCTGGAGGCGTACCAGGTGGACATCACTCTGCGCTTCACCTTCTCCGAACGGCCCGACGGGCGTCTCCCGGTCAAGCAGCACGCATGGTCCTCGGCAAGGGACTTCATCAAGCATGAGCGGGACCGGCGCAAAGGATTTCCGGGATTCGACAGGGGGTTCCGGTACAACCCGTTCGAAGACGAAGCGGCACGCTGGACCGGGCTCGTCGGCTATTGGACGAAACTCGAAGAAGCACCCTGGACCCCCGGCTCCCGGAAGTTCACCGCTCCCCGAGGGTGGCGCGGTGAGAAGGAGTTCTGGCCGGATCAGGGCCAGACCGGCCCCAGCCATCCGTTCGGCACTCCGGCAGAGGTGACTCCGGTCGTCCCCCAGTGGGCCCGTTGACGGCCGCGCACGGCACGGAAAAGTACGCAGCAGCGAAAGGCGAAGTGGTGTCCCTGTCGATGGCGCAGGTCCGGACGATCCTCACCGGCGCGAAGGGAGAACTGACGCTCACTCCACAGCAGTTGGCGCACGAGAGCGCTCTGGAGCTCTTCGACGACTATCTCTTCACGGACGCGCTGACCGTCCACGACCCTGAGGTGGACCTCGAAGCGCTGACCGTCACCGGCCGGCTGGCACTGGCCGGCCACGGTGCCGACCTGCCCTGCACCCTGCGCTTCCTCGGCGACGCCCAGGGGGCGGACGTGAGCGCCGTCGTACTGGACGCGCAACTGCCGGACTGGCGGTTCCGGCTGGGTGATCTCGACCTCGACCTGGGCTTCCTGGGCACCGTGTGGAAGGCGGGACGGCTGCATGCCGTCCTCACCCTCGCTCTGTCCGAGGACGGGGGCTCGGCCGTCGCGCCCCGCTGCGTGGTCCGCATGCCGGGAATCGGCGCAGGCCATCAGCAGTGGGAGTTCGACGTCGCCGCTTCCGGGGCGTCGACGGTCACCGCGTCGCTGACTCCGGGAGAGGGAATTTCCCTGTCCACCCTCGCCGATCTCGCTCAGCTGCCGTTCGGCTCGGGTGCCGATTTCGCCCTTCCGGCGGAGATACCCGTCGCCGCTCCTCGGATACGGCAGATCCAGGTGGTCGCCGATACCGACCGAAGGCGGCTGTGCAGCGTCTGGTCGCGGGTGGGCCTGGCCGATCACGTGGCGGTGATCCCGGGCACGGCGGAGCTCACCGCCGTCGAGGCGGAGTTCACCCTGACCTTCCCCGAGGGCGGCCCCGTGCGGACCCGGGCCGCTCTGCGCGCCGGTATCGGTGTGCACGGCTACACCCTCGGCGGGACCATCACGGTTCCGGAGCTGGAGGTGGTGGCCGAGGCCGCCGGCCCCTTCCCGGACACCGGCACACCGGCCGAATTCGCCTCCGGGAGCGGTCTGGAGAGCCTTCCCGTCGCCCATGCCACGGTCAGGGCCGATCTGCGGGAGGGAAGCTACGCCCTCGCCCTCGGCTATGCGGCACCCGCGGCATCCGGTTCGGGCTTCGTCCTGGAGAACGCCGCCCTCGAAATAGCCGGCCACCGGAGCGGAGCTCCGGATGTACGGATCCACGGCGAACTGGCTATCGGATCCGCCCGGATCCGCGCCGTCGCCGCCCGTACGACGGACGGCCGGTGGGAACTTGCCGGCTCGGTGCGCCATGTGGACTTCGCTCCGGTCGCCGACTGGCTGTCGGAGCACATGGGTGTGACAGTGCCGGAATTCCTGCGGGGCGTCGTCCTCGACGACCTGTCCGTGGCCCGGAGGGCCGATGGTTCCCTCGAGTTCTCCGCCGACAGCCTGTTCTCCCTCGGCAGCCGCAAGACAGCCCTCCTGATCAGCGCCGCCAGTGGCACCGGCCCGGGCACCGGGCACCTGGAGGCCACGCTGTCCATCGACCTGCCGGCGGCCGAACCCATGGTTCTGGAGCTCCAGGCGCAGGCGGGAGGCCGGGTGCGGGCCTCCTGGCAGGGCGACGCCGCGGCGTCCGTGACGGATCTCGTCGAATGGCTCGGAGGGACAGTGGACGGTTCCGTACGGAACCTCCTGCCCGAGGTCACCAGGCTCGACCTCATGGCGGGGGACGGCGGTGTCGTCGTCGCCGCGGACGCCGGAACCGTGCGGGCCGTATTCGCCACGGCGCCGTCCGGAGCGACGCCCGCCCCGCTCGCGGACACCCACCGCGGCTGACCGACCACCTCCTCGTATTCGGAGCACCCAGTGACTCACCCCTCCACCCCCGGGACGCCCCCCGCGCGCATGCGGATCACGATGGGCACGCGGGGTTCCTGCCCGGCCGTGGAACTCCGCCCGGGAATCGCCGTCACTTCCGTGGACCGCACCGCCATGCGGTCGCACCCGGCAGACCCTCTCGACCAGGGGTTCCTGGACCATGTGGACGACCTCCTGACCCGGTTGGAGGCCGTTCCCTCCGGGAAGCGCCTGGTGGACTTCTTCGGGCAGGCCACTCCGCTGCCCGGCCCCGACGGGTTCGGCGAATCCGCGTTCATCGCTCGGTACGAGTCAGGGAATTCCCCGGCGAGCGTCTCGGCGGTGATTCTGTCCCGAGGGGCCAGGCTCTCCGCGGACACCCGCGCCCTCACCGACGAGACACCCACCGCCCGCAGCGGCCTCGGCTACTTCTCGTACATCGAGTTCAATCCACGTTTCGCCGCCGTTCAGGACAGGGTCGTCCTGGCACCCGAGATCGTCCTCGGCCATGAACTGATCCACGCGGCCCACATCGTCGCCGGATCGATGGAGATGAACGAGAAGGAGCGGCCCTACGTGGCGGGACTCCTCAACGGCGTTCTCGCGTTCGACACCAGCCCGCTCGAAGAGATCGTGACCCAGGGCAACCCCATCGCTCTGGAGTGGCTGTTCGGCACCACGACCGACACCGGAACAGGCCAGAAGGTCCTGCGCAACACCCCCGGACAACTGCGGAGCATCGAAGCGGTCGACCGCCATCTGACCAACCCCCTCGACGCCGTCGAAGCCGCGCGAGCGCAGCACATACGCGCACAGCGTATGGAGCTGTTCGACATCAGCGAACGCCGACTGGCCGAGGAGCTCGCATTCGCCGCGCGCCCCACTTACGGCCCGTTGGCGAAAGAAGACCAGGCCGCGGGCATCTGGAAAAAGGGCTGGCGGCGACCCGAGGGGGACGGGATGTTCAGGGCTCCCCTCCCCGATAAAACCAAGGACACGATCATGAGGTTCCTCACCAGGGAGCACTTCGATCGTTTCTCTTACGAGCCGGACGGCTTTCTCGCGGATCGCAGGACGGCCGAGCCCCACGTCCGTCAGGAACTCGACCCCGAGCAGGCCGAAAGGGCCAGGCGCATCGTCGCGGCCCACGACGGCCTTGCCCCCGTGCCGGCGTTCGCCCGCCCGCAGCCGCCCGTGGCCGACCCCGGCAACGGCCCCGCCGTCATCAGGATCAGTGAAGAGCTCTACGCCTGATCTCCCGACGGCCGTAAATGATCGCAGAACATCGAGGACGGGATTCGGCAATGCCATTGTCCGTTGAGGAAATAACCGAGAGGGCACGGAACGGAAGTCTGCGGCTCAAGGCCGAGGACTTCACCGACCCCACGGTCCGTGGCGCTTTCTCCACGTACTTCGGCTCCGCCGAACTTGATTTCCCGGACGCGGAATTCACCTCGGAGAGCATGACGGTACGAGGGCGCTGCGCCGTGCCGGCCCTGGGGCCGGAGCCGTGCCCGGCCGTGGCGGAGTTCCTGGCCGACACCTCGGGCAGGGCGGTGGTGGGGTTCGTCCTGGTCGTGGACGCCCCGAAGTGGCGGCTCTCCGAGCCCTTCCCCGCGCACGACCTGAGTCCGCTTCAGGCCCTGGGGGCAGGGTCGCCCGTCGTCGTCATCGACGCCACCCCCCGTGCGGACGCGGAGTCGGAGCGGGAACGGACGCCCGCCGTCGCGGGAGCCCGGTGGGAGCTGCCCGGCCTCGATGAGCCGGTGCTGTTCCTCGCCTCCGTGCACGAGGGCGCGCTCACGGTGTCCGCCCGCTTCCCCGGCGGGCTCACCCTGCCGTCCTTGCGGCACATGGCGGATCTGCCGGGCTGCACGGGCGCGGACGCCGTCACCGACCACTTCCCCGCGGAGTGGCAGGGGCTCCTCGCCTCGGCGCTGCCCGCGCTCCGCGAGGTCACCGTCTCGTACGCCCCCGGGGACGGGCGGGTGACCGGAGAACTCGAAGTCGACCTGGCGCAGGAGTGGCGGCTGTTGGCGGGTGTGACGCTCAGCCAGGTCCGTGCGCGGATCGCCCTGGACTCCGCCGCCCGGCAGAACGGCTTGGGAGGGCTGTCGGTCGAGCTGAGCGCGCACCTGTCCGTGGGCGGGCTGGAGAGCGCCGTCACGGTCGACCTGCCCGCCTTGACGGCGCACGGCGAACTCACCGACGGGGCCGGCCTCTTCGAGCACACCGCCCCCGACATCGGCAAGAACGGCCTGGGACGGCTCTCCTTCCTGTGCGACCTCCGGGAAGGCGCCTTCGTCGTCGCGGGAGAGCTCCTGAGCCCCCTGGAGACAGCGGGCGTGCGGATCGAGGACCAGACGGTCCTGGTGTCCGGCGGCGGGGACCGGGCGCTCGAGGTCGCCCTGGCGGGCACGCTCGTCGTGGGCGGGACCCGGATCGGGGTGAAGGCCGTCAGGAGCGCCCTGGGCTGGGGGCTCACCGTGGAGGCGGACCGCATCGCCTTCCGCGACATCAGTGCCTGGACCGAGCAGGCCATGGGCAGCGGCCTGCCCGCCTCCCTGGCGGAGCTGACGTTGCGGGAGCTGTGCTTCGAGGTCGTCCCCACACCCTCCGGACGGCTGTTCGCCGCGGCCGGATCCGCCGAGTTCCCGCTGCCCGCCGGGCTGCGGGCGCGCGCCCACCTCACGGCGCGGATCAGCACCGGGGACGGCCCCTCCGACATCGAGGCCACCGGCTCCCTCCTCCTCGGCGGCCCGCAGTCGTCGCTGATGGAGCTGGACCTCGTGGCGGACAAGGATCCGGACGCGACGAGCTGGACCGCGACCTGGACCGCCCAGGAAGGCATCACGCTCGCGGAGGCGCTCGCCCCGCTGCTGCCCGCGACGGGCTCGCCGACGGCGGGGCTGCCGAACCTGCTGCCCGCCGTCGAGAAGGTCTCCCTGCGGTACACCGCGCCGACGGCGGCCGGCGACGCCGCCTCCCTGGTCCTGACCACCGACACCCGGCAGCAGGCACGGGCCGTGCTGGTCGTCTCGGACTGACTCCCTCCTCCTTTTTTTCCCCGCAGATCCCCCGAAAGGAATCACCCCCCGTCATGCGTCGCCTCACAGGGCTCGACCCTGCCCGTCTGACACCACCGCAGCCGGTCCAGGCGGCCGCGGAGTCCTCCGTCGAGATCGCCTGGCTCGGCGGCAAGCCGCTCCCCGTCACCGTGGTACGGCCCGGCATCGCCGTGTGCTCCGACCCGGACGTGCTCGACGTACGCGACGCCACCTCCCACCCCGAGCCCGACCTCGAACTGGACGACGAGGACTACGTAGCGGAGATCGACTTCCTGCTCCGGCGGATCGAGTCCTCCGAGGCGGGCAAGCGCCTCGTCGAGTTCCTCGGCAACGCCCAGCCGCTGCCCGACCCGGACGGCACCTACGGCGGGCCGGAGGACTGGGACGCGGGCATCAGCACACGGGTCCTGTGCCGCCACGGCAAGTCCCGGAAGAGCGGTCGAACGCCGAAGCAGCGGGACCTCGCGGGGATCAATGTCATCATCACGCAGGCCACCGACGGTTCCCCCGCCCAGTGGTCGCTGAACTCCAGGCTCAAGGGACCGCTCTACAACGGCCGGGGCGTGTACTCGATCGTGTCCTTCCACCCCCGGGTGCTCCTGCTCTCCGACGACGTCGCCACGGCCCCCGAGGTGACCCTCGCGCACGAGCTGATCCACGCCGCCCACGCCTTGGCCGGCACCATGGACGACACGGGTCACGACGCCGACGAACGCGCCAGGGTCCGGCAGGCGGCGCTGGCCGAGACCGAGCGGCTCTTCCGCGAGAGGTACGGCACCGGCTACGAGGTCAGCATGGCGGACCCGAACCCGGTGGACGTGCGCGGCACCGGGAAGTCCGAGACCCACCAGGAGCGCGAGATGTTCCACAGGGCGACGCTCAGCGAGCTGTCCCTGAGGTACCTCTACCCGCTCCCGGTCGCGGAGACGGAGCAGGGGCTGGTCGTGCTGCGCGGCGTGAACTGGGAGGAGATCCGCACCCACGGCAGCGACGTGGCCCTGGAGTGGATCGACGGCGTGGTGGAGCGGCACAAGGGCCGTAGGACCTCGCCCTCCCCGGCCGAAGTACGGGCCGAGCGGGTGGCCTTCGAGCACCACGCCCGCGCGGTCGTACGTGCCGGGCGACGGGACGCCGACGGACTCGCCGCCCTGCGCGGCGCCGCCGCCACCTGGCAGCAGCGCACGCGCGTGCGCGGGGTCACCGAGGTCGCCATCGCCCGCGACCTCGGGTTCCGGCATCGCATCGCCTACGTCGCACTGACGAGGGTGGAGCGCGTGCACCACCTGGCCGTGCCCCGCAAACGGATCCCCCACCGCCTCTTCACGGGCGCGAGCGGCTTCGTCTACCGGCGCGACGTCTCCTCGCTCAAGTCGCTGGCGAATTTCCTGGGCACCGTCGACCCGGCCGCCTCGTTCGGCGTGCGGGAACACCTGGGCAGGATCGGCGCCGCCCGCCTGGAGCAGGGCTACCTGGTAGAGCAGCGGGCGTGCCATCGCAGCCCGGGCAATCCGGTCGAGACCTCCCGGCCCCGGTGGACGAACCCCGACAGCCTGCCCGAGGAGCAGCGGAAGCAGGCCGGGGTGATCGTCAACCGGGTCCGGCCCAAGACCACGGCCACCGGCAGGACACCCTGGGAACCGATCACCGACATGTACGCGGGACAGGCGGTCGGCAGTCCCCGGCCCGTCAAGGGAGACGTGGGCTTCGTCGCCATGGTCCCGGCCAAGGTCGACGACCACCGGAAGCTGCTCACCCTGGCCCGCCGCTACCGCGACGAGGCCACCGCGACCCGGCAGGGGTGCGCGCTCGTCATCGGGCTCAACGAGGGCTACCCCTACGGCGAGAGCGACGCCAAGCGCGCGGAACGCGTCGCAAGGCAGCGTCGGATCATCGACGACTTCGCCGGCGCCTGGCAGCGGGAGAAGGCCGATTTCCCGGTCGCCGTCCTTTCCTTCCTCTGGTGCGCACCCCAGGGCAAGACGAGTCTCGGCGATCAGAAGACCATCCCCTACGGCGCCATACGGCAGGCCATCGCCGGGAGCGACCGGGCGCAGGAGTTCGCGAAGGCGCTGTACGCCGGTGACAAGGGATGCGAGCGGGTCTACTTCCACACCGGCGACGCCGATGTGATCTCGCTCAGGACTCCCGAGGGCAAGCCGCTGTTCGACGCGGCGGCGAACCGGCTGGAGGAGGAGAAGTGGCCCGACCTCTTCAGCGGGGGCTACCGCCTCCCCGAGGGGGACGATCCGCGCGTGGACATCGCCACCGCGATGGACCGGGACGTCCGCGTCGCGATGGCGAAGGCCGACCCCAGGACCGTCTACTTCCCGGAGCCCAACACGTTCGTCAAGCTCCTGGACGGCCTCACCCGTCTGGAGGACGGCGTCACCTTCGGCACGGGTGACCAGGAAGGAGAGGCCCTGGCGCAGTCTCTCGGGAAATTGCGCGGCGAGGACAAGGACAACAGGGTGTTCGCCCCCGACTGCTCCGTCGTCACCGACGGCGACAGGCTCGTCAAAGCCATCCTGGCCACACCCGGCACAGGGCCCGTCAGTGACCGCGTCGTCGCGCTCCGCCAGTCCTACACCCAGAGCCATGCCCGCCGTGAGGAGTGGCGCAAGCGTGTCCTCAACTTCTACAAGGTCGCGCCTGAGGCGGCGCTGAGCCTGTCGGATCTCGTCTTCGGCGTCCCGGACGACGACAGGCTGGCGGAACTCGCCGGAATGGACCCGTCCGCGTTCGAGCGGTACGTCACCGAGGACAGGAAGGCGGAGCTCTCGAAGAGCGTCAAGAAGAAGGGTCTCGGCGCCCTTCTCAGCGCCCAGCCCCTGCTCGGCGCGATCGTCAACGGCACTCACCGGGCCCTGCTGCGCAACTACGTCGACGCGTACCGCCGGCTCCCGCACTGAGTACGGAGCGACCGGGGAGGGAAGCGGCCGAGCGGCCCGGGGCGGGCCGCCGGTCGTGAGGGGCGTCTCCCGCGTCAGGCGGAGGGGCGGTGGCTCTCAGCCGCCGCGCCGCACCCGGGCCGCTTGGCGGGCCTCGGCGAGCTTGCGGGCCTCGCTCGCCTTGCGGGACTTGCCGCCGGTGCCCCGGGAGGCGTCCTTGCTGGTGCCCAGGCCGCGGAAGGGGGCGTTGGTGTTCTTGGCCCGGGGTGCGGCGGGCCCGCCGTCGAGCGGAGTGCCGGAGGGTGCCTTGGCCCCGGTGATCCGGCTCAGCTCCGCCTCACCCGAGCGCACCTTGGTGACCGTCGGCTCCACACCGGCCTCGGCCGTCAGCCGGCTCATCTCACGGCGCTGGGCCGACAGCACCAGCGTGACGACGATGCCGGACCGGCCGGCCCGGGCGGTGCGGCCCGCGCGGTGCAGATAGTCCTTGGGATCGGTGGGTGGGTCGACGTTGACCACGAGATCGAGGTCGTCGACGTGCAGACCGCGGGCCGCGACGTTGGTCGCCACCAGGACGGTGACCTGGCCGTTCTTGAACTGCGCAAGGGTCCGCGTGCGCTGCGGCTGGGACTTGCCGCTGTGCAGGGCCGCGGCGTGCACTCCGTTGGCCCGCAGGTGCCGGGTGAGCAGGTCGACCGCGTGCTTGGTGTCCAGGAACAGCAGTACGCGGCCGTCGCGGGCGGCTATCTCCGTGGTGACGGCGTACCGGTCGGGGCCGTGGACGACCAGCACATGGTGGTCCATCGTCGTGACCGCGCCCGCGGACGGGTCGACCGAGTGGACGACGGGGTCGTGGAGGTAGCGGTGGACCAGCTGGTCGACGTCGCGGTCCAGGGTGGCCGAGAACAGCATCCGCTGGCCGTCGGCGTGCACCTGGTCGAGGACCTCGGTGACCTGCGGCAGAAAGCCCATGTCGCACATCTGGTCGGCCTCGTCGAGGACGGTGATCCGTACGCGTCCCAGGCGGCAGGCCCTGCGCTCGATGAGGTCGTGCAGGCGGCCGGGGGTGGCGACGACGACCTCGACGCCGTCGCGCAGCGCCGCGGCCTGCCGGCCTATCGACACGCCGCCGACGACCGTGGCCATCCGCAGCCGGAGCGCGTCGGCATACGGCGCGAGCGCCTCGGTGACCTGCTGGGCCAGCTCCCGGGTGGGCACCAGGACCAGGGCGAGGGGCTGCTTCGGCTCCGCGCGCCGCCCGGCCGTCCGTGCGAGCAGCGGCAGGCCGAAGGCAAGCGTCTTGCCCGATCCCGTGCGCCCGCGCCCCAGGACGTCGCGTCCCGCGAGGGCGCTGGGCAGCGTGGCCGCCTGGATCGGGAAGGGCTCGCGCACACCGAGCTCGGCGAGCGTACGCAGCACCTCGGCCGGCAGACCCATGTCGGCGAAGGCGGCCGAGGACGCCGTCGGGGTGGGGGGCTCCGGCCGGGCGGGGTCGCCGTGCGAGGTGTCGGGGCGGTCCGGGTGGTTCATGAAGAGCCTTCCGCATGAGGAACGTACCGAGGAAGGCACGGCAGGAACGAGCGGCCGGCGGACAAGGGGAACCCACGGACGGAGTCGCCGCCCGTCACAGCCGTCCAAACGTCTAAGGGTAACACAAAGTGATATTTCGACCCGGCGCCGACGGTGCGGGCTCCCCGTGGCGAAGAGGCCCTGACCTGGCCATGACCACACGCCCGGAGCCCTCGCTCACCGGAGCCCGGGCGCGAATCCGACACCGCTACGTCACGGTGTCACCCCCTGCCCCACTGGGCGCACGAAACAGGTTCAATCAGACGTCGCCTGGGCGCCGGGGTGTCGTCGGGTCCGTGCGTCCCGCGCGAGATACTCCCCCCATTTGCGGATGGTGAGGTCCTGGCAGAGCCTGACAGCCGGGTTGAGTTCCACTGTCGGAGTGGCGAAGTGCTTTTCGTATCCCTGCTGTTCGCCCTCCACCGCGGCCCCGTCCTGGGACAGCGTGGGGCGCGCGGTGAAAGTGCTGACCGCACGCATCAGGGTGGCGGTCAGCCGGTACGGGACGGTCAGGGCCGTGCCGGGGATCTGGATTCCGTCGGCGTTGAAGTAGAAGACGAAGAAGACCCGGGTCGTCCGCCGGTCCATGGGGAGCAGGAAGAGCCAGTGCTTGATGTAGCCGCCGGTATTCGAGCACTGGTAGGGGTAGTGGTAGGTGATGTCGATGGACGTGGTGTCGGCCCGCCTGCGGTTGACGAAGTGCCGGACGAAGCGGCCTCCGCCGATGAAGGCGTCGTAGGAGATCTCGACGTCGCCGGTGTCCGTCACGCCGTGGTGGGTCAGCTTCGCGTCCCAGAACGGCCGGTACTTACGGTGCAGATAGGCGTGGGTGAAGTCGCTCGTATTGTCGATGATCATGGAGTGGTGGGCGCGCCAGACGAAGGAGATGTTCATCCGGGGCCAGGGGCGGGGGCCGGTCAGCTCGGGGATACCGGGGATGCGGCGCTCGCCCGCGCGGGCGGGGTCGCCGGGGAAGACCCAGATCAGGCCGTGGCGGGTCGTCACCGGGTAGGTCCGCACGCGCACTTCGGGTTCGGCGCGGCCGAAGAGGTCGTGGGCGTAGTGCACCACGCGGCCGTCCCCGCCGTAGGTCCAGCCGTGGTATTCGCAGGTGAGGTGGCAGCCGTCGACCACGCCCGCCGACAGCCGCAGCTGGCGGTGCGCACAGCGGTCCTCGAGCGCGTGCAGCGAGCCGTCCCGACCGCGCCAGACCACGATCGGACGGTCCCAGAAGGAGGTGGCCAGGGTCTTTCCCGGGAGCAGGGCCCGCTCGTACTCGACGGGGTACCAGTGGTCCGGGTCCAGGCCCGCGGCCAGGACCTTCTGGCGCCTGCCCCGCGCCTGTCCGAAACCGGGCGGGCCGCTCATGACCGCCCCGCCGGGGGGCGTGCGGGCGTCCGGACGCGGCGCCGGGACGGCACGGCCCCGTGGCGGACGTCGATCAGCCCGCGCCGGGCGAAGCAGGCGTACGCCTCCTCCACGGCCCGGGCCACGCTCGTCGGCCGGTAGCCCAGCTCCTTGACGGCCCGGGAGCAGTCGGCGCGTCGCCGGGAGCGGAGGAAGCCCACCGCCGCCGGGGTCAGCCTGGGCTCGTGGCGCGGGGCCAGCAGGGACACCACGGGCGCGGTGACCCTGGCGATGCCCGCCATCACCGCGGACGGCACGCGCAGCCGCGGCCGGGGGCGGCCGCTGACCTCGGCGTAGAGGTCGAGCATCTCGTCCACCGTGTGGTAGCGGGTGGAGAACTGGTATTTGCGGCCGGCGGCTCCGCGGCGCATCGCCAGCAGGTGTCCCGCGACGAGGTCCGTGACGGAGACGAACTCGAATCCACCCGGGACATAGGCGAGCAGCCGCCCGTTCGAGAAGTCCAGCAGCAGTCGGCCCATCCGGGACGGCCGGTAGTCATGGGGCCCGATGATCGCGGTGGACGTCGCGACGACGACATCGAGTCCCCGCGCCGCGGCCTTGGCGCACTCGTGCTCCATCAGCACCTTGCTGACGGTGTACGGGGTGTGCTCGCCGAACGGGTAGAAGAGCTCCTCCTCGGTGCTCGGGACACCGTGTCGCCAGCCGGTCGCGCTCAACGACCCGGTGACCACGACCCGCCGGACGCCCGCCCGCCGGGCGGCGGCCAGCACATGGTGGGTGCCCAGCACGTTGATGTCGTAGATCTCGCGCTTCCGGCCGTTGCCCGTCGAGACGCGAGCGGCACAGTGGTAGACCTCCTCGCAGCCGGTGACGGCATGCTCCACCGCCCGCGGGTCGCGCAGATCGCCCGGCACCCGGTGCACCGCGAGGCCGTCGAGGGCGGGCCCCGCCACACCCTTGAGCAGCACGCGCACCTCACGGCCCTCGGCCAGCAGCGCACGCACCAGATTGGCCCCCAAATGCCCGGTGGCGCCCGTGACAAGGATCATCCGCCCCCCGTCCAGCCCCATTCACGCGCTCGTTCCCGAGTGTCATGAATATGCGACTACATGCACACATTGTAGTTTAGCGGCCCCGCAGCGTGAGCAGAAGTGGCCGAGGAGGGCATTCAGGGGGGTATCGTGCGGACCGTGGACGTGCTGGTCGCGGGGGCGGGGCCGGCGGGCTGCATGACGGCGCTGGCCTTCGCACGGCGGGGCGCCGAGGTCCTGGTCGTCGAGCCCTCCCCGGCCTCTACCCGGCGGCTGGCCGGGGAATGGCTCCATCCGGCCGGAGTGGCCGCACTCCACCGGGCCGGAATCGGCACGGACAACCGGGAGTTCACCGCGAATCGCGGCTTCCAGCTGCACGCCGGAGACGGGCACCCCCCATTGCCCTGCCCATATCCGGACGGCACCGCCGTGAGCATGTACCACCACGTCCTCGCCGCGCTGCTGCTGCGCGCGGCCCGCGCCGCCCCCGGTGTCGTGCTCCGCCGGGGCGACCGGGTCGTCGCCGTCAGCGCGGACGGGCTGGCCCGTACCGCCCGGGAGGAGATACGCGCCGGGCTGATCGTCGGCGCGGACGGCCGCGCTTCCACGGTGCGCCGTCTGCTGCGCCCCGGCGAGCCGGCGCCCGCGCCGCTGTCCCGCATCGCCGGGCTGCTGCTCCACGACGCCCGGTTGCCGCACGACGGATACGGACATGTCTTCCTCGGCGGACCGGGCCCGGTGCTGGCCTACCGGGTGGCACCGGACACCGTCCGCCTCTGCCTCGACGTCCCCCTCCCCTGCCCCGGCCCCTCCGGAATCCGCGGCTATCTGAAACACGGCTACGCGCCGGCGCTCCCCGACGGCCTGCGTCCGGCCTTCTCCGAGGCCGTGGCCGTCGGCAGGGTCCAGTGGGCTGCCGCCTTCTTCCGCAAGCGCTCGTTCTACGGCCGGGGATGCTGCGCCCTGGTCGGCGACGCGGTCGGACACGGGCACCCGCTCGCCGCCCTGGGCATGACCCTCGCCCTCCTGGACGGCGAGTGCCTGGCCCGCCGGAGCCCGGACCTCACCGCCTACGCCGCCGAACGGACCGCGCGCGCCTGGCCCGCCGAGCGGCTCGGCGCAGCGCTCCACCGCGCCCTGACGGGAAACGACCCGGCGTCCCTGCTCCTACGCCGGGCGGCCTTCGGTCTCTGGCAGCACGACACCCGTCAACGCGGCCTCGTTCTTGGCTTGTTGGGCATGCGGGACGAACGACGCAGCGCGTTCTGCGACGTCGTCGCGCATGTGACGGCCCGCGCGCTGACGGAACTCGCCCGCGCCGGCCCCTGCCCCTCGGACGGCTCCGTCACCTTGCTGCACCGGCTGACCGAGCTCGCCGACTGGCTGGTCTGGCTGGCCGGTCCCACCGTCGGAACGCCCCCTCCGCCGCGCGGGAGGCTGCGGGCCCTGGCGGTCATGGGGCCCTGATGGCGGGCGAGTCCGCGCTTCCTCGCGGGCATCACCCACCGGGGGCCGGACCGTCCTCGCGCGGACCGCACCGGACGGAGAGGCGGCGCAGCGGAGCGGGCGCCCACCAGGTGGCCCGTCCGGTCAGGCGGAGCACGGCGGGGACCAGCAGCGCGCGTACCACCAGCGCGTCGGTCAGCACAGCCAGCGCGAGCCCGAGGCCGAGCACCTTGATGCCGGTCACCCGCGAGGTGCCGATGGCCACCATGACGACCGCCAGGACGAGGGCCGCCGCCATGATGAGACCGCCGGTGCGGGACAGGCCCTGGATGATGGCGTCTTCGTGGTCACCGGTGCGGTCGTGTTCCTCCGTGATGCGGGAGAGCAGGAAGATGCCGTAGTCCATGGACAGGCCGAAGGCGACGCAGAACATCAGCACCGGCAGTGTGGTGTCGACGGCCCCGGTCGCGGTGAAGCCGAGCGTTCCGGCCAGGTGGCCCTCCTGGAAGACCCAGACGATCGCACCGAGCATCGCCGTGAGGCCGAGCGCGTTGAGCAGCACCGCCAGAAAGGGGATCAGCACGCTGCCGGTGAGCAGGAAGAGCAGGATCAGCGTGGTCAGCACGACGACCGGTCCGGCCCGGGGCAGCACCCGGGCGACGGATTCCTTGGAGTCGGCCAGTTCGGCGGCCATGCCTCCCACCGACACCTTGAACGGCGGCCGCCGCGCACGGATGTCGTGCACCAGCCGCTGGACGGCCGGCCCGGCCGCCTCGCCCTCGGGCACCACGCTCAGACAGACCCGGCCGTCCCGGCCGGGCACCGGCCCGTCCACCCGTGCCACACCCGGCAGTGCGGACAGGATCCGGGTGTACGCCGCGAGTGCGCTCCGGGACGGGCCGCCCTCCGCGTACACCAGGAGGGCTCCGCCGGGCGTCCCCGGGAAACCGTCCCGGAGGTGTTGTTGCACCGCGCGTGAGGCGGATGTCCGCGGCAGCTGGCGGTCGTCCGAGTAGCCGAACTCAACGCGCAGGAAGGGGATTCCGAGCAGAACCAGGCCCACCGTGGTGGCGACGGCGAACAGCGGCGCTCGCCGCGTCACCGTACGGGCCGCCACGAACCGGCCCCCGCGGCCGCCGGAGCGCCGCCCGGCCCCCGCGCCCCGGCCGCACCGGAACAGCCGCCGCAGGTCCCAGACGTTGACGCGGTCTCCCAGCAGCACCAGGGCGGCGGGCAGCACCGCCAGCGCGGCCGCGGCGGCCAGCAGCACGACGGAGATCCCGGCGTATGCGAAGGAGCGCAGGAAATACTGCGGGAAGAGCAGCAGCGCGGAGAGCGACACGGCCACCGTGAGCGCCGAGAACAGCACGGTCCGGCCGGCCGTCCGCAGCGTGACGGCGACGGCCCGGCGGGGGGCACGCCCCGACGCCAGTTCCTCGCGGAACCGCCGGACGATGAACAGGGCGTAGTCGACGGCCAGTCCGAGGCCGAGCGCGGTCGTCAGGTTCTGGGCGAAGACCGAGACGTCGGTGAACTCCGTGATGCCGCGCAGCACCGCGTCGGTGCCCAGGACGGCGGCGATGCCGACGGCCAGCGGCAGCAGCGCGGCCACCGCGCTGCCGAAGACGACGATCAGCAGCACCAGCGTGACGGGCAGGGCTGTCGTCTCCGCCCGCAGCAGGTCCTCCGCGATGACGGCCCGCAGCTCGTCGTCGACCGCGGCCGCGCCGCCGAGTCCGACCTCCACCGGGCCGTGGGAACCACGGTAGTGGGGAGCGATCCGGTCGTAGGTCACGCCCTGCCGGCGGTCGTCCCCGGTGACGCGGGCGGCGATCAGCGCCTCGCGCCCGTCGGCGGAGCGCAGGGCGGGCCGGTCGTCCGCCCAGTACGAGGTCACGCCCACGATCCCCGGCTCCGTGGCCAGCCGGGCGGCGAGCCGCCCGGCCTCGGCGGCGACCGCGGGGTCGTCCACCCCGTTCCCGCGGCCGCTGTCCACGAGCAGCAGGAGATTCGGCCTCGCCTCGGGGAAGTACCTGTCGAGGGCCTCGCTCGCGTAGGTGGACTCCGAGCCCGGGTCGTCGCGGCCGCCGCTTTTCATCCGGTCGGTCACCCCGCTGCCGGCGACGACCGCGAACGCGGTGACGAGCAGGGCGAGGAGCAGTGTCAGCACGGGCCGGGCCGTGACGGTACGCGTCCAGCCGCCGGGGGCATGCGGCGGCTTCATGTCCGCCGGCCCTGCCGCGCCAGCGTCGCGACCACATCGGCCGTCTCCTGTCCGGCGGGCACCGGCGGCAGGAACACCCGGCCTCGTGACGCCTGCCGTTCCAGGGCATCGGCCAGCTCCCGGGGGGTGCGGGGCCAGGGGGCGAGTCCGGCGCGGGCGAGGGTGGCGGCGTTGCTCCGGCCGTGCCCTGACAGCGCCCGGTAACTGACCGCCGGCAGGCCCGCGACCAGCGCCTCGGTCAGCGACAGGCCCCCCGCGTTGTGGACCAGGACGTCGGCCGCGGCCATCAGGCGGGGCATGTCGTCGCGCCAGCCGAGCGCCACCACACCCCGCAGAGCCGCCACCTTCCGCCGCAGGCGCTCGTTGCGGCCGCACAAGGCGACCGCGACGCAGCCGGGGGCCGCCCGCACCGCCGCGGCGCTCGCCGGCAGGTCGCCGACCCCCAGCGCACCGGCCACCAGCAGCACCATGCGGCGGCCCGGCGGAACCCCCAACTCGGTGCGCAGAGCGCGGCGTTCGACCTCGGGCACGGGTGAGCGGAACGCGGAGGCCACCAGCGGGCCACCGACCGCCATGGCGACCCCGTAGCGCTCCGCCGCCTCGTTCACCGTGACTTGACATACCGTCAGGTACACATCGACGCCAGGATGCAGCCACAGCCTGTTCGGCGCCGGGTCGGTCAGGCAGCAGACCACGCGCGGGGCCGGCACGCCGTCCTGCCGGAGCATGCCCAGGGTCTGCGACGCGAGCGGAAAGGTGGTGACGGCGACGTCGGATCCGGCCGCCCACCGTGCCACCCGGCGGCCGGCCGTGCGGCACATGCGCAGCGTCCCCCTCCGGACGACGGAGTCATGCTCCTCGGCACGTGCCAGCCGGCCGTATACCGCGGGGACGTGCCGGACGGTGAACGCGTAGCCGTCCCTCAGCGGGGTCCGGTACGGGCGTGGCAGGGCGTCCAGGAAGTCCCGGAGGACGACTTCGACCCCGCGCTCCCGCAGGCGGCGGACGAGTTCCCGCCCGGCGCCGTCATGCCCCGCTCCCATGCTGCCCGAGATCACCAGTGCGCGCGGCATCCCGCTGACGGCGTCCTGTGGGCGGACCATGCGGTCAGCTCGGTGCGGTCTTGTCGTAGGCGTCCATGAAGACGCCCTCGGCGCCGTAGGCACGGCGCACCCGGTCGTAGAGCGTGCAGTCGAACATCTCCCGGTACTCCTGGCGGGTCTGTTCGGAGAGGGCGTACGGGGCGAGGAATCCGCCGTTGTCGCGGACCCAGCCCTCGAAGCGCCGGGTGGCCGAGCGCCTGTCCCACGGGTCGCCCCGCCGCACCGGGGCGGGCACGGAGTAGAAGACGCCGACGTCGGCGAAGAGCTCCTCCCCGGCGGGGCCCCGCGGTCCGGCGAGGCCCGGCGGGTCGGTCCGCCTCAGCCTGGCCGGGCAGATCCACACCTTGTCCACCTCGAACACCTCCTGGAGTACGGCGACCGCCTCGGCCAGGCGGTGGATGGGGACCAGCGCCTCCTGGGTGACGACCTGTTCCTGGTAGTCGCGCCGCAGTCCTTCGGTCTCGGTGAGTTTGAGGAAGGCGATGCTCGGGCGCATCAGCCAGCCGAGGGTGCGGCGGAAGGCCGGGTGGTTGCCGAACGGGACGAGGAGTTCGGCGGCCCAGAAGAGGCTCCGGCTGTGGCGGTGGTAGTACTGCCGCAGCGGCACGTACTCCGTGCGTGAGCCGGTGTCCAGGTGTTTACGGGCGTGCTCGTGGAACCAGGGCTTGTGCCAGCGGCCCATCCGGTTCGTCGCTCCCCGTACGGGCCGCTCGGCGAAGTCCCCGACCACGATGACCCCTTCGTCGGGCGAGAAGACGAATCCCTCGACGAATCGCGGTCCTCGGGGGTCACCGGCCAGATCGGCGAGTCTCCGGCACAGGCCGGAGAGCCCGCTCACCGGAAGGTAATCGAGACGTACCCAGGGCGGCGCCGTGACGATCCGCAGTTCCATGGAGGTCACGAAGCCCAGCGCCCCCCGGCTCCAGGGCAGGGCGTGGAAGAGGTCGGCGTGCTCCGTGGCCGAGGCGCGCACCCGCTCGGCGGTACCCAGCACCACCTCGCAGGAGGTCACGTTGTCGGAGAACAGCCCGTGGCGGTGCGAGGAGGTCTCCACCCCGTAGCCGAGCAGCAGCCCTCCCGCGGTCAGGCTCTCCAGCTCCGGGACGACCGGCAGCGTCCAGCCGCGCGAGTTGAGGAGGGCGGTGAGCCGGCCCATCGTCACGCCCGGCCCGACCCGTACGATCCCGCGCGCGGTGTCCACCTCCAGGACGTCGGGGAGGTTCACCGTCACCCGGTGGGCGGCGCGCTTGTACGAGCCGGTGCGCGGGGTCGACACGGACTGCCACTCCCGGCGGGCGGTGCACAGCGGCCGGTCCCGCGCGCCCGCGCGCCATGCGAGCACGGCGGCCTGGAGCCGGCGCACGCGCGTCTCGTGCAGCCTGGCCCCCCACAGGGTCCTGCGCAGGGTGCGCCGCACGGCCTGGAGGGCGCTGAAGACCTTGGACGCCGGGAGCAGGAGTGGCACCGTCAGCAACCATCGCCGCCGGGCGACGAACTTCTCGGCTCCGCGGAGCAGGTGAGGCATGGCAGACCGTTCCTTCACCGAGCGGGTGCTCAACTGCCGGGCACGGACGATGCGGCGGGCCCCGCCCCCGGTGCCACCGGCCGGCGGCCCAGCGCCCAGAGGGGGAAGTAGCGTACGTACAGCCGGTAGTCGAGCATGGCGGTGCCGAAGAACACGCCGTTGACCCGGGCCGGGGTCCACGTCCCGTCCGGCGCCTGGTGGTCGCACAGCCAGCGGATCCCTCTCAGGACGGCGTCGTCGTCCTCGGCGATGTCCCTGAGAGCGAGCAGCGCCCAGGCCGTGGAGACCGGCCGGCTCTCGTGGCCCTCGGCGTAGCGGTTCTCGACGCAGCCGCGGTGATGCTCGCCCCAGCCGCCGTCCGGTCGTTGCACGGCGCGCAGCCAGTGGGCGGCGCGGCGGAGCGCGGGGTGGGTGCGGGGCAGGCCGGCGGCGCGCAGGCCCCGGACGGCGAACCAGGTGCCGTAGATCCGGTTGATGCCCCAGGAGGCGGGCCAGTCCCCGTCGGGCAGCTGGCTGCGCATCAGGAATGCGACGGCCCGGGTACGGGCGCGGGCGAGGGTCCCGCGCGGCAGTGCGGGGTCGTCGGGCGGCAGGGCGGCCAGTGCCAGCAGCGCGGAGGCGGTGCACTCGACGTAGGAGTCCTCGACGACACAGCGGGTGAACATCTCCGCCGGATTGATCGCCTCCAGGCGTCGGGAGCCACGGCGTGCCTCGTAGGAGCCGAACCCGCCGTCGCGGTTCTGGCGTTCCAGCAGGAAGACGACCGCGCGGCGGACCGCGTCATCGGTGATCCTCTCGGCCGGCGGGAGGTGGGGGCGGGCGTGCAACAGTGCCACGAGGGCCTCGGCCGTGCAGTCGCCGACCGGCCAGCGGTGACCGCCTTCGGAGAAGCACCAGCCGCCCAGCGCGGACGACCGGCCGGTGATCGCCCGGTCGGGGATCTCCTCGGTGATCTGCGACCGCCGCAGGAACGCGGCGGCGCCGCGCAGCGCCGCCGCCGCGTTCCCGTCGCGGGCGCCCGGGTCGGCGAGCAGGGCCTCGACGGCGAAAGCGGTATCCCAGGTGTGCGAGCGGGCTCCGGCGAAGCGGATGCCTTCGCGGTCGTCGCTCCAGCGCCAGTACGACTGGGCGTCCAGGGCCTTGGCCGCTGCCGGTTCTCCGGGGTAACGGGCGTGCAGCACCAGCACGTTGAGCAATCCGTTGACGGGGGACAGTGCCAGGTCGTCCGTCACCCGCTGCTCGTGTTCGACCCGGCGCAGGCAGCGGTCCAGGGCCCGTCGGCGCAGCCGGGCGGCGGGGTGGCGCTCGTACCGTTCCGTGAGCGCGAACAGGCCGCGCAGCAGTGCCCCGGGCGGCACATGGATGTCGGGGCCGGACGCCTTCGCGCCCCGCGGGACGGTGTCACTGCCGAAGAGCTCGCGGCGCAGTCGCCCACCGAGCGGGCCGAGATCGGCGGTGAAGCGGGAACCGTAGAGGAAGGCCATGGCCTGGTAGATGGAACGGGTGTGGCAGTAGAGGCGGTCCGGGTGGACCGGTGCCCAGGTCGGCAGCAGGAACGTCTCGGGGGGTACGGGATTGATGGCGCGGTAGTCGTAGAGGCCGAGCAGGGCCAGCCAGAACCTGCCCCAGGTGGCGATGGCGGCGATGCCTCCGGGCTGCTCCCGCGTCCAGGCCGAGGCCCGCGCGCACAGTGGCTCCCCGGGCTCCGTCCCGAGCAGCCGCAGGGCGACGTAGGCGAGTGCGGTGCAGTACACCGAGGGCCCCGACGCGGGGTGCAGGCCCCACCCGCCCTCCGGGGTGACGGTGACGGCGTAGTGGCGGATCATGGCCCGCCGGTCGTCCTCGTCCGGCGGACGGCCGACGATGCGGGAGACGATGACGTACTGCGAGAGGATCATCGTGTTCCACACCATCTCCCCCTCCCACGAACCGTCGCCGCGCTGCTCTTCGAGCAGTCGGTCGCGGGCACGACGGTGTGCCTCGCGGGCACGCGCGTGGAGGCTCATGGCTGTCCCGCCCCGCTCCCGGGGCCGTGCGGCGGAGTGCGCCTTCGGTAGCGGATCGGGCAGGGGGTGCGTGGACCGGGCACGAAAGTGGAGTAGTCGGGCACACAGGGGCCCGGCCGTCCGAGGCGCAGCTCGAAGCCGCGCAGCAGCACACTCCAGATGATCTTCACTTGCTGGTAGGCGAAGGCCAGGCCCACGCAGCGGTGCTTTCCTCCGCCGAAGCCGATGAGGGCGTACGGCACCGTGTGTTCCTCGCGGCCCGGAGCATACCGGCCGGGGTCGAAGCGGTCGGGGTCCCGGAAGACGTCCGGGAGGCGGTGCGAGACCGCGGGCGAGATCATCACCAGGGTTCCGGCGGGGATGCGGCGGCCGGCGTGGTCGAAGTCCCGCAGGGCCCGGCGGATCAGCAGGACCAAGGGCGGATGGAGCCGTTCGGCCTCGCGCACGCAGTGTTCCAGGTGTTCCATGCGGCGCAGCAGGGCCGCCGTGACGGCCTTGTGCCCCTCCATGGCCCGCTCCTGCTCGCACAGGAGGGCCGGGATGTGCTCGGGGTGGTTCAGGAGCAGGACGCCGGTCCAGGCGGCCAGGACCGCGCTGGTGTGCTGTCCGGCGAAGATCATGCCGATGAGCAGGCCGATGACGGTTTCGTCGGCGAGCGCTTCGCCCGTCGAGCTCCGGGCGGACAGCAGGGTGGCGAGCATGTCCTGCGGCCCTTCGTCCGCGGGGCGGGCGGCGCGGCGGGCGGAGATCACCTCGCCGAGCACCCGGCCGAGGGCGGCGCGCGCCCGGTCCCGCCGGCGGAACGCCGGCAGCGGCACGGAAGGGCTGAGCAGTCCGGCGAGCCGGACGCCCGACTCCAGGTCACGGAAGAGTCCGGGCAGTTCGGGGCCCAGACGTCGACTGACCTCCACGCCCAGCAGACAGCGGGTGGAGATGGAGACGGTGAGCTCGTTCATCGTCTCCATCAGGTCCCGCTCTCCGCTCTCGCCCCAGCCCCGGACGTGGGCTTCCGCCACCTCCTCCATGACGCACGCGTGGGCGGCCAGGGCTCGTGAGGTGAGGGCGGGCAGCAGGTGGCCGATCTGCCGCTCCATCTCCGCGGGTTCGGCGTCGTAGGCGACGCCCGGGCCGAAGACCGGGGTCATGAAGCGGTAGGCCGCGCGGGGGCTGAGCACCTGCTCGTCCGCGCGGAAGACGGCCTCGTGAGCCGCGCGGCCGCACAGGAAGGCCGTCGGCCGGCCGAGCAACGTGAACGAGAAGGCGTCACCCGCCCGTTCGCGCGCTCCGGTCAGGAACGCGACCGGATCGCGGGAGAACGGCACGGCGTGTCCGATCCAGGGAAGACCGCCGCCGGTGAGCCGGGGCGGGGGCGCCGGCGAGCTGTCGGCGCTCACCGGGAGGCACCCCGGTTCCGCCCCCGGACAAGCGGCCCGGCAACCGCCCGTACACAAAGGTTCGGCAACGTCTTCCCCCACTCCTGACGGCCCGTAAAGGCATACACGGCACAAAGGGGTCTTACGGGAGGTTCTCCTGCCGGGCGGGAGTCGACACCTGTCCCTCGGGGATGCGCGGAAGCTCATGGGGCGTGTGCCGGGACCGTCGCGCTCCGCCGGGCGCGGGAGCCGCGGGAGCGGTCCGCAGCCGGGCGGTGAGGGCCGTGAACGCCGAGCGGGCCAGCCACAGATTGCCCAGCAGCCAAGGCAGGTTCGGGGCGTAGAAGACGAGGAACGCCGACGGGCTGTGCTCCGGCATGGCCGGGTAGCCGCCGACATGCGCGTGCCAGAAGTACAGCACCACCGAATAGGCCACGTACGAGGAGACCGCCAGCTGCAACGGGTACCGCCAGGGCAGGCCGCGCAGGATCGCCACGACGAGCAGGACGTTCAGCCCCTGGGTGATACCGATGTTGATCGTCTCCAGCGCAAAGGGGAGAGCGGTATCGCCGCGGCCGTAGTAGGTGCTGTCCCCCATCCCGTACAAACGGAACAACCGCGCGAAGACGTCCGTGTGCTGGCGGACGGTGCTCCGGCACACCACGAAGTAGAGCTCCAGGGTGAAGGCCAGCACCAGTGAGAAGCCGAGGAAGCCGAGCACGGCCCGGTCCTCGCGCGACACCGGGCCCCGGCGGGTGCGGCGGCCGTGGCCGAGGGTGTCGAACGGGACCATGCGGAACGTCGCGATGCGGCAGTAGGCCGTCCACAGGCGCCCGTACTTCTCCGCGCACCGCCTGTCGTCGCGCCGCGCCCGGTGCACCAGCAGCACCGCCAGGAAGGCCAGGACCGTGTAGGGCACGGGTGACGAGGCACCGCACAGGACCGTCCATCCCGTGTAGACCATCAACTCGCCGGTGTAGTTGAGCTTGCGGCCGACGCCCCAGAAACCGGAGACCAGCAGTCGGCCGCCGAGCGCCCGGGCCGGGCGCCCCCGGACGGTCGTGCGGCAGTCCTCCTTGAAACGGTGCTTCTGGACGTTGGCCCCGCGGAACATCCAGAACCCGGCCGTGAACAGGACGACCGAGAGGGTGGCCAGCCACCAGGGCAGCGGGGCGTCGAGCCCGCGCAGATACCGCCCCGGCAGGCTGTAGAAGAAGGGCACCAGGACGTAGTCGCCCCACACCAGCATCCAGCCGAACCGCTCCGCCTTGATGTCCCAGGTGTGCACCATGCCGTGCTCGAACTGGAAGTAGTTCGCGACGTACAGCAGGCACATCAGCTGGTACAGGAGCATCCGTCCGCCGAGTTCACCGCGCTCGGTGTACCGGGCCGCCGCGAACGCCACGTTGACCAGGAACAGGCCGATCAGCGACGGCCGGTAGGAGAACAGCTTCAGATCGACCCCGGCCAGCTTCGGGTTGAGCTCCATACCCAGAAACCAGTCGCGCGCGGCCCCCCGCACCGTACGCCGCCCCTCCCGGCCCTGCCGGCGGCGTCCGGCCGCGTACAGGGCACCGGAACCGGCGAACGCCAGTACGTTCGCCGCCACGAACAGGGCATCCGCGTGGTCCGCGACGGAGGCGAGCGCGCCGGGAACCACCGCCCCCAGCACCACGACCACGACGAGGACGATGCCGAACAGCGGGAGTCCGTTGAGCCGGTACCGCTCCCTGCTCCCGTCCGGCAGGTCCGCACCCTCCTGGACCCGGCCGGGCAGCAGACAGGACCCCGCGAACAGCGCCCCTGTGAACGCCGACACCGCCACGAAGGCGAGACCGACCGTGCCCATGCCTCCTGGCAGCACCCCCATGACCTCCGAGGATGCCAGACCGGCACGGTTCCCGTCCTCGTTTGCGGGAAGCCGACGGGGCTCGCCGCGTCACGGGGTAAACGTCGACAACGGACCTTTCTCCCCAGCGGCGCGCCGCCCACGCATCCGCGGCCTCGGCTCCGCCCCGAATTCACCGATCAGAACTGTCCAGTCGTCACATACCTCTTCCGTCACCACATACTCGACAACCCCACACTCGCCACGGAGTGTCGTTGTGGTACTCGACACCGGTCCACCGGCATGGGATAGTCACCTAAGATGTATCTTATTGAACAGAAGTAGCCGCTCTCACGGGATCGTGGCTTTACAAGCGTGTACGTCCAGGAAGCTGAATACATCCCCTGGCGTTAAGGAGCGCGAGTTGCCCGTTTTCAGGCGCTTGATCTCGCCCGAGGGACACATCTGGGAGACAGCCGAAATCGCGGCCCGCGTATTCGGTGCCACCGAACTTCTTGCACACCGCGGCGTCAAACCCGGTTCGCGAGTGATGATGAGCGGGGCCAATTCCCCGGAATGGGTCGTCGATCTGCTCGCGCTCATTCACCTCGACGCCTCGGTGGTCCTGGCCGATCACCGGTCCACCCCGCCGCAGAGATCGCGGATCCGCTCCCGGGCGCGCGTGGTGCTCGAAATCAGCGGCGGTACGGGCGACACCGCGGCACCTCGGCCCGCTTCGGACACGGCGGCCGTGCCCGATGTCGCGGCCTGGGCACGGCGCCAGGACGCCGCGATCTCGTGGTCGTCGGGTACGACGGGCAGCCCCAAGGGCATCGTCCGCTCCGGTCGCTCGATCCTGGACAACCTCGCACTCAGTGCGGAACGAATGGGGTACCGGCCTGACGACGTCTTCCTGCCCGTCCTGCCGTACTCCCACCAATACGGCCTGTCCTTGGTGCTCTGCTGGTGGCTGGGCGGAGGCACGCTCATGGTCTACGGGCCGGCCACGCGCCTGGACCGTGCGCTCGCGGTCGGCGCGGGCCACAGCCTCTCCGTCGTGGACGGGGCCCCGTCGACCTATTACGGCCTGCTCAACCTGCTCGACCGTCGTCCCGCTCTCGCGAACGCGCTGGAGACGGTACGCGCCTGGTGCGTGGGCGGCGCGCCGCTGGGGCGCGACCTGGCGGCCCGGTTCCACGCCCGCACAGGCCGGCGCCTGCTCGACGGCTACGGAGCCACCGAGGTGGGAAACATCGCGCTGGCGAACCATGCCGACCCGGTCGGGTGCGGCACGCCGCTGCCCGGCGTGGTCGTCGAAGTCCACGACGACCACGGCAGGCCGCTTCCCCACGGCCGGCTCGGTGAACTCGTCGTGCGCAGCGACGGCCTGATGACCGGCCATCTGGGCGATGACGGTGAGATCGTTCCGGTTTCGGGTCCCGTTCACCGCACCGGCGACATCGGCCTGCTCGACGGCGCCGGCCGCGTCTTCCCGGTCGGGCGCAAGCACGCCGTGCACCGTGACGGCCACACGCTCTATCCCGACCACCTCGCCGAGCGGGCCGAGTCGGCCGGCGCGCGGACGGAGGTCGTCGCCGTCCCCGACGAGCGTCTGGGCTGCCGTCTGGTGTTCGTCATCGCGGACCCGGACGATCACGAGCCTGCGCACTGGAAACGGGTGCTGCGCTCCGCGCTCGCCCGCTACGAGCAGCCCGACCACATCGTCGTGCTTCCCGCGTTGCCTCTCACGAGCACGGGAAAGCCCAACCTGGCCGTTCTGGAGAAGATCGCCATGACCTCGCTGTCCGCCTCGCACCACACGACCACCGACGCGACCGCGTCCGGCCCGACCGTCAGTGCGACCGAGTACGGCATCCCCTTCGCCGACCGTGTCGACGCACTGCGCGCGGTGCGCCGGTACGTGGCCGACAACGAAGACGCGGTGCTGAGGATTCTCACCGAGATCTCGCCCCACCGGACCGCCGACGCGGAGCTGCGGTCGTTCCTCGCCACCCTCGACGGAGCGGAGGAGGAGATCCGCCGGGTCCGGCCCGGCCGCGTGCCCCGGGCCGCGGTCTTCATGCCCTCCAACATCCCGCTCTATTCCTACGCGCTCTACCTGCTCGTGGCGTCCCTTTACAGCGGCGAAATCGCCTTTCGGCCGTCCTCCGAGATCAAAAGTCAGACGCGACGCTTGCACGCCCTGCTGGCGCCGGTGCACGGCTTACCCATCAAGATTTTCGAACTCAGCCAGCGTAAGTTCGTGACGGGACCGGTACGCGAGGCGGACCTCATCGCCTTCACCGGCAATTACTCCAATGCCGAGACCATCCGCGAAGGGCTGACGGAAGACCAGCTCTTCCTCTTCTTCGGTCGCGGCATCAACCCCTTCGTGATCGCACCCGATGCCGATCTTACGCGCGCCGCGCATGACGTCACAAACATCCGGCTCTACAACTCGGGCCAGGACTGTTTCGGTCCCGACGTCGTGTTCACGCCCCAGGGCCGCACCGAGGAATTCATCGACCTGCTGTCCACGGAACTGAATTCACTGCGCTTCGGGCAGAACAGCGACCCTGCTGTCGACTACGGCCCGATCTTCTACGACTCGGCGCTGGTGAATTGCTCGGACTACCTGGTGCGTCATGCGCGTCACATCCGGCACGGTGGACGCATCGACCTGCCGTCCCGCAGGATCGAGCCGACCATCCTGCTGTGGGACTTCGACGACAAGATCCCCCTTGACGAGATGTTCGCCCCGGTGTTCAACGTCGTGGCCTATCCCGGTGCGATGCGGTTGCGTGAACGGTTGGCAAGCCCCTACTTCAGCGAACACGCGCTGGGAGCGATGGTCTACGGAAACGATCCGGAGACGGTGAAAGTTCTAGCCAAGCGTCACCGAACCTGTGTCAACCACACACTGCTCGACGCCGAGGACGGCAACCGCCCGTTCGGCGGATTCGGGATGCGGGCGAACTACCTCTCCTACGGCGGCGAGCGGCACGCCGAGCCCCTGCTCATGTCGCAGGCCGTGGCGCGGAATCTCCCGGCGGCCGCCCCCGTCTCGGTGGGTGGGAAGTGACCCAGGTGAGCAAACGGTACGCCGACGCGTGGTCCGCGATCGTCGACGTGCTGGTGGCGAACGAAGTGGACACCTGCTTCGGGCTGCCCGGAGACGATCTGGAATTGCTTCGCGCCCTCGACGCCGCCGGCCTGGACCTTGTGCCGTGCCGTGACCAGCGCAACGCGATGTACATGGCGACCGGTTACGCACTGCAGTCAGGCCGGCTCGCCGTATGCGCACTGGGCAAAGGACCGGCTGTCACGCATGCGGCCACGGGGCTGCTCGAGGCGCGGGAGTCCGGTGCGCCCGTCCTCGTGCTCGCCGCCGGCGTGCCCGAACGGCGCCGGGGCAGCGGCGGATTCCAGGAACTCGACCAGGTCGCCGTGACAGCGCCTCTCGTGCGGTGGGCGCACCGGGTGGGGCATCCGGACCGGGTCGTCCCCGCGACGGTGACGGCGCTGACCCGAGCCGTGGGGCCACCGCCCGGACCCGTGTACCTGGAGATACCCGATGACGTCCGCACGGCGGAGATCCTCGTCACCGGCCCCCGGCCGACACTGCCCGAACCACTGGTCCTCGAGTCCGTTCCCGTGACGCCCGGTCCGGCACTGGCGGCGATCCGCGCGAGCCGGCGTCCGGTGGTGCTGGTGGGCGGCGGAATGCGGCACCGCAACAACGACGGTGTGGTCGAGCGCTTCGCCGAACGCCTCGGCGCGGCGCTCTTCACCACCGCGTCCGGCCGCGGGGCCGTCGACGAGCACCACCCGCGGTTCTGCGGCGTGGCGGGTCTCTACGCCGCGGCCCCCGCCCGTGAGCTGTGGTCATCCTGCGACCTGGTGGTGTCGCTCGCCGGGCGGCTCGAGGAGACGGTCGTCGAAGGCGGAACGTCATGGCCTTCGGTCGAGGTGGTGCAGGTCAACCTGGATCCAGCCGGGCTGTCGGCCGAGTTCGCGGGCCCCCGGGTGCTCGGCGACGCCCGGCAGGCCGTGCTCGGCTGGTCGCGGGCGCTGGATGAGGACGGCGAGGCCGAGCACCCGGAGGCGACCGAGGTGTGGGCGAACAGGATCGCCGTCGCCCGTGCGGCCATGTCGTCCGAGGCGGAAGCGGAATTGGCCCGCGCGGCGGCGCTTCCGGGGATCCGCATCGCCGAGCTGCTCGCCGCGCTCGACGCCACCGCCGGCGAGCCCCGCGTGCTGGTCCAGGAGAACGGGCTGCAGGACATGTGGTCCTACGGCTTCCCCTTCCGCGTCGGTGGCGGGTCCATCGTGCCGTCGGAGCAAACGCCCTTGGGCTTCGGGGCGGCCGCGGCCATCGGGGTCAAACGGGCCGCCCCGGGCCATGAGGTCACCGCGTTCATCGGGGACGGAGCGTTCCTCGCGGCCCGCGCGGACATCGCCGTCACCGCTCCGGCCCACGGCGGCGTTCTGTACGTGGTGTTGTGCAACGGCGGCTACGGCTGGCTGGACGCCCAACGTGCCCGCCTCGGCCTCGACGCCGAACGCCACCCCTTCACCCGCCCGGGCGCGCCGCCGCCCGTGGTGGACGGGGCGGACATCCACTGTCGCGTACTGCGCGACAAGGCCGCGCTGACCGATGAGATTCTCGCCGCGCGCCGCTTCTGCGCCCGGGGAGGCACCGCCGTGCTCATGGTGCCGGTCGCCCCCGACGACGTCCTCCCGGCCCTCCGCGACGCCGGGGTGGTTCCCCAGTGACAGAAGCGACGGACGCGAGAGAGCGAGGTGACGCAGGGCGCAGCCGGGTCCGACGCCAGGTGATGGTCACCGGGTACGGGGCGGTGACGCCACTGGGCCACAGTGTCGACGAGACATGGACGGCGATGCTCGCCGGGCGCAGCGGCATCGACACCGTGGACGCGATCGACGTGACCGGTCTCGGAGTCCGGATCGGCGGCCAGGTCCGCGGATTCGCACCCGGCCGCTATATGCCCCCGACGGTCAGTCGCCGCGCCGACCCGTACGCACAGTACGCCCTCGCCGCGGCGCTGGAGGCTTGCGAGCACGCCGGACTCGTCGTGGACGACCGCCTGGCGCCGCGGGTCGCCGTGATCATCGGCAGTGGCTACGGCCCGGTGGGGTCGATCTACCGCGCCGCGAACACGCTGCGCGACAAGGGGCCACGGGGTATCGGCCCGTTCACCCAGGTCACGACCGCCATGGACAGCGCTGCCGGCGAGATCAGTATGCGTCTCGGCACACAGGGGCCCAGCCGGGCCCAGAGCACGGCGTGCGCCAGTGGCGCGGACGCGGTGGGTGCGGGGATGCGCATGATCGGCAATGGGGAGGCCGACATCGTCCTCGCCGGCGGCGCCGACGCCTGTGTGACCGCTGTCGACCTCGCGGGCAGCGGCAACGCCCGCGCGCTGTCCAGGCGCAATGACGATCCGGCTGCGGCATGCCGGCCGTTCGACGCGCATCGCGACGGGTTCGTGATGAGCGAGGGAGCCGCCGTGGTGGTGCTGGAGGCCGCCGAGGTGGCCGACAGGCGAGGGGCGGCGCCCCTCGCCGAACTCACGGGATACGGAGCGAGTTCCGACGCTCATCACTGGACCGCCCCGCACCCGGAGGGACGGGGCGCGTGCCTCGCCGTCGAGGCGGCGCTGCGCGACGCGGGGATATCGGGGGCGGACGTGGACTACGTCAACGCGCACGGCACCGGAACACTGCTGAACGACGCCGTCGAGGCGGCCGTCCTGCGCAAGGTGCTGGGCGATCGTGTCACCCGGATCCCGGTCAGCTCCACCAAGTCGATGACCGGGCACATGATCGGTGCCGCCGGAGCGGTCGAGCTCGTGGCGTCGATCCAGGCCCTCCGTACGGGTGACGTCCCGCCGACGATCAACTGCGACGAGCCGATCGCCCCGGACATCAACTTCGTGCCGCACCGGGCGCAGCACCACGAGCGTATGCGGATCGCTCTCAGCAACTCGTTCGGCTTCGGCGGCCACAATGCCGCTCTCGTGGTCCGAGCGGTATGAGGTCCCGGCCGTGAATCACCTTCAGGAACCGCCCCCGAGCCCGGCCACCGTCACCCGCAGCGGGCCGCTGACCTGGGTCCAGCAGTGGCACTGGTTCGAGCGCACCATTCCCTCACCACGGCGGGTGAACCCGACGCCGCTCGCCGACCACTGCCACGTCCCGCCCCCGGCGACCGTCGCCGATGTCCTCGTGGCGCTCGCGTCCCTCACCGCCCGCCATGAGGCGCTGCGCACCACTGTCGACCCGCTCCGCCCGGTACAACACGTCCACCGTGCGGGCTGGGCTCCGCTGCCGGTCGACTGCGTCGACGTTCCGGCCGCCGATGCCGACACCCTGGAGGCCGCCACAGCGGCGCTGGCCGCCCGCCCGATCGATCCCGAGCGAGATCCGCCCTGGCGGGCCAGGGTGCTGCTCGAGGCGGGAAAGCCGCGTGCGGTCCTGCTGGCCGCCCACCACGTCGTGATCGACGGATGGGGGCTGGCGGTACTGATCAGCCAACTGCACGATCGGCTGCGCGGCGACGACGCGCCGGCGGAGGCGGCCACGCACCCGCTCGACACGGTCGCCGCCCAGCCCCGGGCACGCGCCTGCGCGGCGGAGCGTGAATGGCTCATGCGTCTCGCGAGCAACCCGACCGGCGTACTGGCCCCGTTCGGCGGGACCGGCAGCGGCGACGGGCGTCACCGCCTCCAGCACCGCTCGGTGGGCGCGTACGACGACCTCGACCGCGTCGCCCGGCGGCATCGGGTCAGCCCGGAGGTCGTCGTGCTCGCCGCGCTGGCCCACGACGTCGCCACCCGCACCGGCGAACACCGGTTCCTCGCTTCGGTGGTGGTCTCCAACCGGGCCAGGGCCGCTCTTCGGAACAGCGTCGGCGTCCGGGCCCTGACGGTTCCGGTACAGATCGATCTCCGCCCGGGCGCGGCGTTCGGCGAGGTGGTCGCCTCGGTCGCCGCCGCCTCCACCGCGGCCTACCGGCACGGTCAGTGGCGCCCCGCGGAGCTGGTCGCCGCCCAGGCGCGCATGGACCGTCGCCGCGGTGTCGTGACCGTACCCACCATCGAGTACAACTGCTACTCGTGGCCGCGCGACTACCTGGTCCCCGCGCGGGACGCTCCGCCGGACGGGCCCGCCACCTGGATCAGCAGCTCGCCCGACGAGCCCTGCGACACGCTCTATGTCGACCTCAGCCGCGACGCGGGGGTCGTCACCCTCGATGTCACCGTCGGGGATCACCTGCTCGACGCCGGGCAGGCCGTGGCATTGCCCGTCCGTTTGTGTGGTCTCCTGCGCGCGCTCGCCGACGGTGCCGAGTGCCCGGTTCCGGCACACTCGCGCACACCGGCCGCCTCCGGGTGGTGGCGCGCCCCGCAGGGATGGGTGTGCTTGACCAAGGTCGAAGACGTGTTGCACGGCCATCCCGGAGTGCTCGACGTGACGGTGGCGCCCGGCGGGGGCGCCGTAGGGGAAGGCGGCGGACCGCGACTCGTCGCGCACGCCCGCGTCGCCCCTGATGTCACCCCCGGTGACTTGCACCGCCACGTCCTGGACCACCTCGGTGAAGTGCCCGGTGTCGTGGCCCCGGGCCGCTACGTCCTGTTCCCGGTCGGCCTCGGATCCGGCCGTCCGCCCGACCGCTCCCGCACCGCCGCCGGTGGCACGGGAACCCCGCGGGTCCCGTCGCGCCCGCCCATGACGGGCGCCGAACGGGCTCTGGCCGCCGCCGTGGTCGCTGTCGAACCCGGCGGTCTGTCGGCCGGCTCCTTCTACAGCCCTGATGCCGTGGACATGAACCGTTGCCTCGCCGACCACGGAGTCACCCTGGTCGCCGTCCCTCGTCTGCTGGCGCTGCTTCACGAGTCCGGCTTCACCGGGATCGCGTCGGACGAACTGGCCGGAACGGCCTCGCTCGGCCACCTCGCCGCAGCTCTGGAGCCCTTACCGCCCCACGCCCATCGTGGAGGAGACATCTCACCATGACCGCGTCCCGCGCCCCCGCACCGTCCGTGGACCGCCTGGCCCCGTGGGCCTTCGCCGCTTTCGTCGAGGCGAACACTCACGACACGGCATACCGCCCGCCGGTGGTGGACGGTCCCGTCGGGCCGACCATCGTCCGCGACGGCCGCGAGCTGGTGAACTTCGCCAGTATCAGCTTCCTCGATCTGGAGCGCCACATCCCGGTACGCCGCCATTTCGCGGAGGGGGCGCTCGCCCACGGCTTGAGCACCAGCGGATCCAGGATGACCCAGGGGATCTGCCGCCCGCACCAGGTGCTGGAGGAGACGATCGCCCGCCACACCGGCAAGGAGCGAGCCATCAGCTTCGCCACGGGGCTCCTGGCCAACATCGGGTTCGTTCACGCCATGAGCAACTCCGCGCACTTCGACACCGGGATCGAGGTGCGTAATCACGACACCGTCTTCGTCGTCGACCGTGACGTCCACTGGAGTATCTGGAAGGGCCTCGAGGGACTCGGCTACGGCCGCAAGGTCCACGCGTTCCGGCATAACGACGCCTCCGACCTGGCGCGCGTCCTGGGCCGGGTCCGGGCCCGCAAGACCGTGGTGATCGCCGAGAGCATCTATTCGGCCGACGGCACCATGGGGCCGATCGTGGAGATTCTCGATGAGTGCGACCGGCACGGCGCCATCAGCATGATCGACGACGCGAACGGGTTCATGGTGTACGGGCCCGAGAACCGTCCGTACGCCCGGGAGACGGCCGCGATCCGGGAGCGGGCCGACTTCGTCATGGTGTCACTGTCGAAAGCCATCGGTCTGGAAGGCGGCGCGATCGCCGGGCCGGCGGTGGCCATCGACGCCTTCGAACTGCTCTCCGGCACCTCGATGTTCACGGCCGCCATCCAGCCACCCACCGCTTACACCGCCAAGCGCACGATCGACGTCCTCGCCGCCGATCCGGGGATCGTCGACGACTACCTGGCGCATGCCGCCCGCCTTCGGCGGCAGATGCACGAGGCCGGCACGCCGACGACGCCGACCGAGTCGTACATGCTCTCGGTGCCGATCGGGAACGACGCCGCCGCCCTGCAGATGCGGGAGTGGTTCATCGAGGACGGCTACCTCGTACCCGTCTTCTCCTACCCGGCCGTCTCACGTAACCAGGCGCTGCTGCGCTTGTTCCCGCACGCGGGCCACACCGAGGAACAGATGGACGGCTTCCTGCGCACCCTGCTCACCTACCGACGGCGCCTCGGGCTCTGACGTCCCCACCGAGGTCCGCCGCACCGACCGATGACCGACGGACATGACCGACCCACGCCGGTCCCGTCCCAAGGAGGAGGAACCCGTGCCGAACGACACCGACACTCTCCACGCCATTGCCAAGATCGTCGAAGAGGTCACCGGCGTCGGCTCCGCCGAGGTGACCGCCGAGAAGTCCTTCACCGACGATCTCGACATCGACTCCCTGTTGATGGTGGAGATCACCGTGGCGGTCGAGGACAGGTTCGAGGTGAGGATCCCCGACGACCGGGTCGCGGAGTTGAGGACCGTCGGCGACGTGGTGAGCTACATCGCCGAACACCAGTGACCGCCATGGTTCCCCAAGGTCAGGCGGCCATGAGCGTCCTCGATCGCTTCCGGCTCGACGGTCGCGTCGCCGTGATCACCGGCGCCTCCTCCGGGCTGGGTGTCGCCTTCGCCACCGCGGTAGCCGAGGCCGGCGCCGATGTCGTGCTCGGGGCGCGGCGCACCGAGAGGCTGGAGGCCGTACGCACGGCCGTCGAGAAGCTCGGCCGCCGGGCCGTCGCCGTGCGTACCGACGTCGCCGAGCCGGAGGACTGCCGCGCGCTGATCGACGCGGCCGTGCACGCGTTCGGGCGGGTGGACATTCTTGTCAACAACGCGGGGATCAGCGGTGAACGACCCGCGACGGAGGAGACACCGGAGCAGTTCCGCGAGGTCGTCGACATCAATCTCAACGGCTCCTACTGGATGGCCCAGGCCGCGGGCGCGGTGATGCGGCCCGGCAGTGCCATCGTCAATGTCTCGAGCATCCTCGCGCTGGTCACGGGCGGGCTGCCGCAGGCCGCCTACTCGGCGTCGAAGGCCGGGCTCCTCGGGCTCACCCGCGATCTGGCCCAGCAGTGGACCCCCGGCAAGGGCATCCGCGTGAACGCCCTCGCGCCGGGCCTCTTCACCTCCGCGATGACCGACGGCTACGCCGAGGGCTACCTCGAGGCGATGATGCCGCGGGTGCTTTCAGGCCGCATCGGGCAGCCCGAGGAGCTCGCTGCGGCTCTGGTCTTCCTCGTTTCCGACGCGGCGTCCTACATCACCGGCACCACCCTGACGGTCGACGGGGGCACGCACATCGCCTAGTGGCGCGCGGTACGGCTCCTGGGAGGTACGCAGCCCGATCACTGGTGAGGAAGGGCGCCGCGGCTCCGGTCTCCTCCGGCCGGGCAGCCCGTCCCACCGGAGTCCGCGAGCGGAGGTGCTCATGTTGTCGATCAGTGAGCGATGCGGTCATGTCCGTCTCGGTGCGACCGGGCGCGACCGCTGCGCGAAACGCCGCCGCCAGGGGCTGCGGACGACGGTGTGGCGGGCGCGGTCACCGGACGACGTTAGGTATCGGCATCGGCATCGGCATCGGCGGGGTGAGCATGTCGCGTATCACGCCGCCGTTCCGGACCCAGGAGGCGTCGGCCGCGGGCAGATCCTCGGCGCCCCGGGGAGCCGGCGATGACGACGGAGCCGACTGCCCGTTCCCTCCCGCGCGAACCGCTCGGCGACCCGCACCTGCGCCGCCTGATCGTGGGCCAAGGGCTGGCGGCCGTGGTCGATGCGCTGTTCCTGATATGGCTCACGCTCTTCGTGCTCGAGCTGGCGGAACCCGGGATCGCCACAGGGTTCGTTCTTGTGGCCGTGGCGCTGCCGCGAGCGGCGCTCCTGCTTCCCGCGGGAGTACTGGTCGACCGCCTCGCTCCCGGCCGTGTCGCGGCCGGTGCCGCCTGGCTCCGGGTCGCCGTCCTGCTCGCTCTCGGCGCCCTGGTCACGTTCACCTCGCCATCGGTGACGACGGTCGCGCTGCTCTCCGGGATGCTCGGCGCCGCCGACGCCGCGTACTTCCCGGCGGCCCTGGCGTTGCTGCCCGCCGTCGTGCCGACCGAGAAGCTCGCCCGGGTCAACGCACTGGTGCAGGGCGCGGAGTCGGGGGGCGATCTGGTCGGCCCGGCGGTGGCCGCCGGGGTCATCGCCGCGGTCGGCTTCGCCGCGACGCTCGGTGGGATCGCGGCGATGGCAGCGTTGGCCGCCGTCGCCCTCAGCACGCTCATCCGCGTGGTACGACGCGGCGAAGGTGCCGGGGACGACGCCGGTCCGGGCGCCGTCGACGGTGAGCGGCTCAGCAGTGCGCGCGCCCTCGGCGCGGGCTTGGGATACGCCTGGCACGAACCGCTGGTGCGAGGGATGCTGGCGGCCATCGCCCTGATCAACATCGCGGTCGTGGGCCCCGTGCTCGTGGGCGGCGCGGTGCTCGCCGATCAACGCCTCGGTGGCGCGGGATCTCTGGGCG
Source organism: Streptomyces eurocidicus (assembly GCF_002891295.1). Lineage (GTDB taxonomy): Bacteria > Actinomycetota > Actinomycetes > Streptomycetales > Streptomycetaceae > Streptomyces > Streptomyces eurocidicus. The sequence continues at coordinate 569,206 of NZ_LGUI01000002.1, read as the reverse complement.
TCGTGCTCTCCGGTTTCGGTGCCGGCTCACTGGCCGGCTCACTGGTGGCCGGGTGGCGGCCGCCCGCCCGGCGCGGCTGGACCGTGGTCGGCGGGGTCGCGGCGATCGGCGCGGGCATGGCCGGACTCTCCGCCGTCACTCATGTCATGGCCGCAACAGCGGTCGTGTCACTCATCGGCGTCGGGTCGGCGTTTCTCGGAGTGGTCGTCGTGGCCGCTCTGCAGGAGCGAGTGCCCGAGCGACTGCTGGGCCGGGTGATGAGCCTCGTAGTGCTGGCCACGGTGGCGCTCGACCCGTTCTCCTACGTGGTCGCCGGCGTCCTGCTCCCCTACGGTACGACGACGCTGTTCCTGGTCTGTGGCGGCGCCGTCCTGGGGTGCGCCGGCCTGGTCGCCGCGAGCCCGGCGATCCGCTCCCTGCGCTGACCGTGCCGATCGCCGGTCGTCTGCCGACCGCCGGGCCCGGCGAAGGGGCTTGCCGGACTTGGCCTTGGCGCAGAGACGGGACCCACGGGGTCGCCTCCGGCGAGTTCCCGCAGGAGCGGAGGCCGGGGGCATGAGGAGGAGCCGATATCAAGGGCGAGGAAAGCTGTCAGCGGCATCGGCGAGAAGCCGGGCCAGCCACTGGTGTCCGGACCGATTGGCGTCGTCCAGAGGCGTTCCACCCCAGCGGTCCACCGGTCTCGGGTCGACCCCCATGGAAAGGAGGAACTCCACGGTGTCCCGGTGCCCCTCGGCTGCCGCAAGGTGCAGGGCGGTACGGCCGTCGTAGTCGGCGGCGCCGAGGGGGATGTCGCAGGCGGCCAGGCGGCGGATTTCGTTGAGGTCGCCCTGGCTGGCGGCGAGGCACAACCCCACGATGCCTTCGATGGCTCTCTGATGACACCTGAGACGGGGGTCGCGTTTGCCGGTCTCGGCACCGGTGCCGGTGAGCAGGTCATAAGTGTGGACGTTGTAGCTGTCGACCAGGCGTCGGCAGACCTCGATTCCCCGCACCGAATTCCCCTGGGCGTCCAGCCGGGGCGACCAGATGGCGATACCCATCAGCTGGGGCACCACCAGCATCAGAGCGCCGGAGACTCCGCTCTTCGCGGGCAGGCCGATGGTGAAGGCGAACTCGCCGGAGAAGTCGTACATGCCGCATGAGGACATCAGCGAAAGGCAGTGGCGCACCGTCTGGGCGGAGAATACGGAGTCCCCCGTCAGCGGGGACACCCCGGCGTTGGCCAGGGAGGCCGCCACGACGGCCAGCTGCCGCGCGTCGACCTCGATCGAACAGCATTGGAAGTAGAACTCCAGGGTGGCCATCAGGTCGGTGCCGGGCGGGAAGGCGCCGCGTTCCCGCATCGAGTAGCCCAGCGCGAAGTTGCGGTCCGCGGTGTTGCGCTCGGACAAGTACACGGAGTTGTTGAAACCGACGCCGCTCCCGCCGGCGAGCCGCTTCCAGGTGTCGGCCACGTAGTCGAAGCGGTCGGCCGCGTCCAGGCCGGGCTGGATGAGCGCACAGCTCATGATGGCCCCGGCATTTATCATCGGATTGTGCGGCAGCCCCGCCTTGTTGAAGGTCAGCTCGTTGAAGCCCTGGCCACTGGGCTCCCGTCCCACATGACGGTGGACGGTGTCGGGTCCGTGCTCTTCCAGGGTGAGGCAGTAACTGACGGGCTTGGACACCGACTGCAGGCAGAAATTCACCTCGGCGTCGCCGATGGAGAAGCGCTGCCCGTCCACCGTGCATACCGAGATCGCGAACTGGTCCGCCTCGACGCGCGCGAGCTGGGGGATGTACGTGGCGACGGCGCCGCTCCGCTCGGCGCAGACCTCCTGGTAGATCCGCTGGAGGTCGCCCACCAGCGCGGGGAAGTCCGGAACCGCGAGTTCCCCGCGGGCCGCCCGCTCGATGATGCCGCGGTTGCGCCGGGTGACGGCGGCGAACTCCTCCACGGCCAGTAGCCACGGCTCGGCCGGCGATACGGCAGGACGGGCGCGCTCCAGCTCTGCGAGGGTCTCGGTGATCCGCGGATCGTCGGGCAGAATGCCCGCCCGATGCAGCACCTTCAGCAGACGATCGGGAGAGAGTCGGCCTGACGGGCCCTGCTCGAAGCAGCCGAAGACACCCGTATGAGCTTCTCCGCCTTGACCGGGAACAGCCATGGATGCCACTGCGCGGGCCGCGGACCGCTTGCTGGCTTTCGCAGCAGGCAAGGAACCCCCTCCGATCAACTGCGGCAGACAGCCTCGTGCACCCCCGTACCGACGAAGGAGCGTTCTGCTGGGGAACCGGCCGGTTCCCCTGCCCTGAGGAGGTGGGCCTGCGCCGGGAGAGACGTCTGATGGGCTCGCGTACCAAATCGTAGGACCACGGGGTGCAGTGTCCCCAGGCACCCCACCGCACCGACGATTCCCGGCCACCGGCCGCGAAAACCGGTCTTGCTGTTGACTGTCCGCTCAGGACGGTGGTGCGGTTGCGTACTGCGGGTTACTCCGCTCCTCACGCGCCCCCACACCCCCGAGGAGCTCCGACGTGCACCGTCCGCGCCACGAGCGGAATCGAGCAACTGACAGGGCGCGGCTTGTCGCGGCTGGAGGACAAGCTGGACTTCTTCCTGGCGTTGCGGACGACCTGAGGTACGGGGCCCTCGGGCCCTGAACGCGCTGAGGGGCAGGAGCAGTTCGACGGCTCCTGCCCCTCTTTTTCACCGGAATGCAGCAGGGCTACAGCCCCAGCTGCCTACGCGTATCGTCGTCCACTTCGACGGCGTAGAACCGCACCATTTTCGCGGCCTCTTCCCTCGTTCGCTCCCTCATGAACGGAAGCGCTGTCTTCAGGAGACCATCCGCATCGAGAAGCGGCTCCAAGCACTGGAAGTGCGCAGCCGATCGAACCCCGTCCTCCGGGCTCTCCATCAGCTTCTCGACGAAGGCGAGGCAGCGCGCCACGAGATCACGATCCGGATCTTCCGCACGCAGCTGCGGCATCAGAAGAGGGGAGGACAGCACATTTCCGATGAGATTGAAGTAGCCGAGCGCGAAATCGTCGTCACGAACCGCCTCGTGGAGGGGCATATCGGCCTCCTCCTCAATCAAGCTCGCCGCCTCTGGCGCGAAATCGACCAGGAGGGCCGGGATTTGAGCGTAGGAAGTGACGACCACAGAATTACTTCTTCCTTCTAGCGCGGACAGCCGGAAGTTGAACGCAATACGGACCGGCCGAAAGAGATCAGGTTACAGCCCTTCGTTGAGGATTCGGGCTGCTCGGCCGATCGATGCCGGCATCAGGTGACGGTAGATCTTGAATGTCAGAAGGATGGCCTCTCTGGTCTTTTGAGGCATCGGCGTTTCACGGAACTCCCGCCCCATCCACGCCCGCGGCCATGCCTCCGAGGTCCGCCTCGGCCTGGCCGCCGTCCTCGCCGTCGAACTCGGCGACCGCGAGATGGCGTCCTCCGTCTACCGCCGACTCCTCCCAGCCGCGGACGGCCTGGCCGGCGGCCGGCAGCGGCGTCGTCACCCTGGGCCCGGTCGCCCACCACCTGGGCGCCCTGGGGCCCATCTTCTGGACCGCCCGCGCGCGGGCGGTAGCGCAGCGGGCGGGGGCGCGGACGTGGAGGCGGCGGGGAGGGGGCTGGGAGCCGTGGGTGGCTGAGCCCGCTGCCGCCCGGGGCCGCTCCGCTGCGACGATCCATCCGCCGTTTATCTCCCCTTGATCCGCATCAGCAGACTTGGCGATGGCGGCGGCCGTCTGCGCGCGGGGACGACCACTGCCGTCGGAACGACCGTGCGGGAGAGCGAGACAGATGATGACCGATGCAGTGGAATGCGGGCGAAGACGGGGGCGTGGGCCTGCCGGCTGGGCAGGCATAGTGGTAGCCCTGGTGGTCCTCGCGTTGACCGCCGGCCTCCTCCAAGCGCCGCCGGCTGCCGCGCAGGACGAAAGAAGCGCCGCGTACCAGGCCCTGATGACGCGTCTGACGGAGCGCTACTCGGCGCCGTACCGGGACAGGTACCGGGTCACCCGGCCGAATGTGGGCGGCCAGGAGCTGGGGGCGGAGAGCGTTCTCGCCCTCTATACGGGGGACAGGCCGGAAGGTGACACCACTACGGATATCGGTGTGATCTTCCGGCCGGAAGACGCGTACATCGTGGGCTTCTACGTGGTGAGGGACGGCGAACGGAACGTCTGGTATCTCAATGATCGGTTCACCCCGGCGCAAAGAACGTGGCTTGAGGACTTCGCCCGCAGACAACGAGGTCAAGCGAGGCAGCTCGCATACACCAGCAACTACCAAGACCTGCGCGACCGGACAGGGCGATACGAGATGGGGGACACCGGCGGCACGCGGAGCACCTGGCCGCTGGTCAACCAGGCCAACATCAACCGGGCCATCACCGATTTCCGTACCGCGCCCACCCCCCGCCAGGGAGAGGTCAGGGAAGCGAGGGGAGCGGTGATGGTGATGGCCGTGGTGATCGCGGAGGGCCTCCGCGATTACGCCATCAGGACCAGGGTCATCCGAACACTCGATGGAGTGCGGCGAGACGCCGAAGGGAGACCTCAAGATGTCCTGACGGCGGCCGACGAGAGTGCCATCAACGCATGGGCCCCCAACAGCACCCTGGTGTCCAATGCCAATGCCGACGATCCCCATCGTTTCGCCGAGCTGACCGACCCTTTGCGCGAGGACAACCGGCTCCGCCTCGCGATCCTGAAGCGCGGCTGTGTCCGCTTCCCTCCCCCGGCCGCCCGGTCGACGGAATCCTCTTCCGGGCAGTGTTCGATGACAAGCAAGCCCGTCCAGGCGGCCATCTCCGTCAACGACTACGCCGACGTCCTGCTCTTCAACGGCCCGAACTACCAGCGGCTGAGTCATAAGACCGTGACGATCGGCGGCAAGAGAAGCCCCTCGTGGGGCCTGTCCGGGGGGCCGAACGCGGCGCGGAGCATCTCCCAGGACGTTCCCGCGCTGCGGGGGACGGTGTTCGTCAACGGCATCGACGCCGCGATCCGGCTCCCCGGTCACCCCAACGACCTGCTCCTCTTCAGCGGTGACCAGTACCTCCGCCTGTCGCTCGACAAGGAGGCCGCGGGGCAGGGGCTCCTGGGCGGCACCGTCGCCACCGGCCCGATGAAGATCGCCGACACGTTCCGCCCGCTCCGCGGCACCGTCTTCGCGGACGGGATAGACACCGCGGTCGCCGTCGAGGGGAACAACGCCTACTTCTTCAAGGGGGACCAGTACGCCCTGGTCGGCATCGACATCGACGGGACCGGGGACAAGCTGATCAACGGCCCGAAGAAGATCGCCGACAACTGGTCGGTCCTGAAGCGTGTCGGATTCTCCGAGGGGCTCCAGGCGGCGTTCTCCGCGCCCGCTCCCGGAGTCGTACGGTGGCAGGACCCATCGGGTCAGCACCCGCCGCCGTCGCCCTTGATGACGGTCTTCATCAAGGACGGCGCCTACGTCACCATGAAGGTGAACCCGGGCACGGTGGACGACGACTACGACACCTCCGGAATGATCGACGACGATTGGGGCGACCTACGGCAGTCGATCTTCTCCGCGGGGGACGACGTCACCCGCATTCCGGACAGCGTGCGCCGTCCGCCCAAGGAGATCTCCTCCGGCCAGTTCGAGGGCCTGACGGGCAGGTGTCTCGACGTGAAGGACGGTGCGCGCGACTACGGCACCCCGGTCCGGCTCCAGGACTGCAACGGCGGCGAGGCCCAGGACTGGACCCTGCCCGGCGACGGCACGGTCCGGGCGCTCGGCCTGTGCCTGGACGCGGACCACTCGGGCAAGGACTACGGCACCAAGGTGCAGCTGTGGGGCTGCAACGACAGCGAGGCCCAGAAGTGGACCCGCACCGACGCCCACGAGCTGAAGAACGTCAACGCCGACCTGTGCCTGGACGTCCCCGGCTCCGTACCCGACGACGGACGGCAGCTGCAGCTCTGGGGCTGCAACGGGAGCGAAGCACAGAAGTGGGTGCTCGACACGCCGTCGTCTGAGGACAAATCCCGGTCCGGCGACGCCGGCGACCCCTTCGACGACTCCGCCGACGACCGGGGCGCCAAACCCGCCTCCTCCGGAGACTGCCGTCCCGAAGGCATGACCCCGACCAAGGGCGTGTCCACCCGCTACTGCGACGTCTACGACGGATCGGGCCGCGAGTGGGTCGGCAAGGACCGCACCCGGCGCATGGTCGGGTACTTCACCGGATGGCGCGCCGGGACGAACGGGGACCCCAAGTACCTGGCCTCCAACATCCCCTGGTCGAAGGTGAGCCACATCAACTACGCCTTCGCCCGCGTCGACGACGACCGGATCTCCATCGGCGACCCGGGCGACGCCAAGAACCCGGCCACCGGCATGACCTGGGACGGCGCGAAGAACGCCATGGACCCGTCGCTGCCGTACAAGGGGCACTTCAATCTGCTCAACACCTACAAGAAGAAGCACCCGGCCGTGAAGACGCTGATCTCCGTCGGCGGCTGGGCGGACACGCGGAACTTCTACACCATGACCACCAACGGTGACGGCTCGGTGAACCAGGCGGGCATCGACACGTTCGCCGACTCCGTGACCGAATTCCTGAACCGGTACGGTTTCAACGGCGTCGACATCGACTACGAGTACCCGACCGCCCTGCCCAACACGGGAAACCCGAAGGACTGGGACGTCTCCAACCCCCGCCGCAAGGGCCTCCAGCAGGGCTACAACGCACTGATGAAGACCCTGCGCGAGAAGCTGGACAAGGCCGGCGCGGACAAGGGGCGCTACTACCTGCTCACCTCCGCCGGATCCTCGTCCGGCTACCTGCTGCGCGGGCTCGACGCCGGACAGTCGCTCCAGTACCAGGACTTCGTCAACGTCATGACGTACGACCTGCACGGTTCGTGGAACAAGTTCGTCGGCCCGCAGGCACCGCTGTACGACGACGGGAAGGACAACGAGCTGGCCGACGCCGGCATCTACGACGACGGGAAGGCCGACACCAAGGACTTCCAGAAGCACGGCTACTTCAACACCGACTGGGCCTACCACTACTACCGCGGCGCGCTCCCGCCCGGCCGCATCAACCTCGGCATCCCGTACTACTCCCGGGGCTGGCGCGATGTGCAGGGCGGTTCGGACGGGCTGTGGGGGACCGCGGCGATGCCGGACCAGTCCAAGTGCCCGCAAGGCACCGGGGGCCGGGGGCCCGCCAACGCGCAGTCCTGCGGTCTGGGCGCGACCGGGATCGACAACGTCTGGCACGACACCGAGGACGGCAACGAGGTCGGCGCCGGCTCCAACCCGCTGTGGCACACCAAGAACCTCCAGGACGGCGTCACGCCGGGATATCTGGGGTCCTACGGGGTGAAGGACGGGAAGCCGACCGGCACCTACGCCGAGAAGTACTCGGACGCCCTCGAAGCACCCTGGCTGTGGAACGACGCCAAGAAGGTCTTCCTCTCCACCGAGAACGAGCGATCCGTCGACGCCAAGGCGAAGTACATCGCGGACAAGGACATCGGCGGCGCGATGGTCTGGGAGCTCGCCGGCGACTACACCAAGCGCCCGGGCGGCGAGTGGGGCATGGGCTACGACCTCACCACGCGCCTGGACAACGCCTTCAAGGGCGCGGGCGCGTACGGCAACGCCAAGGCCGGTGGACGGGCGCAGCCGAGGGAGGTGATCGACGTCAAGGCGGAGCTGGTCGACTTCCCCACCGGGAAGGACGACTTCTACCCGGTCCAGCCCAAGCTGCGCATCACCAACGACAGCAAGGTGCCCCTCGGCCGCGGGACGGAGATCTCGTTCGACATCCCGACCTCGACACCTCCGGTCGTCAAGGACAACGACTACAAGGAGATCAAGGGACTCACCCCCGGGCACACCGGCCCCAACGCCGGTGGCCTGAAGGGCGACTTCCACCGGCTCACACTCAAGCTCGGCTACTGCGAGGACCTGCCGCCGGGCAAGTACCGGGACATCGACCTCAAGTACTACCTGCCCGTCACCGGCCCCGCGAACGTCACCTTCAAGGTCGGGGACAAGGAGTTCGGCAGCACGGGCGACCAGCGCCGCGAGGTCGACGTCGTCGATCCGCCGGCCCCCGCCTCCGGGGACCGCTGCCAGGCGGCCGACTACACGAAGGGCCAGGTCTACCGGCCCGACGGTGGACGACTCTGGCGGATGTACGACAAGGGGGACAAGGGCTGGATGTTCGAGTACGGCGACAGTCCCTCGGGCGGGCCGATGATGATCGACAACAACCCCGACCAGTCCCGCGTCCACCTGGTGGAGCTCGGCGAGTCGAACCCCAACCAGTACTGGCGGATCCGTCCGGCCGGAGACGGCCTCTACACGGTCGGCAGCGGCGACCGCTGCATGACCGCGGCCGACTCCCGCCAGGACGTCGCCTCGGTCGGCTGCGACGGACGCGCCGAGCAGAAGTGGAAGCTCGTCCCGATCGCCGACAACGGCGCTGAGGGGGCACCCGGTGGCCCCAGGCACAACGGGCTGTTCAAACTCCGCTCGGCCGTCGGCGACCACGACGTCGAGGTCGCCAACGGCACGACAACCCGGGAGACCCGCATCGTGAACGGCGACCCGTCGGCCTCGACGGCCGCGTTCGTGAAGCACGACGGCTGGTACTGGTACGCCCAGTGGTACACCACCGTCGCCCCCGGGCAGGCCGAGTCCAACGGCGGCAAGCCGTGGAAGAAGCTCGGTCCCGCCGCGTAGCGAGCAGGGTGGACAACGTGGCCCGGCGGAGCGACGACGCTCCGTCGGGCCCTTTCCGGCATTTAGGTGACGCATCAACTATCGAGCCCATGAGGCAGTGGTTGACGCGTCAATCTTCCGGGAGGTCCTCCGTGGCCCTTCCTCCACAAGTCCACCGCCCGCCTCGGCGTCGGCGCGCTCCCCTCCGTCACCGTGCTCGGGCTGAGCCCGGCCGTAGCCCACCGCGGAACCGGCCAGGACCCCGCCGAGGGCACCGTCAAGGTGTCTCACCGCGAACTCGCCACCGGCGTCTACCGGCTGAAGCGGACCGAGGCCGACGGCACCAACGTCGAACAGGCTCAGGACTGGCGGCACCGGACCGTCCGCGCGGTGATCCGGTTCGAGCAGGACGGCAAGAGATCAACTGATCGGGGTGACGGTGAGCTGTCCCTCGGTGCTCTCAGGCAGCGTGCGCCGTAGGACGGGAGCCGACGAGGCGAGGGAGGAGGCGAAGGCAGCGACCAGGTCGTGCGGGGCGCCGGCGCTGAAGGTGGCGCACCACAGGTAGGGGTCCCCCAGGACCGGCTCCGCCCACGCTTGCGTGACCTGCGGAAACGTTAACTACCCGGCCTTGGAAGTTCCCCCGTGGCGTGAGGCAACGTTCACGAGTGTTCATCTTTCCGCGCCTCGAACACCGTTGAACGCGCTATGCGGCAGGTTGGCCGCCCAGCTTGTTGCCGCCCCTGCCGCAAAGGAGCACCACCGTGTCCGTCCGGACGACCTTGATCTTCATCGGGTGCGCCCTGGCCACCTTCTGGCCGTCCTGGTCTCGGCCGCGGCCGACTACCTGGCCCGCCGCGATCAGGCCACCTACGCCCAGGCGCTGACCCGCGCGGCCGTCGCCTTCGCGGCCACCCTCACACTGGTCGCCACGCTCACCACAGCGGTCAAGGCGATCTCGACCTGATGACGCTCGACCCTTGAGCCATTGAAAGCGCCACGGACCGCCCGTAAGCGCCAAGATCACGCGACCGTAAGATCGCGCCTCTCTTGCCTCGCCCGCCCCCGGCGCTCCGATCCGGTGACCACACACCCAGCGCCCCCACTTGTCCGAATCGCACAATCGGAGCCCGAGCGCGAAGATCTCCGCCAGGAGCGAAAGTGACAAGATCGAGGCCATCTCGGCGCATTCCCGGTCACCTCCCCACGACCGTGCCACGATGATCAGGCGACACCCGGCGGCCCCGGCGGGAAGATCCAGTTGCCCTCCGGCGTTGCCGCCTCGCACAAGCCTTACGCACAGCCTCACCGACGCACGTGACAGGAGTGGATCCCCGCAATGCCCAGCACCCCCTCCCCCAAGGCCACCGCGCAGATCGGCGTCACCGGACTCGCCGTCATGGGCAGCAACCTCGCCCGGAACTTCGCCCGCCACGGCCACACCGTCGCCGTCCACAACCGCACCTACGCCAAGACCACCGCCCTCGTCGAGGAGCACGGCCGCGAAGGGAACTTCGTCCCCGCCGAGAGCGCCGAGGACTTCGTCGCCGCCCTGGAGAAGCCCAGACGGCTCATCATCATGGTCAAGGCCGGCGACCCCACCGACGCCGTCATCGACGAGTTCGCACCCCTCCTCGACGAGGGCGACATGATCATCGACGGCGGCAACGCCCACTTCGCCGACACCCGACGCCGCGAGAAGGCACTCCGCGAAAAGGGCATCCACTTCGTCGGCACCGGCATCTCCGGCGGCGAGGAAGGCGCCCTCAACGGACCCGCCATCATGCCCGGCGGATCGGAGGAGTCCTACAAAGCCCTCGGCCCGCTCCTGGAGTCCATCGCCGCCAAGGCCGAGGACGGCGCCCCCTGCTGCGTCCACGTCGGCCCCGACGCCGCCGGACACTTCGTCAAGATGGTGCACAACGGCATCGAGTACGCCGATATGCAGCTCATCGCGGAGGCGTACGACCTGCTGCGGAACGTGGCCGGGTTCACGCCGGCCCGGATCGCCGAGACCTTCCGCGGCTGGAACGCCGGGCGCCTGGACTCGTACCTCATCGAGATCACCGCGGAGGTGCTCGCCCACACCGACGCCGCCACCGGGCGCCCCTTCGTGGACGTGGTGGCCGACGAGGCCGAGCAGAAGGGCACCGGCCGGTGGACGGTGCAGACCGCGCTGGACCTCGGGACCCCGGTGTCCGGCATCGCCGAGGCCGTGTTCGCCCGCTCGGTCTCCGGCCACCGCGACCTCCGCGCCGCCGCCCGGGAACTGCCCGGGCCGCGGCGCGAGTTCCTCTCCGCCGACGAGGCGGAGGCGTTCGCGGCGCGGGTCGAGGAGGCGCTGTACGCGTCGAAGGTCGTCTCGTACGCGCAGGGCTGGAACATGATCGCCGCCGCGAGCGCCGAGTACGGCTGGGACATCGACCTCGGCGCGATGGCCGCCATCTGGCGGGGCGGCTGCATCATCCGGGCGGCCTTCCTGGACCGCATCCGCAGCGCCTTCGCCGCCGACCCGGCACTGCCCACCCTGCTGGCCGACAAGGGCTTCGCCGAGGAGGTCGGCCGGGCCCAGGACGCCTGGCGCTCGGTCGTCACCACCGCCGTCGCCCACGGCGTGCCCACGCCCGGCTTCTCCGCCGCCCTCGCCTACTACGACGCGCTGCGCGCCGAGCGGCTGCCCGCCGCCCTGACCCAGGGGCAGCGCGACTTCTTCGGCGCGCACACCTACCGGCGGGTCGACCGCGAGGGCTCGTTCCACACCCGGTGGAGCGGGGAGCGCGACGAGGAGCGCACCGCCTGATCCGACCGCGCCCGCACCCCCGGGCGCCCCCGACCGGGGCCGGCCGACATCCGGTCCGCCCCGGTGGCGGCGGCCCGCGCGCCGGGCGCCTCCGGCGCCACCTGACGGGGTGCCAGGCCGGCCCCGGACCACCGGCGGGCGGATCGTAGGAAAAGGTGCGAACAGGTCGTGCGACACGCCGAAAATCGGTGACCGGATCACCCGCTCGTATGGATGTGTCCCTACCTGTCGTTTCTGTCCTGACCTGCGTCTTTGCAGGTCAGAAAGGGGTTGCGGCGACCTCGGCGTAGACCGGGCCGGGGAAAGGGCTTAACTTATGCGCTATGACCTCCCCCCGCAGCACCTACGGCGGTGGCTACTACGCCGCGCCGTCGTTCCCGGACACCCCCATCTACGACAGCCTTGTCGCGGAGCGGGGCACCCCGCAGATCGCACCCATCCGGGTGTCGTCGCCGTACGACGGCGGGAGCCAGCTGCCCGCCCTGCCCGCGCTGCCGTCCGGCCCGTCGGCCGCCGCGCAGCCGCAGGCGCCGCAGAGCGGCTACGCGGCCTCCGGCCAGCAGTACGGCTATCCGGCCGCGAACGGCCCGCAGCCCGCCGGTCTCCAGCAGGCCCCCGCGCCCTACATCCCGCAGCAGGCGCCGCGCTACCCGGGCCCCCAGCAGTACCAGCAGCAGCGCCCGGCGGCCGGTGGTCCCGCCGGCCCGGCCGGCTACGACGCGATGCGGCCCGTCGCGCCCCGCCCCGCCCCGGCGCAGCAGTACGAGGACCCGTACAACCGCCCGTACCCGCCGCAGCAGGGCGGCTACTGACCCCGGCCGACCCGGCCGGGCGGCCGGGCGACGCCAGGTGCCGGGGGGCCGGGGCGGACGAGGGGAGAATCATCATCCGGCCCACGGGGCTCGATGGCAGGATGACAGCATGTCCACGCCAGCGCTGACCTCGATCCACTACTACCCCGTCAAGTCCATGGCCGGGTGCGCGCCCGCCGAGGCCGCCGTGGAGCCATGGGGGCTCGCCGGGGACCGGCGGTGGCTGGTCACCGACGAGAGCGGCGCGCAGATCACCCAACGTCAGCGGCCGCGACTCGCGTTGGCCTCGGCGCGACCGGCCGCGGGCGGCGGGGTCCGGCTCCGCGCGCCGGGCGCCGAGCCGATCGACGTCCCCGTGCCCGGCCTCCACGAGCGGGGCGGCACGGTCACGGTCCAGGTGTTCCGGGACAAGATCGAGGCGGTGCCCGCCGGGGCCGCGGCGGACGCGTGGGTGAGCGACTTCCTGGAGTGCCCGGCCCGGCTGCTGCACATGGACGACCCCGCCGTCCGGCGCGGGATCGACCCCGACTACTCCCGGCCGGGCGAGACGGTCAGCTTCGCCGACGGCTTTCCACTGCTGGCCGCCACGCTCGGCTCGCTGGACGCCCTCAACTCCCTGATCGCCACGGGCGACCACGCCGAGGAGGGCCCGCTGCCCATGAACCGCTTCCGGCCGAACGTGGTGATCGCGGGCACCGAGCCCTGGGCCGAGGACGGCTGGCGGCGCCTCCGGATCGGCGAGGTCGTCTTCCGTGCCGTCAAGCCCAGCAAGCGCTGCGTCGTCACCACGACCGACCAGCTGACGGCCGTACGGGGCAAGGAGCCGCTGCGCACGCTCGTCCGGCACCACCTGATCGGCAACGGCGCGGTGTTCGGCATGAACCTCATCCCCGAGCACACCGGGGTGCTGCGGGTGGGCGACCCCGTCGAGATCCTCGCGTCGGCCGGCTGAGGCCCGCTCCCCCTCGCCTCTCCACATCGCCCCCTTCCGTTTCTGACGTCCCTGTCGCCCCGCACCGCACGCCATCCGTCAACGTGCCGCCGCGAACGGCATCCGGAGGGGGTGATTTTGCTCTCTCCGCCGCCTTCATCCGCATGCGATGCCCTGTGTGAGGTATCTACGGAACGCGGAAGGGGGTGAGCGTGGTGCGCGCGACAAGGTGGGCATGGCGGTGGCGGCGCAATCCGCTGCGCCGCCGGACCGATGCCCTGGAGGCATGGATCGGGCTGGCCGCCGTGGCGCTGATGCTGCTGGCCGGCACGGCGACCGGCTGGGCGACGGGGACGCTCGCGCACAAGGCGCTGCGGGAGACGGTCCGCGAGCAGCAGCGGCACCGCCATCTCGTGACCGCCACGGCGCTGCGCACCCTGCGGACCCGGCCCGCCGGGACGGACCGCGAGACCGCGACCGAGCGCGAGGGACACCTGCGGGTGATCGCCCGCTGGCCGGGCCCGGAGGGCGAGCGGCTCTCCGGCGTGGTCGCCGTCCGCGACGCCGCCGACCCCGGCCACCGCTTCCGGCTGTGGACGGACGACCGGGGGCGGGTCGCGGGCCGCCCCATGGACCGGGGCACCGCCGCGGTCCACGCGGTCCTCGCCGGCGTCGGCGCGGGCGCGGGCGCCGCCGGGCTGGTCGAGGGGTGCCGCAGGGCGGCCGTCTGGCGGCTCACCCGACGGCGGTACGCCGACTGGGACCGCTCCTGGCGACAGGCCGCCCATACCTGGGGTCGCGCGGACGCGGGAAGCTGACCGGTCAACTCCCGTGGCCCGCGCGCGCTACGGTGGTCCGGCCGGTACGTACCGTGCCGGTGAACGCACGCACGAGGTGGGGGCAGAGCAGCACCATGGCACAGGGCTCGGTCCAGGTGACGCACAGCGGTACGTCGCGGTGGCGACGGCGCACGGGGGAGTACGACTCCCTGGCCTCGGCCCTGGAGGCGTCGGCGGACGGGGACGTCCTGTCCGTCGCGCCGGGCACCTACCGGGAGAATCTGGTGGTCACGCGCGCCATCACGCTGCGCGGCACCGAGGGCACGCGCGGCTCGGTGCGCATCGCCCCGACGGAGGGCGTCGCCCTGACCCTCCGGGCGTCGGCGGCGCTGCTGGACCTCCACATCGAGGGGCAGGACGCCGCGGCGCCCGCGCTGCTCGTCGAGGACGGGGCACCGGAGCTGGCGGATCTGCGGATCACCACCCGCTCCGCGGCGGGCATCGAGGTGCGCGGCGGCTCCCGGCCCACGGTGCGCCGCTGCACGGTCGACAACCCCGGCGGCATCGGGATCAGCGTGCTGGACGGCGCGGGCGGCTTCTTCGAGGACTGCGAGGTGGTGGCCGCCGGCCAGTCGGGGGTCTCCGTCCGTGGCGGCGCCCACCCCCGGCTGGAGCGCTGCCGGGTGCACCACGCCTCGGGCGCCGGGCTGTCCATGACCGGCGAGGGCAGCGCCCTGGAGGCGATCGGCTGCGAGGTCTACGAGATCAGGGGCACCGGGGTGCAGGTGACCGCCCGCGCGGCCGGGCACCTGACCGACTGCCAGGTGCACCGCAGCTCGGGCGACGGCGTGACGCTGGACACCGACGCGGTCCTCTCCCTGGTGGACTGCGAGATCCACGACGTCCCGGAGAACGGGGTGGACCTGCGCTCCCGTTCGGTGCTGTCGATGACGCGCTCGGCGGTGCGCCGCTTCGGGCGCAACGGCCTGTCCGTATGGGATCCGGGCACCCGTGTGGAGGCCGACCGGTGCGACATCCACGAGAGCACGGGTGACTACCCGGCCGTCTGGGTGAGCGACGGCGCGACCGCCGTGCTGGGCGCCTGCCGGGTGCGTGACGTGCCGGACGCCCTGTTCGTGCTGGACCGGGGGTCCGCCGTCGAGGTGGTCGACAGCGATCTCGCGCAG
The DNA here is from genome assembly GCF_002891295.1 of Streptomyces eurocidicus. GTDB lineage: Bacteria > Actinomycetota > Actinomycetes > Streptomycetales > Streptomycetaceae > Streptomyces > Streptomyces eurocidicus. Next base: position 553,990 of record NZ_LGUI01000002.1, on the reverse strand, counting down.
GTCCGCAACACCGCCGTGTCGGTGAGCGACGGCGCCACGGCCCGCCTCGACGACTGCCGGATCCGGCAGGCCGGTACGGGCGCGTGGTTCCGTGACCACGGCAGCGGGGGCGCGATGACGGACTGCACCATCGACGCCACGTCCACGGGCGTCATCGTCACGAAGGGCGCGGACCCCACTGTCGAGCGCTGCACGGTCAGTTCGCCCGCCGAGGCGGGCTTCTATGTGTCGGCGGGCGGCCGGGGCACCTTCCACGACTGCCGGGTGACGGGCAGCGGCGGCTACGGCTTCCACGTCATCGACGGGTGCCGTTCGACACTGAGCGGGTGCCGCACGGAGCGGTGCGCGCGCGGGGGGTACGAGTTCGCCGAGGCCGGCACCGTCAGCGAGGGCTGCACGAGCGACGAGGGCGTGATCGCGACCGCCGGGGCCGCGCTGTCCCGGGGGCGGGCCGTCGGCGCCCCGGTGGTGGAGGCGGTGCCGCTGGCTCCGCCGGCGTCGGTGCTGTCGGTCGGGGTGCCGTTGCAGCGCTCCCCCGACGACGCCGGGCCGGCCGCCCCCGAGGCGGGGCGCCCGGCGGCGACGGTGCTCGGGGAGCTGGACGCCCTGGTGGGCCTGGAGAGCGTCAAGCGCGAGGTGCGGGCGCTCACGGACATGATCGAGGTCGGGCGGCGCCGGCAGGAGGCCGGGCTCAAGGCGGCCTCCGTACGCCGGCACCTGGTCTTCACCGGCTCCCCCGGCACCGGCAAGACCACGGTGGCGCGGCTCTACGGCGAGGTCCTCGCCTCGCTCGGGGTGCTGGAGAGCGGGCACCTGGTGGAGGTCTCCCGGGTGGACCTGGTGGGCGAGCACATCGGGTCGACGGCCATCCGCACCCAGGAGGCGTTCGACCGGGCGCGCGGCGGCGTCCTCTTCATCGACGAGGCGTACGCCCTGTCGCCGGAGGACTCCGGGCGGGACTTCGGCCGGGAGGCCATCGACACGCTGGTGAAGCTGATGGAGGACCACCGGGACGCGGTCGTGGTGATCGTCGCCGGCTACACCGCGGAGATGCAGCGCTTCCTGACCGTCAACCCCGGTGTCGCCTCCCGCTTCTCACGGACCATCACCTTCACCGACTACGCGCCGGACGAGCTGCTGCGGATCGTGGAGCAGCAGGCGGTCGACCAGGAGTACCGGCTCGGCGAGGGCGCCGGGGACGCCCTGCTGAAGTACTTCACGGAGATCCCCAAGGGCCCGGCCTTCGGCAACGGCCGGACGGCCCGGCAGACCTTCGAGTCGATGGTCGAGCGCCACGCGGGCCGGGTGGCGCAGCTGTCCGCCCCCAGCACGGACGAGCTGACGCTGCTCTACCCGGAGGACCTGCCCGAGCTGCCCTGAGCGGGCACCCAGGCGTCGAGCTCGGCCAGCAGCGCCGCGCGCTCCTCGGCGAAGGCCGGGTCGGCCTGGTAGTGGGAGTGGCAGAGGATGGGCGCGGGCAGCGGGTGTTCGGGTGTGCGCCCGTAGACCAGCGGGTCCTTGAGCGGGCCCCGGTCGACGCGCCGGGTGTCGTCGTCGGCCCCGCCCGGGGGGAGGCGGATGGGGCCGCCGATGGGGTCGGTGCGGCGCCACAGGTTGCGCCAGCACCGTATGTCGCGGTGCAGCGCCGTGAGTTGCGCGGGGCCGAAGTAGGCGGGGAACCAGCGCCCGTAGAGGCGCTCCAGGGGCGAGCCGTGGGTGAGGAGGGCCACGCGGGCGCGGGTCGCACGGTCGAGCTGCCAGACGGCGGCGGCCGCGAGGACGCTGCCCTGGGAGTGCCCGGAGATGACGAGCCGGCCGCCCGTGCGCTCCGTCCAGGTCCGCATCCGCCAGGTGAGGTCGGGGACGGCGCGCTCGGCGTAGCAGGGCGGGGCGAAGGGGTGGGCGGCGCGCGGCCAGAAGGTGCCGACGTCCCAGAGGATGCCGACGGTGCGGCGCGCGGCGGGGTCGCGGTAGGCGCGCCGGCCCCAGGTGAGCAGGAGGACGAAGCCGAGGCCGACGCACCAGGAGCCGAGCGCCTGGGCGGTCTGCGCGCAGCTCTCGACGGCGTCGGGCGTGCCGCGGGCGGCGCGGCCGGGTACGTCGCCGGTGGCCCAGGCACCGGCGAGCGCGCCGCCGCCCAGGAGGAGGCTGAGGCCGGCCGCGGCACCGGCGACCCAGGGGGCGGAGTCGGTGAGCCCGGCGCGGGCGACGGCACCGGCGACGGCGCTCGTACGGGCCCGGTCGGGCTCCTCGCCGGGGTAGTCGCCGGGGACGGTGCGGAGCAGCTCGCGGCGGGCTCGGACGGCTCGCAGGGCGAGGTGGAGGGCGAGCAGGAGCAGGGCGGCGAGCAGCGGGGGTATGGCGGACGCCTGCCAGGACAGGACGACCGGGGGGCCGGGGATCGGGCCGTCGCCCATGCCGGGGGTGGCGCGGCCGTCGAGCCAGTCCGCGGCCCGCTGGGCGACGCCGGCGGACATGAGGCCGCCGAGGGCGCAGGCGAGCGTGGCGACGACGGGGCCGGCGAGCCCGGCCAGCGGGGCCCGCTCGACGGGCTCGGCGCGGTGCAGGCGGCGGGCGGCGACCGCGAGGAGGACGAGCAGGAGGATCTGGGCGAGGCCGATGGCGCCGAAGAGGCGGTCGCCGGGGAGCATTCCGGCGGAGGCCCAGCGGGGGCGGCTCCAGGCGGCGTGGACGGCGGCGAGGACCAGCAGGACGAGGGCCACGACGGGCAGCGCCCGGACGGCGGCGCGGTCGGCCCTCCCGTCGGGGGTGCTCTCGTGGCGGCCCCGGCGGCACACGGTGAAGAGCGTGAACACGGCGGCGGCCGTGAGCGCGACGACGAGGGCCCAGCCGGTGGCGTCCAGGGCGGTGCTGCCACCGGGCGCGCGGTCCTGGCGGGTGGCGGCCTGGGTGAGGACGGCGGCGACGGTCAGCAGGGCCGCGGCGGTGTGCGCGGCGCGGAGGCGGGCGACGATCCGCCGCCCGTACCAGAAGCCGTGCAGGCACAGGGCCGGGCGGCCGCCCGTGCGGGGCTCGCCGTCGTCGGGGGCGGGGCCGGGCGGCGGCTGGGTCTCGTAGGCGCTCCAGGAGCGGTGGGAGAGGAACCACAGCAGGCCGGTGAGGACGGCGGGCACGGTGGCGGCCAGGGCGAGCCGGCGGCCGGGCCGGCTCCACCAGCCGTCCCTGGCGGAGGCCATGAAGCCGAGCCACGACTTGCCCGAGGAGCACGCGCGGGTGCCCGCGCACTGCCAGGCCGTCAGGTCGAGGGTGACCTCGCAGATCGCGGCGGTGAGCAGGACGGTGAGGCTGAGGGCGACGAGGCGGACCAGCACGCCGTAGGCCCGCGCGGTGCGGGTGCGGGCCTCGGCGGCGGGGCGCATCCAGTGCGCGAGGTTGACGACCATGAAGGGCAGCAGCACGAGCCACAGGGCGCGCGAGCCGTTCCCCGAGGTGAGGTTGGACCAGACGTACGCCTCGCGGACGGGTCCGTCGCGCGGCTCGCGCGGGCGGGTCTCGGCGTCGAGGTCGTCGGTGCGGCGGTAGATGCCCGCGACGTCGTCGCCGGTGACGCGCTCGGTGCGCGGATCGCCCAGCATGCCTTCCGGGGTGGCGCCGCCCACGCCGTGCACGAGCAGTTCGAGGGCGAGCCCCGGTGATTCCTGTGTCGCTTCTTGTGTCGCTTCTTGTGCCGTGGCCGGCTGTTCCCTTGCTTCCACCGCGTCCCCCGATCCCGGTGTGGTACCTCACTTCAAGAATCGTCCCAGGAGGCACTGACAATGCGCGTCCACGGCGAACGAGGCGTAATCGTGATGAGAGTTGAGCGAAGCCGATCAGTTGCCTTACGTACGTGGGAAGATGAGCGAGCACGGCTGTCGACGGCTGACCGGAAAGGACGGCCCGGGTGAGCGACCACCAGAACCTCCTCGCGGAGCAGCGGCGCGCCCTGATCCTCGACGAGGTCCGGCGGCGCGGGGGCGTGCGGGTCAACGAGCTGACGCGCAGGCTGAACGTCTCGGACATGACGGTCCGCCGGGATCTGGACGCGCTGGCCAGGCAGGGCGTGGTGGAGAAGGTGCACGGCGGCGCGGTGCCGGTCGCGGAGGCGACGGCCCACGAGCCGGGTTTCGAGGCCAAGTCCGCCCTGGAGCTGGCGGCGAAGGAGGACATCGCGCGGGCGGCGGCGGGGATGGCCGCGCAGGGCGGTGCGATCGCGCTGGCCGGCGGTACGACGGTGTTCGCGCTGGCGCGCCGGCTGGTCGACGTCCCGGACCTGACGGTGGTGACCAACTCGGTGCGGGCCGCCGACGTGTTCCACTCGGCGCAGCGGGCCGTGACGCCCACGGGGCCCGCGGCCCGGCCGGGCGCGGCGACGGTGGTGCTCACGGGCGGGGTGCGGACGCCCTCGGACACGCTGGTCGGGCCGGTCGCGGACGCCGCGATCCGCTCCCTCCACTTCGACGTGCTGTTCATCGGTGTGCACGGGATCTCCACCGAGGCGGGTCTGTCGACCCCGAACCTGGCGGAGGCCGAGACCAACCGGAACTTCGTCCGGGCGGCGCGGCGGGTCGTGGTCCTCGCGGACCACACCAAATGGGGGACGGTGGCGCTGAGTTCCTTCGCCTCGCTCGACGAGGTGGACGCCCTGGTGACGGACGCGGGGCTGCCGCCGGTGGCGCGCCGGGAGATCGCGGAGCGGCTGCCGGAGCTGGTGGTGGCGGACGGCTTCGGCGAGACGGCGGAGCTCTAGGGCCGGGGACGGCACGGCCCCGGCCACCGGCCGGGTGCCGGATGACCGGGCGGGCGTACGACAGGGAAGGTCCGTCAGCAGGGCCAGTGGCCGGTCGCCAGGAAGGTCGTGATGGCCGCGGTGTACGGCGCGATGTCCATGCCCTGCTCGGCGAGCCAGGCATCGGAGTAGTACGTGTCGAGGTAGCGCTCGCCGGGGTCGCAGACGAGGGTGACCACGCTGCCCTGGCGGCCCCGGTCGGCGAGTTCGGCGACGATCTTCAGTGCGCTCCAGAGCCCGGTCCCGGTGGAACCGCCCGCCTTACGGCCGATGGCCGCGTCCAGCGCGCGTACGGCCGCGACGCTCGCGGCGTCGGGCACCTTCATCATCCGGTCGATCGCGCCGGCCACGAAGCTGGGCTCCATGCGCGGCCGGCCGATGCCCTCGATGCGGGAGCCGCGCTCGCTCGTGGCGGAGGGGTCGTGGTCCCGCCAGCCGTCGAAGAAGCAGGAGTTCTCGGGGTCGGCGACACAGATGCCGGTGTCGTGCTGCATGTAGCGCACATAGCGGGCGAGGGTCGCCGAGGTGCCCCCGGTGCCGGCGGTGGCGACGATCCAGGCGGGCACCGGGTGGCGTTCGAGGCGCAGCTGCTGGTAGATCGACTCGGCGATGTTGTTGTTGCCACGCCAGTCCGTGGCCCGTTCGGCGTAGGTGAACTGGTCCATGTAGTGGCCGCCGGTCCGCTCGGCGAGGGCGGCCGCCTCGGCGTACATCGTCCGGGGGTCGTCGACGAAGTGGCAGCGGGCGCCCTGCGCCTGGATGAGCCGGCACTTCTCCCGGCTGGTGGTGCGGGGCATGACGGCGACGAAGGGCACGCCGATCAGGGCGGCGAAGTACGCCTCGGAGACGGCGGTGGAACCGCTGGACGCCTCCACGACGGGCGCGTCGGGGCGGATCCAGCCGTTGCACAGGCCGTGGAGGAACAGCGAGCGGGCGAGGCGGTGCTTGAGGCTGCCGGTGGGGTGGGTGGACTCGTCTTTGAGATAGAGATCGATGCCCCACTCCTGGGGCAGGGGGAAGCGCAGCAGGTGGGTGTCGGCCGAACGGTTGGCGTCGGCCTGCACCTTGCGGACCGCCTCGGCCAGCCAGGCCCGGTGGGCGGTGTCGCTGCGGTCGATGTCGACGGTGGGGGTGGCGGAGCCGCCCGGGCGCACGGTGCTGTTCACGACGCTCCTCACACAGTCCGTCCGGGCCCAGGTGGGAGCACTCGGACGTTTCGATCATAAATGGGCACTGGTGCGTGAGCCGCCTCACAGGCAGACTGCCCACGAGGCACACGATTCGGCCGGGGAGGCGGTTGCCGTGGCGGAGCCGGAGTTCAACGCGACCGGGGTGCGGATCGAGCGGGCCCTGCGCTCTCTCACCAGGGCCGGTCAGGTGAAGATCAAGGACGGCAGGCTGGAGCTCCTGACGAGCTACGGCCGGGAGATCGACAGCGCCCCCCTGGACGCGGTCCACGCGAGCAAGCCGTGGTTCGCCGCCCGGGACCGGGCGCGGGCGCGGGTGAACGGCACGCGCTACGTCCTCACCCTGGGCGGCCGGGACGGTGCGGCCGAGGAGCCGGGGCCGTCGGCGGTCCGGCGGTTCCTGGACGCGGTCCGCTCGGCGCGCGACGGCGATGCGCGGGGCTGAAGCCGCAGGAGTTGCGCATGTGGCGGTGAGAACCGACCCTTGACCCATATCGGCATCACCGAGGGTAGAGCGGCGATTACACTCCGGATCAGTGTTCCGCCGACCGGCTCAGCCGCCACCGCCGTTGGACCGGACCCGGCGCGTGCCGGAACGCCTATCTGCATCAGGCTAGCCCTACTTCTTCAGGGAGTCGCAGCCGTGATCAGTCGACCGAACAAGCACTGCACCGTAGAGCTCCAGGCTCTGCCGCCGCGGATCGGCCAGGTCCGCAGAATCGTATCTGCGCAGCTTCGTTACTGGCATCTCGATCCCCTCATCGACACCGCCGCACTCGGTGTCACCGAGCTCCTCACCAACGTCCACCGGCACGCGGAGCCCGACAAGCGCTGCACCGTCGAGATCGACCTCGTCCTGGACCAGCTCACGGTCTCGGTGCGGGACCACGACCCCCGGCTGCCGCGCGTCGGGGACGCCGACACCGGCAGCACGCACGGCCGCGGCCTGGCCCTGATCGCCGCCGTCAGCGCGAGCTGGGGCGTGCAGGAGCGGCACGACGGCGGCAAGGTCGTGTGGTTCACGCTCGCCGTGCCCGGTACGCCCGCGGCCCGGCGGACGCAGACCGACCGCGCCGCCGTCACGTTCGAACAGGCCGTAAGCCGGTTGCCCGCGCTGGACGAGTCCGTCTTCGAGGCGCCCGCGGCGGCCCTCCGGACGGCGTCGCTCGGCGACCGCTCCCCCGTCCCCGGCTGAGCCGGGCAAGGCGTACACCCCACCCACCCTCGCGGGAGCGGCCTCTGGCGGCCGCGACGGCGCGCGACGCCCGTCGGACGCGCCGCCCGCCGGGCGGGCCGGGCCCCGGCGCCCCTGGTGCCCCTGGTGCTCCGCCACGTCCGGTACGTGGACGGGTCCCACCGCACGCCCGGCACACGCCCGCGCCCCACGAGCCGGCCGCCTGAGGAGGGCTGTTCGACCAGGAGGCCCGGCCGAACGGCCCCCCTCAGGCGGCACCCGTGGCAGAGTGAGGACGTGGACCACCTCTCCGTACTCCACCGTGAAGTCCTGGCGTTCGAGGCGGCGGCACGGCGGTCGGCCGACTCGGACGGAGCGACTCCGGTCCCCTCCTGCCCCGGCTGGTCGGTGGCCGACCTGGTCGTGCATCTCGGCAGCGTCCACCGGGCCGTGGCCCATATCGTGACGCGGCGGCCCCACGGCCCGCCGGACCCTTCCGACCGCGCCTTCCTCGGCCTCCCCGCGGACACCGACGGCTGGCCGCGGCCGGAGCACGCGCCCCACCACGGCCCGGTTCCCCCAAGCCTGTTCGACTGGTTCGCGGCCGGAGCGGCCGCCCTGGAGTCGGTGCTGCGCGACCGGGAGCCGGACGACCGGGCATGGACGTGGTCCGGAGAACGGACGGTCGGATTCTGGCGGCGGGTGCAGGCCGTCGAGGCGGCGGTGCACCGCTGGGACGCCGAGGACGCGCTCGGCGCGGCCCGGCCGCTGGAGGCGGACTTCGCCGCGGACGCCATCGGCCACAACTTCGAGGTGTTCGCGCCCGCCCGGCGGACCTGGCGGAGCGTACCCGCGGGCAAGGGCGAGCGGTTCGGCTTCCGGCGGACCGACGGTCCCGGCGAGTGGACCGTGTCCTTCGACGGGGACGACGTCCGGACCGCCGACGGCGCCGGGCCCCGCGACGTCGAGGCGGCGGGCACCGCCTCGGACCTGCTGCTGTTCCTGTGGCGGCGGATCCCCGCGGAGCGGCTCGACGTCACGGGCGATCGGCGCGCGCTCGACCGCTATTTCACTCTCGTTCCTCCCGTGTGAGCTCCGGAGTCCTCCTCCAGGACGGCCGCTCCGGCGCCGGTACCCGTCAGGACGGCCCTTCCGGAGCCGGTGGTCGTCCTCGTCGATCCCACCGGCGGCGTACCGGGCGGCCCGGTCAGCCGAGTGCCGCCAGGGGGTCGTCCAGGACCGGCTGCCACGCCGCCTCGGCCGCACCGATGAGGCTGTTGTGGTCGAGGGTGCAGGACAGGATGGGCACGCTGCCGCTGCGGCCCCACAGGCTGCGGTCGGCGACGACCGCGCGCAGGCGTTCGGGGTCCGCCTCCAGCAGTTCGCGGTGCAGACCGCCGAGGATGATGCGGTCCGGGTTGAGGATGTTGACCAGACCCGCGAGGCCGAGGCCCAGCCGGTCGACGACCAGCTCGGCGGCGGCGCGCACGGCCGGGTCCGCGTACTCCGTGCGGAGCAGGTCGCGGGACTGCTGGAGCAGGGAGACCTCGGGGCCGGGGTCACGGCCGGCGGCGGTCAGGAAGGCCAGCGGATCGGCCTCGACGTCCAGGCAGCCCCGGCTGCCGCAGTGACAGGGCAGGCCCGCGGGGTTGACGGTGAGGTGGCCCACCTCCAGGGCGAGACCGGAGCTGCCGCTGTGCAGCCGGCCGTCGAGGACCAGCGCGCCACCGACGCCCCGGTGCCCGGTGGCGACGCACAGCAGGTGCCGGGCGCCGCGCCCGGCACCGTGCCGGTGCTCGGCGAGGGCTGCCAGATTGACGTCGTTGCCGGTGACGCCGAGGGCGGGGGCGCCGCCCGGACCGGGCACGTCCGCCTTGGCGAGCGCCTCGGTGAACAGCTCGCGGACCGGCGCCCCGGCGGGCCAGGAGAGGTGCAGGGGGTTGAGGGCGGTGCCCTCCGGTTCGGCGACGGCCGAGGGGACGGCGAGGCCCGCGCCCAGACAGCGGCGGCCCGTCTCGCGCAGCAGCCCCGCCCCGGCCTCGACCACGGCGTCGATGATGTGCGCGGGGTCGGCGGGTACGGTCATACAGCCGGGGGCGGTGGCGACCATGCGGCCGCCGAGCCCGACGAGGGCGGCGCGGAAGCCGTCGGCGTGGATCTGCGCGGCGAGGACGACCGGGCCGTCCGGGGCGAGGGAGAGCCGGTGCGAGGGCCTGCCCTGGGAGCCGGCCGCGGCGGCGGGGCGCGCGTCGACCTCGATCAGCCCGAGGGCCTCCAGCTCGGCCGCGACGGCGCCGGCGGTGGCGCGGGTCACGCCGAGCTCGGCGGTGAGCACGGCACGGGTGGGGGCGCGTCCGGTGTGGACGAGCTCCAGTGCCGGGCCGAGCGCGCCACGGCCCCGTTCCAAACGTGTTGTCCGAGTCTGGGTCACCCCCCTATTCTGACTTTGTGCCGACGCTAAACAAAATACGGACAGCCATTTCGAGCCGATCCGGCCGAATACCCACCGATCCAGACCTCCGCCGCCTCCGCACCGCCCTCACCCTCTTCTTCGCCCTCGACGGCTTCCTCTTCGCCGGCTGGGTGGTCCGTATCCCCGCGATCAAGGAGCAGACCGGCGCCTCCGCCGGGGACCTCGGCCTCGCCCTGCTCGGCGTGTCGGCGGGCGCCGTGGCCACCATGGCGGTGACCGGCCGGCTGTGCCGGCGCTTCGGCAGCCATCCCGTCACCGTCGCCGCCGGCGTGCTGATGTGCCTGGGCATCGCCCTGCCGCCGCTCACCCACTCGGCGCTCGCACTCGGCCTCGTCCTGCTCGTCTTCGGCGCCGCCTACGGCGGGCTCAACGTCGCCATGAACAGCGCCGCCGTCGACCTCGTCGCGGCGCTGCGCAGGCCGGTCATGCCCGGCTTCCACGCCGCGTACAGCCTCGGCGGAATGCTCGGCGCGGGACTCGGCGCGCTGATCGCCGGACAGCTGTCCGCCACCCGTCACCTGCTCCTCCTGACCGGCTTCGGACTGGTCGTCAGCGTGCTCGCCGGGCGCGCGCTGCTCTCCCGCCCGGCGCCCGTGGTCGACCGGGTGACCCCGGCGGCGAAGCCCGGGGCGAAGCCGGCCGGCCGCCGGCGCGGCCTGGTCGTGGTCCTGGGCCTGATCGCCCTGTGCGACTCCTACGGGGAGGGCGCGCTCGCCGACTGGGGCGCGCTCCACCTCCAGCAGGACCTCGGCGCGAGGGCGGGCCTCGCGGCCGTCGGCTACTCCGTCTTCGCGCTCGCCATGACCGTGGGCCGGCTGTCGGGCACCGCCCTCCTCGAACGGCTGGGCCAGACGAGGGCGCTGGTCGCGGGCGGTGCGACGGCGGCGGCGGGCATGCTGCTCGGATCCCTCGCCCCGACGGTCTGGATGGCGGTCCTGGGCTTCGCGATCACCGGATTCGGCCTGGCCAACATCTTCCCGGTGGCGATCGGGCGGGCGGGCGAGCTCGCCGGACCGAGCGGCGTCGCGCTGGCCTCCACGTTCGGCTACGGAGGCATGCTGCTCGGGCCCCCGGCGATCGGCTTCCTCACGGAGTGGTTCTCCCTGCCCACCGCCCTGACCACGGTCGCGGGCCTCGCCGCCATGGCCGCGGTGATCGCCTACGGCACCCGGAACGTGGTGCGGGCCGCGGGCCGGTGAGAGGATCCGGCGGCCGTTGTCAGTAGTGACTGACACACTGCACGGCAGGGGGCGTCCGGCGGGCCGGGCGGCTCGCGGGGCCGGGAAACGGAAGGGGCGGGCGGTATGCGCGCGGGAGGCGACGACTGGCGGTGCGCCGGGGTGCGCTGGCGGCCCACGGGGCCCGAGCTGGCCTGGCTGCACCCGGTGCACGGCGGGCGCGCCTCCGCGCTGCCGGCGGGCCGGCCGCTGGCCTTCGCCTCCGGGGACGCCCGGCGCTGTCTCGGCGTCCGCAGGGGCGGTCGGCACACCCCGTGCCCGGTCGGTGCCGCGCTGACGGCCACGGCCGTCTCGTCCCAGTGCGCCGAGTGCGCGCGGCTGGACCGGGCGCACTCCGTGGCCGCCGACACGATCGCCGACGACCCTCGCCCTTACGACGTCTATCTGGCGTGGTTCGCCCCCGGCCTGATCAAGGTCGGGATCACGGCGGCGGAGCGCGAGGGGGCCCGGCTGCGGGAGCAGGCCGCGCTGTCCTACGCGCTGCTCGGGCGCGGCCCGCTGATGGCGGCCCGCCGGGCGGAGGCCGTGCTCGGGGCGGCCCTCGCGGTCCCCGACCGCTTCCCGTACGCCGCCAAGCGCGCCGCCCGGCACCCGCTGCCGACGCGCGAGCTGCGGACGGCCGAGCTGGCGGAGCTCCACGGGCGGGCCCTCGGGCTCGCCGGTCTGCCGGAGTCGCCGGCGGTCCGGGCGTTCGCGCCGGTCCACCACGACGAGGAGTTCCACCTCGACCGGCTCCGGCCCGGCCACGGCCTGGTGGAGCTCTCCCCCGGGTGCGCGATATCGGGACGGGTCGCCGCGGTCGCCGGGCCCGATCTGTATCTGGACGCGGCGGACGGCCGGCTGCTGCTGGTCGACACCCGGCAGCTGGCGGGGTGGGCGCTGCGGGCCTCGGACCCTGGGGCGGCCGTCACCGCGACCGTCCGCCCGCCGGAGCCGGCCGGACCGGAAGCCCTTTTCTGAGCGGGGCGGGTGCGGCCGGGGGTCCGGCCCGGCCCGGAGAGGGCCGGGACGGGGCTCGGGCCGGAAGTCCGGAAGCCCCTCCGTCCGAGAAGCTCCGGGAAGTACCGGGAAGCTCCGCGACGGGTCCGGCCGGGAGGGCACCGGGGAGGCTCCCGCCCGGAGCGGATCACCTCGAAGACGTACGCGTCCCACGGCGGACCCGCGCCGTCCGCCCGCGCCCGCGGCACCCGCCCGTCGCGACCCATGGCGGCCACGTCGGGGGGGCAGGGCGGGCGCGGGGCGTCCATCGCACGTGGCGGCCGTGGCCGCTCCCCCGGGAGCAGCCACCCGCCCGCGCGCCGGGGTCCTCCTGTCAGCGGTCCATCGAGGACAGCACCCGCCGCGCCATGGAGTGTGTGCGGACGACCTCGGCGAGCGTCGTCGTCCCCCGGGTGATCTTCGCGAAGACCTGCCACGCCGGCCGGAAGCCGGTGAGCGCGGCGTGTATCAGGCCGGGGCGGCGCTGGTAGAAGGCGAGCATGCGCCGGCCGACGCCCATCTCCACGCCGAGGCCCGCCTTGATGGCGAAGGCGTAGTTGAGCGCCTGCCGGCGGGCGTCGACGGCGTCCTGCGCCTCGCCGATGCGGGCGGCCCACTCCCCCGCCAGCCGGCCCGAGCGCAGGGCGAAGGAGATGCCCTCGCGGGTCCACGGCTCCAGCAGGCCGGCGGCGTCACCGCACACGATGACCCGGCCGCGCGACAGCGGCGAGTCGTCCGAACGGCAGCGGGTGAGGTGGCCGGAGGAGATGCTGGGCTCGAAGCCGGCCAGGCCGAGCCGGGCGATGAAGTCCTCCAGATAGCGCTTGGTGGCCGCGCCGTCGCCACGGGCCGAGATCACGCCCACGGTGAGGGTGTCGCCCTTGGGGAAGACCCAGCCGTAACTGCCCGGGATCGGGCCCCAGTCGATGAGCACCCGGCCGGCCCAGTCCTCGGCGACGGTCCGCGGGACCGGGATCTCGGCCTCCAGGCCGAGGTCGACCTGGTCGAGCTTGACGCCGACGTGGGCTCCTATGCGCCCGGCGCTGCCGTCGGCGCCGACGACGGCGCGGGCGAGGACGGTCGTGCCGTCACCGAGCACGACGGCGACGGTGCGCCGGTCGGGCACGGCGGGGCCGTGCTGCTCGACCCGGGAGACCGTGACGCCCGTGCGCACCTCGGCGCCGGCGGCCCGCGCGGAGTCGACGAGCGCGGCGTCGAACTCGGGGCGGTCGATGAGACCGAAGAGCATCCGCTTGGAGCGGCGGGTGCGCGTCAGCTTCCCGTTGAGCGAGAAGGTGACGGCGTGCACCCGGTCGCGCAGGGGAAGTTCGAAGCCGGGCGGCAGGGAGTCCCGCGAGGGGCCGATGATGCCGCCGCCGCATGTCTTGTAGCGCGGCAGTTCCGCCTTCTCCAGGAGGAGCACCCGGCGGCCCGCGGACGCCGCCGCGTGGGCGGCCGACGCCCCTGCGGGCCCCGCCCCCACCACCACGACGTCCCACACCGGTTCCTGACCCCCGGTCGCGTCCCGCTCCGCGTCCTGGGCTGCGTTGTCGCTGCTCACCTGTGCTTCTACTCCCGCTCGATCACCGGCTAGGGCTACCGCCCGCATCCTAAGGCCCCCGGCTCCCGCCGCCCGCCGTGGGAAGCCCGTGGCCGCGCGCCACGAGGGCCCGGCGGCGGGGACCTACGGAGGAGCCGCGCGGCGAACCATGGGAGGATCAGCAGACAATCGCCCGTACGTACGGATATAACGCCTCGCCCCCAAGGAGCGTTCCCATGGAACCGTCCTCGCCCGCCACGCCGACCGCGCTCGCGGAGACCGTCGCCGCCCTGCAGTCCCGCGCCAGGGCGGAGCTGGCGGAGCTCGTGGCCTTCGCGTCGGTCGCGGACGAGGCGCAGTTCCCCCGCAGCGAGTGCGAGGCCGCGGCGGACTGGGTGGTCCGGGCGCTGCGCGCCGAGGGCTTCACGGATGTGGCGCTCCTGGACACCCCGGACGGCACGCAGTCCGTCTACGGCTTCCTGCCGGGCCCGGCAGGCGCCCCCACGGTGCTGCTCTACGCGCACTACGACGTGCAGCCCCCGCTGGACGAGGCCGCCTGGCTGTCGCCGCCGTTCGAGCTGACCGAGCGCGACGGCCGCTGGTATGGCCGGGGGGCCGCCGACTGCAAGGGCGGCCTAATCATGCACCTCACCGCCGTCCGGGCGCTGAAGGAGCACGGTGGCGTCCCCGTCAACCTGAAGGTCATCGTGGAGGGCTCGGAGGAGCAGGGCACCGGCGGCCTGGAGCGCTACGCGCAGCAGCACCCCGAGCTGCTGGCCGCCGACGCCATCGTCATCGGCGACGCGGGCAACTTCCGGGTGGGCCTGCCGACCGTGACGGCGACGCTGCGCGGCATGACGCTGGTCCGCGTCCAGGTGGACACGCTGGCGGGCAATCTGCACTCCGGCCAGTTCGGCGGGGCGGCCCCGGACGCGCTGGCCGCGCTGATCCGCATCCTCGACTCGCTGCGCGCGGAGGACGGCACCACCGTGGTGGACGGCCTGCCGTCGGACGCGAGCTGGGAGGGGTTGCAGTACCCGGAGGAGGAGTTCCGCAAGGACGCCAAGGTCCTCGAAGGGGTGGGCCTGATCGGCTCGGGCACCGTCGCCGACCGCCTGTGGGCGCGCCCGGCCGTCACCGTGCTGGGCATCGACTGCCCGCCGGTCGTCGGCGCCACCCCGGCCGTGCACGCGGGCGCCCGGGCGCTCGTCAGCCTGCGGGTGCCGCCGGGCACGTGCGCGACCGAGGCGACGAAGCTGCTGACGGCGCACCTGGAGTCGGCCGCGCCGTGGGGCGCGCGGGTGGCCGTGGAACAGGTCGGCCAGGGCCAGGCGTTCCGCGCCGACACCGCCAGCCCGGCGTACGCGTCGATGGCCGAGGCCATGCGCGTCGCGTACCCGGGCCAGGAGATGCAGGTCTCCGGCATGGGCGGTTCGATCCCGCTGTGCAACACGCTGGACGCCCTCTACCCCGAGGCGGAGATCCTCCTGATCGGCCTGAGCGAGCCGGAGGCCCAGATCCACGCGGTGAACGAGAGCGTCTCGCCGGAGGAGCTGGAGCGGCTCTCGCTCGCCGAGGCCCTCTTCCTCACCCACTACGCGGACAGCCGGAACTGACGCCGGCCGGACCGGCCGTCAGCCGACGGGCACGCCCGCCTCGAGATTGAGCGGGCGGCCCTGTTCGCGGGCGCGCAGCGCCCACCGGAGCCTGTTCAGACGGACGGGCGGCAGCAGCGCGGCGGCCTCGTCCTCGGTGACGAAGCGCCAGCCGCGCAGTTCCGAACCGGGCAGCAGGAGCCGGTCCCCGTCCGCGCCCGGGAGCCGGCCGCCGTCGAAGAGGAACCGCATCCCGCCGAAACCGGGCGGGTTCGGCGGCTCCCAGTCGACGACGAGCAGCCGGGGCACGGAGGGCAGTTCGACGCCTAACTCCTCGGCGACCTCCCGCACGCCGGCGCGGGCGGGCGCCTCGCCCGGTTCCACGACCCCGCCGGGGAACTCCCAGCCGGGTTTGTAGGTGGGGTCGACGAGGAGCACCCGGTCCTCCTCGTCGAAGAGCAGCACCCCGGCGGCCAGGGTCTCGGCCCTGGGCTCGGGGGTCTGGACGATCGCGCAGATGCCGGCGGCGCCGGTGCGCAGCGCGTCGGCCACCCGTTCGGCGGCCTCCCGGGGGGTCAGCGCACCGGTGTCTAGGGCGAAGGCGTCGGACCGGAGCCAGGGCAGGGCGGCCCGGTAGGGGCCGATGTGGTCACGGCACCACCGCCGGACGGACTCGGTGCGTTCGGGGTCGTCCGGGAAGTCCTCGCGGCCTTCGATACGGGCGCGCAGGATCGTTTCGTCGGTCTCCAGCAGCAGATGCCGGACCGGGATGCGCCGCGCGGCCAGCCCACCGAAGATCTCGTCGCGGTACTCCTGCCGCAGCAGGGTCATGGGGACCACGAGCACCCCGCCGACCTCCGCGAGCACCGCGGCGGCCGCGTCCACGACCAGCCGGCGCCAGCTCGGCAGGTCCTGGTAGTCACCGACCTCGCCCAGTCTCTTCGGCGGCAGGAGGTGGCCCAGCGCCCCGCCTATCACCTCGGGGTCGTACAGGGTGCTGCCCGGGACCAGCTCCGTCAGCTCCCTCGCCGTGCTGGTCTTCCCCGCACCGAACGCGCCGTTCAGCCAGACGATCACGGTTCCCCCTTCTCCGTAGGCCCCTGTGACGTGCCCGGAACACCTTGCCACGGAAACGCGTACGAGCGGCATGACGCACGGTGGGGCTCCCGGACGCCCGCCGGCGGCCGGTATCCGCCTCCGCGCCCCCGTGCGGGGCTCGCCCGGCGCGCTCCCGGCCGCGCCGACCGGTGCGTACGCCGTCCCGCCCGGGGCGGGGTGCCGCCCGAGGGGTGACCGGGGCGCGGGGGCCGTGACGGGCCGACAGGTCGGCGGCGTCCAGCGGGCCGTACCGCCGCCGTCGGGCCCGCCCTACGACCGGAGCGCCGCTCAGGGTGCCTCGGGCACCTGCCAGAGCCCTATGTCCTGGGCCGCCGCGGCGGCGGCGCCCACCAGGCCCGCGTCGGCGCCGAGCCGGGCGGGCAGCACCTCGACGCCCGCCGCGAAGGACAGTGTCGCGTAGTCGCGCAGCCGCGCGCGGAGCGGCGCGAAGAGGATCTCGCCCGCCCCCGCCACGCCACCCCCTATGACGGCCACCTCGATCTCCACCAGCGTCGCCGTCGCGGCGATGCCCGCGGCGAGGGCCTGCGCGGCCCGCTCGAAGGAGGCGAGGGCCACCGCGTCCCCTCCGCGTGCGGCCGCCGCGACGGCCGCGGCGCTCCGGTCGCCGTCGGGGCCGGGGCGCCAGCCGGCGTCGAGCGCCCGGCGCGCGATGTTGGGGCCGCTGGCGATGCGTTCGACGCAGCCGCGTGCCCCGCACGGGCAGGTGTCCCCGTCGAGGTCGACGCTGATGTGGCCGATATGCCCCGCGTTGCCGGTGGGTCCGGTGTGCAGCCGGCCGCCGAGGACGAGGCCGCCGCCGACCCCGGTGGACACCACCATGCACAGCGCGTTGGCCCGGCCCCGCGCGGCGCCCTGCCAGTGCTCGGCGGCGGTCATCGCGACACCGTCGCCGACCAGCGTGACGGGGCGTCCGGCGACCCGCCGCGCCACCTCCGCCACGAGCGGATAGCCCCGCCAGCCGGGGACGTTGACCGGGCTGACGGTGCCCCGCGAGGCGTCCACGGGCCCGGCGCTGCCGATGCCCACCGCGCGCACCCGCGCCCAGTCGTCCGACGCCGCGAGCGTCTCCAGGACCCCGGCCACCGCGTCCATCACGGTCGCGCCGTCCTCCCGGGCGGGCGTCGGCCGCTGCGCCCGGACGAGCAGTTCGCCCCGGGCGTCCACCAGCGCGCCGGCGATCTTGGTTCCGCCGATGTCGAGGGCCGCGACGAGGCCGGGGGGCGGGGACGCGGCGCCGGGGGCGGGGCCGGAGGCGGTCTCGGCGGGCTCAGAGACGGGCATGGAGGCGATCTCTCCTGGTCCACGGCGTGCGGGATGGTGTGAGGTCGTCAGTCTCCCCAGAGTTGACAACGTTGTCCAGGCTCTATGCTCGACGTCACCCCGTACTCCCGGCGTCCCGCGCGAAGGAAGATGCACCGTGGTCGAGATCAGTCCTCAGCAGCGCTACGGCACCCGTCCGACCATGAAGGACGTGGCCGCGCGCGCCGGGGTGGGGCTGAAGACCGTCTCGCGGGTGGTGAACGGCGAGGCGGGCGTCACCCCGGACACCGAGCGGCGCGTGCGGGACGCGATCACCGCGCTCGGTTTCCGCCGCAACGACAGCGCGCGCATCCTGCGCAAGGGCCGGACCGCCTCCATCGGGCTCGTCCTGGAAGACCTCGCCGACCCCTTCTACGCGCCGCTCAACCGCGCCGTCGAGGAGGTGGCCCGGGCCCACGGGGCGCTGCTCATCAACGGTTCCAGCGCCGAGGACGCCGAGCGCGAGCGCGAGCTGGCGCTGGCGTTCTGCGCCCGCCGGGTCGACGGCCTGATCGTGATCCCCGCGGGCAGCGACCACCGTTACCTCGAGCCGGAGATGGCCGCGGGCATCGCCACCGTCTTCGTGGACCGCCCGGCCGGCCTGATAGACGCCGACGTCGTGCTCTCCGACAGCTTCGGGGGCGCCCGCGAGGGCGTCGCCCATCTCCTCGCCCACGGCCACCGCCGGATCGGGTTCCTCGGCGACCAGCCGCACATCCACACCGCCACCGAGCGGCTGCGCGGCTACCGCGCGGCCATGGCCGAAGCCGGGCTGCCCGTGGACGACGCCTGGGTGTCGCTGGGCGCGACCGCCCCGGAGCGCGTCCGGTGGGAGGCGGAGCGGATGCTCGGCGGGCCCCGGCCGGTCACGGCCCTGTTCGCGGGCAACAACCGGGTGACGGTCACGGTGGTGCGCGTCCTCGCCCGGGCCGAGCGCCCGGTCGCGCTCGTCGGCTTCGACGACTTCGAGCTCGCCGATCTGCTCTCCCCCGGCGTCACCGTCGTCGCCCAGGACGCGGCCCGGCTGGGCCGCACGGCGGCGGAGCGGCTCTTCCGCCGCCTGGACGGGGTGCCGGAAGCGCCCCGGCGGGTGCAGCTGCCGACCCGTCTCGTCGTGCGCGGCTCGGGCGAACTCCCGCCCGCCGAGAGCTGACCGCCCGCTACCCGGCCCGCCCCGCCAGCCGGTCGAGGTCCGCGCGGGAGAGCCCGGTGAGCCCGGCGACCTCCGCCGCGTCGACGGCCCCGCAGTCCAGGCCGCGCAGCAGATGGCCGCTGAGCGCCCGGGCGGTGGCGGGTTCGTCCAGCACCTCGCCACCGGAGCGGGCGACGTACGCGGCGAGCCGCGCGGCGGTGGCCTCCAGCCCCTCCCGGTAGAAGGCGTACACCGCCGCGTACCGCGTCGGCAGATGGCCCGGGTGCATGTCCCAGCCCTGGTAGTAGGCGCGCTCCAGCGAGCGCCGTACGAGCCGGTGGTGAAGCCGCCAGGCGTCGTGCACCCGCGGCGTCGGGCCGACGGGCAGGACGTTGGTCGAGCCGTCGGAGAGCCGGACGCCGGTGCCGGCGGCGGCGACCTGCATCACGGCCTTCGCGTGGTCGGCCGCCGGGTGGGCGAGGGACTGCTGGGCGGCGCCGACCCCGCAGGCGGCGCTGTAGTCGAAGGTGCCGTAGTGCAGGGAGGTGACGCGCCCTTCGGCCGCGTCGATCATGCGGGCCACGGTGGCGCGGCCGTCGGCGCCGAGCACCGCCTGGGTGGTCTCGATCTGTATCTCGAACCGGAGGCGACCGCTCTCCAGGCCGCGGGCCTTCTCGAACTCCTCGGCCAGCCGGGCCATCGCCGCGACCTGCTCGGCGTAGCTCACCTTGGGGAGGGTGAGGACGAGTCCGCCGGGCAGGCCGCCCGCGTCCATCAGGGCGGTGAGGAAGACGTCGAGGGTGCGGACGCCCCGCTCGCGGACGGCGGCCTCCAGGCACTTCATCCGGATGCCCACGTACGGGGTGGCGGTGCCGTCGGCGCACGCCCGGGCCACCAGCTCGGCGGCCCGCCCGGCCGCGGCGTCCTCCTCGTCGTCGGGCCGTGGCCCGTAGCCGTCCTCGAAGTCGATCCGCAGGTCCTCCACGGGCTCGCGCTCCAGCTTGGCCCGTACGCGCGCGTGGACGGGCCCGGCGAGGTCGTCGGGTATGCCGAGGACGGCGGCGAACGCGCCTGCGTCGGGGGCGTGCGCGTCGAGGGCGGCGAGGGCCTGGTCGCCCCAGGAGCGCGGGGTGTCCGCGGTGAGGGCGTCGGCGGGTACGTAGACGGTGTGGACGGGCTGGCGGGTGCCCGGATCGCCCGGGTAGCGGCGCGCGAGCTCGGCGTCGACGCCCGCGAGGGAGGCGCCGATCCGTTCCGTCACCGCGCGCGTGAGAGTGGTCGCGACCGTCCGCTGCTGCCCCATGGCACGCCTCCGTACTTCCGCTGAACGGAACCGACTGTCCGTCCCGCGAAGCTATCGACGGCCGGGGCGGAAGGTCAACAGCCCCGGGGCGCACGGGATCCGGGCGCCGGGCCGGAGGGATACGGGCCCGGGAACGCCCTGGGCCCCCGTACGCGCGCGTACGGGGGCCCAGGGGTGAGCGGGGTCAGCCCTTGCGGGACTTGACCTCCTCGGTCAGCTGCGGGACGACCTCGAAGAGGTCGCCGACCACGCCGTAGTCGACCAGGTCGAAGATCGGGGCCTCGGCGTCCTTGTTGATGGCGACGATCGTCTTCGACGTCTGCATGCCGGCGCGGTGCTGGATCGCACCGGAGATGCCCGCCGCGATGTACAGCTGCGGCGAGACCGACTTGCCGGTCTGGCCGACCTGGTTGGTGTGCGGGTACCAACCGGCGTCGACGGCGGCGCGCGAGGCGCCGACGGCCGCGCCGAGCGAGTCGGCCAGGCCCTCGATGAGGGAGAAGTTCTCGGCACCGTTGACGCCGCGGCCGCCGGAGACCACGATCGCGGCCTCGGTCAGCTCCGGACGGCCGGTGGACTCGCGCGGGGTGCGGGAGACGACCTTGGTGCCGGTCGACGCGCTCCCGAAGGAGACGGCGAGCTGCTCGACCGTACCGGCGGCCGGGGCGGCCTCCGGGGCGGCGGAGTTGGGCTTGACGGTGATGACCGGCGTGCCCTTGGTGACGCGGGACTTGGTGGAGTACGAGGCCGCGAAGACGGACTGCGTGGCCACCGGGCCCTCGGCACCGGCCTCCAGGTCGACGGCGTCGGTGATGATGCCGGAGCCGATGCGGACCGCGAGACGGGCCGCGATCTCCTTGCCCTCCGCGGAGGACGGGACGAGCACGGCGACCGGGGAGACGGCCTCGAACGCGGCCTGCAGCGCGTCGACCTTCGGCACGACCAGGTAGTCGGCGAACTCGGCGGCGTCGGCGGTGAGGACCTTCACCGCGCCGTACTCGGCCAGCGTCGCGGCGGCGGCGTCCGCGCCGGCACCCAGGTGCACGGCGACGGGCTCGCCGATGCGGCGGGCGAGGGTGAGCAGTTCGAGGGTGGGCTTGCGGACGGCGCCGTCCACGTGGTCGACGTAGACGAGGACTTCAGCCATGGGATTGCACTCCTGAGCGGAAAATTAGGGCGGGTGACGGCGTTCTTACGGGCTGACGGAAGCTCAGCCGCGGTGCGCTCCGGGGGCGGGCGGGCCCTCCCCCGGACCGGCCGCTAGATGAACTTCTGGCCCGCGAGGAACTCGGCGAGCTGCTTGCCGCCCTCGCCCTCGTCCTTGACGACGGTGCCGGCCGTGCGGGCCGGGCGCTCGTTGGCCTCGTCGACCTTCGTCCAGGCGCCCTCCAGACCGACCTCTTCGGCCTCCAGGCCGAGGTCGGAGAGGTCCAGGGACTCGACCGGCTTCTTCTTGGCCGCCATGATGCCCTTGAAGGACGGGTAACGGGCCTCGCCGGACTGGTCGGTGACGGACACGACGGCCGGGAGGGACGCCTCGAGCTGCTCGCTCGCGGCGTCGCCGTCACGGCGGCCGGTCACCTTGCCGTCGGCCACGGCCACCTCGGACAGCAGGGTCACCTGCGGGACGCCCAGGCGCTCGGCGAGCATGGCCGGGACCACGCCCATGCCGCCGTCGGTGGAGGCCATGCCGGAGATGACCAGGTCGTAGCCGACGTGCTCGACGGCCTTGGCCAGCACCAGCGAGGTGCCCAGCGCGTCGGTGCCGTGCAGGTCGTCGTCCTCGACGTGGACGGCCTTGTGGGCACCCATGGAGAGCGCCTTGCGCAGCGCGTCCTTGGCGTCCTCGGGGCCTACGGTCAGCACGGTGATCTCCGCGTCGTCCGCCTCGTCGGCGATCTGCAGCGCCTGCTCGACGGCGTACTCGTCGAGCTCCGAGAGCAGGCCGTCCACGTCGTCACGGTCGACGGTCAGGTCCTCGGCGAAGTGCCGGTCGCCGGTGGCGTCGGGCACGTACTTCACACAGACAACGATCCTCAAGCTCACGCCGGCTCTCCTACTGCATCGTCTCTTCGTAGCTGCCTTGTGCAGGCAGCATAGGCGCCTTGTGGGGCGGATTCCGGTCGGACCGGCCTGCGCCCCGAGCGGAATGTTACTCGTCAGTACATCGAGCGTGTCACCGGAGCGCAAGGGCGGTCGGCTGTGATCTGCCCAACGCGGGGATCAGGGACGTCTCAGTCCCGCAGACCGTTGAAGCGCCCCTGGTAGTAGACGAGCGGACGGCCCGCGCCGCCGGGGTCGCCCGCGACGACCTCGGCGAGCACCAGACGGTGGTCGCCGGCGGGCACCTTGGCCACG
The DNA here is from genome assembly GCF_002891295.1 of Streptomyces eurocidicus. Lineage (GTDB taxonomy): Bacteria > Actinomycetota > Actinomycetes > Streptomycetales > Streptomycetaceae > Streptomyces > Streptomyces eurocidicus. Next base: position 531,808 of record NZ_LGUI01000002.1, on the reverse strand, counting down.
ACGCGGCACACCATCCAGGCCAGGACGCCGTCGAGCAGCGGCACTCCCTCGGGACCGTCCCGCCAGCGGGTGGGCGGGGCGAACCGGTCGGCGCCGCTGCGCGCGAAGGTGCCGGCCAGCTCCTTCTGGTGCTCGCCGAGTATGTGCACGCCGACGTGCTCCGCCTCGGCCAGCACGGGCCAGCTGGAGGAGCCGGTGCCCACCCCGAAGGAGACCAGCGGGGGTTCGGCGGCGACGGAGGTGAGGGAGGTCGCGGTGAAACCGACCGGACGCGTGCCCCGCGCCGTGATCACGGCGACGCCGGCGGCGTGCCGGCGGAAGACGGAGCGCAGCAGTTCGGGGGTGGCGAGGGCGGGCGTGACCGTCATGGAGCTGTCCTTCTGCTGGAGGTCGGACCGGAGGTGCTGTCGAAGCGGGAGCGTGACGAGCGCGAGGAGGTCACCGACCCGGACAGCGCGCGCTCGCGGTCCGCAGCAGATCGATGTGCGCGCGTCCGTACGGAACGCGTCCGTGGAGAAGCGGTCCAGGCCACATAACGTCACACTGACGATTCGAGGCGCGCAGCGTCAAGTGCCGCCGGGCACATGGGAGACGGATCACGGCGATCACAGCGCTTCGCCGAGGGCCGCGATGACATCGGCCTTTCTCGGCCGGCCGGCGGCCCGGCGCACGACGCGGCCGTGCGCGTCGAGGACGAGCGTGGTGGGGGTGGCGGCGATCCGCAGGGCGCGGACGAGCCCGAGGCGGGCCTCCGCGTCGATCTCGACGTGGGCGACGCCCTCGACCATGGCGGCGACCTCCGCGAGGGTGCGCCGGGTCGCCCGGCACGGCTGGCAGAAGGCGCTGGAGAACTGGACGAGCGTGGCCCGCTCACCCAGCTCCGCGCCGATGTCGGCGGCGTCGAGCCGCACCCCTTCGTCCCGCCCCGGCACGTTCTTCCCTCCGCCGTCGTTGTCCTCGTGTGGTCCGCCGTACGGGCCGGGCCCGCAGGGTTCCGCCGATTGCAGCACCGCCGGGGGCGCGAAAATTTCCGCCCGGTGCCTTCCGGGGGCTGTCCCCGGGGGACGCGGTGTACCTTCGGCGGTAACCGGACGACGGACCGACGTGATGAGAATCTCCCGGCCCGCGAGGGGCCCTCGCTGGTCCCTGACCCGGACGATCAGGCACGATTCGGCACGGGCCGACAACCTACGGCCGCGTAACTTCAGCCGGGAGCCCCCTCCCCAGGCCCAGAGGATTGTCCGATATGGCAGAGCTCGTCTACCCCCCGGTGATCGGTACCGCCCGCACCATGTTCAAGGCGCTGGACCTGCGCTTCGACATCCAGGGCACCGAGCACGTTCCGCAGCGCGGCGGGGCGGTCCTGGTGAGCAACCACATCGGGTACCTGGACTTCGTCTTCTGCGGCCTGGCCGCCCGGCCCGCCAAGCGGCTGGTGCGCTTCATGGCGAAGGAGTCCGTGTTCCGGCACAAGGTGTCGGGTCCGCTGATGCGGGCGATGAAGCACATCCCCGTCGACCGCGCGGCCGGCATGGACGCCTACAAGCACGCGCTGTCGGCGCTCCGCTCGGGTGAGATCATCGGGGTCTTCCCGGAGGCGACGATCTCGCAGTCCTTCACGCTGAAGAACTTCAAGTCGGGCGCGGCCCGGCTGGCGCAGGAGGCGGGGGTGCCGCTGCTCCCGATGGCGCTGTGGGGCACCCAGCGGCTGTGGACCAAGGGGCACAAGCGGAACCTGGGCCGTCACCACATCCCGATCACGATGCGGGTGGGCGAGCCGCTGGCCGCCGATCCGGCCGAGCACGCGGACACGGTGACCGAGCGGGTGCGCGGGCGCGTCCAGGAGCTGCTGGAGGCCGCCCAGCGGGCCTATCCGGTCCGTCCCAAGGACGCGTCCGACACCTGGTGGATCCCGGCCCACCTGGGCGGTACGGCGCCGACCCCGGCCGAGGCCGCGGTCCTGGACCGCCGCTAGCGGAAACGATCGCGCCCGGCCGTGAGCCTGTGGGCCCACGGCCGGGCGCGCGCGTCTTCCCGGGTGCGCTACCGCTTGCCCATCTCCTCCGCGACCGCCGCGGCGAAGGCGTCCACGTCGCCCTCGGTGGTGTCGAAGGAGCACATCCAGCGGACGTCGCCGGCCGCCTCGTCCCAGAAGTAGAAGCGGTACCGCTTCTGCAGGCGTTCGCCGACGTCGCGCGGGAGCCGGGCGAAGACGGCGTTGGACTGCACGGGGTGCAGGACCTCGACGCCTTCGACGGGCCGCACGGCCTCGGCCAGCCGGGTGGCCATGGCGTTGGCGTGCGTGGCGCTGCGCAGCCACAGGTCGCCGGTGAGCAGGGCCTCGAACTGCGCGGAGACGAAGCGCATCTTGGAGGCGAGCTGCATCGACATCTTGCGCAGGTGCTTCATCGCCCGCACGGCGTCCGGGTTGAGCACGACGACGCACTCGCCGAAGACCATGCCGTTCTTCGTGCCGCCGAAGGAGAGCAGGTCCACGCCCGCGTCGGTGGTGAAGGCGCGCAGCGGGACGCCGAGGGTGGCCGCCGCGTTGGCGATCCGCGCGCCGTCCAGGTGGACCTTCATCCCGCGCTCGTGGGCGTGGTCGCAGATCTCCCGGATCTCCTCGGGGGTGTAGCAGGTGCCCAGCTCGGTGGTCTGGGTGATCGAGACGACCTGCGGCTGCGCGCGGTGCTCGTCGTCCCAGCCCCATGCCTCGCGGTCGATGAGCTCGGGGGTGAGCTTGCCGTGCTCGGTCGGCACGGTCAGCAGCTTGAGGCCGCCGACCCGCTCGGGCGCCCCGCACTCGTCGACGTGGATGTGCGCGGAGCCGGCGCAGACCACCGCGCCCCAGCGCTCGGTGGCCGCCTGGAGCGCGACCACGTTGGCACCGGTGCCGTTGAAGACCGGGAACGCCTCGGCGGCCGGCCCGAAGTGGGCGCGCATCACGTCCTGGAGATGGGCGGTGTAGTCGTCCTCGCCGTAGGCGACCTGGTGACCGCCGTTGGCGAGGGCGAGCGCCGCGAGGATCTCGGGGTGGGCGCCCGCGTAGTTGTCGCTGGCGAAGCCGCGCAGCTCGGGGTCGTGCCGGCGTATCGCGTCGGTCGCCCCCGAGGAGGGTGCCGGGGTCACGGTTGCGGAGTCAGCCACTGACGGGTTCCGTTCACTTCCTGGGCGGGCATATCCCAGACGCCGACGATGGCCTCGGCCAGGTCCTTGACGTCCGTGAAGCCCGCGAATTTCGCGGTCGGGCGCTCGGCGCGCATGGCGTCGTGCACCAGCGCCTTGATCACCAGGATGGCAGCGGCCGCCTTCGGGCCCTCCTCGCCCCCCGCCTTGCGGAAGGAGTCGGCGAGCGCGAGCGTCCATGCCTCGGCGGCGGCCTTGGAGGCGGCGTAGGCGGCGTTGCCCGCGGTGGGCTTGCCGGCGCCCGCGGCGCTGATCAGGAGATAGCGGCCGTTGCCGGCGCGCTGGAGGGCGCCCTCGAAGGCGAGCGAGGTGTGCTGCACCGTCCGGATGAGCAGCTTCTCCAGCAGCTCCCAGTCGGCGAGGTCGGTCTCGGCGAAGGTCGACGAGCCGCGCCAGCCGCCCACCAGGTGCACGAGGCCGTCGATGCGGCCGAACTCCTTCTCCGTGCGGTCCGCCCAGGCCCGGGTGGCGTCGAGGTCCAGGAGGTCCACGGTGTCGCCGGTGACGGTGGCGCCGCCGTGGGCGTAGCGGGCGGCGTCCACGGCCTCCGCGAGGCGGGCGGGGTCGGCGTCGGCGGCGACGACCGTGGCACCGGCCTCGGCCAGGCGCAGCAGGGCCGCGCGGCCGGCCGGGCCGGCCGCTCCCGCCACTGCCACCACGGCGCCGTCCAGGCGGCCGCCGTTCGTCGGAATGCTCATCTTCGTCGCCTCTTTCTCGCGCTCGCTCACGCGGCCACCTGCTCGACATCCGCGGCGGTGATCCCCTTGGTCGAGGCGATCACAGTGCGCAGCTTCTTGGCAAGGGCCTCGAAGAACATGCTGAGCGGGAACTCGTCCGGAAGCACGTCGTCGACGAGCTTGCGGGGCGGCAGGGTGAGGTCGAGGGCGTCGGGGCCCTTGGCCCACACGGAGCCGGGGTGCGGGGCGAGGTAGGTCGAGACGAGCTCGTAGGCGGCGAGCCAGTGGACGAGCTTGGGGCGGTCGATGCCGTCGCGGTAGAGCTTCTCGATCTCGGCGCACAGCTGGTTGGTGACCTGCGGGGCCCGGTCCCAGTCGATGTGGAGGGTGTTGTCCGTCCAGCGTACGACGTCGTGCTGGTGGAGGTAGGCGAAGAGCAGCTGGCCGCCGAGGCCGTCGTAGTTGCGCACGCGCTCGCCGCTGACCGGGAAGCGGAACATCCGGTCGAAGAGGATGGCGTACTGGGCGTCCCGGCCCTGGCCGTAGCCGTCGGCCTCCAGCTTCACGGCCTCCTTGAAGGCGGTGAGGTCGCAGCGCAGCTCCTCCAGGCCGTACATCCAGAACGGCTGCCGCTGCTTGATCATGAAGGGGTCGAAGGGCAGGTCGCCGTGGCTGTGGGTGCGGTCGTGGACCATGTCCCACAGGGCGAACGCCTGCTGGCAGCGGTGCTGGTCGCCGACCATCTCCGCGATGTCGGCGGGCAGCTCCAGGCTGAGGGCGGCGACGGCCGCCTCGGTGACGCGGCGGAAGCGGGCGCCCTCGCGGTCGCAGAAGATGGCGCCCCAGGTGAAGCGCTCGGGGGCCTCGCGCACGGCGATGGTCTCCGGGAAGAGGACCGCGGAGTGGGTGTCGTAGCCCGCGGTGAAGTCCTCGAAGGTGATGCTGAGGAAGAGGGGGTTGTCGAAGCGGGTGCGCTCCAGCTCGGCGAGCCACTCCGGCCACACGACGCGCAGCACGACCGCTTCGAGATTGCGGTCGGGGTTGCCGTTCTGCGTGTACATCGGGAAGACGACGAGGTGCTGGAGGCCGTCGGCGCGGTGCGCGGCGGGGTGGAAGACCAGCAGCGAGTCGAGGAAGTCCGGGACGCCGAAGCCGGCGTCGGCCCAGCGGCGCAGGTCCGCGACGAGGGCCGTGTGATAGGCCGCGTCGTGGGGCAGGAGGGGTGAGAGCTCCTCGACGGCCGCGACGACGCGGCCGATCTCCGCGCGGACGGCGTCGCCCGGGGGTGCGCCCTCCGCTTCGAGGTCGATGGATCCGTCGGGGGACTGCCACGGCCGGATCGTCTCGACAGCGTCCTTGAGCACCCTCCAGGCCGGGTGATCGACTACCCGCGCGGTGGTCGATTCCTCGGTCGCTATCGCCGTCGACGCAAGAATTTCCGTCATGGCTACCCCTCCTCAGGAGAACTTGGCGTTAAGACACCGTATCCGTGTGCGGTTCTCCACCTCAAGAGGGGGAGCGACAAATTATCCTGCCGACCCCCCGGTCGGGCCGCGTTTTTTCCTGCTCCTGGATGCATCGATCGCCTCAAACATGCATTTTCGCCCCACTAGCCACACAGGTACCGGACAGCGCCCTAGGTCAGCCATAGGCGGTTTCCGGCCAGATTCCTATCGCTCCCGGCTCATTCCCGGGGCCCGGTCCGGAACGCGCCTTGTTCATGAATCGGCAACAGTCTTCCGCTATTCGGACGGATCATGGCCTGACCTGGACAGACCACCGTGGGCACTGCCAGTCTCCCGCCATGCCCGTCGCCAACCAGCGCGTACACCACGCCGATCCGCTCCCGCACCGCCGCGCCACGCGCCGCGCCGCCCCGTTCGCGGTCGGCCTCGCCGTCCTGCTCACGGCCGCCGTCGGCTGTGCCCCGCAGGACGACACCGACGCCGCGAAGTCACCCGCCGGGCCGTCCGCCGAAGCCGCCGCCTGCGCCAAGGGCAGGCTGGCCACCGAGACCGCCGGAAAGCTCACCGTGGGCACCGACAAGCCCGCCTACGCCCCCTGGTTCCGGGACGACGACCCGACGAGCGGCAAGGGCTTCGAGTCCGCCGTCGCCTACGCCGTGGCCGACCGGCTCGGCTACGCCAGGACCGACGTGGTGTGGCAGACCGTGCCCTTCAACAGCGCCGTCGCGCCCGGCGCGAAGAAGTTCGACTTCGACGTCAACCAGATCTCCATCAGCGACGAGCGCCGCCGGGCCGTCGACTTCTCCTCCGGCTACTACGACGTACGGCAGGCCGTCGTCGCCCTCAAGGACTCCCCCGCCGCCAAGGCCACCACGGCCGAGGGGCTCAAGGGGGTGAAGCTGGGGGCGCAGGTCGGCACCACCAGCCTCGACGTCGTCAACGACGTCATCAAGCCCGGCAAGGCGCCGGCCGTCTTCCAGAAGAACGACTTCGCCAAGACCGCCCTGAAGAACGGCCAGGTCGACGCGATCGTCGTGGACCTGCCCACCGCCTTCTACATCACGTCGGCCGAGGTCACGGACGCGAAGATCGTCGGCCGGTTCGAGGCCGGGGGCGGCAAGGCCGAACAGTTCGGGCTCGTCCTGGACAAGGGCAGCCGACTCACCGGCTGCGTCAGCGCCGCCGTCGACTCCCTGCGCAAGGACGGCACGCTGGCGAAGCTGGAGAAGAAGTGGCTCTCCGAAGCCGTCGACGCCCCGGTGCTGAAGTGACGGCCCGGTCGGCAGGGGACACCGCACCCGCCTCCGGCGCCACGGCCCACGAGGACCACTACGTACCGTCGGCGCGGCGGCTGGAGCGCGAACGCTTCAGACGCACACGGGCACGCCGGGCCACGGCGGTGGCCGCCCTCAGCACCCTGGTCACCGGCGTCGTGCTGTTCCTCGCCGTCGTCAACTCCCCCGGCTGGCCCCGCACCCGGGAGACGTTCTTCAGCGCCCACTACGCCCGCGAGGCGCTGCCCAAGGTCCTCGACGGCCTGTGGCTCAACCTGCGGCTCCTCGTCATCTGCGGGGCGGCCGTACTGATCCTCGGCATGCTGATCGCCGTGGCCCGCACGCTGCGGGGCCCGGTGTTCTTCCCGCTGCGCGCGCTGGCCACCGCCTACACCGACTTCTTCCGCGGCCTGCCACTGGTGATCTGCCTGCTCATGGTGGTCTTCGGCATCCCGGCCCTGCGGCTGCAGGGCGTCACCACCGACCCGGTGCTGCTGGGCGGGACGGCGCTGGTCCTCACCTACTCGGCGTACGTCGCGGAGGTCTTCCGGGCCGGCATCGAGTCCGTCCATCCCAGCCAGCGGGCCGCCGCGCGCTCCCTGGGCCTCAACGGCCGGCAGACCCTGCGCTTCGTCGTCCTGCCGCAGGCCGTGCGACGGGTCGTGCCGCCGCTCCTCAACGACCTGGTCTCGCTCCAGAAGGACACCGGCCTCGTCTCGATCGCGGGCGCGGTCGACGCCGTGTACGCGGCGCAGATCGTCGCGAGCAAGAGCTTCAACTACACGCCGTACGTGGTCGCCGGGCTCATCTTCGTCGCCCTCACCATCCCGTCGACCCGGTTCACCGACTGGGTCACGGCGCGGATGGACCGCCGCCGGGCCCAGGGAGGGATCGTATGACCAGCGACCGCAAGGGCGAGGGCGCGCCGGGGCAGGCCGGCCCGGAGCCGGTGCCGACGCCGGAGCCGAACGGCTCCGGGAGCGTGCCGGGGCAGGCCGGCCCGACGCCCGTGCTGCGGCTGGAGGCGGTCCGCAAGACCTTCGGGCGGACCGTCGTCCTGCGCGACGTCGACCTGGAGGTCGCACCGCACACCGTCACGGCGCTCATCGGCGCCTCCGGATCCGGCAAATCGACGCTGCTGCGCTGCGCGAACCTGCTGGAGGAGGTCGACGACGGCGCGATCTTCCTCGACGGCGAGGAGATCACCGACCCCCGGGTGGACCCGGACGCGGTGCGCCGCCGGATCGGGGTCGTGTTCCAGGCGTACAACCTCTTCCCGCACATGACGGTGCTCGACAACATCACCCTCGCGCCGCGCCGGGTGCACGGGGAGCCGCGCGCGCGGGCGGAGGAGCGGGCCCGGGAGCTGCTGGAGCGGCTGGGCCTGGGCGGCAAGGCGGGCGAGTACCCGGACCGGCTGAGCGGCGGCCAGCAGCAGCGGGTCGCGATCGTACGGGCGCTGGCGGGCCGTCCCCGGCTGCTGCTGCTCGACGAGATCACCGCGGCCCTCGATCCGGAGCTCGTCGGAGAGGTGCTGGGCGTCGTGCGCGACCTCAAGGAGGAGGGCATGACCATGGTCCTGGCCACCCATGAGATGGGCTTCGCCCGGGACGTCGCCGACCAGGTCTGTTTCCTGGACGGCGGGGTGGTGCTGGAGCGCGGGACGGCGGCCGAGGTCTTCGGCGATCCGCGGGAGGAGCGCACCCGGCGGTTCCTGCGACGGCTGGTGGAGGCCGGCAGGCTGTGAGCCCCGGGCAGACGCTCAGGGAGCATGGGTAAGGGGCTCCGGCCATGGCCGGAGCCCCTTACCCATGGGGTACCGCTCACGCCTTACGGCTCACGGCGGTCGCCGCACCGTTTACGGCAGCTCCTTGACCAGCAGCTCGAACTCGAGGTCGTCGCGCTGCGGCACCCCGAAGCGCTCGTCGCCGTAGGGGAAGGGGCTCATCTTCCCGGTGCGCCGGTAGCCACGGCGCTCGTACCAGGCGATCAGGTCGTCGCGCTGCCGTATGACCGTCATGTGCATCTCGCCGACGCCCCACTCGGCGCGGACGAGCCGCTCGGCCTCCGCGATGATCACCTTGCCGAGGCCGGCGCCCTGCATCGTGGGACGGACCGCGAACATCCCGAAGTAGGCGTGGTCCCCCCGGTGTTCGAGCTGACAGCAGGCGACCAGGGCGCCGTCGAGCTCGACCACGAGCAGTCGGCTGTTCGCGTCGGTCACCACGGCCAGGACGCCGTCGGGGTCGGTCCGCTGGCCGTCCAGCAGGTCCGCCTCGGTCGTCCACCCCACCCGGCTGTCGTCACCCCGGTAGGCCGATTCGACGAGCGCCACGAGTTCGGGCACATCGGCGGTGGTAGCGGTGCGGAAGGTCGGCTCGGCAGCACGGCTGCCGGCGGTTTCCATGGTCACCCGTAGGTTCCTCTCCATACGTTTCGACTCGTATGAACACTAACCCGACCGTTGGTGCGTACAGTCGCCGTCATGGCGCACGTACTCAGCAGCAGGGTGCTCCTCCGGCCCACCGATCCCGAGCGCTCCCGGGCCTTCTACGGGGGGACGCTGGGCCTCGCGGTCTACCGCGAGTTCGGCACGGGCCCGGAGCGCGGCACCGTCTATTTCCTGGGCGGCGGATTCCTGGAGGTCTCCGGGCGCTCCGAGACGCCCCCGGCGCCCGGCCTGGCACTGTGGTTGCAGGTCGCGGACGCGACGGCCGCCCACGAGGAGCTGGCCCGGCAGGGCGTCGAGATCCTGGAGCCGCCGGAGCGCAAGCCCTGGGGGCTGATCGAGATGTGGATCGCGGATCCGGACGGGGTGCGGATCGCGGTGGTCGAGGTTCCGGGGGACCATCCGATGCGCTACCGCCCGGGGATCTGAGCGTCACCGCCCGGGACCCAGGCATCCGAATCTCCTGGGTTCCACCTCCTCGGGCCTCTCCGACCTGCAGAAACAGGAAGAGGGGTCTTTTGTTCGGCCGCACCTGGGCGGAACGCCTAGTGGGGCCCGGTCGTTCGTGCGAGGGTGAGGGAATGAACTCAGCGAACTCATTAGCGAAGTCCCTGCAGGCGAACAAGGACCTCGTGGCCGAGTACATCCGGCTGTTCTACAACGACAAGGACTTCGACCGGGCCCGCCTGCTGCTCACCGAGGGCTTCGTCAACCACCACCACGGCGTCGGCGCCGGCCGCGACCGAACCGTCGAGACGTTCTCGGCCGTCGCGGCCGCCGTGCCCGGATTCTCGCTGACGGTGCGGCGCATGGTGGCCGAGGGCGACCAGGTCTGGACGCACAGCGTGGCCAGGGCCGCGCCGGACGCGCAGCCCTCGGTGGTGGTGGACATCTGGCGGATCGAGGACGGCCGCCTCGCCGAGCACTGGGACGTGGGTCAGGGCGTGCCGGAGGGTTCTTCCCTCGAGGAACTGGTCGAGGACGCCGGATAACGGCTCCACCGGCCCGTCCGGTGTCGTCGGCCCGTGCGCCGCCGCCCGGGCCTCCCTGTACGGCGACCCGTCGGCACGTTCCGACCGGCACACAGAGGTGAGCGCGAGGCCCCGGTGAGAGGCCGACCCTCGTCTCGCCCCGCCCCCGGCGCCAGGCAACGGAAGGAATCCGTATGAAGCTCCGCCGCATCGGTCGTGAGGGACCCGAGGTCTTCCCGCTCGGACTCGGCTGCATGGGCATGTCCGAGTTCTACGGCAGTGCCCGGGAGTCCGAGTCGATCGCGGTCATTCACCGTGCCCTCGACCTCGGGGTGAATCTGCTGGACACCGCCGACATGTACGGGATCGGGGAGAACGAGCGCCTGGTCGGGCGTGCCGTCGCGGACCGTCGCGACCGTGTGCTGCTCGCCACCAAGTTCGGTGTGGTCCGCGCCGGGAACCCCGCGGGGCGTGGCATCAACGGCAGCCCGGAGTATGTGCGCGCCGCCTGCGACGCGTCCCTGGCCAGGCTCGGCGTGGACCACATCGACCTGTACTACCTGCACCGCCGCGACCCCCAGGTGCCCATCGAGGAGACCGTCGGGGCGATGGCCGAGCTGGTGCGGGCCGGGAAGGTGCGCTGGCTCGGGCTGTCCGAGGTGAGTGCGCGGACCCTGCGCCGGGCCTGCTCGGTGCATCCGATCTCCGCGTTGCAGAGCGAGTTCTCGCTGTTCAGCCGGGACGTCGAGGAGAGCGTGCTGCCCGCGGCCCGGGAACTCGGCACCTCCCTGGTCGCCTACGCCCCGATCAGCCGGGGCCTGCTCGGCGGTGCCCTGCCGCCCGCTTCCGAACTGGCCGACGGCGACTTCCGCCGGGCGGCGCCCCGCTTCACCAGTGAGAACGCCGAGCACAACGAACGTCTCGTGGCCAGGATCCGGGAGATCTCGAACGAGGCCGGGCTCAGCCCGGCCCAGCTCTCCCTGGCCTGGCTGCTCGCTCAGGGCGAGGACATCGTGCCGATTCCGGGCACCAAACGGCTGAGCTACCTGGAACAGAACGTGGCCGCCACGGATGTGGAGTTGTCCGAGCGGACGCTCTCTGCTCTGGAGTCGGCCGTCCCGCCGGGCGCGGTGCACGGCGAGCGGTACCCGGACATGTCGCACATCGATCGCTGACCACGGCCCGCCCGCCGGCGTGTGCCCCGGGGTTTCTCAGATGAGGAACTGGTCGTGCTCCACCCGCCGGGAGCGGTTGCGCAGTTCGCCGTTCTCGCGTACCAGCACGTCGTGCACCAGGCAGCTCGGGGCGACCTCGGGCTCGCGTACCCCGGGCCTGGTGGTCACCACGAGCACATAGAACGTGGCGTGGACGCTGCCGTCGCCCTGCGGATCCAGGTCGATCATGTTGAACCAGTGGCGCCGCTGTACCGGGTCGCCCTCGTACCGCTTGTGGAAGTCGTGCAGGTCCGCGGTGATGCCCGCACGGGTCCGGGACGGTTCGCGGCCCGGCGTGTGGGAGAACTCGCCGTCCTCGGTGAACGTCTCCGCGTACTCCTCCAGTTTGCGCGCGTCGAGTGACTGCATCTGCCGCGCGTAGAACTGCTGGACCTCCACGTACAGCAAACGCTCGTCGGGTTCGCTGCCGCTGCGCCTGCTCGTCATGGCTGAAGCCCCTTCGGTGGACGGTGCCGGGCGACCCTTCACTGTCGTCGGCCCCGCCACCGTCCGGCCTGCCCGTCCAAGTCCCCTCGAAGTCCGCTCGAGGCGGCTCCCGGCCCCTGGCCGCCCCGTCACGGGTACCGGCCCGCTCCGGTGAGCCCGGGCTTCCAGTCCACTTGGATCCGGGTTCGAGCACCTCCGGCCAGCGTGGAGCGCAGTTCGCGGCCTGGGCGAAACGCCCGGGCTGTCCCGGCGGAACCCGAGAGGACCGACCATGGCGGAACGCACCCGGCGAGTGGCACTGGTCACCGGAGCGACCAGCGGCATGGGCCTAGAGATCGCCAAGGGCCTGGGCCGGCAGGGCATCAGCGTCTATATCTGCTCGCGGCGCGAGGACGCCGTGGCGGCGACCGTCAAGCAGCTTCGTGACCTGGGTCTCGATGTGGACGGGCGGTCCTGCGACGTGCGGGTGCCGGAGCAGATCCACGCCCTCGTGGACGCGGCCGTCGAGCGCTTCGGCCCCATCGACATCCTGGTCAACAACGCCGGCCGGCCCGGCGGCGGGATCACCGCCGAGATCGAGGACGAGCTCTGGTACGACGTGATCGCCACCAACCTGACCAGCGTCTTCCTCGTCACCAAGCAGGTGTTGACGCGCGGCGGCCTGCGGGACAAGGGCTGGGGCCGGATCATCAACATCGCGTCCACCGGTGGCAAGCAGGGCGTGATCCACGCCGCCCCGTACTCGGCGTCCAAGCACGGCGTCGTCGGCTTCTCCAAGGCGCTCGGTCTGGAGCTCGCCAAGACCGGCATCACGGTCAACGCGGTCTGCCCGGGCTTCGTCGAGACGCCGATGGCGGAGGGCGTGCGTGAGCACTACGCGGCGATCTGGGGCGTGGACGTGGAGGAGGCCCACCGCCGGATCAGCGCCCGCGCGCCGATCGGCCGGTACGTGGAGGCCGGCGAGGTCGCCGCGATGATCGACTACCTGGTCGGCGAAGGCGCCAACGCGGTGACCGCCCAGGCCCTGAACGTCTGTGGCGGGCTCGGCAACTACTGATCCCGTCAGTCCGCGACCCGGGTCGGGAACGGGCCGTGACGAAGCGTCGGTGGAGCGGGAGCGGCCGGAGAAGACGAACCGGACACCGGCCGCGCTCGCCCATGCCCGAGCCACCCCGTCGGGTGGCTCCGCGCCGCCCGTTCGCCGCGCGCCGGCACCCGTCGGCCGCGCCGCCCGTTCCCCTGCCCCACACGACTGCAAAGGAACGCACTGAAATGCTCAGTTCAACCGCGCCGACGGCCGTGGACGGCCCCCGATGACGCGCCGTGTCGTGATCACCGGTATCGGCATCCGGGCTCCCGGAGGCAAGGGCGCGAAGGAGTTCTGGTCCACGCTGACCAGTGGCCGCACCGCCACCCGCAGGATCACGTTCTTCGACCCTTCGCCCTACCGCTCGCAGATCGCCGCCGAGGCCGACTTCGACCCGGTCATCGAGGGACTCACGGCTTCGGAGACCGACCGCATGGACCGGGCCACCCAGTTCGCGGTGGTCTGCGCCAAAGAGGCCGTCAGGGACAGCGGGCTGGAGCTCGGCGGCCTGGACCCGTACCGCGTCGGTGTCGGTCTGGGCAGCGCGGTCGCGGCCGCCACGAGCCTTGAACGCGAGTACCTGGCCCTCTCCGACCGGGGCCGCGACTGGGAGATGGACCCCGCGAGGCTCTCTCCGCACATGTTCGACTACCTGGTGCCGAGTGTGATGGCGGCCGAGATCGCGTGGACGGTGGGCGCCGAGGGCCCGGTGGCGATGATCTCCAACGGCTGCACCTCGGGGATCGATTCGGTCGGCCACGCCGTGCAGCTGATCCGCGAGGGCAGCGCCGATGTGATGGTGGCCGGGGCCTCCGACACGCCGATCACCCCGATCGTGGTGGCCTGCTTCGACGCCATCAAGGCGACCACGCCGCGCAACGACGCCCCGGAGCAGGCTTCGCGCCCCTTCGACGGCTCCCGCAACGGCTTCGTGCTCGCCGAGGGCGCGGCCATGTTCGTCCTTGAGGAGTACGACAGCGCCCGGCGCCGTGGCGCGCACATCTACGCAGAGGTCACCGGATACGCGACGCGTTCCAACGCGTTCCACATGACCGGACTCAAGCCGGACGGCCGGGAGATGGCCGAGGCGATCCGGGTCGCCCTCGACGAGTCGAGGGTCGATGTGACGGCCGTGGACTACATCAACGCGCACGGCTCGGGGACCAAGCAGAACGACCGCCACGAGACCGCCGCGTTCAAGCGCAGTCTCGGGCAGCACGCCTACGAGACCCCGGTCAGCTCGATCAAGTCGATGGTGGGTCACTCGCTCGGCGCCATCGGCTCGGTGGAGATCGCGGCATCGCTGCTCGCCATCGAGCACAACGTGGTTCCGCCCACGGCCAATCTGCACACCAGCGACCCGGAGTGCGACCTGGACTACGTACCGGTCACCGCTCGTGAGCACCGGGTGAACACCGTCCTCACCGTGGGCAGCGGCTTCGGCGGATTCCAGAGCGCGATGGTCCTTCGCAGCCCCCAGGAGGTCTCATGAGTGCCGTCGGTGCGGTGCGCGCGCCGGGCGCCGGCCACTCGCCGGCCGCCGCGCGGGAGCCCGGCCCCGGTACGAACCCGCACCCGGGCACCGGCCCGGTGTATGTGACCGGCATCGGCGTCGCCGCGCCCAACGGCCTCGGCCTGGAGCAATACTGGGAGGCGGTCCTCGCGGGCCGCTCGGGCGTCGTACCGATCACCCGTTTCGACACGTCCCGCTATCCGGCCCGGCTGGCGGGTCAGATCGAGGGCTTCGACGCCTCCGCGCATCTGCCGAGCCGCCTCCTTCCGCAGACCGACGTCTCCACCCGGCTCGCCCTGGCCGCCGCGGACTGGGCGATCGCCGACGCGGGCGTGGACCCGTCGGGGACCACGGACTACGACATGGGCGTGGTGACCTCCAACGGATGCGGAGGCTTCGAGTTCACCCACCGGGAGTTCAAGAAGCTGTGGAGCGTCGGCCCCCAGGCGGTCAGCGTGTACGAGTCCTTCGCCTGGTTCTACGCGGTCAACACCGGCCAGATCTCCATCCGCAACGGCATGCGCGGACCCAGCAGCGCCCTGGTGGCCGAGCAGGCCGGCGGCCTCGACGCCCTCGGACACGCCCGGCGCACCGTCCGGCGCGGCACTCCCCTGGTGGTCACCGGGGGCGTGGACTCCGCGTTCGACCCATGGGGGTGGCTCTCCCACCTGTCCAGCGGGCGGATAAGCCACGCCACCGACCCGGAGCGCGCCTACCTGCCGTTCGACGCGGCGGCCTGCGGCTATGTGCCGGGCGAGGGCGGGGCGATCCTGGTGGTGGAGGACCCCGTGGCGGCCCGGGCCCGCGGGGCGAGCCGGGTGTACGGGGAGATCGCCGGGTACGCCTCGACCTTCGACCCCGCCCCGGCGGGCTTCCGAGGGGAGCGGCCCGCACGTCCCGGGCGGCCGCCCGGACTGCGCCGGGCGGCCGAACAGGCCCTGGCCCAGGCCGGGCTGACGCCGAAGGACGTGGACGTGGTGTTCGCGGACGCGGCCGGCGTCCGCGATCTGGACCGCGCCGAGGCCACGGCGATCCGGGAGTTGTTCGGGGCGCGCCGGGTGCCCGTGACCGCGCCCAAGGCGCTCACCGGGCGGCTCTACGCGGGGGGCGGGCCGCTGGACGTCGCCACCGCGCTCCTCACCATCCGGGACGGTGTGATCCCGGCCTCCGGGGCCAGTGCCGACGTCCCGGCCGACTACGGGATCGACCTGGTGACCAAAGGCCCGCGGGAGGCACGTGTCGCCTGCGCCCTGGTCCTCGCCCGCGGCCGATGGGGCTTCAACTCGGCCGTGGTGGTCCGCGAGGCATCCGTCTGACCCTCATCCGCACGTGCGCCGTCCCACCACTGACAGCAAGGAGTCGACCATGCCGAACGCCACCACCATGACCCTGGACGACCTGCACCGCATCCTGGCCGCGTGCGGGGGTGCGAGCGAGGACTGGCCCGCGGGCGAGGACGTGCACGACCGGCCCTTCCAGGAGCTCGGCTACGACTCCCTCGCCCTGATGGAGGCCGCCGTGCGCATCGAGAACGAGTTCGGCGTGCCGGTGCCGGACGACGCGATCCCGCTGCTCACCAGCCCTCGCGACGTACTCGACCTGGTCAACGGCTCCGCCGCGAAGACCGGGTGAACCGACGTGCGGCGCGCACCGACCGACCCGCCGACCCGGAAGGCCCTCGACCATGACTGAGCTACGAGAGCACCACACCCTGCACACACGCGTCGTCGCGGCCCCCGCGGACACCGTGTACGAGCTGGTGGCCGATGTGACCCGATGGCCGGTGATCTTCGAGCCCACCCTGCACGTCCGGCATCTGGAGCGGGACGACACCAACGAGCGCTTCCATCTGTGGGCCCTGGTCAACGGCGAGGTCAAGGACTGGGTCTCGCGGCGCACGCTGGATCCGCGGGGGCGCACCGTGACGTTCCGCCAGGAGCACAGCCGGCCACCGTTCGCCTCGATGGGCGGCCAGTGGCGGTTCGCCCCGCAGCGGGACGGCAGGACCATGGTGAGTCTCGTCCACGACTTCACCGCGCCCGGCCAGGAGGCGGCCGCGTGGGTCACCGAGGGGGTGAACCGCAACAGCGAACGGGAGCTGGCCGCCCTCGCGCGGATCGCCGAGCTTCCCTATCCGATGGATGAGCTGGTCTTCTCGTTCACCGACAGCCTGGAGCTGTCCGGCGCGGCGGCGGACGCCTACGCGTTCGTGGACCGCGCCGACGCCTGGCCGCAGCGGCTGCCGCACGTGCGCCGGGTGCGGCTGCGCGAGGACCCGCCCGGGGTGCAGGACATGGAGATGGAGACGGTGACCGCGGACGGCAGCGCGCACACGACGCGGTCCGTGCGGCTCTGCTTCCCGGACACGTCGATCGTCTACAAACAGCTGGTGCCGCCCGCCCTGCTGCTGGGGCACAGCGGGGCCTGGGAGTTCACGCCGGACGGGGCGGGCGGCGGTGTGGCCGTCGCCCGGCACACCGTCGCGGTCGACCCGGCCGCCGTCCCCAAGGTGCTCGGCGAGGGCCGCACCCTCGCGGAGGCGCGGGCGTACCTGCGCGAGGCGCTGGGCGCCAACAGCCGCACCACGCTCGGCCACGCGGCGGCCTACGCGGGCGCCAGGGCCGCGGCGCTGGCGCCGGGCAGCCCGCCTCGCGAGGGGACGCGGTGACCGCCGCGCCGCCCGGGGCCGACGGCGCGCGCCTGGTCGAGGTGGCCGAGCAGGTGTACGTCTACGAACAGCCGCCCGGGGGCTGGTGCGTGAGCAACTCCGGGGTGCTCATCGGGCCGCAGGGCGCCCTCGTGGTGGACACGCTGGCGACCGTGCGGCGCGCCGAGCGGCTGCGCGATGCCGTGGACGGGCTCCGGCCCGGCCCGGCCCGGACCCTGGTCAACACCCACCACCACGGTGATCACACCTTCGGCAACCAGGTCTTCGGGCCCGTGGCCACGGTCCTCGCGCACGAGTCCACGCGCACCGAGATGGCGGCCACCGGGCTCGCCCTCACCGGCCTGTGGCCGCACGTGGAGTGGGGCGATGTGCGCCTCACGCTGCCCACCCTGACCTTCCGCGACCCTCTCACGCTGCACCTCGGCGAGCGGCGGGTGGAGCTGTTGCACGTGGGCCCGGCGCACACCGACGGTGACGTGGTGGTGTGGCTGCCGGACGAGCGGGTGCTCTTCGCCGGGGACGTGGTGTTCTCCGGGGCCGCGCCGTTCTGTCTGTTCGGCACGGTCGCCGGGACGCTACGGGCGATCGAGCGGCTGCGCGGGCTGCGGCCGCGGACCGTGGTGTCCGGGCACGGGCCGGTCACCGGCCCCGAGGTCCTCGACGACAACGCCCGCTATCTGCGCTGGATCCAGGGTCTGGCCGCGGAGGGCGCGGCGCGGGGCCTCAGCCCTCTGGAGACGGCGAGGAGCGTGCGCCGGACGGAGTTCGACCACCTGCTCGACGCGGAGCGCATCGTCGGCAATCTGCATGTCGCCCGTGCCGAACTGCCCGGCCCGGCGGGCCCTGGTGGGCCGGCGCAGGGCGTAGACCCGGTGGCCGCATTCGGCGAGATGGTCATGTTCAACGGAGGCCGCCTGCCCACCTGCCTGGCGTGACGGGCCGCACCCCGTAGCGCTGACGGCACACACCGCTCGACCCGCCCCACCTCCCCCGTCCGGAAAGGACCTCGCCCGTGCAGACCGCACCCCTTCGACAGTCCAGCTCGGCCACCCGCGGCCGGCGCGCGCGCCGCGCCGTCACGGCCGCCCTCGCGGCCGCCGCCCTGCTCGGCGCCTGGGCGGCGGCGGACACCGGCCGCGCGGACGACTCGCGGTCCGCCGCGACCCCGGCGGCCCACGGCCGTGTCAAGACCGAGTACGGCACACCCCAGCGCCTGGGCGACGGCACCATCCGCGTCTACTCGCAGCGCCGCGGCTCCCGCCCGCTCACCCTCGGCTACACCTTCTCCGCCGCCGCCCTGCGGAACCTGCCCAAGGAGGGCGACGGCAAGATCTGCTACGACGTGAACGGCGACGGCACGGTGGACCGGGCCACGGAGTGCGTGGACGAGGTCGCGATGGCCCTGGACCTTCCCGAGGGGTTCCGCGGACACGTCGGGGGCCCCTTCACCTGGGCGCAGTTGACCTGGGATCCGCACGGCCACCCGCCGGAGGCGTACAGCGTCCCGCATTTCGACTTCCACTTCTATATGCAGGACGAGGCGGCCGTGCGCCGTATCCGCACCGGTCCGTGCGCCGGCCTCATGAACTGCGACGACCTCAAGACCGCACGCAAGCCGGTGCCGGAGCGGTACATGCCGGACCGGTACATGGACATGGGCGCCGTGGTGCCGCAGATGGGCAACCATCTGATGGACATGGACTCGCCGGAGATGCACGGCAAGCCGTTCACTCAGACGTTCATGTACGGCGCGTACGACAGCCGGATCACCTTCTACGAGCCCATGATCGCCAAGTCGTGGATCGAGGGGCTCGCGCACGGGCGCGCGGGCGGCTGCGCGCCGGTCAACCGGCCCAAGGCGTGGGCCGTCTCCGGCTGGTACCCGACCACGTACTGCATGGACTACCGCCGCGACACCCGGCAGTACACGGTCTCGCTGTCCGGCTTCACGCACCGCGAGGCGACGCCGTGACGGCACAGCCCAGGGCGGACGCCCGGTCGGCGCCCGGAGCCCGTGCGCCCTCGGTCGAGGACGGCGGGGGCACGGGCCTGGACCCCGCCCTGTTCCGCGGCGCGATGGCCCGCTTCCCCTCCGGGGTCGCCATCGTCACCGCGCACGACCAGCAGGGCAGGCCGCACGGCTTCACCGCGAGTTCGCTCTGCTCGCTCTCACTGGACCCGCCGCTGCTCCTGGTCTGCCTGGCCACGTCGGCGCGCTGCTACCCGGTCTTCGCTCGGAGTCCGCAGTTCGCCGTCAGCATGCTCCGGGACGAGCACGAACACACCGAGCTCGCCCGGAGGTTCGCCGGCAAGAGCCCGGACAAGTTCGCCGGCGGCGGCTTCGTGCCCACTCCGCACGGGGGCACCGTGGTGGCCGGGGCGCTCGCGGTCGTGGAGTGCGCGGTGCGGCGGCGGGTCGGCGCGGGGGACCATGTGATCATCCTCGGCGAGGCGGAGCACGTGGCCCTGCCGGAACCCGGCGGCCGCCCCGCCGTCTATGTCGACCGGGGGTTCGGCTCCCTGTGCGATGCGGACCTCGCCCGGAGCGACACACCCCGGGGGCCGACCCCATGAGCACCGGCCCGGTCCGACCCGGTCCATGAGCCGTGCCCCACGCCCGCCGGGCAGCGCACCGCCCGGTCCCACCTCCCGTCACGAAAGGCGTCGTCCCATGTCGTTCCAAGGGCCGCTGAGGCCGATCACCGCCGATGACGACGCCCTGCGGGCCCACCTGGAGAGCGCCGAGGTGCCCGCTCTGCTGATGACCGTGGCGCACCTCACGGGCGATCTGTCCGTGCTGCGCGAGGACCTGCGGGCCGCCGGCTGGCTCTTCGCCCCGCAGGGCGGTCTCTCCGCCGAACAGCGGGCCGCGGCACGGGAGACCGCGTTCGGCGCGCTCGTCCGCTACCGGGAGGCCGGCAGTGTGCCCCCGCCCCCGCCCGACCGGGAGACGCTGCGCCGGATCAGCGGCTGGGCCATGGGCGGCGACACCGAGGACGTGCTGCCCCTGCTCGCCGAGGAGATCGTCCTTCCCGGCCAGGACCCGAGGGCTCCGCGCTGGCGGGCACGGGACCTCGCCGGACCGGCCGGCGAGGAGCCCGGGCGGCACCGCGCCGGTGCCGTGCGGGTGTCGATCATCGGTGCCGGGATGAGCGGGCTGCTCGCGGGATACCGGCTGGCCCAGGCGGGCGTGCCGTTCACCATCTACGAGAAGAACGACGACGTCGGCGGCACCTGGCTGGAGAACCGGTACCCGGGCTGCCGGGTCGACGTCCCCAGCCATCTGTACAGCTACCCGTTCGCCAACCGCTCCGACTGGCCGGATCACTTCTGCACGCAGGACCAACTCCTCCAGTACTTCCAGGAGTTCGCCAAGGAGTACGGACTGTACGAGCACATCCGGTTCGGCACCGAGGTGCGTGAGGCGCGGTGGGACGACGAGCACGCCCACTGGCGACTGCGGCTGTGCGGCCCGGACGGGCCGCGCAGCGTGCGGAGCGAGGTGCTCGTGAGCGCCGTCGGGCAGCTGAACCGGCCCAAACTGCCGGACATCCCCGGCCGGGAGCGGTTCGCCGGCCCGGCGTTCCACTCCGCCGGCTGGGACCATGACGTACCGCTCGCCGGGCGCCGGGTGGCCGTCATCGGCACGGGCGCCAGCGCGTACCAGTTCATTCCGGAAGTGGCCGGGACCGCGGGGGCGTTGACGGTGTTCCAGCGCACGCCGCCGTGGCTGCGCCCCACCCCGCACTACCACGACGCGGTGCCGCCGAGCACCGCCTGGCTGTACGAGCACATCCCCTACTACGCGGCCTGGCACCGCTTCTGGCTCTTCGCGCCGGGCCTTCGGGGTGTGCTCGAGGGCTGGATCGTGGACCCGGACCACCCGCCCACCGAGCGCGCCGTCTCCGCGACCAACGACGAGTTGCGCGCCACGCTCACGCGGCACCTCCGGGCCCAGCTGGCCGACGCGCCCGAACTGCTTCCGCTGGTGCTCCCGCGGTATCCGGTGGGGGCCAAGCGAGTGCTGCGGGACAACGGGATGTGGCTGCGGACGCTGCGGCGGGAAAATGTCACGCTGGTCACCGAAAGCATCTCGGAAATCACCGAAAGCGGCGTACGCACCGCGGACGGTGTTCTGCACGAGATCGATGTCCTCATTTATGGAACCGGATTTGCCGCTTCCCAATTTCTGGCTCCGATGCGCGTCACCGGTATCGGCGGTGCGGATCTGCACGAAACATGGGACGGGGACGCCCGCGCATACCTCGGCCTGGCAGTTCCAGGATTTCCCAATCTCTTCTGCCTTTATGGCCCGAACACCAACCTCTCCGGGCAGGGAGGCAGTATTTTCTACTTCTCCGAGTGCGGAGTGACCTACCTTCTCGATGCCGTTCGGCTGCTCATGGAGACCGGACGGCGGTCCCTGGACGTGAAGAGGGATGTTCACGACGCGTACAACGCCTGGGTCGACCGGGCCAACTCGGAGCGGGCCTGGGGGTGGTCGAAGGTGAGCAACTGGTTCACCAACGAGAAAGGGCGCTCGGCGCAGAACTGGCCTTTCACGGCACAGGAGTACTGGCGCCGCACCCGCCGTGTCGACCTCTCGGACTACGAGGCCCCGGACCATCCCGGCCGTTCCACGGACCCGGCAGCTCCATCAGGCAAGCGATGAGTAAAACGAGAAGGAATCCATGGACATCACCAAGAACGAGCAACCAGCGGAGCACAGCCGGAGTTCCCTGCCCGAGGCCGTCACGGTCGACTTCGAGCCCGTACAGAGCATCGCCGCGCCCTTCCGTGCGGTACGGGTCACACCGGACGACCCCCGCTATCCCGAGCTCGTCACCGGCAACGACAAACGCTGGGTGGCCACGCCCCAGTGCGTCCAGGTGGTCGGCAACTCCGACCAGGTCCTGCACGCCGTGGACCGGGCCGCCCGGGCCGGGCAGCGGATCTCCGTGCGCGGCGGCGGCCACAGCTACGCCCCGTTCGTCTACCACCCCGAGGCCGAAGTCATCATCGACCTGTCGCTGATGTACGACGTCTACTACTGCGAACGGCGCCGGGCCTTCGCCGTCGAGGGCGGTGCCCAGCTGGGCCGGATCTACGAGTGGCTGTTCAAGGGCTGGGGGGTGACGCTGCCGGGCGGGGTGTGCCCCGGCGTCGGCATCGGCGGGCACGCCAGCGGTGGCGGATACGGGCTGCTGTCCCGCAAGTTCGGCTATGTGGTGGACCACTTGGAGGCGGTGGAGATGGTGGTCGTCGGCCGTGACCGCCGGGCCCGCCGGATCACCGCGTCCCGCAACCCCGACGACCCGCACCACGACCTGTGGTGGGCGGTCACCGGCGGCGGTGGCGGCAACTTCGGCATCGTCACGCGCTACTGGTTCCGCTCTCCGGGCAGGCACGATGCCAACCCGGCCGAGCAGCTCCCGCGCCCGCCCAAGGAGGTGCTCCTGAGCGTCGTCCCGGTCCCCTGGGCCGACCTCGACCGGACCGGCTTCACCCGCCTGGTGCGCAACTTCGGCACCTGGCACGAGCAGAACAAGGCCCCGGACTCGCCGTACACCTCGCTGACCGGAGTGGTGTTCCTCCAGCACAAGTCGTCGCAGTCCATCAACATCCTGACCCAGATCGACGCCGGGATCCCGCACGCCGAGGAGCTGCTGACCAGCTACCTCGTGGCGATCACACAGGGTACGAAGGCCGCCGTCCCGCCGGCGCAGAAGCTGTCCTGGCTGGACGCGACCGAGCTGATCGGCACCAGCAACCCCACGCTGATGACCAGCCCCGCCATGCGCAGCGGCGTGAAGACCGCGTACATGCGCAAGGGCTTCACCGATGCCCAGATAGGCACGCTCTACGAGCAGATGACCCGGGACGACTACATCAACCCCAACGCCACGCTCCAGCTCACCGGGGTGGCCGGCGGCCGGATCAACGCCGTCGATCCGCACGCCACCGCCTCCGTGCACCGCGACTCGGCGTTCCTCGCCCTCTTCGAGAACTACTGGCACGACCCCCGCGAGGACGAGCAGCACATGGGCTGGCTGCGCGACATCTACCACGGCGCCTTCGCCTCGACCGGCGGCTACCCGGTGCCCAACGAGCAGACCGACGGCTGCTACATCAACTCACCGGACACCGACATCAAGGACCCGCGGTTCAACCGGTCCGGGGTACCCTGGCACGCCCTGTACTACAAGGAGAACTACCGCAGGCTGCAGCGGGCCAAGGCGCGGTTCGACCCCACGGACTTCTTCCGCCACGCGCAGTCCGTCGAACTTCCGGACAAGTCCTGAGCGTCCCCGGACGCACGGGCGGGGCCCGCGTACCGCGGGCCCCGCTCGCGTGGGCTTGCCGGAGGGCCTCAGCCGGTGACCGCCTCGGACACGGAGACCGTGCACGAGGCCACCGTCACCTCGGCGCCCTGTCCGAAGAGCCGGCTGCTCCCCGCGCTGTCGGGGTCCACGAAGGTCTGCGGGACGGGCGGCCCCTCCAGTGTGCTGTAGTACTGCTCCGGCCGGGGCGTAAGGCGGACCAGACCGGAGGAGTCCCCGCGGCCCGGCAGCGCTCCGTCCAGAACGGTGAACAGGCCCACACCGGCGGCGAATTGGCGCGGTTCCGCCGACGTGTCCTCACCCCCGTGCTCAAGTACCAGGTGCGCGCTGCCGGCCAGGCGGTGTCCGAGTCGGTCCACCCGGAAGACCTCCTCGCCCTCCAGGAGGTAACGCACCGTTCCGGCGGCGCGGTCGTAGGAGACCCGGCAGTGGTGCACGTCCTCGGGTGCGCGGTCGGCGACCGGGACGGCGTAGAGGAACGCCGCGTAGTCGCCGAGCATTTCGCGGCCGAAGGGCAGCCGTTCGTAGCAGGCGTACACCTTGGTGTTGGTGAGGAAGAACTCGACGCCGACGAAACTCTCGAAGTCCACGATGGGGGCTGCCGCCGACGCCAGTCTCAGATCGCTGTCCGGGTCGGCGACCGCCCCGCCGAAGGGGTGTGCGGCCGTGCCGTAGGTGCGCCCTGAGAACACCGTGTCGAAGTGGAGCACCTGCCCGCGGACCGCGTCGAATCCGGGTGTCCCGCCGGCAGCGCGCACATTGGCGTAGGACAGCCATTTGACGTGGTCGATCTCGCCGGGCAGCCCGGCGCCGTTGGTGTGGTCCTGTCCCAGGCTGCGCACGAAGGCGGGCTCCCCCGTGGCCGGGTTGACGCCGCCGGACACCACGCGCAGGCCCTGCCCCGAGGTCGTCACACGGCCGTCGTCGCCGACGTAGGACTGCTGCGCGTAGTGCCACCAGCGGGCGTCCGGTCCCGTCGCGGTGAACCCGCCGGCGAAGTCGGCGTCCCATATCACCTTCTCTGCTGCGCCATGACTCACGTGCGCTTCCTTCCCTCGGTGTCGGCGTGCGGTGTGCGCTGCGGTGTGCCGCCCAGGCCGCGGACGAGCGCGTCGGTCTGGTCCGCGAGCATCTTCCGGCTCACGGCCGCGTCGGCGACCGAGACCGAGGCGTGGAACGTCCCCGGCCAGTAGCCGATCTCGGTGCGCACCCCCGCCTGGATGAGCCGGTGGGCGTAGGTGATGGCCTCGTCGCGCCCCGGGTCGTACTCGCAGGCGCAGACGTACGCGGGCGGCAGTCCGGACAGGTCCGCCGCTCGCGCGGGTGCGGCGTACGGAGGCACCCCGTCGGCGCCGGGGCGATGGCGCGACCCCAGGTAGTATCCCCAACTCGCCTGTGCGCAGGCCCTGTTCCATTTGGGTGTGTCGGTGAACGCGCGGGCCGAGACCGTGTCGAGGCGGTCGTCGAGCTCCGGCCACATCAGGCACTGCAGGCGCAGGGGCGGTCCGCCGCGGTCGCGGGCCAGCAGGGCGACCGCGGCGGCCAGCCCTCCCCCGGCGCTCTCGCCGCCGATCCCGAGCCGGTTCCGGTCCACGCCGAGCCGGGCCGCGTTCTCCGCCGTCCAGCGCAGGGCGGCGTAGGCGTCCTCGAGGCCGGCGGGGAAGGGGTGCTCGGGGGCGAGGCGGTAGTCCGCCGCGACCACGACGGCGCCGGTCCGGTCCGCCAGGCGCAGACACGTGGGGTGCATGGCGTCCAGGTCGCCGCAGACGAAGCCGCCCCAGTGCAGGTACAGCAGTCCGGGGCCGGGCCGCGTGCCCCGAGCGGCGGGCCGGTAGACGCGCAGTGGCACGGGTGGGGCGCCGTCGGGGCCCGGGGCTGAGGTGTCGAACACTTCGATGGCGCCGAGGGGCCGGTAGGCCGGCCGGCGCCCGGCGATGGCCCGGACCGCGGCCCGGGCGGCGACCGGGTCCGTGTAGTCGACCGGGGCAAGGCGCGGAGCCCAGGGAGCGAGCTCGGGGTCGTAGTCGTAGGCCACGGCAGTCACCTCGGTGGGGTCGCTTCGTACGGCGTGCCGCCCGCGGCTCGCCGGGGCCGCGGGCGGCGGTGGGTTCAGAAGGTGATGACGAGCTTGCCGCGGGAGTGGGGACCGGCGAACTGCTGGGCCGCCTCGACGGCCCGGGCGAACGGGAAGGTGTCCACGTGCACGTCCAGCTGCCGCTCGGCGACGCTCCGGACGAGGCTCTCGAGCTGTCCGACGCCCTGCTCCACGCCCACGTAGGCCGCCGTGACCCCGCGCTCGAACGCCGGGGCTCCGCCCAGCGTGGAGACGAGGAGGCCACCGGGCTTGGCCGCGGCCGCGGTGGCGGCGAGCCCGGGCCCGGCGTTGATCATGTCGATCACCACGTCCACGCCGTCGGGGTGCAGGCGGCGCGCTTCCTCGGTGACGTCCTTGCTGGTGTAGTCGATCACCTCGACGACCCCCAGGCCGCGCAGGTACGCCTCGTCCTCGGGCTTGCCGGTGGCGAGCACCTGGGCCCCGGACCGGGTGGCGAGCTGCACCAGGAAGGAGCCGACACCGCCGGCCGCGCCGATCACCAGCGCGCTCTGGCCGGATTTGAGCTGGGCCGCGTCGTGCACGGCGGCGGCGGTCATGGCCACCTGGGGAAGGGCCGCGGCGGTCTCCGGCGACAGGGACTGCGGGCGGTGCACCAGGTTCGGGCCTTCGGCGGCCAGCGCGTATTCGGCGACGGTGCCGAAGAACGGGTAGGTGAAGGCCACGACCTCGTCGCCCGCCTTGAAGCGGGTCACGCCCTCGCCCACGGCCTCCACCGTCCCCGCGGCATCGAGCCCGAGGTGGAAGGGGTGCTCCACGGGCATCTGCTCGCGGAACTCGCCCGTCGTGAGGCGGATGTCGAGGGCGTTCAGGCTCGCGGCCCGCACCTTGATCAGAACCTGCCCGGCCTCGGGCACCGGCTTGGTCACATCGGTGACGGTCAGCTGGTCGACCGGGCCGTAGGAGGAAGCGATCAGAGCCTTCATGGCGGAGTTTCCTTTGCGTTGAAGAACGATGGACATTGCCCGTGGTGTGCTGTCGTGCGGGTCCGGCGTCGTCCGGTCCCGGGCGGTGCGGGGTCGGATCACCCCGTCCGCCCTTCGGTGCGAGGTGCGCGGGACGGGCTCACCCGCGCACCCGTTCCCAGCAGAGCCGCCGCCGCTGCGGCCGCCCGCCGATCACCGCTGTGCCGTGCAGGACGATCCGGTCGCCGTCCCGCTCCAGCTCGCGGACGAGTTCCCGGCCCACTTGGTGGCTGTGGGCGCTGACCGCGACGTGGTGCACCACGGTGCGCTCGTCGGCGAGGCGCCACCGCCCCGCGTATCCCATGAACGTCTCGGGTCGCCGGGCCGGGGCCGCTCCCCCGGCCCGCTCCCCCGGCCCGGCGGCCTCGGGGGCACCGGTGCGCATCATGCTCACCGCCATGTGCCCCTGCTCGTGGTAGATGAGGAGCCCCTCGGGGGCGGGGCCGAGCGGTCCCTCGCTGACGTTGCCCGCCTCGTCCACGTCGACGTACGAGACAAGGCGCCAGGTCCCGGTCAGCCCGGCCGCCGCCGGGACGGGCGGCTCGGCGTCGCGGTGGTTCACCTGTCGTGCCCCCTCCGGACGGTGTAGCGGGCCACGGTGAGGCTCGCGCCCTGACCGAAGAGCCGGCTGGACTGCGCGCTCTTGTCGTCCAGGAACGTCTGCGGCCGCGGCTGTCCCACGGCCGGGGCGAAGTAGAAGTCCTCCGCGCCGGACAGCCGCACCAGGGCGGCTCCGGCCTGTCCCGTGCGCGCGCCGTCGAGGAGGCTGAACATGCCCATGCCGCCGTTGAGCTGGCGTGGCGCGATGTCCGTCTCCTCGCCCCCGTGGTCCAGGACGAGGTGCCGCGCGGAGGAGAGGCGATGGCCGAGCCGCTCCATCCGGAAGACCTCCTCGCCGTCGGCCACCCAGCGCACCCGGCCCGCGGACCGGTCGTAGTGCAGCGCGAGGCGGTGCTGCTGATCGGGCGAGCGCCGGGCGACGGGGATCGCGTAGGAGAACGAGGCGTAGTCGCCCAGCTGCCGGCGGGCGAACGGCAACCGCTCGTAGAAGGCGTAGATCCGGGAGTTGGTCAGGAAGAAGTCGACGACCAGGAGCGTCTCCGGGTCGAAGGCGTTGACCGCGGTCGAGGCGAGGCGCAGGTCGTCCTCGGGATCGGTGACGGCCTCGCCGAAGGGATGGCCCTCCGTGCCGTACGTACGGCCGGCCACGTGGGCCTCGAAGACCAGCTCCCCTTCGGGTGGCGCGTCGAAGCCGGGGAGCCCGGTGGAGGACTCGTGCTTGATGTAGGCGAGCCATTTGACGTGGTCGAGCAGGCCGGGCAGCCCGTGGCCGTTCTCCTGCTCCTGGGCGAGGGTGCGGACGAACGCGGGCGTGCCGTTCTCGCCGACGCCGCCGGAGTCGACCCGCAGGCCGTGCGCACCGGTGGTGACCACCCCGTCGTCCCCGACGTAGGGGCCGGTCGCGGAGTAGTACCAGCGCGCACCGGGCCCGCTGGTGGCGAAGCCCTCACCGAAGTCGGTGTCCCAGAGCACCTCGTGCCGGTGCGGGTGTTCACCCGCCGGCTGCGCGGCTCGGGGTAATCGCTGTGCGTCGGGGCGGTCTGCCATGGCTGTCGCTCTCCCCCTGTGCTGCCTGGATGCCTGCTCGGTCGTGTCCTTCGCGGCCGGCCCGTCGCATGGGCGGTCCGTCCCTTGCGACACTCTCCGGGCCGACTCGAAGACGGCTCGAAGGCTCGGTGCGGTTCAAAGGCTTGGCGCGGTTCAAAGGCTTGGCGCGGTCCGAAGGCTCGGTGCGGTCGTACGCCGCTGTGGCGTCCGGGCCTGCTCCCGCGGTGCCGTGCGGCGGTTCAGGCCCCGCCGTCGCCGGCGATCCGGGCGGTGATCCGGGCCAGGCGCAGGCCCTGGAACCGGGCCGCGGCGAGCACCTCCGGTGAGGGGCCGCCGCCCTGCGAGGCGTGGGAGGTGCCGTAGGGATTGCCGCCCGCGGGATAGACGCTGGCGTCGGTGTAGCCGGGCGGGACGGTGATCGCTCCCCAGTGGTGCATGGTGTTGTACAGGGCGAGCAGCGTGGACTCGTTGCCGCCGTGGGCGTTGGCGGCGCTGGTGAAGCCGGTGGCCGTCTTGTCCGCGAGCTCACCGGAGGCCCACAGCCCGCCGGTGGTGTCCAGGAACTGCTTGAGCTGCGCGGAGACGTTCCCGAACCGCGTCGGGGTGCCGAAGGCGACGCCGTGGGCCCAGGTCAGGTCGTCGAGCGTGGCGAGCTCGACGTCGGTGGTGGCGTCGATGTGCGCCCGCCAGGCGGGGTTGGCGTCGATCGCGCTGTCCGGCGCGAGTTCGGCGACCCGGCGCAGGCGCACCTCCGCGCCGCCCTTGCCCGCTCCCTCGGCGATCGCCTGGGCTATCCGGTGCACGTTCCCGGTCGCGGAGTAGTAGATGACGGCGACGTTCAGGCTCATCACGGATTCCTGCCTCGTTGTCCTGCGCGGGCTTGGCCAGGGGCGCGTGTGGTGTGAGTCGGGCAGGTCAGGCGCCGCGCGCGTACTGCGGCGACCGGCCTTTTCCTACCGAACCCCCTTGTGATCAAGGGGAGTTGGAGCGTGCTAGCGTACGGGGTCAGACAGTAACCGGAGCGCACTCCGATTACAAGCGGGTTCAGAGCGCCCCTCCCGGTCGGTTCCGAGGAGGCCACGTGGACCGCCCCGACCGCCCTCCCGGCAGGAAGTGAGGAACCACAGTGGACAGCCGCCGCCCGGCCCCGCCGCCCTCGTCCGGCGCGCCGGAACCGCCGACACCGCTGCCGCTGGCCGGAAAGACCGCCCCCGAGCGCGCCGACGCCGCCCGCAATCGCCGCAGAATCCTCGACGCCGCGACCCGCATCGTGGCCCGGCACGGCGTGCGGGAGCTCACCGTCGACCTGGTCGCGGGCGAGGCCGGGATCGGCGTGGGCACCATCTACCGCCGCTTCGGCGACCGGGCGGGCCTGGTCTTCGCCCTCCTCGACGAGCACGAGCGCGACTTCCAGAGGGAGTTCATGGCCGGGCCGCCACCGCTGGGGCCGGGGGCCGAACCCACCGCGCGCATCCGGGCGTTCCTGCACGCCCTCGCCGACCGGGGCGCCGCGCAGTTCGAGCTGGTCCTCGCGGCCGAGGCCAGCGCTCCCGGGGCCCGCTACCGCAGCGGCCCGTACGCGGTCCATCACATGCACCTGGTCACGTTGCTCACGCAGGCGAGGCCGCCGGGGACGGATGTGCGCTTCCTCGCCGACGCGCTCCTCGCACCGCTCTCCGCCCTCTTGATGGACCATCAACGGCGGGTGCGCGGGATGGGCGCCCAGGGCGTCAAGGCCGGTCTCGATGACCTCCTGCGCTGGTCACTGGGCTGAACCCCGGCTCTTCCAGCCGGTATCAAGTCGACTTGGACGGCGACGGACGAGTGTCTGGAACGCCCCAACCGAGCCGAGCCGTGGGCTGCCACGGAGACCAGTGAGGTACCGGGATGCTGGACCAATCCCCGCCCCGCACCGCCACCACCGCACCATCCGCGACCACAGCCGGGGCGGCTCCGGCGGCCGCCGGTGTCGCCGCCCTCGCCGCCGAGCGCGCGGTCGCGGCGGAAGCCGCGCGCAGGCTCGACCCGGACGTGGCCCAGGCCCTCGTCGACGCCGGATTTCCCCGGCACTTCGTGCCCCTCGAATGCGGCGGGCACGCCGGCACGTTCCGCGAACTGACCCCGGCGGTGGCCGAGATCGGCCAGGAGTGCGCGGCCACCGCCTGGTGCGCCTCACTGATGGCCAACCTCTCGCGGATGGCCGCGTTCCTGCCCGCGGACGGCTTCCGCGAGGTGTGGGCGGACGGTCCGGACGCCGTCGTGGTCGGGTCCCTGGTGCCGGCGGGCCGGGCGCGCAAGGTGCCGGGCGGTTGGCGAGTGAGCGGCCGGTGGCCCTACATCAGCGCGGTGGACTCCTCCCACTGGGCGCTGGTGTGCGCCACCGACTCCGGCGCGGAGCGGTCCTCGGCCAAGGTGTTCGCGGTGCCCAGGGCGCAGTTCTCCGTCACCGACACCTGGTTCAACATCGGCATGCGGGCCACCGGCAGCAACACCGTCACGGTCGAGGACGTCCTCGTCCCCGACGCCCGGTGCTTCGACCGCCAGGACCTGTTCACCGGGCGCGCCGTGGACTCGGCCGCGCCCTGCCACTCGGTGCCGCTTGAGGCGGTCAACGGCCTTTCCTTCGCGACTCCGGTGCTCGGCGCCGCGCGCGGGGCGCTCGCCGCCTGGTCGGCGTATCTCGCCGAGAAGATCGGGGCGGCCGCGTCGCGCCCCGGCGCGCCGCAGATCGACCGGACGTCGGTGCACGCCACGCTGGCCCGCTGCGCGGCCGACATCGACGCCGCGGCACTCCTTCTCGAACGTGCCTCGCTGATCGGCGACAAGGGCGCGGCAGCCGCTCGCCTCGAGGTGGCGCGCAACTTGCGCGACTGCTCCTACGCCGTCGACCTCCTCGTCACTTCGGTGAACCGGCTCTTCCACGCGGCGGGCACCTCGGGACAGGCCGAGACCAGTCCGCTGCAACGGATGTGGCGGGACGTCAACTCCGCCGCCAGCCACATCGCGCTCCGGTTCCAGCCCGCGGCCGACTCCTACGCGGCCCAGTACCTGGCGGTCTGAGCACGGAATCGGGAGAGGCCCCAGGATGACCGACACGACTCCTGGCCGATGAACCGCTACGGACGCGGCGCGCTCGGTGGGTTCATCGCGCACTCCGGTGGCCCGGTTCACCCGGGCCGGGGCGGATACGCGACCCGGTGCCCGGGTCTGTCGGGCCCGGGCACCGGGGGACGGTCCGCGATCCGTCCGGCGGCCCGGGATCTAGCCGGCCTTGGCGCGAAGATGCCAGGGCTCGTCGAAGCGGTCGCGCGGAGCGACACCCCGCGCGGGCCGTTCCTCTTCGTACCGGCCGTGGTTCAGCACCTCGTACTGCAGCCGCCGGATCTCCGGCGCCGGTTCGACGCCGAGCTCCCGGTCCAGGACGGTGCGCAGCTGCTGGTACGCCTGAAGGGCGTCGGCCCGCCGCCCGGTCTTGTACAGGGCCTCGATCAGCTGGGCGTGAAAGTGCTCGTTGAGCGGGTGGAACGCGACCAGCGAGCTGAGCTCGGGCACCAGCTCCTGGTAGAAGCCGAGCCGGCGCAGCACCTCGATACGCAGGTTGATCGCCCGGATCCGCACCTCGCACAGGTGCGTCAGGTGCGCGCTGAGCACCCTGCCCAATGTCATTCCGGAGAAGGCGGGGCCACGCCACATCGCCAGGGCCTCGTCCAACCGGGCCATCGCGTCCTCGGGGCGGCCCGCGTCGAGCAGCACCTTGCCTTCCCTGACGAGGCGCTCGAAGCGCTTGGTGTCGACGCACTCCTCGTCGGCCAGGATGGCGTACCCGGGCGGCCGGGTCACGAGCACCTCATGCCCCGCCTGCCCGGACAGCTCCCGGTCGAACATCTGCCGCGCGTGGTACACGTACGTCTGCAGCGTGGTGCGGGCGCTGCGCGGTAACCGCTGCCCCCACAGCTCTTCGAGGAGCGTGTCGGAACCGACCGTCTCCCGGCACCGCACAAGAAGCAGCGCGATCACCTGTCCCGTCTTCGAGGTGTTCAGCTCCAGGGACCGCCCGTCGTCGGTCACCATCTCCAGAGCACCGAGCACGTTGAACTTCACTGATATTCCCCCGGTATTTCACGTCATCTTCCAGCCCTGGGATTCCCTGTGAAATAGGGCGACAATCAACCACTCGCCGACCGGGCTGACGAAGCCCGATAAGCGCGTCACGACGATTCCCCCGTCGGTCTCACCCGAGTGAGACCGATCCTTGATGCATCTGTCAAGCATGGCACCTCTTCGATCGGGAACAAAGCATTCCATCCCGGAATGATCAATTCGGCTGCGTCAAGTTACGGTATTGACCGAATTCCCTACTGATCGAACTCGCCGAAGTGACCGGCGAACCCTTCTCGGTAACACCTCGTGACGTTTTGCGATCTTCAGTCGGGCGCGGTGTCCGTTTTCCGGTGGGAGCGGGGCGCGGGCGGCGCGGGCGATCCGTAAGCCGGCGCAGGCGTTGACGCCGGGTCACCGAAGCATGCGAGGCATCGCAGGGCCATCACACACCGTAACCATCGGGTCGCCGAGAAGACCTCGATCCGTTCACGTGTTAACGACTTTTCGGCGACGGACGCCTCGCCCCGCGCAGAACGAAACGAGCACACATCAGAGTTCTAGAATTTCCCGCGCCTCGAAAACCCTGGCCGAGCTGCGGCGTTTACAGAAATCGCCCAAACTGCGCCGGTCGTTGACAACCGCGCACCAACCTTGCCGATACCTGCCGTCGGCTCACGGGAAGTCACGATCAGGCGGTGGATCCGGCGTGGGGCCGGACCTGCGCTCCTGCCCCTATTGGCGGCCCACCGGCGTCTCCCACCCCTGTGGCGCCCCGGAGGTCCGGGTCGACGGGAGGGCGTCCGGTCCTCGTGACGGGTTCTGGACGGGCTCCAGATGCGCGAAGGACCGGGCCGACACCCGCCCCTCTTCACCCGCGTACGGCGAATGCGCGGGCGCACGCTTCAGCGTCCCGTGCTCCCCCAATGCGCCCGTGCGCTCCCGTGCCGCGCGCGGGAACGGGAATTCTCCGGGGGTGGGTCTGCGCGTCCGGGCGGGTCCGCGCGTCCGGGGAGGTGTGCCGTGCAAGGACCGCCGCTGGTCGGCTGGTTGCTGGTGGCGCTGTGCGCCGCGACGGGTGCGTACTGCCTGGCCCGGATACGGACGGACGCGGAGCCGGAGGGCGGCCGGGCCACCGGCGGGGACGCGCTGATGGGGCTCGGCATGGCCGCGATGGCCGTTCCGACCGCCGTGCTGGACACCCGTCCATGGGGAGCGCCGCTGTTCGCCGCGGTCTTCGGCGCGGCCGGGTTCCGATCGCTCCTGGTGGCGGCGCGGGGCCGCACGGAGCCGAATCACCTGCACCACGCGGTGGGCGCGTTTGCGATGGTCTACATGGCGCTGGCGATGGCGGGCGCCCCCATGGCCGGCCACGCGGGGCACGCGGGGGCGGGCCATGAGCCGGCCGGTACGCCGCTGCTGACGGGCCTGCTGCTGGTGTATTTCGCGGTGTACGTGGTCCGCACGGTGGCGGTGCTGGTGCCGGTGGTCGCCGCGACGTCCGGTGAGGTCACCTGGCCGGGCCGGCCGAACCTGACCAACGCCTGCCGGCTGTCCATGGGCATCGGCATGCTGGCGATGCTGCTGACGATGTGACGGGGACGCCTCTGGATCCAGGGCATGAGGGTGTCCGGATCCAGAGCATGTGGGTGTCTGGTTCCGGGGCGTACGGGTGTCCGGATCCGGGCCATGGAGGCGTCGCACGGCCGTGGCGTGCGTCACTTCGCGCACGGGACGTACCCGTGGGCGGCCCGGCCCTCATAGGCTGCGGCCATGATGGTCCCGCTCGCCTTGCTGGTCCTCGCCGGACTGGTCGCGGCAATGGCGCCGCGCCTGCTGACCCGTGCCGACTGGCCCGACCGCGAACCCGTCGTGGCCCTGTGGGTGTGGCAGTGCGTGGTGGCGGCCGTGCTGCTGTGCTGCGCGCTCGCGATGTCGCTGAGCGCGGCCGCGGCCTGGGAGGCCGTGCGCGGCCATGTCTTCGCGGTCGCGCCGCACGCGGTGGTGGAGGCGTACTCCCTGACCGTCTACGCCTCGTGGGCGGCACCGCTGGCCGTCGCTCTCGCGTGCGGGGCGGTGTGGACCGCGGCGATGCTCACCCGGGAGGTCAGGGGGGCGCGGGCCCAGCGCCGACGGCGGCGCGCGGAGCTGGTCGTACGCTCCCCCCGGTTGCCCGGTGAGGGCAGGGACGCGGAGCGGCTGGTGGTGCTGGAGGGCGAGCGGCCCGACGCGTGGTCGCTGGGCGGTGCCGCTCCCCAGGTCGTGATCACCACTGGTGCGCTGCGGCGGCTCAAGGGTGAGCGGCTGGACGCCGTGCTGGCCCATGAGCAGGGACACGCGCGGGCCCGGCACGACTGGCTGCTGCACTCCTCGGGCGCGCTGGCAAACGGCTTCCCGCAGGTGCCCGTGTTCGCGGCCTTCCGCGACCAGGTGCACCACCTGGTGGAGCTGGCCGCGGACGACGCGGCCTCGCGCCGCTTCGGCAGGCTCAACACCGCGCTGGCGCTGGTCGAACTCAACGAGGACCGCGGGGTGTTCGGGCCCTGTCCGACCCGGCTCTCCGAGGTGCCCGACCGGGTGCACCGGCTGCTGGCGCCCGTGCCCCGGCTGACGGCGGCGCGGCGGCTGCGGCTCACGGCCGTGGCGGCGCTGGTGCCGGTGGTCCCCCTGCTAGTGACCTTCGTGCCGGGGCTCAGCGCGCTCGGCTGAGGGCGGCCGCCGGAGTCTGGTGTCACCGGGGCCCGATCGGCGACGATCTGACCATGCGTCCTCCGCCACACGTTTCCCTCCCGCCCCGGACCGGCCTCCGTCCGTACCGCCCCACGGCGCCGCTGCGGTTCGGCATCGTCCTGGGCGCTCTGTTCGTGGTGCTCCTGGTGCTGGTGAGCATCGGTTGGGCACCGCTGCTGACGCTGGACGGAAAGGTGGCGGACGGACTGCACCCGGTGGCCACGGGACACCGGGGATGGACCCGTGCCATGCGCGTCCTGTCGGACTGGCCGTGGGACCCCTGGGCGATGCGGGCGGCGCTCGCCGCGGCGGCGCTCTGGCTGGTGCGGCGGCGGGAATGGGTACTGGCGGTCTGGATCGCGGCCACGTCGCTGCTCGGCACCGCCCTCCAGCAAGGGCTGAAGGCGGCGGTCGGCCGCGACCGGCCGTCGTGGCCGGATCCGGTGGCCACGGCGCACTACCAGGCGTTCCCGTCGGGTCACGCCCTGAGCGCGACGGTGGCCTGCGGGCTGCTGGTGTGGCTGCTGTGGTTGCACGGCGCCGGCCCGCGGTGGGTGCGGGGCGCGGTGGCGGCCTCCGTGGTGTCGGTGGCCGGGGTGGGCTTCACCCGGGTGTACCTGGGGGTGCACTGGCTGTCGGACGTGGTGGGCGGGTGGCTGCTGGGCGGGGCGCTGGTGGCGGTGTCGGCGGGGATGTACGCGGCCACGCCGGAGGGGCGCGGCGGCGCGGGCCCCCGCTCCGATCGGAACCAAGGGAAATAGTTCAAGCTTCATTCATGTTGGGGTGGGTGAAAGGAGCCGTTCATGACCGACTTCACCCCGTTCTCGCCCACCGCCGAGCCGCCGGCCACGCCGCACCCGCTGGCGGACGAGTACGCGCGCGCCCACCTCTTCTTCGAGGCCAGGGACTACACCGAGGCCGCCCGCATCCTGGCCCCGATCGTGGACGCGGAGCCGGCCCACGTCGCGGCCCGGCTGCTGCTCGCGCGCTCCTACTACCACTCCGCCCAGCTCCGGCGGGCCGAGGCGGAGGCCCGCCGCGTGATCACCCACGCCCCGGCGGAGACCTACGCCTACCTGCTGCTGGGCCGCAGCCTGGAACGCCAGAACCGCTCGGAGGACGCGGCTCCGTATCTGCGGCTGGCGGCGGCGATGGACAGCTCGTACGCACGCGGGGCATAGGACACGCGGAGCACCGGCGGCTTGCCGACGGAGGGCGGCCCTGCCCGGCCGTAAGACGCCCGGGACCGGGCCGCCCTCCTCACCCTGGAGGCGCCGCGTTCCCGGGCGGAGGCCACTGCGTACTCTGCCGGGATGACCATGCTCTGGACGGGCCTGCTGATCCTGGCGGCCTTCGGCACCTTCTGCGGATTCCTCACCTGGCGCCTCGTCAGCCGCCTGCGTTCGGTGGTGAGCGGGACAGCCGTCGAGGGCCGCTGCGTACGCCGGTACTCGACCGAAAGCAGCGACGGCGGCAGCAACTGGCACCACGTCTACGGCTTCACCACGCTCGAAGGCCAGTACATCGAGTTCGAGGAAGACACCTTGCTCATGGCCCAGGGCCAGGCGGTGACCGTCCGGTACCGACCCGGCAACCCGGCCCGTTCCGCCACGGTCATGGGTCGCGGCGGAGCCTGGTCACCCCTGTTCGGCCAGCTCTTCGGCATCGCTGTCACGGGGAGCTTCACGCTGCTGGGCGTCCTGTTCGTGTGGCTGAGCTCAGACGGGTGAAGCGACAAGTCCCGCCTCGCCCAAGGGCAGCCGCCGACGCCCGCTCCAGGGGCGTACGACGTGCGCCGACGGCCGGCCGGAGCACGCGTACACCAGGTCGTCGCGCCGCGCCCCCTTGAAGAACTCCGTTCCGTTGGAGCGGGCCTCCTGGCCCCAGCGAGTCCGCCGGGACGGCGAGTAACTCGGCACAGCTGCCCGGGTGACAGAACCAGGACACCCGGCCCTCGACCGCCGGACCTTCGCCCCCCTCACCCAGAGCGGTGACGTATCCCATTCCTTCAGCTCCCAGGACCACAGGAGCGGCCCGGCCCAGTCCACCCCGCGCCCGGGCGCCGAGGCAGCACACCGGCACTCCTCCGCCATGCCGGGCTGTCAAGAAGGCGTCGAGCGGGTGAGGGAGGCGAGGGCGTCCGGGAGGGCGGCATCGCTCGGTGGGCGGTCGGGCCAGCGGGCGCCGATGTGGCCGTCGGGCCGGATGAGCAGCGCTCCGCGCGGGCCGAGGCCGCAGCGGACGGCGTGTTCGCCGGGGAGGGTATCGATGCGTAGCGGCCACGGTGCGGTGGCACATCGCGCCCAGCCGGTGCGGTCCGGGGTGAGGAGGGTGAACCATTCACCGAAGGCGTCGAGGGTGGAGCGGTCGCGCGTGAGCCAGAGGTGTGGCATGCGGTGGCCCGGCTCCGCGGTGGGGACGTAGTCGGTGCCCGTGTCCTCGTCCGTGCCCGATGGTTCGAGTGAGGTGCTGTCATCGGTGAGGACGGCACCGGAGCGGTAGGCAGCGCCGAGTACGAGACCGAGCTGGGCGAAGTACTGTTCCGACCAGGGTGGTTCGACCTGGGAAGGCACCGCCTCACCGGATCGCAGTTGCTCGCGGCGCCGGTTTTGCACCTGGAGCGCGAGCTGGGCGTTGGCCACCGCTTGGCGGAGAGTCCGGAGGGCGACGGGGTGCCGTTCCGCCTCGTAGGTGTCCAGCAGGCCGGGCGCGGCCCACCCGTGGAGAACGCCCGCCAGTTTCCAGCACAGGTTGTGCGCATCGGCGATGCCGGTGTTCATGCCCAGACCTCCGACGATGGGGACCGCGTGCGCGGCATCGCCGGCCAGCAGGATCCGGCCCTGACGGAAGCGTTCGGCGACGGACGCGTTCATCACCCAGTGCTGGACCCGCACCACGTCGGCCCGTACGTCGACGCCGGGGCCGAG
Organism: Streptomyces eurocidicus; assembly: GCF_002891295.1. Taxonomy (GTDB): domain Bacteria; phylum Actinomycetota; class Actinomycetes; order Streptomycetales; family Streptomycetaceae; genus Streptomyces; species Streptomyces eurocidicus. The sequence continues at coordinate 494,074 of NZ_LGUI01000002.1, read as the reverse complement.
GGCACGTGAGACGAGGCCGGGCCAGTCGGCGCGCGCGGCGTTTTCGGGTGTGGGACCGAACCAGGCCCAGCCTCCTTCGGGGTAGAGCGGGGTGAACGATCCGTGCGCGGTGAAGTAGACCCCGGCCGGCCGGTCGGCGCACCAGCGGCTGAGATCGGCGTCGAACACGACGGTGGTGAAGTTTCCCATCGCTCCCGGGCCGGAGGTATCGATTCCCAGCCGTTGCCGGACGGTTGAGTTCGCGCCGTCGGCGGCGAGTACGTAACGGGCACGTACGCGGGTCTCGTCACCGCGCCGGTGGTCGACGAGCGAGGCCACGACGCCGTCGGACTCCTCGGCCAGGTCGACGAGCTCGGCCCCGAACCGCACCTGCGTGTCCGCCGCGGCGAGCAGGATGGGTTCCAGCCGGTCCTGTGAGGTGACCACGCCGGTCACAGGGCTCTCGGGTACGGGCGCGTGGACCCCGGCCATCGCCGCTGCGGCGAAGTCGCGGTCGCACAGCGCGTCGCGGAAGCGGATGCGGCCGTACTCCGGCGCGAACGCGCCTGCCGTGATCCCGGCGGCGAGCCCGAGCCCGCGGAAGATCTCCATCGAGCGCACGTTGACCAGCCGGGCCCGGGGAAACGGTGACAGCTCGTGGTGCTTCTCCACCAGCAGGGACCGCACACCCCAGCGTTCCAGCAACGCTCGGGCGGTGAGCCCGACCGGCCCACCGCCGACGATGAGCACCGCCACCTCGGCGTCTGCGACGGGCATGTCGAGCTCCTCCTGCTCACCCCGGCCATGCCGGGCACGCGGACCCGAACCGCCATGAGACCAGTCTTCCGTACCCATCGCCCGCAAGGCTCTCCTCATCCCCCGACACGCCCCTGGACAAACTCTCGGTTCGCTCCAGTGCCCCACGGTCCGGTACGGACGGTTGAATACCCTCTGGTGTTCCTGATCCACTTCGCGGTTGTCCCGGCCTCCCAGACCTTGAAGGAGAGAGGGGACGACCATGAGGTCCGCACCCTGAGGGGCGTCCTACGCGGCGGCGGAGCCGAGGACCCGTTCACCGGCATCGCCGGTGCTCCCGCGACGCCGAGCAGTCGGGGCGGATACGTTGTCATCATGAGCAACCTTGATCGTCAGGCCACACTCTCCGTCTGCGGCGGCCGTGGATTCGTTCCCGGCGAGCCGGTGCACGAACTGCTCAGCCCACGCCACGTACGGCTCGGCGAATCGACCCGGGTGCGCCGGCTGCTCCCGAACCTGGGCCGTCGCATGGTGGGCGGCTGGGCCTTCATCGATCACTACGGTCCCGACGACATCGCTGACGAACCCGGCATGCAGGTGCCGCCGCACCCCCACATGGGGCTACAGACCGTCAGCTGGCTGCACGAGGGTGAAGTACTGCACCGTGACAGCCTCGGAAGCCTCCGGACCATCCGGCCGCGAGAGCTCGGCCTGATGACGTCCGGCCGGGCCATTTCCCATTCCGAGGAGAGTCCGCGGCCGCACGCCCGCTACCTGCACGGCGCTCAGCTCTGGGTCGCTCTCCCCGAAGCCCACCGGAACGTGGATCCGCACTTCGAGCATCACCCGAACCTGCCGGTGGTCACCGCGACCGGACTGACCGCGACCGTCGTTCTCGGTGAACTCGACGGCGCGCTCTCGCCCGGCACCGCGTACACCCCGATCGTCGGAGCGGATCTGACACTCGCCCGGGGCGCGACGGCGAGCCTGCCGCTCCACCCCGACTTCGAGTACGCCGTGCTCTCCATGTCGGGTGAGGCCCGCGTCGACGGTGTGCCGGTCCTGCCGGGTTCCATGCTCTACCTCGGGTGCGGCCGCACCGAACTGCCGTTGCGGGCCGAGTCGGACGCCGGTCTGATGCTGCTGGGAGGCGAGCCCTTCGAGGAAGAGATCGTGATGTGGTGGAACTTCATCGGCCGTACGGGGGAGGAGATCGCACAGGCCCGTGAGGCGTGGATGACCGGCGACCGCTTCGGCAGCGTCCATGGGTACGACGGAGTCCGGCTGCGGGCACCCGAGTTGCCGCCGGTGCCGCTCAAGCCGCGCGGTCGGGTCCGCTGAGGCACATACGAAAGACCCCGCCCGGCATCGTGCCTGGTGAGGGCCTGTGCGTGCCGTGCGGTGCAACGGTGGGTGCCGTGCGTACGGCCGGTCCGTGCTCATCCGTCCACGAGCGCGGCAGTGGCGCTGATCCGTGAATCGTCCGCTGATCGGGCGCTCCCCCGCGGCGCCCGATCAGCGGACGCACCGGATCCCTGCCTGCACGGCGGCGGCGAGGAGAACCGGAGACACGCTGAGTATAGTTGGCTCGGAGCCAGTCAACCCAGGAGTTGGACATGTCTCCCCGCAGCGCGTCCGTCAACGAGGAGTTGCGGCGCCGCTCCCGCGAGCGGCTGCTCGAAGCCACCGTCGAACTCGTGGCCGAGCGCGGCTATGAGGCGACGACGCTCGCCGACATCGCGGACCGGGCGGGCGCGGCGCGCGGCCTGGTGTCGTACTACTTCCCCGGCAAACGGCAGTTACTCCAGTCCGCCGTGCACCGGCTGATGCACCTGGAACTGGCCGCGGAGCTGGAGCGCCCGCCGTGCGCCGTGGACGGCGGGGAGCGGCTGGCGAGGTCGATAGATGTGGTCCTCGGCCTGGCCCGCGAACGCCCGTTGCTGATGCGCACGCACATGGCGGGCATTCTCCAGGAGGAGGGCTTCATGCGGTGCCCGGAGCAGCAGCGCCTCGCCCACCTGCTGCGCGACACCATGGAGCGCTACGGCTCGGCCGACCCGGACACCGACTACCGGCTGCTGCGCGCCCTGTTGATGGGCACGGTCGTGGCCGTCCTGCTGCCGGGGGCGCCGATGCCCGTCGAGCCGCTGCGCGCCGAGCTGTTCCGGCGGTACGGGCTGGACTGGGGGCTGGGCGTGCCGCCCGGTCCCGCGCCGCGCGAGGGCTTCGACGCCCCGGCGCGGCGCGGGACCGGCCGCCCGGCCTAGACGCCGAACGGGGCCGCGTAGCGGATGGTGCCGCCGGGCAGCGGCCGGCCCCCGTCGAGGCCGAGGACCATCATGGCCTCGTCCGGGACGTCGAAGGGGGGACGGATCCCGTGCGCGGAGGCGCGGGTGAAGCCGAACTTCGGGTAGTAGCCGGGGTGTCCGAGCACGGTGACGGCGTGCTCGCCCATGACCCTGGCGGCGTCGAGCGCGGCGCGTACGGCCGCGGCGCCGGCGCCGGTCTTCTGGTGTTCCGGGAGCACGGCGACGGGGGCCAGGCAGAGGGCCGGGGCGTCGCCGATGTGACAGCGGGTCAGCAGCGCATGGCCGACGACGGTGCCGTCCGGGGTCAGGGTGACCACGGAGAGGTCCGGGATCCAGGAGGCGTCGGCGCGCAGGGCGTCGACGAGATCGGCCTCCTGGGGGGTGTCGAACGCGGCGAGGACCACGGCGCGGATCGCGGGGACGTCGGCGTCGGTCTCGGTGCGGGTGATCCAGTCGGTGCGAGTGTTCATGACGGGATGACTATCCGTTTCTTGGGATCGGTAGGAGTCGTTCCCGAAGGGCCCGGTGCTCTCGGTCCGCCAGGAGGACAGACGGAGGACCGAAAGGAGAAGAGGACTGCGGAACAATCGGAGGGCCCTTGCGGGAAGGGGCCCGGTCAGCACACGGAGGCGACCACCGCGCCGAGCGGAAGGCTCGTCGCGCGGACGGATCGGGAAGCGGTCAGACCGGGGCCCGGGACGTGAGGATGGTCCGGGCGCCGCACATGGCAGCGGTCATCAGCACGGTCATCAACCTCACCTCCCCACTCGCTCAAAAATCCGGTCGAACACGAACGATCCTCACGTTAACACGCGCGGGTGAGGGCGCGCCCGTCAATTAAGCGCCCCGGAATCCACCCGTCACGGCCTCGGGATTCCTCGGCCGGAAGCGGCCGGAAGCGGTGCGTCCGGCTCGGTGCCCGGGGCCGGTCCGCCGCTTTCCGGCCGCCGCCGGTCTCCTGTGCCTCTCCCGCATCCTCTCCCCCGGTGCCATCCTGGACGTCTCTGCGGGACGTCTGCGGCCCGGCCGCGGGAAGGGGCCCGGCGTGCTTCGCGTCGCAGTCGTGGGATCGGGACCGAGCGGGGTCTACGCCGCACAGGCCCTCGTCCAGCAGCGGACGGTCCCCGGGGTGACGGTGGACGTCCTGGACCGCCTGCCGTGCCCGTACGGCCTGGTGCGCTACGGCGTCGCGCCCGACCACGAGAAGATCAAGTCGCTGCAGAACACCCTGCGCACCACGCTGGAGCACCCGGGCATCACCTTCCTCGGCAATGTCGCGGTGGGCGACGGCCCGCACGAGCTGGCGCCCCGGCGGCTGCTGGACCTCTACCACGCGGTGGTCTACTGCGTCGGGGCCGCGACCGACCGGCGGCTCGGGATCCCCGGCGAGGACCTGCCCGGGAGCTTCTCCGCCACCGAGTTCGTCTCCTGGTACAGCGCCCATCCGGACGCCGCCCCGGGCGGCTTCGTGCTCGGCGCGCGCTCGGCGGTCGTCATCGGGGTGGGCAATGTGGCGGTCGACGTGGCCCGGGTGCTGGCGCGCGGCGCCGCGGAACTGCGGCACACCGACGTACCGCACGCGGCCCTGGCCGCGCTCGGCGACAGCCGGGTCACGGACGTCCACATGGTGGGCCGGCGCGGCCCGTCCCAGGCCCGGTTCACCACGAAGGAGCTGCGCGAACTGGGGGCGCTGCCGGGCGCCGAGACGCTCGTACGGCCCGAGGAGGCGGCGCTGGACGCGGGGTGGGCCGATCCGTCCGGGCTGCCGTCGGCCGTCCGGCGCAACGTCGAGGTGCTGCGCGGCTGGGCGGAGCGGCCGGCGCTCGGCCGGGCGCGCCGCATCCGACTGCGGTTCTTCCTGCGCCCGGTGGCGCTGCTCGGCGAGGAGGCGGTGCGCGCGGTGCGCTTCGAGCGGACCGTTCCGGACGGGCGGGGCGGGGTGACGGGCACGGGGCGGTTCGAGGAGATCGAGGCGGGGCTGGTGCTGCGGTCGGTGGGCTATCGCGGGGTGCCGATCGCGGGGCTGCCGTTCGACGAGGGCAGCGGGACGGTCCCGCACGACCGGGGAAGGGTGCTGCGGGACGGTACGCCGTCGCCGGGCGAGTACGTGGCGGGGTGGATCAAGCGCGGGCCGACCGGGGTGATCGGGACCAATCGCTCGTGCGCCAAGGAGACCGTGGCGTCGCTGCTCGAGGACGCGGGGGCGCTGCTGGCGCGGCGTCCGGCGGCGGACGCGCGCGCCGCGCTGCGGGCGGCGGGCCGGGAGCCCGTCGAGTGGCCGGGCTGGCTGGGGATCGAGGCGGCGGAGGCCGCGCTCGGGCGGAGCCTGGGCCGGGGTCCGGTGAAGATCCCGGACTGGGAGGGCCTGCTGGCCGCCGCCCACGGCGCGCGGGGCTGAGGCGCACGGTCCGGACGGGCGGCGACGGGGCCGTGGACGCCTATCGCGCGGCGGTCTCCCGGCGCGCCGCCTGGCGGTCGGCCGCGGCGAGGACGCTGCCGAGCAGCCCGGGGAAGAGCTCCTCCAGGTCGTCGCGGCGCAGCGCGTTCATCTTGGCGGTCCCCCGGTAGATCTGGCTGATCACACCGCTCTCGCGGAGCACCCGGAAGTGGTGCGTGGTCGTGGACTTGCTCACCGGGAGGTCGAAGACGGAACAGCTCTGCTCGGCCTCGGAACCCGCGAGCGTGCACACGATCCGCAGGCGCATGGGGTCGGAGAGCGCGTGCAGCACGTCCTCGAGGCGGATCAGGTCACGGTCGGGGTGCTCCAGGGAGCGGCCGGTCGACGGGGGCCGGGGCTGTGTCCGCACGGCTGCTCCTTCGGGCTCGGTCGTTACTCGCCGTCGGTGCCGGGCGAGAAACCCATTGTACGAGGATCCTCGTAGTTTGACATCTGGCGTACTACGATGGGTATCGTACGAACCGTGGTCGACGCCCAGCGGCGGACACCGCGCCCGTTGCCCCATCCGTGTAGCGCATTTGGAGTCTGTTGTGAGCGTGAGCGCACTCTTCGAGCCTTACTCCCTTCGGTCACTGACCTTCCCCAACCGCGTCTGGATGGCACCCATGTGCCAGTACTCCGCGGACGCGTTCGGACCGAACGCGGGCGTGGCGCGGGACTGGCACTTCGCCCACTACGCCGCCCGCGCCACCGGCGGCGCCGGACTGATCCTGCTGGAGGCGACGGCCGTCAGCCCCGAGGGCCGGATCAGCCCCGGAGACCTGGGCATCTGGAACGACACCCAGGCCGAGGCGCTGCGCCGGATCACCGCCTTCCTCAAGGAGCGGGGCACGGTTCCCGGCATCCAGATAGCGCACGCCGGCCGTAAGGCGTCGACGAAGCGCCCCTGGCACGGCAGCGGGTACGCCGACGCCGACGAGGCGTGGCCGACGCTCGCCCCGAGCGCCGTCCCCTTCGACGACCGTCACCCCACGCCCGCCGAGCTGACGGTGGAGCAGATCCAGGAGATCGTGGGACAGTTCGGGGACGCCGCCCGGCGCGCCCTGGCCGCGGGCTTCGAGGTCGTCGAGGTGCACGGCGCGCACGGCTACCTCATCCACGAATTCCTCTCCCCGCACAGCAACCGGCGCACCGACGCGTACGGCGGCTCCTTCGAGAACCGCGTCCGGTTCGCCCTGGAGGTCGTCGACGCCGTGCGCGCGGTGTGGCCGGAGGACCTGCCGGTCCTCTTCCGCGTCTCGGCCACCGACTGGCTGTCGGAGAACGCCGACGACGGGCGCGAGGGCTGGACGGCCGACCAGACCGTGGCCCTGGCCCGCGAACTGCGGGCCCACGGCGTGGACCTGCTCGACGTCTCCACCGGCGGGCTCGTCGGTGACGCGGCCATCCCGGTCGGCCCCGGCTACCAGGTGCCGTTCGCGAGCCGGGTGAAGGACGAGGCCGGACTCCCGGCCGCCGCGGTGGGGCTGATCACCGAGCCCGAGCAGGCCGAGAAGATCATCGCCTCGGGCGAGGCCGACGCGGTCCTGCTCGGCCGCGAGCTGCTGCGCGACCCGCACTGGGCGCACCGCGCCGCCGACGCGCTGGGTGCCGCCAAGCGGACGCCGAAGCAGTACGGCAGGGCCTTCTGACCTGCCCTTACGCGCTTCCGGGGAGCACCGGCCGACGGTCCCCGGAGGCGCCCGGCCCGCCTCCGCGCGGGCGGGCCGATCACTCGTCCGGGGGACGGCGGAACAGCGCGGGGCCGTACCGCGGCGGGGTTCGCACGGACAGTGGCGGGAAGCGCGTTCGTACGGGAACGGACTGAGCCAGTAGGGTGACGCCCGTGGCTGCACGACCGTTGAATGAGATCGTCGAACCGGGCTGGGCCAAGGCGCTGGAGCCGGTGGCCGGGCGGATCGCCGCGATGGGTGACTTCCTGCGCGCCGAGATCGCCGCGGGCCGTACGTACCTGCCCTCGGGCGCGAATGTGCTGCGGGCCTTCCAGCAGCCCTTCGACGAAGTGAGAGTGCTGATCGTCGGTCAGGACCCGTACCCGACACCGGGTCATGCCGTGGGGCTGAGCTTCTCGGTCGCGCCGGAGGTACGGCCGCTGCCGGGCAGTCTGGAGAACATATACCGCGAGATGCACACGGACCTGGGGCTGCCGCGGCCCTCGAACGGGGATCTGACCCCGTGGACGCGTCAGGGCGTGCTGCTCCTCAACCGCGCGCTGACCACGGCCCCGCGCAAGCCGGCGGCGCACCGCGGCAAGGGCTGGGAGGAGGTCACCGAGCAGGCGATCCGGGCGCTGGTCGCCCGGGGCGACCCGATGGTGGCGATCCTGTGGGGCCGTGACGCCCGTAATCTGCGTCCGCTGCTCGGCCAGGTGCCGTCCGTGGAGTCCGCGCACCCCTCCCCCATGTCGGCCGACCGCGGTTTCTTCGGCTCCCGGCCGTTCAGCCGGGCCAATGAGCTGCTGGCCCGGCAAGGGGCGGCTCCGGTGGACTGGCGGCTTCCGTGACCCGCCGCGCGGCGCCGTCGCGGACGTCCGGGACGCCGTCGCGCCAGGTCCCGCGGAGACGACCGCTCCGATGACTCCGACGGCACGGCCTTCCGGCCTTGTCCTGGGTGTCGACTCCGGCGGCTCGGGCATCCGGGTCGCCCTGGCCCCCGCCGACGGCGGGGGCCCTTCGCTGCGCTGGTCCTCCTCCGTACCCGCCGTCGTCGGCCCGTCCGGCATCGACGCCCGGAGCCTCCTGGAGCAGGTGCTGCCCGCCGCCCGGGAGCTGCTCGAACGGGCGCCCGGCGGGGCCGCCGACGCGGGCGGCGGGCGCTGTGAGGCCGTCTGCGTGGGCGCGGCCGGGATGGCCGCGCTCGGGGACGATCTCCGCGCAGTCCTTCCCGCGGCCCTGCGCGAGGCGCTCGGCACCCGGCGGCTGGCCCTGGCCTCGGACGCGGTCACCGCGTACGTGGGAGCCCTGGGACAGCGTCCGGGTGTCGTCGTGGCCGCCGGTACGGGCATGGTCGCCCTGGGCACCGATCTGACGCCCGAGGGCGGCTGGCGGCGCGCGGACGGCTGGGGGCACCTGCTCGGCGACTGCGGCGGCGGTGCCTGGATCGGGCGCGCCGGGCTGGAAGCGGCCATGCGGGCGCACGACGGCCGGGCCGGCGGGTCGAAGGCGCTGCTGGACCGGCTGCGCGCCGTGTTCGGCCCCCCGGAGCGGCTGCCCGGCCTGCTGTACCCACGGGCGGATCGTCCCGCCGTGCTCGCCGCCTTCGCCCCCGAGGTCGCCGCGTGCGCGGCGACCGACCCGGTCGCCGCCGCCGTCCTCCGCGAGGCCGCCTGGCACATCGCCGGAGCGGCCGCGGCGGCCTGCCCGCCCTCCGGCGCGGTGCCCGAAATATACGACACCCCCCACATTTCCGGTCGGGTGATTTCCGGCCGGACGGGGCCGGATCCCGGGGCCGGGGCACCACCGGGCGGGGTGGCGGAAGAGGCGGGTGCGACGTGCGAAGTGGCACTCGTCGGCGGATTGTTCCGGATGGGCGATCCCCTGCTCGTACCCGTGCACGAAGAATTGCAAAAGCAACTACCTCATGCGCGGCCGGTCGAGGCTGCGGGCGAGCCGCTGGACGGCGCGTCGGCCGTGGCGGGAGCGTTGGTGACGGACAGTCTCCGGGTGCCGACCGACCCCGCGATGCTACGTATCATTTGCTGAACACTCCTTCATTCGTCGTATGCGCGGGCGAATAAATCCGGACAGACAAGACCGGGACGGACCCACCCGAACGGTCCGGTGCGATGAACGACTAACATGCGGCGCCATGAGCTCCCCCACAGGGCCCGCGCCTGGCCTGCCCGTACGAATGCCGCGTCCCCGTCAGCCCGGACGGCATCGGCGACCGGAGCCAGCGGCCGCGCCGGTGGGTGCGCCTCCGCTGGTCCTCGCCGTGCCGGGGACGCCCGAGCCCGCCACCCGCGGCCTGGCCGAGGAGATTCTGAGCATCGCCCGCTCCGAACTCCCCGGCATCGACGCCCGGATCGGCTACGTGGACGCGCAGGGCGACAGCGGCGGCTATCCGTCGCTGGAGTCCGTCCTCGCGCACGCGGCCGCCCAGCGCGCCGCTCGCGCGCGCGAAGCCGAAGCCTCCGGCTCCGCGGCGGACGCCGCCGACTCCTGGGACCGCTGGCCCACCGCCATCACCGTGCCGCTGCTCGCCGGACCCGACAACGCGCTCCTCCGGCGGATACGCCAGTCGGTCATGAACAGCGGCTCCGTCACCGAGCTCACCGACACGCTCGGCCCGCACCCGCTGCTCGCCGAGGCGCTGCACGTGCGCCTCTCGGAGGCCGGGCTGGCCCGCGCCGACCGCGCCCGACTGTTCACAGTTGCAACCGCCGCCGACGGGATCATCCTGGCGACGGTGGGCGGCGAGGAGGCCGTGCAGGCCGCCGGCATCACCGGAATGCTGCTCTCCGCCCGACTGGCCGTGCCCGTGCTGGCCGCCGCGCTGGACGAGGAGGGCGCCGTCGCCCGCGCCGCCGAGCAGCTGCGCGGCGCCGGCTCCCGGCAGCTGGCGCTCGCGCCGTGTCTGATCGGCCCCGAGGTGGCCGAGGGTCTCGCCGCCGAGGCCGCGCGCGAGATCTCCTGCGCCGCGGCCGAGCCGCTGGGCGCCTACCCGGCGATCGGCAAGCTGGCCCTGGCGAAGTACGCGAGCGTCCTGGGCATCACGCCCCAGCCGTCGCCGCAGGGCGTACCGGGCCGCTGAGCGGCGCCGCACACCGCGCACGAGCCGTAACCGCCCGACGGGCCCCGCGGCCCGTAAGGCGTCCGGAGAGGGGCTCCCGCCCGGCGGGGGCCCCTCCGGCGCGTCCGGGGGCGGGTCGACACGCCTGACGGGCCGGTCGCACGCGCTCGGGACCTCTCGCGGTCTCACCCTGAACTTCAGCTTGAGGGTGAGGCGCCGGGAGGACCCCGGAACCGGCTCCGGCCGGTCGGAGCCCCCGCCGTCTCAGGCGAAGATCACGCAGGACGCGGCGGCCACCGGAAGCGTGCCGCCGGGCCGCGGTATGCCGGTGGCGGGATCGACGGTGAACCACGCGACGTCGCCGGAGCGCTCGTTGGCCGCGTACAGATGGCGTCCCGACGGATGGAGCGTCAGATCCCGGGGCCACCGGCCTCCGCAGCCGACCGCGGAGCGGAGTTCGAGGCCCTCGCCCGACGCGTCGAGGGCGAGGGTGGTGATGCTGTCGTGGCCGCGATTGGCGACCCACAGGAAGCGTCCGTCAGGCGCGACCACGGGCGCCGACGGATAGTTCACGACCCCGGCGTCCGGCGGCACGACGCGGGTCTCGCCCAGTGGCTCCAGGGTCCCCTTCGCCGCGTCCCAGCGGCACACCACGACCGTCGACTCCAGCTCGTTGAGCACGTAGGCGCGGTCGCCGCGCGGGTGGAAGACGAGGTGCCGGGGGCCCGTGCCCGGTCGGAACGGCGTCTCGTGGTGCGGGCGGGGCAGGCCGGACACCGGGTCCAGGGCGTGGATCCACACCGAGTCCGTACCGAGGTCGACGGCGAGGAGCCAGCGGCCGGAGGGGTCGGGCACGACGGCGTGCGCGTGCGGGGCCTCCTGGCGGTCGGCGACCGGCCCGCCGCCCCGGTGCGGGAGGACCGTCGCGGGCGCGCCCAGGGCGCCGCCCGTACGGACCGGCAGGGCGCTCACACTGCCCGAACCGTAGTTGGCGGTGAACACATGGGTGCCGGTGAACACGAGGTGGGTGGGGCCGTCGCCGCGCACGGGGACGGGCGCGCCGAGCGGCTCGGGCCGTACGGGGTCGGCGAGGGAGAAGGCCGCGACGGCGCCTTCGTCGGTCTCGCTCACCGCGTAGAGCACGTCGGCGCCGGGCGAGAGGGTGAGGAACGACGGGTTCACGACCGCGTCGGTGGAGTGCACCGGGGTCAGGCCGCCGGTGTCGGGGTCGACCTCGGCGACGGTCAGGCCGGGGCCGCCCGTCTCCGTGAACGAACCGATGTACGCGAGGCTTCCCCGGCGCCTCGGCCGTGCGCTGCTGATCACCATGCCGCCCTCCCCTCGGACCACGTGTGTCTCCGACGCTACACGCAGGTACCGACAGAGCGAGGTCAGGGCCGTGTCAGGAAGATGCCGGTGTCCGGAACGGGCTCCGGGACCGTCCGGCACGGAGGTGCCGGAACGGTCCCGGAGGAGCGTGCGGAGGCCGTTCGAGGACGACGGGCGCGTCAGGCTTCGGCGAACACTCCGCGCGGGTTGCCGCGCAGCGGCTCGGCGAGCGAGGAGAGCGCCTCTTCGAGCTCGCGCAGATGGGCGAGCGCGCGCTCGGCACCGGGGTGGTGGTGCGGGACGGCGTCGAGGGCGGCGGCCGGGGGCACCTGCTGGCCGCCGGGCGCGACCAGCCCGTGGAGCGCCGTCTCGACCCGCTGGCAGGCGGCGGTGAGCCGGGCGTCGTGCGAGGCGTCCGGGTCGGCCGCGACGGCCGCCAGGCCGCGCGCCTGCCGGGCGCAGTCGTCGAGGTGCAGCATGACCTGCCGGGCGCGCTCCTTACGGACGCGCAGGGGGCTGAGCGGGTGCAGGAGGGGCGCGAGGGATACGCGGACCTTGCCGAGGAGGAGTTCCAGCTCGGCGACGTGCGGGGCGGGGTCGGCGGACTCGTCGCCGGCCAGCCGCCGGGCGGCCTCCGCCGTGCAGTGCCGCACGGCCAGCAGAGCGCGCTGGATCCAGGCGTCGGTGGCGGCGTGGGTGGTGACGGGCAGGACGAGGGCGACGGCGAGCGCCGCGCCGGCGGCCCCCACGAGGGTCTGCTCGAAGCGCAGGGCGAGCAGGCCGGGGTGGAGCACGCCGAGGAGCCCGTAGAGCAGACCGGCCATGACGGTCACGAAGAACATCATCCAGCTGTACGAGGGCGCGGCCGTGTAGAAGATCCCGAAGACGCAGACGGCGACGAGGAGGGCGGTGGGCCCCGGCGCGCCGTGCAGCGGCACCGCGACCAGCAGGCCGACGACGATGCCGGCCAGCGTGCCGACGACCCGGCGGAAGCCGCGCACGAGGGTCTCGCCGCGCGAGGCGGTGTTGACGAAGATCCACCAGGCGGTGCCGACGGCCCAGTACCAGCGCTCGTCGGAGACGAGCTGGCCGACGCCGAGGGCGAGGGCGCAGGCGAAGGTGTTCTGGAACGCCAGGCGCGTCGTGGGGCGTGCCAGGCCGCGGGCCGCGAGCGGGGCGGGGCCCGCGGGCGGCGGGGTGCGGCGTTCGAAGCACCAGACGCCGAAGCGGACGAGCCCGCACGCGGCGAGGGACAGCAGCACGGCCACGTACAGCTGGGGCAGCTGCGCGGGGACGGCGTGCAGGAACTGCGTGGCGAAGAACATCATGAAGCCGAAGATCCCGAGGGCCTGTCCGCGCGCACCCCAGCGCCGGGCGTAGACCCCGGCGAAGACCACCGCGAGGAAGGCCGCGTCGCGGAGCAGCGGCATGCCGTGCAGGGCGGCGGCCAGCGCGAGCACGGGGAAGCCGACGACGGGCAGCAGGGCGGTGGTGACCACCTGGCGCCGCGCGGTCGGGTCGCCGACGGTGAACATGGCGAGCAGCGCCGCCAGGCCGCCCGCGACGGTGGCGGGCAGTGGCAGGCCGGACAGCTCCACGACGGTGACCGCGAAGCCCACGCCCAGGACGGCGCGGGCGGCGGTGCGCAGTCTGACCCGGCCCGGGTCCGGTGCCACGAACATTCTCTTCAGAGCTGCCGCCCCTTCTACATTCCGGCATAAAAAAGGCGCCACGGGATCATCCGCGGCGCCATCGACTGCTCCATCACAACATCTCATCGGCTGTTGGCTCAAGAGAGGCGAATTCCGCTGGGCCAATGGCACAGCCTTGAGGCCAGGTTTCCGGCCGGAGGAGGACCAATGGCGCCCTCGTCCGGCCGCCGGTCCGTATGGCGTGGTCCCGTCACCCCTCCGAACGGGCGCCGAGAGGCTCTCCAGGCCGACGGGATGAGCCATTGGTACATTGACCGGCCGGGAATCCCGACCATGAGGAGGCCGTCGGCGCATGGCTGTGGACGCTTTGGACTCGAAGATCCTCCGGTTGCTGCTGGAGCAGCCACGCACCAGCGTGCGCGAGTACGCACGGCTGCTGGGCATCGCGCGCGGCACGCTCCAGGCCCGCCTGGACCGGCTGGAGCGGGACGGGGTGATCACGGGGACGGGACCGCGCCTCTCCCCCGCCGCGCTCGGCCACCCCGTGCTGGCCTTCGTCCATATCGAGGTCACCCAGGGGCACCTCGACCCGGTGGCGACCTCCCTGGCCGAGGTCCCCGAGATCATCGAGGCGTTCTCCATCACCGGGGGCGGCGACATGATGGCGCGCGTCGTCGCGCGGGACGCCGGGCACTTGGAGGACGTGATCCAGCTGCTCGTACAGCTTCCCGGAGTGGTGCGTACGCGCACCGAGGTCGTATTGCGCGAACGGGTTCCGTACCGGATGGTGCCGCTCGTGGACGCGGTGGGGCGGGCGGCTCAGCGTAGTTCGTGACGGGGCCCTGGCCATCGGGCGGGTTTCCGTCCGCATCCTGGGGCGCGTGAGCACCTCCCCTATTCACCGGAAACGCGTTCCTTCATTACTTGGCACTCCCCGGTCATTTCCGATCCCGATGGAACGCCCATGGGCAGCGGATCGAATTGCCACGGCGCCGGTGGCCGGGGTCGCGCGGTACGGCATGCGGGCCCGCGCCCCTCCGACGTGCGGCGCGCCTCCGTGGCCCGTCCGCCGAGGGCCTCCGGTATCCCCTTTCTCCGGGTGCGTGCGCCCGTCTCCGCTCCTCGCCCGGAAGGAATTCGGCGCGAAGCGGGTCAACTCGCGGGGCTCGGGAGGCGTTCGAGCGGATCCCGGTTTCTCCTGGCGAAAGCGTTGGTGCGATCATCTGCTCGCTCGACTCGACACGCGAGAACCGGCACTCGAGAAACAGAGGCATAGATGGAGCGATGTGAGGGAAGACCGGCCCGCCGGTGGGGCGCGGCCCTGATCGCCTCGACCGCGGCGGTCGCCGTCGCACTCCCCGCGACGTCCGCGGAGGCCGCGAGCGGCCCGGCGGTGGCCGCGAAGGGCGCGTTCCTGCTCGACAGCGGCAAGAACCGCCAGCTGTGGGCCAAGGACGCCGACACCCGGCGGCAGATGGCCAGCACCACCAAGATCATGACCGCGACGGTCGTCCTGGACACCCGGGGTGTGGACCTCGACAAGAAGGTCACCGTCAAGCAGTCCTACCGCGACTACGTGACGCGGAACGGGGCGAGCACCGCCGACCTGCGGACCGGCGACAAGATGACCGTGCGGCAGCTGCTGTACGGCCTGATGCTGCCCTCCGGGTGCGACGCCGCTTACGCACTCGCCGACACCTTCGGCACGGGCAACAGCGAATCGGCCCGCACCGCCTCGTTCATCTCCAAGATGAACAAGAAGGCCGCCGATCTGGGCATGAAGAACACCAGGTACGACTCCTTCGACGGCATATCGGCGAAGGGCGCCAACTACACCTCGCCGCGGGATTCGGCCAGGCTCGCCGGTCACGCGCTGTCGAACAGCACCTTCCGCACGGTCGTGAGGACGACGTCGACCCAGCAGAAGGCCGCGAACGTCAACCGCACGTACTACTGGGACAACACGAACAAGCTGCTGGGCTCCTACAAGGGCGCGCTCGGCATCAAGACGGGCACCGGCACCGCGGCCGGCCCCTGCCTGGTCTTCGCCGCCCAGCGGGACGGCCGGACCGTCGTGGGCGTCATCCTCAACGACCCCGCGCAGCGCTATCCGGACGCCGTGAAGATGCTGGACTGGGCCTTCAAGACGAAGACCCGATCGGACGTCAAACTCCGTCAGCTGCCGGATTCGGCGCAGCAGGACTGACGGCCGCCCCTATGGGCGAATGCATGTCCGAGTAACCGGACGATGCCCCTATGGGAGTGCTCCCATAGGGGCGTTTTTTGCGATCCCGTCGGCTCTTGGGTTTTCCTCGCCGGCTTCGCCGCTCCCTCAGCCGAGGAAGGAAAGCCGGACGTGGCGGTCGGGGTTGTCCACGTTCGTATCGACCAGGACGACCGACTGCCATGTCCCCAGCGCCAGTTCGCCCCCGATCACCGGGAGCGTGGCGTGCGGTGGCACCAGGGCAGGGAGCACATGGTCCCGGCCGTGGCCGGGGGTGCCGTGGCGGTGGCGCCAGCGGTCGTCGGCCGGGAGGAGGTCGTGGAGGGCGGCCAGGAGGTCGTCATCGCTGCCGGCACCGGTCTCGATCACGGCCAGGCCGGCGGTCGCGTGGGGCGTGAAGACGTTCAGCAGTCCGTCGCGCCCCCGGGCGGCCTCCTGGAGGAATGCGGAGCACGCGTCCGTCAGGTCGTACACGGTCTCGACGGAGCCCGTCGGAACGCTGAGCGTGCGGGTGGTGAAGGTGTCAGCCATTTCCTCACCGTAACGCCGCACGGATTCTCAGGGCGTCGGCACCCCGCTCCGGGCCCGGTCGGGCACGGCGCCGGGGCCGCCGGGCGGGCCAGCCGGACTGTTCCGGTCACCGTTCGGGGCGGGGTCCGGGTTCGGGTTCGGAACGGGCGGGGGCGACGTGCGCCGGGCCGTGGGCGACGGCGTCCGGCCGCCCCCTTCGGTGCCGCCCGTCATGCCGTTCGTCGTACCGTTCGTCGTACCGCCCGTCATGCCGTTCGTGGTGCCGGAGCTGGGGGACGGGGGTGCGGTGGGTGACGGGCTTCGGGGCACGGTCGGGCTCGGCGGGGCGCTGGGACTCCGGCTCGGCGTGCCGCCCGGCCCTGGGGACGGGCTACGGGTCGAGACGGCGGACGGTGCGGTGGGGGCGGTCCCGCCACAGCCCGGCGAAGTGCCGCCGCCGGGGCAGGCCGGGGGCTTGTCGTCGTTGGAGGTGATCTTGTCGAGCACGGAACCGCCGGTCTTGCCCCACGTGGTACCGGTGCGTGGCTCCTCGGCGACGACCGCCGCGATGGGCTTTCCCTCGTGGCGCTCGTACGCGTTGGCGCCGAAGAACGGTGCGACGAACACGACGACAGCGGCACCGAAACGAGCCAGTCCGGCCTGGGCCTTGTCGAAGAAGATCGTGCCGCCGAGCAGTCCGCCGCTCCCCAGCAGACCCACGAAGGTGCCGAGGTCCCCCAGATGCGAGAGGATCCAGGTCACCACGCTGCCCGCGACGGCCTCTGCTAACAGTCGGAAGATGAGCATGACCATTTGTCAACTCCCCCGATGCGGTGATGATGCGTTGCTATGAGACGGCGGCGCACGGCTTCCGGTTGCGGCTGCCCACACGTGCGCCCGGCGCGTAAGGGCACGCCGCGGCTCCCGTAGGAGCGCGAGCGCCCATGGCCGGATCCCTATGCCTGCGCGCAACCACATGCGGCGCCCGGTCGGATCCGGGCGGCAGACGGTCCCGGGGCTCCTCGCGCCCTTCGGACCCTCGGGAAGAGATCTCCCCTCCGTCGAGTTAGTAGAAATATGAACAACGCTGTGGTGCGTGAGCGCGAGGTGGACGTCGTGGTGATCGGCGCCGGGCAGGCGGGCCTGTCCAGCGCCTACCACCTGCGCCGGGCGGGGTACGAACCCGACCGGGACTTCGTCGTCCTGGACCACGCGCCGGCACCGGGCGGGGCCTGGCAGTTCCGCTGGCCCTCGCTCACCTACGGCAAGGTGCACGGCATGCACGCCTTGCCCGGTATGGAGCTGACCGGGGCCGATGACGCGCGGCCCTCCTCCGAGGTGATCAGCACGTACTTCGCGGAGTACGAACGCGCCTTCGACCTGCGCGTACGCCGCCCGGTGGGGGTACGCGCCGTGCGCGAGGGCGACGGGGGCCGGCTACGGGTCGAGACCTCCGAGGGCGTGTGGTCGGCCCGTGCCCTGATCAACGCCACCGGCACCTGGGACCGCCCCTTCTGGCCACGCTACCCCGGCCAGGAGATCTTCCGCGGCCGCCAGCTCCACACCGCGAACTACCCGGGCCCCTGGGAGTTCGCCGGACAGCGCGTGGTCGTCGTGGGCGGCGGCACCTCCGGCGTACAGCACTTGATGGAGATCGCCGAGGCGGGGGCGGAGACGACCTGGGTCGCCCGTCGGCCGCCCGCCTTCCGCGAGGGCCCCTTCGACGAGGACCGGGGGCGGAACGCGGTGGCCCTCGTGGAGGAACGCGTGCGCCAGGGGTTGCCGCCCCAGAGCGTGGTGTCCGTGACCGGGCTGCCGATGACGGCGGCCATGGAGCGGGCCCGCGCGGCGGGTGTGCTCGTCCGCCGACCGATGTTCGACCGCCTCACCCCGGACGGGGTGGCATGGGCCGACGGCACCTCGGTGACCGCCGACGTCATCCTCTGGGCCACCGGCTTCCGGGCCGTGATCGACCACCTGGCCCCCCTGAGGCTGCGCGAGCCCGGCGGCGGCATCCGCGTCGAGGGCACACGAGCCGTCCGCGACCCTCGCGTCCACCTGGTCGGCTACGGGCCCTCGGCGAGCACCATCGGGGCGAACAGGGCGGGCCGCGGGGCGGTACGCGAGATCAGGACGCTCCTGGACACCCCCGCCGGCACCCGACCCGCCACCGGTCCTTCCCAGCCGCCGGTCGCTGCGGCAGTATGAGGCGCGGATGATCACTACGGGCGCGTCGGCGGACGGCCGTGAGGAGGAGTCATGCGCGTGGGCCTGTTCGTCACCTGCGTCAACGACTCGCTCTATCCCCGCACGGGCCGCGCCGTCGTGTCCCTGCTGGAACGGCTCGGCGTCCGGGTCGACTTCCCCACGGCACAGAGCTGCTGCGGTCAGCCGATGTTCAACACGGGCTACCGGCACGAGACCGAGCCGCTCGTCCGCCGGTACGCGGCCGCCTTCCGCGATCACGACTACGTCGTCACCCCGTCCGGTTCCTGCGCCGCCATGGTCCGGGACAACTACCCCAGGATCGGGGCCGGGGCCGAGGCGGAGGGACGGGGCACCGAGCTGTCCGAGGCCGCCGCGGGCGCCGTGCCCAAGACCTACGAACTCACCGAGTTCCTCGTCGACGTGCTGGGCGTGACGGATGTCGGCGCGTACTTCCCTCATACGGTCACCTACCACCCCACTTGTCACGGGCTACGGATGCTGGGCCTCGGCGACCGGCCCCGGCGGCTGCTGGAACATGTCGAGGGGCTGGAACTGCGGGAGCTGGACGGAGCGGAGGAGTGCTGCGGCTTCGGCGGCACCTTCGCCGTGAAGAACCCCGCCGTCTCCGCCGCGATGGGCTCCGACAAGTGCCGGGCCGTCGCCCGGACCGGCGCCGAGGTCGTCTGCACGGTCGACAACTCCTGTCTGATGCACATCGGCGGCGTCCTCGCCCGGGAGGGCTCACCCGTGCGGCCCGTGCACATCGCCGAGATCCTCGCCGGCACCAAGGACTCCGTCCGATGAGCCGGGACGGAACAGGGGTCCCCCACAGCGGTGGCGCCGCCTATCTCGGTATGCCCGCCTTCCCCCGGGCCGCCGAAACCGCCACCCGCGACGACCGCCTGCGCGCCAATCTCCGCCATGCGACGCACACCATCCGTGCCAAGCGCGCCCGGGCGGTCGCCGAACTGGACGACTGGGCGCGGCTGCGACAGGCCGGCGCCGCCATCAAGGACCGCACCCTGCGCCACCTCGACCACCACCTCGTACGGCTGGAGGAGGCCGTGACACGGGCCGGCGGCACGGTCCACTGGGCCGCCGACGCCGCCGAGGCGAACCGCATCGTCACCGACCTCGTACGCGCCACCGGCGAGCGCGAGGTGGTCAAGGTCAAGTCCATGGCCACGCAGGAGATCGGGCTCAATGAGGCCCTGGCGGAGGCCGGTATCCGGGCGTACGAGACCGATCTGGCCGAACTGATCGTGCAACTCGGCGACGACCTCCCTTCCCACATCCTGGTCCCGGCCATCCACCGCAACCGCGGCGAGATCCGTGACATCTTCCGGGACCGGATGGCGAGCTGGGGTCGCCCGGCCCCCGAAGGACTGACGGACCGGCCGGCCGAACTCGCCGAAGCGGCACGACGGCACCTGCGGGAGAAGTTCCTGCGCGCCAAGGTCGGGCTGTCCGGAGCCAACTTCATGGTCGCCGAGACGGGCACGCTCGTCGTGGTCGAGTCCGAGGGCAACGGCCGTATGTGCCTGACGCTCCCCGAGACGCTGATCTCCGTCGTCGGTATCGAGAAGACCGTGCCGACCTGGCGGGACCTGGAGGTCTTCCTCCAGTTGCTGCCGCGCTCCTCGACGGCCGAGCGGATGAACCCGTACACCTCGATGTGGACGGGCACCGCCGACGGCGACGGGCCCCGGGTGTTCCATCTGGTGCTGCTCGACAACGGCCGCACCGACACCCTCGCCGACGAGGTCGGCCGCCAGGCCCTGCGCTGCATCCGCTGCTCGGCCTGCCTCAACGTCTGCCCCGTGTACGAGCGGGCCGGGGGCCACGCGTACGGCTCGCCGTACCCCGGGCCGATCGGGGCGATCCTCACCCCCCAGCTGCGCGGGCTCGCCTCCCCGCTGGAGGAGTCGCTTCCGTACGCGTCCTCGCTGTGCGGTGCCTGCTTCGAGGTCTGTCCCGTCGCCATCGACATCCCGGAGGTGCTCGTCCACCTGCGGGAGCGGGTGGTGGAGGGCGGTGAGGTGACGATCCGCGGCACGCGCACGACCATCAAGCCGGCGAAGCGGCACACCGCCGAACGGGCCGCGATGCGGGCGGCACGCTGGACCTTCGACCATCCCGGCGCACTCCGCCGTGGCCAATGGATCCTCTCCCGGAGCCGACGGCTCCGGCCGCGGCGGCTCCCGGGTCCGGGCCGCGCCTGGACGGACACCCGCGAGCTGCCCGCCGTCCCCGCCGAGTCGTTCCGCGACTGGTGGGCCCGCACCCGTGGAGGCACCGCGTGAACGGCGGCACCAGCAGGGAGCGGATCCTGGGGCGGGTACGCCGAGCCCTGACCGACGTGCCTCGGGACGAGCGCCCGGAGGACCGTCCGGTGGTGCGCGACTATCTGCGGACCCACGGCGAGCGGACCACCTCGGAGTCCCTGGACCTCCTCGCCGAGAACCTCGCGGACTACCGGGCCCTCGTCCACCGCGTGACCGCCACCGACCTGTCCGCACTGCTCGCCCGGCTGCTGGCGGAACGAGGCGCCCGCCGGGTCGTCGCCCCCGCCGGGCTGCCCGGCGAATGGCTCGCGGACGCCGCGGTGGACATTCTTTCGGACGCCCCCGTACTGACGGCGCATGAGCTGGACGAGGTGGACAGCGTCGTCACGGGCTGCGCCCTGGCGATCGCCGAGACCGGCACCCTGGTGCTGGGCGGAGGCCCGGGGCAGGGCCGCCGCGCCCTCACCCTCGTCCCGGACCACCATCTGTGCGTGGTGCGGACGGTGGACCAGGTAGTGGATTCGGTGCCGCAGGCCCTGGAGCGGCTGGCGCCGGCCGCTGCCCGGCCGCTCACCTGGATCTCCGGCCCGTCGGCGACCAGCGACATCGAGCTGGACCGGGTCGAGGGCGTCCACGGCCCGCGCACCCTGGAAGTGATCCTCCTGGCAGAAGATCCACGGTCCGTCTGAGGCACGCCGCTCGTGGGGCTTGTGGCGGAGAAGAGTTCTGTTCGATCCTGGCGTTTCCTGTTCCTTCGCGTATCGCTCATCCGGAGCCGACGTATGCGCGCACGACGACCGGACCCTCGCTCCTCCCTCGTCACCGACGCCTCCCCCGAGCTCTTCCAGGAGAACCGGGAACCCGCCCGGACCCCGCTCGTTCCCCTCGCCGACACTCGAGCCGCGCTCACCGCCGGGCCCTCGGACTCTCCTTACCGCCTCTCGCTGGACGGTGCCTGGCGGTTCGCCTGGTCCAGGAACCCCGCCGAACGGCCCATCGACTTCCACGCCCCCGACTTCGACGACACCGGCTGGGCGCACATCACCGTGCCCGGCAACTGGGAGACACAGGGCTACCCGGAACCCGTCTACCTCAATGTCCCCTACCCCTGGACCGGCTACGAGCAGCCCGCTCCCCCTCGGGCCCCCACCGTCTTCAACCCGGTCGGCTCCTACCGCCGCACCTTCACCGTCCCCGGCACCTGGGCCGGCCGACGGACCCTGATCTCCTTCCAGGGCGTGAAGTCCGCGTTCTTCGTATGGGTGAACGGTGAGCGGGTCGGCTACAGCGAGGACAGCTACGCCCCCGCCGAGTTCGACATCACCTCCTGTCTGCACTCCGGCCCGGGGGCGGACAACAGCCTGGCCGTCGAGGTCTACCGCTGGTGCAAGGGAAGCTGGCTGGAAGACCAGGACCAGATCGACCTGTCCGGGATCTTCCGCGAGGTGTTCCTCTACTCCACCCCACCGGTGCGTGTGCACGACCTGTTCGTACGGACCGACCTGGACGACGCCTTCCGTGACGCCGACCTCCGCGTGACCGTGGCCCTGCGCTCCGACACGGCCCTGGCCCCGGACGCCGGGTACCACGTACGGGCCACGCTCCACGGCACCCTTGGTGAACAGGTCCTCTCCTCGACCGGAGCCGCCCGCTTCGACGACTCCGGGGAGGCGACCGTCGAACTCGTGGAAAGGGTCACGGCGCCCGCCCTGTGGTCCGCCGAGGAGCCCTGTCTGCACACCCTGGTCGTCGAGCTGCTCGACCCGCACGGCGAGCCTCTCGACGTCCATCGCACCCGGGTCGGCTTCCGCGCTCTCGCCTTCGGGCCCGGGACACTCACCCTCAACGGCAGGCCGCTGGTACTCCGCGGCGTCAACCGGCATGAATGCGACCCCGACCACGGGCAGGCGGTCCCCGAGCACCGGATGGTCGAAGACATCCTGATCATGAAGCGGCACAACATCAACGCCGTCCGCACCTCGCACTACCCCAACCATCCGCGCTGGCTGGAGCTGTGCGACGAATACGGCCTCTACGTGGTCGACGAGGCCAATCTGGAGACGCACGCCGTCCGGGACACCTTGCCGGCGAGCCTGCCCGAGTGGACCGCCGCCTGCCTGGACCGGGTCCGCAGTCTCGTGGAGCGGGACAAGAACCACCCGAGCGTCGTGATCTGGTCGCTGGGCAACGAAGCCGGCCGGGGCACCGCCTTCGAGAGGATGGCCGACTGGGTGCACGGCCGGGATCCGTCCAGGCCGGTGCACTACGAGGGCATGAACGAGGTCGCGGACGTCACCTCGCGGATGTACGCCACACCGGCGGAGGTCGAGGCCCACGCCGCCTCGGACGACACAAAACCCTTCGTCCTGTGCGAGTACGCGCATTCCATGGGCAACAGCACCGGCAACCTCCAGGAGTACTGGGACGTCATCGACGCCCACCCCCGTCTCCACGGCGGGTTCATCTGGGACTTCGCCGACCAGGCCATCCGCCTCCCGGTGCCCGGAGGCCCCGAGGGCGGCTTCCTCTCCTACGGCGGATGCTGGAGCCCCGGCGCCCGCTCGGACGGCAACTTCTGCTGCAACGGACTCGTCGACGCCGACCGGCGCCCCCACCCCGCTCTGCACGAGGTGAAGAAGGTCTACCAACCCCTGCGCATCACGGCCACGGACCTCGCCGAAGGGGCCGTCCGGATCACCAACAAGCACCTCTTCACCAGCCTCGGAGCGTACGCACTGCGGTGGGAGGTCACCCGCGACGGCGAAACCGTCCAGCAGGGTGCCCTCGCCGCGCCACCGGCCGAAGCGGGCGGGACGGCGACGGTGGAACTCCCGCTGGAACCGCCGGAGAAGCCGGAGCCCGGCGCGGAGTACTGGCTGAACGTGTCCTTCGTCCTCCGGGACGCCACACCTTGGGCGGAGGCGGGTCATGTCGTCGCCCGCGAGCAGCTCGCACTGCCCTGGCGCGCCCCGGCGGCGGTCCCCGCTCGCAATCCAGCGCCGACGTCGGCGCTGGAGATCACGCAGACCTCCCACTCCATCACGGTGACCGGTCCTGAACTGCATCTTTCCCTCGACCGGGCGACCGGTGTCCTGACCACCTATCGCCACAGGGGCCACGAGCTGCTGACGGGCGGTCCGGTCCCCAACTTCTGGCGCGCACCGACCGACAATGACATCGGCCGTGGCACCCAAGTCGCCCTGCGCACCTGGCGGGACGCCGGGGCGCACCGAGCGGTCACCGGCACCGAGGTCACCCGGCTCACTCGCTCCGAGGTCGCCCTCGGTATCACCGCCACGCTGCCCACCGCCCCGGCCGCCTCGCTCTGGGAGACCCTCCTCACCGTGCGCGGCGATGACGAGATCCTCGTCCGGCACACGCTCACTCCCGGTGACGGGCTCCCCGAACTCCCTCTGGTGGGCGTCCTGCTGACCGTGCCGGCGGACTTCCGGACGCTCACCTGGTACGGACGGGGGCCGCACGAGAACTACCGGGACCGGCGCACGAGTGCGTTCATCAGCCGCTATCGCGCTTCGCTGGACGCGCCCCCCATGCCGTACGCGCGCCCGCAGCAGGCCGGCGACGTCACGGACGTCCGCCACGCCTCCCTCACCCGCTCGGACGGCATCGGGCTGACCGTACTGGCCGAGCCGGGCGGGGACGCGGGTCCGCTGGAGATCAGCGCGCTGCGCTGGGCCCCCTTCGACCTCGAAGGGCTCAGGCATCCCCATGAGATGACGGCACGCCAGGAGATCGTGCTGGCCGTCAACCACCGGCAGATGGGCGTGGGCGGCAACGACTCCTGGGGCGCTCCCCCGCTGGACGGCTATCGGCTGCCCGCCGACCGTCCCTACAGCTACTCCTACCGCCTGCGGCCGTCGCGATGAAGGCCGGCCGCGGGCCGCTCCGATGACGGTTCTCCCCCTGATCTCCATGAACGCGAGCGTAGACAGGAAGGCGCCCGGCGGTACTCGACTGTCCACAGCCACGGTCATACGATCACACCAATGGGAGGAATCGAGTTGGAACCGCCACTGCGTGACATCACCGTCGTCGCCCTCGAACAGGCCGTCGCCGCGCCCTTCGCCACCCGTCAGCTGGCAGACCTCGGCGCACGAGTGATCAAGATCGAACGGCCCGGCCAGGGGGACTTCGCCCGGGAGTACGACCGCAGGGTGAAGGGGATGTCCGCCTATTTCGTCTGGGTGAACCGGGGCAAGGAGAGCGTGGCCCTCGATCTCAGAGCCGGGGCGGACCTCGCCCTGCTCGACCGGATCCTCGCCCGCGCCGATGTCTTCGTCCAGAACCTCGGCCCTGGCGCGACCGACCGCCTCGGCCTCGGCAGCCAGGTGCTGCGCGACCGCCATCCGCGCCTGATCACCTGCGACATCACGGGCTACGGCCCGACCGGCCCGTACCGCGACAAGAAGGCGTACGACCTCTTGGTCCAGTGCGAGACCGGGCTGCTCTCCATCACCGGAAGCCCCGATTCCCCCGCCCGGCCGGGCATCTCCGTCGCCGACATCGCCGGAGGCATGTACACCTACTCCGGCATCCTCACCGCCCTGTACGAGCGCGAGCGCACCGGGGAGGGGACCGCGCTGTCCGTCTCCCTCCTCGACGCGCTCGCGGAGTGGATGGGGCAGCCGTACTTCGCCCAGGCCCACGGCGGCGCCCCGCTCACCCGCAGCGGCGCCCGGCACCCGACCATCTCGCCGTACGGGCACTACGGCTGCGGCGACGGTGCGCGGGTCTTCCTGAGCGTCCAGAACGACCGGGAGTGGGTGGCGCTGTGCGAGCGGGTGCTGCGCGAACCCGCCCTGGTCCGCGACGCCCGCTTCGCGGACAATCCGGCCCGGCGCGCTCACGACGACGAGCTGACCGCCGTCGTGGAGAAGCACTTCGCCCGGCACACGGCGGACGGAGTCGTCGCCCTGCTGGACGGCGCGGGCATCGCCAACGCGAGGCTGCGGACGGTCGCGGAGTTCGCCGATCATCCGCAGCTGCGGGCCCGGGACCGCTGGCGTGAGTTCTCCTCGCCCGTAGGCCCGTTACGGGGGTTGCTGCCGCCGGTGTCGGTGGCCGGGCGGGAGGCGCTGATGGGAGCCGTGCCGGAGCTCGGGGCGCATACGGAGGCGATCCGTACGGAGTTCGCGAAGGACCGAGGCCAGGAGCCGGGGACCGGACCGTAGCGGAGTGTCCCGAGCTGCCCCGAGCGCCGGACGGGCTGCGGAATCCGGCCCGTCCGGCGTTCGGGGGCCGGGGTCCGAGGGGGACTCCCCGTAGCGGACCGCCCTACCGGTCCAGGGGCCGCTTCGCCGTCTCCGGAAGGATCGCGTACACACAGGCGGAGACCAGGCAGAGCCCGGCGACATACCAGGGGAAGGCCCCGGGGTGGCCGGACTGCTTGAACCAGGTGCCCAGGTAAGGCGCGGTCCCTCCGAACAGCGCGACGGTGAGGGAGTAGGGGAAGCCGATCCCGGCCGCCCTGACCCGCGCCGGGAAGACCTCGGCGTTCACCGCCGCGGCGATCGAGGTATAGCCGGTGAGCAACACCATCCCCGCGCACTGCACGAGCAGCAGGGAGAGGAACGCACTGGTGATCGCGTGCAGCAGGGGCACCGCCAGGATGGCGAACCCCAGCGCGAAGCCGATCAGCAGGGGCCGTCGCCCCACCCTGTCGGACAGCAGCCCGCCGAGTGGCTGGAGGGCGGCGAAGAACGCCAGGGAGAGGGTGCTCGCGATCAGCGCGTCGCCCTTGTCGAAACCGGCGTTCACCTGGGCATAGGTCGGCAGGTACGTGGTCCAGGTGTAGTAGGCGAGAGTGCCTCCCGCGGTGATGCCGCAGATGAGGAGGGACTCGCGGGGGTGGCGGCGCAGCGCTTCGAAGAGGGCGGGGCGCTCCGGGTCCGTGTCGCGCGTCGCTTCCCGTGTCTCCTGGGCGCCCTGGCGGATCCAGAAGCCGACCAGGCTGAGGAGCGCGCCGATGAGGAAGGGCACCCGCCAGCCCCAGTCGCCCATCTGCCCCTCGGTGAGCAGACGGGCAAGAAGCGCGGCGATGCCGGAGGCGAGCAACTGCCCGACGGTGGTGGACACGTACTGGAAACTGGAGAACAGCCCCCGGCGGCCGGGGCCGGCCGACTCCACGAGGAACGTCGTCGAGGCCGCGAACTCGCCCCCGACCGACAGGCCCTGGATCAGGCGGGCGACGACGAGGACGACGGGGGCGAGTACGCCGACGGAGGCGTAGGTGGGCGTGAGTGCCACCAGCAGGCTGCCGCCTCCCATGAGCAGGATCGTGACCGTAAGGGCGGCGCGGCGGCCGCGCCGGTCGGCGATCGAGCCCATCAGCAGGCCGCCGACCGGCCGCATGAAGAAGCCGACCGCGAAGACGGCGAAGGTCGAGAGGAGAGGGACGAGGGAGTTGCCGGAGCCCTTGGGGAAGACCCGGTCGGCGAAGTAGACGGCGAGGAAGGAGTAGACGTACCAGTCGTACCACTCGGCGGCGTTGCCGACGGACGCCGCCGCGAGCTGTCGTATGGAGGAGCGGGAAGCGGGTGATGGCGTTCCCGCCGGTGGCGCGGTGGGGGCACCGTCGGTGGGTGGGTATGTGGATCGCGTCATGATCCTCTGGATCCCCTCACCGTCCACCCCGCACACCCGTCCGAGTCCGGTTGTCTCAGGGTGACCCTGCCAGTGGTACGCACGAGGTGCGTACGCAGCACACGGGTCTGGGTGGCCCGCCCGACGGGCGGCAGTCTCTTCCTCAGCGGTTGATCCCACGCAAGGAAAAGGCGAGATCATGACAGTTCAGGAAAAGGCTCCGGCAGTGGCTCCCGGCACGGAGGAGCGTCGTGCGGCGGACGCGGCGACGTCCTGGTCGGCCGGATGGTCGGTCCCGATGCAGCGGCCGAGCTCCGGGTTCGAGGAGAACTGGTCCGAGACGGGCTTCGCCCAGCAGTCCGTCCGCCAGATCGTGCGTGTCGCCGGTGGGGGCACCAGCGCCCGGCTCCGCTTGTCGAATCGTTTCGGCGAGCAGCCGCTGACCGTGGCCGCCGCGAGCCTCGCCCTGGCGGGAGAGGGAGCCGCGCTCCGCCCCGGAACGGCCAGGGGGCTGACCTTCTCCGGTCTGGCATCGGTGACGATCCCTGCCGGGGGCGAGGCGGTCAGCGACGCTACGGAGCTTCACACCGAGCTCCTCGGCTCCGTGGCGGTGACGCTCTTCTTCGACGGCCCGACCGGGCCGTCGACCTTCCACTCCCAGGCGTATGCGACCAGCTACCGGGCGGCGGGCGACCGGACGGCCGACACCCGGGGCGGGAGCTTCGACGAGCGCACCCATTCCTGGTACTACCTCTCCGACGTCGAGCTGTCGGGCGGGGAGCCACTGCGGGGCACGGTGGTGGCGTTCGGAGACTCGATCACGGACGGCTTCGGCTCCGCGGTGGACGCCGACCACCGCTACCCGGACGCCCTCGCCGAGCGGCTCGCCGCGACCGGGGAACGGTGGGCGGTCCTCAACTCGGGCATCGGCGGCAACCTCATGCTGAACGACTCCACGTGGTACGGCGACCGGGCTCTGAGCCGGTTCGAGCGCGATGTGCTCGACAAGCCCGGCGTCCGCTCCGTGATCGTCTTCGGGGGTCTCAACGACATCGGGTTCAGCGAGGTGGATCTGGAGACCTATAAGCCCAACCCGCAGGTCACCGTGGAGGAGTTGATCGCCGGCTACCGGTCGCTGATCCGGAGGGCTCACGACCGCGGCATCAAGGTCATCGGGGCGACCATCCTTCCTTTCAAGGGTTCGGAGTACCACACCCCGCGGGCCGAGGCGAAGCGCGTCGCGCTCAATCAGTGGATCCGCACCTCCGGGGAGTACGACGCGGTGGCCGACTTCGCCGCCGCGCTCGTCTCGGCCGACGACCCCGAGGTGCTGGCGCCCGCCTATGACAGCGGCGACTTCAAGCACCCCAATGACGCGGGTTATCGGGTCATGGCCGAAGCCGTCGATCTGGGCTCTCTCTGAGCCCTCGGGAGAGCCGTCAGACGTCGGCCGTCAGGCGCGCGTCACGGCGCACGAGCGCGGCGTAATGCCCGTCGTCGGTGAGGAGTTCCTGATGGGTCCCGCGCTCGGCGACACGGCCGCGGTCGAGGACGACGATCTGATCGGCGTCGCGGACCGTGGAGAGCCGGTGGGCGATCGTGATCGTCGTCCGCCCCGCGGAGAGCGCGTCTATGGCCTCCTGCACGGCATGTTCGGTTCGGGTGTCCAGGGCACTGGTCGCCTCGTCCAGGATGAGGACGG
Organism: Streptomyces eurocidicus; assembly: GCF_002891295.1. Lineage (GTDB taxonomy): Bacteria > Actinomycetota > Actinomycetes > Streptomycetales > Streptomycetaceae > Streptomyces > Streptomyces eurocidicus. The sequence continues at coordinate 465,328 of NZ_LGUI01000002.1, read as the reverse complement.
GTGGGTCGCGCAGGATCGTCCGCGCGATGGCGAGGCGCTGTTTCTCGCCGCCGGAGAAGCGGTAGCCCCGCTCGCCGACCAGGGTGTCGTAGCCCTCGGGGAGGGACGCGATGTGGTCGTGGATCTGCGCCGCACGGGCCGCGGCGACGAGTTCCTCGTCGGTCGCGTCCGGCTTGGCGAACCGGAGGTTGTCGGCCACCGAGGCATGGAAGAGATAGGTCTCCTGCGAGACCACTCCGACGGCGCGGGCGAGCGTGTCGAAGTCGAGTTCGCGGACGTCGACCCCGTCGAGCAGGACGCGGCCGCCGGTGACGTCGTAGAGGCGTGGCACCAGATAACTGAGAGTGCTCTTGCCGGAGCCGGTCGGGCCGACGACGGCCAGGCTGCCGCCGGCCGGGACGGCGAGGTCGATGCCGCTGAGCGTCGCGCCCACCCGGCCGGCCGCCTGGGCCTCCGGGTCGTAGGAGAACGTGACGCGCTCGAAGCGGACGTCGCCACGCACCTTCTCCAGCCGCACCGGGCGGTCGGGCTCGGCGATGTCCACCGGCAGATCGAGGTATTCGAAGATGCGCTGGAACAGGGCGAGCGAGGTCTGCATCTGCACGCCCGTGGAGAGCAGGCTCACCGCGGGGCGGAAGAGGCCCTGCTGAAGGGAGACGAAGGCGACGAGCGTGCCGAGCGATATGGCGGGCCCGCCGGCCCGCAGGGCGATTCCCGCCGCCCAGTAGATGACGGCGGGCATGGCGGCCATCACGATGCCGATGGTGGACATCCGCCAGCGCCCGGCCATGCTGGAACGCACTTCGAGGCCGACGAGCCGCTCGGACTCCTTGCCGAATGCCTGCGTCAGGGAGTCCGAGCGCCCCATCGTGCGGCCGAGCAGGATCCCGCTCACCGAGAGGGACTCGGTGACCATCGCGGCCATGGCCGCCATCTGCTTCTGCCGCTGGGACGTGATCCGCTTACGCTCACGGCCCACGCGACGGCTGATCCAGACGAACACCGGGAGCAGGAGCAGGGAGACGGCCGTGAGCCGCCAGTCCAGAGCGAGCATCGCGACGATCGTGGCGACCACGCTGGTGAGGTTGGAGACCAGCGAGGTCGCGGTGGAGGTCACGGTGGCCTGCATGCCGCCGATGTCATTGGCGATGCGGGACTGCACCTCGCCGGTGCGGGTGCGGGTGAAGAAGGCGAGCGGCATGCGCTGGAGGCGGTCGTAGACCGCGGTGCGCAGGTCGTGCATCACGCGCTGGCCGACCGTGGTGGAGACGAGGGTCTGGAGGACCCCGAAGACGCTGTTGACGACGGCCGCGGCGATCATGCCGATCGCCAGCAGGCTCAGCAGGCCCGTGCGACCCTGCGGAATGGCGACGTCGAGGACCTCGCGCAGGAGGAAGGGCGAGGCCACCGAGACGAGCGAGGAAGCGGCGACGAGCAGGCCGACGAGGGCGAGTCTGCCGCGGTAGGGACGGAAGAGCCGGAGGATACGGCGCACCTGCGCGGGCTGCTCCGGGTCGGCGGGCGGGGGTGTCCAGTCGGGTTCGTCGTGACGCATGGGCTCCTAGTTCTCTGATCGCGGAGTGCTGTTTCCCTGAGCGCGGAGCGCCGTGGGCGCCGGGCGCGGAGAGAGAGGGAGTGCGGAGAGGAACGAACGGGAGGGCGGCGGAAGGGCCGAGGAACGATGACGTACCGAGCATAGCTCACTGTTACCTATACTCACAATGCACTCCGTCCTGGTAATCTCTGATCATGACCGTCTCCGACCCGTCCGGGCAGCTGGCCGAACAGCTGCTGCGCCTCACGCGCCGGCTCCACCGCGCCCAGAAGCGCTATCTGGACCCGGTCGGCATCACGCCCGCCCAGTCCCGGCTGCTGCGCACGGTGGCGCAGTACGACGAGCCGCCCCGGATGGCCGATCTCGCCCAGCGCCTCGAGGTGGTGCCACGGGCGGTCACCACGCTGGTCGACGCCCTGGAGGCGAACGGCTCGGTGCGCCGAGCCCCGGATCCCACCAACCGCCGCGTGATCCGCATCGAGCTCACCGAGGAGGGCCGCGCCACCCTGCGGGAGCTACGGGAGGCACGGCGGGCCGCGGTCGAGGACATACTGGCGCCGCTCTCCGCGGAGCAGCGGGAGACGCTCGGCAGCCTGCTCACCGAGCTCATGCGAGGCCCTGACCACCGCTGCTGAGGCGCGGCGGCGAGGAAGACACCGGACGGGCCCGCGACCACCCGGCCGCGAGCCCGCCCGGATCATGGACTCAGCAGCGCCGCCGGTCCTCCGTCAGCTCTCCCTGGGCAGTGGCGAGGGTCCGGTCGTAGCAGGCGCCGGGCCCGTACAGCCGATAGCGCTCGCGCGAGACGCCGGTCGCGTGCCGTTGCTCCCGTGGCACGTTCTGGTTGTAGGCGGCGTCCCCGGCGTACGTGTCGTCCAGGCGTGACCAGTCGATCCGCTTGCCGTCACGCGTGGTGACGCTGTCCGCGCGGTCGCCCATCGTCATCACGGTACGCAGCCGCGCGCCCGTCGCGCCGGTGATCTCACCGTCCATGGTGTACGTGCGGTGGGTGCGGGTGACCGTCGCCGGGCCCCGGCCGCCGGTCACGACGGTCTCGTCGTCGTTCCAGCGTGCTTGCAGCGCGTCCGTCGACTCGCCTTCCGTCCAGCGGTGCGTGGAGGTGTTGGCGACGTTCCGGTCGACGGTCGTGGTGACCCGGCCGTGCGAGGTGTCGAGGTACCCCGAGACCGAGAGCGAGTGGCGGCCCTCGGCCCGCAACCGGTGCTCGGCGCCCGGTTCATGGGTCGCCGTGCCCGCCGGCTCCCCCGCCCGGTGGGCGGTAAGGGCTCCGGTGACCCGCGACGATCCGGCGTCCTGCCAGACCAGGACATTCGTGGGCGTGCTCCAGCCGCTCTGCCCCTCGGGCACCCCGGCCACGGATATCGCGATCCGGTGCGGCTCGCCGTCGTTCAACCGCCCCGCGAAGGGCGTGAGGTCGTACTCCACCGGCCGCACGTCGAAGGCGCGCGGACCGGGGACGACGTACCAGAGGAACGGGTTCGACCAACCGCCCGTCCACACGGTCGGGAAGGGGGCGGCGATTCCCGCGAGCCGGCCGTCCACCGAGACCTGCACCTCACGGTAAGGGCCGTCCTTGGCCTTGCAGGAATACGGCGCGGCGTCCGGAACGGTGAGGTACCAGAACTCCTCGCAGCCACCCCCCGAGCCGGTCGCGTACACCTCGGCCACGATCCGCTCGCTGTTGCGCGGCGTGGTCAGCTGCCCTTCGTAGGCCGTGCCCACCTGGTGCGCCCCGTCCAGGGTGAGGACCTTGTCCGGGGTACGGGCGGGCTCCACCCGGCCCTCGGCGGCGTAGAACGTCAGCGTCGCCTTGACCTTGATCACGCCCGTGTAGGTTTCGTTCACGACATTGCCGATGAGCATCTCGACGGGCTGCCGGTCGCGCAGCGTGGCGGCGTAGCGGGTGACGTCCTTCTCGACGTTCCAGGTGATGCCCTCCGGCGAGGGTTCGGGGGTGGAAGTGCGCAGGACCTCCACCCCGCCGATCCGCAGATAGCCGAGGCGGTCGTACTGCCGCCCGGCGACGGCGCCTTCGAGGCGCAGGACGACCTTGTTCCAGCGGTCGCCGCATGCCTTGGGCGGGAGGTACGTCCCCTGATAGGGGGTGTAGTCGCGGAACTCGGTGTCGGCGACGGTGACTTTGCACGAGGTGGTGTCCGGGGTGGGCACCGATGGGCCCGCGGTGACCGGATCGTGCCAGTCGGTGCCGAACTCCGTGGGCGGCGTCGCGGCCGTGGCGGGGCCTATGCCCAGCGACAGGCCGGCGGCCGCGGCGCACAGTGCGAGAAGCAGTCGTCTCATGGGGCAGGAGCGAAGCGCTTCGTACTGCTGTACGCCAGTGTGCCTTTGGCCGTATCCGGGGCGGGGAGGAAAACCAGTTGAACGCCGTGTTCCTTTGGCGCAAGCCTTGCACAGGCCCGTCTTCGCGCCCCGACCCCCTGGGATGTCATGCAGATTCGCGATCTTCCGTACACCGATCCCGGTCGGCCCGACGTCCGGTCCGGGCCGCGGCTCCTGCTCTGGCTCGGGCGGAAGCAGGTGGCGGGTCAGGTCAAGGCCATGCTGTGGGGCGTCGTGCACATGGCCGCGGTGGCGTTGTTGCCGGTGGTGCTGGGCCTCGCCGTGCAGGCCGTGGCCGACCGGTCCGGTGGCCGACTGGCGCCGGCGGGTGGGCTGATGGTGCTGCTGGGCGTGCTCATCGCGCTGGGCGACACGATGCTGCACCGCGCGGCCGTCACCAACTGGATCACGGCCGCCGCCCGGGTGCAGCAGCTGCTGGCCCGGCGGACGGCCGAGTTGGGGGCCACGCTCACGCGGAGGGTCGCCGCCGGTGAGGTCGTCGCGGTGTCGACGGGTGACGTCGAGAAGATCGGCTGGTTCGTCGAGGCGTTCTCACGGTTCGTCTCCGCCGCGCTGACGACGGTGGCGGTGTGCGTGGCACTGGTGATCTACCAGCCGGCGCTGGGCGCGGTCACGGCCGTCGGGGTTCCGGTGCTGGTCCTGGCCGTGCTCCCGTTGCTGCCGCACGCGACGAAGCGCGCCGACGACCAGCGCGAGAAGGCGGGCCGGGCGACCGAGTTGGCTTCCGACACCGTGGCCGGTCTGCGCGTGCTGAGGGGCATCGGCGGCGAGGAGCTGTTCCTGACCCGCTACCGCCGCGCCTCCCAGGAGGTCCGCAAGGCCGCCGTGCACAGCGCCCGGATGTGGGCGCTGATCGCGGCGGTGCAGGTGCTGCTGCCGGGGCTGCTGCTGATCGCGGTCGTCTGGTACGGGGTCGGGCTGGTCCGGGACGGCCGGATCGGGGTGGGTGAGCTGGTCACGGTCTACGGCATGGTGACGTTCCTGCTGTTCCCCCTGCGCCAGTTCGAGGAGATCGCGATGGCGTACTCCTTCTCCCGGCCGTCCGCGGCTCGCGCCGCGCGGGTGCTGGCGCTGCGGCGCGAGGCGCCGGTCGGGGAAAACCCGCGGGCCGGTGAGGAACTGTCGGGCGATCTCCGCGACCCGGCGAGCGGGCTGCTCGCCCCGGCGGGCCGGCTGACCGCGGTGGTCTGCGGCGATCCGGACGCCGCGGGCCGGCTCGCCGAGCGGCTGGGCGGGCACGCGGCCGGTACGACGGAGGCGCCGTCGGCGCTGCTGGGCGGTGTGGCGCTGGACGAGCTGCCGCTGGCGGCGGCCCGTGCGGCCGTGCTCGTCCAGGACAAGGACCCCGTACTGCTGTCGGGGACGCTCGCCGAGCTGCTCGACGTGCCGTCCTCGGGCGCCGTCAGGGCGGACGCCGCGCTGAAGACGGCGCAGTGCGGCGATGTGCTGGCCGCGCTGGCGCAGGCGTCGGCGGACGACTCCGGTGACCCGTTGCGGACCGCGATCACCGAGCGGGGCCGGTCACTGTCCGGAGGGCAGCGTCAGCGGCTGGCGCTGGCCCGGTCGCTGATCACCGACCCCGAGGTGCTGGTGCTGGACGAGCCGACCTCCGCGGTCGACTCGCACACGGAGGCCCGGATCGCCGATGGTCTGAAGGCTCTGCGGGAGGGCCGCACGACGGTGGTGTTCTCCTCCAGCCCGCTGCTGCTGGACCGGGCCGATCGCGTGGTGTTCACCCAGGAGGGCCGGGTGGCGGCCGTGGGCACACACCGCGAGCTGCTGCGTGACGTCTCCGCCTACCGCGCGGTGGTCACGCGCGAGACCGAGGACGAGAACGCCGGGCCGGTGTCGGACGGGGCCGGTGAGGGAATGGGGGCGACGCTCGACACGGAGCTCACCCGCCTGGAGAAGACCGAACAGATCGAGGAGTCGGCATGATCGGCGTCGCGCCTCCGGCGTACGACCCGGCGGCACCGGAGTCGGCGACCATCCTGCCCGTCGCCGCTCCCGTCACCGTACGGAGCTATGTGCGGGGGATGCTCCGCAGGCACCGCACGGCGTTCGTCCTGTTGGTGACGGTGAACGCGATCGCGGTGACGGCCTCCATGGTCGGCCCGTACCTGCTGGGCGGTCTGGTCGAGGACCTCTCCTCGGGGAAGGAGGACCTCCGCCTGGGGCTGATGATCTCGCTGTTCGCCGTCGCCCTGGGTGTGCAGACGGTGTTCGTCCGGATGGTGCGACTGCGCGGGGCGGTGCTCGGCGAGGAGATGCTGGCGGATCTGCGGGAGGACTTCCTCGTGCGGTCGGTGGCCCTTCCGCCGGGTGTCCTGGAGCGGGCGGGCACGGGCGACCTGCTGTCCCGCATCACCACCGACATCGACCGGCTGGCCGAGGCCATGCGCGAGGCCGTGCCGCAGCTGGCGATCGGTTTCGTGTGGGCCGGACTGCTGCTCGGCGCGCTCACGGTGACCGCCCCGCCGCTGGCGCTGTGCGTGCTGGTCGCGCTCCCGGTGCTCGTCGTCGGCTGCCGCTGGTACTTCCGGCGGGCGCCCGCCGCCTATCGGTCGGAGGCCGCAGGGTACGCCGCGGTGGCGGCCTCGCTCACGGAGACCGTGGACGCGGGGCGGACGATCGAGGCGCACCGGCTGGGTGAGCGCCGGGTGGCGCTCTCCGACCGGCGGGTGGCGGAGTGGACCCAGTGGGAGCGTTACACACTGTGGCTGCGCTCGGTGCTGTTCCCGGTGATCAATGTGACGCACTCGCTGGTCTTCGGCTCGGTGCTGATCATCGGTGGGATCTTCGTACTCCAGGGCTGGGTCTCGGTCGGTCAGCTGACGACCGGGGCGCTCTTCGCGCAGATGCTGATCGATCCGATCGGGCTGATCCTGCGCTGGTACGACGAGCTCCAGGTCGCCCAGGTGTCGCTGGCCCGGCTGGTGGGGGTCCGCGAGATCGAGCCCGACGGCGCGGACGAGGGCGTGGTGCCCCGGGGCCGGGCGGTGCGGGCGGACGAGGTGCGCTTCGGCTACCGGGAGGGCAGCGATGTGCTCCACGGTGTGTCGCTGGAGGTCCCGCCGGGCAGCCGGGTCGCGCTGGTGGGGCCGTCCGGCGCGGGCAAGTCGACCCTGGGCCGGCTGCTGGCGGGGATCTACGCGCCGCGCACGGGCAGTGTGACGCTCGGCGGCGCGGAGCTGGCCCGGATGCCCGCGGAGAGCGTGCGCCGGCACGTGGCGCTGGTCAACCAGGAGCACCACGTCTTCGTGGGCTCGTTGCGCGACAATCTTCGGCTCGCCCGCGCGACCGCCGATGACGGTGAACTGTGGGAGGCGCTCGCGGCGGTGGACGCGGACGGCTGGGCGCGGGCGCTGGAGGGCGACCTGGACACGGAGGTCGGCTCGGGCGGGGTCGCGCTGACCCCGGCCCAGGCGCAGCAGGTGGCGCTGGCCCGGCTCGTCCTCGCCGATCCTCACACGCTGGTGCTGGACGAGGCGACGTCGCTGCTGGATCCCCGTGCGGCCCGGCACCTGGAGCGTTCGCTGGCGCGTGTGCTGGAGGGCCGGACGGTCGTGGCGATCGCGCACCGGCTGCACACCGCGCACGACGCCGATGTGATCGCGGTGGCGGAGGACGGCCGGATCACGGAGCTGGGCAGCCATGACGAGCTGGTCGCGGCGGACGGCGCGTACGCGTCGCTGTGGCGCTCCTGGCATCGGTAGCCGGGGCCGGCGGTCGCCGGGCCGGGGCCCGGAGAGGTCAGATCACTCCCAGGGCCCCGAGACCGCCCACGCCGCCGAGCAGGACGAAGACCGGCATGAGGACCTTCAGCTCCACCCAGCTGCCCGCCCGGAAGCGCATGGCCTTCGGCGGTCCGATGGGATACCAGCGCTTGCGGCCTATGGGTATCGGCCAGAGGATCGGGCATCCGGAGACCGTGAGCGCGTCCCCGATGTCGTGCACGAGGGCGCCGAGGACGATGGGCAGGCCGAGCCACATGTACTCCTGGCCGGGCCCGGTGAAGAGCCAGTCGGCACCGTTGCCCGGTTCGTTGAGGACGCCGGCGAGTATCCAGGCGCTGGTGGCGCCGAGGAGCCATACGAGGACGTCGCTGGAGGTCCGGGCCATGCGCCACAGGAGCCCCTCGACGGCGAGCACCAGGTGGACGAAGAGGATGCCGAGCACGGCCCAGCGACCGCCGGTCATGGCGAGGACCGAGGCGCCCGTGCCGATGAGCACCGCCCAGAGCCAGGTGTGGGTGAGGGTGCGGTGACCGCCGTTGCGGCGGGGGTCGCCGTGGCCCCGGGTGGCCTTGTAGACGGAGTGCGACAGCTTGTCGATGATCTCGCAGAGGCCGCGTGAGATCGGGCCGAACGCTCTCGATATGGTGGCGGACTTGTGGTCGAGGTCGGGCGCGAGTGCCGCGCCAGCGCAGATCAGGGCGCCGACGATGAGCACCGGCCAGGGCATCGGGTGCCCGGCCGCCGCGACCGCCGATCCCACCCCCAGCCAGGCCGCAGCGCCCGAGAGCGAGTGCGCCGGTCCCATCATTCCGATTCCACCCCTTTTGTAGGCCGAAGTCCTGTTTTCCTGACATCGGGTCGGCGACTCAGCGTAGCCTCCGATGATCATCGATCCGCCGCCCGGTTCTCTGATCCGGCCATGGGCCAGGCAGTATGGAGGCGTGACCCTTATCGATCAGATGCCGAGCCATGCCGACCCCGATGCCCTTTTCGAAGCTTTCTCGACCTGGGCCGAGGAGCGGGGTATCTCGTTGTACCCCGCGCAGGAGGAGGCACTGATCGAGGTCGTCTCCGGAGCGAACGTGATCCTGTCGACGCCGACGGGGTCGGGCAAGAGCCTCGTCGCGGCCGGCGCGCACTTCACGGCGCTGGCCAATGACCAGGTGACCTTCTACACCGCGCCCATCAAGGCGCTGGTCTCGGAGAAGTTCTTCGACCTGTGCAAGATCTTCGGCACGGAGAACGTCGGCATGCTCACGGGCGACGCGTCGGTCAACGCCGACGCCCCCGTGATCTGCTGCACGGCCGAGGTCCTCGCCTCCATCGCGCTTCGGGACGGCAAGGACGCCGACATCGGCCAGGTCGTGATGGACGAGTTCCATTTCTACGCGGAGCCGGACCGGGGCTGGGCGTGGCAGATCCCGTTGCTCGAGCTGCCGCAGGCCCAGTTCATCCTGATGTCCGCGACGCTGGGTGACGTCTCCCGCTTCGAGGAGGACCTCACACGGCGCACCGGCCGACCCACCACCGTGGTCCGCTCCGCGACGCGACCGGTCCCGCTGTCCTACGAATACCGCGCGACGCCGCTCACCGAGACCCTGACCGAGCTGCTGCAGACGCAGCAGGCACCGGTGTACATCGTGCACTTCACCCAGGCGGCCGCCGTGGAGCGGGCGCAGGCGCTCATGAGCATCAATATGTGCTCGCGCGAGGAGAAGGACGAGATCGCCAAGCTGATCGGCAATTTCCGCTTCACCACGAAGTTCGGCCGGAACCTCTCGCGCTACGTACGGCACGGCATCGGGGTGCACCACGCGGGCATGCTGCCCAAGTACCGGCGCCTGGTGGAGCGGCTGGCGCAGGCCGGTCTGCTGAAGGTCATCTGCGGGACGGACACGCTGGGCGTCGGCGTCAACGTGCCGATCCGCACGGTGCTGTTCACCGCGCTCACGAAGTACGACGGCCAGCGGGTGCGCACGCTGCGGGCCCGGGAGTTCCACCAGATCGCGGGCCGGGCCGGCCGGGCGGGCTTCGACACGGCCGGATTCGTCGTCGCCCAGGCTCCCGAGCACGTCGTGGAGAACGAGAAGGCGCTGGCCAAGGCGGGCGACGACCCCAAGAAGCGGCGCAAGGTGGTCCGTAAGAAGGCCCCCGAGGGCTTCGTCAACTGGGGCGAGAACACCTTCGAGAAGCTCATCGCCTCCGAGCCGGAGCAGCTCACCTCCCGCTTCCGGGTCACGCACGCGATGCTGCTGGCCGTCATCGCACGGCCCGGCGACGCCTTCCAGGCGATGCGCCGGCTGCTGGAGGACAACCACGAGCCGCGCCGCAACCAGCTGCGGCACATCCGCCGCGCGATCGCCATCTACCGCTCGCTGCTGGACGGCGGGGTGGTCGAGCGGCTCGACGAGCCCGACGCCGAGGGCCGGATCATCCGCCTGACGGTGGACCTGCAGTCGGACTTCGCCCTCAACCAGCCGCTGTCGACCTTCGCGCTCGCCGCCTTCGAGCTCCTCGACCCGGAGTCGCCGTCCTACGCCCTGGACATGGTCTCCGTCGTCGAGTCGACGCTCGACGACCCCCGGCAGATCCTGGCCGCGCAGCAGAACAAGGCGCGCGGCGAGGCCGTGGCGGCGATGAAGGCGGACGGCGTCGAGTACGAGGACCGCATGGAGCGGCTCATGGACGTCACCTACCCCAAGCCGCTGGACGAGGTGCTGTCCCACGCCTACGACGTCTACCGCAGGAGCCACCCCTGGGTCGGCGACCACCCGCTGTCGCCGAAGTCGGTCATCCGCGACATGTACGAGCGCGCGATGACGTTCACGGAGTTCACCTCCCACTACGACCTCGCACGGACCGAGGGCATCGTGCTGCGCTACCTCGCCGGCGCGTTCAAGGCGCTGGACCACACCGTGCCCGACGACCTCAAGTCCGACGACTTCGAGGACCTGATCGCCTGGCTGGGCGAGATGGTGCGCCAGGTCGACTCCAGCCTGCTGGACGAGTGGGAGCAGCTGGCCAATCCGGAGGAGGAGACGGCGGAGCAGGCCCAGGAGCGGGCCGACCAGGTCAAGCCCGTCACCGCCAACGCCCGTGCCTTCCGGGTGCTGGTGCGCAACACGCTGTTCCGCCGGGTCGAGCTGGCCGCCCTCGACAAGGTCGGCGAGCTCGGCGAGATGGACGCCGAGTCCGGCTGGGACGAGGACCGCTGGGGCGAGGCCATGGACGCCTACTGGGACGAGTACGAGGAGCTGGGCACCGGCCCGGACGCCCGGGGCCCGAAGCTGCTGCGGATCGAGGAGAAGCCGGAGGACGGCCTGTGGCGCGTCCGGCAGACCTTCGCCGACCCGAACGGCGACCACGACTGGGGCATCTCCGCCGAGGTGGACCTCGCGGCCTCCGACGAGGAAGGCCGCGCGGTGGTCCGCGTCATGGACGTCGGCCAGCTGTAGCCTCCGAGACACCGCCCGCGCGGTGTCCTCGAGCGGTGAAGGAGTGCCGATGACCAGTGCCACCGACCGGCTGGTGGGTCTGCTCGACCTGGAGCGGATCGACCTGAACATCTTCCGGGGCCGCAGCCCGGACGAGTCGCTGCAGCGCGTCTTCGGCGGGCAGGTGGCCGGGCAGGCGCTGGTCGCGGCCGGGCGGACCACCGAGGGCGACCGCCCCGTGCACTCGCTCCACGCGTACTTCCTGCGCCCCGGCCGGCCCGGGGTGCCCATCGTGTACCAGGTGGAGCGGGTGCGCGACGGACGGTCCTTCACCACGCGGCGGGTGGTGGCCGTCCAGCAGGGACGCACGATCTTCAACCTCACCGCCTCCTTCCATCAGAGCGAGCCGGGGTTCGAGCACCAGGTGGCGGCGCCCGAGGTGCCGGGCCCCGAGGAGCTGCCCAAACTCGCCGACGAGATCCGCGAACATCTCGGCGGCGAGCTGCCGAGCGCGCTCCGGCACATGGAGCGCAGGCTGGCCTTCGACATCCGGTACGTGGACCGGCTGCGCTGGACCGCGCGGGAGCTGGCCGGCGCGGAGCCGCGCAGTGCGGTGTGGATGCGCGCGCTCGGGCCCCTCGGGGACGACCCGCTCGTGCATACCTGTGCCCTCACCTACGCGAGCGACATGACGCTCCTGGACGCGGTGCGCATCCCCGTCGAGCCGCTGTGGGGGCAGCGCGGCTTCGACATGGCCTCCCTGGACCACGCGATGTGGTTCCACCGGCCCCTCCACGCCGACCGGTGGTTCCTCTACCAGCAGGAGTCCCCGATCGCGACGGGCGCCAGGGGTCTGGCCCGCGGCCAGATCTTCGACCGCGAGGGACGGCTGCTGGTCTCGGTGATGCAGGAAGGGCTCTTCCGCAAGATGCCGTGAGCGGGCGTCGGCCCGCGCGCCGACGGTACGTCACGCCCGGCCCCGCAGCCGCCCCCACAGCGCGCGCCACCCCACCGTCGCCCCGACCGGCGCCGCCTCCGGCCGCGCCTCCTGGGCCGGGGGCCCTTCCCTGGCCGGCACGGCTTCCGGATGACCTTCCGGCCGGGGCAGCGGCCGGGCGGCGCGGGCCCGCGCCAGCGCGGCGGTGAGCTGCCGCCGGTACCAGGCGATCTCGTCGGGGTCCGCCGCCAGGGTCACCCGGTCGACCACCGCGCGGACGGCCCCGGTGTCCGCGCGCACGGCGGACAGCTCCGGCCTCAGCTCGCTCACCCGGGCCCGTTCGCACGGATCCGGCACCGCGTCGGCCAGCTGCTCCGGGCCGAGCACCGACGCGGTGACCGCCGCCCGCTCCCATGGGTCGTCGGTCCGGGCCAGGAGCTGGTCGAGCCGCCGGGCGCGCCAGCCGCGGGCCCGGCGGTCCTCGCGCTGCTCCAGGGCGTCGCGCAGGGCCGGCGGCGTGCGACCGGTGAGGAGCTCGGGGCTGACGTCGGCGAATTCCACGAGGTCGGCTGCCAGATAGTGCCAGACCACGGCGCGATAACGGTTGACGTAGAAGCGGACGGGGGCGAAGCAGCCCGCCCTGGCCAGGCGTCCGAACCGCGCCGTGCTGATGCCCATGAGTTCGGCGCCCTCGGACGTGCCCACCACCCACAGCCGGGTGCGCAGGGCCTCCGGGAACCCCGGGCCCGCCAGATGCCGGTCGATCTCCTCCCGCGCGACCCGGGGGTGCCGACCGCCCGGCCCCGCGGTGACGGTCCGCACGAGCCCCAGCTGAACGGCCAGCTCGAACTCGCGCGGCTTGAGCTCCAGCTCCCGCGCGGCCCTCGCGAACGGGACGGCGGTCGACGCCGCCCCTCGTTTCTGATGCTCCCGCACTGTCATGACAGCCTCCCCGCCCTCACTTCGGTCACCGACAGTGACGAAGATAGCGTCGGGGTGCGACAGCGCGTCAGCCCTGTGGATAACTCCCGTCAGCGTCGGCGGCCGGGGGCCTGCCCCGTGCCGTCGGCGTCCCCCTGCTGCCGGATCTCGATGCCCAGGTGTTCGCCGACGCGGTTGACCAGCAGCGTCATCTCGTAGGCGACCTGGCCGATGTCCGCGCCCGGCCCGCCGAGGACGCACAGGCAGCTCCCGCCCCCCGCCGCCGTCACGAACAGCACGCCTTCGTCGAATTCGACCATCGTCTGGCGTACCCCGCCCGCCCTGAACTGCCGCCCGGTGCCCTTCGCGAGGCTGTGCAGCCCGGACGCGACCGCCGCGAGGTGCTCGGCGTCCTCCCTCTCGAGGGAGGTGCTCGAGCCCGTCACCAGGCCGTCGTTGGACAGCACCAACGCGTGGCGTATGTTCTCGACGCGCTCGGTCAGGTCGTCGAGCATCCAGTCGAGTTCCTTGCTGAGTGCCATGTCCCGCCTCCCCGTTCCGCTCTTCCCCGTGGCTGCCGTGCCAGCCTCGCCCACCGGCGCGCCGTCGGCAACCCGCCCGCTCCGCCAGCACTCCCCTGTTGGCCAGTTGACGCAAGATGGGAACACGGCGCGGACAAGGTCACGACGGCTCATCCCGTAGCCGGACGGACCGGACAGGACAGGCGATTCCGCCTCGACGAAGGAGCTACGACGTGAGCGACGACCCCACCCGGGTGAAGGAGTTCTTCACCGCACGGGCCGACGGCTGGGATGCCCGGTTCCCCGACGACGGGCCCGCCTACGGGGCGGCCGTCGCCGACCTCGGCCTGCGCCCCGGCGACGCCGTCCTGGACGCGGGGTGCGGCACGGGCCGGGCGCTGCCGGCGCTGCGCGGCGCGGTGGGCCCGCGCGGGACCGTCCTGGGCGCGGACCTCACGCCGGCGATGCTGCGGGCCGCCGTACGGGCCGGCCGGGAGCGCGAAGGACGGCTCCTCCTGGCGGACGTCACACGTCTGCCGCTCCGGGACGGCTCGGTCGACGCCGTCTTCGCCGCCGGTCTCATCTCCCATCTCGCCGACGCGGAGGCGGGTTTCCGGGAGCTGGCACGGGTGGCCCGCCCCGGCGGCCGCCTCGCGCTCTTCCACCCCGTGGGGCGGGCGGCGCTCGCCGCGCGGCACGGGCGGCAGATCACCGCGGACGACGAACGGGCGGAGGAGAACCTCGGGCCGTTCCTGGGGAGGAGCGGGTGGCGGATGGTGTCGTACGTGGACGAGGACGCGCGGTTCCTGGTGATCGCCGAGATGTCACCGGGTCCGGACGGCGCCTGACGCCCCGGCCGCGTCCGATACCGCGGCCAGGGCGTCGGCATGCGGGCCGGTCAGCATATGAGGGGAAGCATCACTTCCCGTGGGGCACCGGACACGCCCCCAGCCGCTTGGGCGCCGAGGAGCCGTGGAAAGTGCCGAGTTCGGCGACGTCGTATCCGTTCGGATAGCCCTTGATCTCGGGGTTCTGACGGGCGTGGTGCGGGGTGCGCCTCGGCGGGAGGAGTCGCACGGCCTTGGCCCTGGCGCGCAGCGCGCCATGGACCAGGGCGCGGGCGGCGGGGTGCGGGCTCTCGTAGCGGAACGCGCGCAGCAGCGGGTCGTCCAGAAGCGCCTTGCTCGCGCCACGGACAAGTGGAGCCAGCGGCGCCGGATACCAGGAGGCCATCAGGTCCAAAGTGGCGTCCGAGACGGCCCGCCCGCTCTCGTCCCACCCGAAGTGGGCGTCCTCGTACTCGTCGAGGCAGCGGCCGAAGTCGTCATAGGTCTCGGGAATGTCCTGGATGCCCATATGCCGGCCGAGAGTCCGGTAGTACGCCGCCATGGCCCGCCGCTCGTGCTCGGAAACCCTTCGCCAGCCGTAGCGGTCGAGCCACCTTCCGGGGATCGCGACAAAGGTGCACAGGACGTAGCGCATATCGTCGTTGCTGATGTCATAGCTGCGGTGCATCTGGTTGATACGGCGGATCGCCGAGCGGCCGGTCTCACTGGCGAAGCCGTGCTCGACGACCGCGTCGAGCAGCAGCGTGGTGTCGTCGTAGCGCTTCTGCGTACGGTCGACGAACTCGCCGGTCTCGCCGAGGAGGCGGCCGATGCTGGGCACGGCGTAAGTCCTGTAAAGGGCGAGCTCCAATGCCCGTGTCACGTCCCAGGGGAATTCCAGGGTCGCTGTGATCTGATAGATCCGCAGGAAGTCCTTCTCGGGGTCGAGCCGCTGAATCTCCCTGAGCCAGTCGAAGCGTTTCACCGCACGGTCTCCCTTTCGTTCGTCGGAGGTTCAACTCTACGGGCGAAGGGCACACTTGAACGACCGTACGGCAAACACTTCACGGGGCAGGTGATCCGCGTGTTCGACAAGCTCCGCAGGCGTTTCGAGAATGCCTGGCACGTCCCTTCGCCACCACCGCCCGCGGGACGGCAGCGCAATCTCTTCGAGGCGGCCGCCACCTATGTGGCGGCATGCGCCGAGGACGACCACGAGCGGTGCGCCGAGGTGTCCCGGTGGGTGTCGCCGGAGGCCCTCTGTTTCGGCGTGAACGAGCTCGCCTGCCGGGCCGTCATAGCGCTCGCCCGCGAGCACGACGAGTCACCGCAGCGCGTGGCCCGGTCCCTGCTCGGCCTGCCGGGGGCCTGACGCCCGGCCCCTCGGACGCTCATGTTCCGCTCGACCACTGTTCCCCGTTCCGTCACCCGAAAGGCGTGTACATGCCATTCTGCCGGTCCTACATTTCCCTCGAAGCCGCAGGCACCCACCCCCTGCCCCCATCCCGCTCCCCCTGTACGGAGGATCCGTGTCCGCCGCAGCGCGCCACCCCCACAGACCTCGTCGCCCCCGTCGTCGCCATCTGGGCGCCCTGACCGCGTCCCTCGCGCTCGCCGCCACGTCCGTGGGCCTGTGGGCCTCCGAGTCCTCGGCCGCGGCGGCCGTGCCCACGCCCGACCACGTCGTGGTCGTCGTCTTCGAGAACCACGCGTACGGTCAGGTCATCGGTACCTCCAGCGCCCCGTACATCAACTCCCTGGCCTCCGGGGGCGCCAACCTGACCGGCTCGTACGCCGAGACGCACCCCAGCCAGCCGAACTACTACGCGCTCTTCTCGGGCGACACCCAGGGCGTCACCGACGACAGCTGTGTCACGCCCGGGTTCAGCGACGAAGCCAACCTCGCCTCCGAGCTCGTCGCCGCCGGCAAGACCTGGGGCAGCTACAACGAGTCCCTGCCGGGCGAGGGCTCGACCGTGTGCAAGAGCGGCAAGTACGCGCAGAAGCACAACCCGTGGTTCGGCTTCGGGAACGTGCCCACCGACACCGCGCACACGATGAGCGCCTTCCCCACCGACTACGCCGAGCTCCCGACGGTCTCCTTCGTCGTCCCGAACCTCTGCAGCGACATGCACGACTGCTCGGTGCAGACCGGGGACACCTGGCTGAAGAACAACCTCAAGGGCTACGCCGACTGGGCCAAGTCGCACAACAGCCTGCTCCTCATCACCTTCGACGAGGACAACAGGCTGAGCGGCAACCGCATCCCGACCGTCCTCTACGGCCAGCCCGTCAAGGCGGGCACCACGTCGGCGTCGACCTACAACCACTACGACGTGCTGCGCACCCTCGAGGACATGTACGGCACCACGCACGCCGGACAGGCCGCGAACGCCAAGGACATCACCGGCATCTGGACCAGCTGACCGTGTACGTCGCGGACAGCCGCACCGTTCCGGACCGGACCCCGGACCACCCCGACACCGCCGGCCGGCGGCCCCTCCCCGGCCGGCGGGCCGCCGCGGTCCCCGGGGCGGTTCTCGCCCTGGGGACCGTCAGCCTGGTCACCGACGTCTCCTCGGAGATGGTGACCGCCGTCCTGCCGCTCTACCTCGTCGCCGAGCTCGGCCTCTCCCCGCTCGGCTTCGGCCTTCTGGACGGCGTCTACAACGGTGTCAGCGCGCTCGTACGCCTCGTGGGCGGCAGACTCTCCGACCGGGGCGGCGGACCCAAGGCCGTCGCCCTGGCCGGCTACGGGCTGTCGGCCCTCTGCAAGCCCCTGCTGCTCGTCGCGCACGGCATGCCGCTGATCGGCGCGGTGCTGGCCGCCGACCGCACCGGCAAGGGGCTGCGCACGGCGCCGCGCGACGCGATGATCTCGCTCGCCTGCGAACCCGGTGCGCGAGGACGGGCGTTCGGGGTGCACCGGGCGATGGACACGGCGGGGGCGCTCCTCGGCCCGCTCGTGGCCTTCGCGATCCTTCGGGTCGCCGCCGGCGGCTACGACGCCGTCTTCACCGTCAGCGGCTGCGTGGCCGCCCTGGGCGTCCTCGTCCTCCTGCTGTTCGTACCGGGCCGGGCCGCCGCGTCCCCGGCCCCCGCGCCCGGGGAGGGCGGGCCGCCGCTGCGCGCCGTGCTGCGGAGCCCCGCCGTCCGCCGGCTGACCGGCTGCGCCGTGCTGCTGGGCCTGACCACGGTCAGCGACTCCTTCCTCTACCTCACCCTGCAACGGCGCCTGGACCTGTCGGAGGCGTGGTTCCCCTTGCTGCCCCTGGGGACGGCCTCCGCCTTCCTCCTGCTGGCCGTCCCGCTGGGCATGCTCGCGGACCGCGTGGGCCGGCGGAGGCTCTTCCTCTGCGGCCATCTCGCGCTCCTCGCGGCGTACGGCCTGCTCGTCGCCCCGCTCGGCGAGTCCGCCACGCTCTGCTGCCTCGTGCTCGCGCTCCACGGCGGCTTCTACGCGGCCACCGACGGCGTCCTGGCCGCCGCGACCGCCGACGCCGTGCCGAGCGCGGTACGGGGCACCGGTCTGGCCGTGGTGCAGACGGGCCAGGCCGCGGCCCGCTTCGTCTGCTCGATCGCCTTCGGGACGGCCTGGACCGTCTGGGGCGACCGTACGGCGCTGGGCGCGGCGGCCGCCGGTCTCCTCGTGTCCACCGCCGCCGGCGCGCTTCTGCTGCGCCCCGTGCCCGCCGAGAACCCCCACCGGAGTCCTTCCGTTGAACCGTAAGAGCCGTATGAACCGTAAGAGCCGCGTTCTGATCCTCCTGGTCGCGGTCCTCGTCCTCGGCGGTGTCGCCCTGGGCGCCACCTTGCACGCCGCCGGGCGGGCGGGGGAGAAGGACCGCGCCCAGGCCGGCGGGCCGCTTGTGCGCTCCGGTGAGGTCACTCTGGACGCGCCGGGGGTCGGCGTCTTCCGGAACATGGCCTGGGGCCCGCACCGCGACGAGATCGCGTCGGTCCCGGCCGGGGACCCCACGGGCCCGCGCACCTCGTCCGGGGTCCGCTGTCTGCGCTTCCACACGGCCGGCGGCACCGGCGTCTGTCTGCAGGCGGTGCGCGGCGGGCTCCGCGACGCCTACCGCGCCGTGATCCTCGACTCGCGCCTGCGCGAGCTGCGTCGCTACGACCTGGCGGGCGTGCCGTCCCGCGCCCGCGTCTCGCCCAGCGGCCGCAGCGCCGCCTGGACCGTGTTCGTCAGCGGCGACTCGTACGCGGGCGCGGCGTTCTCGACGCGTACATCGGTGCTCGACCTCCGCACCGGCCGATCGGACCGGACGCTGGAGGACTACCGCTTCCTCCTCGACGGCAGGCCGCGGAGGCCGGCGGACCTCAACATCTGGGGTGTGACCTTCGCCGACGACAACCGTTTCTACGCCACGGCCGCGACCGGCGGACGGACGTACCTCGTCCAAGGTGACCGCGCCGCCCGGACCTTGCGGACGCTGCACCCCAACGTCGAGTGCCCGTCGCTGTCGCCCGACGGGACGCGGGTCGCCTACAAGAAACGCGTGGAGGGCGCGTCCTCGGACGCACCCTGGCGGCTGTACGTACTGGACCTGCGCACGCTGCGGGAGACGGCCACGGCCGAGCGGCGGAGCGTCGATGATCAGGCGGTCTGGCGGGACGGGAGGACCCTCGTCTACTCCCTGCCGGGCGACTACGGATCCGATCTGTGGACCGTGCCGGCGGACGGTTCCGGCAGCCCGTCGCTCTCGATGCGGGCCGCCCTGGCCCCGGCCTTCACCGGCCGGTGAGGGCGCGGTCCGCGCGCAGCGGGGCGCCCACCTCGTGCATGTGGCGCAGCGCCTGACGGTAGGAGTCCACGAGGCCGGTCTCCGCGTACGGCAGTCCGGTCACGCGGCAGTGCTCGCGCACCAGGGGCCTGGCGAGGCGCAGGTGGGGGCGGGGCATGCTGGGGAAGAGGTGGTGCTCGATCTGGTAGTTCAGCCCGCCGAGGAACCAGTCCGTCAGCGGGCCCCCGCGTACGTTGCGCGAGGTGAGGACCTGACGGCGGAGGTGTCCCCAGCGCTCGCCGTCCGGGTCGGGCATCTCCATGCCCTTGTGGTTGGGGGCGAAGACGGCACCGAGGTGCAGGCCGAAGAGCGCGTGGTGCAGGAGCGCGAAGGCGACCGCCTTACCGAGGGACATCGACGACAGGAGGAGGGTCGCGTAGCCCGCCCAGTGGAGGGCCATCAGCGTCGCCTCCACCCGGCGTTCCGGTGCCTCTTGCCTTTTGAGGTCGCGGACGCCCGAAACCTTCAGGTTGAGACCTTCGAGAAGGAGCATGGGGAAGAAGAGCCGGGCCTGATTGCGGGTGAGCCAGCGGACGAAGGCCCCTTCGCGCTGCGCGGCCTGTCGCTGTGTCCATACGAGCGCGCCGACCCCGACGTCCGGGTCCTTGTCCACGTGGTTGGGGTTGGCGTGGTGGCGGTTGTGCTTGTCGTTCCACCAGCCGTAGCTCATGCCGAGCAGCAGATCGGCGTGGAGCAGGCCGATCAGGCGGTTGCCCCGCCGGGTGGCGGCTATCTGGGAGTGTCCGCCGTCGTGGCCGACGAAGCAGGCCCTGGCGCAGAACACCGCCGCGGGAACGGCCAGCGCCAGGGTCCACCAGGAGTCGCCGACGAGCGCGATCGCGGCGGCCGTGGCGGCGAGCGCGAGCAGGTTGGCGACGATGGTGAGCGCGTACCAACCGCGGCGGCGTTCGAGCAGGCCCTGTTCCCTGACCTGGCGCAGCAGCGGGGCGAAGTCACTGCCCGCGACGCGTTCGGCGGGTGGGGCGGTGGCCTGGGGCATGACGTCTCCGGAGGGTCGGGCAACGGGCTGACCTCACAGAACGTACGGATCGGGGGCAGGGGACAGCCATGGCGGCACCACCCGGATCCCTGGGGGGTCTGCCCCTGCCGGCTCAGGGGGGCTGGCTACACCCCCCTCAGGACGTGTGTCGCGCCTCACTCCCGGAATACCCCCCTCCGGGATGCTCATCCTGTATCCTCGGCCGCTCCTGGCTCCACTAGTCAAATTTGAGGAGTGCGCAGCTCTGTGACACCGCCCTCTGCCGCAACACCCTCCGAGATCTCCCTGCTCGCCCGCAGTTCCGCGGTCTTCCTCCCCGGCGACCCCGCCCGGACGGGGCGGGTGGCCTTCTACCGCCCCGGCGGCGACCCGCCCGCCGGACCCGGCACCGCCGAGGACCTGACCGTCGCCGTCGCCGACGGGACCGGCGTCGGCACCATGGACGTACGGGCCCTGGTGCTGCCCGTACGCGAGGCCGTGCCCGTGCTCACCCGCGCGCGGGCCGCGCGCGCCGACGAGGCGGCGGCCTTCTGGGGAGCCGCCGCGGTGCTCGCCCTGCAACTGGCCGCGCGTGGCCGCCTGCTGCCCGGTCTGACGGCGACCGACCACGACGCCTGGCGCGTCGGACCGCTCGCCCCCGAGGACCTGGCCCGGGTGCGGGAACTGGCCGCCGCCATGCCGCCCGCCGCGCACGCCGTGCCCCTGCCCGGCACCGGTCCGCTGCTGCTGCCCGATCCGGAGCGGCTCGTCCGCTCCTTCCTGGACGCGGTCGCCGACGGCCTGCCCCGCTCCCCCGCCGCGGCGCTGGCCACGGGCGAACCCGCCTTCGCCGCACCCGAGCCGCAGCGGACGCCCGCCCGGCGCACCTGGGCCGACAGCATCGCCGCCGGGCACGACGCGGGCGTGCGCCTCTCGCTCCGGGTCGAGGTCCTGGGGCTCGGCGAGGAGGCGGCGCCGCGCTTCCGGGCCGTGCTCCAGCTGCACAGCCTCACCGACCCCGCGCTCGTCGCCGACGCCTCCGAGGTCTGGTCCGGGGCCTCCCCGGTGGCGGCCGCGCTCGGCCGGGGCGCGCGGATGAACGCGCTGCTCGCCCTGCGCCGCGCCGCGCACGCCTGGCCCGCGCTCACCCCGCTGCTGTCCGCCGCCGCGCCCGACGCCGTCGACCTCGCCGACGAGGAGGTCGGCGAGCTGCTCGGGGCCGCCTCGGCGGCGCTGGACGCCACCGGCGTCCAGGTGCACTGGCCCAAGGACATGGCGCGCGAGCTCACCGCGCGCGCCGTCGTCGGCCCGCCCGACACCGACGGCGACGGCGACGGCGACGGCGACGGCGACGACCGTAAGGCGTTCGGCAAGGACCGTTCCGGGATGCCCTCCCTGCTGTCGGCGGACGCCCTGCTCACCTTCAGCTGGCGGTTCGCCGTCGGCGACCAGGAACTGACGAAGGAGGAGCTGGACCTGCTCGCGGAGGCCAGCCGGCCGGCCGTGCGCCTGCGCGACCAATGGGTGCTCGTCGACCCCGAGTCCGTCCGCCGCGCCCTCGGCCGGCGGGACCGCGCGCTCACACCGGTCGAGGCGCTCGGCGCCGCCCTCACGGGCCGCGCGCCCGCCCGGGAGGCCGGCGACGGCGACGAGACCGTCGAGGTGGCGGCGACCGGCTGGCTGGCGGCCCTGCGGGACCGCATCGCCGACCCGGACGCGGGCGGGGAGCCGCTCGCCCAACCCACCGCGCTCGCCGCCACCCTGCGCGACTACCAACTGCGCGGTCTGGCCTGGCTCCACCGGATGACCTCGCTCGGCCTCGGCGGCTGCCTGGCCGACGACATGGGCCTCGGCAAGACCGTCACCCTCATCGCCCTCCACCTGCACCGCGCGACGCTCCCCGAGGCGGCCGGACCCACCCTGGTGGTGTGCCCGACCTCCCTCATGGGCAACTGGCAGCGCGAGATCGAGAAGTTCGCGCCCGGGACGCCCGTACGCCGCTTCCACGGCCCCGGCCGGACCCTGGACGGCCTGGCCGACGGCGAGTTCGTCCTCACCACCTACGGAACGATGCGGCTCGACCCGGAACGGCTGTCCGCCACCGGCTGGGGCATGGTCGTCGCGGACGAGGCGCAGCACGTCAAGAACCCGTACTCGGACACCGCCAAGCGGCTGCGGGACATCGGCGCGAAGGCGCGGGTCGCGCTCACCGGCACGCCGGTGGAGAACAACCTCTCCGAGCTGTGGGCGATCCTCGACTGGACGACGCCCGGGCTCCTCGGCTCCCTGGGCGCCTTCCGCAGGCGCTACGCCGAGGCCGTCGAGGGCGGTGCCGACCCGGCCGCCGCCGAGCGCCTGGCGGCCCTCGTGCGGCCGTTCCTGCTGCGCCGCCGCAAGTCCGACCCCGGGATCGCCCCCGAGCTGCCGCCGAAGACCGAGACGGACCGCGCGGTCGCGCTCACCAAGGAGCAGGCGGGTCTGTACGAGGCCGTGGTGCGGGAGATCCTCGCCGAGGTCGAGGGGGCGGACGGCATCGAGCGGCGGGGGCTGATCGTCAAGCTCCTCACCGGGCTGAAGCAGATCTGCAACCACCCCTCGCAATACCTGAAGGAGCCCGGCAGCCCCCGGATCGCGGGCCGTTCGGGCAAGGTCGAGCTGCTCGACGAACTGCTGGACACCATCCTCGCGGAGGGCGCGAGCGTGCTGGTGTTCACGCAGTACGTGCAGATGGCCCGGTTGCTGGAGCGGCACCTGGCGGACCGGGGCGTCGCGGCGCAGTTCCTGCACGGCGGCACGCCGGTGCCCCGGCGCGAGGAGATGGTGCGGCGCTTCCAGGACGGCGAGGTCCCGGTCTTCCTGCTGTCCCTCAAGGCGGCCGGCACGGGCCTGAACCTCACCCGGGCCGGGCACGTGGTGCACTTCGACCGCTGGTGGAACCCCGCCGTCGAGGCGCAGGCCACCGACCGCGCCTACCGCATCGGCCAGACGCAGCCCGTGCAGGTCCACCGCCTGGTCACCGAGGGCACGATCGAGGACCGGATCGCGGAGATGCTCACCCGCAAGCAGGCCCTGGCGGACGCCGTGCTGGGCTCCGCGGAGGCGGCCGTGACCGAACTGACCGACGCCGAGCTCGCCGAGCTCGTCGCACTGAGGGGGGCCGGACGATGACCGGGCACGACAGCGTGGAACGGATCTTCGCGGCCCTGCCGCCCGAGCCCGGGCGCGCCTTCGCCCGGAGCTGGTGGGGGCGCGCGTGGCTCAAGGCGCTGGAGGACACGGCGCTGGACGGCAGACAGGTGAAGGCGGGGCGCAGCCACGCGCGCGCGGGCGCGGTGGGCGCGGTGTCCGTCCGGCCCGGCCGGATCACGGCGCTCGTACGGGACCGCGACGGGACCGCGTACCGCTCCGATGTGACGGTCCAGCAGTTCTCCGCCGCCGAGTGGGACCGGCTGCTGGACCTGGTGGCCGAGCGGGCCGGACACATCGCCGCGCTGCTCGACCACGACATACCGGCGCATCTGGCCGAGGACGCGCTCGCGGCGGGGGTCGAGCTGCTGCCCGGCATCGGCGACCTGGAGCCGGAGTGCGGCTGCGAGGCATGGGACCACTGCACACACACGGTGGCGCTGTGCCATCAAGTGGCCAGGCTCCTCGACGAGGACCCCTTCGTGCTGCTGCTCATGCGTGGACGCGGGGAGCGCGAGCTGCTGGACGACGTGCAGGCGCGCAGCGCCTCCCACGCCCCCGAACAGGCCGTCGAGACGCCGCCGGGGGTTTCCGCCCTGGACGCCTTCGCGGCGGGCACGGGCCCTCGCGCCCTGCCCGATCCGCCGCCGGTGGACGCCCCCGGCCGGCCCCTCGCGCTCGCCGCCGACACCCCGCCCCCGCCCGGGCTCGACATCGAGGCGCTGGAGTTCCTCGCCGCGGACGCCGCGGCCCGCGCCCGGCGACTGCTCGCGGAGGCCCTGGCACCGGGGCACGAACGGACGCCCGTGGCGGCGGGTCTGACCGTGTCCCAGGACGCGGTCCGGCTCGCCGCGGCGCGTCCGCCCGGCCGGGTCGCCGCCAGGCTCGCGGCCGGTTCGGGCCGCGACGGCGCCGCGCTGACGAGGGCCGTACGGGCCTGGGAGTGCGGCGGACCGGCCGCGCTGGCCGTCCTGGAGGAGGAATGGGCGCCGGAGCCCGAGGCACTGGCGCGCGCGGGGGCCCAACTGGCCGCCGCGTGGGAGGAGGGCCCGGCGCCCCGGCTGAGGGCGACGCGCAACCGGTGGACGGTCGTCGGCACCGGGGCGCAGCTGCGCTACGGGCCGGACGGCCGCTGGTGGCCCTACCGCCGGGAGGGCGGCCACTGGCTGCCGGCGGGTCCCTGCGCGCACGATCCCGCGACGGCCCTCGCCGAGCTCCTTACGGAGCACCACGCGTAAACCGGAGCACGTGAAACCGAAGGCGACACGGTCGAGATATCTGGCTTTCCAAGGCGATCGGGAGCGTTTTGCCTATCAGTGACAAAATATGGTGATCTAGTCTTCAATCACCTTCTGGTCACGGAAAGGTCCTTTGGGATGGCTTTCGCCCTGCTGCGCCGTTACAAGCGTTCCCCTCTCCGGGAGAACGCCCCGATCCCGTACGGCGCGGGGGCCCTCGACTGTGTCGTCCTCGACCCGGTGCGTCTCCCCCTGCACAGAGCCGAGGTGTCCGTCCGGGACGTCCACGGCCAGGAGGTCGTGCACGGCCAGACGGACCCTCACGGCCGCTTCGCGGCGACCGTGGCGCCGGGCGAGTACAGCGTCGCCGTGACCGCCGAGGGGTTCACGCCCGTACGCCGCACGTTCGAGTCCACGGACGGCGTACGGACGGCCCTCGACCCGATGGCCCTGGAGCCGGCGCCGACCCCCTCCATGCCCTCGCCGGGCGCGTGGCGCGTCGATCCCGACCACACGGCCGTGCGCTTCATCGCCCGGCACATCGGGCTCGCCGAGGTCCACGGCCGGTTCAACCGCTTCGAGGGCTCCCTGTGGATCGGCGAGCGCATGGAGGACTCCCGGCTCGACGTGGTCATCGAGACCGCGAGCATCGACACCGGTGTCGCCCAGCGCGACGCGCACCTGTGCTCCGCGGGGTTCCTGAACGTGGCGAAGTTCCCCCACATGCAGTTCACCAGCGAGCGCTTCGTCCACCGGGGCGGTTCGCGGTGGACCGTCCAGGGAGTGCTCAACCTGCACGGCGTCAGCCGGAACGTCTCCCTCGACACCCGGTACCTGGGCATCGGCACCGGTGTCATGGGCGAGACCCGTACCGCCTGCTCGGCTTCGACCGAGCTGCACCGGGAGGACTTCACCCTGGACTGGCGCTCCATGCTGCAGCGCGGGATCGCCATGATCGGCGCGACGATCAGGATCGAGCTCGACATCCAGGCCGTGCCCGCTCAGTGACCGGGGCCCGGCGCCCGGCCGGCGGTCACGACGGGCTTGCTGTCGGGGAGCCTCGGCAGCAGTTCGGTGGGGAAGCCGCTGGGCCAGCTCGTCGGGAAGCCCGACGGCAGACTCGTGGGCAGCTTGGTGGGCAGGGTCGTGGGCAGGACGCTGGGCAGGGCCGTCGGCAGCCCCGAGGGCAGACCGCTGGGCAGGGCGAAGGACGGTGACGGAGCCCCGGACGGGTTTCTCCCGCCCGGCCCGTCCCGCTTCTCGCCGGCGCCGTCCCTGATGAACAGCACGGCGCCCAGCGCGAGCGCCGCGATGACCACCAGCACGACCACGGCGACGGCGATCCGCCGCCCACCGCCCTCTCCGCCGGGCGGTCGCCCGGGGTCCCAGGGCGGCTGCCCGGGACCGAAACCGCCCGGCGGCGGGGGCGGCGGGCCGTAGGGCGGTCCGGGTGGACCGGGCGGGCCAGGTGGACCGGGTGGACCAGGGGATTCGGTCATACGGTCCAGGCTCCCCGCGTCCGCACCTCCGCCACCGCGCGATGACGGTACCGCCACATCTTCCGCTCCGGATCATGACATTCCACCGCCCGCCGGACGGCGTGCCCGGCCCCGGCGTCCACCGGTGCGCCCGGTCGCGCGACCGGGCGAAAACGCCGGGCCGTCACCGCGTGGCTCCCACGACCGGTTTGTCCCATCACCCTACGATCCGACGGTGGTTGTCGAACCGTACGCAGGGCGCTCAGCCGGCCGCGCGGAGGAACGCCTCGAGCCCCGCCAGGTCGTCGGTGTTGAGGTGGTCCACGCCGGCCGTGAGGAGCTCGCGCCAGACCGCCTCGCGCGCCGGACCGGGCTGGTCGGGGGTGGCCCAGAACCGCACCCGACGGCCCTCGGCGTGCGCCGAGGACACGATCCGCAGCAGCTCGGCCCGCTCCGTCCCGGGCATCGGGCCGACCCCCTGCCAGCCGAACTTGGTGCTCCAGTTGTCACTGACGAGCGGGGCGAAGGAGGCCGGCACGCCGGTGCCGAGGTCGGCGAGCCGGGCGTCGTAGAAGGCGCGGCGCACCCTCTCGGTCGCCATGGGCACCCGTGCGCCCCGGTCGCCGGAGACGACCGCGGTCACCGCGCCGCGGCTCACCCGCCCGCCGACGCAAGTGCTGAGCATCGACCGGTAGCGCCGCAGGTGCCGGGCGAGCTCCCGGTAGGTGGGGTCGCCCGCGGTCTTGATGTCGATGAGCAGTTGCAGGGACAGGTCGTACCCCTCGTAGACGCGGCCGCGCCCGGCTCTCACCCGGCGCAGCAGCGGTTCGAGGTAGAGGGATTCGAGGGTGCGGGAGGGGTCGAGCCCGGAGGCGTCGTGGGCGACCAGGAGCTTTCCGCCGACCAGCCAGATGTCCGCCTCGACGCTGCCGAATCCGTGGGAGAGCGCGTCGGTGAGCGGGTGCGGGTGCGCGTAGTCGTTGTGCGCGTGGGCGCGGCCCAGCGGCGGCCGTGCGGGCCTCCGGGCCGCCTGCGCCCCGGCCCGGGTGGCGGGTGCGGCCAGGGCGGGTCCCGTGAACACACCCGCGAGGGCGGCTCCGAGGGTGACGACGGCGGCGCGGCGTGTGCGGACGGACGTGGCGGGGTTCATGGCGTCTCCCGGGTCGGTGTGCGGCGGTGTGCGGCAGCCGGCGGTCCGCGGGGGCTGATGTCCGTGAGTATCCGGGCCCGACGGGCTGATGGGCAGGGACGCGACAAGAGTTGCCCGCGTCGACGTCGGTACGTTCCCTGTCGTTCTTTCGGGGCATGGTGAACTCTTTTGTGCCGTGCCAGAGTTGACGGGACCTCTGGGGTGACTGTGAAGAGACGTAGCAGCCGCGTGCGCGCGGTACTCGCGATTCTGATGGCATGGACCTCGCTGGTCGGCGGGGGGACCGCCTGGGCCGACACGAAGCCGCGGACGACCCTGCGGCTGGGCGCCCCGGCACCGGTGGCGCCGGGCGTGACGTATCAGGAGTTCTCGCTGGCCGCCTCGCACGGCCCGGCGTACGGCCATCTCCTGACGGCGAGTCTGGACGCGGCGGGGGTCTCGATGGACCTGCTGTACCCGGGCACGGTGGCCGCGCGGTCGACGGTCTCCCGGATGACGGCACAGCGCGGCGCGGTCGGCGGTATCAACGGGGACTTCTTCAACATCACCGAGACCCAGCACCCCGGCGTGGACGCGACCGGCGCGCCCGTGGGCCCGTCCGTCGCCGGCGGCCGCCGGCTCGGCGCGGCGGTGCCGAACGGCCAGCGCTTCGGGCCCGCGATGCCGTCGGGCGTCACGACCCGCGACGTCATCGGCGTCGGCACGGACCGCAGGGCCCGGCTGGACCGGCTCACCCTGGACGGCACGGTGACCGCCGCGGGCCGCAAGCTGACGCTGCGCGGGCTGAACCAGTACGCACTGCCGGTCGGCGGCATCGGCGCGTACACGCCCGCGTGGGGCGGCACCTCACGGCTGCGCGCCGTCTGCGGGACGGACACCGACCGGAGCGCGCCGTGCAGCGGTGACGCCTTCGAGGTGACCGTGCGGCGCGAGCGGGTGGCCTCCGTGTCGGAGCGCCCGGGGCGCGGAACGATCGCGTCCGGCTCGGTGGTGCTCGTAGGGCGCGAGGCGGGGGCGCGCGAGCTGCGCAGGCTTCGCGTGGGCGACACGGTGCGCGTCAAGGAGCACCTCGATTCCGACAGGCCCGGCGCACTGCGCTTCGCGGTCGGTGGATTCCCGGTGCTGCGCGGTGGGCAGCCTCTGGCGGGGCTGGACGGCGTCACGTCGGCCGTCCGCTCCGCGGCGGGCTCGGGCGGCGGCGGGCGCGTCTTCTATCTGCTGGCGCTGGACGGCGCCGCCGACTACCGCACCGGGCTGACCATCGCGGAACTGGCCGACGTCATGCGGGAACTCGGGGCCGACGACGCCCTGAACCTCGACGGCGGAGGGTCGAGCACGATGGTCACGCGCGACCCCGACAACGGCCGGACCGCCGTGCGGAACCACCCGTCGGGCGGTGCGGAACGACCCGTCGCGAACGGCATCGGGATTTTTATCCGAACTTAACATCGTCGATCAATCCACCCCTTCGAGTGACTGCGTCGGTCAAATCCCGCTGCTAGCTTCGAGGTTGCGCAAGCGGAAATCAACCGACGGGGCCCGCAATGGGCAGTTCCCCAATCGATGGGTGGGAATTCGAATATGACGACGTCAGTGGAGACCGGCACCGACGCCGACAGTAATAACGGGCCCGGCTCCCTGAGCCTGGGCACCGCGGCCGCACGGAATCTGGCGACCACGACAAAGTCCGTACCCCAGATGCAGGGCATCACCTCACGGTGGCTGCTGCGTCTCCTGTCGTGGGTCCATGTCCCCGGAGGTACGTACCGGGTCAACCGGCGGCTGACACACACACTGGGCGACGGCCGGGTAGAGTTCGTCTCCACCGGCACGGAGGTGCGGGTCATCCCGGCGGAGCTGGGCGAGCTGCCGCTGCTGCGCGGCTTCTCGGACCCGGCGGTGCTGGAGGAGCTGGCGGGCCGCTTCACCCAGCGCGAGTTCCGGCCCGGCGAGGTGCTGGTGGAAGCCGGCCAGCCGGCCGATCAGGTCGTCCTGATCGCCCACGGCAAGGTCCACAAGGAGCGCGAGGGGGAGTACGGCGATCCGGCCGTGCTCGGGGTGCTGGGCGACGGCGGCTATTTCGGCGACCGGGCGCTCGCGGCGCCCGAGGCGAGCGAGTGGGACTTCACCGTCAAGGCCGTCACGGCCTGTACGGTGCTGACGCTGCCCCGCCAGGAGTTCGAGGCGCTCCTGGAGCGTTCGGAGGGGCTGCGCTCCCATGTGGCGGCGTTCCGTACCACCACGGCCCGCCCGCAGAACGAATACGGGGAAGCCGCCATCGACGTCGCCTCCGGCCACGCCGGAGAGCCGTCCCTGCCCGGCGTCTTCGCCGACTACGAGCTCGCGCCCCGCGAGTTCGGGCTGAGCGTGGCGCAGACGGTGCTGCGGGTGCACACCCGCGTGGCCGATCTCTACAACGAGCCGATGAACCAGGTCGAGCAGCAACTCCGGCTGACGATCGAGGCGCTCCGCGAGCGCCAGGAGCACGACCTGGTGAACAACCGCGAGTTCGGCCTGCTCCACAACGCCGACCTCAAGCAGCGCATCCACACCCGCTCGGGCCCGCCCACCCCCGACGACCTCGACGAGCTGCTGGCCACCGTGTGGAAGGACCCCGGCTTCCTGCTGGCGCATCCCCGCGCGATCGCGGCGATCGCCCGTGAGTTCAACAGCCGGGGCATCTATCCCGACCCCGCGCAGATCGGCGGCCATTCCGTGCCCGCCTGGCGAGGCGTGCCCATCTTCCCCTGCAACAAGATCCCGGTCACCGACAACGGCGTCAGCTCCATCATGGTGATGCGGACGGGAGAGGACGCGCAGGGAGTGGTCGGCCTGCACCGTACGGGAATTCCCGACGAGTACCGTCCCGGGCTTTCCGTACGGTTCATGGGAATCAGTGAGCAGGCCATCATCTCCTATCTCGTGAGCGCCTACTACTCCGCGGCCGTCCTGGTCCCCGACGCGCTGGGAATTCTCGAGAACGTCGAGGTCGGGCACTGACCCATGGGGCACCGAACCCCCGGGTGTCCCCATCCGAAAAGCACCGCACAAGCACCGCACATTTCGCGCCGGAAAACGCAACAGATGGGTGATGACCAGCTATGACCACGTCAGTGGAGCCCGATCACGCCGGGGAGACGGGCCAGTCCCAGCTCAGCCTGGGCACAGCCGCCGCACGGCAGCTCGCCACCACGACGAAGTCCGTACCACAGATGCAGGGGATCTCCTCCCGCTGGCTGCTGCGCGTGCTGCCGTGGGTGCAGGTGTCCGCGGGCACTTACCGGGTGAACAGGCGACTGACCTACACCGTCGGCGACGGCCGGGTCGAGTTCATCTCGACCGGCACCGAGGTGCGGGTCATCCCACCGGAGCTGGGCGAGCTGCCGCTCCTGCGGGGGTTCGAGGACGGTGCCGCGCTGGAGGCGCTGGCGGACGCCTTCGTCCAGCGGGAGTACGCGGCGGGCGACACGCTCGTCGAGGCGGGCGCCCCGGCCGATCATGTCTTCCTGATCGCCCATGGCAAGCTCAACCGCACCGGCCCGGGCAAGTACGGCGACGAGACCGTGCTCGGTGTGCTGGCCGACGGCGACTACTTCGGTGAGAAGGTGCCGCTGGAGCCGGACGCCACCTGGCCGTTCACGGTGCGGGCGGTGACTCGCTGCACCGTGCTCGCGCTCCCCCTGCAGGCGTTCCAGGAGCTCGCCGACCGCTCCGAGGCGCTGCGGGCGCACGTCGCGGGCTTCGCCTCCCGGACCCATCCGCCGCTGAACCGGCGCGGTGAGGCCGACATCGCGGTGACCTCCGGGCACACGGGCGAGCCGGCGATCCCGGGCACGTTCGTCGACTACGAACTGGCGCCGCGCGAATATGAATTGAGCGTCGCCCAGACGGTGCTGCGGGTCCACACCCGCGTCTCCGACCTCTACAACGAGCCGATGAGCCAGCTGGAGCAGCAGCTCCGGCTGACCGTCGAGGCGCTCCGTGAGCGCCAGGAGCACGAGATCGTCAACAACCGCGAGTTCGGCCTGCTCCACAACGCCGACCTCGGCCAGCGCATCCACACCCGCTCGGGCCCGCCCACCCCGGACGACCTGGACGAGCTGCTGGCCCGGCGGCGCAAGACGCAGTATCTGCTCGCCCACCCGCGCACCATCGCGGCGTTCGGCCGGGAGTGCACGAGCCGGGGCCTCTACCCGCAGGCCGTCGATGTCCTGGGAACCCCCGTGCGGTCCTGGCGCGGGGTGCCGCTGCTGCCCTGCAACAAGATCCCGGTGACCGAGTCGGGGACGAGCTCGATCCTCGCCATGCGGACGGGCGAGGAGAACCAGGGCGTGGTGGGCCTGCACCAGACCGGCATCCCGGACGAGTACCAGCCGAGCCTCAATGTGCGTTTCATGGGCATCAGCGAGCAGGCCGTCTCGTCCTACCTGGTGAGCGCCTACTACTCCGCGGCCATCCTCGTGCCGGACGCGCTCGGCGTCCTGGAGGACGTCGAGATCGGCCGCGGGTAGGCACCCCGGTGTCCTGACGTCCGTGGTGCCCTCCTGTCGGCGAGGCCGGCCGGAGGGAACCGCGGGGTCAGGGCTTCACACCGCCGACGATGCGCGTGGTGGCGTTGATGCCGTCGTAGATGGTCGGGGCGACGCTCGTGCTCGCGAGGAAGAATCCGAGCAGGACGCAGACCAAGGCGTGTGACGCCTTCAGCCCGCCGTTGCGGAGGAACACCACCGCCAGAATCAGCAGCAGTAGGACCACGGAGATCGAGACAGCCATGGCGAACCTTCCAGACGGCACCTTCCGGGCGGCGCGGTTGTCGCCAGTCTGTCCCATTGCGGCCTGATATCCACGAAGGCGGCTGTACTCCATTCGGGTATGAATTCACTGGTTCGGCTGCTTTCCCTTACTTTCGTATCTCTTGACGGCTCCTGAATCGGGAATGCCGCTCTACGCTCACGGTCGTGGCGAGATTCATGGACGCGGTCAAGCGCTTGGTCGTAGGCAGGGCCCTGCCCAGCGAGGGCCTGCAGGAGACGCTGCTGCCGAAACGGCTGGCGCTGCCCATCTTCGCCTCCGACCCGCTGTCGTCCGTCGCCTACGCCACGCAGGAGATCCTGCTGGTGCTCACCCTCGGCGGCCTCGCCTATCTCCACTTCACCACCTGGGTGGCGGTGGCGGTCGTGGGGCTGATGGCCGTCGTGGTGCTGTCCTACCGGCAGGTCGTCCACGCGTATCCGTCCGGCGGCGGCTCGTACGAGGTGGTGTCGACCAATCTGGGCGCGTCGGCGGGGCTGGTCGTGGCCGCGTCCCTGCTGGTCGACTATGTGATGACGGTGGCGGTCTCCGTCGCGTCCGGCGTGGACAACATCATCTCCGCCTTTCCCTCCTGGAACGAGCACCGCACGGCCCTCGCGGTGGGATTCGTGGCGTTGCTGGCGACGGTGAACCTGCGCGGACTGCGCGAGTCCGGCCGGGCCTTCGCCGCCCCCACCTATCTCTTCGTCACCGGTATCGCGGTGCTCTGCGCGACCGGGCTGATCCGCTGGCTCGTGGGCGACGCGCCGGTGGCGGAGTCCGCCCGCTACGGCATCGTCCCGGACCCGGGCGACACCGATCTGGCGGGCCTGGCCCTGCTGCTGCTCGTGCTCCGGGCGTTCTCCAGCGGCTGTACGGCGCTGACGGGGGTGGAGGCCATCTCCAACGGCGTGCCCGCGTTCCGCAAGCCCAAGTCCCGCAACGCCGCCGCCACGATGGCCGCGATGGGGCTGATCGCGGTGCTGATGTTCTCCGGGATCACCGCGCTGGCGATGATCTCCGATGTGCGGATCACCGCCGACACCTGCCGGCTGACGGGTTTCGAGGGCGACTGCCGCACGGTCCCGCAGCGCACGGTCATCGCGCAGCTCGCCGCCGCCGTCTTCGGCGGCTCGGACGGCTTCGGCTTCTTCTACATCCAGGCGGCCACCGCGCTGGTGCTGATCCTGGCCGCGAACACCGCGTTCAACGGCTTCCCGCTGCTGGCGTCCATCCTGGCGCAGCACCGCTATCTGCCGCACCAGCTGCACACACGGGGCGACCGGCTCGCGTTCTCCAACGGCATCCTGGCCCTGGCCCTGGTCGCCGCCGCCCTGCTGTGGGCCTACGACGCGTCGGTCACCAGCCTCATCCACCTCTACATCCTCGGTGTCTTCACCTCCTTCACCCTCTCCCAGACGGGCATGGTCCGGCACTGGAACGGCATGCTCCGGGAGGAGGCCACACCGGCGGCGCGCCGCCGGATCCACACCGCGCGGGTGATCAACGCGGTGGGGGCCGTGGTCACCGGCCTGGTCCTGGTCATCGTGCTGCTGACGAAGTTCACCCAGGGCGCGTACCTCGCGGTGATCGCCGCGGTGCTGCTGTGGCTGATGATGCGCGGTATCCGGCGGCACTACGACAACACCGCCGCCGAACTCGCCGTCACCGACGCCGCCGAGGCGAGTGCCCTGCCGTCGCGGGTCCGTGCCGTCGTGCTGGTGTCCAAGGTGCACAAGCCGACGCTGCGGGCGCTGGCCTACGCCAGGGCCACCCGGCCCGACGAGCTGGAGGCCCTCACGGTGGCGGTCGACCCGGAGGAGGCCCGGGCGCTGCGGGAGCGGTGGGACGCGTACGGGATCGAGGTGCCGCTCAAGACCCTGGAGTCCCCGTACCGCGAGGTGACCCGTCCGGTGGTGGCGTATGTGCGCGCGCTCCACCGCGACAGCCCGCGCGACGTCGTCAGCGTGTTCGTCCCCGAGTACGTCGTGGGGCGCTGGTGGGAGAACTTCCTGCACAACCAGTCGGCGCTGTGGCTGAAGGGGCGGCTGCTGTTCCTGCCCGGGGTGATGGTCACCAGTGTGCCCTGGCAGCTGAGTTCCTCCGTGCGCCGGCGGCGCCGGGCCACGCCCCGGGCCCCCGGCGCGGTCCGCCGCGGCGAGCCGCCGACGCCGACGCACGTCGTCCCGCCGGTCACGGACGCCTCGTCCGAGAGAAGGTGACCCCGCCGCGCTCGGCGGGCAGGCCAGGCCCGTCTTGCCTAGGCTGGCCCAATGAGCCGTACAGCCCCGGACGCGCAGGACGCCACGGGCCGGCCCGCCGCGGCGGAGCGCGCGCGGGACCGCCGGGAGGGCCCCGACGACCGGGGGTCCGCCTGGCACCGGCTGCTGCACCGGGTGCCCAACGGCTTCGCGATCTTCTTCGCCCTGCTGGGCCTGTTCTGCGCGGTCACGTCCCTGATCCCCCCGCTGCGGCGCGCGGTGCGGCCGCTGACCCGCACGCTCGACACACTGACCGTCCCGACGGCGCCCAACCTCGCCTACGCCGTCTTCCTGCTGCTCCTGGCGGCGGCGATGGCGGCCCGCAAGCGGGTCACGCTCTGGTTCGTCCTGGGCTATCTGACCCTGCTCCTGATCGCCGACGTGCTGCTGCTGGCCGTGGGCTACTGGGACACGATCCCCTCGCTGGTGCTGTGCCTGGCCGCGATGACGCTGCTGGTCCTGGCCCGGCGGGAGTTCTACGCGGCGTCGCGGCGCGGGGCGTTCCTGCGGGCGCTGCTGGTGCTGGCGGCCGGTCTCGGCGCCGCCGTGCTGCTGGGCTGGGGGCTGGTGTCGCTGTTCCCGGGCTCGCTGGAGCCCGGCGGCGGCAACCGGCTGCTGTTCGTCGCCAACAAGGTGTGCGGCGGCCTGGTCAGCGGCCGGCACTTCGACGGGCACCCGCCGCACTGGCTGTACTTCCTGCTCGGTCTGTTCGGCGCGCTCGCGCTGCTCAACGCCGCCATGGCGCTCTTCCGCTCGCAGCGGCTGGAGGCGGCGCTGCACGACGACGAGGAGCCACGCATCCGCGCCCTCCTCGGCCGCTACGGCAGCCAGGACTCGCTGGGCTACTTCGCGACCCGCCGCGACAAGGCCGTCGTGTTCTCCCCCAGTGGGAAGGCCGCCGTCACCTACCGCGTCGAGGCCGGGGTCGCGCTGGCGTCCGGCGACCCCCTGGGCGACCCGGAGGCGTGGACTCCGGCGATCGACGCGTGGCTCGCGCTCGCGGGCCGCTACGGCTGGCAGCCGGCCGTGATGGGGGCCGGTGAGACCGGGGCCAAGGCGTACGCGCGCTCGGGTCTGAGCGCGCTGCAACTGGGCGACGAGGCGATCCTCCAGGTGCCCGCGTTCGACCTCGGCGGCCGGGAGATGCGGGTGACCCGGCAGGCCGTCAACCGGGTGGAGCGGACGGGCGCGACCACCCGGATCCGGCGCCACTCGGCGCTCTCGGACGAGGAGATGGGCGAGGTCATCCACCGCGCCGACGCCTGGCGGGACACCGAGACCGAGCGGGGCTTCTCGATGGCGCTGGGCCGGCTGGGCGACCCGGCGGACGGCGACTGCCTGCTGGTCGAGGCGTTCGACAGCGAGGGCAGGATGATCGCGCTGCTGTCGTTCGTGCCCTGGGGGCGCGACGGGGTGTCGCTGGACGTGATGCGCCGGGACCGGGCCGCGCCCAACGGCGTCATGGAGTTCATGGTCGCGCAGCTGTGCGCGCAGGCGGGCCGGTTCGGTGTCAAGCGGGTCTCGCTGAACTTCGCGGTGTTCCGTTCCGCGTTCGAGGAGGGCGCCCGGATCGGCGCGGGGCCGGTGCTGCGGCTGTGGCGCCGGCTGCTGCTGTTCTTCTCCAAGTGGTGGCAGCTGGAGGCGCTCTACCGCTCGAACGTCAAGTACAACCCCGAGTGGCACCCGCGGTTCCTCTGCTACGCGGACACCGGCGCGCTGGCCCGGATCGGTCTGGCGGCGGGCATCGCGGAGGGCTTCGTCTCGGTGCCGAGCCTGGGCACGCTGTGGCGCCGGGGCCGGCGGCCCCGGGGCATGGTCCCGCCCGCGTCGACGGCGGGCCTGCCGTCGCTGTCCGAGCTCGGTCTCGCCGACACCGGGGAGGCCGCGGAGCGGGACGAGCTCGCGGGCCTGCCCGAGCAGGTGCGGGTGCGGCGGAACAAGCTGGAGCGGCTGCGGGCCGCGGGGGTCGACCCGTATCCGGTGGACGCCCGCCGCACGCACGCGCTCGCCTCCGTGCGGGCCGCGCACCCGGGGCTGCCGCCCTCGGCCCGTACGGGCGAGCGGGTGACGGTGGCCGGCCGGGTGCTGCTGGTGCGCAACCACGGCGGCGTCGCCTTCGCGGTGCTGCGCGACTGGTCGGGCGACCTCCAGCTGACCTTCACCCGCCACGACTCGGGGGCGGAGTGCCTCCGGGCCTTCGCCGCCCACGTCGACCTCGGCGACCACATCGAGGCCGAGGGCGAGGTGGGCACCACCGACCACGGCGAGACGACCGTCTTCGTGACCCGTAGCCGGATGATCGCCAAGTGTCTGCGCCCGCTGCCGGACAAGCGCCGGGGCCTGGCCGACCCCGAGGCGCGGGTGCGGATGCGCTATGTGGACCTGGCGGTCTCGCCGGAGGCCCGGCAGACCGTACGGGCCCGGAGCGCCGCCGTGCAGGCGCTGCGGCAGGGGCTGCTCGACCGGGGCTATCTGGAGGTCGAGACGCCGATGCTCCAGCAGATCCACGGCGGTGCGAACGCCCGGCCCTTCACCACCCACATCAACGCCTACGACCTCGACCTGTATCTGCGGATCGCGCCCGAGCTGTATCTGAAAAGGCTGTGCGTGGGCGGTATGGAAAAGGTCTTCGAAATGGGCCGCACCTTCCGCAACGAGGGCGTCTCGTACAAGCACAATCCCGAATTCACGATGCTGGAGGCGTATCAGGCGTTCGCGGACTACGACGTGATGCTCGACCTCACCCGTGAGCTGATCCAGGGGGCGGCCGTCGCCGCGCACGGCTCGGCGGTGGCGCTGCGGACGGACGCCGGGGGCAGGCGGGTCGAGCACGACATCTCGGGTCCGTGGCCGGTGAAGACCGTCTACGGGGCGCTCTCGGAGGCGCTCGGCGAGGAGGTCGACGCGGACACGCCGGTGGCCACGCTGCGCGGGCTCTGCGACGCGGCCGGGGTGCCGCACAAGCCGGAGCACGGGCGCGGGGACATCGTGCTGGAGATGTACGAGCGGCTGGTCGAGGAGCGGACGGAGCTGCCCGTCTTCTACAAGGACTTCCCCACCGACGTCTCGCCGCTGACCCGCCCGCACCGCGCGGATCCGCGGCTGGCCGAGCGCTGGGACCTGGTGGCCTTCGGCACGGAGCTGGGGACGGCGTACTCGGAGCTGATCGACCCCATCGAGCAGCGGCGCCGGCTGACCGCGCAGTCGCTGCTGGCGGCGGGCGGCGACCCGGAGGCGATGGAGCTGGACGAGGACTTCCTGCGGGCCCTGGAGTACGCGATGCCGCCGACGGGCGGGCTCGGCGTGGGGGTGGACCGGC
Source organism: Streptomyces eurocidicus (assembly GCF_002891295.1). Lineage (GTDB taxonomy): Bacteria > Actinomycetota > Actinomycetes > Streptomycetales > Streptomycetaceae > Streptomyces > Streptomyces eurocidicus. Next base: position 427,816 of record NZ_LGUI01000002.1, on the reverse strand, counting down.
TGGTGATGTTCCTGACGGGCCTGTCGATCCGCGAGACGCTGCCGTTCCCCCTGGTGCGCAGGCACTGACCAGTACCTAAAAGACTTCCTTTGGGAAGGAAATAGAATTCATTATTTGCCTTATAGATCGGCCATTGTTAATTTGACAGCTCAGTCCTTCCCGACCGAGCTGGTGGTGTTTTCCCATGGCACAGCGTGCGGCGACCCCTTGGCTTCCCATGGCCGCCACGGCGGTGCTGTGGGGATCCGCCTTCACCGCGATCCAGATCGCACTGCCGGACTACTCCCCCGCCGCGATCGCCCTGCTGCGGATCACCATCACCGTGGTGCTGCTCCTGCCCTTCCTCGCGCTCGGGAAGATCGGTCGGCTGCGGCGCGCCGACGCCCTGCGCATGGCGGCGTTCGGCCTCACCGGTATGACGGCCTACCAGGTGCTGCTGTGCGCGGGCGAGGAGAGCGTGGACGCGGGCACCGCGGCGATGCTGATCGCCGCCTCACCGGTCTTCACCACCGTCCTGGGCATGGCCTTCCTCGGTGACCGGCCCGGCCGGCGCGGGCTGGCCGGACTGGGCGTCGCCCTCTCCGGCGCGCTGCTGGTCGCGGTCACCACGGGAGGCGGCAGCGGCTCCCTCATGGGCGCGCTCATGGTCCTCGCCGCCGCCGCTACCCAGGCCACGTCCTTCGCGCTGCAGAAGCCGCTGCTGAAGAAGTACTCGGGCGCCGAATGCGTCTTCTACGGCAGCCTCTTCGGCCTGCTGCCCCTGCTGGCCGTGGCCCCCGGCGCCGTCGGGCAGATCGCGGCGGCCGACGGCCACCGCACCGCGGCGGTCCTCTGGCTGGGCCTCGGCTGTACCGCGACGGCCTTCTGGACCTGGTCGCGCACCCTGCGCGCGACGACCGCCTCCACGGCCTCGCTCGTGCTGTACGCGGTGCCGGTCGCCGCGCTCGCGCTGGACGCGGCCCTGCTCGGGAACGTCCCCGCGCCGAGCGCCGTCGGCGGCGGTCTGCTCGTCCTGGCCGGCGTCGCCGTCGCGACGGTGCGGCGCACGGCCGCGCCGCGGTCGGTGACGGTGGCCTCCGGGACGGGGGCCGCCGCGCCCGGGCGGGAGCCGGCCGGGGCCGGCGCCCGCCCCTGAGGCGGAACGCGGGAAACGGCGTCAGTCCGGCGGCCCCGGCAGGTCCACCAGCCGGGCCAGGGCCGCACGGTGGCGCCCCGGGGTGCCGAGCGCGAGCTCGGCGCTCTTGGCGCGTTTGAGGTAGAGGTGGGCCGGGTGCTCCCAGGTCATGCCGATGCCGCCATGGAGCTGTACGCACTCCTGCGCGGCCCGCACCGCGACCTCGCCGCAGTAGGACTGCGCCACGGCGACCGCGACCGCCGTGTCCGGTGAGCCGGTGGCGAGCGCGTCGGCCGCGTTCCGGGCCACGGCGCGCGCGGACGCGACCTCCAGCCACAGGGCCGCCAGCCGGTGCTTGAGCGCCTGGAACGAGCCGACGGGGCGGCCGAACTGCCTGCGCTCGCCCGTATAGCGCACGGTCTCCTCCAGACACCACTCCGCGACCCCGAGCTGCTCCGAGGCGAGCAGTCCGGCCCCCGTGAGCAGCGCGGCGTCCACGGCGTCACGGGCCCGGCCGGGCCCGGCGAGCAGGCTGCCGGGGGCCTCGGCGAGGGTGACGCGGGCGAGCGGCCGGGTGAGGTCCAGCGAGGTCACCGGGGTGATCCGGACGCCTTCCGCACCGGTGTCCACCGCGTACAGCCCGGTGTCGGCGGGGACGAGCAGGAGGTCCGCGCCGGCGGCGCCCGCGACGGCGGTGATCTCGCCGCTGAGCAGCGGCCGCCGCCCGGCCGCGGCCCGTACGGTCGCCGCCGGCCGACCGCCCGGCGGGGTGGTCAGGGGGACCGCCAGAGCGCCCACCCGGCGGCCCTCGGCGAGGGCGGCGAGCGGCGCGGCCACCTCGGCGTCACCGGTGTCGCAGCCGAGGAGCGCGGTGACGGCCAGGACCGCGCTGGTGAGCTGGGGCACGGGGGCGACGGCGCGTCCCAGCTCCTCCAGGACGACGGCCGTCTCGCGGGCGGTCGCGCCCTGCCCGCCGAGCTTGTCGGGCACGAGCAGCCCGGCCGTTCCGATGCCGGCGGCCAGGGACCGCCAGAGCTCCGCGTCGTACGGCCGGCCGCTCTCGGCCCCGGCGAGCACCGTGGTGGGGGCGCCCCGGTGGGTGAGGAGGGAGCGGACGGCGGTGCGCAGGTCCTCCTCCGCCTCGGAGTACAGCAGGTCCGGCGGCGCGGTGGCGGACAGGGCGGCCGAGGGCTGCGGGGTCATCGGGGCAGGTCCTTCCACGGGAGGTCCTTGTCGGTGCGGGGCTCGGGCGGCAGACCCAGTACGCGCTCGGCGACGATGTTGAGCAGCACTTCCGAGGTGCCGCCCTCGATGGAGTTGCCCTTGGCCCGCAGATAGCGGTAGCCGGCGTCGCGGCCCGTGAAGTCGACGACCTCGGGCCGGGTCATGGTCCAGTCGCCGTACGCCAGGCCGTCCTCGGCCAGCAGCTCGACCTCCAGGCCGCTGAGTTCCTGGTTGAGGCGGGCGAAGGACAGCTTCAGGCCGGAGCCCTCCGGCCCGGGGCGGCCGCGCCGCAGCTGCTGGCGCAGGCGCTCGCCGGTGAGCCGGGCCGCCTCCGCCTCCACCCACAGCCTCAGCAGCCTCTGGTGGAGGTCGTGGGTGCGCAGTTCGGGGCGGCCGCGCCAGGTGCCGGTGACGAGCCCGAGCATGCCCCCTTCCCCCGCTTCCCCGGGCGCGCCGCTGCCGCCGATGGCGACGCGCTCGTTCATGAGGGTGGTCCGCGCGACCTTCCAGCCCTCGCCGACGGCGCCGAGGCGGTGGGCGTCGGGGATGCGGACACCGGTCAGGAACACCTCGTTGAACTCGGCCTCGCCGGTGATCTGGCGCAGCGGCCGCACCTCGACGCCCGGGTCGGTCATGTCGCAGACGAAGTAGGTCAGGCCCGCGTGCTTGGGCACCGTGGGGTCCGTACGGGCGAGGAGGATCGCCCAGCGGGCGAGGTGGGCGCCGGAGGTCCACACCTTCTGGCCGTCGACCCGCCAGCCGTCCCCGTCGCGCACCGCCCTGGTGGCGAGGGCGGCCAGGTCGGAGCCGGCGCCCGGTTCGCTGAAGAGCTGGCACCACACCTCCTCGCCGGTCCACAACGGGCGCAGGAAGCGGCGCTTCTGCTCCTCGGTGCCGTACTGGAGGAGGGTGGGCGCGGCCATGCCGAGGCCGATGCCGATGCGGCGGGGGTCGTTCCCGGGGGCGCCGGCCGCGGCCAGTCCGGCGTCGACGACGGCCTGGAGGGCGCGCGGCGCTCCCAGCCCGCCGAGGCCCTCGGGGAAGTGGACCCAGGCGAGCCCGGCGTCGAAGCGGGCCCGCAGGAAGTCCGGGCGCGGTGTGGTGGCGGGGTCGTGGGCGGCGAGCAGCGCGGCGGTACGGGCGCGCAGCCCGGCGGCGTCCACGGCCTCCCGGTCGGCGGAGGCCGCGGGGCCGGGGTCGGTGGGGCTCATCAGGGCGCCTCCTCGGCGGGGACGACGACGATCCGGCCGGTCGTGGTGCCGTCGGCGACGCGCTGGACGGCGTCGGCGGCGGCCTCCAGCGGCACCCGCTCGCTCACCAGCGGGCGGACCGCGCCCCGGTCGGCGAGGCGCGTCAGCTCGTCGTGGCAGGCGCGGACGGCGGCCGGGTCCTTCGTCTGATAGAGGCCCCAGTGCAGGCCCAGGATGGTGTAGTTCTTCACCAGGGCGTGGTTGAGGGCGGCTTGCGGAACGGTGCCGCTGGCGAAGCCGACGACCACGATACGGCCCTCGAAGGCCACGCACTTGGTGGACCACGCGAACGCGTCGCCGCCGACCGGGTCGTAGACGACGTCCGCCCCGCGGCCGCCGGTCGCCTCCTTCACCGCCGCGACGACGTCGTCGGCACGGCGGTCCAGCACCAGGTCGCAGCCCAGTGCCCGGGCGGTGCGCGCCTTGTCCGGGCCCCCGACGACGCCGATGACGGTGGCCCCGGCGGCCTTGCCGAGCTGGACGGCCGCGCTGCCGACGCCGCCCGCCGCCGCGTGGACGAGGAGGGTCTCGCCCGCGCGCAGGCGCGCGCGGCGGTGCAGGCCGAACCAGCCGGTCTGATGACCGATGTGCAGGGCGGCGGCCTCGGCGTCGTCCAGGGAGCCGGGGACGGGCAGGGCGCTCCGGGCGTCGACGACCGCGCGTTCGGCGAAACCTCCCGCGGGAAGGGCCGGTTGCGCGAGGATCCGGTCGCCCACGGTGCCTTCGGCGCCCTCGCCGAGCGCGAGGACCTCGGCGCAGATCTCGACGCCCGGGGTGAACGGCAGGGGTGGGCGGACCTGGTAGTGGCCTCTGCACAGCAGCGCGTCGGGGAAGTTGACGTTCGCGGCCCGGACGCGGACGAGGAGCTGACCGGGGGCGGGCGTGGGTTCCGGGGCGTCCTCCAGGCGCATCACCGTGCGGGGTTCGCCTGTTCGGTGCACTCGCCATGCCTTCATGGGGCCTCCGTGGTGGGGTGTGCCGCGATCCGGTGCGTCGCATACTAAGCGGTCGGTAAGAGCCGGGGACAGGGGTACTCGTATGCCAGAGGGGCTTGCCCCCGCCCTTGCGCGCCGGACGGGCGGTACGGCATCCCCGCCCTTGTGCGCCACGGGCGGTACGGCTCCTCGCCGGAGACCTTACGGGCGGTCACCCCGGCGGAGACCCTTTCAGGCGGGCGCCCGGCCCGTCGACTCCCGGCGGGCCAGCCGGGGCGTCGGCGCCTGGACGCGGCACGGCGGGGCGCCGTCCAGCAGGGCCGTGAGCAGCTCCGCCGCCCGCCTGCCGAAGGCGGCCGTGTCGCGGGTCAGCGAGGTCAGCGCCGGGTGGGTGCTGCGGCAGAGCACCGAGTCGTCCCAGGCGACGATCGACAGCCGGCCCGGGACGGGCACGCCGCGCTCCGCCGCCACGGCCAGGCCCGCCACGGCCATCACGTCGTTGTCGTAGACGATCGCGGTGGGCGGCCGTTCCCCGGCCAGCAGGCGGCGGGTGGCCTCGGCTCCTTGTGCGTCGGAGTAGTCGGTGGTCACGGAGGTGACGTCCGGCAGGCCGCGCCGGACCGCCTCGGCGCGCAGACAGGCCGTGCGGCGCCGGGTGTGGACGAGTTCGGGGAGGCCGGCGACATGGGTGATGCGCCGGTGCCCCAGCTCATGGAGGTGGCCGACGAGGGAGGCCATCGCCCCGGTGTCGTCGGCCCAGAGGTTGGAGATCACGCCGTGGGGTGAACCCGGCGCGCCGGGAGGCTCCGGGCCGTCGAGGGCACCGATCACCACAGCGGGCAGGCCGAGCCCGTCCAGCAGCGCCGGACGGGGGTCGCCGGCGCGCGGGTCGACGACGAGGAGCCCGTCCACACGGCGCTCGGCCCACCAGCGGCGGTGCACCTCGCACTCGGCGTCGACGTCCTCCACCAGTTGGAGGAGCAGGCCGAGCCGGCGCACGGCGAGGACCTCCTGGACACCGGAGACGAGCTGGAGGAAGAACGACTCGACGCCCAGCGTGCGGGCGGGCCGGGCGAGGACCAGGCCGACGGTGGCCGCGCCCTCCCCGGACAGGGCGCGGGCCGCGGTGCTGGGCTGCCAGCCGAGTTGTTCGGCGACCCGCCGCACCCGCGCGCGGGTCGCCTCCGAGACGCCCGGCCGGCCGTTGAGTGCGAAGGACACCGCGCTCTCCGAGACCCCCGCGCGGCGGGCGATGTCCTTCATGGTCGGCCTGCGGGGCGGCGTCCGGCGCATGGCCCTCCGTAGGTTGTCGGGCGACCCGGGCGCGAGCCGGACCGCGCCGGGGCGCCGGCGCGGTACCGGGCGCGTGACGGATCGACACGCCTTACGGTATGCCGACTCGCGGCAGACTAAAGCGCATTAGTGTGCGAAGGAAGTATTGACTTCACGGCGGCCCGGGTGCAGTTTTTGTTGCGCTCGCCCTCATCTCCCCGGTCCGACCGAAGGAGTTCACCGGCCATGCCCCCCTCCCGCAGCGCCGCGGTGTTCACCGCCCCGCTTCTCGCCTCCGTTCTCCTGCTCAGCGCCTGCGGTTCCGGTGGGGAGGACGGCGGAGGCGGCGCGGACGGCAAGGCCGAGGGGAGCATCACCTTCCAGACCTGGAATCTGCGCAGCAACTTCAAGGGCTATTTCGACGGCCTGGTGCGTGATTTCGAGAAACAGAATCCGGACGTCAAGGTCAAGTGGCTGGACCAGCCGGCCGAGAACTACGCGGAGAAGCTCAGCGCGGACGCCGGCGCGGGCACCCTCCCCGACGTCGTCAATGTCTCGCCCGACCTGTCCTATCCACTGGCGAAGGCCGGGCTCCTGATGAATCTGGACAAGGAGAGGGCCGCGGCCCGCTTCAAGGGCGAATACACGACGGAGTCCTGGCAGGGCAACACGCTGCCCGGCCTGGACGGTGCGTACGCCTTCCCCTGGTACCTCAACACCGGTCCGCTCTTCTACAACAAGTCCCTGTTCCGGCAGGCCGGGCTCGATCCCGAGAAGCCGCCGAAGAGCTACGCCGAACTGTTCGCCGCCGCCCGCACCATGGCCGGGAAGTCCGGCGGGCGCACGGCGACGCTCGCCGGCACCCCCTCGATCGAGGACTTCGGCCGCTACGGCGTGCGGCTGATGAACGAGGACGCCACCCGCTTCACGTACAACGAGCCCAAAGGCGTCGAACTGCTGACCCGTTACAAGGAGCTCTACGACAGCGGCGCCCTCGACGCGCAGGCGCTCACCAACACACCCGAGAGATCGGGGCAGAAATTCCTTGAGCAGAAGGTCGCCATGAATCCGGGCAGCGCCCACGACATGGCGACGTTCAGGAAGAACGCACCGGGCCTGTACGGAGATCTCGGCATCACCGACGCCCCGAACAACAACGGCAGGCCGAACATGTACGTGATGGGGCTGGCCGTCAACGCCCGCGGCAAGCACAAGGCCGCCGCCGTCGCCTTCGCGCACTTCGTCACGGACCGCCGGAACCAGGAGGCGTTCGCCCACCAGGTCGCCGTCTTCCCCAGCACCAAGGGCTCGCTGGACGACCCGTACTGGACGAAGGACGACGGCACCGACGAGGGCCGGGTCCGGGTGGCCTCGGCGAGGATGCTCAAGGGTGCGGTCAACTACACGCCCGTGGTGATGAGCGACGAGATGAAGGTCGTGCTCAAGAACGAGGTCGCCAAGGCGCTCCAGGGGAAGAAATCGCCGAAGGAGGCCCTCGACGACGCCGTCCGGCAGAGCGACAAGCTCCTCGGGCGGAGCTGAGCGTGCGGCGCGCCGCCGGGCGCACCCCGGAGCGGCGGCCGGCCGGCGTGGGCCGCGTCCGTACGCACCGGGCCGCCAGCCCCTGGCTCTTCCTGCTGCCCGGCCTCGGGGTGATCGCCGCCTTCGTCCTCTACCCCTTCCTGAGCACGGTCCACAAGGCGTTCACCGACGCCCGTACGCTCACCCCCGGCACCTGGGTCGGGCTGCGGAACTTCCGGGACATGCTGGACGACGAACAGTTCTGGGTGGCCCTGCGCAACAGCGTCCTGTACGTGGTGGCGGTCGTGCCCCTCACCGTGCTGCTGCCGCTGCTGCTCGCGCTCCTGGTGCACAAGAAGCTGCCGGGAGTCACGTTCTTCCGGTCCGCGTTCTACACCCCGGTCGTGGCCTCCGTCGTGGTGGTGTCGCTGATCTGGGGGTGGCTGCTGGACGACCGCGGACTGGTCAACGGCATCCTGCGGTTCCTGGGGGCCGGTCCGGTCGCCTTCCTCGGCGACCAGTGGCTCCTGCTGCTGAGCGCGATGGCGCTGACGGTGTGGCGGGGCCTCGGCTACTACATGATCATCTATCTGGCGGCGCTGGCGAACGTCCCCCGTGAGCTCCACGAAGCCGCGGCCGTCGACGGGGCCGGCCCCCTGCGCCGCTTCGCGAGCGTCACCGTGCCGGCCCTGCGCCCCACGATGGTGCTGGTCGGCGCGCTGTCGTCGGTGGCCGCGTTCAAGGTCTTCTCCGAGGTCTATCTGCTGGCCGGGCCCACCGGCGGCCCGGCCGGCCAGGACACCACGCTCGTCATGCTCGTCCAGCGCACCGGCACCGGGCTCGACGGGCGCGTCGGCTACGCCTCCGCCCTTTCCCTCGCCGTCTTCGTCCTCGCCCTGCTGCTGATGCTGCTGGTGCTGCGCGCCGACCGTAAGGAGGCCGAGGAGTGACCCGGACGTCCGTCGGGGAGAAGGTCCTGCGCTATCTGCTGATGCTCGCCGTGCTGGCCGTCTCCGTCGGCCCGTTCCTGTGGCAGCTGTCGACCTCGCTGAAGGCCACCACCGAGGACATCTACACCTACCCGCCCGGCTTCCTGCCCGAGCACCCCACCCTGGACAACTACACGGGCGTCGCCGACATCGTCCCCGTCTGGGACTACGCCCTGAACTCGCTGAAGGTCGCCGTCGCAGGTGTCGCCACCAACCTCGTCGGCGCCTCCATGGCCGGCTACGCCCTCGCCCGGCTGCGCTTCCGCGGCCGGAAGGCGGCCGGCCTCGCCTTCGTGGCGGCGCTGCTCGTGCCCCTGGAGTCCATCGTCATCGCGCAGTTCACCATGATGCGCGACCTCCGGCTGAACAACACTCTCACCGCCGTGGTCCTGCCCGGGGCGGTCGGGGCGCTCAACGTGCTCCTGATGCGCAACGCCTTCGCGAACCTCCCGTACGAGGTGGAGGAGGCGGCCGTCATCGACGGGGCGAACGTGTGGCAGCGGTTCACCCGGATCGCCCTGCCGGCGGTACGGGGCACGCTGGCCGCCGTCGCGATCTTCGCGTTCATGGGGGCCTGGGACGACTTCCTGTGGCCCCTGATCGTGCTCTCGGACTCCGACCGCTTCACGCTGACCGTGGGCCTGAACTTCCTGCACGGCACGTTCCAGCAGAACCCCCGGCTGGTCGCCGCCGGGACCGTCATCGCGGTCGCCCCGCTCCTCGTGATGTTCGCCTGCCTCCAGCGGTACTTCTTCCGCGGCGTCGGCGAGGGCGCCGTCAAGGGCTGACCGGCCACCGCACCCCGCCCGAAGGGACGGCATACCGCATGCGCTTCGGCGTCAACTACACGCCCACCCGCGGCTGGTTCCACCACTGGCTCGACTTCGACCTCGACGACATCCGCGCCGACCTCGACTCCCTCACCGCCCTCGGCCTCGACCACATCCGCGTCTTCCCACTGTGGCCGCTCTTCCAGCCCAACCGCACGCTCATCCGCCCGCGCGCCGTCGAACAGCTGGTCGCCCTGGTCGACGCGGCCGGCGAGCGCGGGCTCGACGTGTCCGTCGACGGCCTGCAGGGCCATCTGTCGAGCTTCGACTTCGTCCCCTCCTGGACCACGACCTGGCACCGCCGCAACATGTTCACCGACCCCGCCGTCGTCGACGCCCAGGAGGCGTACCTCACCGCCCTGGCCTCGGCGCTCGCCGACCGGCCGCACTTCCTCGGGATGACGGTCGGCAACGAGGTCGACCAGTTCTCCGGCGACCCGCACCCCGACCCCGACCGGATCCGGCCCGACCAGGCCGGGCGCTGGCTGCGGCGGATGCTCGACGCCTGCGACAGGGCGGCGCCCGGCCGGGCCCACCTGCACGCCTCCTACGACGCCGCCTGGTACGACGACACCCACCCCTTCACGCCCGCCCACTCCGCCCGGCTCGGCGCCATGACCGCCGTGCACTCCTGGGTCTTCAACGGCACCGCGCAGCGGTACGGGCCCACGGGCGCCGCGACCGAGCGGCACGCCGCCTACCTCATCGAGCTGTCCAAGGCATGGGCCGAGGACCCGGACCGGCCCGTGTGGCTCCAGGAGGTCGGGGCGCCGGCCCCGCACATCGCGCCCGAGGGGGCCGCCGCCTTCACCCGGGCGACGCTCGCCCACGCGCTGGACTGCACCGGCGTGTGGGGGATCACCTGGTGGTGCTCGCACGACGTGGACCGGGCACTCGCCGACTTCCCCGAACTGGAATACGGCCTGGGGCTGTTCACCAACGACCGCCGGATCAAACCCGCCGGGGAGGCGGTCGCCCGCGCGGTGCGCGAATGGCACGAGGGCGGGCGGGAGCCGGAGCGCCGGCGTACGGCGCTGGTGCTGGACGTGGGGGACGCGGGGGACGCGGCGGCGTCGCGGTCGGTGTGCGCGCCTGGCGGGGCGTTCTTCGAGGCGTGGATGCGGGTGGCCGCGCGGGGTGTTCGTCCCGCGGTGGTGCCGGCTTCACGGGTGGGGGACGTCGGGTGGCTGGCGGCGCGGGGGGTCGACTCCGTCGTGTCGGTGGATGCGGTGGGGTAGGCGGCCCCTGCGGGGGGGCTTTCCCCTACCCGCCCCTACCCGTATCCGGGGGCTCCGCCCCCGGGCCCCCTTCCGCGCTGACGCGCGGTGTCCTCAAACGCCGGACGGGCTGGAATTCGCTCGGCCCGGCGGGAAAGCCCAAGCGGAGCCCCATCGTCGCCCGGACCAGTTTCAGGAGCCCCCCATGCATGAGCGCATCACTCCCTCCAGACGCACCGTCCTCCTCGGCGCCGCCGCCCTGGCCGCCCTGCCCCGCCGTGCCCTCGCAGCGGCCCCCGAACCCTCCCCCGGGCTCCAGCCCTACGCCTCCTACTGGTACCCCGACAGCCTCCCGGACGGCACCCCCGGGCCCGGGGTCGTCCGGCGGAGTCTGCGCGCCTGGACTCCCGAGGGCGACGCCGACCTGCCGTTCAACCGCTCCACCGTGCCGCTCGCCGCCCGCTTCACGCCGCCGCCGGTCAACGCCACCGCGCGGGCCGGGCAGGCGCGTGTCAGCGCGCTCGTCTCCTTCGCCCCGACCTCGGGCAACCCCGCGCAGGGCTCGGACACCGCCGACTTCTACGCCCTGTCCCACTGGGCCTACCTCGACGAGCTGGTCTTCTGGGGCGGCTCCTCGGGCGAGGGGCTGATCCTCGCCCCCAACGCGCCCGTCGTGGACGCCGCGCACCGTAACGGCGTGCCCGTACTGGGGACGGTGTTCCTGCCGCCGGTCGCGTACGGCGGGCAGCTGCGCTGGACGCGGGATCTGGTGCGGCGCGGCCCGGACGGCGGGTTCCCGCTCGCCGACCAGCTGATCCGGGTCGCCCGGGCGTACGGCTTCGACGGGTGGTTCCTCAACGCCGAGACCGGCGGCGGCGACGCCCGGCTGGGCGCGGACACCCGTGACTTCGTCGGCTACCTGCGGGCGCGCGGCAAGGGGCTGCGGGTCACCTGGTACGACGCGATGGCCATCTCCGGCGACGTCTCCTGGCAGAACCGGCTCGACGAGCACAACTCCCCCTTCTTCGAGGCGTCCGACTCGATGTTCCTCAACTTCGGCTGGGACCGGGACGGGCTCGCCGGGTCGGGGCGGCTGGCGGAGGAACTGAAGCGCGGCCGGTACGAGCTGTGGGCCGGTGTCGACGTCGAGGCGCACGGCTGGGACACCCGGGTCGACTGGGACGCGGTCGTCCCGGCGGGCGGCCCGCACGTCACCTCGTACGGCTTCTACCGCCCGGAGTGGACGTGGCGGAGCCTGCCCGCCGGCGGCCGGGCCCCGGCGGACTTCCACGCGCGTGACGACCGCTTCTGGTCGGGGCGGGCCCTGGACCCGGCCGCCCCGGACAGCGGCCCCTGGCGCCCTCCGGCGGCGTCCGTGGCGGACCGCTCCACGCTCACCTCGCTGCCCTTCGCCACGAGCTTCAACACCGGCCACGGGCTCGGCTGGTACGAGGGCGGGGTCCGGCTGTCGGACGGCGCCTGGAACCACCTGGGCCTCCAGGACCGGCTGCCCGGCCGCCGCTGGCACGTCCGTACCGCCGGGCCCCGACCCGCCGTGGGCTTCGACTTCGCCGACGCCTGGCGGGGCGGCGGCAGTCTCCTGGTGACCGGCGGGCTCGGCGCGCCGGCGACGGTGGAGCTGTTCCCGGCACGGCTCCCGCTGTCCCCCGCGACGGTCGTGGAGATCACCCACCGGACGGACGACGGCTCGGCGGCCGTGCGGGTGGAGCTGGCGGTAGAGGCGGGCGGCGCGCGGGGCGGCCCGCCGCGGCGTCTGCACCTGCCCGCCGGCGCCTTCCGGACGGGCGGGGGCGGCTGGACGACGGTGACCGTGCCCGTCGGCCGCGCCCTGCGCGGCCCGGCCGGTGGGACTCTCCTCGCCCTGGGCGTACGGCTCGGCGCGCCGGACGGCGGCACGGTCCGCTGGCGGCTGGGCGGGCTCGCGGTGCGCGACGCCGCCCCTCCCCCGCCCGGTGCGCCGGGCGCGCCCGCCGTCACCGCGTCACAGCCGAACGCCGACGGCACGGTGGCGCTGCGCCTGGCCTGGACGGCGCCCGCCCGCTCCCCCGGGCCCGTACGCCATTACGCGCTGCACCAGGTCCTGCCGGACGGCGGCCGTCGCTTTCTCGGGGGCACCTGTGGGCATGCCTACTACGTCGCGGCCCTGCGCCGCACGGCCGGTGAGGCGGCCACGCGCGTCGAGGTGCGCGCCGTGGACGAGCTGTACGCCTCCTCGGAGCCCGCGTCCGTCACCTTCCGCCGGCAGTCCCCGGTAGACCCTCTGCGTTAGGACACCGACCTCATGCACAACGACCGCGCCCTGACCGAAGCCCGTCTGAAGCGTGTGCTGGAGGAGCGCATCCGGCCCGCCGTGTATCCGGAGTCCGTGCCGCTGGCCGTCTCCGTGTGGCACGCGCCGGGCGAGCCCGTGCCCGTGGCGGAGGGCCTGGCCGCCGCCCGGACGCCCACCGAGGTCGGCGCGGAGTGGGGGCCGCCGTGGGGCACGAGCTGGTTCACGGTGGCCGGGCGGGTGCCCCGGGAGTGGGCGGGCCGGACGGTCGAGGCGCTGCTCGACCTGGGCTTCGACGAGAACATGCCGGGCTTCCAGTGCGAGGGGCTCGTCTACCGGCCGGACGGCTCGCCCGTGAAGGGCCTCAACCCCCGTAACCAGTGGGTGCGGATCGGGGGGCCCGGCGGCACGGTCGCGGGCGGCGAGGAGGTGCTGCTGCACATCGAGGCGTCGGCGAACCCGGTGATCCTGGACTATGTGCCGTTCCGGCCGACGGAGCTGGGCGACCGGGAGACGGCGGACCGGGCACCGCGCTACCGGCTGGCCCGGATGGACCTGGCCGTCCTCGACCGGACGGTGTGGGAGCTGGTGCAGGACCTGGAGGTGCTGGGTGAGCTGATGGCCGAGCTGTCCCTGGACTCGCCGCGCCGCTGGGAGATCCTGCGGGCGGTGGAGCGGGCGCTCGACGCCGTCGACCTTCAGGACGTGGGGGGCACGGCGGCGCGGGCGCGCGAGGAGCTCGCGCCCGCCCTCGCCGCGCCCGCGCACGCCTCCGCCCACCGGATCAGCGCCGTGGGGCACGCGCACATCGACTCGGCGTGGCTGTGGCCGCTGCGCGAGACGGTGCGCAAGGTGGCCCGTACGACCGCGAACATGACGGCGTTGCTGGAGGACGAGCCGGAGTTCGTCTACGCCATGTCGCAGGCGCAGCAGTTCGCGTGGATCAAAGAGCACCGGCCGGAGGTCTACGCGCGGGTGAAGAAGGCCGTCGCGGAGGGCCGGTTCGTCCCCGTGGGCGGCATGTGGGTGGAGTCCGACACCAATATGCCCGGGTCGGAGGCGCTGGCACGGCAGTTCGTGCACGGGAAGAGATTCTTCCTGGAGGAGTTCGGGATCGAGACGGAGGAGGTCTGGCTGCCGGACACCTTCGGCTATTCGGCCGCGCTGCCCCAGCTGGTGAGGCTGGCGGGGGCCAAGTGGTTCCTGACGCAGAAGATCTCGTGGAGCCGGACGAATAAGTTTCCGCACCACACGTTCTGGTGGGAGGGTCTGGACGGCACCCGGGTGTTCACGCACTTCCCGCCGATCGACACCTACAACTCTCGGCTGTCGGGTGAGGAGGTGGCGCACGCGGTCCGCAACTTCCAGGAGAAGGGCGGTGCCACCCGGTCGCTCGCGCCGACCGGCTGGGGTGACGGCGGGGGCGGGACGACGCGCGAGATGCTGGCGCGGGCGAAGCGGCTGGCGGATCTGGAGGGGTCGGCGAGGGTCATCTTCGAGAAGCCGTCGGCGTTCTTCGAGAAGGCGCACGCGGAGTACGCGCAGGCGCCGGTCTGGGTGGGCGAGCTGTATCTGGAGCTGCACCGGGCGACGCTGACCAGCCAGGCCCGGACCAAGCAGGGCAACCGCCGCGCGGAGCACCTGCTGCGGGAGGCGGAGCTGTGGGCGGCGACGGCGGCGGTGCGGGCCGGGTTCGCTTATCCGTACGAGCGGCTGGACCGGATCTGGAAGACGGTGCTGCTGCACCAGTTCCACGACATCCTGCCGGGTACGTCCATCGCCTGGGTGCACCGTGAGGCGGCGGCGACGTACGCGGCGGTGGCGGCGGAGCTGGAGGAGATCGTCGGCGGGGCACTGGCGGCGCTGGCCGGCGACGGCGCGGGCGGTGGGACGCTGCTGTTCAACGCGGCGCCGCACGGGCGGGGCGGCGCCCCGGCGCACGCCGCGTGCCCGGTGGCGGACCGGGCGGCCGAGCCGGTCACGGCCGGTCCGCGCGAGGGCGGCGGCTTCGTCCTCGACAACGGGCCGCTGCGGGCCGAGGTCGACGGCCGGGGGCTGGTGGTCTCCGTGTACGACCGCGAGGCGGAGCGGGAGACGGTCGCGCCGGGCGCGGCGGCCAATCTGCTGCAACTGCACCAGGACTTCCCGAACATGTGGGACGCCTGGGACGTCGATCTGTTCTACCGGAACACGGTGACGGACCTGACGGACGTGGCGTCCCTGGAGCTCACGGACGAGGGCGCCGTACGGGTGGTCCGGGCCTTCGGGTCCTCGCGCGTCGAGCAGCTGATCTCGCTCCCGGCGGGCGCGCGGCGGCTGGACGTTACGACCGTGGTCGACTGGCACGAGACGGAGAAGTTCCTCAAGGCCGCGTTCCCGCTCGATCTGCACGCCGATCGCACGGCGGCCGAGACCCAGTTCGGCCATCTCTACCGTCCCACGCACACCAACACCAGCTGGGACGCCGCGAAGTTCGAGGCGTGCGCGCACCGGTTCGTCCACCTGGAGGAGCCCGGCTGGGGCGTGGCCGTCGTGAACGACTCCACGTACGGCTACGACGTGACGCGCACGGTCCGGGACGCGGCCTCGGGCGCCGCCGGCACCACGACGACGGTCCGGCTGTCGCTCCTGCGCGCCCCGCGCTTCCCGGACCCGCACACCGACCAGGGGGTGCACCGCTTCCGGTACGCGCTGGTGCCGAACGCGTCCGTGGGGGACGCGGTGCGGGAGGGGTACCGGATCAATCTGCCGGAGCGGCGGGTGGCGGGCTCCGCCGCCGTCGCGCCGCTGGTGCGCGTCGACGACGACGCCGTCGTGGTCTCGGCGGTGAAGCTGGCCGACGACGGCGGCGGCGACGTGGTCGTCCGGCTGTACGAGTCGCTCGGCGGCCGGGCCCGGGCGGTCCTCACACCGGGGTTCGCCCCGGGGGCGGTGTCCGTGTGCGACCTGCTGGAGCGGCCCTTGGGCACGGTGGCCGCCGAGGACGGGCGCGTGTCCCTGGCGCTGCGGCCGTTCGAGATCGTCACGCTGCGGATCGCTCGCGCGTGACGCCTCTGCGACGGGCGGTTCCCCCTCGCTCGCCCCTGCCCGTGCGCCGGCGCACGGGCAGGCTCTCGTACGGGCGGGAGGGCGCGGCCGCGTATCCGGCTGTTCGGCGTCAGCCGTCGGCCCCGTACACGCGCTCCGGTGGCCGTGCCGCCTTCAGTAACCCCCGTACCGCCTCCCCCACCTCGCTCGTCTCCCACCGCCCCGCCTTCTCCACGGTGGGGCCGGGGCTCCAGCCCTCCATGACCGTGACGCGGCCCCCCGCGGCCTCGAAGACACGGCCGTTCACCCCGGCCGAAGCCTCCGACGCGAGCCAGACCACCAGGGGCGACACGTTCTCCGGGGCCATCGCGTCGAAACCGTGTTCCGGGGGCGCCATCGTCCCGGCGAAGACCCGTTCCGTCATCCGGGTGCGGGCGGCCGGGGCGACGGCGTTGACCTGGACGCCGTAGCGGGCGAGTTCGGCCGCGGCGACGAGCGTGAGGCCGGTGATCCCGGCCTTGGCGGCGGTGTAGTTCGCCTGGCCGACGCTGCCCAGCAGGCCCGCGCCGGAGGTGGTGTGGACGACCCGGGCGGCCGCCGGGCGGCCCGCCTTGGCCTCGGCGCGCCAGTGGGCGGCGGCGTGCCGCAGGGGCAGGAAGTGGCCCCTGAGGTGGACGCGGACGACGGCGTCCCAGTCGTCCTCGCCGAGGTTGACGAGCATCCGGTCGCGCAGGAATCCGGCGTTGCAGACGAGCGCGTCGAGCCGCCCGTACGTGTCCAGGGCGGTGGCGACGAGGGAGGCCGCGCCCTCGCTGGTGGTGATGTCGCCGCCGTGCGCGACGGCCTGCCCGCCGCGTGCGGTGATCTCCTCGGCGACGTGGCGCGCGGGCCCCGGCGAGCCGCCTTCGCCTCCCGGCTCCACACCGAGGTCGTTGACGACGACCTTCGCCCCCGCGGCGGCGAGCGCGAGGGCGTGGGCCCTGCCGAGGCCGCGGCCGGCGCCGGTGACGGCGGCGACGCGCCCGGCGTGGATTCCGGTCATCTCTTCACTCCTCGTGGTGGGTTCGGGCGGCGGCGAGGAACGCGGGGCGCTCCCCTCCGCCGTGGACGAGCAGGCCGGCCCCGGTGATGTAGGCGGCCTCCGCGGAGGCGAGGAAGACGGCCGCGGCGCCGATCTCGTCGGGTTCGGCGAGGCGGCCCGCCGGTACGGTCCGGGCGACGGCGGCGACGCCGTCCGCGTCCCCGTAGTGGAGGTGGGCGGACTCGGTGCGCACCATGCCGAGGACGAGGGTGTTCACCCTGACGGCCGGGGCCCATTCGACGGCCATGCTGCGGGCGAGGTGTGCGAGGCCGGCCTTGGCGGCGCCGTAGGCGGCGGTGCCGGGCGAGGGGCGGCGGCCGCTCACGCTGCCGACCATCAGGACGCAGCCGCCGGCCGGCGCCGCGCGCAGCAGCCCGTAGGCGGCGAGGGAGACGGTGAGCGGGGCGGTGAGGTTGAGGGCGAGGACCTTCGCGTGGCTCGCGGCGCCCGCCGCGTCCAGCGGCCGGTACGGCGTCCCGCCCGCGTTGTTGACCAGCACGTCCAGCCGCCCGTACGTCTCCTCGACGGTGGCGAGGAGGCCGTCCACGGCGGCCGGTTCCCTCAGGTCGGCGGGGAGGAAGCGGGCGGTGCGGCCGCCGGCCGCGACCGGCCGTCCGGGCGGTCTGCGGGCGCAGACGACGACGTGCGCGCCGGTGTTCAGGAAGGCCCGGGCGATGCCCGCGCCGACGCCGCGCGTCCCGCCGGTGACGAGCACGACCCGCTCGCCCGGGCCGTGGGGGCGGTGTGCTGTGGCCATCCGGGCACCTCCCGTGGGGACCGGTCCGCTGCTACCGTCGCACCTAACAAACGTTTGGTGGAAAGGTAGCTGATCCACTGATGGGTGTCTCCACCTCCCGCCCCGAACCCGGCGTCGCCGTCGTCACCGTGGACTTCCCGCCCGTCAACGCCCTTCCCGTGCGGGGCTGGTACGACCTCGCCGACGCCGTCCGCGGCGCGGGCGCGGACGGCGGGGTCCGCTGCGTCGTGCTGGCCGCCGCCGGGCGCGGCTTCAACGCCGGGGTCGACCTCAAGGAGATCCGGCGCGCCCCCGGCCACACGGCCCTGCTCGGCGCCAACCACGGTTGCGCGGCGGCCTTCTCGGCCGTCTACGACTGCCAGGTGCCGGTGGTCGCCGCCGTGCACGGCTTCTGCCTGGGCGGCGGCGTGGGCCTGGCGGGGAACGCCGACGCCGTCGTCGCCTCCGACGACGCCGTCTTCGGCCTGCCCGAGCTGGACCGGGGCGCGCTGGGCGCCGCCACCCACCTGTCCCGGCTCGTGCCGCGGCACCTGATGCGCGCCCTGTACTACACCTCGCGCACGGTCACCGCGCGGGAGCTGCACGGGTACGGCTCCGTGTGGCGGGTGGTGCCGCGCGGCGAACTGCCCGCGGCGGCCCTGGCGCTGGCACGGGAGATCGCGGCGAAGGACGGCTCGCTGCTGCGGCTGGCCAAGGCCGCCCTCAACGGCATCGACCCCGTCGACGTGCACCGCTCCTACCGCTACGAGCAGGGCTTCACCTTCGAGGCGAACCTCGGCGGCGTCGCCGACCGGCTCCGCGAGACCTTCGCGCCGGGCACCGCGGCGAAACCCGACAAGCCCGCCGAACCCGCCGAGGAGGACCTCCCATGACCGCCGACAAACGGATGACCGCGGACGAGGCCGTCTCGCACCTGGAGAGCGGCATGACGATCGGCATCGGCGGCTGGGGCTCCCGGCGTAAACCCATGGCCCTGGTGCGGGCCCTGCTCCGCTCGGACACGACCGACCTGACCGTGGTCTCCTACGGTGGCCCCGACGTGGGCCTGCTGGTCGCGGCGGGCCGGATACGCAGGCTCGTCGCCGCCTTCACCACCTTGGACTCCATCCCCCTGGAACCGCACTTCCGGGCCGCCCGCCAGCGCGGCGAGCTCGAACTGACCGAACTGGACGAGGCGATGTTCATGTGGGGGCTGACCGCCGCCGCCCACCGGCTGCCGTTCCTGCCGATCCGCGCCGGTCTCGGCTCCGACGTGCTGACGGCCCGCCCGGAGCTGCGTACGGTCGTCTCGCCGTACGAGGACGGCGAGGAGCTCGTCGCCGTGCCCGCGCTGACCCTGGACGCCGCGCTGGTGCACCTCAACCGGGCCGACGCCCGGGGCAACGCCCAGTACCTGGGCCCGGACCCGTACTTCGACGACCTCTTCTGCGAGGCCGCGCGGGAGGCGTACGTCTCGTGCGAACGCGTCGTCGACAGCGCGGAGTTCGCGTCGGCGGGCGGGCCGCAGACGCTGCTGGTGCACCGCGCGTGCGTCAACGGCGTCGTCGAGGCGCCGGGCGGCGCGCACTTCACCTCCTGCGCGCCCGACTACGACCGTGACGAGGCGTTCCAGGCCGCGTACGCCGAGGCCGCCGCGGACCCGGCGGCCTGGCGGGAGTTCACGGGCCGCTTCCTCTCCGGCGACGAGGCCGCCTACCGCGCGGCCGTCGCCGGCTTCACCGGGGAGGCGGCATGAGCGCGACCCGGGCCGAGGTGTGCGCGGTGGCCTGCGCGGAGGCGTGGCGCGGCGACGGGGAGATCCTGGCGAGCCCGATGGGCGTGCTGCCGACGGTCGGCGCGCGGCTGGCCCGGCTGACGTTCTCGCCCGAGCTGCTGCTCACGGACGGCGAGGCGCTGCTGATCGCCGACACCCCCGCGCTGGGCGCGAAGGCGGCCGTGGTCGAGGGGTGGCTGCCGTTCCGCCGACATCTCGCGATGGTCGCGGGCGGCCGGCGGCACGTGATGATGGGCGCGAGCCAGCTCGACCGGTACGGCAACCAGAACATCTCCCGCATCGGGGGCGCGGAGCGGCCGGCGCGGCAGCTGCTCGGTGTGCGCGGGGCGCCCGGCAACAGCGTCAACCACCCCACGAGCTACTGGATCCCCCGGCACTCGCCCCGGGTGCTGGTCGAGCGGGTCGACATGGTGTGCGGCGTCGGCCACGACCGCGCGGCGGCCGCCGGCCCGTCCGTCACCCGCTTCCACCGCGTCCCGCGCGTCGTCACCGATCTGGCCGTCCTCGACTTCGAGACGCCGGACCGCACGATGCGGGTCCGTTCCCTGCACCCCGGGGTGACCGCCGAGGAGCTGCGCGCGGCGACGGGCTTCCCGCTCGACGTCCCCGCCGGCGTGCCGCGCACCCGTACCCCGACGGACGGGGAGCTGCGGCTGATCCGGGACGTGATCGACCCGGCCGGTCTGCGCGAGCGGGAGGTACGGGCGTGAGGACGGCCCTCACCGACCTCGTCGGCGTCCGGTACCCGATCGTGCAGACCGGCATGGGCTGGGTGGCCGGGCCGCGCCTGGTCTCCGCGGTCGCGAACGCGGGGGCGCTCGGCATCCTGGGTTCCGCGACCATGACGCCCGGCCGGCTGCGCTCGGCGGTCCGGGAGGTGCGGTCGCGCACGGACCGGCCGTTCGGGGTGAACCTGCGCGCGGACGCGGGCGACGCGGCCGAGCGGGTGGACATCCTCGTCGAGGAGGGGGTGCGGGTCGCCTCGTTCGCCCTCGCGCCCTCCCGTGACCTGATCGCCCGGCTCAAGGACGCCGGTGTCGTCGTCGTGCCGTCCGTGGGCGCGCGGCGGCACGCCGAGAAGGTCGTGGCGTGGGGCGCGGACGCCGTGCTGGTCCAGGGCGGCGAGGGCGGCGGCCACACCGGCCGGGTGGCGACGTCGGTGCTGCTGCCCCAGGTGGTGGACGCGGTCGGTGTCCCGGTCGTCGCCGCGGGCGGGTTCCACGACGGGCGCGGGCTGGTGGCGGCGCTCGCGTACGGCGCGGCCGGGGTGGCGATGGGCACCCGTTTCCTGCTGACGGCCGAGAGCACGGTCCCGGCGGCGGTGAAG
Organism: Streptomyces eurocidicus; assembly: GCF_002891295.1. Classification (GTDB taxonomy): domain Bacteria; phylum Actinomycetota; class Actinomycetes; order Streptomycetales; family Streptomycetaceae; genus Streptomyces; species Streptomyces eurocidicus. The sequence continues at coordinate 407,208 of NZ_LGUI01000002.1, read as the reverse complement.
GCCGCCTATCTGGCGGCGGCGGTCGAGGACGTCACCGTGACGACGAAGGTCGACGGGCTCCCGCACCGGGTGCTGCGGACCCCGTTCGTCACCGCGCTCGAACGCTCGGGCCGCGCCGCCACGCTCGTACGGGCGCTGCGGCACGCGGCGGTGTTCGGCCGGACGGCCGGCCTGGGCCCGGGGCGGCTGGTGCGGGACGGTCTGGCCCTCCGCCGGGGCAAGGGGCTGACCTGGAGCCAGGTCCTGCTGGCCGCGAACACGCCGATGCTCCTGAAGGCGGCCATGGTGGACGGCCGTACGGACGCCGGGGTGATGGCCTCGGGTCAGGTGGCCGGCCTGATCGACGACCTGCCGTCGTGCGCCGAGCTGGTCGGGCGCGTCATGGCCGGGGCGTACGCGACGCTGGCCGGCCTGCCGGAGGTGTCCTGAAGACGCGTACGGGCCCCTCCGGCGGTGGCCGGAGGGGCCCGGGTGGCCCATGCGGGCGGTGCGCCCCGGTCAGGACACGATGTCCTTGTTCCGGAAGTGCCGGAACGCCAGCGCGAACAGCACCAGCGCGTAGCCCGCCGACACCGCCACGCCCTTGATCATGCCGCCCCACTCCAGGTGCGGCTGGAGCGCGTCCGCCCACGCGTACTGCCAGTGCGCGGGCAGCACGTCGCGCCAGTCCCCGAGGGCCGTGACCGCGTCCAGGACGTTGCCCACGATGGTCAGGCCCACCGCGCCGCCGACCGCGCCCAGCGGGGCGTCCGTGACCGTCGACAGCCAGAACGCCAGACCGGCCGTCACCAGCTGGCCGACGAAGACGTACCCGACGACGACCGCGAGCCGCGCGGTGGCCGTGCCGGCCGGCAGCGCCCCGCCGGTGGGGATCTGCAGCGGCCCCCACCCGTACGCGGCCGTGCCCGCCGCCAGGGCCACCACGGGCAGCAGGACCATCGCGGCGGCGCTGAACGCCAGCGCCACGGTCAGTTTGCTCGCCAGCAGGCGGGCGCGCGGCACGGGCGCCGCGAGCAGATAGCGCAGCGACGACCAGCCCGCCTCGGACGCCACCGTGTCGCCGCAGAACAGCGCCACCGGCACCACCAGCAGGAAGCCCGCGGAGACGAACAGGCAGGTGGCGGCGAAGTTCGCGCCCGAGGCCGTCGCCGTGTCGATCAGGGTGATCCGGTTGTCCCGGCCGCTCCGGTCGCCGCCGATCGCGAAGGCCGCGATCAGCACGAACGGCAGTACCGCGAGCACCGCCCCGACCACGAGGGTGCGGCGGCGGCGCAGCTGCCGCATCGCCTCCACGCGCAGCGGCAGCGTGTGCCGGGCGCGGTAGCCGGGCGCGGACTCCGGGGCCGGCGCCGCCTGTTCCGCCTGCGTCGCCGCGCTCATGACGGGCCTCCGATCAGGGTCAGGAAGGCGTCCTCCAGACGGCGGTGCGGACCCATGCGCGCCACCGGGACCTCCAGCCGGACCAGCTCCACCAGCAGCGCGGGGGCGCTCATGCCGTCGAGCCGGACCAGCAGCCCGTCCTCGCCGCGGACGGCGGAGGCGATACCGGGGAGCGCCGCCACCTTCGCGACGACCGGGTCCGGCAGCTCGCCCTCGACGCCGACCAGCAGGGTGTCGCCGGAGCCGACGATGTCCGCGACGGGCCCGGCGGTCACGAGCCGCCCGCGGTCCATCACGACGAGGTGCGTACAGGACTGCTCGACCTCGGAGAGCAGATGGCTGGAGACGATGACGGTGCGGCCGGCCGCCGCGTAACGGATCATCACCTCGCGCATCTCGCGGATCTGCGGCGGGTCGAGTCCGTTGGTCGGTTCGTCCAGGATCAGCAGGTCCGGCAGGCCCAGCATCGCCTGCGCGATCGCCAGCCGCTGCCGCATCCCCTGGGAGTACGTCCGTACGGCCCGCTCCAGGGCGGAGCCGAGCCCCGCGATCTCCAGGGCCTCGTCGAGCCGCGCGTCCTCGGCGGGCCGGCCGGTCGCCTGCCAGTACAGGTCGAGGTTGGCCCGCCCGGACAGGTGGGGCAGGAAGCCCGCGCCCTCCACGAACGCCCCGACCCGGGAGAGCACCGGGGCGCCCGGCCGGATCGCGTGGCCGAAGACCCGCACCTCGCCGGCGTCGGGGCGGATGAGGCCCATGAGCATGCGCAGGGTGGTCGTCTTGCCCGCGCCGTTCGGGCCGAGCAGGCCCAGGACCTGGCCGCGCTCCACCCGGAACGACAGCTCCCGTACCGCGTACCGGTCGGCCGACTTGGCGTACCGCTTGCTGAGGCCGGTGATCTGCAACGGCACCTCGGCGAGGGCCGGGTCGGGCGCGGCGGCGCCCGGGCGGCGGCGGCCGGTCAGCAGCACCGCCGCCGCGACGGCCGCGCCGCCGAGCGGAAGTCCCCATGTCCACCAGGGCAGCGCGGCCGAGGCGGTCCGCACACCGGGCGCGGTCGGCACGCTCAGGCCCTCGCCCGCGAGCGCGACGGTGTACGTGGCCGGTCTGACCGGTGAGGCGTAGCCGAGGTCGGTGGCGGAGAGGACGAGCCGCATCCGGTGGCCGGACTCGAAGACGTGGTCGACGGCGGGGAGCCGGAGTTCGACGGTTCTGCCGTCGCGGGCGCCGTCGACGCGGACCGGGGCGACCAGCTGGCCGGGCAGCACCTGCCGGCCGTCCGGGCCGACGTCGTAGACCTTGGCGAAGAGGACGGCTTCCCCGCTGTCGGAGGCGACCTCGACCTTCACCGTGGGCGCTCCGGTCACCCGGACGCCCTCGGTCAGCGGCGCGGAGTCGAAGCGGGCGTGCTGCCCGGGGAAGTCCAGGGACACGCCCAGGCCCAGCCCCGACAGCTGGGCGACCCCGCCCAGGCCGGGGACCGACGAGATCGCGGGCGGAGTGCCGCCCGCCGGGTTGCCGAAGGTCTGCGGGCGGCCGGTCAGGCCGACCGTCCGGGTGTCGCCGCGCAGCCCCGGGTAGGCGTCCCCGCTCGCACCGCGCAGCCGGGCCTTGCCGTCGGTGGTGTCGATGCCGCCGGTCCTGCTGACGCGGAACGCCGGGCCGGTGTCCGTGCCCTCGTCGTCCTTGAGATAGCGGTCGAACCACGATTTCACGCGGCCCTCGACCCGGCCGGCCTCGGCGCCGACGCCGCCGTCGTGGCCGCCCGCGATCCAGTCGACGGAGACGGGCGCGCCATTGCGCCCGACGGCCCGGGCCGCGGCGTCGGACTGGTCGAGGGGGAAGAGCGAGTCGGCCTGTCCCTGCACCAGGAGCGTGGGCACCTTGACCGCCCCGGCGACGGCCGAGGGGCTGCGGCGCTCCAGCAGCTCGCGCGCGGCGGCGTCCGGGGCCCCGGCGACGGCCACCCGCTCGTACATCGCGCAGAGCGTCGCCTCGAACCGGCCGCAGCCGGGTTTGCCGGCCGGGGGCGCGGTCTGTTTGCCGCCGCCGAGCGCTCCGGCCGCGCCGCCGCCCGAACCGGTGGTGAAGAAGATGCCCGACCACAGGCTCTTGAAGACGCCGGAGGGGAACAGCGAGTCGGCGAGGTTCCAGTAGGTGATCTGCGGGGCTATGGCGTCCACCCGCTTGTCGTGGCCGGCGGCCAGCAGGGCGACCGCGCCGCCGTACGAGGCGCCCGCGATGCCCACCCTGGGGTCGCCTGCCTTGTCCAGGCGGACCTCCGGGCGGGCGGCCAGCCAGTCGATCAGCCGCCGGGCGTCGGCGACCTCGCGGTCGGGGTCGTTGAGACCGATCCTGCCGGTGGAGCGCCCGAAGCCGCGCGCGGACCAGGTCAGTACGGCGTAGCCGTCGCGCGCCAGGTCCTCGGCCTGCGCGCGCAGGTCGTCCTTGCTGCCGCCGAAGCCGTGTGCGAGTAGGACGGCGGGCCTGCGGCCGTCGCCGCCGGAGGTGTAGAAGGACGTGTCGATCCGCACCGTGCCCTTGCCGCCCGGCTCCTCGGGCATCGTCAGGAACCGGTCCTCGCGGTGCACGGGCGCGCCGCCGCCGGAGGCCGATGCCGCTGTCCAGGTGCCGGCTCCGGCGAGCACGGCACCGGCGGCCAGGGCGGCCACCAGCCGCCCGCGCCGCCGGCGGGGGAGACGGAGTTTCATGTCCGCATGCTAAGCGGAGCGTCCGCACGGCTGTCCGGGCGGTCAGCCCCGGGCCATCGCGGCCAGCTTGGTGACGGTGTTCCAGTTGCGCGCGGTGCCCACCACTCCCAGCCGTCGCTCCGTCAGCCTCTTCGCCAGCTTGGAGTCCCGGATGCCCAGGGCGCAGTGCAGATAGAGCACCCCCTCCCCCAGGGCGAACTCCTCGGGCGCGTACGCCGCCGGGTCGATGCCCGCGACGGCGGCCGGGTCGACGGGGCCGGAGAGGAAGGTCACCAGGAAGCGCGCCGGGTCGACCTCCTTCCCGGCGAACGGATTTCCGTCAATCACCCGGCGCAGTTCACCCTCGGTGCGGACGAGGCAGCTCACGGTCAGCCCGAGCTCCCGCGTGATCACCCGCTCCAGGCCGGCGGCCAGGCCCTCCGCATCGGCGTCCGGGTGGGTGAAGACGGCGTTGCCGCTGTTGAGGTGCGTCCGTACCGATCCGCACCCCAGGCCGGTCAGCATCTCGCGCAGCGTCTCCATGGGGACGCGCTGCTTTCCGCCGACATTGATACCGCGCAACAGCGCCACATAGGTCGTCACTCCGTCACCGTAATATGCCCGCCATCACCGATGTGAAGGGCGGTCGCATGGTGCACGAGGCTTCGCGGAGAGGGAACGGGGGCGGGACGCGGACCGGCTGGGCACTCGCCGTGCTCGCCCTGCTGCTGACGGCCGTCGGCGCACCGCCCGCCGGGGCCGAGGCCCCGGCGGAGAACCCGGCACAGGTGGTGCGGGAGGTGCGGATCGACGACCGCACGCGCGATGTGGCGGTCCGGTCCCCGGAGATCGACGGGCCGGCCCGTACCAAATGGGTGCGGCTGCTGCTGCCCCGCGGCTGGTCCCCGGACACCACGCGCACCTGGCCCACGCTGTGGCTGCTGCACGGCGGGGGCGGCGACCACCGGGACTGGACGGCCAACACCCATATCGAGGAGCTCGTCGCCGGCCGGGACGCGATCGTCGTCATGCCGGAGACCAGCGGGTGCAGCGCCTACAGCGACTGGTGGAACCACGGCCGGGGCGGCGCCCCGAAGTGGGAGACGTATCTTCTGGACGAGCTGCGGCCGCTGCTGGCACGGAAGTACCGGGCGGACGCCCGGCGGGCCGCCGTCGCGGGTCTGTCCATGGGCGGCCTGGGCGCCCTGAAGTTCGCCGCCGACCGCCCCGGCGAGTTCCGGGCCGCCGCGTCCTACAGCGGTGCCGTCAACCTCCTGTACAAGTCGCGCGACGGCGGATTCGACGGCCCCGACGCGGTCAAGGCCGGCGGCCTGGTGTGCCTCACGGACTGGAAGCGGGTGTGGGGCGAGCCCGGGTACCCCTTCGACACCCAGGACCCGGGCGACGTGCGCCAGCGGGCGATCTGGCAGCGCAACAGCCCCCTGTACCAGGCCGCGAGGCTCGCCGGCACCCCGCTGTACCTCTCCTACGGCGACGGGACGAGGACGGGGCCGGGCTGGAAGTGGGGCGACCCGCCACCGCCGGCGTCGCGCTGCACGGATCCGGCGGCGCACGGCACGGACGACGGCGTCGAGCGGGCGATCCACGGGATGAACCAGGAGCTCCGGGGACGGCTCGCGGAGCTCCGGATCCCGGCGACGGTGTGCGCGTCCACGGGGACGCACACATGGCCGTACTGGGAGCGGGAGCTGGTGGCGTCGTTCCCGATGCTGATGGGGGCGCTGGGGGTGTAGTTCCCCCTGCCGTCCTTTCCGCCGCGAGGGGGAACCGTCGCCTACAGCCGTTCGATGATCGTGACGTTCGCCTGGCCGCCGCCCTCGCACATGGTCTGGAGACCGTACCGCCCGCCCGTCCGTTCCAGCTCGTGCAGCAGTGTCGTCATCAGCTTCGCCCCCGAGGCACCCAGCGGGTGTCCCAGCGCGAGCGCGCCGCCGTTGACGTTGGTCCTCTCCGGGTCCGCGCCCGTGTCCTTCAGCCAGGCGAGGACGACCGGGGCGAACGCCTCGTTGATCTCCACGAGGTCGATGTCGTCGATGGTCAGGCCGGTCTTCTTCAGGGCGAGGGCCGTGGCCGGGATGGGCGCGGTGAGCATCCGGAGGGGGTCGTCCCCGCGGACGGAGAGGTGGTGGACGCGGGCGCGGGGGGTGAGTCCGTGGTCGCGCAGGGCGCGGTCGCTCGCGAGGAGCAGGGCGGCGGCGCCGTCGGATATCTGGGAGGAGAGTGCCGCGGTGAGCCGGCCGCCCTCGGCGAGCGGTGGGAGGGCGGCCATCCTCGCCAGGGAGGTGTCCCGGCGGGGCCCTTCGTCGGCCGTCACCGGGCCGTAGGGGACGAGTTCGCGGTCGAAGCGGCCCTCGTCGGCGGCGCGCACGGCCCGCCGGTGGGAGCGGAGCGCGAACTCCTCCATGGCGGTGCGCGGGATGCCCCACTTCTCGGCGATCAGCTCGGCGCCGAGGAACTGGCTGACGGGCCGGTCCCCGTACCGCGCCCGCCAGCCCGCCGAACCGGCGAACGGGCCGTCGGTGAGCCCGAGCGGCTCGGTGGCCCGGCGGGTGGCGTAGGCGAGGGGGACCTGCGACATGTTCTGGGTGCCGCCCGCGACGACCAGGTCCTGGGTGCCGGAGAGGACGCCCTGGGCGGCGAAGTGGACGGCCTGCTGTCCCGAGCCGCACTGCCGGTCGACCGTGACGCCGGGCACCTCCTCGGGCAGGCCCGCCGCCAGCCAGCTCGTACGGGCGATGTCGCCCGCCTGGGGGCCCACGGTGTCGAGGCAGCCGAACACGACGTCCTCGACGGCGGCCGGGTCCACGCCCGTTCGGTCCATCAGGGCCCGCAGCGCATGGGCGCCGAGGTCGGCGGGGTGGGCGGCGGCGAGTCCGCCGCCGCGCCGGCCCACGGGGGTGCGGACGGCTCCGACGATGTACGCCTCGGGCACGGCCACGGCTCCTCCTTCGGTCAGGTCCGGACGGCGATGCCGTCCAGGACCATCGACAGGTACTGGCGGGCGATCTCCTCGGGGCGGTGCCGGCCTCCCGGCCGGTACCAGGACGCGGCGACCCAGACGGTGTCGCGGACGAAGCGGTAGGTGAGCCGGACGTCGAGGTCGGCGCGGAAGTCCCCGCCGGCCACACCGCGCTCCAGCGTGCCGAGCCACAGCTTCTCGAACTTCCGCTGGGATTCGGCGAGATAGGCGAAGCGGGGCTGCGCGGCGAGGTGCCGGGACTCCTTCTGGTAGATGGCGACGGCGGGCCGGTGCCGGTCGATCTCCCGGAAGGACTCGGTGACGAGGGCTTCGAGGGTCTCGCGGGGGCCGCGGCCGGCGGCCAGCACGGCGTCGTAGCCGGCCCACAGTTCGTCGAGGAAGGCCGAGAGGATCTCGTCGAGCATCGACTCCTTGGAGTCGAAGTGGTAATAGAGGCTTCCGGCGAGGAGTCCGGCCTCGTCGGCGATCCTGCGGACGGTGGTGGCGTTGTAGCCCTGGGCGGCGAACACCTCGGCGGCGGTGGCGAGGAGTTCACGGCGCCGCGCGGGGGCGGGGGTCGCGGTCTTGCTGTTCGTCGGCACCCGGCCATTGTCGGCCATGTCCCGACCGGGCGGAGGCATCCGCGATCACGCGCGCTGGCTGCTGACGGAGAGCGTCTCGCCCGTCATGTAGGAGGAGTAGCCGCTGGCGAGGAAGACGATGACGTTGGCGATCTCCCAGGGTTCGGCGGACCGTCCGGACGCCTCCCGCGCGGTGAGTTCGGCGAGGAGTTCGGGGGTGGTGACCTTGGCCAGGTGCGGGTGGACGGCGAGGCTGGGGGCGACGGCGTTGACGCGTACGCCGTGTTCGGCCGCCTCCACGGCCGCGCACCGGGTGAGCGCCATGACGCCGGCCTTGGCCGCGGCGTAGTGCGCCTGGCCGCGCTGGGCGCGCCAGCCGAGGACGGAGGCGTTGTTGACGACGACGCCTCCGGTGCCGCTCGCCCGCAGCCTGCGCAGGGCGGCGCGGGTGCAGCGGAAGGTGCCCTTGAGCGTGGTGTCGACGACCGCGTCCCACTGTTCGTCGGTCATCTCGGTGAGCTCGGCGGTGCCGCCGAGCCCGGCGTTGTTGACGATGACGTCGAGGGTGCCGTGCCGCTCCTCGGCGAGGTCGAAGAGGGCTCCGACCTGGGTCTCGTCGGTGACGTCGCAGGGCAGTCCGGCGACCTGGCGGCTGCCGAACTCGTCGCTGAGGGCGGCGACGCAGACCCGGAGGCGGCGTGCGTGGGAGTCGCCGAGGACGACCCGGGCGCCTTCTTCGAGGAAGCGCCGGGCGGTGGCGCCGCCGATGCCGGTGCCCGCGGCGGCGGTGATGACGGCGGTGCGGCCGGCCAGGAGTTCATGCCCGGCGGGACAGGGCGGCGGTCCGGCAACGACCCCCGCGCCCAGGGCGGTTGACCGGTCGTCGAACTCCTCGACGCTGCTCATGCCCGTACGTTAACCTACCTAACACTTGTTAGGGAAGGAGGGTCATGCCCCCGTCCGCGCCGGACGCCCCGGCAGTGCGCTACGAGCGCAGCGGCCCGGTCGCGACCGTCGTCATGGGCCGGCCGGAGTACCGCAACGCCCAGAACTCCGCGATGACCTACGCCCTGGACGACGCCTTCGGCGCGGCGGCGGCCGACGACGGCGTCAAGGTCGTCGTGCTCGCCGGGGCGGGCGACCACTTCTCGGCGGGCCACGACATCGGCACGCCGGGGCGCGACGCCCATCTGCCGCACCCGCGCCGGGCGGGCCTGTGGTGGGACCACTCGGACAAGGCGGGCGCGGAGAGCCGGTTCGCGCGCGAGTCCGAGGTGTATCTGGGCATGTGCCGGCGCTGGCGCGAGCTGCCCAAGCCGATGATCGCCTCCGTCCAGGGGGCCTGTGTGGCGGGCGGGTTGATGCTGGCGTGGGTGTGCGACCTGATCGTGGCGAGCGAGGACGCGTTCTTCGCCGACCCGGTCGTCCGGATGGGCGTCCCCGGCGTCGAGTACTTCGCCCATCCGTGGGTGCTGCCGCCGCGCGTCGCCAAGGAGCTGCTCTTCACCGGGGACCGGATGACCGCGGGGCGCGCCCATGAGCTCGGGATGGTCAACCTGGTGGTGCCGCGCGGCCGGCTCGCGGCCCGTACGGCCGAACTGGCCGCCCGGGTCGCGGAGATGCCCCGGATGGGGCTGGCCCTGGCGAAGCGGGCCGTCAACCAGGCCGAGGACCTCCAGGGGCTGCACAGCGGGCTCGACTCCGCCTTCGCCCTGCACCACCTGGCGCACGCGCACAACGCGGAGACCGCCGCGGACCCGCTCGGCGGCATGGACGTCCGGGCGATGAAGGAGCGCGGCGGCTGATGGACCTGGCCCTCACCCCGGAGGAGGACGCCTTCCGCGCCGAGGCCCGCGCGTGGCTGGCCGCGCACGTGCCGCCGGTGCCGCCGCGCTCGCTGGAGACCCGGGAGGGGTTCGCCGAGCACCGGGCCTGGGAGCGGACGCTCGCCGCGGACCGCTGGTCGGCGGTCACCTGGCCGCGGGAGTACGGCGGCCGCGGGCGCTCGCTGCTGGAGTGGCTGGTCTTCGAGGAGGAGTACCACGCCGCCGGGGCGCCCGCCCGGGTCTCGCAGAACGGCGTCTGCCTGCTCGCGCCCGCCCTGTTCGCCCACGGCACCGAGGAGCAGCGCGCCCGGCTGCTGCCGCCGATGGCGAGCGGCGCGACGGTGTGGGCGCAGGCGTGGTCGGAGCCGGAGGCCGGATCGGACCTCGCCTCCTTACGGTCGGTCGCGGTGCCCGCCCGGGGCGGCTGGCTGCTGCGCGGGCAGAAGACGTGGTCCTCGCGGGCGGCGTTCGCGGACCGGGCGTTCGGCCTCTTCCGCAGCCACGCGGACCCGGGCCGCCCGCCGCACCACGGGCTGACGTACGCGATGTTCCCGCTCGGCGCGCCCGGCGTGACCGTACGGCCCATCGGCCGCCTCGACGGCAAGCCGGCCTTCGCGGAGCTCTTCCTCGACGACGTCTTCGTGCCGGACGCCGATGTGCTCGGCGAGCCCGGGCAGGGCTGGCGGGTGGCCATGAGCACGGCGGCGGACGAGCGCGGGCTGACCCTGCGCAGTCCGGGGCGGTTCCTGGCCGCCGCCCGGCGGCTGGTCGCGCTGTGGCGGGCGACGGCGGACCCGGCCGACACGGCGCTGCGGGACCGGGTCGCCGATGTCGCGGTCCGGGCCCGCGCGTACCAGCTGTACGGGTACGGGGTCGCGGCGCGGCTCGCGGCCGGGGACGCGCTCGGCGCGGAGCCCAGCATGACCAAGCTCTTCTGGTCCGAGCTGGACCTCGCCCTGCACGAGACGGCCCTCGACCTCCTCGGCCCGTACGGCGAGCTCGCCGACTCGGCGGACGACGCGCCGGCGGGCGGGCGCTGGGCGGACGGGTACACGTTCGCGCTGGCGGGGCCGCTGTACGCGGGGACGAACGAGATCCAGCGGGACCTCGTGGCGGAGCGGGTGCTGGGGCTGCCGAAGGGGACGCGGGGCGGGAGGGGCGACCGGTGAGGTTCCTGCTGGACGATGAGCAGGTCGCGTTCGGGCGCGTCCTGGACCGCATGCTCACGGCGGCCGGTACGCCGGAGGTCGTACGGGCCTGGGCGCGGGGCGAGTACGGGCCGGGGCTCGCGCTGTGGGGGCGGCTCGCGGAGGCGGGCGTCCTCGGCCTGGCCGTGCCGGAGTCCTTCGGCGGGGCGGGACGGCTGCCGGTGGAGCTGGCCGTGGCCTACGAGGAGCTGGGGCGGCACGCGGTGCCGGGCCCGGTGGTCGAGACGGCGGCGGTGGCCGCGCTGCTGTCGCAGCTGGCCGACGCCGGGGAGCCGGGCCCGGCGCGGCGGTGGCTGCCCCGGGTGTGCGCGGGCGAGGCGCGGGTGACGCTGGCGCCGCCGGGCGGCGGGCCGTACGCGCTGGACCCGGAGGTGTGCGACGGGGTGTTCGTGGTGCGCGCGGGGGCGCCGGACGGCTCCCCCGCTCTCCCGCCCCGGCTCTTCCTCGCCGGCGGCACGGTCCCGTCCAGCCCTCCGTCGACCCCGCTCGGCGGCTCGCCCGGCCCGCCCCCGGGCGGAGCTCCCGCTGCCGGGCCGCCGTGCGGGCCGCCGCCGCGCACGCCGCCGACTGGGCCGCGTTCGCCTGCGCGGCGCAGGCGCTCGGGGTCGGGGCCGCGCTGCTGGAGCGGACGGTGGCGTACGTGGGGACGCGGACGCAGTTCGGTTCGCCCGTCGGCGCGTTCCAGGCGGTCAAGCACCGGCTCGCGGACATCCGTACGGGGCTGGAGTTCGCCCGGCCGCTGGTCCACGGAGCGGCCGTCGCCCTGGCGGCGGGCGCGCCGACGGCGGCGGCGGAGGTCGCCGCGGCGAAGTCCTCGGCCTGCGACGCGGCGTACGCGGCGGCCCGCGCGGCGCTGCAGTCGCACGGGGCGATCGGTTACACCTCGGAGTACGACCTGTCGCTGTGGATCGGGAAGGCGCGGGCCCTGCGGTCCGCGTGGGGCTCCCCGGTGGACTGCCGGGCCCGCGCCCTGGATTTATTTTCTGAGTAAAACACTTGTTAATGTGTTGGAGTGTCCCTACAGCTCACCTCCCCCGGAACGCGCGCCCGCCTGCTGCCCCTGCGCGGCACGATGCGGCTGAACCGCCCCGGTGACATCTGGTACAAGCCCGCTTTCAGCGCGGCCACGGCGATGGCCGCGGGGAACGGCGGGCTGCTCGCCGCCGGCCGCCCCGACCTCGCCCTCTACGCCTCCGCCGGGGCCCTGTGCGCGCTCTACGGCCACGCCCTGCCGTACGCCGCCCGGGCCAGGGCGCTCGCCGTGCTGGTGCTCGGCATGGCGGCCGGCGTCGGCGTGGCGCTGACGGCCGCGTCCCTGACCGGCTCCGCCGCCGTGCTGGTGCTGGTGGCGGCGCTGCTGGCGGGGGCCCAGCGGGCGTTGTGCGACGCGTCGCGGATCGGGCCGCCGGGGAACATCGTCCTCACCTTCGTCACGGCGGGCGCGTGCTTCGCCCCGCAGCGGCTCGGGCAGGTGCCGCTCCACCTCGGACTGGTGCTCGCGTGCGGCGCGTTCGCCTGGCTGGTGTGCATGGCCCCGGCGCTCGTCCGGCCGTACGGTCCCGAGCGCGTCGTCGCCGCCCGCGCGCTGGAGGCCACGGCCCGGCTGCTCCGCGCGGACGGAGCGGCGGAGGGCGACGGCGTACCGAGGGCCCGGCACGCGGCGACGGCCGCGCTGCACACGGCCCGGCGGGGGCTCGCGCACACACGGACGGGCGGCCATCCGCTCGCGGGGCTGGAGGCGCTGCTGCTGCGCGCGGAATCGGCCACGGCCCGGGAGGGGGCGGACGGCCCCGCCGCCGCACGGCGCCACGAGTCCTGGGCCCGCGACCTCCGCGCGGGCCGGCCCCTGCCGGACGGCCTGCGGCCGACCGCGGGAAGCGACGGTTCCGTACCCGCCGGGGGCGTCCCGGCGGCGGAGCCCGCCCGGACGGCCGCACCCCGCGGGAGCTCCCGGGCGGCCCACGCGCCCGGTGCCGGAGGGACCGGGTCCGCCCCGGCCGCCCCTGACGCCCGGCCCGCACGCCGCTGGTTCCGCTCGCCTTCGGCGCCCGTCGCCGTCCGGGTCACGGCCGGGGCCGCGGCGGCCGGGTGGGCCGCGTCGGCGCTGGGCGCCGGCCACCCGTACTGGGCCGTGGTCACCGCCGCCGCCGTCTTCCAGGCGAACACCGCGCTGTCCTGGCAGCGCGCGCTCCAGCGGGTGCTCGGCAACCTCCTCGGGCTGCTCCTCTTCGCCCTGCTCCCGCCGGCCGTCCGGACCGGGCACCCGGCGATGGTGCTGCTCGTCGTCGTCCTGCTGATCGGCGCCGAGGCGTCCATCGTCCGCAACTACTGGCTCGCGAGCGTGTGCGTCACCCCCATGGCCCTGCTGCTGACCGAATTCGGCGGCGCCCGCCCGGCCCGGGAGCTGATCGGCGACCGCTGGACCGATACGCTCATCGGCGCGGCGGTCGGGCTGCTCGTCTGCGTGCTGGTCACCAACCGGCGCGCGACGGACCGTACCGACGCCGCGCTGGGCCGGCTGTCCGAGGCGCGGGCGGCGGCCCTCGCCCTGCTGGACGCCCCGCACTCCGCTCACGAGGCGGGCCGGGCCCGCGACCGGCTCGCGACCGCGCTCGTCGAGCTGCGGGAGGCGGCGGACGTCGCGGCCGGCGAGTGGTGGCAGCGCACCCTGCCCGCGGAGCGCGTACGGCTCGCCGAGCGCGACGGGCACCGGGCGCTGGCCGCGCTCGTCCACCGGCTCGCGCCGGCCGCCGCCTGACGCCGGGACGCGCGGTGGAGGGGCCTCCTTACGGAAGGCCGCGGTCGGGAGGGCAGAATCTTCACTTCACCGGAGCCCCAGGGAAAGGACCAGAGACCGTGACCGAGGACGTCGTCGCGCGCGTGCTGCGCCAGTGGCAGCAGGTCCACCCGGGACTCGACACCGCGCCGATGGCCGTGATCGGCCGGCTCAACCGCTGCGCGGCGCTGCTCCAGCAGGCGACGGATGCCCCGCTGGTGCGGGAGGGCCTGACGCGGGCGGAGTTCGACATCCTCGGCACCCTGCGGCGCACCGGGCGGGAGCTGACCCCGGGACAGATCTCCCGGGAGACGTTCGCGTCCGGGGCGGCCGTCACCAAGCGGCTGCGCGTCCTGGAGGACCGGGGTCTCGTCGCCCGGCGCGCCGACGAGCGCGACCGGCGGGTGGCCCATCTCTCCCTCACCGAGGAGGGCACCGGCCTCATCGACCGGCTGATCCCCCATCAGCTCGGCTACGAGAGCACGCTCCTGGAAGGGCTCGGCGAGGAGCACCGGGACCGGCTCGCGGAGACCCTCGCGGAACTGCTCGTCCTCCTCGAAGGACGGCTGGGCGGCCTCCAGCCCTGACCGGCGCCCTCGCTCACCCTTGGGGGGTGAGGAAGCCTCCGGGCGGGACCCGGGTCCCGCCCACGGGACGGCGCGGGCGGGCGGCCTGACGGGCGCTCACGGGCCCTGCGGCGGCCGGGGGCGCGGAATCCCGGCGTCATGAGCGCGTCACGTGCCGGGTTCATGAGCAATCGGTAACAGCGGGATCCGTTCCCCCTGTTCCACCCCTCCTACTAGGTGCAACAAGCACCTACAGGGAGGGCGGGGCGACGTCATGGCGCTGCCGAAGAAGCAGAGGAACCGGATCGCCGCGACGGTGGCGGTCCTCGCGATAGCCGGAGGCACGCTCGCCGTGGCGGTCCAGGACCGCGACTCCGGGGACCGCGCCCCGGCGGCGGAGCGGCCCGCGCCCACCAGGCAGGTGAGCCAGGAGATCGAGCACCTCTCCGAGGACCCCGGCAAGACCGTCAACCTCACCGTGGACGACGGCCCCGACCCCACCTGGACCCCCAAGGTCCTGGAGCTGCTGAAGCGGTACGACGTCAAGGCGACGTTCTGCATGATCGGCCCCAACGCGGCCAAGCACCCCGACCTCGTGAAGCAGGTCGTCGCCGGGGGCCACCGGCTCTGCGACCACTCCATGTCGCACGACACGAAGATGGACAAGAAGTCCGTCGAGTACCAGTCGAAGGAGATCCTCGACGCCAAGAAGCTGATCGAGGAGGCGTCGGGCGGCGCGCCGGTCCGCTACTACCGCGCCCCCGGTGGCGCCTTCACCCCGGACAGCCGCAGGATCGCCGCCGAGAACGGCATGCGTCCCCTCGGCTGGAACGTCGACACCAAGGACTTCGAGCACCCGGGCGTCGACAAGATCGTCGACACCGTCAAGCGCCAGATCGGCAAGGGGCCGACGGTCCTGGTGCACGACGCCGGGGGGTCGCGCAAGCAGACCGTCGAGGCGCTGGAACGGCTGCTGCCCTGGCTGAAGCAGGAGGGCTACACCTTCAGCTTCCCGCGGACCTGACGGCCCGTCCCCACGGCGAGGAGGCGCGCGCGGACCGCCGTCAGCGGTTCGTGCCGGCGACCTGAGGGGTGGGCAGCTTGCCCGCGGGGAAGGCGTTGTTGCTGTCGCAGACCAGGTCGGAGATGACGTAGCCGCCGCCGCTGAGCTCCACCTTCACATCGTGGACCTGGCGCCCGCGCGGCGTCTCGTTGTCCGCCGCCGTGCACACGAACTGGCTCCGCGCGACCGGGCTCAGCCGCAGCACGTTGAAGGGCATCTGGACGCTCACCCGCAGGGTGCCGGTGGTGACGTGCACCTGGTCGGCCCGCATCCTGGGCAGGTCGGAGTACAGGCCGCGGACGCGCTCGTACTCCTCCGGACCGTTGAGGAGCAGGGCGACGGCGTCCTCGGCGCCGAGCTTGGTCTTGGCCTCGCGGGGCACCGACTTCACCCCGGTCGGGGACATCAGATAGATCCTGGCCCCCTTCTCCTGGACCGCGCCGGGCCGCTTGGCGCCGCTCGCGGGCTGCCCCACGTCGATGACGTCCGTGGAGGTGACGCCGCACCCCGCGAGCGTCGCGGCCAGCAGCAGCGCGGCCGGGGCCGTGCGTCCCGCCCTCATCCTTCCTCACCTCCGCAGTGGCGCAGCGGCAGGTCCACCGTGAACACCGCGCCCCCTTCGGGGCGGTTGGCGGCCCGTACGGTGCCGTCGTGCAGGCGTACGTTCTCCAGGGTGATCGCGAGTCCGAGGCCGCTGCCCTCGGAGCGGGCGCGGGCGGAGTCCGCCTTGAAGAAGCGCTCGAAGACGTGCGGGAGCACCTCGGGGTCGATGCCCCGGCCGCGGTCCGCGATCTCGATCAGCAGCCGTTCGCCGGCCTCCGGGGTCTCCCCCTCGGCGACCCGCACGGCGACGGCCACGGGCGCGCCGCCGTGCTTGAGGGCGTTGCCCACGAGGTTGGCGACCACGACGTCGATGCGGCGCGGGTCGAGCCGGGCGCGGACGTCCTCGGGCAGGTCGACGGCGACGTCGTCCTGCCAGCCGCGTGCCTGGAGGGTCTTGCGGACGGTCTCGGCGACGTCGACCTCGTCCAGGTGGAGCGCGGCGGCGCCCGCGTCGAAGCGGGAGATCTCCATCAGGTCCTCGACCATCCGGGCGAGCTTCCCGGTCTCCTCGCTGATGAGGCGGACCGCGTAGGCGGTGTCGGGGTCGAGCGAGGCGACGTCGTCGTCGAGGACGTCGACGACGGCGGTCATCGCGGCCAGCGGGGTGCGCAGCTCGTGGGAGACGTCGGCGGCGAAACGGCGGGAGTTGGCCTCCATGCGGCGCAGCTCGGCGACGTTCTCCTCCAGGGCCTCGGCCATGTCGTTGAAGGTGCGCGAGAGGTCGGCGAGCTCGTCGCGGCCGGTGACCTTGAGCCGGGTGTCCAGTTCGCCGGCGGCGATCTTGCGGGTGGCGCGGCGCAGCTCGCGGACGGGCCGGAGCACTCCGCGCGCGGCGATCAGGGCGGGCACGGCGGCCAGCGCCACGCCGGGGACGGCGCCGCTCTGCGCGGCCTGGACCAGCGCCCGTACGTTGATCTCGTCCTCGCGGAGCGGCATCTGGGCGTAGACCTCCAGACCGGAGGGGCGGCCGTCGTCCGCGTAGGTGACGGGGAGGCCGATGGCGAGCCAGGCGTCGCCGTCGATGTCCATGCGCTGGAACGCCGCGACGCCGTTGCGGACCTTCTTCTGGAGCCCTTGCGGAATGGCCATCCTCGCGTCCTTGGCGGGGACCATGGGGTGGTCCTCGTAGCGGACGTGGATGATCCAGTGCTGGGCCTCGCCGGCCCGGGTGAGCCCGTGCGAGAGCTCCAGGAGCTTCTGCTGGGTGGGCGGGAAGGCGTAGTCGGGGATCTGCGAGTTGACCTGGGAGCGCAGGGCGGCCACGGCGGTGTCCTGGGTGCGCTTGAGGATCGCCGTGCGGGCCTCGCGGAAGGTCAGCGCGGCCGTGGTGAGCGCGCTGAGCGCGGCGACCAGCAGGAAGGCGACGACCAGGCGGGCCCGCAGGCCGGAGGCGAGGGCGCGCAGCGACGGGCGGCGGAACTCGGGGCGCCGGAAGTCCCGGCGCGGGAACGCGGGCCTGCGGAATTCCGGCCGCTTCACAGGGGTCCGAAGCGGTAGCCGAAGCCGCGCACGGTCTGGATGTACTTCGGCGACCGGGTGGAGTCCTCGACCTTGGTGCGCAGGCGCATCACACAGGCGTCGACCAGGCGGGCGTCACCGTGGTAGCTGTGCTCCCACACGTGTTCCAGGAGCTGCTGGCGGCTGAAGACCCGGCCCGGGGTGGCCGACAGGTACAGCAGCAGCTTCATCTCGGACGGGGCGAGCGGCAGGTCCTGGCCGTGCTTGGCGACGAGCAGGCCCTTGCGGTCGACGGACAGGTCGCCGTGGGTCTCCACGGGCTGGCTCGCGGCGGGGTCGGGGCCGCCGTCGCCCGGGGCGGCGCGGCGCAGGACGGCGCGGATGCGGGCTTCGAGGACCTCGCCGCGGGCGGGCTTGACGATGTAGTCGTCGGCGCCCGCCTCCAGGCCGAGGACGACGTCTATGTCGTCGCCGCGGGCGGTGAGCATGATGATCGGGATCTGCTGGGTGGCGCGGATGCGCCGGCACACCTCGAAGCCGCTCTTGTCGGGCAGCATCAGGTCGAGCAGGACCAGGTCGGGGCGGAAGGTCTCCATGGCGGAGAGCCCGGCCTCGCCGGTGGCCGCGCCCTCGACCTCGTGGCCGCGGCGGCGCAGCGTGAGGAGCACGGCTTCCCGTACGGCCCGGTCGTCCTCGATCAGCAGCACGCGTGACATGCGGACAAGTATCGTTCCCCTCGGCACACGCGTGCGCCGAGGGGGCCTCCGGACACCCGAACTGTCACCGACCGCTCATATTCGCCGGTCGCGGCCGGGCGGAGGGGCCGCGCTCGGAGCCTTCGCCGGCGAGGACCGGCCACAGCCCGGGGTCCTCGAAGTCCAGGGCCCACAGCGCGGTCCCCGTCACCCCGTACTTCCGCAGGACGGGCAGGTGGGCGGCGACGCCCCGGGCGTCCTGGTACCAGACCTCGCGCTGCCGGCCGTCCTCGGCGTAGGTGAAGTGCGGGGTCCGGGAGACGGGGTCCAGGGCGTAGGGCGCGCCGACGCGGCGGCGCAGGGCCTCGGCCTCGCGGGTGGTGCGGTGGGTGGCGCGGGCAGGGTCGCCGACGCGGTGGTCCCAGCCGTAGGCGGGGATGCCCATCTCGATCCGGCGGGCGGGCACCCGCGCGGTGGCGTAGCCGAGGATCTCGTCGTACCAGGCGGGGCTGGAGAGCGGGCCGGGCTCGCCGAGGGCGTTGTGCAGGTTGTAGCCCATGATCCGCAGGTGGTCGAGGGTGCGGCCGAGGTGGGCGTAGTCGAAGACCGGGCCCTCGTCGCGCGCCGCGGCGGCGGTGCGGGGGAAGACGGCGGCCACGCACTCCTTCCGCAGGGCGTGCAGCCGGGCGCACACCTCCGTGACCAGGGAGTTGAAGCCGGTGCGGACGCGCTCCACGAGGCCCGGGGTGCGGGCGCCCTCGTTCATCCGCTCGTAGTCGAGGTCGAGGCCGTCGTAGGCGTGGTCGGTGGTGAGCCGCACCAGGGTGTCGACGTGGGCGGCGCGGGTCTCCGGGTCGCCCATCAGACGGGCCATGGCCTCGGCGTCGAGGCTTTCGGTGACGGTGGGCACGACCTTGATCCCGGCCGCGCGCAGCCCGTCGACGACGGTGCGGTCGGCGGCGCCGGGGTGCGCGGTGAGCCGGTCGGCGGCGGTGGCCTCGTACCAGAAGGGGCTGACGGTGTGCAGCCGGTCGGCGTGGGCGAGCGCGTCGCGGTAGGCGCCGGGCTCCCAGTAGGGCAGCCAGGCGGAGGCGGTACGGGGTGGGGCCGCGGGGCGGGGGACCGCGAGGGCGGGCGGGGTCAGGCAGGTGAGCACCGCCGCCAGCGCGGCCGTCGCTGCGGGGACGGCTCGTCCGCTGATCATGCGCCCAGCCTCGTACGGGGCGGTCGGTGGCGCGAGCGGGGTGCGCCGGGCGGGCGGCTGCCCCGGCGGCTGCCGCCGCTGGATTTTGTACCTACTGGTATGTACAGTGCGGGCATGAAGATCATCCGCAGTCGTCCGGGCGCCGTCGCCGCACCGTCCGAGCTGGTCACCGGGGCCGTCCGGATCGACGAACTGGCCGCCCCCGTCCCCCCGTCCCGCTTCCGGTTCAGCAGCGTGAGCTTCGCTCCCGGCGCCCGTACGCACTGGCACCGCCACCCGCTCGGTCAGGTCCTGCACATCACCGAGGGCACGGGGCTGGTGCAGCGGCGCGGGGGCGCGGCGGAGCCGGTCCGCGCGGGCGACACCGTCCGGATCGAGCCCGGGGAGTGGCACTGGCACGGGGGCACCGCCACGACGCCCATGACCCACCTCGTCGTCCAGGAGGCGGACGAGGACGGCACCGAGGCCGACATCCGCGACGCCGTCACCGACGCCGAGTACGCCGCCGCGCACACCTCCTGAAGAACGCCGCCCGGCCCGAAAAGCTCCCGCAGCCCCGACCCGCAAGGACCTCCGCGCCATGTACGCCATGCAGTACGAGATCACCCTCCCCGCCGACTACGACATGGGGATCATCCGCACCCGTGTCGCCACCCGCGGCCACCTCCTCGACGACCTCCCCGGACTGGGCCTGAAGGCGTATGTGATCCGGGAGCGCGGCGTCGGCGGCTCCCCCGTCAACCAGTACGCGCCCGTCTACCTGTGGCGGGACACGGACGCGATGAGCCGCTTCCTCGTCGGCGGTGGCGGCTTCCAGGGGATCATCGGCGACTTCGGCCGGCCCGCCGTGCACCACTGGACGGGCGTGGCGACGGAGGCGGGACCGGCCCGCGGCCGGACGCCCGCCGCCGCCTCCCGGCGGCTGACCCCGGTCCCGGCCGGCGCGGAGCCGGACGACCTGGCCGCGCTGGTCGCGGAGGAGACCCGGCTGCTGCGCGAACTCGCCGCGCGGGACGGCGTGCACACGGCCGCGCTGGCCGTCGATCCACGCCACTGGCAGCTGATGCGGCTGATCCTGTGGGAGCGGGCCGTGCCACAGGACGAGGGTGCCGAGGACGCGACCGAGCGCTACGAGGTGCTGCACCTGTCGGCCCCGCACCTGGACGAGCCGGGCGGCGCGGCGCGCCGGTGACCCGCGCGGGCTATCCGCCGATGTGCCGCAGCAGGAGTTCCCGGAACTCCCGGTCGAAGTCCTCGTAGTGCCGCCGCAGCCGGTCCCCCGGCCAGTCCGCCGGGAGCAGCGCGGCCGGCAGCACCGGGTCCGCCAGCAGATGGCGCAGGACGGCCGCCGAGACGGTGAACCGCCGGGCCAGGCCCTCGCCGCGCTCCCGGCGCAGCGCCGACTCCAGCGCGCGGGCCCGTAGCGCCCAGGCGTCCAGGTCCCACAGCGTGGCGGCGAGCCCCGCCGGGCCCCCCTCCGGCGCGGCGCCGGTGAGCAGCGCGCACTGCTCGGTGACGACGGCGGGCCGGTCGCGGACGAGATTGGCCGGGCGCAGCCAGCAGCCCTCGCGGAGCTCGGCGAGGCGGAGGGCCGCCATCGCCTGGCGGAGGGCGGCCCGCTCGGCGGCGGGGCGGCGGTCGGTGGTGACGACGGCGATCTCCCAGCCGCCGTCCCAGGGGCGGGTGCGGGGGGCGCGGCTGTCGTCCTGCCGGGCCTGGCGGGCCAGGAGCCGCTCGGTGAGGCGGTACGCGCCGTCGCGCTGTTCCAGGTCACCGGCGGCGACCATCCGGGTCAGTGCCGTGCGGACCGCCCCTTCGCCGGTGCCGAAGAGCTCGCCGACGCGGACGAGGGCGCGGGCCGGGAGCGCGGGCGGGTGGTGGCCGAGCAGGGTGGAGAGCACGACCGAGCGCGCGGTCAGCGGCCGCAGGGCCAGGGGTGCTCCCCCGTCGTCTCCCGCGGGCGCCCCGCCGTCGTCGCCCGGATCCGGCGAGACACTGTTCATTACAGCCTCCGATCACGCATCATAAAACTGTAATACCTCTCGTGCCCGCCGTCCGTCACCGCCCGTCACCGCCCTTCCGAAACGCCCGGAGGCCGTCCCATGAGCGCCACGCACGAAGTCCTCAACCAGGCCCCGCCCCTGACCGGCTTCACCACGGCCGACGACCCCGCCCTGCTGGAAGCCCTGCGGCGCGACGGCGCCGCAGGGGCCGAGGCCGAGGTGCGCGAGCTGGGCGCGCGGGCGGGGTCGGCCGAGGTGCAGGAGTGGGCCCGGACGGCCGAGGCCCACCCGCCGGTGGCGCACACCCACGACCGCTACGGCCACCGCGTCGACGAGGTGGAGTTCCACCCCTCCTGGCACCAGCTGATGACCGTCGCCGTGGAGAGCGGCCAGCACGCCGCCCCCTGGGCGGAGGGCGGCCCCGGCGCGCACCTGGCGCGCGCGGCGAAGTTCTACGTCTGGGCGCAGGCCGAGCCCGGCCACGGCTGTCCCGTCTCCATGACCTACGCCGCCGTGCCCGCGCTGCGCGCCGAGCCCGCGCTGGCCGCGGTCTACGAACCGCTGCTGGCCGCCCGCTCGTACGACTTCGGGCTGCGGCCGCCGCTGGGCAAGCGGGGGCTGATCGCCGGCATGTCGATGACGGAGAAGCAGGGCGGCTCGGACGTCCGGGCCAACACCACGACGGCCGTCCCGTCCGCCGACGGCTCGTATGTGATCACCGGTCACAAGTGGTTCACGTCGGCGCCGATGAGCGACGTCTTCCTGGTGCTGGCACAGGCCCCGGAGGGCCTGACCTGCTTCCTGATGCCCCGGGTGCTGCCCGACGGCACACGCAACGCCCTGCGGATCCAGCGCCTGAAGGACAAGCTCGGCAACCGCTCCAACGCCTCGGCCGAGGTCGAGTACGAGGGGGCCGTGGCCTGGCGGGTGGGCGAGCCGGGGCGCGGGGTGCGGACGATCGTCGAGATGGTCAACATGACCCGCCTCGACTGTGTGATCGGTTCGGCGGCCGGGATGCGGGCGGGGCTGCGGCAGGCGCTGCACCACACCGCGCACCGGCGGGCGTTCGGCGCCGAGCTGATCGACCAGCCGCTGATGCGCAACGTCCTGGCGGACCTCGCCGTCGAGTCCGAGGCGGCGACGGTGCTGGCGATGCGGCTGGCGGCGGCGCTCGACCGGTCCGAGGCGGGCGACGCCGGGGAGGCCGCGCTGCGCCGGCTCGCGCTCGCCGCCGGGAAGTACTGGGTGTGCAAGCGCGGCAGCGCGCACGCCGCGGAGGCCCTCGAATGCCTGGGCGGCAACGGCTACGTCGAGGAGTCGGGCATGCCCCGGCTGTACCGCGAGGCTCCGCTGCTGTCGATCTGGGAGGGCTCGGGCAACGTCGCCGCGCTGGACGTGCTGCGGGCGCTCGGCCGGGAACCCGCCGCCCTCGCGGCCTACTTCGCCGAGGTCGAGGCGGCCGCCGGCGCGGACGCCCGGCTCGACGCCGCGGTCGCGCGCCTGCGCCGGCTCCTCGGCGAGCTCGCCGACCCCGGCCGCGCGCAGCTCCTCGCCCGCCGCGTCGCCGAGCAGCTCACGCTCGTCCTCCAGGGCAGCCTGCTCGTCCGCCACGGCACCCCGGCCGTCGCGGACGCGTTCTGCGCCTCCCGGCTGGACGCGGACTGGGGCAACGCCTTCGGCACCCTGCCGCCCGGCGCGGACCTCGGCGCGATCCTGGAGCGCGCGCGGGCCAAGGACGCGCGGTGACCGCCGGCGTCCGGGTGGCCGGGGCCGGGCCGGTCACCACGGTGATCCTCGCCCGGCCCGAGGTCCGCAACGCCGTCGACGGCCCGGCGGCGGCCGCGCTCGCCGACGCCTTCCGGGAGTTCGAGGCCGACGACGGCGCCCGGGTGGCGGTGCTGTGGGGCGAGGGCGGGACCTTCTGCGCGGGCGCCGACCTCAAGGCGTTCGGCACCGACCGCGCCAACCGGGTCGCGCCCGGCGGCGACGGGCCGATGGGCCCGACCCGGCTCCGCCTGTCGAAGCCGGTCGTCGCGGCGGTGAGCGGCCACGCGGTGGCGGGCGGGCTGGAGCTGGCGCTGTGGTGCGATCTGCGCGTGGCCGAGGAGGACGCGGTGTTCGGCGTCTTCTGCCGCCGCTGGGGCGTGCCGCTGATCGACGGCGGTACGGTCCGGCTGCCCCGGCTGATCGGGGCGGGCCGGGCCATGGACCTGATCCTCACCGGGCGCCCGGTGCCGGCGCGGGAGGCCCACGCCATCGGTCTCGTCGACCGCCTGGTCCCGCCCGGGGAGTCGCGCCGGGCGGCGGAGGAACTGGCCGCGGAGATCGCCCGGTTCCCGCAGGACTGCCTGCGCGGCGACCGGGCCGCCCTGCTGGACCAGGAGGGCCTGCCGGAGACGGACGCGATGGCGGTCGAACTCGGTTACGGAACGGCGTCGTTGAAGGCGGCGGGTGAGGGAGTGGCGCGCTTCGCGGCGGGAGCGGGACGGCACGGCGACTTCTCCGGGCCGCAGGACGCCCGAATATGACGGTTTGTGAGGTGTGCCGGGATGGAGCGCCAAGGTTCCGGACCTCGGTGTTCCATCCCGGTACACCCCTCTTGTCGAGGATGTTCCACACATAACGCACACAGTTCTTCATCCCATCGGAGGGATTGAGGCGCGAAAGCACAGCGGAAGCCTTGCCGACCACCAAGATCTCTGTCGTGAGTGGATGGGTATGCGCGGGGCGGACGGGAATCGTGGCCTTCGTGGCCGTGCTGGCGGCAGCCGCGGCCGCACCGGCGCAAGCGGACGGTGACGGGAGAGACCCAGGGGGCACGGCAGGCGTGGGAGGCGTCTGGATTGGCGGAACGTTCTTCCCCGCCGGGCGGCCCGGCCCGCCCGGCCTCGCCGGTCCTCAGGCCCGGCCCCGGGCCGGCGCCTCCGCCCCCACCATCGTGATCGAGGGCCCTTCGGACCGCGAACGGGCCTCCGGGCAACGGCATTTCGGCAGGGTGACCGTCACCACGGGTGACGGCGCGTCCGTGGTGCTCCGGGACGACCCGGGGTGTGTGACGGTCGACGCGCGGGCCGGCGGGAGCGCGGCCGTCATCGGCGGCTGTCCCGCGCCGCGCCCCCGCCCGCCGGCCGTGCGGATCGCGCCGCCCACCCCGCCCTCGCCCGCTCCCTCGCCCGCACCCGTACCGCCGGGCGGCCCGCGCCCGTACCGCCCCCGCCGCCCCGGCCCCTGGTCGCGCGCGGCGGTGACGTGACGACGCCCCCGGCCCCCGCGCCGGATCCGGCGCCCACCCCGGCGAGCACACCGTCGTCGCACATCGCGCCCCGCGCGTACCACCAGTCGGTGTCCAAGAGCCCTGAAAGCGGCGTCTCGCTGGTGACCTTCACCCTGGTGCTCACCGCTCCGGCCGTGCTCTCGGCCGCTCTGCTGCGGCCGCGCGGCGGCGGTGGCGGGCGCCGGGGCTGACCGCCCCACCCGTACCCGCAGACATTCCTCACCCCGGAGGTTTTCCCTTGTCCGAGTGGCTGGTCCTGGCCCTCGCGATGGCCGCCGCGTGCGCGGTCGTCCTGACCATCACCCTGCTGCGGCACCGCAGGCTCGGCGAGGAGGTCGATCCGAGCGAGACCCCCGACGTCATCGAGTACATGACGATGATGATCGGCGTGGTCTACGCCATCGTCCTCGGCCTGGCCATCGCCGGCGTCTGGGAGGCGCGCAACGGCGCCCAGGACGAGGTCCGCGCCGAAGCCCAGGCGCTGCACGAGATCCACGAGCGGGTACAGGTGTACGCGCCGGCCGCCCGGGACAAGGTGCGGGAGGACATCGACGCCTATGTGAGCTACGTGGTCCACAAGGAGTGGCCGGTCATGCTCAAGCACGGCGGACTGACCGACCGCAGCGCGCAGTTGCTGGCCAAGATCCGGGAGGACGTCACGTCCTACGAGCCGCGCAACGACCACGAGGGCCAGTCGTACCAGCCGATCCTGGACCAGGTCGGCGCGGCGGACGCCGCGCGCACCGCCCGGGGCGAGAACTCCGACCCCACCATGCCCGGCGTGGTGTGGTTCGGGCTGGTCGCCGGGGCGCTGGTGGCGGTGGGGCTGATCTTCACCCTGCAGATCGGGCGGTCACCGCGCGAGCTGCTCCTGGCGGGCCTCTACAGCGCCCTGATCGCCTTCCTCCTCTTCCTCATCTGGGACTTCAACTCCCCCTTCGGCCATGCCGTGGGCGATGCCAGCGACGCCTTTACGAACCTGTTCGCCATCTGACGGGCAGGTGTTTGAGGCCGTTCTGGAAGTTGGACGCCAGCCGGACCGGCTCGCCCGCGCGCTCCAGGCCGGGCAGCCGGTCCGTGGCGGCCCGCAGGACGGCCCGCAGCTGGACCCGCGCGAGGTGGGCGCCCAGGCAGACGTGCGGGCCGAAGCCGAAGCTGACGTGGTCGTTGGGCGTGCGGGTGATGTCGAAGCGGTCGGGGTCGGGGAAGACGCGCTCGTCGCGATTGGCGGAGGCGTGGAAGACGACGACCTTCTCGCCGCGCCGGATCAGCGACCCGGCGAGCTCCGTGTCGCGGGTGGCGGTGCGCCGGAAGTCCATGACCGGCGGCCAGTAGCGGAGGATCTCCTCCACCGCCGTCGCGGTGAGCTCCGGGCGGGTGCGGAACAGCTCGTACTGAGCGGGGTGGTCCAGGAGGGTCAGCAGACCGCCCGGGATGCCGTTGCGCAGGGTCTCGTTGCCGGCCACCGCGAGGAGGAAGAACATCGTCTCGAACTCGTCGCGGGTCAGGCCGGCCTCCCGCATGTGCGCCATCACGCTGCCGGGACGGGGCTCGTCGGCCAGTGAGTGCGCATAGGCGAACATGTCGCCGAGGGCCTCCCGCGAACGCGGGCTGATCATGCTGCCGTCGGGGCGGACGAGCGTGGCGGGCCGGTGGGCGAGGGCGGCGCGGCCCCTCGGGCTGAGCGTCCCGGGATCGGCGGTCGCCGACCCGGCGTGGTCGGGGTCCTGGTAGCCGATGACGCGGTTGGACCAGTCGTAGAGCAGCCGCCGGTCCTGCTCCGGCACGCCCATGACGTGCGCGAGGGTCCACACGGGCAGGTCCGCGGCGAGCTCCGCGAAGTCCGCTGCGCCCAGGGGGGCGACGCCGTCGACGAGGGCGCGGGCCCGGGCCCCGATGACGGCCTCCAGCTCCCGGACGGCCCGCGGGGTGAAGGCGGCGGCGACGATGCGGCGCAGCCGCGCGTGGGCGGGCGGGTCCTGGTTGAGCATCATCGACCGGACGAATCCAAGGTCCTCGGGGGTGTCCGGGTCGGATATCTGGGTGGCGCCCAGGTGCGAGGAGAAGATCTCGGGGGTGCGCAGCACGTACTTGACGTCGGCGTGCCGGAGGACGGCCCAGTAGCCCGGGCCGGCGGGCCAGGGGCCGACGGCCGGCTCCTCCGTCCAGTGGACCGGGCTGCGCTCCCGTAAATCCCGGAAGCGTGCGTAGGGCACGCCGTGGGCATAGGTCTCGGGATGGTGGATGTCGGCGGGCACCTCGGATCCGGTCACTTTCGCGACCGTACGCCCTCCTCTGGCGTGCGGGTCAAGGGCTGGTCACAATGACGAGGTGCCCTTGAGGCCGGTTGAGCGCCAGGGAAGCCTGAGGCCCGGCTCCACCCGTGGTGTTCAGCGGAACCGGTGAGGTTCCGCCGGCGGCGATGGACGGGAGGTACGGACCATGGCGGACACCGAGTCCGGCAGCGCGGGCCCCGCCGCGTTCGTGGACGAGGCGGAGGTGAACGCGCTCGTGCGCGGCATCTGTTTCAAGACGGGCCCGCCCAGGCTCCTCGGCGTGGAGCTGGAATGGCTCGTCCACGATCTGCACGATCCCGCCCGCCCGGTCCCCCCGCCCGTTCTGGCGGCGGCCGCCGACCGCCTGCGTGACCTGCCGCTGCGGTCCCTGATCACTGTCGAGCCGGGCGGCCAGCTGGAGTTCAGCTCCCGGCCCGCGCCCTCCCTCGCCGCCTGCGCGGCGGAGGTCTCCGCCGATCTCGACGCCGCCCGCCCCGCGCTCCGCGACCTCGGGCTGGTCCTCGCCGGCTACGGCCAGGACCCCTGGCACCCACCGCGGCGCGTCCTGCGGACCCCCCGCTACGAGGCCATGGAAGCCTTCTACGACCGGCGCAACGGCGCGGGGCGCACCATCATGTGCCGCACGGCGTCCGTCCAGGTGTGCGTCGATGCCGGGTTCGAGGAGCCCGGCCCGCTCGGCTTCGGGCGGCGTTGGCGGCTCGCGCACCTGCTGGGCGCGGTCCTGGTCGCCGCGTTCGCCAATTCCCCGCTGCACCTGGGCCGCCCGACCGGCTGGCGCTCCACCCGGCAGGCCGCCTACACCGCTGTGGACCCCGGGCGCGCCCTGGCCCCGCCGGAGCTCCCCGACCTCCGGGCGGCCTGGGCGGGGTACGTCCTGGACGCGCCGGTGATGTGCGTGCAGTCCGGCGACCGGCCGTGGGACGCCCCGGAGGGCCTGGACCTGCGCCGCTGGGCGCGCACCGGGCGGCCCCGGCGGCCCACCGCGGACGATGTGGCCTACCACCTGACCACGCTGTTCCCGCCCGTGCGCCCGCGCGGCCACCTGGAGCTGCGCATGATCGACGCACAGCCCGGGGAGGACGGCTGGCTGGTGCCGCTCGCCGTGACGGCCGCGCTGTTCGACGACCCCGTGGCGTCCGAGACGGCCTACCGCGCGGTGAAGGCCCTCGCGGACACCGCGGGCGCGCAGCCCCCGCCGGACAACCCGCTGTGGCGGAACGCCGCCCGGCACGGCCTGTCCGACCCGGAGCTGCACACCGCGGCGGTCGGCTGCTTCGCCGCCGCCCGGGAGGCGCTGTCCCGGATGGAGGTGCCGCCCCGCGTCCTGGCCGCCGTCGACGACTTCACCGCCCGCTACGTCGACCGCGCCCGGTGCCCCGCCGACGACCTCCTGGACCACATCCTCGGCAAGCAGCGCCTCGGCAAGGAGCGCCCCGTATGACCGTCCCCGAGCCCGAGCCCGACCCCGCGGCCCTCCGGCGGCGGGCCGCGGAAGCCCTCCGTACCGCCCGTGCGCGCACCCACTCGCTCACCGGCTGTGTGGACGGGCCCGAGCTGACCGCCCAGCACTCCCCCCTGATGTCACCGCTGGTCTGGGACCTCGCGCACATCGGCAATCAGGAGGAGCAGTGGCTGCTGCGCGCCGTGGGCGGGCGCGAGGCGCTGCGGCCCGAGATCGATTCCGTCTACGACGCGTTCGAGCACCCGCGCGCCGAGCGCCCCCGGCTGCCGCTGCTGGCTCCCGCGGAGGCGCGGGGCTATGTGGCGGACGTACGGGACCGGGTCCTGGACGTCCTGGAGAGAGTGCCGCTGTCCGGGACGCCGCTGCTGGCGGCGGGGTTCGCCTTCGGCATGATCGCCCAGCACGAGCAGCAGCACGACGAGACCATGCTGATCACCCATCAGCTGCGCCGGGGCCCCGCGGTGCTGTCCGCGCCGGAGCCGCCGATGGCCGCGCCGGACACCGCCTCGCTCCCCGCGGAGGTCCGCGTCGAGGGCGGGCCGTTCACGATGGGCACCTCGGCCGAGCCCTGGGCGCTGGACAACGAACGGCCCGCGCACACCCGCTTCGTGCCCGCCTACTTCCTCGACACGCTGCCGGTCAGCAACGGCGCGTACCTGCGCTTCATCGAGGACGGCGGCTACGCCGACGACCGCTGGTGGCTCCCGGCCGGCCTGGAGCAGGTGCGCCGCCACGGCCTCGCCGCGCCGCTGTTCTGGCGGCGGGAGGGGACGGGGTGGGTCCGGCGGCGGTTCGGCGTCGAGGAGCCCGTGCCCCTGGATGAGCCGGTGCTGCACGTGAGCTGGTACGAGGCGGCGGCGTACGCGGCGTGGGCGGGGCGCCGGCTGCCCACCGAGGCGGAGTGGGAGAAGGCGGCCCGCCACGACCCCGGCTCCGGCCGCTCCCGGCGCTATCCGTGGGGCGACGCGGACCCCGCGCCCGGCCTCGCCAACCTCGGCCAGCGGCACCTGCGGCCCGCACCGGTGGGGGCGTACGCCGCCGGCGCCTCCCCGCTGGGGGTGCGCCAGCTGATCGGCGACGTGTGGGAGTGGACGTCCAGCGACTTCCTGCCCTACCCGGGCTTCCGGGCCTTTCCCTACCGGGAGTACTCGGAGGTGTTCTTCGGCGAGGCCCACAAGGTGCTGCGCGGCGGTTCCTTCGCCGTGGACCCGGTGGCCTGCCGGGGGACGTTCCGCAACTGGGACCTGCCGGTCCGCCGGCAGATCTTCGCCGGCTTCCGCACGGCGCGCGACGCGGAGCCGTCCTGATGTGCCGCCACCTCGCGGTGCTGGGGCACCCGGAGCCCCTCGGCGCCACCGTGGTGGAGCCACCGCACGCGCTGTTCCGCCAGTCGTGGGCGCCGCGCCGGCAGCGCCACGGCACGGTCAACGCCGACGGTTTCGGGGTCGGCTGGTACGCCCCGGAGGACCCCGTCCCGGCCCGCTACCGGCGGGCCGGGCCCATCTGGGCCGACCCGTCCTTCGCCGACCTCGCGCGCGTCGTCCGCACCGGGGCGCTGCTCGCGGCGGTGCGGGACGCCACCGAGGCGAGTGCCGATGGCGAGGCTGCGGCGGCCCCGTTCGCGGGCGGGCCGTGGCTCTTCAGCCACAACGGAGCGCTGACCGGCTGGCCGGACTCCGTCGCCCCGCTCACCGCGCTGCTGCCGCGCGCCGACCTGCTGCGGCTGGCCGCGCGGTGCGACTCCGCGTTCGTCTGGGCGCTGGTGGAGCGGCGGCTGCGCGGCGGCGAGCCGGCGGGCCGGGCGCTCGCGGCCACCGTCGCGGCACTGGCCTCGGCCGCGCCCGGCTCGCGGCTCAACCTGCTGCTCACCGACGGCGCCTCGATCATCGCGACCGCGTGGGGCGACAGCCTCTGGTACCTGGTGGCGGACGGCCGGACGGCCGTCGCGTCCGAGCCCTACGACGACGATCCGCGCTGGACGGAGGCACCGGACCGGACGCTGCTCACCGCCACCCGCACCGAGCTCGCCGTCGTCCCGCTCTCCCCGCTCTCCTCGCTTCCTTCGCTCAAGGAGCCCGTTTCGTGAGCCCGTTCGCCCTGACCCGCACCCTTCCCCTCGACGCGACCGCCGCCGCGCTGCGCGCGGACGTCGCCACCGGGCTGACCCGCTCGCCCAAGGAGCTCCCCCCGAAGTGGTTCTACGACGCCCGGGGCAGCGAGCTGTTCGACGAGATCACCCTGCTGCCGGAGTACTACCCGACGCGGGCCGAGCGGGAGATCCTGGTGGCCCGCGCCGGTGAGATCGCCGCGGCCACCGGCGCCCGTACGCTCGTGGAGCTGGGCTCCGGCTCGTCCGACAAGACCCGGCACCTGATCGGCGCGCTGACCGCCCTGGACCACTACGTCCCGGTCGACGTCAGCGAGAGCGCCCTGACCGGGGCCGCCCGGACGCTGCTGGCCGAGCACCCGGCGCTGACCGTGCACGCGCTCGTCGCCGACTTCCAGTACGGGCTGACGCTGCCCGGCACGCCCGGGCCGCGGCTGCTCGCCTTCCTCGGGGGCACCATCGGCAATCTGCGCCCCGCCGAGCGGGCGGTCTTCCTCGCCGCCGTCCGCGCCGAGCTGGCCCCGGGCGACGCCCTGCTGCTGGGCACCGACCTGGTCAAGGACGAGCGGACGCTCGTCGCCGCCTACGACGACGCGGCGGGGGTCACCGCCGCCTTCAACAAGAACGTGCTGGCCGTGATCAACCGTGAGCTGGAGGCCGACTTCGACCCGGCCGACTTCGACCACGTCGCCCTCTGGGACACGGAACGAGAGTGGATCGAGATGCGGCTGCGGGCCCGTACCGCCCTCGTCGCGAAGGTTCCCGCCCTCGACCTGGCGGTGCACTTCGCGGCGGGCGAGGAGCTGCGCACGGAGATCTCGGCGAAGTTCCGCCGGGAGGGGGTGCGGGCGGAACTGGCGGCGGCCGGCTTCGAGCTGAGCCGGTGGTGGACGGACGAGGCGGGGCGCTTCGCGCTGTCCCTGTCCGTGCCGGTTAGCCTGCCCGTGTGAACGAGGAAACGGACCGGGGAAAGAACGACGGCCTGCCGACGGGCTTCGAGCGGGGCACCGACGGCCCGAAAGTGATCGTCACCGGTGTCGACGGCTCGGACACCTCCTGGCGCGCCGCCGCCTACGCGGCCGGTCTGGCCCGGCGTCAGAACGCCCTGCTGGCCGTGGTGTACGTCCAGCCGGTGCTGGCCGGCGGCGCCGCCCTGGGCGCGCCCGTCGTGGAGGCGACTGAGGAGGTCGCCGAGGAGCTGCTGGCGGAGATCCGGGCCACGACGGAGCGGCTGCGGGGCATCTTCGCGGTGCGCTGGGAGTTCCACACCTTCCGCGGCGACCCCTACGCGGGCCTGGTCCGGGCGTCCGACGAACTGAAGGCGGACGCGGTGGTCGTCGGCGCCTCGGAGCGGGCGGGGCACCGCATCATCGGCTCGGTGGCGGTGCGGCTGGTGAAGGCGGGGCGCTGGCCGGTGACGGTGGTGCCGTGACGGCGGTCGCGCGGGGCACCGTGGGCACCATGGGGCCGCCGGGTGCCGCGAGATGACACGGCGGCGCCCGGGAGGCAGGGGTGTCGTGGCCGGGTGCCGTGGGTAGCCTGCGGCTGCCCGGCAGCGAGGAGGCGTGCGGCATGACGGACCCTGAGGGCGGCGCGACGGACGGCGTGCCCGGCGGCACGGCTGGTGTCACGACCGGTGTCACGGCCGATGTCACGGCCGATGTCACGGCAGGCGGTGCGCCGGAGGGCGCGGCGGTGCCCGAGGAGTCCGGAAGGCTCCTGCTGGAGCACCGGGACGGCGTGCTCGTCCTGAGGCTGACCGGCGGGGGCAGCGTCATCCCGAAGGCCATTCCCGTGGTCGACGACGGGGGCAGGCTCCTCGCGGTGTACTCCGCGGGCACGGCGGTCCGGCCCGCCCCGGGCGGTGAGCGCGACCTTGCCGGCGGCCTCGCCCCGGCCGCGGAACCGCCGGTCCCCGTGGCCGACACGTTCGAGGTGGGTCCACCGCACCGGCCCTAGTGCGGCGATACGGTGCGCGCATGCGCGAGATTTCCGAGGAGACCGAGATCCGGGCGGAGCCCATGGAGGTCTGGTCGGTCCTCACCGACCTGCGTCGCTACCCCGATTGGAACCCCTTCATCCGGGAGGCCGAAGGAAGGGTGGCCACCGGCCGGACCCTCACGCTGAGGATGTTCCCCGCGCGCGGCCGCCCGATGACGTTCCGGCCCAGGGTGCTGGCCGCCGAGCCGGGCCGGGAGCTCCGCTGGCTCGGCCGGCTCCCGGTGCCGGGCCTCTTCGACGGAGTGCACCGCTTCCTCCTCACCCCCGTGGCCGGAGGCACCAGGCTCGTCCAGAGCGAGATCTTCAGGGGCCTCCTCGTCCCTCTCCTGGACCGCAGGATCCGCGACACGAGGACGGACTTCCGCTCGCTCAACGCCGCTCTGAAGGCCCGCGCGGAGGAGCGGCCCCCGGCCTGAGGCGGCGGTTCTCGCCTCGCGCCCGGCGGTGACCTGGGGCACGGTGGGACGGGGCCCGCGAGCTCCGCCCAGGGGCCCGACCGAGGGAGAGGCATGTCCGACCACACCTACCGCGTGACCGAGATCGTCGGCTCGTCCCCGAACAGCGTGGACGAGGCCATCCGCAACGGGATCGCGCGGGCCTCCCAGACCTTGCGCTGCCTCGATTGGTTCGAGGTCGGACAGATCAGAGGACACCTCGTCGACGGCCGGATCGGCCATTACCAGGTGGGGCTGAGGGTGGGTTTCCGCCTGGACGACGGCGAGTAGGACGACGGCGGGCAGGCGGGCAGCGAGCCCGGCGCCCCGGAGGTCACCCGCCGTCAGACCCCGGAAACTCCCCGCGGGTGGGCGTGCGAGGCCGGCGGTCGTCCCGTATCCGGCCCGGCGGTGATGGTGGCGTGTCAGGGGCGCGCACCGGGCCGTGGCGGGCGCGGAGCCGGACCGCAGTGCCCCGGAGGGGCGCGGCCGACGCTTCTCCGGTCCGTGCCGGATACCTAAACTGCTGGCATGGTTTCGGGGGGCTGGGGATGGTTCATGACCGTCGCGTCGATCCTGATCGGCCAGACCACGGTGCTGACGATGGGCTTCATCAACAACCGTTCCCAGGCCCGGCGGGAGGCGCGGGCCAGGGCCGCCGACCGGTACAAGTCGGTCGCCGAACGCCGGGAGACGTTCGAGCTGACCCAGCTCGTCGAGGTGAACACCCTGCTGCGGGAGGCCGTGACCTCCCTCCACGCCTTCGTCTCGGCGAGGCGGCACTACCGGTCGCGCCTGCGGGAGGACCCGGCGGAGCCACCGGAGACCTACCGGCAACCGATGCTGGACGCGTCCGCCGCGACGGACACCGCTCTCGACGCCCTGCGGTCCCAGATCGGCTTCATCCTGGCGGACGAGGTCCGGGCGCCGACCGACGCCGCGGAGAAGGCGCTGACGATGGCCGCGGCGAGCGTTCTGCGCGACGAGCCGGTCGACCCCGGCGCCCTGGGTGCCCGGGCCGACGCCGCGTACGAGGCCCTGTCGGTCCGGCTCCGGGACATCTACGCCACCCGGGAGTCGGCCGTGCTCGCGCTCTGAGGGCTTGTCCGGCGGGGCCCGGCCGGGCCCCTTCCGGGGGTCCGCGGCGAGGGCGCGCCCGCCCGGCCCGTCCGTGCTCACGGAGCGAAGGGCCCTGGCCAAGCCGGTGCGCGCGGAGCCCGGACAGCTCCGCGCGCCGCCGTCGTCGATCGTCCGCGTAACTGCACGATTGTGCAGTGGTTGGGGGCGTGACGCTCCCCCGCGCGGCCCGACGGGCAAGCAACTGGACGGGCCCTTGGACGGGCACGGGTACGAGCGAGGGGCCGGTACGAGCGTGGGCAGTGAAGAGTTCATCAGCTGGCGCAACCATTTCCTGCTGCTGCTCGACCGGATCCCGACCCCGATCGCGGTCTGCCGGGCGGACGGCGAGGTCACGGTCGCCAACCCGGCCATGGCCGCGGAGTGGGGCACGGCCCCCGTCCGGCTGCGCGGCCGCAACCTCCACGAGCTCTTCCGGCCCCGGGCGCCCGGCCGGCTCGACCGGCACATCGAGGCGCTGCGGCTGGGCCGCCGGCCCCGGCACCCGATCGAGGTGCGCTGGCTGGTGGGCACGGACGGGGTCGAGCGGGAGGGCGAGCTGCTCGTCGACCCGGTCGGCGACGCGTTCCCGGCCAGCCCGATGCTGCTGGCCGTGCTGCGCGTACGGTCCGAGACCGTGCCCCGCCAGGCCGAGCCCACGGCGGAGGTCAGCGTCGTGGAGGGGCACATCCTGGCGCTGGCCGCGGCCGGGGCCACGACCGCCGCCATCGGCAAGGCCGTGGGCCTGACGGTCGACGGCGTCAACTACCACTTGACCAGGCTCACCCGGCGCTGGCGGGTGCCGAACCGTACGGCGCTCGTGGCCAAGGCATATGTGCTGGGCGTCCTCTCCACCCGCGAGTGGCCGCCCGCGCCGGCTCCTCAGCGGGCCCGGGGCGCGTGCCGCAGCACGCAGTCGCCGCACATGCCGCCCGGCGCCACCCGGTAGTACAGACAGCAGGTGGTCCGGACGAAGGACGGGGCACCCGGGCCCCGGGCGCTCAGGGCGCCGGTGCCGCGCAGCACCGGGTCGTCCAGGACCCCCTCGGCCAGGGCCAGCGCGCGGGCCGCCGCCTCCGGCCGGCCCTGTGCGAGGCACCACGCGTGCAGCACCCGCAGCGAACCGGCCAGCGAGGACGAGGCGTTTCCCCACAGCAGCCGGCCGGAGACCGGGACGACCGCACGGGTGGCCGCGTGCAGGAGGGCGAGGGGGCCGTGCAGGACCTGTTCGCGGATCTGCGCCGCGACGTCGTCCGAGGGCGGCAGCGCCTCGGGACGGGGCAGCCACAGGTCCTCCGGGGCCGTCCGGCCGGGGTGCCAGCCGAGCCGCCCGGACGAGAGGTCGGGGACCCTCCCGGTCAGGGTGGCGGAGC
Source organism: Streptomyces eurocidicus (assembly GCF_002891295.1). GTDB lineage: Bacteria > Actinomycetota > Actinomycetes > Streptomycetales > Streptomycetaceae > Streptomyces > Streptomyces eurocidicus. Next base: position 372,114 of record NZ_LGUI01000002.1, on the reverse strand, counting down.
CGAGGGCGACGGAGAGCAGCCGCCCCGCGATGCCCTGGTAGGCGACGGACGCGGCGACCCGCCGGTCCGCCGTCCCCAGCCGTTCCGCCACGGTGCCCACCCGGGCCCGCACGGCCTCCTCGCCCAGCGGGAGACAGCCCGAGGCGCCGGCGGAGTCCTCCTCGGTCCGCAGGGCGAAGAAGGGACCGACCGAGGCGAGTTCGCTGAGGCGCATGGGCGAGGGGTTCCGTTCCGGTGCTGCCGTCGTCCGGCGGGCGGCCGCGGGAGGCGGGCCCCCGGCAGCCTCCCACAGGCCCGGGAAACCGCCGCGCCCGGCCGCGGTGAGCCCGGCCACAGCCCGGCGCCGGCCGGTCGGCGCCGGGCCGGGCCGAGGGAGTCCCGGGACTCCCGTCGCCACACCTGGCGAGCGGGGCATCATGACAGGGCGTCCCCCTCTCGATACCCTCGGCGCTGACAACGATGTCAGTATCGGATGACGCGTCATACGAGGGGCGTGGACGATGAGATGGACCGGACACCCGCGATCGCGCGTCGGCGCCGTCGCGCTCGCCCTCGCGGCGATGCTGGGCGGCACCGCGCTCGTACCACCGCCGCCGGCCACCGCCGCGGCCGAGGACCTCACGGACCTGGTGAACCCCTTCATCGGCACCCAGAACGAGGGCAACACCTTCCCCGGCGCCACCGTGCCCTTCGGCATGGTGCAGCTCTCCCCCGACACCGGGCACAGCACCGGCTACGACTACAAGGACCGCCGCATCCGGGGCTTCGGCACCGTGCACCTGTCGGGCGTCGGCTGCCGCATCGGCGGCGACCTGCCCGTGCTGCCCACCACGGGCGAGGTGAAGCAGACCGACAACGCGCGGTACGCGGCGGATTTCAGCCACGCCGACGAGGTGGCCCGCCCCGGCTACTACCGCGTCAGGATGTCCTCCTACGGCGGCGTCACCGCCGAGCTGACGGCGGGCCCGCGCACCGGCCACCAGCGCTACACCTTCCCGGCCACCGACAAGGCCAATGTGCTCCTGAACACCGGGCAGTCGCTGCACCGGACGGTCAGCACCTCCGTCGAGGTCGTGGACTCCCGCACCGTCCGCTCGACGATCACCGGCCGCGGCTTCTGCCAGGACACCCGCCCGTACACCGTGCACACACTGACGCGCTTCGACCGCCCGTTCACCGCCTACGGCACCTGGAAGGACGACAAGGTCACCACGGGCTCCAGGACGTCCACCGGCACCGGCCGCAACGGCGCCTGGGTGCGCTTCGACACCACCCGGGACCGCGCCGTCGAGGCGACCACCGCGATCAGCTACGTCGACGCGGCGGGCGCGGCGGGCAACCTGCGCGCGGAGGACGACGGCTTCGACCGCACGGAGCGGGCGGCGCGCGCGGCCTGGGCGGCCCGCCTGGCCGGCGTACGGGCCCGGGGCGGCGACCGGACGCTGCGCCGCACCTTCTACTCCTCGCTCTACCGCGCCTTCCTCGCACCCAACATCGGCAGCGACGCCGACGGCCGCTACACCGGCTGGGACCAGCGGACGCACCGCGCCGACGGCTTCACCTACTACCAGAACTGGTCGCTGTGGGACACCTACCGCACCCAGGCGCAGCTGCTGGCGCTGCTCGCGCCGGACGAGGCGCGGGACATGGCGCTGTCGGTGCTGCGGGTCGACGCCGACGGCGGCTGGCTGCCCAAGTGGGGCTACGGGACGGTCGAGACGAACATCATGACGGGCGACCCGGTGACCCCGTACCTCACCACCGCCTACCAGCACGGGCTGCTGAAGGGGCACGAGGAGGAGGCGTACCGGGTCCTGCGGAGGAACGCGGACGGCGTGCCCGCGCCCGGCAACCCCGGCGTCGGCCGGGAGGGCAACGCCGAGTACATCAGGGACGGTTACGTCCCCTACCTGCCGGACCGGCCCAAGCGGAAGCCGGGTGACTCCGACTTCCACCAGGGCGCCTCGGCGACGCTGGAGTACGCGCTCGCCGACGCGGTACTGGCGGAGATGGCCGAGGGCCTGGGCCACCGCGCGGACGCGGCCCGCTACGCCGCACGGTCGCGGAACTACCGCAAGCTGTACGACGCGAGCACCGGCTTCTTCCGGGCCCGGGGCGCCGACGGCTCCTTCGCCGGCCCGGCCGACCCGGCGAAGAGCGTCGGCTTCCACGAGGGCACGGCCTGGCAGTACCAGTGGCTGGTGCCGCAGGACCTGCCCGGGATGGTGGAGCTGATCGGCGGCCGGGAGGCGGCCAACCGCCGGCTCGACTCCTTCTTCGCCTACGACCGGCTGCTGAAGGACCCGGCGCGGACCGCCCGCGAGGTGTGGGTGCACGGCCCGTACGACTACTACAACGCCGACAAGTACAACCCGCAGAACGAGCCGGACCTCATCGCCCCGTACACCTACCTCTCGACCGGCCGGCCGTGGCGGACCACGGACGTGGTGCACGCGGCCCTGACCCTCTTCACCGACGGGCCGACCGGTATGACCGGCAACGACGACCTGGGCACCATGTCCGCCTGGATGATCTTCTCCGCGATCGGGGTCTACCCGGTGCAGCCGGGCGGGGACGTCTGGGGGCTGAGCACCCCCGTGTTCGAACGGGTCGATCTGCGGCTGGACCGGGACTGGTACCCGAACGGCGGGTTCACGGTGACGGCGCCGGGCACCTCGGCCACCGACCGCTACATCCGGTCGGCCCGGCTGGACGGTTCCCCCTACGGGCGTACGTTCCTGACGACGGAGCAGCTGACGGAGGACCGGCGCCTGGACTTCACCGTCGGTGACGCTCCGTCCGACTGGGGGACCGGCCGCCGGGACGCGGCGCCCGCCATCGGCTGAACCAGGGGCCCCCGCGCGGGGCGGCGGCTTCCGTCGTCGCCCCCGCTCCGCCATGATGACCGGCCGTCAGGGTCGACGAGAGGACACCAGATGGCCGGGCTCCGGGCGGGTGAGGGCGTACTGCGCCGCAAACCGATCGAGACGATCGAGGAGGGCGATGCGGACGAACGGCTGACCCGGACGCTCGGGCTGTGGCAGCTCACCGCGATCGGGGTGGGCGGCATCATCGGCGCGGGCATCTTCAGCCTCGCGGGCACCATCGCCAATGGCACGGCGGGCCCCGCGGTGCTGATCTCCTTCCTGATCGCGGGCGTCGCGAGCGCGGCGGCCGCCTTCTCGTACGCGGAGTTCGCGGGCATGATCCCGCGCGCCGGGTCCGCCTACACCTACGGCTATGTGGTCCTCGGTGAACTGGCCGGCTGGTTCATCGGCTGGGACCTGCTGCTGGAGTACACCGCGATCGTGGCGGTGGTGGCGATCGGCATCTCGGGGTACATCAACTTCCTGCTCAACGAGATGAACGCCGAGCTGCCGGACTGGATGCTGGGCGCCCCGGGCACCGGCGACGGGCACCGGGTCGACCTGTTCGCGGCGGTGCTGTGCCTGCTGATCGCCTATCTGCTGACGCTCGGCATCAAGAACGCGGCCCGCTTCGAGACCGTCGTCGTGATCCTCAAGGTGCTCGTGGTGGCGGTCGTGGTCGTGGTGGGCTTCTTCCATGTGAAATCGGCCAACTACGAGCCGTTCTTCCCCTTCGGGGTGAGCGGCGCGTTCACGGGCGCGGCCACGGTGTTCTTCGCGGTCTTCGGCTACGACGCGATGTCGACGGCGGCCGAGGAGTCCAAGGACGCGCAGCGGCACATGCCCAGGGCCATCCTGTACTCGCTGGCGATCTCGATGGTGCTCTACGTACTGGCCTGCCTGGTGCTGACCGGCATGCAGAACTACAAGGACATCGACAAGGAGAGCGGCTTCTCCACGGCCTTCAAGTCGGTGGGCCTGGGCGGGCTCGCGGACGTCATCGCGGTGGGCGCGATCATCGGCATCCTCACGGTGATGTTCACCTTCATGCTCGGGGTCACCCGGGTGTGGTTCTCGATGAGCCGTGACGGGCTGCTGCCGCACTGGTTCGCCAAGACCCACCCGACCCGCCATGTGCCGACGCGGGTGACCTGGATCGTCGGCTTCGCGTCCGCGGCGATCGCGGGCTTCATCCCGATCGGCGAGGCGGCGGAGCTGACCAACATCGGCATCCTGCTGGCCTTCGCGGTGGTGTGCACCGCCGTGATCATCCTGCGCTACCGGCGGCCGGAGCTGCCGCGCGCCTTCCGCTGCCCGGCGGTACCGCTGGTGCCCGCGATCGGGGTGGCCGCGTCGATCTGGCTGATCACCTATCTGGCCTGGCAGACGTGGCTGCGGTTCGCCGTGTGGTTCGTGGTCGGCCTGGTGGTGTACTTCGCGTACTCCTACCGCCACTCGGGGCTGGCCGGGGCCGAGGACCGGCAGGGCTGAGGGCCCGCCGCGCCCTGGGGGCCGCTCACTTGAGGAGGCGGGACAGTCTCCGGTCCGCGAGCGGCTTCCCGCCCGTCTGGCAGGTGGGGCAGTACTGGAGGGAAGAGTCCCGGTAGGACACCTCCCGGACGGTGTCGCCGCAGACCGGACAGGGCTGCCCGGTGCGGCCATGCACCCGCAGGCCGCTCTTCTTCTCGGCCTTCAGCTCCCCGGCGGCGTGGCCACGCGCCCGCTCCACGGCGCCGCGCAGGGTCGCGCCGACCGCTTCGTACAGGACGGCGGTCTCCTGCGGCGTCAGGTTCGCGGCCGGTTTGAAGGGGGACGTCCGGGCGGCGTGCAGGATCTCGTCGGAGTAGGCGTTGCCGATGCCCGCGAGCACGCTCTGGTCGCGCAGCACGCCCTTGATCCGCCGGCGTTCCCCGGCCAGCAGCGCGGCGAAGGCGTCGAAGGTGAACTCGGGCGCGAGGGGGTCCGGGCCCAGCCGCGCGATGCCCGGCACGTCGTCCGGGCGGTGGACGCAGTAGACGGCGAGCCGCTTCTGCGTGCCCGCCTCGGTGAGGTCGAAACCCGCGCCGCCGGTCAGCCGCAGGCGCAGCGCGAGCGGCCCCTTGCCGGGGCGGGGCGGGGCGTCCGGGAGCCGGTCGTGCCAGCGCAGCCAGCCGGCCCGGGCCAGGTGGAACACCAGGTGCGGGCCGTCGTCGGTGGCGAGGTCCAGGAACTTGCCGTGGCGGCGCGCGGCGGTCACGGCACGTCCTTCGATCGCGTCGAGCGGCGGGTCGTAGGTCTTGAGGACGCTCACGGCCAGCGGGAGCACGCGCTCGACGGTACGGCCGACGGCGCGCTCGGCCAGGAAACCGGCGAGGGCCTCGACCTCCGGCAGCTCCGGCATGCCTCCAGTCTGCCGCAGGGGGCGGGCGCGGCAAGTCAGCCGACGGGGGCGTCCCAGTCGACGCGGTAGCCGTGCAGCCAGTCGCCGGCGCCTTCGGGGTCCGGGGTAGTGGGGCCGGTGGCCCGGTGTCCGGCCGTATCCGGGCCGGCTGCTTCCGGGCCGTTCGCCTCCGGGGCCTCCGCTTGCCGGCTCTCCCCGCCCCGCTCCTCGCCGGGGCCCGGCCGGGCACGGCCCGCCAGGCCCGCGGACAGGGCCACGACCCGCTCGACCCGCTCGCGCCGCAGCCGTTCGTAGGCGCGGAACGCGGGCTCGGGGCCGGGCAGGTCGCGCAGGCAGCGGGCGAGTACCACCCCGTCCTCGATGGCGATCGACGCGCCCTGGGCGGCGTTGGGCGCGGTGGCGTGCACCGCGTCGCCCACCAGGACGGTGTGGCTGTCGTGCCAGACGCGGGTGGTGGGCATGTCATAGGTGTTCATGCCGATGACGGCGTCACCGGTGGCGGCGACGATGGCGGCGGCCGGGGTCCGGTCCCCGGCGAGGGCCTCGGCGGCGTGCCGGCGCCACCGGTCGGGCGTGGCGGCGGCGAGCTCCGCGCGGGGCAGTTCGGGGCCGCGGATGTTGGCGAACCAGTGGGTGGTGCCGTCCGGCGAGGTCGTACAGCCGAAGAACGCCCGCTTGCCGAAGATCATCCGGTAGGTGCGGGGCGGCGCCGGGTGGACGGTGGCACGGGTGCGGCCGCACACGCTCGCGTAGCCGGTGTAGCGCGGCGGGGGCGCCTGGGGGTCGAGGACGCCGCGGGTGGCGGAATGGATGCCGTCGGCGCCGATCAGCAGGTCGCCCTCGGCGCGGGAGCCGTCCGCGAAGTACGCGACGACGGTGCCGCGCGGGCCGGTCGTGGCGTCGACGAGGCGCTTGCCGTACGCCACGCGGACGCCGCGGCGGGCGGCCTCGTCGTGCAGGGTGCGGTAGAGGACGGAGCGCTGGACGGTGCGCGGGCTGAGGCCCGGGTCCCACGAGCCGGCGATGGGCTGTGTGCCGAGCGGCTCCCCGGTGTCGGCGATGAACTCCACGGTGTCGGCGGGGAACGACCGCTCGCGCACGGGCCGTTCGGCGTCGATGGCCCGCAGGGCGGCAAGCCCGTTGGCGAAGAGGACGAGGAACGCCCCGAGGTGGTCGGCGCCGCCCGGATAAGCCTCGTGGACGACCACGTCGATGCCGACGCGGCGCAGGGCCATGGCGGCGACGGGGCCGGCGATGCCGCCGCCGATGATCAGAGCGCGGGTCATTGCCCTCCGTCCCGCCGGATCGGTGGCGCCGGCGCCGGTCCGAGGGTATCCGGGGGGAGGTCGGCGTGCGTAGACCGCGTGGCGGGGTGGGGGTGTGCCGGTGGGGGTGCCGCTGCGCGGGGCTTTTTCCCCACCCCGCCCCTTCCCGAACGGGGCTCCGCCCCGGACCCCGGTCCTCAATCGCCGGACGGGCTGAAAATCAGCCCGTCCGGCGATTGAGGACATTCGGGAAGGGGCGGGGTGGGGAGAAACCCTCCGTCAGGACGCCGGAATCGGGTCCGACAGCTGCTCGCTGATGAACTGGATCGGTCCCTGCCCCATGCTCGGGACATACGTCGCCGCATCGTGCTTACCGCCGGGAATCTCCTTGACCATGGTGTGCACCGGCCCGTTCCCGTACTGCGCCACGAAGTTCTTGACCCCGCTGATGGTGATGGGGTCCTCCCGCGTGCCGTACTGGAACGCGATGTACACCTCGGGCCCCTTGCGTGCGATCAGGTCCTTCGCCAGGAGCTTGGGGTCGTTCTCGTCCCGCTCCTTGGGGTGGCCCTTCCACAGCGGGGAGTCGGGGTAGAAGTCCGGGCCGGAGGCGATCGCGGCCTTGAACTTGTCCGGGTGCTTCAGCACTGCCTTCATACCGGCGAATCCGCCGGAGGAGGAGCCCATGAACGCCCAGCCGTCCCGCGACTTGATCGTGCGGAAATTGGCCTTCATCAGGTCCGGGATGTCCTCGGTCAGCCAGGTGCCCATCTTCGGCTGCCCCGGGATGTCGCTGCCGTCCCAGTACGTTCCGTTGTTCTTGGGGTTGAGGACCGGCATGGCCAGCAGGAACGGCTTGCTCTTGCCCTCGGCGTACCACTTGGAGATGGACGACTGGAGCTTGAGGTTGGTGCCCATCCAGTAGTTGTTCGGGAAACCGGGGCCGCCGGGCAGGGCGATCAGGACCGGGAAGCCGTGCTTGTCGAACTTCGGGTCCTTGTATTCCTTGGGCGCCCAGACCCACACCTTGCCCGTGAAGCCGGACTTCTTGCCCTCCAGCGTGGTGACGGCGATCTGCGTGCCGTCCCCGAGGGTGTCGGAATTCTTGAAGTCGGCGGCGGGCCCGGTGGGCATCAGGACCTTCGAGTCCGGGGCCGGCGCGCCGTCCGCTCCGCCCGCCTGGCCGCCGTTCTTGCCGGAAGCCTGGTCCTGACCGAAGCTGACCGGCTTGCCCTTGTCCGAGAACGGCCCGATCTTGAGGTAATTGAGCACGCCGGCGGTTATCAGACCGACCACGGCTATGGACACCACGACGAGCGTCCATCTCTTGGCACGGCGTGCGCGTACATACCCCTGCGCTTGATAGGTCCCGCTGCTGGCCTGCGTCATCACGTCGCTCCGGACATTCCTCTGCCCCGAAGGACATGACCGTATGTTCCGCCCCCGAGGAGGGACGAAGCGCTCCGGGGGTTCCGCCCCCGGGCCCTGATCTGCGCCGCAATACTACGGAAATGGCCGAACGGAAATCGCCACCCCCCGGGGGTACGGCGACCGGGGCCCGCGAGCACCGCCGCGGAGCGCGGTACGAGCCGTCCGAGCCGGCCCGCTAGCGAGGCTACCGGCCGGTAGCACGCGGTGGAAAACCCGTTTCGGCAGGTGGTGCGGGCACGGTACGGTCTGCGCCATGAAGTGACGACACCCGGCACACCGGCCCCACGGCGCCGTCCGAGCCCCCGCTCCGGCGTCCGTCCGCTGTGCCCGCGCCGCCCGCCGTCCACTTCGTACGATCGGATCCCCATGACCGACGCTCTCTTCCTCGACCGTGTCGCCGACCGGCTCGCGGCCCTGCCCGCCGTGCGCGCCGTCACCCTCGGCGGCTCGCGCGCCCAGGGCACCCACTCCCCCGACAGCGACTGGGACCTCGCCGTGTACTACCGGGGGGACTTCCGCCCGGCCGACCTTCGCGCCGTCGGCTGGGAGGGCGAGGTCTCCGGGATCGGCGACTGGGGCGGCGGCGTCTTCAACGGCGGGGCCTGGCTCACGGTCGACGGCCGCCGGGTCGACGTCCACTACCGCGACCTGGACGTGGTCGACCACGAGCTGGCGGAGGCCCGGCGGGGTCGCTTCCGCTGGGAGCCCCTGATGTTCCACCTCGCGGGCATCCCCAGCTATCTGCTGGTCGCCGAGCTCACCCTCAACCAGGTGCTGCGCGGCACCCTGCCGCGCCCCGGATATCCGCGGGCCCTGCGCGAGGCGGCGCCGGCCGTGTGGCGGGACCGGGCGGCGATGACCCTGGGCTACGCCGGGGGCGCGTACGCCCGGCGCGGCCAGGCGGCCGAGGTCGCGGGCGCGCTGGCCTGCGCCGCCATGGAGACGGCGCACGCGGTGCTGGCGGCCCGGGGCGAGTGGATCACCAACGAGAAGCGCCTCCTGGAGCGGGCCGGTCTGCGGGCCGTCGACGCCGTCGTGGCCGGTCTGCGGCCGGGGTCGCGGTGGCCGTGAGACCGGCCGCGGCGAGGGCGGCGGCGGTCAGCGCGGCGGCCACGGTACGTCTGTCGAACGCGAACATGTGATCCCCCCAGGGAACGGCGCACGGCCCGGTGGCCGTGCGTACGTGTCGTGAACATCAGGATGTGAAGATCGTCTCCGGGGTTCCCCGGCACGGCCGCGAACCTGCCGGCCGACTGTTCATGACGACGGTTCCCGCAGGACGCCGGCGAGGGCCGCCGGCACGGCCCGCCGTCCGCCCCCGGCCGGGTGACGGGCTCACTCGTTCGGCCCCGGGGGCCGGAGCCGGGTGCGGAGCCGGCGGCCGGGAAGTCCCGGGCCGCCGGGGCGCGGTGCCCCGCCCCGCGACCCGTCGCGCGCCGGACAGGGCCGCGACGGCGCCGGCCGTGACGCCGAGTGGTGGGGGACGGCGGGTCGGCCCATGGTGAACGGAAAAGCTGCTCCGGCAGTCCGCCGAACGGAAAGGCACACCGTCATGCGCACCGCCCCCTGGCTCACCGCCGCCGTCACCGCCGCGGCGTGCGGCTCGCTCGTCCTGGGTGCGGCGGGCCCCGCCCCGGCCGGGACGCCCGCGCGTCCGGGGACCCGGGCCGCCGCCGCTCAGCGGAACGGGGCGCCGGACGCGCTGGCCGAGATACGGGCGCTGGTCTCCCGCATCACCGGGGAAGCGCGGTCCGGGTCCCCGGACGCGGCGGCGCTCGCCTCGCTCCGGCAGCGGCTCGACGCGTCGGCCGAGCGGCTGCTGGACGACGTGGCGACGGCCCGTCCCAAGGCGGCGCCCACGGCCCCGGACCCCGTCACCGAGGTCAGGCGGTTGCTGGACAAGCTGCTCAAGGACATCTCCAAGATCATCGACGACGTGGCCGGGAAGGACACGCCGTCGGCCGCCGCCGACGCGGGTGTCGCCGACGCGACCTTGCAGGACGTGCTGACGAAGGTCCCGGCCTGGTGACGGCGCCCGCGCCGGCCGGGTGGGCGGCCCTGATCAGATGCGGTCGGCGGCGATGAGGAGGTAGTGGAAGCTGCCTTCCTTGTAGGCGGTCAGGAAGGGGTCCTCGACGCCGGTGGCGAGGGAGGACTGAGCGCGCAGCTCCCAGTACGGGATCGTGGCGGCCGTGAGGTCGACGACGTTGATGGGCACGAGGCCGTTGGCGGCCATGGCCTTGAAGTAGGCGCTGCGCGGGTGGATGTTGCACGTGTAGTGCTCGTCGATCCGGCTGACCGCCTTGGAGCGCAGGCCCGTCACGTCGTTGGAGCAGCCCGTGATGGTCACGTAGCGGCCGCCGTACGTCAGCTGGCGGGCGTGCTCGGCGAAGAGCTCGTGCAGGTCCACGTACATGGTGGACTCGTTGTTCCAGATGCCCTGGAAGGCCCCGGTGGGGAGGCCGGTGCCGAGCATGTTGCCGAAGTGGTAGCGGACCTTGTCGTCCACCCCGCGCTTGCGGGCCTGCTCGTTGGCGAAGTCGACCTGGGAGCGGGAGATGGAGAGGCCGTCGACCTGGCAGCCGAAGCGCGCATTGGCCATGATGCTGGTGCCGCCCCGGCCGCAGCCGGCGTCCAGCAGGCGCTGGTCGGCGGCGATGGGACCCAGGTGGTCGAGGAGGACGTCGGCCTGTGCCGACTCCAGCCGGTGCAGCTCCTCGACGATGCGCGCGTCGCGGGTCTCCGCGGGGCCCTCCAGGACGGCGGGGTCGTAGTCGCCGAGCCCGTAGTGGTGGTGGTAGAGGCCGTCGACGTCGCCCAGGCGGAGGTTGACCGGGTCCTTCTCGTTGTTCCAGTACTCCGCTACGGACTTCTGGTAGGCCGTGCGCAGGACGGGGGCGGGCGTGGTCGTCATGGGGTGCTCCTTACAGCATGCGTGCAGGGGGATGTGTGTGGTGCCGGGGGCGGGCTCAGCCGCCGTTGTAGCGGGAGCTGCCGCTGTGCCATTCGCGGTTGCCGCCGAGCCAGGCCCACACCCCCGCGAGGAACCGGCGCAGCTGGGGCGAGCCGGTGAGGACGAGGGCAGCGGCCTGCCGCTCGAAGGCGCGCACCAGCTCGTCGTGGATCTCCGCGCTCCGCTCCACGGCCTCGCGCGGTGAGCACCGTTCCGCCGCGGCGACGACGGTGGGGAGGTTGAACTCCACGCCCGAGGAGTCGTGCTCCTTCGTCATCGAGTACAGGTCGTTGACGAGCGTGGCGGCGGTGGCCGCCGTCGTCACGGCGCGGCGCACCCGCGGGTCGGCGTACTCGGTGGCGCTCAGGGCGTAGCCGCCGACCACGTCGGACAGGGCGATGCAGGGGAGGAAGCTGTTGATCTGACGGTGGGCCAGGTACTCGTGGACGCTGGGCATATGGCCCCGGGTCCGCCAGGAGCCCTCCTGGCCGTAGCCGACGAAGAGGACGGCGACCTCGTGCCGCAGCCGGGCCACCTGGGACGGCTCCGCGTGACGCTCCAGGTGGGCGAGGGCCGAGCGCAGGGCGACCCGTACGGGGTCGGCGCGCATCTCCCGCTCCATGGCGGGGGCGTAACGGGCGGGGAGGTGGGCGGGGTCGAGGGCCGCGTAGGCGAGGCCGAGCTGGGAGCCGAGGAGTTCGGTCCTGGAGCCCACGGTCTCGTCGTCGCAGTAGTAGTCGTCCGTGGCCCATTCGGCCAGGGCGCACTTCCCGGCCGCGAGCAGGCGGTCGGGGTCGTCGGCGTCGGGGTGGGCGAGCGTCATCAGACGCCCGAAGTCGGCCGCGCGGACGCGGTCGAGGCGTCCGGCGTAGATGCCGGTCTCGTCGGCCCACTCCACCAGCCGGTCGTTGACCTCCCGGGCGAGCGCCGGGTCGTCCCGGAGCGCGGGCGGGCAGTAGAGCGGCGGGACACCGGAGCCGTGCTCCCCCGGGCCGGCGGCGGTGTCACCGGCCGGTACGTCCTCCCGTCGCCCGGCCGCCTCGCGGGCGGCCTTCCGCGCGCCGACGCGGGCGGCGGAAGTGCCCAGCCCCGTGGGCCCGGTGGGCAGGGCCGCGCCCGCCCGGCGGGTGACGGTGCCGGGGAGCGCCGCCGGTGCGGCGGCGCGGCCGCCCTCGTGACGGGCGAGCAGCGTGGCCACGAGCCGCGCCACCTCGTGCGGGGCCGTGGGCGCGGTGAGCCGGGACAGCGATGACACAGGTTCCTCTCTCCACTCCAGGAGGGCCGGGCCCGTCAGGACGGGGTGTGGAAGACCTCGACGTTCTCGAGGACGCCGAGCGCGTCGGGCACGAGGACCGCCGCCGAGTAGTAGGTGCTGACCAGGTAGGAGATGTGGGCCTGGTCGTTGATGCCCATGAACCGGACGTTCAGGCCGGGCTCGTACTCGTCGGGTATCCCGGTCTGCCGCAGGCCGACCACGCCCTGCTCGTCCTCGCCCAGGCGCATGGCGAGGATGGCGGACGTGCCGGCGTCCGAGACGGGGATCTTCCCGCAGGGCAGGATCGGCACGCCGCGCCAGGCGGGGACCGGGTGGCCGCCCACGTCGGCGCTGTCGAAGTTCAGGCCCCGCTTGTTGCACTCGCGGGCGAGGGCGGAGACGGCCCGGGGGTGGGCGAAGAAGGCCCGGGTCCCCCGCCGCATGCTCAGCAGCTCGTCCATGTCGTCGGGGGTGGGCGGGCCGGAGTGGGTGGAGATGCGCTGGCCGTGGTCGGCGTTGTGCAGCAGGCCGAACTCGGGGTTGTTGACGAGCTCGGACTCCTGGCGCTCGCGCAGCGCCTCGATGGTCAGCCGCAGCTGCTGCTCGACCTGGTCCATCGGGTCGTTGTAGAGATCGGCGACCCGGCTGTGCACCCGGAGGATCGTCTGGGCCACGCTCAGTTCGTACTCGCGGGGGGCGAGTTCGTAGTCGACGAAGGTGCCGGGGAGTACGGGCTCCCCGGTGTGGCCGGAGGCGAGGGCGATGTTCGCCTCGCCCTTCTTGTTCCGGGGCCGCGCCTTGTCGGCCCGGTGCCGGCGGACGTGCGCCCGCAGCGCCTCGTCCCGGGCCGCGACCTCCTCGTAGGCGGTCCGGGGCAGGGCCAGGACGGTGCAGGCCGTCATGGCGCGCGCCGTGAACTCCCACTCGCCGGGCTCCTGGGTCACCGCCCGGTCGCCGAAGAACGCGCCGTCGGCCAGGACGCCGCGCCGGGTCCGGTCGCCGTACTCGCCGGTGCCGGTCTTCTCGACCTTGCCGCGCGCGATCAGGTAGACGTGGTCGATAGCCTCGCCCTGTTCGGCGATCACCTGGCCGGGCTCGTACTCGTGCTGCCGGCACCGCTCGGCCAGCGCGCGCAGCGCGGCGTCGTCGTCGAAGCCGCGCAGCGGCGGCAGTTCGCCGAGCTCGGCGGGGACGACGCGGACGGCGGCGCCCTCCTGGACGAAGGTGATCCGGCCGTCGCCGACCTCGTACGTCAGGCGGCGGTTGACCCGGTAGGCGCCGCCCTTCACTTCCAGCCAGGGCAGCATGCGCAGCAGCCAGCGGGAGCTGACGCCCTGCATCTGCGGGACGCTCTTGGTGGTGGTCGCCAGGTTCCGTGCGGCGGCGATCCCCAGGCTGAGCTGTCCCCTGCCCGTGTGCTGTTCGGGCTGCTGCGGCTGCTGCCGGTGCGCTGCGGTCGACATCCCGGTCCCTTCCGTCTGGGCGCATGCGTCAAGAAGGAGCCCCTGAAATAGCCCGATCGGACCAAGGAGCTCCCGCCGCGCAAGTGAATCAGCGCTTAATGATGTTGGTCGAGGCGGCCGGGAAGGCACCGTTGTGTTTGCGCCATCACATGGAGGCCGGTTCGCGCGGCCTACCCCGGACTTCCGGGAAGGGCTAGGGCCATGAGGGGCAATAATCACGCCCGGTTTGCCGCGATGGCCTATGTTTCGAGCGTTTCGAGCCCGAGCCGCCGAGGAGGGCGGCAGCGCGGTGCTCCACGCGACCGGTGTGGCGCGAGTGGCTGATAACGCTCCGTCAGGCCGGAAAGAAACGCGCCCCGCACCCCCCTCCAAGGCTGGCCGAATTTCCCACTCGAACATATTTCACTATAAGTAGCGAATCGATTACCTTTCGTAGGATCTCCTTTTCGATGGGTCCATACCTGGCCACGAAGGAGAAGACATGCGTGTACGGAGGATGACGGCCGCCGCGGCGGCCGCGGCGGTCCTCACGCTCCTCGGCGGGACGTCCCCCGCCGCGGCGGGCGGCACCGCGACCGACCCGTCCGCTCCGGCCACCGTGCCCGCCGGTCAGGGGGCCACCCAGGGCCGCGCGGAAGCCGGCAAGGCGGGCTCGGACGCGGACGCCTCGGCGGTGATCCGATGTGAGGGCCAGGTGCAGCGCCCGCACAACTCCACCCATGTGCCCGGCACGGTGAACGTCGTCGTGACCGTCTCGTGCACGGCACCCGTACCCGAGATCACCACACGCGCCGCCCTCTACAAGAACGGACAACTCGTCAACCAATCGGCGCTGAGGACGCAGACGAACACCGCCTCCGGGCAGAACAACGCCGCCGTGCGGTGCAGCCCGGGCAACTACCGCGGCTGGATGTACTTCAAGGTCGTCTTCCCGCCGGGATACGAGCCGCCGACCGCCTCCGCCAACGGCTTCGGCCAGGAAGTGCCCATCACCTGCTGATCCGCCGCCGGAGCGGCGGCACGTTGCACGGGGGCGCCGCCGGGGAAGGAGTCCCGACGTGCGCCCCACCCCCGCCCGGCTGCTGCGCCTGCGCGTGACCCGGCTCGACGCGGCGGCGGACCCGGCCGCCGGAGCCGGCGCCCTGCTGCGCCACTTCACCTCCGTCATGCCGCTGTGGACCGAGCCCGAGATGACGGCCCTGGCCGGGGGCCCGGCCGTCGTCGATCCGACCGAGGCGGACGCGGCCGCCGACGAGTGCCTGCTGCTGCGGCTCCTCGCGCGCGAGGAGCCGGGCATCGTCCGGGGCCCGCTGGACCGGGCGCGCCAGCACTGGATCGGCACCGCCCCGCACGAACTGGCCCCGGCCCGCCGGCCCGTCCCACGGCGCGAGGCGTTCCGCGCGCCCGGCAGCGACCCGGGGCCGCCCAGCACCAAGCCGTTCCATCTGGGGCTCTACACCTCGACGGCGCGGCGCGACGGCCCGGGCATGTGGCGCACGTACCTCGACCAGGGCTCCAGCCTCCACCCCCGGCCCTGGCACACGTGGGAACTACGGGCCGACCCCGCGGCGGAGGTCCTGGAGATCGACGGCGCGGCGGCGTGGGCGGCCTTCGTCCGCCGCTATCCGCTTGCGCACGACGGCTCCGTCTTTCCCGACTGGCGTCGGGCGGCGGGGGACTTCGCGGGCGTGCACATGACGCTGCGGGCGATCGTCGCGACGCAGGGGTTCGGGGTGCGGGTGGGGGGTGGGGTGGCGGCGGTGCCGTATTGGGATGTGGAGTCGTCGCTGTGGTTGCGGTGGGTGTTCGGGGAGCCGGGTCTGGTGGGGGTGGCGGGGCCGGACGGGGAGTGACGGCGGGGGCGCCGCCGCGCGGGGCCTTGTCCGGTGCCGGCGCCGGGCTTGAAGCTGCCGTAGCGGAAGGCTCTAACGTCCTGAGCAGGGCCGGAAGTTCCGGCCCGGTGGAGCACGTGTGGGGGAGGCGGCGATGGCCTGGCCGATCGCGGAGGTCGCCCGGATGTCGGGTGTGACGGCCCGGACGCTGCGGCACTACGACGATATCGGCCTGCTGCCGCCGGCCCGGGTCGGGGCCAACGGCCACCGTTATTACGAGGAGCGCCAGTTGCTGCGGTTGCAGCAGGTCCTCGTGCTGCGGGCGCTGGGCCTGGGGCTGCCTGAGATCGGCCGGATCCTGGCCGCGCAGGTCGACGAGCTGGAGGCCCTGCGGGGCCACCACCGTCGGCTGCTCGCCGAGCGCGCCCGGCTGGACGCCCTGGCCGGCACCGTCGCCCGCACGATCGCCGAACTGGAGCAGTCCAGGAAGGACGGCACAGACATGATCAGCATCAGCCGGCCGGAGAATCTGTTCGAGGGCATCGGGCCCGCCCGGTGCATGAAGGTCCTGCACGACTTCCCGGAACTGGTCGAGGCCGTCGAGCGGCACACCGCGGCGTTGAGCGAGGCCGAGATCGAGGCCGACGAGCGCGAGCGCACGGCGCAGATGGTCCGGCTGGCCGAACTGCTGGCCACCGGGCTGCCCGCTGACGCCGACGAGGTGCAGGCCGAGATCGACACCCAGTACCGGACCCTGGCCCGGATCCGGGCGGCCACCGCCGAGGAGTACCGCGCGATCGGGCGTACCTGCGTGGAGAACGAGCACTGGCACGCGGCATACGAGTCGATCGCGCCGGGCCTGGCCGCGTACCAGCGGGCCGCCATCGAGGCGTACGCCGCGACCCGGCTGCGCTGAGCCGGGACCGGGCCGCCGCCACCGGGGGGGGCGGCGGCCCGGCCGGGTCGGGCCCTTGCCGGTCCCATCGGCACAGGGCCCACAGCTGTCGAGCCGGGTCCCGCCGCCGACGCCCTCCGCGAACACCAGAAGCTTGCGGTGCTCGCGCGCCCACTCCGCAAGCTCGTACACGTGGACCATGGACCGGATTGCCCGGTCGAACCGCCACCACACCAGGGCGTCGAAGTCGTCCGGGCGCGCGAGCCAGCCACCGAGCTCGGGCCGGTCGAACACTGTCCCGGCGATCGGGTCCGGAGATTCGGGGCCTGAGGACATTCGGGAAGGGCGGGGCCGGGGAGGAACCGTCCGGAACCGCCGGGCCACCGCACGCGTTTTCGATCAGGAAGGAGCACACGCACGGCAACCCCGGGGGCAATCGTGGAACCCGAACACCAGCAACCGCGCCGCCTCACCAGACGGACCCTCCTCCTGGGCGGCACCGCGGCCCTGGCCACGGCCGGATACGCCGCACAAGACCCCCTCGAACGATGGTGGCGGCGCGCCAACCACCGCGAGCGCCCCCGCACCGACGGCGCCCTCGATCACCCCGGCGCCGAATGGGTCGGCGCCTCCTCCGCGAACTGGCGGTGGGCGGACCGGCCGGCCGACTACACCGTCGACCGGATAGTCGTCCACGTCGTGGAGGGCAGCTACGGCGACGCCCTGCGGGTCTTCCGCGACCCCCTGCACGAGGCCGCCGCGCACTACGTCGTCCGTAAGGACGGGCACATCGCGCAGACCGTCCGCGAGCTGGACGTGGCCTTCCACTCCGGGAACCGGAAGTTCAACGAACGCAGCGTCGGGATCGAGCACGAGGGCTACGTGGACCGGCCGGGTGACTTCACGGACGCGATGTACGCGGCGTCGGCCCGGCTGGCCGCCGACATCTGCGCCCGGCACTCGATCCCGGTGGACCGGACGCACATCGTCGCCCACTCCGAGGTGCCGGGCACGGACCACACCGACCCGGGGCCGCACTGGGACTGGGACCGGTACCTGAGGCTCGTACGGGCCGCGGCGGGCTGACGTCGCGGGCCGTCGGTTCCGGTTGCGGGGGCGGGCCGTCCGCCTAGATTGACAAGCATGATCCGTCCCCCAGCGCCGCCCGCCGGGCGGCGCCCGTCCGGGCCGCCGGGCCCCCGGGCGACCGGAACGGACCGGGAGCCGTGGACATGAGCGGGCCGGTCCGATGGCTGCTGCGGCAGGAGCAGGGGGCGGAGCACCTCCGGCGGGCCACCTGGTCCACCATCGCCGGACTCACCGGCTTCTACGCTCTGCGGTACGGCTTCGACGCGCCCGACATGGCCCTCTACGCCCTGTTCGGCTCAGTGCCCCTGTGCCTGTTCGCCCAGGTGCCGGGGGCGGCGCCGGAGCGGACCCGTACGTTCCTGGCGGCGCTGCCGGCCGGTTTGGCCCTGGTCACCGCCGGAACCCTGCTCGCCGCGCATTCCTGGAGCGCCGCCCTCGGCATGTTCGTGGTGGGCTTCACGACCTCGTTCCTGGGGGTCGGCGGCCCGCGCCTGGGCGGGCTGGCCGCCGCCTTCCAGCTGTACTACGTGCTCCCCTGCTTCCCGCCCTACGCCCCCGGGACGCTGGGCGAACGGCTCGGCGGGCTCACCGTCGGAATCCTGCTCACCGTCCTGGTGGACCTGCTCCTGTGGCAAACGGAGCAGCCGGTTCCGTACCGGCTGCTCCTCGCCGACGCGGTGGAAGCCGTGGCCGGCTACTGCTCCGCCACCGGCCGTCTGATGGCCGGCTTGGGCGACGGCACGGACCGGGCCGGGGCACGACGGTGCGGGGAGGAGGCCGGCCGGGCGCTGCGGGCGACGCTGCTGTCCCGGGTGGCCGCCGCGGAGCGGCCCACCTCGGCCTCGCTGCGCGACCGCGCCTGCTACGACGTCCGTTCGGCCGTACGGCACGTGCGCGCGCAGCTGGACCGGCTGGTGGCCGGGGCGCGGGGGCCGGATCCCGACGCCACCCGGCTGCTGGAGTCCACCGCGGGGGCGTTGCGGGAGGCCGGGCGGACCCTGCGCTCGGGGTCCCCGGGGCCGGGCGACGACTCCCTGCACACGGCCCTGGGCGCCTTCCGCGCCGAGCGGGCCCGGCGGCTGGCCGGGGTCTCGGCCGTGCGGCTGCGGCAGGACTCGGTCGTCCAGGCGGCGGCCGCGGGCGCGGTGCTGGCGGGCGAGGGCGCCCGGATCGCGTTCGGGGCGCCGCTCGACAGCCGGTGGCGGCGGCCCGGCGGCCCGTTCCCGTACGCCACGCTGCGCGCCCCCGTACGGTGGTGGCGGCGGCTGCGCCTGCATCTGACGCCGCGTTCGGTCCTCCTGCAGAACGCCCTCCGCATCGCGCTCGCCCTGGCCGGCGCGCGACTGATCGTCGGGGTCCTGGGACTGCCGCACGGCTTCTGGGTGCTGCTCGCGGTCCTCAGCCTGCTGCGGACCTCGGCCGCGGACACCCGGGGCGCCCTGCCGCCCGCGTTCCTGGGCGTGGCCGTCGCCGCCGTGCTCGCGACGCTGATGCTCGTCGTGGTCGGCGACACGCCCGCCTTCTACATCGCCACCGCGCCCGTGGTGTTCCTGGTGGGCTTCGCCGTGGGACCCGTGCTGGGCTCCGCCTGGACGCAGGCGGCGCTGACGCTCGTCCTCGTGCTGCTCTTCGTCCAGGTCCTGCCCCCGGACCGGCACCTGCCCGCCGTGCGGCTCATGGACGTCGTGATCGGCGGCTCCCTCGGCGCGGCGGCGAGCCTGCTGGCCTGGCCCCGGGGGGCGGGGGGAGAGCTGCGGCGCTCCGTCGTGGAGTTCATGGCCCGGGGCGCGGAGGCGTGCGGAACGGTGACGTTCCGGCTGTGCCACGGCGTCGCGCACGACCGGGGTACGGATCCGCTGCGGCAGGCCCGCGCCGCGATGCGACTGGCCCAGGCGGCCCACACCCAGTACCGGACGGAGCGCGCGGGGCGGGAGACGACGGTCCCGCCCTGGGAGACCGCCATGCAGCCCGGCCACCACACCGTGAGCGGCGGCGAACTGCTGCTCACGGCCCGCCGGGACCGCGGGGGCGCACCGCTGCCGCCGGAGGCGATCGCGCTGCTGGCGGACCTGGCCGAGCGGGTGGCGGCCGACTGCCTGCGCGCCACGCACGTCGTCCGCTCGGCGGGGGCGGCGGCGGTGTCCGGTGAGCCGCCGGGCCGGTATCCGGCGCCGGAGTCGGGGCCGCTGCGCCACGCCGTGGAGCGGGCGCGGGAGGGGGACGGCGCGGCGGTGCTGCTGATCGCCGACACCGAGGCGTGGCTCACCGGGGTGGCGCACGACGCGGGCCGGGTCGTGGAGGTCGCGCGGGGAGGGGTGGGTGGGGGCGGGGCCTGAGCGGGGCTTTTCCCCACCCCGCCCCTTCCCGAATTGTCCTCAAGCGCCGGACGGGCTGATTTCAGCCCGTCCGGCGCTTGAGGACATTCCGAACCCCGTCACCTACCCTTCACGAACCCGCCTTCTTCTCCTCGTTCACCGCCGGCGTCCCGTTGTCCCCCGCGACCGGCCCGGAGTTACCGTGACCGTGCCGCGGCGCCTCGGGTGCCGTCTTCTCGACCTTCGTGGTGGAGGTGAAGACCTTCGCGTTCCGGGAGGCGCACGACGCCTTCTCGTCGGCCGTCATGGGGCGGGTCTTGACGACCACGGCGTTCTTGACGCCGTCGGTGTCGTTGGGCGCGGGGCTGGTGATGGTGTCGTCCCAGAACCAGTAGTAGTGGCCCCAGTGCGGGTTGTCGTAGTGGGTCTGCCATCTGCCGGAGACCTGGCGCATCGCCTGGGCCCGGGAGATCCAGCCGACCTCGCCCGGCTTGACGGTCATGCCCAGGCTGCCGCCGTCCGAGTGCTGGACCTGCCAGGTGTGCCCGTACTTCGCGGTGACGCTGGTGTCCACGATGCCCGCGATCTTGCCGCCCGCGGTGACGGAGACCTCGAAAGTGTCCGACGACCCCACGCTGTCCGACCAGTTCAGCCCCTGAGTGGCGTCGGACGTGCTGCAGTTGTAGAGGCTGTCCGAGACCTGGTGGTAGTTGCCGAGGTACGCCTTGTCGACGACGGGGTTGTTGAAGGTGCACTTGCCGGTGCCGCTGGCACAGTCGGCCATGAGCTGCTGCTCGGTCGGCTCGTCGGCCGCCGCCGCGGGCAGGGCGGCCGCGCCGACCATGACGGCGGCGGCGACGCCCGTGAGGAGTATCCGCTTCCTACCGGGTGCCATTGTCACGCTGAATTTCGACATACGCGTTCACCTGAACCCTTTCGAGTTTCGGAGTTTACGGTTCCGCTTCGGTCCGTGAATTCAGGTTGCCGCACGCCCCCTTGAGGTAAGAACAAAGGCGAGGTAAAGGACCACCCATGCGCCTTGTCTCACATTTTCCGGGAGGGCAAGGGATTTTCTTTCACGGTATGCAGAGTTTCTATTCCGGCAGGCCGCACGGTATTCCGAAGACGATTTCCCGGAATTCCGCCGCGCGCGCCGGACCCCGCGCCGGCCGTCCCGGGGCCGGCCGGCGCCTCCCGCTCGGCCGCCGCGCGGGCCGTGCCCCGGGCGCGGGCCCCCGTGACCAGTACGCCCAGGATCGCGACGAAGGCCCCGCAGCCGGTGACGATCCACCACGCCGGCCGGGTCGCGTCCATGAAGCGGGCCGCGTCGCCGGTGCCCGGCGCGTGGCCCAGGCCCGCCGACAGGACCGCGCCCATCACCGCCACCCCCAGGGACACGCCGACCCGGCAGCTCGCCGTGCTGATCGCCGAGGCGACCCCGGCCCGGGCCCGTGGCATGCCCTCGACCGCGAGCCCGGTCGCGGGGACGTCGACCAGGCCGACGCCCGCGCCGAACAGCCCGTACGCGAGGAGGAGGAGCGCGACGGACGAGCCGGCGTGGAGGACGGTGAACGACAGCCCGCTGAGCACCGTCGCCAGCCCGGCGAGCACCAGCGGGAGCCGCGGGCCGTAACGGGCCACCAGCCGGCCCGCCACGGGGGCGAGGAGCACCGTCATCACCGGCATCGGCAGCATCCACAGCCCCGCGGACAGGGCGGACAGCCCTCGTACGCCCTGGAGGTAGAGCGTGCTGAGGAAGAGGAACCCGCCGAGCGCGGCGAAGGCGGCCAGGGAGATGGCCACGGACCCGGAGAAGGGGACGCTGCGGAAGAACCCGAGCTCGATCAGGGGCTCGTCCCGCCTGCGCTCGTACGGGATCAGCACGGTCAGCGAGGCGATCGCGACGGCCAGGCACCCGAGGACGACCGGGGAGGCCGGGCCCCGGTGCGGGGCCTCGATGACGGCGTAGGTCAGACAGCCGAGGAGGGCGATGACCAGGAGCTGGCCGAACGGGTCGGTCCGCCGGGGCGTGGGGGTCCGGGACTCCGGCAGGTGACGGGCGGAGAGCGCCAGCACGGCGAGCCCGACGGGCACGTTGATCCAGAAGATCGAGCGCCACCCCTCGGCCGCCACCAGCACTCCGCCGACCAGTGGGCCGACGGCCAGGCCGATGCCGAACGTACCGCTCCACATGCCGATCGCCCGGCTGCGCTCCGCCGCGTCCGGGAACGTATGGGTGATCACCGACAGGGAGACGGGCGCGATCACCGCGCCGCCGAGGGCCTGCACCACCCGGGAGCCGATGAGCGTGTCCAGTCCTGGGGCGAGGGCGCAGAGCACCGAGCCGACGACGAAGGCGGCCACCCCCGCCCGGAGGGTGCGCCGCCGGCCCGTACGGTCGCCCACCGACCCCGCGAGCAGCATCAGCGCGGCCACGACGAGGTTGTAGGCGTCGACCACCCACTGCAACCCGGCGATGGAGGCGCCCAGCTCCTCGCGCATGGCGGGCAGGGCGACGTTCAGCGCCGTGCTGTCGAGGCCGACCATGAGGACGGCCAGGCAGCAGACGGTCAGTGCCAGCCGGCCTCGTGCGGACTTCAGCATGGTCATGAGCGATCCCCTGTGTGCCGCGGTCGCGTCGGGGCGGGGTGCGTGGCACGGCGCTCCGGTGCGGACGGGTCCGCCGCGTTCCCGGCCGGGCGCACGGCGGCTCTCCTTCGTTGTCGAGGTGGTGACGGGCCCCCGCGTTTCCCCCTCTCCGACCGTAGGGAGCCCCGGCCGCGCGCCCGGTCCCGCCGGTGGTGGACCGGAGGGGGGACCCGGCGACCGGCCGGTCGGTGGACACGGTGTGGACCGGGCGCGCCGCCGCGGCCGCCGGGCGGGGCTTCCGGTCAGGTGAGCGACGCGCGCCCGGCCGCCGGGCCGGCGTCGTCGTACGGCGTCTCCGCCGGCAGCGGCACGCGATGTCGCGGAACGCCGTCGTACGCCGTGGCCGCGGGCCCGTCCGGCGGTGCGCGGAAAGCGGCGTGGCGGCACAGTTCGGCGCAGTGCCCGGCCGTGCCCTCCGGGTTGTCCGGGGCGGTGAACAGCGTGATCTCACGGGACACGCCCGGCAGGGGCCGGATGACCTGGGGGCGCAGCCGGGGCGGGACGGCACCGGAGGGGACGGCGGTGAGCCCGGCGCCGTCCGCGGCGAGCGCGATCGCGGCGTCGGCGGTGGGCACCTCCAGGAACGGCCGGTGCGGGGGCGGATCGGTCCCGGGCGCGTCGGTGAGGAGGTCGAGCGGGCTCCGGCCGTCCTCCGGGTAGCGGATCCACCGGTCGCCGAGGAGGTCCCGCACGGGCGCGGAACCGCCGCGCAGCGGGTGGTCCGCCGGGCAGACCACGACGAGGTCCTCGGTACCGAAGGGCCGTACGTCGCCGTGCCAGCCGGGCGGGCGCGGGCCCACGGCGAGGTCGGCGGCCCCCGAGGTGACGCGGTCCTGGAGCAGCCGCCCGCTCTCGCACAGGCTGACGGCGAGGCCGGTGCCGGGCCGCGCGAGCGACCATTCCCGCAGGGCGGGCAGGAGACCGGGCAGGAGCGAGGGCAGGGTGGCCACGCGCAGGGGCGCCTCGCGGGCGGCCCCCACGGCCAGCGCCGCGGCGCGTGCCCGGTGGGCGCCGCGCAGGGCGGTCCGGGCGTGCGGCAGCAGTGCCTCGCCGGCGGGCGTGGGGCGTACGCCGTCGGGCCCGCGCACCAGCAGCGGGGTACCCACGGCCCGCTCCAGGGCCTTGAGCTGGTGGGAGACGGTCGGTTCCGTCACGCGCAGCCGCCGGGCGGCGCGTGTCAGACGGCCTTCGCCGAGGGTGACGACCAGGTATTCGAGTTGCCGGAGAGAGAGGGTCACGCCGTCGTCGGCCGTGAGCGGCGCGGGCTCGTACGGGCCGTCGCGGCGCGGCCGTGCCCGGTTGTCGCGGGTGAGCGGGGATTCGGTCATGGCGGGCACCTCCTGCGGTGTCGTCGCGTCGGGCGGGCGTACGGGTCGGCCACGGGTGTGACCACGGCTCGTCAGGCGGTGGGGAGCTGTTCGGCCCAGATGGTCTTGCCGTCGGAGGTGTACCGGGTGCCCCAGCGGTCGGTGAGCTGGGCGACGAGGAAGAGGCCGCGGCCGCCCTCGTCGTAGGTGCGGGCCCGGCGGAGGCGGGGCGCGGTGTGGCCGGCGTCGGAGACCTCGCAGATCAGGCGGGTGTCGTGGATCAGCCGCAGCCGGACGGGCCCGGCGCCGTAGCGGATGGCGTTGGTGACGAGTTCGCTGACGACCAGTTCGGTGGTGAAGGCGAGGTCCGCCAGGCCCCAGGCGGTGAGCTGACGCGTCGCCAGGGTGCGGGCGTCGGCGACGGCGGACGGGGCGGAGGCGAGGTCCCAGGCGCGGGTGCGGTCAGCGGGCAGCGCGCGGGTGCGGGCGAGGAGCAGGGCGACGTCGTCGCCGGGCTTCTCGGGGAGCAGGGCGTCGAGAACGGTGTCGCACGTCTCCTCCAGGGAACCGGCGGCCCCGGTCATGGCGCGCAGCAGCCGGTCGCCGCCGTGCCGGATGTCGTGGTCGGCCGATTCGACGAGCCCGTCGGTGTAGAGGGCGAGGACGCTGCCCTCGGGCAACGGGACCTCGCACGACTCGAACGGCAGGCCCCCGAGACCGAGGGGCGGCCCGTGCGGGAGGTCCAGGAATCCGGCGGTGCCGTCGGGGGCGAGGAGAACGGGCGCGGGGTGGCCCGCCGAGGCCATGACGCAGCGCCGGGTGAGGGAGTCGTAGACGACGTAGAGGCAGGTGGCGCAGAGCTCGTCGAAGGGGCCCGGCACACCCGGGTCGTGCTGTTCGCGCTGGTTCTGCAGGACGAGGTCGTCGAGGTGGGTGAGGAGCTCGTCGGGCGGCATGTCGAGGTCGGCGAGGGTGCGTACGGCCGTGCGGAGCCGGCCCATGGTGGCGGAGGCGTACAGGCCGTGCCCGACCACGTCGCCCACGACGAGGGCGACCCGGGTGCCGGACAGGGGGATGACGTCGAACCAGTCGCCGCCCACGCCCGCCTCGGTGCAGGCGGGGAGGTAACGGGAGGCCACGTCGACGGCGTTCTGGGCGGCCGGGCGGGCGGGGAGCAGGCTGTGCTGGAGGGTGACGGCGACGGCGCGTTCGCGGGTGTAGCGGCGGGCGTTGTCGATGCAGGTGGCGGCCCTGGCGGTGATGTCCTCGGCGACCAGGACGTCGTCCTCGTCGAAGGGCCCGCTCGACCGGCCCCGGGCGAACTGGGCGAGGCCCAGCACCTGGCCGCGCGCCTTGAGGGGCACCGCGAGGACGGAGTGGATGCCGTCGCCGCGCGCGCACTCGTCGAAGGTGAGCGCGCCGGCCGACCACCGGCAGGGCCCGGCGCGGCCGTCGAGATGGAACCGGGCGGCCCGGCCGGAGGCCAGCACGCGGGCGGGCAGCGAGCGGGGGGCCAGGGGGATGGTTCCGTTCGCCGGGCACGGCGCGGGGGGCGTGCCGTGCGTCGCGCATCGCGCGACGCGGCGCAGCTCGGTGGGGGCCTCCCCCTCGGACCGCGCGTCGGTGAGTACGGAGGCGAGCAGGTCGACGGTGACCGCGTCGGCGAACCGGCCGCAGGTGACGTCCGTGAGTTCCTGGGCGGTGCGGGTGAGGTCCAGAGTCGTACCGATGCGGGCGGTGGCCTCGTTGACCAGGGACAGCCGGCGTCTCGCCAGGTACTCCCGGGTGGTGTCGAGCGCGGCGGCCGCCAGGCCGTGGGTCCGCCCGGCGTCGTCCTTGACGGGGGTGAGGAAGGTCGTCCACGCCCGTTCCCGTTGCTCGCCGGGTACGGTCGCACGGAGGTCGGCCCGGGCCGGCCGCCCGCTGCGCAGCACCCGGGGGCCCAGGCGGGCCAGCTCGTTCAGCGGCGGGTCGGGCAACAGCTCCGTGAGGAGCCGGCCGCGGGTCTCGTCCTCCGGACGGCCCGAGACGTACGCCATCTCGTCGTTGGCCCTGAGCTGACGGCAGTCGCGGTCGTAGAGGGCCATGGCGATGGGGGCCTGAGTGAAGGCGTGCTCCATGAGGGAGGCGAGGTCGGCCTCCGAGGTGTCCGCGGGCGGGGCGGGGGCGGGCGAAACGACCTGGTGGTCGGGGGTGGACGGTGCGGGGGTGCCGGTCCTGGCACCGGTCCTGGTGAGCGGGTTCATGATCGGACCTCTTTCCGCGGGTCTTGTGTCGAAGGGGGCTTGCTTCCGCGGGCTGTCGCGGCGCGTGGGCCGGGTTTCCGCAGGGCGCCCGGGAGCGGCGTGAGCCCGGGCTTCCGCCGGACCGCCTGTGCGGGGCGGCCGACGCGGGGCGGCCGGGATTCCACGGGCCTTCCGCGGAGGCCGCGAACGGGGCTTCCGCCGGGCCACCGCCGCCGGGGGCGTGAACCGAAGCCTCCGAGGGGGGCCGCCGCAAGATGGCGACGGCCTCCGCCGGACCGCCGTCGTGGCACGGCCGGGATTCCACCGACCCACCACGGAAGGCATGCACCGGGCCTCCCCCGGGCCGCCACCACCTGACGGCCGGAGCCCGGTCGTCCGGCGAAGGCGTGACCGGGTGGCCGCGTTGCCGGGTGGTGTTCCCAGGCTGACCGGAGCCGGGCGCTCCCGGGATCGGCCGACCGGTCGCGCGGGGGTCCGACCTCCCTCCTCCGACGGGTGGACAGGCGGCCCGGCGCGGCTCCGCCCGGCCTACCGAGGACACGCGGCCCGAGGGGAAGGGGGCCGGGCGCTCACGGGCGATTCCCCCGGCCGGTGGACCGGTCGGCCGATACGGCGGACGAGCCAGGGCCCCTACGGTGAGGACGAGGGCCCGCGCGGGCACGACGCCCCACCGGCCTGTACGCGGGTGCCGGTCCGCCCGACCCGGCGTACGTCCCGGCCCACGCGACACGGCGAACCGTCGCGCAGGGCCGGGGGCGCAACCCAGTGGGGCAACCACCGGGCCGTACACGAGCGTCCAGTACGCCCCGGCCAGGGCGTACACCCCGGCCAGGCCACACGGCGAACCGTCACGCAGGACCGGGCCCACGGCCTGGCAGGAGGACCACCGGGCCGTACACGAGCATCCGGCACACCCCGGCCAGGGCGTACACCCCGGCCACGCCACACGGCAAACCGTCACGCAGAGCCGGGGGCGCAACCCAGTGGGGCAACCACCGGGCCGCACACGAGCATCCGGTACGCCCCGACCAGGGCATACGCCCCGGCCCACGCCACACGGCAAACCGTCACACAGAGCCGGGGCCACGGCCCGGCAGGAGGACCACCAGGCCACACACGAGCATCCGGCACACCCCGGCCAGGGCGTACACCCCGGCCACGCCACACGGCAAACCGTCACGCAGGACCGGGGGCACAGCCCAGTGGGGCAACCACCGGGCCGCACACGAACACCCGGCACGCCCCCGGCCAGGGCGTACGCCACACGGCGGGCCGTCCCGCGGACACGCGCGGCGGGCCCCGGCCCGGGCACAGGCGTCCGGCGTCCGCCCCATGACAGACAGCGCGCACACGCGCACCCCGCACCGGAAAGGGGCACCGACCATGCGACACCCCGTATCCCCCGGCCCGGCGAAGGCCGGCCGGCCCGCGGCCCCGGCCGGTCTCCGGCGCAAAGCGCTCCGTCGGCGGCAGGCCCGCGCCGGCATGTGCTTCCTGGCCGTCCTGATCGCCCTCGGCGTCGGTCTGATCCTCCTCGGCACCCGCGCGCCCGCCCCCGCGTCCCCGCCCGGTCCGGGCGTGGGCGCCTCCGCCCCCGCGTCGCCCGGCCCGGGAACCGCCGCGCCCATGTCCCGTTCGGAGCCCGTGGAGCTGGCGATCCCGTCGCTCGGCGTCTCCGCCCCGGTGATGTCCCTCGGGCAGGAGGCCGACGGCACCGTGGAGGTGCCGCCGATCGAGAAGGACGCGCCGGCGGGCTGGTACCGGGGCTCCCCCACGCCCGGGGAGGCCGGTGCCTCGGTGATCCTCGGGCACTCCACCGTCGGCCGGTACGGCGACGGCGTGTTCTTCTCCCTCGGCCGGCTGCGGCCGGGCGCCACGATCGAGGTGCAGCGGGCCGACGGCGGCACCGCGGTGTTCACGGTCCGGGCCGTGGAGCAGTACGCCAAGGCCGACTTCCCCGCCGACCGGGTCTACCGGGGCTCGGGGGCGCCGCAGTTGCGGCTGGTCACCTGCGGGGGACCGCGCGACACGGCGGACGGGTACCGCGACAACATCGTCGTGTACGCGGACCTGACGGCCCGGCATGCCGCCTAGGGGGCCCACCGGTCGGGGGACGGCCCGCCGGAGGACGTCCGAAGGCCCCGCCGGTCCCCTGCCCGCCCGACACCACCGGTCGGATCGATGGGCGACGGTGGAGACGTTCCACCGCGGTGGCCGTCCGGCCGCCCCGCCCTCCGGGGCAGGTCGGGCCGACGGGCCGCGGCACTCCACCGAAGTCGACGAAAGGACGTCGATCGCCATGCGCACCACACTCATCACCGCAAGCTCCGCACTCGCCCTGTGCGGCGCCCTGACCTTCGCGCCGCTCGCGGCGGCCGCCGGGGGCTCCGGGTCACCGTCCGGCGGGACCGGACCGGGGCCGCTCGTCGGAGCCGCCAAGATCAGTGTCAGCCCCCGTGAGGCCCGTACCGGGCAGACGGTGGACATCAGCGGCTCCTGCGCCCCTTACCCGGGAGCCACCGTGAAGTCGGTCGCCTCGCAGGCCGGCACCATCACGCTCAACCGCACCGACCCCCAGCACGTCCAGGGCAGGCTGCACATCACGGCGCGCCCGGGCACGTACCCGGTGAAGCTGATCTGCAGCAACGGAACGGCCGGTACGACCCTCAAGGTCGACCCGGCGGCCCCGAAGCCGCAGCCCCGCCCGAACGGCACCACGCCGGCGCACCACGCGGCCGGCGCCTCGGCCCGGCAGGGCACCGCGCCGTCCCAGGCCACGGCCAAGGTCCCGAAGGGCGCTCCGCGCACCGGGGAGAGCACGGGCGGCACCGTCAACGACGACATGATCCTGGCGGGTTGCGGGGTCGTCGCCGCCGCCGCGATCGCCCTGGCCGTGTCCCGGAGCCGCCGGGAGGAGAAGGAAAAGGAGAGCAGGTGAGCGCACTCGGTCATCCCTGTCCCCCGGGCCGTCGGCCACGGGGGACACGGCCGTGCGGCCGGTGACGAGTGACGAACCCCGGGCGGGGTTCGTCACTCGTCACCGGCCGCACGGGCCGACCGGGGCGCGTCCGTACGCGCCCCACGTCTCACTTCAGGACCAGCGTCGCCGCGAGCGCGGGCCCGAGCGCTCCGCCCAGCTGGTAGCAGAGGACGAACAGGCCGATCGCCGAGGGGCGCTGGTGGCCGGGGGCGTCCTTGGCGGCGCGGACGGACAGGACCGCGTTGCTGCCGGTGGAGACGAAGACGGCGACCGTGGCGGCGAGCAGGAGCAGGGGGCCCCAGGAGACGAAGGCCGCGGTGAGGGGGGCGAGGACGCCGAGGGTGAGCAGGACCGTGAGGACGGCGCGGTGTCCCAGCCGTCCCGCGGCCGCGGCCAGGAGCCACGACAGGGCGGAGCCGATGAGCAGCGCGACGAGCTGCCCGGTGCCGATGGCGCCGGTGCTCCAGGGCGTCCGCTGGGCGATCAGGCGCGGCAGGCTGAAGAGGAGGGAGAAGTAGGAGGTCGAGAAGGCGCAGGCGAGGAGCGCGGAACCGATGAAGGCGGGCGAGCGCAGGAGGACGGCGGGGACGAAGCCGTCGGGGCGGCGCCTGGTGTGGAGTACGAGCGGAACGGCGACGGCCAGGGCGGCGAGGGCGGCGGCGACCGGGGCCGTGGGGATGAGGACGAGGGCGGAGGCCAGGGCGACGACGAGGCCGGCTCCGGTGGCGTCGAAGGTGGTGCCGGCGGGCGGGGTCCGGCGGGTGTGACGCCAGACGGCGGGGGCCGCGACGAGCGAGACCGCGGACAGGGTGAGGGACAGGCGCCAGGAGGCGGCGCCGGCGAGGAGCGAGCCGAGCAGGGGGCCGGAGGCGCCGAGTATCCCGAATCCCGCGGTGATGACGCCCATGCGCCGGGTGGAGCCGGCCAGGTTCATGGCGACGGCGACCAGGCCGGCGCCGCCGACGGCCTGGACGGCCCGCCCGGCGAGGGCGAGGGGCAGCCAGGGGGCGGTGGTGACGACGGCGGTCCCGGTGACGACGGCCGCCACGGCGGCCAGGAGGGCCGGACGGAGCCCGCGCTGCCGGATCAGTCCCGCCCACAGCGGCGAGCCGACGGTCATCGCCCAGGCGAAGACGGTGACCAGCCAGGTGGCGGTGGACGTGGGGACCCCGAGGGAGCGGGCCATGTCGGGAAGGATCAGCACGGGGGCGTTGGCGCCCATGGCGAGGGGGGTGGAGAGCAGGGCCAGCCAGAGGACCGGGACCTGCCCGGCCGCCGCCTTGCCGGTGCGGGGTGGTGCGGAGACGGAGGCGGGCGCGGCGACCAGCTGGTCGGACATGGGAACCCCTTTCGCTCAAGGTTGATAATTTCAACGTTGAGATAAAAGCACTCCCACTCGTTCAACGTCAACTCTCTCAACGTTGAGATATCATCGGGGGGACGACGTCGGACCGGCCGGAGGAGAGCGATGAGCGGCGACGCAGCGGGCGAGAACACCGAGCGGGACGCGGTCGACGAGATCGTCGGCCAGTGGCTCGTGGAGCGCCCGGACCTGGCGGACGACCTGTGGCCCGTGCAGGTCTTCGGCCGTCTCCAGCGGCTGGGAGCGGCACTGGAGAAGCAGTTCCGGGCGTTCGCGACCGAACGCGGCCTGGAACTGGGCGAGTTCGACGTCCTCCTCACGCTGCAACGGTCGGGGCCGCCCTACGAACTGACCGCCGGCGCGTTCCGCAAGGCCGCCATGGTGACGTCGGGCGCCATCACCAACCGCATCGACCGCATGGAGGCCAAGGGCCTGGTCGAGCGGGTGCGGGACACCGCGGACCGGCGCTCGGTGAAGATCCGGCTCACCGAGCGGGGCCGCGAGCTCACCCACGCGCTGATGGCCGACCACCTCGCCCACGAGGCCCGCATGCTGGCGCCCTTCGACCGCGCGGAGTCCGAGGGACTCGCCGACCTGATGCGCCGGCTCCTCGTGTCGCTCGGGGACACCACCATCAAATAGCGCCGCCCGCGACGGAGCCGGCGGCGCCGCCCGCCGCGTCCAACCGGGCCCGGCAGGCGGTCACGACCGCCGGGGCGACCTCCGTCATATAGGCGCGCCAGCCGACGTGGACGTTCACCTCACAGATCGTGAAGCCGCCGTCCGGCTCGAAGAGCAGGTCCACCCCGGCGACGCCGAGCCCCAGCACCTCGGCGGCCCGTACGGCGAGCTCCTCCCCCGCCGGGTAGCGGCCCCGGCACAGCTCGGCCGTGCCGCCCAGCGCCAGGTTCGACCGGAGGTCGCCGTCGGCGGCCGAGCGGATCTGCGCGGCGACGACCCGCCCGTCGACCACCACCACGCGCAGGTCCCGCCCGTGGGAGTGCGCCACGTACCGCTGGAACACATACGGCGAGTCGTCCTTCAGGCTGCCCTGGACGGCGCGCAGCATCGCGGCGTCGGGCGCCAGGAAGACCTGCCCGCCCTGCTGGCCGCGCACCGCCTTCACCACGCACGGCTCCGGCACACCGGCGTCGATCGCCTTCGCCAGCGGGGCGTCGGCGTAGCTGCGGCTGTCGGGGACCGGCAGCCCCGCGACCGCGAGCTGCTGCAGGTGCCAGAACTTGTTGACACAGGCCAGCACCGCGTCGGCCGGGTTGAGCAGGACCGTGCCCATCGCCTCCAGGTGGCGCAGCAGCGTGATCTCACGGTCGCTGCTCAACCGGGCGCTGCTCATCCGGGCGTAGGCGACGGCCGGCGCGGTCAGCGGCCGTCCGCCGATGTCGTGCAGCGTCAGCCGGCCGGCGCGCACCCCGAGGATCAGCTCGTCCGTGTGGACGACCGTGTAGCGCCCGGGCAGGAGCCGTTCGCAGGCTTCCGTCAGCTCGTGGACGATCCGCATCCCGGCCAGCCCGGAACCGACGAGGAGCCAGCACCCGGCGCCCGGCACGTCTGCCCCGCCCGTCACCGCCTCGGCTGCGGACAATGCCCTCTCCTCCCCTGCTCCGGCACGGCTCGGGGCCGACCCCCTCCGACCGGGAACGACCGTGAGCCTATCGAGGGACGGCGGGTACGAGGTGGTTTTCCGGGCGCGGC
Organism: Streptomyces eurocidicus; assembly: GCF_002891295.1. Taxonomy (GTDB): domain Bacteria; phylum Actinomycetota; class Actinomycetes; order Streptomycetales; family Streptomycetaceae; genus Streptomyces; species Streptomyces eurocidicus. The sequence continues at coordinate 340,111 of NZ_LGUI01000002.1, read as the reverse complement.
CGACCGGGGCGAGCCGGTCCGGCCGGGCGTTCGTCCCGTCGTGGTGCGAGGCTTACGGCATGCATGCCACGCACCACCCCGCCCGGGTTCTCGTCGTCGACGACGACCCGACCGTCGCCGAGGTCGTCGCCGGATACCTCGACCGGGCCGGCTTCGCCGTCGACCGCGTCGCGGACGGGCCCGCCGCCCTGGAGCGGGCGGCCGCGTCCCCGCCCGACCTCGTCGTCCTCGACCTGATGCTGCCGGGCATGGACGGCCTGGAGGTCTGCCGCAGGCTCCGCGAGCACGGGCCCGTACCGGTCATCATGCTGACGGCGCGCGGCGACGAGGAGGACCGCATCCTGGGTCTGGAGGTCGGCGCGGACGACTATGTGACCAAGCCCTTCAGCCCCCGCGAGCTGGTGCTGCGCGTCACGTCCGTGCTGCGCCGCGCGCAGGCGCGGACGACGGCCGCGGCCGCCGGCCCCGGCACGGCGCCGCCGCTGCGCGCGGGCGGCATCGCCCTCGACCCCGTGGGCCGCCGCGCCGCCAAGGACGGCGCCGAGCTCTCCCTCACCCTGCGGGAGTTCGACCTCCTGGCGTTCCTGATGCGGCATCCGGGCCGGGCGTGCGCCCGCGAGGAGCTGATGCGCGAGGTGTGGGGGTGGGACTTCGGCGATCTGTCGACGGTGACCGTGCACGTGCGGCGGCTGCGCGCCAAGGTCGAGGACGACCCCGCCCGGCCCCGGCTGATCCGGACCGTCTGGGGCGTGGGGTACCGCTTCGGGACCGACGGGGACCCGGCCCACGGCACCACCGCCGGAGCCGCCCCTCCCGGGGACGGGGCCCGTGATGCGTGACGTCCTGCTGATCGCCCTGTTCGCCTTCCTGGGCGCCGCCGCGGCCGGGCTGCTGGGCGCCCTCGCGCTGCGCGCCCTGCGGCACCGCTCGGTGGCCGTGTCGCTGACCGTGGTCGCGGCCGTCCCGGTGACCGCGATGCTGGCGGGCACGCTGGCCGTGGCCCGGGCGATGTTCCTCTCCTCGCACGACCTGACGGTCGTGACCACGGTCTGCGCGATGGCCGCCGTGGTCTCCCTGGCCACCGCCCTGCTGCTCGGCCGGTGGGTGGTGGCCCGGAGCAACGCGCTGACCCTCGCCGCGCGCTCCTTCGGCGACGACGGCGACTTCGCGGCACCCGCCGGCGACGCGACGGCGGAGCTGGCCGCGCTCGGCCGCGAGCTCGCGGCGACGAGCGAGCGGCTCGCGCGGTCACGGGAGCGGGAGCAGGCGCTGGAGACGTCCCGGCGCGAGCTCGTCGCCTGGATCTCGCACGACCTGCGGACCCCGCTGGCCGGGCTCCGCGCGATGTCGGAGGCGCTGGAGGACGGCCTGGCCGAGGACCCCCCGCGCTACTTCCGGCAGATCCGCACGGAGGTCGGCCGGCTCGACTCCATGGTCGGGGACCTCTTCGAGCTCTCCCGCATCCACGCGGGCGCGCTGCCGCTCCACCCCAGCCGGATGTCGGTGTACGACCTGGTGGGCGACGCCCTCGCCGGCGCGGGGCCGCTGGCGCGCGAGCACGGCGTGCGGCTGGTCGGCGACGGGGTGGACCCGGTGCCGGTCGAGGTGGACGGCAAGGAGATGACGCGCGTCCTGGGCAACCTCCTCGTCAACGCCATCCGCCGCACCCCGGCCGACGGCACGGTCGCCGTGGCCGCGCGGCGCGCCGCGGACACGGTCGTCCTGTCCGTCACGGACGGCTGCGGCGGCATCCCGGAGGAGGACCTGCCGCGGGTCTTCGACACCGGCTGGCGCGGTTCACAGGCGCGGACGCCCCCGGGGGCGGGGCTCGGCCTGGCGATCGTCCGCGGCATCGTCGAGGCCCACGCGGGCCGGGCGGCCGTCCGGAACGTACCGGGAGGCTGCCGGTTCGAGGTCGTCCTGCCCGCGGCGGCGCCGTGACGGAGGCGGAGCCGCCCGGCACCGGGCCCTCCGGGCCGGACCGGTAAGGCCGTCCGTGCACCCGGGCCACCGCCAAGGACCGCTGTTCCCGGTGGAGTTCACCTGAACGTAGGGCCAGCGCCCCGTACCCCGGCCACGTTCGGGTGAGCGGCGCATGCGCGCTCCGGGGGCTGGGCAGCCCTCGGGCGACCCGGCCGCCGAGCCGCCCGCTCGCGCCGACTCTCCCGCACCGGAAGGAACTTCGCATGCGCCGCTTCGTCGCAGTCGTCCTCGGGGTCGCCGCGTGGTTCGGCGTGTGCGCGTCGCCCACCACCGGCCATGACCAGCCCTTTCCCGCGAACCCGGGCGGGGACGCCGAGATTCCGGGCCGCGCCGGCTGACGGCGTCGTAAGGCCGCCGAATCCGCATTGACACGACGGCCGGCGCATGGCTGTAATGGGGCGCGTGTCCGCGTGGCGCCGGCCGAAGAGCAGTGGGCGGGCCGGCGACCGGGCGAGACACCTTTCCTCAGAGGGTGACCCCCATGAGTTCTCACTTCACAGGCAGCGCCTGACCGTACGGCGCCGTCGCGTGCCTTCTTCGCACGCCACCGCGCCCTCTCGCGCCCCTTTTCACCGTCACCGCGGTCACCCGCGGATCACGTACCGCTCCGGAGAGCCCACACCGTCATGCCCATATCGTTCAACCAGTCCGTCATCGAGGAGTTCCGGGCCGGCGCCGGAAAGGTCGGCGGCCCCTTCGAGGGCGGCGACCTCCTGCTGCTGACCACCACCGGCGCGAGGTCGGGCGCCCCGCACACCACCCCGCTCGGCTACGTCCGCCACGGCGGGCTCCTGCTGGTCGTCGGGTCCAACCTCGGCGCGCCCGCCCACCCCGACTGGTACCACAACCTGCTCGCCCATCCCGTGGTGCGGGTGGAGCTGGGCACCGAGGAGTTCGAGGCGGTCGCCGTCCCCGCCGAGGGCGCCCGGCGCGACCGGCTGTTCGCCCATGTCACACGGGCCGCGCCCGGCTACGCCGACTACCAGGAGCGGACCTCCCGCCGCCTGCCCGTCGTGGCCCTGGAGCGCTCCGGGCACCCGGACGCGGGAGGCGCCCGCGAGATCGTCACGCTCGCCGACAAGCTGCTGGAGGTCCACACCTGGCTGCGCGCGCAGCTGAAGCACGTGCTCGCCGAGACCGACGCCCATCTCGCGGCGGTGGCGGCCCACCGGGGCCCGGACGCCCCGCCGGCGCCGGGCCTGGGCATGCAGATCAGACAGCACTGCCTGGCGTTCTGCGGGGCCCTGACGTTCCATCACACCAGTGAGGACGCACACGTCTTCCCCGCGCTCGCGGAGCACCACCCGCGGCTGCGGGACGCCCTCGACCGGCTCCGGGAGGAACACCGGACGGTCGCGCGGATCAAGGACGGGATCCTGGCGCTGCTGCGGGACGCGGGGGCGGCGGATCCCGTGCGGTTCCGGGCGGAGCTGGGGCGGATGGTGGCGGAGCTGACGGCTCATCTGGACCACGAGGAGGGGTGGGTGCTTCCGGTGCTGGCTTCGGTGCCGTTCCCTGCGGGGCGGGGTGGGGCGGCGTAAGGGTGGGCGGGGTTTCCCCACCCCGCCCCTTCCCGAATGTCCTCAAGCGCCGGACGGGCTGATTCTGCTCGGGCCGGGCGGAAATTCAGCCCGTCCGGCGATTGAGGACACCGCGCGGAGCGCGGAAGGGGGCCCGGGGGCGGAGCCCCCGCCACGCGGCGGAGCCGCACATCGGATACAGCGGGAAGGGGCGGGGTGGGGAAAAGCCCGTCGCGCCGAGGCCCGGTCGGGCCGCCCCCCTTACGGGTTGGTCGTCACCTTGAAGCCGCCGCCGAAGATGTCCGCGGGATCCGCCTCGTCCCGGGCCCGAAGGTCCGCGAGGATGTTCGCCGAGCTGGTGTAGACGTAGGGCGGGATGCCCAGGATGCGCGCCTTGGTGATGCCGGCCCAGGGGCCCTCCGCCTTGAACCCGTTGGCCTCCGACGGGTACGCGCTGCCCGGTACGTGCCAGATGGCCGGGCCCCCCGAGTCGCCCGCCTGGTGCGGGGCGTGGCACTGGTAGACACCCCGCGAGTTGTTGGTGACGCGCCCGTACCAGACGCCGAGCTGACCGGAGACCACCAGTTCGTTGTTGTCGAAGAGCGAGGCGCCGAGCAGACGCTCGTCGTCGCGGGCGGGCGACACGGCGTTGGGGCTGGGGGCGCCGCCGGGGACCTCCACCATGCCGGTCTGCTTCAGGTACGGCCCCTGCGAGGAGAGCGTCACCCACGGGACCAGCTCGATGACCATGTAGTCCTTGGTGGCATGGCCGGTCATCGAGCCTTCGGGGCTCTTGAAGTAGCGGATGTAGCCGATCGGGCCGTAGTCGAAGTCCTGGCGGTCGTAGACGGGCAGGTCGTTCTCCGGGATCTCGCGGTCCGCGTAGCTTCCGCTCCCGCCGCAGTGGCCCGCCGAGATGGCTATCTTGCGCCCGTGGGCGTCCGTCCCGACCGCGCCGATGGTGCAGAAGGCGTCGGGGGCCGAGGGGTGGGCGAACTGCATGGAGTTGTAGACGCGCTTCGTGGGCTTGGCCGCCCGGTCGTGACCCTGGGCCTGGGCGGTGCCCACGCCCAGGGTCACGGTGACGGCCAGGGCCGCGGCGAGAGTGCGCAATCTTCCGAGCATGCCGGATTCCCGTCTGTTCGAGGGCTGCGGGGAGCCCACGGTGAGGATCGGCGGTCATGATGACAGCGGGTGTGGCCCCAGGGGCCCCTGATGGGGAAGATTGGCCTGTTAGTCACACGCGGACCGCCGTCGCCCGCCCGCCGTCAGCCCTTGGGTACGACCGCCGCCGACGTGCGTGCCGCCCAGCGCTGTTCGACCTTGCCGAAGCGCCAGTACGCCAGCGCCGCGGCCCAGACCACCACGAACAGGCCGACGATCACGAAGCCCACGTTGTCGAGGTTCAGGCCGGCGATCCAGCCGGTCAGCGCGTCGTCGAGGTAGAGCTTCTCGTGCAGGACGCTCACCAGCTCGATGGTCCCGATGAGGAAGGCGACGGCGATCGACAGCCCGGTGATGGTGAGGTTGTAGTAGACCTTGCGGACGGGGTTGGAGAACGCCCACTGGTAGGCGAAGTTCATGAACGTGCCGTCGAGGGTGTCGAAGAGGCTCATACCGGCGGCGAACAGCAGCGGCAGGCACAGGATCGCGTACCAGGGCAGGCCGGCGGCGGCGCCGCTGCCCGCCATCACCATGAGGGTGACCTCGGTGGCCGTGTCGAAGCCGAGGCCGAACAGGAAGCCCAGCGGGTACATCTGGCCGGGGCGGGTGATGGAGCGGGTGAAGCGGCCGAGGACGCGGTTCATAAAGCCGCGCGAGTCCAGGTGCCGCTCCAGCTCGGCCTCGTCGTAGCGGCCCTCGCGCATGGCGCGGAAGATGCGCAGGATGCCCGCGAGGGCGACGAGGTTGAGGGCGGCGATGAGGTAGAGGAAGCCGCCGGAGACGGTGGTGCCGACCACGCCGAGCGTCTGGTGGGTGGTGGACTCCTCGTCGAGGAGGGTCCCGGCGACCTGGGTGCCGCCCGCGACCAGGGCCGCCATGGCGACCACCACGCTGGAGTGGCCGAGCGCGAACCAGAAGCCGACCGAGACCGGGCGCTTGCCGTCGGCCATCAGCTTGCGGGTGGTGTTGTCGATGGCGGCGATGTGGTCGGCGTCGAAGGCGTGCCGCATGCCGAGGGTGTAGGCGGTGATGCCGAGCCCGACGCCGTAGACCTTGGAGCCCACGGTGTAGTGGTCGGGGACGACGAGCAGGTAGAGCACGCCGAACGCGACGACGTGCAGGGCGGCGATGACCGCCAGCAGGCCCGCGGTGCGTACGGTGTCCTGGCGGCGCCAGCGGAAGGAGGGCGGCGCTTCGCCGGGGATGGCTGTGGGGGTGTCGACGGGCAGGGTCATCGGGGGTGAACGCTCCAAGCACCTCGTGGATCATCGCGTGAGATGCCGTGGCCGGTCTCCTGGCTTACGGGTTCGTGCGCGCCCGCCCCTGCCTTCCCGGCCGCGGGCTGCGGCCAGTGGCTCCGCGCGCCGTGGCGGTGCGCGGAACGGAACGGGAACTCCCCGATCACAGTGGCGAGGGCCGCTCCGGACTCGGGCCACGAGGGCCTGTCACCGGTCTTCCCGAACACCACGGCCGGGCCACCATAGCGCTCCGACCGGCGCTTGTGGCAAGGATGTGGCAGTTGCCATAGATGTGCAGTAAGGGTCCGCAACGCCCCGGAGGGCACCTTGGGGAGGCGGCTTCCGCCCTCACTCCCCCGGCCCCGTCAGGGCGTGCCCTCCGAAGCCCCGGCCGCCGTCGGCCGACGTCCGCCACCACTCCTCGACGGCCTCCTGGTCCATGGCCGCCCAGTCGGGCGTCGCCCGCACCTGCGCGTGGCCGAGCCGGCGGCCGACGTCGACCACAGCCCGGCCGGTGGGCGAGCGTTCGGCGTCGTAGGCGCGCACGGCGGCGTCCAGGTCCGGCGCCTCGCGCAGCACGCGTTCCAGCACCGCCGCGTCCTGGAGGGCCTTGACCGCTCCGCTGCCGGAGTGCGGGCGGGCGACGGCGGCCGCGTCCCCGGCGAGGACGAGCCGGCCCTCGCCGTAGTGCGGCACGGCCAGGTCGTAGATCGGCTGGACGTATGTCCCGGACCGGGGCGTACGCCGGACGACCTCCTGCCAGTACGGCGGGAAGTGCTCCTCGACGACGGCCGCGTGATGGGAGACCAGCTCGTCGGTGACCGTGCCGGCGGGCAGGCTCGTGGGGTCCCGGAGGGCCGGGCCCAGCGCGGCGGGCGGCGCGGTGTAGAAGACCCAGTTCGCGGAGGTGCCATGGCCTCCCGGGCCCGGAATGCGGTAGACGATCATATGGCCGCCGGGGAAGGTGACGGTCGCGGCGTCGTGCTCGGGCCAGGCGTCGCGGGGGCCGGGCAGCAGCTCCACCGGCAGGGTGCCGCGCCAGGCCAGGTACCCGGCGTACGCGGGCACGGTGGCCGCGCGGGTCGCGGCCCGGACGGCCGAGCGGTAGCCGTCGGCGCCGACGACCAGGTCGAAGCGCTCGGTGCGCCCGTCGGCGAACCGCAGCACGGCGCCGCCGGGTTCGGGCAGCACCCGTTCGACGGCCGAGCCCCGGACGTAGCCGACGGAGGCGGGCAGCCCCGCGCGCGACTCCCGCCAGAGCGAGCCCCAGTTGTACGAGCGGAAGGGGAACGGCAGCACGCCCACCACCCGTCCGGCGGGCGCCGCGCCGTCCCGGACGATCCAGGGGCGCCGGGTGAGCCGCCGCCAGGGGACGTCCGGCCCCAGCTGCCCGGCCGCCGCCAGTTCGGTGTAGCGGTCGTCGTGGACGGCGAGGCCGACGCCCCGGTCCTGGAGGCCGTCGGCGGCCCGCTCGTACACCACGACCTCTCCGGCGCCGGCCCGCGCCGCGGCGAGCGCGGTGGCGCACCCCGCGATCGACCCGCCGACGACGGCCACCCGTGCCCCGCGCACCCGCATGTCCGCCCTCCGTCCCCGCCGCCGTCTCCGGCGTCCGGCCCATGATTTCGCGCGATCACCCGCGCCGCCCCGCGACCGGAACCTACACTGCGCCGTCCGGGCGGCGGCAGAACGCCCGGACGGTCCACCGGCGTCCAGGTCATGGACGCCTCCGGCACCCCGGTGCTACCAGTGCAGTGGGGCACCGTCAGGCGCGAGAAAGGGCTGACCGCCATGGCAGACACGGGACAACCGCCGGAGCCGCGCGTCGGGTTCGTACGCCGCATCGGGCTCTTCCAGGCCACCGCGCTCAACATGAGCCAGATGTGCGGCATCGGGCCGTTCGTCACCATCCCGCTGATGGTGGCGGCCTTCGGCGGACCGCAGGCCGTGATCGGGTTCGTCGCGGGCGCGGTGCTGGCCCTCGCCGACGGGCTGATCTGGGCCGAGCTGGGCGCCTCGCTGCCGGGGGCCGGCGGCAGCTACGTCTATCTGCGGCAGGCGTTCCAGTACCGGACCGGCAGGCTGATGCCGTTCCTGTTCGTCTGGACGGCGATGCTCTTCATCCCGCTGGGCATGTCCACGGGGATCATCGGCTTCGTGCAGTACCTCGGCTACCTCTGGCCGGACATGGGCCGGACCCAGGGCGACCTGATCGGGCTGGCCGTGATCGCGGTGATCCTGGCGGTGCTGTGGCGGCGGGTGGAGAACATCGCGAGGATCACGGTGGTGCTGTGGTGCGTGATGATCGCGTCCGTGGTGCTGGTCATCGTGGCGGCCTTCACCCACTTCAGCCCCGACCGGGCCTTCACCTACCCGGCGCACGCCTTCGAGCTGACCACCAATCACTTCTGGATCGGCTTCGCGGCGGGCCTGACTATCGGCATCTACGACTACCTCGGCTACAACACCGCGGCCTACATGGGCGCCGAGATCAAGAACCCGGGGCGCACCCTGCCGCGCGCCATCGTCTTCTCCATCCTCGGCATCATGGCGATCTACCTGCTGCTCCAGATCGGCACCCTGGGCGTCGTCGACTGGAAGCAGATGCTCGACCCGGACTCGGCGGCCTCGTCCTCGGTGGCCTCCGCGGTGCTGGAGAAAGCCTGGGGCGTCGGCGCGGCGAAGACCGTCACGGTGCTGATCCTCGTCACGGCGGTGGCGTCCGTGCTGACCGGCCTGCTCGGCGGGTCCCGGGTGCCCTACGACGCGGCGCGGGACAAGGTCTTCTTCGGCGCCTTCGGCAGGCTCCACCCGAGGCACCGCTTCCCGGTGCTGGGCCTGGCGTCGATGGGCGTCGTCACCGCCGTCGGCTTCCTGATCGGCCGTCATACCGATCTGGCGACGCTGATCCAGCTGCTGACCACCGTCATGGTGATCGTGCAGGCCCTGGCACAGGTGCTGGCCGTGACGGTGCTGCGGCGCCGTCAGCCGGCGCTGCGGCGGCCGTACCGGATGTGGCTCTATCCGCTGCCCAGCCTCGTGGCGCTGGTGGGCTGGCTGGTCATCTACGGCTACGCGGACGAGAACTCGCCCGGGCGGCACCCCATCGAATGGTCGCTGGCCTGGGTCGCGGCGGGCTGTGCGGCGTTCCTGCTGTGGGCGCGGTACGAGAAGGTGTGGCCGTTCGGGCCCCGGGAGATCTCGGAGGAGTATCTGGCGGCCGCCGGCCCGGGGGTGGACCCGGACGGGGACCCCGGCACCGCGAGCGGCGACGGCCCGGGGGCGGGTCCGCGCCCCGGGCCCGGCGGTGACCCCGACGGCGCGGCGCCCGCACCGGTCTGACCCTGGATCACCCGCGGTGCCCGTTTTCCGGACCGGCCACCGGTGACTGGTCCGGACGGGTGATAGAACTTGCATCCATGCCTGTGAGCCCGTCCCCTTCGTCCCCACCCTCGCAGCCCGTGCGGCCCCGGAGGGCGCCGCGCAAGCTGCTGTGGCACCGCCTCATATTCGGGCTCTGGTTCCGCCCCGTCGAAGTGCTCGACGAGGCGCGGGACCGGAGCGTCTGGGGGGCCGCCGCCTTCCTGTGCCTGCTCTGCGGGGCGCTGGGGACGCTGGGCAACGACTCCTTCTGGGAGGGGTGGCGGGTCGGCCCCGGGCAGGCCCTGGAGGCGATGGCCCTCGCCGACGGTGTGCTGCTCCTGGCGAGCCTGCTGCTGGGGGTGGCCACCCAGGCCATCGCGCGCCGGCTCGGTGGCAACGGGAAGTTCGGTCCGACGGTGACCCTGTTCGTGGTGATCTTCTGGGCGACGGACCTGCCGCGGCTGGCGCTCGACGCGTGCCTGCCGGGCGATTCCTATCCGGTGCGGGCCGCCGCCTGGATCACCTCGGCCTTCGGCTACGCCTTCGCGGCGCTGCTGATCCGGGGGCAGCACCATCTGCCGACGCACAAGGCGGTGGCCGCGGTGAGCGTGCAGATGCTGGCGGCGGTCGCGCTGCTGAAGTTCCCGCCCGGGGCCTGATCGCCGACGGGCCGTCCGGGTCCGCTGCCCGGCGGCCGGGCCGCCGAAGTCGAAGGCCCGCCCGGTGCGACGGGGGATGCACACCGGGCGGGCTCGAAGACAGTTCTACCTCATCAACGATGGGTTATGCATCAAAAATCTGTTCGGCTTTGCTTATTTCCAACGAACAGGCAGCGAAATCAAGCCACGCGCCCGCACCGAGGGCCGCCACTTCAGCTCCTCGCGCGGCACGTCGAGCGCCAGCCCCGGGAACCGCTCCAGCAGCGCTGCCAGCGCGATCTCCGTCTCCATCCTGGCCAGCGGCGCGCCCAGGCAGTAGTGGATGCCATGCCCCAGTCCGAGATGCCCCTTTTCCGCGCGGTTCGGATCCAGCCGTTCCGGATCGTCGAAGTGACGAGGATCACGATTGGCGGAGGCCACGGAGAGGAGCACGGTCTCCCCCGCGGGCACGGTCACGCCCCCGATCTCGACGTCTTCCACCGGAAAGCGGCGGATCGCCAGCGGTGCGGGCCCGTCCCAGCGGGTGAACTCGTCGAACGCGGCCCTCATTCCGTCCGGATTCATGCGCAACTGACGCATCAGCTCCGGACGGTCCAGGAGCGCGAGGACGGTGTTGCCGATGAGGTGCACGGTGTTCTCATAGCCCGCGAAGAGGATCAGGAAGGCGAGCGAGGTCAGCTCGTCCTCCGAGAGCCGGTCGTCGCCCTCGCCGTCCCGGACCGCGATCAGGTCCGAGAGCAGGTCGTCGGCGGGCGCGGCGCGCTTGCTCGCGATCAGCCCGGTGAAGAAGGCCAGCAGTTCCCCGATGGCCTCTTTCATCAGGTGCGTGCGCTCGGGATCGGGCGCGATCATCGCGTCGGTCCAGGCCCGGAAGTCCCTCCTGTCCTCCTGCGCCACCCCCAGCAGGTCGCAGATGACCGTGATGGGCAGGGGCCCCGCGTAATCGGCGATCAGATCGGCGCGGCCGCCGGCCTCCACGGCGTCGAGGAGCGCCTCGGCCGTCCGCCGCACCGGCTCCCGGAGCTTTTCCGTCCGGCCGGGCGTGAACGCCTTGACGACCAGGCGCCGCACCCTCGTGTGGTCGGGCGGGTCCATGTTCAGCAGGTTGGAGTCGAGGGCGGCCGGCAGCGAGAACCCGCTGTAGTTCTCGCGTGCGGCATGGGCCTTGTCCAGGGACAGCCGGGGGTCCGCGAGTCCCGCGCGGACGTCCTCGTAGCGGGTGACCAGCCAGGCGGGCCGGCCGTCCGGGCCCGTGAAGCGGTGGACGGGGCCGGCCTCACGGAGCCGGGCGTAGGTGCCGTACGGGTCGCTGACCAGCGCGGCGAGGTCGATGGGCGCGGAGGCGCCGGGCAGGGCGGAGTTCTGCATGGAACCCGACTCTAGACAGGGGCGCGGGTGCCGGGGACCGGCGGGTGACACGCACGGGCGGCGCCGGGTCCGAATGGTTACGGACCCGGCGCCGGCCTGTGGCGCAGGCGGCCTTGACCCCCGTCCATGGCCGCCTCGTCTGTGGGCCGCGCGCCGTCAGGGACGGCTCGCCGCGGTGATCTCCCGTAGGTCGGTGAGGACCGCGTCGACCAGTGGATCGTGGTAGACGTCCGCGACGCGGGCCAGGTGTTCGTGCTCCTCGGCCGGGTCCGCGCTGACCGTCACCACCACGCTGTCCGCGTGGGGCGCCGGTACGTGCCCGGTGGTCTGGTTGGCCAGGCCCCGGCGCAGGGCCGCGGCCTCGACGACCGCGGCGGTGCGCCGCTCGTCCAGGCCGGCGGCGGCGGCCTTCTCCCGGGCGAGGTCCAGGGTCAGGGGCTCGACATGGCGGCGGATGCCGCGCTGGATGTCGCGGATCTCCGCCATCCGGCGGTTGGCCCGCCACTCCAGGTCGGCGAAGGGCCAGCGGGCCGACCAGCGGTTCTCGTCGATGGTGACCTCGGGGGCGTGCGCGGTGACGGACCGCCAGAGCGGGTCCAGCCGGCGCAGCCGCCGCCAGGCGGCGACCCGGGGGCCGGCCGCGGGCAGCGAGAAGCCGAGCAGCACCAGCAGCGCGGCCACCGAGGCGCTCATCGGCGCCACGCCGTTGGAGAGCCAGTAGAGCTCGTTCCCGGTCCAGGACAGGACGAAGCCGACCAGCTTGCACAGGCAGTACAGCAGGCCGAGCCAGCAGCCCGCGGCCAGCGTGCGCAGGCCCTTGGCGAGCCAGGAGCGGCCCAGCCGGGCGGCGTAGCGCGGGCACAGGGCGCCGAGCCCCGCGAGGCTCGTGCCGAAGATGGCCAGATACAGCACCAGGAAGGCGACCACTCCGGGCGCGTCGGCGTAGGCGGTGCTGAAGTCCCGGGGGTGCTCCACGTCGTCCGGACGGCCGACGGCGAAGCAGACGACGGCCGTGGCCCAGGCGACGGCCACCACGCCGACCGCGAACCGCGACCGGGCGGCGGCCCGGGCCTCGGCGGCCGCGTCGCCCCGGCTGGTCCAGCGCAGGAGCAGCACGGTGGCGCCGGAGGCGAACAGCACCACGGCCGAGTAGAGGAAGACCATGGCGAGGTTGGCCACGCCGGTCAGGCGGTCGAAGGCGCGGTAGACGCTGGGCGCGGAGAAGAGGAAGACGATGGGGACGCCGGCGGTCATCAGGGCCGTGAGGCCCAGGTCGACATTGCCCCGGTCGCGGAACCAGGCGCGGGCCTTGTAGCCGACGATGCACCAGGTGACGGCGGAGAAGGTGAGGTAGAGGGCGTCAAACATCGGCGCCTCCCTCCCTCAGCTGCCGGCGCACGTGCTGGAGCGCGGGGCCGAGGGAGGCGGCGAGCGCGGCGGCCTCGCCCTCCAGCGGGGCCTCCTGGCCCGGCGGCGGGGGCACGACCTTCTCCATCAGGAGGGTGCCGAGGATCTCGGTCTCGCGCTCCGTGAGGTTGTCGTAGCAGTGGTGGCGGGCGAGGCCCATGGTCAGGCCCATCCGGCGCATGGCGGTGGCCACGTCGACCGACGGCGTCCAGACCTTGAGGGCGTCCTCGGTGACGGCCGGGTCCTGGTCGTGGCCGAGCAGGAGGTGGCCGATCTCGTGGAGGACGATGTGGACCTGGTGCCAGGGCGAGGTCTTCTGTTCGTAGATGACCCAGAAGGAGTCGTCGGTGGTGGCCGTCATGCCGGAGACCACGCCGTTCAGGCTCATCGGCACCAGGCGGATGGGGCGGCCCACCCGGCCCGCGACGACGTCGCAGAGGCCCTGGAGGTCCGTGGACGCGGGCAGCGCGAGCTCCTGGATGAGCTGCTTGCACCGGCGCCGTATGCGCCCCACTCGCATCCCTGCACCGTCCTCGTCCTCGGTACGCCGCCAGTACGTGAAGAGCCGGTCATCCGCCGTGACGGTCACGAGCGCTCCTCGCCACCCGCGTCGGGCGGGTCGGCCGGAAGGTTCATCTGCTGCCGGAACTGGGCGATGATCGTGTTGAGGCTGTCCTGGACCTCGGGCGGCAGCCCCACGGAGCGCAGGGCGATGGCCCGGACCCGCTGGTCCCGCATGGCGACGAGGAAACGGACCTCCTCCTCCACCCGCTCGGCCTGCGAGGCCGAGAGGTCGCCCATCAGATAGCCGACGGGCACGGCGAAGAACTTCGCCAGCGCGCGCAGCACGTCCGGGCTGGGGTTGGCACGGCGGCCGTTGCGGAGCATCGACAGATACTGCTCGGTGAGCTTGACCCCGCCGTACTCCTCGGTGCCGCGGCAGATCTCCTCCGCCACGTGCGCGTTGGTGTACGGGGCGCCGGGCGGATGCATGTTCGCGAACAGGTAGTTGAGCCGCGCCGCGAGCGGGCTGCCCGCGTCGCCTGCCGACCTGTCGCCCCCGGTTGCCATCCGCTCCGTCCTCACGAGCTTGTTTCCGCGATCTTCCCCACGTCACCTCACGGCCAGTTAAGAAGCTCCGGCCGCGGAGAGCATCCTGTCACGGGAGGAAGCCCTCGCACTAGTCCGTGCCACGTCACGGCTGGGCCACGAACTTAACCACGGGTTGATGACGGCCCGTGAGCCGGCCCCCGCGGAGCGTGGCAAGGATGCGTCGAGGTCGCTGCAAGCATTCCGTCAGACGGCATGGGAATCCCCTGGGTCCGAGCCACGACCGGCCGGGGAGGCCGGTCGACGAGGAGGGGGATGGTGCCCATGTCCACGATCCGGAGCTGCCCGGAGCCGGACCGCCGGTGGCTGACGCTGCCGGACTGCAAACGCGTCCTGGTCGTCGTGCACACGGTGACCTACGGCCAGCGGCTGCGCGACGTCTTCTCACTGATGGAAGGTGATCTGCGGATCCAGGTGGCCTTCACGGTCGCCCCGCACGCGCTCGGCGAGGGCGCCGGCCGCTTCCTGCGGGAGCTGGGGGTGGCGGTGCTGCCGTGGCGGGCGGCGGTCCGCGAGGAGTTCGACCTGGCGCTCGCGGCGGGCTCCCGGGGGATCGAGAAGGTGCGCGGGCCGCTGATCCGGCTCTCGCACGGCGCCGGGCACATCAAGCTGCTGCGCGAGGGCGAACGGACCTCGGCACCGGCGGCCGAGCGCCCGGCGGGCATGCTGAGCCGGGAGTACCTCACCCGCGGCGGCCGGGTGGTGCCGGCCGCCGTCGCGCTCGCCCACGACCGGGACCTCGCCGAGCTGACACGCTGGTGCCCGGAGGCGGTGCCGGTGGCGACCGTCGTCGGCGACCCCTGCTACGACCGGATCGCCGCGAGCCTGCCGCACCGCGCGGCCTACCGCCGAGGGCTGGGCCTGACCGACCGGCAGCAGCTGGTGGTCGTCACCTCCACCTGGGGCCCGTCCTCGTCCTTCGGCCGCTTCGACGCGCTGCTGCCGCGGCTGCTCAGCGAGTTGCCGCCCGACCGGTACCGGGTGGCGGTGCTCGTGCACCCCAACGTGTGGGCCGGGCACGGGGACTGGCAGGTCCGTACCTGGCTGGCGAGCTGCCGGGCCCGCGGGCTGGCGCTGGTACCGCCCGAGGCGGACTGGCGGGCGCTGCTGGTGTCCGCGGACGCGGTGCTCGGCGACCACGGCTCGCTGACGTCCTACGCCACGGTCACCCGGGCGCCGGTACTGCTCGCCCGCTTCCCCGAGCGCGAGGTGCACCCGGCCTCACCGGCCGCGGCGCTGGCGCTGGCCGCGCCCGCGCTGTCGCCGCTGCACCCGCTGGAGGGGCAGCTGCGGTACGCGGCGGCCGAGTACCGGCGGCGGGAGTACGCGCGGGTGGCCGCCCTGCTGTCCTCCGAGCCGGGCCGCTTCAACCGGCGGATGCGCGCGCTGATGTACCGGCTGCTGGGCCTGGGGCAGCCCGCCTACGCGCCGGTCACCGAGCCGGCCGCCGTGCCGCCGCCGCTCGACGACGGCGGCGTCCCGGTGCCCGGTGCGGCCGGGCCGGGCACGTGACGGCCGCGGGGCGCGCCCTGGCGCTCGTCCGCCTGACCGCCGGTGACCTGCGCCCGGCGACGGTGGAGCTGACGGCCGGGGACCACTGGAGCGCGGACCCCGGGCCCGGCCGGACGGGCCGTCCGGATCGGCCGGCGGGGGTGGACGTCCACTGGAGCGTAGACCCGGACGCCCGCCGGGACGGCCGCTGGGCGGAGACCGCCGACGTCCTCCGCTGCGGGCGCCCGGCGCCCGGCCCGGCCGCGGCGGCGCGCCGGGCGCGCTGGCTGCTGGCCCGTCACCCGGGCTGTCTGCTCGCCTCGGTGCCGGACGCGACCGGGTGCTGGGTGATCGGCCTCCGCGACGGCCGGCTGCTGACGGCGTCCCCGCGCCCGCCCGTCCCGGCGGGGGCCGTGGGCCCGGTGGGCGCCGTCCTGGCGTCGTTCCTGCACGGCTGGCTCACGGCCGGGCGGGCGCTGGAGGAGCTGGGCGCGGTACGGCTCTCGGGGGCGGGGACGTCGCTGCGGCTGCGCCTGCGGGCGCTCGCCGCCGGGGGCCCGGGCCCGCTGCCCTGGGCGGCCGGTCCCGGGCGGGCGGGAGACGCGGTTCCGCCCGGCGGCTGAGGACACCGCGCGGGACACAGCCGGAGGGCGGGGAGCGCGGCCTCCGGGCGGCGGGAGACCCGGGGCCGCCCCACGGCCGGGGACCGGCCCGGGGCACCACGCGGGCACGGCCCGGGGGCCGGGGGCGCGGCCCCCGGTCACAGGCCGGGGCGGGGCCGAGGAGGGAGCTCGCGGAGGCGGGCGCGGAGGCGGGTCGCGTCGGTGGGGCTCACCGGGTCGTACAGGGCCAGGGAGCGGGTGAACCAGCGGGCCGCCTCCGCGAGGGCCCGGTGTTCCTGGCACGCCTGCCCGAGGTATTCCATCGTCCGCGCCTGCCAGTGGACGGAGCCGGCGTTCTCGAACTCCACCAGGGCGCGCAGGAGTCTTCGCATCCCCGTCCGGGCGTGGCCGCCGCGGGCCGTGGCGTGGCCGAGGAGGGCGAGCGCGCGGGCCGCGTCGTAGGAGTCGCCCTCGGCGACGAGTTCGGCGCGGGCCGTGGCCAGCCGCTCCGCCGCGAGGCCGGGCCGGTCGTGGGTCAGGGCGATCTCGCCCAGGCACACGCGGGAGAGGGCCGCGCCCCGGGTGTAGCCGATGGCCTCGCGGAGGGCGAGGGCGTGGGCGTAGTGGCGTTCGGCGTCCTGGGTGCGGCCCGCGCCGAAGTGGGCCCGGCCGAGCCCGTGCAGGGCCTGGGCCCGCTGGCGCTCGTCGCCGTCCTCACCGGCGTGGCGCAGGGCGTCCTCGAACCAGCGGGCGGCCTCGTCGAAACGGCCGGTGTGACACAGGCCGTTGCCGCCGGAGGTCAGCATCCGGCCCTCGCCCGCGCGGTGCCCGGCGCGGCGGGCCGCGGCCAGGCCGAGCGCGTGGGCCTCCGTCCACAGGTCATAGGGCCGCAGCCGGAGGAAGAGCGGCCACATGGCGTCGACGAGCTGCCAGGCGCTCGCGTCCCAGCCCTCGCGGGCGGCGAGGCGGACGGCGGCCATGAGGTCGAAGCGGTGCTCGTCCAGCCACGCCAGCGCCGGGCCCTGGGCGTCGAACGCCACCGGCGGTACGGGCGGGTGGGCGTAGTCGCGGTCCAGGGTGCGGTGGCTCGGGGTGAGGAGGGCCTCGGCCGAGGTGGCGGTGGCGAGGCACCAGTCGGCGAAGCGGCGGAGCGTGGCGCGCCGTTCGGGTTCCGGCAGGTCGGCCTCGGCCCGGCCGCCCGCGTGCAGGCGTACGAGGTCGTGGAAGCGGTAGCGGTCGCCGGGGGCGCTCCCCGGCGCGGCCTCCTCCAGGAGGTTCACCTCCAGGAGCAGTTCCAGGAGGTCCTCGGCCTCCTCGGGCGGTACGCCGCACACGGCACCGGCCATCGGCCCGTCGTAGCGGGTGACGGGGAGCAGTCCCATGCGCCGGTAGGCGTCGGCGGCCCGGGCTGGGAGGGCGGCGAACGACTCGTCCAGGGCGGTGCGCACGGCGGTGTCCCCTTCCACTCCGAGGGTCTCCAGCGGGCCGCGCCCACGGGTGAGCGCCGAGGCGAGGGCGGCGACCGGGCGGCGGGGGCGGGCGGCGAGCTGCGCGGCGGCCAGGCAGACGGCGAGCGGCAGCCGGGCGCACAGGTCGACGACCTCGCGCGCGGCCGGGCGGTCCGCCGCGACGCGGTCGCCGCCGACGCCCCGGGCGAAGAGCTCCAGCGCGGCGGCCGGGTCGAGCATGCCGACCTGGTGGAAGCCCGCCCCGTCGACGCCGAGCCCGGTGAGCCGGTGTCTGCTGGTGACCACGACGAGGCTGCCGGGCGCGGCGGGCAGCAGGGTGCGCACCTGGGCGGCGGAGAGGGCGTTGTCGAGCATCACGACGAGCCGGAGCCCGGCGGTCAACGAGCGCCACAGGGCGGCCTGTTCGGCCAGGGAACCGGGGATCGAGGCCGCTCCGAGGGCGCGCAGGAATCCGGCCAGGGCCTCGGTGGGACCGGCCGGGCCGCCGGGGGTATGGCCGCGCAGGTCGGCGTAGAGCTGGCCGTCGGGGAACTCCGGGGTCAGCGCGCTCAGCCAGCGGCTGGCCAGGGCGGTCTTCCCGACGCCGGCGGGGCCGCTGACCACGGCGACCTGGGGGGCGGAGGCCCGCCGGGCGGCGCGCAGGGCGTCGAGGGCGCGCAGGTCGCCCGCCCGGCCGGTGAAGTGCGCCGGTACGGGCAGGAGTTGGCGCGGCACCGGGGGCCGCCCGGGCGGGGCGGGCTGGTGAAGGTGGACGCCGCCGTGGATGTCCCGGGCCTGAACACTGGAGCCGGCCACCCGGGTGTGCCCGGAGAGGCTGTTGACATGCGCGGACGAGTGCCCGACGACGGGCCCTCCGGCGCGGTCGGCCGCACGCTCGGGGGTTTCACCGGCAGCACGGTCCGCGTCCCCGCCGACACGTTCAGGGGCTTCACCGGCAGCACGGTCTGCCTCCCCACCGACATGCTCAGGGGCTCCACCGGCAGCACGGTCCACGTCCCCGCCGACCGCACCCTCAGATGCTTCACCCGCAGCACGGTCCGTGCCCTCGCCGACCGCGCGCCCAGAGGCCCCACCGGCAGCACGGTCCGCCTCCCCACCGACCGCACACTCAGAGGCCCCGCCGCCCGTACGGTCCGCGCCCTCATCGACCGTACGGGCGGCGGGGGCGCCGGGCCCGTCCCTCCGGTGCGCGCCCCCCTCCCGGGCCGGCGCGTACTCCCGTAGCCAGCCCCGTAACCCCTCGCGCAGTTCCCCCTCCGCCCGCCCGGCCCCGAGCCGGCGGTGCAGCGCGCGGGCGAGGTCCGCCAGGCGGGCCGGGTCCGCGTCCGCCGCGCCGGCCCAGGCGGCGGCGAGCGCCGGGTCCGACTCCCGGGCGGTTCCGGTCAGTTCCTCCAGGGCCCGGCCCGCCGCCGGGCCGTACGGCCCGTCCGGCGGCAGGGCGCGCACGAACGCTTCGGTGAGCTCCCGCTCCGTCATGGGTTCCGCCGCCATGTCCCTCCCCCCTGCACGGCCACGCCTTCGCAAGCACATGACATGGCCATTCGGCAATCCTTGGCCTGAGCCCTACCCCTCCGGGACCGGTTCCGATCGCATCTGACGGCGCAACAACCGAATTCAAGGCGCTCCTTCACCACCTGGCACCAATGTTTGACGCTGTGTCATGCTCATCCCTCCGATCGGACGTCCCGACGGAAGGGGCGCAGGTGGAGTTCCGGCTCTTGGGCACCATCGAGATGCGGGCCGACGGGCGGCGCAGCGGACTGGATTCCGGCAAGGCCCGCTGTACGCTCGCGGCGCTGGCCCACGACGTGGGCCGCCCGGTGGGCCTGGACACCCTGATCCACCGGGTCTGGGACGACGACCCGCCCCGGCGCGCGCGGGAGAACCTCTACACCTACGCCTCCCGCATCCGCACCGCGCTCCGCAAGGTCGGCGGTCCGGGCGCGCCGGTGCTCACCAACCACGCCCACGCGTACGTCCTGGAGGCCGACCCCGAGTCCGTCGACCTGCGCCGCTATCTGAGCCTGACCGCACGGGCCCGCGCGCTGGCGGAGAGCGGCGACGCCGAGCAGGCGCTCCGGCTGCTGGACGAGGCGGGCGGCCTGTGGCGCGGCGAGCCGCTGACCGGGCTGTCCGGCTCCTGGGCCGAGCACGTGCGCGCCACCGCCGAGGCCGCGGGCCTGGCGGCCGCCCTCACCCGGGCCGGACTCGACCTGCGGCTGGGCCGCTTCGCCGACGCCGTGCCCGAGCTGTCGGCGCTCGCCGGCCGGCACCCCACCCACGAGTCGCTGGCCGGGCACCTCGCGCTGGCCCTGCACGGCTGCGGCCGCACCGCCGAGGCGACCCAGCTGCTCCGGCAGCTCACCCACCGGCTGGTCACCGAGCACGGCACCGACCCCGGCGAGGAGCTCCAGCGCGTCCAGCACGGCATCCTCAACGGCTCGCCGGCGATCCAGCTGCTGCCCCGCGCGGGCGCGGCCGAACGGGCCGGGGAGCGGCCGGCCGTGCCCGACAACCTGCCGCACGACATCCCCTGGGTGGGCCGGACGGACGAGCTGCACCGGCTCGCCACCGCCCTGACCCCGGCGTCGGGCACCCCGCGCGCCGTCGTGGCCCTGGAGGCGATCGACGGCATGGCCGGCGTCGGCAAGACGGCCCTCGCCGTCCACGCCGCGCACGAGTTGCGGGACCGCTTCCCGGACGGGCGCCTCTACCTCAACCTCGGCGCGCACGCGTCCTTCCAGGAGCCGCTCACCCCGGAGGCCGCGCTGGGCCGGCTCCTGCGGCTGCTCGGCGTGCCGGCGGACGGGCTCCCGAGGCACCTGGACGAGCTGACGGCGCTGTGGCGCACGGTCCTGGCCGACCGCTGCGCGATCGTCGTGCTGGACGACGCCGCCGGGCCCGAGCAGGTGCTCCCGCTGCTCCCCGGCGCCACCCCCTCACAGCTCGTCATCACCAGCAGACGGCGGCTCACCGGCCTGCCCGGCGTCCGTCCGATCTCCCTGGACGTCCTGCGCCGGGCCGAGGCGATCGCCCTCTTCCAGGACCGCGTCGGGGCCCGGCGCCCGGCGGACGAGGAGCGGACGGCCGAGATCGTCCGGCTGTGCGGCTACCTCCCGCTGGCCATCGAGATGGCGGCCAGCCGCTTCCTGTGCCACGGCTCCTGGACGGCGCGCGACCTCGTGGACCGGCTCTCGCGACCGGGCCGGCTCGCCGAGATCCGTGACGGCTCCCGGGACCTGGCCCGGGCGTTCGCCTTCTCCCACCGGTCCCTGACCCCGGTGCAGCAGAGCGCGTTCCACCGGCTCAGCCTGCACATCGGCTCGGAGTTCGGCGTCTACGCGGCCGCCGCGCTCACCGGGCTCCCGTTCGACGAGACCGAGCTCGTACTGGAAGACCTGCTGAATTTCCACCTGCTGGAGGAGCCCACCCCGTACCGCTACCGCATCCACGACCTACTGCGCGAGTACGCCCGTACGCTCGCGGCGGACGAGCGGGGCGAGGACCCCGGGGACGACGAACGGGCCGTGCGGCGCATGACGGACTACTACCTGTTCTGCGCGGACCGCGCCGACCGCGCGCTGTTCCCGCACCGCGTCCGTACCCCCGTCACCCTCGCGCGGCCGCCCGCCGAGGCGCCCTCGTGGCTGGACCCGGCGGGTCCGCGGGAGTGGTTCGCCACCGAGGCCGCCAACCTGCTCGCGCTCCTCGACCACGCGCGGCGGTGCGCCCCGCCGGGCCAAGCCGCGCCGCTCGCCCACGTCCTCGGCGGGTTCCTGGAGTCCGAGGGCCTCTGGACGGTGGCCGAACCACTGCACGAGCGGGCCGTGGCGCACTGGCGCGAAGCGGCGGACCGCCGGGCCGAGGCCCGCTCCCTGCTCGACCTCAGCGCCGTCCGCAACACCGCGGCGCGCTACGACGAGGCCATCGCCGAGGCGCGCAGGGCGCTCGCCCTGGCCCGGGTCACCGGCGACCGCGAGGCCGAACCCGAGGCGCTGCGCTGCCTCGCGCTGCCGCATCTGTACACGGGGCGCAACCACGAGGCGCTGGCCTTCGTCCAGGAGGCGCTGTCGATCCACATGCGCACCGGCGACCGATTACAGCAGGCGCGCTGCCTCAACAACATGGGGTTCGTCCTGCTGGAGCTGGGACGGCACCCGGAGGCGCTGGAGTGCTTCCTCGACGCCCTCGCCCGCTTCCGTGAGATCGACGACCGCCGGGGTCAGTGCCAGGCCCTGAACAACACCGGGGAGATCTACACCCTGTTGGGCCTGGGGGACCGGGCGATCCGCGCGTACACCCAGGCACTGGCCCTCGCCCGGGCCGTGGGCAGCCGCGCCAACCGGGCGGCGGTCGAGATGAACCTGGCGCACGCACTGCTGGAACCGGGCGAGGTGGAGCAGTCGCTGGCCCTGTGCCGGCAGGCCCTGGCCACCTTCCGCGACATCGCGGACCGGCGCCACGAGTCCATCGCCCTCAACGTGCTCGGCCTGGCGCTGGGCCGGGCGGGCCGGAACGAGGAGGACATGGCCCACCAGTGGGCGGCGCTCGCCCTGGCACGGCGGATCGGCGCGGCCCAGGAGGAGGGGCACGCCCTGCGCGACCTCGCCGCGGCCGAGATCCGCACCGGGCGCTTCCGCGAGGCGGACGAGCACCTGACGGCGGCGCTCGCCGTCAACCGGCGGGTGGAGTCGCCGCTGGAGGAGGCGAAGACGCTGGACCGGCTGGCGGAGCTGCGGGCGGCGACGGGGGCGCCGGTGGAGGCGCGGGAGTTGAAGAGGACGGCGGTGTCGATCAGGAACCGCCTGAGCAGGACAAGATCAAACGATATCGATCAAGAATCGACCGAACTGAGGTTCTCTTGATCGAGAATCTTGACCCGTAACCGGATACGTATATTCTGCCGGGGCGTTGTATGAATATATGACGCCAGTTCAACTGTACGTATCCGTCAGCACGTTGAGAGGCAAGTCGTTGTTCAGTGCCATCATGCACATCTTCACGGTGTGCATCGCTTCCTGATCCCCCGCCCGCCGGGACATGTCCCCCAGGCCCCGGCGGGCCCTCCCGGCCCCTGCCGACCGCCCGTCGGGCGAGGTCCGCGCGGCACACGGCCCACCGGTCGAAAGATGAAATCCCTTACGTTTCTGGCGCGTCGGCGTCTCCCCGGCACCGTTCGCCCCGTAGGACGATGACACGCTCCCCGCCCACGTTCGGAGAGGAAATCGTCCCATGCGCAGACCCCTCGCCCTCCGCGGCCTGGTCACCGTGCTCGCCGGGCTGCTGGCCACGACCCTGACCGCCCCGGCGGTCGCTGCCCCGGCCGGGTCCCCGGCCGCCGTCTCGGCCGCCGCCTACTGGACCCCCGCGCGCATGGCCGCCGCGCGGCCGGCCGTGGACACGAAGCGGCTCCCGGACCGGCCCGCCCCCGGTGCGCCCGTGCCGCCCAGCCGGCCCTTCGACGGGCTGCCCCAGGTGGGCACGTTCTTCTGGACCGACGGCCAGAACACCGGCCGGTTCTGCGGCGGTACGGTCGTCCGGAGCCCGCACCACGACCTCGCGGTCAGCGCGGCCCACTGCCTGCGCTCACCGGATCCCAGGAAGCAGTTGTCGTTCGTGCCGCAGTACCACGACGGGCTCAAGCCGCACGGGGTCTTCCCGGTGACGGCCGTCCACATCGACCAGCGGTACTACGACCTGGGCACCGACGGCGGCGCGCGCTGGGACTTCACGGTGGTGCGGGTCGGCGAGCGGGCCGACGGCACGGACGTGGAGGACGCGGTCGGCGGCTTCGACCTCCGGATCCGGCCGGGGTACCGCCACGGCGACGTACGGCTGATCGGCTATCCGGGCAACAGCGACGCCACCTACCCGAAGCCGCTGACGTGCCGCTCCACCACGCACCGGTACACCAGCACCGACCCCAAGGCCCCGGGCGACTTCCTGGAGATCGCCTGCGCGGGCTATGTGGGCGGCACGTCGGGCGGGCCGTTCCTGGTGCGCGGGCGCGACGGTTACGCGGTGATCGGGGTGATCGGCGGCTACCACACCGGCGGCGACACCCCGGACATCTCCTACAGTTCGTACTTCACTGAGGCCCTGCGCACGCTCTACCGGCACGCGGTGGCCGGGGACCCGCCCGCGCGGCGGTGAGCGCCCGCGGCACGGGGCCCCGGGCGCTCACCGCCGGCCGTCACTGCTGCCGCGCCGCCCGGTGCGGGTGGCGGGTCAGCTTGTAGCCGCCGATGGCCGCGAGCGAGCCGAGCACGGCCCCGCCGACGGTCCACGCCCAGCGGGCCGACCACCAGCCGCCGTTCCAGCCGGACTCCGGCTCGGCGACGGCGGCGGCGTGCAGGGGCGCCACCTCGCCGCCCTCGGCGTGGGCGCCGCCCGCGTCCTCGGTATCCGCCTTGAGTTCCGCCTTCACAGGCAGTCCGAGGTCCTGGTCGGGCATGTCGGAGACGGTGAGGCGGACGTAGTAGGCGCCGGGCAGCGGGTCGTTGGCCCACCGGTCGGCCCAGGGGCGTACGGTCCGCAGCGTGCAGGTCACCTTGACGGTGGTGTCCTGCTGCGAGGCGCGCTTTGTCGGCTCGCCGGAGGCGCACGCCTGGCGGCGGCGCAGGCCGTCGAAGACGTCGAGCTGCCAGGTGGCGCCGCCGTGCCGGGTGGCCGACTCGGGAAGCTGGACGGTGGCGTCGACGGTCGCCCGCTGGGCGGCGCCGGCCGGGAACTGCCAGTACAGGTAGTCACCCGTGGAGGCGCCGGCGGTGGCCTTCTGCCCCTGCTTGACGGGGGTGGCGGTACGGAAGGTGGTGCCCGCCTCGGTGGGCGCCCCGTCCTCGCCGCCGGAGACGGCCGGGCTCGGGGAGGCCGCGGTGGCCGCGCCCGCCGTGGTGAACAGGGTGGCGGCGGCGAGCAGTACGGCCGCCGCCGGCCGTGCCATGGTCGTGATCCTCATCAGTTCGCCCTCCACACCGACACGCGCCAACGGGACACCCAGCCCCACACCAGCCCGGCGATCAGCCCGGTCAGCACGAGGACGGCCAGCAGCACCCAGCCCCGGCCCAGGCCGAAGGCCGCGATGTCGGAGGGGCTGTCGGGGGACTTCACGAGGTCGACGGCCAGCTCGACGGGCAGGCCCGGGTCGCGCTTGACCGAGGCGGGCGCCGAGAAGGAGTGCGAGACCTCCAGGCAGACCGTCCGGGCCTCCTCGTCCTTGTCGTCGTCGCCGCTCTTGCCGACGGGGTAGCGGAGACCGGACGACATCACGTCCGTCCGCCCGCTGCCGGCGTCGCTGCCGCGCACCAGCTCCCGGCCGCCCGGGCCGACGGCCCGGATCAGTACGCCGTAGTCCCGGTCGACGGCGCGGTCGGCGCCGACGCTCACCGAAGTGCGCAGCTCCTGGCCGGGCTTGACCTGAACCTTGTACCAGCGGTGCTCGGAGAACGTGGCCCGGTCGGTCCAGAGGCCGGCGCCGAGCTCGGGCGCCTTGGCGCACTCGGTCGCGCCGTTGACGGGCTTGGGGGTCTCGACGGGCACCTCGGCCCGGCGGACCAGCTGCTTGATACGGCCGGAGAGCTCGTCCTTGTGCTGCACGGAGGTGTACGTGCCGCCGGTGGCCTCGGCGATGCAGCTCAGCTGCTCACGGGTCTTGTCGTCGTGGGCGAGACCCAGCGTGTCGATGGTCAGGTGCGTGCCCTTGGCGGCGAGTTCGCGCGCCACGTCGCACGGGTCGGGCTGGCCGCAGGAGTCCTCGCCGTCGGTGATGAGCACGATGCGGCGGGTGCCGCCGTCGGTGCCCAGGTCCTGGTCGGCGCCGCGCAGGGCGTAGCCGATCGGCGTCCAGCCGGTGGGCTGGAGGGTCGCGACGGCCGTCTTGGCCTCGGTGCGGTCGACCGGGCCGACGCGGTAGAGCTGCTTGCTGTCCTTGCAGCCGAGCGTCCGGTCGTCACCGGCGTAGTCGGCGCCGAGGGTGCGGATGCCCAGCCGCACCCCGCTCGGGACCGCGTCGATCACCTCGCCGAACGCCTCCTTGGCGACCGACATGCGCGACCGGCCGTCCAGGTCGGTGGCCCGCATCGAGCCGCTGACGTCCAGCACCAGCTCGACCTTGGGCGAGTTCTTCGAGGGGCCGTCGGCGGCGCTCGCCGGGGCGATTCCTGCGGCCAGCGCGGCGAGCAGGGCGCACGCGCCCGCCGCGAGCCGTTTTGTGATGATCATCCGGAGATCCTAGTGATCACCGGGGGCGCGACCAAACGGCGCGTGGAAGTTTTGGACTGATCAGTACGATACAGTCGTGCCGAGACCGACCGGTACAAAACTTGGGAGACACGATGACGAAGCTGCTGACCGGCAAGGTGGCACTGGTGACGGGCGGTTCGCGCGGGATCGGCGCCGCGACGGCGCGGGCGCTCGCCGGGCAGGGCGCGGACGTGGCGATCTCCTACGTCGCCTCGCCCGGCAAGGCGCGGGAGGTCGTCGCGGATCTGACGGCCATGGGCGTACGGGCGTCGGCGCACCGGGCCGACCAGGGCGACGAGGGGCAGGTGGCCGCCCTCGTCGGGGCCGTGGCGGCCGAGTTCGGGCGGCTGGACGTGCTGGTGAACAACGCGGGGACGGCGTTCTCCGGCCGGGTCGACGACCCCGGCGTCGACCCGGAGGCCGTCGACCGGCTGTTCGCCGTCAACGTCCGCGGGGTACAGGCCGCGATCAGGGCCGCCGCCAGGGTGCTCGCCGACGACGGACGGATCGTCACCGTCGGCTCCAACCTCGCCGTCCGGCCGGGCTTCGCGGGCATGGCGGACTACGCGGCGTCCAAGGCCGCGCTGGTCGCCTACAGCAAGGGCGCGGCCCGTGACCTGGCACCGCGCGGCATCACCGTCAATGTCGTCCAGTCGGGTTCCGTGGCGACGGACATGAACCCGCCGGAGGGCCCGTTCGCCGACGCGCAGCGGGCGGGCAACGCCCTGGGGCGGTTCGGGCGGCCGGAGGAGATAGCCGCCGGCATCGCCTTCCTCGCAGGCCCCGGCGCGTCGTTCGTCACCGGGGCCGTCCTCGACATCGACGGCGGCTACCTGGCGTAGCCGCCGGTCCTGCCGGGGCCGCGCGGGCCTACTCCTCGCCCTCCAGCTCGCCCTCCGTCTCCAGGAACGCCTGGCGCAGGCCGTCGAGGGTCTCGGCGTCGGGCTTGGCCCACATGCCGCGGCTCTCGGCCTCCAGGAGGCGCTCGGCGATGCCGTGAAGGGCCCAGGGGTTGGCCTCCTGGAGGAAGGCGCGGTTCTCGGGGTCCAGGACATAGGTCTGGGCGAGCTTGTCGTACATCCAGTCGGGGACGACGCCGGTGGTGGCGTCGTAGCCGAACAGGTAGTCCACCGTGGCGGCGAGTTCGAAGGCGCCCTTGTAGCCGTGGCGGCGCATCGCCTCGATCCAGCGGGGGTTGACCACCCGGGCGCGGAAGACGCGGGAGGTCTCCTCGACCAGGGTGCGGGTGCGGACCGTCTCCGGGCGGGTGGAGTCGCCGATGTACGCCTCGGGGGCGGTGCCCTTGAGGGCGCGCACGGTCGCGACCATGCCGCCGTGGTACTGGAAGTAGTCGTCGGAGTCGGCGATGTCGTGCTCGCGGGTGTCCGTGTTCTTGGCCGCGACCGCGATGCGCTTGTACGCGGTCTCCATCTCCTCGCGGGCCGGGCGGCCTTCGAGACCGCGGCCGTAGGCGTAGCCGCCCCAGACGGTGTAGACCTCCGCCAGGTCGGCGTCGGTGCGCCAGTCGCGGCTGTCGATGAGCTGGAGCAGGCCCGCGCCGTACGTGCCGGGGCGGGAGCCGAAGATACGGGTGGTGGCGCGCCGCTCGTCGCCGTGGGCGGCGAGGTCGGCCTGGGCGTGGGCGCGGACGTAGTTGTCCTCCGGGCCCTCGTCCAGCGAGGCCGCCAGCCGCACCGCGTCGTCCAGGAGGCCGATCACGTGCGGGAAGGCGTCCCGGAAGAAGCCGCTGATGCGCAGCGTGACGTCGACGCGCGGCCGGCCCAGCTCCTCCAGGGTGACGGGTTCGAGTCCCGTCACCCGCCGGGACGCCTCGTCCCACACGGGGCGGATGCCCATCAGGTGCAGGGCCTCGGCGATGTCGTCGCCGGCGGTGCGCATGGCGCTCGTCCCCCACAGGGACAGGCCGACCGACTTCGGCCAGTCGCCGTGGTCGGTGCGGTAGCGCTCCAGGAGGGAGTCGGCGAGCGCCTGGCCGGTCTCCCAGGCGAGCCGGCTGGGCACGGCCTTGGGGTCGACGGAGTAGAAGTTGCGGCCCGTCGGGAGGACGTTGACCAGGCCGCGCAGCGGGGAGCCGGAGGGGCCTGCCGGGACGAAGCCTCCTGCGAGGGCCTTGACGGCGTGGTCGAGTTCGTCGGTGGTGCGGGCGAGGCGCGGGACGACCTCGCGGGCGGCGAAGTCGAGGACGGCGGCGACCTGGTCGCCGTGCCCGTCCGCCACGGAGGAGACGGCGGCCGGGTCCCAGCCGGCGTCCTCCATGGCCTGGACGAGGGCTCGGGCCTTCTCCTCGGCCGCGTCGGCGGTGGTGCGGGTGGCGGCCGACTCGTCCAGGCCCAGCGCCTCGCGCAGGCCCGGCAGGGCCGCGGTGCCGCCCCAGATCTGGCGGGCGCGGAGGATCGACAGGACGAGGTTGACGCGCTCGGGGCCGGTCGGGGCGCCGCCCAGGACGTGCAGGCCGTCGCGGATCTGGGCGTCCTTGACCTCGCACAGCCAGCCGTCGACGTGCAGCAGGAAGTCGTCGAAGCCGTCGTCGTCCGGGCGGTCCTCCAGACCGAGGTCGTGGTCGAGCTTGGCGGCCTGGATCAGCGTCCAGATCTGGGCGCGGATGGCGGGCAGCTTGGCCGGGTCCATCGCGGAGATGGCGGCGTACTCGTCGAGGAGCTGCTCCAGGCGCGTGATGTCGCCGTAGGACTCGGCGCGGGCCATCGGCGGCACCAGGTGGTCGACGAGGGTGGCGTGGGCGCGGCGCTTGGCCTGGGTGCCCTCGCCGGGGTCGTTGACGAGGAAGGGGTAGACCAGCGGCAGGTCGCCGAGGGCGGCGTCGGGGCCGCAGGCGGCGGACAGGCCGGCGTTCTTGCCGGGCAGCCACTCCAGGTTGCCGTGCTTGCCGAGGTGGACCATCGCGTCGGCGCCGAAGCCGCCTTCCTCGCGGGCGGCCGCGATCCAGCGGTACGCGGCGAGGTAGTGGTGCGAGGGCGGCAGGTCGGGGTCGTGGTAGATGGCGATGGGGTTCTCGCCGAAGCCGCGCGGCGGCTGGATGAGGATCAGCAGATTGCCGCGGCGCAGGGCGGCGAGGACGATGTCGCCCTCGGGGTTGCGGCTGCGGTCCAGGAACATCTCGCCCGGGGCCGGGCCCCAGTGCTCCTCGACGGACTCGCGGAGCTCGGCGGGCAGCTGTGCGTACCAGCGGCGGTAGTCGGCGGCCGGGATGCGGACGGGGTTGCGGGCGAGCTGCTCCTCGGTGAGCCATTCCTGGTCGTGGCCGCCGGCCTCGATCAGGGCGTAGATCAGCTCGTCGCCGTCGCCGGACGCGAGGCCGGGCACGGCCTCGTCGCCGAAGTCGTAGCCCTCCTCGCGCAGCCGGCGCAGCAGGGCCACGGCGCTGGCGGGGGTGTCGAGGCCGACGGCGTTGCCGATGCGGGAGTGCTTGGTGGGGTAGGCGGAGAGGACGAGCGCGATCCGCTTCTCGGCGGCCGGGATGTGGCGCAGCCGTGCGTGGCGTACGGCGATGCCGGCGACGCGGGCGGCGCGCTCGGGGTCGGCCACGTACATCGGCAGGCCGTCCTCGTCGACCTCCTTGAAGGAGAAGGGGACGGTGATGATGCGGCCGTCGAACTCCGGCACGGCGACCTGGGTGGCGGCGTCGAGCGGCGAGAGGCCCTCGTCGTTCTCCTGCCAGGCGCTGCGGGGGCCGGTCAGGCACAGGGCCTGGAGGATCGGCACGTCGAGGGCGGCGAGGGCGCCCGCGTCCCAGGACTCGTCGTCGCCGCCGGCGGAGGCCGTGGCGGGCTTGGTGCCGCCGGCGGCGAGGACGGTGGTGACGACGGCGTCGGCGGCGCCGAGCGCCTCGACGAGCTCGGGCTCGGGGGCGCGCAGCGAGGCGACGTACAGCGGCATCGGGCGGCCGCCGGCGTCCTCGACGGCGGTGCAGAGGGCGTCCACGAAGGCGGTGTTGCCGCTCATGTGGTGGGCGCGGTAGTAGAGGACGGCGACGCACGGGCCGTCGGCGTTCCCGGCGTCCTCCGTACGCGGCGTGCGCTCCAGGGGCCCCCAGGTGGGGGCGGCGGCGGGGGCCTCGAAGCCGTGGCCGGTGAGCAGCACGGTGTCGGAGAGGAACCGGGAGAGCTGTTCGAGGTTGGCGGGGCCGCCGTGGGCGAGGTAGGCGTGCGCCTCGGCGGCGATGCCGACGGGGACGGTGGACGCCTCCATCAGCTGGGCGTCGGGGGCCTGTTCGCCGGTGAGGACGACGACGGGGCGGTCCCCGGCGAGCAGCAGGTCGAGCCCCTCCTGCCAGGCGCGGAGGCCGCCGAGGAGGCGGACGACGACGAGGTCGGTGCCCTCCAGGAGGGCCGGGAGCTCGTCGAGGGCGAGCCGGGCCGGGTTGGCGAGCCGGTACGGGACCGGGCCTCCGAGTGCGGCGGCCGCGCGGGCACTGAGCAGGTCGGTGTCGGACGTCGACAGAAGAAGGATCACGCGGCGCTCCCCTGGGCTTCGAGGGTCGCCCGGGGCGTGCGGGACCGGAATGTGCGCATGCGGCGGCAAGCCTTCCTCGGGGTCCGCGCCCCGGGCGGTTGGAGGACGGCGGGAGTTCCTGACTCGCCCGGCATCGCTGCCGGGCTCACAGTGGCGGGACCGTGCCGGAGTCTCACCGGCTTCCTCCCCTGTCGCCGTCGCTGGCGTTGGGAAACAGTGCTCGCGAAAGCGGGCACCGTTCCACTGCTGAGCATAGTAAGCGCTGGCAGGGCGCGGTACGGGAGTGTGTGGGGTGTGCGGTACGGGGCCGTGCGCCGGGCGCGGGCGTCGGTATGCTCGCCGCCATGCCCTCCACCCCCGCACTCTCCTCGGACCGGGACGATTCCGGTGCCGGCGCGCCCGGCGCCGGGCCCGTCCGCGAGCGCGGCGACGCCTGCCCCGGCGCACTGCGCCTGCACGCCGCGGACGACGGCGCGCTGGCCCGGATCCGGCTGCCCGGCGGTCTGCTGACCGACCGTCAGGCAGCGGTGCTGGCCCGGTGCGCGGACGAGCTGGGCGACGGGCACCTCGACCTCACCTCGCGCGGCAATGTGCAGCTGCGCGGCCTGCCCGCCGGCTGCGGTGGCGCCCTCGCGGAGGAGCTGCGGTCGCACGGCCTGCTGCCCTCGGACCGGCACGACCGGATCCGCAATGTGGTGGCGTCCCCGCTGTGCGGGCTGGACGGCTGGCGTCCGGATTCCGGATCCGGCCTGCGCGAGGGCCTTCCCGTGGCCCATGTCCCCGCCCCTGACGTCCAGGCGTGGGTGCGTGAGCTGGACGGACTGCTCTGTGCCGAGGACGGCCCCGCCGATCTGACCGGCCTGTCCGGCAGGTTCCTCTTCGGACTGGACGACGGACGCGGTGACATCGTGGCCCTCCGGCCGGATGTGACATTGATCGCAAGCGGCGGCGGGCGGGCCGGCCTGTACTTCGGCACGTCCGGCCCCGGTCTGGAGGTGGGCGCCGGGGACGCGCCGCGCGCGGCCGTGCTGGCCGCGGCCGAGTTCCTGGCGGCGGACGAGTCCGGCGGCGGCACGGCCTGGCGGGTGCGGGAACTGCCGCCCGGCCGGCGGCCGACCGCCGACCGGCTGGCGGTCCGGCTCGCCGGGGCGGGCATCGCCCACGCCCCGCTCCCCCGCACCGGGCTCCCCGCCGGGGACCCCACCGGCCCCGGCCCGGTGACGGGCCCGGACGGACGCCACGCCCTGTCGGTGACGGCGCCACTGGGACGGCTGACCAGTGCTCAGTGGCGGCTCGTCACCCGCGTGGCCGCGGAGCGGGGGGCCCGGGAGGTCCGGGTGACGCCCTGGCGCGGCCTCGTCGTCCCCGGTGTCCCGTCGGCCGAGGGACCGGCGCTGCTCGCCGAACTCGCGGACGCCGGGTTCGTCACCTCCACCGCCTCCGCCTGGCACGGCGCGGGCGCCTGCGCGGGCCGTCCCGGCTGCGCCAAGTCGCGCGCGGACGTACGGGCCGACGCGGCCGACGCCCTCGGCCTGCGGCGGTCCGCCGGGCTCCCCGTGTACTGGTCCGGGTGCGAGCGGCGCTGCGGCCACCCGGGCGGCAGGTGGATCGACGTCCTGGCGACCGGCGACGGGTACGAGGTCACGGAGCGGGACGGCACCCGGAGCGGGCCCGCGCGGCGGGTGCCCGCGGCGGGGCTGGCGGACGCGGTGGCGGCGGCGCGGTCCGGGGTCCGGGCGCACACGACGATTCAGCAGTAGATCCGGCGACTTCGTTCCGCACCACAGCGGGCGGAACGGCGCACAGAGCGAAACCAGCGAGCGAGGCAGAGTGTTCGAGTACGACAAGGACGGCGCGTCCATCTACCGCCAGTCCTTCGCCACCATCCGGGCGGAGGCGGACCTCGGCGGACTGCCGCCGGACGTCAGCCGGGTCGTGGTCCGCATGATCCACGCCTGTGGGATGACCGACCTCGTGCGGGACGTCTCGTACAGCCCGCAGGTCGTGGCGCGGGCCGGCGAGGCGCTGCGCGCGGGCGCGCCGATCCTGTGCGACGCGAACATGGTGGCCAGTGGCGTCACCCGCAAGCGGCTGCCCGCCGGCAACGAGGTGCTGTGCACCCTCACCGACCCGGCGGTCCCCGAACTCGCGCGGCGCATGGGCACGACGCGCAGCGCGGCCGCGCTGGAGCTGTGGCGCGACAAGCTGGACGGCGCCGTGGTGGCGGTGGGCAACGCGCCGACCGCGCTGTTCCGCCTGCTGGAGATGGTGGCCGACGGAGCGCCCCGCCCGGCCGCCGTGATCGGCATACCGGTCGGCTTCATCGGCGCCGCCGAGTCCAAGGACGCCCTGGCGGACAGCCCGCTGGGGCTGGAGTACCTGGTGGTGCGCGGCCGGCGTGGCGGCAGCGCCATGGCCGCGGCCGCGATCAACGCGATGGCGAGCGAGGAAGAATGAGCGAGCAGCCTTTGACGACGGGCCGGCTGTACGGGGTGGGGCTCGGCCCCGGCGACCCGTCGCTGATGACCGTACGCGCCGTCGAGGTCATCGCCTCGGCCGACGTCGTCGCCTACCACAGCGCCCGGCACGGCCGCAGCATCGCGCGCTCCATCGCCGAACGCCATCTGCGCCCGGACCACGTCGAGGAGCAGCTGGTCTACCCCGTCACCACGGAGACCACGGACCACCCCGGCGGCTACCGGGCCGCCATGGAGGAGTTCTACGAGGAGGCGGCGGCGCGGCTGGCCGCGCACCTCGACGCGGGCCGTACGGTGGCGGTGCTCGCCGAGGGCGACCCGCTCTTCTACAGCTCGTACATGCACATGCACAAGCGGCTGGCCCACCGCTACCCGACCGAGGTGGTCCCCGGCGTCACGTCGTTCAGCGCGGCGGCGGCCCGGCTGGGCGAGCCGCTGGTGGAGGGCGAGGAGGTGCTGACGATCCTCCCGGGCACGCTGCCCGAGGAGGAGCTCGCGGCCCGTATCGCCTCGACCGACTCGGCCGTGGTGATGAAGCTCGGCCGGACGTTCCCCGCGGTGCGGGGCGCGCTGGAGCGCGCGGGCCGGCTGGACGAGGCGCGGTACGTCGAGCGCGCCACGATGGCCGGGGAGCGTACGGGCCGGCTGGCCGACGTGGACCCGGAGTCGGTGCCGTACTTCTCGGTGGCGGTGCTGCCGAGCCGCGTGGGAGCGGCCCCCACGGCACCCGCCGCGGGCCGGGGCCGGGTCGTGGTGGTCGGGCTCGGCCCGGCCGGGCCGCTGTGGCTGACGCCGGAGGCACGGGGCGAGCTGGCGGCGGCCGAGGACGTCGTCGGCTACAGCACGTATGTGGACCGGGTGCCGGCGCGCCCCGGGCAGCGGCGCCACGCGTCCGACAACAAGGTGGAGTCCGAGCGCGCCGAGTTCGCGCTCGACCTCGCCCGCGAGGGGCGCCGGGTCGCCGTCGTCTCGTCGGGCGACCCGGGCGTCTTCGCGATGGCGACGGCGGTCCTGGAGGTCGCCTCGGAGGACCCGTACCGCGAGATCCCGGTCCGGGTGGTCCCCGGCATGACGGCCGCTCACGCCGCCGCCTCCCGGGCGGGCGCCCCGCTGGGCCACGACTACGCGGTGGTGTCCCTGTCCGACCGGCTCAAGCCCTGGGAGGTCATCGCGGAGCGGCTGCGCGCGGCGGCGGCCGCGGACCTGGTCCTGGCCCTGTACAACCCCGGCTCCCGCAGCCGCGTCTGGCAGGTCGGCAAGGCCCGCGACCTCCTCCTCGAACACCGCGCCCCGGAGACCCCCGTGGTCCTCGGCCGCGACGTGGGCGGCCCGGAGGAGAGCGTCCGCGTCGTCCGCCTGGGCGACCTCGACCCGGCGGACGTCGACATGCGCACGATCCTGCTCGTGGGCTCGACCCAGACCCGCGCGGTCCGGCGGGGCACCGGGGACGGCGAGGAGATCGTGTGGACGCCGCGGAGGTATCCGGAGGTGTGACCACCCGGTCCGGCGGCCCGACTCGGGCCGCCGGAGCGGATCACGGACCGAGGAATGTGACTTGGCGGACGTAGACCCGTTGGTGGCGTGGGACGACCTGGTACACGAACATGCCTGACGCGTCGACGGTCTCCTCCTGCATACGGGGCGAGGTACCCATGTACTTCGCCCCGTCGAGGTAGAGCGCCGCGGCGGCACGGACCAGTTCGTCGGCACGTTGTTCGACCTTCGCGATGAAAGCCAGATTGTCGATGCCGCCGATGACGAACGCCGAGTCGGGGTCGTACTCCCACGCCCAGGTGTCAGTCACCGGTCACCGCGGCGCGGGCCTCGTCGTGTACGGCCATGCACTCGTCCATGGCCTCGCGCCATTTCGGGTCGTCACGGTCGAGAGTGTTCGCGCCGTCCAGGGCCGCGCGGTAGCGGGCGGCCAGGCCGGGGCGGCGTTCGATCTCGATCTCGGTCGCCCACTTGAGCTGGAACATCCGGATCGGCCGGAACGAGGCGTGCTGGGTGGCCGCGGTGAACGCCGAGTCACGGTCCGCCTGGAACTCCGCGAGGCGGGAGGAGGCGACGCGGGCGAGCGCGGCCCGGAGCGCGGGGAACGTCATCTCCGGCCGGGGAATGAGCTCGGCGGGTTCTTCGGCGTGCCGTGCGGTCATCGGTCCTCCGTACATCCGGCGCACTGCGAACCGTACCGGCTCGCACACGGGCGACGGAGCGGAACCGGCCGGGCGCCTCAGCCGGGAAGCGCCCGTGCCCACTCCGCCGCCGCCGCGGGGTCGGCCGCCTCGGGCACCCCGTCCGGCACCGGGGGCCTTTGGACGACCACCACCGGTACGCCCGCCTCGCGCGCCGCGACGAGCTTCGCCGACGTCGCCGCCGCCCCGCTGTCCTTCGTCACCAGGACGTCGATCCGGTGGCGGCGCAGGAGTTCCGCCTCGCCCTCCACGGTGAAGGGGCCCCGGTCCAGGAGGATCTCCGTGCGGGGCGGCATGGGGGGTTCCGGGGCGTCCACGGAGCGGACGAGGAACCACTGGTCGGTCAGGTGCGCGAAGGTGGCGAGGCCCATGCGGCCGGTGGTCAGGAAGACGCGTCCGCCGAGGGCCGGCAGGGCGTCCGCCGCCGCCGTCAGGGTGCTGACCTGGTGCCATCGGTCGCCGGGGCCGGGTACCCACCCGGCACGGCGGAGGGCGAGCAGGGGAACATGGACGGACGCGGCGGCCTGCGCCGCGTGGAAACTGATCGTGCCGGCGAAAGGATGGGTGGCGTCGATGAGCGCGTCCACCTGCTGCTCGCGCAGCCAGCGGGCCATGCCCTCGGGCCCGCCGAACCCCCCGATCCGCACCTGCCCGGCGGGCAGCCGGGGCCGGGCGACGCGTCCGGCGAGCGAGGTCGTCACCCGTAGCGCGGGGTCCTCGGCGAGCTCGGCGGCGAGCTGCCGCGCCTCGGTCGTGCCGCCGAGGATCAGGATGTGGCGCTGGGCGCTCACGCGGTGCCTTTCGCTGGTGGAGGATGCGCGTCCGGCCGACCGGACGCGGGTGGCGCCCGGTGCGGCGCCAGGGAACGGTACCGGCCGGGCCGGTGCGGCACGAGCCGGGGCCCGCCCCGCCCACGGACACCACGTACCGACGAGCGGAGCCCCCCGTGGCTGACCCCCGGGCCGGTCAGGCCGCCGGCGGGCGGGCGGCACAGCTCGCGCACACCGGTATGCGGCACGGCTGGACGACCGGATCCTGTGCGACGGCCGCGACCACGGCCGCGTACACGGCACTGCTGACCGGGGAGTTCCCCGACCCGGTGACGATCACTCTGCCCAGGGGCCAGACACCGGCGTTCGCGCTCGCCGCGGAGCGGGTGCACGGGGACGGCCGGGTGATGGCGGCGATCGTGAAGGACGCCGGCGACGACCCGGACGTCACGCACGGGGCGCTGATCCGCTCGACGGTCCGGGCCCTGCCGGCCGGCTCGGGCGTGGTGTTCCGGGCGGGGCCGGGCGTGGGGACGGTCACCCGGCCGGGGCTGCCGCTGCCGGTCGGGGAGCCCGCGATCAACCCGGTGCCCCGGCAGATGATGCGCGACCACGTGGCGGAGACCGCGGCCCGGCTCGGCGGCACGGCCGACGTCGAGATCGAGGTGTCCGTGGACCACGGCGAGGAGATCGCCCGGTCCACCTGGAACCCCCGGCTCGGGATCCTCGGCGGCATCTCGATCCTGGGCACGACGGGCATCGTCGTGCCGTACTCGTGCTCGGCGTGGATCGACAGCATCCGGCGCGGTGTGGACGTGGCCCGCGCGGCGGGCCGTACGCATGTGGCGGGCTGTACGGGTTCGACGTCGGAGAAGGTGGCCGTGGCGGTGCACGGGCTGCCGGAGGACGCGCTGCTGGACATGGGCGACTTCGCGGGGGCGGTGCTGAAGTACGTGCGCCGGCACCCCGTGGACCGGCTGACGGTGGCGGGCGGCTTCGCGAAGCTTTCCAAGCTGGCGGCGGGCCATCTCGACCTGCACTCGGCGCGTTCGCAGGTGGACAAGGGGTTCCTGGCGGAACTGGCCCGGCGCGGCGGGGCCGGCGAGGAGCTGGTGGCGGCCGTCGCCGGGGCCAACACCGGTCTGGACGCGCTCCAGCGGTGCGCGGCCGCGGGCGTGCCGCTGGGCGACCTGGTGGCGGCGACGGCCCGCGACGAGGCGCTGGCCGTGCTGCGGGGCGCGCCCGTCACGGTCGACGTCATCTGCATCGACCGCGCGGGCACGATCGTGGGCCGCGCGGAGCCCAGGGGCCCGCGCGACTTGTGAGGAGCGCGGGCCCGGTCGAGCGGCTTCCGCCACGGGAAGCGACAGCAGAGGTCCACTGTTCCGGGAGCGGTCACGAGGGTTGCGGCGTTCGAATCGTTCACGAGCCGCGGCAGTGCCGTCGCCGGTGCTCAGTGCCGGTACGCGGCTGTCGCGGTCTCCATGAACGAGCGGATCAACGGGTTGGTGTCCGCTTCGTTGCACACCGCCACCACCCGGCTCGGCGCCATGTCGGTCAGCGGTACCACGGCCAACTCCGCGGGCAGGTCGTGTCCGAGCGGGGCCAGGCCGACCGTGCCGTTCCACAGCACGGCCTGCAGCAATTCCTGGACGGCGCGCACCACCGGTCCCTCGCGCGGGCCGCCGCCGTTCCAGTACGACTGCCAGAGGGGGTCGGTTCCCCGCGGGAACTGGAACCAGCGGCGGTCGCGCAGCTCGGCCAGCCGCAGCCCGTCGCGGCGGGCCAGCGGATCGTCGGCGCGCAGGACCACGCCGACCGGATCGGCCCGCAGCGCACGCACCGTCAGGGCGGTCTCGTCGAACGGCGCCCGGGTGAGCGCGACGTCGCTGCGACGACGGCGGGCACGAGCCCTCTTACGACGACTAGCCTGGCAATCGACGCGGCCTCGCCGAGCGCGCCAGCACGGAGCCCGGGCGGCGCGGGCGGCCGGGCGTGGCTGGTGTCCGTCACTGGAGGCCCTGTGAACCAGTTGAGCCCCCGCACCAGGCGAATTGGTGCGGGGGCTCGGTTGCGTGCGGGCTGAGACTACGTGGCGCGCGACGGAGCGCCGGCAGCTTGTCTACACCTATGCGGTGGACGCCTGGGCCTGAGGCCAGAGCTGGATCAACCAGTGCTCTTCGGGCTCGCCGGGGTCGGCGTCCTCCTCGTAGTCGTCCTCGATGAACTCGTCCGGTTCGTCTGACGGTTCCTCGTAGGCAGGGTTGAGGCTCCGCAAAATCCGCAGACTATACCGCCCCGCAGAAACGTCCATCTCCGCCGTTGTTGAGCCCAGAAGGCTCGATACCGCGAGGGGCGGGTATTGGACTTCCATACCATCAAGTGTGCGTTGGTAGTTCCAGGCCCCCGGAGGTATTGACGGCGGCGATGTCGGGAGGCATTCCAGTCGAATCAGCGGATAGTTGCTCGCGTCGTGGCTCGTTATGGCCAGGGTTGACCCTTGCAGACTTACTACGCCGTCGCCTTCAGGTTCTTGATCAAACGTCACCACCCCGAGCTGAATCGTGCTGTAGTGGAGACACAGGCGGGTTTCAACGATGCGAATTGGAGAAGTTGGCATTTAAACTCCCAGGAATGACGGGATCGTGACTTTCGCGCTGCACCCGCAACTCACCCTATTGCAATAACGTCACTCCAGCCTGACCGTGCAACTTCCCTGATCGCATTAATCTGAATTTCAGGATTTCCGCTTTCGTTTAGCTTTGGGTCATCTCGGAAGACTGCGAGTGAGCCATCATATCGTGTAGCCCAAACGTCTAGTCGGCCGTCGTGATCACTGTCGTGACCTGCGGCTATCAGCGGACTGTTTTCGGCATTGAAGACCCTTGTGGCATTCGACTGGTGGGGGGTCAGGACGAGCCGCCCAGGGTCGGGAGACTCTTCTTTGAACCACCACTTAGCACCGCGTTGGCCAACATTGTCCCACTGCTGCACCCGAGCGCCATTGCTCTTACTTGAGTTGTCGACTTCAATCACTTTGCCGCTGTTGCGGTTTCGGAGGGTGAAGGGTTCGGCCAGGTTGCTATTCCAAATTACCTCCCACTTCTGCGTTTGACTATTCACGCAGTCCCACTGCTGAATGGGGGCACCATTATCTTTGCGCGAGTCGGCCACTTCAAGGCATTTTCCGCTATTGGCATTTATGACGCGGACACTATTGAAGCTGCTGCCATCATCTGGCTTTATTTGCTATTTCGCTCCGGCCTGCTCCTTGCAGTCCCATTGTTGAGCGAGTGCGCCGTTGCGCGTGCTGGATCCGTCAATCTCCAGGCATTTTTCGCTGTTGCCGTTAACCATCCTGATGGCTGTTTCCTCTGCAAGCGCCGGCGGGGTTTTGAGTTCGCGATTCAGCGGCCCCTTGTAGAGGAACATCATTCCGCTCTGCCGGTTCCTCGATACGAGGTCCGTTTTCCCTTCGTCGGTCCGGTCCCCAACAGCGATGATGTCGTAGTTATTCCAACCGCGACTGCCGATTTTGATCGGCGCCAAGAGTGACGGCTTGTCTGACGGATCCCCTGGGTATAGCCAGAGCTCATCCTTAGACAAGGCGATGACGTCTGGATAGCCATCCCCCGTGGCGTCGCTGAGGGTGACGATGCTCCTGACGGCCGTGTCCCATCCAGTTCCGTATCCCCTGAAAGGGATGGAGGATCCGATAGTTCCATCGCCCTTACCGGGATAGAGTAGGAGTTCGCTGCCTACGCGAGCGACAACATCTTCTTCTTCGTCGCCATTGAAGTCCTGGCCGTGCGTGAAGACCGCCTTAGCCCAGCCTTCAGAGCCGATCTCCTTACTCTCTCCAAGATTTCCATCGCCCTTGCCGGGATAGAAGCGGAGCTTCCCTGTACCGCTTCCGTGCACGGCAAGCAGGTCTGGCTTACCGTCGTCGTCCATATCGCCGGTCACAAGCCCCTGAGGCATCTTGGGGGGCAGTGGAGGTGCTGGCACTACCAGTTGCCCTCCATCCTGCTTCACGACTTTGACGTAGAACCTGTCCTCGTCAATGATCCGCTGTTCTACATACCAGTCGTTGAGGTCGCGACCTCCCTGTTGATTATCATCGCTCGGGATTGCTTTCACCGAAAAATGAGCCATGGCCGATCGATCTGGATTACCCATCCAAGAGCCTTCGTATGTGGAGGCGAATGGGTACTCATCGCAATCGAATGGACCATTCGGCATCGTGTGGTATTTCTTGGCTATCCATTTGCGGCATTGCGCAGTACTCTTGTCTCTGTTGTAATCATTCTCCTTCCCGCCACGCATTCGCGTCAGAGGCTTACCGGACTCGATAGCCCCAGGAATACTCTTGTTATTGACGGGTGGTATCGTCAAGTCGGGATAAAGCTGCGCCTCCCGAATATGTTTGGCCGAGTGTTCAGTCTCTTTTCTGGACAAAAAGTTGAACACCGAGATCGTTTGATCGAATACGCATCCGTGCGAAAGATATCCAGTGAGGTACTTGTTGGAATCACATCGCGCGCCTCCCGCGCGGGACGTCCAGTCCCCTTCGGCCGGAGAGCCCACTCCAGGGTTGCCGATCAGCCTGAAGTCAACGTGCCCCAACTTATCTGCATCCGTGGCAGATCCGATTGGAACGTCGAAGTCAAACCATGTATACGGGTCCACCAGCCAGCGGCTGATCAAATCTGACCGACCGCTACGGGCGCCTTGCTTACAATAGTTTCCACCCTGGCCTGTCATCACCCAGCAACGCATCGACAGGGTGAGTATCTGCGTCTTGAGCCTCTCGCTTTCCCCTGTGAATACTGGCTGATCGAGCTTGATCGTGAAGGATAGCTTCCGGTCCGACTCAAGCAACCCTTGATGTCCCTCTCCCGCCATTATGCCTCGAAAATTGACGGTTCCGATTACTTTACATTTTCCGGTATTCCCATTGCATTCCTTCTGTTCGAGCAGGTAGCGCTGGACATCGCAGAACGACCAGTGGTCAAAGGTCTCATGCATGGTGAGTTGCCCGGGTTTAAGGCGATTTTCGCACCATGCTGGATCGCGCCTGCCTGGATTGGGTGGCCCGGCGGCCGCCGCAAGTCTCTTCGGACTCGAGTCTTGCGGCTTCTTCAGTGCATCCCGACGTCTCTGCTCGACTTCTTGAGGCGTTTCCTCTGGGGGTCTACCCGCCTTGCCTCGCGGCGATCGGGCAAGTTCCTTAGGATCGACCGGCTTGGCGTCCGGCCCTGCGCCATCGACTGTGGAGAAGACCGTCTTGTAGGTCTTGGGCGCCTCTGCGGCTTGGGCTGGCGATGGCATCAACAGCACGCAGAGTGCTGCGGCGGCCCCGGCGAGCAGCCTGGGTCTCTTGCGCAAGTGCTTGTCCTCCTGTTGTAGGCACATGGTCTGAACCTCGGAGGTTAGTCATACATGTCCGACATGCACATGCCCAAGATCACATAGGCTCTTCGCGCCGCAAGAGAGCAGGTTTGACTTGTTGTCAGTGCAGGAGGCCGGGCCTGCCACGCTCATTGCCCTCCCGGATCCCGCGAGCGTGTGCTGTCGAGGTTCTCCCACTCGGACGGCGAGGAGCACTCGCTCGGCACAGGTTCGGAGAGGATGGCCCTTCGGCAACGGGGGCGTGTGCGACGACGGCGGTGACCCGCTGCTCGGTTATGACGGCCTTGCTGAGCTGAGACGGGGACACCGAGGACGCCAGCTCACCGGGCGTGGCCGCGGAGCACCCGGCGCGGCTGGCCGCGAGAAGGACGGGTAAGGCGGTGGTCGCAAGGCGTGAGGTGCGCATCGCGTCACGGTGGCGCGCGGC
Organism: Streptomyces eurocidicus; assembly: GCF_002891295.1. Lineage (GTDB taxonomy): Bacteria > Actinomycetota > Actinomycetes > Streptomycetales > Streptomycetaceae > Streptomyces > Streptomyces eurocidicus. The sequence continues at coordinate 298,724 of NZ_LGUI01000002.1, read as the reverse complement.
GCTGCGGTGGTGGGCGGCGTTTGGAGAACTACTGGCAGCTGGCCGTGACTCCTGAGGTATTACAGAGCGTTGACGCGGCGTGGACGACATCGGCCTGTGGGCGCTGATCGAGGAGCCCGGGGGGCGGCTGGAGCTGGCGACACGAGGTGAGGGGCGTGCCGTCGTCGTCTTGCTGCGGAAGCTTGCTGAGCAGGGAGGGCCACGGGCCGAGGTGGCTGCCGACTTGGCGGCGCGGATCGGCCGCCGGCTTCCGGCTGAGGGCTGATCCGCAGCGCGCAGGCCACCGGGCCGCTACGGTGGCGACGTGGCCCTTGAGGGCTCCGGGGTCGAGGTCGGAACCAGCGGAGTCTGGCCGTGTAGAGGGGCGGTTACCTGAAGGTCCCTCCTGCACCGAAGCCGCGCCCGTTCGCGTCCCAGTGGAGGCGAGGGCCCGCCCAGGGTAGGCGGCCCTCCGGGTGTCTAAAAGGGGGGCAATAGTCCACGTCAGTGGTGGGTGCGGGCCGGTCGTCCGGGAACGGAGGCTCGCTGGACCACTGCCGGCCTGCTGGCTCGTTGCCCGCAGGGACATGGTCGTAGTAGTCCTCCGGCGGCTCCGGGGTGATCGGGTTGCCGTGCTCGTCGATGTAGCCCTGGGCGCGGTCGTCCTTGTACTCCTGCCAGTAGTCGTGCTCGTCCGGGTCCTGGTCCTCGGGGCGGTGGTTGTCGCTGAAGTCGTCGATGTCGGTCACTTGTCTCCTCGTTCCTTGCCGTGATCGTCGGCGATCTGGTGAGCGGCAGAGAGCTCCGCGTCGAGGCGCGCCGCAGCGAGGAGTGGCGGCCGTGAGCGGTGCTCCGGCCGTCGCGGACGCCGTTGCCGCCCAGGGGGAACCGGTGCTTCGTGCGCTCGTATGGAGGCGCGCCTTTGGCTGACTGTGGAAGAGACAGCTGGAGCACCATCGGCGTGGCAGGCGTCCCCCTGGTGCCATCCCCGCCTGCCGCCGATGAGGCTCTACCCGTGCGAAGTCGCGGGCGAACCCTTGCGGATCGGCCATACGGCTGTGCGGTACAAAAGGTGTCGGCGTCAGGGACTGGGAGGGGACGGCGTGTGAGCGACAAGATGAGACTGACCGCCTCGGGGATGATCAAGGCGTCCATGGGGATGGTCGAAGTGGTCATGACGGGCGCTCGTGACACCGCGATCGCCCTCGGCAGTGAACTCACGGAACAGAAGGGCATGGCCGGCGATGACAAAGCCGGCCGCGCGTTCGCCAAGGTGTACGAACCGGCAGCCTCCACGACTCTCGATCAGATCGGCTTCAGCGCCTACATATTCGGCAGCACCGGGCAGGCTCTCATGCGCACTGCTCAGGAGCTCCTGCTCGCCGACAAGCAGATCGCGACGGGCTTCGGGTTTTCCGGCCAGCAGCCCGACCTGGCCGAGGGTATGGGGAACCCCGCCAAAGACTGCACGCGATCGTTTCTGAGCCTTGGTAAAGAACTTCCGGACGTAGTCGGCGACACCGCCTGGCACGAGCAGTACAGGCCCGGCGGTGGGAGCCGGTACCGCGGCGACCCCAAGAAGGTCCGATCCGTCGCTGGTGTCTGGCGCCATGCCGGGAATCTGATGGAACGATTCCTCGGCGATGCCCAGGTGTACGCCACGACCGCCAACAAGTCGCATGCGGGCCAGGCAGCCACGGCCTTCGACCAGTACTTCAAACGGACGGTGGGCTTCGGTGATCCGCCGGATCAGGCCCAGGAGGATGAACCGCTCGTCGCGAACCTTGTGGCCGCCTGCCATCAGCTGTCGAAAGCGTGTGAAAAGTACGCGGACCATATCGAGACCGCGCGTTTGCAGATCATCACGAACAAGGCGGATCTGTTCCGTATCGAGCTGCCGTGGGAATCTCCGATCCTGGGTGGAAACGGTGACGATGGTGGGCTGCACACCGCCATAGCCGGCGACCCGCACATTCACCGGCTGGGGGACGTTGCCCACGCACTCGACTCCTCCCAGGCCCGCGTGAAGCTGCCCGGTGCTTCTGGAGCGCCGGGCTGGCATCCGCCGCTCCTCCCAGGTCTGCCGTTGCTGACCCCAGTGCCCCTTACTCTCGCCTCGTATGTGGTGCCGGCCGGGAGCGGGCCCAGCTCGGGCATCCCGGCGCAGGATCCGATCCCGCCGGACCCGACGCTGAGCACGCCGCTCAGTCCGGCGGAGCAGGCGCGGTTTCGGGCGTGGGCGAACTCGCTGCCGGCCGGTGGCTTCGCCGGTGGTGGTGGGCCAAGCCGACCGGATAACGCGTACCAACTCCGCACGGCGGGGTATCCGGAGCGCGAACTTCCCCTGCCTGCCGAAGCAGTGGGAAGGAGTGGGAAGGGGCTCATGGCCGATGGCTTGCGGCCGGCCGACGGCTATGCGGTCGAGGCGAAACACGTCCGCAAGCCCAACTGTGAGAACCCCACTACCTTCCGCCACCTGGATGCGGTTGATAAGACACTGGGAACTCCGCCGAAGCTCGACGCGAACGGTAACGCGAAATTCGACCCGCGCCGTGACGGTATGTACGTCAGCGATGAGAAAGAGCTGTCGCGCTACAAGGCTGCCATGGACTACTCACATAAGGAGCTCAGAGGCTTGGAGGTAGTCACCAATGACCGTGACTCCACCGCCTATTGGCGCAGCATGATGCTCATGACCGGAGTGAGCGGTCATACCCGATACGTACCGTGAGGCGAGGAAAAATGCACGACGAGAACCCGATCAGGACGACCTTCATCTTCCATCCTCCCTTGGAAGACGCCTTGGCGTGGAACCTCAACCTGGATCGCCTGGCGCGATCCCTTGAGCAGTCGTTCCCAGACGCATCCACCAAGAACGAGGGTGACCTTGGTCCGCGCCCGGCGGCCACTCTCTCCTTCGAGATCCAGATCGCTGAAGGGGTCTGGCTCGAAGGGCTGGCGACTACGCCCTTCGAAGGAATGGGATCCGTAATGGTCACTGGGGCCTCAGCGGCTGAGGCTGCCGTGTTCGCGGCCTGGTTGCGGGACTGCTTCGCTCCCTCGCCCGAGCTGGTCGAGTTCTCAAGTGAGCTGGCGATGAACAGTGGCGACGAGTCGGTATGGCACCTTCCCGAGTCGGGTTCGCTGGCTGACGTTACAGGGGTGCTTCAGCACCATCTTGACGTGGCTGATCAGCTCTGAAGAGTGGCCGCTTCATGTGCTCGTCTGGCCGGTCACCACCCCGTGGCGCGCCACCGCTCTCTGACGGGCCGGGCTGCCCCGGACGTCTCGTCGCAGCGCCACTTGCTGTCGGCCGCGTGCTCGGCGGGCCAGGAGCAGCGGACGGGCCGGTACCAGCGCCAAGGTCTGCATTGCCGGCGGCGGCATCGCGGATCCGAATCGGTGAGCCACACCGATGAAGATGCGGGCCCTCTCCCCCTCCAATAGGAGGTGGAGAGGGCCCGCGAAAGAAGGCTTGTTCGACAGGAACTGCTACGCGAGCCCTCCGTACGTCACGGTCCTACCCGGGGTTAGTTCGCGGGCGATCCGTTCGGTCAGTTTCTCGCCACGATGGTCCAGTTCCCGGCGGCGGACATCGTCTCTTTCCGGGTCACGTTCCTCCAAGTACAGGTTCATGCTGGCGTCGAAGTCCGCCGACCACTTGTACAAGTCGTCGATCAGGTCGTCGGAGAGCCCGAGTGCGGCAGCCGGATCGTCCGGCGCGAAATCGCCGAATCCCTCCGCACGGAGCGGGCCCCACTTGTACTCGCCCTCGACGATGATGTGGACGGGATGCGGGGGGCTGCCGTGTGCGTCGAGGGTCCAGTGCAGGCGTTGGCATCCCCAGCACACGAACTTCATCGTGCCGTGCTTTTCGTCCCAGTAGCGCACGACCCACACGGGTCCCAGGTGCTTCGCCAGCGCCTGGGCGAGTTCCAGACCCTTCTCGACGTGCTTGCGCAGCTCAGGCCGGGAGGTGAATCCTCCCGGCGGGCGGGCGGCGGACCAGGTGGCCAGGCCGTGTGCCAAGCCCCCGGGAAAACTCAGGTCGGGATCATCGATCGGAACACCGGTGGTGAAGCCGTCAGGGTCCCCGTAGAACCCAGCATCCGACGTGTACAGGGGCGACCGGTCTCCTCGTGCGCGCACGAGGAGATGACGGGGTTCGTCCTGGTGGCTCATACAGGGTTCGCTCCTACGATGAATCCGTTGTCGCCCACTGTGATGGCGACTTGGTGGGTTTTCCCATTGAACACGGTTTCGTAGATCGTCCGTCCTCCGTTGGCGCCCTGATGGCCGATGACCTTGTTGTCGGCCAGAGCATTCTTGAGGAGTTTCGGAATGTCCTCCGCAGCTACGCCCTTCTGCATGAATTCGCCCGCATGCCGGAAGATGATGTGGACGAGACCGGCTCGCACGTCACCGACCTCCAGCCATGCCACGGGAACCCCTGGCCTCGGGTACCTGACCGCCATGACCACCTGCGACCGATTGAAGTTGGCCCCACTCGCTTCGAGCTTCCTCACCAGGTCTAGATCGACGCTGTTCGCAGCCTTGGTCCGATCAGTCATGCGCTCGGCCAGCCGAAGTGCCATGCCCGCCAGGCTGTCGGGGTTGGCCAAATCCTTCGCCGATGGCTTCTCTCCGAAGATCTTCTTGAGATCTTGGAGGAGCATTTCAGCGCCGACGCCGGTCTTGATCGTCTCTTCCACCTTCCCGGCGAGCTTGACCGCCTGGACGACCTTCTCTCCGGGCACGAACGCGACAGCGGCCCATGCGCATCCGGAGACGTTGCCACCGTCGTTGCCAGGCGTGAGCTGGTGGTAGCAGTTGACGAAGTCCTGCGTAAGTACCTTCCAAATACCCGCGAGGAACGCCTTGTCGACCTCCTTGACGATGTCCCAGTTCGAGAAGTGCTTGTTGATCGACTTGGTGAGATCCTTATAGGTCTGTGTGTCGAGGAAGACTGTGTCCCGCTTCGGGCAGCCTGCCTCGGTGGCGGGGACATCGGGGTTGATACACAGGTAGAAGCTGACCTTGGCGTCGAAGTGAAGGGTGAACGTCACGTCGCAGCCTGAGTTGCCCATGCCCAGCACACATGTGGTCGCCTCGGGGTCCCCGACAGGGATGACCTTGTCGACGACGTAGAAGGTGTGCTCGATCCCGGTTCCGGCCCCTGCCGAGACCTGCTTGTTCGCCTCTTTCCGCGCGGCTTCCTCGGCCGCCTTCTGGGCGTCATCGGCCGCCTTCTGCGCATCCTTCGCCGCTGTCTCCGCCGCAGTGGCGTCAGCGTCGGCACGTTCGGCAGCCTGGCGCGCGTCCTTCGCCGCCGCCCTGGCATCGGCAGCGGCGTCGCGGGCTGCCTGAGCATCCAGGGCGGCCTGGTCAGCGGCGTCACGGGCCTGTTTGGCGTAGCCTTCGGCACCCCCGGCCGCCTTGTCGGCGGCGGCGGCGTCCTCAGCGGCCTGGCCGTCGTACTCCACCGTGCGGGCCAAAGACGCTGCTGCCTGTGAGGCAGCCTTGGCCGCTTCGGCTGCGTAGCCGAGGGCTTCCTTCGCGTACGTGCGGGCATCCGCCGCATGCGAGGCGGCGTTGGCCGCATGCTGGTATGCGTCCTTCGCGTCTCCCTGTGCGGCTTCGGCCAGGCTCTTGGCGAGCGCGGCCTCCTCCTGAGCGTTCTTGGCGTGGGCATCGGCGACGGCCCGTTGCTGCTCAGCGATCGTCTTCGACGCCTGCCCCGTCAGCACCACCAAACCTGCCGCCGAGTCCGAGGTGACGTAGGGGGAGCCGAGCTGGATCGCGTCATTCGCCGGTTTGGCGACCTGCGAGGCGGCGTTGCCTGCGTCCACGGCGGCCTGGGCGGTGACATAGGCGTAGCCTGCGGCCTTTGCTGACGCCGCGAGGGCCTTGCCGGCCTCCTTGCTCGCCTCGTCTGCCTGGGACTTGGCGTTCTTCGCCTCCTGCTCTGCGGCGTCGGCCTGTTCAACCGCCGATTTAGCCTCCGAGGCAGCATGGTGCGATGCCTGGATAGCGTCCGCCGCAGCGCTGGTCGCAGTCTTCACCGCAGCGTCAGCCTTCAGCTTCGCAGCCTGAGCGCCATCCGCGTCAGAACGGGCACGCTTGGCTGCGGCCTCGGCACGGGTTGCCGCGGCGTCCGCGCCCGACGCTGCCTGGGTCGCGGCGTCTGCCTCGCCTTCAGCTGACCGCGCTGCTGACTCCGCCTCACCAGCAGCCTTGTCGGCCTGATCAGCTGCGGCGCGCGCCTCCTTGGCGTTGTCGCCGGATTCGTGCGCGTCGGCGTACGCATCCTTCGCGTCGGCCTTCGCACGTGCCGCGTTCGCTTGCTGCTCGGCGTCCCACGCATCATCCCTTTTGGCCCTGGCGCTGTCGCGGGCCTTCTCTGCCGCCCCTCGCTTCTCTTCCGCAGTGGCGGCGGCCTTGTTGGCCTCCTTGTCGGCCTCCTTGGCCGTCGACGCGTAGGCTTCGGCGTTCCTTTTGTGCTCGGCTGCCTCGGCCTGCTTGGCAGCGGCAGTCTCCTTTTCCGCCTTCGCCGTTTTCTCTTCCGCTTCCGCGGCGAGCCGCTTCGCATGTGCATCGGCTGCGGCCTTCTTCGCGTCAGCCTCCGCCTTTACCGCCTCGGCGAGCTTCGCCTCGGCGGTTTCCTTGTCCTCCTTCGCCTTGTCCCGGTGCGCCTTAGCCGCGCCGGCTGCCGCCTTGGCCTGCAACTCGGCGGTGTGCGCGGCTTCCTTCCGGAATTCCGCCTTCGCCTGCGCAGCTTGCGCGAGTGCGCGCTCCGCGATGGTCTGGCTGTCGCCGCCGGATGCGCGGGTGGCGGCCTCGGCGGTCTCGCCGGCCTTCACCATCGCCTCCAGCGCGGCAGTCACGCCTTTGGTGACCTGTGCCTTCTGCTGGCCGACCAGCAGACCACGGCCCCGGGGTGCGCCGCTCGCGTCGGCGATGGTGTAGGCGGCCTGCTGGGCGGCGTCCGAGGCGGTGGCGGCCTTTTTCGCGATGGCCAGCTGGGCTTTGAGGGTGCCGAGCTGTTTCTTCGCACCCGCCTGGGCGTCCGCGATGCCGGTCTTGGCCTGGTTGAACTGGGCCTGCGGCGGAACAACGCCGGTGTGGCCGGTCGGCTTGACGTCGAACTGCTGCGCGCCCGTGCCGTTGCATCCCCACAACCAGGCGTCATTGCCGCTGCCGAACGTGTGCAGGTCCAGGCACTTGCCCGTGCCGACGCTCTTCAAGCTCGTGGTGGCCCGTAGGTTGAACTCCCACGTCTGCGCCGGAGAACTGTTGCAACTCCAGATCTGGATCCTCGTGCCGTTGTCGGCCTTCCCACCCGACACATCTAAACACTTCTGCGAGTTGACGTTCTGCAGATGGAGGCCCCGATCATCGCCGTAGACCTGCCACTTCTGCGCTGTCGACCCGTTGCACGTCCATAGCTGGACGGGGGTGCTGTTGTCCGTTTTCCCGCCCTCGACGTCGAGGCACCTGCCCTGCGCGGCGTGGACCTCTATCACGGCCGGTGCGTCACCGATCCAGCCAGCACCGCCGGGGGACCAGTAGCTCTGCCAGCGGGCGAGGTGATCGGCTACCCACGAATGGCCCAACATCTCCCCCAGGGCCTTGGCTCCGGTGGTCAGGGCCTCGGCAGCGTCCGAGTTTGCGTTCAGGATCTGATTGCGTGGCGCGGCCTGTGAGACGGTCTCCTGCTGCCACTCCGCGGCGGCAGCCGAGGATATGTCTCCCAGGACCTTGTCCGGGTCGATCGGATCGCGCCACGCGCACGAGGAGAATCGGGACTTCATGTCCTCGACCGCGATACGGTATTCCGTCGTGCCCGGTTGCGGTGCTGTGCGGGGAAACCCTCCGGAGGCAAGAAATATTCGGGCGTTGTCAGCGCCCGCGTTCTCCCCCGGGCCCCCGTGCATGTACGTGAACCCGGCCCGCTCGGCAAGCGCGCGGTTCCACTCGTCCCTCGACATCCCCCCGGCGTCGGGATCCTTCCCGTAGCGCGGGGTGCCCAGGTCGTCAACGGCCTTGAGCGTCTTCTCATCGGCCTGTGGAGTGGGATCAGCGTAGAAGTCGCCGTTCTGCTTCCAGAACCGGTCGGCGATCCACTTGGTCAGGCCGGTCTGGGCGTAGAAGTCTTCCTTACCGTCGTTGGAGCCGGGCGGCCAGTGGAAACCGGACTCGGAGAAACCAGCCGGAATCGTCAACCCGTCAAGGGGCTTCTTCCATCCATCCCGGAGGTCATAGATGGCATCCCACTGCTTGCTGGCCGCATCCCGGTCCTTCTTGTACGCCTCGGTGAGCGGAGTGCTCTCCCAGTACTCGCGGTTGGCCAGACCATGGAGCTTGTCCGAAGGCTGATTGAGACCGTCTTGAGCAATCCGGGCCATAGAAGGCCCACCCAGTCGCAGCACATCGGACATTAGGCACTGATCCTGCCGCGCCTGCTCGGCGGCAGTGTCCTCAAACCAGTCGTACCCGTCGCTTGTCGGCCTGGCACCTCGTCCGAGATCCAGCAGGTCCGGCTGGATGACCAGGCCGCTGAGGACGGCAAGAGCGGTGACGGCCGTGATGACGGGGGTGAGGATTGCGGATCTTCGTGATCCAGGGTTTAACCACCCAGGTCTGTGGCTCAAGAGAGCAGCCCTTCTTCGCCAGCGGTGAGTCCCGAGGCATGTTCGAAGGGGGGTGTGGTTCTGGACAGGGGTCAGCGACGCTTAGCGCAGGCCGTTTCGATGTCCCAAAAGGCCGGCACGAAGGCGTGACGACTCAACCCCCCTCCGCAGGCAACACTGTTGTCTCGGTGAGGAATTGAGTGGCGGATGTGATGGCGAAACAGGCCGATGTCCGCCCAACACGGAGATCATCCTAGTCGAATGACCCGTGCATGAGGCAAGGAAAAGTTTCGAGGTTTTGAAGAATGCGTCTGCACCACCCCGCAGCGAACGCAAGCGTTCTGGAACAGCCGCTTTCACGCCCCGACCCCACTTTCACCCCAGGGGTAGGAGGACTTGAGCCTTCGGGGCTTCCTCGGGCCGACTCCGCCCCGGTGACCCGGTGTCGATCCAGCTCGGCGCGGGCCGCGTCCCGCTCGCGGCGGGCCGTGTGGAGGGCGGTCCGGAGCCCGCTGACCTGGGTACGGGAGGCGTCGAGGATCGCGATCCCCACCCGGAGCAGCGCCGCTTCCGCCGCGGTCAGCCGGCCTTGAGTCTCGGCCTGTTCGACGACGGCGAGGAGCTGCTCACGGGTGGGGCCTTTCACGGCCGGTCCCCGGTACGGACCGCTGTGGTCGCGCTTCGGCTGGTGAGCCAGGACAAGACGACGTGCAGCACCAGGGCGAGCTGGCCGACCGCCGCCGCAACGGTGGCGACAACGTCCCGGGTGTTGGTCATCACACGTCTTCTCCGTCGGCTGGAGGGGCGGGAGGGGGAGGTCGCTCTGGCCGGGGATTTCCGGGGCGGGTGTGACGATCCGGAGCCCCGGCGGCCCCTGACGCTCTGTGCGGCCGCTGGAGCGCCTGAGGCACGCCGGGCCAACCCCAACCTGCGACACCGGATCGTTCAGCACGCGCCCGCATAGGGCGCACAGACGGGCCATCAGCGGTCATCCTGGAGGTGCATGTCACGGACACTGATCAGCCCGGAGCGGATCCCCTGGGCCACGGCGTGGGCCCGGTCCCGGGCCCCGAGGACCCGGCAGAGCTCGCGCAGACGCCACTTCACGGCCCACTCGCTCACCCCGAGCGTCTCGGCGATCTCTCGGTTCGTCCGGCCGCGGGCGATCAGGAGGAGGATCCGGCGGCCCTCGCCGGTCCGGTCGCGGCAGATGGTCACGGCTGGCTCCGGCCGGCGCGGCAGTCGTCCTCGTGGGCGCCGCCGTTGGTGAGCCACCAGGTCTCGCAGCACCACACGAAGACCGGCTGCTTCACCTCGCCCTCGCCGACGGCCGTCGCCGCGGCCGGGGGCCGGTCGGCTGGCTCGGGGACGCTGACGGCAACGAAATCGGACGCCGGGCGCGTGTGCGTGCACCGCCGCCCCTGGACGGCGCGGTGGTCGGCGTCGGCCTGGAGCTCGTGGCGGGTGACGTAGGCCAGCAGCAGGGCGAGGGCGCCGAAGGACAGCGTCTCTCCGTACTCGTCGGCCTGGACGGCGCGGAGGGTGGCGGCGGCGAGGATGCCGGTGCGAGGGCGGTTATGACGGTGTCGGCGCCGTGCGGGGTCACGGTGTGCTCCTGGTTGGGGTCGTTGGTGTTGCCAACGGTTGGGCGGATTACGGGCGGCGACGAAGGGCTCGTGTGGTGCGGCGGGTGAGGGCCCAGAGGCCGATGAGGGCGGCGGACCAGAGCCGGGCGGTGAGGATGGCGAGGCCGGGCAGGTCTGCGGTCGTCATAGCGCGGCCGAGGTGTTGAGCTCGGAGAGGATGCGGCGGCGGACGTCTGCGATGCCGTTGGACGTGTCGTCAAACCGGCGGGCGGACCGGCGGTGCAGTTCGGCGCAGGCGGTCTCGATGCGGGCGAGGGCGGCCTCGGCGGTTTCGAGGCGGTTGTAGAGCTGGTTGAGGTCGTGGTCGGTGAGGTGGTCGCGGTGGATGCGGCCGGTCACGGTTGAGGTCCTTCGGTGGGTGCTTCGGCGAGGGGGCCGTGCTCGGCGACGAGAACGCGCCAGCGGATGAAGTGGCTGCCGGTGACGGTCAACGGGCGCGTCTGCGCTTCCAGAGGTGGCCGTTCCGGTCATGGACGGCGTGTACGTCGGGTGGGGCTTGGAAGCTGCCGGGGCCGTTAGGGCGCCAGGTGCATTTTGTCATGGCTGCGCGGGTGCGGTGCGGCGGGTGCCGGTGAAGCGGGTGCGGAGGTTGGGAGCCGGCGGCGGGTGCCGTTGCCGCCGCCGTTGTTCCACCAGCGGTGGGCGCAGAGTGCGGCGACGGCGCCGCAGAGGGTGGCGAGGAACGGGTCGTCGGGGATGTTGGCGATGCTGACGAGGGCGTTGCCGATGCCGCAGAGGGCGTCGGTGTGGCGCCAGGGTCGGAGGAGGGTTTCGGCTGCGAGCGCTGAGACGGTGAGAGCGAGGCCGGTGGTGATGAGGAGGATGTGGATCACGCGGGTGGCTCCTGCGGGGTGGGTGTTTGGTTGTTCCAGGCGGTGATGCGGGCGTCGTGGCTGGGGACGGGGAGGTGTCAGTCGCCGGTGGGGAGGTTCAGGCATTCGGTGTCGGGTGGTCGCCACCCGGCGTCGATGAGGCAGGCGACGATGCGACGGGCGGCACATGCTTCGGAGGCATCGGGGCCGTAGGCCGGGAAGGCGTCGGGGTCCTGGGCACGGCCGGCGCGGACGTGCAGGAGGGCCCAGATGCGGGTGGTGATGATCTGCTCGGCGATCTGGAGGCCGTTCTGGCCGTGCGCGTAGCTGGTTTGGGCGAGGTCGCATTCGACGTTGTCCATGCGGGGGTCGTCGGGGTTCACGAGGCGCTCCTCAGGTGTCGGCGGCGGTCGGGGCCGTTGAGGATGAGGGCGGTGGCGGCTTCGGCGAGGCGGGAGGCAAGTCGTTCGCCGAGGCGCCCGACGAGGTCCGGGCCTGTGGGCCGACCGTGGTCGTCGAGGGGGGCCCGGACGGGCAGGTTGGTGGTGACGATCAGCGGGAGGCACTGGTTGTAGCACTCGTTGATCAGCCGGTACGTGGCCTCCTCCGTCCACTCGGAGAGCTTTTCGGTGCCAAGGTTGTCGAGGAGCAGCAGCGGGACCGTGGCGAGGCGGCGCAGCTCGTACTCGGTGCCCTTGTCGGAGCCGCCGGGGCGGAGCCGGCCGTACATGTCGGGGGCGGTGGTGGCGATGAACTCGAAGCGTGGCGGCCCGGCTTCGGCGATGGTGCGGAGGGCGCCGTACGCCTGGTGGGTCTTGCCGGTTCCGATGGTGCCGGTGAGGACGAGGAACCCGGCGTCGCGGCTGTCGGCGGCGGCCCGCTGGGCCCAGGCGGTGACGCCGGGGTGGGTGGCGGTGGCCTGCCGGTAGCGGCAGGGGGTTGCGGATTCCCAGCGGGCGAGGGCGACGGTGGCTCGCTGGCGGTGGTGGTAGTCGGGGTGGCCGGGGTCGTCGGGGGTGAAGGTGGTGTCGGTGGGGCCGGGCTCGATGGCGGTGAGGCCGCGGACGGTGAGGAATCGAGCGGAAGCGGTCGAGGAGTCGGGCTCCGCCGATGGGCTGCGGGTCGTGCATCAGAACCCCTGGTCGCTCTCGTAGGCGGACGCGGGTGGGCACTGGAAGGGCTGGTAGCCGCCGTTGCCGGGAACTGCTCGGAAAGGCGGCCGGGAGGCGGGAGGGTCGGGCTCGTCGTCGTAGCAGCCCTTCGCGAGCCAGTTCGCGGGGGAACTTCGTGTACTTCGGGTCCTGGCCGGCTCGCTCGCGGGCGTAGGCGTTGGCGGCGTCGGTGATCTTCTGCGGGTCGACGCCGGTCTTGGTGGCGGTCAGCCATGCCTTGAGTGCTTCTTGCTTGTCGCGCTTCTTGGGGTAGACGAGCCAGAAGGCGCCGAAAGCGTTGAGGTCGTGCGGCTCGTCTACCGGGGGCTCAGCGGGAGCAGGTGTGCTATCTCCCGCATCGGCAGATGCGGAAGAGTCTTTTGTTCCTGGTGGTTCCGCTGGTGGTTCATTGATGGTTCGGGCGGCGTTGAGTGCGTGACGTCCGGACGCAGAGTGCGTGACATCGGAATCGGTCACGGACTCTGAGTGCGTGACCGTCACGTCGTTGGAGTGCGTGACGCGCCTGGCGCGCGACTTCCGCTTCCGCTCAGCTGCCGCCGTCCGCTCGGCCTCCTCCTCGGACTCCAGTGCAGTCCAGTCGGAGTCGGACGGCGCTTCTCCAGGTGCAGCTTCCAGCGGGTACAGCCGCGGACAGCCCCGTTCGCCGAGATCAGCCCAGCGTCTTCCAGCCGCCTCTGCGCCCGCTGCACGGTCCTGCGGTCGTAGCCGGTGCGGTACTGGATCCGGAGCAGCGAGGGGTGAGCGTTCGAGCCGTCCTTGTGGGCGTGCTCGGCGAGCGCCTGAAGGACGTGGCGCGCCGTAGTGTCCGGCTTGCCCTTGTCGGTGCGCAGCATGGGCGCGTCGTCCATGGCCCACTTCACTGCCTCGTTGCTCACGTGCTCTCTTCTCGCCGATGGTGCTGGTCGGACAGGTGCAGGCGAGTGCTTGAGGAGGGGCACGCCCCTCGCTCAGCTCGTAGCTATCATAGCTAAGAAAGCGAATTAGCGCTGTTGGGTTTCGCGGCGAATCCGCTAACCTGCTCCCATGTCCGACCGCATCGAGCACCGCGCCAAGATCGCTGAAGCCCGCAACGTCCTCGGCGAAGTCATCTCCCGAGCGCGCTACGCCGGCGAGACGACGGTGCTCATCAACCGCGGCAAGGAAGCGGCCGTCATCGTGCCGTTCGACTTCTACGAACGCGCCTGCGCGGCCCTTGGCGAGACGCGCGTGCCAGCCGCAGGTGGCCCGGAGTCCTGAGTCGGCGCCCTGCCTGGGGTGGGGACAGCCCGTACGGACCGGCCCGTCTGAGCCGCGCGGGGCTATCACCGCGCGCTCCTGTGCTGCGGCCGCTTGATGACGCCCTGCTCGATCAGCAGGGCCCGGACCAGATACCGCGACAGGCCCGTCTCAGCGGCGATGGCCGCGATGGTGAGGTCCGCCTCGCGTTGCGTCGCAGTGTGCACGGCCACCGCGCGGCGTGCCGCGCCCCGGAAGTGGCCGCCGGCCTCAGGTCGGATCTTCACGCCGTGCTGGAGCAGCAGGCCGATTCCGATTGCGTTCGGCTCCAGCGCCGTCTGCACCCCGCCCGGTCGCGGTATCACCGGGTACCGTCCTCCAGCTTCGGCTCCGGCCGAGGCTCGCCTCCCCGCTGCCTCAGCTGCACGCCCGCGAGCAGGAGCAGTAGCCGCGTACCGCCGTAAGAACGGCCCGTGGCTGCGGCGATCTCCCGAATCTTCGCCCCGCCCAGGTACAGGGGCGCCAGACGCTCAGCCTCGGCCTTGCGGGCGGCCCCGGTTACTGACCTCTTCGGGGTGTTGTCGGGTGGTGAGTGAGGCTGAGGCCGGTGCCTGCGAGGCAGCCGTCGATGAGTTCGGGATGGCGCTGGACGCGACGCAGTCCGCGGCGTAGGACGCGTTCGAGGTGTTCGTGATCGGTGAAGGCGACGTTGGCCAGCGGACCGCGTCGTAGCAGCGACCACATGCCTTCCACCGGGTTCAGGTCCGGTGCGTAGGAAGGGAGTTGCACGATGGTGAGTCAGTCATGGTCAGCGGCGTACTGGCGCATTCCGGCGGCCCGGTGTGTGTTGAGATTATCCCAGATTAAGACGATCGGGGCGCCGAGCTGCAGGTGGGCGCGCACGACCAGGTCTCGGTAGTCGCTCCAGGCGAAGCTCTTGCGCCCGGATCCGGGGTGCTTGCGGTGACGATAGGGCCGGAGATCAGCCGCGGTGTCCCGCCGGGCTTGTAGCAGCACAGGGCCGCTATCGAGAAGCGGCGCCAGGAACGGCCTCGGACCCGCACCACCGGCGTATGCCCCCGCCGGCCCCATGTGCGGGCGACTGACGGTGTCATCGAGAACCCGGCCTCGTCCTCGAACACCACGTAGGCCCCGAGCACCGCCGCAGCCATTCCACCTGCGGCCACGCCTCCTTCTTCCATAACCTCGCCGCGTCCTCATCACGCTCCAGCGCCCGGCGGGCGGGCGACCGCCAGGACCAGCCGTGCCGGTGCAGCAACCGCCACACCGCCGCCGACGAACAGTCCAGCCCGAACCTCCGCCGGATCAGCACCCGGATCCTGGCCAGCGTCCAGCGCTGGTCCTCCCAGCCGTGAACCGCCGGACCCCGCGCAAGCTCCCGCTCCAGTTCGGCGAACCTCTCATCGGACAACTTCGGCACCTTCGCAGGCCCCGCCGACGCCAGGGCATCCAAACCACCCCGCCCGCCAGACGCGCCTCCAGCGCTCCACCGAACGCTCACTAACCCGCAGATCCTTTGCGATCACCGCGTCCTTCTCGCCCCGCACGAACCGCTCCCCGGCCTCGAAGGCGCTCGCAGAGATGCACGTCCCTTGTATCGGTCACAGGTTGCAGATCGAAAGCCTCCAGAACCACCGGGGCTGTGACCTAGTGGTTTACCGGGCCAAGCACTGCCTGAGGCGCCACCGCCTTGCCGGTCTTCGCGGCGCTCCCGCAGAACTCACCCTCGAACATGTTCTCGAAAGGCGGGCTCTGGTCGAGCCAGTCACCGTTGATGTTGAAGGTCAGCATGTGCTTGCCGTCCCGGGTGCCGGCGGCACCGGAGAGCGAGCCCCAGACGACGCCGTCGTGGCCGTACACCTGGACGCCGCAGGACAGCTTGCGGGAGATGATGCCGAGGCCGTAGGTGTAGTGCTCGCCGGTCTCGACGGTGGTGAGCATCTTGTCGAGCTGCTTCTTGGGCAGCAGCTTGCCCTGGAGCAGGGCGCTGTAGAAGCGGTTGAGGTCGCCGCTGGTGCTCACGACCTCGCCGGTGGCGCCGGACCAGGACGGCCGGTACTCGGTGGCGTCGTAGATCTGCGGGCCGGGGTCGGGGACGTAGAGCTTGGAGTAGCCGACCGGGTGCGGGGCCGGCAGCTTCGGGTCGGTGCCCGGGAAGGTCGTCTCCTTCAGGCCGAGCGGCTTGACGACGCGGCGCTCCACCTCGCGGGCGTACGGCTTCCCGGTGACCTTCTCGATGATCATGCCACCGAGGACGAAGTTGGTGTTGGAGTAGCGCCAGCCCTTGCCGGGCTCGAAGTCGGGGCCGTACTTGACGCCCATGGCGACGATCTGCTCGGGCGTCTTGATGTCGTAGCGGTGCTCGAAGAAGCCCTGGCCGTTCATCTGCTCGTTCCACTCGGGCGTGTACACCATGTCGTGCACGCCACTGGTGTGGTTGAGGAGCTGACGGATCGTGATCTTGTTGGCGTCGTAGCCGTTGCCCTTGACCACGCCGGGGAGCCACTTCTCGACGGAGTCGTCGATGCTCAGCTTCCCCTCCGCCTCCAGCTGCAGCAGCACCGTCGCGACGAAGGACTTGGTGATGCTGCCCGCGCGGAAGTGGTCGTCGGCGGTGCGCTTGCGCTTGGTGTCGGTGTCCGCGTAGCCGGCCGAGCCGGACCAGGTGCCCTGGGGCGTCCAGGTGCCGGCGGCGACGCCCGGCATGCCCGCGGCGACGAGGCCGTCCAGGGCGGCCTGCGTCGCGGCGTGCGAGCCCTTGCCCTGCGTCGCGGCGCCGGCCGGGGCGACCGTCGCACCCCCGACGACGCCCGCCGCGGTGAGCGCGACCAGCGCGCCCCGCAGAACCTTCGATATGTGCTTGGACATGCGTTCCCCCCTGGGAAATGGTGTGGCCGGCCGGCTGCCACATGATCATTCGGGGGTAAGCATAGGCTAACCTCAGTTCGGCCTCGGTTCGGCTCGGCGCTCCCTCAGTGGTCGCACCGGTCCCGTCCGGTCGAGTACAGATAGCTGTCCGGGAACTGATCCGCCGCCAGCGCGCGCCCGACGAGGATGACCGCCGTACGGACCACCCCGGCCTCCGCGACCCGGCCCGCGATGTCGGCCAGCGTGCCGCGCAGCACGATCTCGTCGGGGCGGCTGGCCATCGCGACGACGGCCGCGGGGCAGTCCGGCCCGTAGTGCGGGAGCAGCTCCGCGACGACGCGGTCGGTGTAGCGCGCCGCGAGGTGGAGGACGAGCAGGGCGCCGCTGCGGCCGAGCGTCGCGAGATCCTCGCCGGGGGGCATCGGGGTGGCCTGCTGGGCGACGCGCGTGAGGATGACCGTCTGGCCGACGGTCGGCACGGTCAGCTCGCGCCCGAGCGCTGCGGCGGCCGCGGCGAAGGACGGCACGCCGGGCACGATCTCGTACGGGATCCCGGCCGCGTCGAGGCGCCGCATCTGCTCGGCGACGGCGCTGAAGACGGCCGGGTCGCCGGAGTGCAGCCGGGCCACGTCCTGGCCCGCCTCGTGGGCGCGGACGAACTCCGCCGTGATCTGATCCAAGTCCAGCCGGGCGGTGTCCACGAGCCGGGCGCCGGGCGGGCAGTCGGCGAGGAGCTCCGCGGGGACGAGGCTGCCCGCGTAGAGGCAGACGCCGCAGCGGGCCAGGGTCCGCGCGCCCCGCACCGTGATGAGGTCGGCGGCGCCGGGGCCGGCGCCGATGAAGTACACGGTCATGACTGGGAGTTCCCCTCGGTGTGCGGATCGGTGGGCTTGACCGCTGACCACTGCGTCACCGGCATCGCCTGGCGCCAGCCCGTGAAGCCTCCCACGGGGACGGCGCGCGCCACCGCCAGGCGGGTCAGCTCGCCGCCGTGCCGCCGGTACCACTCGGTGAGCAGCGCCTCGGACTCCAGGGTGACGGTGTTGGCGACCAGCCGGCCGCCGGCGGGCAGCGCCTGCCAGCAGGCGTCGAGCAGGCCGGGCGCGGTGAGCCCGCCGCCCACGAAGACGGCGTCGGGCGTGGGCAGCCCGGCCAGGGCGGCCGGGGCGGGACCGGTGACGACGCGCAGGGCGGGCACGCCGAGCGCCTCGGCGTTACGGGCGATCCGCCCGGCCCGTACGGGGTCGCGCTCGACGGCGACGGCGCGGCAGGAGCGGTGGGCGCGCATCCATTCGATGCCGATGGAGCCGGAGCCGCCGCCCACGTCCCACAGCAGTTCGCCGGGGGTCGGGGCGAGCGTGGCGAGGGTCACCGCCCGTACGTGACGCTTCGTCAACTGTCCGTCGTGCTCGAAGGCTTCGTCCGGGAGACCGGGGGTGAGCGGGAGGCGCGGCGTGCCGCCTGCGGCCCGGCACTCGACGGCGAGGACGTTCAGCGCGTCGCCGGGCGGGTGCGGCCAGCCCTCGGCCGGGCCCTCGGCGCGGCGCTCGCGCTCCCCGCCGAGCTGCTCCAGGAGGGTCAGCCGGCTCGGCCCGAAGCCGCGAGCGGCCAGCAGCGCGGCCACCTCGGCGGGGGTGCCGGCGCCGGCGCTGAGCACCAGCAGCCGGCGGCCCGGGTGCAGCGCGGCGACGAGCGCGCCGAGCGGCCGGCCGACGAGGCTGACGACCTCGGTGTCCTCCAGCGACCAGCCGAGCCGGGCGCAGGCGTACGAGACGGAGGAGGGGTGCGGCAGTACGCGCAGCAGGCCCGCGCCACCGAGGACGTCCACGAGCGTGCGGCCGATGCCGAAGAACATGGGGTCGCCGCTGGCGAGCACACAGACGCGCCGCCCGGCGTGGGCGGCCAGCAGCCCCGGCACGGCGGGCCGCAGCGGCGACGGCCAGGGGACGCGCTCGCCGGTACAGTCCTCCGGGAGCAGGTCCAGCTGACGCGGTCCGCCGACGAGCACCTCGGCGGCGCGGAGCGCGTCCCGGGCACCGGGCGCGAGGCCGGGCCAGCCGTCGGCGCCGATGCCTACGACGGTCACGGGGGCATGGCTCACGGGGTCTCGTACCTCGGGGTGCGCGGGGGTCGGGGAGCACGGGAACTCTACTGACCGGCGACGGAGGCGGCGCAGCCGGGACCGGGTCCCATCAGTTGCATACAATGTGCAATTACTGACAGAAGGCGGGAGGCGGCGCGGCGTGAAGCGTTCACCGGTGGTGCTGGGGATCGAGTCGTCCTGCGACGAGACCGGTGCGGGTCTGGTCCAGGACGGAAAGCTGCTGGGCCACTCGGTGGCGTCCAGCATGGACGAGCACGCGCGCTTCGGCGGCGTCGTGCCGGAGATCGCGGCGCGCGCGCATGTGCACGCGGCGGCGCCGGTCGTCCACGCGGCGCTGGCCGACGCGGGCCTGACCATGAGCGACATCGACGCGGTCGCCGTCACGACCGGCCCCGGCCTCTCCGGCGCGCTCCAGGTCGGCGTCGCGGCCGCCAAGGGCTTCGCGTACTCCCTGGGGGTGCCGCTCTACGGAGTGCACCACCTCGCCGGTCACGTGGCCGCGGACACCCTGGAGCACGGGCCGCTGCCCAACCCCTGCATGGTGCTGATCGTCTCCGGCGGCCACACCTCGCTGCTGCTCGTCCGGGACCTGGCGCGTGACCCGATCGTCCACCTCGGCGACACCCTCGACGACGCCGCGGGCGAGTGCTTCGACAAGGTCGCCCGCGTCTTCGGGCTGCCCTACCCCGGCGGCCCCGCCGTCGACCGGGCGGCGCGTGAGGGCAACCCGCGCGCGGTGGCGTTCCCGCGCCCGCTCACGGGCCCGCGCGACGACCGCTACGCGTTCTCCTTCTCCGGTCTGAAGACGGCCGCCGCGCGCTGGGCCGAGCAGCACCGGGCCGCGGGGCTGCCGCTGCCGGTGGCCGACGGCGCCGCCTCGCTCCAGGAGGCCATCGCCGACGTCCTCACCCGCAAGGCGGTCGCCGCGTGCAAGGAGCACGGGGTGGGCACGCTCGTCGTGGTCGGCGGCGTGGCCGCCAACTCCCGGGTGCGGGCCCTGGCCGAGGAGCGGTGCGCCAAGGCCGGCATAACCCTGCGGGTGCCGCCGCTGCGGCTGTGCACGGACAACGGCGCGATGATCGCCGCGGTCGGCGACCTGCTGGTGCGGGCGGGTGCGGAGCCCGCGCCGCTGGACGTGTCGATCGACCCGTCGGCACCGCTGGAGTACGCGGCGCTGCACCCCGTCGCCCGTAAGGCCCAGGTCGCCTGAGCCCCAGGCCGCCGCCCCGCGCGGCGCGCCGCCCCACCGCCGGTCCGGGACCGCCGGACCGGCCGTGCCACTTGAACCTCCCGGAGTTCCGCATGCGTACCGCCGAGATCCGTTCCCGCTTCCTCGACTACTTCGCCGCCCGCGGCCACACCGTCGTCCCCAGCGCGCCCCTGCCGACGCCCGACCCGACGCTGCTGTTCGTCAACGCCGGCATGGTGCCGTTCAAGCCGTATCTGACGGGTGAGGCACAGGCGCCCTGGGCGCGGGCGACGAGCGTGCAGAAGTGCATCCGCACGCTGGACATCGAAGAGGTCGGCCGGACCACCCGGCACGGCTCGTTCTTCCAGATGAACGGCAACTTCTCGTTCGGCGACTACTTCAAGGAAGAGGCCATCTCCTACGCCTGGGAACTGTCCACGGCCCCGGTCGCCCAAGGCGGCTTCGGGCTCGACCCGGACCGGATCTGGGCCACCGTCCACCACGCGGACGACGAGGCCGCCGAGCTGTGGCGGCGGATCTCCGGGCTGCCGCAGGAGCGGATCGTCCGCCGGGGCGACGAGGACAACTTCTGGTCCATGGGCGTCCCCGGCCCCTGCGGCCCGTGCTCCGAGCTCTTCTACGACCGCGGCCCCGCCCTGGGCCGCGAGGGCGGTCCCACCGTGGACGAGGACCGCTACATGGAGTTCTGGAACCTCGTCTTCATGCAGTACGAGCGCGGCGAGGGCACCGGCAAGGCCGGCTACCCCATCCTGGGCGAGCTGCCGCGCCGCAACATCGACACCGGCATGGGCCTGGAGCGCATGGCGACGCTCCTCCAGGGCGTCGACAACCTCTACGAGATCGACGAGACCCGGCCGATCCTCGACCGGGCCGCCGAGCTGACCGGCGCCCGCTACGGCGCCGACGCCGAGGCGGACGTCCGGCTGCGGGTGATCGCCGACCACGTCCGCACCGCCCTGATGCTGCTCGCCGACGGCACCGCGCCCGGCAATGAGGGGCGCGGCTACGTGCTGCGCCGCATCCTGCGCCGGGCCGTCCGCTCGGTGCGGCTGCTCGGCCACCAGGACCCCGCCCTGCCCGAGCTGCTGCCGGCGGCCCGGGACTGCATGGCCGCGAGCTACCCCGAGGTGGCCGAGGAGTTCGACCGCATCTCGCAGCAGGCGTACGCGGAGGAGGACGCCTTCCGCTCCACCCTGCGGCAGGGCACGACCGTGCTCGACACGGCCGTGGCCGAGGTCAAGGCGGCCGGCGGCCGGAAGCTGCCGGGCGACCGGGCGTTCCTGCTGCACGACACCTACGGCTTCCCCATCGACCTGACCCTGGAGATGGCCGAGGAGCAGGGCGTCGAGGTCGACCGCGAGGGCTTCACCGCGCTCATGGCCGAGCAGCGCGAGCGGGCCCGTGCCGACGCCCGCGCCCGTAAGTCCGGCGGGGCGCTGGACACCTCCGCGCTGCGCTCGGTGCTCGACGCCCACGGCCCCACGGACTGGCGGGCCTACGACACGCTGCTGACCGACTCCAAGGTCCTGGCCCTGCTCGGCCCCGCCGGCCCGCTGCCGGTGGTCCGCGCCGGGGAGATCGCCACGGTCGTCCTGGACCGCACCCCGTTCTACGCCGAGTCCGGCGGCCAGGACAGCGACGCGGGCGCGCTGACCGGCGCCTCCGTGGAGGCCGAGGTACTG
Organism: Streptomyces eurocidicus; assembly: GCF_002891295.1. GTDB lineage: Bacteria > Actinomycetota > Actinomycetes > Streptomycetales > Streptomycetaceae > Streptomyces > Streptomyces eurocidicus. The sequence goes on along the minus strand of NZ_LGUI01000002.1, from coordinate 277,385 downwards.
GACGTCCAGCGCCCCCTCCCCGGACTGGTGACCCATCAGGTGCGGGTGACGGCGGGGGAGTTGGCCGTGGGTGACGGCGTACGGGCGGCCGTCGACGCCGAATGGCGGCTCGGCGCCCGGCAGGCGCACTCCGGTACGCACGTGCTGCACGCGGCGCTGCGCCAGGTGCTCGGCCCCACCGCGCTCCAGGCCGGCTCGTACAACCGTCCCGGCTATCTGCGCCTGGACTTCCCCTGGCGCGGCGCGCTGGGCCAGACCGCCCGCAGCGAGGTCGAGGAGGCCGCGAACCGCGCCCTGCGCCGGGACCTGGCCGTGGACGTGCGGTGGATGACGCTGCCCGAGGCCAAGGAACTGGGCGCGCTCGCGCTGTTCGGCGAGACCTACGGCGAGCGGGTGCGGGTCGTGGAGATCGGCGGCGCGTGGTCGCGCGAGCTGTGCGGCGGCACCCACGTCGAGCACGCCTCGCAGATCGGCCTGGTGGCGCTGACCGCCGAGTCGTCGGTCGGCGCGGGCATGCGCCGCCTGGAGGCCGCGGTCGGCGTGGAGGGCTTCGGTTATCTGGCGCGTGAGCGCGACCTGGTGGCCCGGCTCGCGGAGCAGCTCCAGGCGCCCCGCGCACAGCTGACGGACCGGGTGGCGGTGCTGCTCGACCGGCTCAAGGCCGCCGACCAGCGGGCCGAGGAGCTGCGGCAGCGGGCCGCGGCCGGGCGGGCGGCGGAGCTCGCCGCCGCCGCGGCCGACGTCGCCGGGACCCTCGCTGTGACCGCGACCACGGACGGCGACGCGCGGGGCCTGGCCCTGGCCGTACGCGACCGCCTGCCGGACACCCGGCCCGGCGTCGCGGTGATCGGTTCGGACGCGGGCGGCAAGGCGGTGGTGGCCGTCGCGGTGAACGAGGCGGGGCGGGTGGCGGGGCTGTCGGCGGCGGTGCTGGTGAAGTCGTTGCTGAATGGGCGGGGTGGTGGCAATGACGACGTCGCTCAGGGTGGGGGGCTGGCGGTGTCCGAGTTGCCGGGGGTGCTGGGGCGGTTGCCGGAGCTGCTGCCGCGGGGTTGACGCGCCTGCGGCGGGCTTTTTCCCCAGCCCCGCCCCTTCCCGAAACCGGGGGCTTTGCCCCCGGGCCCCCTTTTCCGCGCTCCGCGCGGTGTCCTCAAGCGCCGGACGGGCTGATTTTCAGCCTGTCCGGCGCTTGAGGACCGGGGTTCGGGGCGGAGCCCCCGCGCGGCGGAGCCGCACATCGGATGCTGCGGGAAGAGGCGGGGTGGGGACAAAGCCCCCCCCACCCACCCGCCGTACCCGACCCCGCCCGCCGCGCGACGTTCCGCGCCATCCCCCCGAACACCACCGCATGGAACGGCGCCACGCTCCACCAATACGCGTGCCCCGCCAGCCCGTGCGGATGAAACAGCGCCCGCTGACGATAGACCGCCCGACCCGGCCCCTCCGGGGCTACCGTCAGCTCCAGCCACGCCAGCCCCGGCAACCGCATCTCGGCCCGCAACCGCAGCGTCCGTCCGGGATCCAGTTCCTCGACCCGCCAGAAGTCCAGTGAGTCACCGACCCGCAGCCGCTGCGGGTCCCGGCGGCCCCGGCGCAGGCCGACGCCGCCGACCAGGCGGTCCAGCAGGCCGCGGGCCGACCAGGCGAGCGGGAAAGAGTACCAGCCGTTCTCGCCCCCGATGCCTTCGACGACGCTCCAGAGCGCGGCGGGCGAGGCGTCGACGGTCACCTCGCGCCGGTCCTCGTAGAGGCTGCCGCCGGACCAGTCGGGGTCGGAGGGCAGCGGGTCGCTGGGCGCGCCGGGCAGGGAGGCGGAGGACCAGCGGGTGGCGACGTCGGCGTCGCGTACCCGCTGGAGGGCCAGGCGGACGGCCTCGTCGAAGCCGACCGGGCCGCCCGGCGGGTCCGGCACGTACCGGGCGATGTCGTGCTCACGGCACACCGCCTCGTGGCGCAGCGACTCGACGAGCGGGCGGGCGATGCCGCCGGGTACGGGCGTGACGAGGCCGACCCAGAGGCTGGACAGCCGGGGCGAGAGCACCGGTACGGGCAGGACCGCCCGGCGCGGGAGGCGGGCGACGGCCGCGTAGCGCTCCATCATGCGGCGGTAGGTGAGGACCTCGGGGCCGCAGATGTCGAAGCTCCGGCTGACGTCGGCGGGCAGCCGGGCGGCGCCCAGCAGGTAGCGCAGCACGTCGCGGACGGCGATGGGCTGCACCCGGGTGTTCACCCATTTCGGGGTGACCATCGCGGGCAGCCGCTCGGTGAGGTACCGCAGCATCTCGAAGGAGGCCGAGCCGGATCCGATGATCACGGCGGCGCGGAGCTGGGCGGTGGGGACGCCGCTGCCGAGCAGGATGCGCCCGACCTCGGCCCGGGAGCGCAGGTGCGGGGAGAGGTCGCGCTCGGGCACCTGCCGGGGCGAGGGTCCGCCCAGGTAGACGATGCGCCGCAGGCCGGCCTCCTTGGCCGCGCGGCCGACGGCGAGCGCGGCCCGCCGGTCGGTCTCCTCGAAGTCCCGGCCGGTGCCGAGCGCGTGCACCAGGTAGTAGAGGACGTCCACGTCCGCGAAGGCGCGGGGCAGGGTGCCGGGGCGGGTCACATCGGCCTTGACGGCCTCGACGCGGTCCGCCCACGGCTGGTCCCGCAGCCGTGCGGGGTCGCGGACCAGGCAGCGCACCCGGTATCCGGCGTCCAGCAGGCGGGGGACGAGCCGTCCGCCGATGTAGCCGGTCGCCCCGGTGACGAGCACGCGCGGCGGGGCGGCCGCCCCGGAGGGCCCGCCCGTCCCGTCCGGCTCCCCGGGCCCGGGTGCACCGCCCGCCCCGTCGGCACCCTCGTCCCGGCCGTGCTCGTGCGCTGTCGCGTCCATGGGGTCCACGCTCTCCCGTGGCGGGTGCGTCGCGCCAGGCGGGGCTGGCCTTACGGGTGCGTCCCGCGCGGGCGGGGCCCGGGAACGACGGAACCGCCCGCCCCGGGATCTCCCGGTGCGGGCGGTTCGCCCGGCGCGGCTACCAGCCGGCGGGCGCGTAGTCCTTCAGGAAGCAGCCGTAGAGGTCCTCGCCCTGCTCGCCGCGGACGATCGGGTCGTAGACGCGGGCCGCGCCGTCGACGAGGTCGAGCGGGGCGTGGAAGCCCTCCTCGGCGAGCCGCACCTTGTCGGGGTGCGGGCGCTCGTCGGTGATCCAGCCCGTGTCGACGGCGGTCATCAGGATGTTGTCGGTCTCGAACATCTCCTGGGCGCTGGTGCGCGTGAGCATGTTGAGCGCGGCCTTGGCCATGTTGGTGTGCGGGTGGCCCGCGCCCTTGTAGCCGCGGCTGAAGACGCCCTCCATGGCGGAGACGTTGACCACGTACTTACGCCGGGCGGACGAGGCGGCCATGGCCGGGCGGAGCCGGCTGACCAGCACGAACGGCGCGGTGACATTGCAGAGCTGGACTTCGAGCAGCTCAACGGGGTCGACGTCGCCGACCTTCTGGATCCAGGTGTTGGTGGCGTCCAGGTCGGGCACGAGGCCGCCGGCGTCGATCGCGGTGCCGGCCTCGACGCGGGCCGGCGAGGCGGAGCCGCTGGTCAGGGCGAGCTCGGTGAGCGCCTGCGGGGTCAGCTCGTCGTGCCGACTGCCCGCGGGGGCGGGCAGGGCGGCCTGCGCGCCGCTGCCGAAGGCGCCGAAGACCACGGAGGCGGGCAGCTCGCCGGCGGGCAGCGGGGCGGCCTCGGCGGCGACCAGCTCGCGGTAGGCGGCCGGGCTGCGGCGGACGGTCTGGGCGGCGTTGTTGATCAGGATGTCGAGCGGGCCCTCGGCGGCGACGGAGTCGGCCAGGGCGACGACCTGCGCGGGGTCCCGCAGGTCGATGCCGACGATCTTCAGCCGGTGCAGCCACTCCGCGCTGTCCGGCATCGCCTTGAAGCGGCGGATCGCGTCGTTGGGGAACCGCGTGGTCACGGTGGTGTGCGCACCGTCGCGCAGCAGCCGCAGCGCTATGTACATGCCGATCTTGGCACGGCCGCCGGTGAGCAGGGCGCGCTTGCCGGACAGGTCCGTACGGGCGTCCCGGCGGGCGCGGTTCTCCGTGGCGCAGGGCTGGCACAGCTGGTGGTAGAACGCGTCGACCTCGGTGTACCGGGTCTTGCAGATGTAGCAGGAGCGGGGGCGCTCCAGGATGCCGACGATCTGGGCGGCGGTCGTGGCGGCGAGCGGGATGCCCCGGGTCTCGTCGTCGATGCGGTCGGCGGCGCCGGTCGCGGTGGCCTCGGTGACCGCCTTGTCGTTGGCGGTCTTCGCGGCCCGGCGCTCCTGGCGGCGGCGCTGCTTCACCATGCGGTAGATGCCGGCCGTGGCGCGGCGGATCTCGATCGCCTGCGGGTGGTCGACGGGCAGTCCGTCGAGCTCGTCCAGCACGCTCAGGCAGATCGCCATCCGCTCGGGATCGATGCCTGCCTCGAGGGCTGCACCGTCGCGGCTTTCTTCAGTGACCGTCATCGGCGGTGTCATTTCCCAGTTCGTCTGATCTATCAAAGCTCCGGAGAACTGTACTTGACCTCCTCACCTGTGTGCACATGAGCGATCTCTCCCGGTGTCCTCCGTCACGCCGGCGGGCGGCCCCGGGCCCGTACGGGGCGGTCACGGGGCGTCACGGGCACCGCACGAGGAGGCGTCACGGCGGGTCCCGGGCGGGTGTGCCGCGCTCGTACGCCCGCTCCCTCCCGGGCCCTCTCAGGAGCACCCGGGGGTTACGCACCGGCACCCGGTCGGCCCAGCGTTTTTCCTCAACACCCCACGCATTCCATATTACTTATTGGGCTTACCGGGTTAATTATGGCCCTCTGCGCCCGAATTGAGCAAATCTCTCTGGGTTCTCTGGCAACAATTGCCGCTCACCACCCATGAGAAAGGTTTAGCCATGTCGCGTATCGCCAAGGCTGCTGCCCTGACCGTCGCCGCCGGTTTCGCCGTGACCGGCGCCGCGGCGGGAGTCGCCTCCGCCGCTTCCGGAGCGCAGGGTGCGGCCGTGGGCTCCCCCGGCGTCATCTCGGGCAACGTCATTCAGGTCCCGATCCAGATCCCGGTGAACCTCTGCGGCAACACCATCGACATCGTGGGCCTGCTGAACCCGACCTTCGGCAACACCTGCGCCAACATCGACGGCAACGAAGGGCACCACGGCCACCACGGTCACGGCGGCTACGGCGGCCACGACGGCTACGACCACGACAAGTGGTAAGCCCTTAAGCTCCGCGCCGGGTGCGGCCGAGCCGCACCCGCGCGGTGCGCGTGGGGAGGGTCACAGTCAGCCGCCGGAGTCCTCGCCCGCGCGGTCGTGGCGCCCATCATGGCCATGATGGGCGCCATCGCCATGTCCGGGCCCGGTGTCGCGGGCGGCCTCGTCGGGCTCCCGGCTCGCCGGGTCGGACCGGTGGGCGCCGGGGAGGTCGGGGATGTCGACGAGCGGCGGCAGATCGGGGGTGAGGCGGGTGTGACTCGACGTCATGATGATGCGCCTGCCTGTCGTGACGGAAGAGGGACGGGGGCGTAGGGGCAGGGGTTCGCAGGGGCGGGGGACGCGCGGGCCGACCCGTCCCGTAGACACCGGGGGACCGGCCCGCCCGCTCAGGAGGGGGCGGGACTGCCGCCCGGCGGCGCGGCCGCGCTGAGCAGCTCCTGGCGGAGCCGGGCGCAGGTACGGCTGAGGATGCGGGAGATCTGCATCTGGGAGACGCCCAGCCGGGCGCCGATCTGCTTCTGGGTGAGGTTCCCGAAGAACCGCCAGTACAGAACGTATTTCTCGCGCTCGGGCAGGGCGCTCAGGAGCGGCCGCAGGGTCTGCCGGTCGATCACCAGGTCCAGCGCGCCGTCCAGGCACCCGAGGGTGTCGGCGAGCGGGAGGTCGTAGGCGCCGAGCACCGGGTGGTCCAGGGACAGCGTGTGGTGCACGCCCTCGGCGGCCAGCCCGCGCCGCACCTCCTCCTCGGACAGCCCGCACTCCGCGGCCAGCTCGGCCGGGCCCGCCCGGCCGCGGACGCCCCGCTGCGCCAGCGCGACCTGGGCCGCGCGGACGGCCGTCCGCAGCTCCTGGTCCCGGCGCGGGATGTGCACCGACCAGGCGTGATCCCGGACGTGCCGCCTGAGCTCCCCGGTGATGGTGGGGACGGCGAAGGTCTCGAAGGCGTAGCCGAGCCCGGGGTCGTAGCGGTCCACGGCGTTGACCAGGCCCAGGGCGGCCACCTGGCGCAGGTCCGCGGGGCTCTCGCCGCTGCTGCGGAACCGCAGGCTGATGCGCTCGGCCATGGGCAGCCAGGCCGCGATCACCTCCTGCCGGAGCCGGTCGCGCTCGGCGCCGCCGGAGAGGGTCACGAGCCGCTCGAAGGCCGCGGCGGTGTCGGGTGCCTCGCGTGCGCGCCGCCGGGGCGCGGTGTCTGCCTTGGTCACAGCCGTCCCCTCGCTCGGGCGGATGGAGCGTCCCCGTCGGCCGGGGTGCGTGACGTCGTGCGGCTGCCGGACGGGGGCGCCGCTGTCGCGAGGTGCCGCGTTCGTCACCCACCGGCACCGTGGGCGCCGGGCGCCGGGGTGGCCGGACCGGCCACGGTCCCACCAGCATCGCCCCGAACGACGCCGCCCGCGACCGGGAGCGCCTGGCCGGTCACGGAGGGTGATAGGCGACTCGGGTGGCGGGCGGACGATGCCCCCTGGGCGCGGCGGCAGGACCCCCCGGGCGGCGGACCCCGCCCGGGGCCCGCCGCCCCACGCGCACGGCACGGCGAATCCGGGGCGGCGCCACCACGGTCAGCTTCGCCGGATGCCGGCGAGCAAGATGTCCGCGAGCCTGTCCGCGTAGTCGTCAGGGCTGATGTGGGAGTGGCTGGTTCCGAGGTATCCGAGCATCATGCCGATCGCGCCTTGGTAGGTGATGGCCATCACGCGCGTGTCGAAGTCGCGCAGGGTTCCCTCGGTCTGGCCGCGTCGGAACAGCGACTCCTGTGCCTGGTAGGTCTCTTCGTAGACGTCAGGTGTCAGGCGCGGCGTGCCATCGGGGTTACGCAGGTTGTGCACGATGCGGTTGAGTGCGGTGAGCTCTCCCTGGTGGGTGACGGTCAAGGCCGCGACCCGGCGCAGGGCCGCGCGAATGATGTCCGGGACGGGCTCGGTCAGGTCGAGCGAGTCCGCGATGCGGTCGCGGATGGTGGTCATGGTCGCTTTGGCCGTGGACTCCATCAGGTCGTCCTTGTCGGCGAAGTAATGCCAGATCAGGCCCTTGGAGACACCGGCCCGCTCGGCGACGCGAGTCAACGACAGGCCGTCGTAACCGCAGTCGGCGAGCTCCTCCACGGCCGCGGTCATGATCTGTGCCCGGCGTTGGTTCTCGTCGAGTCGCCGCCGGCGCGCACGCGGCCCTGTGGTCGGTGAGGATGAAGTAGTCACGCCTTCACTGTGGACCGTCGGCCCGGTGATCGGCGAGCTGCCGGCGGTTCCGGCGAACCCGGACCGACAGGATCGCGAGGATCAGCATCATCGCGGCGATGACCAGCATCTCTACGCGCATCCATGCGGGAAAGACGCCGGGCAGCGCGGCCTCGACGAGATTCACCACCAGCAGGACACACCCGATGACAGTGAGCGCGCGAAGGCCGGAGGGGCTCCCTCTGAGCGCGGCGCGTGTCCGCAGGGGCAGCACGATCGCGAACACGGCGACGATCACGGCGTGACCCCACGCCTCGTCGGTCGCCAGTCGCGGTGCCGTCGCCGCCAGGACGGCCAGGGCCGCCAACGTACCCAAGGCCACCACCACGTAGGCGGCTACCAGTCGCTCCACCCCTGCGAGCGATAAGGACGCGAGTGACGCCGACTCACGCTTGTCTGTTCCCATGTTATTGACCATGCGGTCAATGCTATCCGTGTTGACCGCATGGTCAATAGAAATAAAGGGGTGAGAGTGCCTGACCGGTGAGGTGAGGTCGCCGGCGGAGCGGTGGTGCATGGGCTACCGCGCGAGGGGTACCCGACACCCGGCCCACGCCCCGAGGAGGCCCTATGCCCGTACGCCCGCCGCACTCCGGCCGTGCCACCGAGCCGGCGGCGTCGCTCACCGGCGCCGAAGCGGCCGCCCTGGACGCGCACTGGCGCGCCGCCAACTATCTGACCGTCGGGCAGATCTACCTGCTGAGCAACCCCTTGCTGGCCGTGCCGCTGGAGCCCGAGCACATCAAGCCGAGGCTGCTGGGGCACTGGGGCACCTCCCCCGGGCTCAATCTCGTCCACACCCACCTCAACCGGGTGGTCAAGGCCCGCGACCTCGACGCCCTCTGCGTCTGGGGCCCGGGGCACGGCGGGCCGGCCGTGGTCGCCAACTCCTGGCTGGAGGGCAGCTACAGCGAGGTGTACCCGGACGTGAGCCGCGACGCGGAGGGGATGGAGCGGCTCTTCCGGCAGTTCTCCTTCCCCGGCGGCGTGCCCAGCCACGTCGCCCCGGAGACGCCGGGCTCGATCCACGAGGGCGGCGAGCTCGGCTATTCGCTCGCCCACGCCTACGGTGCCGCCCTGGACAACCCCGGCCTGCTGGTCGTCTGTGTCATCGGCGACGGCGAGGCCGAGACCGGCCCGCTCGCGACGTCCTGGCACGCGAACAAGTTCCTCGACCCGGTCCACGACGGGGCGGTCCTGCCGGTCCTCCACCTCAATGGCTACAAGATCGCCAACCCCACGGTCCTGGCCCGGCTGCCCGAGGAGGAGCTGGACCGGCTGCTGCGCGGCTACGGCCACGAACCGCTGTACGTCACCGGGGACGACCCGGCCGAGGTGCACCGGTCCATGGCGGCCGCCATGGACCGCGCCCTGGACCACATCGCGACCGCGCAGCGCGTCGCCCGGGAGGACGGCGTGCCCGACCGGCCGCACTGGCCCGTGATCGTGCTGCGCACGCCCAAGGGCTGGACGGGCCCGGCGGAGGTCGACAGGGTCCCGGTGGCGGGCACCTGGCGCTCCCACCAGGTGCCGCTGTCCGGCGTCCGCGACAACCCCGCGCACCTGCGGCAACTGGAGGACTGGCTGCGCTCGTACCGCCCGGAGGAGCTCTTCGACGAGGACGGCCGGCCCCGCCCCGAGGTCCTGGAGCTCGTGCCGGAGGGCGACCGGCGCCTCGGCGCGAACCCGCACGCCAACGGCGGCCTGCTGACCCGTTCGCTGCCCCTGCCGCCGCTGGAGCACTACGCGGTGCCCGTCGGCGAGCCCGGCACCTCGAAACACGAGCCCACCCGGGTGCTCGGCGGCCTGCTGGCGCAGATCATGGCCGACACCGCGGGCCGCCGGGACTTCCGGGTCGTCGGCCCCGACGAGACCGCCTCCAACCGCCTGGAGGCCCTCTACGCGGCGACCGCCAAGGCGTGGCAGGCGGAGATCCTGGACACCGACGAACACCTCGCCCACGACGGCCGGGTGCTGGAGGTCCTCTCCGAACACCTCTGCCAGGGCTGGCTGGAGGGCTACACCCTCACCGGCCGGCACGGCCTCTTCTCCTGCTACGAGGCGTTCGCGCATATCGTCGACTCCATGGTCAACCAGCACATCAAGTGGCTGAGGACCTCCCGCGCCCTCCCCTGGCGCCGCCCCGTGCCCTCCCTCAACTACCTGCTCACGTCCCACGTCTGGCGCCAGGACCACAATGGCTTCTCCCACCAGGACCCCGGCTTCGTCGACCACGTCCTCAACAAGTCCCCCGAGGTGGTGCGCGTCTATCTGCCGCCGGACGCCAACACCCTGCTGTCCGTGACCGATCACGCCCTCCGCAGCCGCGATCACGTGAACGTGATCGTCGCGGGCAAGCAGCCGTGCTTCGACTGGCTCGGCATGGCCGAGGCCCGCGCCCACTGCGCGCGCGGCGCGGGCGTCTGGGAGTGGGCGGGCACCGAGACCGGCGACCGGCCGCCGGACGTGGTCCTCGGCTGCGCGGGCGACGTCCCCGCCCAGGAGGCGCTGGCCGCCGCCGGGCTCCTCCGGCGCCACCTTCCGGAGCTCGCCGTACGGCTCGTCAACGTCGTCGACATGACGCGGCTGCTGCCGCGCGAGGAGCACCCGCACGGCATGACCGACGCGGAGTACGACGCGCTGTTCACCACCGACAGGCCGGTCGTCTTCGCCTACCACGGCTACCCCTGGCTGATCCACCGCCTCACCTACCGGCGTACCGGCCACGCCCGGCTCCATGTGCGCGGCTACAAAGAGGAGGGCACCACGACCACCCCCTTCGACATGGTCGTCCGCAACGACCTCGACCGCTACCGGCTGGTCATGGACGTCCTCGACCGCGTCCCCGGCCTGGGCGTACGCGCCGTCGCCGTCCGCCAGGCCATGGCGGACGCCCGGACCCGCCACCACGCCTGGATCCGTGAGCACGGCACGGATCTTCCGGAGGTGGCGGACTGGACCTGGCCGGGCGCCTGACCCCGCACGCACACCCGGGCGCCCGACCCCGCCGCACACCCGGGTCATCTGTGGCGCGCGCCACATCGGCGGCCTCTTGACGCCCTCCTGATGTAATCGATTACCTAGCCCCCAAGAAATCGATTACATCCGCAGCCGGGTCTCCCCCGGCCCGGTCCGGAGGCGCTCGTGGCGAACATCAAGGACGTGGCCGAGCGGGCCGGCGTATCCGTCGCCACCGTCTCCCGCGTGCTCAACGGCCGCTCCCCCGTGGCCGAGACCCGCGAGCGCGTGCTCGCCGCCGTGGAAGAGCTCGGCTACCGCCCCAACGTCGTCGCCCGGGCGCTGCGCACGGCCCGTACGCGCACGCTGGGGCTGGTCATCAGCGATCTGCGGAACCCCTTCTTCACCGAGCTGGCCGACGCCGTCGAGCAGGAGGCGCGCCGGCTGGGCTACAGCCTGATCATCGGCAACGCGGGCGAGAGCCCGGAGCAGCAGGACGACTACATCCGCACCCTGCTCGACCGGCGGATCGACGGGCTGATGGTCAGCTCCGCCGGCACCGGTTCCGCGATGCTCCGCGAGGTCGTGGCCGCGGGCACCCCGCTGGTCCTCCTCGACCGTTCGGTGCCGGGCGTCGCCGCCCCGTGCGTACGGGCGGAGGGGCGCGCGGCGCTGACCGGACTCGCCGCCCATCTGGCGGCGCTGGGGCGGCGCCGCCCCGCCGTGATCGTCGCGCCCGCCGGCACGCCCATCGGGGACGAGCGGCTGGAGCTGTTCCGCGCCGCGCTCCTGGCGCACGGCATCGCGCTGCCCCCGGAGCGGATCGGCTCCTCCCCGGACCTCTCGCCCTCGGGCGGCCGGCAGGTGACGCGGGACCTGCTGGACCTGGCCGAGCCGCCGGACGCCGTGCTCGCCACCGACAACCTGATGGCGCTGGGCGCCCTGGACGAGGTGCGGGCCCGGGGCCTGCGCGTCCCGGACGACCTCGCGCTGGTGGTCTTCGACGACGTGCCGTGGTTCGCCCACACCGACCCGCCGCTCACCGCCATCGCCCAGCCGACGCGCGAGCTCGGCCGGGCCGCCGTGCACACCCTGCTGGAGCGGATCGAGGGCCGCCCGGCCGGCTCGGTGCTGCTGCCGGCGCGTCTCGTCGTCCGCCGCTCCTGCGGCGAACCACCCACCCACTGAAGAATCGAGAGGGGCAGCGCATGACCGGCGTCAACGACGACGTTCCGGCCGGCGGCCGCGAACTGCTGCGCGTCGAGGGGGTCACCAAGTCGTTCCCGGGCGTACGCGCCCTGGACGGCGTGGATCTGACCCTGCGCGCGGGCGAGGTGCACGTCCTGCTCGGGGAGAACGGCGCGGGCAAGAGCACGCTGATCAAGATGCTCGCCGGTGCCCACCGCCCCGACGAGGGCCGCATCGTGGTGGACGGCGCCGAGGTGACCGTCCGCTCCGCGCAGGACGCCGAACGCCTGGGCATCGCCACCATCCACCAGGAGTTCAACCTCGTCCCCGGCCTCACGGTCGCGGAGAACCTCTTCCTGGGCCGGCAGCCGCGCACCGCGCTCGGCCTCGTCGACCGGCGGGCCATGCGGGCCCGGGCGGCGGAGCTGCTGGCCCGGGTCCGGCTCGGCGTCTCCCCCGCCGCGCCGGTCGCCGGCCTCGGCATCGCCCAGCTCCAGATGGTGGAGATCGCCAAGGCGCTGAGCCTGGACGCCCGCGTCCTGATCATGGATGAGCCGACCGCGGTGCTCACCTCCGAGGAGGTGGCCACGCTCTTCGGGATCGTCCGGGAGCTGCGCGCGAGCGGGGTCGGCGTCGTCTTCATCACCCACCACCTGGAGGAGATCGCCGCGCTCGGGGACCGGGTGACGGTGCTGCGCGACGGGCGCTCGGTGGCCGAGGTCCCGGCGACGACGCCCGAGGACGACCTGATCCGCCTGATGGTGGGCCGCGACATCGCCGAGCAGTACCCGCGCCGCCCGCCCGAGGAGCCGGGCGCCCCGCGCCTGCGGGTGCGCGGCCTCGGCCGGGGCGGCGGCCGCGGCGAGCGGCCGGTGTTCACGGACATCGGCTTCGAGGTGCGGGCCGGCGAGGTCGTCGGGCTGGCCGGGCTGGTGGGCGCGGGCCGCACCGAGGTGGCACGGGCGCTCTTCGGTGTGGACCGCTACGACACCGGGACCGTCGAGGTGGACGGCCGGGAGCTGGCGCGCGGTGACGTACGGGCGGCGATGCGGGCCGGTCTCGGGCTCGTACCCGAGGACCGCAAGAGCCAGGGCCTGCTCCTGGACGCGTCGCTGCGCGACAACCTCACCCTCGCCCGGCTCGACCGGGACACCCGGGGCGGCCTCGTCGACCGGCGGGCGCAGCGGCGGGCGGCGGCGGAGGTCGCCGAGCGGCTGAAGGTGCGGATGAGCGGGCTGGAGCAGTCGGCGCGCACCCTGTCCGGCGGCAACCAGCAGAAGATCGTCATCGGTAAGTGGCTGCTGGCCGGCGCCCGGCTGCTGATCCTCGACGAGCCCACGCGCGGCGTCGACGTCGGCGCGAAGGTCGAGATCTATCAGCTGGTCAACGAGCTGACGGCCGCGGGCTGCGCGGTGCTGATGATCTCCAGCGACCTGCCGGAGGTGCTCGGGATGAGCGATCGGGTGCTGGTGATGGCCCAGGGCCGGCTCGTCGGCGAGCTGGCCGGTGAGGCGGCCACGCAGGACGCCGTGATGGAACTGGCGGTCCGGTCGGCCGGCGGTGTGGAGAACGGGAACGAGAGCGCGATGGAGGGCTCCGATGTCGGCTGAGGTGCTGCGGGCGCCCGGGAGCACCCCCGGGCAGTGGTTCGCGAGGGCGGTGCTGCGCAACGGCCCGCTGGGCGGTCTGATCGCCCTGGTCGTGGTGATGGCGGTGCTGTCCCGGGACTTCCTGAACGGGCAGAACCTGCTCAACGTGGGCGTGCAGGCGTCGGTGACGGCGATCCTGGCCTTCGGTGTGACGTTCGTGATCGTGTCGGCGGGCATCGACCTGTCCGTCGGCTCGGTGGCCGCGCTGTCGGCGACGGTGGTGGCCTGGTCCGCCACGAAGGAGGGGCTGCCCGTCTGGGTCGCGGTGCTCCTCGGGCTCGCGGTGGGCGCGGTGGCCGGTCTGCTGTCCGGCGCGCTCGTCGCGTACGGGAGGCTGCCCGCGTTCATCGCGACGCTGGCGATGCTGTCGGTCGCCCGGGGCCTGGCGCTGGTCGTCTCCGGGGGCTCGCCGATCGCCTTCCCGTCCTCGGTCGGCCGGCTCGGCGACACCCTCGGCGGCTGGCTGCCGGTGCCCGTGCTGGTGATGATCGCCATGGGGCTGGTCGCGGCGCTGGTCCTGGCGCGTACGTACACGGGCCGGGCGATGTTCGCGATCGGCGGGAACGAGGAGGCGGCCCGGCTGTCGGGCATCGACGTCAAGCGCCGGAAGCTGGTGATCTACGCGCTGTCCGGGCTCTTCGCGGCCGTGGCCGGGATCGTGCTCGCCGCCCGGCTGACCTCGGCACAGCCGCAGGCGGCCGTCGGTTACGAGCTGGACGCCATCGCCGCCGTCGTCATCGGCGGGGCGAGCCTCTCGGGCGGTTCGGGCAAGGCGTCGGGCACGCTCATAGGCGCGCTGATCCTGGCGGTGCTCCGCAACGGCCTCAATCTGCTGAGCGTGTCGGCCTTCTGGCAGCAGGTGGCCACGGGTCTGGTCATCGCGCTGGCCGTGCTGCTGGACACGCTGCGCCGCCGGAGCGCCCGATGAGGGGGCGCGTGCTGGCGGTCGCGGCGGCGCTCACCGCGTCCCTGGCCCTGTCCGGCTGCGACCGGGGCGGGCACACGGATCTGGGGCTCGCCCTGTCCACGATGAACAACCCCTTCTTCGTCGGGATCAAGGAGGGTGCGCAGGCCGAGGCGGCGGCCCGCGGCCTGAAGATCAACATCACGGACGCGCAGAACGACCCGACGCAGCAGATCAATCAGCTGGAGACGTTCACCAGCCAGAACGTCAAGGCGGCGGTCATCAACCCCGTCGACTCCGACGCGGCGGTCCCGGCGGTGGGCGTCGCCAACCGCGCGGACGTGCCGGTGATCTCCATCGACCGCGGTGTGAACGGCGGCAAGGTCGGCACGACCATCGCCTCCGACAACGTCGCCGGCGGCCGGCTGGCCGCGAAGACCCTCGCCGAGGCGCTCGGCGGCAAGGGCGAGGTGGCGTTCCTGGAGGGTCAGCCGGGCACCTCGGCGGCCCGCGAGCGCGGCAAGGGCTTCGAGGAGGGCATCAAGGCGTACCCGGGGATCCGGGTCGTCGCCCGGCAGCCCGCCGACTTCGACCGCGCCAAGGGCATGGACGTGATGGCGAACATGCTCCAGGCCCACCGCGGCATCGGCGGCGTGTTCGCCGCCAACGACGAGATGGCGCTCGGCGCGTCGAAGGCGCTGGGCTCCGCCTCGGGCGGCCGGGTGAAGGTCGTGGCCTTCGACGGCACGCCCGACGGGGTCAGGGCCGTGCGGGACGGCTCGCTGACGGCGACCGTGGCGCAGCAGCCGAGGCTGCTCGGCAAGCAGGCCGTGGAGTGGGCGGTCAGGGCCGCCGAGGGGCGGCCGCTACCGCGCGAGGTGAAGGTGCCGGTGGTGCTGGTGACCCGGGACAACGCGGCGCGGTTCGCGGACTGACGGCCCGGCAGGGCAAGGTGGAGGCGTGGCGATGAGTGAGCGGGAGAACGTGTACGACGTCCTGGTGGTCGGTTCGGCCAACGCGGATCTGACGGTCCGGGTGGACCGCCGGCCGGTCGCGGGCGAGACCGTGCTCGGTACGGACCTGGTGGAGTCGGCCGGTGGCAAGGGCGCCAATCAGGCCGCCGCGGCGGCCCGGCTCGGCGCGCGGACGGCCCTGCTGGCGAAGGTCGGTGACGACGCCTTCGGCGAACTGCTCCTGGACGGGCAGCGCGCGGCCGGTACGGACGTACGGCACGTGCGGGTGGAGAAGGGCGCCCGGACGGGCACGGCGATGATCGTCGTCGGGCCGGACGGGGACAACACCATCGTGGTGTCCCCGGGGGCCAACGCCCGCCTCTCCCCCGCCGACGTGGCGGAGGCGCGCGAGGCCGTCGCCGCCTCGGCCGTCGTCTCGCTCCAGCTGGAGATCCCGCCGGAGACGGTGCGGGCGGCGGTCGCGGTCGCGCGGGAGACCGGCGCCCGGGTGGTGCTGAACCCCTCGCCGGCGCCCTCGGAGCTGGCGCCCGGACTCCTCGCGGCGGCCGACCCGTTGGTCGTCAACGAGCACGAGGCCCGGCAGCTGTCGGGGCTCGCCGGCGGCGGTCCCGAGGACTGGGCCCGCGCGCTGCGGGAGCGGGGCGCCCGGTCGGTCGTGGTCACCCTGGGCGGCGACGGGGCCCTGGTCCTGGACGCCGGGCCGGCGGCCGGCCGGACCACGGCCTCCGGCGCGGGCCCGGGCGCCGGACCGGCTACGGACGAGGCGGTGAGGGTGCCGGGCGTCCGGGTCGAGGCCGTGGACACGACGGGCGCCGGGGACGCCTTCACCGGCGCGCTGGCCGCCAGGCTGGCGCGCGGGGCGTCGCTGGCGGGGGCGGCCCGCTACGCGGTGCGGGTCGGCGCCGCCTCGGTGACCCGGCCGGGCGCGCAGCCCTCGTACCCGACGGAGGAGGAACTCCCGGACGGCCCGGGCTCTTTCGCCTAGTCGTCCGATATCCGGCCACGCGTTTCCTCCTACGGGACGGAATGGCGCTTTCTGGCGGGTGCGACCGTGTCGGCGGGCGGCCGCTCCGCGATACGGTCGGCGGCGAGGTGAACGCGGTGCCGGGCGGGACGGGTGAGGGGGATGCCCGCGCGGTGGGCCGCGCCCGATTCGACCTGGAGGACCCATGTTCCGTGACCGTCCCCGCCGCACGATGGGTATCGCCGCCGCCGCGGTGGCCGCCGCCGGTGCCGTGACGTTCAGCGTGCTGTCCCTGCAACCCGCCTCGGCGGACGGGGATAAGGAGCTCCGGCTGACCACGGTGCGCAAGGCCGACACCCAGCCCGAGCACCTCAAGACCGGCGACAGCTGGGTGACCTACTTCGATCTGCACGCCACCACGGTCGGCAAGGACGGCCGGGAGTCCGCGGGCAAGCGGGTCGGCGACGCGAGCGACCGCTGCGACGTCGTGCTGGCCCGCTACGAGGGCGTGGTCACCCAGTGCCAGCGGGTGCTGCGGACCGACGGCGGCACCCTCGTCCTGACGTCCATGAGCGATCGCTTCGGGCGGGGTCCCTACCCCGTGACCGCGGCCGTCACCGGCGGTACCGGGAGCTACGCGGGCGCGGTGGGCGAGGCCCGCATCACGCTCGACGGCGACCGGGCGTCGTACCGCATCCAGCTGCACGGCTGAGCCCCCGCGCCCCGGCCTGACGCCCGGTCAGGGCCGCCCGGTGACACGGGCGATGAGCAGGGCCACGTCGTCCTGGTCGTTGCCGTCCCGCAGGGTGGTCAGCAGCAGGTCGCACGTCGCCTCCAGATCGTGCGGGGCGTCGTCGAGGACCGTGAGCAGGGCGTCGAGACGGACGTCGATGTCCTGGTCGCGGGTCTCGACCAGCCCGTCGGTGTACAGCACGACCGCGTCGCCCGGCGCCAGCCGCAGGTCGGCGCTCTCGAAGGGGACGCCGCCCACCCCGAGCGGGGCGCCGGCCGGCAGCTCCAGCAGCACGGGCCGGGCGCCGGGGCGGACGAGGGCGGGCGGGAGGTGGCCGGCGTTGGCGGCGCGGCAGAGCCCCTGGTGCGGGTCGTACACCGCGTAGAGACAGGTGGCGATCATCTGGTCCAGATCACCGGCGGTGTGGTCCAGGTGGTGCAGCACCCGCGCCGGGTCCAGGTCGAGCTGGGCGAGCGTACGGGCGGCGGTGCGCAGCTGGCCCATGGCCGCAGCGGCGTTGATGCCGCTGCCCATGACGTCGCCGACGACCAGGGCGCTCCGGTCGGCGGTCTGGGGGATGACGTCGAACCAGTCGCCGCCGACCTGGCCGGCGGTACCGGCGGGCTGGTAGCGGTAGGCGATCTCCAGGCCCACCAGGTGCGGCGGCCGCTGCGGGAGCAGGCTGCGCTGGAGGGTGAGGACGGTGGAGCGCTCGCGCTGGTACCAGCGCGCGTTGTCGATGCAGACGGCGGCGCGGGCGGCCAGCTCCGAGGCGAGGGCGACGTCGTCCTCGCTGAAGGGTCTGGGGTTGGCGAGCCGCTTGAGGTCCAGGGCGCCGAGCACCTCGCCCCGGGCGATCAGCGGCACGGCGAGGTAGGAGTGCAGGCCGGCGCGGGCCAGCAGCTCGGCGGCGTCGTCGTCGCGGGCGATGCGCGGCAGGTCCCGCGGCCGGACGTGCGGGAGGTGCACCGGCCGGCCGGTGCTCACACAGCGGGTGACGAGCCGGTCCGCGGCGTACCGCGCGATCTGCCCCGGCGGGTCGGCGGCGCGTACGGCCTCGGGGGCGTCGGCCGAGGCGACGGCCAGTGCCCGGAAGACCGCGGACCGCCTCTCCGGCGCGGCGTGGTCGCCGCCCAGGACGGTGTCGAGGACGTCGACGGCGGCGACGTCGGCGAGCCCGGGCACCACGGTGTCGGCGAGTTCCCGGGCGGTCTGGTCGAGGTCGAGGGTGGTGCCGATGAGGACGGAAGCCTCGGCGATCAGCGCCGTCCGGCGGCGGGCCTCGGCGTTGACGCGGTAGCGGTCGGAGACGTCGACCACGGAGGTGGCGAGGCCCAGCACGCGGCCGGCGGGGTCGTCCAGGCGGTAGTACGAGATCAGCTGGGCCTGGTCCTCGGCCGCGCCGCCGCCCTCGCGGCCCACGGCGAAGCGGTCCAGCAGCGGGGTGCCCGTGGCCAGTACCCCGCGCATCGCCGCCTCGATCCCGGCGGCGTCCGCGAGCGGCAGGGCCTCGCCGACCCGGCGGCCGAGGTGGGCCTCGGCGGGCAGCCCGTGCATGCGCTCCAGGGCGGGGTTGACCATCACGTACCGCAGGCCGGTGTCCAGGACGGCGAGGCCGATCGGGGACCGGTCGACCAGTTGCAGGGAGAGCGCCAGGTCGCGTTCGACGCGCCGCAGGACCCGCTGGTCGGTGGCCATGCCGAGGGCGTAGAAGCGGCCGCTCTCGTCCTCCAGCCGCATGTTGCGGAACTCGACGAGGCGGGTGGCGCCGTCCTTGTGCCGGGCGGGGAAGCCGCCGGCCCAGGACTCGCCGCCCTCCATCACCTTGGCGAACAGCTCCAGGATCGCTTCGAGGTCCTCGTCGACGACGAGCAGCCGGGCCCCGTAGCGGCCGAGGGCCTCGGCGGCGCTCCAGCCGAAGAGGGTCTCGGCCTGCGGGCTCCACAGCACGATCCGGCCACGCTCGTCGAGGACCACGGCGGCCACGTTCAGGAGGTCGAGCAGCCCGCCGGGCTCGTAGGGGGCGCCCGCGGCCCGGGCGGGTTCCGACCGGAAGCCGTCGGCGTCGGTCGTCCCCATCGGGTCCTCCTTCCGCCCGCGGAGGTGGTGCGGCAGCCCCGCGCCGTCAGACCCGGACCGGCGGCTGCGCCTGTGTGCGCCGCGCGCGACTTCCATGGTCTCTCCGAACCGGCCCACCGCGCAGCCCGCTGCACACAGCGGACGTGCCCGCAACCGGAGGAGGAGCCTGCGGACGGGCCGGTTCGCGGAGGGGGACGGCGGAAGGACCTACGGAAGGGGAAGGGTGAACCAGACGGTCTTGCCGTTGCCGGAGGCGTGGTGGCCCCAGCGGGCGGCGATCTGCTCGACGAGCCACATCCCGCGCCCGTTCTCGCTGTCCGGGTCGGCCTCGCCGCAGTGCGGCAGCCGGCCTCCGGCGTCGGTGACCTGGGCGACGAGGTGGCCCTGGCCCCGGGTGAGGAGGAGCTCGATGCCCGCCGTGCCGGGGACGTGCACGACGGCGTTGGTGACGATCTCCGAGAGGAGCAGCGCGGTGTCGTCCGCCAGCTCGTCCAGTCCCCATTCGGCCAGCAGCCGGGTGGCGAACCTGCGGGCGGCGGAGACGGAGCCGGTGGTCGCGGGCAGCGAGGTGGAGCCGGAGGGGTGGCCGGGCACGGACGGGAGGTGCAGGGCGTGCAGCCTCCTGCGGGCGGGCCGGCTGTGCATGCACAGCGGGATGCCCGGGCCCCAGGGGCCGAGGGGTCGCCGGGGCGGGACGAGCCGGTCGGCGACGGGCTCGGGGGCGCCGGCGGGGGCGCCGACCGCGTGTGCGGCACTCACGGTGTCGCGGCTGATAGCAGGCATGGGGCTCACGTGCGATCGAAGTAGCACGAAGGGCGCTGGGGGCGGGAAGTCTCTCCGACGCCGGTACGGTCCTGCGGGGGTTCGTTCTCGGGCCGTCTTGTCTTCGCGTGGTTCCCCCCACATTCGCGCGCTTTTCGCCAGAGGTCTATACCCCGATGGTCACCGGCGTGCTGCGGAGCGCTATCTCCGCAGGTGGGGCGGGATGAGGCCGGAATAAAGTCCTTCCCGCCCGTAGCGCAGGGCCGGGACACCGGCACCAGGGCACCGGCTCGGGGACGACGGCGCCGGGACGAGCCGGGCGGACCCGCGTCGGCCTGCGGGCCCGCCCGTCGCACCGTTCGTCGCACCGGCCTCTCGGCCGTCTACGGCTTCGGGCACTCCTTCCAGGCCAGGTGGTAGATGGTGTTGATGTCACCGTCGGTGGAGTCCATGGCCATGAAGCTGTTGGTCTTGGTGGGGTCCGAGGTGCCGGCGTTGACCCTCAGTTCGGTGTTGATGTTGAAGTTCCGTCTCTCGCCACAGGGCGCCCAGACGAGCGCGGCCACGTCGACCCGGTCCGTCGACTGCCAGTTGTCCTCGTAGGCGCCCTTGAAGTTGTGGACGATCGGGAGCGTCTGGGAGGAGCCCTGGAAGTAGTACGACGCCTTCTGCTGCCCGGTCGCGCCGGCCTCCAGCTTGGCGTAGCCGCGGTAGTCCGCGCTGGCGATGGCGTAGGTGAAGCCCTGGGGTACGTGCACGACCAGGTTGAGCTGGCAGTTCTTACGGAAGTCCGTCGGCTTGGAGCCCAGGCCCACCTGGGCCAGGTACTGGCTGTAGGTGACGGTGAAGGCCGTGTTGTCGGGCGAGACGGCCACGGCCGCGGTGTTGATGGGACACCCCGAACCGTTGACGGACGCGACCTCGATCACGATCTTGTCCGGTGGAGGGTTGACGATCACCGATGCGTCGAACGTGGACATCGGCGTGGCGAACAGGGCCGCGATCGCGGCACCCGCGAAAAGACCGCCGGGCATGGTGTCTCCTATCCATGGTCCTGGGAACGAGCGACTGGGTGCGGGCCGGGTGCCGGGAGCGAGCGCCTCCCGGTGGGTGAAGGCGCGACATTTGAAGTCATGCCCATGACAATGAACTCTCCAACGGCCCGTGGGACGGGGAGCGTTCGAATCGTAGGAGGCGCCATCCCGGTCCGCCAGAGCATGGGCAGGTCATCCCCGCCGTTGGCTCGTAATGACGCCTCCCACCTCCGTCATTTGGCGGAGAGCTCGGGGAACGCGTGACTCAAGTGGACACAGAGCATGGAGATGAGCACTGCGGCCATGATTACCCCTACGCATCCGAAGACGTCGCGCAAGGTGCTCGCCAGCGGTCCCATCGGTTCGGGAGGCAGTTCCTTCGGGCCCTTCGGGGCAACCCGGCCGCCGTCAGGTCTGGACGGGCTGTGCATGAGAAGAACCGTTGCGCCGTGCGCGGTCGGGGGTCGTCCGGGCCTCGGCGGCTTCGGGACAAGGGGACAGGGCGGTGCCGACGCCGTACTGGGCGGCCTGGAGCTCGTACATCGAGCGGTACAGACCGCCTTCGACGGCCATCAGCTCCTGGTGCGTGCCCTTGCCCACCAGGCGGCCCCGGTCGAGGACGTAGATGAGGTCGGCCGTCGCGGTCGCGGCGAGGCGGTGGGTGATCAGCAGTACGGTCGTGCCGTCGTCGGCGAGCGAGCGCAGCGAGCGGAACGCCTCGGCCTCGGCCTTCGGGTCGAGCGCGGAGGTGGGCTCGTCCACGATGAGCAGCGGTGCGCGGCGGTAGCGGGCACGGGCGCTGCCGAGTCGCTGCCACTGCCCGCCGGAGATCTGGGTGCCGCGCTCGAAGCCCTTGAGCACCAGGCTGTCCCAGGTGTACGGGAGGGAGGTGACGACGTCGGTGGCGTCGGCCTCGGCGGCGGCGCGGTCGATGCGGGTCTGGTCCAGCGGCTGCCCGGGGCGGCCGATGTGGATGTTGGCGCGGGCCGTCATGGGCCAGCGGGGGAAGTCCTGGGAGAGCACGGCGACCCGGTCGAAGAGCTGGTCGCGGTCGCCGTCCCGGACGTCCACGCCGTTCCACGACAGCCGCCCGGAGGTGGGCAGATAGAGCCCGGCGACCAGCTTGGACAGGGTGGTCTTGCCGGAGCCGTTGGCGCCGACGAGGGCGACGACCTTCCCGGACGGGATGACGAGGGTGACGTCGTGCAGGGCGACGGCGGAGGCGTCGGGGTAGGCGAAGGTCACATGGTCCAGGCGGATCTCCTCCGCCCCGCCCGCGAGCGGGGTGCCGCCCGTGGGGATGGCCTGCCGCTCGGCGGCGCCGCACGCCTCCTCCAGGTCGCTGAGGTACATGGCCTCCTCGTAGAGCCGGTTGACCTGGGTGACCAGGGAGGTGAGGCCGGCGCTGGCGCCCCGGACGGCGATCACGGCCGTGCCGGCGACGGCCAGGGGCATGCCGCCCGAGGCCAGCAGCAGCCACAGCACGCCGTAGGCCGCGACGGCGGCGAGCCCGGACAGGGCGGAGGAGGCGCTCTGGGTGGCGGCCTGCGCGCGGGCGAGGCGCGACGACTCCCGCTCCATGCTCCGGGACATGTCGTCGTAGGCGTCGACGAGCATCCGGCCGGCGCCGTGCACCCGGATCTCGGCGGCGCAGTCCTGGGCGGTGAGCGTGGAGGTGATCACCGAGATGGCACGCCGGTGCTCGATCCAGGCGTGCCGCGAGGCGTACTGCCGCCGCGCGGAGACGACGGCGCCCCAGCCCTTGGGGGCGGCGATCAGCAGCAGCATGCCGACCAGCGCCGGGTGCAGCAGCAGCAGGACGCCGGCGGCGGCGAGCAGTCCGATCAGGGCGTTGACCACGGTCACCGAGGAGCTGAGCATCATCCGCACGGAGTCCGTGCCGAAGCGGCCGGCGTCGAGGAGGCGGTGGAACTCCTTGTCCTCCAGCGCCGCGAGCTCCACGCGGACCGCCGCGCGGTAGAAGCGGGCGGTGCACGCCCGCTCCACCTTGGGCTCCAGCTGCCCGGCGGCGGCGACGGAGACGCACGACAGCAGGGCGGAGACGGCGGCGACGGAGGTGACGCCCAGCAGCGCCGGAAGGGCGTGGCCCAGCCGTTCGGGTGTGGGCCCGGCGGAGAACAGGGCGACGAGCGCGCGGTTGGTGGCGACCAGGCCGAAGGCCCGCGCCAGCCCCTGCCCCAGCTCGGCGCCCAGGAGCGCGAGCAGCGCGGCGGGGTCCTCGCGCCAGGCGGCGCGCCCCACGGTGGCGACCATCGCGGGGAACCGGCGCGCCATGGCCCAGAACGTCATCCGCAGCAGCGGCCGTTCATGGGTGACATAGGGGCGCTCGAACCGCAAGGGGCCGCCGAACAGCAGGAGTTCGCTGGCGGATACGGGGATGTCATGGGCGGCCCGCCGCCCCAGGAGCGTCACCGAGCCCCCGGTCCCGCGCCCGCGGTGACGGTGACCGGGAGCTCCGGTGTCACGACCCCCGGGCCCCGGGGGGCGCTGACTCGTGGCTCTTTTCGGGCGGACATGGCGCCTCCAGGGGTCGTCGGACGAAGTGAGTGGGTGCGCTCCCGTTCTCGGGCAGGGGTAGGGCCCAGGGGCGCGCGGAAGCCGCTGGTCGCGGCGGCGCGCCGAAGGAGGAGGAGTCGGGCTCGGGGTGGTGAACGGTCTCCGGGGGGACGGTGATCCAGTCCGATACCGTCGGCGAACGCAGCGGCCCGGCGCCCGTTTCCGGACAGGAAGGACTCTATCTCCCCCCGCACACGGGGCAGTTCGGCATCCCCCAGTTACCTGCTGACGGTTCACTCGTTCAGGTATAAATCGAGCCCGGACCCTTTTCGGGGTCCGGGCTCGCGGCGGAGGCGTGGAATGATCACCTCCAGGCCGGTCGTCCTCGCGTGGCCGTATACCGTCGCGCGCGGATTTCGTCCGGCCCGCACGCGACGGCCGACTCGGCCCTCGGGCTCAGTCCTCGCGCGAGAACTCCGGGAGCTGACGGAGCTTCAGCGGAGTGTGCTTCCCGTACGCGAAGTCCAGCATCCTGGCCGCGTCGGGGTAGCGGCGGTCGAAGGAGTCGTTCAGGACGACGCCGATCACGGTCCGGCCGCCGCGCTGCGCGGCGAAGACCAGGCAGGGCCCGGCGCCCGAGGTGGTGCCGGTCTTGACCCCGATCACATCGCGGTAGGAGCCGAGCAGCTTGTTCGTGTTGTACCAGGTGTAGAGGCGGTTGACGTTGACGGCCTTCTGCTGGGTGCTCATCGCGCCGATCACCTGCCGGAAGGTCCGGTCGCGCAGCGCGTGCCGGGCGAGCTGCGCCAGGTCGCGCGGCGTGGTGTAGCTGCCACCGTGGGACGAGATGCCGTCGAACGAGTCGTACCGGGTGTCGCGCAGCCCCAGCTGCGCCGCCCGCTGATTCATCCTGCCGATGAACGACTTGGTGCGCTCGGCCTCGCTGTCCCCGGTGCCGAAGGAATCGGCGAGGGCGTACGCGGCGTCGCAGCCGGAGGGCAGCATCAGCGCGTACAGCAGCTGGCGGACCGTGAGCTTGTCGCCGGTCCGGAGGTCGGCGGTGCTGGCCTCGGTGCGCGTGACGTAGTCGCGGTAGACCTGCTTGACGGCGACGGGCCGATCGAGGTCCACGCCGGGGGTGTCGAGCACCACCACGGCCGTCATGATCTTGGTGGTGCTCGCCATCTGCCGTCTGACGTCGGGGGCCTTGGACCACAAGGCCCGGTTGGCGCCGCCGTCGAGCAGGTACGCGCCCTTCGCGGCGACTCCCGACGGGCCGTGCGCGGCCTCGGCCACGGGCGCCGGGAGGGCGGCGAGGGCCGTGGCGGCCGCCGCCGTCAGCAACGCTCCCCAGCGGCTCCACTTGCCGGCCGGTGCTCCCCCAGATCGCTGCATACAGGCTCCATTTCCTCGCGGTTCGGGTCAGGGAGAGCGCATCGTCGCACCCGTCCCGGCCCGGCGGGAAATCCGAACCACTAATGGATGAGCGGGACTTCAGGGGCTGACGGGGAGGGGGGTGACGTACGGGCGGCGCGGCGCGGGTGTACCGTCACAGCCCGGCCACGCGGGGGATCGCCCTCCGCGGTCCGGCCTTCTTCTCCGGGACGGGATCCACGACGCCCCGGCGCCCCTCGGACGCGATCACCGGCATTTACGGGGATTCAATTCCGGCGACATCGAAAAGACCCGGGAATTCATCGCCCCGGATGTCGTGACCGCCCGGCCGGGCACGTCCGGAGACGCGGAGCGCCCGCCCGGTACTCCGCCCGGCCGGGAGAGCGGGCTCGCGGTAGGGAAGTTGACACAGTCCGCCTTCTTGCGGACGCCGTCGCGTCGAGACCTTCGAAATACTTATGCCGAACATGGGTCGTGTGCAGAATGGGAAGATCGTCGAGCAACGGACCGCCGGTAACAACGTCATGATGCCGGCCCGGCTCGGCCTGAAGGCTCCCCCATGGGCGTATAGGCACGCCGCACGAGGACATCCGATGCAGGAAATAGCCAGGGCCTTGGTATCCGGCGAAGCGGCAGCGGCCGATATCGCCGCCCTCCGTTTACCCGAGAGCTACCGGGGCGTGGTCGTCCGCAAGGAGGACGTCGGGCTCTTCGAGGGTATGGCCTCCGCCGACAAGGACCCGCGCAAGTCGCTGCGCGTGGAGGAGGTGCCGGTGCCCGAACTCGGGCCCGGTGAGGCGCTGGTGGCCGTGATGGCCAGCTCCGTGAACTACAACACCGTGTGGACCTCGATCTTCGAGCCGCTGCCCACCTTCGGGTTCCTGGAGCGCTACGGCCGCACCTCGCCCCTCGCCAAGCGCCACGACCTCCCGTACCACGTCATCGGCTCCGACCTCGCGGGCGTCGTCCTGCGCACCGGCCCCGGCGTCAACGCCTGGAAGCCCGGTGACGAGGTCGTCGCGCACTGCCTGTCCGTGGAACTGGAGAGCGCCGACGGCCACGACGACACCATGCTCGACCCCGAGCAGCGGATCTGGGGCTTCGAGACCAACTTCGGCGGTCTCGCCGAGATCGCCCTCGTCAAGTCCAACCAGCTGATGCCCAAGGCCAAGCACCTGACCTGGGAAGAGGCCGCCGCACCGGGACTGGTCAACTCCACCGCGTACCGGCAGCTGGTCTCCCGCAACGGCGCCGGAATGAAACAGGGCGACAACGTCCTCATCTGGGGCGCCAGCGGCGGACTCGGCTCCTACGCCACCCAGTTCGCCCTGGCGGGCGGCGCCAACCCGATCTGCGTGGTCTCCAGCCCCCAGAAAGCCGACATCTGCCGCAGGATGGGCGCCGAGGCCATCATCGACCGCACCGCCGAGGACTACCGGTTCTGGAGCGACGAACACACCCAGAACCCCCGCGAATGGAAGCGCTTCGGCACCCGCATCCGCGAACTCACCGGCGGCGAAGACCCCGACATCGTCTTCGAACACCCCGGCCGCGAGACCTTCGGCGCCTCCGTCTACGTCGCCCGCAAGGGCGGCACCGTCGTCACCTGCGCCTCCACCAGCGGCTACAACCACGAGTACGACAACCGCTACCTGTGGATGTCCCTGAAGAAGATCGTCGGCTCCCACTTCGCCAACTACCGCGAGGCATGGGAGGCCAACCGGCTGCTCGCCAAGGGGAAGATCCACCCCACGCTGTCCAAGACGTACCGCCTGGAGGAGACCGGCCAGGCCGCCTACGACGTCCACCGCAACCTCCACCAGGGCAAGGTCGGCGTGCTCGCCCTCGCCCCCGAGGAGGGGCTCGGCGTCCGTGACCACGAGCTCCGCGCCCGGCACCGGGAGGCCATCGACCGCTTCCGCGTGCCCGGCGCCGAGCCGGCGGACACCGCCTGACGAGTCGCCCCGTTCGGCATGGGCCCGCGGCCCGGCAGCGTCGCCCGAGCGTCCCCGGAGCCGCCGGCTCCGGGGGCGCTCCCCGGCTACAGGTCCATCGGAAGTTGATGGCGGCGGGTGATACGCAGTTTTCGGTAGACGCGCGTCAGATGCTGTTCGACGGTACTGACCGTGATGTAGAGCTGCTCCGATATCTCGCGATTGGTACGGCCGTAGGCGGCGAGCGAGGCCACACGGTGTTCCGCCCTGGTGAGTCCGACGGCGGGTTCCGGGACCGCGGGCTCCCGGGGTACGGGTTCCGCCCGGCGGCCCGGGGCGACGCGGCGGCACAGGGGTTCCGCGCCGCATTCCCGGGCGATGTGCCAGGCGCGGCGGCGGGCGAGTTCCGCGCGCAGGGGATCGCCGAGTTCCTGATAGGCGTCGCGGAGGTCGGCGAGGGCCTTCGCGGCCTCCAGCCGGTCGTGGGCGAAGTGGAGATCCTCGATGGACATGCGGAGGAGTTCGGGCCGCCGGGAAAGGGGGGCTAGGGCCGCCTCCAGCCGGAGGGTGATACCGCGGACGCGCGCGTTGCCGGGGAAATCCGCGCTGGATTGCGGGGAAAGGAGCTCCGCGGCCTGGACGTGTTCGCCGACGCGCAGCCGGCATTCGGCGGCCTCGGTGCGCCAGGAGACGAGCACGGGGTGGTCGATTCCCCAGCGGCCGGCCAGCCTTCCTGTTTCCAGGAAGTCCGCGAGCGCGGCGCGCGGGCGGTCCGTCGCGAGGTGGAAGAGGCCGCGGGCGCGGAGACGGTCGAGCCAGTGCACGCTCGTGCGCCAGGTCTCCGGGACGGGCCGGTCGATCTGGCGGGCGGCGTCGTCGTAGCGGCCGAGCTCGGTGTAGGCCGTGGCCAGGATGGCGGTGGTGCCGCAGCCCATGACTCCGCCCGCGCGCCCGGGCACCACGGCCAGGGCCCGCTCGACCGAGGTGATCGCGTCCTCCAGCCGCCCCTGGCGCAGGGCTATCAGGCCCTGGACGGTGGCGAACACCGCTTGCCAGCCGGGGATGTCACGGCGGACCGACTCGTCGAGCGAACGCGCGCACCAGGCGGCGGCCTCCTCGACCCGGTCCGCGTGGAGCAGGGCCTTGAGGGCACCGCACACAGGGCCGAGCGTGGCGTCGGTGAGGGTGGCGACCTTGAGGAAGCTCTCGGCGGAGGCGGCCCGGTCCGCCCCGCCCCCGCCGGGCGGAAGGGATCCGGCGGACCCCTGGAGGAGCCGGACGCCGGGGACGCGCTCACCGGCGGGGACGCCGGAGACCGCCGGGACGGTCGCGCGGCCCTCGCCGGGGGACACCACGGCGGGGACGTCGTGGCGCGCCCGCGCCGAGGAGACGTACGGGTGGATGCCGCGCTCCGGGGAGGCGTCCGGGGCCCCGGGGCCGCGGCGGGCGGCGACCTCCAGGGCGTCCTCGACGCGGCCGTGCGCCACGAGGAGCCTGCCGAGCATGGCCAGACCGTCGGAGGACAGCGCTCCGGCGCGCATGGCGGCGAGCAGGCCGGGGAGGTGCCGGCACTCCGCGGCGGCGGGGTCGGTGCGCCACATGACGAGGGCGAGGCGCATCCCGATCTCGATGCGCCGGGACGCGTCGGGGTCCGATTCGTGGGCGAGTTCGAGGCAGTCGACGGCGAACTCCGCGTCGTCCTCGCCGAGGGCGTCCTCGGCGGCGTCGCGCAGGGCGGTCAGTTCCCAGGGTTCGACGGCGCACCGGGCCGCCAGGAGGTGGCGGGCGATCGCCGGGGAGCCGGCCCCGTCCGTGTGGAGGACGGCGGCGGCCCTGCGGTGGAGGGCGGTGCGGCGGGCGGGTGCCATGCCGGCCTCGACCGTGGCGGCGGCGGAGCGGTGCCGGAAGCGGGTGCCGTCGAGGACCCCGGCGGCCCTGAGCGCCCGGAGGTTCCGGTCGAGGGACGCGGCGGGCCGGTCGAGCATCCGGGCGAGCAGGTCGGGGCGGCCTTCGTCGCCGAGGACGGCGAGGGCGTGGCCGATCTCCAGGGCCGTGGCTCCGCCGCGGTGGAGACAGGCGAGGAGGGCCTGTCCGTAGCGCCCGCCCACCAGGGGTTCGCCGCAGGCATCCGCCGGGCCCGCCCCGGTGACCGGGCACTCTTCGAGGAGTGCCCGCAGGAGCCGGGGGTTGCCGGCGGCTACGGAGTGCAGGCGCGCGACGAGGACGGCGTCGTGGGGGTCGCCGCCGTGGGCGGCGAGGAGCTCGGCGGTGCCCTGTTCGGTGAGCGGACCGAGGCGGATGTACAGGATGTCGGAGCGGTGCGGCAACTCCGGTTCACTCGACGGGTCCTGGTGGGGCAGGTGAAGGCCGTCGGTGAGGACGAGGAGGAGGCGGGCCGGGCGGAGCCGGCCCGCGAGCCGGAGGAGGTGGTGCGGGGAGCGGATGCCACCGTCCCGGGCGTCGTCCACGCAGACGACGACGGGTGGGGTCGCCGCCGTCCGGTGGAGAGTCGCGAGGGTCGCGAGGAAGTCGTGCTCGGTGGGGGGCCGGGCCGGACCGGGGCCGTCGTGTCCCGTCCGGTCCGCGAGCCGGTGCGGCAGGGCGAAGGGCCGCGCGTCGGTGGCACGCGGCCCGCCGGCCCTGAGCACCACGGCGCCGCGGGCGGCGGCGTATTCGGCGAAGGTGTCCAGGAGTTCGCTCTTTCCGCAGCCGACGCCGCCTTCCACGACGACCGTCCTGGACCGTCCGGCCGCGCACTCGGTGAGCGCGGCCGCGAGAAGGCCGAGTTCCTTTTCACGGTTGACCAGTATCATCTGGAGTGACACGCCCTCGTAAAGTTCAGCAGACGGACCTTCTCGGGATGAATTCCCGGATTTCCGGGTCTCCGGCGGCCGATGCCGAGGGTGCCGAGGGGCCCACGGCGAAAAAGGGGCCGGCGGAACGCGAAAGGGACCGCACTCGCGGAGACCGTGGCGGAGAACGGCCCGACGGGGCCTCGCGCCAGGGGATTTACCGGCTCTGAAGGATTCCGCGCCACTGTCCCGGGCGACACGTCGGCCACCTGACGTGACGTAGGGTCATCCGACCGTCCATGCACACCCCACCGCTCCCCCGCCCCCAAGCGCAGCGCGCGTGTCGGGCGTTCAGGCTAGCGCCTCCGCCCGCCCCGGTGCGAGACCGGCAGGAAGCCATCGCCATCGGTTCGCCGCGATGCCATTGCGATTCGACGATCCGTCAAAGTCATTGACTGTAAGGCGAGTTGTCGACTACAGAGGCGTGGTAGGAGCGGAGACGTGAGAGCCCGCCCGGTGGCTCCGGGCGGGCTCTCACGTGGGAGGGGTAGATTCAGCGCGTCGGCGCGGCCGCCGACGCGGTCGTCCCGGCGCGGGATCCGGTCGCGGCCCGGGGGGTGAGGAGCCGCTCGGCGAGGTGGCCGAAGACGAGGCCGAAGCCGGTCCACAGGGCGAGTTGCATGGCGAGGGCGGAGAGCCTGAAGCGCCAGAGCACCGTGGCGGAGAAGCCCTCGGGGACTTCGTTGACAGCGGGCAGGAAGGCGTAGGCGAGGCCGACCGCGACGAGGAAGCCGGCGGCCGCCGCGACGGTGGCGTACCAGGCGCCGAGGCGGGGCGCGAGCCGCTTGCCGAGGACGACCGCGCCCACGGCCAGGAGGACGCTGAGCGCGATCATCAGGAAGTAGAGCGTGGTGCGCTTGGCGATGGTGTCGGGGTCGCCGACGGCCGGGGGGTTCGCCGGATACTTCAGGAACGGCACCACATAGACGGACAGGAGCGCGCCGAGGGAGACCAGGGAGGCCGTCGCGCGGGGGCCGAACCGGCCGACGCGGCCGAGCGCGACGCAGAAGGCCAGGGCGGCGACGCCACCGAGCGCGACGCCGTAGACGAGGACGCCGGTGGCGAGGCCGGCCGTGGACTGCAGGGCGCGGCTGACGGCCTCCTCGCCGCCGTGCTCATGGCTGTGCGCCTCCTCGAAGGCGATGGCGGAGTCCACTTGGGGCTCGCCCAGCAGATAGGCGACGATCAGGGCGAGGACGCCGGCGGCGAGGCCGGCGAGCATACCGCGGACGAGCAGGGCTCTCACGGAGACGGAGTTCATGTGTCGGTACCCCTGGATCGTCAGTGGCAGGGGAAGCCGAGCAGGTGGCGCCCGTCGTGGAGCCACTCGTGGACGTTCTCGCCGGAGACGAGCGAGGTGGCGCCCTGTTCGGCGCCGACGAAGTAGATCAGGACCAGCATGAGGATCCCGCCGAAGACGGCCCAGGGGGCGATCTCCTTCAACGAGATGGGGGTGACCTCGGGTATGACGGGCGAGCTGGTCGCGGGAGCGGCTGACTGTGCCATGGCGGAACCTCCTGGGGGAACACGCGTCCCATGTCGGGGCCAGGACGACGGTGCCGGGTCTGACTTCCCGGCCCGGGCACGCCGGAGGGCGCGCGGGCCGGTGACACAGTGGCGCGACCGTACCGGATTCTCACCGGGATTCCGTCACACCGTCGTCATTGCCACGCGACCGTACCGCGCGCCGGACCCGCGCGCCACGGCGTGCGGATGCGCACCCCAGCGCACGCTCCCCCGGATGTCCGTGGTCTCCTGACGCGCGGGCGCGCGGGAGCCGGAACGGGCTTGGCGGGCAAGGGAATCACCGGTGAGGCAAGAGGAAGGGAACGACGATGACGGTGCGTGTGACGCTGATCTCAGCCGCGTCCGGGGCGGCGGAGCGGGAGGCGCGGTTCGCCGACGGCCCGCTGGACGAGGCCGCCCGGCGGCGGGCGGCGGACGCGGCGGCGGGCGTACCGGCCGCGGCGCGGGTGTTCTGCGCACCGTCCGTGCGCTGCCGCGAGACGTGCGCGGCGCTCGGCCTGACCCCGGACGCGGGCGCCGGGGCCGCCCCGCACGACCTGGACCCCGGCCGGTGGCGCGGGCGTTCGCTGGCGGAGGTCGGCGCCGAGGAGCCCGAGGCCGTGGCCCGCTGGCTGGCCGACCCCGGTGCCGCGCCGCACGGCGGCGAGTCGGTCCTCGGCCTGGTGGCCCGGGTGGGCGGCTGGCTGGACTCCCTGGTGGCGGACGGCGGGCGGGTGCTGGCGGTGGTGGAACCGGCAGTGGTGCGGGCGGCGGTGGTCCACGGGCTGGGGTTGCCGGGGGAGGCGTTCTGGCGGCTGGATGTGCGGCCGCTGGTGCGTACGGAGTTGTCGGGGCGGGTGGGGCGGTGGAATCTGCGGTGCGGGTCGGCGTTGTGAGGGGTGGTTTTCCCCCTACCCGCCCCTTCCCGAACCGGGGCTCCGCCCCGGACCCCGGTCCTCAGGTGCCGGGGAAAGATCCAATCTTTGCCGCCCGCGCACGCCACTACAGTGCGAGGATGCCCCGGGAGGGCATGGACATGAGCAAGACCTACGCCGGCGCGCGCCTGCGCCGTCTCAGGGAGGAGCGCCGGCTGAGCCAGGCCGAGCTCGCGCGGCAGCTCGCCGTCTCCCCCAGCTACCTCAACCAGATGGAGCACGACGCCCGCCCCCTGACCGTCCCCGTGCTGCTGCGCCTGACCGAGGCGTTCGGCGTGGACGCCGGGTTCTTCTCCGAGCGGGACACCAACCGGTTGCTCGCGGACCTGCGGGAGGCCCTGGCCGACGAGGTGACGGGCGCGAAGGTCTCCCCGGGCGATCTCTCCGAGCTGGCGTCGCGGCTGCCGTCCGTGGCCGAGGTCGTGCTCACCATGGACCGCCGCAACCGCGCGCTGACCGAGCGGCTGGCGGAGCTCGCCGGGGACCGCGAGGGCACCGCGGCGGCCGCGGCCGGGCGCACGCCGCACGAGGAGGTGCGGGAGTTCTTCTACCGGCGGCAGAACTATCTGAACGAACCGGACATGGCCGCCGAGCGGCTCGCGGGCGCGATCGGGGTCCGGCGCGGCGAGGTGCGGCAGGCGCTGGCGGCCCGGCTGGCCGACCGGCACGGGGTGCGGCTGGCCGCAGGCACCGAGGAACTGCACCGCTACGATCCGGCCGCGCGCGTCCTGCACCTGTCACCCCGGCTGCGGCCGGGCCAGCAGGCGTTCCGGATGGCGACGCAGCTCGCGCTCCTGGAGTACGGGCGAGAGCTGTCGGAGCTGGCAGCGGAGGACTTCACGGAGGACTCCCCGGCCTGGTCCACGGCCCGGATCGGGCTGGCCAACTACTTCGCGGCGGCGCTCGTCCTGCCGTACGGCGTCTTCCACGCGGCGGCGGAGGAGCAGCGCTACGACATCGAGCGGCTCGCCGACCACTTCGGGGTGGGGTACGAGACGGTGTGTCACCGGCTCAGCACCCTGCAGCGGCCCCGGGCCCGCGGGGTGCCGTTCTCGTTCGTCCGGGTGGACCGGGCGGGCAACATGTCCAAGCGGCAGTCGGCGACGGGCTTCCACTTCTCCCGCGCGGGCGGCACCTGCCCGCTGTGGAACGTCTACGAGGCGTTCGCCTCGCCGGGCCGGGTCCATGTGCAGCTGGCGGCGATGCCGGACGGGCAGCGCTATCTGTGGACGGCACGGGCCGTCACCCGCTCCCGCGGTGGCTGGGGCGAGCCCGGCAAGACGTTCGCGATCGGGCTGGGCTGCGAGCTGCGGCACGCGCCGCGGCTGGTGTACTCCACGGGTCTGGACCTGGACGACGCGGCGGCGGCGACGCCGATCGGGATGGGCTGCCGGGCGTGCGAGCGGCTGGACTGCCCGCAGCGCGCGGTGCCGCCGCTGGGCCGGCGGCTGGCCGTGGACGAGAACCGTACGACCTTCGTACCGTATCCGGTGGAGCCCTGACCGGGGACCAGGTCCGGGCGGGACGGCTCCGGCGGAGCGTACGACGGACGTACGCCCCCCTCCGCCTGCGATGATGTAAAGTTCTTAGGCTAGCCTTACCTTATGACTCTGTCGCAAGTGGGCCCCCCGGAGGCACAGCCCACCAGCTCCTCCCCTTCGGCGTCGCCGCCGGGCCGTCCGCACGGCAGCCGGACCCTCGTGGTCGCCGCGGTCTCCCTGGTGCTCGCCGTCCTCGTCCTGTCCGCCCTCTCGCTGTCCGTGGGCGCGGGAGAGGTCGGGCCCGGGGACGTCCTGGACTACCTGCTGGGGCGGGACGGCGCACGCGACAGCTCCCGTCTCTCCCTGGTCGTCGGCGACTTGCGGATACCCCGCACGCTCACCGCGCTGGCCGTCGGCGCGGCCCTCGGCACGGCGGGCTGTCTGCTCCAGGCCGTCACCCGCAACCCGCTGGCCGAGACCGGCCTGCTCGGCGTCAACGCGGGCGCGTCCCTCGGCGTCGTCGTCGGCATCGCCTTCCTCGGGGTGCAGAGCGGCTTCGGCTATCTGCTCTGGGCCTTCGGCGGCGCCGTCGTCGCGAGCTCCCTCGTGCTGCTGATAGCGGGCCGCCGGGGCGGTGGTTCGCCGATGCGGCTGGTGCTCGCCGGATCCGCGCTGGGCGCGACCTTCGGCGGTGTCACCAGCGTCCTCATCGTGAACTCCGCCGAGACCTACGACCGCTTCCGCTTCTGGGTGCTCGGCTCCCTCGCCGGCGTCGAGGGCTTCGGCAAGCTCGGCAGCCTGGCGCCCGTCCTGGCCGTGGGCTTCGTCGTGGCGCTGCTCATCGCCCGGCCGCTGTCCGCCCTCGCCCTCGGCGACGACCTCGCCCGCGGCCTGGGCCACCGACCGGGCGCCATCCGCGTCGTCGTCGCCCTCTCCGTGACCCTGCTGACCGCGGCGTCCGTGGCGCTCGTCGGACCCATCTCCTTCCTCGGGCTGCTCGCCGGGTTCCTGGCCCGCGCCGTCACCGGCCCCCGGCTGCTCGCCCAGATCGTGCTCGCCGGGCTCATCGGCGCGGGCGTCCTGACCGGCTCCGACGTCCTGGCCCGGGTGGTCTCCCGGCCCTTCGAGGCCCCGGTCTCCGTCGTCATCGCGCTCTTCGGCGCGCCCGTCCTGATCGCCATCGTCCGCTCCAAGCGGCTGGGCGCGATGGGCATGACCGAGCCCGCCACCGCCGAGACCTCGGGCCCCGGCCGGCGACTGCTGCCCCGGCTGCCCCGCCCCGCCGAGGGGCGGTCCGACACCCTGGTGGTCCGCCGCGGCCCGCTCTCCCTGCTGGTGCCCCGCCGGGCGGCGCTCGCCGCGCTGCTCCTGAGCGCGCTGCTGGTGGCGGCCGTCGTGCTGTCCGCGTACGCCGGGCAGAGCGACATGGGCATCACCCGTACGTTCAACGCGGTCTTCGGCTCCGGCGACCGGTTCGACGTGCTGCTGGTGCAGAAGTTCCGGCTCGGCCGGATCGTCGCCGGGCTGGCCGCCGGCGCGGCGCTCGGCCTCGCGGGGTGTCTGACCCAGACGCTCGCCAGGAACCGGCTCGCCACCCCCGAGCTCCTCGGCGTCAACGACGGCGCCACCGCCGCCGTCCTGCTGTCGGCCACTCTCAGCGGCACCTTCGGCGCCTGGTGGGCGGGCCCGCTCGGCGCCCTCGCCGCCGTACTGGTCGTCACCACCGTCTCCGGCGGCCTCGGGCAGCGCGGCTACCGGGTCCTCGTCGTGGGCCTCGCGATGTCGGCGCTCGCCTCCGCCGTCACCCAGGTCGTGCTCTCCCGCCGCTCCCTGAACTCCGCGAGCTCCCTCTACGTGTGGACCTCCGGCAGCCTCAACGGGCGCGGCTACTCCGTGGCCGTCCCGGTCCTCATCGGTCTGGCCGTGCTCGTACCGCTCGCCCTCGTCGTCGCCCGGCACCTCAACGTGCTGCGGTTCGACGACTCGACGGCCGCGTCGCTGGGCGTCTCCGCCGCCCGGATCCGGCTGATCTGCCTGCTCCTCGCGGTGGGCCTGGCCGGCCTGGCCGTCGGCATCTGCGGGCCCGTCGGCTTCGTCGCCCTCGCCGCGCCCGTGATCGCGGGCCGGCTGGCGGGGCCGCTGCGGGTGCCGGTGCTGGGGTCGATGCTGGTGGGCGCGGTGCTGATCGTTCTGGCGGACATGCTCGGCAGGATCGTCCTGAACGGGGTGGAGATCCCGGTCGGGGTCGTCACGACGGTGCTGGGCGGGCCGTTCCTGCTGTGGGTGCTGCTGGGTCGCTCCGCGGCGGCGCGCGTGTAAGGACGGCGGGAGGTTTTCTTCCCCACCCCGCCCCTTCCCGAATGTCCTCAATCGCCGGACGGGCTGAATTTCAGCCCGTCCGGCGATTGAGGACACCGCGCGGAGCGCGGAACGGGGGCCCGGGGCGAAGCCCCCGGTACGGGAAGGGGCGGGTAGGGGAAAGCGCCGCAGGCACAGCCCCCTCCGCACATCACAGAAACCAAGGGAGTCATGGAACCGCAGAGCCCCGCACTCCGACAGCTCGTCGAAGACATACGCACCGACGGCCCCCGCGCCACAGAGGACTTCTGGCGGCACACCGCCACCCCCCTCGTCGAGCCCGACCCCGACAACCCCGCGTACCGCCTCGTCACCTTCCTCTGGCGCGACGACCCCGCCGACCCCGCCACCGACGTCCTCGCCCTCCTGCACACCGTCACCGACAAGGACCGGCACGCCCGCGACCTGAGCCCGCACCTGATGGAGAAGGTGCCGGGCACGGACGTCTGGGCGATCAGCCACCGGCTGCGCGCCGACCACCGGGCCTCGTACCAGTTCTTCGTGGCGCGCGGCCCCCGCGAGGAGACGCTGCGCACCGACCGCGAGGCGTGGCTGCGGGTGCTGGACGCCGCCGTGCCCGACCCGCTCGGCACGGGCCCGTCGCTGCCCGCCAAGGACGGCCGGCACCCGTCGTCCGTGCTGGAGCTGCCCGACGCCCCGGCCCAGAAGTGGGCCCCGCCCAGGTCGGAGGTGGCGCGCGGCGAGCGCGTCGAGGCGGAGGTCGACGGCCGCCCGGTGTCGGTGCACCTGCCCGCCGGGCACCGGGCCGGGAACGGCTCGTACGCCGTCGCCGTGCTGCTGGACGGCGAGATGTGGGGGCCGGTCCTGGGCTTCGGTGACACCCTCGACAACCTGCACGCGGAGCAGCGGATCCCGCCGACCGTGACGCTGCTGGTGCACACCATGGGCCGGGACCGGCGGGTGACCGACCTCAGCTGCAGCGAGGAGTTCGTCGACTGGCTGGCGGACGTGCTGCTGCCGTGGGCCGCCGAGGCGTACGGCGCCACGGGCGACCCGGCGCGCACGGTGGTGGCGGGTCAGAGCGCGGGCGGTCTGACGGCGGCGTTCGCGGCGTTCCGCAGGCCCGAGCGGTTCGGGAACGCGCTGTCGCAGTCGGGCTCCTTCTGGTGGCCCGACGGCACCGAGTTCGACAGCGGCAGCGAGTGGCTGACCCGGCAGTACGCGGTGCGCGAGAAGCTGCCGGTCCGCTTCCGTCTGGAGGTGGGCCTCCAGGAGTGGATGCTGCTCCCCCAGAACCGCCACCTGCGCGACGTGCTCCGGGCACGCGGTTACGAGGTGGACTACCACGAGTTCAACGGCGGCCACGACTACGCCTGCTGGCGCGGCGGGCTGGCCAGCGGCCTCGCGGGGCTGCTGGGTTCCTGAGCACGTCACGGGGTGACGGCAGAGGCCCCCTTGGACCGGCGTCGACGCCGGTCCAAGGGGGCCTCTGCCGTGGCGCGTCAGGCCGCGGCCGGCGCCTGCTCGCTCTCCGGCTCGTCGTCGAAGGGCGGCGGGCCGGGTGCCTCCTTGGGCATCCGCAGGGCGAACAGCGTGCCGGCGGCGACCAGTCCGGCGGTGACCAGGATGCCCGTACGGTACGGGCCCGGGTCGGCGTCGTGCGTGGACGCGGCGCCCGAGGCGGAGATGACCGCGGCGACGGCCGCGATGCCCAGCGCCCCGCCGAGCGTGCGCACGATGGTGAACAGGGCCATGGCCTGGCCCATGGCCGGGGGCGGTACGTCCGCGAACCCGGCGATCTGCACCGTGATCACGGCCGTGCCCAGCACCAGGCCGACGCAGAACATCAGCGCCCGTACCGCCCAGGCGTTCTCGGCCACCCCCGGTACGGCGAGCGCGGCGAAGACCGCCGTCGCCAGGACCAGGGCGGGCACGGCGAGCCACCGGGGTCCGAGCCGGGGCATCAGCCGGTCGGAGACCTGGGAGGCCAGCATCAGTCCGAGCGCCTCCGGGAAGACGCTCAGGCCCGCGTCCAGGGCCGAGGCCCCGAGCGCCGCCTGGTAGAGCAGCGGGAAGGCGAAGAGGACGCCCATCAGCCCGGCCGAGGTGACCAGGGCGAGCACGGTGGCGGAGGCGAACACCTTGTCGGCGAGCAGCCGCAGCCGGAGCAGCGGCGTCTTCGCGCGGACCAGGTGGACGCACCCGGCGACCAGCAGGACGAGCCCGAGCGGGCCGGCCACCACGACGGACGGTGCGGTCCAGCCGTGTGTGGGGCCGAAGCCGAGCGCGTAGGTGAGCAGGCCGAGCGCGGGGGTGGCGAGCAGGAAGCCCTTGAGGTCGAACCCGCCCTCGGTGTCCTCCTTGTGCTCGGTCAGCCCCACCGCTCCCAGCAGCACCGCCGCCGCGCCGATCGGCACATTGACGAAGAACAGCCAGTGCCAGGAGAGGTGCTCGGTCAGGAAGCCGCCCAGCGGCGGCCCGAGGGCCGGCATCAGGGCCGTCGGCACGATGAGCACCTTCGACAGCTTCATCCGCTCGTGCGGCGGGAAGGCGCGGAAGAGCAGCGTCATGCCGACGGGCGTGAGCAGGCCGCCCGCGATGCCCTGGACGAC
Organism: Streptomyces eurocidicus; assembly: GCF_002891295.1. Lineage (GTDB taxonomy): Bacteria > Actinomycetota > Actinomycetes > Streptomycetales > Streptomycetaceae > Streptomyces > Streptomyces eurocidicus. The sequence goes on along the minus strand of NZ_LGUI01000002.1, from coordinate 239,129 downwards.
GCGGGCGAGGACCAGCGTCTCCAGGTTCTGGGCGAGGCCGCAGACCGCGGAGGCGGCCGTGAAGACGGCGAGGGAGCCGAGGAAGACCCGCTTGGTGCCGAAGCGGTCGCCGAACCAGCCCGCGACGGGCAGGGCGACGGCGAGCGCCACCAGGAAGGCGACCTCGACGGTGTTGGCGGCCGACACCGGTTCGCCGAAGTCCCGGGCGATGGTGAGCAGCGCCGGGTTGACGATGGTGGAGTCGAGCCCGTTCATGCACATCGCCGCCGTGTACACGATCACGACGGCGACGCGCGGGTTCATGCCCTTCACCGGGCCGCCGGGTTCAGGTCGGTCCAGTGCTCGGTGATCCAGTCGAGTGCCTCCTGGCGCTCGCACGGGCCGTGGACGGCGGTCCAGCCGTCGGGGACGGCGGCGAACCCCGGCCAGAGGCTGTGCCGGCCCTCGGCGTTGACGAGGACGTGGAAGGGGCCGTCCCCGTCGAAGGGGTTGGCGGGTGCGTCGCTCATGGGGTCAGTTCTCCAGGTTCTTCAGCTGGTCGGCGATCACGCTCGCGATGTGCGCGATCGGTTCGGGCAGGGTCATGTCCTTGTGCGAGCAGGCGACATCGGTGTTGTCGATCCGCCCGGTGACGTAGGGGGCCCAGGTGTCCGGGGTGAGGGTGTCGTCGATGGTGTCGACGGTGGCCCGGAAGAAGAGCACGTCGCCCCGGAAGACCCGGTGGTCGAAGGCGCGCACCAGGTGGTTGGTGTTGAGGTAGGTGCGGTTGAGGGCCTCGATGGTGGCGTCGTCCAGGCTGGCCAGCGGGGAGCCCTCGCGGCGCAGCACCTCGGTGACATGGGCCAGTTCGAAGGGCTTGCCCGCCAGGCTGTCCGGTCCGTAGCCGCCCATGGCGAGCAGCGCCTCCAGGGCCTCGGCCTGGTCGGGGACGGGCAGCTCGCGGAAGCCCTCGGCGGGGTAGGCGTCGAGGATCGCGAGGGTCTCGACCTCCTGGCCGAGGTCCTGGAGGCGGGTGGCCATGGCGTGCGCGATGATGCCGCCGGTGGACCAGCCGAGCAGGCGGTACGGGCCTTCCGGCTGGACCTCGCGGAGCCGGTCGACGTAGTGGGCGGCGAGCTCCTCCAGGGTGGCGGGGAGCGGTTCGGCGGCGGTGGCCGGGCCGACGCCCTGGGCCTGCATGCCGTAGATCGGCACCTCGGCGGGCAGGTGGCGGATGATGCCGGCGTAGCACCAGCTGAGGCCGCCGGCGGGGTGGACGCAGTACAGCGGGGCCTTGTCGCCGGGCGCGGCCGGGCGCAGCGGGAGCAGGACGTCCAGTTCGTCGGTGCGGTCGGTGGCGTCGAGGGCCGCGTCCAGGGCGGCCACGGTGGGCGCCTGGAAGATCGTCCCGATGCCGACCTCGGCGCCGAGGGCCTCCTTGACGCGGCCGGCGAGGCGCACGGCGAGGAGGGAGTGGCCGCCGAGGTCGAAGAAGTTGTCGTCGACGCCGACCCGGGGCAGGCCCAGCACATCGGCGAAGATCGCGCAGAGCTGTTCCTCGCGGGGGCCGCGGGGGGCGCGGCCCTCGGTGACGGCGGCGGCGAGGTCGGGGGCGGGGAGGGCCTTGCGGTCGAGCTTGCCGTTGGCGGTCAGCGGCAGCCGGTCGAGGAGGACGACGGCCGACGGGACCATGTGGAGGGGCAGTTCGGTGCCGGCGTGCTCGCGCAGTGCGGCGGGGGTGGTCTCGCGGGCGGGGACGGCGTAGGCGACGAGGCGCCTGTCGCCGGGGGTGTCCTCGCGGACGACGACGGCCGCGTCGGCGACGTCGGGGTGGTCGGCGAGGACGCCCTCGATCTCGCCGAGCTCGATGCGGAAGCCGCGGATCTTCACCTGGTGGTCGGCGCGCCCGAAGTAGTCGAGGTTGCCGTCGTGGCGGCGGCGCGCGAGGTCGCCGGAGCGGTACATCGGGGTGCCGCTCTCGCCGAAGAGGTGGGCGAAGGGGTCGGCGACGAATCGTTCCGCCGTGAGGGCGTGGCGGCCGAGGTAGCCGCGGGCGAGGCCCTCGCCGGCGACGTACATCTCGCCGGTGACGCCGGGCGGCACGGGCTGGAGGTACTCGTCGAGGACGTAGACGCGCAGGTCGGGGATGTTGACGCCGATGGTGCTGGAGGCTCCGGCGGCGGCCTTGGCGCGGTCGAGGGCGATGTAGGAGACGTGCACGGTGGTCTCGGTGATGCCGTACATGTTGACGAGCGTGGGGGCGTCGTCGGCGTGCCGGTCGTACCAGTCGGCGAGGCGGGCGAGTTCGAGGGCCTCGCCGCCGAAGACGACGTAGCGCAGGGCCAGGTCGCTGCCGGGGTTCTCCTTGTCCGCGGCCATCAGCTGGTAGAAGGCGGACGGCGTCTGGTTGAGGACGGTGACGCGCTCCCCGGCCAGCAGCCGGAGGAAGGCGGCGGGGTCGCGGCTGACGAGGTGGGGGACGACGACGAGGCGGCCGCCGTGCAGGAGGGCGCCCCACATCTCCCAGACGGAGAAGTCGAACGCGTAGGAGTGGAAGAGCGTCCAGACGTCGTCGGCGTCGAAGCCGAACCACAGGTCGGTGGCCGAGAACAGCCGGGCGACGTTGTGGTGCGTGACGGGGACGCCCTTGGGGCGGCCGGTGGAGCCGGAGGTGTAGATGACGTACGCGACGTCGTCGGGCCGCAGGGCGCGGGTGCGCTCGCCGGGGGTGAGGTCGGTGAGTGCGTGGGCCTCGGCGTCGGTGCCGTCGACGAGGACGACGGGCAGCTCGTGGGCGGGGATGCGGGCGGCGGTCGCGGTGTCGGTGACGACGGCGGCCGGGGCGGCGTCCTGGAGCATGTAGGCCAGGCGGTCGGCCGGGTAGTCCGGGTCCATCGGGAGGTAGGCGGCGCCGGACTTGGCGACGGCCAGCAGGCCCGTGACGAGCTCCGGGGAGCGGGGCAGGGCGAGGGCGACGATGGAGCCGGGGCCGATGCCGCGGGCGGCCAGCAGCCGGGCGAGGCGGTTGGCGCGGGCGGACAGCTCGGCATAGGTGAGGGACACGCCCTCGCAGGTGACGGCGGTGCGGCCGGGGTGGCGGCGGGCGGCGTCCTCGTAGAGCTCGACGAGGGTCTGCTTGAACGGCTCGGGGGCGGGGGTGCCGGTGTTCCACTCGACGAGGGAGCGGTGGAGCTCGGCGTCGTCGAGGAGCGGCAGCCGGCCGAGGGGGGTGTCGGGGGCGTCCGCCGCCGCGGCGAGGAGCCGGGCGAGGTGGGTGGCGAGCGCCTCGGCGGTGGCCGGGTCGAAGAGGTCGGTGCGGTACTCGAGGAAGCCGGCGATACCGCCGCCGGGCCGCTCGCCGGCGTTGAGGGTCAGGTCGAACTTGGCGGTGCCGGAGGGGACGGCGCCCATCCGGGCGGTGAGGCCGGGACCCATGGCGAACTCGGCGTCGGGCACGGACTGCCAGGCGAGCATCACCTGGAAGAGCGGGTGCCGGGCAAGCGAGCGGGGCGGGTTGAGGTCCTCGACGAGGCGGTCGAAGGGCAGGTCGGCGTGCTCGTAGGCGGCCAGGGTGGCGGTGCGGACGCGGTCGAGCAGGGTGCGGAAGGTCGGTGCGCCGGAGGTGTCGGCGCGCAGCACGAGGGTGTTGACGAAGAAGCCGACGAGGTCGGCGGTGGCGTCCTGGTCGCGGCCGGCGACGGGGGTGCCGACGGGGATGTCGGTGCCGCAGCCGTAGCGGGTCAGGAGGGCCGCGAGGGCGGCCTGAACGACCATGAAGACGCTGGTGCCGGTGGTGCGGGCGAGCGCTTCGACGGTGGCGTGGGCGGCCGGGTCGAGGTCGAAGGGGACGGTGGCGCCGGCGTAGGAGGCGACGGCGGGACGCGGCCGGTCGGTGGGGAGTTCGAGCTGGTCGGGGAGGCCGGCGAGGGCCTGCCGCCAGTGGTCGAGCTGCCGCCCGGCGAGCGGGGTGGGCTCCTCGGCGGTGCCGAGGAGGCGCTGCTGCCAGGCGGTGTGGTCGGCGTACTGGACGGGCAGCGGCGCGAACGCGGGGGCGCGGCCCCCGGCGCGGGCCGTGTAGGCGGTGGCGAGGTCGCGGGCGAGGGGCGTGGTGGAGGCGCCGTCGCCGGCGATGTGGTGCAGGAGGAGGAGCAGGGTGTGGTGCTCGCCTTCGTCCGTGCCGTGCTCGCCGGAGCCGCCGGTGAAGAGCGTGACGCGCAGCGGGGGTTCGGCGGCGAGGTCGAAGCAGTGCCGCACGGCCTCGGTGAGGTCCGCGGTGGCCGGGGCGGTGTGCAGCTCGGGGCGTGCCTCGCCGGGCGTCAGGATCCGCTGGTAGGGCTCGTTGTCCGCGGCCGGGTAGACGGTGCGGAGGGTTTCGTGCCGCTCGGTGAGGTCGCCGAGCGCCCGGCGCAGCGCGTCCTGGTCGACGGGGCCGGTGAGGGTGAGGAGCAGGGGGATGTTGTAGGTGGGGCTGGGGCCTTCGAGGCGGTGCATGAACCACAGGCGCTTCTGGGCCGGGGAGAGCGGCATCCGCTCCTCGCGGGGTACGGGCGCGAGTTCGGGCCGCTCCTCGGGGGCGTCCGGCGCGGTGCCGTCCGCCAGGAGCGCGGCGAGGGCCGCCGGGGTGGGGTGGCGGAAGACGTCGGCGAGTCCGAAGCCCTCGTCGAGGGTCTCGCGGACGCGGGCGGCGATCCGGCCGGCGAGCAGGGAGTGGCCGCCCAGCTCGAAGAAGTCGGCGTGGACGGAAGGGGGTTCCGGCAGCCCGAGGACGTCCTGGAAGAGGTCGCGGAGAACGGTCTCGCGCGGGGTGCGGGGCGCCTCGTACGCGGTGGTCGCGGTGGGCTCCGGGTCGGGCAGGGCGCGGTGGTCGAGCTTGTCGTTGGCGGTGCGGGGCAGCGCGTCGAGGAGGACGATCGCGGCGGGCACCATGTGGGACGGCAGCCGCTCGGCGAGGTGGGCGCGCAGGGCCTCGGGGTCGGCGGCGCCGGGCCCGGTGGGCACGGCGTAGCCGAGGAGCCGCTTGCCGTGGGCGGTGTCGCGGGCGATGACGGCGGCCTGGGCGACGGCGGGGTGCGCGGCCAGGACGGCCTGGATCTCGCCGAGTTCGATGCGGAAGCCGCGGATCTTCACCTGGTCGTCGGCGCGGCCGAGGAACTCCAGGGTGTTGTCGGGGCGGCGGCGCACCAGGTCCCCGGTGCGGTACATGGCGGCGCCGGGGTCGCCGTGGAGGGCGCCGAAGGGGTCGGCGGTGAAGCGTTCGGCGGTGAGGTCGGGGCGGCCGAGGTAGCCGCGGGCCAGGCAGGCGCCGGCGATGTAGAGCTCGCCGGTGACGCCGGCCGGGGTGGGCCGCAGGGAGTTGTCGAGGACGTAGGCGCGGGAGCCGCGGACGGGGCTGCCGACGGCCGGGGCGTCCGCGCCGTCGCCGGGCACCCAGTAGTAGGCGTCGACGGTGGTCTCGGTGGGCCCGTAGAGGTTGAGGGGGGTGAGGCCCTCGGTGCCGGCGAGGGTCCGCCACAGGGGTTCGGGGACGGTCTCGCCGCCGACGACGACCATGGCGGGGCGGTGCCGGTCCGCGTCGAGCAGGCCCTCGGCGAGGAGCGCCTCGACGTAGGAGGGGGTGGCGTCGAGGTAGTCGACGCGGTGCTCGTGGACGTACGCGGCGAGGGCGGCGGTGTCGCGGTAGCCGGCGTCGTCCAGGAGGTGCAGTTCGTGGCCGTGGACCATCCAGATGACGGGGTCCCAGGAGGCGTCGAAGGCGAAGGAGGCGCTGTGGGCGACGCGCAGCCGGTCCCGGCCGGCGCGGGCGACGGCGGGCGCGATGTGGTCGGTGCCGTGTCCGGCGTGGAGGTTGGCCAGCGAGGCGTGGGTGACGACGACGCCCTTGGGGCGGCCGGTGGAGCCGGAGGTGTGGATGATGTACGCGGCCTGGCCGAGGGCGGGCGCCCGGGGCGCGGTGGCGGGCCGGGCGTCGATCCGGGCGCGGGTGGCCGGGTCGTCGAGGAGCAGGGTGGGTATGGAGTGCGCGGGCAGGCCGGCCACGGCGTCGGCGGTGCCGACGACGCAGGCGGGTCGCGTGTCCGTGAGGACGGCGGTGAGGCGCTGTTCGGGGTGGCCGAGGTCCAGGGGCTGGCAGACGCCGCCCGCCTTGAGGACGGCGAACAGGGCGACGACGGTGTCGGCGCTCCGCGGCAGGGCCAGGGCGACGGGGGTCCCGGCGGTCACGCCGGATTCGATCAGCTCGTGGGCCAGGCGGTTGGCGCGCGCGTCCAGGTCGCCGAAGGTGAGGGCGGTGCCGTTGCTGCGGACCGCGACGGCGCCGGGGGTGCGGGCGGCCTGCGCGGCGAAGAGCTCGGGCAGGGTCCGGTCGGGGGCGGGCTCGCCACGGCCGGCCGTGGCGCGGTGGATCTCGTCGGCGTCGAGGAGGTCGAGGGTGCCGACGGGCCGGGCCGGGTCGTCGAGCAGCAGGCCGGCGAGGGCGTCGAGGTAGCGGAGCAGGGCGTCCTCGTGCCCGGCGAGCGCCGCGTCGTCGTAGCGGGCGGGGTTGGCGTCGAAGCCGAGTCTCAGCGAGCCGTCGGGGGCCGGGGTGGCGGCGACGGCGAGGTCGTCGACGGGGCCGGCGGCGAGGTTGCGGACGACGCCGGGCAGCCCGCCGAAGTCCAGGTCGCCCTCGAACGCCTTGATGTTGACCATCGGGCCGAAGAGCGGGGTCTCGGCGCCGGTGAGGCCGAGGTCGCGGCGGAGGTCCTCCAGCCGGTAGCGCTGGTGGCGGCGGCCTGCGCGGACGGCGAGCACGACGCGGCGCAGGAGTTCGGCGCCGGTGTCCTGGGGGCGCACGGTGATGCGCAGCGGCATGACGTTGACGGTCATGGCGGGGGTGCGCAGGGCGGCGGGGCCGCGGCGGTTCATCAGGGGCAGGCCGAGGACGACGTCGTGGGTGCCCGTGACGCGGTGGACGTATCCGGCGGTGGCCGCGATGAGGAGTTCGGCCCAGGTGGCCTTGACGGCCCCGGCGGCCGCTTCCAGGCGGGGCATGGTCCCGGCGGGGAGGACGCCGGTGCGGCGCAGCGTCTCGCCCGCGGGGGCGGCGGGGCGGGTGGAGAGGGAGACGGGCTCGGGGCGGTCCGCGAGGTGCGTGCGCCAGAAGTCGCGGTCGGCGGTGTGCCGGGGGCTCGCGAGGTAGTCGGCCTCGTCGTCGACGAGTTCGCGCAGGGTGCCGAAGGGGTTGCCGGAGGGCTCCTCGCCGGCGGCCAGGGCGGTGTAGACCTCGGCGGTGCGGCGGCCGATGAGCGTCAGGGCGTAGGCGTCGACGGCGAAGTGGTGGACGCGCTGGTACCACCAGTAGCGCTCGTCGGCGAGGCGGAGGAGGGCCTGGGTGACGAGCGGTCCGCGGGTGAGGTCGACGGGCCGGTCGAGGTCGGCGCGCATCCAGCGCTCGGCCTCGGCCCGGGGGTCGGCGGCGGCGCGCAGGTCGACGCGGTGGAGCGTGGTCTCCGTGCCGCCGAGGCGCTGCGCGGGCGGGGTGTCGGCGCCGCCGGGGGTGGCGAGCAGGGCCAGGGTCTCGGCCTCGCGGGCGGTGCGGCGCAGGGCGCGGGCGAAGAGCTCCTCGTCCAGGGGGCCGGTTATCTCCACGCGGTCACCGGTGTTGTAGACCGGATTGTCGGGGGCGAGCTCCTGCGCGTACAGGATTCCGGCCTGGGCGGCGAGCAGGGGCAGCTCGGCATCGGCGGGATCGGCAGGAGAGATCTCGACCTGGTGGTGACGCATGGCGTGGGGACTCCCGTTGTATGACAGCGATCTGGCCACACCGGACCCCCCGGCATGTCAGCTTAGGGAAGCCTAAGCTATTTTTTTGCTCGCCCGTGAGACTCCCTCAGCTGAGCGGGCGAAACGAACAGGAGCCACCTCATGACCGCGGCCGACGGCCTCAAATCCGCCCTGCGCGCACGCGTGCTCGACCACCGCGACGCCCTCCTGTCGCTGAGCCGGCGCATCCACGCGCATCCCGAGACCGCCTTCGGCGAGCACCGCGCCGCCGCGTGGTGCGCCGACTTCCTGCGCGAGCGGGGCTTCGACGTGACGGCCCCGGCGTACGGGCTCGACACCGCGTTCGCCGCGACGGTGGGATCCGGCCCGGTGACCGTGGCGATCGCCTGCGAGTACGACGCGCTGCCGGGCCTCGGGCACGCCTGCGGGCACAATCTGATCGCCGCCGCGGGCCTCGGCGCGGCCCTCGCCCTCGCGCCGTACGCCGACGAACTCGGCCTGACGGTACGGGTCCTGGGCACCCCCGCCGAGGAGCGCGGCGCCGGCAAGGCGCTGATGCTGGAGGCGGGGGCCTTCGAGGGGGTGGACGCCGCGATGATGGTGCACCCGTGCCCGTTCGAGGTCGCGGAGTTCCGCTCCTTCGCCCTGGGCACCCTCTCCGTCGCGTACACCGGCAAGGCGGCGCACCCGAGCCTCAACCCGCACGAGGGCCGCAACGCCGCGGACGCCCTGACGGTCGCCCAGGTCGCCCTGGGGCTGCTGCGTCAGCAGTTGCCGCCGCAGTGGAAGGTGCACGGCGTGACCACGGGCGCGGGGACGGCGCCGAACCTGATCCCGGACCGGGCGACCGCCGAGTACGAGATCCGCGCGTCGGCCGCCGAGGACCTGCGGGAGCTGCGGGAGCGCGTCGAGGCGTGCTTCCGGGCGGGTGCGCTGGCCACGGGCTGCGAGGTGGAGCTGACCCGGCCCGAGCCGGACTATCTGGACTTCCGCACCGACGCCGGGCTGATCTCCCTGTGGCAGGCCAACGCCCGCGCCCTGGGCCGCCCGGAGCCGCAGCGGCGTGACGCGTTCGCGTGCACGGACATGGGCAACGTCTCCCATGTCGTCCCGTCGATCCATCCCGTCCTCGACATCTCGGGTGGCGCGTGCGGCCCGCACGAGGCCGCGTTCGCGGAGGCGGCGGTGTCCCCCATGGGGGAGCGCGCTCTCCTGGACGGCGCGGTGGGCATGGCCTGGACGGCGGCGGACTTCGCGGCGGCGAAGCGCGGGTAGTTTCCGGGGCTCCGCCCCGGGCCCCGGTCCTCACACGCCGGACGGGCTGATTCTCAGCCCGTCCGGCGTGTGAACTCCCCGTACTGGGTGCGGTGGCGTCAGGACTTCGCGCCCAGCGCCTTCACGATGTCGTCGATGACGGCGGAGCTGGCCAGCGGGCCGCCACGGGTCGACCAGACCGAACCGTCCACCGTCACGGCGTGGTTCTTCTTGACCGCGTTCAGGTCCTTGTAGGCCGGCTTCTCCTGGACGTCCTTCAGGGCCTTCTCACCGTCGGAGGTGAGGGTCGAGAGGAACAGCCAGTCGCCGTCGATCTCGTTGATCTTCTCAAGGCTGAGCGCCGGCGTGTGGGCGTTGCCGTCCTTGTCCTGGGACTTGGGGCGCTTCAGGCCCATGTCCAGGGCGACGCCGCTGGCGAACTGCTTCTTCTCCATCCAGCTGGGGCCGTCCGGGTTCCAGCGGACGATGCTGACCTCGGCGCCCTTGTTGTCACCCAGGCCCTCGCCGGCCTTCTTGGCCTTGGACTCGTAGTCGGAGATGACCTTGTTGGCCTTGTCCATGGCGTTGACGGCGTTGCCGATGCCCCGGAAAGAGAGCTTCCAGTCGTCGGTCGGGGCCATGGTGACCAGGGTCGCCGGGGTGATCTCGCGCAGCTGCTTGAGCACCTGCTCGTCCTGCATGTCACCGGCCAGGATGAGGTCGGGCTTGGCGGCCACGACCTTGTCCATCACCGGCTGGAGCAGGTTGCCGACGACGTTGATGCCCTTGACCTTGTCGTCGAGGTAGGCCGGCGGCTTGTTCAGGCCCTGGCCGTTGGTGATGCCGACCGGCTTGAGGCCGAGCGCGAGCACCGCGTCCAGGTCCTCCTGGGTGAGCGTCACGATCCGCTTGGGGTTGGCCGGGACCTGGACGGCCTTGCCGGTCGCGTCCTTGACGGTGCGGGTGCCGCTCGCCTCGGACTTCGTGTCGGACTTCTTGTCGGAGCCCTTGTCCGAGTCCGAGCCGCAGCCCGTCACCAGCACGGCTGCCGCCCCCACGGCGGCGAGGACCTGTACCGCGCGGCGCGGGGTGGACAGGAGGAGGCGGTGGGGTGCGGTCATCGAAAGCTCCGGACGTGAAAGACGTGAAAAAGGGGGACGCAGGAAAAGCAGGAAAAACGGCCACCGGTCGTACGGGTGTCCCCTCGCACTGACCTGCGACAGCCATTAGGTTAGCCTTACCTTAAAGCCCTCAGGCAAGAGGGTCCACATCGAACCGGCGATCTTCTGGAAAGGCCCCCGCCCGTGGAGCTCCGCGTAGAACAGCTCGTCGCCGGCTACCCCGGCCACCGCGCCGTGGCCGGCGTCGACCTCACCATCCCCTCGGGGCAGGTCGTCGCGATCGTCGGACCCAACGGCTGCGGCAAGTCCACCCTGCTGCGCTCCGTCGCCCGTCTCCACCAGCCCGAGTCCGGCCGGGTCCACGCGGGCGACGCCGACATCTGGCAGCTGAAGCAGCGCCAGGCCGCCCACCGCATCGCCCTCCTCCCCCAGTCCCCGCTCGCCCCCGAGGCGGTCACCGTCGCCGGGCTCGTGCGCTACGGCCGCCACCCGCACCAGGGCCTCTTCCGGCAGTGGTCGCGCGAGGACGAGCGGGCCGTCGAGGAGGCCCTGCGGGCCACGGGGGTCACCGCCCTCGCCGACCGCCGCCTGGAGCAGCTCTCCGGCGGCCAGCGGCAGCGCTGCTGGCTGGCGATGGTCCTCGCCCAGGAGACCCCGATCGTCCTCCTCGACGAGCCGACCAGCGCCCTGGACATCGGCCACGCCGTGGAAGTCCTCGACCTCGTACGCCAGGTGGCCGTCGCGGGCCGTACGGTCGTGATGGTCCTGCACGACCTGGCCAGCGCCGCGCGCTACGCGGACACGGTGGTCGCCATGAAGGACGGCCGGATCGTCGCCCAGGGCGCGCCGCGCGACGTCGTCGACACGGCTCTGGTGCGCGAGCTGTACGGCATCGAGGCCGACATCCTCCAGGCACCGGACGACGGGTCACCGGTCGTGGTCCCGTCGGCGCGGCGCCCGGTGGCGGTGGGCTGATCCCGGCCGGGGCAGGGCGGGCAGCGGAAAGCCCTCCTGTACCCACAGGTACAGTGCCGACGTGAACACATCGGACCGCCTGATCGAAAGCACCCGCGCCCTCCTCTGGGAACGCGGCTACGTAGGCACCAGCCCCAAGGCCATCCAGCAGCGCGCCGGCGCCGGCCAAGGCAGCATGTACCACCACTTCACCGGCAAGCCGGACCTCGCCCTCGCCGCGATCCGGCGGACCGCCGAGGAGATGCGGGCCAAGGCCGAGGAGCAGTTCGCCGGACCGGGCACGGCCCTGGAGCGGGTCTCGGCCTACCTCCTGCGCGAGCGGGACGTGCTCAAGGGCTGCCCGATCGGCGGGCTCGCCCAGGACCCGGACGTCGTGGCCGACCCCGCGCTGCGCCGGCCCGTCGAGGAGACCTTCGACTGGCTGCGCGGCCGGCTCGCGGAGGTGCTCGCCGAGGGCCGTGAGCGCGGCGAGCTGAGCGCCTCCCTCGACCCCGCCGGGACGGCGTCGGCCGTGGTCGCCGTGCTCCAGGGCGGATACGTCCTCGCCCGCGCGGCGGGTTCGGCCGAGCCGTACGACCGGGCGGTCAAGGGCGTGCTGGGGCTGCTCGCGGCGCAGGCCACGCTGTAGCGGCGGGCCCCTGGCTCACCTTTCGCGGGAGAGCCGTGCCACGAGACCGGGGTCGGGCTGCGGCACCTCGCCGAAGTCCTCGTCGTCGCCCGCGACGACGAGGCGGTTGACGACGCTTTCGAGCGCGGCGGGCAGATGCGGCGTGAGGCCGCTGTGCCACTGGACGAGGAGGGCGTGCCGGGCGGCGTCCGGCAGCAGCCCCGCACGGCCGGTGACCGGCCCGGCCGGCCGCGGCTCCCGCTCCTCCTCCGGATCGTGGGCGGCCTCCGCGCGCCAGAAGGCGGCGTCGCGGAACTCGCCGTTGCGGCGGTGCGAGAGGTGGAGGCAGTAGGCGGCGGTGCGGCTGCCGCCGCCCGCCCCGAACCGCCACCAGAACTCGGCCGCGCCGGTGTGCCCGACGACGTGGAGCAGACAGGCGAAGACGAGCGCGCCTTCGGGGTCGATGGCCCGGCCGTTCTCCAGGAGCCCGAGGCTGGTGGCGGCCTCGGCGGCGCCGATGACGAGTGCGCAGGCGAGGTCGAGCTCCTGGGCGGCCTCGTCCCGGGCGGTGGGGCGGCCGGCGCGGACCGGTTCGTTCCGCCCGTCGGCGGGCCGCCCGCGGCGGCGGACCGCCGGGATCCGGCGGCGGTTCTCGAACTCCCCCGCGATGATGCGGGCGTCCGCGGTCAGGATGGCTTCGACGGCATCACCGTCGGTGTCATTGCTGTGCGGCATGGGTTCCCCCTGACGGAATTCTGCGCCTCCAGCACCGAGGCGAGCCTGCGTTTCGCGTGGCCGATGTGGGAGCGCACGGACGCCTCCTCGGCTCCGAGGAGCTCCGCGACCTGGCGCACGCCGTAGCCGATCAAGCAGGTGAGGACGAGGGCGTCGGACTGCCGCTCGGGCAGCCGGGCCAGGGCCGCGTAGAGCCCGATCCGCTGCTCCAGCCGGGCGAAGCGGCGCGCGCACTCCCCGGCCGGCGAGAGGCGGTCCCCGGCCGGTGGCAGGCGGTCCCCGCCGCCCGCGCCGTGGAACGCCGCCGTCGCCAGCGCGGTGCCCCGGCCGCGGTCCGTCAGCCAGCGGTCGACCCGCTCCTTCAGCAGCGACCAGGCGTAGGAGTCGGCGGACCGCCGGCGCAGGACGTGCGGCCAGCGCGCGGCCAGCAGGGCGAAGGTCTCCTCGGAGATCCTCGCCGCGGCCTCCCGGTCGCCGGTGTGCACATAGGCGTAGACCCGCCACTTGCTCGCGTGCAGTTCACGGAAGGCGGCGTAGGTGATCGCCATCCGGCGGCCGTCCGCGCCGGACGGCGGCGGCCGCTCCGAGTCTCCACTCACAGATCCCTCGATCCGTACGAAGCCGCGCGGTGTGGGCGGATGTGCCGGTATGCGCTCGGCATCCAATGAACCGGAAAATTGATCCGGTCATGCGGCAACACATCAAAAATTTTAGCTCTCCGCATCCAACTGGTTACTCGTATGCGCTCATTGAAGTGGGTACGTATGACGACCCGACAATCCGCGGCAGCCGGTCCGGCCGGTGGGCCGCCCGTGCCGGGGAGGCGCACAGGATGAGCGACGGCGGGCGGGGAACGGCGGTCGACCTCCGGCTCGACCGGGCCCATCCGGCCCGGATCTACGACTTCCTGCTCGGTGGCCGTACGCACTTCGCCGCCGACCGGGAGGCCGCCCGCCGGATGCTCGCGGTCTTCCCCCAGGCCGCCGCGGCGGCCCGGATCAACCGCGCCTTCACCCACCGGGCGGCCCGTCATCTGGCCCGCGCGGGCATGCGCCAGTTCCTCGACATCGGCGCCGGCCTCCCGACCTCGCCCAACCTCCACGAGACCGTCCAGGCGATCCGGCCCGACGCCCGCGTCGTCTACGCCGACAACGACCCCGTCGTACTCGCCCACGCCGCCGCCCTGCTGCGCGGCCGGCCCGAGGGGCGTACGGCATACGTCCAGGCCGACGTCACCGATCCGGCCGCCGTCCTCGGCGCGCCACGGCTGCGGGAGACCCTCGACCTCGGCAGACCGGTGGCCCTGACCCTCATCGCACTGCTGCACTTCGTCCCCGGCGACGGGCGCGGCGGCGCCCACGCGGCCGTCGAGGAGCTCAAGGCCGCGATGCCCAGTGGCAGTACGCTCACGGCGACGCACGCCACCCGCGAGTTCGCCCCGGCGGCCATGTCCGCGGTCGGCGAGGTCTGCCGGCGGGCGGGGACGCCCTTCCGGCTGCGCACGGAGGCCGAGTTCCGCCGGTTCTTCGACGGCTGGGAACTGCTGGAGCCGGGCGTCACCCTCACCCACCGCTGGCGCCCCGACCGGCCCGGGGACGCCCTGCGCGCCACGGCCGCGGAGTCCGCCTGCTACGCCGCGACGGCGCGCAAGCCGTAGCCCCGGCCGGGCCCGCGTTCCCCTCCCCCGCATCCGGGACCTCCGTAACCGCATACCGCGCTAGATGGCGTAGTGCCAGGCCGTGAGCATGTACGCCCCGTACCAGCAGCCGAAGAGGGTGGCGGCGGTCAGGGAGACGACCACCGTGCGGTCGGCGGCCCGGGCGAGCGCGCGGGCGGCGGGCAGCAGGAAGAGGAGGGCGGGGACCAGCAGCCGCAGCTTGGAGTGGGAGTAGTTGCTCTGCGCGAGGGTCAGTACGACGATGCCGGTGCCGTACACGAGCAGCGGCGGCCAGGTGCCGCGGTGCCAGGTGAGGAAGGTGGCGCAGAGGAGGCCGAGGAGGAGGACGGCGGTGCTCACGGCCACCCAGCCCTCGCCCCGCCGGAGCGTCTCGCCGAGGAAGTCCAGGAAGGCGGCGCCGTTGTCCCAGTGGGTGCCCCAGCCGGCCTCCTGGACACGGAACCACGCGCCCGGCTCGCCGAGCCGCCACCCCACCCACCACAGGTAGAGGGGGGTGCCCGCGCAGCCGAGGGCGACGGCCGTGACCGGGCGCCAGGTGACGCGGCGCTCACGGAGGAGGTGCAGTCCGGCGGCGACGGCCAGGGCGGCGACGGTGGCCGCGGCGGCGGGCCGGGTCAGGCCGGTGAGCAGGGCGAGGGCGCCCGCGGTGAGCCAGGCGTGGCGGTGCGCGGCGAGGAGCGTTCCGGCGGCCAGCGCCAGGAAGAGGGCCTCGCTGTAGGACATCAGGAAGGCCAGGGCCATCGGCTGCGCCCCGGCCAGCAGGACGAGGGTGACGGTCGCGGTCCGGCGCCCGTACAGCCCGTCGACGAGGCGGTGCACGAGGACGAGCGCGGCGATCAGCGAGAGGTGGGCGGCGACGATGCCGGAGGTCCCGTGGTCGAGGCGGGTGACGGTGTGGACCACCCGGATCAGCGTCGGGAACAGCGGGAAGAAGGCCAGGTTGTTGCCGGTGAGCCGGCCGTCCTCGCCGTAGCTGAAGGAGTCCGGGTAGCCGTGCTCCGCGATGTCGACGTAGAGGCCGCCGTCCCAGGCCAGCAGCTTCTCGCGGAGGCCGGGGCCGTCCGGTCCGCTCATGACGGAGAGCAGGAGCAGATGGAGCGCGGCGGTGCCGGCGTAGACGGCGAACGCGGGCCGCACCTGGGCGAAGATACGTTTCGCCGGAGAGCTGGGCTCCGGCTTCCTCCACGACGGCCGGGCGCGGGTCCCCGTCGCGGAGGAGCCGGGTATCAGATCCGGTTTCACCGTTCTCATAACGTTTTTCATGCCGTTTCTTCGGATGGTGGCCGGGGTGCCCGGGTGGTCCGGGCCGGGCGTGACGGCGCGGGACGGGCTTCGGCAGGGCGCGGGCCGGGGCCCCGGGTCAGGCGGTGGGATAGTGCTCGGCGCGGGCCGCCGTGACCAGGGCGGAGACGTCCGCCCAGTCGAGCCCCGCCGCGCGCGCCCGGCCCATCCAGTCCGACAGCTCCCCGCGGAACGGGGAGTCCCCGAGCGGCCGGGCCTGCGCCGGGACGGCGCTGACGAACGTCCCCACGCCGGGGCGGGGTTCGACGAGCCCCAGGTGTTCGAGCTCCCGGTACGCCTTGAGCGTGGTGTTGGGGTTGAGCTTGGTGTCCCGGGCGACGCGCGCCGCGGTCGGCAGCTGGTCGCCCACGGCGAGGATGCCCAGCCGCAGGGCCTCCTGCACCTGTTGGACGATCTGCAGATAGGCGGCCATACCGCTGTGCCGGTCGATCCTGAACGCGACCATGTGCCGGCCCCCTCAATCCATCCGTGTGCGCGTCGACCCGATGACGGCACGGCTCACAGGGGACGCCTGCGGGCCCACCACACGGTGAGGGTGAGAATCGCGGCGGCCAGGGCCAGCAGGATCGCGGCGCCCGTCCATTGCATGGCGTTCATCTGGTCGTATCCGAAGTATTCCAGGCGGTGGGCGACGATCCCCTCGTTCGCCCGGCAGCCCTCGGGCGTGCGCTCGTTGAAGCAGGTGCCGAAGCCGTGCAGTCCGCCGTGCGCGTCGACGGTCCACTCGTCGTGGCGCACCGCGCCCTCCGGCAGCGGGGGCGGGCCCGCCTCCACCGGGGAGGTGAGGACCCGGGCGGTGCCGAGCCGGTGCCGGACGGTGTCCCAGAGGATGTCCGCCGCGTAGGCGAAGCCGAAGGTCAGCACCATGGCGGTCACCGTGCGGCGGACGAACATGCCGAGGGCCGCGCCCACGGCGAAGTGGAGCAGCGCCATCGCCGGCAGCATGGGGCCGGTGTTGTCGAAGACACTGGCGGCGTCCCACTGACCGCTGTTGACGTAGCGGTGCGCGGGCTCCCACCACCAGGTGAAGACGGCGGAGAGGGCGACCGAGCAGACGAGGGTGACCAGTGCCGCGAGGCCGAGCTTGGTGAGGATCCAGCGGCCGCGCGTCATCGACTGGGTGGTGACCAGCTTCACGGTGCCGCGTTCGCGGTCGCCGGAGATCAGCGGGGCGCCGAGGAAGACTCCGGCGACGACGGGCGCCATCGACAGCGTCCAGGTGGCGCTCTGGAAGGCGGAGTTCTGCGAGCCCTGGAACAGCTGGAGGAGGTCGACGGCCGTGCCGTCGGCCCCGCGCGCGAGGAGGTCCCGGGTCGCGCCGCGCTGCCACAGCATGTTCACGCAGGAGGCGGCGGCGAGCAGGAGGCAGGCGACGAAGGCGGTGCGGTGCTGGCGCCAGACCAGCCAGGCCATGCCGCGCATGACGCGGGGCGGCCGCTTGCCGGCCTCGGGGTGCGCCGCCTGCCGTACGGTCGTGCTCATGCGGCCACCTCCGGGGTGCCGTGCTCGTCGTAGCCGTCGGGCCGGGCTCCGGCCGTGATCAGCGGGGGTGCTCCGGGCGACCTCAGACAGCCGAGGAGCACCTCTTCGAGGGTGGGTTCGCTGATCCTCCAGTCGCCCTCCACCGGGCCGTCCGGGCGGATCAGCCCGGTGAACTGGCGGCCCACGACGCGCGATTCGACGACGGTGTGCCGGGCGAGCTCCGGGGGGACGCCGTCCACCAGGCGGGCCCCGGTCACCAGGCTGTGGGCGGACAGCAGCGCGTCGACCTCGCCGGCGAGCCGGAGCCGGCCGTCGGCGAGGGCCAGCAGGTAGTCGCACATGGTGGACACGTCGGACAGCTGGTGCGAGGACATGACGACGGTCGTGCCCTGCTCGGCGGCCTCGGACATCAGCAGCCCGGCGATCTCATGGGCGGCGAGCGGGTCCAGCTCGGCCATGGGTTCGTCCAGGAGCAGCAGGTCGGGGCGCTTGCCGAAGGCCAGGGCGAGCGCGACCCGGGAGCGCTGGCCGCCGGAGAGGGCCGCCGTCCGCGCGTGGAGGGGCACCTTTCCGGAGCGTACGATCCGCGTCGCGACCGCGCGGTCCCACCGGGGGTTGAGCTCCTCGCCCAGCCGGAGGTGGTCCTCGACAGTGAAGCGCGGGAACAGCGGCTTGTCCTGTGCCAGGAAGGCGCACCGCGCCAGCACACCGGCCTCGGCCACGGGCGTCCCGAACAGCCGGAGGCTCCCGCCGGAGGGCCGGGTGACGCGGGCGGCCAGGTTCAGCAGGGTGCTCTTGCCCGCGCCGTTCGACCCCACGAGTCCACACACGGCGCCGGCCGGCACCCGGAACGAGCAGTCACGGAGGGCCCAGCGCCGCCGGTAGCGCTTGCCGAGCCCGTGTGCCTCTATCGCCCAGCGGCTTCCGCCGCCGTCCGGAGGTATCCCCACCATCGACCACCTTGCTAATTAACTAGTCAGCTAGTGGAATGAGCATTGTCGATCACCCGGCCCTGTGTCAATACACGCGAAAACGCCGGACGGCCGCTCGCGTTCGGGGCGCGGCGGCCGTCCGGCCGGGGGTGGGAGAGTGGTATCGGGTGCCGGGGGGATCGTCAGGCGGCGGCCTTCTTCGCGGCCCGGGGTATGAAGAGACAGGCCGGCGCCGAGAGCCCGGACGCGGCGAGGGTGAACTCCCAGCCGTGGTCGAAGGCCGTGACGGCGTCGCCGGCGCCGGGGGTGCCGAGGAAGGCGACCAGCAGGGCCACCCCGAGGACGGAGCCGACCTGGCGGGCCATGGTGACCACGGCCGAGCCGGTGGAGAAGCTCTGCGGCGGGAGGGCGGTCACGGCGGCGCCGACGAGGGTCGGTACGACCAGGCCCACCCCGACGCCGGTGAGGAGCATGCCGGGGAGGAAGCCGGCGACGTAGTCGTGCGCGGTGTCCAGGCGGAGTATCCACCAGCCGATGCCCACGCAGAAGAGCACGGAGCCGATCGCGGAGACCGCGCCCGAGCCGATCCTGCGGATGAGCGGGCCGACGCCCATGGCGAAGGCGGGGACCATCACCGGGCCGGGCGCGATGGCGAGGCCGGTGCGCAGCGGTGACCAGTGCCAGACCTGCTGGCACCAGAGCACCGCGGAGAGCAGCATCGCCCCGAAGGCCACCGCGAACAGGAGGTTGGCGAAGGTCGCCGGGCCGACGGGCCGGATCCTCAGCAGGTCCAGCGGCAGGATCGGGGACGGGTGGCGGGCGGAGCTGACGACGAAGCAGCCGAGCAGGACGGCGCCGGCCGCCAGCGAGCCGAGGACCCCGCCGGAGGCCCAGCCCCAGTCGCCGCTCTTGACCAGGCCGAGGGCGACGACGGCGATGCCGAGGGTGAGCAGCACGGCGCCGGCGAGGTCCAGCCGGTCGGCGGTCGGGCGGGACGGGGTGCGCGGCAGCACCCGGGCGCCGACGACGAGGGCGAAGACGCCGATGGGCAGGTTGATCAGGAAGACCCAGCGCCAGTCGAGCTGGGTGAGCAGGCCGCCGATGACGGGGCCGAGCGCCGCGGCCAGTCCGCTGATGGCGGTCCAGGCGCGCACCGAGGCGACCCGCTTCTCGGGTGGGGCGGCGGCGAGCAGGAGCCCCAGGGAGGACGGGATCAGCATCGCCGCCCCGACGGCCTGGACCACCCGGGCGGCGACCAGGACCCATACCCCCGGCGCCACCGCGCAGGCGGCGGAGGCGAGGGTGAAGACGGCCGTGCCCAGCAGGTACGCCTGCCGCGGGCTGGTCCGGTCGGCGAGGCTGCCGGCCGGGACGAGCAGCGCGGCGAAGATCACGGCGTAGGCGTTGAGGATCCACGACAGCGAGGCCAGCGACGACCCGGAGAACCGTGCGCCGATGTCGGGCAGGGCGACGTTGACGATGAACATGTCGAGGTTGGACATCGCCACGCCGGCCACCACCACGGCGAACACCGGGCCGAACCGGGGCTTGGTGACGCTGCCCGCCTCACCGGCGGCGGTCTGAGTCATCGCTCTCCTCATTAGTGAGTTGGTTTTTCCAACTCACGCGAGCATACCGCGCCCTCGCGGACGGCCCCCGGCTTCATGAAGAGGCGTCAGCCACACTTCACCGGCAGCCGGTCGAAGCCCCGCTGCACCAGCTGGTCGCGGAAGCCGGGCTCCCCCGCCGGCCCGATCCCCGGGAGCCGGCGCAGCAGCCTCGGCAGCGCGGTCTCCGCCTGCATCCGGGCCAGCGCCGCGCCGAGGCAGAAGTGCGCGCCGCCGCTGAACGTCAGCGCGTGGTTGCCCGTGCGGTACGGGTCGAACCGCAGCGGGTCGGGGAACCGGCGCGGGTCGCGGTTGCCGGCCGCGATGAGGAGGGTGACCTTCGTCCCCGCCGTGAGCGGTACGCCGCAGAACTCCATGTCGGTCGCGGCCATCCTGTTGAGCGCCTGGGCGGCGGGGTCGAAGCGCAGGGTCTCCTCGATGTAACCGGGGGCCAGCCCGGGGTTCTCGCGGAGCCCGTCGGCGTGCTCGGGGTGGTCGAGGGCCAGCCGCAGCGCGTTGCCGATGAGGTCCATGGGGGCCTCGGTCCCGGCGACCAGGAGCAGCATAAAGTTGGCGATCAGCTCTTCCTCGCTGAGCTCGCCGCTCTCGTCCCGGGCCCGGGTCAGCTCGCTGACCAGGTCGTCGCGCGGTGCGGCCCGGCGGGCGGCGACCAGTTCGGTGAAGTAGGCGGCCATCCGGTCCATGCCGCCGTCGCCCCGGTCGAGCTGGGCGAGGTCGCGGATCGGCTCCAGGGCGGTGGTGATGTCCCCGACGGGGCCCCGGAACGCCGCCTGGTCCTCCTCCGGGATGCCCAGCAGCGCACCCATCACGGCCATCGGCACCCGGAAGGCGAACTCCGCCATGAAGTCCACCGGGGCGCCGTCCGCGCCGAGCCCGGCCAGCCGCTCGACCAGTCCGTCGATCAGGCCCTCGGCCACGGGCCGCATCCCGGCGATCCGCCGCGGGGTGAAGGCGCCGCTGAAGAACCGCCGGTAGCGCTCATGGTCCGGGGAGTTGCTGAACAGCATGTTCCGGGCCAGCCAGACCCAGGAGGAGTGCTCGCGCCAGCCCGGCATCATCCTGTCCTGCACGGCCCCGTCGGTGGACAGCAGCCCGGGCTCGCGCAGCGCGCGGAAGCACTCGGCGTGGCCGGTGACGACCAGCTGGTCCGGACCGAGCCGCAGCAGCGGACCGTACGCGCGGAGCGCCTCGTAGAGGGGGTACGGGTCGCGCTTGCCCTCCGGGGTCATCAGCGCCGTCATCGCGGCGCCGGGGTCCGTCACCGGTGTGCTCATCTGCTCTCCTCCTCGAACGTTCCCGGCGGGTGCCGGCGGGCGGTGCGGATCTCCGGGGCTACAGCGGTGCCATCACGAAGTCGGCCTTGGTGGTGCCGCAGTCCGGGCACTCCCAGGTGTCGGGGATCTGCTCCCAGGGGGTGCCCGGGGCGATGCCCTCCTCGGGGAGTCCGAGGGCCTCGTAGTAGACCCATCCGCACACCAGGCACATCCATGCCCTCTTGCCCATGTCCTCGCTCACGCGATGGTCTCTCCAGTTCTGGATCCGTGTTCGGCGACGAACGCGGAGACGGCGCTCTTCACTTCGGGCGACATGAGGATCCCCATGTGGCCCCGTCCGGTGGCCCTTTCGAGCCGGACGTCCGGCAGGCCGGCCGCGATGACCTCGGCCTCGTGGAACGGCACGACCGGGTCGTCGGGGTCGTGGATCGCCAGCACCGGGCACGGGAGCCCGCGGCCGAGGCCGACGACGTCCCAGTGGCTGACGGGCACCCCGTTGCGGCGGTGCAGTTCTCGGTAGATGCGGTCGAGGACCGGGCGGGCGAGCCGCAGCTCGTGCTCCGCCCAGGTGTCCAGGACGGCGTTCAGGGTGCAGGTGGGCGCGACGAGGGCGAGGCAGTCGACGCGCGGGTCCGGTCGCAGGGCCAGGGCGGCCACGGCGGCGATCGAGCCCAGCGAGTGCGCGACGATCACCCGCGCCCCGCCGAGCGAGTCCAGCGCCGCCCGGGTGGCCGCCGTGTACTGCGTCATCGTCGCCCGCTTGCCCTCGGACACCCCGTGGGCCGGGGCGTCGAACGCGGCCACGCGGTAGCCGAGTTCGCGCAGCGGGGCGATGAGGGAGTACATGCTGGAGCTGTCCGCGCCCCAGCCGTGCACGAGCAGCGCGGTCGGCGCGGGCGCGCCGTCCGGGCCCTCGTCCTCGCCCCACAGATAGCCGCCGCGCACATCGGGGTTGCCCTCGATGGCGAACCGGCGGGCGCCGAGCGGCAGGACGTTGTCGGGGCGGACACCCAGCTTGCGGGTGCGGGAGAACACGTCGGTCGCCCAGCGGCCGCCGATGCCCGGTGCGAGGGCGCCGACCGCCGCGTGGGCGAACCGTCGGAGGGAGAGTGGTGTCATCACGAGGTCTTCACGGGCACCGGCTCGGCCTCCGCCGGTGCGATGCGGGTACGGGAGAAGTCGGTGTAGTAGCCCGACTCGGTGTCGTAGAAGTGCAGCCGCCGGACGATCCGGGCGAGCTGGCCGATCCTGACCTTCTCCTCGCGGACCATGCCCGGGTACGCCGCCTTCAGGGCCGCCTGGGCCTTGCGGAGGTTGTAGTAGGGCACGACCGGGGCCACATGGTGCGCGGTGTGGATGGAGATGTTGTGGGTGAGGAACAGCAGCCACTTGGGGTAGACGTAGTCGGTCGTCACCAGCAGCCGGCTCGCGTTGCGCGTCCAGTGCTCGTTGGTCAGGTACGGCACGTCGCTGGAGCTGTGGTGCATCAGCGTCGTCGCGCTGAACCACGCGTGGGTGGCGAGCCAGGGCGCGACGAAGTAGATCAGGAAGCCGGTGAAGCCGGTGAACCAGATCAGCGGCGTGAAGTACAGCGCGCACACGGCCAGCACGAAGAGCATCGACCGGCGGACGTCGCGGCGCGCCTCGCGCTTGGGGAAATAGCTCGGCCGGAAGCCGGACTCCCGCCAGTAGTTGATGGTGCCGCCCCAGAACGCCCAGGTGCGCGTCCCGTGGTAGATGACCTTCTCGTGGAAGGGCATCCGGTCGTAGAGCGCCGCCGGGACGGGACGCCAGTCGGTGTCCAGCTCCAGGTTGTTGGTGTGGCTGTGGTGCAGGTTGTGGACGTGCCGCCAGGCGTGGAAGGGGTAGATCAGGGGCAGCAGCGACACATGGCCGACGGCGAAGTTGAACTTGCGCGACCGGGAGAAGGAGCCGTGCCCGCAGTCGTGGGCGATGCAGTGCAGTCCCCAGCCGCCGAGGCCGGCGACGATCCACAGCGGGATCCACAGCAGCCAGTGCGGTGCGTAGGCGACGCCGACGGTCGCCCCGATGTAGAGCGCCCAGCTGACGGCGAAGCCGAGGATGCCGCGGGCCACCCGGGGCTCGAAGTAGTCCCGGGGGATGGCCGCCTGAAGGCGTTCCCCCTCGATCTTCTCCGACTTCCGGAGGAATTCCTTGAAGTTCTCGTCGGGTGCCGACGGAAAGTTGTAAGCGGCCATCGTGGCGATCCCTTCAGCCGGTCCGGCCGGACAGTCTGAGCTCTTGCGCGAGGTAGCGGCTCAGGTCGTCGATGGTCTGGTGCTCGTAGAGCAGGCCGGGCGAGAGCCTGCGCTCGACGACCTTCTCCAGGGAGCCCGAGACCTGGACGGCGACGCGGGAGTCGAGCCCGTACGCCTCGAAGGACTTGGTGGTGTCGATCTCGGCGGGCGACACCTCGATCCGCTGTGCCAGGTGGTCGACCAGCCACTGCCGGAGGGAGTCCTCCGTGAGCGGGCCGGTCAGCTGCGTTTCCTTCTTGCGTCCGAACATGGGTGGTGTGGCTCCTGCCGGGAGGTGGTGCGGGAACTGGGTGGGGTGGAGGGGAGCGGGGCCGCTCAGGCGGCCTTTTTCATCGCCCGTTTCCTGGCGATGGTCGCCTGGTCGGGTTCGCGCAGCTCCCATACGACGCCCGCCTTGCCGAGGCCGAAGAGCAGCCAGCCGCTCAGGTCCGGCTCCCACCAGGTGACGCCGTGGCGGTACGAGCCCGGGAAGGCGTGGTGGTTGTTCTGCAGGCCCTCGCCGAAGGTGAAGGCGGCCACGGGCCAGTTGTTGGCGCTGCGGTCGTCGTTGTTGAAGGGGCGGCTGCCGATGGCGTGGCAGACCGAACCGACGCACCAGGCGGCCTGGTTGGCCACGAAGATACGGGCGAATCCGCCGAAGACCAGCGCGGTGAGGGCGGACATCGGGGTATGGCCGACGGCGAAGCCGATCACGGTGGGGATCAGCAGGCCGGTGAGCACCCAGGCGGGGTAGGTGCGGTGGTACCACATCAGCCGGCGGTCGCGCAGGACGTCGGGGGCGAAGACGGTCCACTTCGAGGTCTCGTCGCTCAGCATCCAGGGCATGTGCGCGTACCACAGCCCCCGCAGGCGGGCCCGGAGGCTCCGGCCGTGCAGGTTCGGGGAGTGCGGGTCGCCGTCGCGGTCGCTGAAGCGGTGATGCCGGCGGTGGGTCGTGACCCAGAACATCAGCGGGCCCTGGGCACCCATGGATCCGGTGATCATCATGATGCCCTCGAACACACGCGAGGTCTTGAACGCCTTGTGCGAGAGGTAGCGGTGGAAGCCGATGGTGATGCCGCCCATGTGGACGAAATACATCACGACGAACAGGACCAGGTCCGTGGTGGTGAAGTTGCCGGTCCACAGGAACCAGACCGCCGCGAGGGTGCCGATCAGCGGCAGCGTCATGGTGGTCAGCGCGGAGAATCTCTTGATGCGGCGGCTGGCAGGGTCGAGCTTGACGATTGCCGCCGCCAGCGGATCAGCTGTTGCCGAGGACACGAGGGCCACTCCTTTTCTACTCTGACCGTGCGCGTTTGGGGTAGCGGACATGGGAGACCAGGCCGAGCACGTCCAGCAGCCGGATGACGCCCCCGGCGATGTCGATCTGCCAGAAGGTGTGCCGGTTGTGCGCCAGGGCCGGCTTGGCGTGGTGGTTGTTGTGCCAGGAGCCGCCGACCGAGAACGGTGCGAGGGCGGCCACGTTGCGGCTGTCGTCACGGGTCCGGTGCGGGCGGTTGCCCAGCGTGTGGCCGATCGAGTTGACGCTCCACGTCACATGGTCGAGCAGGAAGATCCGGGCCAGACCGCCCCAGAGGAGGCCGCCGGCCGCGCCGCGGGCGCTGCCGCCGGTGAGCGCCCAGCCCAGCAGCGCGGGCAGCGCCAGACCGGCCAGGACCCAGCCGAAGTAGTACTGGTTGATCTTCATCACCAGCCGGTTGCGCATCAGGTCCGGGACGTACTTGCTCCAGTTCTGCCGGCGGACCGTGAACAGCCAGCCCACGTGGCCGTGCCAGAAGCCGCGTACCCGGGGGAAGCGCCGGCCGTCCTCGAGCGGGCGGGGCGAGTGGGGGTCGCCGTCGCGGTCGGTGAAGGCGTGGTGCTGGCGGTGGGTGGCCACCCAGAAGACGATCGGGCCCTGCGCCGCCATGCTCCCGGCGATCCCCCAGAAGGCGGTGACGCCGGGCCTGGCCGTGAAGGACAGGTGGGAGAAGAAGCGGTGGAAGCCGCCCTCCACCCCCAGCGAGGTCACCAGGTACATGCCGGCGAGCAGCCCGATGTCGACGGCGCTGATGCCGTAGTGGAAGGCGAAGACCACGGCTCCGGCGAAGCCGAGGGTGGGCACGCCGACGGTGACGTAGGCGAGTCTTCGCGCCGAGGCGTCGGTGTCACCGGCCGGGGCACCGGCGGGGCCCGCGGCACCGGCCGGCCGGGGGGAGCTCCCGGGGGTGGTCCCGGGTGAACTCTCGGAAGAGACGGTCATGGTGGACTCCCGTCACCGCGCGGACAGCGGCTTGTCGTCGGTGGCCAGGGCCAGCTTCTTGAGCGTCCCCTGGGCGTATGCCTTCCGTGTCGCGTCCCGGCGGACCTTGCCGCTGGTGGTCATGGGGATCGCGCCGACCGGCCCGAAGTGCACGTCGGCCGGCCGGACCCCGTGGTCGGCGGTCACCGCCGCGATCACCGCGTCGAGGACCGCGCCGCCCTCGGCGGCCAGCTGACGTGCGGTGCCGCGGTACTCCGCGACGACCACCAGTTCCTCGCCGGCCTCACCGGGGCGGGAGAAGACCGCGGAGCCGCGCAGTCTGTCGTGGGACTCGCGCACGGAGTGCTCGATGTCCTGCGGATAGAGATTGCGGCCGGCGATGACCACGAGGTCCTTGAGGCGCCCGGTGATGTAGAGCTCGTCATCGAGCAGGAAGCCCAGGTCTCCCGTGCGCAGATACGTTTGTTCACTTCCCGAAGACGGCCGGGCGCCGTCCGCGAGGCGGGCGGCGAAGGTCTCGGCGGTGAGCTCGGGCCGGCCGAGGTAGCCCGCGGCGACGTTGGGGCCGCGGACCCAGACCTCGCCGACCCGCCCGGCACCGGCCGGACGCCGGGACTCCGGGTCGACGATCAGCACCTCGTGGCCGGCGGCGACGGCGCCGCAGCTGACGATCCGCGCCGTCGCGGCCGCGCCGAGGGGATCGGCGTCGCGGACGGAACCCCGCTCCAGGGCCTCCTTGTCCAGGAGCCGGGTGCGGACCTCGGTGCCCGAGCGCTTGCCCGAGACGTAGAGCGTCGCCTCGGCCAGCCCATAGCAGGGGATGAGGGACGTCTCGGTGTAGCCGCGCGGGCCGAATCGCTCCTGGAACCGGTCCAGGGTGGCCCGGGAGACGGGCTCCGAGCCGCAGAAGACCTGCCGCAGCAGGCGGAGGTCGAGCGTCTCCAGCTCCTCGTCGGTGACGCTCGACGTACAGAGGTCGAACGCGAAGTTCGGGCCGACCGAAATCGTCACCTTGTGGTCGGTGAGCGCCTTGAGCCAGCGGTACGGCTGCTGTACGAAGTGCGCCGGCGACAGCAGCACCAGGGGCCAGCCACCGTGCACCGCGAGCAACAGGGTGCCCATGAGCCCCATGTCGTGGTACGGCGGGAGCCAGGTGCAGCCGACCCGGTCCGGCTCGTAGCCCATGTTCTCCTCAAGCGTGACGCAATTGCTGACGAGGTTTTCATGGGTGAGCACAATGCCCTTGGGGTTCCCGGTCGAGCCCGAGGTGTACTGCAGCAGCGCCGGACCGGCGAGCCTCGGGGGCTCCGGATCGGGTGCGGCCGCGCCCCGGAAATACGCGTCGTCGACGAATATCCACTGCGGGCGGGACACGGATTCCGGTAGTTCGGCCTCGAATTGACCGACGCGGCTCTCCAGCCGGGTGTCGGCGATGATCACATCGGGTGCGCAGTCCTCGACGATCGAAGCGAAGCGCGCCACGGCGCGCTTGCCGGTCGGCGGGAAGGAGGGCACCGCGGTGGCCCCGGCCCGGAATATCCCGAAGAGCGCGGCGACGTAGTGCACCCCGGGGTCGAGGGCCAGGACGACGCGGCGGCCCGTGAGCTCCCGGCCCAGCAGATCCGCGGCGATACGGCCGGCGTGCTCGGCGAGGTCCTGGTACGTCCAGTCGACCAGCTCGTCGCCGGTCCCGTCGGGGAGGAAGCGGAAGGCCAGCCTCGGCGGCTGGGCCGCCCGGTGTTCCAGGATCTCCGGCAATGATGCGGGCAATGACGTACGAGCCCACCCCGCTAAGCGGTCCACAGCGCCCCCGTTTGCTTCGGCCCGTTCACTTCGGCCTCGTGACTGAGACCCGTCATTGCGCCAATGGCGGGTCCTGAATTCTTTTTTCGTGCCGTGCGCGGTAAAGCCGGTCAGTCCGTCCGCACGACGCGGAGCTGCTGGGCGGAACCCAGGTGGGTGCCGTCCGGCCCCCAGGCGTCGATCTGCTCGTCCACCCAGCCGTCGGCACTGGCCGCCCGGGTCCGCGCGCGCAGCAGCATCCACGGCGAATCCGCCCGGGCGAGATTTCCGCCGGGCCGTACGGTGAGTTCCACGGTGGGCACCAAGGCTAGGGTCGAGAGCACCGCCGCGTACGAAGGCGCCAGCGAATCCATCAGAAAGACGAAGCGCAGCACATCCGGCGGCTCCTCGTCCTCCACCAGCCTTATCCATGCGATGAGTTCGGGTTCCGCACCCCCCGCATAGGGACGGCTGGGGCCGACCGGGCGAATCTCCATGTACGTGGAAATCGCCACGAACTCGGGTGGAATGGTGAAGATTTCACAGTCTTCCGGAGGCGGCGCCACCGGTGCGACCGGGGCAAACGTCCGCCAGGACGCCGGCTTCAGCGACCCGAAGACCGCCTGGCCGTCGACATGAATTCCTTTGGCCGTCGTCGCGCGTGCGCCGACCGCCGAGATGGTGCGACCCGATCGAACGACCGAGGTCTCCACCCGGAAGTCGCCGCCGATCGGCCGGTGGAATCGGGCGGTTGTGCTCACCAGCGGAATGTCCGGTACCGATCCCTGCATCGCGGAGGTCATCAGCGCGAGGGTGAGGCCGCCGTGCAAGCCTCCGAAGCCCTGCAGATGGGCTCCCGCGGCGATATCGCCGGAGACCGGTCGGCGCAGTAGTTCCGCAGGTGAGAGCGGTGTTGCAAGAGAGGTCACGACTCCTCCGAACCGGCAACCGGAACAACGCCGTCAGCGAAAAGGGCGGACCCCTCGCGGTGCTGGAACCCGATCGTCGACAACAGGCCAGTCTTTACGAGGAGTTGGATCACACGAGTGACCGTAGAAGGGCCGCGCCATACCAAGCAAGCAATATTTTTTGTGACCCGCATCACGCTTGTTCGAATCCTCGGAGAGGCGTGACGTTCAACACTCGGCATCCGGATGCCGGTGGGTTGCGGACTCCAACCCACCCCGGCGATAGTTCCCGCGGGTGAGTTCACGTTTCCGGCTTGGGGGGGCCTGTATGCGCGGCACGGTGATCGCCACCGGAGTTCTCGCCCGGATCGGAAGCCGTCCGGCGCCCGAGTGTCCCGCCCGTCGGGACCGGGTTTCCGCACACCTTCGGGATCAAGGCCGGAGCGCCTTTCCCGGACCCGTCCGCCGGCCGGCGCGGACCGGCTGTCACTGATCGCGCCCGCGCCCCGCCTCCGTCGACCGCGCCAGGACCGGTGCCCCTTCGACGGCCGTGCGACAACCGGCATCCAGAACGGACCGAGGGTTGGTATTGCCATGCAGATACAGCGAACCACCGCACAGGACGCGGGAATTCTGGGTATAGGTGCCTACCGGCCGCACCGCGTCGTCACCAATGAGGAAGTGGCTTCCCGCACCGGCCGTACGGCGGAGTGGATACAGCGGCGCACCGGAATCATGGAACGCCGCTATGCCGCCGCGGACGAGACGGTCGTGGACATGGCCGTGGAGGCGGCGCGGAAGGCCGTCGCCGACGCCGGTGTGGAGCCCGGCCTGATCGGCGCGGTCGTGCTGGCCTCGATGTCGGGGCTGCGGCAGAGCCCCGGTGACGCGACGGAGATCGCCGACCGGCTCGGCACCCGTGGCGCGGCCTTCGACCTCAACGCCGCCTGCGCGGGCTTCTGCTACGGCCTGGCGCTGGCCGGCTCGATGGTCCGGGACGGCGCGGCGCGCTATGTCGTGGTGATCGGCTCGGACAAGATGACGGACATCGTCGACCCGGAGGACCCCTCGGCGGCCATCCTGTTCGCCGACGGCGCCGGCGCCATGGTCGTGGGACCGCGCGAGGAGTGCGGCATCGGGCCGGTGGTCTGGGGCTCCGACGGCGGCCGCCGCGAGCTCATCGCCCACTCGGCCAGCTGGCTCGCGTACCGGGACGAGCCCGGGACGGTGTGGCCGACCATGCGCATGGCCGGGCCGGAGGTGTTCCGCTGGGCCATCGAGGAGATGCCCAAGGTCGCCCTGGCCGCGCTCGACGCGGCCGGAACAAGACCCTCCGATCTCGCCGCCTTCGTACCGCACCAGGCCAATCTGCGGATGATCGAGACCGTGGCGCAGCGCATGGAGCTGCCCGAACACGTCGTCGTGGCCCGGGACGTGGTGCACACGGGCAACACCTCGGCCGCCTCCGTACCGCTCGCCGTCGCCCGGCTGCGCGAGTCGGGGGCCGTGACCAGTGGCGATCTGGCGTTGTTCCTGGGATTCGGCGCGGGTCTCACCTGGGGGGCGCAAGTTGTACGTCTTCCGTGACGGATGGGGCGCCTGAGGCGGTCGGCCGGCCGGTTCCTCAGGTCCACCGCGCACTTTCAGGCCAGTCCGCCCGGCTCTCGCCTTACTGTCGGACGAGGGGCCTCCTCGCCCCCGACCCGACGCCGCCCGCGCGGGCCCGCACCGGGCCGGCGCCCCCGGCCCGTACGAAGGCGAGGACATCTGATGACCTCAAGTCCACTGCGCGCGCGGGAGCTGCCCGACGCGCTTCCGGCGATACCCGGTGCCGTGTCCCGGCCGCCCTTCGTCCACTTCGGCCCCGGCCCGCTGGCGGACGCGCTGGCGGGGGTCCCCGAGGCTGAGGTGACGGAGTTCCTCGGCTCCTGGGACGATCTGCCCGGTGACGCCCACCTGGGTACGGAGAAGCCCTACCGCTTCCGCCGGTACGGGAAGTTCCGCCTCCGGTCGCGGGGGCTGGCGCCACTCCCCCACGCCCCCTTCTTCCAGGACGCGTCGGTGAACCGGGTGAACGGCGGCGTCGCGCGGCTGTTCGCCCCGCTGCACCCGTCCGTGGCGGCGGGCGAGCCGCTGCGCCGCGTCGTCCTCGCGCTCCTGGACCGGCTGCCCGGCCCGCGCGCGGGCATCGACACCTGCGGCGTGCACCAGATCCGCGTCGTCGCGACGGTCAACGCCGAGGGCCATCCCGCGCCGGAGGGCGTCCACCGGGACGGGCACTGCTACGTGGCCCAGGTGCTGATCCGCCGCCAGGACGTGCGGGGCGCGGAGTCCTGTCTCTACGACCCGGAGCGGCGCCCCGTGCACCGGGCCGTGCTCACCGCGCCGCTGGAGACGATCATCCTCGACGACCGCCGGGTCCTGCACGGTGTCTCCCCGGTCCGGCCGGCGTCCGGCGCCGCGACCGGCGTCCGGGACATGCTGCTGGTCGACTTCCTCGGCGGCTCCTGAGGAGGCGCCGAGGACGGGCGGCGGGCTCGGCGCAAGACCCGGTCGAGGACGCGACCACGCGCGCCGAGCAGCCGGCCGACGACACAGCCGAAACCCGGCCGAGGACGCGGCCGGGGACACGGTCAGGGACACGGCCGGAGACACAGCCGTTCATAAGAACGCAGCAAATGCCTTCGTTTTATTGCGGAGGCATGAACCCTGCCTTCACTTGACAGGTATTTTCCGGTTTCGCTCATACGATCCCCGGAAAGACGCGGAGGCCGGCCCAGTGCCCCGCCACGTCCTCGCACCGTCCTGTCTCCTGGAATGAGCCACCGATGACACTCCCCCTCCCCCGCCGACGCGTCCTGGCGGCGACCACCGCCGCCGCCCTCGCCCTGCTGCTGTCGGCCTGCGGACTGTCGGACTCCGGCGGTGGGAACCAGGTGCGGATCGGGGTCAGCGGCGCGGACCAGGAGTGGGACGTGCTCGCCGAGGAGGCGAAGAAGGAGGGCCTCGACGTCAAGATCGTCACCTTTGACGACTACCAGCTGCCCAACAGGGCGCTCGCCGACGGCGACATCGAGCTCAACGCCTTCCAGCACCTCGCCTTCCTCAGCCAGTTCAACGCCCGGAACCACACCGACATCGTGCCGGTCACCTCCACCTCGGTGGCGCCGATGGGCCTGTACTCGCTCAAGCACAAGAAGGTCGACGACATCCCCGACGGGGCCCGCGTCGCGATCCCCAACGACCCGTCCAACCAGGGCCGGGCACTGCTGGTGCTGCAGGCGGCCAAGCTGATCGAGCTCAAGGGGAAGGCGGGCATCTACGGCACCCCCGAGGACATCACCGCCAACCCCAGGCATCTCAGGATCACCCCGGTGGACGCCCAGCAGACCCCGCGCAGCCTCAAGGACACCGCGGCCTCGGTGATCAACGCGGGCGTCGCCGAACTGGCCGGCTACAAGCTGGAGCAGGCCGTCTTCCACGACGAGCCGGAGAGCGCGGCCGCCCGGCCCTACGTCAACGTCATCGCCGCCAACCGCAAGGACAAGGACTCCGAGAACGTCCGGAAGGTCGTCGAGCTCTACCGGACGAAGAAGGTCCAGGAGGCCGTCGCCAAGTCCGCGCACGGGGCCCGCTACGTCCTGGACATCCCGCAGGCCGAGCTGGACCAGGAGCTCGGCCGGCTGACGAAGCAGGGCAAGGGCTGATCCCGGTGATCGAACTCCGTCACGTCACCAAGACCTTTCCCACCAGGGACGGCAACCGGAAATCCGAGTTCCGGGCGGTGGACGACGTCTCCCTGACCGTGGAGCGGGGCAGCGTCTTCGGCATCGTCGGCCACAGCGGCGCAGGCAAGAGCACCCTTCTGCGCGTCATCAACTACCTGGAGGAGCCCACCTCCGGCAGCGTCCTCGTCGACGGGCAGGACCTGGGCGCGCTCGGGGAACGGCGGCGGCGCGCGGTCCGGCGGTCCATAGGGATGGTCTTCCAGCAGTTCCACCTCTTCCGCTCCCGTACGGTCCTGGGCAATGTCGCCTACCCGCTCGGGCTCGCCGGGCACTCGCGCCGGGAGGCGCGCGAGCGGGCCGGCGAGGCACTGCGCTTCGTCGGTCTGGAGGGCCACGCGCGCCGCTACCCCGAACAGCTCTCCGGCGGCCAGCGCCAGCGCGTCGGCATCGCACGGGCGCTGGCCACCTCCCCGAAGGTGCTGCTGTGCGACGAGGCGACGTCCGCCCTCGACCCGCAGACCACCGGCGAGGTGCTGGACCTGCTCGAACGGGTGAACGCCGAGCTCGGCGTCACGATCGTCCTGATCACCCATGAGATGGACGTGGTGCGCCGTATCTGCGACCGGGTGGCCGTCATGGCCGACGGCCGGGTGGTGGAGAGCGGCGGCGTCTACGACGTCTTCGCCCGGCCGAAGCACATCGTCACCTCGTCGTTCGTGCGCTCCGCGCTCCACGACGTGCCGGAGGGCGCGGCCCTGGAGCGGCTGCGCGCCCGGCACGGCGGGCGGCTGGTCACCGTGCCCGTCACCAGGGACGGCGCGGACGGGCCCGATCTGTCCCGGCTGCTGCGCCGGTACGGGCTGGACTTCGCGATCGCGCACGCCGGCGTCGGTGAGGTGCAGCACCTCCCGCTGGGCAGCGTGACCCTCGAACTCCGGGGTCCGGACGACGCGATCGACGCGTTCCTCACCGAGCTGGCCGGTGCCGGAGAGGTGGCCGTGGCATGAGCGTCGACTGGAACGAGTTCTGGGTCAAGGTCGTCGACGCCACCGGCGAGACTGTGTACATGGTGCTGATCACGCTGGCGCTCTCCGCGGTGCTGGGCATGGCCGTGGGCCTGGCCCTCTACGCCACCCGCAAGGGCGGCGTGCTCCCCAACCGCGTGGTGTACGCGGTGCTCAACGCGCTGATCAACGTCATCCGGCCGGTGCCCTTCATCATCGCGATCGTCGCACTGTCCCCGGTGACCCGGGGCGTGGTGGGCACGATGATCGGCACCGAGGCGGCGATCTTCCCCATGGTGGTGGTGGCGACCTTCGGCGTCGCCCGGATCGTGGAGACCAACCTCCTCGCCGTGGACACCGGGGTCGTCGAGGCCGCCCGGTCCATGGGGGCGAGCCCCCTGCGCATCGTGCTGACCGTGCTGGTCCCGGAGGCCCTCGGGCCGCTGGTCCTGGGCTTCACCTTCATGCTCGTCGCCCTGATCGACTTCTCGGCGGTGGCCGGGACCGTGGGCGGCGGCGGGGTGGGCAACCTCGCGATGACGTACGGCTATCTGCGCTTCGACACCTCGGTGATGGTGGTGACCGTGGCGGTGCTGATCGTCCTCGTGCAGATCGCCCAGCTGCTGGGCAACCTGCTGGCCCGCAAGATCCTGCGCCGGTGACGGCGGGCGGGTCCGGGCGCCCCGGTGCCCGGACCCGCCCGCCGGTTCGCGCCGGAGCCTTGTGGACGGCCCGCGAGCGTGGGGCTCAGCGTCCGGCGGCGCGCCGCCGGTAGACCGTGTGCTGCAGGTGGTCCTTGGCCGGGCCGGTCGTGCGCCAGCGCACGCGCCACTCCTCGGGTGACACGGCGACGAACGCCCCCTCGTAGCTGTCGGCAGCGCAGGGGTGGGAGACGGTCCAGCCGCCGGTGCGCAGGTCCAGGTCGTGGAAGAAGCGGCCGTCGGAGAACATGACGTCGCAAGTGCCGTCCGGTCCGGGCAGCAGCACGAGCGTGCGGCCCGCCGGGGCCGCCGTGCCGTGCCAGCGCAGTTCGCCGTCCTCGGTGTGCAGCAGCCGGCCGCCGTCGACCGCCCGGAACACGGCCGTGCCGTGGAACGACCCGCTGCGGTCGGCGGCGAGATCGAACAGGGCGCGCTCGACGGTCCACTCCCCCGTCAGGTATGCCGCCGCATCGGACACCGGGTACGCGTCCGGGGCACCGGGCCGAACCGCCCATGGATCCGGACCCGGGGGCGGGACCGGGGCGGGGACGGACGCGGAGGGCTGCATCCTCCGATTATCCCTCTCGCCCGCGCCGCACCCGCGCCCGCGCCCGTTCCGGAGAGGGACGACGGGAAGGGCGGGGACCGGATCACCGAGCCCCGCACACTCGATCGTATGCTCGACTCCGGCGCGTGCCACGTCCACATCCGCAGCCGACCGCCGGAGGTCCGCCCGTGACGGCCACTCCCCCGTCCCCCGAACTCCTCGGCGCGCGGACCACCGAGCCCCGCGTCTCGTACTCCACCTTCTTCCTGCGCGGCCTGGAGGACGGCGCCGATCCGCAGACGGCCGTCACCACCGCCCCCAGACGCTGGGCGGTGCTCGCCGGGCCGGGCGGTGTGCTCTTCCGGTGCGCCACCACCGACTTCCACCCGCATGTGCGGCTGGAGAGCTGGTCCGCCGAACCGCCGGCGCCGCCGGGTGGCTGGGACACCCTGGACACGGTGGAGTTCGAACTGTTCCGGCATGGGAAGGTGCAGCTCAACGAGTGGGACGGTGATCCGTCGGGCGAGCCCGTCGACCTCGGCGGCCCGGGCGTCTACCGGCTGCGCGCGGCGAGCCTCGGCCGCGCCGCGGCACGGGAGCGGCACGCGGCGGGCGAGATGTTCTTCCACGGCACGGAGGAGTGGCTGATCCAGCTCTGGCCGCGCTGAACCACGGCCTCCGGTCGAGACGGCCCGCCCCGGGCAGAACGGCCGGGGCGGGCCGCCGCGCGCCCGGGGCCGTGGATCCGGCGCGGGCCCCCGATGCGGCGCGAAACCCCCGCCCCCCGGGTCCGGCGCGAGGCCCCCGCGTCCCCCGGATCCGGCCGCCAGGCCCTCGCTCTCCGCAGGATCCGGAACGAGACCTTCGAGTCTGCCCCGGACGTCCCCCACATCTTCTCGGACCCCACCCGGATCCCACCCGGATCCCTCGCGGATCCCGCCCGGGTTCCCCGCAAGACGGCCTTCCACGACAAGGCTGAGTCCCTTCCGGCCACTTGCGCTCCACTAGGCGTCAAGAGCGCGCATTGTTCACGCGAACGTGTGTACATGTTCACCCTGCGTTTCCTTATCTTCGGTGTTCCCTTCTCCCGTACACAGAGAGCGAAGTCATGGATTCCCTACGACACCTCGCGGCCCACCTGGGGCTCGACCTCGCCGCCATCTGCCTGCTGACCTTCGCCATCTACTACCCCAGGCACCGGCGCCGCGATCTCGTCCCGGCCTATCTCGCCCTGAACGTCGCCCTGTTCACCGTCGTCGCCGCCCTTGCCGAAGTGGGCGGCAGCGGCGGGACGGCGCTCGGCTTCGGTCTCTTCGGAGTGCTCTCGATCATCAGGCTCCGGTCCGACTCCGTACAGCACGAGGAGGTGGCGTACTACTTCACCACCCTCGTCCTCGGCCTGCTGTGCGGCCTGCCGCACCTGAGCCTCCCGCTCGCCGCCACGCTGAGCGCCGTACTGCTCCTCGTCGTCTACGTGGCCGACCACCCCCGGCTGTTCGCCCGCTCGCGCCGCACGGTCGTCACCCTCGACGCCGTCCACAGCGACCCCGCCGCGCTCCGCGCCGACCTGGCCCGGCGCCTCGGCGAACCGTTCCACTGGACGGTCATGGAGGTCGACTTCGTCCGCGACCTGACGGTCGTGGACGTCCGCTACCGCGAGCCGCTGCCGGGCACCGGGACCGCGCCCGCCGCCGAGGCCGTGCACGCGGTGCCCGCGTGGGAGTCCGTATGACACTCGCCCCGGAGACCCCAGCCCCGCACGCCCCCGCCGCCGTGCGGGCCCTGCTCGCCGCGACCCGGAAGGCCGGCGCCATCTCGCTGGCCGAGGTCAATGAGCGCGCCGAGCTGCTCGCCCGCTTCGACCGCAGCTACCTCGTACCTGCCGAAACGTTTCTCCGGATGGCGGACCGGCTTACCGACCCCCGGCGTCCCGGCGGCCCCTTCCGGGCCCTGACCATCGACGACCGCCGCGCCTTCCGCTACCACTCGGTCTACTACGACACCCCCGGGCTCCGCTCCTTCCACGACCACCGCCAGGGGCGGCGCCTCCGCTTCAAGATCCGCGAACGGGTGTACGAGGACAGTGGCGAGCGGCAGTTCGAGATCAAGCTCAAGGGCCGGCGCGGTGACACGGTGAAGCACCGCCGCCCGCTGGCCGGCGCGGACGCCCCGCTCGACGGCCCCTTCCGGTCCTTCCTCACCGACACCCTGCACCGCGCGTACGGCATCGAGGCGCCGGGAGCGCTGACCCCCTCCCTCGGCACGGACTACCTCCGCGCGACCCTGGTGGCCGACGGGGAGCGCGTCACCTGCGACGCCGGGCTGGTCTGCGACGACCTGCGGGCCCGGCGGTCGGTGCGGTGCGACGCGGGGCTCGTGCTCGTGGAGACGAAGACCGCGGGACACCTGACGGAGGCCGACCGGCTGCTGCACGCGTACGGGGTGCGGCCGGCGGTGTTCACCAAATACTGCGGGGCGCTGGCCGCGCTGCGGCCGGGGCTGCCGGGGAACCGGTGGCGGCGGGCGGCACGGGACGCCTTCGGCTGACGGGCGGGGGCGCCGGGCCCCGCCCCGGACACCGGAGAGGCGGGAACACGGCCACCCGGGCCGGGCGGGGAGCCCGCCCGGCGGGCCGGGCCCGGGGCGCGAGCCCCGGGCTACCGTTCACTCGGCTCGTGCTGCTGCGGCTCCACCGTATGGAAGCACTGGCCGCAGACGTATCCGCCCACCGGCCCCTCGTGCACCGACCACCCGCAGTGCGCGCAGTGCATCAGGGCCGCGTTGGCATGAGGGAAGTCCTCCGACTCGTTCATCCGGTACCTCCGCAATTGGCGCATGCCCAGTCCCCGTTCGGCCCCTGGCGCATCTCCGCACCGCAATGCGAGCAGTTCATCCCACACCGCCCTACTGACAGAGACCCTACGAAAGGTTCATACCACGCGGTGCGCGGCACTTGAATGCCCGAACGGCGGCGCACGGAAGCGTGTCGGCTCACACCTCCTTGGATCCGGGGCCCGCGACCGGGAGCCTCCCTCCATGAGCACCATGGGCGTCGAGGAGGAGTATCTGCTGCTCGACGCGGCCAGCGGGCTGCCCGTACCGCTGGCCGAGAAGGTCCGCGCGACGGCGGGCCTGCGGCCGGTGCCGGGCGCCGGCGAGGTGCACTCGGAGCTGTTGCAGTCCCAGATCGAGATCGCCACTCCGGTCTGCCGGAGCCTGGACGAGCTGGGCGACAGCCTGCTGAGGCTCCGGCACGCGGTCGCCGCGGCGGCGGCGCGGGCGGGCTGCCGGGTGGCGGCGTCCGGCACCGTGCCCTTCGCGGGCCGCACCCCGCCGCCCGTGACCGACGAGGCGCGGTACCACGCCATCCACGCCGTCGCGCCGCAGCTGGTGGACGAGCAGCTGATCAACGGCATGCACGTGCACATCGGGATCCCGGACCGCGAGACCGGCGTGGCGGTGCTCAACCGCGTCCGCCCCTGGCTCCCGGTGCTCGTCGCCATGGCCGCGAACTCGCCGATGTGGTGCGGGCGCGACACCGGGTTCGCGAGCTGGCGCACGGTCGTCTTCGGCCGCTGGCCGGTGAGCGGCCCGCCGCCGCTCTTCGCGGACGCCGGGGACTACGAGCGGCGGGTGCGGGCCGTGATGGCCGCCGGGATCCTGCGCGACCGCGGCCAGCTCTACTGGCAGGCGCGGCTGTCGGAGCGCTATCCGACCCTGGAGGTCCGCGCGCCGGACGTCCAGCTGGGCGCCGAGGACGCCGTCATGTTCGCCGGCGTCGTACGGGCCCTCGTGGACACCGCCGTCTTCGAGGAGAAGCGCGGCGTTCCGTACCCCGCGCCCTCCCCGGAGATGCTGGACTCCGCGAACTGGCAGGCGGCGCGGCACGGCCTGGGCGGGGACCTGATCGACCCGCTCGGCCGCCGCCGGCCCGCCGACGAGGTCGTCGGCCGGCTGCTCCGCCATGTCTTCCCGGCCCTGGAGCGGTTCGACGGCGCGCGCCGGGTCGCCTCGCTCGTCCACCGGCGGCGCAAGGAGGGGGCGCCGGCCGACCGGCAGCGCCGGGCGCTCGCCGAGGGCGGGTGGCGCGCGGTGACGGATCTGATGTGCCTGGCGGCCCCTCGTCACCCACACGAGCGGAATTCACACTGATCGCTCCGGACGGGGGTGGCGCGGCCGCCTACGTTGACCTCTGTCGATCACGTCCGCCGAACATTTCCGCCCTGGCACAGGAGGCCGTCTCCGTGAGCGAGTCATCCCCCGGCACACCCGACGAGGACCGCGCCGAGGGCCTGTTCACGTGACGTCCGGCCGGGGGCTGGTCCCTCGCGCCGGATGCTGGTTCACCGTCCTTCCCGACGGCCCGCACGCGTCCACGGCCGTGCGCAGGCTGCGCGGCCGCGGCTGCCGGACCGTGGCGCACGCGTCGGGCCGGCCGTGGCTGCTCGGCTGCTGGCCGGACGACGAGCTGGTGGTGGCCCGTCAGGGCGGGGTGCGGCTGGCCGTGGCCGGGCCCTGTTCGTTCGGCGAGGCGGAGCTCGCGGGGCGGCTGCGGGGCGTCCGTTCGCCGTTCGACGTCGAGGACGCCCTGCGCGGCGCGCACGGCGGCTTCCACGTCCTCGCCTCGCTGGGCGGGGAGGTCTACGCCCGGGGCGGCCTGTCCGGTGCGCGGCGGCTGTACTGGACGTCGGTCGACGGCACGGCGGTGGCCGCGGACCGGGCCAGGACGCTGGCGTGGCTGACCGACGCCGATCCGGACCCCGCCCAGCTGGCCGCGCGCCTGGCCGGGCCCGGTCTGCCGTATCCGCTGGACGGCGGCGCCATGTGGTCCGGGGTGCACACGGTCCCGCCGGGCGACGCGCTCCGGCTGGACCGGGACGGCAACGGCGGTGCGGTCCGGCGCTGGTGGCTGCCGCCGGCCGCCGGGCTGTCGGTGGCCGAGGGCGCTCCGGGGCTGCTGGCGGCGCTGCGCGAGGCGGTGTCCCTCCGGGTGGCCCCGGGACAGGTACTGGGCGCGGACCTGTCGGGCGGCCCGGCCGCCACCGCACTGTGCCTCCTGGCCGCCGAGGCGGGGGCCGAGCTGGTGACTTCGGGGACGCCGGGACCGCCGGGACCGGACGGGGGCCACGACGACGGCCGGCCGGACGTCGCAAGAGGAAGAGTCGGCCGACCGGACGTCGCGAAGGGAACTGTCGGCCGACCGGACGTCGCAAGAGGAGCAGTCGGCCGGCCGGACGTCACGAGAGGAACCGTCGGCCGACCGGACCTCGCGGAGAGGACGGCCGGGTGGCCGGACGCTACGGGGGTGACGCGGGGCCTGCCGGGCTTCGTACGGGGCGGGGTGGGCGGCCGGCCGCCGGGCGCCGGCGAGGGCGGCTTCACCGGCTCCGGCCTGCCGGTGCGGGGGCGGCGTGAGCCGGGTGACGAGCCGTCGGCCGGGTTGCGCGACCGCGCTCGGCGGCGCGGGTCGGCCGGTGTGCTGAGCGCGCAGGGGGTGGGCCGGCTGCTGCTGGGGCACGGCGGTGACGCGGCGGTCCGGCCGCCCAGCGCGTACGTCCACGCGCTGGTGCGGGAGCGGCCGGCGGCGGGGTTGTGGCACGCGTTCGGCCACCGGGCGCGGCTGGGGTGGGCGCCGGGGGCGACGGCGCGGGCGCTGCTCGACCGGGGCTCGTACCGGGACTGGCTGGGCTCGGCGGCCGACGGGCTGGACCTGGCGGCGGAGGGGCCGAGGGCGCCGCACCGCTGGGGGGCGCGGCCCGCGCTGCCGCCGTGGGCGAGCGAGGAGTGCGTGGAGCTCGTGCGCGATCTGCTGCTGGGCGCGGCGGCCGGTGAGGTGGAGCCGCTGGCGGTGGACCGGGGCCGGCACACGTGGGTCCAGCGGGTCCAGCGGGCCGGGCGGGCGGCCGCGTTCACCGTCCGGGACGCGGCGGCCGGCGGGCTGCCGGCGGACGCGCCGTTCTGCGACGACGCGGTGCTCGACGCGTGTCTGGCGGTGCGGCCGGAGGAGGCGGGTACCCCTTGGGCGTACCGGCCGCTGCTGATCGAGGCCATGCGGGGCGTACGGGCGGAGGGTTTCCGTCCGCGGGTCGCGGAAGACGGCGGGGAGCCGCCCGGAGAAGAGGCGTGGGGGGACGGGGAGCCGCGGGCGGCGGGCGGTGCGGCCTGGGCGGACGAGTCCCTTCTGGTGGCCGCGGGCCTCGTGGACGAGGGGGCGCTGCGGGAGGCGGCGCTCGACGGCGCCGGGGGCGGTGCGGGCGGGTGGGAGCGGACGCTGGCGGTGGAGACGTGGCTCCGCGAACTCGCGGACCATCCTGTTCCGTCGGCGATGGACCCGTGCGAGCACGCGGCGAGGGTGACGCTCTGAAGGGCGGGGGCCGGGCTTCCGCCGACGGGCCGCCCCGTACGGCCTCCCGGGTCCGCGCGGGGCCCGGCCCGCGCGGCGCTGTCGCTCGTGCGCGAACCGACGGCTCCCGGCAGGTCGCACCGCTCCGGGCCGGGATCCGTCGGCGGGTGGGCGCGCCGGCCGGACCTCAAGGGTCCGGCCGGCGCCGTGCCGTCGGACGGCGGGTGTCCGTCAGCGGATGACGACGTTGTAGGCCGGGCCGACCTCGGGCTGGAGGTCGCCGTACCCGAGGTCGACGAGGATCGGGCCGAGCACCTTGCCGAACGCCTCGAACGCCTCGGTGGACTCCCAGACGTCGGTGACCCGCCAGCCGCCGGCGACCGGGCCCGTGGCGTGCGAGAGGAGGCCGGGGACGGGCAGGTCCCCGACGCTGGTGAAGCCCTTCCCGTCGGTGAGGCGCTCGATGCAGCTTTCGTAGAGCTCCGGCCCGATGCCGGGAACGAAGAAGGTGACGATGATGGCCATGGCTGTGCTCCTGTCGGTGACGGTTCCGCGGGGGCCGGGGCGAGCGGTTCGCGCGCCGGTCCTCGGTGCCCCTCTCTGACTCCCCGCGCCGTGGCCAGGGCATCCCCGGTCGTGACGGCTCGTCGGCGCTTTCGGGGGCGGGTCGTTGGCTCGGGCGCGGGCGGCGGAGAGGACAGGGCACACCGCTTGTCGTTCGGCCCCCCGGCCGTGACGGGTGTGCCGAGCGCCCGGAGAAACCGAGGGAGCGGTCCGGACAACGCGGAAGGCCCTCCGCGAGAGCTGCGGAGGGCCTTCCGTCACCGGTGCGCCACCAGGGACTCGAACCCCGGACCTGCTGATTAAGAGTCAGCCGCTCTGACCAACTGAGCTAGCGGCGCGGAAGGAACTTTACCTCATCTGATGATCGGGTCGTACCCCTGAAGCCGGACGAACCCGGACAGCTGACCGTACAGCGAACGACGAAGGGTTTCCGTTCATCTCAAAAGAGTGAAACCGCCTGGTAGTTCACTAATAACGGCAAGCACGGAAATGTCTCTGATTCATGGAGCACAGTGGTCTTTCATCCGACGCGCACCATGACCCCGTCGCCGTCGTCGGCGCCGCCTGCCGGACGGTGGGTGACCCATGACGGTCGTGATGACGGGCGCCACCGGGTTCCTCGGCTCCCGGTTGCTGCGCGCCCTGCTGGCCGCGGGGGCGGGCCGGGTCGCGGTCCTCGGCCGGGACGGGCGGCGGCCGCTGGCCGAGCGGGTGACGGACGCGCTGCGCGCCTGCGGCGCCGACGAGGGCGAACTCCTGCGCGCCCAGGAGCGGGTGACGGCCGTCCGGGTCGACCTGGCCCGGCCCCGGCTGGGGCTGACGCCCGACGCGCACCGGTGGCTGGGCGAGCGGGCCGGGTCGATCTGGCACTGTGCCGCGCCGCCGTCCCTGGTCGACACCGAGGCATCGCTCACCCCGGTGAACGTCACCGGCACCTGCCGCCTCACCGAACTCGCCGACCACGCGCCCGCCGGGGTGCCGTTCCTGTACGTCAGCACCGCCTGTGTGAGCGGGGACCCCGCCCCGCACTCCCGGGAACGGCGGTCCTCACCGGCCCTGGCCGACGCCTTCACCGGCTACCAGCGCACCAAGCGGCGGGCCGAGGAGGTCGTGCGCGCCTGGGCCGACGGGAGGCGGCCGGCGCTGGTGCTGCGCCCGAGCGTGCTGGCCACCGACCGCCCGCTCCCCGACACCGCCGCCCAGCAGCCGCTGTCCACCCTCGGATCCGAACTGCGCACCCTGCTCGACCACGTGCCGGCATCGCTGCGCGGCCTCCTCCTCGGCAGGCGGGCGGGGTTCCCCCGGCTGCGGGTCCGGCTCCTCGGCGACCCCTCGGCCCGGATGAACATCGTCCCCGTCGAGTACGCCGTCGACGCCATGCTGCGCCTGGCGGAGCTGCCGCACCCGCCGGGCGCGACGACCTACCCCCTGGTCCATCCCGCCGAGACCCCGGCGAGGTCGCTGGTCGCCGCCGTCGCCGAGCTGCTCCCCGGCGTCGAGCTGATCCTCCAGCCCGCGGTCGACCGGCCCAACTTCGTCGAACGGAAGATCAACCCGGTCCTCGCCGGCCTCCTCCACCACGACTGGCGGAGCCGGGCGGCCGACTGCGTCCCCCTCGGGCGGATCCTGCCGGACCTGCCCGGCCCCGCCTCCGTCGACGGCGCCTACCTCCGCGCCGCCATGAACGTCCGCCTTCCCGTGTCCGGTTGAGAGGAATCCCCTGGTGAACCACGGTGACCGCAGGCCCTGGTCACCGGCGACACGATCGGCGCCGAGGGCCGGGCCCCGCTACCCCCGCGACGGCGGCCCTCCGGCGGCCCGGCTGATGGCGGCCTCCACGGCGGAGACGCGCTCCGCGAGGAGGCCCAGGGCGGCGACCGCCCGGGTCAGGGGGTCCGCCTCGGGGCCGCCGAGGGCGTGGACACGGACGTACGCGTCCTTGATCTCCTTCCAACGGACGGCCTGTTCCGGGGTGAGGGAGCCACGGAGCTCGGCGAGCTTGAGGAGGTTGGCCTCGGCGTCGGCGGCGAGGGTACGGGCCTCGCCCGCGTAGTGGTCGCCGACGGCGGCGGCGAGTTCGGCGTCCGTCATCACCGCCGCGACGCGCTCGGTGATCCTGTTCATGTCCCGGTACGAGCCCTGGAGCAGGAAGGGCGGCTCGGTGCGGGTGGCGTCGCTCCGGGCGGCGGAGGCGATGTAGGCGTCGTTGACCGCGAGGACCGTGCGCCGGGCGGCGAGGACGTGGCGCAGGACGGCGAGGACGCGGTCGAGTTCGGCCGGCGGGTAGGGGTGCCCGAGCTCGTCCGCCCGTACGTCCGTGTCGCCCTCGGCCAGCCGGACCAGCAGCGGCAGGTCGCCGGGCGGCCGGGCGGCCAGCGGGGCCAGGACCGGGTGGGACGTCAGGGCGTTCTCGACGAAGCTCAGGGCGAACACGTCCTCCTTGCCGGCCAGCACGTCGCCGAGGTTCCGTACGTCGGCGCGGTTGGCGAGCATGTCGGGGAGGTGGAAGCGCTGCCCGGACCCGGTGTAGGGGTTGCCCGCCATGCTGACGGCGAAGCGCTTGCCCCGCAGGTCGTAGGTGCGGGGCGCGCCGTCGAGCACGCCCTCGACGCGCCGCTGGGTGTCGCACAGGGAGAGGAACTTCTCCAGGAGTTCGGGCGAGGTGTGCTGGATGTCGTCGAGGTGGAGCAGGGTGTTGTTGCCCGCCGCCAGGGCGAAGTTGATCTTCTCGACCTCCTGGCGGGCGGCCGCGTCGGGGGCCTCGGCCGGGTCCAGGGAGGTGGTCCCGCGGCCCAGGGCCGGGCCGTTGACCTTCACGAAGACGAGGCCGAGGCG
Source organism: Streptomyces eurocidicus (assembly GCF_002891295.1). Lineage (GTDB taxonomy): Bacteria > Actinomycetota > Actinomycetes > Streptomycetales > Streptomycetaceae > Streptomyces > Streptomyces eurocidicus. Next base: position 195,465 of record NZ_LGUI01000002.1, on the reverse strand, counting down.
GTCGGCGACGTACTCCATGAGCGTCGTCTTGCCGTAGCCGGGCGGCGAGAGGAGCAGCAGCAGGCCGCCGCGGTCGGTGCGCGCGGCCGCCTCTCCCCGCCCCGCCGCCGTGCCCAGCTGCTTGGCGAGGGAGTCGCCGATGAGCGGGAGGTAGACCTCGTCGACGAGGCGGTTGCGGACGAAGGCGCTCATCACCCTGGGCCGGAAGTCGTCGAGGCGCAGCCGGGCGCGCTCCCGTGCCACGAGCGCGTCGCGCTGCCGCTGGTAGGCGCGGAAGGCGGGCACGTCGTGCGCGCGGAAGCGGTCCGTGCGGGCGTGGAATTCGTCGAGCCGGAGGGTGAGGCGGCGGTCGGTGACACGGGGGTGGGCGCCCAGCAGGCCGTCGACGGTGGCGGTGAGCGGGGCGTCGGAGGCGCGGCGGGGCAGGAGGGGGCAGACCTCGACGGCCACGGCCTCGGCGAGGTCGCCGGGGTCGGGGTGCTCTCCCGAGGCGGCGGCGTACGCGCCGAGCCAGGCGAGGGCGAGCCGGTGGCGGTCCGGGAGGCCGGTCGTGGCCCGCAGGTCCGCCGCGTAGGACGTGCCGGCCACGGCGGTGTGGAAGGCGTCGAGGAGCGCGCGGGCCGGTGCGGCGGTGACGAAGCCGTCGGCCCCGGCGGCCAGGTGTTCCACAAGGTACGCGGCCGCGGCGGCGGACGGGGCGGGGTCCAGGCCCGCGGCCGAGGCGAACCGCTCGACCTCCCCGGCCAGTTCGGCCTTGAGGGCGTCCACCGCCTCCGGCCGCCCGAACGCCGCGCGCGCCCGCCCGAGGGACGTCGCGCGGCGGGCGGTCTCCTCACGGGCGGCGGCGTCGGGCCCGTGGGCCCAGAACAGCTGGGCGGTCGCCCGCGCCCCGGCCGGGTGCCGGAGCAGCCCGGCCCCGGTGCCCAGCCGCAGGAGGGCGGTGAGGAGGGCGGTCGCGTCGTGGTCGTGGACGCCGCGCTCGTAGCCCTCGTCGTAGGCGGCCTCGGCGGCCCGGCGTACGAGGGCGGGCAGGTCGGCCTCCTGGAGCGCCGCCGGGCCGGCGGTCGCGAGGACGCTCGCGGCGAGGTGTTCGGCGCGGTAGACCTCCGGGGACTCGGAGGGCAGCAGCCGGTCCCAGTGGGGGCGGGTGGCGGCGAAGCCGGGGTCGGTGACGGGGGCGCGGTAGTCGGTGCCGGTGAGGGCGAGGGCAAGGCCGTCCGCGTGGGGTACGAGCGTGAGCTCGGCGGGCCGGGTGGTGACGGTGAAGCGGTGGCGGCCGAGTCTGAGGGTGCGGCCGGTGCCCGGTCCCGGGCCGTCGCCGTCGCCTTCGGCGAAGAGGTCGGCGCGGTCGCGCAGGGCGCGTACGGCTTCCTGGCGTGCCGCCGCGAGCCGGCCCGTCAGCTCGTCGGCCCGTACCGGATCGTCGAGTTCGCGCAGCTCGGCGGTGGTGCGCCGGACGTTGGCGACCATGGGGTCGGAGGCGAAGTAGGTGTGGACGGCGTCCAGGTCGGCCAGTGCGGCGGCGCGGCGGCCGATCGTCTCCAGGACCCTGGCCGCGGAGCCGGCGAGGCGTTCGGCGCGCCGGGCGCGGGCGTCCTGGAGGGACTGCCGCCGGGCGGCGAACGCCTCGTGGACGTCGGCGCGCCGGGTCGCCAGCTCGGCGAGGAACCCGTCGTGGTCGGCGAACCGGGCTTCGAGGTCCTCCAGCCGGAGCAGCAGGCGGCCGAGTTGGTCCTCGCACGCCTCGGGGGTGTCCGCGGCGGCGAGCGCGCCGGTGACGGCCTGGCCGAGCAGGGTGGTCTCGGCGGCGAACGCGGCCCGGCCCTCGCTCTCCCGGAGCGCGCGGCGGCGGGCGGCCAGCGTGGCGCGGGCGCGGTTGAGCCCGCCGAGGACCTCCCCGACGCGCTCCAGGACGGCGGTGCGGGCGGGGGCGTCGCCGATGTCGAGGCCGGTGACGACCTCGGCAAGGGTCTGGAGTCCTTCGGTCCGTTCGGTGATCCGGTCGGCGACGGGGCCGGCCCCGTCGACGGTGGCGAGGGCCTCCGCCTCGGCGGTCAGGGCCTCGTTGTCGGCGTGGTCGGCGGCGAAGGCGTCCGGCCGCTGGAGGAAGGCGACGGCGCGGCGCGCGGTGGCGGCCGTGTCGCCCGCCACGTCGGCGGCGAGGGTGTCGACGCGCGGGACGTCGGCGTAGGGCAGCTCGCGCAGGGCCGCCAGCCGGCCCTGGGCCCGGCGGAGTTCGGTGATCCGGTCGACCCAGGCGCCGGCGGTGCGGGGCGCCTCGGCGCGGATGCGGCGGACGAGCGAGGCGATGTGCACCGCGGCCTCGCCCAGTTCGTCGGCGGCCTGCCGGGTGAGGGCCCGGACGGCCCCGGACTCGCGCAGGACCTGGTCGGCGGTGGCGCGCACGGCGGCGAGCGGGGTGTGCAGCCCGCCGAGGCCGGGGTCGGCGAGCCAGGGGAAGCGGTCGGTGACGCGCGCGCAGGCCGTGACGACCGGTTCGAGGGCGGCGGGCGTCGGGGCGGTGCCGGGGATCGCCCGGGCCAGGGAGAGACAGGCGGAGAGGCAGCGCACCAGGTCGGCGTTGCCGACGCGCTCCAGGGGGCCGTCGGCGACGGGGCCGGCGGCGATGTGCGCGTCGGAGCGGAACGGGGTCCGCCAGAACTGGAGGGTGTGCGCGCGGGCGGGCCCGTCGGCGCCGGCGCGCAGGAGGGCGAGCGTGCCGTCGTCGAAGAGGGCGTGCCCGTGGCAGACGAGCGGGGTCGCGGCCTCCTCCCGCAGGGTGTTGTACGGGAGGAGCACGGTGCGGCCGTCGTCGGGCGCGCGGAAGACGTAGAGGACGTTCTCGCCGTCGGGGGCGGCCACGGCCTCCTCGAAGCGGAGGCCGGTGGTGTCGGTGTCGAAGGTCCTGGTGGCGCCGGTGGCGAGGTGGTAGCCGCCGGGGAAGACGATGCCCTGGTCGTCGGGGAGGCGCAGGCACGCCTGCCCGATGCCGTCCTGGCGGGTCACGGTCCCGGTGGCGGTGTCGAAGACGAAGTGCCGCCGCGCGGACTCGTTGTACGGGCGGACGCGCAGCAGGAGGAGCGTCCCGGCGCGGGCGTGCTCGATCTCGGCGTCGGCGAGGGACTGGAGCGGTTCGTCGACCGGTTCGCTGTGGACGCCCTCGGCGGTCTCGGTGGTGTTCTCCGTCTTGATGGTGAGGGCGCCGCCGACGGTGGAGACGAACGCCTCGCCCGCGACGGAGACGTGGGGGTGCCGGCCGAGCACGTGGTCGTCGCGCGTGGCGGGCGTCCAGGCGAGCTCCTGGGACGGCGGGGGCGCGTGGTCGCGCTCGCCGTGCGCGTCCAGGTACGCGGGGGTGCCGTCGGCGGCGATCCGCCAGCGCAGTACGCGCAGGTCGCCGGGGCGCGGGCCGGTACGGAAGGCGGCGAGGAGCCTTCCGTCGGCCCGGTGGAGGCGGGCGAGCGCGGCGTCGCGGTAGTAGCGGTGGAGCTCGGCGAAGTCCTTGCCGAACGCGGGGTCGTGGAGCAGCCCGGGGAGGGCGCCGGCGGGGGCGCCGACGAGGACGACACGGGGGCCGACACCGCCCGGGGCCGCGACACCGCCCGCGCCGCCCGCACCGTCCGGGGCCGCAACGCCGCCCTCGGAGGCGGTGACCAGGGCGATGCGGCCACCCGCGCCATCCACGCCCACAACACCGCCCGAACCACCCGCACCTTCCGCCCCCGCACCCCCCGGAGCCGCAACAACGCCCCTCGCACCGCCCGAGGCCACAACACCGCCCCCGGAGGCGGTGACCAGGGCGATGCGGCCACCCGCGCCATCCACGCCCACAACGCCGCCCGAACCACCCGCACCTTCCGCCCCCGCACCCCCCGGAGCCGCAACAACGCCCCTCGCACCGCCCGAGGCCACAACACCGCCCCCGGAGGCGGTGACCAGGGCGATGCGGCCACCCGCGCCATCCACGCCCACAACGCCGCCCGAACCACCCGCACCTTCCGCCCCCGCACCCCCCGGAGCCGCAACAACGCCCCTCGCACCGCCCGAGGCCACAACACCGCCCTCGGAGGCGGGGACCAGAGCGATGCGGCCGCCCGCGCCATCCGCCCCCGCAACACCGTCCAAGCCACTCGCGCCGCCCGGGCCCGCAGCACCGCCCTCGGAGGCGGTGGCCGAAGCGACGCCCCCGCCCGCGCCGCCCCCGCCTTGCGCCCCCGCACCACCCGTGCCACCCGGGGCCGCAGCGTCACCCCCGCCGTCGACACGCACGGTGTGGAGGGTGAGGACGTCCTCGACGGCCGTCTCCGGGCCCGGTCGGCCGGATGCGCGGACGCCGAGGAGGAGGTGCCCGCCGACGGCGGCGATGTCGCGTGGCGCGCACGGGTGCTCCGTGCGGAGCACGGCCGTGCCGAGGAGCCGGAGCCCGGGGGAGCCGAAGGCGGCCGCCCGCCGGGCGTTGAGCTCCTCGGCCCGGCGGCGGAGCTCGCCGGCCTGGGCCGTGAGCCGGTCGCGCAGCACCTCGTAGGCCCCCGCGTCCGGACCGGCGGGCCCCGCCCCGGAGCCGTCCCCGTGCGCGCCCGGGGCGGTGCCCGCGCCCGGCTCCTCCCGCGTGTCCCGGCGTTCGGTGATCACGTCGTTCCCGGCCTTCCGCTCGTGCTCTGTCGTCCCACTGCTTGTTTCACGGCACCCGGTCCCGGCGACCGGCGATCGCTCGCGGGCGCCCGCTTCACGGCGCCGGTACACCGGCGCTCACGCGGCGCCGGTCGCCCCCGGCGCTCGCGCTCCGGCCGCCGGCTACTTCCCGGCGCCGTTGACCGACCCCGGTGCCGCGCCGGCCAGTTCGGCCAGGCTGGCGTCCCCCAGCCCGCTGGCCCGTACCGAGTCCAGCAGGCCCTGGAGGGCTCCCGCCCGGGGGCCGCCGCCGGCGATCAGGCCGCTGAGGGCGCCGGCCAGGGTGAGGTCGCGCAGACCCGCCGGGCCGAGGCCCGCGGCCAGTGCGCCGACGTCCCGGGTGAAGGACGAGTCGTCCTTGTCGAGCCACGGGCCCGCCAGCGTCCGTACCGTCTCGGAGCGGTCGACGAAGGCGTCGACGCCCTTGCCGAGCGCGATGGAGTTCACCAGCCGGTCGAAGAAGACGCTGTCGCCGCCGACGATGTCGATCTTCGCGTTTTCCAGGCCGGTGGCGAGGACGCCCGCCTGGGCCTCGGCGACCTGCCGCTGCACCTCGATGCCGGCCAGCCGGACGTCCTTCTCGGCCTCCAGGCGCAGCCGGAACTCCTCGTGCTCACGGCTCGCGGCGTCCAGCGCCGCCATCGCGGCGGCCTTGTCGGTCAGCCCCTCGGCCTCGGCCTGGAGCTTGCGCTTGAGGCCCTCGGCCCCGGCGAACGCCTTCTCCCTGGCCACCTCGGCCTCGGCGTGGCCGACCTTGCCGATCGCCTGGGCGGTGCGCTCGCGCACCTCCGCCTCCGCGAGCCCGACGGCGGCCGCGTCCGCGCGCTTGCCGTCGGCCAGCCGGACGGCGGCCTCGGCGTCGAGCTCGGCGGCCTTGCGGCGCGCCTCGGCCAGCGTCAGCGTCTCGGCGGCCCGGTGGCCGGCCGCCTGCTCCGCCGCCTCCGCGGCCTTGATGTCCTTGACCAGGCGCTCCTGCGCCTCGGCCTCGGCGCGGATGACGGCGGCCTGCCGCTCGCGCTCGGCCTCCTCGACCGCGCGCAGTTTCTTGATCTCCTCCTCCTGGGCGGCGACGGTCCGCTCGACCGCGATGCGCTCCCGGACGACCTCGGCGATCTCCCGCTTCTCGGCCTCGACCTCCTTGTCGGCGGCGATGCGGCGCAGCTCGGTCTCCCGCTCGCGCGCGATGACCTCCAGCATCCGGTCCTTCTCGATCCGCTCGCTCTCGACGGCGATGACCCGCTCGCGGTTCTTCTGCGCGACGGCCACCTCGCGCTCGCGGTTCTCGTTCTGGATGCCGAGCGCCTCCTCCGTCCTGAGGTGGGCGCTGTGCGAGCGCAGCCGCTCCTCGGCCTGCACCCGGGCCGTCTCGGCCTCCTCCCGGGCCCGTACGGTCTCGATCTCGCGCTGCTGCTTGATCTCGGCGTCGGCCTGGCGGCGTTCCAGTTCGAGGACGGCCTCCCGGGCCTCGACGTTCTGCCGGGTGATCTCCTTCTCCTCGGTGCGCTGGAACTCGTTGGTGCGCACGTGCTCGATGGCGGTGAGCTCGGTGATCTTGCGGATGCCCTGGGCGTCGAGGATGTTCGCGGAGTCGAGCTGGGTCATCGGGGTCTGCTCGAGGAAGTCGATGGCGGCGTCCTCGAGGTGGTAGCCGTTGAGGTCGGTGCCGATGACGGCGATGATCCGGTCCCGGAACTCCTCGCGCTTGGTGTAGAGGTCGACGAAGTCGAGCTGCTTGCCGACGGTCTTGAGCGCCTCGGAGAACTTCGCGGCGAAGAACTCCTGCAGTGTGCGCGGGTCGCTGGCCCGGGCGGTGCCGATGGCCTGGGCGACCTTGACGACGTCCTCGGCGGTCTTGTTGACGCGTACGAAGAAGTTGATGTGGATGTCGGCGCGAATGTTGTCCTTGCAGATCAGCCCCTCGCGGCCGGTCCGGCGGATCTCGATGGTCTTCACCGAGATGTCCATGTACTCGGCCTTGTGCAGCACCGGCAGGACCACGGCGCCGGTGAAGGTGACGTCGACGCGTTTCGTCTTGGAGATGATCAGCGCCTTGCCCTGCTCGACCTTGCGGAAGAGGCGGCCGACGGTGAAGAACACGCCGAGGGCGATGAGCAGCAGGACGGCGATGAGCACGCCGACGCCGATGGCGGTGGCATCCATGGGGAACCTCTGTCGGTGTGGGTCGCGGAGGGCCGCGGCGGGTGCGGCCCTCGCGAGCGAAGAAACGTTTACGCACGGAGGTGCGGAGCGGTGGGAGGACTGCCGGTCAGGCGGCCGGGCCGGGCGCCGCGTCGAAGGGCGCGACCAGGAAGAACTCGCCGTCGGCGTCGTAGTGGAAGATCAGCGCGGTCGCGCCGGCGGTGAGCCCCGGTTCCCCGGGGTGCGGCCACTCCGGACCGCCGCCGGGCGGCGGTGCCGGTTCCGTACGGACCTGGACGATCGCCGTCGAGCCGTCCTCGGCGGCCACCTCGGCCTGCCCGAAGTCGGGCCCGACCCGGCCGGTGCGGATGACGCAGACGCGGCCGACGAAGTCCAGGCGCGAGGGCGGGCGTTCGTCGGGGAAGAGGTGGCGGAGCGGGCGTACGAGCACCCAGGCGGCGGCCCACGAACCGGCGAGCGCGCCGGCGAGCACGCCCGCGGACAGCGCGGCCCAGAGCGGGGCGGGCACATCGGCGTCGGCCAGCAGCGCGGTCCCGGCCAGGGACAGGAACCAGGCGACGGCGATCAGCAGGGACAGGACGACGGAGACGGGCACCCCGCCCAGACCGGCCGCGGCCACGAGGCCGGCCGGACCGCCGTGACCGGTGCCGTCGGCACCGTCCGCGCCCGGGTCCGGGTCGCCGGCGTGGCCGTGGTCGGCCGGGTCCAGGCCGCCGGCCAGGACCAGCAGCCAGTAGCCGATGACGACCAGCAGCGCGAAGCCGAAGAGGACGGCCGGGAAGCCCAGTGCCGCGGCGAGGAAGTCATCCATGCGCCCGTCCCCTTCGTCCACTGTTGTCCTTGCTGTTCACGGGGCCCCGGCGCCGGATGGTGTTGCCGTGTTCCGACGCCGGGGCCCTCCCCCGTTTCCCGCACCCCCAGGCTGCCAGCCGTTGGTATACGCACGCATTGCCGGTTTCCGGCAATCTTTACGCTTCCTTAATGCAGGGTGCTGCACTCCGGCGGCCGTCTGGCACGCTGGGCAGCGCGCGACAAGAAGTCGTCAGCAGCGCGTAAGGAAACAGGGAGAGCGCGTGCCGCAGCAGGACATATCCGGGGAGTATCTGGACGGCTATGCCGACATCCTCGCCAGGGTCTCGGCCACCGGCCGCCGGCTGAGCCGCGACGAGCTGGAGTCCCGCCGGGCCCTCGGCGAGCGGGCCGCGGAGCGGGGCTGCGGGCTGCGTCAGCTGGTCATCGGCCACCTCGCCACCACCCGGGAGGTCTGGTCCGCGCTTCCCACCTCGGGCGGCGCGCCCGGCGCCCGGGCCACGGCCGAGACCGTCCTCGCCGCGACGGAACAGGCCGTCGACGCCTTCGCCGAGGGCTACGAACGCGCGCAGCGCCTGGCCGTGCGCCAGGAGGAGGCGGCCCGCCGGGAGTTCGTCGACGACCTGCTCCACGGGCGCAGCGACCTGGGCCGGCTGGCGGAGCGGGCCGAGCGCTTCGGGCTCCGGCTGGCCCGCGCCCACGCGGTGGCCGTGGCGGCCGGCGCCGAGCCGTACGACGACACCCACCCCGTGATGCGGCGGGTGGAGAGCGCGCTCCACGTCCGCTTCGGGGAGCGGCAGATCCTGCTGACGACCAAGGAAGGCCGGCTGATCTGTGTCGCGCCGGGCGACCAGGACGACGTCGTGCGGTACTTCACCAAGCAGGCGCACACCGCGACCGAGGGCGGCCAGGTGGCGATCGGCCGCGCGCACCCGGGCGCCGGCGGTGTGGTGCACTCCTACGAGGAGGCCCTCGGGGCCCTGGACCTGGCCGCCCGGATGGGTCTTGAGGCTCCGGTCCTGCGCGCGGCGGACCTCCTGGTCTTCCCCGTGCTGACCCGGGACCGGCAGGCCATGGCCGACCTCGTGCGCTCCACGCTGGGGCCGCTGCGGCAGGCGCGCGGCGGCGCCGAGCCGCTGCTGGAGACGCTCACCGCGTACTTCGACTCGGGGTGCGTGGCCGCCGAGACGGCCCGCCGGCTGTGCCTGAGCGTACGGGCGCTCACCTACCGGCTGGAGCGTATCCACCGGTACACCGGTTCGGACCCCGCCGACCCGATGCACCGCTACACCCTTCAGACCGCGGTCATCGGGGCACGCCTGCTGGACTGGCCGGCGCAGGAGCTCTGAGGCGCTCCGGGCTCAGGGGTTCCCGGAGCCGCCGCGGGGGCGGTGGGAGAGGCGTGGCAGGTGGAGGCCGTAGTACAGCGCGCCCATCCGGATCGCGAAGACGGTGCCCGCCGAGATCACCGTGGCCGGGGTGCCGGCCGTGCCCAGCCGGTCCAGCAGCAGATAGCAGCCCGCGCCGGCCAGGGCGGCGGTGGCGTAGACCTCCTCCCGCAGCAGGAGCGGCGGGAACTCCCCGCACAGCACATCGCGGAGCACCTCTCCGGTCACTCCGGTGACCACGGCGAGGATGATCACGGCGAACGGTGTGACGCCCGCGTCGATGGCCGCCCGGGCCCCGATGACCGTGACGACGGCGAGGCCCAGCGCGTCGACGGTCATCAGCGCACGGTGCGGGAGCTCGCGGAACCGCAGGTAGACCATGGTCACGACGGCGGTGACGGCGATGACCGTCAGGAGCACCCAGTCGTGCGTCCAGTACAGCGGGTGCCGGTCCAGCACCAGGTCGCGCAGGGTGCCGCCGGAGATGGACGCGGCGAAGGCGAGCACCAGCCCGCCGAAGGGGTCGAGCCGCGCGCGGTGCGCGGCCAGCACGCCGCTGGCCGCGAAGGCGGCGATACCCACCAGGTAGAGCACGTGCGGCATCGCCGTCCCCATTCCGATCTCACTCACATGAACGGAGACGCCTTCGTACTCCCATGAACCCATCAAGCCAATCATTCGAAGGCGGAATGCCGCTTCGGCCGAAGGAACGGGAGTGAAGGAAGGCCGCATCGACCGAAAGGACGAGGGGCACCGGTCGTGGGTCCCGTCAGGGCCGCGCCGGCCGCCCGTACGGCCGCGGGCCCGCACCCGGTGTGACGCCCGTGCCGTACGGGCGGCCGGGCACCGCCCACCCGTTCTTGACGCGGGGATCCGGGTGGGGAACTCTCATGATCAGGGCCCGGCTCGCGTCCCCCGGTGCCCGCTCGACGTCACGAGGAGGTCGGTCGGCCATGGAGTGGACAGGCGCCCGCTACGCGGACGGTCCCACGGCGGAGGCCCGGATCTGGATCGACGCACGGCCCGAGCGGGTGTGGGAGCTCGTCTCGGACGTCACCCTCATGCCCGGCCTGAGCACCGAGCTCCGGTCCGTGTCCTGGCTGGACGGGGCCACCGGGCCGGCCGTGGGCGCCCGCTTCACCGGCCGCAGCCGGCACCCGACGATGGGCGAGTGGGAGGCCACGTCGTACGTCGTCGAGTGCCGCCCGGCGGAGGTCTTCGCCTGGGCCGTCGAGGACCCGGAGCACCCGGCGGCGACCTGGCGCTTCACCCTGGAACCCCGTGACGGCGGCACGGAGCTGACCGAGTGGGTGCGGGTCGGCCCGGCGCCGTCCGGCCTCTCCCGCGCGATCGCCCTGATGCCGGACAAGGAGCAGTCGGTGGTCTTCGTGCGGATGCGGGAGTTCGAGCGGAACATGACGGCGACGGTGGCGGCGCTGAAGGAGCGCGCGGAGGGCGCGCCGTCCTGACCTGCGACGGCGCGGGGCGCCCCGCGTGAACCGGGGCCGCCCGGGCGGGCCGTCGGGCAGAATCCTCGCCATGAAGATCGAACAAGTCGACTGGACGGATCCCGACGCCACCGCGCTGCGCGCCGCCCAGCGGGCCGAGATAGCCGAGCGGTACGGAACCCCCGACAGCGAGCCCGGTGTGCCGCCGTCGGCGGCGGACATCGCGGCCTTCTTCGTGGCGCGCGAGGACGACGGCACGGCCGTGGGCTGCGGTGGGCTCCGCGACCTCGGCGAGGGGTCGGGCGAGGTCAAGCGGATGTACGTGGCGCCGGCCGCCCGCGGCTCGGGGGCCGCCACGCACATCCTCCGCGCGCTGGAGGACTGGGCGCGCGGGCGGGGCTGGACGAGGCTCCGGATGGAGACGGGGGTGCGTCAGCCCGACGCCGTGCGCTTCTACCTCCGCTCCGGGTACGAGCGGATCCCCAACTTCGGCCCGTACGAGGGCGTACCGGACTCGATGTGCTTCGAGCGGTCCCTCGTGGCCTGAGCCCCGCCGGGCCCCCGTACGGACCGGGAGCCCGCCGGGGGCGTCAGGCGCCGACGTAGGCCGCGAGGTGCTCGCCGGTGCGGGTGGAGCGGTCGGCGACCAGGTCGGCGGGTGTGCCCTCGAAGACGATCCGACCGCCGTCGTTGCCCGCGCCGGGGCCGAGGTCGATGATCCAGTCGGCCCGTGCCATGACCGCCTGGTGGTGCTCGATGACGATGACCGACCTGCCGGCGTCGACCAGCCGGTCGAGCAGGCCGAGCAGCTGTTCCACGTCCGCGAGGTGGAGGCCGGTGGTCGGCTCGTCGAGTACGTAGACGAGGCGGTCGCCGCCCTTCTCCCCCATGTGGGTGGCCAGCTTGAGCCGCTGCCGCTCGCCGCCGGACAGCGTGGTGAGCGGCTGGCCGAGACCGAGGTAGCCGAGCCCGACGTCGGCGAGCCGGGTCAGGATTCGGTGCGCGGCCGGGATGCGCGCCTCACCGGCGGCGAAGAACTCCCCGGCCTCGGTCACCGACATGGCGAGCACCTCGCTGATGTCGCGGCCGCCGAGGCGGAAGTCCAGCACCGACGGCTCGAACCTCTTCCCCTCGCAGTCCTCGCACGGGGTCTCGGCACCGGCCATGATCCCCAGGTCGGTGTAGATGACGCCGACGCCGTTGCAGGTGGGGCAGGCGCCCTCGGAGTTGGAGCTGAACAGCGCCGGCTTCACGCCGTTGGCCTTGGCGAACGCCTTGCGGATCGGGTCGAGCAACCCGGTGTACGTGGCCGGATTGCTGCGCCGTGAGCCGCGGATGGGCGCCTGGTCGACCGAGACCACGCCGGCGGAGGCGGGCACCGAGCCGTGGATCAGTGAGCTCTTACCGGAGCCCGCGACGCCGGTGACGACGCAGAGGACGCCGAGCGGCACATCGACGTCGACGTTCCGGAGGTTGTGGCGGGTGACCCCGCGGATCGGCAGCCGGCCGGTGGGCTTCCGCACCTCCTCCTTGAGGGCGGCCCGGTCGTCGAGGTGGCGCCCGGTGAGGGTGCCGGCCGCCCGCAGCCCCTCGAAGGTGCCCTCGAAGCAGATGGTGCCGCCGCCCGCACCGGCGCCGGGGCCGAGGTCGACGACGTGGTCGGCGATCGCGATCGTCTCCGGCTTGTGCTCGACGACGAGCACGGTGTTGCCCTTGTCCCGCAGCCGGAGCAGCAGTTCGTTCATCCGCTGGATGTCGTGGGGGTGCAGACCGATGGTGGGTTCGTCGAAGACGTAGGTGGTGTCGGTGAGCGGGGACCCGAGGTGGCGGATCATCTTGACGCGCTGTGCCTCGCCGCCCGACAGCGTGCCCGCGGGCCGCTCCAGCGACAGATAGCCGAGCCCGATCTCGACGAACGAGTCGAGGGTGTGCAGGAGTTTGCCGAGCAGCGGCGCGACCGAGGGCTCTTCGATGCCGCGGATCCATTCGGCGAGGTCCCTGATCTCCATCGCGCACGCGTCGGCGATGGAGATCTTCTTGATCTTCGACGACCGGGCCTCCGCGGCGAGCCGGGTGCCCTCGCAGTCGGGGCAGACGGTGAACGTCGTCGCCCGTTCCACGAACGCGCGGACGTGGGGCTGCAGGGCGTCGAGGTCCTTGGCGAGCATCGACTTCCGGATCCTGGGGATCAGCCCCTCGTACGTCAGGTTGACCCCCGCCACCTTGATCTTGGTGGGCTCCTTGTGGAGGAGGTCGTGCAGCTCCTTCTTGGTGAACCCGCGGATCGGCTTGTCCGGGTCGAAGAAGCCGCAGCCCCGGAAGATCCGGCCGTACCAGCCGTCCATGGTGTAGCCGGGGATCGTGAGCGCGCCCTCGTTGAGCGACTTGCCGGCGTCGTAGAGCTGGGCGAGGTCGATGTCGGAGACGTTGCCCCGGCCCTCGCAGCGCGCGCACATGCCGCCGTGGTAGACGGCCTCGCGCACCGTGATCCGTTCTCCCTTGCCCTTGTCGACGGTCATGGATCCGCTCGCCGTCCGCTTCGGGACGTTGAAGGCGAAGGCGGTGGGCGGGCCGATGCGGGGCTCGCCCAGCCGGCTGAAGAGGATGCGCAGCATCGCGTTGGCGTCGGTGGCGGTGCCGACCGTGGAGCGAGGGTCGGCGCCCATCCGCTGCTGGTCGATGACGATCGCGGTCGTCAGCCCTTCGAGCACGTCGACCTCGGGCCTGGCGAGCGCCGGCATGAAGCCCTGCAGGAAGGCGCTGTAGGTCTCGTTGATCAGCCGCTGCGACTCCGCGGCGATGGTGCCGAACACCAGTGAGCTCTTGCCCGAGCCGGAGACTCCGGTGAACACCGTCAGCCGGCGCTTCGGGAGCTCGACGCTGACGTCCTTGAGGTTGTTCACCCGCGCGCCGTGCACGCGGATCAGGTCGTGGCTGTCGGCGGCGTGCGGCCGCGCGCCCGTCCTGGTGGCCCTGCTCATCGTCTCTCCGTCCATCGCGCGGGCCGTCCTCACGGGCTCCGTCGGGATCGTGTGCCGCGCGCTCACTTCGCGCGGGGCTGGGTGAAGCGCAGCATGTTGCCGGAAGGGTCGCGGAAGGCGCAGTCGCGGACGCCGTAGGGCTGGTCGACCGGCTCCTGGAGCACCTCGCCGCCTGCCGCGCTGATGCGCTCGAAGGTCGCGTCGCAGTCGTCGGTCGCGAAGATGACGCCGCGCAGCAGGCCCTTCGCCAGCAGTTCCGCCATGGCCTGCCGGTCGCCCGGCGAGGCGTTGGGGTCCGCCAGGGGCGGTTCCAGGACGATGTTGACGTCCGGCTGGGACGGCGCGCCGACGGTCACCCAGCGCATCCCCTCGAACCCGACGTCGTCGCGCACCTCCAGGCCGAGCACGTCGCGGTAGAAGGCGAGCGCCTTGTCGTGGTCGTCGACGGCGATGAAACACTGTGAAAGCTTGATGTCCATGCGTCTCACGCTACGGGCGGGGGGCGGGTTCCGCTTCTCCGTTCCTGACCGGTTCCGCCGGGGTCGGCGGGCGGTCGCGCGGACCGGACCGGTCGCGTACGGATCTTGGCGACGCAGGGCGGGATGGCCGCGCTCTCGTCGTGGCGGCGGTTCCGGTACGCGCTCGGGCTCTCGCCGACCAGCTCGGTGAAGCGCGAGCTGAACGACCCCAGCGAGGTGCAGCCGACCTCGAAGCAGACCTCCGTGACCGACAGGTCGCCCCTTCGCAGCAGCGCCTTGGCCCGCTCGATCCTGCGCGTCATCAGATAGCTGTACGGCGTCTCGCCGAAGGCGGCGCGGAAGCTGCGGGAGAAGTGACCGGACGACATGAGGGCGGTGCGCGCCAGAGCGGGGACGTCGAGCGGCTCCGCGTAGTCACGGTCCATCCGGTCGCGGGCCCGGCGCAGCCGGACGAGGTCTTCCAAGGTCACACGTCCACCTTCCCACGGCGGGGCGCCGGCGCACGGACCCGGCCGGCCGGAACGCTCACAGCGCGCCGACAGTGACGGCCTCGTACGCCCGGGCGCCGATACGACGCGGGGAGCGGCGGACGGGCCTCCGTTCCCCGGTGGCGCCGGGGAACGGAGGCGGTGGGGTGCGCCGCCCCGGCTACTTCTCGTCCCAGGTGACGGGGAGCCGGTGCACCCCGTAGATGTTCTGGTCGGCGCGCACCGGCACCTCCTCGGGCGGGCAGGCGAGCCGCAGCGTCGGGAAGCGGGTGAAGAGGGCGGGGAAGGCGACCGTCATCTCGACGCGGGCGAGCTGCTGGCCCAGGCACTGGTGGACGCCGTGACCGAAGGCCATATGGCCGGTGGCCCTGCGCCGCAGGTCGAGGACGTCGGGGTCGGCGAACCGCTCGGGGTCGCGGTTGGCGGCCTGTACCGAGAGGATGACGGTCTCGCCGGCCTTGATCACCTGCCCGTCCAGCTCCACGTCCTCCAGGGCCGCCCGGAATCCGGTGTGGGTGATGGTGAGGTAGCGGAGCAGTTCCTCGACGGCCTGTTCGGCGAGTTCCGGCTCGGCGCGCAGGGCGGCGGCCTGCTCGGGGTTCCTCAGCAGGGCGAAGGTGCCGAGCCCGAGCATGTTCGCGGTGGTGTCGAGACCGGCTGCCAGCAGGAAGCTGCCTATGCCGGCGAGTTCGTCGTCGGTGAGGTCGGTGGTGGTCAGATCGCTGAGCAGGTCGTCGGTGGGGTGGGCGCGCTTGGCCGGGACGAGCGCGTGGACGCGCTCCGTGAGCGAGGCCAGGGCCGCCAGCATCTGTTCCAGGGTGGCGCCGGGGTCGTTCATCCCCGCGGCGGTGCGCTGGAAGTCCTCCCGGTCGGCCTCGGGCACGCCCAGCAGCTCGCAGATCATCAGGGCGGGTACGGGGTGGGCGAAGGCGGCGACCAGGTCGACCGGGGGGCCCTGCCGGGCCATGGCGTCGAGGCGCTCGGCGGTTATCCGCTCGACGCGGGCGGTCAGGGCGCGCATCCGGCGGACCGTGAACTTCCCCATGAGCAGCCGCCGGTAGCGGGTGTGGTCGGGGGCATCGATGCCCGTGAGGTCGCCGACCGTCGCCGGGGGCAGTTCCGCGGGGGCGCCGGGCATGGGGAGGTGCATGAGCTCGTACCGCGAGCTGAAGCGGCGGTCGGCGAGGACGGCGCGCACGATCTCATGGCTGGTGGCCAGCCAGCCGAGGTGGCCGTCGGGGAAGCGCATCCGCCGGAGCGGCCGCTCCGCGCGCAGCGTGGCCAGTTCGGCGGGCGGGTCGAAGGGGCAGCCCGCGGGGCGGGCGGTGGGGAGCGACACGAGCTCGGGGGGCGGAGCCGTCTCGTGGACGGTCTCCTCGGCCGGGGCTGTCGACGGTTCGTGGTGCATGGTGTCCTCCGGAACAGGGTGCAGAGTGACGTGCGGTGAACGGTGACGTGCAGGTGCCGGGTGAAGTGAGCAGGGGGGTGGTGACGGGTGGGCTACGGCCTGGCGCCCCGGGCGAAGGCCGAGCGGGCCCACAGATAGCCGACGAGGCTGAGGCCGGCGCCCCAGGCGAGGGCGATCAGGGCGTTGTCGCCGATCTCCGTGCCCGTCAGGAGCCCGCGCAGCGTCTCGTTGACGGGGGTGAAGGGCTGGTACTCGGCGAACCAGCGCAGCCCGTCCGGCATGGACTCGGGCGTGACGATCGCACTGCCGAGGAAGGGCAGGAACGTCAGCGGCATGGGGGCGTTGCTCGCGGACTCCACGGTCTTGGCCACCAGGCCCATCGCGGCCGAGAGCCAGGTGAGGGCGAAGGCGATCAGCGCGAGGATGCCGAGGGCGGCGAGCCACTCGACGGGCGTGGCGTCCGGCCGGAAGCCCACGGCCACCGCGACGCCGATGACCAGCGCAAGGCTGATCATGGTCTGGATGACGCTGCCGACGACATGGCCCGTGAGCACGGAGCCCCGCGAGATGGCCATGGTGCGGAAGCGGTTGATGATGCCTTCGGTCATGTCGGTGCAGACGGAGACGGCGGTGGCGACGGCACCGGAGGTCGCGGCCATCAGGAAGATGCCGGGGGCGACGTAGCCGATGTAGGCGCCGCGGTCGCCCGACGCGCCCGCGACCCCTATGCCGGGACCCAGGGCGCCGCCGAAGACATATACGAACAGCAGCAGCATGAGGATCGGCATGGCGACGACCGAGACCGTCATGGAGGGGTAGCGCCGCGCGTGCTTGAGGTTGCGGCGCAGCATCGTCATCGAGTCGCGCATCGCGTACGCGGCGGTGCTCATCGGGCGTTCTCCTTCGGACCGCCGGGCGCGTGGCCGGGCTGTGCGGAGTGTCCGGGCCGTTCGGTGAGGGTGAGGAAGACGTCGTCGAGGTCGGGGGTGTGCACCGTGAGCTCCGCCGCCTCGACCGAGGCGTACTCCAGGACGTCGAGGACGGCCCGGAGGGTGGTGACGCCGCCGTCGCTGGGGACGCTCAGGGTGAGCGCCTCGGTGTCCTGCCGGGTGACCGGGCCGAAGAGGGCGGCGGCCGATTCGAGTCCGCCCGGGTCGGCGAACCGGAGGCGGATGTGGCCGCCGGGTACGCGGCGCTTCAGCTCGTCCGCGGTGCCTTCGGCGACCAGTCTCCCCCGGTCCAGCACGGCGATGCGGTCGGCGAGCCGGTCGGCCTCCTCCAGGTACTGCGTCGTCAGGAAGACGGTGACGCCCTCGTCGTCGACCAGGCCGCGGATGATCTCCCACATGGTGCGGCGGCTGCGTGGGTCGAGCCCGGTGGTCGGCTCGTCGAGGAAGATCACTCGTGGCTCGCCGACCAGGGTCATCGCGAGGTCGAGCTTGCGCCGCATGCCGCCCGAGCAGGTGGCGGCGGGCTTCGCGGCGGCCTCGGTCAGGTCGAAGCGGCGCAGCAGGCCGGCGGCCCGGCGGCGGCCCTCGCGGCGGGGCAGGTGGTGCAGATCCGCCATGAGGAGCAGGTTCTCCTCGGCGGTGAGCAGATTGTCCACCGCCGAGAACTGGCCGGTGACGCCGATCGCGGCGCGTACGGCGTCGGAGTCCCGGGTCAGGTCGTGGCCCGCCACCCACGCCTGGCCGGAGTCGGCGGCGACGAGGGTGGAGAGGATCTGCACGGTGGTGGTCTTGCCGGCGCCGTTGGGGCCGAGGAGCGCGAAGACCGTGCCCTCGGGGATGCGCAGGTCGATGCCGTCGAGGACGAGCTTGTCCCCGTAGGACTTGGTGAGCCCGATCGCGGTGATCGCCTGTTCGGTGCCGGTCGCTAAGGGCGCGGTCATGGCGGTCGTACCTCTCTGAGCACGTGCGGATGTGGTCAGGCGCGGCGGATCACGATGTCGCCGAGCCCGGTGCGGGCGCGCACCTCGACGGTGCCGTCGGAGGCGCCGGGGCCGTCGGACGGGCCGAGGGAGTTGCGCACGGCGCCGAAGCGGGTGTTGACGTCGAGCCAGGCGGCGGTGGACTCACGGATGCCGACCTCGAGGTCGCCCATGGCCGTCTGGAGCGTCACCTTGCCGCGCGCCACCTCGTCGACGCTGATGCCGCCGTGGGCGGACTTGGCGTCGACGCCGGCGTGCGCGACGCCGATGGAGATGCGGCCGTTGGAGGAGTTCACCCGGAGGTCTCCGCCGGCCTCGCCGACCTCGGTGTCGCCGTTGGCGTTCTTGACCGTCGCGGCGCCCCCGACGCGGCCGATGCCGATCCGGCCCGTACCGACGACCTCGGCGTCCCCGGTGACGTGGCCCACCCGGACGTCGCCGTGCCCGGTCCGCAGGTTGGCGGCCGCCGCCTCCGCGACCTGGAGGTCGCCGAGGGAGGACTTGAGCCGGCACTCGCCGAGGGGGCCTTCGCAGAGGAAGTCCGCCAGGGGCGAGACGCCCAGGACGTCCGAGCCGGCGGGCAGTTCGACGCTCACGTCGAGCGAACCGCTCTTGCTGAACAGGGAGCGCTTCTTGGGCCCCTTCACGACCAGCTTGCCGTCCAGGAAGGTGACTTTGGTCTGCTGGGCGGCCCGTACGTCGGCGGGGTCGGCGCCGTCGGTGGGGAGCACCTCCACGACGGTGTCGGTGCGGGGGCCCGCGGTGATGCGGGCGGATCCGATGTCGAATTCGAGGGTGACGGAGATGGGGGCCGGGGTGTCGTAGCGGGGCATGGGTGGGCCGTCCTTAGGCATGTGGTGGGTGTTCGGTGGGTTTGGGGGTGCCGGGGGTTCCGCCGCGCGGGGCCTTTTCCCCACCCCGCCCCTTCCCGGAACCGGGGGCGATCCCCCAGGCCCCCTTCCGCGCTACCGCGCGGTGGCCTCAAGCGCCGGCCGGGCTGAGTCGTCGCCCGACCTGGGCGGAAACCTCGGCTCCGGACCGAGCGGAAATCCAGCCCGTCCGGCGCTTGAGGACCGGGGTCCGGGGCGAAGCCCCGGATCGGGCAGGGGCGGGGCCGGGGAGAAGGCCGCCCGCAGGGCCCAGACCGCTAGCGCACCCACCCCGTGTACCCCTGTCCGCCCCGGTGCCGGCTCCGCCCGCCCCGCTCCGGCTCCGCCGGCTCCAGCGCCGTCGCCACGGCCCGCACCAGCCACGCGTTGACCGACAGCCCCTCCTTCCCCGCCGCGTCCTCCACCCGGTTCTTCAGATGGCCGGGCAGCCGGAAATTGATCCGCGCCGTACTGCCGTCGTCCCCTTCCGAAGAGGCCGGTGGCAGGGGCGCCCGCGCCGCGGCCGGGGCCGGCGCCCGGTCGCCCGCCTCCTCGTACGGTTCCGGAGCAGGCGGCAGCGTCACCACGAACTCGGGGTCGAGGCCGCGCAGCCGTACGTCGACCGAGCCCGGGGCCAGGTCACGGGTGACCTCGCCCATGGCCGCGGACAACGCGCTCAGCAGGGTGAGCCGGGCGGCGGACTCCAGGGGTGCGGCGAGCCGCTCGGCCAGTGCGCGTGCTTCTTCTCCGCCGGCGCCCGCGGCGACCGCGAGCTCGTGCCGGAGGTTCTCGACGTAGGGCGTGAGGTCCATAACGCCATCATGGCACCACTATGGCGCCACGAGCAAGACCCACTGACGCCGAGGCAGTGCCACAATGGCGAAGAGGGTGGGAACCGGGACCACGGACCGCTCCGGCAGCGGGCACCACCGGCACGCCCGCCGGCCTCCGGAAAGCCCCCGGAAAACGGCCGACGCTGGGGAAAACCCCCGAACCCCGCGCCCTCCACCCCCCTTTGCCCACGACTCCCTGGTGACGCCCCGCCCACCCCGATAGAACCGACCCCATGAAGATTCGCTCCGCAGCACGCATGGCCCCTCTCCTCGGCGTCCTCGGCCTCCTCGCCTCCCTCGTACTGGTCCCGGCCACCACCTCCCCCGCCCGGGCCGCGACCCTCGGGCACTGCGCCGCGCCCGCCCGCCTCGACGTGTTCAAGGAGGGCGGCATACCGCTGCTGGACTGGCGGGAGAACCTGGAGTTCGACGGGCGCGGCACCCTCTGGGTCGCGCATCTGACCAAGAACCGGGTCGAGGGGTACGCCCCCGACGGGACGCTGAGGACCAGCGTCACGGTGAGCGGTCCCGGCGGGATCCGGCGCGGCCCGGACGGCATGATGTACGTCAACTACGGGGTGAATCCCCTGACTCACGACTCCGGCATCGTGCGGTTCGATCCGGCCGCCGCGCGGCCGAAGGCCGAGAGGTTCGTGTCGGGGCTCTCCGGCATCAACGGCCTGGCCGTCGACACCGAGGGCAACTTCTACCTCAGCCGTGAGCTGGCCACGGGCATCCTCAAGATCCGTCCGGACGGTACCCGGGACGAGGCGTGGACGAAGGCCGCGGATGTCTTCGGCGCCAACGGCCTGACGATCGTGGGCGACCAGTTGTACGCGAGCGTCATCACCGACACCACCTCCCCGATCGTACGGATCCCGCTCAAGGACCCGGCGGCCCGCAGCACGGTCGTCAGGCTCGGCTCCAGCCTCCTGGACACCAAGGTCCTCGACGACCTCACCTCCTTCGACGGCGACCTGGTGGTCGCGAGCTTCCGCAAGGGCCAGTTGCTGCGGGTGGACCCGGCGACCGGACGGACCTGCGTCCTGACCGACGGGCTGCGGATGCCCAGCAGCGTGCGCGTCGCCCGCGCCTTCGGCGACAACGACCCGCGGCGCGTCCTGTTCGTCGTCGAGGCGTCCGGCCGGGTCGTCAAGGTGACGGTCGGCTGAGCGGCCCGCCGCGACACGCGTACGGCCCGCCGGACGGATGTCCGGCGGGCCGTACGTCGTCGTACGCTCAGCCGCAGTTGCCCGCCGGCCGGCCGCGCGTGACCAGGTCGCCGTAGCCCGTGGTGGCGTCGACCCAGATCACCCGCCTGCCGCCCGCGGCGGCGGCCGCGGACTGCTCACCGCGGTTGCAGGAGACCCGGCCCCGGTGCGTGCCGTCCGCGGAGAACTGCCACAGCTTGGAAAGCGTCTCGTTGCCGGACTGCCCGCCGGGGACGGCGGGCACCTGGGAGGTGACCGTCACCGCCTCGTCCGAGGCCGTCAGGTCGGTGGCGTACAGCGCGTCCGGGCCCCGCTCCTTGCTGAGGTCCACCACGCCCGAACCGTCGAGGTTCGCGCGCCGGACGGCCCGCTGGCCCTGGTCCTCGACCTCGTCCGCCAGCCAGTAGACGTGCTTGCCCGTGATGGCGGTGGGCCCCACGTTGATCGGCTTGCCGAGCTGTGGCATCACGGTGGTCGCGCCGGTCGCGATGTCCCGGACCTCGACGGCGTAGGTGAAGCCGGTGGGGCGCGTGTAGCTGCGCTTGGCGTAGGAGAGCTTCCCGCCCGCGAGGGACGGCATGGCGGTCGCGTTCCGGCGGCCGCCGGTGTTCATCCACGTCGGCTCCTCGTCACCCGGGCGCAGGTACGCGACCCTCAGGGCGACACCGGTGCGGATGGAGGCCGAGAAGGCCACGACGCCGTTCTCGACGCGCAGGTCGTAGATGGACTTGCGGTTCCGCCACAGCTTCTTGACGGGCCCGCCCGCGAGCGGTCGCGACAGGAGCTCCACACCGCCGGGCCCGTGCGCCGCCCACACCACGGTCTTCCCGTCCGTCGCCGGATTGACGTGGTAGCGGCCGTCGTTGGGGCTGATCAGCTTCTTCTCACCGGTGCCGTCGGCACGCCCGGCCCAGATGGAGTACGGCTCGGCGCCGGTCTCGTCGGACTTGGACACGGCCCACCAGCCGCCGCCCGAGCCGGTGTTCGAGTCGGTGATGTTGAGCCTGCCCAGCAGCTGGTCGCTGTCCACGCCGATCGCCTGCTCCCAGCCGGGCACGATGCCGTGGGCGTTGAAGGACCGGGTGACGGTCGCGAGGTCCTTCGCGGAGACGCCCAGGGCACCCGCGGCGGCGAGGACCGCCGCACGGCCCTCGGTGAAGCCGTCCAGCGGGGTGAGGTACTCGGTGAGCGCCTTGTAGACGATCTTGTCGGCGAGGGTCCGCCCGACGTCCTCGCGGATGTCCCAGAGGGCGCCCGAGAAGATGGTGGAGTTGAGGTGGACGCCGCCGTTGTCGGTGGCGAAGCCCACGCCGAGGAAGGACTTGGAGGTGGTCCTTCCGTCGTTGAGGTCGCGGATCGCGCACTCGCGCGGGGACTTCGTCCGGCACAGGGTGTCGCCCAGCAGCCCCGAGTCGGGGCTGTCCATGGGGATGCCGGCGGCGTCGGTCTTGATGGCGTTGCCGAAGTAGTCGGCGATCGCCTCGTTCATGGCACCCGACTGACCCGCGTAGACGAGGTTCGCGGAGTTCTCGACGACGCCGTGCGTCATCTCGTGCCCCACGACGTCCAGGCCCGCGGAGAGCGGGCGGTACTCCGCGTCCCCGTTGCCGTACACCATCTTGGTGCCGTCCCAGAAGGCGTTCACGTACGGCTGGCCGTAGTTCGTGACGCCGACGAGGGAGTTCACGGTCATGCCCCGGCCGTTCAGGCTGTTCCGTCCGTGCACCTCCTTGTAGTAGTCGTAGACCTTGCCGGCCGCCCAGTGCGCGTCGACCGCGCCCGCCTCGGTCGCCTCCTTGCCGAAGGCCGCCGTCGCGGAGCCGAACTCCTTGATGCCGTCGGGCCAGGTGCCGGACACGTCGCCCACGTTCATGCCCCGCGCGTCCCAGGTGGCGAGCACGTTCCCGGTGCTGTCGCGCATCCGGGACGTGTCGCGCAGCAGGTACTCCTTGCGCGACTCGTCCAGGGTCAGCTTCAGCTCGACCTGTTTCCCGTCGAGCCTGACGCCCGAACCGCTGACGCCGCCGGGATCCCCGGGGGCCGGGTCGTCGGCGGCGCGGCCGACGGCTCCGGGGGTACGGGCCGCGGGGGCGCCGAACGTCTTGATCCCGCTGTACTGAAGGACCGGGTAGCCGGCCTGGGCGTCGACGTACACCTCGCGCAGTACGGGCTCGCCGGTGGCGGGGTCGGTGCCGCGCACGGTGACGTGGTGGGTGAGCACGCCGGCGCCGCGCGGCAGGACGACCAGGCCGCGGGCGGTGCCGGTCAGCGGCGCCGCCGCCGGGCTCCCCCCGTCCTCCGTGCCGTCGTCCCTGCCGAACCGGCCGGTGCCGAGCCGCGCCTCGGCCGCCTCCACCGCCCGCTCGACGGCCAGATCCTCGCCGACGCCGGGCTCGACGCCGGTGGACAGCCCGGTGAAGTACTTGCCGGAGGTACCGGTGACGACCCTCTTGCCGTCCTTCCTCTCCATCCGGACGACGTACTGGCCGCCCAGCACCTCGACGCCCCGGTGCCGCTGCTGGAGCCGCACGGTCTCCGACGTACCGGCGGCCGTGGTGGACAGCGGCCGCAGATCGCGCTGCGGGTCGGCGATGCGGTAGCGGCTCCGCTTCTCCACGAGATGCGCGCGCGCCGCGTCGGCCGCGCTCCCGGTCGCCTTCACCGGCTCCCGGAGGCCCTCCACCAGCGCCGGCGTCGCCGTCCGCTGCCCGGGGACCACCCCGCCGGGCGGCGGGGGCGGCGGGGTGGCCGCCGCGTGGGCGGGAGCCGCCGAAACGACGAGTGCGGCGGCGCTGATCAGCGCCGCCGCACCGGATATGCCACTCCGTGCTCTGGATGCTCTCGGTCTCCCCGTACGTACTCCTGGCTTCTGCACGCTATCCCCCTCCACGGTGCGCCTCACGGCACACGCCTGACAGCAGGAACATCGGTCAGGCCAATGGAAACGGGTGCCACGGCGCCTCATCAATGGCGGGAACACGCCCGTGGTCGGCTTTCGGCCTCGGGCGGGCGTGCAACGCGGCGGCCGCCTCACACCCCACTGCCCGGAACGGGTTCCTCACCCCCTCCCGGCGTGCCATGCTGACCCGGTGACGGAGAGCTATCAGGCCATCGTCAGAAGCAAGTTGGGGGAGGGTCCGGCCGGGGGCTGGACACTCAGCGACGGCGAGACGTGGTGCATGGTCACGCCGCCGCGCCATACGCTCCGTCAGCAGGGCTGGAAGCTTCATCTGTCCGCGACCCCCGCCTCCGCGGCCGACGTCCTCCGGAGGGCGGTCCCCGTCCTGGCGGCGCACGCGTGCGCGTTCAAGTGCGCCGTCTCCCCGCGGATCACGGCCGAGCTGACCTCGGTGCGGGCACCCCGCGCGCAGTCCGGCAAGTTCCTCACCGCCTACCCCCCGGACGACGACCGGGCGCGCGTCCTGGCCGCGGAGCTCCACACGGCCACCCTCGGGCTCGCGGGCCCGGCGATCCTCTCGGACCGCCGCTATCTGCCGGACAGCGTCGTCCACTACCGCTACGGCTGCTTCGCGCGCCCCCCGGAGCTCAACGACGAGGGCCTCTACGAAGGACGCCTCCAAGCGCCGGACGGAACGTTCGTCGCGGACGAGCGCAACCCCTGGTTCTCACCGCCCCCTTGGGCCCGTCCGCCGTTCCCGCCGCCCGCGGCCGCCCCGTCCGGCCGCCGCCGTGGCGACCCCGTCCTCCTCGCCGGGCGCTTCGAGGTCCGCGAGGCGATCCGGCACTCCAACCGCGGTGGCGTCTACCGCGCGCGGGACCGGCGGACCGGCGACGACGTCCTGATCAAGGAGGCCCGCCCGCACATCGGGGCCATCACGGACGGGAAGGACGCCAGGCACTGGCTGCGGTACGAGGCGGACGTCCTGACCCGGCTCGCCCCTCTCGGCATCGCCCCGGCGGTGCGCGAGGTGTTCGAGGCCGGCGGCCATGTCTTCCTGGTGGAGGACCTGATCGACGGCGACAGCCTGCAGCGGTGGACCACCGGCCGCGTCACCCGCCACCCCGAGGGCCTGATCCCCGTCCCGGTGGCGTGGTCGCTGGCACGCGGACTCACCCGGCTGACCGGCCTGGCGCACTCGGCCGGGTTCGTCCTGCGCGACCTCAAGCCCGGCAACGTCGTGATGGCCCCCGGCGACAGGCCCGTACTGGTCGACCTCGAATGCGCGGTGCGCGTGGCCGAGCGGGCCCATGTCGTGGGCACCCCCGGCTTCACCGCCCCGGAATACCTCGACGGCCCCGACCGGCAGGGGGACGGGCCGCCGCCCGCCCCCGGCCCGGAGGTGGACTGCTACAGCCTGGGGGCCACCCTCCTGTACGCGACCACCGGCATCGTCCCGCTGCTCGCCGACGACTCCCCGCCCCGCCGCCCGGCCGGCGACCGGATCGCGGCGCTGGTCGACACCGCGGCGCCGGCCGCACCCGCGCTACGGGCGCTCGCGCCCCTGGTCCTCGGGCTCACGGCCGACGGCCCCGGCCGCTGGCCGCTGGAGAAGGCCGCCGCCTTCCTGCGCGGGGAGCCGGTGGGAAGGCCGGTGTCGGCGGGGCCCCAGCCGCCGCCGGGCGCGCTCGGCAGGCTGCTGTCCGACGGCCTGGCCCACCTCGCGGCCACGGCCGACCCCGACGGCGAACACCTGTGGCCGAAGCCGCGTTCGGCGCCCGCCACCGACCCCTGCAACGTACAACTGGGCGCGGCCGGGGTGCTGGGCGTCCTCACACGGGCGGTCCGGTCCGGTGAGACCGCCGCCGAGCCGCTGCTGCGGACGGCCGCCCGGTGGCTGGACGGGCGCCTCGCCCTGCCCGGCAGGATCCTGCCGGGCCTGTACTTCGGCCGCTCCGGCGCGGCGTGGGCCCTCCACGACGCGGCGCGGACGCTCGGCGACGAGGAGCTGGCGGCACGGACCGAGGCGTACGCCCTGCGCATCCCGCCGGCCTCGCGCAACCCCGATGTCTGTCACGGCCTCGCCGGCGCCGGGCTGGCCCAGTTGCACCTGTGGCACGCGACGGGCGACCACCGGTTCGCCGACCGCGCGGCACGGTGCGCCGACGACCTCCGCCGTCTCACCACGAGCGCCGGCGGACCGCGGCGGGAGCTCGCCGGGGCCACCCTGTACGGCTTCGGGCACGGCCTCGCCGGTATCGCCGCCTTCCTCCTCGCCGCGGGCCGTGACCTGGGGCGCCCGGACCTCGTCGAGCTCGCGACCGGGGCCGGGCACACCCTGTGCGCCGTGGCCGAGCCCCGGGGCGACGCCGCCGCCTGGCCCAAGGGCCCGGGCGAGGACGAACGGACCGACCTGAACTTCTGGTGTCACGGCGCCTCGGGCGTCGGCACCTTCCTCGTCCGGCTGTGGACCGCCACCGGCCACGCGCCGTTCCGCGCGTACGCCGAACGCGCGGCGCGCCTGGTGTACCGGGACCGCTGCCGGGCGGGAACCGCCGCGTGCCACGGCGCCGCCGGCAACGCCCAGTTGCTGCTCGACCTCGCCGACGCCACGGGCGAAGAGCGCTACCGCCGTCAGGCGGGCGAGGTCGCCGCCTGCCTGTACGCCCGGGCGGTGCGGCGCGACGGCCGCCTGCTGGTGCCCGACGAGACCCTGCGTGACGTGAGCGCGGGGTACCACGTCGGTCTGGCCGGCGTCCTGGATCTCCTGCTGCGCCTCGAACACGGCGGAGGCAGGTCATGGCTGGTCGACCGACCGGCCGGAACCCTCACGAAGGAGAGACGCACCGATGGAGAACAACGTCCTCGAACTCCAGGAACTCCCCGAGACGGATGAGCAGTCGCTGGACCCGGTGATGTGCTGCGACACCATCTTCACCACGGACCGCACGGACGGCTGCACCGAGCCGCCGCGCTGTCACTAGTCCCGGCACACCCGTTCCGTGCGGCCCGCTCCGTCCGTCCGGGCGCCGCACGGAACGTCGGCGCGGTCCCGCGCTAGTCCTCCGGCGGCCGGCGGATCTCGCCCGTGCCCAGCGTGATCACCGCGCGGGGCCGCATGGGCCCGTCGTCGCGCCGCGAGAGCAGGACCACCTCCTCGACCACGGCCGGCAGCGCGCCGAGCCGGGCGGCGCACTCGGCGGCCAGCCGCCGCGGTTCCCTGGTGCGGCCGAGCGACAGATGCGGGGTGAAGCGGCCGGAGCGCCCGCGGCAGAGCGGGAAGCGGGACGCCAGCGCCCCATGGAGACGGGTCCACGGGGCCAGGCCCGCAGCCGCCGGATCGAGCCAGACCGTCGCGTGGTGCCGGTGCCGGAAGTACCGCACGCCGGCCAGCCGCGCCGGGAACGCCGCGCTTTCCCCGGCCCCGGCGGAGAGCAGCGGCAGAACCCCCGCGAACTCCGCCTCCGGTACGAAGCCGAACAGCAGATTCACATGCGGCGGCCACCGCCGTACCTGCGGATCGTGCTCCCAGCGGATGTCCTGGATCGCCGGCCAGAGCTCCCGTGGCGGCAGCCACGCCACCGCCGTCCGTGCCGTGGGCGCCACCTCGCACACGTCCACCGGCTCGGCGCCGCCGAAAACCCGGTTCCCTTCCACACCGCCATGTTCCGGACCGCGCCCCCGTCGCACCAGCACCACGCCAGCGAGGCTCCCGGCCACCACACGACCGGAGCCGTACGGGGAAGCCACCTGGCCGGATCCCGCGGGGGCGCTCTTTCCAGGGCGCGGGAGGCGGTGGGAGGGTCCCCCGCATGACGGAGCAGAAGAAGGACCCCCGGCCCGGCCCCCCGTTCTACATCACGAAGGAACAGGAGACGCAGCTACGCCTCGCCGCCGAGAAGATCTCCCCCTCACTGGCCATCACCCAGGCGACGACGTTCGACGAGTACGCGCGCCAGCTCATGGTGCCGCCCGCGGTCATGGAACTGGCCCGCAAGGCGGCGGACATCCGGTTCACGACCTGGGAGATCGAGGGCATCCGCCAGCTCCTGGCCCCGGAGACGGCCGGAAAGGTGCCGCTGTTACGCCAGATCCTGCTCAAGAAGCTGCAGGACGACCCCAGCCACCCGCCGTACATCCGGGTGGCCTGTACGGGCAAGGGCGACTACGACGACCTCGCCCAGGCGCACGGGTACGAGGTGACCCACGACGGCGACTACGGCTCACCGGTGGTGCTGGAGATCTGGCCCGCCCAGCACTACTCGCCGATGCACTCGCACGGCGACACCACCGGCATCGTCTACTGCATCGCCGGACAGCTCGACGTGATGTCCTACGCCACCCTGGACTGGAACGCGGAGAAGCGCGGCCTGGTCACACTGACCCCGGGGGTGTGCGCCTGGCTCACCAAGGACACCTACGCGGTGCACAAGGTGTACTGCCCCCTGAACGCCGGCCCCAACCCCACCTACGGCCCCAACGGCAACCTGATCCTCAACGACACCGGCGACTTCGGCGCCAGCTTCCACGTCTACCTCAACGAGGACGAGCTGAGCGTGGCGGTCGGCGACTCTCATTCGCGGGACGCCTTCGACTACATCGACGAGGTCACGCACGAGAAGAAGCAGTTCATGACGTACTCGGACCTCTCCTGGCGCGTCCTGCGGAGCGTCCTCGCCCAGAACGCGCGGAACTGGGACCGCTAGTCAGGACGCTCGGCCGAGCTTCGTTCCCTCGGGGGCCTTGTAGCAGCGGGAGCCGACGTCGACCGTGATCAGCTTCGGCAGTTTCCCGGACCGGCTCCTGGTCCACTCGATGTGGACCCCGTGGTGCGTCTTGCGGTTGACCGCCACGATCTCGGGATTCCGCGCCTGGGACTTCGTCAGACCGTCCCTGGTGATCTCCCAGCCGTTCCGCGGCAGTTTCTCGCGGAGGTTCTGCATGGCCTGCTCGAACGTACCGGACGTCAGGTCGTAGACGGACCAGGGGTGCTCCACGGAATAGTGCGTCTGGAAGTCCGGGTCCACGGCGTCACAGGTACCGGCCATCGCTCCTGATTCGGTGACCTTGCCTTTGACGCCCATCCAGTCGAGCAACTGACTGGAGATCGCGTTGACCTCGTCCTCGGCCGGCCTGACCGCGCGCACTTCCGGCTCATAGCCGAGCTTGTCGCTGTCGCTGCTCACCAGTGAACATCCCGTCAGAATCAGTGCGGCCGCCAGGGCGGTGGCCGGCAGGGAGAACCGTCGGGCCGTGGTCACCGGCCCGGAGCGTTGCTCACTCAAGTGTCACCTCTCCGTACTCACCGACGATGACCCGCGCCTGGTTCTGCAGGCTTACAGAGGGCTTCCCGTCATCGTCCATGTTCCAGTAGCCGCCGTGGTCGGGGGCGTCGGACTTCATCACCTGTGCGCCGAACTCCTTGTCGGTGGGGATGACACGGTCGCCTCCGAGTCCCACGTTCCGGCCGCCCTCGCGGACGAACCAGTCGTCGTAGTTGTCGGCCTTCTCCGCCCACATATGGCCCGGCTTGATGCCGAGGTCGGCGGCGCGCCGGGCCTGCATGCCGGGGCTGCCCGCCGCGATCACGTCGTCGACGGCCAGCGGGCCTTCCGGCCAGTGGCCGGACTTCGCGCCGTCACCGATGACGGTGCTGCCGTAGCTGTGACCGATGATCGTGGTGTGTGCGGTGCTCCCCGTGGCCGACTGGTGGGCGGCCTTGTTGCCGTCGAGGTATTCCCGCAGATCGGGGCCGCCCTTCTCCGCGTAATGGTCTTTCGTGGCGTTGGCGAGGGCATCCGGGGCGTCGTAGTCGAACCAGGTGATGGTCGAGATCTTGGAGCTGGCGCCGAGGGAGTCGCTGGCCCGCCACAGCTTCACCCCACGGTTGAGGTCACCCTCGATGCTGCCCAGGTGCGTCTTCGTGCCCGGCACGTAGATGGCCGTGTGGTCGGCGGTGTCGGGGTTGCCGTTCGCCAGGACGACCCGGCCGTCCTTCTCGGGGTGGAAGGCCAGCAGGTACGCCTCGGGTACGTTCGTCCTGCCGCCGGTATTGTCGAGACGCTTCTGGATGGCGTCCATCCCCTTCAGCGCCTCGCGCAGCTGCTCGCGCTCGTCCCCGTACTTGCTGTTCCACTTCACCCAGTCGGCATTGGTCTTCACGCTGTCGCGGAAGATGATGAACCTTTCGGGTTCCTTCGGTATCGCGTCCAGCCGCTGACGGTACTGGGCCTTCTTCTCGTCCAGCACCGTACGGTTGGCCTCGTCACGCACCTCCGCGGGCAGGCCGTTCAGCGCGCCGACAGCGGCCGGGTGCACCGCGAGGTAGGCGGACTTCTCCCGGTCCGAGAGCTTCTTCCACCAGTCCGCGTTGGCCTCCGGGTCGCCGTCCTTGGGCGGGGCCTTGATGTGGTCCAGGTAGGACTTCGCGCCCTCGCCGACCCGGCCCATGTCCGCCTGGGCGTCCACCCAGTCGCTTTCGGAGACCGTCAGGTCGTCGTCGGCCCGCAGGGAGCGCAGCTTCGGGGCCCACTTCTCGTCGGCCTCGGTGGCTTCCTTGAGGGCCTCGGCTATCCGGTCGGCGCACTCCTGGGCGACGGGGAAGTGGGGGTTGGGGTCGAAGTTCGCGGCCTGGCGGTTGATCGCGCGGGCCGTCGCGTCCGTGGTGCCCTTCGCGGTGCCGCCCTTCGGCGTCTTGCCGTCGGTCTTCTCGCCGCCTTCCGGGTAGCTGACGGAGCCGTCGGCACCCACCGTGAACTTCCTGGACTCCGCGTCCTCGACCGCCCGGTCGAGCTTCTGCTTCGCCGCGTCGACGTCCCAGGCGAAGGCGTTCAGCGCGGTGCTGACCAGGCCGCACTCGACCTGGGCGTAGTGGAAGTTCTTCGCCAGTTCCCTGAGCTGGAACAGGGCCGCGTCGACGGCCACGCCCTGCAGGGTCTTCCGCATCGAGGCGGTGATCTGGTTCTCTATGCCGGCCTTGGCCTGGTCGGCCATGTCACCGGTGGCGCGGTAGGAGTCCGCCGCTTCCGTGTACTCCGACTTCTTGAACGCCTTGAGCGCCGCGTAGTCCATGGGGCGGGATCACCGGCCCGCGTTCTGGCCGCCGGTGGCCGGGGTGTCCTTGTACTGCTTCTTCATCTCGTCGAAGGCTTCGGTGATCTGCTGGTCACCCTTGTACTGGTGGTTGCCCGCCTTCTCCAGGCGCTCCTGGAGGGCGGCGCACCTGCCGGTCATCCCGTCCAGGTAGTGCTTCCAGGACTGGTAGACCTCCCGCTGGGCCGCCGCGCTCAGCACGCCCTGGGCGCCCATGCCCTTCTGGCCCTGCTCCAGGGTGGTCAGCGCCTGCTTGACGTTCCCGCCGAGCCGCCCGACGCCGTCCCCGGCGGTGTTCCACGCGTTCTTGCTGGACTTCACCCCGCCCGGAGCGCCCTTGTCCCACCCGGACGTCCCGGCACCCGCGAGGCGCATCCCGTCACCGGCCGACGTGTCCTGCTTGAGCAGCGCCCACTCGGTCTCGAAGGAAGCCATTCTTCCTTGCCCTGCTTCCTTCTTGCTCCGTGCTCCGTGCTCCGTACAGCGGGAACGCTATCCGGTGATCCATTCGCGGACATGAGTACGAGTACTCATGTTTGACAGGACACCGCAGGGCCCGGACCGCAGCGGCCCGGCCCCCCCTCCGGGCAGGAGCTCCGGGGCCGACTGGACATACTGGACCGGTGACTACCGAAGACTTCTCGAAACGGCAGGGATCACTCCAGGCGGAGGCCGACGAGGTCGCCGCCGACCTCGGGCTGGCGGCGCTGCTCGCGGACCTCGGCGAGGCCGTCCGCGTCGGCAGCGCGGCGCTCGGCCTGATGGTGCGCCGGGACCTCGACATCACCGTGGTCTGCCCGGAGCTCGACGGCGCCACCGTGAAGGCCGTCGCCGGGATCGGCGCCGAACTGGCGGTGCACGACCGGGTCCGGCAGGTCCGCTTCCGGGACGACACCGGGCACTGGAACACCGACCCCCGGTACCCGGACGGCCTCTACCTGGGCGTCGAGTACCGCTCCGGCGCCGGACAGGAGTGGACCCTCGACATCTGGTTCGTCGACGAGCCCGACCGCCAGCCCGACCTCGCCCACGTCCACGCGCTGCCGCCCCGGCTGACCGACGGGCACCGGGAGACGATCCTGCGGATCAAGGAGGTGCTGGCCGGACGGCCGGAGAACGGCCCGAAGGTGCCCAGTTACGACGTCTACCGGGCGGTCCTGGACGACGGGGTCACCACGGTCGAGGAGTTCGACGCGTGGTGCGCCCGTAGCGGGGACTGACGCGCGCGGCGGCCGGGGGCGTACGAGTGCTCGTACGCTCTCGGCGCCGGGCGACCCTGTCGGACACTCCCGGTCAGACGACCGGCGTGTAGTCGAGGTCCGGGAAGTAGTCCTCGGCCGTCCCCTCCCGGTTGACGTCCCAGGTGGCGCAGTGCAGCGACCCGCCGTACTCGAAGACGTCCCGGAACGGCACCGGGACGACCTCGAAGCCGAGCTTGTCGAGCAGGTCCTGGAGCGGCTTCTCCCGCTCTTCGCAGACGACCTTCGTGGGGGAGATACTGAGGACGTTCATCGACAGCCACTTGGACGACTGGCAGTAGCGCGGCATCTCCTCGTTGGTCGAGGTCGGCTGTGGCACGTCCACCAGTTCCCAGTCGTTGCCCAGGAACATCTGCTCCTCGCCCTCGCGCAGCGGCCGCTCCGGGTTGGTCAGGATCAGCCCGGGGCGCAGCGGCACGAAGGTGCAGTCGATGTGCGACGGAAAGAAGTCGAGCGGGAAGTGCACCGGGTGCACCCGGAAGCCGCGCGGCTCCAGGTGCCGCTTGAGCCAGCGGATGCCGGCCCGGTTGGTGGTCATCGACTCCTGGACGACGATGTCGCGGCCGAAGCGGTTCATGTCGGCGGCGTCGAAGACCACCTCGTCCTGCGTGACGCAGAACTCCGACTCGTGCATCCGGGCGTGCCGCTCGGCCAGCGGCCAGTCCCAGAAGTCCTGCCGGTACATGGAGTCGGCCATCGTCGGCTTGGGGGCCACGGTCCACACCATGTTCGGGTCCGCGTTCCAGTACTCGTAGACGAGCGTGCGGTACGCCTGGTACTCGAAGTACCGGGCACGGCGCGACATGGACGCCTCGACTATCTCATTGCCGAGCGTGATCATCACGTCCCGCGGGCAGACCACGCAGTACTGGTTGTCCACCTCGAACGTGGGCGTCCGGAGCGCGCTCCTCAGGTCGATCGCGTCGGGCCGGCGTACGGTGACGCCCTGCGCTTCCAGCACCGCCGCCAGCCCGTCCAGCTGCGCGTTGGCACGGTCGATCATCTCGGCCGGCTTGGGGCCGGTGGGGAAGGGCGCGTCCGTGTCGCGCAGGGCGGGGCGGTAGCCGGGCTCGCTCGGCTCGAAGCAGGCGTTGTCGGCGACGCCGACGACGATCTCGCGCAGCGGGTCCCATTCGTTCCAGGAATTGACCCGGACGGCAGGCTGGTTCATGATCGTGCACCTTTCTTTCCTCATCGCGTGCTTCGGGAAAGGTCTGTCGGCGGCGCGGGCCCCGGGCTCAGTCGGAGGCCGCCGCCAGCGGGAAGGCGCGCAGCCCCGGCTCGCCCAGCCGGGCCGCCAGGTCCGCGCAGGCCGGGCCCGCCCGGTGGTCCGGTGCCGGGGGCACCGCCTCGACGAGCGTCGGGCCCACCGTCAGTGAGGCCGAGGGCGCGGCGGCGACCAGCCGGCGTACGAGCCCTTCCAGGGCGGCGGCCGTGATCCCGCCGAGCCCGGGCAGGCCCTCCTGGACCGCGCGGTTGTACAGGTAGACCGGGAAGTCCGGGAGCGCGGCCCGCAGGCCGAGGCCGGAGGCGTGCCGGGGGTTGAGTTCGGTGGCGGTGAACCCGTCCGGCGTGAGCAGGCCGTCGACGCTGAAGATGCCCCGGTAGCCGGTGGTCCGGACGAGCTCCGTGCCCGCCCGCCGCGCCGCGCCGCGGATGTCGCGCTCCGCCACGTCGCCCGGTCGCCAGTGGGTGGACGAGCCGCAGAACAGCAGCCGGCCGGTCGCCGGATCGCCGAGGGTGACGATCTCGATGGGCGAGAACACGGCCACGCCGTCCGGCAGCGCCATGCCGAGCACGCTGCACGGCACGCCGTCGGCGAAGCGGGCGATCCGCACCCGGTCCGCCCGGCCCGCGAACTCTCGTACGGCGTGCGGGACTCCGGCCGGTTCGAGGACCCAGCGCAGGCCGGACGAGTCCCCGACGTGGCCGCGCGTCGAATCGGCGGCGACCACGACCCCGTCCGGCCCGGTCACGGCGTCGAGCCCGGCCGGGCCGGCCGGCGGCTCGTCCACGGTGACGACGACGTGCGGCGGCGAGGGCACCCCGGCCGCCGCCCACAGCGCGTCGATGGTGGTCTTGTCCTCGACGGCGGCCCACTCCGGCCGCCGCCAGCCGTGCACCGGGCGCCCGCAGAACGTGTCGATTCCCGTGCGCGGTGTGCCGAGCGCCAGCCACTCCCGCGCCGGGTCCAGGCCGTCGAGCCAGGTCCGTACGTCGTCCGAGGGATCCCGCAACCACGCCTCGAATTCGGGCCGGGTGAAGTCGAGTCCGGCGTCGGAGCAGTGCAGGCTCCGCTCGACCTCCGGAGCCCCGGCGGCCGGCCCGGTGCGGGCGATGACGGCGCCGACCCGGGCGCCGCACGCCCGCAGCTCGTCCACCAGCGAGGTGGCCCGGTGGTCGAAGTCGTCGAGCAGCAGCACCGCGCCGCGCCCGGACCAGAAGTCCCGCAGCACGCGGGTGACGGCCCCGGTGATCTCCTCGCCCCCTCCGGCACCCGCGCCGAGGACCGTCCTCCTCTCCGCCCCGGCAGCGGCGGCTGTCGCCCCGCCCGCCCGGGCACCCGTACCGGTGGCCGTTCCTCCGCCCGCTCCGGCCCGCGGGCCGTTCACCGACCGGCTCATCGTCGTCCTTTCCGGCCGACGGGGGTGCCGCTGCGCACGCCCGGGGCCTTTTCCGTGTGCGGCGCCCTGGCGAGCGCGGTGTAGACGGCGGCGGCCATGAGCAGGGCGCACGCCATGACGAGCCACGGTGTGCCGCCGGACACCGAGAACAGCAGCGTGTGCAGCCCGGGCCCGAGCGCCCCCGACAGCCCCCACGCGAGCTGGTAGAAGGCGCTGTACCGGCCGGAGTCCGCCGCCGACGCGAAGGACAGCACGAGGGTCATGGCCACCGCGCCGAAGACCGCCTCGCCGAGGCTGAAGAGCAGTACGAGGACGGCCACCGCGGCCGTGGCGCCCGCCGCGCTCAGCCGGCCGAGGACGACCAGCCCGGCGAGCGCCGCCGCGATCAGTACGGCCGCCAGCGCCATCAGCCGCATCGCCGGCCGCTCCCGCCCCAGCCGCAACGCCAGCGGCTGGAACGCGGGGATGGCCACGCACGAGAGCACGTAGGCCACCGGCGGCATCCACAGCGGCATGCCCAGTGAGCGCAGGTAGACCGGCAGGATCGAGTCGAAGGCGACGCTGGACAGCGTGATGGCGAGGGTCGCGCCGGTGAAGGCCAGGAACCGGCGGTCGGCGAAGACACGCCGGTACGAGGCCGGGGGCCCGGTCCCGGCCTCGCCGCGCCCGGCGGGGACGCCTCGCCCGGCGTACCGGAAGAGGATCCCGGCGACGGCGAAACTGGCGGCGTTGGCCAACGGGATGGAGTTCCAGAGCAGCCCCCCGCCGTGCTCTTCCAGCGAGGCGCCCAGCGCCACGGCCAGCGCGCCCACCCCGAGGCCGACGTTGCGCAGGCTGTTCAGCAGGGCGAACAGTCCTCGTTGCTCCTGGTCCGCCGAGGTGACGCTGTCGACCAGCCCACCGTGCGCGGCCCAGTAGAGGCGGTCGCCGAAGCTCACCGCGAAGGCGATCACGGCGACGGCGGCCGGGCCGTCGGCGGCCAGATAGCAGGGGAAGGCCACCGTCCGGATCGCGCAGCTGAGGGTCGCCGCCCGGAAGGGGCCCATCCGGTCGGTGAGCACCCCCACGGCCAGCCCGCCGACCGCCAGCGCGGCCAGCGAGCCCGTGCTGAGCGCGGCCCCGGCGGTGGTCAGGGCCATGCCCCGGCCGTAGGTGAAGTACAGCAGGGAGAACGTGATCCAGACGCCGCTGCCCAGCGCGTCGACGACCATCGCCGTCATAAACCCGCCGGTCCGCACCGCCGGTCGTCCGGTCACCGGGACTGCCATCGGATCTCCCCGGCCCACCAGTCGTCGACCTCGCGCAGCACGTCCTCCACCGCGCGGCCGCCGTCCACCCGGAAGACCAGCTCGGCGATGCGGTCGGTGCTGGAGCCGGGCCCCTCGTAGCGGGTTCCGCGCTCGCCGAACGGCGTGTAACGGACCGTTCCGGGGAGGGGGCAGGAGTCCGGCATCCGCTCCAGTGTCCCGGCGCGCGGCGGGAACCAGCCCCAGCCGTGGCGCGGCCGCTCGCTGTCGGCGGTGACGGAGGTGATCAGCCCCGCCTGGCCCCGGAGGTGCGCGGCGAAGAGGTTGATGCCCGTCGTGAGCTCGAACGCCTCGGCGATTCCGCACCCGCCGGGTCTGCAGGCGATCTCGCACAGCACGAGTTCGTCCAGCGGCGTCAGGAAGAACTCGGCGTGGAAAGCGGTCACTTCGGCCACCGGTGGCAGCGCGGCCACCGTGGCCTCCGCCGCACCGATCAGCCTTTTCGCGAGTCCGTCGTCCGGTGAGAGCATGCCGCTGATGCTGGGCACGGCGCGCGTCGCGGTGTCCAGATTGGATTCCAGATAACGCGACGGCAGGGCGTGCAGCAGTGCGCCGCCGGCCATCAGCCCGTCCACATGGCAGACGATTCCGTCGACGAACCGCTCCACCAGCAGGGTCCGGCCGGCCGGGGGAGAGAATTCCGCCAGGGCCCGCCGGTCGGTCAGTACGGTCACCCCGACCGACCCCGCGCCGTCGGCCGGTTTCACCACGACGGGCAGACCGTGCCGCCCGGCGAAGGACGAGATCTCGTCCTTGTCGCGGACCAGGGCCATCGGTGCCACGGGAATGCCCTGCCGCGAGGCGAGCAGTTTCATCCGGTATTTGTCCCGGTAGGCCAGGGCGGCGGCGGTCGACTGCCCGGGGATCCCGTGCCGTTCCCGCGCCCGCGCCGCCCGGACCACGTCGATCTCCGCCGTGGTGAGCACCCGATCGACATCGTGTTCGGCGCACATCGCGTCGACAAGACGGTCCACCTCGCCCGACTCGTAGTCGTCCACGACCTCGACCCGGCGGAACCGCTCGTAAGCCGACGCGGGCGCGGCCGATTTCGCGGTCACGACGACCACGGATTCGCCGGACAGCCAGTCCGGTACCTCGGCGAGAATGGGCCTTCGATTGAGCAACAGCAACGCCATGTGCGACCTTTCCTCAGCGCTGGGCGATCAGCTGCCGCAGCGCAGTGGTGGCGTAGCAGCCGGCGGGCAGCTGGAAACTCACTTCGACGGCCTGACGGCCGGGGAACACGTCGTCCGCGCCGTGGTCGCCGACGGTCACCAGGGTCTGCACCACCGTCGGCCGCATGACCGGGTGCTCGACGGGCCCGTCCTCGTACGAATAACGGGTGTACGGCAGTTCGTGCCGGTCCGCGAGCAGGGCGGCGACACCGGGGCCCGTGGCCGGGAACCGGTACGGCAGACCGTCCACGGAAACGTCCTGGGCGTCCTCGGAGCGGATCAACTCGACTATTCGCGCGTTCCAGGCGAACGAGGAGTGCGCGGCCAGGTAGAAGGCCACCGTGCGGGGGTCGAGCTTGCGGAAGAATTCCTCGTCCGGGCCGGTCCAGCAGGCGGCCGGCCCGCTTTCCGGAGCACCGAGCCCGGCCAGTTCCGCCCGGGCCCGCGCCCATTCCCCGGCCAGCACCGCGGCTCCGACGAGATGGGTGCGCTTGGGGCCGCCGGGCACGCCGAAGCGCTGGGTGTCGTAGTAATTGACGAACAGGAGATTCGTCCGGCGCCGGGTGACGAGCTTTTCGGCGGTGCGGCCGTCGAGATTGCGGAGCACGATCCGGAAGCCGTTGCCGTTCAGTTTGCCGACGGCGAGGGGCTCGCGTCCGTAGCCGTAATGGCTCAACCGCAACAGCCGCTCGGAACCGGCCGGTTCCGTGAAGGCCGGAAGCCCGGCACCGGGCAGGGCGGTCAGCGGTACGGACAACAGTTGCTCCGTCACCCCGTCCTCGTCCTTGAGCCCGGCATAGCCGACGTCCCGGCTGGACACCCCGAGCCGGTCCGCGAGCAGCCGGATCGCTTCCATCGTGGTGTATCCGCGCTTGTGCAGCAGGACGTAACGCTGATCGGCCACGGTCTCGTCGGTCAGCGCGACGACGAGATTCTCGCGTACGCGGAAGTCCTCGGGTCGGTGTTTGAGTACGAGCGTTTCGGCCATCCGTGCCTCCAGAATTCAGCCGGTGCGGCGTTTCGAGGGCGAGCGGCGGAGCCGCTTTCCGGGCGGGTCGGGGGCTCAGCCCCAGGAAGCGACCCGCTCCCCGATCATGATCGAGGCGAGATTCGTGTTCACCCGCAGCGGCACGGGAATCACGGACGCGTCGGCCACCCGAAGCCCCTCCACCCCCCGCACCCGGCACCACTCGTCCACCACGGCCCCCACGTCGCCCTCGGTCCCCATCCGCGCCGACCCCATCGGGTGATGCGCCGTCCGCGCGGCCCGCCGTACGAAGGCGCCCAGCGCCGCCTCCGACCGCATCGTCTCCCCGTCCATGTCGATGATCTCCTTGGTCAGGGAGGTGAACTCGGGCTGGTGCAGCAGCTCCCAGCAGAGGCGGACGCCCTCCCGCTGCCGCCGCAGGTCCTCCGCGTCCCGGCCGTAGTCGATGGCGATCCGCGGCGGTACGGCCGGGTCGCGCGACACCGCCGCGACCGTGCCCCGGCCGGCCGGCGCCATCAGGTTCGAGGTCATCATGAAGGCCCGGCCGCCGGGCACCTGGTCCGCCAGGTGCGGGGCGTAGACGTCGAGTTCCACGTGGTTGAGCACGTACAGCTGCATGTCGTCGGCCATGTCCGAGCCGGGCGCCGTGTACCGCAGGACGACCTGGGCGCACGGGTCGCGCGGATCGCACAGGCCCGGCCGGGGGACGACGCCGATCGCGACCTGGGAGTGGTCGGAGAGCGCCGCGCCGACCCCGGGCAGGTCCGCGACCACGTCCACGCCGAGCGACCCCAGCAGCGCGGCCGGGCCGACCCCGGAGCGGTGCAGGATCGCGGAGGTCCCGTACGCGCCGGCGCACAGGGTGACCCGGGCGCCGCGCACCTCGACGGCGCGCCCGCCCGTACGGACCGCGACACCGCTCGCCCTGGTCCCCTCGAACAGCACCCGGTCCACCAGGGCCCCCGCGAGGACCGTCAGATTCGGCCGGGTACGCGCCGGGTCCAGATAGGCGACCGCCGTGGAGACCCGCAGGCCACCGTCGGCCAGGTTCAGCGGCAGCGGCCCCACCCCGGTCGCGTCCGGCGCGTTGTGGTCGGCCGTGAACGGGTGGCCCGCCCTCGTGGCCGTTTCCACCAACGCCGCCGACAGGGGCGTCCACTCGGCCCGGGACGGCCGCCGCACCGGCAGCGGGCCGTCCGGGCCGTGCCGCGGACCGCCGAAGTCCGCGTCCGCTTCGAGGCGGTTGAAGTACGGCAGCACGTCCGTCCACGACCAGCCGGGCACCCCCGTCGCCGCCCAGCGGCCGAAGTCGCCCGGAGCCGGGCGCAGCGCGAGGCAGGTGTTGATCGCCGAGCAGCCGCCGACGACCTTGCCGCGCGGAAGCGGAAGCTCCGCACCGTCGTCGCGGACACCGACGAGCGACCAGTCGTGCGCCACCATCGAGGGGGTGCGCCCGTTGCGCAGGTCCTCCGGCAGCCGGGACCGGTCCGGGTAGTCGGGCCCGGCCTCGATCAGCAGGACCCGCCGTGCGGGGTCCGCCGAGAGCCGGGCGGCGAGCACGGCGCCCGCCGATCCCGCGCCGACCACGATGTCGTCGAAGACGCCGCCGCCGAGGACCGCGTCGAGGTCCGTCTCGTCATCGGGCTCGCGATGCACCGGCACTCCTCCCTTGGGTCTCTTGGGTCTCTTGGGTCTCTTGGGCACGCCTGATCAGCCAGTCCGACAGGTCGGCGGGCCGGGTGAACCGCAGCATGTCGAGCGGCGCCCCGGGAGCCGCCCCGGCGCGGGCCAGTGCCCGCAGTTCGCGCCGCGTCTCGTGCCGGGTGGACCAGCCGTAGCGCAGGATGTTCTCGGGGTCGGTGAACACCGAGCGCAGCGGCGCCTCCCGGTTACCGCTCCACAGCACCTCGCGGTGCAGTGAGCGCAGCAACGTCCGCAGCACCAGGCTCGTCATCGTGACGGTCGTCGGGTAGTCGAGCCATACGAGCAGCTCCGCGCGGCTCGCGAGCAGGCCGTTGACCTCGGGGTAGTGCCACTCGGTCACCCAGCGCGCGCCCTCGGCGGCCTGTGCGACGCGGTCGGCGAACTCCGCGCGTACCGACCAGTCCGGCCCGTAGTACAGCCCGTCCAGCTCGATCCTCGGCAGCCCGTACAGCGCGGCCAGTTTCCCGGCGACGGTCGTCTTCCCCGCGCCGCTGCCGCCCGCGACCAGGACGCGGTCCGGTAGGCGGGACAGGGGTTTCGCGGGATCGATGACGCGCAGGGACACCACGGGTTCAGCTCCTCCGGGCCCTCTTGGCCCTCCTGGACTTCCTGAGCTTCCTGAACTTCTCGGTCCGACGGTTCCGGCCGGTCCGGCCGACCGGTCCCGGGGTTCGGCCCGGGGTTCGGCCCGGGGTTCCAGGACCGGGCACCTCCACCATGATCACCGAAAGCGGAGTGCGCAACACCCTCACATTTGTACGGGTGTGCACCGCCCTCGACGCGGACATGATCGTCGACATGCTGCACACCAACGTCGGCGAGGCGGTCGATGAGGCATCGGCCCGCCAGCGCGACCACCGATACGTATGGCACCCGTGGTCCCCGGTGAAGGAGACCGCCGGGGACGGCCCGATCCTGGTATCCGGCGAGGGCTACCGCGTCCGGGACGCGGCCGGCCGGGAGTACCTCGACGCGATGGCCTCGGCGATGAACTCCAGCTGCGGGTACGCCCATCCGGCCCTGATCGCCGCCGCCGAGCGGCAGTTGTCCCTGCTCCCCCACTTCGACCTGAGCGTGGGCACGCACCTGCCGGTCGGGCAGGTGGCCGAGCGGATCTCCGGGCTGCTGCCGGAGGGTCTCGGGAGGACGCTGTTCGTCAACAGCGGTTCCGAGGCCACCGAAGCCGCCGTCCGGATCGCGCACGGCTATTGGCGCAACCTCGGCCGGCCGCGGGACCGGATCGTCACCTTCGCCGCCGGCTACCACGGCACGACGCTCGTCGCCCAGCATCTTTCCGGTCTGCCCACCAATGTGACCCACACCGTGGATCCCTTCCCGGTGACACGGGTGGAACTCCCGGTCCCCGCACGGG
The DNA here is from genome assembly GCF_002891295.1 of Streptomyces eurocidicus. GTDB lineage: Bacteria > Actinomycetota > Actinomycetes > Streptomycetales > Streptomycetaceae > Streptomyces > Streptomyces eurocidicus. The sequence continues at coordinate 154,369 of NZ_LGUI01000002.1, read as the reverse complement.
AGCTGCGCGCACCGGAGTCACTGCCCCCGCTCGTGGAGGCATTCAAGCGGGCCGTGCTCGACGGTGCGCCCCCCGCGGCGGTGTTCGTGGAGGCGTTCCTCAACGTCGGCGGTGGCGTGGTGCTGCCCCCCGGATTCCTGCGGGCGCTGCGGGAGCTGTGCGACCGGACCGGCACCCTGCTGGTCCTGGACGAGGTCTTCTGCGGGTTCGGCCGGACGGGCCGCATGTTCGGCTTCGACCACGAGGGGATCACGCCCGATCTGGTCACCATGAGCAAGGGCCTGAGCGGCGGATACGTCCCCTTCGCCGCGCTCAGCACCACCGAGGCCGTCTACCGCTCCTTCGCCGCCGACCCGCTGATCGGCGGGCTGCGCTACGGGCACACGACCGGCGGGCACGCGGTCGCCTGCGCGGTGGCGCTGGCCGTGCTCGATGTCCTCGAGGAGCAGAAGCTGGTCCCCGCGGCCGCGGCGCGCGGCGAGGAACTGCTCGCCGGGCTGCTGCCGCTCGCGGAGCACCCCGAGGTCGCCGACGTCCGGGGGCTGGGTCTGGTGGCCACGGTCGAGTGCCGGCGTCCCGAGTTCGCCGCCGGACTGGTCGCGCGGGCACGGGAGCGGGGAGCGCTGCTGCGCAGGCAGGGCTGTTCGGTGATGGCGATTCCGCCGCTGGTCATCGACCGGGCCGGCGTGGCGGAACTGGTCCGCACGACGGGAAGGGCTCTTGAGGACCAGTGACCCGGCCTTGAGGACCGCTGACCCGGCCGGGGTCCGCCCGCCGGGCGTCCGGGCCCGCCGGCCGGGTGTCGGCCCCGGCCCGCCGGGCAGCGCTCCCGCACCGCGCCGGGAGCAGCGTCAGATGCTGCTCCCCGACGAGCCCGGAGCGCAGGGCCATCGCCACGATCGCCTCGCGCTTCCAATAGGAGCGTTTGCCGTCGGCGACTCCGGCCCATTCGTTGACCTGAAGCTTCTCCGTGGCCAGGTAGTTGATGTGGTGGTTGACCGCCGCGCGGCTCATGGCGGGCGCACAGGCGGTCTCCTGGAGCCGGGAGATGACGTCGGCAATGGTGGGAACGGCGCCCGGGGGATATCCACGGAGCTGCGGTTCGCACAGTGCCACGAGTACGCGGAAGTAGACCGAACGTTCGTCGAGCAGGGGCCAGTTGGTCGTGGCTCCGGAGGCCGAGGCCGTCGCGAGATAGCGGGGCTCGGGACCGAACACATTGACGATGCCGATCCGCCGCGCCACGGGCAGGACCAGTCGGGCAAGCTCGAAGGGAACGGGGAAGTCCCGGCGGCGAGCGGCGACCTTGACGAACTCACCACCGTGTTCCATGTTCTCTATGAAGTAGGTGTCCTCGGCATGCAGGTTGGTGAGGCACCAGTGACCTGCGTGTCCGGTGACAATGGCGGCGGCGGGCCGGGGGTGACCGGCGGGAAGGACGGCCAAGGAATCGGTTTCGCGGTCGTACCCGATAAAGGCCGTCTCCCCTTCCCCGATTTCACGTTGCTCATGCATGACGGGGCGACCCGGTTCATCTTCGGTGTACCAGCCTGCGAACTGAAGAATGTGTTTTCCCATAGCGAAGCGATCCTTAGTCCGAATATTGTCGCAATATCGCTGCCGAGAGTCGGAATCCATGGCCTAATCGGCGCCACGACCTTCGAGTGAAAGCCCGATGCCAAGCCCTGCCAATGAATCCACATTAACTGGGGGGCCGGGACGAGGCAAGGGATCACCCCTCGGCGCAGGGTGATCCAACTGGGCCGAATTCAAGTCGACTTGGCAGATCGATGGCCACACCAACGGCTTCATCTGCTCTACCCGCCTCTGCTCGCTCCCGCTCACCGAGGACACGCCCATGCCGATTTCCCTGTCACTGAACTCCGAGTTGCGGCCGGCCACCACAAGTGGTGAGCAGGCGGTGTCGGCGATCGCCAAACTCCATGACTTCCTGGCCGAGCAGGCGCAGGCCACCGATCAGGAGGGCCGCTTCGCCCGGGAGAGCGTCGACTCCCTTGCCGAGGCAGGGGTGTTCGCGGCCACCGTCCCCGCGGATCTGGGCGGGTTCGGCGTCGAGCGCCTGCACGACCTGACGGTCATCACGGCGCGCATCGCCCGGGCCGACGCCTCCGTCGCCGTCGCCTACTACATGCACATCGCGCTCGCCTGGTACTTCGCCCGCGTCGTGCGCTTCGGCGCCGACAACGAGCCCGGCTACCTGCCGCGACGAGAATGGCTGGAGGCCATCGGCGACCGGCGGATGCTGCTGTGCTCGGCCGTCGCCGAACGCGGCGCCGACTACTGGAACCTCGCCACCACCGCGACCGCCTCCTACAACGGCTGGGTCGTCAACGGGCGCAAGATCCTCGCCTCGCTCTCCCCCGCCGCCACGCACTTCTACTGCCGCCTGAAGGCGGAACGCGGCGAAGGCCACCACCTCGCCAGCGCGATGATCCCCGCCGACACCCCGGGCGTCCACGTCGAGGACGACTGGCAGGGGCTCGGCCTGCGCGGTTCGGGCTCCGGCAGCGTGGTCTTCAGCGAATGCGTGGTCCCCGACGGGTCCCTGCTGGTCCGCGGCCCCTGGGGCAAGCGCGACCCGAGCATGCTGGAGGGACGCGCGGTGAGCGGCATGGGCCTCAACGGCGTCTACCTGGGCCTGGCGGAGGCCGCTCGCGACCACGCCCTCCGTACTCTCACCAAGCCCGCGGCGAACGGCCGCCCCCGCACGGTCTCCTCCGCCGGCACGAAGACGGCGATCGCCGAGATGGAGATCGCCCTGACGGCCGCCCGCGGCACCCTCAGCACGGCCCTCCAGGACTTCGACGCCTACCTCCTCCTCAACAAGCCGCAGGTGCTCACCGACGACATGGCCCGCGGCATGATGAAGGAGTGCCAGAGCGTCAGCCTGGTCGTCGAACGCGCCGCCACCGCGGTCATCGACCACGCCATGCGCCTCACCGGCGGCTCCAGCTACCAGGCCCGCCACCCGCTCGCCCGCGCCTACCGGGACGTACGCGCCGCGGCCTTCATGCCCCCGTACTCCCCGCCCGAGGAAGCGATCGACTTCATCGCCGACACCACCCTGACCGAGTGATCCCCACCCCTGGACTTCCGCGGCCCTGCCACCGCGGACACCTCTAGGCGACCGCCGTCCCGATATCCAACAGGAATCCGGTCCAGACCAAGAGGTGATGCGGTGAGGCGAACGCTTCACCGCGGCAATTGCGGCCCGGCCCACTCGTGGGCCGGGCCGCAGATAGCGCCGACGGGACGACCCGGCGCCCCTCCCGATCCAGGGCCAAGACAACCCGACATCTTCACTGGATTTCCAGGCGCTGTCCGGCGAGTCGCGGGTACCTCGTCGGGCCCCGGGCGGTGCTCTCTGCCCGTACGACGAGTTCAAGCCGTCGTATGTGGGCGCCATCGCCCCGTGCGCGACCGGCTCTTGACGATGCGTTATGTGGCTGCTTCGCTTCCCCTGTAACGCCGAATCGATCTTGTTGAGGTGAGTCTTGAGCACTGTCGAAACCATCAAGCGGCAGATACAGGCGAATCCCGTACTGCTGTACATGGAGGGGACGCCCAAGCTTCCGACCCAGGGCTCCTCTGCGCACATGGCGCAGATGTTGAAAGCCTGCGGGGAGCGTTTCGCCTACGTTGACATCCTGCAACACCCGGACATCCGAGCCGAGCTGCCGGGCTACAGCGGCTGGCCCACCTTCCCGCAGCTGTGGGTGGAAGGCGAGCTGATCGGCGGCACGGACGTCGTCAACGAGATGCACCGGAGTGGGGAACTGCAACCACTGCTGGACGAGGCAGCGCGGAACCATCCCGGCCTTCCCCGAAGCCCTGTGGCTGCCTGATCGCGCACCCGGCCGAGCGCACCGTCATTTTCTGACATGCAAAGACCATCTCGTGCTCATGGTGGAGTCGCCGACCGCGTGAGGCTGTGCTGGAATGCGGAGGCAGCCGGGACCCGGTGACGGCTGTCTCGTGGCCAGTGGGGGCGAAGGAGCCTCTATGGAGTTTTCCCGGTTCATGCGCGCGGCGGCGCCTCTGGCCTTGGCCTTGTGCTGCATCAGTGCTCCGTCGGTCGAGGCGGAGCCGTCCCCCACGTCGCGTGGCGGCCCGGAGTGCACCGCCCGGGAGCGGGGATACGAGGACGCGACGGTTCCTGCCGTCGGTCAGACGTGGACCCTGGACTTCGGCGTCAACAGCCCTGTCGGTCCTGGTCCGTTCGTCGCCACGATCGCCTTCACTTCGGCGAGCCAGGCGACGATCAAGGTGATCCAGGGGCCGGCAATGTACCAGGGCCTGACCCAGGACATCACCTACACCAGCACGCGGTTGCGTTCCTGCCAGTACGTCCTCACCTGGCACGAGCCCAAGACCGGTCTGTTCGTCACCCAGGTGGAGGACTACTCCGAGCACCGGGCGTACGACACCGTCGTCGACCCCGCGAAGGGCACGATGATCCACTTCACCGGCACGCTCTTCCGCGCCCGGTGAATCCCGGACGGCCCCGGCCGGGAGGCAACATCCGGGAGCGTGTGCGACGGTGAAATCATGAGAGTAGGAATCATCGGTTCCGGCCGTATCGGCACCGCTCTGGCCCGGCACTTCGCCCGGGCCGGGCACCATGTGATGCTGGCGAACTCCCGTGGCCCGCAGACCCTCGCCCCGCTCGTCGGGGAACTCGGCGAGCGGGCATCGGCCGAAACGGCGCAGGAGGCGGCCGACTTCGGCGACGTCGTCGTCCTGGCCGTCCGGTGGGACCAGAAGGAGAACGCGGCGGCCTCGGTCTCCTCCTGGGACGGGCGCGTCGTCCTCGACCCGCTCAACCCTCTGCAGGAGACGGCGGGCGGCATCGAGGTGGCCGACACCGGCGGCCGCCCCTCCAGCGAGATCGTGTCCTCGCTGGTAACGGGCGCTCGCCTGGTGAAGGGCTTCAACACCTACCTGGCCCAGGTCCTCGCCGAGGATCCCGCCGTGAACGGCGGGCGCCGCGTCGTCCTGCTCGCCGGCGACGACCACGAGGCCAAACGGAAAGTGGCCGAGCTGGCCGACAGCTCCGGTTTCCAGGCTGTCGACACCGGAACACTCGCCGGGGGCGGCCCCCTGTTCGAAACGGGTGGCCCACTGAGCGGACCGCGCACCGCGCTGACCGCGCTCTGACCCTCCGGGCCGCAGCATCGAGGTCCTCCGGTGACTCGTCACCGGAGGACCTCGATGCTGGGGTCAGTGTTCGTGCGGGTGGGTGGGGCGGGGCAGGAGGAAAGAGGCCAGGAAGGCCAGGGCGAGCAGGCCGGCTCCGGCTCCGAGGGTGATCTGCATGGTGTGGGCGTAGCCGGGCGGGGTCGTGCCCTGGTCGGCGAGGGCGGAGTAGAACACGGTGCCGAGGGCGGCGGAGCCGAGGGCGCTGCCGAGTTGCTGGGCGGCGGTGAGGGTGCCGGAGGCCGAGCCGGTCTCGTGGGGTTCGACGGCGGAGAGGACCGTGTCGAAGAACGGGCCTATGACCAGGCCGATGCCGAGGCCGGCGACGATCAGTGCCGGTGCGGTTTGCCGGATGGTCACCTCCGTACCGGCCAGGTGCAGGGTGAGGGCGAAGGCGCCGAGGCCCAGTGCCATCACGGCCGTGCCGGCCTGGATGACCTTGCGGCCCAGCCTCTCAGGTCGACAACTCCCCCTTCTACAAGGTCCAGCGCAAGCGTCACTTCAACCTCGTCCGCCACGTCGACTACGGGGCAGCGGCGGCGGTTCGGTCTCCGAGGTGGTCACGCAGGGGGTCTCCCGGGAGTCCAGTGAAGAGTTCTCCGAAACCACCGGGGTCACCGTCGGGGTCTCCGTGGGAGTGGAGGCGTCGGCCAAGCCCTTCGGCATGGGTGCCAGCACCACGGTGGAGACGTCGGTGAGCGCATCCATCGAGCTGGGCTACACCCGCCGCTACGGAGTGAGCACTTTCGAGAGCAGGGACGTGGGCGTGGAGTACAACGTGCCCGCAGACCACGCCGGCGCCCTGTGGTCCGAGCACCACGAGCTGGTCCCCATCCGCAGGGACAACACCCTGGTCACGAACGCCGATCTGGGCCTGCACAGCGGAAACTACGTGGGCCGCACCCATCCGCCCACCCCGGGCAACGTCGTCAAGGTCACCCCCAGGTTCTCCGCCGAGGAGATCAAGGAGGCCCAGGACCGCGGAGTGGGCCTCGATGCGCTGACCGAAGCCACGACCATTGAGGTTCCGCAGTAGCCCCGTTTCCAGCCGGTGTCCCGCTGTTGTTCCGGAGGTCGTGCCAGGCGCGCCGGGCGGCCTCCAGAGACTCACCCGGTTCCGGCACCGCGGCGCCGGACGTGCGGCCGTGGGCGAGGTAGAGGTGTGCCCGCTCAGCGCACGCGGACCGTGTGCGGTGAGGACGGTGCCGAGGGAGCGCGGCCACGTTGCGGACAGTCCGGTTTCTTCCGCGAGTTCGCGTTGTGCCGCGCCCTGTGGGCTCTCGCCGTCCTCGATCGCTCCTTCAGGGAAGTCCTGCAGGCACCCGGCCCTTGTGGCTGGCTAGGGCATGTCCGGTGGGTCGTGTGAGCTGTGTGTGGCAGGTCAATGCAGTTGCTTTATCCGGTACCTGCAGCGCACGAAAGGACTGGTTCAAGCGGGCATGAGGGCAGAGGGTTCCGGTTCCACACCCTGACTGGCATGATCATTTGCGCTGCGAGCCGTCCGGCCTCGCAGCGCGCTGACACCCTTGGGAGGGGACATGGCCACCGGCACTGTGAAGTGGTTCAACGACGCGAAGGGGTTCGGTTTCATCACCCCGGAAGGCGGCGGTGACGATCTCTTCGCCCACTTCAGCGAGATACGCGTGGAGGGCTTCAAGGTCCTGCAGGAGAACCAGAAGGTGGAATTCGAGGTCAAGACAGGCCCCAAGGGCCTGCAGGCCGCCAACATCAGGCCCCTGTAGCTCACCGACGCGGCCGCTGCCCCTCCTCGGGTGACTAGGAGGGGCAGGGCCGGACGTGGATGATCAGCGAGTCCCTCAAGCCGGGCATCCCGCCCGTCAGGCCGGTTGGAACGCAGTGCCCGACCGCGCCGCCCTTGACAGCTGACGCACTGCGGAAACGACAATCTGGTCCCGCTCAGGTGACAACACTGTCATGGCCGTCACCCGTCCACCGTGCCCGGCGTTGTCACGCTCGGGCGGCTCTCACGGGCGGTAGGCCGCGAAGGACCGCCCCCGGCGTGAGGTGTGCGCTTTCGAGGAGGTTGGCACAGTGGCAGACAGTGCTCAGCGGACCAGTTCCGCCATGCGTCCCGTGGTGCGGGAGACGTATGGTCCGGCTGATCTGAGCGGGGACGCGATCTTCGCTGGGGGATTCATCAACTTCGGTTACTGGCACGGCATCGATCTGGGCGGCCCGCTCGGTGAGGCGGACCGGATCCGCAGTCAGGAGGACCTCTACCGGTACGTCCTGAACGCCGTCGGCCCGCTGGGGGATACGAAGGCCCTGGAAGTGGGCTGCGGGCTGGGGATGGGGGGTGCGCTGGCCCTGCGTGAGCATGAACCGGCCGCCGTCACCGGGATGGACATTCATCCACAGCAACTGCAGCGGGCGCACAGCGCGCACGCCGGCTTGCTGCGGCAGGAGCCAGGGCGGCTGCGATTCGTACAGGGAGCCGCGGAACGGATGCCGTTCGCGGACGGTGACTTCGACGCGGTCGTCAGCGTGGAGGCCGCGCAGCACTTCCCGGATCTCGCCGCTTTCGCGGCCGAGACGGCGCGGGTGCTGCGGCCGGGCGGCCGGGCAGCCGTGGCCAGCTTCTTCACCGCGGACGATGCGCCGGGCCGACCCGCGGAACTGGCAGGGCTGCTGGAGACGTATGCGAACGGCCTGGACATCGCGCGGCCGGTCACCGCGCTCACCGGTGCCTTCACGGCGGCCGGGCTCACGCAGGTGCGCGCCGAGTCGATCGGACGGCACGTCTGGCCCGGATGGGACCTCTGGCTGAGTCGGCAGTGGGCCGCGGGGACCTGGCCCCGGAACTTCCTGCGGGCCTACGAGCAGCGGATCCTCGACTACTACCTGATCGTGGCCCGCCGACCGACGACACCGGCCGGGAAGGATCCCGAGGCAGCACCGGCATCAGCACCTACCGGCCTCCACAGCCCGGTCCCCGCCATGCAGGAGCCGGCACCTGCCACGCAGGACTCCGGTGGACACGTCGTCCGTCAGTCGCGGGGCTGACATACCCGCCTCTCAGGCGCCCCGGCGCCTTCCCGGCCCCTCGCGGCCCCCTCCAGGCATTGCGAGAACCACACAAACGCCCGGAATGCCCCAAGGGTCCGGCCCCCGGCAAAACAGGGCCTGATCAGGGGTTTCTTCGAAACGCCGACCCCCAGAAGGTCCCCGGCCACCTGACCGCCCGCCAATTTGACGGCGTTTCAGAAAAACAGAAAACACCCTCTGACCTGGGATTTCTCCCAGGTCAGAGGGTGTTTCGCACCGTCGGGACGGCGGGATTTGAACCCACGACCCCTTGACCCCCAGTCTAGTTGACACCCTATTAAATATAGACATCTCGCCCTAAACTGCCATGCCTTAATGCGAAGAAAAAGGGGCGACGTCCGGTGGCGCGCGCATCGTGTGGTCCCAAACTGGTCCCGGCAGCGAGTCAAGCGCACATCGCACAGACCCCCATGAAGCAAGGCAGGGAGTCGAGGCACCGGCGCCAGAGAAGGGGCATCCTCAGTTGATGAGCCGCGCCTGGCGGCTGCCATTGGCGCCTGGACCGAGCTCCAGATGATTGACAACCTCCAGCCGCAGTGAACAAATATTCGACAGCGAAGATGGAGTGATCGCGTGCCCGTTCGGGTGACATTTCGTTAGGCACGCCGGCGGCCCGCTATCCATCCCGGGCCCGGGAGGGGAGGCCGACCATGAGCGACCGCAGCGCCATCGAGTGGACCGAGGCGACCTGGAACCCCACCACGGGGTGCGACCGCGTATCGGCCGGGTGCGACAACTGCTACGCGCTGAGTCTGGCCAAACGTCTCAAGGCCATGGGAGCAGCGAAGTACCAGGAGGACGGCGATCCTCGCACATCAGGTCCAGGCTTCGGTCTGACCACGCACCGCGGCTCCCTGGACGTCCCGAGGCGCTGGAGGAGACCTCGCATGGTCTTCGTGAACTCCATGAGTGATCTGTTCCACGCACGAGTTCCGCTGCCGTTCGTCCGTGATGTCTTCGCGGTCATGGCTGAGACACCTCGTCATACGTACCAGGTGCTTACCAAGCGGTCAGTGCGCCTGCGTCGTGTCGCCGACCGGCTTGAGTGGCCCCAGAACCTTTGGATGGGAGTCTCGGTCGAGAACGCCAAGGAGCTCAGTCGGGTCGACGACCTGCGGACAGTCCCCGCAGCGGTTCGTTTTCTGTCCCTGGAACCCTTGCTCGGTCCGCTGACCGGGCTTGAGCTAGACGGGATCGGGTGGGTCATCGTCGGCGGTGAGTCCGGAGCCTGCCACCGGCCGATGGACCAGGACTGGGTCGTCGAAATCCGCGACGCCTGCCGCGCCTCCGGCGTGCCGTTCTTCTTCAAGCAGTGGGGCGGTCGCAGCCCTAAGACAGGTGGACGGGACCTGCAGGGGCGCACCTGGGACCAGTTGCCTGCGCGCGGACGTCTCGCCGCCTCTTGAACGAGTCGGGTGCAGCACTCTAGTGGCCGCGTGGAGACTGTGTGATCCTCTCCCCAGGCATATTCGTTGCACCGCATGGGGGACACATGGCGGCGAAAGAACCTACCTGGGACCGGGATCCACACACTGCGGCCAAGCACCATGTGCTCCGCCACTACCTGCAGGCATGGGCACCGATCCTGCTTTCCCGCAATGACATCGTCACGTACGCCGAGGGCTTCGCCGGCCCTGGCATCTACAAGGGTGGCGAAGCCGGATCCCCGGTGATCGCCCACCACATCCTGGCCGGATGGCTGCGCCAGCGCCCAGGTAAAACGGTGAAGATGGTCCTCATCGAGGAAGACTCCCGCCGCGTAGCTGAGCTGCAGCGCCGCCTTACTCACGCACGCGACACCAGCCCCGGTCCACAACTCACCCGGCTAGAGACCCTCATCGCCCAGGGCAGCTGCCACCCCGACCTCCTGCACCAGTTGGCTCAGGCAGGCAGTCTTCAGCACCCCATGTTCGTCCTCCTCGATGGCTTCGGCGGCCCCGACGTCCCGTTCACGCTGATCCAGCAGATAGCCCGCCATCGCAGCAGCGAAGTAATGATCACGTTCCAGCCCCAGTTCCTCATCCGCTTCGCCACTAAGGACGACCGCCATCGTGCAGCCGGCGACGCGTTCTTCGGGAACACCGACTGGCAAGGCGTGTTCAGCCAGCCCAGCCATGGCAAGGCCTCCTACCTGCGTGACCAGTACCGCCGGACCCTCAAGCGAGCCGGCTTCGACCACAGCCTTTCCTTCGAGCTGATCGACGAGAAGGGCAACCTGCTCTACCTCATCTTCGGCACCCGCCATGAGAAGGGCGTCGAGAAGATGAAGGACGCCATGTGGAAGGTCGACACCGCGACCGGTGTCCGCTACCGCGACCCGAAAGACCCCCGACAGCAGGTCCTCGACCTCACCTTCGCTCCGGATACCGGACCGTTGCGGCGCATTCTCCTCGAATACCTCAAGGCCTCCCCCACCGGCCGCCTCGTCGAGGACCTACAGCGCTTCACCCTCCTGGAGACCGTCTACAAGCGCGGCCAGGTCATCGATTTGCTCGCCAGCATGCGCCGCGAGAACCAGATCACCACAACACCAGGCAGAATCACGCGGAGCACGCAGATCACAGCCACCCACGAGGATGCGCTGTTCTGACTAGCCTCCAGCAGCCCTCCAAGCACTCGGTCTGCACTGGGAAGAAGCCAGCCTCGAAGAACACGTCCTCTATGTACGGTGGCCGCTCTCCGCCGTCGATGGCGATGAGGAGGCACCGCTTCCATGACGGCCGGAACAACTCAATGGGCCGGAGAACCGTCCAGGCAGCGGAATCGGCCCCTTCGTTTCCACTCCGAGGTCCCCAGCTGACCGGCCTGGCGCACTTGTCGCCCGGACGCAGAACCGAGTCTGTCAGTGGCGGTCGGTAGCCTGCGACCATGCCATCGACGACCTCTGCTCTGCGCTCAGTCCGCCTCGGACAGCTCCTTGATGCCGACGTCCCGCTCGGCCCTCTCGGAGACATCCACCTCACGTGCCATACCCCGTCTTCCGGCAAAGGCAAGCTGCACGGCGACCCAGGATGCTCCATGCTCCGCTCGTCTCATGCCACGCAGTTGATGCAGGTTGCTCTCAGAGAAGCCGTGCACAAGTGGTGCAGCAATTGCCGATGGCCGATTCCTGCCGACAGTCCACTCCTCGCCTTCGTCAGCGCCGTAGCGGCGGTGACAGACCTGAAGTCGGCGAGCGAGCCGTCCCCGGATACAGATTTCGATGAGACGGAGGAGCTGGACGCCGCTTCGGCCCTGGCGACCGGAGAGTACCCCCAGCAGGAGTGCCGGGCGACGGATGACGACACCGACGAGTGCGACCAAGAGGCATGGGACCGATTCGAACAGGCGCGGCTGATCCGTGAGCGCCATCACGACCACTGGCGGTACCTTCACGGCTACATGCTCGAGAGCGGCGAAGCCGTCGCCGCCTTCCCTTGGCTGCACCCGTGGGCCGCGCCCCTTCAAGAGGCGCTGGCCGCAGCCATCGAACGTGAACGGAGTGCTCTGGCAGACTTGCTGCGGCCATCAGCTCTCCTCGAGACCGCAGTCGTACCCTTCCTGTCCGAGCCGGAGCTGACCCCAAGGCCAGGGTTCGCGGGGCTGGGAGCGGACGCAGAACGCATCCTACGAAGGACCTGGTCCAGCTGGCAGGACAAGGCGGCCCGGTCATGGACCGCGCTGGAGGACGACGACTTTGCGGCTTCCTCTGTGCTGTACGACGCATTCGGCAGGCGCCGGAAAGGCCGGGACGAGGCCTTCGCCGCACTCGATGCTTTGGTGGCCGACTGGATCGTGCTCGCACGGAAAATGGTTGCGGAACACAGCAACGCCCCACGCCAACTGGTCGCGATCAAGATCCCCGCCGTCGAGCAGGACGCAACTTACGGCCACCGGCGTGATCCACTCTCCCCCTGGGAAGCTGGACTCATCGCCACATATCAAGTCGCTGCCATCTGGCCTGCCGGCGCTGCCGCCCTCCTTCTCCCCCACCTCATTGCCGAACGCCTACTGATGAGCACCCCCGGCTCGATGTCAGTGACACGACTGGACCTGGAGGAATCAGGGCTCCCGGTCAACGAGCTCCTCAGCCACTGGGTCACCGCAGATGACGCCCACAAAGAGCTGTAACAGCCGAGGGATAGCCGGACCGGATGTCCGAGCGGCCGGGTCTCGGCGTCCAGCTGACCGATACGGTTTCTTGACATGAGGGGTTGAAATGAGCATCGACTACGCAACCGTAATACCGCACCTACGTGAGAGCCTGTAGTCCTTGAGCGTCAGCCCTGAGATGGGCAACCTCGCTAATGCAGCCGCTGTCGGCATCACCCAACTGGTCTGGCGTAACGGGCCAATCGAAGACGCCCACGCGGGTGCGCGTGGAAGACGCAACGGTCTCCATGACGGTGTGATGTTCGCGCGGAACACATGGATCTACCACCAAGCCCTTCAAGCCCTGGCCAGCGATAACCGCTACGCACTGCTCAGGTTCGGGAAAACCATCCTTGACCGCACTCTCGTCTGGCCTGGTACGTCAGGCACGCTGACACAGTTCGGGTACGGCGCTCTGGGCGAGATCAAGAAGCACGCAAAGAAACGAATCGACTACCTGATGCATCTACAGAAGACATTCTGTCACGAGGAGTTTCTTCTGCTCGCGTCAGCACAAGCCATCAGCGCCTCAGACCATTTTGGTATGCCTGCATGGGAGCCACGGGTTCGAGCTGCCATGGTGCGGCTTCGCGGCGAGGACACTGATTTCATCCAGTACCTCAAGGAGGTTCACAACGAGGATTTCTGCCTCTACCTGGACAACGCCCCGCCCACAGTCCGGCAAAATCTGCAGCTTGTTGAGCAGGCTCTTCTGAACGCCCCCTACGACCTGGGCGCTGAAGCGCTGGATTGGTTCGCGTGGAACCCGATTCTCGAACGCTTGCCTTAAGACTCGTCGCAGCGCTCCGTCGTTGGGAGTGTCCTCTGACTAGCTGACGCCCGCGGGCGGCGCCAGTTCTAAGCCTCCCGTCGCAGTCCTGGTCACCAATAGCGCCGATCACAACAGGACAGGACATCCCGGTTTCATCGTTCAATAGCCAGCTAATTCAATCACCGAGGGTGAGGACGGTGATACTGCACCACGTCGGGTGGCTGCGGAGCACACATTTGTTCCAGCTGTGCGCGGGTGAAGACTGTGCCATTGGGCCAGCTGGTAGACACCAGCTCCTGCAGGGCTGGCGGGGAGTTGTTCCAGCTGTAGTCACTCTCGTCTCTGGATTCCATGTCCGACATAGGGTCTCGCAGCATCCGCTGGATAAGCACCATAAGTTGTCCTGGTCCACCACCTGTGTACCCCCATGTGGCGACTTGACCGGCGCCCGGCTGGGGCGCGATGTGGAGGAGTCCGTCTTTCGTGCGGATCCACACGGTGCTGTCGAGGATGAGTTCAGTAAGAGGACTGGTGGTCTCGAGGCGACGCGGAGCGTAGGTGCGGATATCCCTCTGCCGGCCCCTGGTCACGGGGATGCCAGCAACCGGGTCGGTGAAGATGCAGTCCGTTGCTGGATCCTCGGTGAGGAGCGACGTGGCAACTGTGGGTTCTGCTGGAACCAGTCGCTCCAGCCACTCTGTAACAGCGAAACCGTGGTTACTGGCAAGGTTGATCGTATAGCCAAGCGGGAAGTCTTCCCCGCTGTTCCACTGGCGTGCGGCCTGGCAGCAGGCAAGAGCGTCATCGTCAGAACGAGCGAGGATACGAGTCCACGCTTCGCGAGCGGCCGAGGCCTCAGGTTCTTTAGGTTGTTCCGGCTGGCGGCGGTCGAGGGTGACAGGGACGGTAATGCGCTCCGTGCTGTACTCCTCCCGGTACTCGTCCAACTCCCAGGCTGCACCGTCGTTGTCGTACTTCTGAAGCCGCCAGATCAACGAGGTGAGTACGGCGCGCACCAGTGATCCTTCCGGCTCGGCTTCCGTCACCCGGGTTAGGGCCTCCAGGTCGAAGGTGGGGACTGCCTGGTAGGCAGCTGATGGGCCATCCGGACGCCAGCGCATCATGTGCTCGGGACGGCGCAGTTCCATTGGCCACCATGGCGCGTCGTGACCGAGCAGCTCATAGAGGTGAGCTGTGTCAGTCTTGTACGTATCCTCTGGGTAGTCGGCGTCAACTGCGGTGACAATGAACTTGTCACCGCCTGTCCGTGCGAGCGAGTTGCGGAGCACGGCCGTCACTTTCGGGTTGAGTTTGTCAGCGAGGTCTCGCGCGGTACTGACGATGTGCCCGATCGGGCCGCCACTCCAGTCGAGAGGGTAGATGACACACAGTCGCCCCCACGCAGTGTCCCAGGCGCCGACGAAATATTCCGTTTCCCACGAGGTGATGAGGTGGCCGCCTTCGTAGCGGGCCGAATGTTGGAAGGGCTGGCATTCTCGGAGCAGGATGGGGACGTATGGTATCGGGGCAACAGACTTGTGCCCGACCATGAGCTTGAGTTGGCGTAGCCGGAGGCTGAAACGGCTGGGCGTTGCCCGACGCCTCTTTCGGGTCCAGGCGGGGTGGCGGAGTCGGCTCGTGCGCTTGCGGATCTTGCGGACGATCAGGTAGCGACGGTAGGCGTCCGCGCTGTTGTCGGTAGCCCGCTCAATCTCCTCAGTGAGCGTGTAGGCATCGAATCGGCCCGCTGTCACCTCTGAGCGTTGGGCCTCCACGAGGAGCTGACGAGCCTCTTCCGCGACGATCCACCGGTGGAGGGCCACGGCTTCTCTGACCTTCAAAACCTTCATGCGGCTCTCGAGCCGTCTACGTCCACTCGCCGGCCTTGCCCGCTGCACCGGTAGCGAGGCCGCAACTGCTGTGGCCCGTTGCCGGGGCAGGGCCTCTTCGGTCCCTGAGTGGGCTAGATAGTAGGGATGGTTGAGAAGCGGATGGTGTGAGGCGAGGTGCGCGAGAATTTCCGCGTGCTCAGCTTCATCCAGATCACCTACAGGTACCTCGCGAAGAAGGTTGATCACGGGCACCTGACCAGCGGCAGCGAGCGCGTTGATCCACATACGCATGCCCGGGTTGGTCGGATTATTGATGTGCTGAGCCAAGCGTAATTGCAGGTGGTTCGTTGTCTGGCCGACATAGCGCACCGTCCCATCCCGTGGGTCAGTGAGGGCGTAGAGCGAGCCGGTCTGAGGCTGCTCGCTCCGTCTTGGGTCGGGCGCAGGGCTCTTAGGCTTGGTCAACGGTTCACCCCATGGGGGAGTTCGGATGTTGAGTTCAGTCCTACACCTACCCTCCCTTGGCGTCCTCGACATCAGACTGATCCACAGGACCGCCATCTGTTCCACGGGCATCAGCAGCATCATGACGAAGACCGTTGCCAAGAGGTGCCCTCTATCTGATCACCCCATCTCGCTGCCAGCACAACTCAGTGCCGGGCATCCTGCAACGCTTACTCGTACCAGGGCATAGCCCGGAAACCGGCCCGACGCCATGGCGGTGAGGGGAAACCCGCTGGCTGCGGGGGTTGGAAATAGCCTACGGCGGTGCGACTGACGGCATACAAGCTGACGGGGAAGACGAGTACGAGCGTGACCGGCGACACCATGACCTCGTGGCGGCCGACCGGACCGAAGGAGCTGGCGCTGGTCAGCGCGTCGGGCTGGCGGGCCTGGCCGCCGCGCCTGCCCGAGCAGCCGATCTTCTACCCGGTGCTCAACGAGGACTACGCAACCCGCATCGCCCGCGACTGGAGCGTGCCGGCATCCGGCGTCGGCTACGTCACCCGCTTCGAGGTCAACGCCACATTCGCCGCCCGCTACCCAGTCCAACAGGCCGACGGACGCACCATCCTCGAACTGTGGGTGCCCACAGAGGAACTGCACGAGTTCAACCGGCACATCGTCGGCCTCATCGAGGTAGTCCACGAGTTCCGGCAGCAGTCAGCAGACGCGGAGGCAAGCCGGTGACGGTCTTCCACTGTGTGCCGAATTCACCACCACCCGGCTCCGCTACCTCCGCGCCCACCACGGTCCGCCGTCACCACCGTCCCAACGCCCCCAGCGTCACCCACCAGCGCCGTCGACAGCCAGCGCCCTAGCCCCACCGCCATGCGCTCCCTCCTTGCGCACCACCCGATGACACGCATCGCCTCTCGGAGTTCTGTCTGCCATCACCACCCAAGGTTCGTCCCCTGGCTCCGGCACATCGCCCGGCCGGGGACACTACGCCGATCGACGGGCATAGCGGTTACACGATGTCCACTGGAGCGGTGTTGACCGCCCGGCAACGTAGTGGGCCATTTACACCCGTAGCCCCTGGGCGAGCCACGCGCAAAGGACATGAATCCGACGTGCCGTCATCATGACCCCAGGCGCGAAAGTGGCAGCTTACGCTGGAAATTGCACATGCCCCTGACCCATGCATGGCGCTGACTGGCCGAGCCGGACAGATTCCGCACAATCCCCGGTTCAGGGTTGGCGCGTGCCTTGGTCAAAGCACTAGCGTCCAGCCATGGCGAAGACCCCGGCTTGAGGTTTGGTCGCCCGCCGGGGCCTTGCTGCCGAACTACAGATCAAGGAGTCTCTCGTGTTACTTGAGCTGCAGTTTGTCAGGCAGTGGTTATGCCGACTGCCATGGCGAATCGAACGTAGCACGCTGCCTGTGCCTGCCTTTCGCGCAGAACACGTCAGTTCCCTCGATGTCACGCTGGGCGCCGATACCCTGCTGTCACTCACCGTCACGTTGGCTGTGCTGAGCGGCCATGTGAAGATAACGACAGCGGCGGCCGTGATGGTCGGGACAGCATCCATCACGGCGGCCCGCTCGTACGTCAGGTACCAGCACGTCCAAGTCCGTTGAACTCGGTGGTGTGCCGGGCAGTTCCGAGAGTCTGGCAGACCACGCAGCGCAATCAGGCCCCCGTGGACTGCTGCTCAATTTCGATGCCGGAACGGCCCGATGAGCCCGGCTCTCCGGCAGAATCTGTATCTCTCACTGAGTGACTCTGTCGGGGATCTTGAGAATCCTCGGCGGATGGGCGTGATCAACGGGCATGCTCGACTCGGTTTCGAAGGTGAACGACTGTCGTTGAGGTGCCTGGTGTCCGTCCGTCCCCGCTCCGGTGTGCAGATTCCCGCCCTGACCGCGCAGGTTGCCCGAACGAGCAATCCCCGCGGGACGACGGCGATGTGGGTACGCGACCGGCTGGACGGACTATGGCAGGACGAGGACTTCGAAGCCTGGTACCCGCGCGACGGACGCCCCGGGTTATCGCCCGCCCAGCTCGCCACCGTCTGCGTCCTGCAGTTCCTGCTGAACCTGTCGGACCGGCAGGCGGCGGAGGCGGTGCGCTGCCGCCTCGACTTCAAATACGCCCTCGCGCTGGAACTGGACGATCCTGGCTTCCACCACAGTGTGCTGGGCGACTTCCGCGACCGCCTCGCGAAGGACGACCGCGCCGACCGACTGCTCGACCTCGCACTGGAGCGGCTCAAGGCGGCCGGCCTGGTCAAAGCGAGGGGCCGGCAGCGCACCGACTCCACCCACATCCTTGCCGCCGCCCGTGAGCTGACCCGGCTGGAGCTGGTGCTCGAAGCGGTCCGTGCTGCCGTGGAAGAACTCGCCCGCACCGCCCCCGGCCTCCTGGACGGGCTGGTGACCGCTGAGTGGGGCGAACGCTACGGGCGTCAAGTCCGCATGTGCAGCCAGCCCAGCCACCCCGTCACCCGCCTCACCCAGGCCGGCACCGACGCGGCCGACCTGCTCACCCGCTTCCAGCGGCACCGGCCTGGTCACCGCCCGGGCCCGCAGCTCGAGGCCCTGCGCCAGATCATGGTGCAGCAGTTCACCGTCGATGCCCGGGGTCGGCTGCGGCCGCGCCATGAGAAGGACGGCCTGGTTCCGGCGAGGGTGCGGATCGAGTCGCCTTACGACCTGGAGGCGCGCTGGGTCCGCCGTGGGCACACCCGGTGGACCGGCTACCTCGCGCATGTGACCGAGACCTGCGATGACGGCAGCGTCAATGTGATCACGGATGTGGCCACTGTGGTCTCAGCCGCAGACAGCCAGGCACTGCCCGCCATCCACGCCCGCCTCAAGCGGCGCCGTCTGCTGCCCGCCCAGCACCTCGTCGACGGCGGCTACACCTCGGTCACCGGGTTTGACGCGGCCACCCGCACCCACAAGATCGCTCTCGTCGGGCCGCTGCCCGCGAACAGCTCCCAGCAGCGTGCGAGGGACGCCGGCTTCGCCCGGGAGAACTTCATCATCGACTTCGACCGCCGCGAGGTCACCTGCCCCAACGGCAAGGTCAGCGGCAACTGGAACGAGCCTCCGGCCATGGCCCCCTTCACGGTGGTGCGGTTCGACAAGCGGCAGTGCGGTCCGTGTCCCGAGAAGTCTTCGTGCACCAGCGGCGCCGCCCGGACCGTGAACTTCCTGCCCCGGCACCTGCACGAACTCCAGGCCCGCAACCGCGCTGACCAGCAGGACCACCAGTGGAAGCGGCTCTACGCCTCCCGCTCCGGCGTCGAGGGGACGGTGCACGAACTCGCCACCAGCCACCGAGCCCGCCGCTGCCGCTACCACGGCACCGCCAAGACACACGTCCAGCACGTCCTGACCGCGATCGCCATCAACATCGAGCGCCTCAGCGAACAAGAACCCGAGAACTCCGCCTACCGCCCACGCCCGCCCACAGCCTTCCAGCAGTACCTCGACGCCCGCGAGCTACCCCGACCCCTGTGGTGGCGCCAAGGCAAATGACCTTCGAACCTCAAGATCCCCGACAGAGTCACTCACTGGGACGCACTCGACACACTCGCCACCGCCCTCGTCGAACGTTCGCACGACCAGTTCCTGGGCTGGGGCGACATCGTCCGGTACGCCGCATGCACCGCAGCCCGTATCGGCGAGGTCTCCGGCGTCCGCGCCGGGGACATCGACCGGCGCACCTGGACCTGGGAGTGCTGCCGCCAGACCACCCCCGGACCGGGCGGGCTGATCGACAAGGGCACCAAGGGCAAGCGACGCCGCTCAGTCCCCCTCATCCCCGAAATCCGGCCCATGGTCAGCGCCCGCCTCGACGCAGTGGGGCACAACCCCATGGCACGGCTCTTCACCGGGCCACGCGGCGGCCGGATCACCACGGCCATCCTGCGGGACGCCACCCACTGGGACGAGGTCGTCGTCCGCCTCGGCTACGAACACCTGCGCCGCCACGATCTCCGGCACACCGGGCTGACATGGATGGCAGACGCCGGCATCCCCGTCCACGTCCTCCGCGAGATCGCCGGACACGGCGCGATCACCACCACGCAGCGGTACCTCCACCCCGACCGCCGGTCGATCCACCTGGCCGGCGCAGCCCTCAGCCGCTACCTCACCGAAGGCCGCCAAGAGCCCGTTGGTCCCAAACTGGTCCCAGAGACCGCGCCTGTGCGGCACCTGCGGCTCGTCCGGTGATCAGACGCAAGAAGCCTCTGACCTGCGGTTTCCCGCCAATCAGAGGCTTCTTTCATACCGTCGGGACGGCGGGATTTGAACCCACGACCCCTTGACCCCCAGTCAAGTGCGCTACCAAACTGCGCCACGTCCCGGTGCTTGTCCGGCTCCGGATCTCTCCCTCGCCGACCGCGCATGAGAACAATACCGCACTTCACGGGGTGGCCGCGCACGGTTTGCGCCGGGTGGATCTTGGGGGTGGGGGGCGGGGCTCCCGGAGGGGCGGAGGGTGGGCGGGGAGGCCCGGCGCGGTGTTGACCCGTGGGGCTCGGCGCATGCGACCATCGAGCATTCCGTTTCAGCTCCGGTCCCAGGCAACTCCCCCTCAGCAGGAGGACAGTTGGACACGTCCGGCAACGATCTCGCCCCCTCCACGGACCCCGCCCCAGCCCCCTCGCCCACCCTCTTCCCGCCCGTCTCGCGGCGTGGCTTCCTCCAGGCGGCGGCCGGGACCGCCACCGCCGCCGGGGTGGCGGCGGCCCTTCCCCCGGGGGTGGCCGACGCCGCGACGCCGGGTGCGTCGGGCCCCGTCCTCTCCTTCACCGCCGCGACCAACGGCTCCGCCAGCCTCGCGCCCGCCGGGGACCGGGTCGTCGCCGAGGTGCAGAACGTCCTGTGGTCCTTCCCCCGGGCCGGCGGCGACGCCGTGGCGATCACACCCGCCGATCTCGAACCGACCCGGCCCGTCCACTCCCCCGACGGCAGACTGCTCGCCGTCTGCGCCTTCCGGGGCGGCGGCTTCCATATCTGGACGCTGCGCCCCGACGGGACCGGACTGCGGCAGCTCACCGACGGCCCCTGGGACGACCGCGGGCCCTCCTGGTCGCCGGACGGCTCGCGGGTCGCGTTCGCCTCCGAGCGGGGCGGCGATCCGGTGGCCGGGAGCCCGTACCGCGTGTGGGTGGTGGACGTACGCACCGGGGGTCTCACCCGGATCAGCGGGGTGACCGGGCAGGACGGCCCGCTCCAGGACGGGGCCTGGGAGGACTTCGATCCCACGTGGTCGCCGGACGGAAAGCGGCTGGTCTTCGTCCGGGCCAAGGCCGCCGGGGCGGCACTGGAGGCGCGTACGGTCGTGTCCGCGCCCGCCGACGGGCGGGGTCCCGTCCGGGTGGAGCACACCGAGGCCGCCGCCGCTCAGGTGATGACCCCCGCGCTCTCGCCGGCCGGCCGGCTGGCCTACCTCAGGACCACCGCCTCCCCCGCCGCCACCTGCGTGCTCGTCGTCGACGGCACGGCCGTGAAGATCGACGGGGACGTCGCGCCCGTACCGCCGCGCTGGATCTCGCGGGACGAGCTGCTCCTCACCCTCGGCGGACGGTTCGCGGTGGCCCGGGTCGGCGACGGCAAGGGCGCTCCCGCGGTCTCCTTCCTGCCGTTCTCCGCCCGGCTCCCCCTGCACCGGCCCCGCTATCGCGCCAAGCGCTACGACCTGGAGGCCGGCGGCGCCCACACCGCCCGCGCCCTCCACCTCCCGGCCCTGTCGCCCGACGCCCGCCGGGTCGCCTTCGCGGCGCTGAACGCGCTCTGGGTCGCCGACGTCGCGGGCGGGCGGCCCCGCCGGGTGGTGGCCGCCGAGCCCACCCGCTATCTGCTCGGCCCCACCTGGACCCGCGACGGGCGGTCCCTCGTCTACGCGGGCGACCGGGACGGGCTGCTCGCCGCGCGCCGCCGCGACCTGGCCTCCGGAGAGGAGACCGTGCTGGCGGACGGGGGCCGGGTCTATCCCGCGCTCTCCCCGGACGAGCGGTTCCTCGCGAGCGTCGACATGGCCGGCAATGTGGTCGTCCGTGACCTCGGCAAGGGCTCCGACCGGGTCCTCGCGGCCCCCCTCGGCGCCGGCGGGCTGCCCGGCAGACCCAGCTGGTCGCCCGACGGGCGCTTCCTCGCCTTCTGCGACCGCAACCGCCTCAACCAGCGGTTCCGTGAGGGCTACAACCTCATCCGGATCGTCGACACCCGCGACGGCACCGCCCGCCTGCACGCCCTCGCCCCGCACACCTCCCTCTCCGACCGCTACGACTCCGGGCCCGTCTGGTCGCCCGGCGGTCGCCATCTGGCGGTGATCTCCGAGTCCGCGCTGTGGCTGCTGCCCGTCCGGGCCGACGGCACCCCCGAGGGCGCGCCCCACCGGCT
Organism: Streptomyces eurocidicus; assembly: GCF_002891295.1. Taxonomy (GTDB): domain Bacteria; phylum Actinomycetota; class Actinomycetes; order Streptomycetales; family Streptomycetaceae; genus Streptomyces; species Streptomyces eurocidicus. The sequence goes on along the minus strand of NZ_LGUI01000002.1, from coordinate 132,489 downwards.
GACGGACGAGGCCGCCGACCACCCGTCCTGGTCCGCCGACGGGCGCCGCCTCCTCTATCTCTCCGCCGGCCGGCTGCGGATCATGGAGATCGAGGACGGCAGGGCCGGTGCGGTCCGTACGGTCCCCGTCACCCTCGACTACCGGCGTCCCGCCCCCGCCGACGTCGTCGTCCACGCCGGGAGGTTCTGGGACGGCACCGGCGACACCGTGCGCGACGACGTCGACGTCACGGTGCGCGGCGGCCGGATCGACGCCGTCGGGCCGCACCGGGCGCGCCGGGCGTCCGCCCGCCGGATCGACGCCTCGGACCGCACCGTGATCCCCGGCCTCTGGGACGCGCACACCCACCCGTACCAGAACATCTACGGCGGCCGGCAGACCGCGCTGCAGCTGGCCTACGGGATCACCACCGCCGTCTCGCTGGGCGGCTTCGCCTACGAGCAGGCACGCATCCGCGAGGCCGTCAACGCGGGCGCGCTGGCCGGGCCCCGGATGCTGGCCTCGGGCGAGCTGCTGGACGGCGGGCGCGTCGCGTACAGCATGGGGCGCGCGCACCGCACCCGGGAGGGGCTGCGCCGGTCGCTGGACCGGGCCGCCGCGCTGGACTGGGACTTCGTCAAGACGTACGTGCGGGCCCCGGGCTGGGTGATGGAGGAGGCGGCCCGGTTCGCGCACGAGCGGCTCGGGGTGCGCTCGGGCGGCCACCTCTGCTCGCCGGGCGTCCAGCTCGGCCAGGATCTGACGACCCATCTCCAGGCGACCCAGCGGCTGGAGTTCGGGCACGCCACGACGGCCTCGGGCCGCGCCTACCAGGATCTGGTGGAGATCTACACGAGCAGGGGCGTGGACTTCCATCTGATCGCGACGCTCTTCAGCTCCGTGCCGCTGCTCGGCGACGCGCCCGCGCTGGCCGAGGACCCCCGGGTGACGACGCTGATGCCGCCCTGGGACGTCGCGGTCGTCCGGCGGACGGCGGCGGCCCGGCCCAGCCGCGACCAGCTGGACACGCTGGAGCGGGAGGTCGACGTCTACCGGCGGGTACTGGCCGGTGGCGGAATCGTCGCCCTCGGCACGGACGCCCCACTGGTACCGGTGGGGCTCTCGCTGCACCTGGGGCTGCGGGCCCTGCACCGCTACGGGCTGTCGGCGGCGCAGGCGCTGCGGACGGCGACCGTGCTGCCCGCGCGGGCGTTCGGCGCCGAGCGGGACCTGGGCACGCTGGAGACCGGCAAGCTGGCCGATATGACGGTGGTGGACGGCGACCCGTTCACCGACTTCGCCCGGCTGGTGCGGACGGAGTCGGTGCTGCGCGGGGGCGTGCCGTTCCGCCAGGCGGATCTCGTCGGCTCGTACCCCGCCGCCCCCCGGGCGGCCGGGCCCGTGGCGCGCGCGTTCGAGGAGTGGCTGGAGGTCGGGCGGCAGCTGCGCCGGGACTCCTGCTGCGACATGGAACCGCCGCACTGAGCGGGCGGCCGTGGCGGCGCTTCCGGCGCCGCCCCGGCCCGCCCCGCCCGCGGCTCCTCCCGCCCGCTACTCCTTGATCTCGTACGAGTCGCCGTAGACCTTCCACTTCAGCGGCGGCTGGAGCTCGAAGTTGCCGTTGTTCAGGAACACGCGCTGCGCGGTGTCGACGCGGCTGGTGTCGCTGTGGGCCGCCTCGTTCTGCATGGCCTTCTTCCGCGCGTCGAGGAAGGCGCCGAGGTAGGTCTTCTCGTCGCCGCCCTGGGCCGGCGGCTTGGCCTTGGCCAGGGCGGCCTTGCGGATGCCGCCGAAGCTGTCCTTGCCGCTGCCCGGGCCGTGCATGACGATCGCGTCGTAGTAGGCGAACTGGCCGAGCGCGCGCAGGCCGTCGGCCTTGGCCTGCGCGACCGACGGGCCGAAGTAGACGCGGTCGCGCTCGGCCTCCTGGGCGTCCTGGAACGCCTTGTCCTGGGCGGCCTTGTGCCAGGCTTCCTCGAAGGGCTTGCCCAGGCCGGAGTGGGAGTCGCTGCCGTTGACCTTGCGCAGCGCGGGCAGGTACTTCGCGAGCGGGTTGCCGGGCTTGTCCTTGGTGTACCGCTCGACGAGGTCGAGCATGTCGCCGGTGCCGGAACAGAAGCCGATGATGCCGGCGGTGTAGCCGCGGCCGTCGCCGATGTCCTCGATGTAGGTGAACTGGGCGCGCCAGTCGAGCGAGGAGTTCTCGGCGCTCGACACCAGCCGCATGGCGATGTCCTTCTTGTGCGGGTCGTCCAGGCCGGTCGCGGCCAGCGCCTGTATCCGCTCGGTGAGCGGTGCGGCGGTGACGTGATGGGCGGTGGCGGTGACGGCCGCCGCCTGCCCCACCCCGGTGAGGGCGAGGGCGGGGAGCGCGACGGCCAGGCCGACGAGGGCGAGGCGGGACGCCTTTCTCGGGGTCCGGCCGGCGGACGGGGCCTGGTGCGCGGCCTCGTCCGGGATGCGGTTCGGGGTGTGTGCGGTGGTCGTCGCGGTGCGCGTGGGCATGCGGATCTCCGTTCCCGGGGCGCCGGGGCCTCGGGACCCCGGCTGTTAGGAAGCTTTCCTAACCGACGAACGGCATTGAAGCGGCCCTACCGCTTCCGCCACAAGAGGCTTGTACACCCCCATAGGCCCCGCACCTCACTCCTTAGGGGATCACATAGGAAATCGCACCACTTTGCCCGCGCGGGGAACGCCGAGGCCGCCTCGGCGATCGCCAACTCCCCCGCTACGCCCGGACGGTGGCTCCGGTACGGCCCGGCTCGTCCGCCGGCAGCGCCCGCACCGGGCACTCCGCCGCCGGGGCCGCGGGCCGCGCCGCGACCGCCCGCCACCACGGGTCCGCCGGCAGTCCCACGGCCGGCTCGAAGGGCTGTCCCGGCCGGGGCGTCACGGCCCGCGCGCCCACGCGCCCGGCCGCGGCGACGGTGCCCTCGGCCGGCTCCTCCCAGGGGTGCGGGGCGAGGTTGAAGGTGCCCCAGTGGATCGGCAGCATGACACCGCGGCCGGGGTCGCCCTGAAGGTCCAGGTGGGCGCGTACGCCCTCCTCGGGCGTCATATGGATGTCGGGCCAGAACTCGCTGTACGCGCCGATCTGCACCATCGTGGCGTCGAACGGGCCGTACCGGTCGCCGATGTCCGCGAAGCCGGGGAAGTATCCCGTGTCACCGCTGTGGAAGACACGGTGCTCGGGGCCCGCGACCACCCAGGAGGCCCAGAGGGTGTGCTGGGTGTTGCGCAGCCCCCGGCCGCAGAAGTGGCGGGCGGGGGTCGCGGTGAAGGTGAGCCCGGCGACCTCGGTGGACTCATGCCAGTCGAGCTCGGTGATCCGGTCCTCGGACACCCCCCAGTGTTCGAGGTGGGCGCCGACGCCCAGGGGGACGACGAAGTGCGCGGCGGTGTGCCAGGCCAGGGCCCGGACCGTCGGCATGTCCAGGTGGTCGTAGTGGTCGTGGGAGATCACGACGGCGTCCACGTGCCCGGCCTCGGACAGCGGCACCGGCACCGGGTGCAGGCGGCGCGGGCCCGCGAAGGCGAAGGGCGAGCAGCGCTCGGACCACACCGGGTCGAACAGCACCCGGTGCCCGTCGATCTCCGTGAGCACGGTGGAGTGGCCCATCCACGTCAGGCGCAGCCCGGTGGCGGCGGGGGTCGCGAGATCGGCGACGGTCGTGGGATGGACCGGCACGTCGCCCGCGGGGGCGCGGCGGGCGCGCTCCTCTCTGCGGAAGTAGGTGGGCAGGAACTTCAGCATGGAGCCGGAGGGGGTGTGCTCGGCCGCCACCGGGTTGGTGAAGACGCCGTCGGCGTAGTGCGGCGACCGCCGGATGCGCGCCATCCGCTCCCCCGACGGGTCGGCCCCGAACGCGGCCGGTCGCAGCGCGTCGAGCGGTGAGCTTTTCGGGCGGGAGCCGGTCACGGCACCTCCAGGAAGCAGCGTCGGGTGAGAGTCACCGTCATTATCTGCTCCCGTTCGAACGGCGGGCGGATGGCCCCCCGCCGTCGGGCGGACCGCGTCCGGGGGAACACCCGGTGCGCCGTCCGGGCCCACCCCCGTGATCGGGCCCGGTCGACGACCGGTGTTCACCACCTGAGATCCCACTGTGCAGGGTCCGAGGGCCTTATGCACGTGAATTTTCACGTGCACGTGGCTTGTTTTCGGCCGTATTCGGGGTCAGTCGAGTCCGCTCACCCGGAGGGTGATGTTCAGCCGGCCGGTGAGCCCCAGGCCGGGCGGCGCGGTGTCCGGGTGGGTACGGGGGACGCCGTGGTAGGCGAGCCGGGCCGGGCCGCCGAAGACGAAGAGGTCGCCGCTGCGCAGCTCGACGTCGGTCCACGGGCGCTCCCGGCCGCGCGTGGTGCCGAACCGGAAGACACAGCCGTCGCCGAGGCTGAGGGAGACGATGGGCGCGTCGGAGCGCTCGTCACGGTCCTGGTGCATGCCCATCCGCGCCCCGGGCCCGTAGAAGTTGATCGCGGCCGTGTCGTACGGGGCGGCCGGCGCCGGGCCGAACGGCGCCGCGTCCGCGGCCGCCTCCCGGGCCGCCCGCACCGCGTCCTGGGCCAGTCGGTCCAGCCAGGCCGGAAAGGGCTTGACCGGCGCGCCGTCGCCGTCGGCCACGGTGCGGGAGTAGCCGTAGGGGAACCAGTGCCAGCCCAGGCCGACCGTCCGGACCGACATGCTCCCGCCGCTGGGCATCCGCACGGTCCGCAGCCCGGCGGGCGGCATCGCCCACGTCCGGCAGGCGTCGAGCAGCCGGGCCTGGGCGGCGAGGTCCAGCCAGCCGGGCACGTGCACGGCTCCCGGGGCGACCTCCGCGGGAGGCCGGGGGAAGAGCTCGTCCATGCGGCCAGCGTAGATCGGCCGGAGCGGGGCCGGTTCCGGTCTGTGACCACGGTCTCACCGCCGGCCCCCGCCGGGATGTCACGGATCGGTGGGGCCGCCGCGTCGTAACGGCGGCGGCGCGCGAGCGCCGCCCGATCACCCGAGAAGCACGACGGAGGCACCGGCCATGGCCCGCATCCCGCTCGAACCGGCCCGCACCACCCCGCTGATCCGCGCGGTGAAGTGGTACTGCCGGCGTGTCTACGGAAGGACCCTCGACCCGGTGACGGCCTTCGCCCACAACCGCCGGGTGCTGATCGCCTCGTCCCGCCTGGAGATGTCGGTCGCCCGTTGGAAGGAACTCGACCCGGGCCTGAAGGCCCTGGCCGTGATGGCCTCGGCGGCGTCCGTCGGCTGCTCGTGGTGCATGGACTTCGGCTACTGGGAGCACCAGCGGCACGGGGTCCCGGCCGAGAAGCTGCGCGAGGTGCCGCGGTGGCGCTCCAGCGACGTCTACACACCGCTGGAGCGGGACGTCATGGAGTACGCGGAGGCGATGACGGTGACGCCGCCGGTGGTGTCGGACGAGCTGGCGGAGCGGTTGCGGGGGGTTCTGGGGGATGCGGGGGTGGTGGAGCTGACGGCGGTGGTGGGGGTGGAGAATTCTCGGTCTCGGGTGAATGCGGCGTTGGGGCTGACGAGTCAGGGGTTCAAGGAGACGTGTGACGTTCCGCTGGGGGGTGGGGCCTGAGGCCGGGCGGGGGTGCGGTGCCTTTTCCCCTACCCGCCCCTTCCCGAATTGTCCTCAAGCGCCGGACGGGCTGAAATTCAGCCCGTCCGGCGCTTGAGGACACCGGGTCCGGGGCGGAGCCCCGGTTCGGGAAGGGGCGGGTAGGGGACAAAGCCCCGCGCAGCGGCACCCGCCCCCACTACCCCTTCCGCCCCACCCCGCCATAAAAGATCGTGTTGCTGAGCTCCTCAGGACCCGGCACCGCCCCGTCCGGCCGCCACAACGGCACCCGCACCAACCCCGGCTCCTCCAGCGCGAAGTCCCCGAACAGCGGCTCCACCTCCGCCCGTCCCCGGAGGTTCAGCGCCGCCGTCGCGTTCTTGTACGCGCCCAGGACGCTGTCGCGGGCCTTGACGTCGGTGTAGCCGTCCGCGTAGCCCTCGTACGGCTCGGCCGTCGCGTGGGAGAGGATCAGGCGGCTGCCCGCGGGGAGGGCGTCGGCGAGGGTCGCGACGATTCCCGCGGGGTCCTCCTCGTCCTTGACGAAGTGCAGGACGGCGACGAGCAGCACGGCCACGGGCTCGCTGAAGTCGATCAGCTCACGGATCACGGGATGGGCCAGGATCGCGCCGGGGTCGCGCACGTCGCCGAGGACGAACGCGGCGCGGCCCGCGTTCGTCAGCTTGGCGCCCGCGTGGGTGGCGACGATCGGGTCGTTGTCCACATAGGCGACGCGGACGTCGGAGCCGGTCTCCCGGGCCACCTCGTGGGTGTTCGGGGAGGTGGGTATGCCCGTGCCGATGTCGATGATCTGGCGGACGCCGTCCCGCACCACGTCCCGCACGGCGCGCGTCATGAAGGCGCGGTTGGCGCGGGCGGACAGCCGCACCTGCGGGTGCACCTGGATGACGTGCTCGGCGGCCTGCCGGTCGACCTCGTAGTTGTCCCAGCCGCCGAGGTAGTAGTCGTACATCCGGGCCGGGTGCGGCCTGCTGGTGTCGATCTCCTCGGCCGCGAAGCCCTGCTCGCTCACGCCGTGCCCTTTCATTCGCAGCTCACACTCGTTCCCGCGAGAAGGAAGTCGGCCTCGCCGGCCTTCGCTCCTCTGATGAAGCTTTCGATTTCGTGGTACGTGTAGATCAGCGCGGGGCCGTCCGGATCGGTGGACTGCCGGAGCGCGACCCGGCCGTCCCGCAGCCGCATGGCCTCGACGCAGCTTCCGCCGTTGCCGCCGCTCCACGGCTTGCTCCACCCCTCGGTGCCGAGGTCGGTGGCGGGCATGCCGTTGTATATGCGATCCATGGATCAGATCTCCTTACGAATGCCACCCAGGAAGACCTCGGTGGTGTGTGCCGGCGCGGCCTGCGCGCACATCCGGTCCAGCGCCTCCAGAAAGGCCGAGACATCGTCACGCTGGTCGAAGTACGAGGCTCCGACGAGGTTTTCGGCGTACGCGATGTCCGGCAGCTCCGGGAGCGGGAAACGGAAGATATGGAACGGTCCGTACATCGCCGGGTGCGGCCCGGCGGCGAACGGCATGATCTGGAGCCGTACGTTCGGCATGGCGGTGGCGGCCGCGAGGTGCGCGATCTGCTCCCTCATGACACCGGGCCCGCCGATGGGCCGGCGCAGCACGGTCTCGTCCATCACCACCCACAGCAGCGGTGCGCCGTCCCTGGTGAGCAACGTCTGGCGCTGCCGGCGGACGGTGACCGCGCGGTCGATGTCGGCGTCCGAGGCGTGCGGCATCCCGGCCCGGAGGACGGCGCGGGCGTACGCCTCCGTCTGCAGCAGTCCGGGGACGTAGTGCGGCTCGTAGGCGCGGATCAGGTTGGCCTCGCCCTCGAGGGAGACGAAGGCGCTGAACCACTCGGGCAGGACGTCCCGGAAGCGGTGCCACCAGCCCGGCCGGTTGGCCTCCCGGGCGAGGGTGAGGAAGCCGTCGAGCTCCTCCGCGTCGGTCACGCCGTAGACGCGCAGGAGCTTCTCCACGTAGGGGAGCTTCAGGCCGACCTCGGCCTTCTCCATCCTGCGGACCGTGGCGTGAGTGACGTCGAGGGCGCGGCCCGCCTGTTCGAAGGAGAGACCGGCCCGTTCCCTGAGGTCCTGGAGCCGTTTGCCCAGGACTACCCTCAGGACGGTCGGGGCGCCTGTCGGCCGCGCGTCCGCCACTGTTCATCCCCTCCAACTTTTGTCATATGCCCCCCGTGCAAAGCAGTCTGCCACGCACCCCCTGGAGCGGACAGACTGCTCTGACGATTCTGCAATTTACAGATTGAACCTTGCCACACATGACTCACATCGCACATAGTTGCGGAGTGGTCCCCTCCCATGACGCACCTTCGCTCGGACGCTACGGCAGTTCCATAGCCGCGCGTCTCCAGGACGCCTTCCACTTCCCGGCTCTCAACACCTCGGTGGCGGAGGCGCGCAGACGAGTTCTCGCGCGGCTGCGGGAGTGGGGCATCGACGAAGTGGCGTGCGACGACGCCCAATTGGTGGTGTCGGAACTCTTCACCAACGCGGTGCGGCACACGGACAGCGACAAGGTCAGCTGTCAACTGCGCCTGAGCGGCGCGCATCTGCGGATAGAGGTGGCCGATCAGGGGCACACCTCGACGGAGCCCCGGGCGCGGTGCAGCGGGGCGGACGAGGAGAGCGGGCGCGGACTGCTGCTGGTGGGCGCCCTGTCGAAGGCATGGGGGGTCCGGCCCGACGACGACGGCCGCGGCCGTGTCGTCTGGGCCGATCTGCCGCACGGGCGGCTCCCCCTCTGACACCCGGGCCGGAGCCCGGTGCGTTTCCCCCCTTTCGTACGTGGACTACAGCGGCAGGAGATCCGGCCGCTTGGGCTCCACGTGATCACCCGAGGACTCGCCGCGCAGCCGGCGGCCGATCCACGGCACCAGGTGCTCCCGCGCCCAGTGGATGTTGTCCCGGCGCACCTCGGCGGGCGACCGCAGCCCCTCGTCCGGCCACGCCTGGTCCGGGTCGGCCGGCACCTGGAGACCGAGCACCTGGGCGGCGCGCAGCGCGACGCGGGTGTGCCCGTCGGGCGAGAGGTGCAGCCGGTCGTCGCTCCAGGCCCGCCGGTCCTGCACCGAGCGCAGCGACCACAGGTCGAGCACCGGGCAGTCGTGCCGGTCGGCGATGGCGCGGACATGGGCCGTGTACGTCGCGATCTTGCCGCGCAGATGGCGCAGCACCGGGACGCCGCGGGTGTCGAAGCCGGTGCACAGCAGCACCGTGCCGACGGAGGAGGCCAGGTCGACGACGGCCGCCTCGTAGCGCTCGGCCACGTCGTCGGGGTCGCTGCCGGGGCGCAGGATGTCGTTGCCGCCGGCACAGAAGGTCACGAGGTCCGGCCCGAGCTCCTTGGCCCGGGGCACCTGCTCCTCGACGATCTGGTCGAGGAGCCGGCCGCGGACGGCGAGGTTGGCGTACCGGAAGGTGTGCTCGTCCTGCTGATCGGAGAGGAGTACGGCCAGTCGGTCGGCCCAGCCGATGAAGGTGTCGTCCGGACCTGGGTCGCCGACGCCTTCGGTGAAGCTGTCCCCGACGGCTGCGTACGACCCGATCGCGCTCTTGCTGAATGAATTCGAATCGTCTGCCACGTCAGCACATCTTTCCTCTTGGGGAGTGACCTACGCCACCGTAACCAGGGGTTGACGTGCCGTGATGTATCCCACCCCAACAAAGTCACCCCAAGCGGAATACGTCAACACCGCTGTCGCGGGGCCTCGATTCCGCGTACAACCGGTGGCGTAGAGTCGTTCAGCCGCCTGGTCGACGAGCAGCGTCGACAGCCGAGACCTGGGGAGCGCCCGTGACGCAGACGCCACATGTCCCGTCCACCGAACCCGAGCTCACGGGGGTGCGCAACTTCCGTGATCTGGGCGGCTTGCCGGCCGCCGACGGACGGCGCGTACGGCCCGGCGTCCTCTTCCGCAGCGGCCACCTCGCCCACGCGACCGAGTCGGACACCCGCTTCCTCGGCTCGCTGGGGCTGCACACGGTCTTCGACTTCCGCAACGCCGCCGACATCGAGCTCGACGGCGTGGACGTCGAGCTCACCGGGGTACGTCAGGTGAACATCCCGCTCAACGACCCGGCCGACGGCGCCGAGTTCTGGCGGATGGTCCGCGCCCGCGACCTCACCCGGCTGCGGGACGCGCTCTCCGGGACCCGGGGCGTGGACCGGATGACGGAGACGTACCGCGAGATCATCACCACCCGCACCGCCGAGCAGGGCCGGGTGCTGCACACCCTCGCCGAGGACGCGGTGCCCGCGCTGATGCACTGTGCGGCGGGCAAGGACCGGGCCGGGCTGTCGATCGCCGTCACCCTGCTGGCGCTCGGGGCCACGCGCGAGACCGTCGAGGCCGACTACCTCAAGTCGAACGCCCCGCACCGCCGCCACCGGATGCACCTCGCCGAGGGCGCCGGGGCGGCGGAGCTGGAGGTCGCCGAGCTGCTCTCACCGATGTTCGAGGCCCGTGCGGAGTACCTCGCGGTGGCGTTCGCCACGATCGATGAGATCTGGGGCACGACGGAGCGGTACCTCACCAAGGGGCTCGGCTTCGACGGCGCGGACCGGGAGCGGCTGCGCGACCGGCTGCTGACGGACTGAGCCCACCGGGCTCCGGTGGCCGGACGGACTCGCCGCCCGGCCGCTCAGCGGTTGGCCACCGCCTGCTGATCAGGGTGCGGCCGAATCGAAGCTGTCAGCCCCTGCCCGCTTGCAAGGACTGCTTCACCAGCGTCCGGCCGAAGTCCCACATCAGCCCGCCGCCACCGTGCGCGTCGTCCATCACGGCCGTGAAGGCGGTCACGAAGCGGTCCACCTCGCGCTCACCGATGGTCAGCGGCGGGATCAGCTTGATCACCTCCAGATGGTCGCCGGAGACCTGGGTGAGGATCCGGTGCTTCTGGAGCAGCGGCACCACGACCATCTGCGCGAAGAGGCCCTTGCGCGCGGCCTGGAGCATGGCCCAGCGGCTGCGCAGCCCCAGCGAGCGGGGCCTGCCGAACTCGATGCCGATCATCAGGCCGCGGCCCCGGACGTCGTGCAGCAGCTCGTATTTCCCGACCAGCGCGGCCAGCCGGCTCCGCAGCAGCTCCCCGGTGTGCCGGGCGTTGGCCACGAGCTCCTCGTCCTCCATGACCGAGAGCACGGCGAGGCCGGCCGCCATGGCCTGGGCGTTGGAGCCGAAGCTCGCCGAGTGGACCAGCACCCGGTCCATGGAGGAATAGACCTTCTTGAAGATCCAGTCCTTGCCGAGGGTCGCGCCGACGGGGACATAGCCGCCCGAGAGCGCCTTGGCCACGCACACCAGGTCCGGCTCGACGCCCTCCTCGTGCTGGTAGGCGTAGAAGTCGCCGGTGCGGCCGACGCCGGTCTGCACCTCATCGGCGATCAGCAGCGCCTTGTGGCGGCGCAGCAGGTCCTGGGCCGCGCGCAGGAAGCCCGGCGGCGGCTCGTGGACACCCTTGCCCTGGATGGGCTCGACGACGAAGGCGGCGACGTCGCCCCGGCGCAGCTCCCTCTCCAGGGCGTCGAGGTCGCCGAGCGGGACCGCCGTGTCCGGCAGCAGCGGGGCGAAGCCGTCGCGGAAGCCGGTCTCGCCGTTGACGGAGAGGGAGCCGGTGGTCAGCCCGTGGAAGGCGTGGTCGCAGTAGAGGACCCTGGGCCGGCCGGTGGCGTAGCGGGCGAACTTCAGGGCGGTCTCGACCGCCTCGGTGCCGCTGTTGCCGAAGAAGACCCGGTCCAGGTGCGGGGTGTACGACAGCAGCCTCTCGGCGAGGAGGCCGGGCAGCGGCTGGCAATCGAAGCGGGTGAGGTCGGCGAGCGAGGCGTCCAGGACGTCGTGCAGCGCCTTGCGGACGACGGGGTGGTGGCGACCGACGCCCATCACCCCGAAGCCGGCGAGCATATCGAGGTAGTCCTGCCCCTCCGCGTCCCAGAAGTACGCGCCCTCGGCCCGCTCGTAGACCTTGTCGAAGCCGATGGTGCGCAGCATGCGGGGCAGCTGGTGGTTGAGGTGGCGGGTGTGCAGTTCGTAGCGCTCGCCGCCGCGCTCCGCGAGGAGCCGGGCGAGGTCGAACCCCTTCGCGGCGTCGGTGCCGTCGGGTGTCATGCGTCGTTCTCCTTACGGGCCTTGCTGGTCCTGCCGGCCGCGGCCGGCGCCGCCGCCGTCACCTCCTTACGGGCCAGGGCGGCACTGATCCGGCCGGCGATCTCGGCCGGGGTGAGCCCCAGGTCCGCGAGCACCTCGCCGCGCTTGGCGTGCGCGAGGAACTGCTCGGGGATGCCGAAGGTGCGCACGGGCACGTCGACCTCGGCGTCGCGCAGGGCCTGCGCCACGGCGGAGCCGACGCCGCCGGTCCGGCTGTTGTCCTCGACGACGGCGACGACGCGGTGCCGTGCGGCGAACGCGGGCAGGGCCTCGTCGACGGGTTTGACCCAGCGGGGGTCGAGGACGGTGCAGGAGGTGCCGCGGGCGGTGAGCAACTCGGCGGCGGCCAGGCAGACGGGGGCCATCGTGCCGACGGCGACGAGCAGCACCTCGGCGGGCTCCGCCTCGGGGCCGGGGCCGCCGATGACGTCCATGCCGCCGACCTCGGCGGTGGCCGGGTGGGGCTCGCCGACGGTCTCCTTGGGGAAGCGGATGACGGTCGGGGCGTCGTCGACGTCCATGGCCTCGCGGAGCTGGGCCCGGAGCTGGTCGGCGTCGCGCGGGGCGGCGATCCGCAGGCCGGGGACGACCTGGAGGATCGACATGTCCCACATGCCGTTGTGCGAGGCGCCGTCGGTGCCGGTGACACCCGCCCGGTCCAGCACGAAGGTCACACCGCACTTGTGCAGGGCGACGTCCATCAGGACCTGGTCGAAGGCACGGTTGAGGAAGGTCGCGTACACCGCGAAGACCGGGTGCAGACCGCCCGTCGCCAGACCGGCCGCCGAGGTCGCCGCGTGCTGCTCGGCGATCCCGACGTCCCAGACCCGGTCGGGGTAGGCGGCGGCGAACTTGGTCAGGCCCACGGGGTGGAGCATCGCCGCGGTGATGGCCACCACGTCCGGCCGCTCGGCGCCGATCCGCAGCATCTCGTCGCCGAACACCGAGGTCCAGGACCGGCCGGCGGCGGGGGCGAGCGGCTCGCAGGTGAGGGGGTTCATCACGCCCACGGTGTGGAAGCGGTCGGCCTCGTCCTCCAGGGCCGGCTGGTAGCCGCGGCCCTTCTCGGTGCGGCAGTGGACGAGGACCGGGCCGTGGAAGCGCTTGGCCTTGCGGAGCGCCGACTCGACGGCCTCGATGTCGTGCCCGTCGATCGGTCCGAGGTACTTCAGGCCGAGGTCCTCGAACATGCCCTGGGGCGCGAAGGCGTCCTTGAAGCCCTTCTTCGCGCCGTGCAGCGATTCGTAGAGCGGCTTGCCGAGCACGGGAACGCTCTGGACGGCGTCCTTGCCCCAGGACAGGAAGCGTTCGTAGCCGTCGGTGGTGCGCAGGGTGGCGAGGTGGTCGGCGAGGCCGCCGATGGTGGGGGCGTAGGAGCGCTCGTTGTCGTTGACGACGATGATCAGGGGCCGGTCCTTGGCCGCGGCTATGTTGTTCAGCGCCTCCCAGGCCATGCCTCCGGTGAGCGCGCCGTCACCGATGACGGCGACGACGTGGCGGTTCCAGCGGCCGAGCACCTGGTTGGCCTTGGCGAGGCCGTCGGCCCAGCCCAGGACCGTGGAGGCGTGGCTGTTCTCGATGACGTCGTGCTCGGACTCCTCGCGCGAGGGATAGCCGGACAGGCCGCCCTTGCCGCGGAGCTTGGAGAAGTCCTGACGGCCGGTGAGCAGCTTGTGCACGTAGGACTGATGGCCGGTGTCCCACAGCACGCGGTCGGCGGGCGAGTCGAAGGCGCGGTGCAGCGCGATGGTCAGCTCCACCACGCCCAGGTTGGGTCCGAGGTGGCCGCCGGTCCTGGCCACCGCGTGCACCAGGAAGTGGCGGATCTCCTCGGCAAGTTCGGTCAGGTCCTCGGTGTCCAGTGCCTTCACGTCGCGCGGACCGCGGATGTTCTCCAACAACGACACGTCGGGGCCCCCTCCTCGTCTCTCGGCCCCGGCCGGGCAGCCCTGACGGCCGCGCCTTCCGGGGACTGTCTGATCTGACTGGGTGTGCCTGCGCCCGACCGGTCGGTCCGGTCGGCGCCTGGTCTCGGCGGGTGTGGTCCCGTCGGTCAGCCCACGGTGACGTCCGGCCCGCCCGTACCGGCGTCCGTGGCCTCCATGGTCTCGGCGATCCTCATCGCCTCCTCGATGAGGGTCTCCACGATCTTGGACTCGGGGACGGTCTTGATGACCTCGCCCTTGACGAAGATCTGCCCCTTGCCATTGCCGGACGCGACACCCAGATCGGCCTCACGGGCCTCACCGGGACCGTTCACGACACAGCCCATCACCGCGACGCGCAGCGGCACCTCCATGCCCTCCAGACCGGCCGAGACCTGGTCCGCGAGCTTGTAGACATCGACCTGAGCACGGCCGCACGACGGACACGAGACGATCTCCAGACGGCGCTGGCGCAGGCCCAGGGACTCCAGGATCTGCATGCCGACCTTGATCTCCTCGGCCGGCGGCGCCGACAGGGAGACCCGGATGGTGTCGCCGATGCCCTCGGAGAGCAGCGCGCCGAACGCCACCGCCGACTTGATCGTGCCCTGGAAAGCCGGGCCCGCCTCCGTCACACCGAGGTGCAGCGGGTAGTCGCACTGCGCGGCCAGCTGGCGGTAGGCGTTGACCATCACGACCGGGTCGTTGTGCTTGACCGAGATCTTGATGTCACGGAAACCGTGCTCCTCGAACAGCGACGCCTCCCACAGCGCCGACTCCACCAGCGCCTCCGGCGTCGCCTTGCCGTACTTCTCCAGCAGCCGGCGGTCCAGCGAGCCCGCGTTGACGCCGATCCGGATCGGGGTGCCCGCGTCGGAGGCCGCCTTGGCGATCTCGCGCACCTTGTCGTCGAACTGCCGGATGTTGCCCGGGTTGACCCGGACCGCGGCGCAGCCGGCGTCGATGGCGGCGAAGACGTACTTCGGCTGGAAGTGGATGTCGGCGATCACCGGGATCTGCGACTTCTTCGCGATGACCGGCAGCGCCTCGGCGTCGTCCTGCGAGGGGCAGGCGACCCGGACGATCTGGCAGCCGGCGGCGGTGAGCTCCGCGATCTGCTGGAGCGTCGCGCCGATGTCCGCCGTCACCGTGGTGGTCATGGACTGCACCGACACCGGTGCGTCCCCGCCGACCGGGACCGATCCGACCTGGATGCGCCGCGAGGGGCGGCGCTTCGCCAGCGGCCGGACCGGCAGGCCGGGCAGTCCGAGTGGCACAGGCTCCACGGAACCCATGCCGGTCAGCCCCGGTTTCCCGCGATGGTCTCGCGCGCGGCGCGCAGCGATTCCTTCAGCGATCCCATGGTGGCGAGGACGGCCGTGGGTTCGTAGCCGCAGTGCGCCATGCAGTTGGCGCAGCGCGGGTCCTTGCCCCGCCCGTACTTCTCCCAGTCGGTGTCCTCGATCAGCTCCCGGTACGTCGGCACATAGCCGTCGCTCATCAGATAGCAGGGGCGCTGCCAGCCGAAGAGGGAGTAGTTCGGGATGGCCCAGGCGGTGCAGGGGAAGTCGGCCTTGCCTTCCAGGAAGTCGAGGAAGAGCGGGCTGTGGTTGAGCCGCCAGCGGCTGCGGTTGCCGCCCGAGAACGCCTTCTTGAAGAGCTCCCGGGTCTGCTCGACGCCCAGGAAGTGCTCCTGGTCCGGGGCCTTCTCGTAGGCATAGGCGGGCGAGATCATCATCTCGTCGACCTGGAGGTCGTCATTGAGGAAGTCGAGCACCTCGATGATGGTCTGCGGGGTGTCGGTGTTGAAGAAGGTGGAATTGGTGGTGACCCGGAAGCCGCGCCGCTTGGCCTCCTTGATCGCCTCCACCGCCTCGTCGAAGACGCCTTCCTTCGCAACGGATTCGTCGTGCCGCTCGCGCAGCCCGTCGATGTGCACCGCGAACGCGAAATAGGGCGAGGGAGTGAAATTCTCCATCTTCTTGCGCATCAACAGGGCGTTGGTGCACAGGAAGACATACTTTCGCTTGGCCACCAGCTGCCGCACGATCTCATGGATCTGCGGGTGCATCAGGGGTTCGCCACCGGCGATGGAGACCATCGGCGCACCGGACTCCAGCACGGCGCCGACGGCCTGGGCGACGGGCATGCGCTGCTTGAGCACGCCCGCCGGGTGCTGGATCTTGCCACAGCCCTCGCACTTGAGATTGCACGCGAACAGCGGCTCGAGTTCGACGATCAGCGGGAACTTCTCCCGCCGCCGCAGCTTCTGTTCGAAAAGGTAGGTTCCCACCCGGATGGACTGGCGGAGTGGCATGGCCATCTGGCTCACCTCCTGGGGAGCAGTAAAGATCGGTGCCATTCGACAAAGGCCGGAAGGACGGTGCGGAGCACCCGGAAGGCTGATATTCCACCCCGCAACGTCCCGATTCGTACGAGTTCATGTTCTGGAGCGTCCACGACCACCCGGACGGCCGCAACCGGGCGCGGTCCGGCGCGGACGGCGCTTCGGAGCGTGGCGGCGGACTCCATGTCGACGGCGAGCGCCCCCGCCGCGTGCAGGTCGGAGCGCTCGGCGCCGCGCACGACGTGATCCGAGCCGACCAGGGGGCCGGTGTGGATGACGCGCCGGGGCGCGACCCGTGCGAGTTCCTTGGCGAGGAGCTCCGCGCCGGCGCACTCCGTGCGGCCCTCGGCGTCGCGGGTCTCATCGGCGACGACCAGGTCGCCGGGGTGCATCCCCGGTGCCAGCCCGGCGCAGAAGCCGGTGGCGATCACCGAGGCGTACCGCATGGTGTCGTCCGTGAGCGCGCGGGTGACGGCCGCCGCCGCGGCGGCCGGGCCCATGCCCGTGCGCAGTACGGTCACGGGCCCGGCCGTACCGCCGGAGCCGCCGCCGCGCAGGGCGAGGCGCTCGATGCCCAGCGCGCAGGCGACGAGCAGCGGTGCGGGGCCGGGGGTTCCCGTGCCGTGGGGCATCACGCCTCCTGGCGGTCGGCGGCGAAGGGCTCCCCGTGGACGTAGCGGCCGAGGGCCGTGAGGGGGAAGACCTGGCGGTACAGGTGGTAGTTGATGGAGAAGTCCCAGGGGAAGCCGGTGCCGGTGAAGTGCGGTTCGTCCCAGGAGCCGTCCTCCTCCTGGGTCTCCACCAGCCGGGCCACCCCGCGCTCGACGGCCTTGCCGTCCCGCTCCCCCGCGGCCAGCAGGGCCATCAGGGCCCAGGCCGTCTGGGAAGGGGTGGAGGCACCGCGGCCGATCCACTCCGGGTCGCGGTACGAGCGCAGGTCCTCGCCCCAGCCGCCGTCGTCGTTCTGCACGCTCTCCAGCCAGCGCACGGCCCGGCGGATCGCCGGGTGCGAGGCCGGGAGCCCGGCGGTGACCAGAGCGGGGACCACGGACCCGGTGCCGTAGACGTAGTTGACGCCCCAGCGGCCGAACCAGCCGCCGTTCTCCTCCTGCTCGGCGAGCAGCCACTCGATGCCGCGCCGGGTGCGCGGGTCGTGCTGCCTGCCGAGGACGGCCAGCATCTCCACCACGTGCGCGGTGACGTCGGCGGACGGCGGGTCGATGACCTCGCCGAAGTCGCAGAACGGCAGCCGGTTGGGGAAGGGGCTGGTGTTGTCGGCGTCGAAGGCGCCCCAGGCGCCGTTCCTCGACTGCATGCCGAGGTTCCAGCGGACGGCGCGCTCCACCGCCGCGTCCAGCCGGGCGGGGTCGGGGTGGGCGACGCGCTTGAGGGCGAGGACCACCTCGGCGGTGTCGTCGATGTCGGGGTAGTTGTCGTTGTGGAACTCGAAGGCCCAGCCGCCCGGGGGCAGTTCCGGCCTGCGCACCGTCCAGTCGCCGGGCCGGAGGATCTGCTCGTCGAGCATCCAGTCGGCGGCCTTGACGAGCGCCGGGTGGTCGGCGGCCACGCCCGCGTCGGCGAGCGCGATCGCGGCGAGGCAGGTGTCCCACACCGGGGACTGGCACGCCTCGATCATCCGCGAGCCGTCCTCGCGCCAGATGGCGAAACGGTCCAGCGATGCGAGGCCCGCGCGCAGCACGGGGTGGTCGAGGTCGTAGCCGAGGAGGTGCAGGGCGATGACGGAGTAGACGGCGGGCGGCTGGATGCCGCCCCAGCAGCCGTCGTTCTCCTGGCGCTCGATGATCCAGCGGGCGGCGGCGTTGAGCGCGGCGCGGCGCAGCGGCCGGACGGGGAACCTGCGGTAGCGGTGGAGCGCCTTGTCCAGGCGCTGGAAGACGCCGTCCCAGCTGGCGGCGGGGGCCAGGGGGCGGGGCGGGTTGGGCCGGCGCGGGTCGGTGTGCAGCTCGTCCAGCGCGAAGGGCGCGGGGCGCACGGGGCGCTTGGCCGAGACCACGGTGAGCGGCACGATGGTCTGCCGCGCCCAGCAGCCGAAGTCGTAGATGTTGAGCGGGATCCACTTCGGCACGTACATGATCTCGGGCGGCAGCTCCGGCAGGTCGTCCCACTTCCACCAGCCGAAGAGGGCGAGCCAGATGCGGGTGAAGACCCGGGCGGCGGCGATGCCGCCGTGCGCGCGGATCCAGGCGGACGCCGTGGCCATGTGCGGGGCGTCGGGGGCGTCCCCGGCGAGCCTCAGCGCGACATACGCCTCGATGGTGGCCGAGAGTTCGGGCGGTCCGCCGAGGAAGGTGGCCCAGGTGCCGTCGGGCCGCTGTTCGGAGCGGATGAAGAGGGCGGCGGCGCGGGTGGTCCGCTCGTCCTGGATCCCGAGGAACTGGCGGAGGAGCAGGTCCTCGGCGTCCATGGTGACGTTGGTCTGGAGGTCGCCCTTCCACCATCCCTCGGCGTCCTGCCGGGAGAGGAGGTGGTCGACCGCCCGGGCGGTGGCCCGCTCGGCGGCCGTAGGGGCCGCCGCCGGCCCGCCGTGTTCGAGCGGGGGCGTAACGGTGGTGCTGTCCTTGGCCGCGGCTGCGCGGAGCGTCGGGGCTCCGGTGCTTCCGTCGGTCGTCGCTGTCATGGTTTCCCCTTTTTGCAGTGATCTTTCTTCTCTGCCGTGCTGGGGGCTCCGTCGGCCGACGCTCCCGTCAGGGCGTCGGCCGGCGACTGCGATCTACTCAGATCGGGTGAATGGGAATCATCTCTTTCGTACGACGACGAAGTCGGCGAGCGCCGTGAGCTGGGCTCGTACCTGGGCCGGCATGTCGACTCCGTCGAGGGCCTCGATTGCGGTGGCGTGCTGGCGGCGGGCCTCCTGGGAGGTCCACTCCCGGCCGCCCGCTTCCTCGATCAACGCCGCGCGGCTGGCGAATTCTTCCTCGTCGAAGTCGGCGGACTGGGATTCGCTGAGCTTGGCGTCCGCGGCGAGGATCTCGGCGAGCCGCTCGGAGGCGGGGCCGCCGGCCGCGAGGGCGGCGACGACCGGCAGCGACTTCTTGCGCTGGCGCAGGTCGCTCCAGGTCTGCTTGCCCGTGGCCTCCGGGTCCCCCCAGATGCCCAGCAGGTCGTCGACGGCCTGGAAGGCGAGGCCCAGGTGGTAGCCGTACGCCTCCAGGGTGTCGGCGGTGCGGTCGTCGGCGCCGCCGAGGACGGCGCCGATGGAGACGGCGCAGGCGAGCAGGGCGCCCGTCTTGTTGCCCTCCATCTCCAGGCACTCCTCGACGGTGACCCGCTCGCGATGCTCGTAGGAGATGTCCTGGGCCTGACCGTCGATCAGCTTCCGGGTGGCGGTGGTCAGCCGCCGGGTGGCGCGGCCGGCCTCGACCGTGCCCAGCTCCAGCAGGATCTCGTTCGCGAGCGCGAACAGCGCGTCGCCGACGAGGATGGCCTGCTCGGGCCCGTACACCTTCCACACCGTGTCGCGGTGGCGGCGCTGCTCGTCGCCGTCCATCAGGTCGTCGTGGAGCAGCGAGAAGTTGTGCACGAGCTCGACGGCGACGGCGCCGGGGATGCCGATCTCCGGGGCCGCGCCCGCGGCCTCGGCCGAGAGCAGGGCGAGGGCGGGCCGGACGGCCTTGCCGCCGTCGCCGTGCGCGGGCCTGCCCTCGGCGTCGATCCAGCCGAAGTGGTAGGCGGCGACGGTGTCCATGGGCGGCGCGAGCCGGTTCACGGCGGCACGCAGCACCGGCGTGGCAAGCGTCCGTCCGCGCTCCAGCAGGGCGTTGACGCCTGCGGTGTCGACAGCTGGGATCGCCGATGTCACGGTCTCTCCTCTGGTGGTCGTGCTCGTACGCGCCCCGTTGCGGGAACGCGACGCTTGATGGCTCGCCTCGGTCATGCCGGCTCCCGCAAGGGGTGGTGGTGCGGTCGGCCGAGCTCGGAGAGTGCCGCGGCGGCGGCGTCGACGCCGCTGCGCACCGCGCCCTCCATCGTCGCGGGCCAGCCGGTGGCGGTCCACGCGCCGGCCAGGAAGAGGCCGGGCGTGGCGGTGGGGGCGGCGGGCCGCAGCCGGCCGACCCCCGGGGTGGGGGCGAACGTCGCTGTACGCTCCCGGGTCACGAAGAAGTCCCGCACGCCCGCGCCGCGGGCCGCGGGCAGCAGCCGCTCCAGCTCGGGGAGGTAGCGGGCGCGCAGCTCGGCGACGGGCCGGTCGATGTCGTCGTGCGCGGCGGACTGGGAGACGGCGAGGTACTGGCCGCCGGTGCCCCGCGCGGCGAGGCCGGAGGAGTCGGTGCGGTCGAAGACCCACTGCACCGGGGAGCCCAGCGCCGCGAAGAACGGCTGTCGCAGGACTTTGCGGTCGTATACGACATGGAGGTTGAGGATCGGCGCGGTGTCGATGCCGAGCAGCCGGTCGGGGTCGTCGAGCGCACCCTCGGGGAGCAGGGCGTGGGTCTCGCGCTGGGGCACCGCGAGGACCACCGCGTCGGCGTCGAGCCGCTCGGTGCCGCCGGGTCCCGCCTCGGTGTCGACGTGCCAGCGGCCGTCGTCGGACCGGGTGAGGGCGGTGACGCGGGTGCGCAGCTCGGTGCGGACGCCCGCCTTGTCGAGGGCGGCGCGGGCCCGGGTGTCGTGCAGCTCGCCGAGGGGCACATGGGCCCAGCCGATGTCGGCGGCGCCGGGCTCGGAGAGCAGGCCGGTCTTGAAGACCATGGCGGCCAGGCCCAGCGAGGACCGGTCGGCGGTGGCGTTGAGGGTGGCGACGCCGACGAGGTCCCAGAGGGCCTCGACGGCGCGCGGGGACTGGCCGTGCCGGCTCAGCCAGCTCGCGAAGTCCTCTTCGTCCAGCGCGGGGTCGTCGAGGTCGAGGGCGCGCAGGGCGAGCGCGGCGCGCCCCACCTGGGCGCGCTCGGCCAGCGAGAGGTGCGGGTAGGTGGCCAGGCTCGCGGCCAGGTGCAGCGGGACGGGCAGGGCGGTGCGCCGCAGCCGGCCCAGCCGCGGCCTGCCGGAGGGGTGGCCGACGTCGAGCACGGGCACGTCGAGCCGGGGTTGCAGCGGGGCGAACGCGGTGGCGTCGACGCGGTCGAGGAACCAGCGGTAGGCGGTGCAGCAGCGCAGGTAGACGTGCTGGCCGTTATCGATGGTGAGGTCGCCGCGGCGGAAGGAGAAGGCGAGCCCGCCGAGCCGGGGACGGCCTTCGAGCAGGGTGACGCGGAGTCCGGCGTCGGCGAGCTCGAGCGCGGCCGTGATGCCGGCCAGCCCACCGCCGACGACCACCGCGGTGGCTCCGGTGGAAGGGGCCGCGCCGTCCGCGCGCTCCCGCCCGGTACGGGTCGTCGTGCGTGGTGTGGTCATGCGCCCACCCCCTCGGCTGCTGTCAGTGACGTATGCCATCGGCGGAGGGTTGCACACCGCTTGCCGGTCCGGGAACTGGGCGTCCGGGGCATCAAGCGCGCCCCCCGGCGGTCCGTCGGCCGACGCCACGGGCGTCGAGACCGGACAGACCGCGCACGGCGACGTACGCCTTCTCACGGCCGGGAAGCGAGACGCGGCCGCGCAGCACGGCCTCGGGGTCCTCGGCGATACGGTCCAGCAGCCTGCGGTAGATGCCGGACATGGCGGCGACACAGGCACCGCTGCGCCGGTCGAGCATGGGGAGGAGCTTGGTGCCCTCCGCGAACAGCGCGCGGGCGCGCCGGACTTCGAAGTGGACCAGGCCCGTGAAGTCGGCCCCGGTCGGCGGCTTCGCGGAGTGGAAGCCCGCGGCGCAGCCGAACTTGGCGAGGTCGTCGGCGGGGAGGTAGGTGCGGCCGTTGGCCGCGTCCTCCCGGACGTCGCGCAGGATGTTGGTGAGCTGGAGGGCGAGACCCAGGGTATCGGCGTACTCGCCGGCGCGCGCGGCGTCGCGCGCGCCGGGCACGGTGCCGAACACCCCGAGCGAGAGCCGTCCGATGGCACCCGCGACACAGCGGCAGTAGACGGCGAGGTCGTCCCATGTCTCGTAGGACTCGCCACGCACATCCATCTGAACGCCGTCGATCAGTTCGTCGAGCCCGCCGAGCGGAATCGGGAAGCGGCGCGCGGCATGGCTGAGCGCGACGGCCACCGGGTCGGTGTCGTCCTCCTCGATCCCGCCCGCCCGGATCCGGGCGAGCAGGGCACGGGTCTCCTCCAGCCGCCGCTGCTTGACCGCCACGTCCAGCAGGCCGTCCCCGATGTCGTCGACGCGCCGGGAGAAGGCGTACAGCGCCGACATGGCGCGCCGCTTGGCGGTCGGCAGCAGTCGGATGCCGTAGCTGAAGTTGCCTGCCTGGTGGCCGGTGACCGCCTCGCAGTAGCTGTACGCGGCGAGTACCGGCGCGGACGCGTCTGGCGATCCGTTCACGGTCCCGCTCACCCCTCTCTTCGCAGTGTCGCTCCCACCTCGCGCAGCAGGCTGAGCTTGGTGGGCTTGGGCGGTCCGGGCAGTACGTCGTGTCCCGCGGCGGCGACCGCGCGGAGCGCGGCCCTCCCCCCGCCCACGAACCCCGCGAGCAACAGCTTCAACCTGCCGTGGACGCTACCCACCAGGGGGGTGCCTTCATTCAGCAGTTCCCCGGCGCGTTCCGCCTCGTACGCCACCAGGGCGCGCAACGACGCGCCGCTGGTGGGACGGGCCAGATCGGCCTCGGCGACATGGAAGCGCCGCATGTCCTCGGCCGGGAGGTAGACGCGGTCGCGCCCGAGGTCCTCGGCGACGTCCTGCAGGTGTTCGACGATCTGCAGGCCGGTGCAGACCGCGTCCGAGCGGCGGATCCGCTCGGGGCTGGCGGTGCCGGTGATGCCCAGGACCAGGCGGCCGACGGGGTTGGCGGACAGCTCGCAGTAGGCGAGCAGGTCCGCGTAGGTGGCATAGCGGGTGACGCGCTGGTCCTGGCGGTTGGCCTCGATCAGGCCGAGGAAGGGCTCGGGGGTCAGGCCGCAGCGGCGGACGGTCGGGCGCAGCCGGAGCAGCAGGGGGTGGCGCGGGCCCGTGCCGGTGGTGTCGAAGACGCGCAGGAGGTCGGCCTCGAAGGCGTCGAGCATGGCCGGGCGGTCGTCCGCCTGCTCCCGGTCGAGGCCCAGCAGCTCGGCGTCGCGGCCGCCGGGGGCCAGGTCGCCGTCACCGATGTCGTCGACGAGGCGGGCGTAGCCGTAGACCGCCATGAGGTCGCCCCGCCAGGATCGCGGCAGGAAGAACGGCGCCACGGGGAAGTTCTCGTGCGCGGCCTTGTCGAGCACGGCGCGCTCGTGCGCGTCCGTCCCCGCCGTCACCGGGTGCTGCCCGGGCGCGTCGTCGGGCCGAGGACGGCGGGAGCGCCGCGGAGCTGGAGAGTTCCCGTAGCCATTGCCGTCACATCTCCCGTTCTACACTGCTGACCCAGAACATCCTATTTCGGACACGCCGCAGGGCAGGCGTCCCCCTGTTCCCCCTGGCCACCTCCCGGATCTCCCTCCGGATCACCCTTCGCCCGGGGGAGATACCCCGGTATCGCCCCGCTTCTCCACAAATCAGCACTGTACAGCGTACGCCGTACAGATGTGCGGCAGGCGCCCGGGTAGGTGCTTGATCCATACAATGCCACGCGAGGGGCGAATCAACCCTGACAATAAGCGAGTTGATCGTTACGGATAGGTCAAGCCCCCGCCCGTCGGGGGACGGCGGGGGCCGGTGCGCCTGGCCGGAAACCGCGGGCCGGCGGGGCTAGCGGGCCGTCTCCTTCTCATAGGCCCGGACCACTTCCTCGGTCGGTCCGTCCATGAGCAGCTGCCCGTGTTCGAGCCAGAGCACCCGGTCGCAGGTGTCCCGGATCGACCGGTTGTTATGGCTGACGAGGAAGACCGTGCCGGCCTCCTTGCGGAGCTCGCGGATACGGGCCTCGGAGCGCTTCTGGAAGGACCGGTCACCGGTCGCCAGCGCCTCGTCGATCATCAGGACGTCGTGGTCCTTGGCCGCGGCGATGGAGAACCGCAGCCGGGCCGCCATGCCGGAGGAGTACGTCCGCATCGGCAGCGTGATGAAGTCGCCCTTCTCGTTGATGCCGGAGAAGTCGACGATGCCCTGGTAGCGCTCGCGGATCTGCTCCCGGGACATGCCCATCGCCAGACCGCCGAGCATCACGTTCTTCTCGCCCGTGAGGTCGTTCATCATGGCCGCGTTGACGCCCAGCAGCGACGGCTGGCCGTCGGTGTAGACCTTGCCGCGCTCGGCGGGCAGCAGCCCGGCGATGGCCTTGAGCAGGGTCGACTTGCCGGAGCCGTTGGACCCGATCAGGCCGATCGCCTCACCGCGGTAGGCGGTGAAGCTGACGCCCTTGACGGCGTGCACCTCCCGGACGCCGGCGCCCGGCTTCCGGCGGACCAGCCGGTTGAGGGCGGCGGTCGCGCTGCCGCGCCCGGTGTTGCCGCCGTAGACGCGGTAGACGATGTGGACGTCGTCCGCGATCACGGTGGGGACGCGGGGACCGGAAGGGGCGGCGGGGGCCCCGGTGGGGTTCTGTTCAGCCACGGCCGTACTGCTCCTCAGCCTTCCAGAAGTACACGAAGCCTCCGATGCCGAAGACCAGCGCCCAGCCGAGGGCCAGGGACCAGACGTGCGGCGGCAGGTGGATCCTGCTGTGGTTCTCGATCAGCGACCAGCGCATCAGGTCGATGTAGACGGCGGCCGGGTTGGCGCTCAGCACGTCCACCACCCACCCCGGCGCCTTCGCCTTCTCCAGCGCGTCCACCAGGCTGTACATCACGCCGGACGCGTACATCCAGGTCCGGGTGACGAACGGCAGCAGCTGGGCGAGGTCCGGGGTCTTGCTGCCCGCGCGGGCCAGGATCAGCGCGAGGCCGGTGTTGAAGCAGAACTGCAGCACCAGCACCGGGACGATCAGCAGCCACGACAGCGCCGGGGTGTGGCCGAAGCCCAGCAGGAAGAGGAAGAGCACCACCATCGAGTACAGCAGCTGCTGGAGCTGCTGGAGCGCGAAGGAGATCGGCAGGGCCGCCCGCGGGAAGTGGAGGGCGCGCACCAGCCCCAGGTTGCCCGAGATGGCGCGCACGCCCGCCATCGCCGAGCTCTGGGTGAAGGTGAAGACGAAGATGCCCGTCACCAGGAAGGGGATATAGGTCCTGATCCCCATCCCCTTGCTCTGCTGCATCAGCAGACCGAAGATGAGGAAGTACACCGTCGCGTTCAGCAGCGGGGTGGCCACCTGCCAGACCTGGCCCAGCTTCGCCTTGCTGTACTGCGCGGTCAGCTTCGCCCGGGAGAACGCGAGGATGAAGTGCCGCCGCGCCCACAGCTGCCGGGTGTACTCGCCCAGCGGGGGCCGGGCACCGCTCACCGCGAGGCCGTATTTCCTTGCCAGCTCGGCGGCGGGGAGTCCGTCGTCGGGGGATGGCGGGGCACTCATGGCGACCGCACTGTCGTGCGTTGTCTCGCTCACAGTTGACACTTTCGTCCTCAAGGTGCGCTCCCGGGGTCCGGCCCCGGGACGCGCCCGATGCTCTCAGACAAGAGCTTGTCAGATCACGGGAGGGCGACCCAGTCGGGTCAGGCGCCACACGGTACGCCACTTCATGGGCCGCCGTGGGCCACAGGGAGTCGTCCACCCCTCCTTGAAGCCGCCGAGCCAGGCGCGCAGCGCCGGCATCGAGGGCCGCCGGGCCAGGGTGAGCAGCAGCCACACCCCGAGGTAGACGGGGACGAGGGGCGCCGGGAGGTTGCGGCGGGCCAGCCAGACGCGGTTGCGGGCGACCATGCGGTGGTAGACCGCGTGGCGGCTCGGCGGCGTCGTCGGGTGGTGCAGCACCATGTCCGAGCGGTAGTCGATCATCCAGCCCGCGTCGAGGGCCCGCCACGCGAGGTCGGTCTCCTCATGGGCGTAGAAGAAGTCGTCGGGCAGGCCGCCGACCTCCGCGAAGACCCGGGTGCGGACCGCGTTGGCGCCACCGAGGAAGGTGGTCACCCGCGAGGACCGCATCGGGTCCGAGGCGCGCAGCCGCGGTACGTGGCGGCGCTGGGTGAGCCCGGTGTCGGGGTCGGCGATGCGGAAGCTGATGATGCCGAGCTTCGCGTCGGCCGCGAACGCCTCGCGGCACAGCGCGGCCGTGTCCTGGCCGGGCAGCAGCCCGTCGTCATCCAGGAAGAGCAGCGCGTCGACCTCGCGGCCGGCCGGGCCGAACGCCTCGATGCCGACGTTCCGGCCCGCCGGGATGCCGACGTTCTCGGAGAGCTCCACGGTCCGCACGGTCAGCCCGGGCGGCGCCATGGCGGCGAGCGGGGGCAGCGGGGAGCCGTTGCCGACGACGACGACCTCGATGGGGTCGCCGTCCTGCTTGGCCACCGACTCCAGCAGCGCGCGCAGCTCGGCGGGGCGGTTGCCCATGGTCAGGACGACCGCGCCGAGCTTTATGCGCGACGCGTCGGGAGCGGAGGGGGCACTCATTTCAGCCTGCTGGAAGCGAGGATGGACACGAGGTGGAGCACTGTCTGCAGTACCGCGACGGCGGCGAGCAGCACCACCGCGATCCGGGTGAACAGCAGGTCGTGGTGGAAGAAGTCCGCGATGCCGGCGACCAGGATCACCAGGGACGCCTCGACACCGCCGACCAGGCGGTGGAACTTCAGCGCCGCCGCGGCCTTGCGGGCCAGGGCCATGCCCGAGGAGCGGGGGGTGGCCGCGGAGTCCTCCGCCGCCGGCAGCCCGCTGCGGGCCCGGGCCACGTCCACCAGGTCCGTCTCGGCCTTGATCAGGATCGCGCCGAGCGCGGCCACCGTGCCCAGGAGGGCCCACTGCCACTGCGTGCTCGCGCCGTCCTTGTGGAAGACGTCCGCGGCGCGGATGCCGAATCCCACCAGGAGGGCGGCCTCGGAGAGGTAGTGGCCCACCCGGTCGAGGTAGACGCCGGTGATCGAGGTGACCTTGCGCCAGCGCGCGAGCTCGCCGTCGACGCAGTCCAGGAGCAGGTACAGCTGGATGAGCAGCGCGCCCAGGATCGCCCCGGTCAGGCCGGGCACCAGGAGTGCCGCGCCGGCCGCGATCCCGGCGAGGATCATCAGCCCGGTGTACCCGTTGGGCGAGAGCCTGGTGTCCACCAGGACCCGGGTGCAGCGCAGCGAGATCTCCCGCATGTAGATGCGCCCGGCCCAGTGCTCACCGCTGCGCCGGTCCTTGAGGCCGCCGGGGTGGACGACCGGACGGAGTTCAGCTAGTGACGGTTTTGGCATAGTCGGCGTAAGCGTCCCTGATCTGGTCGGTGGAGAGGTCGAGGTGCTCAAGGATCGTGTAGCGCCCGGGGCGGGTCCGCGGGGCGTACTCGACGGCCTTGACGAACTCCTCGGCGCTGAAGCCGATCTCCTGCGGCAGCACCGGCAGGCCGTGGCGCCGCAGCACCTCGGCCATCAGCGCGGACTCCTCGCGGGCCCCGCGCAGGTGCATGGCGAAGGCGGCGCCGAGGCCGCACTGCTCGCCGTGACTGGCGGCCCGCTTGGGGTAGAGCAGGTCGAAGGCGTGGTTGATCTCGTGGCAGGCGCCGGAGGCGGGGCGGCTGTCGCCGGCCACCGACATGGAGATGCCGGTGAGCACCAGGCCCTCGGCGAGCACCTGGAGGAAGCCGTCGTCGCCGACGCCGCCGGGGTGGCGGAGCACGGCCTCGCCGGCCTGCCGGGCCATCGCGGCGGCCAGGCCGTCGATCGCCTCGCCCGTCTCGCGGTGGGAGAGCTCCCAGTCGGCGACGGAGGAGATGTTGGAGATCGCGTCGCCGATGCCGGAGCGGACGAAGCGGACCGGCGCCTCACGGATGACGTCGAGGTCGATGACGACGGCGATGGGGTTGGGCACCCCGTACGAGCCGCGGCCCGCGTCGTTGTCGAGCGTGGCGACGGGCGAGCAGAGGCCGTCGTGCGACAGGTTGGTCGCGACGGCGACCAGCGGCAGCCCGACGCGTGCGGCGGCGTACTTCGCACAGTCGATGATCTTGCCGCCGCCGAGGCCCACGACCGCGTCGTAGTGCCCCTTCTTCATGGCGTCGCCGAGCTTGATGGCGTCGTCGAGGGTGCCACCGCCCACCTCGTACCAGGAGGCGCCGGGCAGCGCCGGGGCGAGCCGCTCGCGCAGCACCGCCCCGGAGCCGCCGCTGATGGCGATGGCCAGCTTGCCGGAGCTGGAGATGCGCTGATCGGCGAGGATCTTCGCCAGATCGTCCAGCGCTCCGGCCCGGATGTCGACGACGACCGGCGAGGGGATGAGCCTCGTCAGTACTGGCACGCGATCCCCCGGCCCTTGGCGAGGTCGTCGTGGTTGTCGATCTCGACCCACTTGACGTCGCCGATGGGCGCCACGTCGACCTTGAAGCCGCGGTTGACGAGCTCCTGGTAGCCGTCCTCGTAGTAGAGGTCGGGGTCGCGCTCGAAGGTGACCTTCAGGGCGTCGGCCAGCTCGTCGGCGGCCTCGCCCTCGATCAGGGTGACGCCGATGTACTCGCCGGTCGCCTCGGCCGGGTCCATCAGCTTGGTGATCTTCTGGACGCCCTTGTCGGCATCCACGACGACCTTCATCTCCTCGTCGGCGAGCTGCTTCACCGTGTCGAGGGCGAGGATGATCTTCTTACCGTCGCCGCGGGCGGCGAGCAGGGTCTTCTCGACGGAGACCGGGTGCACGGTGTCGCCGTTGGCGAGGATCACGGTGTGCTTGAGGGCGTCACGGCCGCACCACAGGGAGTAGGCGTTGTTCCACTCCTCGGCCTTGTCGTTGTCGATCAGGGTGAGCTTCAGGCCGTACTTGGCCTCCAGCGCCTCCTTGCGGGCGTACACGGCCTCCTTGCGGTAGCCCACGATGATCGCGACCTCGGTCAGACCGATCTCGGCGAAGTTGCCCAGGGTGAGGTCAAGGATGGTGGTGTCACCATCCACCGGCACCAGAGCCTTGGGCAGAGTGTCGGTGTAGGGACGCAGACGCCGTCCGGCGCCGGCAGCCAGCACGAGGCCGATCATGCGGGTTCTCCTGATTCGTCGTGTACTGCGGGCGCCCCGGAGGACACCCAGAAACGGATGCTCTCGCTGAGCACCGTGATCGCGAGGGCGGCCGCGAGGACCGTCAGCGCGATGGTGAAACCTTGGCCGTGCCACAGGGCGGCGGCGATCGCGACCGCCAGGACGCGGCCCTCGTGCCCGCCGATCGCCCGCACCAGCCAGTGCGGGGGCGCGCCGGTGCCACCGCGGATGCGGTACACCGTGTCGTAGTGATGGTAGGCGACCGCGGCCACCAGGCCGAAAGCGGCGGGCAGGGCGCCGGGGGCGTCCGAGGTGGCGGCGAGGGTGAGGATCATGCCGTACTCGGCGGCGCGGAACACCGGCGGTACGAGCCAGTCGAGGGGGCCCTTGAGCGGGTGGGCGACGGCCACTCCGGCGAGGATCGCGTAGACCACGGCCTGCGGTACGGCTCGCCAGGTGCCGACGGTGTGCGCGACCAGCGGCCAGACGAAGAGCGCGGCGGTCCCGAGCAGTGCCCAGTAGGGGGCGCTGTAGGTGCCGGCGGCCATCGTCCGGCCCAGCGTGCGGCTCGCGAGCCGCGCGAGGGGCCCGGAGTCGGCGAGGTCGGCCAGGGCCTGGGCGGCCCGGTCGGTGCGCCGGGCCTTGCGCGTGAGGGAGCGCAGGACGCGGCCCGCGGTGGTGTAGCAGGCGGCGAAGGCGCAGCCGATCAGCAGGACGACGAAGACCACGCGGGGCGTGGTGAGCGCCGTGAGGACCGCGATCAGCGCCCAGCGCTCCCCGATGGGCAGCACGATCATGCGGCGGACCCACACGGTCCAGCCGACGCTGTCGAGCCGGCCGGAGAGCGCCGCCGTCGGGCTCGTGTTGGCCGTGGCGTCGTGGTTCGCCTCGTTGAAGGCGAAGTCGACGACGTGCCGGCAGGTCATGAGGATCATCGCGCCGAGCGCGAGCGCCCAGACGTCATCGTGGCCGCCGCCCCGGGACGCGCCCAGGGCCAGGCCCGCGTAGAAGGCGTACTCCTTGGCGCGGTCGAACGTGGCGTCGAGCCAGGCGCCCAGCGTGGAGTACTGCAGGGAGTAGCGGGCCAGCTGGCCGTCGGTGCAGTCCAGGACGAAGGAGAAGAGGAGCAGGGCGCCGGCGCCGACGAAGCCGGCCCGGGTGCCCGTGGCCGCGCAGCCGGCCGCGACGAGCGCGGTGAGCAGCGAGGCGGTCGTCACCTGATTGGGGGTGAGTCCGCGGCGCGCGCACCAGCGGGCGAGGTAGCGGGAGTACGGGCTGATGAAGAAGGTGGTGAAGAAGCCGTCGCGGGACTTCACGGCGTTGCGCAGGCGTACGGCCTCGTCGTCGACGGCGTCGACCTCGGCGAGGGTCTTCGCCCGCGCGTCGTCCCCGTCCGGCACGGCCGCGACGAGGACACCGAGCTCGGGCCGGTGCACGGCGACGCCGCCGGCTTCCAGCCGGGCGGTGACGGCGTCGGGCAGGCTCGCGCCCCACGGGGCGGTGCCGGTGGGCTCTTCGGAGCCGCTGTCCGGCCGCGCGGCACCCGCAGGCTCTTCCGGTCGCGCGGGTGACGCGGGTCCGGGTGTCCCGGAGCGGCCCGCCGTGACCGCCCCGAGCGCGTGCGTCAGCGACGCGCGCGCGTCCGGCTGGGCGGTGAGCGCGCCCTCGACGGCGGCGGCCGGGAAGCGGGGGTCGGTCAGTGCCAGCCGCAGGGCGTGCACATGACCCACGAAGCCGGGATCCACCAGAGCGACCCGCTCGGTGGCCGGGACGGCGGCCAGCGCCCCGGCGGCGTCCGCCGCCACGCGGACGTCGAAGCCGAGGGACCGCAGGTCCTCCTCAAGGGAGGAGCCGGCGGGCGGCGGACCGGTGAGGATGGCGGTCGACAGACGAACTCACTCCTTGCGGCTGGCATGGCCGCCCCGGGGCCGCGGGACGCGGCGGGCGGCAGTCGTGCCGGTGAACCCCGGCGGGGGCGGCACGTCGGCAGAGGCTATCGGATCACCGGAAGGTGCCGTTCACCGCACGTGCACCCCGCCGTCCCGTCACTGACAGGACGCACGGGGCGCCCCGGAGGTTCCGGGCGCACTGGAGTGAAGGGAAGCGAAGGGAAGTGAAGGCGACGGGGCCCTTACCCCGGCTGGATTAGGGTGCCGTTATGACATGGCTGATCACAGGCGGGGCCGGGTACATCGGGGCGCACGTGGCGCGGGCGATGGTGGCGGCGGGTGAGCGGGTCGCCGTGCTGGACGACCTGTCCACCGGGGTGGCCGGGCGGCTGCCCGAGGAGTGCGAGCTGGTGCGGGGCTCGGTTCTGGACCGCGAGCTGCTGGACGCGGCGTTCGCCCGGCTGGGCGTCACGGGTGTGGTGCATCTCGCGGCGAAGAAGCAGGTCGGGGAGTCGGTGGAGAAGCCGCTGCTCTACTACCGGGAGAACATGCACGGGCTGACGGTCCTGCTGGAGGCGGCGGTCGCGGCGAAGGTCCGCAGCTTCGTCTTCTCCTCCTCCGCGGCGGTCTACGGCATGCCGGACGTCGACCTCGTCACGGAGAAGACGCCGTGCCTGCCGATGAACCCGTACGGGGAGACCAAGCTGGCCGGTGAGTGGCTGGTCCGCGCCACCGGCGCGGCGCACGGCATGTCCACCGCCTGTCTGCGCTACTTCAACGTGGCGGGGGCGGCCGCGCCCGAGCTGGCCGACACCGGGGTCTACAACATCATTCCGATGATGTTCGACCGGCTCACCCGGGGCGAGAGCCCGCGCATCTTCGGTGACGACTACGCCACCCCCGACGGCACCTGCGTCCGTGACTACATCCACATCGAGGATCTGGCCACGGCCCACCTGGCGGCGGCCCGGCGGCTGGCCGAGCGGCCGGGCTCCGGCGACCTCACGCTGAACGTCGGCACGGGCCTCGGGGTGTCCGTCCGGGAGATGGCGGACCTGATCGCGGAGATCACCGGGCTGCACACCCCCGCGCCCCTCGTCGAGGCACGCCGTCCGGGTGATCCGGCGCGTGTCGTCGCGTCGAACGAACTGATCGCCCGGGAGCTCGGCTGGCGCCCCGCGCACGATGTCCGCGGCATGGTGGAGTCGGCCTGGGAGGGCTGGTGCCACCACCACCCGGGAGCCCGTGTCCCGGCATAACCACAGATCAGCGCGTTATGACATCGTCGCAGGTCAGAGCATATGACAACGGTGTTCAGTGCCGCGTTGCCCCATACCCCCCACCCGTAGTTCACTGAAGCCTCGGCCGGCACCCGTCGGCCGTGCGGGCACCGGTACGGGAGGCGTTTTTCATGGGCGCAGGGCACGACCACGGCCATTCGCACGGAGGCCCCCCGCCGGGCACCACCGGCACGGCGGCCGCGGCCTACCGGGGCCGGCTGCGGATCGCGCTGGGGATCACCCTGACGGTGCTCGCCGCGGAGATCGTCGGCAGCGCGCTGACGGGCTCGCTGGCACTGCTCGCGGACGCCGGTCACATGGCGACGGACGCCGTCGGGGTGGGCATGGCCCTGGTGGCGATCCACTTCGCCAACCGGCCGGCCGGCGGTCGCCGTACGTACGGCTACGCCCGTGCCGAGATCCTGGCCGCGCTGCTGAACTGTCTGCTGCTGCTCGGCGTGGGCGGCTTCATCCTCGTCGAGGCGATCGAGCGGCTGGCGAACCCCACCGAGGTGCCGGGCGGGATGACGGTCGTCTTCGGTCTGGTGGGCGTGGTCGCCAATCTGATCTCCCTGGGCCTGCTGATGCGGGGGCAGAAGGAGAGCCTCAATGTGCGCGGGGCCTTCCTGGAGGTCCTCTCGGACGCGCTGGGCTCGCTGGCCGTGGTGATCTCGGCCCTGGTGATCATGGCGACGGGCTGGACGCAGGCGGACCCGGTCGCCTCGCTGCTGATCGGACTGATGATCGTCCCGCGGACGGTCAAGCTCTTCCGGGAGGCGCTGGACGTCCTGCTGGAGGCGGCCCCGAAGAACGTCGACATAGACGAGATCCGGTCACACATCATGGCGCTGCCGGGCGTGGAGGACCTGCACGACCTGCATGTGTGGACGATCACATCCGGAATGCCGGTGCTGTCGGCGCACGTGGTGGTCGACCACGCCGCCCTGGACTCGGTGGGCCACGAGAAAATGCTGCACGACCTGCAAGGCTGCCTCGGCGAGCACTTCGACGTGGAGCACTGCACCTTCCAGCTGGAGCCCGGTGGCCACGCGGAGCACGAGGCCAGACTCTGTCATTGACGCGGGGCCGCCGTACGGCAGACTTGAGGGTCGACGACCGACAACGAGGATGGTCAATGCCGAGCACACCTGCCAAGGGCCTCTCCACCGACGACGCGACGGTCCCCACCTCCGACGGCACAGCTGAACCGATCATGCTGGAACTGGTCGACGAGACCGGCAGAACCATCGGCACCGCCGAGAAACTGTCCGCCCACATCGCGCCGGGCAAGCTGCACCGGGCCTTCTCGGTCTTCCTCTTCGACGACACCGGCCGGCTGCTGCTCCAGCGCCGGGCGCTCGGGAAGTACCACTCCCCCGGCGTGTGGTCGAACACCTGCTGCGGCCACCCCTACCCGGGCGAGCCGCCCTTCGTCGCCGCCGCCCGGCGGACGGGCGAGGAGCTCGGTGCCGCGCCGACGCTGATGCGCGAGGCCGGCACGGTGCGGTACAACCACCCGGACCCCGCGTCCGGCCTGGTCGAGCAGGAGTACAACCACCTCTTCGTCGGGACCGTGGGCGGCGCGCTGCGACCGGATCCGGAGGAGGTCGAGGAGACGGCCTTCGTGACCCCGGCCGAGCTGGACGCGCTGCGGGAGAAGTTCACCTTCTCCGCCTGGTTCATGGACGTCCTGGACACCGCGCGACCCGTGGTGCGCGAGATCACCGGGGACGCGGCGGGCTGGTAGCCGGAGTGCCGAGCGGCAGGGCGGCCCACACCACCTTGCCGCCGCTCGCGGTGTGCTCCACGTCGCACAGGCCGCCGGCCTCGTCCGAGATGGCCTTGACCAGCAGCAGCCCCCGGCCGCCGGTCTGGTCCTCGCCGGCCTCCAGGGGCTTGGGCCGGTAGGGGTGGTCGTCCTCGACGGCCACCCGCACCCACTCCGGGCCCAGGGAGACCTCCACGGAGACTTCCGGGGAGAGCAGTGCGGCGTGCCGCACGGTGTTGGTGACGAGCTCGGAGACGATCAGCAGCAGCCCCTGGAGCAGGTCCTCGCCCAGGGCCACCCGCTGGTGCCGGAGCAGGTCCCGGACCGCGTGCCGGGCCCGGGGCACGGAGGAGTCCAGCGCGGGAGCCGTGAACCGCCAAGCGCCGTCGAACTCGATCGGCCCGCGGGGCGGGGCCTGCCCCGGGTCGGGCGGGACGCTCCCGAGGATTTCCATGTCCGATACCAACCCCTCACCCTGGTCGACCGCACCCTAGAGTGTTGGGAACGTAAGGGTCCGCACCGGCAGGCTGAACAGAAGTCAGCGTCTATCGACGGGATTTGATCGCGTGCGTATGCCACGGTCACTCACGCGACTGATCCTGGCCACCCTGACCGTTGCTCACTGAACGATCCGGATTATTTGATTCCGTCACCAGGTTGACGACGCGCCGTCCGCCGACCCCGAGCGCGATCAGGCCGAGCCCGTCGAAGAGCAGGGCGAGCGAGATGAAGGTGCCGATGACGTAGAGGCTGCTGTGCGGCCAGTTGCCCAGCACCAGGATGCCCAGCAGCAGGTCGAAGGCGCCCTGGAGCAGCGTCCAGCCGAACTGCGGACCGCGCACCACCATGCTGCCCACCAGCCGGAAGACACCGCCGGTGAGGAAGAGCAGCGCCGCGAACATCGTCAGCGCCTCGGCGGCCACCTCCGGCCGGCGGATCACCACCACGCCGGCGGCCATGTTCAGCGCGGCGACCACCACGCCCAGCCAGAAGTAGTTGCTCTCCCTCGACTGGACGGCGTGCACCAGACCGACGAGCCCGCCGATCAGCAGCAGCCAGCCGAAGAGGATCATCGTGGTGAGCGTCGCGAACCCGACATAGACCAGGCCCACCAGTCCCGCGAGGACCAGCAGACCGCCCAGCAGCGCCAGCACCCCGAAGCCCCGGCTGAGCCTGTGGCTGCCCGGGTCCCGCGCCCGTCTCGTGCCCTTGGACATGAGCGCCTCCTCGTAGCGCCCCCCACTCGATCCTAGGACGGATCGCCGTCACCCGCCCCGGATAGCATCCGGCCATGGAGCCCGCACTGCATCTGGACGTCACCGACGCCACCGCCACCGTCCGCATCGCCAACCCCGCCAAGCGGAACGCCATGACCACCGCCATGTGGCGGGCCCTGCCCCCGCTCCTGGAGCGTTGCGCGGCCGATCCGGCGGTCCGGGTGCTGGTGCTGACCGGCGAGGGCGACACCTTCTGCGCGGGCGCGGACATCTCCTCGCTCACCGAGGGCGCCGACGCCTCCCGGGACCTCGCGGTCGCGGCCGAGGAGGCGCTCGCCGCCTTCCCCAAGCCGACGGTCGCGGCCGTGCGCGGCTACTGCGTGGGCGGTGGCTGCCAGCTCGCGGCCGCGTGCGATCTGCGCTTCGCCGCCGAGGGGGCGTCCTTCGGGATCACCCCGGCCAAGCTGGGCATCGTCTACGCGGCCTCGTCCACCCGGCGGCTGGTGGAGCTGGTCGGCCCGGCGACCGCCAAGTACCTGCTGTTCTCGGCCGAGTTGATCGGCACCGACCGGGCGCTGCGCACGGGCCTGGTGGACGAGGTGTGGCCGGCGGAGGCGCTCGACGGGCGGGTGGCGGAGTTCGCGGCCCTGCTCGCCTCGCGCTCCCAGCTCACTCAGGTGGCGGCGAAGGAGTTCGCGGCGGCGCCGGGGGCGGCGGACCGGTGGGCGCACTGGGAGGCGCAGGGACGGGGCAGCGGGGAGGCGGCGGAGGGGGTCGCGGCGTTCCTGGAGCGGCGGGCTCCGCGTTTCGGGTGGCGGGTGGGCTGAGGGCACGCCGCGGCCGGGCCCCGGCCGGGCCGGAAGACCGGGGTTCGTCCGCCGATAAAGACCGATTCGCCCGCCGCCGGCGCGGCCTTCTAGAGCTGTACGACGTCCAGCGCGCGCAGCAGCGCCAGCAGGTCGTACGTCCACCAGCCCTCGCTGATCCTCCCGTCGCGGAACGAGAAGACCGTCACGCCCTCCATCTCCCCCACCCGCCCCGTGGCCGCGAGGCCCATGAAGTCGCCGTGGTGGGTGCCGCGCCAGGTCCAGCGCGTGGCGACCCGGTCGCCCTCGGCCAGCTGGTCGTGGAGGGTGAAGCCGAAGTCGAACGCCGCCCGCCAGCCGGCGACGTCCTGCTTGATGACGTCGGAACCGACGGTGGTGTCCTCCGTCTTCGCGATGTCGTGGTCGCGGTAGTCGGCGGTGAACAGCTCGTCGACGAGGGCGAGGTCGCCGCCGACGGCGACGTCCTCGAAGAACCGGCGGGCCGTCGCCTTGCAGAGCTGTTCGTCGCGGACCACGTCGAGGTCGGTGAAGGTGGGCACGCCGTCGCAGAGGGCCGCCATCTCCGCGAAGACGCGGTCGGTCTCCGGCAGGCCGGAGTTCCTCATCGCCGCCTCGTAGGACGGGAACTCCACGATCTCCACATAGTGGTCGCTCCGGGCCCGGTCCCGGCCGACGACCGAGTGGGTGGCGGTGCGCTTGCCCTCGGTCAGCTCCAGCCACCGGTCCATGAGCCGGTCCATGTCGTCGTATCTACGGGTCTTGCAGTCGATCAGCTGTAGGAATGCCATGACGCCTCCCGGGACATATCCATTTTATGTCCCGGGAGGCGCCATGGGTGCGATGGTCCGGACCCCCGTGCCGGACCACCGCGGGCTTCGGGGGTCACATCGTGGCGCGCCATTCGGCCACGAGGTCGGCCGGGGCCTTCTCCGGCGACCCGGCGTCGTACGGCGGCTGCGGGTCGTACTCGATGAGCAGCTGCACGCTCTGGGCGGCACGGTCGCCCGCGATGCGGCCCAGGAGCGTCAGCCCCATGTCGATGCCGGACGAGACACCGGCGGCGGTCACGTACTTGCCGTCCGTGACCACGCGCTCCCCCGTCGGCTCGGCGCCGAAGGAGGCCAGCTGATCCAGGGCCAGCCAGTGCGAGGTGGCGCGCCGGCCCTTGAGCAGCCCGGCGGCGCCGAGGATCAGGGAGCCGGTGCACACGGACGTCGTCCAGGTCGTGGTCGCGTCGACCGCGCGCAGCCAGTCCTGGACCGCGCCGGGCGCCATCGCGCCGCTGGTGTCGGCCCCGCCGGGGACGACGAGGATGTCGGGCCGGGTGACCTCGGTCAGCGCGGCCTCGGCGACGAGGGCGAGGTTGTCGGACTCGTTGCGCACGGGGCCGGGGCGCTCGGCGACGAGGACGGTCTCGGCGCCGGGGAGGCGGCTGAGCGTCTCGAACGGCCCGATGGCGTCGAGGCTGGTGAAACCCGGGTAGAGCAGGATGGCGATCTGCACGGTGTTCCCTTCGGTCGGACGGGATCAGGCGAGAGGGGATCGGGTCGGAAAGGCCGCCGGTGGCGGCTCCCGGGTGGCCGGCGTCAGGCCGTGAGGAGCGTCAGGGGCCGGAAGCGCCGCCGGTACTCCGCGGGCGCGGTGCCGAGCGTCCGGATGAAGGCCCGGCGCATGGCCTCCGGTGTGCCGTAGCCGCAGGCGCGGGAGATCTCCTCGACGCCGTCGGTGGTGTCCTCCAGGAGCCGGCGCGCGGCCTCCAGGCGGATCCGGTCGACATAGCGGCCGGGTGTCATGCCGACCTCGCTGCGGAAGGCGCGGGCGAAGTGCCGGGGCGAGAGGTTCGCGCGGGCCGCGAGGGAGTCCACGGACAGGTCCCCGTCGGGATGCTCGGCGATCCACTGCTGGACGTCCCGCAGCGGCCTGCGGTGGGCGCTCTGGGCGGCGAGCTGGGCGCTGAACTGGGCCTGGTTGCCGGGTCTGCGCAGGAAGACGACGAGGCCGCGGGCGACGGCGAGGGCGAGATCCCGGCCCAGGTCCTCCTCGACGAGGGCGAGCGCGAGGTCGATGCCGGCCGTGACGCCCGCCGAGGTGGCGACCTTGCCGTCGCGTACGTAGATGGGGTCGGGCTCCACCCGCACGGCCGGGTGCCGGTCGGCCAGCGTGTCGCAGAAGGCCCAGTGGGTGGTGACGCGGCGGCCGTCGAGCAGCCCGGCCGCGGCGAGCACGAACGTCCCGGTGCACACGGAGACCAGCCGCTCGGCCTCCGGCCCCCGCTCGCGGAGCCACGCGAGGAGGCCGGGTGCCAGGTCGTGGACGCCCTCACCGCCGGGGACGAGCAGGGTGTGCGGGGTCTCCGCGGCGGGGAGCGCGACGTCGGGCGTCAGCTTCAGGCCGCTGCTGGTACGGACGGGCCCGCCGTCGAGCGTCGCGGTGCGCACCTCGTACGCCGGCTCGCCGGTCACCACCCGAGGTGTGTCGAACACTTCGAGCGGGCCGGTGACATCGAGGCTCTGGACGCCCTCGAAGAGGACGATGAGCACGGTGCGGCAGGGCGTCATGGGACCATCCTGACCGCGCCCCCGGAACAGCCGCAATGACGGATACCCCACCTTTCCTGCCATGGTGCCATCTCGTGGCAATCCCCTTCCCGCCATACCAACCAGTCGGTAGCGTGCGGCCATGACCACTCTTCCGCCGCGCGCCGGCCGTCGCTGTCACAACGCCCTCAACCCCGTGCACTCCACCGTGTACTTCTCCCCCGACCTCCTCACGGAGATGGCGGCGATCGGCGTCACGGACCGGCGCGCCGCCTATTTCGCGTCCCGGGCGGCCGCCCTCGGCCGGGTCGGCGCGGGCGCGGTCACCGCGACGTTCTACGGCTTCGCGCCCGCGCTGGTCGCCCGGCACGTCCCGGCGGTCTGGGACACGGCCGCGCCGGAGGCCGTCCTCGCGGCCCGGCTGCGCGGGGTCGACGTCACCCTGCGCAGGCTGCTCGGCGAGGAGGCCGTGGCCTCGGCGGACATGGCCGAGGCGGCGGAGCTGGCGCTGCGCGCCGCCGAGGCGTGCTCCCCCGCCGCCCGCCCGTTGTACGCCGCCCACGCGGACCTGCCCGTCCCCGAGGCGCCGCACCTCGCCTTCTGGCACGCCGCCACCCTGCTGCGCGAGCACCGCGGCGACGGGCACCTGACGGCGCTGCTGCGGGCCGGGCTCGACCCCGTGGAGTCGCTCCTCACCCACCAGGCGAGCGGCCACGGGATGAGCACGAAGTGGATGCTCGCCACCCGCGGCTGGAGCGAGGCGGAGCTGACCGCCGGACAGGAGCGGCTGCGCGGGCGGGGGTTGCTGGCCGCCGACGGGGAGCTGACGGAGGAGGGCCTCGGGCTGCGCAAGGAGCTGGAGGACGAGACGGACCGCCTGGACGCGGCGCCGTACGAGCACCTGGGCGCGGCGGGCACGGCCAGGCTCACGGAGCTGGCGGGCGGTTTCGCGGCGGCGGCGTTCGCCGCGGGTGCCTACCCGGCGGATCTCCTCGGCAAGGGCTGAGCCGGGGCGCCCCAGCGGGTGGCGGGCCGCGCTGTCGGCGGCACCTGCCACAATGCAGATCGCGGCTCGAAGAGAAAGCGGAGCGTGATCGTGACGGCATCTGGGGCGTCGATCGAAGGCAGGATCGCCGAGGAGCTCGGCGTGCGGGAGCGGCAGGTGAAGGCGGCGGTCGATCTGCTCGACAGCGGGTCGACCGTGCCCTTCATCGCGCGTTACCGCAAGGAAGCGACCGAGATGCTCGACGACGCGCAGCTGCGCACGCTCGAGGAGCGGCTGCGCTATCTGCGGGAGCTGGAGGACCGCCGGACGGCGGTCCTGGAGTCGGTGCGCTCCCAGGGGAAGCTGGACGAGGCGCTGGCGGCGCGGATCCGCGCCGCCGACTCCAAGGCCCGGCTGGAGGACATCTATCTGCCCTTCAAGCCCAAGCGGCGCACCAAGGCGCAGATCGCCCGCGAGGCCGGTCTGGAGCCGCTCGCGGACGGCCTGCTGCGCGACCCGGGCGTGGCGCCCGCGGCCGCCGCGGCGGCCTTCGTCGACCCGGCGAAGGGCGTGGCGGACGCCGCCGCGGCCCTGGAGGGGGCGCGTGCCGTGCTCACCGAGCGGTTCGGCGAGGACGCCGACCTGATCGGCGAGCTGCGCGAGCGCATGTGGACGCGCGGGCGGGTCGCGGCGAAGGTGCGGGAGGGCAAGGAGGAGGCCGGCGCGAAGTTCGCCGACTACTTCGACTTCGCCGAGCCCTTCACCGAGCTGCCCTCGCACCGGGTGCTGGCCATGCTGCGCGGCGAGAAGGAGGAGGTCCTCGACCTCACCCTGGAGCCCGAGGAGCCCGCGGCCGACGGCGCGGCGGCCGGCCCGAGCACGTACGAGCTGGCGATCGCCCGCCGCTTCGGCATCGCGGACCGGGGCCGTCCGGCGGACAAGTGGCTGGGCGACACCGTGCGCTGGGCCTGGCGCACCCGGGTCCTCGTCCACCTCGGCATCGACCTCCGGCTGCGGCTGCGGCAGGCCGCCGAGGACGAGGCGGTCCGGGTCTTCGCCGCGAACCTCCGGGACCTGCTGCTCGCCGCCCCGGCCGGGACGCGCGCCACGATGGGCCTCGACCCCGGGTTCCGTACGGGCGTGAAGGTCGCCGTCGTCGACTCCACCGGCAAGGTGTCCGCCACCGAGACGATCTATCCGCACGTCCCGCAGAACAAGTGGGACGCCTCGCTGGCCGCCCTGGCCCGGCTGGCCCGGGAGCACGGCGTCGAGCTGATCGCGATCGGCAACGGCACGGCCTCCCGCGAGACGGACAAGCTGGCCACGGACCTGATCGCCCGTCACCCGGAGCTGAAGCTCACCAAGGTGATGGTGTCCGAGGCCGGTGCCTCGGTGTACTCCGCGTCCGCGTTCGCCTCGCAGGAGCTGCCGGGTCTGGACGTCTCGCTGCGCGGCGCGGTCTCCATCGCGCGGCGGCTCCAGGACCCGCTGGCCGAGCTGGTGAAGATCGACCCCAAGTCGATCGGCGTCGGCCAGTACCAGCACGACCTGTCCGAGGTGAAGCTGTCCCGCTCCCTCGACGCGGTCGTGGAGGACTGTGTCAACGGCGTGGGCGTCGACGTCAACACCGCGTCCGCGCCCCTGCTCTCACGGGTCTCGGGCATCAGCTCCGGCCTCGCCGAGAACATCGTCGCCCACCGTGACTCCAACGGCCCGTTCCGGTCCCGCCGCGCGCTCAAGGAGGTCGCCCGGCTGGGTCCCAAGGCGTACGAGCAGTGCGCCGGCTTCCTCCGCATCCGCGGCGGCGACGACCCGCTGGACGCGTCCAGCGTCCACCCCGAGGCGTATCCCGTGGTGCGGGCGATGGTGAAGTCGACGGGCGGGGAGGTGGCGGCGCTCATCGGCAACACCACGGCGCTCCGCTCGCTGCGCCCGGAGACCTTCGTGAACGACTCCTTCGGCCTGCCGACGGTCACCGACATCCTCCGCGAGCTGGAGAAGCCGGGCCGCGACCCGCGCCCGGCGTTCCGGACGGCGACGTTCAAGGACGGTGTGGAGAAGATCGGCGACCTGACGCCGGGGATGGTCCTGGAGGGTGTCGTCACGAATGTCGCCGCGTTCGGCGCCTTCGTCGACGTGGGTGTGCACCAGGACGGGCTCGTGCACGTCTCGGCGATGTCGAAGACGTTCGTGAAGGACCCGCGGGACGTGGTGAAGCCCGGGGACATCGTGCGGGTGAAGGTGATGGACGTCGACATCCCGCGCAAGCGGATCTCGCTGACGCTCCGGCTGGACGACGGGGCGCCGTCCGGCGGGGGGCCGCAGGAGCGGGCGGAGCGTGGGGACCGTGGGGACCGTGGGGGTCAGCGGCGGGGTGGTGCGCCGCGGCCGCGACGGGCGGAGGCGCCGCGCGGTGCGGCCG
Source organism: Streptomyces eurocidicus (assembly GCF_002891295.1). Taxonomy (GTDB): domain Bacteria; phylum Actinomycetota; class Actinomycetes; order Streptomycetales; family Streptomycetaceae; genus Streptomyces; species Streptomyces eurocidicus. Next base: position 90,581 of record NZ_LGUI01000002.1, on the reverse strand, counting down.
CTCCGGCTCCGGCGAACGACGCGATGGCGGACGCGCTGCGGCGGGCCGGTCTGCTGGGCGGCCCGAAGGGCCGGTAGGGCGCGGGCGGGGCGGATTCTTCCCCACCCCGCCCCTTCCCGCAGCATCCGATATGCGGCTCCGCCGCGCGGGGGGCTCCGCCCCGGACCCCGGTGCTCAAACTCCCCCAGCTACCGCTGGGGGTGCCCCCAGGAGATGCCCCCAGACGGGCTGAGTTGTCGCCCGGAACCGGGCAGAAAAGCCGGCCCGTGGCACGGGAGAGCTGTCCCCGGACAGGAGCGAAATCCAGCCCGTCCGGCGCTTGAGGACACCGCGCGGAGCGCGAAAAGGGGGCCCGGGGGCTTGCCCCCCGGTTCCGGGAAGGGGCGGGGTGGGGAAAGCCTCAGCGCTCCGTCACACGGCCCTCGCACACCTCGAGGCGCCTGGTCACAGCGACAGCGTCCAGCATCCGGCGGTCGTGCGTCACCAGCAGCAGCGTCCCGTCGTACGAGTCCAGCGCCGACTCCAGCTGCTCGATCGCGGGCAGGTCGAGGTGGTTCGTGGGCTCGTCCAGGACGAGGAGGTTGACGCCCCGGGCCTGGAGCAGGGCCAGGGCCGCGCGGGTCCGCTCGCCCGGGGAGAGCGTCGCGGCCGGGCGCAGCACGTGGGCCGCCTTCAGGCCGAACTTGGCGAGCAGGGTGCGGATGTCCGCGGGCTCCAGCTCGGGGACGGCCGCCCCGAAGGCGTCCAGCAGGGCGTCCGGGCCGAGGAACAGGCCGCGCGCCTGGTCGATCTCGCCGACGACGACGCCGGGGCCCAGGGAGGCCGCGCCCTCGTCCAGCGGCAGCCGGCCGAGCAGGGCGGCGAGCAGCGTGGACTTGCCGGAGCCGTTGGCGCCGGTGATGGCGACCCGGTCGGCCCAGTCGATCTGGAGGTCGACGGGGCCGAAGGCGAAGGAGCCGCGGCGCGCCACCGCCCCGCGCAGGGTGGCCACGACCGCCCCGGAGCGCGGCGCGGCGGCGATCTCCATGCGGAGCTCCCACTCCTTGCGGGGCTCCTCGACGACGTCCAGCCGCTCGATGAGCCGCTCCGTCTGCCGGGCCTTGGCCGCCTGCTTCTCCGTGGACTCGGCGCGCAGCTTGCGGCCGATCTTGTCGTTGTCGGTGGCCTTGCGGCGGGCGTTGCGGACGCCCTTGTCCATCCAGTTCCGCTGGGTGTTCGCGCGGGCCTCCAGCGCCGCGCGGGTGCCGGCGTACTGCTCGTACTCCTCGCGGGCGTGCCGCCGGGCGGTCTCGCGCTCCTCCAGATAGGCGGCGTAGCCGCCGCCGTAGAGGGTGATCTGCTGCTGGGCGAGGTCGAGTTCGAGGACCTTGTCTACCGTGCGGGTGAGGAACTCGCGGTCGTGGCTGACGAGGACCGTGCCGGCGCGCAGCCCGGTGACGAAGCTCTCCAGGCGGGCGAGGCCGTCCAGGTCGAGGTCGTTGGTGGGCTCGTCGAGCAGGAAGACGTCGTAGCGGCTGAGCAGGAGGGACGCGAGGCCGGCGCGGGCGGCCTGGCCGCCGGAGAGGCTGGTCATGTGCCGGTCCAGGTCGACGGTGAGGCCCAGCGAGGCGGTGACCTCCTCGGCGCGCTCGTCGAGGTCGGCGCCGCCGAGGGCGAGCCAGCGGTCGAGCCCGAGGGCGTACGCGTCGTCGGCGCCCGGGGCACCGTCGACGAGGGCCTGGGTGGCGGCGTCGAGCGCGGTCTGGGCCTCGGCGACGCCGGTGCGGCGGGCGAGGAAGGCGCGGACCGTCTCGCCGGGGCGGCGCTCGGGCTCCTGGGGCAGGTGGCCGACGTTCGCCGTGGGCGGGCTGAGCCTGAGGGAGCCCTCCTCGGGGGTGTCCAGGCCGGCCAGCAGGCGCAGCAGGGTGGACTTTCCGGCGCCGTTGGCGCCGACCAGGCCGATGACGTCGCCGGGGGCGACGACGAGGTCGAGGCCGGCGAAGAGGGTGCGGTCACCGTGGCCCGCGGCGAGGTCCTTGGCGACGAGAGTGGTGCTCATATCCCCTCGACTGTAGCCGCTGGCGGAGGCGGCTCCGTACCGGGTTTTCCGGGTGGCGGCCCCGCCCTGGCCGGGCGGGGCCGCCGAGGGGCCGGGCGGGTCAGCGGGTGCCGGTGGGGAGGTGGTCGAGGGTGGCCGGGGGCCGGATGCCCTGGCGCGGGGTGCCGGCGGGGGCCGGGGGCCGCTCCGTGGCGCGGTGGTCGCCCGCGGTGGCGCGGGCGAAGGCCGCGTAGCCGCCGACGAGCGGCAGCCGGGCGGTGGTGCCGCGCAGGTCCATCGTGACGCGCGGGGTGGTGGAGGCGGGCTCGATGAGGCCCGCGTCCGTGCCGGCGACGATCAGGGCCAGCCGGTGGCCGACGGGGACGACGTGGTCGGTGGCGGCGAGGTCGAGGGTGATCGTGTAGGGCTTGCCGGGGGTGATCGGGCGGGCCGGGGCGGGGTCGGCGTAGTGGCCGAGGTCGGCCCAGCCGCGGCTGAAGACGGTGTGGCCGACCTCTTGCCTGTCGGCCTCGGTCCGTTTGAAGCAGCCGGTGTCGCCGGGGGTGCCGCTGCCCCAGCAGTCACGGTCGGCGAGGGTGCGGACGCCCTCGCCGGTGGCCGCGTAGTCGCGGATGGTGGCGGGGCCGAGGTCGACGAGGACGGCGGAGAGGTGGGCGGAGGCGGTGGACGGGGTGACGGTCAGCTCGACGCGCGAGGAGCCGGCCAGCCGCAGGTCCCGGGTGAGCGGCGGGGTGGTGAAGCCCGCCTTGCCGGGGGTCGCCTCGTCGACGCGGGTGGCCCAGTCGTGCTCGTTCAGCCCGGGGTCGTCGGTGAACTCGGCGGTGGTGCCGCGCGGCGCGGGGGCGAGCCCGAGGGTGCCGACGCCGGCGACGGGGCCGGCGGCGGGCCGCAGGGCCGTGGTCCGGGTGCCGCTCGGGGGCCAGACGCGGTCGGTGGACCACTGGTCGGGGGCGCGCTCGACGTCGGCCATCGGTTCGCGGTCCACGCCGTTGTCGTAGCCGAGGAGGTAGTGGTCGAACCAGCGGTGCAGGGTGGGCACCCAGGCCGCGCGGCGGAAGTCGAAGGGGTCGACGTGGCCGGTCTGGGAGAGCCAGATCTTCCGCTCGACGCCCTCGTCGGCGAGCGCGTCCCACCACTGGCCGAAGTGCTTGGTGCGGACGTTGAGGTCCTGCATGCCGTGCACGACGAACACGCTGGCGCGGACGTTCTTCGCGTCGGGGGCGTAGTCGCGGGCGTCCCACAGCGGCGTCCGGTCCCCGTTGCGCGGCGCGCCCTCGGCCAGTGCGCGCTGGACGGCCTGGCAGCGGCCGCGCGCCTCGGGGCCCTCGACGCGGTCGGCGAGGCCGTCGGGGCCGCCGTCGTAGAGGGCGGCGCCCTTGGCGAAGTAGTAGTCGTACCAGGAGCTGATCGCCCCGATCGGGACGATGGTCTTCAGGCCCTCGACCCCGGTGGCGGCGACGCCGTTGGCGACGGTGCCGTCGTAGCTCTTGCCGATCATGCCGACGGCCCCGGTGGTCCAGGACGCCTCGGCGGCGTCCTGGCCGCCGCGGGTGCGGTAGCCGCGGGCGCGGCCGTTCAGCCAGTCGACGACCGCCTTCGCGGACTGGACGTCGGAGCGGCCGCCGATGTCCACACAGCCATCGGAACGGTTCGTTCCGGCAAGGTCGACGAGGACGACCGCATAGCCGCGCGGTACGAAGTAGTTGTCGTAGTACAGGGGGAACTGCACGGGGGCGCCCTGCGCGTCATAGGTCTTCTTCTGGCTCTCGTTGCCCCGTCCGCAACAGGAGTAATAGGGGCTGGCGTCCATGATGACCGGTACGCGGCGGCCTTGTTCGGCGGCCTCGCGGGGGCGGATGATGTCGGCGGCGACGCGGTCCGTGCGGCCGTCGCCGTCACCGTCGACCCCGGTGTCGACCCAGACGGACTCACGGACGGCGCGGTCGTACGAATAAACGGGTTTGCTCAGGCCGTTCGACCCGCCCCGGGCGGTCGCGGCGCTCGCCGTGCCCGCCACCGGTGGCAGCAGGGCGGCCGTCAGGGCGGCCAGTACCGCCATGGCGAGGGGGATCCAGGGTATGCGGGTGTCCCGCGGGTGTCTACGCACGGCCGGACCGTAGCGCGGCCCAACTGCCGGGCAGAAGGGGGCGGGAAGAGACCCTCGTGACGGCCTCGGCCCCACGTGATGACGGGCACATGTCGGTCACATGTCAGACGCACCATGGACATTCCCGTGCCGGTGATGAATACATAGGCTTCGAGTGATCGTTCTCCTCTACGAGTTGGAGTGACTCGTGCGACACAGACTCATCGTTCCGAGCGCGGCCGCGGCCTGCCTGCTGCTGGCGATCCCTGCGTCGGCGGCCGACGCCACGCCCGGGGCCCCGGGCGTCGGGGACTCGTACTACCCGACCGCGGGGAACGGGGGCTACGACGTCTCCCACTACGACCTGCGCCTGAAGTACCAGCCGAAGACGGACAAGCTGGAGGGCACGGCGACCCTGCTGGCCACCACCACGCAGCAGCTGTCCCGTTTCAACCTCGACTTCGCGCTCGACGTGAGCGAGGTGCTGATCAACGGCAAGAAGGCGACGTACGCGTCGACCGGCGCGCACGAGCTGGAGATCACTCCGTCCGCCCCGCTGGAGAAGGGCAAGCAGATCAGCGTGGTGGTCCGCTACAGCGGCACCCCGTCCCAGGTGAAGATCGACGGTTTCACCGCCTGGAACCGCACGCCGGACGGCGCGGTGGTGGCGCAGGAGCCCGAGTCGTCGTACTGGTGGTTCCCGAGCAACGGCCACCCGACCGACAAGGCCACCTACGACGTCTCGGTCTCGGTGCCGGACGACGTCCAGGCCATCAGCAACGGCGTCCTCGCCTCCCAGAGCTCGAAGCTCGGCTGGACGCGCTACAACTGGCGCTCCACCAAGCCGCAGGCCAGCTATCTGACCACCCTGGCGGTCGGTAAGTTCGAGATCACCACCGACACCACCGCCAACGGCCTGCCGGTGATCAACGCCTACAGCAAGGACCTCGGCGACAACGCCGCGTCCGCCAAGGCCAGCGTCGAGCGCTCCGCCGAGGTCGTCGACTGGGGCAGTACGCTCTTCGGGCCGTACCCCTTCAACGCGCTGGGCGGCTATGTGCCCAATGTGAAGACGGGCTACGCGCTGGAGACCCAGACCCGCCCGTACTACAGCCCCTCGGGCTTCGCCAACGGCGCGAACGTCTCGCTGATCGTGCACGAGCTGGCCCACCAGTGGTTCGGTGACAGCGTGTCGGTGAAGGACTGGCGCGACATCTGGGTCAACGAGGGCTTCGCGACCTACGCGCAGTGGCTGTGGTCGGAGAAGGAGGGCGAGGGCACCGCCCAGGAGCTCGCGCAGTACGTCTACGACTCGATCCCGGCCGACAACGCCTTCTGGACGGTGAAGCCGGGCGACCCGGGCGCCGACAAGCAGTTCGACCGCGCCGTCTACAACCGCGGCGCCGTCGCGATCCAGGCGCTGCGCAACACCGTCGGCGACAAGACGTTCTTCACCATCCTCAAGCAGTGGCCGACCGAGAACAAGTTCGGCAACGCCTCGGTGCAGGACTTCGTGAAGTACGCCGAGAAGGTCTCCGGCAAGAAGCTCGCCCCGCTCTTCGACACCTGGCTGTTCACCACGTCGAAGCCCGCCGCCTTCCCGGCGCCCGGCGGCAAGGCGGGCAAGCCCGCCAAGACCTCGAAGTCGCTGGCGGCCACCCCGCAGCCCAAGTCCTGGAAGAAGATCCAGGAGGCGCAGGCCGCGCACAAGCACTGATCCCGGCCGGTCCGGACCGGCCGGACCACACCGCCCCCGGGGTCCGGCGCACCGCGTGACGCGGCGCGCCGGGCCCCTCGGCCTTCCCCCCTTCAGCAGGGCGCGCCCGGGTCAGCCCCGGGCGGCCTCGGCCGGTGTGAGCACCACGAAGTCGGCGCCCGCCGGGTCGAGGCAGACGGCCAGCCGGCCGACGCCCTCCGCGTCCTCCGGCCCCATCTGGACGGAGCCGCCGCCCGCCGTGACCTTCGCGACCGTGGCGTCACAGTCCGCCGACGCGAACACCGGGTGCCAGTACGCCTTGCCGCCGCCCAGCGCGAGGTGCTCCGACGGGAGCTCCATCAGCCCGCCGTGCATCCGCTCCTCGCCCCGGCCCGCCGGGGTGAGGAGGGAGTACGTGCCCCCGCCGCCCGGCAGCGGCACGTCCGAGCTCGTCCAGCCGAACAGGCCGCCGTAGAACGCCTTCGCCGCGGCGGCGTCCGTGGTGTAGAGCTCGGTCCAGCACAGGGAGCCCGGCGCGTCGGCACGCTCCAGGCCGCCTTTGGTCTCCCCAGGCTGCCAGACGGCGAACTGCGCGCCCTGGGGGTCGGTGAGCTGGGCCATCGAGCCGTACTCACCGGCGTCGGTCGGGGCGAGCCGGACGGTGCCGCCCGCCTGCTCCACGGCCTTCGCGGCGGCCTGGGCGTCGGCGGTGTGGAAATAGATCATCCAAGCCTGGCGGGCGCCCTCCTCCGTCAGCGGGCCGAGGCCGGCGATCGTGCTGCCGTCCAGCCGGAAGAAGCCGTAGCCGCCGCCCTCCTCGCCGAAGGGCTTGAACTCCCAGCCGAACACCGCGCCGTAGAAGGCCGCGGTGGCCGGCACGTCGCGGGAGCCGAGGTCGAGCCAGGACGGGGAGCCGGGGACGAAATCCGTAGTGATCATGGCACTCTCCCTTCACGGGTCCTTGTGAGGCCAGCGTCCCACCGGGCACTGACAACCGCGCTCCGTGGCGGGGCGGCCGGGGCCCGGGAGATCCGCGAGAGGTTTCACAGCAGCGGTGGTACAGCAATACTGTGAAACCCGAAGGGCGGAACAGAGAGCGAGGCGTCGCCGATGGCCACGGAGACCGAGGGACCGACCCTGACCGTCGACGAACTGGCCGCCCGGGCCGGGGTGACCGTCCGCACGGTGCGTTTCTACAGCTCCCGGGGGCTGCTGCCGCCGCCCGAGATCGGCCCGCGCCGGGTCGGCCGCTACGGCCCCGACCACCTCTCCCGGCTCGCCCTCATCGAGGAGCTCCAGCACCAGGGGCTGACCCTCGCCGCCATCGAGCGCTACCTCCAGCGCCTCCCGGACGGGCTGAGCCCCGGCGATCTGGCCATCCACCGCGCCCTGGTGGCCTCCTGGATGCCGGACGGGCCGGAGCGGACGACCCGCGCGCACCTGGAGCGGCGGGCCGGGCGCGCCCTGGGCGAGGACGACCTCGACCGGCTCACCGCGATGGCCGTCCTGGAGCGCGACCCCGAGGACGCCGACGCCTTCCTGGTGGATCCCGGGCTGCTCTACCTGGGGCTGCGGCTGCTGGACGTGCCGATCGCGCCGGACACGATCCTCGCGGCCCGCGCGGTCCTGCTGGAGCACGCCCGCGCCACGGCCCGCTCGCTGACCCGGCTGTTCCACGAGGAGGTGGACACGCCGGACGTCGCGTCGATGAAGTCGCTGTCGGCGCATATGCAGCCGCTGGTGGTGCAGGCGCTGGTCACGGCGTTCCAGCGGTCCCTGAAGCGGGAGCTGCGGGAGCTGTACGCGCAGGGGGACGCCCAGGGGGCGGCCCAGGAGGACGCTCGGGAGGACGCCGCGCCGTGACCGCCGGGCGGGCCGGGAACCGGGCCCGTCCGGCGGCCGGGGGCCGCGCCCCGGGAGCGCGGCTCAGCGGAAGAGCTCGCCCTTCTCCGCCGTCTCCAGCAGCAGCGCCGAGGGCGCGAACCGCTCGCCGTACGCGGCCTGGAGCTCCCGCGCCCGCGCCACGAACCCGCGCGGCCCGCCCTCGTACCCGTTGATGTACTGGACGGCGCCGCCCGTCCAGCCGGGGAAGCCGATGCCGAGGATCGAGCCGATGTTGGCGTCGGCGACGGAGGTGAGGACGCCCTCCTCCAGGCAGCGGACGGTGTCCAGGGCCTCCGAGAAGAGCATCCGCTCCTTCAGGTCCTCGAAGGGCACCTCCGCGCCGTCCGGCCGGCCGAAGTGCTCCCGCAGGCCCGGCCACAGTCCGGTCCGCTTGCCGTCGGCGTAGTCGTAGAAGCCGGCGCCGCCGCTGCGGCCGGTGCGGCCGAACTCGTCGACCATCCGGTCGATGACCGCGTCGGCCGGGTGCGGCTCCCAGGTGCCGCCGGCCTCCTCCGTCGCGCGGCGCGTCTCCTCGCGGATCCGGCGCGGCAGGGTGAGGGTGAGCTCGTCCATCAGGGAGAGCACCTTGGCGGGGTAGCCGGCCTGGGCGGCGGCCTGTTCGACGGAGGCGGCCGGGACGCCCTCGCCGAGCATGGCCACCCCCTCGTTGATGAAGCGGCCGATGACGCGTGAGGTGAAGAAGCCGCGCGAGTCGTTGACGATGATGGGGGTCTTGCGGATCTGCCGGACGAGGTCGAAGGCGCGGGCCAGGGCCTCGTCGCCGGTCCGCTCCCCCTTGATGATCTCTACCAGCGGCATCTTGTCGACGGGCGAGAAGAAGTGCAGGCCGATGAAGTCGGCGGACCTCTCGACGCCTTCGGCCAGCGTGGTGATGGGCAGGGTCGAGGTGTTGGAGCAGAGCAGCGCGTCGGGGGCGACGACGTGCTGGATCTCCTGGAAGACCTTGTGCTTGAGCGAGGTGTCCTCGAACACGGCCTCGATGACGGCGTCGCAGCCCGCGAGGTCGGCGACGTCGCCGGTGGGCGTGATGCGGGCGAGCAGCGCGTCCCGCTCGGCCTCGGTCGTCCGGCCCCTGGCGAGGGCCTTGGCCAGCAGCCCGGCGGAGTACGCCTTGCCCTTCTCGGCGGCCTCGCGCGAGACGTCCTTGAGGACGACCTCGATGCCGGCCTTGGCGCAGGCGTAGGCGATGCCGGCGCCCATCATCCCGGCGCCGAGCACCGCGGCCTTGGTGACCTTGCGGGGCGCGACGTCCTTCGGGCGGCCGGCGCCGGAGTTGACGGCCTGGAGGTCGAAGAAGAACGCCTGGATCATGTTCTTGGAGGTCTGGCCGGTGACCAGCTCCGTGAAGTAGCGGGCCTCGATGACCTGCGCGGTCTCGAAGTCGACCTGGGAGCCCTCGACCGCGGCGGCCAGGATGTTGCGCGGCGCCGGGTAGGGCGCGCCGGCCAGCTGCTTCTTGAGGTTGGCGGGGAAGGCCGGGAGGTTGGCGGCGAACCGGGGGCTGGCGGGGGTGCCGCCGGGGATCCGGTAGCCCTTCTCGTCCCAGGGCTGCCGCGACTCGGGGTGGGCCAGGACGAAGGCCCGGGCCTTGGCGAGGAGTTCCCCGGGGGTGGCGGCGACCTCGTGGACCAGGCCCGCCTCCAGGGCGCGCGGGGCGTTGTACTGCGTGCCCTGGAGGAGCACCTTGAGGAGCGCGTCGGTGATGCCGAGGAGCCGTACCGTACGGGTGACGCCGCCGCCACCGGGCAGCAGGCCCAGGGTCACCTCGGGCAGCCCGATCTTCGTACCGGGGGTGTCGAGGGCGACGCGGTGGTGGCAGGCCAGGGCGATCTCGTAACCGCCGCCGAGGGCCGCGCCGTTGATCGCGGCGACGACGGGCACGCCGAGGGTCTCGATGCGGCGGAGGTCGCGCTTGACGCGCAGGCTCCCCTCGAAGGTCTCCCGGGCGTCGGCGGGGGTCGCCGCGATGAGGTCGCGCAGGTCGCCGCCGGCGAAGAAGGTCTTCTTGGCGGAGGTGACGACGACGCCCCGTACGGAGTCCTTCTCGGCCTCCAGGCGGTCGGCGATCGCGGCGAGGGACGCCTGGAAGGCGGCGTTCATGGTGTTGGCGGACTGGTCCGGGTCGTCCAGGACGAGGGTGACGACGCCGTCGTCGTCCTGCTCCCAGCGGATGGTGGTGCTCTCGCTCACGTTCGAGCTCATTTTCGAGGTCTCCATGGAGGTTTCGCGGTGCGGACGCGGACGCGGGGCGGGCCGGAGCGGCTAGAGGCGCTCGACGACGGTCGCGACGCCCATGCCGCCGCCGACGCAGAGGGTGATCAGGCCGTAGCGCTTGTCCCGCCGTTCCAGCTCGTCGATCACGGTGCCCAGCAGCATGGCTCCGGTGGCGCCGAGCGGGTGGCCGAGGGCGATGGCACCGCCATTGACGTTGATCTTGTCCAGGCCGACGCCCAGCTCGTCGGCGAAGCGCAGCACCACGGCGGCGAACGCCTCGTTGATCTCGATCAGATCGATGTCGTCGATGGTCAGACCAGCCTTGGCCAGAGCCTTACGGGTGGCCGGGGCCGGGCCGGTGAGCATGATCGTGGGGTCGGAGCCGGTGACGGCCGCGGAGACGATCCGGGCCCGGGGGGTGAGGCCGTGGCGCTCGCCGACCTCGCGGTTGCCGATGGCGACGAGCGCGGCGCCGTCCACGATGCCGGAGGAGTTGCCCGCGTGGTGGACGTGGTCGATCTTCTCCACCCAGTGGTACCGCTGGAGGGCGACGGCGTCGAAGCCGCCCGCGTCGCCGATCGCCGCGAAGGACGGCTTGAGCTTCCCGAGGACCTCGACGGTCGTGCCGGGTCGCACGTGCTCGTCGTGGTCGAGGACCACCAGGCCGTTGCGGTCGCGTACGGGCACGACGGAGCGGTCGAAGCGGCCCTCCTTCCAGGCGGTGGCCGCGAGCTCCTGGGAACGGGCGGCGAAGGAGTCGACGTCGTGCCGGGAGAAGCCGCCCAGGGTGGCGATGAGGTCGGCGCCGATGCCCTGGGGCACGAAGCCGACGTCGAAGCTGGTCATGGGGTCGTTGAACCAGGCGCCGCCGTCGGAGCCCATCGGCACCCGCGACATCGACTCGACGCCCCCGGCGAGGACCAGGTCCTCCCAGCCGGAGCGCACCTTGGCGGCGGCGAGGTTGACGGCCTCCAGGCCCGAGGCACAGAAGCGGTTCTCCTGGACGCCCGCGACGGTGTCCGGCAGACCCGCGGCGATGGCGGCGATCCGCGCGATGTCCGAGCCCTGGTCGCCGAGCGGGCTGACGACGCCGAGCACGATGTCGTCGATGGCGGCGGGGTCGAGGCCCGGGAAGCGGTTCCGCAGCTCGTGGATGAGGCCGACGACGAGGTCGACGGGCTTGGTGCCGTGCAGCGCCCCGTTGGCCTTGCCGCGGCCGCGCGGGGTGCGGATCGCGTCGTACACATACGCTTCGGTGCTCAAGGTCGTGAACCTTTCGGGAATCCGTCGAGTCGGGGGTGATCGGGAGGAACGGTGCGGGGTGCGGACGGGCGGGGCCGGCGTTCAGGAGAGCAACGAGCGGCCGATGATCTCCTTCATGATCTCGGTGGTACCACCGTAGATCGTCTGGATGCGGCCGTCGGTGAACGCCTTGGCCACCGGGTACTCGCTCATGTACCCGTACCCCCCGTGGAGTTGCAGACAGCGGTCGGCGACGCGCTTCTGGAGCTCGGTCGCCCACCACTTGGCCATCGAGGCGTGCACGGCGTCGAGCTCGCCGGCCGTGTGGTCGGCGATGCAGCGGTCGAGGAAGGCACGGGTGACCGCGCACTCGGTGGCCATCTCGGCGATCTCGAAACGGATGTGCTGGAGCTTGGCGAGGGGCCTGCCGAACGCCTCGCGCTCCTTGACGTAGCGGGTGGTGAGCTCCAGGAGGTGCTCGGCCGCGGCGATGCCGGCGACGGCGATGTTCATGCGCTCCTGGGCGAGGTTGGTCATCAGATGGACGAACGCGCCGTTCAGCTCGCCGAGGAGGTTCTCCTTGGGGACGCGGACGTCATGGAAGAACAGCTCGGCGGTGTCCTGGGCCTTCTGCCCGATCTTGTCGAGGTTGCGGCCGCGTTCGAAGCCCGGTGTGCCGCGCTCGACGACGAGCAGGCTGAGGCCCTTCGCCCCGCCCTCCGGGGTCGTCTTCGCGACGACGATGACGAGGTCGGCGAGGATGCCGTTGGAGATGAAGGTCTTGGAGCCGTTGAGCAGCCAGTGGTCGCCGCGGTCCTCGGCCGAGGTCCGGATGCCCTGGAGGTCGGAGCCCGCGCCCGGCTCGGTCATGGCGATGGCGGTGATCGTCTCGCCCGAGCAGAAGCCGGGCAGCCAGCGGCGCTTCTGCTCGTCGGTGGCGAGGGAGGTGAGGTAGGGGCCGATGATGTCGTTGTGGAGCCCCACGGCGAGCCCGGCCGCGCCCGCCCGGCTGAACTCCTCGGCGAGCACCACGCCGTAACGGAAGTCGTCGTTCCCTCCACCGCCGTACTCCTCGGGCACGGCGATGCCGAGCAGCCCCTGCCGGCCGGCCGCCAGCCACGCCTCGCGCGGGACGATGCCGTCCCGCTCCCACCGCGCGTAGTGCGGGACGACCTCCTTGGCCAGGAAGGTGCGGACGGTCTCGCGGAAGGCTTCGTGGTCGGCCGTGAAGATCTGACGCTTCATCGTTGCGGGCCTTTCTGCGGCGGGTCGAGGCTGCGGACGCCCCAGTCGCGCGCCACCTCGGCGGTGTCCGCGCCGGGCCGGGCGGGCGGGCGGCGCACGGCGCCGGGGGTGACGGAGAAGCGCGGGGCCGGGGCGGGCTGGGTGAGGCCGCCGTGCTCGACGAAGGTGGCGCGGGCGGCGAGGTGCGGGTGGTCCGGGGCCTCCCGGAGGGAGAGGACGGGCGCGACGCAGGCGTCCGAGCCCTCGAAGACGGCCGTCCACTCGGCCCGGGTGCGCTGCGCGAAGCGCGCGGCGACGGCGGCGCGCAGCTCGTCCCAGCGGGCCGGGTCCTCGCGCGGTGGCACCTCCCGCCCGGCGGGCAGCCCGAGCCGGGCGAGGAACTCCGCGTAGAAGCGCTGTTCCAGCGCGCCGACCGCCATGTACCCGCCGTCGGCCGTGCGGTACGTGCCGTAGAAGGGCGCGCCGCCGTCGAGGAGGTTGGCCTCGCGCCGGTCCTGCCAGGCGCCGGCGGCGAGCATGCCGTGGATCATGGCGGTGAGGTGGGCGGCGCCGTCGACGATGGCGGCGTCGACGACCTGGCCGACGCCGGTGGTACGGGCGTGCTGGAGGGCGGCGAGGACCCCGACGACGAGGTAGAGGGAGCCGCCCGCGAAGTCCCCGAGGAGGTTGGCGGGGGCGTACGGCGGGCCGTCGGCGGGGCCGGCCAGGCCCAGGGCGCCGGTGACGGCGAGGTACGGCAGGTCATGGCCGGCGGTCGGTGCGAGCGGGCCGTCCTGGCCCCAGCCGGTCATCCGGCCGTAGACGAGGCGGGGGTTGCGGGCGAGGCACGCCTCGGGCCCGATGCCGAGGCGCTCGGTGACGCCGGGGCGGTAGCCCTCCAGAAGGATGTCGGCGCGCTCGGCCAGGTCCAGTACGGTCGCAGGCCCGGTGGCGGACTTGAGGTCGACGACCACCGAGCGCTTGTTGCGGTTGGTGACGTCGTACCGGGGGTCTATGTGCAGCCCGGGCCCGCCGGGCCGGTCGACGCGCACGACGTCGGCGCCGAGGTCGGCGAGGAGCATGGCGGCGAACGGGCCGGGCCCTATCCCCGCGAGCTCGACCACGCGCACGCCGCCGAGCGGACCGTCGCTCGCCGCCTCCGCCATTCCGACCGCCATTCCGACGCCGTCCCGGCCGTCACCTCGACTGTCACGCCGGCGGCCCCGCCGGCCTTATGACACAAGTGCTGTAACACTCGTGATGTTAAGAACGGGTTCCAGTTTCCACAAGCCCTCGGACGAACGGCCGCAGGCGCGCATAAGGGACGGCGGGATGAGACGAACTCCCCTCTGATCGTTAACTCGTGGTAGCGCTGATCCACACCGAGCCGGGGGGAGAACTGCTGAGCCGCCGGCCGGTCTTGGCCGGTCGGCGGCGAGGCAGGGCATGGGGGCGAGGGGTCAGGGTGTGGTGGTGAGGGTGGGCCAGAGGGCGGTGGCGGTGAGGGGACGGGCCAGGCGGCGTGCCCAGTAGGTCTCGTCACCGTCTTCGTCGCGCCAGGACCACAGGCGGGTGGTGGCGAGGTGGAGCGGGTGGAGCCGGGTGATGCCGATGGCGCCGTGGAGTTGGTGGGCGATGCGGGCGATCTCGGCGGCCGAGGCGGACGTCTGGGTCTTGGCGGCGGCGACGGCGAAGCGGGCGGCCGCTCCGCCGGTGTCCAGTGGGGCGGCGGCGGCCTGGACGGCGGTGCGGACCAGCGCGGTCTCCTCGACCAGCCGCGCTTCTTCCTGCTTGACGGCCTGGAAGCGGCTGAGCGGACGGCCGAACTGGGTACGGGCGGTGGTGTGGGCGACCGTCAGGCCGACACACCGTTCGGCGGCGCCGGCGATCAGGGCGGAGCGGGCCAGGGCCGCACGGAGCCGGGCCTCGTCGAGCAGTTCGGGGGAGATCCGGCGGACCTGCGAGGCGGGGATCTCAAGGGCGGCCAGGTGCAGGTCGTCGCGGGGTTCCCCGGCGAGGTTGCCGCCGGGGGTGAGGGCGGCCCGGCCGGGGGTGAGGGTGAACAGGACAGGGCCGGAGGGGGCGGTGGCCAGAACGACCACCGCGGTGGCGGCGCGGGCCCAGGGAACGCGGCGCAGGGTGCCGGTGACCAGCAGGGTGTCGTCATCGCCCAGGCAGCCGGCCGAGCCGACGGAGGAGGCGGCCGGGCGGGCGTAACGGACGGTGAGCTCGGGGGCGATGGCGTAGCTGAGGAAGCCGTCCGGGGCGGGGAGGCCGGCGCGGCGCAGCAGCGGGCGGGCGACCAGGGCGGTCTCGGCGAGGGGGGCGGGGACGGCGCGGAATCCTGCTTCCTGGGCGGCGGCGAGGAGTCCGGCGGTGGCGGCGTCCGGGGACGGGAGGGGCACGGCGTCGGGGGCCGTGGTGTTGGTGACGACGGCGATGGCGTCCGGGTCGGCGAAGAAGGCGCTGGTGCCGTAGTCGTCGGCGGAGATGACGGGGGTGCTGGTGTCGATCGTGTGGGTGTTCATCAGTGCTGCTCCAGACCACGAGTGATGATGCCGCGAAGGATTTCGTTGGTACCGCCGCGCAGGGTGTAGCCGGGGCTGTGCAGCAGGGCGAAGGCGAGCAGTTCGGGGTGGCTGCCGGGGGTGGCGTGCGGGTCGGCCGGGGTCGGCAGGATGCCGCGGACGGTGTCGACCAGCGCGACCTCAAGGCGGGTGCCGAGGTCCTTGACCAGGGCGGCCTGGGCGTCGGGGGCGGCTCCGGCGTCCAGGGCCGCGGCCACGCCGAGGGACAGGCGACGGATGCTGTGCAGGCGGGCCGTCAGAATGCCGATCCGGGTGAGCTGTTCGGCCGTGGCCGGGCGCCGCTCCAGTTCGCGGAGCAGGGAGACCAGCAGGGGGAAGGTGGACAGATAGCGTTCCGGGCCGCTGCGTTCGAAGGCGAGTTCGCCGGTGACCTGCTTCCAGCCGTCGCCCCGCCGCCCGAGCAGCATGCCGTCGGGGACGTCGACGCCTTCGAGGTGGCAGGCGTTGAAGCGGTGCTCGCCGCTCATCAGGTGGATCGGCTCGACCCGTACGCCCGGGGCGCGCAGGTCGACGATGAACTGGCTGAGCCCCGCGTGCCTGTCCTCGGTGTCGTCGGTGCGGGCCAGCACGATGGCGTAGTCGTTGACGTGGGCGCCGCCGGTCCACATCTTGGTGCCGGTCAACCGCCAGCCGTCGGCGGTGTGTTCGGCTCGGGTGGCGACCGAGGCGAGGTCGGATCCGCTGCTCTTCTCGCTCATGCCGATGGAGAAGAAGCACTGCCCGGCGGCGATCCTCGGCAGGAAGAAGCGGCGCTGCTCCTCGGTGCCGTGCTGGAGGACGGAGGGCCCCGCCTGCCGGTCGGAGACCCAGTGGGCGCTGACCGGGGCGCCGGCGGCGAGCAGCTCCTCGATCACCACATAGCGCTCCAGGAAGCCGCGGCCGGCGCCGCCGTACTCGGTGGGCAGGGCCATGCCGACCCAGCCGCGCTCGGCGAGACGGCGGCTGAAGCCGGGGTCCCAGCCGGCCAGCCAGGAGTCGGGGCGGCCGAGCACGGTGCCGCGGGCGCGCTCCTCGTCGACGAAGGCGCGGACCTCGGCACGGAGCCGGCGGGCCGATTCGGGCAGGGTGACGTCGGGGAATGCGATCGGTGCAAGCGTCGAGGGGGACATGGTTCATTCGCTCCCGGGGCGGTGTGTCTTGTCGGTACGGATTCGGTACGGGGCTTCGGTACGGGACTTCGGTACGGGACTTCGGTCAGTCCGCGGGGTGCAGCAGCGAGGAGTCGAAGCCGGCCTCGCGGAGGACCTCGTCGGTGTGCTGGCCGATGGCCGGGCAGGGCCGTAGCTCCGGCTCCGGGTCGGCCGAGTAGCGCACCGGGCGGCCGATGACCCGGTAGCGGCCCTCGGTGGGGTGTTCGGCCTCGTACAGCAGGCCGCCCTCCTGGGCGTAGGCGGTGGTGGCGGCGGAGGCCAGGTCGAGCACGGGGGCGGCGGCGATGCCCGCCCGGTCGCAGAACGCCTGCCACTCGGCGCTGGTGTGCAGCGGCGTCAGCCCCGCGAGCAGCGGATAGAACGCGTCGGCGTTGCGGGCCCGGTCGGGGCCGGTGGAAAAGCGCGGGTCGGCGGCCAGTTCGGGGCGGCCCACGAAGGCGGTGAAGTCCCGCCAGTTGCGGTCGCTGTGCGGCAGGATGCACATCCAGCCGTCGGCGGTGCGCAGGGCTCGGCGCTGCGGGCTGAGCGAGCGGGCCGAGCCGAACTCCCCGTCGGCCTCCAAGGAGGCCGCGCCCAGGTGCTCGACCAGGTTGAAGGCGAGCATGGTGTCGGCCATCGGGACCTCGATGTGCTGTCCGGTGCCGCCGTGCTCCCGGTAGTGCAGCGCGGCCAGTACCGACTGGGCGATCTGCATGCCGCAGATCTTGTCGGCGAGGACGGTGGGAACGTAGTGCGGTTGGCCGGAGACCTGGTGGTTGAGCCAGACCAGGCCGCTGGCCGCCTGGATGATGTCGTCGTAGGCGGCGTGCGTGCCGTAACGGCTGTCGCTGCGGAAGCCCTGGGCATTGGCGTAGATCAGGCCGGGGTTGACGGCCGCGACCTCGTCGTAGCCGAGGCGGAGCTTCTCCAGGGCCTGCGGGCGCAGGTTGGTGATGAAGACGTCGGCGGTGCGCAGCAGGGCGAGCAGGGCATCGCGGCCGTGCGGGGCCTTGAGGTCGATGGCGGCGCTGCGCTTGTTGCGGTTCAGGTTGAGTGCCGGGCCGCCCATGCCGGGGTGGCGGCGCGGCGGGTAGTGGCGCGTCATGTCGCCCGTGGGCGGCTCGACCTTGATCACGTCCGCGCCCAGGTCGCCGAGTTCCTTGGCGGCGTACGGGGCCATGATCACGCCGGCCAGTTCGATGACGCGGACTCCGGCGAGGAGTCCGCGGCCGGACGGGCCGCTCGGCTTCTCGGGCATCTTGCGGTGCCTCCTGGGGTATCGGGTGGGGCGGGCGAACGGAGGTGCGTGGACCGCGGCGGTGGCGGGTCCCGGAGAAGTGGCCTAGGGCGTGTATCGGATTGTGATCAGTTTGTTCGATTCGACCTCATGGTGGGTCCTGGTCCGGTAGACCGTCATATGTGACGAGAGCGCAACTGACGGATGTGGAGTGGGAGTTCATCGAGCCCTTCCTGCCGGTAGGCAGGTTCGGGCCTTACCCCGAGCGGTTGCGGCAGCAGTTCGAGGGCGTGATCTGGCGGTTTCGTACGGGTGGGCAGTGGCGGGAGATGCCGTCCGAGTTCGGCGCCTGGCCGACTGTCCACAACCGCTTCCGTCAGTGGAGGGACGCCGGTGTCTTCGAAGCCCTGCTGGAGGCCTCGATCGCACAGGCGGCGAGGCGGGGTGAGGTGGACGTGTCCCTGGTCAGCGTGGACTCCACCACGGTCAGGGCTCACCACGACGCCGCCGGGATGCATCTGGACCCCGGCGTCCTTGCCGCCCTGGAGAAAGCCTCAGCCGAAGAGGGGAAGGCCCGGCAAAAGGGGGTGGCCCGGAAGAACAAGACGGACACGGTGGAGATGGCCTCGAGCGGGAGGCACGACGCCGCATCCGGCGCCGTCACCAGGTCCGTTTGAAAGCCGCCCTGCTCGGACGTTCCAGAGGCGGCCAGACCAGCAAGATCCACCTCGCCAGCGATCGAAAGTGCCGCCCGCTGGCCATCGTGCTGACCGCGGGACAGGCCGCCGACAGCCCGCAGTTCATCCCCGTGCTGAAGAAGGTACGCATCCGGCAGAGCATCGGCCGCCCTCGCACCCGGCCTGACGCGGTCGCCGCGGACAAGGCCTACTCCTCCCGCGGCAACCGCGCTCATCTGCGGAAACGACGCATCAAAGCAGTCATCCCAGAGAAGAAGGACCAGGCCGCCAACCGGAAGAAGAAAGGCAGCACCGGCGGCCGGCCCGTCAGCTTCGACCCCGATCTCTACAAAGAACGCAACACCGTCGAGCGTCTGATCAACAAAATGAAGGCCTGGCGAGGCATCGCCACTCGATACGACCAAACCCCGGCAAGCTACCTCGCCGGCCTCCACCTCCGTGCCGCGATGATCTGGATCAAAGACCTCACCCGCAGCACCTCTTGATCACAACCCAATACGTTCCCTAGCGCCACTGGAGCGCGGCGGACCCGAGCGGGGAACGCCGGCCGGCCTGTGGGACCGTGCGCCCGCTGTACGCGAACGGTGTCGCCGGTTCGGTGAGCGGGCCGAAGTCGGTCTCGGCGGTCGACAGCGCGGCGAACGGCGTGCGCCCGGGCCGGGGCAGGTCGGTGACGTCCTCCCGTGCGAGCAGCCCGAGTTCCTGCACCCAGTGGCAGACCCCGGCCAAGGTCACGCGGATCCGCCAGGAGCCGCCCTCGGTCGCACGCCGGCGCAGGACCGTTGCCACGGCGGCGGCCCCGAGGTAGGCGGCGAGGTAGTCGTTGAGCAGGTACGTCGGCGGCAGCGACGGCCGGTCGGTCCACTCCTCGACGGCGAATCCTGTTGCCGAGCAGGCGAGTTGGTCGAACCCGCCGCGTTCGCCCCAGGGTCCTTCGGCGCCCCAGGCGTGGTATTCGAGGGTGATGAGTCCGGGGCGGCGCCGGACGAGTTCCTCGGTCGACGCCCCGTGCCGGGCGAGTCCCCGGTAGGCGTGCACGAAGACGTCCGCGTCCTGGAGCGCTTCGTGGAAGGCCGCACGGTCGTGAGCGTCGCGCAGGTCGCAGTAGGCGTTGCGCTTGCCGCCACCGGTCATCGCGATCATCGGGATCGGGTCGGGGCGGTCGGGACGCGACAGGTGCAGCACGTCGGCGCCGAACTGGGCGAGGAGCCGCGCCCCGACGGGACCCGCGATGACATGGGTGAGATCGAGTACCCGTACGCCCGCGAGCGCCTCATCGGCCTCACCGATCGGCTCCAGGGGCCGGACCGGTCCGTCACCGACGCGTTCGATCTCGACGACCGGACGCCGGGCCACGTACCGCCCGGCGGGGTGCGCGAGCCACTCGTCGCGGGTGCGCACGACGCAGGCGACGCCACCCCGCGCGCAGATGGCCTCCTCCAGCGTGAAGGCGTCCCAGCCGGCCGTGGCCCGCGCGATCCCCACCTTGTCGAGCCCGCACCCGAGCACGGAGCAGACCGCGTCCCGCAGATGCGGATAGGTGGTGATGAGGAAGATCCACCGGCCGTCGCGCGCCCGGTAGAAGTCGTTGTTGCCGAGCAGCGCCGGATCGTCGAGCAGAGCGCCGATCGGGCGCCCCGAGAGCGTCGTGTGATACGTGGCCATGAGCTGGTCGATCGCGGCCCCGGCCCGCACCTCCACCCTCTGGTGCGGGTGACCGCGCTGTTCGCCGACCGCCGCCGTCTGCCGGGCGAAGACACCGATCGCGGCGGACATGGCATCGGCGAGGCGGTGCACCGAGGGCACCAGGGGATCGGCTCCGACGACGGTGATGGCCTCGGCTCCCCGGGCCGGATCAGGGTCGCCGAGGGTGTGCAGCAGCCGGGAGAGCATCTCGTCGACAGAGGTCGGCGGGATCGTCCCGGTCGTGGTCAGCGGGTGCGAAGTCATGCCGGGATGTTCGTTCCCGGCGCTGCACGAGCGCCCGGATTCACGGATATCCGTGAATCGATGCGGATGTCACATCCGCCTCTCCTGGATGTGCGCGAGCAGCCGGGCCGCCGCCCGGTCCAGGCGCAGCCGCTCCGAGCGGCCGCGACGCCGGTGCGTCAGAACGAGGGCGCCCGTGACGACGGGGCCTTCGGTGACGGGGATCGCGAGCGCGCTGACCTCGGGATCGGCCAGACCCTCGCTGCGGCTGACGCGCGACGCGCGGATCGCCGGAAGAGCACGGCGGAACTCCGCGACCGCCTCGGGGTCCTGGCGGGCGAGCTCGTCGAGCAGCCCGTGGCGCTCCGGCTCGTCGGTGAAGGCCAGCAGCAGCCGGCCTGCGGCGGTGCGCAGCAGCGGCCGGGCCATGTGCTCGTCGGCGAGCGGCAGGAGGCGGGGGATCTCGTCCTCGCCGCCGCGCGCGAGGTGTACGGCGTCGAGCCCCACCCGCACCGTGAGCAGCACCGGGGTGCCCGCGACGCGGCTCAGTTCGTTGAGCTCGGCCTGACTGATCCGCGGGACGACCCGGCCCGCGATGAGGTTGAGGACGTGCGGGGCGGGCCCGAGCCTGAAGCGCCCGTGTTGTTCCAGCAGAAAACCGGCCGCGGCAAGGCCGTTGACCAGGTCCTGCACCGAGCTCGCCGGTGCCCCGACCGTCCGCGCCAACTCGGCCACGGTCGCCCCGCCCGGCTCCCGCGCGGCGGCCTCCAGGATCCACGCGACCCGGTCCACCGTACGGTGACGCCGCCGTCGGCCGTGCTCGCTCATCCCGCCCCACCTTGTCCTTCTGGTACGCCGTCGGCCACTGGCGCCGGCACGGCCCGTCGATCCTTTCCCGCGCCACCCCGGCCCGCACCACCCCGACGAGCAAGCCGTCCCCGGCCCCGCAGACGTCACAAGCCCGGCAGCAGGAGGTGGTCCGCGCAAAGGCGGAAGGACCGTCTCCGGGTCGAAGCCGTCCGCCTTGGCGGGGTGGGGGCGGGGTGCCGCTGCGCGGGGCTTTTTCCCCTACCCGCCCCTTCCCGAACGGGGCTCCGCCCCGGACCCCGGTCCTCAAGCGCCGGACGGGCTGAAATTCAGCCCGTCCGGCGCTTGAGGACATTCGGGAAGGGGCGGGTAGGGGAAAAGCCCTGCCGCAGGCGCACCGTGCCACCCGTCCCCGGATCAGCCCGCGTCGAGCTCGGCGACGAGCCGCTTGGGGGCGATGGTGCGGTAGCTCTCCTCGACCCAGTCGCAGAGCAGCTCGGCGGGGGCGCCGCCGGTGAGCGGGACGGACACCCAGCCGGACCGCCCCAGCCCGTAGCCGGTGGGCGCCGCGCCGGGGACTGTGAGGGCGTGGCCGTGCGCCTCCTCGTCCTTGAGCTTGACGCTGATGCCGGGCGCCTCGGTGTTCCCCTCGGCCCCCAGGAAGACGAAGATCTTCTTGTTGACCTTGACGACGGCGTCGTCCCCCCAGGGGAACTCCTCGACCGCGCCGGGCAGCCCGAGCGCGAACGAGCGGACGGCCGCGCGTGCCTTGAGGGGAGCTGTGGTCGCCGCCATGGGTGCCTCCGGGAGGTGCTCGGTCTGTCGCGGCCCACGCTATCCCGGGCGTCCGCTCACAGCAGGCCCGCCTCCGCCAGGATGCGCCGCACCTCCCGTACGGAGGCGTCGGGCAGGGGTCGCTGGGGAGCGGCGGTGGCCGGGTGGTCGATGACACCCAGGAGGCCGAGGGCGGCCTTGAAGCCGCCGAGGGCGGAGGCGCCGACGCTCATATGCGCCGGGTCGCCCGTCTCGGTGAGCGCGAACAGCGACGCCAGCCGGTCCTGTTCGGCGGCGGCCTCGGCCCAGCGGCCGGCGCGGGCGTGCGCGCACAGCCGTACGTATCCGGCGGGGTCGACGTTGCCGAGTCCCGGCACGACGCCGTGGGCGCCCGCCAGCAGGGCGCCGTCGACGGTCAGTTCGGACCCGGTGAGCACGGTGAACGTACGGTCGAGGCCCCGGGCCCGCAGCGCGACGAGCAGCCGGCGCAGGGAGCCGAGGTCGCCGCTGCTGTCCTTGAGCCCGGCGAGGGTGCCGTCCCCGGCGAGGGCGAGGAGCGTGGGAACGGTGAGCTTGGAGTGGACGGAGGACGGGATGTCGTAGCCGATCAGGGGCAGGTCGACGGCGGCCCGGACGCGGCGGAAGTGGTCGGCGGTCTCGGCCGGGTGGGTGGCCGCGTAGAAGGGCGCGGTGGCGACGAGCGCGTCGGCGCCGAGCGCGAGCGCGCAGCGGGCGTGGTCGGTGACCCGGGCGGTGGTCATGTCGATGACCCCGGCGAGCACGGGCACCCGGCCGCCGACGGCGTCGACGGCCGTGCCGAGGACCGTACGGCGCTGAGCATCACTCAGATAGGCGATCTCCCCGCTGGACCCGAGCACGAAGAGGGCGTCCACGCCCGCTGCCAGCAGATGCTCGACGAGGGAACGGAGGGACCGGGTGTCGACGTGACCTGCGGGCGTGAGGGGCGTGCACACCGGCGGTACGACGCCGGTCAGGGGAACGGGCCAGGTGGTGCTGTCGGGGCCTGTCAGGGGCATCGTGGGTGCCAGCCCTTCGCGGTCCGGGGTGGGATGTCCGCTTCGGCGCTGAATCTGTCGGAGGAGGCGGGGGGTGTCAAGGGGGCGGGGGTGGGAGTGGGACCGGGGGTGTCTCTGCCCGGCCCCGGCTGCCGGGAAGACGCGCACGGGGGTGCACGCCGTCCGAAGGCCCGCCCGCCGGTGACCGACCGGGTCTCCGGAGCCTGTGCGGTCCCCGGGCCCGGCCGGTGGCTGAGGACGCCACGCGGGGTCACCCGGCACGTAAGGGGCCGCTCTTCGGCAGCGGGCCGGAATACCAGGGCCCGCCCGGACCTCGCCCAGCCGACGGCCGAGGACACCACGCGCGGCGCAAAGGAGCGGAACCCGAGGTCACCCGGCGCATAAGAGGCCACCCTTCGGCAGCGGGCCGGAATGCCACGGCCCGCCCGGACCTCGCCCGGCCGGCGACCGAGGCACCGCGCGGCGCAAAGGAGCGGAACCCGAGGTCACCCGGCGCATAAAAGGCCACCCTTCGGCAGCGGGCCGGAATGCCACGGCCCGCCCGGACCTCGCCCGGCCAGCGACCGAGGCACCGCGCGGCGCAAAGGAGCGGAACCCGAGGTCACCCGGCGCATAAAAGGCCACCCTTCGGCAGCGGGCCGGAATACCACGGCCCGCCCGGACCTCGCCCGGCCAGCGACCGAGGCACCGCGCGGCGCAAAGGAGCGGAACCCACCCGAGGCCACCCTTCGGCAGCGGGCCGGAATACCGGGCCCGCCCGGAACCCACCCGGCCGGTGGCTGAGGACAGCACGCGTGGCGCAATGTAAAGAGGCCGTCTTTCGGCGGCGGGCCGGGGTTCCGGGATTCGCCCGGAACCCGCCCGGCGGCGGCGTGCCGCGCCGCGCGCATCGCGGCAAGGACGGGCGACGGCCAGGACGCCGTCCCGCGCGCCGTGGCTCACGCCTCCCGGAGTGCCGCCCGGCACAGCGCGTCCGCCGCCCGCGTCGTCTCCGGCAGCCGGAACTCGCGGGCCAGCCGCAGGGTGAACCCGCACGCGTGGTCCAGGCTCACCCGGTGACCCACCGACACGTAGACGGGTTTCACGCCCTCCCGCGTGCGGAGCGCCCGCCCCACCTCCTCCTCGCCGTCCAGCAGCGGGGACGCGTCCCCCCGGCGCGGGCCGGGAGGCTCGTGGCGGAAGGTGAAGGGATTCTTCGCGACGCCCATCGTCGGCAGCCCGGTGAGCACCCCCAGATGGCTCGCCAGGCCGAACCGGCGCGGGTGCGCGAGCCCGTACCCGTCGCAGACGACCAGGCCCGGCCGGACCGGCAGCCGGTCGAGTGCGGCGATCACCGTGGGGATCTCGCGGAAGGCGAGCAGGCCGGGCACGTAGGGGAAGGCCACGCGGCCGACCGCCGTGGCCTCCGCGACCACGTCCAGGGTCTCCGCGTCGAGCGCGACGGCCGCCGCCGCGACGACGTCGCGCTCGTCGTCGTACGCCACGTCCACGCCCACGACGGTCAGCGGCTCGCCCGGCACCGGCCCGGGCTCGTCGAGCACCACCCGGCCCCGCAGCTCGTCCTGGACGGCGGTCGCCGCCGCTTCCGTGGTGGGCCAGCCGGGCGGCGGTCCGCCGGGTGTCTCGGTCGTCGCGTACGTCATAGTGGGGCCTACGCTACGGGACGGGCGTAGCCTGTCGATCATGTTCGTACTGGAGCTGACCTACATCGCGCCGATCGAGCGCGTCGACGCCGCCCTCGCCGAGCACGTCGCCTGGCTGGACGCCCACTACGCGTCCGGTGTGTTCATCGCCTCCGGCCGCAAGGTGCCCCGGGACGGCGGGATCATCCTCGCGGTCGGCGACGACCGCGGGAAGATCGAGGAGATCACCCGGAGCGACCCGTTCAGCGTCGCCGGGGTGTGCGAGTACACGATCACGGAGTTCGTCGCGACGAAGACCGTGCCGGCGCTGGAGCACTACCGGCAGCAGCTACCGTCCTGACCCGCCGAGCCGCGCGATCCGCCCCTTCTCTCCGGCGGCCCAGCAGCCGCCGGCCGGGGCGCAGTCGACGGTGTCGTACGAGCCGGTGTCGAACCCGCGCCAGGTGCGGCCGCCGTCCGTGGTGACGTCGCTTCCCGTCGGTCCGACCGCGAGCGCCGTGCCGTGGCGGTGCGGCAGCCAGGCGACGCCGGAACGGTAGGCGGCGGGCGGCCGCCCCGCCGCGGCCCAGCTGGCGCCGCCGTCGCCGGAGACGGCCGCGGCGCGCTCCGAGGGCTGCCCGGGGCGGTAGTCGCCGCCGACGGCCAGCCCGTGCGTACGGTCGCGGAAGGCGAGCCCGAAGACGCCTCGGGCGGGGTCGCCGGCCGGTACGGGCGCGTCCGTGGCGCTCCAGGTGCGGCCCCGGTCCGTGGAATGCAGGATCCGCGCGGTGGCCGCGCCCCCGGTGGCGATCCAGGCGTCCCGGGCGCCGTGACTCACCAGGCACTGGCCGCTGGCGGCGAACGCCGCCTCGCCCGGCTGCGCCGGAGGCATCCCGTCCGGCGGCAGCACCCGCCAGTCGCGGCCGCCGTCGGCGGTGGCGAGGACGCGGTACCGGCCGTCGACCGGGTCGCCGAGCGCGATGCCGTGACGGGCGTCGAAGAAGGTCATGCAGTCGTAGAAGGCCCGCGGATCGGTGTTCCGGAAGCTCTCGGTCCAGGTGGTGCCGCCGTCGTCCGTGCGGAAGACGCGGGACGCCTCGCCCTCCCCGATCGCCAGGACGACGGCCCGCCGCGCGTCGAACGCCTCCACGTCCCGGAACTCCAGCGCGCCGACGCCGGGCGGTGAGACGTTCCGCCAGCTCCGGCCACCGTTCCTGGTGAGCAGGATGGTGCCTTTGGTGCCCGCGGCCCACGCGGTGGAACGGCTGACGGCGGCGAGACCGCGGAAGCGGGCGTCGGTGCGGGTGTCCGTGAGGTGCCAAGCGGGGTCGGCGGCGGGATCCGGGGCGGTGGCGGCCTGGGCGGGTCCGGGTCCGGGGAGGGTGGCTGTCGCGGTGAGTGCGGTGAGGGTGGCGGCGGTGCGTATCAGGTTTCTCATCCGTCCCATGGGGCGGGAAGGTAGTGGGTGGGGTGGGGGTGCGTCCATGGGGGCGGGGGTTGTTCTTGCCCCGGGCCCGCCCCTTCCCGAAACCGGGGCTGACGCCCCGGGCCCCTTTCCGCGCTGACGCGCGGTGGCCTCAATCGCCGGCCGGGCTGGATTTTCGCCCGGTCCGCAGCTGGCTTTCCCTAGCCCTGGGGTGGCTTCCCCACCCGGTTCCGGGCAACGATTCAGCCCGTCCGGCGATTGAGGACCGGGGTCCGGGGCGGAGCCCCGGTTCGGGAAGGGGCGGGGCTGGGGAAAAACCCCGCGCAGCGGCCGACCCGCCCCCACCCACCCGGCCGACCCACCCCCCAAAGCCGTCAAATATTCATCCTTTCGGCCAGTACACCGTGACCGCACGGGCGATCCCCCACCCCCCGCCCCCTCCTAGCGTGAGGACATGACGCCGACGCCCTCACTCCCCGCCAACGTCACTCCCCCACCCCGGGTCCGCCCCCGCCACACCTGGCTCACGGCCGGACTGTGCGGCCTCTGGGTGACCGAGGGGCGGCTGCTCAGCCGTGGCGTCTCGTACTCGGGGCAGACGGGCGGCGGCGGGCACGCGCACCTCGTGGTGTGGGTCGCCGGACTCCTCGTCGCGGCGTGCGTACTGCCGTGGGCCCAGCTCGGCGTCCGGGCCGTCGCCGCCGTCGGCGTGTCGTGGTCGGTGACCGGCTATCTGCTGACGGCCGGGGAGCACCTGCCCGTATGGGGGCTGACGGAGAGCGCCGCGCTGCTGATCCTGCTGGCGGTGGTGGCGTGGCGGGTGCCGGTGCGGGCCGCCGTGCCGCTGGGGATCGCGCTGGCGGCGGGCGTCCTCACCGCGCCGGTCCGGGACGCGGACGTGCCGAACACCACGGTCGTCGCGTACGCCCTGGTCGTGGCCGGGGTGGCCGCGCTGGGGCTGTGTCTGCGCTACCGCGACGCGGAGCGCGAGCGGGCCGTGGCCGCCGCGCGGGAGGCCGAGCGGCTGGAGCTGGCCGGCGAGCTGCACGACTTCGTGTCCCACCACGTCGCGGCGATGACCTTGATGGCCAAGGCCACGGGGTCGCTGACCGCGGACGAGCGGGTCGCCGCGTCACTGCGGGAGATCCAGGAGGCGGGGGACGAGGCGATGACGTCGGCGCGGCGGCTGCTGCGCGTCCTCAACCAGGACCAGCCCCACCGCAGGCCGCTGCCCGACCTCGACCGGATCACGGACCTGGTCGAGGACTTCCGGCGGACGAGCCCGGGGACGCCGGACGTGACGCTGCGCGTCGACCCGGGGCTGGACGACGCGGGCCCGGCCCCCGAGCTGGCGGCCTCGGTGCACCGCATCGTCTCCGAGGCCCTGTCCAACGTGGCCAAGCACAGCCCGGACACCTCGGACGTGCGGGTGACGCTCCGGGGCACGGACGAGCGCCTGTTCGTGTCCGTACGCAACGACGGCCGTCGGAGCGCCTCCCCCGCGCACCGCACGCCCGAGGACAGCGGTGGGCTGGGCCTGGTCGGCCTGACCGAACGCGCGGACGCGATCGGCGGCTCCCTGACGGCCGGCCCGGTGCCGGGCGGGGGGTGGGAGGTGCTGGCGGTGCTGCCGGTACGACGGTGAAGGTCCGTCCAAGATCCCTGCCCTCATCGGTCACCCGACCGAGGCCACCCCCGCGACTGCCGGCGACTCCCGTGGAAAGGATTACCTGGCAATGCCGCTGTTCCTGACGTTCCTGGCGTTACTTCAGGTTCGTAGGCGTAAAGAACATATGTCTTGATCTTCGAAGGGTGGTGACGCAGGTCACGCTCGAATCATGTGCACTGCGGCCACTGATCCACCGTCTCTCCAGACGAAGCAGAGAGGCAAGGACCGCACCACCCCATTACCGATCGCAAGGGAGCACGCGTTGTCCACTGTCATCGACCAAGCTGTCCAGGCACGGCTGATCGCGTCGGCCCCGCAGGACCGCGCGGTTCCCGCCCAGCTCCGTTATCAGCGGTCCGACCCCTTCGCCGTGCACATCGCCTTTCCGCCCGTGGCCTCCCTGGACGGCGCCGACGTCGAATGGGCCTTCGCCCGGGAGCTGCTCGCCTGCGGACTGATCTCGCCGACGGGCCACGGCGACGTCCATGTGTGGCCCTGCGGCCCCGAGCGGACGGTGCTGGAGTTCCACGCGGCGGAGGGAGTGGCCATGGTGCAGATCGACACGGCCGAGCTGCGCCGGTTCCTCACCCGTTCCTACGCCCTGGTGCCGGCCGGCAGCGAGACCGGCCAGTTCGACCTGGACGGCGACCTCACGGCCCTGCTGCGGGGGGCCTGAGCGGATCGGCGGCCCCTGGGCGGATCAGCGGGCCGGGGCGGATCGGCGGGCCCCGGGCGGGGCCATGGCCCGAAGCGGTCCCGAGCGATCCGGGCATACGCCCCGGACGGAGGCACGACCCGGACGGCGTCAGCGGAGGTGCGGCTTCCCCGAACGCGCCCCGGCACGCTCGCGGGAGGCGAGGATCTCGGCCTCGGCCGCGGCCCGGCCGGCCCAGCAGGCGCCGTCGTGCACCGACTTGCCGGGTTCCACCGCCTTGTAGACCTCGAAGAAGTGCTGGATCTCCAGCCTGTCGTACTCGGGTACGTGCCGCAGGTCCCGCAGGTGTTCGTGGCGGGGGTCGCCGGCGGGCACGCACAGCACCTTGTCGTCCGCGCCCTGTTCGTCGCGCATCCGGTACATCCCGATGGCGCGGCACCGGATCACGACGCCGGGGAAGGTCGGCTCGCCCGCGAGCACGAGCGCGTCCAGCGGATCCCCGTCGGCCCCGAGGGTCGCCTCGACGTAGCCGTAGTCGGCGGGGTAGCGGGTGGAGGTGAACAGCAGCCGGTCCAGCCGGATCCGCCCCCGCTCGTGGTCCATCTCGTATTTGTTGCGGCTGCCCTGCGGAATCTCCACGACGACGTCGAAGTCCACGGAAGCTCCTCCGTAAGTGTCGGCCGACCGGTCACCCATGGTGGCCCGGCGGACGGCAGGACACCACGGGTGGGACGGCCCCAATCCGTGGGCCGGACTCCGGATCGCGCCGGCACCGGACGGACCCGGCGCGGCGTCACCCCTACTTCCGGGCGCAGCGCGCGCTGACGAGAGGGCGGGCGGCCGGCGTACGGGGCGGCCGGCAGGGTCCGTAGGGCGTGGTGCCCGGCCCCGGGGACGAGGCGCCGGGTCCCCGGGGCGGGGTCCTAGGGCCCCACGGGTGTTCGCCCGCCCCCACCGGGCCGACGCGGCCCGGCGTCGCCCGCTCCCGGCCCTCGCGCCGGACGCTGTCGTGGACCGTCAGCGTGATCACTCCGCTCGCGGCGACGGCTCCGGCGGCGAGCGCCAGCAGCCCGCCGGGGAGCCCGTACCGGAAACCCTCGCCCAGCACCGCTATCCCCACGGCCGCGGCCACGGCGGGGTTGACGACGGTCACCGTCGCGAGCGGCGAGGAGAGGCCGGCGCCGCGGTAGGAAGCCTGGGACAGCAGCATTCCGGCGGAGGCGAGCAGCGCGATCGTGACCAGGGTGGGCACCAGGGCGCCGGTCCGGTGCGAGGTCCAGTCCTCGGCGGCGGCCTTGGTGAAGACGGACGCCATCCCGAAGGCGATACCGGCGGCGGAGGCCAGCACGACGCCCCGGACGACGGGGCGGCGCACCCACCGCGCGGCGAGCGAGACGACCGCCACGACGGCGACCGCGCCCATGGCGAGCCCGGGCCGCTGTCCGGCGGCGAGGGACTCCGCCCGCGCGGGCCCGGTCAGCGCCAGCAGCCCCGCGAGCCCTCCGGTGGCGAGGAGCGCGCCCCGCCAGCCGACGGCTCCGACGGGTCTGCGCACCAGCAGGGCGGCCATCGGCAGCGCGAAGACGATCGTCAGGGCGCCGAGCGGCTGCACCAGACTGAGCGGCCCGAAGGCCAGCGCCACCACGTGCAGCCCGGCGCCCACGCCGGTCAGCGCGACGGCGCCCCACCAGCTCGGCCGCCGCAGCGGCCCGTAGGTCCCATCCTCGTTCGAGGCCGCGACGCGCTCCTGCACGATGGCCGCCGCCGCGTAACAGACGGCGGACACCAGGCACAGCGCCACCGACACCACCAGCGAACTCACGTCGCCCCTCGCCGGTCGTCCGTCCCGAAGCCCTTCATGCCTCCACGATCCCTCGCGGAACGGGCGCCGTCGTCGTACCCAGGTACGGATTGTCAGGTACTACAGATGGAGTACGGGGCTACGGCGGGCAGCCCTCCCGGACCTGCCCCGCCCGCCCCGCCTGCCCTGCCTGCCCCGCCTGCCCCGCCTGCCCGGCCGGAGCGCATCACCTCGCGCCGCCCCGGGCTGATCCGCCCGGGCCAGGCGAGGTCCGGCACCGCGGCCCTCGAAGAGCGCCCTGACCACGCCGCGGGCGGTCAGCCGGTGGCGAGGAGTTCGAGCGTGTCGATCACGCGGTTCGAGAAGCCCCACTCGTTGTCGTACCAGGCG
The DNA here is from genome assembly GCF_002891295.1 of Streptomyces eurocidicus. GTDB lineage: Bacteria > Actinomycetota > Actinomycetes > Streptomycetales > Streptomycetaceae > Streptomyces > Streptomyces eurocidicus. Next base: position 60,413 of record NZ_LGUI01000002.1, on the reverse strand, counting down.
ACCACCTTGATGTGGCGGCCGTCGACGCGGGTGAGGGCCGAGTCGAAGATCGACGAGGCCGGGTTGCCGACGATGTCGGACGACACGAGCGCGTCCTCGGAGTATTCGAGGACGCCCGCGAGCGGGCCTTCCGCCGCGGCGCGGTAGGCCGCCAGCACGTCCTCGCGCGTCACGTCGCGGGCGACGGTCGTGTTGAGCTCGACGATCGAGCCCACCGGCACCGGCACACGGATCGAGTCGCCGGACAGCTTGCCGTCGAGCTTCGGCAGCACCAGGCCGATCGCCTTGGCCGCGCCGGTCGTGGTCGGCACGATGTTGACCCCGGCGGCCCGGGCACGGCGCGGGTCGCGGTGCGGACCGTCCTGGAGGTTCTGCTCCTGCGTGTAGGCGTGCACCGTCGTCATGAACCCGTGCTCGATGCCCGCGAGTTCGTCGAGCACCTTGGCCAGCGGCGCGAGCGCGTTGGTCGTGCAGGAGGCGTTCGAGACGATCGTGTGCGCGGCCGGGTCGTACGTGTCGGTGTTGACCCCGAACGCGAGCGTGACGTCGGCGCCGTCCGACGGCGCGCTGACCAGAACCTTCTTCGCACCCGCGTCGAGGTGGGCGCGGGCGGCCTCGGCCGAGGTGAAGCGGCCGGTGGCCTCCAGGACGACGTCGACGCCGAGCGCGGCCCACGGCAGCCGCGCCGGTTCGCGCTCGGCCAGCACGGTGATCCGGCGGCCGTCGACGACGAGGGCGTCCCCGTCGACGGTCACCGGGCGCCCGAGCCGGCCGGCCGTGCTGTCGTAGGCGAGCAGCCGGGCGAGAGCGGCGGGCTCGGTGAGGTCGTTGATCGCGACGATCTCCAGGGCGCTCTCGCGCTCCAGCAGTGCGCGCAGCACATTGCGTCCGATGCGGCCGAATCCGTTGATGGCGATGCGAGTCATGGGTGACATCCCTTCCCTTCGCCACCAGACTCGCCCGCGGCCGGCGCCGCCGACAGTGGCGGGATCGCCACGGTTCAAAAGGATCTCGCCACCGGGTGCCGGGCGGCGGGGCTGTTCACCCCCTATTCGCCCCGGGTGAAGGTGCGCCGGTACTCGCTCGGCGTGGCGCCGAGGACGCGCTGGAAGTGCAGGCGCAGGTTCGCTCCGGTGCCGAGCCCGACGTCGGCGGCGATCTGCTCGACGCTGCGCTGCGAGCGTTCCAGCAGCTCGCGGGCCTGGTCGATGCGGGCGCGCATCACCCACTGCATCGGTGTGCAGCCGGTCTCCTCGACGAAGCGCCGGGAGAACGTGCGCGGCGAGACCCCGGCCTGTCGCGCCAGTATGTCGAGGGTGAGGGGCTCGGCGAGCCGGTGCAGCGCCCACTCGCGGGTGGTGCCGAAGCGCTCGCCGTGCGGCTCGGGCACGCTGCGCGGCACGTACTGGGCCTGGCCGCCGCTGCGGTAGGGGGCCGCGACCAGGCGGCGGGCCGCGTGGTTGGACGCGGCCACTCCGAGGTCGCCGCGCAGGATGTGCAGGCACAGGTCGATGCCGGAGGCGGCACCGGCCGACGTGAGCACGCTGCCCTCGTCGACGAACAGGACGTTCTCGTCGACCCGGATGCGCGGGTGCCTGGCCGCCAGTGCCCGCGTGTAGTGCCAGTGCGTCGTGGCACGCCTGCCGTCGAGCAGGCCCGTGGCGGCGAGCGCGAAGGCGCCCGTCGAGATGGCGGCGAGCCGCGCGCCCCGGTCGTGGGCGGTGCCCAGCGCGTCGACGACGGCCCGCGGCGGGTCGTCGCGGTCCGGGTGCCGGTAGCCGGGCACGAAGACGATGTCCGCCCACGCGAGCGCCTCCAGGCCGTGGGCGACGTGGTACGACAGACCGTCACCGCCGGTCACGAGGCCGGGTGCCGCCCCGCACACCCGCACCTCGTACGGCATGCTCGCGCGGGCCGTGAAGACCTGCGCGGGAATTCCGACGTCGAGCGGCTTCGCGCCCTCCAGCACGAGGACGGCGACGCGATGCGAGGGGAAGGCTGACACGGGGACGAGGCTACGTGGGGCGTGCCGTCCCACCGGCGGCGGTGGCGGCCGCCACGTCCGATCCGCCCCGCCCGAACCGCCCTCCGGCCACGCCGAGCCGTTCCCGAGCGCCCCTCCAGAGGAGGTCGAGGCCGCACCCCGAGTCTGCTCGCAGCCCCGGCAGCACGTCCGGCCGGGGCTCCGGGACGCCCGTGGCGGGCGCAGGCGGAGGGAGCGACCGTGGGGGAACGGCGCGTAGTGATCACCGGTATCGGGGTGCGCGCCCCAGGGGGCAGTGGCACCAAGGAGTTCTGGGAGCTGCTGGTCAACGGCCGGACGGCGACCCGCAGGATCTCCTTCTTCGACCCCTCGCCCTTTCGTTCGCGGGTCGCCGGCGAGGTCGACTTCGACGCGCGGGCCGAGGGGTTCGGCCCCCGGGAGATCCGGAGAATGGACCGGGCCACCCAGTTCGCCGTCGCGTGCACCCGCGACGCCCTCGCCGACAGCGGGCTGTCGCCGGGGGCTGTGCCGCCGCACCGGATCGCCGTGGCCTTGGGCACGGCGGTCGCCTCGGCGACCAGCCTGGAGGACGAGTACCTGGTGATGTCGGACGGCGGGAAGGACTGGCTGGTCGATCCCGATCACCTCTCCCCCTACATGTTCGACTACCTCAGCCCGGGGGCGATGCCCGCCGAGGTCGCCTGGGCGGTGGGTGCGGAGGGCCCGGTCACGATGGTGTCCGACGGCTGCACCTCCGGGCTCGACGCCGTCGGGTACGCGGTCCAGCTGATCCGTGAGGGCACCGTGGACGCCGCCGTCGCCGGGGCCACCGACACGCCGATCACGCCGATCGTGGTGGCCTGCTTCGACGCCATCAAGGCGACCACCCCTCGGGACGACGAACCGGCCCTGGCGTCCCGGCCCTTCGACGCCACGCGCAACGGCTTCGTCATCGCCGAGGGCGCGGCGATGTTCGTGCTGGAGGAGTACGAGGCGGCGCGGGCGCGCGGGGCGCCCGTCTACGCCGAGGTCAGCGGCTACGCCACCCGCTGCAACGCGTACCACATGACCGGGCTGAAGAAGGACGGCCGCGAGATGGCGGAGGCGATCCGGGCGGCGCTCGACGAGGCCCGGCTGGACCGTACGGCCGTGGACTACGTCAACGCGCACGGCTCCGGCACCAAGCAGAACGACCGCCATGAGACGGCCGCGTTCAAGCGCAGCCTCGGTGACCACGCCCGCCGGGTGCCGGTCAGCTCGATCAAGTCGATGATCGGGCACTCGCTCGGCGCCATCGGGTCCATCGAGATCGCGGCCTGCGCCCTGGCGATCAAGCACGACGTGGTGCCGCCCACGGCGAACCTGCGCACGCCCGACCCGGAGTGCGACCTGGACTACGTGCCGTTGACCGCCCGGGAACAGCGGGTGGACACGGTGCTGTCGGTGGGCAGCGGGTTCGGTGGCTTCCAGAGCGCGATGGTCCTTCAGGGGCTGGGGGGTGCCGCCCGATGAGCGATGCGGTGATCACGGGAATGTCGGTGGCCTCGCCCATCGGCCTCGGTACGGAGGAGCACTGGAAGTCCGTCCTCGCGGGCCGGCACGGCATAGGCGAGGTGGACCGCTTCGACGTCTCCGGCTATCCCTCCCGGCTGGCCGGGCAGATCCGGGGCTTCGAGGCCGCGGACCACCTGCCCGGCAGGCTGCTGCCGCAGACCGATGTGTCCACCCGCTACGCGCTGGCCATGGCGCGGTGGGCGCTGGAGGACGCCGGTGTCGAGCCGGGCACCACGGCCGGTCCGGGCGCACCGGCCGACTACGACATGGGGGTGGTCGTCTCCAGCGCGCAGGGCGGCTTCGACTTCACGCACCGGGAGTTCCGCAAGCTGTGGAGCCAGGGGCCGGAGTACGTCAGCGTCTACGAGTCGTTCGCCTGGTTCTACGCCGTCGACACGGGCCAGATCTCCATCCGGCACGGGCTGCGGGGGCCGAGCGCCGCGCTGGTCGCGGAGCAGGCCGGCGGCCTGGACGCGGTCGGGCACGCCCGGCGCACCGTACGCCGGGGCACCCGGCTCGTCGTCGCCGGCGGAGTGGACTCGGCGCTGGACCCGTGGGGCTGGGCCGCCCAGCTGGCGGGCGGCCGGGTGAGCACGGCACGCGAACCTGAGCGTGCTTTCCTGCCGTTCGACCGGGACGCCGGTGGCCATGTGCCCGGTGAGGGAGGTGCGATCCTCGTGGTCGAGGACGCGGACTCGGCCCGGGAGCGCGGCGCGCCGCGGCGGTACGGCCGGATCGCCGGTCATGCCGCGACCTTCGACCCGCCGCCGGGGAGCGGCCGGCCTTCCGCTCTGCGCCGGGCCGTCGAACTGGCCCTGGCCGACGCGGGCCGCACAGCTCATGACATCGGCGTCGTGTTCGCCGACGCCGCGGGTGTCCCCGAGCTCGACCGCGCCGAGGCCGAGGCGCTGCGGGCCGTCTTCGGCCCGTACGGCGTGCCCGTCACGGCGCCCAAGGCGCTGACCGGGCGGCTGTACGGGGGCGGTGGCCCCGTGGACCTGCTCTGCGCCCTGCTCAGCCTGCGGGACGGCGTCGTCCCGCACACCGCGCACACCGCACGGGTGCCCGAGGACTACGGCCTCGACCTCGTGCGCGACGAGCCGCGCGGCCTGCCCGTCCGTTCCGCCCTGGTGCTCGCTCGCGGCCGCCGGGGCTTCAACTCGGCCGTCGTCGTGACCGCTCCGGATTCCTGACGGCTCGCCGAACCACTGTTTTTCACCAGGAGGCAGCACATCATGACCGAACCGATGGACATGAACACCCTGCGCCGGATACTCGTGGCCTGTGCGGGCGAGGACGAGGCGGCCGCTCCGGCCGGCGACATCCTCGACGTCCCCTTCACGGACCTGGGTTACGACTCGCTCGCCCTGATGGAGAGCGCGGCCCGGATCAAGCAGGAGTTCGGGGTGGACATCGCCGACGACGTCCTGACCGAGCTGGAGACGCCGCGTGCGCTGCTCGACCTCGTCAACGGCTCCGTGCGCGCCGGACGGCCGGCCGAGGGGGTGAGGGTCGCGTGACCGGCTCCGGCCCGCCCCGGGTGCACCGCACCGAGCACTCGCTCATCGTGGCCGCGCCCCCGGCTCGGCTCTACGCGCTGATCGCGGACGCGGCGTCCTGGCCGGCGGTCTTCGGCCCGTGCGTCCACGTCCGGCATCTGGCCCGTACCGACCGCTCGGAGCGCTTCGAGCTGTGGGCGGAGGTGAACGGCGAGGTCAGGCAGTGGACTTCGCGCCGCACCCTCGCCCCGGAGCGGTTCTACGTGGGCTTCCGCCAGGAGCGCTCGGCGCCGCCGGTCGCCTCGATGGGCGGCGGGTGGCTGTTGCGGCCGTTGTCCGGCCGCCGTACGGAGGTGGTGCTGCGGCACCGCTTCACCACCGTCGGCGACGATCCGGTGGCCCCGGCCGGGCTGCTGGCGGCCCTCGACCGCAACAGCGGCTCGGAGCTGGCCGCCCTGGCGCGCGTCGCCGAGTCCGGGCACCCGGTGCGGGACGTCGTCCTGACCTTCAGCGACACGATCGAGGCGGCGTGCCCGGCGGAGGCGGCGTACGCCTTCGTCGAGCGCGCCGACCTGTGGGCCGAGCGGCTGCCGCACGTGTCGCGCAGCGAGCTGATGGAGGTCGCCCCCGGTGTCCAGGAGCTGGCCATGGAGACGGTCACCCCGGACGGCGCGGCGCACACGACGCGCTCGGTCCGGGTGTGCCACCGGCCCGAATGGATCGCCTACAAACAGCGGGTGCTGCCGGAGCTGCTGCTCGGCCACAGCGGTCTGTGGACGTTCGAGGACGTCGGTGCCGGCCGCGGGGCCAGGGCCACGGCGCGGCACACGGTGGTCATCGACGCGGCCGCGGTGCCCTCGGTGCTGGGCGAGGGCGCCACGCCGGCCGACGCCCGCGCGTACGTGCGCCGGGCGCTGGGGAACAACAGCCGGACCACGCTGTCGCTGGCGGTGGGGGCCGGGACGGCGGCACGCTGACGCGGGGCACGCCACAAGGGCCCGCCGGGGGATCCCGGCGGGCCCTTGTGGCGTGCCCGGTCATCCGTCTGCCAGGACCTGCTCGGCGTAGGCCGTCGCGGCGGCGTCCAGGCGCAGTACGAGGTGGCTGGTCGCGGAGTTGACGTCCCGCCAGGAGCGTTCGAAGGGGCCGCCGGCGGCCTGGCCGGAGGTGCCCGTCGCGCGGAACATCCGGTTGACGGAGGTCAGCAGCGTCTCCGAGGCGAGGGCGCAGTCGCGGGCGCCGCGCGCCGTCAGCAGGCCGGTGTGCGTGCCCTGGTCGGCGACGGCCGCGGCGCGGCGCACGAGGAGCTCGGCCGCGTCCAGCTCCCCCGCGGTGCGGGCGAGGGCGTCGCGGAAGCCCGCGTCGTGCGCCGCTCCGGCTCCGGCCCGGGCGGCGGCCCAGGCGGTCCACGCGGTGAGCATGCCGCGCGCGGCGCCCAGGACGGGGAGGACGAAGGACAGGCCGTTGACGGCCTTCAGCGGCACCCGGTGGCACGCCGCCGGGGACGGTGAGCCGGTGCCCTCCATCACCTGCTCGCGGTCGAAGGACAGGTGCTCGGGTACGAACGTGCCGTCCAGGACGAGGGTGTTGCTGCCGGTGCCGCGCATGCCCACCGAGAACCAGGTGTCCCGGATGGTGTAGGCGGTGCGCTCCACCGCGAAGTAGCGGGCCCGGGGCTGTCCGCCGGACGGGGCCGTCGCGCACACCAGTGCCCATTGCGAGTGGTCCACGGCGCTGATGAACGACCAGGTGCCGGAGAGCCGCCAGCCGCCGGGGACGGCCTCGGCGCGGCCTACCGGCATCAGCGCCCCCACCAGCAGGGTGTCGGGCCCCTCCGCCCAGAGTTCCGCCTGCCCCTTCTCGGGCAGGTGGGCCGCCATCCGGGCCACGGTCGAGCCGAGCGAGGCCACCCAGGCGGTGGCCGCGCAGCCCTCGCCGACCGCCGTGACGGCGTCGGCGAGCTCGGTGAAGGTGCCCGCGGTCCCGCCCCACCGCCGGGGGACGAAGTGCCGGGCGAAACCGGCGTCGACGACGGCGCGGACGACGTCGGGGCGCAGCCTGCGCTCCCGGTCGGCGGCGGCGGCGTGCCGTGCCGCGAGCCGGGCGACGTCCCGGGCCCCGGCGGCGAGGGGCGCGCCGGTGATCTCTTCCTCGGTCCGCACGGCGTTCACTCCCCGCCGGCCGCGAGCGCGTCGGCGGCGGCGATCGCCAGCGCGCCGAGCAGGCTGAGGTTCTTGAAGAACTCGTTGCGCTGGGTGACGCGGCGGGCCGGGTCCTCCTGCCGCCAGAAGTCGTGCACGGTCACGGTCGTCGGCACCAGGCAGACGGCCAGCAGGCAGACGCTGAGCGGCGGCCGGAAGCCCGCGCCCAGCGCCAGACCGCCGACGAGCATGCCGGCCGCCGTGGCCCGGGTGGCGGCCTCCGGCAGCGGGACGCCGTGCTTCTCCGCGAGCGCGGGCAGCGGGCCGGGGTCGCGCAGCACGCTGTAGCCGCCGGTGACGAAGCTGGCGGCCAGCAGCGGCCTGGCCAGTCCCCGTACGGTCCGGTGTGTCCTCTTCATGGCTCCCTCGTCCTCCTCGGTCGCGTCCCGCACAGCGGCGGGCGATGAGCCGCAGCCGCCGTCCGAGGTCCGGGCCCGTGCCGCGGAAGCAGGCCGTGCCGTGCCGACCGGACGGCGTACGGGCGGTGGCCGCCGGGGGTGTCGTGCCCGGGCCATGGCCCATGGCCGACTGCTCCCTTCGCCGTGGCAGGTGCGGTGCCCGACGCTCCCCTCGGGGGCTCGAAGGCCGCTCGACGCGCGCTGGACAGGCGGTGTCCCTGTCGACCGCGCCTCCAGCCGGATTCCAGTGCGCGCGCCGAGCGTGGTGCGCCGGAACAACGACTCTCGGAAAGGGCATGCGATGGCCATCGGGGACAGGGACATCGATCGCTGGGTGCTGGTGCTGGGCGCGACCGGCCGGCAAGGAGGTTCGGCGGCCCGGCACCTGCTCGACCGGGGCTGGGCGGTCCGCGCGCTCGTACGCGATCCGGAGCATCCGCGGGCCCGGGAGCTCCAGGCCAAGGGCGTGCGGCTGGTGAAGGGGTCGCTGGACGACCCGGCCGCCGTGCGCGGGGCGGTGGCGGGGGCGTACGGGGTGTTCACCGTCTTCACGCCGACGCACGGCAACGGTCTGGACGGCGAGGAGCGGCACGCGGCACTGCTGGCCTCGGCCGTCCGGGACGCGGGGGTGGCGCACCTCGTGCACAGCTCGGTCGGCGGCGTGGAGAACCCCGGCGGCGTGGGCTGGCGGGAGACCAAGCTGACGGTCGAGCGGACCATGCGGGCGGCGGGGGTGCCCACGACGTTCCTGCGCGCGGTCTACTACATGGAGAACTTCCTCGACCTGCCGCCGGTCGTCGACGCCTCCGGGCAGCTGGTGCTCAGCCGGGGCCTGCTGCCGGAGACCCGGCTCCAGATGATCGCTTCGCAGGACATCGGCTGGTTCGTGGCCGACGCCTTCGACGACCCCGGGCACTTCGCCGGCCGGAACGTGGAGATCGCCGGTGACGAGCTCACCGGCCCGCGGATCGCCGAGGCGTTCGCGCGCCACACCGGGCTGCCGGCCCGCTTCGAGTCGGTGCCCATCGAGGAGATCCGGCGGCAGAACGAGTGGATGGCCAAGACCTTCGTGTGGTTCAACGAGGTCGGCTACACCGCGGACATCCCCGCGCTGCGCGCGGCGCACCCGGGGCTGCTGACCTTCGACGCGTTCCTGCGCGGGTCCGGGTGGTCACCGCGAGATCCGGAATGACCGCGTCGGCCACGGTGGACCGGGACGGCCGCCGGCCGGGGCTGCCCTCGCTGACGGGCATGCGCTTCCTGGCGGCCGCCGCGGTCTTCTTCTCGCACGCCTTCTTCCGGTTCATCCCCAGCAGCTGGGGGTCGGGCGAGGGGCCGGCGTTCCTGTGGAGCAAGGCCGGGTCGACGGGGGTGTCGTTCTTCTTCGTCCTCAGCGGGTTCGTGCTGACGTGGTCGGCGCGGCCCGGTGCAGGACCCGGGGCGTTCTGGCGCAGGCGCGCCTGCAAGATCTACCCCAACCACCTGGTGACGGCGGCGGCCGCGGTGGTCCTGGCGCTGTCGCAGAGCCGTACGGTGACGGGGCACCAGCTGCTGCCGAACCTCCTGCTGGTGCACACGTGGCTGCCGCGCTTCGACGTCCTGACCGGCGTCAACTCGGTCAGCTGGTCGCTGGGGTGCGAGGCGTTCTTCTATCTGTCGTTCCCGCTGCTGCTGATCGCGCTGCGGCGGGTGCCGGGGCGGCGGCTGTGGTGGTGCGCCGGCGGGCTGGCCGCCGCGGTGTGGTGCGTGCCGCTGGTGTCCGAGGTGTTCCTGTCGGGCGGCGCGGTGCTGTCGCCGCGGATGCCGTATTCGGTGACGCAGATGTGGTTCGTCTACTTCTTCCCCCTGACGCGGTGCCTGGAGTTCGCGCTCGGCATGGTGCTGGCGCGGCTGGTCGCGGAGGGCCGGTTCCCGCGGGTGCCGCTCGCGCCGGCGGGGGCGCTCGTCCTCGGTTCGTACTTCGGGGCGCTGTACGCGCCCGGGCAGTACGGCACGGCCGCGGTGACCGTGGTGCCGCTGGCCCTGCTGATCGTCGCGGGGGCCGGGGCGGACGTGGGCGGACGGCCGTCGCCGCTGCGCGGCACCACGATGGTGTGGCTCGGCGAGGTGTCGTTCGCGCTGTACATGGTGCACGAACTGCTCATCGACCAGGTCGCCCGGGCCCTGGGCATCGGGCCGACGGACGACCTCTCCGGCTGGCAGGCCGCGGGGCTGTCGCTGCCGGTCCTGGGCGCCGCGGTCGGGGTGGCCTGGCTGCTGTACGCGGGTGTCGAACGGCCGGTGATGCGGCGGTGGAGCAGGCCCCGCGGAAAACTCGTTCTCGAAGTGGGTGAATTCTCATGACCTCTTCCCCTGGTTCCCCTGATTCCCCCGGTTCCCCCGGGTCCCCCGGCAACGGGGCGTCCGCGAGCGACGACCTGTTCCAGCTGGTCTTCCGGAGCGCCCCGTGGACCTTCCAGAGCCTGTACGTGACCGCCCGGCTCGGCCTCGCCGACCTGCTCGGCGACGGGCCGCGGACCAGCGACGAGCTGGCGGCCGCCACCGGCAGCGACGCGGACGCCCTCTACCGCTTCTGCCGCGCGGTGGCCGCGCTCGGGCTGTTCCGCGAGCACCCCGGGCGGGTCTTCGAACTGACCCCGTCCGGCGAGGCGTTCCGCGGCGGGGGCCTGGCGCAGTTCACGATCGTCAACGGTGCGGAGAACTTCCGCTCCTGGGCCGACGTCATGTACACCGTGCGGACGGGGAAGCCCGCCTTCGACCGGATCTACGGCATGCCCGCCTTCGCCTTCCTGGACCGCGACGAGGAGGCGCGGAAGGTGTTCCACACGATGGTCGGCCGGGGCACGGTCCCACCGGCCGTCGACTCCTGCGACTTCTCCTCCGACACCACCGTGGTGGACCTGGGCGGGAGCGTGGGGACGCTGCTCGCGCACGTCCTGCGGGAGCGGCCGGGGCTGCGCGGTGTGCTCCAGGACCTGCCGACGGTCGTCGGAGAGGCGCCCGCCGTGCTGGCCGGGGCGGGGGTCGCGGACCGGGTGGAGGTCGTGGGCCGGAGCTTCTTCGACGGGGTGCCGGCCGGCGGGAGCACGTATGTGCTCTCGCGGGTGCTGCACGACTGGGGCGACGATGACGCGCTGCGCATCCTGCGCAACGTCCGTGCCGTCATGACGAAGGACTCGCGGCTGGTCGTCATCGACCAGGTGATCCCGGAGGGCGGCGGCTTCCATCCCGGCAAGTTCTCCGATCTCCAGATGCTGGTCGTCCTCGGCGGGCGGGAGCGGACCGTGGAGGAGTTCCGGGATCTGCTGCTGCGGGCCGGCCTGAAGGTCAGGGCCCTCCGGCCGCCGGCGAACGACCCGGCGGGCAGCCCGCGCACGGAGGCGGTGATCGAGGCGGGGGTGTGAGCGGGGCGGTGGGGCGGGGGCGCCTCACCCGCGACGCCGGGTGGGTCCGGAGCGCGCGGGGGACGCGACACCGGACCCGGTGAGCCGTCGCCGGCCCGGTCGGAGCGCGGACGCGGACGTCCCGCTCCGGCCGGGCCCGGGCCCGTCGGGCGACGGCCGGGCTCAGGGGAAACCGTCCCGGGCGGTCGGGACGGCCGGGAGGTCACACCGCGCTGCGGGCCTCCGTCCCCGTGTCGTCCGGCACGCCCGCCGCCTCCCTGGCCGCCCGGCGTTCGAGGGCCGTCATCAGGACGGCGGGAAGCGTGGCGACGACCGCGGCCGCCAGCACCCAGACGAACGTGGTGCCGAAGCCGGACGCCTGCTGGGCCGGGCGGGCGCCCGCGTCGTCCAGGTGCTGCTGGAGCACCACGACGAAGAGCGCGGTGCCCATCGAACCGCCGACCCTCTGCAACATGTTGAGCTGCGGGGTGGCGTCGCCCACCTGGGCCGGCTCCAGGGCCCGGAAGGCCGCGGTCATGGCCGGCATGCCGGCCATGCCGATGCCGAAGCCGCGGGCGACCATCGCCAGGCTCAGCAGCCAGTAGGAGCTCCCGGAGGTGATCAGCACGAACGGCACGGTCGCCGCGACGCAGATCGCACCGCCGATGACGGCCGTCAGGCTGCCGATCTTCTCGAAAAGGCGCCCCGAGAGCCACATGGCGACGGCCGCGCCGATGCCCTGGGGGGCGAGCAGCAGCCCGGTGGCGACGGCGTCCTCGTGCCTGACCACCTGGTAGTACAGCGGCATCAGGATCATGCCGCCGAAGATGGCCGCGCCCATCGCGAAGGTGGCGAAGGAGGCCGCGCTGAACATCTTGTTCCGGTACAGCCTCAGGTCCAGCAGCGGGTGTTCGACCCGCAGGGCCCGCAGCACGAAGGCGGCGGTCAGGAACAGGCCGACGAGGAACGGCAGCAGGACGTCGGCGGCGAGCAGGTCGCCCTGCTGGCCTGCCCGGGCCAGCCCGTATGTGACGCCGACGACGCCCACGGACACCAGGAACAGCCCGATCGCGTCCAGCGGCCCCGCCTCCTCGGTCACGTCGCGCGGGAGCAGGCGCACCGTGAGGTAGAGGGCCAGCAGCCCGATGGGCACGTTGATCCAGAAGATCCACTCCCAGCCGGCGTGGTCCAGCAGCAGCCCGCCGATGGTCGGCCCGAAGACCGGTGTGAGCACCATCGGCACGCCGATCGCGCTCATCACCCGGGCCAGGCCCTGCGGCCCGGCCGCCCGCACCAGGATCATCTGCCCGACGGGCATCATCAGCCCGCCGCCGATGCCCTGGAGGATCCGGAAGCCGATCAGCATCTCGGCCGACGTGGCGATCCCGCACAGGGCTGAGGCCAGCGTGAAGACCGCGAGCGACCACGCGTAGAGCCGGCGGGGGCCGTAGCGCCTGGCGGCCCAGGCGGACAGGGGGATCACCGCCGCCAGGGCCAGCAGATAGCTGGTGACCACCCACTGGACGGTGTCCAGCGAGGTGTCGAAGTCGAGGGAGAGGTGCCGGAGGGCGACGTTGACAACGGTCGAGTCCAGGAAGGCGAGGATCGCGCCCAGCAGGACGACCAGCACCGCTTGCCGCGCTTGAGGGGAGAGGCCGGGCTTCTCCGCCGGGGCCGCGGCGGCCCCGTCCGGCGTGCCCGCTCGGTCATCGTATGCAGCCATGACCCCATGCTCATCCATCGGGATGCCACTGTCAACCAACTGGATGATTGAGTAAAGTGTGCGCATGACGACGAAGAGGAGCCACTCCGGGGCCGCCCCGGAGGCCACCGAGCCGCCCGACCGCCCCCGGCCGCGCCGCGCCCCGAAGACCGAGGAGCGGCAGCGGGACGCGGAGCGGTCCCGGAAGCTGCTGCTGGACGCGGCGCTGGAGGAGTTCGCCGGCCACGGCCTGGCCGGCGCCCGGGTGCAGGACATCGCCGAGCGCGCGGGCGTGAACAAGCAGCTGATCAGCTATTACTTCGGCGGCAAGCACGGCCTCTACCGCGAGTTGCAGCGCGAGTGGGCCGAGCGCGAGGCCCTCTTCGCCGAGGAGTACGCCCCGCTGGAGGAGGTCGCCGTCCGCTATCTGGAGCGCGGCCTGGCCGACCCCCGGCCGGCCCGGCTCGCCATCTGGCGCGGGCTGTCGGGGGACATGCAGGAGATCCCCGAGGAGACGTCGGCGATCACCGCCGACCTGGCCCGGCTGCACCGCGCCCGCGAGCGGGGCGAGATCTCCGCCGACCTGGACCCGGGCTTCCTCCGGCTGGCGGTGATGGGCATGGTGATGGCGCCGATCGTGATGCCGCAGATCGCCAAGGAGGCGTCGGGCCTCGACCCGCGATCGCCCGAGTTCCAGGAGCAGTACGGCGAGCAGATCCGCCGCTTCCTGCGACACCTGTCCGCGCCCGCGGAGACCGAGGGCCACGAGCCGGCCGGGCGCGAGCCGTAGCGGCGGGAGCGGACCCCCGCCACCGCCGGGCACCCGGATCCAGGCGCCCGGCGCGGCGCCTACCAGAGGCCGTCGGTCAGCTCCCGGAAGCGGGTGAGACGCGCGATCTCCGCGTTCGCGCCGCCCGCACCCCGCCGGTTGGAGAGGGTGATATGCGTGGCACCGGCCCGGCGCCAGGTCTCCAGGCGCTCGATCCAGGCGTCCTCGGGCAGCAGTTGCAGCGGGATGCGCGCCTCGATGCCGAAGTCCTCGGGGTCCCGGCCGTGTTCGGCCACCAGGGCGCGCAGCCGGCGGATCACGTCCAGACCGGCGTCCACGTCCCGCATCAGCGGGCCGAACATCTTGTAGCCGTCGGCGATGCGGGCCATCCGGTCCAGGACCGCGGGGCCCGGCACCCCGCCGCCCTCGAAGTCGCCGCCGCCCATCCACACCGGCACCGGCCGCTCCGGGCGCGGGTTGACCGCCACGTCCACGATCTCGATCAGCTTGCCGCGGTAGGTGACGTGCGGCTCGGTCCACAGCAGCCGCATCACCTCCACCTGCTCCTCCAGGAGCCGGCCGCGGGTCGCGGGGTCCACGCCGAGGGCGCGGACCTCCTCCCGGTTCCAGCCGACGCTGACGGACAGCCGCAGCCGCCCCTCCGAGAAGAGGTCGATCTCGGCGGCCTGCTTGGCCGCGATGCCGGCCGGGCGCAGCGGCAGCAGCACGGAGGCGGCGATCTCGATCCGCGAGGTCAGCGCGGCCACGAAGGCGGCCTGGGTGAACGCCTCGTGCCACGGCTCGCACGGGGAGATGTCCGAGGGCCAGTTCGGCGCCCGGGCCGGCAGGACGTGCTCGCCGAAGCCCAGATGGTCGTAGCCGAGCTCCTCGAACGCCTGGACGTAGTCCCGGAGTTCATGGCGGCTGTCGAAGTAAGGGAGGTCACCCCCGATCCTCAGCCGGCGGGGCGGGCGTTGCTGGGAGCTGGTCACGCGAGGAACCTCCGTGAGCGCGTAGAGCTTCTTCCCTGTCCCCGTCCACGATGGCACCGATCGCTGGAGCGCGGCTACTGCCACCCTCGAACGGCGCGCCGAACTCCCGTGCTTCCAGCGGGCTTCGAGCCCCCCTCCACCCGCCGGGGCCACCTTCACGCACACCACCCCGCACATCGAAAGGAGCGTCGGATGAACGACGGCAGGAAAGGGCCGGTGGGGCCCGGCGGCGGCCCGGAGCTGCCCACGGGCGTCAGCCTGACCGCGGTGGGCATCGCCGCCGGGCGGGCCGCGGAGAGCGACCGCGAGCACAGGCTGTTCCACGACCCCTACGCCCGCGCCTTCGTGGAGGCCGTCGGCGCGAGCGCCGTGGACGGCATGCGGGACTTCGCCGGGTACGTGGCCGTGCGCACCCGCTTCTTCGACGACTGTCTGACCGGCGCGGCGGACCGCGGCTGCCGTCAGGTGGTGATCCTGGCCGCGGGCCTGGACGCCCGGGCGTTCCGGCTGCCCTGGCCCGGCGGTACCCGCCTGTTCGAGGCGGACCTGCCGGAGCTGCTCGACTTCAAGGAGGGGGTGCTGGCCCGGCAGCGGGCGGTGCCCGCCTGCGCGCGCACGGTCCTGGGCGCCGATCTGCGCGGCGACTGGCCCGGCGCGCTGCTCGGCGCAGGCTTCGACCCCGCGGCGCCGTCCGCGTGGCTGGTCGAAGGACTGCTGCCCTATCTCTCCGCCGCCGAGAACGACGTGCTCCTGGACGAGGTGGGCAAGCTGGCGGCCCCCGGCAGCGAGCTCGCCATGGACCACATCGACTCGGGGACGAAGGGCGGCAGCCTGGCGGAGGTGTCGGACACCCTCGACGGCCTGGGCGCGGCCTGGCGGTCCACGCTCGACGACCCGGCGGCCTGGCTCACCGCGCACGGCTGGCACGTCATGGACGCCCCGACGGTGGCCGGGCTCGCGGCCCGGTACGGGCGCGGCGGGGACCTCGCCGCGCGCGTCGGGGCCCGGCCCAGCGGCCTGGCCGCCGCGGTCCGGGAGGGCTGAGCCGTGCCGGCCGACGCCCTGACGGCGGAGCGCGCGCCCGCGCTCGTCTGCCGGGTCCGCACCGAGCCGGACGGCGACGACCACACCATCCCGTACGTGCTGCGCTTCACCGTGACCGCGCCCCGCGCGGTGGCCGTCGGCGAGGAGTTCACCGTGCTCCTCGCGCCCGCGCCCCTCACGTTCAACCCCAGGATCAGCAGCGGCATCCGCGACACCACCCTGTGCTTCCACGCGCCCACAGCCGCGCGGGACGTCCGCTTCACCCTGGAGGGCGGCGACGGGACCCCGTACGCCGAACCGCTCCCCGGCGGCGGCCTGGCCGTGCGCTCCCCGGGGCCCTTCGCCGCCGGCGTGCCGTTCACCCTCCCGGCGCTCCGCTGGACGCTGCGGGCCGACGGCAGCGGCCCGGTGGAGACGGGCCTGGCGGGGTCCGGCTTCACCGACCCGGCGTGGAGCTACCGCTGGTCCAGGACCCGGGACGCCCGCCACGGCACGGTGGCGGGCTACCCGGACCCGGCCGCCGCGCTCAGCCGGACGGTGCCGGTGCGGTGACGCCCGTACGCGGAGGCTCGTACGCGCGCGCTTGCGCGGAGGCTCGTACGCGCGCCCTTGCGCAGGCGCCGTACACAGGCACACCTATGCGAACACCCGTACGCGGCGGACGTCGTACGGCCCGGCGGCACGGAGCGCCGTCCGGGCCGGGTGCTCACGCCCCGGCGTCCGCCAGCGCGAGCGCGGCCGCCGCGGCGCGGAGGATCCGGGTCCGGCCGTCCAGGGTGGTGGCCGCCGCGGAGACCATCACCCCGAGCGTGGTGACGCCGGCGTCGGCGTACGCGCGCATCCGGTCGGCGAGCCGGGGCACGGGCCCGACGAGGGCCGTACGGTCGATGAAGGCCGCGGGCAGCGCGGCCCCCGCCCCTTTGCGGTCACCGGCGGCGAGCCGTTCCCGCAGCAGGGCGGCCTCGCGTCCGTAGCCCATCCGCCGGGCCATGGCGCAGTAGAAGTTCCGCTCGGGGTCGCCGATGCCGAGCAGGTAGACGTACTGCCCGCGCAGGGCGTCCACGGCGCTGTCCACGTCGTCGGCGACCGCCGCGGGCAGGCTGGGCAGGACGTCGAACCCCGCCATGGCGCGCCCCGCCCGCAGCCTGCCCGCCCGGATCTCGGCGACGGCCCCGGCGACGTCCTCGGGCGAGGCGAAGACCCCGATCCAGCCGTCGGCGATCTCCCCGGCCAGCCGGAGCGCACGCGGCCCGACCGCCGCCAGATAGACGGGGACCGCGGACCGCGGCCGTTCGGTGTGCAGGTACAGGGGCGCGTCACCCCGGGTGCCGGGCACGGGCAGCCGGAAGTGCTCGCCCTCGTAGGTGACGGACTCCCCCGCCAGCGCCCGCCGGACGATGTCCACGTACTCCCGGGTGCGGGCCAGCGGCCGGTCGAAGCGCACGCCGTACCAGCCGTGCGACACATCGGGGTTGGACACGCCGAGCCCCAGCCGGAACCGGCCGCCGCTCAGCGCGTCCAGCGTCGCCGCCGTGAGGGCGGCGGTGCCCGGCGGGCGGGCGGGGATCTGCATGACGCCCGAGGCGAGTCCGATGTGCCGGGTCGCCCCGGCGGCCAGGCCGAGCACGCTGACGGCGTCGGAGCGGTAGCCCTCCGGGGCCAGCACCACGTCGTAGCCGAGTTCCTCGGCGGCGCGGGCCAGTTCGCCCGCGCCCTGATAGATGAGATTCGCGCCGAGCCGCATGCCGTTCCCTCCACTTGGGTCCTCGAACGCCGGGCGAGGCGTCAGACGAGGTGCGCGCCGCCGTCCACGAGCAGCACCTGTCCGGTGGTGTACGAGGCGCCGGCCAGGGCCAGTACGGCCTCGGCGACGTCCTCGGGCAGGCCCACCCTGCGCAGCGGCGTGCCCTCGCGCACCTTCTCGGCGATCGGGGCGAAGAAGTCGCTGTCGCGGGTCCAGGGCGTCTCGATCAGGCCGGGCGCCACCGCGTTGACCCGTACGCGCGGGCCGACGGCGTTCGCGAGCAGCACGGTCATGTGCCCGATCGCCGCCTTGCTCACCGCGTAGGGGATGGAGCTGCCCGCGGGCCGGCAGCCGGCGACGGAGGAGATGTTGACCACCGCCCCCGCCCCGGTCGCGGCCAGGTGGGGCATCGCGGCCACGGTCGTCTGCCAGGTGCCGAAGACGTTGAGCGCGAAGATCTCCCGCCAGACGGAGGGGGTCGCGCCCTCCAGGTCGGCGTGCGGGACGACGCGGGTGACGCCCGCGTTGTTGACCAGCAGGTCGAGCCGCCCGTAGTGCTCCACCGCGGCGGCCACCAGGTGGCGGGCCTCGGCCTCGACGGACACGTCGGCCCGTACGTACACGGCGTCCGGCAGGGACCGGGCGAGCTTCTCGCCGGCCTCCACGGAGCGGGCGGAGTTGACCACGACACGGATCCCCTCGGCGGCCAGCCGGGCGGCGACGGCCGCCCCGATGCCGGACGAGGAGCCGGTCACCAGGGCGACGCGGGCGGGCGCGGACATCAGTAGTTCCCCAGCCCGCCGCAGACGTTCAGCGCCTGGGCCGTCACCGCGGCCGCGTCGTCCCCGGCCAGGTACTCGACCATCGCGGCCACCTCGCGGGGCTCGACGTAGCGGCCCATCGGCACCCGGGTGGTGATGCGGTCGTGCGCCTCCGCCTCGCTGACGTCCCAGATGGCCGCGTAGTGCGCGCGGACCCGCCGGGCCATCGGCGTCTCGACGAAGCCGGGGCACACGGCGTTGACGGTGATGCCGGTGCGGGCGAGTTCCAGCCCGAGGGCCTTGGTGAAGCCGACGACGCCGTGCTTGGACGCGGAGTACGGGGCGGCGTGCACCACGCCCTGCTTGCCGCCGGTGGAGGCGATGTTGATGACGCGGCCGCGGCCCTCGGCGAGCATCCCGCCGGTGGTCAGGACCTCCTTGGTCATCAGGAAGACGCTGTTGAGGTTGGTGTTGATGACGTCGAACCACAGCTCGTCCGGGATCTCCGCGGTCGCGCCGCCGCCGCTGCGGCCGGCGTTGTTGACCAGGATGGCCACCGGCCCGTAGCGGTCCACGGCCGTGCGCACGTACTCCCTGATCCGCTCCGGCCGGGAGACGTCGCACACCGCGCCGTCCGCCTCGTGGCCCGCGGCGCGCAGCCCGGCGACGGTCGCCTCCAGCTCGTCCTTGCCGCGGGCGCAGAGGTGGACCCGCGTGCCGCGCGCGGCCAGCCGCCACGCGATCTCCTTGCCGATCCCGCTCGTGGCGCCGGTCACCAGGGCCACGGGCCTGACTGTCTCGCTCATGCGTCTCCGATCCCGCTGTCGTCGGAAGGTGGCGGCACGAGCGTGCGGCCCCGGCCTCGAGCCGACGTGGACGGCGGCTGGAGCTGCGGCCTGCGGCGCTTCGAGCCCGCTTCGAGGCGGGGCGGCGAAGGTGGGGCTCCCGGGCCGCCCGGGCCGCCCCGGCGCCTGCCGGCCTGCGGCGTACCCGCCCTGCCCGTGCCCGCGCCTGCCCGCCCGCGCCCGTACCGCCCGAAGGAGCGCCATGAACGACACCGCCACGGAGACCGGCCTCTACGCCCGGGTCCAGCACTTCTACGCCCATCAAATGCAGGCCCTGGACGGCGGCCGGTTCGAGGAGTACGCCCTGACCTTCACCGAGACCGGCACCTTCCAGCACTCGCCGTCGGTCGAACCGGTCCGGGGCCGGGCCGCGATCGTCGCCGAACTGGTGAAGTTCCACGAGCGGTTCGCCGAAGACCCGGTACAGCGACGGCACTGGTTCAACCACATCGCGCTGACCCCGCAGCCCGACGGCAGCGTCCGCTCCACGGCATACACGCTCGTGGTCACGGTCCGGCCGGGCCGCCGGGAGCCGGAGATCGCGCCGAGCTGTGTGGTGCACGACGTCCTGGAGACGGACGGGGACGGGATCCGCACCCGGTCCCGGAGCATCACCCACGACCACCTCGGCTGAGCCGGCCGGCCCGCCCCGCTACGCCGACCGGGCCTGTACGAACGCTTCCCCGCCGTCCAGTTCCGGGGCGCCCGACAGCACGGCCTGGTGCAGCCGCTGGAGCCGCGGCGACGGCTCGACGCCCAGCTCGCGGCGCAGCCGCTCGCGCAGCTGCCGGAACTCCTGGAGCGCCCGCCAGGGGCTGCCCGAGCGGCACAGCGCCGTCATCAGCTGCGCGCAGAGGCTCTCGTGCAGGGGGTGCCGGGCCACCAGTGTGCGCAACTCGCCCAGCAGCGCCGCGTGGTAGCCCAGGCGCAGGTCGGCCTCGATGCGCTCCTCCAGCGCCTGCATGCGGGTCTCCTCCATGTACAG
Organism: Streptomyces eurocidicus; assembly: GCF_002891295.1. Classification (GTDB taxonomy): domain Bacteria; phylum Actinomycetota; class Actinomycetes; order Streptomycetales; family Streptomycetaceae; genus Streptomyces; species Streptomyces eurocidicus. Next base: position 40,552 of record NZ_LGUI01000002.1, on the reverse strand, counting down.
CGTCTCCAGCCCCAGGACGCGCCCGACCGGCACGTCGATCAGGGCCGGGCCGCGCCACAGGGCGAGCGCGCGGGTCAGGTGGGCCGAGGCCGACCGGGCGTCGCCGGCGAGCAGCGCGTCGTGCCCCTGGCCGGCCAGGCGGCGGAACTGGGACCAGTCGCAGCTCTCGGGTGTGACGGCGACGCGGTAGCCGCCGAAGGCGGTGGCCAGGACGTCCTTCGGGGTGCGGCCCGCGGGCTCCGGCGCGTCGCGCAGCGCGACGGCCATGCGGCGGCGCAGCTGAAGGATGTAGGTCTGGAGGGTGGTCGCCGCGCTGCGGGGGACGGCGTCGCCCCACAGCTCCTCCATCAGCGTCGGCACCGGCACCACGCGGCCGGCCCACAGGGAGAGCAGGGCGAGGATCTGGCGCGGCTTTCCCGCGCTGGGCACGATGGAGACCCCGTTCTCGTAGACGGCGAGTTCTCCCAGCACCTCGATGTCCATGAGTGTCCTCCACTCGGTTCAAGCGGTCGTCCTTCGACTTGACTCGAGGCTCGCACCGAGGAGCGGCCACCGCCCAGTGAGGCCGTCACCAGAGCAAGAGTGAGATCGGCACGCCCCATGTGAGGAATTCACAGCTCCATTTATTGCCGCCAACCAGAGGAACGTCACGGGCGTCCTGTGAGGTTGACTACAGGAATCCTCTTCGCGAGCGGTTCTCTGCTTCACTGAGCAGTTAGCCCTTCGAAACTTCCTCGATCGGCAGGTCGCATGGTGGTGTTATCCAAGGGTGAGCCGCCCCCCTGGCTCGCCACAGGCATCGTCCTCTCCGTGCAGTCCGCGGTGGCCGTGCTGGGCTTCCTCAACCTCCTGGCGTCGCGCCGCCCTTCGGCCGGACACATCTGCCTCTTCCTGGCCGCCTTCGTCGCGGTGCTCCTGCTCCAGGGGATCCACTGCGCCCCGCGGGCCGGCCTGTTCCGCGCCCGCCACGGACGCCGGACGCTGGCCCTCCAAGCTCTCCTGACCTACGCCCCGCTGTTCGCCCTGGGCCTCACCTGGGCCGGCATGCCGGGCTTCCTGGCCGGTTCCGCGCTGCTCATCCTCGAACCCCCGCTGTCCATCGCCGCCTTCGCCGCCGCCGCGGCCCTCACCGGGACCTGCACACTGCTGGCCGGCCAGCAGCCGCTGGGCGTCGCCATAGGAGTGCTGTCGTGCGGGGTGAACGGCCTGATGGTGTACGGGGTCACGCGCATCGCCTCCTGGAGCGCGGAGGTGCGGCGGGCCCGTGACGAGGTCGCCCGGCTGGCCGTGGAGGGCGAACGGCTGCGGGTCGCCCGCGATCTGCACGACCTGCTGGGCTACAGCCTGTCCGCCATCACCCTCAAGGGGGAGCTGGTGGCCCGGCTGGTCGACAAGGACCCCGAGCGGGCTCGCACGGAGCTGCGGGAGGTGCTGGACATCTCCCGGCAGGCCCTCGCCGACGTGCGCTGTGTCGCCCATGGCTACCGTCAGCTCTCGCTGACCGCCGAACTGGACTCCGCCACCCGGATATTGAGCACCGCGGGCATCACGGTGGAGGTACACGACGAGCGGCTGCCGCTGCGCGAGGAGACCGGCACGGTCCTGGCGACCGTCGTCCGCGAGGGGGTGACCAACATCCTGCGCCACAGCGCCGCGCAGAACTGCCGGATCACCGTCTCCCGTACCGCCGGCACGCTCGCACTCGACATGGCGGGGGACGGGATCCCCGTGGACACCGGGGAGAGGATGGCGCGCCGTTCGGGCGGCGGCCTGGACAATCTCGCCCGGCGGCTGGAAGGGATCGGCGGGACGTTCCGCGCGTGCGCCGGCGAGGACGGCTGGTTCCGGCTCTTCGCCGAGTGCCCGGCCGATGCGGCCGGGCAGCCGCGGGACGTCAGCGGATCCAGCCCTTCTCCTTGGCGATCCGGACGGCGTCCAGCTGATTCCGTGCGGTGAGTTTGGTGACGGCGGAGGTCAGGTAATTACGCACCGTTCCCGTGGAGAGGTGCATCTCCCGGGCGGTCTCCCGCGCGGAGTTGCCGGCGGCGGCCCGCTTGAGGACGTCGGTCTCGCGCCGGGTGAGCGGGCTGTCCGTGGGGCGGTCGGCGAGCGGGCAGTCCTCGGTCTCCCAGGCGGTGGGCGGGATCCGCGAATCGATCACCCGCCGCCCCGAGTGCACCAGGCGGATGGCGGTGGCGAGCTCGGCGGGCGGGGCGTTCTTGGGGAGGAACCCCCGGACGTGGGCGTCGATCGCCCGGCGGACCGTGCCCCGCTGCTCCAGCGCGGTCAGGATGATCACCCGGCAGTCGGGGGCCTGCTCCCACAGCTGCCGGGCCGCGTCCAGGCCGTTGACGCCGGGCAGGTCGATGTCGAGGATCGCCACATCGGGCCGGTGCTCGAGCACGGACGGCAGGATGCCCCGGCCGTCCGCGACCTCCGCGACCACACGGAAGTCGGGCTCCAGTTCGAGGAGCGCCACCAGCGCCCCCCGGACCATGTGCATGTCCTCGGCCAGCAAGATCCGGATCACCGGTCGTCCCCCCGTCAGACTTTCGCCGGCGACCCGTATCCCCCAACAGGCTGACCCGGCAGGTGACTTCACCTCAAGCCTACGTCGCCACCGGCAGGAGACCCGTAACTGTTTTCGTGCGTCCTCTCTCTGTCCGATTCCGCGTCGGCGGTCCGCTCGGGGGCCGTCCGCTCAAGCCGTCCTCGATCCGCCGGTACGAGCATGGCGGCCGGTGTTCCGATCGGTCAGGAGGCACGGTGTCCCAGGTGCGGCGGAAGAGTTCGGCGGGCAGGCTCGCGGAGGTGGCCGACGGCGTCTTCGCCTATGTGCAGCCCGACGGCGGGTGGTGCCTGAACAACGCGGCGCTGGTGGTGTCCCGGGGACACTCCGCCCTGGTGGACACGGCGGCGACCGAGGCCCGCGCCCGCGCGCTGCGGACGGCGGCGCTCGGCGTCTGCCCGGAGCCGCCGCGGGTCCTGGTCAACACCCACTTCCACGGGGACCACACCTTCGGCAACTTCGTCTTCCCCGAAGCCCTGATCATCGGCCATGAGCGGGCCCGCGGCGAGATGGCGGCGGCGGGCCTCCATCTGACGGGGCTGTGGCCCGAGGTGGAGTGGGGCGAGCTCACCCTCTCCCTGCCCGAGGTCACCTACCGCGACCGGCTGACCCTCCACGTGGGGGACGTGGAGGCCGAGTTGATCCACCTCGGGCCCGCCCACACCACCGACGACACCGTCGTATGGCTGCCCGGGCGGCGGGTGCTCGTCACCGGGGACCTGGTGATGAGCGGCGTCACGCCCTTCTGCCCGATGGGGTCGGTCACCGGCACGCTCGACGCGGTGGCCCGGCTGCGCGCCCTCGACGCGCGTACGGTCGTCACCGGCCACGGACCCGTGGCCGGCCCCGAGGTCTTCGACGTCACCGAGGGCTACCTACGGTGGGTCCAGGAGCTGGCCCGCGAGGGCCTCGCCGCGGGGCTCACCCCACTGGAGGCCGCACGGGCGGCGGGCCCCGGCCCGTACGCGCACCTGATCGACTCCGAACGGCTGGTGCCCAACCTCCACCGGGCCTACGTGGAGGAGCGCGGCGCCGCGCCCGGCGTCCCGCTCGACATCGGCGAGCTGTTCCGGGAGATGGTGGAGTTTCACGGCGGGCTGCCGACCTGCCGGGCCTGAGCGTCCCAGACGGTGAACGCCCCCCGGTGGTAGAGGACCGGCGACCGCGGATAGGACTCGGCGTGCTCCACCCGCCCGATGAAGATCCAGTGGTCACCGGCCTCCACCGTCCGCACCACCACGCACTCGGCGTGCGCCAGGGCGACGTCCACCAGCACGGGGGCGCCCCGGGCGTTGACGGAGGGCACCCACTCGACGCCGGCGAACTTGTGCTCGGAACGGTCGGCGAAGACCCGCGCCGTGTCCTGCCCGCCGTCGGCGAGGACGTTGACCACGAAGGCCCCCGAGTGCCGCAGCGCCGCCAGGGTCCGCGCGTTCCGGTGCACGCACACCAGGAGCAACGGCGGGTCCACGGAGACCGCCGAGACCGCGTTGCAGGTCAGGCCCCGTGGTCTGCCGTTCGCGTCCGTCGCGGTGACGACGGTGACCGCCGTCGGGAAGGATCCGAACAATGCGCGAAACCGCGCCGCGTCCACTGCCATGCCGCTCCCGCTTCCGCTTCCGGCCGGTCCTCTCCGAGTGATCCGGCGGCCACGCTCGCCGACGCGTCTGGAGAGCGGGTGGACCGGCGGTGGAGGGTGCGGCGGGACTGCTCCGACCGAGTGAACGCGGTCACTCACACGAGGGTGGCCGGTCAACGAGGCCCGGGTTTCACCAGGGCGGGTGCCCGTTCAGGCGGCGGTCGTCCCGAACCCTACTGGTCGTACCGAGGACTGATCCAGTTCGGAAAACAGAAAAACCCCAGGTCAACTGGGGTTCCTGCTGGTGGTCAACCGACAGAATGCGCTGAGCTGCGGCTTCACGAGAGTGCTGGGGCGCCAGTTCCCAGGTAGATCAAGATTACTTCCCGCCCCGCTGGTCAGGGCCTCGTTACTCCGCGCTGGGGGTGACGGGGATACGGAAGAGCAGATGGCGAGCCTTGCGACGAACAGCCTCAAGGCGGCCCGCCACGACCAGTGCCTTAAGAGAGAGCCGCACCTCCGTCAGCGACGGGTGTGCGAATGCTGCCTGGATGCCCTTGGCTCGCCAGAGGCGGTGGGGCTCCTGGGCCATCAGGAGCAAGACCTTCTCCGCGTCCAGCTCGACGGCGGTCTCGCCAGGGGCAGTGTCCGCCGGGGCTTCCGGTCGTGACTCCCGGATGGCGGGGTGTGAGACGGGCGCGGCGGCTAGCTCTTGCCACAGCTAGGCAATCTCCTCAATCTCGCGAGCAGACTCCAGGAGAGTCTCGTAGTGGAGTACCTCTGCGGTGGCATGGGCGTGCCGACGGCTCCACTCCACCTTCAAGGATCCGAGGTCGGAGATGGGGGGCGAGGTCGTGCCTTGGTCTGAAGTTGCCACGCGCCTGACGCTAGCGTCAGCGACCAGGCCGTCCAAGGTCGCGGCTGCGCAGTCCCCCGAATCGGTGACGCTCAGCCGCGCCCGCGCCCGCCACAGCGAGGACCCCGCTGCAGACATGGAATTGCCTTGTACACCGCCCGGTCTCGGTCCACTCGCGGAGCAGCCCCGAGCCGATCACCACCGCCTTCGTGGAGGCCGGCGCGGCACCGCTGATCAGCCCGCGCCGCATCTGAGCCGCCGGCCGGGGCGCACTTCGCGGCGCAGAACAGGCGGGCTGATGCATTGCGGGGCGCCATGTACCCCTGATCACATGAAGGTGACTCCCCGGGGCCCGCTCGCCTCCGGAGTGCTGTCGGGGACAGTCTCCCGTACCCGCGGCTCCGACCCGGGCTCCGGGCGTGGCGGCTATGCGGCTGCGCTGCTCAAGGGGGAAACGTTCGCGGTGCTCGATGTTCTGGAGCGCATCGCGCGGGAGCTTGGTATGACGGTTGCCGGAGTGGCCTTGGCATGGGCGCGTCAACAGGGGTCCGTCGCCTCGGTGCCGATTGGGGCCCTGCCCCTGGGGCAGCCGGAGGACAACCCGGCATCGGCGGCCGTCACCCCTGCCGGGCATCTCCCCCGGGCGGCTCAGCTGGGCTCTACCAACAAACCTGGCTGCCTGTGACCGGCTCAGCGAACCGCTGAGAACGGGTGGCAGGGAGCCAGGCATGCGGAGACCGTGCCGCACACCAGAGGGAATACGGTCGGTCGGGGTCCGGCCTGGGGCTCGACCCTCGTTCTGCTGGGCTCTCACACCCCGCAGAGCAGCGCCCAGGCCATGACGCACGAACGTATCAGCGTGACCGTGATTTTCGTGGGCGGTCGGTGTCGGTGTGCTGCGAGAGGGCGCGCCAGATCATGCGCGCTACTGGAGTGAGCCTTGCCTTGAGCGGCGCATGCAACTCGCGGCACTGGCGGTGACTGAATCTGGCCGTGCAATTGCGTAGATGGGCCCTTCGGCAGACCGGCGCGAGCATCCGCCTTCACCTCATGCGACCGCTGATCTACCTACATTTCAGCCATATGTGCAGATTTTCAGCCATTATCTCTGGTTGTGGATCCAATCCGCTGAAGCGATCTCGGCTAAGCCTTGGCCGGGGGCGTGGCGATGGGTGGCGAGAAAGATCATTGCAGGGTTTGGCATATGCCAGATATCCTCCTGAAGATCAGCCTGTCTGGTCGATATGCATGAGTGGGGATGGCGGGGGATTGCTCCACGCCATAGCCCGTGCGCCTTTTAAATGCGCCGACCAAGGGGAGAGCTCTGCGTTCATGACGCCACTCTTCGGGCGTAGCTCACAGCCCTTCCCCTTCTGGCGGTTCTCTTCCATCAGCCGCGGCAGCGAAGTGTCCCCACCTACCCGTTGAGCAAGTCTCTGGATCACGTGCCCCGATAGGTCCGAGGGAATCTGTGGGGCCATCATGCGACAACTTGCATCGCCCGAGGAGTGCGCCTCAAGGCAATAGTTCACAACTCCTTTACAAGGAACATGTGCTGTACATACAGTGACCGAAGGGCATCGGCGCGTGAAGGGCGGAGGGGTGCATGTGCGTCAGCATGCCTGCGTTTTCTTCATGTCCGGTCTCCGGGCTCTATTGATTCGAGAACCTTGACCTGCCATCGGGGTCGCTGCTGGTTACAGGTGAGAGCCCGAAAAAAATAAGCAACTACACGACCATCACTGGCGGGGCCCGCTTGTGCCTGCCCGGATTGCAGAAGGGTTACTAGAAGTCAGCATGCATACGGTACGCGGTACTTCCATACGTGCACGAAGAGCCATCACACGCGGAATGGTGATCAGTACGGCTTTAGCCGCCGTTGTCGGCGTCATGGCACCGGGCCCCGCCACCGCCCAGCCACTGAGTGCGGCGGCTTCAACCGGCGGCATCGGAACCAGTGACACGCAGCGCGTCGATGCTGCAGCTGTGGTCCGCCTCGAGCCGGCCCCGGACGTTCTTCTGCTCAGTGACTACGACTTCATCCATGCCCTGTGGCAGAAGGCCAAGGACAGGGGCGGCAAGCTGGAGTCGGTACGTACCGCCGCTGAGGAAGCGATGGCCAGCACCTCTGCTGAAGACCACGTCCAGTTCATCATCACCGGCATTCACAAGGCATATGAGCTCGACAAGAGGCGGGAGAAAGACCAAGCCGACGCGGACCGTGCGGCAAGAGAGGCCAGATCTCAAGCGCTGCTCGCGGTGGGCATCTCGTCCACGCCAGAGCTGTTGGCCCTCAGTGATGAGAACTTCATCCTCGCCATCGCGGGGCATTCCGCTGCCGGTCCGGAGGTCCGGGCCGCGGCCCGGCGGGCGCTGGCCAGCGACTTCGCTGCCAGGCGGGAGTTCATCGTCAATGGTGTCCGCGAGGCCCACCAGCGGGACGTGACCAACAAGCTCAAGGAACTGGAGGAAAGGGACCGAGAGGAAGCCGAGCGTCGCAAGGCGCTGGCTGCCCGTACGACGGCCGCAGCACTGTTCCGCATTACCCCCTCCGAGGCCATGCTTGCTCTCAGCGATGACAACTTCATTCGTGAACTGCTGCGTAGCGCCCCCGCCGATGCCCAGAAGACCGAGCTCTATTCCGCAGGCCAGCGAGCAGTACTCAGCTCCGATCCGGCCGAGTGGAAGAAGTTCATCTACGCCGGTGCAGAACAGGCATACAAGCGTGACGACGAGGCCCGTCGCAAAAAGATTGCTGAAGGCAACCGCAAGTTGGCGCTGCAGATCCAGGCCACTGCAGAAACCGGCGGGATGAACCCCAATCTGGTGGCCGAGGCCAAGAAGGCACTGGCTAGCAGCGATGAGGCCGTTGCTGAGTTCCTCAAGGAGGACAACCAGTACCGGGCCAGGCGGCAGTCCCTCCAGTTGACCGATGTCAAGCTCGCAGGCTGGTACGTCCGCCAGTCCAGTGTCGATGATGGAGAAATATTCCTGACTCCTGTCGACGCCAAGAGGAAGCAAGCCGACCGCGAAGACGCAACCTGGACTGTCGTACCCGCTCTCGCCAATCAACCGGGCTGCTACTCCTTCGAGTCGGTACGCAAGCCCGGCTATTATCTGGCGGTGCCAAGGAGGGACTACTGGGTCGAGATAACCCCGGATGCCGGCAGTGCGCAGTCGCGCCTGGACCTCACCTGGTGCGCGCGCACAGGCTTTGACCCCTCTGGAACGTCCTTCGAGTCGGCAAGCCTTCCGGGGAAATGGCTGCGTAATTGGCAAGGCCATCTCTTCCCGCTTGAATACCATCACGGGGATGCTTCCGACGCCACCTGGAAGATCTCTCCGCCGCTGGCGCCCTGACTGGTTATCGCGTCGAGGTCATTTAAAGAAGATAAGAAGAATGGATCCCATGATGTCTCGGACCATCCGAGCCGTACTGGCTCTCGGTGTCAGTGTTGCCGTGCTGGTCGGTGGAGCGACCATCGCACAGGCAGATCAGGTCACGTCTGGTTCCGCCACCGACGGGCCATCTTTCGTTCGGCTGCGGCCGGAGTTCAGCGGAATGTGCCTCACTATCGATGGTGGGAGCATGCGAGATATGGCCTATGCGGTGCAGGCAGCCTGTGAGGATGGTTTGGACAATCAGCTCTTCGAGCTGATTCCCACTGGCTCAGCTACCTTCGATATACGAGCCAAGCACAGTGGCAGGTGTATCGGAAATTTCGGTGGCCCCGTCGCCCAGACTTGGTGTCCCCGATCCGATCACTGGCGGGTAATCATGGTTGAAGTAATCAATGGGTTGTATGAGATTCGCCTTACGGATTCCCCTGACTCCTGCATGACCGCCCCCGATGCGATTACCAATCTGGCTGCATACGTCAAACGTTGCGGAAGTGATGTTAAGAATCAACGCTGGCGGGTTGAGTCGGCCGCGTTCTAATGGTCCGAAAACTTGGCGAAATGGATCGCTCAATTGTGGTGATGATTTCGTTCTTGACGAGAAAAGGAATTTCCAATGACGCGGTTTCCCCGAGCTGTACTTGCCTTCAGTGCCGGTGCCGTCGCAATTGCTGGAGGTGCGTCCACCGCACGCGCGGAGGCGGGAATTCCAGTTCCCGATGCGGTCGAATCGGTTGTGGAGCTCCGGGCAGTGCACAGCGGTCTTTGCCTGGATCTCGCCAACACCTCGTTGGGGAATGGCGTGCGGGCAGTTCAGGGTACGTGTAATGGCAGCGGCGCTCAGCGCTGGCGCGCGGTTCCCGTCGCCGATTCTTCTTTCGAGGTCCGGTCGGTGGCCAGTGGTAAGTGCCTGGAGGTGGAGAACAGTGGCAAGCAGGCGGGGGCTGCTGTCCAGCAATGGGAGTGCACTGGGGGTAAGCAGATGCGCTGGCAGATGGTCCTCGTCGACCATGGCCGGAAGATTTTCCAGTTGCGTCCCATGCACACCGAGGATCGTTGTCTGGACATAACCGGTGGGGATCAGAAGCCCGGTGCGAAGGCGCAGCAGTGGTACTGCAATCAGACCGACGCCCAGCTGTGGCAAATCCAGCTGGTCCAGTGACTCGGTGCTGTGTGCCTACGGCGCTGTCCTTCTACAAGTGAGGTTACTGTGATGAAGTTTATATTCTTAAGGGATTCGGCGTGAGGCGCCAGTGGTGGGTCGCGCAGACGCTGACGGTCAGCCTGCTGGCCGGTGGTGCTCTTGCTGGAGCGCCACCGGCATCGGGCAACGGGCCGGTCTTTGCTTCTGCCTCAGTTGGCGAGCCGACTGGTCAGGTTTCGGCCCTGACGGCGGCGGCGGCGGGTGCGCGTGGTCGGGTTCTGTATCTGGCGAAGTGGCATCCGGCTGCTGAGGTGCGTGTGTCGGCGTGGAATGCGTTGCGTAGTTCCCGGGGTGATGAGGCGGTTGCGGAGTGGCTGGCGCCTGGTGGGGGTTTCGACTACGCGAAGCAGCGGGCGCGGGATGTCCGGTCCCGGAACAAGGCATTTTGCGAACGGGTGGTGCGTACTCACACGGTGGAGTTTTCTCCCGAGGTGCGGGCCGCGGCTGAGCGGGCGGTGAGGGGTACTGCCGCCGAGCAGGCGGCGTTCGTCAGGACCGGTTATGCCGAGGCCCAGCGCCGGGACCGGGCCGCCCGGGAGACGGACGCACAGCATCAGCAGGAAGCCGCCGCTAAGGAGCGAGGCTTTGTCGGTGCTATCGCGGCGCATGACCCTGGTGAGCAGGTCCGGGTGGCGGCCCAGTGGGCGTTGCGGGCCGGCGCGACAGATGCGGACGTGGTGGAGTTCTTCGGTTACGGCTGGATGGCCGGCGCGGCTTTGGATCTGGAGGGCTACCGGGCGCGGATCGCGGATGCGGAGGTGTTGCGGCATCACGCTTTGTCTCTTCTGATCAGGGATGCTGTGGCGGCCGAGGAGGCTTTGAAGGGGGCGGCTGACGTGGCGAAGGCCCGGGCCGAGGCCGAGCGGGCGTGGAAGGCGGTGGCCGAGCACGCCGATACCGCTGGGAAGGCGTGGCTGGCGGAGCAGGAGGCGGCCGCGGCCCAGGCGGAGAACTGGCGGACCATCGCGGATGCCGCAAGGACCGGTGCGGACGAGCTCTGGAAGGCCATTGCCGATCCGGCCAGGGCCAACCAGGACACCTGGGCCCGGGAACAGGCGGAAGCAGCCGAGGCAGCCAAGTCCTGGAAGGACATGCTCGACCGGGCCCAGGACAGCGCGCAGCGTGTGAAGGGCTGAACCCTTGTGTGTGTTCGCCGGCCTGACCTATTGAACGAACGCACCTGATCCACGCTTTCAATTTATTTCCCTTTCATTTGCCTCACCCTGCTCGTACCTAAAGCAGGGCTGTTTGGCATGCTCTTTTTTGGGGGTTTGATGCATCGTTTATGGCCGAGATCAAGACGGCGGCCGGGCGGCTTAGCCGGGGCTGCGCGAAAGGCAGTGTCCGCGGCGATCGTGCTGGCGCTGCTGGGCGGTGCGGCAGGGGAGGCCGCTGCCGTGACGTCCGCTCAGGCGGCCGCCATCACCGGGGGATCATCCGCGGTGAATCGTCCGGCGGCCGCGCCGGCGAAGCCGGCACCGGCGGGTGCTCCGCGCTCGAAGCTGGACGAGCTGAGTGCGGAGCGGGACCGGCAGCTGGTGGAGGACTTCGCGGAGTTCGATGAGGAGGAGGAAGTCCGCGATGCCGCCAAGGCGGCTCTGGAGAGCAAGGATCCGAACGCGGTCCGGGAGTTCCTGGAGCGTGGCGAGGCGGAGGCCCGCCGGAAGGCCGCGGAGAAGCGGTCGGGCACCGATACCAAGAATCGCCAGCAGATCGAGGCGATGCGCGGTACCGGCGGCCCCTCTTTCAACGCGGAGGTTGACCGTGTTCTGAAGGGGACGGCCAAGGACCGGGCTGATTTCCTGGCGTTCGGTGCTGAGATCGCACGGCAGCGGGACAAGAAGACCGATCAGAACGCCGAGAAGCTTGCCCAGGAGAACCGCAAGCGGGTGGAGATGCTGGTCGGCGCCGGCGGCCCGGAGGTGAAGAAGGCCGCGCAGGCCGCGCTGGCCACCAACGACAACGCCAAGATCGCGGAGTTCCTCGAAAAGGGTTACCTGGTCGCGGCGCAGAAGGACGCGGACAACCGGGCGGCCTTTGAGCAGGCGCAGAAGGAGGCCCGGGAAGCCGCGGAGAAGCTGCGGAAGCTCGCGGAGAACACCGCCCGCGCGGCTGATGCCCGTACCAAGCTGATCACCGCGCACGGGGAAGCCGTCAAGGCGCTCAAGAACGCTTCCAACGCGATGAGCTCGGCAGCCGCGCAGTCGCGTCAGGCCGACCGGATGCTGGCCGCGGACCGGGCGGGCAAGCGGCTCTCCGACTACGGGCTGGTCAAGGCCGAGGTCGCACGGCAGGTTGAGTACGCCGGCTGGGCGGCGAAGTCGGCCGATGTCGCGGCGCGGCAGGCCAAGTCCCAGGCCGACACCCTGGTGGAGACCGGTCTTACCTACGGCACCCAGTGGGCTGAGGTCGCCTCCGGTATCGCCTCGGCGGCGAACGCGGCGGTCAAGGCCACCGAGACCGCCCAGCACGCGGTGGACGCCACCGCCGCGGACGCCGCCGGGCTCAACGCCCAGAACCAGGCCGAGCTCCACGAGGAGCAGGCCAAGAAGTGGCGGGCCAACGCCGAGGAGCACGCCAGGGCCGCGGGCAAGCTGGCTGATGCGGCCGGCAAGCAGGCGAAGATCGCCGCGGAGGCGGCGTCTAGGACGAAGCAGGCCCGCGTCGACGCCGAGAAGGCCGAGCAGTCGGCGTGGGACCACGCGAAGAAGACCCGCGACGCCCGGATCGAGGCCCAGCGGCAGGCGAAGATCGCCGCTGAACAGCGCAAGGTAGCCGAGCGCGAACGCACCCTGGCCACGGAGGCGCGGACGCGGGCGGAGAGCGAGCGGGCCACCGCCGCCGAGGCGAGGGCGCGGGCACAGGCCGAGGCACGGACCGCGTCGGAGAAGCGCGCGGAGGCCTACGGGGCCGCGGCCATCGCGGCCCAGGCACGCGAATACGCCGCTGAACAGGAAGGCAAGGCGTCCGACGGGGCCGAGCGCGCCCGCGGCGAGGAAGCCAAGGCCCGCGAAGCCCGTAACAAGGCGGTCGAGGCCGAGACCAAGAAGAATAACGAGGAAGCCCAGGCACAAGCCGCCGAAGCACTCGAGGCAGCGCTCCGTGGCACCTCGGAGGCCGCACAGGCACACGCGCACGCGGTCGCGGCGCGCGCCGACGCCAGAACAGCCGCCACCGCGGCCAGCGAAGCCCGCAGTGCCGCCGACGCCGCCGGCAACGCGGCGGTGAGAGCCCGATCCGCGGCCATCGAATCCGCAGGAGCAGCCGCCCGGGCACGCGCCGCGGCGACCGAGGCCACCGCGCACGCCGCGAGTGCCAATGCTGCGGCGACCAGTGCCGAATCAGCCGCTGCCAACGCCAACGCGGCAGCGAACACAGCCCAGTCCGAAGCAACGGCCACCCACGCCGCAGCGCAGCGGGCCAACGCGAAGTCCGTCGAGGCCACCGCCCAGGAAGCCCGTGCGGGCACCGCCGCGCACGAGGCCGCACGCCTGGCCGGCCTGGCCGCGATCGAGGCCAACGGAGCCCTGCAGGCGGCCAACCGCACCAGGGACGAGGCCGACGGCGCCGCACGCGAGGCCGCGATGGCCAGAGTCCAGGCCACCATCGCGGTACAGGCGGCCACCGCAGCCCGGACCACCGCGGCCGGCATCGCCGACCCCGCCAACACCGCCATCACCCTGACCGCGCCCTTCTCCGGCAGCGATGTCGACGCCGACTTCGCCGCCGCGGTGGCCAGGGCAGCCCTGGAGATGGGGCAGGAGCAGGTCGACTCCGCCGAGGCCAAGGCGACCGAAGCGGTCAAGGCCGCCGAATCCGCCGAAGAGGCCGCGAAGAGCGCCAACACCCAGGTGGCACCGGCGTTCAAGGCCGCAGCCGAGGCAGCGCAGTCCACGGTGAGCGCGGCACGCTCGACAGCGGCTGCGATGAAGTCGGCCGCCCAGGCCGCCGAGGACGGGACCATGGCCCGAGCCGCCGCAGGGCGGGCCGGGCAGGCCGACGCCCAGGCACAGGCCGACACCGCACTCGCCCGCGAGAGCGCCAATGACGCCTACGCGGACGCGGCAGCCGCACGCCAGGCCGCCACGCAGGCCGAGGCAGAAGCCGAACGCGCCCGCGGCGCGGCCACAGACGCCGAAAACCAGGCCGCAGCCGCCGGCAGTGCCGCCAGCCTGGCCGAGCGCGAAGCCACCGTCGCCCAGAGCGCGGCCACCCAGGCCAAGCAGGACGCCACCGACGCCGGCAAACTCGCCGACTCCGCAGAAACCCACGCCAAGGCAGCAGAAGAGGCGGCGAAGAACGCCGGGAACTACGCCAAGGAAGCCGACGAGGCAGCAAAGAAGGCCGAGGAATACCAGCGAGAGCTGGAACGCAAGGCCCGTGCAGAAGCCGCCGAGCAGGACGGCAAAAACAGCAGCTCCAAACCGACCGGAGACGAGGAAAAAGCTCTTAAAGAGCTCGGCATCTCACCCAGCCAATACGAAGAGGACCAAAAACTTGCAGACAAGACGATAGCCGACCACCTGGCCGACATCGGCAGCGACGTCCTCCTCGAATTCATCCCGCTCGAAGACATCAAAAAATGCTTCGGCGAAGGCGACGTCGTCAGCTGCGTCATGGCGCTACTCCAGGCCATCCCCGCCAGCAAGATCGCCAAAGCTGTCGAAAAATTCCCGGAACTCGTTAAGGCCGCCAAGCGACTCGTCGGGATCAACAAGGCCCTTAAAGAGTCCGCTGAAGCGAAGAAGCGGGTCAAAAGGGTTGAAGAAACCCTGGAAAAGATCCGGGACAAGATTCCTGAGTGCGTTCTGAAGTCCAAGGGGAAGAAGCGCGGTTTCGCACCGAAAACCCTGACACAGGCGGCCGATGGGACGCACCAGGCCGATGACGACTGCCCATCCATCTCCATCTCTATCTACAGGGTCCCGAAGAATGCTAATAAGGATTCCGAAATCAAACACGGTCCGGATGAATCCGCGCGAGAGGCAATGGATAATGGGAAGGTCTACTTCGGTGAACGGAGCGTTGCTAGCGAGTATCGAGGGAGCGGAAGCAAGGATCCGGCCCACTACGCACCCGGAATGGTGAAGTATGATATGCATCCGTCATTCCTGGCGCTATTCGCTGATGACGCTAAGCGGTACGATTGGCGAGGGCCCAATGGGAGTGCGCGCATCGAGTGGGAGATTCCGTTCGAGCGCCTCGGAGAATTCAACTCGCTCACACTGAAGCGCACATGGCTGCAAAAGGAAGGCACCTGATAGACATGAATATTCTCCTGCACCAAGAGATCGATGTCACAGTGGTCGCTATTCGCCCTTGGGGTCTTGAGGTTGAGGCCCAGGACGGAACTCAAGGGTTGATCGACAAAACCAAGGATCCGGCTTGGCGTTCGAGTGACCGAGTTGCCATTGTTGGTGACATTCTCCATGCGGTCGTGATCGATGACGAGCGTGATCCGATCCGGCTCAGCGCGTTGGACGTGGATCTAAATATTGCCCGCATGAAGCGATCGGCGAAGGACTGCTGATTCTGCGTCTCTAAGTTGAGGTGGCCTCACCGAAGGGGATTCGGCGAGGCCACCTCGCTGTTTGGGGACTTTGGTCTCGCTGGGTGATACCTGGTAGACCCGCCTCGACACGTCCCAGCCGTTGCCGCGTTCGCCGCTGGTGGCCAAGGCGCCGGAGTCCGCGCCGGTCATCGGCATGGGCACCGGCGCAGGCCCATCGCCCTTCGAATCCGAAGTGGCCTTCGATGGCGGCATACCCTGGAAGTATGTGACGAGAATCTGGAAAAAGGATGAGTTCGGTGAGATGGATTTCGACTACGATGATCCGATTTGGGAGAGATGACTTCACCTTCAGATGGCGAGGCACACGGCATGACGGACCAAGAGGCGAAAAGACAAACACTCCGCTACACCCAGGAAATCAGCCTCACCGACGTTGACCTTCTTCAGGCCTTCCTCAGAGCGCGAACCGCGCGGCTGGCAAATGCGGAACGCGGAACTGACGAACGTCAACTGGCGCGCTCCGTCAGAACTGCAGCGAGACACCTCGTTACTTCACTCCAGCATATGCTGCCTCTCACGGAGAAGGGTGACGAGGCACCTCGGGTGCTGCAGATTGAAATCAGGGTGTCATGGAACGCATTGTGGTCATTGGTATCCCCATGGCAATGGCATGAGGACTATGACCTGGAGCGATGGCGCCCGGTTAAAGTATGGAGCGCAACGTCTGGCATTCGGTTTGATGATATCTCCGAGCGTGACGGCCCATCACCGTGAACATCCATCGACTTTCGTATACCGAAACTAACTTCCAACCGGAAGGATTTCGGGTAACGATGCGCCGTTGGGTGAGGAGAAGTTTAATCTACCCCTCGGTGGGTCGATTAGCCTTTCGATCAAATAGCTAAACGGTACATCTTCGATTGTCGTTGAGCCCGGAACGAAAGCCGCCCTGCCGAGATGCTCGGCAGGGCGGCCTCGGACACGCTCTCAGCTATCCATCGCTGCCTCTACACAACAGCGGTAGATCTCACTGATTGACGACTGCTCAGTCCCGGCGCCACAGCTAGAATGGCAGCCGAAATGGCCCACTGGAAAGTCTTTGAGGTCACCCGGGTGCTCACAGGGCAATGTCGCGTTAGACGAGCAGGTCGCAGGGTGAGACCAACACCAGCGTTATGCTGTTGATCGATCCCAGGCTGTGCAGCCCAGGCCACGGAATCTGTACCCCGAACGCCGTTCATCTGAAAATGGAGCGTGGTACACAGACATTCGGGCTGAGGCCGGGATCTGTGGGTATATTTAATTCGAGAATCATCGGGTCCCGTAGAGTAGAGGATTGGTAATGCATCGCGAAGGGCGTGAACCCTGCGTCGATCTAGTGGATCCCCTGATCGTAGGATTCATTACGGTGGAGCGCACCAGGGAAATCGAAGCTATGTCTCCAGGTCTGGCTAACGCTATCGCTGACTGGATCCGGGAGGCGGCCGCTGTTCAGGACTGGCGCAGAGTGGAGAGGCTTGCCAACTTGGCTGCACCCCTCCAGGCACCGGGGCTCGGCGACGCTCTACGTGATCTCCTCGACGCAGATATCGCCGAACTGAACAACGAGGATATGGTAGATCTCCTAGGAGAGATCCGGGCAACTGGCGCAGCCAGTAGCATTTTTAGGCTGGTGACGCGTTCGATTACCGCGGATGCTCCGGCCTATTGGCTCTGCCAGAAATCGATCCTCTCGTTGAGCGAGTTCGGCACGGAAGAAGCGAATGAGTACCTACGCGTGCTGACGACCTCGACCTGGCCCGCGCCTATCCGATGGCATTCGGCCGTCGCTTTGGGAATTGAAGATTCCCTAGGTTTTGAAGAAGGGCAGATGCTGGGTTAGGTCGTGTAGAGCTAAAGGAAAGTGCGGTGCTTGCGGGTCATGGAGCTGTCTACGCTTCATGACCCGCAAGGCCCCAGCGCCCATTGCTCCGTCCTCCTTTGCGCCTCTTTTGTCTCGGGTACGGCGCCTTCTCTGCTGCCGGGGGTGATGTGCCCAGGCTTCCCCGGGATGGTCAAGGGAGTGACTGCAGGACGGGCGGCAGGAAATTTCAGTCGTTCTCGCCGCCGGAAGATTTCCCTGCCGACACTGCCACTGCGGCGACATGGCTGATGAGCCGGGCCGGGGCGATGGCCAGGTGGGGGGGCTACGCAGAGCCCACGAGGGATGCTCAATCTTAATCAACTACTTCGACCCGGTGGAGTGGAAGCCATGAACTGGCCCGATCCAACATTGAACGCAATCCAGAGCAGGGAGGACCTGGCCGATTTCCTGACCGAATTGGCAAGAAAAGTCCGCGAGGGAGAGCTGTCTGTGGAAAATGCCACTACAGACTCCTCCGTCGACTCCGCCGGGCGTTGGACAAGGTCGATGGATGGGTTCTTTATGAACGTAATCAAAGAACCTGTACCAGAAACTCCTGACTGGAGCATGATCGCTGCGATCTTTCGGGCTGCACTCGTCTACGAATAAATCCCGGCAACGGTGCTCCAACTTGCAAACCGGCCAAGAAGGTTCACCGGATTGACAACTGCCCGGGCCCGGCACCACAGCTGGAATCGCGGCAAAAGCGGGCTGCAGGGTGAGGCCAGCACCAGTGTCATGCTGATGACTGAGCCCAGGCTGCGCACCCCCGGCCGTGGACCTGCACCCCGATGCCGACGCCGCTGAGACGGTCCGGCAGCAGACCCTGACCGCGTACGACAGCGGGCCGCACGGAAGCCTCCGTGTGGCCCGCTTGCGCACCAGGGCAACGTGGGTGCGCCGGGGTCTCCAGGCCGGAACCAACTTGGAACCACGGCTGGTGTCCAGCGCCAGCGCTCCGGCACTGTCGGCCGGACCGAGAACACCAGATCGGCGTCTTCGCCGCCTACGCCATTACCCGGGGCCACGCCCTGGTCGGCCACGACCAACCGCTGAATCGGGTGACACCGGCCGCCAGCCACCCGCGACGGGCAGCGGTACCTGCTCGGCCCGGTCGGGTCGCCGGACAGCCTCGCGGCCGACAAGGCATAACAGCAACGGGCTCGTCCGCGACTACCTGCGGCGCCGCAGCATCCGGCACACCATCCCGGAGAAGACCGACAGCCAGGCCGCCCGCCTGCGGAAGTCGGGCTGCCTGCCACGAGCCGTCAGGTTTTTGCCTGCGAGCCGGGTGTGCCAGCAGTTCTCCGGTGGCGTTCGTGGTGGATGCGGCGGCTGGTGGCGTTGTGGGCCAGGGCGAAGCCGAGGACGTAGACCTTCTGGCGTTCGAGGCCGTAGGAGATCATGCGCTGGTTCCACAGGCTCTGGTCGAACTGGTTGTGGACGGATTCCGAATCGCTGCGGTAGGGGTAGGCGAGCTGGTGGGCGCGGGTGTGCTGGGGGATCTGCTGGAGGTGTTCGGCGCGGTGGAAGTCCCGCTCTGTATCGCCCGGGCGCCGCTTGCCGGTTGAAGGGTCCCGGCTATGGCGGTCGTCGGGGGTGGTGATGATTCCCACCTGGACACGGTGGACATGGCCGCTGCCGTCGCCGTGGCGGCAGGGGATGCGCAGCAGGTGGTACCAGCGGGACTTGTCGCTGCCTTCGCGGTGTTCGAGGCGGGTGACGGGGACGGAGGCGAGGAAACTGGTGCCGTCGTCGAGGAGGCGTTCGGCGATGCGGCCCTGTTCGCACCACAGGTCGTGGCGGCAGCGGCCGTAGCGCAGGAGTTCGTAGGTGCGGGGCCGGGCCGAGCCGTGCTGGTAGTTGATGACGAGGAGTCCCTGGCGGGCGAGGGCGTCGCGGCGGACGCCGCAGAACACTCCGTCGTAGACGACGCCCATGCAGCCGGGCAGGTGGGTGCGCAGGGCGGTGAAGGCGCGGACGGCGACGGCGTCCTGCTGAGGAACGCCGGGTGCCACCCCGGTATGGCCGGGCGCCCTGGCCCGTCGCTTCGGTCCGCTCCTTGACGGCCGGGACCTCGCCCCCCCGTGCCGTCGCTACCGTCGCCGGCGGAATCCGCCGCAGAGCACGCCATGGCCACAGTGGTGTGGTTCAGGCGGTGCTGGGAGCGGGGAGGCGGTAGAGGACGTGGCGGGCTTTGCTGCGGGTTTCTTCAAGCCGCCCTTGTGCTGTCAGGTTCTTGAGGCATGTCCGGACGGGTTTGATGGCGTGCCGGCCGAGGGCGGTGCGCACGTCGTCGGCTTTCCACAGGCGCCGTGGGTCCTGTGCGATCAGGCCCAGGACCTGCTCCGGGTCGGGGTCGGGCTCGGCTTGTGAGGCGCCCCCGGGCGGCGCGGTGCGGGGGATGGTGAGGCCGGTGTGGCAGACCGGGCCGTCCTGCAGGGCGCGGTGGAGGTCTTTGTGCGTTTGGAAATCCCGGGCGGATTCCAGGAGTTCGTCGTAGTACCGGGCCTGGGCGAGGGCGGCGTCGCGCTGCTGTTCCCACCATGCCGTGAGGGTTTCGATGTTGGCCTGGCTCTGCGGATCGGGCCACGACGTCGGGTTGTCCACCTTCCGCACGCTAGCGCCCCGTGCCCCGTGTCCCAAGCCGTGGCCCTGGCCGTCGCCCGAACCGGTGACCGTATGCGGGATTTCAGTGTGCGGGGTGGGTGGGGTCAGTACCAGTCGGTGGTGTGGTGCCCGTCGGGCAGCCAGCCGTCCCAGTAGCCCTCGGCGATGTCGGCCAGCTCCGCCGGCACCATGGCCCGCCCCGGACGGCGCAGTTCGTCCGGGGAGCGCCATGTACCGCCGGGGACGGCCGACGGAGAGGGCCCGGTGGTGTAGCGGTGGGCCGGGAGGAGGTAGAGCTGGCGTTCGGTGCGGGGGGTGCGGGCGGGGTGGCCCAGGCGTGTGCGCTCACCGCCGCGATCAGGGCACCGGGTAGTGCCCACCATGCGGCGGTGGCCGCGGCCACCGCCTCGCGGTAGGCACCGGGGCCGGGGACCACGGTGTGCGGGGGTGTCCAGGCCCGGCCGGTATCGACGACCAGTACGCGCCGGTGCGGGGTACTCATGAGCAGCAGGTATGCCTCGCGGCGGAGGCGGGGTGCGGGAAGGTCCACAGTCCGCACCTTCCCCATGCCATTGCAATGGCATGCCTGGCGAGGGCCGTACAGGTGAGGGGCCGCGGCACGGGGCGGGCGCCGCAGGCCCCCGGGCCGCCGCGCAGCGGTCTCCGGCCCGGCCGGGACCCGGGGCAGCCCTGCGACGGCTGCCTTCTTTCCGGTCTTCCCGTGGCTGTCTGCTGTGTGCGGCAGGGGCCCGTGGCGGGAGCGGGGGCCTGGCACCTGTCACGGGCAGGGCGCCCGGGCGGGGGATGAGCGCGGGGGGCTGTGTAATGCGGCGCGGATGGCTGTCGCCGGCTGTGCTGTGGTGCGCGCTGTCTGTCCTGCGGCGTCGAGGGGCGGTGAAGTGTCCGCGCTTGCCTGGGCGGTGATGCCGGTGACCTGGCATCACTCATATGAGTCGACTATCGGGGCGGAGTCGCTGCCATGTGTGCGCGCGGCTCTAGGGTGTGCGCCATGGACAGCATCAGCCTGGCCTGGCAGCAGGCCGGGGTGGAACCTGAGGCCGCTGTGGCGGCGCTCAGGAAAGCCGAAGAGGATCTGGAGAAGTTCCTCGCGGACGTTCGCCAGTTGCGTGCGTGGTTCGAGACGCTGGAAGAGCGCGGCGGGGTCTACGCCCGGTGGTCACGGGAGTGGCCCGCCCCGCCGCCGGGCGCCCGTGCGGAAGGTCCCCCTCCTCCTCAGGGCGCGCCGCGGGCCCCCGGCCCTGGTGCGGACGCCCCGCACGGCGCCGGCCCAGGGAGCGGTCCGGTGGCGTCGTCCCGCGGGAGCGGGCGGGGCCCTGAAGAAGGGCAGCGGCGGGTTCCGTGGCGGGTGCGGGTGCTCGAGGTCGTGGCCGGGGGCAGGTCGGGCAGGGAGTGGTCGCTGCGGGAGATCGGTGAGGAGATCGGCCAGCCGAATCTGCGGAGTCTGCGCGTGACGGTCGAGGAGATGGCCGGGCGGGGTGAGCTGGCCAAGCGTGTCGTGTCTGGGCGCGCGGTCCGTTACTGCCACCCCGGGACGACCGCACCGCCGGCCGAGGCGGTGACGGGTGAGGGCGGGCCCGTTGGTGAGGCTGGCGGAGAGGGGGGCGCCGCGGCCTGAAGAACTCCTTGCTTGCCGGAAGCGGGCCGCCGCCAACTCCTACATCAGCGACGGCCCCAAACGTCCGGCACCCACATATCCCTTGTGAACGAGCACTGGCCCGTGGCCGCCCTCGATGAGGGCGGCCAGCGGGGCCCGTTGCTGCGGCCTGGCCGTTTTCCGGTCACTCTAGCCCGCCCTGCGGGCTGGGGGGCCCGGATGGCCGTGCCGTCATCCCTTCGGGTGGCCCGCCGCGGGCGGGACCACCCTTTCGAGGACGGTGACCATGGCACCACCGCGTATTCCGCCGCCGGATCCCGGCGCGTCCCCGCCCTCCCCGGGCACCTCACACATCCCGGCCGGGCCACAGGTCGCAGCCCAGAGCCTGTTCCAGGCTGGCGATGGTGAGCAGGTCCGGCCACACCCGGCCTGCCAGCACATTGGCGATGGTCAGGCGGCTGACCCCGCTCACCCGCGAGAGCCTGGCGGCGGACCAGCTCCCGGCCTCCATCACGGTACTGAGCCTCAGGGCCAGTGCCTGGGCGACCTTGGCGCCGTGATGGTCAGTCATGACGGCCCTCGGCCAGGGGAGAAGGGTCTCCCGGGCGGACGACGGGCCCGGAAGGACGTATGCGCTCGGCTTGCGGTGTCGGCTGTCTCCTCGGGGCACGCCGTCCAGTCTCACCCATCCGGATCTCCCGGGTCGCCCTGTGACCTGCATCACCCAGCATGGTATTCCAATGGCACCCCTCCAGGGGTGTTCGTCTGGAGGCTGCTGATGGAGCGTCGCATCGCCCGGTACCGTCCCAAAAACGCCCCTCCCGCATGGGAACGCCTCGCCGCAGAGGTCCGGGTCACGGTCGCCCGGGCGGCCCCCACCACCACCTACCGGGCTCGGGACCTGCTGACCGCCCTGACCCGTCTGGCGCTGTTCGCCGACCGCGAGGGCTGCCCTCCCGACGCACGCCGCTGGCTGGACGCGGCCATGGTCGAACGCTTCGCCGCCCTCGGATGCCCGGACATCCGGCCCGCGAGCCGCAGCAACTACCGCGCCCGCCTGACCGCGATCCGCACCGCCGTCTACGGCCCCGACCTGCCCGGCGGCCGCCCCGTCCCGCTGTCCGGATCGGATCCCTCCCGGCCCCTGACCGGCACACAGAAAGCGGACCTGTGGGCCTGGGCCGGCGGACAGCCCACCGGCGAACTCCGCCAGGGACTGCGCCTGCTGCTCGCCCTCTCCCTGGGCTGCGGGCTCGACAGCCCCGAGGTCATCCCCGCACGCGGCCCCGACGTACGGGTGCTCTCCGACGGCGCCTGCGTCCTGGCCGTCCGCGGCCGCCGCGCACGCCTGATCGTCTGCGCCCGCCCCTACGAACACACCCTCGCCGCCGCCGCACAGCGGGCCCAGACCAGTTACCTCTTCCGCCCTGCCTGTTTCTCGCGCGGCAGCAACACCGTCACCGACCTCATCTACCGCGCCACACCCGACGCCCGTGTCCCGCGCCTGGTCCTCGGCCGCTGCCGCGCCACCTGGCTGGTGGAACGCATGGACATCCCCCTCCCCCTGCCCGTCCTCCTGGCCGCCGCCGGCCTCGACTCACTGCACGCACTCTCCCGCTTCCTGCCCTACCTCCAGGGCACCAGCGCCGAGCAGGCCCACACCACCCTCAGGGAGATGCCATGACCAGCCCCCGCAACCCCCGCGGCCTCCCCGCACCAGCCCCGGCCTGGCTCAGCCAGCTGCGCAAGCGGCGCCAGGCCGTCACCTACGCCGAGTTCACCCGCGCCCGCCGCTTCGTGGACCTCGCCGGCATCGTCCCCCTCCTGACCGACGCCCGCCAACAGCAGCGCAAGTCCAACGCCGGGCGCACCCGCACCGTCGGCTTCCAGGCCCTGTTCACCGCCATGACACTGGCCTCCTGGCGCAGCCAGGGCCGCGTCGTCCTCGCCGAAGCCACCGACATCCTCGCCCACCAGCTGCCCGCCACCGCCCGCACCGAACTCGGCCTGCCCGCATGGGAGGACACCGCGAAAGGCTTCGAGGCCGCCTACCTGGCGGTGCGCCGCACCTTCCACGCCGCCGAAGCCGTCATCGACCCCTCACCGCTGCCCAAACACCGCCTCACCAGGGAAGAAGCAGCCCGCCTCCACGACGAGGCCGACCCCGCAGAGCTCACCGCCCGCCGCCACCGGCTCGTAGAGGTCACCAACCGCATCATCGAGGCATCTCTCGCCCCGGCCCGGTCCGCCCTCGAAGAGCACTGGGACGGCTCCGTCGCCGTCGACGCCACCGCGGTGCGCACCTTCTCCCGCGGCGTGAACACCTCCTGCACCCACACCGCCACCGACCCCGACGCCGCCTGGTACGTCCGCGAAGGCGACCACCGCGACCCAGCCGACAGGCCACCCGCGCCCGGGAAGAAGAAGCGCAAGGCCAAACGCTACCTCTTCGGCTTCGAAGCCACCCTCGTCGTTACCGGAGACACCCCCACCACCCCGCCACCCGGCAAAACCCCGCCAGGCCCCCAGGACCAGCCCGCACGCCTGCCCGCCCTCGTCCTCGCCTTCACCCTCCACAAACCCGGCCACGACCCCGCGGGCAACGCCGTCGCCGCCCTGCGCGACGTCCACCGCCGCCACTACCCCACAGGCTGGCTCGCCGCCGACCGCGCCTACAGCACCGCCCTCCCCGAAAAATTCCACATCCCCGTCCGCGACCTCGGCTACCGCCCCGTCTTCGACTACCGCACCGACCAGCTCGGCATCCAGACCAGCCACGCCGGAGCCCTCCTCATCGACGGGACCTGGTACTGCCCCGACATCCCCCCGATTCTCATCACCACCACCGCCGACCTCCTCACCGGCACGATCGACAAACCCACCTGGCAGGCCCGCGTCCACGCCCGCACCGCCTACCGGCTACGCCCCAAAGCTGCCCCCGACCACCGCGGCGCCCGCCGCATGCTCTGCCCCGCCGCCGGCACCCACCCCACCGTCGCCTGCCCCCTCAAAACCCGCAGCCTCGGCCGCGACCCCCGCCTGCCCGTGATCGACATCACCCCCACACCCGCCGGAGCCCCCGAGATCTGCCGCCGCGAATCCCTCACCTTCACCCGCGACACCGGCATCCGCTTCTGGCAGGAACTCGACCACGGCCTCGCCCCATGGGCCCACCACTACTTCCACCTGCGCAACCGCGTCGAACACTTCAACCACTACGCAAAAGACCACGAAGCCATCGAACGCAGCCGCACCCGCCGCATCCGGGGCGTAGCCGCCCAGTCACTCCTGCTGTCCTTCCAGATCGCCCACGCCAACCACCGCAAACTCGCCACCTGGCACGAAACCCTCCCCCTGTCAGACCAGCCCGCACGACGCCGCCCCTCCACCCGCCACAAGCCCCGCAACCCCCACAACTGGACCCCGCGCGGCTACCAGCCCGGCACACCCAGCAACTGACCCACCCCACCCCGCACACACCACCTGACCAGCAAAAACAAATCTGGCCCCCTGCACAACCGCAGGGGGCCAGATCACGTTCCAGAACACAACAAGGCCGGTCAAGCCGACATACTGTCGACTTGACCGGCCTCATTTGGTCGGTTGACCCTGGTGTCCGAGGGGGGACTTGAACTCTCCTCTCGGGCACCAGTACAGCAGGTCTCTGACCTGCGGAAACACCAGTCTGAAGGGGTCTATCTTCCCCCTCATGTTACCTGGGTTTTCCTGTGCTTTTCCGGGCGCTCCCGGCCGCTGTGGGTCACGCGTGGGTCACGCGCTCCCGGCGAGCACCTGGACGCCGGGAGCGCGCCGACGGTCGAGGGACTGCCCGCCGAAGCGGGCCACGACGCGCGCGCGGACGCCGCCTCGTTGCGCGACAAGGGGTGTCCTCATCGACAGCCAGAACATCGTCATCGTCACGTCAGCGATGGCCCTCCAGGCAGTGAGGAGCCTGCGCTTCGGGGAGTGAGGTGGGGCATAGAGAAGCCCCGCCCGGCGCAGGCCGGACGGGGCGGTTCCTAGGGGCTCAGCGGGCCTCAGGGCCCGTGTCGTCGCCGATCTTCTCGGGGCAGTAGTGCCGGACGGGGACGATGATCCCGGCCCCGCTGGGCCGCTCGACATACCTCTCCAGCTTGGCGCCGCACCGGGTGCACTTCACGACCACACCCCTGCGGACTCCTGTGTCCCCGTCCACGTGACAGGAGTGATCGGTGTGTCTGGCCGGAGGTAGAGGAGCTCCGGGTACTCTCGGCCCTCTTCGGCTGCAAGGAGCGCCGCGTTCCTGTGCGCCCTCAGAAGCTTCTCCTCCGCCTCCTCCTGCCGTCGGCATCGCTCGGCCGCGCGACGCTCCTCCTCGGCCAGGACGAAGCTGCGCACTAAGGGCTCGTCGCACCAGGTGACGGGATCGAACTCGGAGGTGTCGTGCGTCCCCGCAGGCGACTCTGGCCACCCGGGAACGGGGGCCGACGGCCGGCTCGGCACCGCGTTCCCCGCCGGGGCCCTCCCGGCGTGGCGGCCTCTCGAAGGAAGTACTAACCGAAGCACCCACATTTGGATGCGCGCGATAAAGTCACGCATACGTCGTTCAGCTCCTCAGAAGCTGGTCGGCTGAGCCCCGGCGGACCGGTCCTAAGCGGTCTTCCGGGGCGCTTTCGTTTGCACAGTCGACGCTAACCATGCCTGTCTAACCTGTCTAGCCCATCCAATACGTCTACTGGTCTAAGTCGACTGCTGATGGATGGTTGTCTACGCTCTCCCCATGCCTGACACCCCGTCCGATCCCCATGCCCCGCGCGCCCCGTATATGGAGGTGCTGGCCGTACTCACGGCGGAGATCAAGACGGGCAAGTACGCGCCGGGAGAGCTCATCCCCTCGGACGCGGCGCTGTGTGCGCGGTTCGGGGTGGCGCGGGAGACTGCCCGGCGTGCGGTGAAGATCCTGCGAGAGCGTGGGCTCATCCGGACGGAGTGGGGGCGGGGCTCTCGTGTGGTGGATCGGTCCGTCGACGGCGCGGAGGGGGCGTAAGGGCGGTACGGGCCACGTACGATCTTGCGTGGCCCCTTGGTCGGTGCCAACGGGCGCCGCCGCCTGATCAGCGCTCGTTGAGCATGTCCCGAGCTTTGTTTGTCAAGAGCGGGTCCTTAAGGGTCAGCGTGCCCGTGTGCACTCCGTACCAGCCGCAGACTGCCCGGCCGTACTGGTGTTCCTTGAACTCCCGAAGGGTCTTCCGGATCGTCACAGTCCACTCTTCACCATCGAGGATGAGGGAGGGGTTCCAGCGGATCACGGAGTATCCCCACCCGGTGGAGACCAGCCAGCGCGCGTACTGCTCGCCCGTGTCATCGGGACGAATGTTCGTCGGTAGGTGGTTTGCCGCCACGTCCCACAGTGACGGAGCCATCCCTTTTTCGTCGGGGAGTGCGGCGACGACGGCCAGCCCTTCGTGACTGGTGTACGCGAGAAGACATCTCTTGTCCGGCCACCCGTATAGGAACGGGGCAATGATCAACTTGGCAGTTCCCGTAAGGGACTTGGGCTCACTCTTGGGCTTCAGGTTGGGCATGGTCGGAGCCTACCGAGTAGTCGGGTCGGTCGGACGGCGGCGCGAGGGGCCCCCGGCAAAACCGAGGGCCCCGTTGATCACTTGGCGTCAGTGGCCGGGTGAGCCGCTACCTCCCTGACCGTCACCATCCTCGATGTCCGTGTTGTCGGGCTCGCCGTCGTCGCCCCCGCCGCCAAGTGCGAGGATCTCCAGCTTTTCCGGGTCCATGTACATGATCCCTTCTTGAGCCGTTCCGACACGGGGACCGCCCCCGCGTCGCCGCACGGTGGTGCACCCGTCCGGCCGCCATTTGCCACGAGGGCGACCGGACGGGGGTCTGAAGGGCTACGCGCCGACGGGTTCCCCGAGCGTGAGCAGCGAGTGCGCCGCGTCATGTTCGAGTACCGCCAGGGCCGCCCGGATGCGCCGCGCCTGGTAGGGCTGCGCGTACTTGTCCAGGTCCTTCGGCGGCACCCACCTGACGGCGCACAGCTCGCCAGCCGCAGCTTCGGGCACGATCACGGCTTTCGCCTCTTCGGCGCTGAGCTGGTCGCCACCGTCACAGACGACGTTCAGCCCCTCCGCCGACGTGCCGTCGTCGCTCGCGGGGACCTGGTCGAGAACCAGGTAGTGGGTGAGCCGGCGGACCAGCCCCGTTTCCTCCAGGAGTTCGCGGGCTGCCGCGTCGGCGATGCTCTCGCCCTGGTGGGCGCCACCGCCGGGAAGGATCCATCCGTCCCGGTAGGTGGGTTTGACCAGGAGGATGCGGCCGGCGTCGTCGCGGATCAGCACGAGCGCGCCGAGTCGGCGTTTGGGAGGATGGGCGGGGTCGATGTCGGCATGAGCCATGGGACACTACCCTTCTTCTGTTGGTTAGTTGGGCTGCCCGGTCGTCGACCTTCCACGTAGACGACCGGGCAGTGCGGTTGTCAGAGCATGATGAGCGAGTGGCAGTACTTGCACTCCATGCCGCCGGGCACCGGTTCGTACTCGTGCCGACAGTTGGGGTCAGTGCTTACGGTGAAACCACGCGCGATCTCGTTCATTTCGCACTCTCTTCTGCGGATGCTGGTGGTGCAGCCCGCCCGGTCGGTGCCGTGACCAGTGGTCGACCGGGCGGGGGCTCAAGTGCGGTGCGCCCTCTCGAAGTGGCGCACGATCTTGTACTGGATCTCAGACTCCCTCACGCTGTCGCCGGCCGCCTGTGCCTGGCGTAGGGCGACGACCAGGTAGCGGCAGGCGGTGCAGCGCGGGGTCTCCAGCAAGGTGTTCGGTGACGGTGGCGTAATGCGCATGCGCCTCCGTTCCGGCGCTGGCACCTGCCTCTCCGTCCGGTGTCCACGGGGAGACATCCGGCGTCGGACGGAGAGGCAGGAATCTAGGGGTGGTGTTTCCGGGTGGCGCTGGCCCTTGTGCGGAGAGGTACATCCCAATCGATGAGAAAGCGCTTCATCCGGTGGCGGTCCACGTCGTACTGCTGGGCCAGATACCCGAGCGCGTCACCGGCCTTGTACTGCACGATGATTTCGGTCCGGTCGCGATCGATGCGCTCGAACACCTGGCGCATCTCGGCAGCCTTGCGTCTGTAACGCGGCACTTCCATCTCCTTCTTTGGCATCCGCGGTACTTGTGGGCGGGTCACCAGGGGTTCACGAGCGGGTGGTGCGGCAGCGCCGCGCGAGTCGGCTGACGGATTCGGCCAGCACCTCCAAGTCGGCAAGGTCGCGCTCAGCCCGTTCGATCACCGCCTGCCGCAGATCCCGGCTGAACTGAGGGGTGTCGAAGACGCTCCTGGTGCGAGGCGGCTGCCCCGGCGGCAGACCGGCGGTGCCCTCCGGGGTGACCACGAACGGGGGGCGTCGACGCTCGCCGTCGGCGGAGTGTATTTCAACCATCGGTGTGCGCCCTCCGTTCGTGGTGCGCTGCAACTGCAACAAGCGTCGCGACCTTCTTCGTATCGCCTTGAAGGGCAGCGTCTGCGGTCTCCTTGCGGATCTTCTTGCAGTCGGAGCACGTGTTCCGGGTGTCGGCCTTGATCTTCTTCAGTGCTCTAGTCACCGACTCGGCCCGGCCACTCCGCCTCTCCGTGAGCGGCGCCGAAGTGACGCGTCACCCGGGCGCGAGCCACGATGATGCCGACCGGGTCGCCCGCTCTGAGAGCATCCAGGTACGCGTTGACCACTTCTTCGCACCCTTCGCACCCCTTAGCGCGGGGTGGTGCGGTGGAGGTGATGGTCGACGCCATCCATTGCCCACCCGAGTGGGGCAGCGAAACTACTTCCTGCATCAGCCCCTGCTCCCGGGGCCCAGGCCGATTTCCGTACGCTCTTCCAGCGTCGCGAGCCGCAGGCCGGCCGTTCCCTGGACCGTCCACGACTCTCCGCCGTCCAGCGTCATGACGGAGGTACCGTCACCGTCCCCTGTCTTGGGCTGGGTGACGCCCATGCGGCCGGTCGCCGACTCGACTACCAGCACGCCGGAGCGGTATCCCGTGCCGCTCCAGACGACCGGGTTCGTGGGAAGGCCCGTGCCGCCCGCCCCGCGAGCGGTCCTCTCCAGCCCCAGGCGTGTCCTGGCGCTTCCCTGTTCTTTCACTGCGCTTCGCCTGCCCCTCCTGTGCGGTGTGTGCAGACACGCTAGGAGGGGTAAGGCGGCTTGTCGCGGGTACTTTGACAGCTCGTCAGGCCAAAGTACCCGGACTGATCATTTAGACGGGGAGGCGTACGGCGACAGCTAGGTCGCGCATCTCAGGCGTCAACGTCCGACGCTCCTCGATCATCCGTCCCAAGATGTCACGGGCGAACCTCTGGTTCGGCAACCACTCGGGTGCGGAATCGTTGATGCCTGTCAGCAGCCCAACGGCCTGCCTGTAGTCCCCTGTCCGTGTATGAGCGTCAGCGACGTCGAGAACGTGCCGGTTCCAGTCGCTCGATGTCATACGCTCCCGGAAGCGCGGGCTCTTGGACTTCCTGAGCCTCTCCACCTTGCTGCCGATTCGAAGCACACTCTGGGGTTGACCGACGACCCCGGCGTTCTCCGCGGTTTTGAGCAGGACAGTCAGCGGGCCGAATGTTGAGTTGCTGAGTTCCTGAGGGAATCGCCATTCCCGGCCCAACGCTTCGGAAGCGGCACGGGCGTACTTCATGGCGTCCTCTGCTTCACCTGGCCGATTGTCACGGACCGCCGCCCCGGAGAGACGCAGCAGCATCACCCCCCACATGGAAAGCTCAGTCGGCGTCGCCCGGGTCAAGCGCACGGGCTCAAGATCATCGGCCCATTGGGTGGCCAGCTCCCGAGCCCTGGATAGTTGCCCCTCGCGCATCAGCAACCAGCACATGTAATCGATCGCCACAGCGGCTTGGAGACGGTCCGAAGCCTCGTCGAGGGAGCGCGTCAACGCGTCCTCCGCGGCCTTGAACTGCCTGGTGTGGATCATGAGCCATCCGACCCGCTGAAGCAGCCGCACACGGACGTCTCGCCCTTCCGTGCCGAGGGCGTCAGCGTCTCGCAGCAGCGTGGGGAGGAGAATGGAAAGCTCTTGGTACCCATCCTTGACCACCAACGGATACATGGCATCCAGAGCCTCCGTTACACCCTCGACAGTCGGAAGGTCATCGGACTCTCCCCGGGAGGCCGGCGGGGCATTGAGGGCCCTCTTGACGCTGTCCCAGCACTCAGGGTCTTCTTCAGCTTCGCGCCCTTCTGCGGTGTCGCCGACGAGGCGCATGGTCGGCACTCGAAGGGCTGTTGCGAGGCGCCTAAATGTCTCCATCCGAGCCGACTCTTGTTCGTCCTGCTCCAGGCGCCGCAGCACCGAGATTGACACTCCTGAGGCAGCCGCCAACTCCCTCTGCGTGAGACCGCGTAGCTTGCGTACCGCCTTGATTCGCTCACCAGCACTCGTCATGGTTCGAGCGTACGCGCAGAGTCCAGTCGCCGCCGAACCACGATGCCGGGTAGCGGGCTCTGCAGGGCGCTCGTCTCAGAGGGGCAGGTCTCGGAAGTCGTCTTCCCCGTCGCCGTCGTCGAACCGCTGGGACGATAGCGCGCCGCCCTTGGTCGTTACCCGGAACTCGACGTCGACGCCGACCGCCCGCACTTCGGCGTCGGGCGTGAGCCGCCAGTCTCGGCTGGTGTGCCCGGTAGGGCACGTGAACAGGACTTCGGACTCCGCCGAGATCAGGGTCAGCCCCGTTTGGGCCTCGCAGACAGAGCAGGCCAGGGGGCTGAGGCCCCAAGAGGTCGGTGTGTACCGCATCATCATCACCCGTCCCGGTACGACAAGACGGTCCCGCACTTCACTCGTTGACGCCATGATCAAACACCGTACGCTGAGACAGCGCCGGGGTACACAGGAATCGGACGGCACGGGGTACAGGGCGAGGAGACTTCATGACCGACGTGACTACGGTCCTGCTGATGGGCACTACCGTCTTCAGGACGGTGGACCCCGTCATCCGCGCTCGTATACCGATCACCTGCCGACGCTGTGACATCGGAACTGGGCTGACCGTGGGCACCGATGGAGTGAGCACCTGGATCTCCTGCCCTGCCGGGCACACCACCCAAGACTGGCGGCTCTCATCCGAAGCCGTCCTTGAGATCGCCGCTGCGGCCGGCGGAGCCCCCGTCCCGGCCGAAGGGGAAGCCTGGTTCCGCGTCCCCGTACAGACCGAGATCCTGCCGGACTACGAGGACCTGCTCTGACCCCTCGGGGTCTCCTGATCCGCTGGCATGCCCAGCTCTACCACCGGCTGCTCCTCGGCGACTTCGGCCAGGAAATGCATGGCGCCGGCCGCGACGACCGCTGCCGGCGCCACGCCGTTGAGCCGGCACAGGTGGAAGAGGTTCGCCATGAGGTCCCCGGCGACCTCCCGGAGCACCTCTTCCCTGACCATGAGGCCCTCAGGAGAGTAGGCCGACCCGTGCTGGCCGGTCTCCCGGCCCATGGCCTCCATGGCGATCAGCGCCCAGCGGGCCCGAGAACGATTAGCCTCGGCCGCATCTTCGTCACAAATTCCCAATTCATTTCCCCTCGATCAGTGCTGCGAATTCGATAAAGACTGCTTGAGGGCGAAAATCAGGCGACCAAGCGCACCTCGTCGCATTCGAATCCGGTCGCATCGGAAAAATACTTATTGGGGTCGTGGCTCCACTTCTCCTCTGCCGCTTCACACGCCTCATCAGCGTCGGCAGCATTCACAGGGATATCGTAAGTCGCTGTCTCTACCACAGTGACAATGTATCGACCCATCCACCATCTCCTCTTCAGGTACCAGGTCGGGATGACCGGAGCTGGCACACCAGTCAGGGCCTTAGGGGCCCTGATGGAGGGGGGTATACAACCCCTCACATTAATTATGTAGGTGTTACCGGCCTCCAGACCGCTCGCAGTGCACCAGAAAAGTGACGCAGGTCATCGTAGAAGCGCTGCTTAGTTGGTTAGAGCGCGGTGCCCGCAGCCCGCTGACCTGGGGTGTGTGCCCGCAGGGGGCCCTGATGTGCCCGCGGCGACCCCTCCAGTGGCCGGCGGAGGCTCCAGAGTTCCAATTCGGGCAGTAATAACGGCCTTCTATGCGAATGTTTGATACCCGTACACGGTCGGAAAGAGGCACCCCCGGTGGGTCCTATCGCTGCCTAACTAGGCATTACCCCCGGGTGTCTAAAGGGGCTCTGACCTGCGAAAACGCGGTTTTTAACCCCTCTGGAGTGGGGTTTGAATTCGGGCGCCTATTCATGGATTGTGACGCGGATCACCATGAATTTGGATTGCTGAGACTCGGGTCTGGGATAGAAATGGATCGTGACTTCATTCGCTTGGCGGTGAGGGCACGGAATGCGAACCGGATCGCCTGAGGGGCCCGGTCGCTAACTAACTAAGGCTTTGCGGCGCTCCCTGATGGGTTGCAGCGCCGGGGAAACGTAGAACGCGGTCCGGCCAGGCGCTGGGCGCACGAATACCTGTGGGGTGGAGATGTCGACACGTCGTGTGGTGGCTGGAGTACTCGCCGCTGTGGTCCTGATGGTGGGGACGGGGGCGGCGGGGTTCGTGGCCGGTGAGTCAGGCAAGCAGCGTGCGGTTGAGCGTGTGTCTGTGGACGCGTTCAACGAGGGGTTCGACACGGCGCTGTGCGCTCCGGCTGCGGGCAACGACCGCACGGACGGCGGGGGCTGGATCGTGGACGGCGCGGGCAACGTGTGCGGCGAGTACGAGCCGCAATGACTGACCAGCCTTGACCGGCCCCGGGGCACATGGCCCGGGGCGGTCCCGAGACATCAGTTCACTGCCCGGTGGGGCTCATTGAAGGGAAGCTGCGCGATGCAGGTCATGGTGACGACTCCTGCCCGTCACGCCATGGAGGGGCACGGCCTCACGGACGCTGTCTTGATCACGGACGACCGCCGTAAGTCGGTCGCCTACTCGGTGTTCTGCCCGGCGACGGGGCGGTACAGCGTGATCACCCTTGACGGCCGGTGGGTGATCCCTGGCGAGGGGGACGGGCACAAGACGCGAGGCCCGGTCACTTCCTACGTGCGGAAGAACATGGCCGTGGTGCGCCCTGAGGGTCTGGTGATCCTGGAGCCTGTGCGGCACAACGGCGGCCGGTACGGCCGGTCAGGAACGTGCCTTAGGACTCTGGGGGTCGCTACGCGCGGCACGGGTTTCGACTGCGCGTGCGGTGCGGTGGTGACGCGGGAAGCAGCCCACCGGGACGGGTGGGTGATCGTAGGGGACGGCCGGGGCACGCACACGGTGAGCTATGCCCTTGATCGCTCGCACGAGCGGAAGTTCGGCACTGTCACGGGTGAGGCCCTGGACGAGGTTGTTGTGTCTGGTGCGCCCACGGAGCCCGAGGAAGAGACGGCCCCGGAGGTGGAGGGGCCCAAGACGACGCCGGGGCACGTCACGGTGGCGATGCCCAACACGACTGACCATGCCGACCCGGTCACGTTCAAGTGGTCTGAGGGCATGGATCGTTGGTCGGTCACGGCCTCTTGGCGCGGCATGTCCTTCCGGGTGCTCCGAAAGGGCAGCAAGTTCCACGTCAGCCGCAATGCGGAGCGTCGTGTCAAGGGGCACGGAGACATGCGGACGCGGCGGGACGTGGAAGCGGCCATGGTCGCGCACGTTCGCGAGCGTCAAGCGTTGGAGGCTGAGGCGCTGCGGCAGCTCGCGGAGGCTGAGCAGCGGAACGCCCCTGTGTGGACGTCGACGCTGGACAAGGGCCCGCACAAGGCGCCCACGCGCAAGCGGCCGGAGAAGGTGGCGGCTGAGTGGGCGGAGGAGGTCACGTTCGAGGAGATTGACGAGAGCGACGCTCCGCGCATGAGTGAGCGGGAGGCCACGCCCGGCCTGACCCCGGCCGAAGCGCCGATAGCACAGGAAGCAGCGGTCTCTGAGGAGCAGGACAGGGGGCTTGAGCCGCTGTGCACGGTGCGGCTGCCCAACGGTGTCCTGGGGCGCGTGATGAGCGTCGAGGGGGAGACCGCGAAGGTCTCCGTCAGCAGTGCTGTCCCGATGGATGCCATCACATTTGCCGTGGCGGACCTGGAGCGGGTCGAGGAGATCCCTCGGCTGTACGTGACGGACGACATCGTCTATGTCGACGGGGCCAGTTACAAGGTCGCTAAGCGGCTGGGCACGGATCGGGTGCTCGTCTTCGAGAGGGGTGAGGACGACGAACAGCGGTCGTTCGCCGTCGATGAGGTCACACTCGCGGCCGACATGCCGCCGGTTGGTCGCGAGCAACTCGCCAAGCGGTGGTGGCGGTACACCTTCGACGGGCGGGTGTTCACGTCAACGAACCTGCCTGACTCGCTTGCTCGGGGGCGGCTGGCCACCCTGTGCAACCTGACCGTTGACGAGTCGGGCGAAATGGTCGGCCGGTGTTTCGGTGTCCTGGGCCCCGACTCCACCATCTACTGGTACGCAGCCCGCCCCGGCGTTCCGGCGCCCGGGGTTTCGTGGTGGCTGGACATGAAGGGTGAGGGGACTCCCTTGCCGCCCATGACTGCGGAGGAGCGGGCCTACATGGCGGCCGGGCCGCAGGAGGAGACCGCCCGAACGGCGGAGACCCAGACACAGAAGACGACGACGGCGACGGCGCCGGAGGGGAAGACGGGCATGTCTGCGCCCAAGGTCAAGGACATCTTCTTTAGGGGGGCCAAGGGCGACGAGCGGGCCAGTCTCCTTGAGCAGACCTACGAGGTAGAGGAGCTGGCGGGCGAGTATCTGGTGCACCACATCGGGAGTGGTGAGGAGGTCTGTCACTACGTGAAGGGGCGCCCAGCCATGAAGCGGGCGATCCTCGCGGACGCGATCAAGCGTGGGGAGCGCAAGCCGGGGTCCGTGGTGGCTGTGCCGTCTCCGGAGCCTGAACCGGCGGTGAGGTCCTCGGAGTTGGAGACCGGGCCGGAGCAGTCGGTTTCCGAGTACGGGTGGGAGCGGTACGGGCAGCGGTTCGCTGTGGGTGACGTGGTGCGCTCGGGGCACCCGCGTGCGCACCTGGATGAGGCCACCGGTCGCACGGGTGTGGTGGTCGAGGTGAGCGAGCGTGGCGGCGGGGAGCAGATGACGTCTGTTCGCTGGGGTAAGAACCCGGTCTCTTACCCCGCGTCGGCGGAGAAGCTTGTGCATGTGCCCGTGACGGTGGTGGAGCGGGCCGAGGTGTTGGCGCTTCCGGGGGGCTCTTCGCCCGAGACGGACGTGGTCGACGCGGAACTCGTCGACGAGGAGCAGCCGGAGGGCCAGGAGCGTCCGCAGGTCGTGGACTTGCGGGGTGGCCGTGAGGCCAAGCCCCTGATTCAGCAGGTGAACGGGCAGTGCGGGAGCAAGGCCGATGAGGGTATGTGGTGGGTGAGCGCGGGCGGGATCATTACGCGCCATGACCACAGTGCCGGGCCCGGTAGCTCCATGTGCGAGACCCGCGAGGACGCGGAGGCGCTGGCGGCGTGGCACCTCGCCGGGCGAGTCGGCCCCTACCCCAACGACCGGCACGGGGCATTCGCCGTGCTGCCGTCGACGGTGGCCGTCGAATGGATGACTGACTTCAACGAGCACGAGTACCGGGTGACCTGTGCGCAGTGCGCGCACGTCGACACGGTCACTGGTCCGCTGGGGCACGGGCGCACTGCCGCCAAACGGCGTGCAGAGGTGCGTGACCGGGCGATAGCGGCCGCGCTTGATCACGCAGCACAGCACGCCGTGCCCGCCCGCACGTGGGGCCAGTCGGAGCCGGAGACGGCGGAGGAGTCGGCCGAGTTGGGGTCGGAGTTCGGCAACTACCGGGCAGAGGGCCCGCACCGGGTGTCGGTCGTGGCGGCCGAGGGCGACGGGTACGGCTTCACGGCCGTGTGTGAGGGCGCGACCGGGTGTGCGCACGCCCTTTGGTATGCGGGCAAGGGCGACGCGAACCAGGTGGCGAAGAACCACGCGCGCGACGTGGAGGACTACCGAGCCGACCCCGCGTCATGGGAGATGCGGGCGGCGCTCCTGGAGGGTGCGCGGGCAGGTCTGCTGGCCGGGGGAGAGTGCGCGTTCTCGGCGAACTCGAACGAGGGGCCGTGTCTGTTCCTGGGGCTGGGCGGTGCGCCGTGGGAGGGCGGCCGTACCTACCGCGTGATGGTCGAGGCGGACGAGGACGGCGGGGCCCTGGTGGAGGTGTTCCGGTACGTCGCCGACTCCCCGGCGGTCGCGGCGGTGCGGCTCGCCGAGGGTGAGCACCTGGGGCGAGTGCTGGACGCCGTGCGGGCGTGGGACACGGCGGCTCTCGCGGAGCCGGTGCAGGCCGCTGCCGACGGGGCCGAAGATTGCTTGGCCGAGGGCCCGGCCGGCTCGGAGGCGGAGGATTCCGCGCCCGTCGGCACGGGCGAGGAGGGAGCGGAGGCCGACATCACGATCAGCCACACGCGCCGGGACGGCACGCTTGTCGAAGGCACATCGCGGGGGGACGGTTCCGCCGAGGTGCTCAAGGAGCACCGGTTCCGCTGGTCCCGGAACCTGGAGTGCTGGTACCTGCCCCACTCGCGGGACAAGCGAGCCGACACGTGGCGCATCAACAGGGCTGCGGAGGGGCTGCGCGCTGCCGGGCTCACAGTCGCGGTGACCACCGATGAAGACACCCGTCGCACGTTCGCGGAGGCCGAGGCCGAGCGCCTCGACCGTGCGGAGGGCCGGGCCGAGAGGTTCGCAGGGCGTGCCAGCCGTGCCGCCGCGTCGTCGGATGCGTCCTACGAGCGGGCGGACCAGATCAGCGAGCGCTTTCACATGGGGCAGCCGATCTTGGTCGGGCATCACTCCGAGCGGCGGGCTCGCCGCGATCAGGAGCGCATGCACAGCGCCATGCGAAAGAGCGTCGAAGAGCAGAAGCGCGCCGGTTACTGGGCGGACCGGGCGCGGGCTGCGGAGAGCTACGAGCAGCACCGTAACGACCCGGGGCGGACGCTGCGCCGGATTGACAAGCTGGAGGCGGACCGGCGCGGCATCCTCCGTCAGCGCGACGGCGACCCCCGCAACCCGTGGCGGAAGGCGCCCAGCGAGGAGCGCCGCGCCGAACTGGAGCGCCTGATCGAGGAGATTGACGAGGAACTGGCCCACTGGCGGGGGATCATCGCGCAGGCGGAAGCCGACGGGTTCAAGGTGTGGGGGCCCGCCGACTTCTCGCGCGGTGACTTCGTGCTGTACCGGGGCACCTGGTACGAGGTGCTGCGCGTCAACCCCAAGACCCTGACCATCCCGCACATCCTCAACTCCACCGACGGCGGAACCGCCGGAGCGGTCGGTGGTAACCCGGTGGTGTCGAAGGCGTCGGCGGCCGGGACCCGGGTCGCCACCTGGACCTGGAAGGCCCCCTACAACGACGTGTCCGGCCGCATGCCCGCTGAGCAGACGCGGGCCGCCCTGGCCGGTGAGCCCATCCCCGCCGAGGCGGCGGAGACTCCCGCCGACACGGCAGAAAACCCGGACCAGGGTCCGGCCGGCTCCGGGGGCCAGGATTCCCTGGCCGGCTCGGAGGCGGAGGATTCCGCGCCCGCCGACACGGCAGAAATCCCCGGCGCAGAGGCAGCCGGCGCGGTCCCGCGGAATTTCCCGGTTGCCGACAACGAACAGACGAAGGAGAGCACGGTGCACATGGTTGGTCGTCGGCTGCGTCAGGTACGCCCGGCCCGGGAGAAGCTCGCGGGCGCCCGGCAGAAGGCCGCAACGTTTGTGCGGGAGACGCTGCCTCCCACGGTGGCGCGCTTGCGGGCGGCCGGTCAGCAGGTCGCTAAGACCGTCCAAGCCCGCGTCCAGAAGTCTGCCCGGCCCGCCGTGCCTTTGTACGTTCCCGTGGAGCCGAAGACCCCGGTCGTGCACCCGGCTCCGGCCCCTGCCCCCGTGGCGGCGGCGCTGTGTGATGCGCACATCGCCCGGGACGGCTCGCACGTCGACGCCACCGAGGCGCTGACCCTCGGGGAACGCTCCTGGGGCCTGTGCCCGGAGCACGCGCAGCGGTTCGGGGACCTGCTGGAGGAGAAGGCGGTGCCCCTGACCCTCGGGGGCCGCGAGTGGGCCGTGTGGTCCGACCACGCGGACAGCTTCGCCGAGCTGCTGGTGGAGGTGCTGGGCGAGCCCGGCGACCGTGTCACCGAGGACGCGGACAACGGCGACGCCCCGCAGGAGCAGGGCCAGGAGTACGGCGTCGACGGCCAGGAGCAGGACGACCAGCCCGGCGAAAAATCCTCCGAGGCCCAGCCGGCTGAGCCGGAGCAGCCGTCCGTGATGCTCGTCGGTGAGGTGCCTGGGTACTCGTGGGAGGACGCCCGGGACGCCTTGCGTAACGCCGGGTACCGGGTGGTGGGGCGTGCCGATGAGTCCACGGTCCTGATCATCTGCGGCCAGAGGGCGGAGCGGAACGCCATCAAGCTCCGCGACGCCCGGCAGTACGGCCTCCCCTGCATGGACGTCACCGCGCAGGGCCGGTTCCGAGACGCCGTCCGGGCCGGGGAGTTCGAGGGCGGTGACCCGCTGCCCGAACCGGTGAGGACCGCGAGTTCCGGCATGAGCGAGAGGGAGCGGAACGACCGCATCCGCGAGTGGGGCAAGCGTCAGGGCTACGAGCTGAAAGACCGGGGGCGTCTCCCCCTGAACGTGCGGAAGGCGTACGAGCTGGCACACCAGCCTGAGGCGGTGGCCGCGTGAGTGCCCCCGTTCTGTACGGTCCGATCGGTTCGGGGGTCCGCAGCGTCGCCCCGTCCGTCGAGGCTGATCCGCTGGGTATCTACGTGGCTGCCCTGTCGATGTGGTCCGCCGCTATCAGCGGAACCGTGAAGGTGAGCTCCCAGGGCAGCGCCCGGCCGGTGGTGGTGTGGTCCGCTCTCGTCGGCAAGTCCAGCCGGGGCAAGGGCAAAACCAAACGGGCGGCCGAGCACATCGTTGACAAGGCCCTGGGCAGGTTCCTGGCCACCCACACCACCGCCTCCCTGACCTCCGGGGCTGCGCTGGTCAATCACCTGTGGAAGCAGCAGGAGGCCACCAAGGACAGGGAGGAGGGGCGGGATATCCGCGCTCTGCTTCTGGAAGAGGAGTGGTCGGAGACTCTGAAAGCGGCTGACAAGCGGTATCCCACCAAGCTGCGTGTGGCGTGGGACGGGGCGACGCTCGACAACACCACCAAGAATGATCCCCAGGTGGTCAAGGACCCTGCCTTGGTCCTCCACGCGCACATCACGCCTTCGGACCTCGAACAGTACGTGCTGAGGAATAAGACCCAGGCAGGGGGCGGCTCCTACAACCGCATCCTTTTCTTCCTCCTCAACACCGTCCCCATGATGGACGATGACGACATCTCGCTTCCCCCGGTGGACGGCGACGCCCTGTTCCACGCCTACAGGTGGGCCACGGCCGAGCGCCGGACAATATCCCTGGCCCCCGAGGCCAAGCCGCTATGGCGGAAGATCCGCCGGTACTCGCGCATCCTGAACGAGAGTCTTCCTGAGGGCGAGGGTGGATACATCGAACGGACCGCAGAGCAGACG
Source organism: Streptomyces eurocidicus (assembly GCF_002891295.1). Classification (GTDB taxonomy): domain Bacteria; phylum Actinomycetota; class Actinomycetes; order Streptomycetales; family Streptomycetaceae; genus Streptomyces; species Streptomyces eurocidicus. The sequence continues at coordinate 745 of NZ_LGUI01000002.1, read as the reverse complement.
CTTCGCGTCGCCGCCTGCCTCGCTGCCTCCGAATGTTCCGAACTCATCACGGAGGTTCGTTTGAACGCCGCCTTCACCCTGGTCCGTCGCTCTGTGCAGGACGTCATGCGCCTTGTCCAGGCAGGTGCGCAGGGGGCGGTGAAGCGCCAGCCGCGCAGCCTCATGGACAAGGTGCGTGCCCGCATCGAAATGCACGGTGGCAAGGCCGCGTCCAAGGAGCTGCTTGGCTTTGTCGGGGGGTCGGCGGAAGAAGTAAGGGCACTGCCCGGCGTAGTGGTCAAGGTCGAGAAGGAGGGCAAGAGCGGCCGACCGAAGACCATGTACCGGCTGGCCGATGCCCCACCCTCACCGGCCCCGGCCCCGAAAGTCGCCGCGCCGGAGGAGGATAGCCCGGTACGACCGGCTGCCCCCGCGCCCCGGCCGCGTCCCCGCGACGCCACTCCGGCCCCAAAAAAGCCAGTGGCTCAGCCGGCTGTCCCGGCACCCGCCCGGGAAGAAAACCCGTTCCGAGCCGCCCTCTGAAACGAAAGCAAAAAGCGACCCCGCACTTAAAGTGCGGGGCCGCTTTTCTTTTCCCGTAAAGGGATCTGCGTGAATGCGAGTGGTAATTCGTGCGCCGCTTTGTTTGTAAGTTGGCGCGGGGCGGAGGCGGGGTTCGAGGAGTGTGCCACCCAGCCGTGCAGTGCTGTCCACCCCGGCCAGCCTTGGCGCCATCCGCCCTCAGGGGCTGCGACCAGGGCCCCGA
>NZ_LGUI01000003.1 GCF_002891295.1 Streptomyces eurocidicus | reverse complement strand
GTTCTCAAGGAACGGACGCTTCCTTTGTACTCACCCTCTCGGGCTTTCCTCCGGGCGCTTCCCTTCGTTGTTTCCAACCTTACCAGATCCGTTTTCCAGTCCGTTTCCGGTCTGTTTCCCGTTTCCGGCCCCCTGTTGGAGCGGGGTTTTTCGCGCCTTCCGGCGTGATCACTACTTTAGCGGATTCCCCCCGTGACTCCTAATCGGAGTCCGTTCCGAATTTCGGACACGCCGAAATCCATCCCGTTCAAGGGCCGTGCAGTAGAGAGTGCCACCGGAAGTGGCGTGAGTGGCTGCCTTCGGACCGTCAGGCCCGGCTGGCAACCCGGAGAACACTACCCATGGGTCAAATCCATGTCAACCCATGAGATGCCCGGCCTCAGTCGAGGTCGCTGAGCCTGCCGCCGGCGTCCGGCTGGGCCTCTTCCACCCGGCGGAGCAGGCGGGTGAGCATCTCGCCCAGCCGGTGCCGCTCCTCGCCCGAGAGGTCCTGGAGCAGCTCCTCCTCGAAGACCGTGGCCATCCGCATGGCCTCCAGCCACTTCGCCCGGCCCTCCTCGGTGATGCCGACGATCACCCGGACACGGTTGCTCTCGTCCCGCTCACGGGTGACGAGGCCCTCCGCGACCATCCGGTCGATGCGGTGGGTCATCGCGGCCGGGGTGAGGCCGAGGCGCTTGGCGAGGTCGCCGGGGCCCATCCGGTACGGGTCGCCGGCCAGGACGAGCGCCTTGAGGACCTCCCACTCGGCATTGCTCATGCCGAGCTCGGCGGTCTGCCGCCCGTAGGCGACGTTCATGCGGCGGTTGAGCCTGCTGAGGGCCGAGACCACCTTCTCCACCTGGGGATCAAGGTCTTGGAACTCGCGCTGGTAAGCGGCGATCTGTTCATCGAGGCTCGGCTCGGGGGCGCCGGGTGTGTCAGCCATGGGCCGCAGTATGGCACGAGTGATTGGCGTTAAAGCCCTTTGATGTGTACTCTTTAGCTTCGAAGTTTAGAGGTGAAGTCTTCAGGGTTGGACTGTCCCTCTGCTGACGATCTTCCTTACCGATCTCTTCTACCTAAGGGGTGAGTGTGACCACCGCGATGGGCGCAGCACTGCGCCGGATCCAGCTGGGCAACGCGTTGAGCGCGTTCGGCAATGGCTTCACCGTTCCGTTCCTGTTCATCTATGTGTCTCAGGTACGGGACCTCGGCGCGAGTACGGCAGGCATCGTGCTCGCGACGTTCGCCGTGGCCGCGCTCGTCGTGCTGCCCTTCACCGGTCGGGTCATCGACCGGCGGGGTCCGCTGCCCGTCGCCATCGCGGGTACGGTCTCCGCCGCCGTGGGTTCGATGGGGCTCGGGCTCGCGGACAGCCAGTCCCTGGTGGTCGCCGCCGCGGCCGCGCTCGGTGCGGGTATCGCGGTGATCCAGCCGTCGCTGGCCACGATGATCGTGTGGTGCTCGACGCCGAGCACCCGTTCGCGTGCCTTCGCGATGCAGTTCTTCCTCAACAACCTCGGCCTCGGCGTCGGCGGTCTGCTGGGCGGGCAGCTGGTGGACACCTCGAACCCGTCGAGCTTCGTACGGCTCTTCGCGATCGAGTCGGTGATGTTCCTGGTCCTGGGTGCGGCCATCGCGACCGTGCGGCTGCCGAAGGCGCCCAAGGTCGACGACGCGATGCCGACCGACGGTGCTGCCAAGGGCGGGCTGCGGACGCTGCTCGCGGACCGGGCCATGGTGCAGCTGTGCGTGCTGGGCTTCGTGATGTTCTTCGCCTGCTACGGCCAGTTCGAGTCGGGTCTCGCGGCCTTCGCCGTCGAGGTCACCCGGATCTCGCCGGCGACGCTCGGCATCGCCCTCGCCGCGAACACGGCGGCGATCGTGCTGGCGCAGTTCGTCGTCCTGAAGCTGGTCGAGCGGCGGCGGCGCAGCCGGGTCATCGCGCTGGTCGGTGTGATCTGGACCGTGGCGTGGGTGGCCGCGGGGATCTCCGGGCTCGTGCCGGGGGCGCACGGTGTGGCCACCGCGCTGCTGATCTCGACGTACGCGCTCTTCGGCATCGGTGAGTCGATGCTGGCGCCGACGATGGCCCCCCTTGTGGCGGACCTGGCGCCGGCGCGGCTCGTTGGCCAGTACAACTCGGCCTTCGCTCTCGTGAAGCAGCTGGCGCTGGCGGTCGGCCCGGCGGTCGGCGGTCTGATGGCCGGTGGCGGCATGTACGTCGCGTACATCGTGATGCTGGTCGTCTGCTCGCTGGGCATCTCCGGGCTGGCGCTGCGGATGGGCCGTCGGCTCACCCCCGCGCAGGAGATCCCGCCGCGGGTGTCGGCGGTGCGTGCGAAGGGCGGCGCGGTCCGTGGCGGCGAGGAGGCCGGGCGGTCCGAGCGGGCGAAGGTGTCGGTCTGACCCCACGGGGTCCTGCCGGGGCGATGTCGTCAGGGCGGTCCCGCCGTGGTGAGTGCTCGTCCCTTCTTCCCCTCCCCTTCTATAGGTGTCGCACGTATATATGTGTCGTCGAACGGCTGTGGCCCGGAAACCTGGTTTCCGGGCCACAGCCGTTCGTCATGGGTGCCCGGCCGGGAGGGCGAATTCGCACCACACCGCCTTGCCGCCGCCCGGTGTGCGGCGTGAGCCCCAGGAGGAGGCGATGGTGGCGATGATCGAGATGCCGCGCCCGGCCTCGTCGGCGGGTTCGGCGCGGCGGCGGCGCGGGAGGTGGTCGTCGCCGTCCGTGACCTCGATGATCAGCCTCCGGTCGGTGCGGCGGAGGCGCAGCCGCATGGGCGGTGTCCCGTGTTGGAGGGAATTGGCCACCAGCTCGCTCGCGGCCAGGACCCCGAGATCGCGCAGCTCGGTCGGGAAGCGCCAGCTGACCAGGACGCCCGACGCGAAGGCGCGGGCGCGGGGCGCCGCCTCCACGCCGCCGAGGAGCTCCAGGGCGGCGTTGTGGAAGAGCTCGGCGTCGTGTCCGGTGCGGGCGGGGTGCTGGAGGACGAGGACGGCGACGTCGTCGTCGTGGTCGGCGGTGACGCCGAGGGCGCGGATGAGCCGGTCGCACATGACCTGGGGTGAGCCGGTGGCGCCGGCGAAGGCGCGCTCCAGGGCTTCGACGCCTTCGTAGATGTCCTCGTTGCGCCGCTCGACCAGGCCGTCGGTGTAGAGCACGGCGCTGGAGCCCGGTCCGAGGGGCACGGTGCCGGAGGTGTGGAGCCAGCCGCCGGTGCCGAGCGGGGGGCCGGTGGGTTCGGCGGCGCGGCGGACCGTGCCGTCGGGGTCGCGGACGAGGATCGGGAGGTGGCCGGCCGAGGCGTAGACCAGGCGGCCCTCGTTGGGGTCGTGGACGGCGTAGACGCAGGTGGCGATCTGGGTGGCGTCGATCTCGGAGGCGAGGCCGTCGAGAAGCTGGAGGACCTCGTGGGGTGGCAGGTCGAGGCGGGCGTACGCCCTTACGGCGGTGCGGAGCTGGCCCATGACGGCGGCCGCGCGGACCCCGCGGCCCATCACGTCGCCGATGACGAGGGCGGTGCGGCCGGCGCCGAGGGTGATGACGTCGTACCAGTCGCCGCCGACCGCGGTGTCCTTGCCGCCCGGTTGGTAGGTCGCGGCGACGCGGAGGTCGTCGGGCTGTTCGAGCTCCTGGGGGAGCAGGCTGCGCTGGAGGGTGACGGCGGCCTCGCGCTGGCGGCGCTCGCTGGCGCGCAGCCGCTCGGCGGCCTCGACCTGGTCGGTGACGTCGGCGGCGAAGAGGAGGACGCCGGGGCGGTCGGCGTCCGGGGTGCCCACGGTGATCGGGGAGCAGGTGAAGGTGTAGTAGCCGTGGCGGCCGGCGCCTGCGGGCTCGGCCGTCGCCGGGGTGTCGGCGGGGTGCGGCGCGAGCCGGGTGTCCGTCCCCCGGCCGTCCGTGGGCCCGGTGTCCGGGGTGCGGAGTTCCGCGGCGCGGGCGTCCGCGGTGACGCGGCGGGACTTGACCGTACGGGGCCGACCGCTGCGCAGGACCTGGTCCATGAGGGGGAGCAGGCCGAGTTCCGTCAGCTCGGGGAGGGCTTCGCGGGCGGGGGCGCCGGGGGCACGGGGGCCGAAGAGGGCGGCGTAGGCGTCATTGACATAGGCGAGGCGGTGGTCCGGGCCGTAGACGACGGCGACGAGGGCGGGGACCTGGCCGAGGAGGTCGTGGACGGACAGCCCGTCGAGGGTGGGGACGGCGCCTGCGAGGCCGGAAGGGGGCGGTGTGGCGGTCTCCGCGCGGGCGGCGGGCACGGAACCGCCTGCCGGGGGCGAAGGCTGTGGGGCGGGGGTGCCGCCGTCGGTCCGGCCCTTACGGCCGGTCCGGTCCTTGCGGTCCTTACGGTCGGCGCGGTCCTTACGGCCGGTCCGGTCGTCGTGGTCGGTCCGGTCGGTCCTGTCGGCGTGGTCGTTGCGGTCGGTGCGTGCTGCGGCTCGGCGCTGTGTTCCGGGGAACCGGGCGCTCCAGCGGGTGAAGTTCACAGAGGATTACCTCGCGGAGTCGTTCCGGACCAGCTCGGCGACGTGTGATGGCTGAGCCGCGCGCCCGGCACGGGGCCGCGGTTGACGGTGCGGGGGCCGGCCCCCGGGGGAATGCAGCAAACGTCCGAATCCTCGTAATTGTCACTCTTCGCAGGGACGAGCCCACCCATGGTCACACGACCAGTGTGGCCGACCGGACTGACATCCGTCAGACGTCGACCCCCGCAGGGGAGTTCCCGGCTCGCTCTCCGGGCCCACGACCTGCGTCAACTCGCTTCCGGATGACGTCCGGTGTCCGCGGCGAGTTCGAATTCGGCGCGCGGGTTCTCCAGCGAGCCGAGGGAGACGATCTCGCGTTTGAACAGCCCGGTGAGGGTCCACTCCGCGAGAACGCGCGCCTTACGGTTGAAGGTGGGGATCCGGCTGAGGTGGTAGGCACGGTGCATGAACCAGGCGGGGTAGCCCTTGAGCTTCTTGCCGTAGACGTGCGCGACGCCCTTGTGGAGGCCGAGCGAGGCGACGGAGCCGACGTACTTGTGCCGGTAGTCCTTGAGCGGCCGGTCGCGCAGGGAGGCGAGGACGTTCTCCGCGAGGACCTTGGCCTGGCGCACCGCGTGCTGGGCGTTGGGGGCGCAGAGCTTGCCCTCCTCCTCCGCGGTGAGGTCGGGCACCGCCGACGCGTCGCCGGCCGCCCAGGCGTGTTCGACGCCCTCGACGGTGAGGGCGGCCGTGCACTTGAGCCGGCCGTGTCCGTTGAGCGGCAGGTCGGTCGCGGAGAGGATCGGGTGCGCCTTGACGCCGGCGGTCCAGACGAGCGTGCGGGTGGGGAAACGCGCCCCGTCGCTGAGCACGGCCACCCGGTCGGCGCAGGAGTCCAGACGGGTGTCGAGGCGGACGTCGATGTTGCGCCCGCGCAGCTCCCGCAGGGCGTAGCGGCCCATCTCCTCGCCGACCTCGGGGAGGATGCGGCCGGATGCCTCGACGAGGATGAACCGCAGGTCGTCGGGTTCGAGGTTGTGGTAGTACCGGGCCGCGTAGCGGGCCATGTCCTCGAGCTCGGCGAGGGCTTCGACGCCGGCGTAACCGCCGCCTACGAAGACGAAGGTGAGCGCCGCGTCACGGACGTCGGGGTCCCGGGTGGAGGAGGCGATGTCCATCTGTTCGAGGACGTGGTTACGGAGCCCGATGGCCTCCTCGACGGTCTTGAAGCCGATGCCGTGCTCGGCGAGGCCGGGGACCGGGAGGGTGCGCGAGATGGATCCCGGGGCGAGGATCAGCTCGTCGTAGTGGACCTCGATGGCGCCCGTGCTGTCCTCGCGGGTGGCCAGGGTGCTGATGGTGGCGGTGCGCTTGGCGTGCTCGATCGAGGTGACCTCGCCGATGACGACCTGGCACTTGGGCAGGGTGCGGCGCAGGGGGACCACGACGTGGCGGGGGGAGATGGAGCCGGCCGCGGCTTCGGGGAGGAAGGGCTGGTAGGTCATGTACGGCTCGGGGTCGATCACGATGATGTGTGCTTCGCCTCGCCTGACCTTCCGCTGGAGGCGGAGGGCGGTGTACATCCCGACGTAGCCGCCGCCGACGATCAGAATGCGCGCCGGTTCCTTCACCAAGGCCCTCCTCGCGATGTCACCCGGCCCGAGGGGTCGTCCGGCCGGGGTGCCGGGTCGCCCCGGCGAGCACAGCTCCCTCCCATGACGCACCCCCGGCGATGGTTTGTCCACAGGCCCGGCGAAATGTATGACCGGTCATGGAGGTGATCCCTCCGCGGCCGGGGTCCTGAGGTGGGAGACAGGCACGCAGGTCAGGGTGGCTGTGGTGGGGTTGTGAGGTGGTGCAGAATCAGGTCGGAAGGGGTGCGTACTCCAATCGGGGATGGCCTGTGCGGAACTACCTCTTCTTTCTTGACCTGGGCTCAACTATGTTCGTACTCCGTCGGGGTGTCAGAGACGTGCCCCGGCAGTCAGGGCGGGGAGTCTCCGGGGGGAGACGTCATAACCGGGGGAACACATATGCATATTCAGGGCTCTCATTGGTCGACCGCTGTCGCGTCCGCTGACGCAGGCGGTGGCCGGAGCACGCCGCTGCGCGTGGACGCGCAGCGGAATCTCGAGCATGTGCTGCGGGCGGCTCGCGAGGTCTTCGGCGAGCTGGGGTACGGGGCGCCGATGGAGGACGTGGCGCGCCGGGCCCGCGTCGGGGTGGGGACGGTCTATCGCCGCTTCCCCAGCAAGGACGTGCTGGTGCGGCGGATAGCCGAGGAGGAGACCGCACGGCTGACCGAGCAGGCGCGTACGGCGCTGGGCCAGGAGGACGAGCCGTGGTCGGCGCTCTCCCGGTTCCTCCGCACGTCGGTGGCCTCGGGCGCGGGGCGGCTGCTGCCGCCGCAGGTGCTGCGGGTCGGCGTCGACGTGGAGACCGAGGAGCGGGTGGAGCCGCGGGTGCCGCAGCAGCGGCAGCCGGGCGCCACCGGTGGTCAGCTGCACGAGCTGCGGCTCGTCGAGCAGCGCCCGGCCCCGGTCGACGAGCGGGAGGACTCGGGCGCGGCGGCTCTGCTGGAGGTCGTCGGCCGGCTGGTGGACAGGGCGCGGGCGGCGGGTCAGCTGCGCGCGGACGTCACGGTCGCCGATGTCCTGCTGGTGATAGCGACGGCCGCGCCGTCGCTGCCGGACGCGGTGCAGCAGGCGGCGGCGTCCTCGCGACTGCTGGACATCCTGCTGGAGGGTCTTCGGTCGCGGCCGGTGGAGTAGGGACGCGGGCGAGCCGTGAGTGAGCCGTGGTGCGGGCCGTGCGAGCGGTCCGCACCACGGGCACCTCGCTCGGCACCTCGCTCGGCGCCCCGGTCCGGCGTCGGCCGTGGTCGGCCGGGACCGGTGGTGCGCCCGCCGTTCGCGAGTGTCCGTACTGCTCACGATCCGTCAGATGATCCGCAAGGGCGGGCCGCAGGGCGCGTTCGAGCAACTCTTCCCCTTTCGGGTGAACTCTCGTACTCCTGGTGCGTCAAGACACCACGGATGAGTGGTTGCGGCTCGTGCTGCCCTCGTGGCGGTCGTCGCTGTGCCACGCTTCCGCATGTCCAAATGTGCTGGTGTGTACAGGGGCCTCCGCTATGGGTGTTGACGGGCCGGAAGAACCGCGCGGGAGTGATGAGGAAGGCGAGTCACCGCTCCCCCGTCACCTGCCCGTGCACGACGACCTGTCCCTTCCCGCCCCCTTCCTGCCCGATCTGACCCGTGGCATCGACGCGAGCGTGCCCCGGCAGCGCCAGGGCAGACACCGCGGCACCACGGGTACGGCGGCCGGGGAGGGCGCGGCAGCGGGCCCGGGGGTCGGAGCGGACGATACGGCCGGCGACGGTCCGTCCGGCGACTCTTCAGTCGGCTCCTCCGGCGGCTTTTCCGGCAGTGTCTTCTCCGAGGCGGCAGCGGCAGCGGATTCCAGTGGGGCTTCCGGTGCGTCCTCCGGCGTAGGCGCGGGTGCCGACGCCGACGTACCGCCGTCCGACCTCGAACTCGTCTCGCGGATGCGGGGCGGCGAGAGCCTGGCGTACGAGGAGCTGTACCGCCGGCATGCCGCCGCCGTCCGCCGGTACGCCCGTAGCTGCTGCCGTGACGACCACACCGCCGAGGACCTGACCAACGAGGTCTTCGCTCGGACCCTGCAGGCGGTGCGGAGCGGCGCGGGGCCCGATTCGTCGGTGCGCGCGTATCTGCTGACCACGGTGCGACGGGTCGCGGCGGCCTGGGGGAAGACCGCCAAGCGGGAGCAGCTGGTCGAGGACTTCGCGGTCTTCGCGGCGTCGGCGGCCCGCACGTCCGCCGGGCCGGACGACGACACCCTCGACCTGGCCGCCGATGTGCTGGCCATGCGGGAGGCCGAGCAGTCGCTGGCCGTGCGGGCGTTCCGCAGCCTGCCCGAGCGCTGGCAGACGGTGCTGTGGCACACCACCGTCGAGGAGGGGTCCCCCAGCGAGGTGGCGCCGCTGCTGGGGCTGACGGCCAATGCCACGGCGGTGCTGGCGCACCGCGCGCGCGAGGGGCTGAAGCAGGCGTATCTCCAGGCGCATGTGAGCACCTCGCTGACCGCGGGCGGCAGCTGCGCGCGCTACGCGGACCGGCTGGGCGCCTTCGCCCGGGGCGGCCTGCGGGTGCGGGCCGAGCGCGGTCTGCGCAAGCACCTGGAGGACTGCGCGCGCTGTCGTACGGCGGCGCTGGAGGTCGCGGACGTCAATGAGCGGCTGCGCGCGCTGCTGCCGGTCGCGGTCATCGGCTGGTTCGCCGCCGGTTTCTCCGTCAAGGCGGTGGCGGGGCTGGCCACCGGCGCGGCGGGGGCCGGTACGGCGGCTTTCGGGGCGGGTGCGGCGGCGGCCGCGAGCGGGGCCGCCGGGGCCGGAAGCGCCGGAGGGGCGGGTGCGAGCGGTGGTTCGGGGGGTGCGGCGGCGGGCGAGGGCCTGGGGGCGCCCGCGAAGATCGGCATCGCGGCGGGGGCGGTCGTCGCGGCCGGTGCCGTGGCCGCGTACGCCCTGATGGGGAACTCCCCCGCGCCGCCCGAGAAACCGCGGGCCAAGGCGCCCGCCGCGCCGGTCGTGCCCACGCCGTCGAGGAAGCCGTCACCGACGCCGCCCCCTTCGCCCGCTCCCTCGCGCACCCCGAGCCCGGCCCAGAGCCCGAAGCCGAGCCCGACGCCGTCCGTGAGCAGCAAACCACCGGAGCCGCGTCACGCGGCCGCGCCGACGCCCCGGCCCTCGCCGGCCGCGCCCCGGCCTCCGGCGGGTCCGAAACCCACGCCGCCCCGGCCGCCGACGCCCAAGCCGCCTCCGAAGCCCGCCCCGCCGCCCGCCACCGTCTACCCGCTCAACGAACTGGACTACGCGGGCCCCGGCGGCGGCACCGGCCCCGAGATCCGGCCGGGCGTGAGCAGCTGGCTCTGGCAGCGGTACGGGCTGCGGATCGGCGGTGTGACGTACCGCGACGGCGTGAGCGTGAGCGCCATGTCGTCCGTGACCATCGAACTCAACCGCTCCTGCACGTCCTACGACGCCTTGGCGGGCGTCGACGACATGACGTTCGGCTTCGGCTCGGCCCGGTTCTCCGTCTACGGCGACGGCACGCGCCTGTGGCGCTCGGAGGTCGTACGGGGTGGCGAGGGGGCGGTTCCCGTGCACGTGCCGCTGTCGGGGCGCCGGACGATCCGGCTGGTCGTCGAGCCCGGCTCCGCCTGGGAGACGGTGACGGTCGCCGACTGGGCGGCGGCACGGATCAGCTGCGGCGGAAGGACGGGCCTGTCGAGGCCCGTCTTCCCCGCGGTCTCTCCCGTCCCGCGAGCGCCACGCATGGGCCCGGATCCGCGAGGGCCGGTGCGCGACGTGGACCTGTTCGCCTCTCCGTCCCCGGACGACTGGTCATGGCGCGAGGCCCTCTGGCGTCCCGAACCGGGGCGCGAGCCGGGGGTGTAGGCCGGAGCGTACGCCGGGGGCACGGGCCGGGCACGCAAGCCGGAGCGTGCGCCCGGGCGCACGCTGGGCCCGGCCGACCGGACGGCGCGGGCCCCGAGCCGGACCCCGCGGGCCGGACCACCGGGCCGTACCCCAGGCCGGGCCATCAGGTCAGACCCCAGGCCGGGCCACCGGGCCGGACCCCCGGCCGGGCCGCCGAGGTCACGGACCGTACCGCGGCCCCACCCCGCCCGCCACCGCCCGCTGCCGTGGCGCCGCCGCGCCCGTCCAGCAGGTGCCGCGCCGGGCGAGCAGCCGCCGTAGCCACACCTCCGTGGAGACCAGCTCCGCCAGGCCGTCCAACGGCAGGGCCCGGCCGTCCGCCGCCGCGTTCAGGGCGGCCCGTACGACTCTGGCGTCGACGAGTCCCGCGTCGGCCAGCAGCGGGGCGTCGAAGAGCTCCAGCAGCGGCTTCACGGAGGCCCTGATGCCCGCGCGCACGGCGGCGGCGTGGGCGGCGTGCGACGTGGCGCCCCAGCCGGGCGGCAGTTCAGGTACCCCGGCCCCCGCGAGGACCGCGCGTAGAACCGACGCGCGCGCCCCCGGCTGCACCCGGAGCGCCTCGGGAAGAGCGCGGCAGGCCCGTACGACCTGGTTGTCGAGGAAGGGGGCGTGCAGGCGCTGGCTGCGCACCTCGGCGGCCTGTTCGAAGACCCGGTGGTCGGCCGCGTGCCGGGCGAGCGCGGCGGCGGCGCGGCGCTCCCCGGGGCGCTGGAGGAGTCCCGACGGCCGGACGGCGGCGGCATGGAGGCGAACCGATACTTCGGCCAGTGCCTCACCGGTGAGCCAGCGGGCCGCGGGGCCCGGCCGGCACCAGGCCAGGGCCGCGAGCGAGGCGTCCACGGCACCGCCCGGCCGCACCGCTCCCGAGGGCGGTCCGGAGCCGGTCCCTGCTCCCCGTACGGCGGGCCCGTCCGGGCCCGGCATCTCGTCCGCGACGGCCGGGAAGCCCGGCGCCAGCAGCTGGCCCGCCACCGCCTCCAGCCCCTCCCGGAAGGACGTACGGGCCAGTCGGCGCGCCGCGCGGTAGACGGTGAACGGCACGAAGAGGGACTGCGCCGAGGGCCCTTCGGCGCGGGCCAGGGCCGAGACGGGCCGCAGCATATGGCGTCTGCGGCGGTCCAGCAGCAGGTCGGCGAGGCGCGCCGGGTGGGCGTCCAGCACCTGGCGGGCCCCGTGCCCCACGAGGTGGTCGGCGCTGCCCGCGGCCAGGCGTCTGCGGTGGCGTTCGGCGGTGACGAGGGAGGGGCCCGGTTCGTCGGTCAGCGGCCCGCTCGACAGGTCGGCGTACGGGAGGGCCTCCTCACCGGCCGCGACGACGACGTGGTGCAGGCGGGGGTTGGCGGCCATGGCGCGGGCCCGTTCGAGCTCGGCCTCCCGCGCGCGGCCGCCGTCGGCCACCAGGTCGTTGAAGGTGACGGCGAGGAGGCGCTCGCCGGCGCCGGTGCCGTGGCCGAGCGGGGTGCCGGGCAGGCCCGGGAGGCCGGCCGCGAGCAGCGCCAGGGTGGCGGAGGCACTGCCTCCGGAGAGGTCGGCGCCGATGCCGGGCGCGGGTGCGCCGCCGCGCGCCGCGCGCCGCTGCGCGGGGCCCATGCCGGGGACGGGGCCGGGGTCGCGGCCGCCTGCGCCCGTGGCCTCCGGGGCGTGGCGGGGGGCGGCGAGGCGGGTCCGTACGGCTTCGACGAGGGCGTCCCGTATGCCCGCGACGGCCTGTTCGGGGGCGAGCTGGGGGCCCGCGACGGCGAGGGAGGCCGTCGGCTCGTACCCGGTGATGTCGCGGGCGCCGTCGCGCAACACCAGCGCGTGGCCGGGCGGTACGCGCCGTACGCCCAGGTAGGGCGTGCCGTCGCTCAGGGCTTCCGGGGAGTCGGGGCAGGCGAGCAGGGCGGCGAGGTGGCCGACGTCGAGCTGGGCCTCGATGAGGTCGGCGAGGGGCAGGGCGGCGGTGGCGTAGGCGGTGCCGCCGGCCCAGGCGGTGTGGAAGACGGGGCGGGCGCCGGCGAGGTCGCCCGCGACGGTGATGCGGCGCCCCACCTGGGCGACGGCGGTGTAGCCACCGGGCCAGGCGGTGAGGTGGCGGAGCGCGCCGCCGCGCGCCGCGATCAGCCCGACCCGCAGCTCCTCGTCGCTGACGCCGCAGCGGCCGAGGACCGCGAGGCGGGTGAAGGGGTCGGCCTGGACGACGCGCACCTCGTCGGGGCGCCAGTCGCCGACGGCCCACAGGGGCGCCGGGTCGCCCCAGAGGAGCTGGGCGCCGACGGGGTGGACGGTGGGGCCGTCGAGGCCGGCCGAGGTGCCGGGGTGCCCGGGACCGTCACCGTAAGGGGGCGCGGCTCGGGGTCCGGTCCCTGAGGCGGTGCTGCTCCACCCCACCAACCAGCGCATCGCCGCCTCCACAGGCTGTGGACAAACAACAGGTGCAGTCATCATGCACAGTGGACCGGTGTTTGCGGTGGCGAAAGCGGCGACACTTCTGTTTCATTTTCCCCTCAACTCGCTTGGTCTCGTGTCGAGGTGACACTTCCCGGATGTCGCCGCATTACTGCCGTCCGGCGAGGCCCGGGTCGAACGAGGGTGTTCCGTAAGGCTGTTGAAGGCCCACCGCGTGCCGCCGGGACGGCCGCGCCCACTGCAGGGGACATGCTGTCACGAGCGGGGCCGCGGGGGCCTGAGGCTGCGGGCGCGTCGTGCCACGGACGACGGGGCGAGCTGGGCGAGCGGTCGCGGCGAGGCCGCCGGTCGAGGGCTGTGCGCGGGGGTGGTGCGGGGCTGCGCACAGGGTGGACAGTCGGCCGGTGCGACCGCTTCCGGGCTTGCCTTACGGCGAGTTCAGGCCAAACTCAAGGAAGAACGATGGCCGGGGGCGCACTCACGGGACGCTTCTTTCCGCCTCGCCCGAAGTGTGGTGGTACGAGCCCGGCACGCGACGGTCCGGGAGGCGGACGACCGCCTCCCGGACCACTCCGCCGCCCGCGGGGAATGAGGCGGCGGCTCCCCCAGCCCACTGGATCCAGTACAGCGGGCCAACCCACGCACCTTCTATGGAACCGCGCTTCCTATGGCGTGGACAGAGCGCACGATGGGCGCACAGCCCCACACAACCGGAGCACGTGCCCCTCCGTGCACGTCCGCACGGACCAGAATCTCGCCATCCGGGACAACACCTCTTAACGGTCGGGATCCGGGGAACTACGCTGGGTTTACGAATGCCCCGCGCCTATGCCGGGCGGGCGTCGCCGTTGTCGAGGGGTGCGCATGTCCAGGGAGCCACGCGGGCCGAACGAGAAGCTCGGCACCGTCCTCGTCCTCGCCGGGATCAGCAACGCCGGTCTCGCGCGCAGGGTCAACGACCTCGGTGCGCAGCGGGGATTGACACTTCGCTACGACAAGACGTCGGTGGCCCGCTGGGTCTCCAAGGGCATGGTGCCCCAGGGCGCGGCCCCCCATCTGATCGCCGCCGCCATCGCCGGCAAGCTCGGCCGGCCGGTGCCGCTGCACGAGATCGGTCTCGCGGACGCGGATCCGGCGCCCGAGGTGGGGCTCGCCTTCCCGCGCGATGTCGGCCAGGCGGTGCGGTCCGCGACGGAGCTGTACAGGCTGGATCTCGCCGGTCGCCGGGGCGGCGGGGGCATCTGGCAGAGCCTGGCCGGATCCTTCTCCGTCAGCGCCTACGCGACGCCCGCCTCCCGCTGGCTGATAACCCCGGCCGACAGCTCGGTCGCCCGGGAGGCCCATCAGGCGGCCAAGGAGGCCGAGGTCGGCGGCGGTTCGGAAGGCGGGGCCCCGCAGCGGGTGGGCCACAGCGACGTGACGAAGCTGCGCGAGGCGGCGGAGGACGCCCGGCGGTGGGACTCCAAGTACGGTGGCGGCGACTGGCGTTCGTCGATGGTCCCCGAGTGCCTGCGCGTCGACGCGGCGCCGCTGCTCCTCGGTTCGTACAGCGACGAGGTGGGCCGGGCGCTGTTCGGCGCCACCGCCGAGCTGACCCGGCTGGCCGGCTGGATGGCCTTCGACACCGGCCAGCAGGAGGCCGCACAGCGGTACTACATCCAGGCGCTGCGGCTCGCCCGCGCGGCGGCCGACGTGCCGCTGGGCGGCTATGTGCTGGCCTCGATGAGCCTCCAGGCCACCTACCGCGGCTTCGCCGACGAGGGCGTCGACCTGGCGCAGGCCGCCCTGGAGCGTAACCGCGGCCTGGCGACGGCCCGCACGATGAGCTTCTTCCGGCTGGTCGAGGCGCGGGCCCAGGCCAAGGCGGGGGACGCGCCGGCCTGCGGTACGGCGCTGAAGGCGGCCGAGGGGTGGCTGGAGCGCGCGCGGGCGGGCGACCCGGACCCGTCCTGGCTGGACTTCTACAGCCAGGAGCGGTTCGCGGCCGACGCCGCCGAGTGCTACCGCGACCTGCGCATGCCGAGGCAGGTGCAGCGCTTCACCGAGCAGGCGCTGGCCCGGCCGACGGAGGAGTTCGTCCGCTCGCACGGGCTGCGGCTGGTGGTGTCGGCGGTCGCCGAGCTGGAATCGGGCAATCTGGACGCGGCGTGCGCGGCCGGGACGCGGGCCGTGGAGGTCGCGGGGCGGATCTCGTCGGCGCGCACGACCGAGTACGTCCGGGATCTGCTGCACCGGCTGGAGCCGTACGGGGACGAGCCGCGGGTGGTGGAGCTGAGGGAGCGGGCGAGGCCGCTGCTGGTGACGTCGGGGTGAGAGCCCGCGCGCCGTCCTCTCCTTTTCTTTCCTTACGTGTCTCCCCTCCCTCCTCCCTCCTCCTGCATCCCTTCCTCCCCTCCTGAGGCCAGCTCCCGAGGTCAGCTTCCTTCCCCTTCCGCCTTCCTGTGTGATCCTTTCGGCGGGATCCTGGGCCTGACCTGGGTTTCGAGCAGTTGTCAGTGGCGCAGGTCATGATGGGGACGGTGGGTGAGGCGCCGAGGGCGCCGGGTGCCGGTCGCGGATGTCCGGCCGGTGCGGGGAGGTGACGGTGTGAGGGCGTACGACGGCGACGTACTGGTGGTCGGGGGCGGAATCGTGGGCCTCTCGACGGCGTACGCGATCACGCGCGCCGCTCCGGGTACGCGCGTCGTCGTCCTGGAGAAGGAGGCCGGCCCCGCGCGGCATCAGACCGGGCGGAACAGCGGAGTGATCCACAGCGGGATCTACTACCGCCCGGGATCGTTCAAGGCGCGATTCGCGGTGCGGGGCGCGGCGGAGATGGTGAAGTTCTGCGCCGAGCACGACCTGCCGCACGCGGTCACGGGCAAGCTGATCGTCGCCACGGAGCGCGCGGAGCTGCCCCGGCTGCACGCCCTGGTCCAGCGCGGCAGGGAGAACGGCATTCCGGTGCGGGAGCTGGGGCCCGCCCAGATCGCGGAGCGCGAGCCGCACGTCCGCGGGCTGGGCGCGATCCACGTGGGCACGACGGGGGTGTGCGACTTCGGCGCGGTGGCCCGCACGCTGGCCCGCCTCGCGGAGGACGCGGGGGCGTCGGTGCGGTACGGCGCGGAGGTGCGGGTGATCAGCCGGCGGGAGTCGGGGGTCGCGGTGCGCACGGCCGCGGGCGAGGTGTTGCGCGGCCGGGTCCTGGTCAATTGCGCGGGGCTGTACAGCGACACCGTGGCACGGCTGGCGGGGGACGACCCCGGCATGCGGATCATTCCGTTCCGGGGGGAGTACTTCACGCTGGATCCGGCCCGCGCCGAGCTGGTGCGCGGCCTGGTCTATCCGGTGCCGGACCCGGCGTTCCCCTTCCTGGGCGTCCATCTCACCCGGGGTGTCGACGGCTCGGTCCACCTGGGGCCGAACGCGGTGCCGGCGCTCGCGCGGGAGGGATACACCCGGGGGGCCGTGCGCCCTGGCGAGCTGGCGGGGGCAGTGGGCTGGCCGGGTGCGTGGCGGATGGCCGGGCGGCACTGGCGGTACGGCGCGGGCGAGATACGGCGGTCGCTGTCCAAGGCGGCCTTCACGGAGGCGGTGCGGCGGCTGCTGCCGGAGGTGTCGGCGGAGGACCTGATACCGGCGCCCGCGGGGGTGCGGGCGCAGGCGGTGCTGAGGGACGGCACCTTGGTGGACGACTTCCTGTTCGCCGAGTCGCCGCGGATGGTGCATGTGCTGAACGCGCCGTCCCCGGCGGCGACGGCTTCGCTGCCGATCGGGCGGGAGGTCGCGCGGCGGGCGCTGGCAGGGCTCGGGTGAGGGGGCTCGTGGTCCCGGGTGGCGGGGAGCTGGGCTCGGGTGAGGGCGCGTGGCCCCTGGTGGCGGGGAGCTGCCCGGCAGGCTCGGAGGCGGACCTGGGCAGTGAGCGCGGTCACGCGCGGGCCCGGCCCCGCGCGCCGGCACGCCCGTAGAATTGGAGCACTGTGCCCGAGAACAATGCCCCCACCCCAGACAGCAGCGGCCCGGCGTCCAGCGCCCGCAGGCGTGAGCCGATGTTCCCCGACGGACCGGCTCCGGATCCGGCGGGCTCGCATCACGAACGCCGCATCCGTTCGTTCCAGCCGCGCCGCAGCCGCGTGACCACCGGCCAGGGCGAGGCCCTGCGCCGCCTGTGGCCGAAGTGGGGCCTGGACATCGACGGCCTGAGCCGCCTCGACCTCGGGGAGCTGTTCGGCGACCCGAAGCTGCCCGTCGTGCTGGAGATCGGCTTCGGCATGGGCGAGGCGACGGCGCAGATGGCCGCCGCCGATCCGGGCACGGGCATCCTGGCCTGCGATGTGCACACCCCGGGCCAGGGCAATCTGCTCGGCCTCGCCGAGCGGAACGGCCTGACGAACGTCCGCGTCGCCAACGGCGACGCGATCATCCTGCTCCGCGAGATGCTCGCCCCGGACTCGCTCGCGGGCCTGCGCGTCTACTTCCCGGACCCGTGGCCGAAGAAGCGGCACCACAAGCGCCGTCTGATCCAGCCGGAGTTCCTGGCGCTGGCCGCCACGCGCCTGGCGCCGGGCGGGCTGCTGCACTGCGCGACGGACTGGGAGCCGTACGCGGAGCAGATGCTGGAGGTGCTCTCGGAGGCACCGGACTTCGAGAACACCCAGGCCGACGGCGGTTTCGCGCCGCGCCCGGACTTCCGCCCGCTGACGCGGTTCGAGGGGCAGGGGCTGGACAAGGGGCACGTGGTGCACGACGTGATGTTCACGCGCAAGGAGCGCTGAGGACGGAGCCGGGCTCCTGAGAGCCCGGTACTCCCCGGGGAGCACCCCGGGCCGCCCGGGGTGCGTGGGGTACGTGGGGGTACGTGGGACTGGGATGTCCGTCTCATGGGCGGAAAACGGCCCCCGTCCCGCGGGGGCCCTTCGTTAGGGTCATCGGGTGCATGAGTCCCCGCCCCACCACCAGCCGATCGCCGGGCCGGCGCCCGCCCACGGACAGCAGCCGAGCTTCCCCGCACTGCCCGCGCCGGCGGGCTGGCGCTACAAGCCGCGCCGGGCCCTGTGGGACAACAAGGCGGTGCGCGCGGGCGGACTGATCCTGCTGCTCGCGCTCTGCGGCCTGGTCATCCTCGCGCTGGTGCGGGAACAGACGGGCACCGAGGGCTTCCTGGTGGGCCTGGGGCTCGCGGTGCTGCCCGTACCGCTGCTGGTGGCGGCGTTCCGCTGGATGGACCGGGTCGAGCCCAAGCCCTGGCGGAACCTGATCTTCGCGTTCGCCTGGGGGGCGTGCGCGGCGACCCTGCTGGCGATCCTGGCGAACGGCTACGCCACGAAGTGGCTGCTGAACACGGTCGACGCGGCCCAGCGGGCGGACGCGAACGCGTGGGGCGCGACGTTCGTCGCGCCGGTGGTCGAGGAGAGCACCAAGGCAGCGGCGGTGCTGCTGCTGTTCCTCTACCGGCGCCGGGACTTCAACGGGATCGTGGACGGCGTGGTGATCGCCGGCATCACCGCCACCGGCTTCGCCTTCACGGAGAACATCCTCTATCTGGGCAACGCCTTCGCCAACGACCAGAGCTTCGGCTACACGGGGCTGCGCTCGACGACGGCGGCGACGTTCTTCATCCGCGTCCTGCTGTCCCCGTTCGCGCACCCGCTCTTCACGTCGATGACGGGCCTGGGCTTCGGCATAGCCGCGACCCTGGCCCCGCACCGACGCGTGCGCCGCTTCCTGATACCGCTGGCGGCCCTGCTGACGGCGATGGTCCTGCACGGCGTCTGGAACGGCTCGGCGAGCCTGCCCGCCGTGGGCTTCCTGGCGGTCTACAGCCTGTTCATGGTCCCGGTCTTCGGCGCCCTGACCTGGCTGACGATCTGGTCCCGCCAGAACGAGCTGCGCACCGTACGCGCCCACCTGCCCGCCTACCAGGCGGCCGGCTGGCTCACTCCGCCCGAGCCGATCGCCCTGTCGTCGATGCGCGCCCGCGGCATGGCCCGCGACCTGGCCCGCCGCACCGGCGGCCCGACGGCCGCCCGCGCGGTGGCCGAGTACATCTCCTTCGCGACGTCCCTGGCCTTCCTCCGCCAACGCGCCCACAACGGCACAGCGGGCCCGGACTTCACGTCCCGCGAACAGGAACTCCTGCACCATCTGTGGCAACGCAAGCACTTGGCACAGCCGGCGCTGGCGCATGCGTCGACGGCGGTGCCGCGGGCGTTTGTGGCTACGGCACCGGGATGGTCCGCGCCCTCACAGGGGTGGCAAGGCGTACGAGGCCCCGGGCCTTGGTAGAGCCCGGGACCGGCCCGTTAGCGGCCGTCACTTCGAGGGACGGAGCCCGATGCTCCTAATCAGGAGGCCGGGCCTACGCGCTCAGGTTCTGCTTCCGGGAACGTGAGCTGCCCCAACTCCGCGAGCTCCGACACGACGGGGCTATGACTCGGGGTACCGACCGCGGTATCCCGACGAACGGCCGGAATCACCGTGCGGATATCGTCCGCTGACGAGCTCGGCTGCCCATCAGGGCGGAGAACCGCCGCGATCGCCCTGCCCACGGCCTCCGCGACCGGAGGCGGGAAGGCGTTGCCTACCTGGCGGTAACGGGCCGTCTTCCTGCCCTGGAACTTCCAGTGGCGTGGGAAGCCCTGGATGATCGCTGCCTGCTCGACGGTGAGCATGGGGCCTTTCTCCCGGAAGAGGTCCCGTTCCGGAGCGCACTCCTCAGGGTCGTTCGCAACGCCCCATCCGTCGACCCCGAGTGACTCCCACGTGGCCTTGGCACGGCTGGGCCCAAGGTCGGCGCCGCCGTGCTTCTTGGACCCTCCGACAAGGGTGGGCGCCTCGGACCCTCGCAGGGTCGCCTTCCCCTGCCACTCCCGGAAAGTGGCCAGACCTCTGTCACCGTACGGTTCGTACCGCTCTCGCATCGTTTCCTCGAGCGCCTCGGCAACGGAAACGATTCCGTCGTCACCGGTCGGCCACTCGAACCCGGCGTCCTTCAGGTACGCATTGTGGATCATTACAAGGATGGCGCGCGGGCGCAGCTGAGGGACTCCGTAACGCCGGGCCTCGACAAGCTGCCAGCCACAGAACTCGTACCCGTAGCCCCGGAGCTCCGCCACGATGCGGGCGCGGTATGGCGCGAACTTCGCGTCGAGGATCCCGCGGACATTCTCGATCATGACGGCCTTGGGCAGGAGCTGCTCCACCAGCTCGAGCATCCGCGGGAAAAGGTCCCGTTCGTCCTCCTCGCCGAGCTGCTTTCCGGCGATCGAGAACGGCGGACAGGGCACACCCCCGGCAAGCAGGTCCAGCTCGCCGGGCTGGAGTCCGAACTTCACGAGCTGCGGATGCACGAACGGGTCGACGGCGTTCACGTCATCCTCGACGACCTCACAGCCGGCCCAGTCAGGGTGCTGCAGCACATTGACACGCAAGGTCTCGCAGGCGTGCCCGTCGATCTCCAGGAGAGCAAGGTGCCGGAACCCGGCGGCATGCAGACCGAGCGCCTGCCCCCCGGCACCGGCACAGATTTCGATCGACGTCAGCGATGTTTCGCTGGAGTTCACAGTCCCCCCTCATTGCGACGTGAGCAGATACCCCAGTCTCACACCCGGGAGTGACATATCGAACTAGCGTTTGAAAATAAGCTACTGTGCCGAGCTCGGAACAGCCTCCAACAGACCCGCTCGCCGGCAGAATGGACGCGTGCCGGTCATCCCTTCCTCGCCTCGCAAGTCGGCCGAGATGAGTCGGCAGGCGAGTCGCGACACGACCCCTGAAATGGCGGTGCGGCGCCTCCTCTACAAGGCAGGGCATCGCTACCGACTCCAGCGCAAGGTGCCGGGCATGCCGCGGCGCAGCATCGACATCGCATTTCCCGGCATCAAAGTCGCCGTCTTCCTCGACGGCTGCTTTTGGCACGGGTGCCCGCAGCACGCCACGAGCCCAAAGGCCAACGCCGACTGGTGGCGGCAGAAGCTGGATCGCAACGTCGCCCGCGATCAGGAGACCACCGAGCAGCTGATCGAGGCAGGCTGGACAGTGCTGCGCTTCTGGGAACACGAGGCCCCCACCACCGTGGCCGCCGACGTGGCCGCTGCCGTCGCCGCGGCACGGGCGTCCCGACGCTGAGCTCCGTTCTCGCACCCGCTGTGACCGATCCAATTACACGGATCGGGCCTCACTGTCAGATATGTGGACTACGGTCGTTATCGGTCGTACAGATTCTGTCACCGCACGTAACCTGAGCCGCCCACTTGGATGCCAAGGCTGAACATGACCGACTGGAAGTTCGACGTTCCCACCACAGGGAGCAAGCACCTGCCGCCTGACCCCCGTTACGTCGAGGCTCTGAGCAGCCAGGGATACGGGTTCGAGGTCGCCATAGCCGACCTCGTCGACAACTCCATCGACGCGGGCGCCAAGGACGTGGTGATCCACTTCCTCCGGGACGACGACCGGTTGGTCTCACTTCTCGTGGTCGACGACGGCCACGGCATGGACGAAGAGGCGCTGGACGTCGCCATGACCGTCGGCGGCCGCCGGGGCTACGCGTCGGGCGCCCTGGGCATGTTCGGCACCGGGCTCAAATCCGCCTCGCTGTCGCACGCCGGCGCCGTCACCGTCGTGAGCACCACCAAGCGGACCCGAACGGTCGGCCGGCGGTGGCGGATGCAGCATGCGCGAGCGGACTTCCAGTGCGACATCGTCGACCCCGCCTACGCGCAGAGTTTGATCGACCGATACGACAACAACCGTCCCATTCAATGGCAGGGCACCGTTGTCCGGTGGGACGGGGTCAAAGACTTCCCGAAGCACGGCGGTGGTGGTCAGACCGATCGCTACCTCCAGCGGACGATCAATAAGCTCGGGCTCCACCTCGGCCTGTACCTGCACCGCTTCCTGGCACGGAACGACTTCAACATCACGATCGCTGTCGAGGACGTCCGTACGCGTACCGTGTACCTGGACTTCGGCGTCGAACCCCTCGACCCGTTCGGATACCCGGTGTCGGGAAGCGCGGACTATCCGCGTCGATTCACCACGACCGTTCCGGGGGCGGCGATCGATCTCTCTCTCGAAGCCCACGTCTGGACGCCCAAGTCGAACCTCGACGAGTACCGGGCAGTGGGCCCGGTCGCCGACCGTCAGGGCTTCTACTTCTACCGCAACGACCGTCTTGTGCAGGCCGGCGGCTGGAACAACTTCCGCCAGCCCGAACAACACCTCGCGCTCGCCAGGGTCGCCGTCGACCTGCCGGCAGTGCCGAACGACATCTTCCGACTTACGGTGAAGAAGTCCGGCGTCGACACGTCCCCCGAGTTCATCGAAGGGCTGGAAAAGGCCACCGATGTACGGGGACGTCCGTTCACGCAGTACCTCGCGGACGCGGACGCCGCCTATCGAGAGGCCCGCAAGCGCTCCGGCACGGAACGGAAGCCCGTGATCGGACCAGGTCGTGGGCTCGCCCCCGAGGTGCGGGCCACTATCGAGGAAGAGCTTCCCCTGCTCCCCCTCGAGGAACCCATCTCGATGGTGTGGCAAAAGCTCGACACAGATCTCTTCTTCGAACTGGACCGTGAGAAGCGTCTGGTCGCCCTCAATCAGCATTACCGCCGAGCGATCCTGGGTGGTCGGGACGGCAGTCTCAACGATGCCCCGCTGCTGAAGTCGCTGATGTACTTGATGCTGCACCGTGTCTTCGAGAAGGAGTACAGCGGCTCCCGGGAGAAGGACAATCTGCAGATGTGGCAGTCGATCCTGGTATCGGCCGCCCGCAGTGAGCTCGACCGGGTAGCCGACCATGACAGCTGACAGCCGAGCCTCTTGGTCCGAGGTCGAGGAGTATCTCGAGTCGGGTCTCAGTGTCTCCTTCCCGTTGGCGTCCTCCGGCTCCCCCCGTGTGGACTACGTCGTCTCGGACGACCGCGATATAGCGCTCCACCTCCAGCTGAGCCCACGACAACGACTTCCCCGCTCACCGCACCCCCTCATACGTGTGGAGGAGATCGCCTACCAGGGCCTCCGTATGGCGCGGCTGCGCACGACGCAGCGCACCCTGATGCGCGACTTCCACGACCTCCTCTGCTCTGTCGCCGACCGGGTGACCGTGGGACACCGAACCCCTGAGCAGGCATTCGCTGAGACGGTGCGCGCCTGGCGAGCCTTGCTCGAAAGGCCGCGCGGGCTGTCCGCAGAGAAGCGAATAGGTCTGATGGGTGAACTGGCGGTCCTGGAGAACCTGGCTGAGACCCATGGCTGGAGCAGCGCTGTCGATTCATGGAAGGGCCCGCTCGACGAGGAGCACGACTTCAGCACCGAGGTGTACGACGTGGAGGTGAAGACCACCTCCACAGAGGAGCGTGAGCACTCGGTCCACGGATTCGGCCAGTTGACGCCTTCGCCCGGCCGACCTCTGTGGTTCGTCTCCGTACAGGTCACCCGCGGAGGCGCGGGCGGGCGAACGCTGACGCAGTGCGTCGAGTCCGTCCAGAGCAAGGTCGCCGAAGAGGCACCCGCCGCTCTGGACCGCCTCGATCTGCTCCTCGACAGACTCGGCCTCCCGTGCGGCCAGGACGACGAGCGGTGGAGGATACGCGCTGCCCCGCTCGTGCTGGAGGCTGCTGATCACTTCCCTTCCCTGAGCCGCTCCGTCCTGAGCAGTCTCCCGAAGGAGACCGCCGAGCGGATCAAGGACATCGACTACCGCATCGACCTCACCGGGCTGGACCCGTCGCCCGAGCCCCCGGAGGCCCTGCGCGGCCCATTCCGGCTGCCCCAGTGATCGACCAGCATCCTTACCCGCCCGCAGCAAGCCGAGGAACGACCACATGACGTCCACAGAGAACGACAAGGCTCTCCTGGAAGTGCACCGGAGTGCCCTGGAGGGCATGCCGGCCGGCAAACCCATGCCCCTGTCCACGATCGTCGCCTTCCACGCCGATGTGCACGGCATCACCGTGGACTCGTCCGAAGCCGCGTTCCGGGACGCTGTCACCCGTGACACCGAGGAGTCGCTCGCCCTGCTGAAGCTGTGGCGCAGGCATCTCACCCACTGGGACCGCGCAACGGATACTTCCGCCGGTTCCTGGTGCTCGGGCAGCGAGAGCCGGACCGAGGGACGGCGGTCAGCCGTGTTCGACCGGCTCGGCTTGGAAGCCGCGACACGCAAGCTCCTCGACGACGCGATCCCCGTCACGACAGAGACGGGTCCGGTGGTCATAAGCCAGGAGTACACGCCGTGGCGCGGCATCGGGACTCCCCGGGGCGTCGACTGGTACTGGCCCGCGTACGAGCGCTACCTGCGCGAAGTCAAGGGTTGGCCGGACGAGACAGTCGCGGATGTGAGCGATGCCGCCGAGCGCGTTGTGGAACGGCTGGCGGACCCCACGTCCGTCGAGGCGTACCAGTCGAAGGGCCTTGTCGTCGGATACGTCCAGTCGGGCAAGACCGCGAATTTCACCGGCGTTATCGCCAAGGCTGTCGACGCGGGTTACCGCCTCGTCATCGTGCTCGGCGGAACTCTGAACCTGCTGCGCGGCCAGACCCAGCGGCGGCTCGACATGGAGCTCGTCGGCCGGGAGAACATCCTGCGCGGGACGGTAGAGACCGAGTCGGACTACGCGGATGATCGCGACTGGCTGCGTGACCGCTTCATCAAGCACTCCGGGCTGCCCTCCGAACTGGGTGCCTTCGATATCGAGCGCCTCACCACGCGGGAGAACGACTACAAGTCCCTGGCCCAGGGGATCCGGGCCCTGGAGATCGAGAAGCGCGAAAAGTCGCTCCCGCTGCACGACCCTCGGAACCTGGACCACGCCGCAGCCCGGCTGATGGTGGTCAAGAAGAACAAGACGGTGCTGGCCAAGCTCGTCAAGGACCTGAAAAAGATCAGCGGGCTCCTCGGTGAGATCCCCACCCTGATCATCGATGACGAGTCCGACGAAGCATCGGTCAACACCGTCAACCCCCGGCGCAACGGCAACGCGGAGCGCACCGCGATCAATGAGAAGCTCTCGGAGCTGCTCAGCCTGCTCCCCCGTGCCCAGTACGTCGGTTACACCGCGACCCCGTTCGCCAATGTGTTCATCGACCCCAGTGACACCGCTGACATCTTCCCCAAGGACTTCCTGATCTCCCTGTCACGCCCGAAGGGGTACATGGGTGTCCAGGACTTCCACGACCTCGACCCGCTGCTGGTGCCGGAGGACGAACGTACCTTCGCCAACTCCAACGAGCTGGCCTACGTACGGTCCATCGACGCCTCCGAAGAGGAGGACGACGACCTCTCGCTCCGGCGGGCCATAGACATGTTCGTCCTCACCGCCGCGATCAAAATCTTCCGGGAGACCGAAGATCCGCTGGTCCCGCCGGAGACGTATCGGCACCACACCATGTTGGTGCACGAGTCCCGGCTGACCGCCGACCACCGAGAGCTCAAGGGTCGCATCCTCAAGCTGTGGGACGAGTCCGGCTACACAAGCGCGGCCGGTCACGCCCGCCTGCGTGAGCTCTTCGAGTCCGACCTGCTCCCCGTTTCCCGTGAGCGGGCCGACGGCTACGCCGTTCCGGAATCGTTCGAGAAGCTCGCCCCTTACGTAGGTGCCGCGACGGCCCGCATCGGCGGCGATCTCAACCCGGTCATCGTCGTCAACGGCGACAAGGACATCGAGAGCGGCGAGGCCGACTTCGAGCGCCGCTCCATCTGGAAGATCCTGCTGGGCGGACAGAAGCTGTCCCGCGGCTTCACCGTGGAAGGTCTGACCGTCTCGTACTACCGCCGCCGTGCGGGCAACGCCTCCACCATGATGCAGATGGGCCGCTGGTTCGGCTTCCGCGAGGGCTATCGCGACCTGGTGCGTCTCTGGATCGGCCGGAACGAGACGGCAGGCAGCAAGGAGCTCGACCTCTACGAGGGGTTCGGGGCCATCTGCCGGGACGAGGAGTCCTTCCGAGCCCAGCTCGCCCAGTACTCGGTCCTGGTCGACGGCCGTCCTCAGGTCACCCCCGCCCAGGTGCCGCCGCTGGTCTCCCAGCACCTTCCCTGGCTCAAGCCGACCAGTCCGAACAAGATGTACAACGCCCGGCTGGTAGAGGTCCGGTCCCCGGGTGAATGGCAGGAGCCGACGGCCTACCCGACACAGCCGGCAGCACTCCGGCACAACGTCGGGCTCTGGACTCCGATCCTGGAACAGTTGCCCACTGCCCCGACGACCTTCACCTACGAGTTCGACGACGTTGCGAGGCGCCACCGTGTGGACGCCCTCGTCGGCGCCGTGCCCGCGGATACGGTGCTCAGCGTTCTGTCCTCCCTGAAATGGCACTCCGGTGAGCAGTTCGCCCCCCACCTGGCTTACCTGGAAGAGATCACCAAACACTCCGGGCAGATCGACGACTGGCTCGTGGTGGCTCCACAGCACACCGCCCGGCGACAGCAGATCGTCCTCGGCGACTCCGCCCGGCCCTTCTCGTGGTTCGGCGTGGAGCGGCGACGCGACCCCTTGTTCGGCGCGATCAGCAATCCGCGACACCGCGCTGCGCTGCTCCGGATCGCCGGTGCGCTGCCCTCCTGCGGGGATGCCGCCACCGAGCAGTACGTGAGGGAACGGCGAGGAGTGATCGCGCTGTATCCGATCGTGGAGAAGCGGAACGCGGATGCGATCACTCCGGACGGGCGCATCGACCCCGGCAAGGTAGTGATGGCCTTCGCCTTCGTCGCCCCTTCGGCGGCGCGCGGCCGGAGCAATCAGGTGGTCCGGTTCACCACGATCGACTCGTCCCGAGAGAACGAAGCGATCATCTCGCAGTGACCCGAGCGCCTTCCTCGCCTGTTCCACCCGAGCCTTCCAGGAGATCCGCCGTGCCGACGCCCCGCTTCACGTCTCTCGAGATCTGTGCCGGCGCCGGAGGACAGGCCCTCGGGCTGGAACAGGCAGGATTCGCGCCCTTGGCTCTGATCGACAACGACCGGGATTCATGTGAAACCCTCCGCGCCAACAGGGAGGAGTGGAACGTCCTGGAGGCCGACCTGCTCACCTTCGATCCCGCGGAGCATCCGTACCTCTACGACGTGGACCTCATGGCAGCCGGTCCACCTCGGGTCAGGTCGCTGAACGGTGGGAAACAGCTTCCGCAGGACCTCGAAGCGCGTCGGCTCCTGAAGGCGACGATCTATCTGGTGCACGCGGTGCGGCCCCGAGCCCTCCTGATAGAGAACATCGCGGATCTGGTCGAGTCCGCGCACCTCACCGATCTTCGCGCCTTTGTCCGTGATGAGCTGGAACACCTGGGCTACGAGCTGCATCGCACGGTCCTCGACGCGGCGGACTTCGGCGTCCCCCAGGAGCGGAGGCAGGGCTTCTTCGTGGCGCTGCGAAAGGGTTACACGGGCCGGTTCCAGTGGCCCGAGCCCGTGGTGAATCAAACGCCCACCGTGGGGGACGTACTCGAGTTCTCCATGGCGGAACGGGGCTGGCCGCACGCGTCGGACTGGGCCGCGTGGGCGGCCCGACCTGCGCCGACGATCGTCGGTGGATCAAAGAACCGGGGCGGACCCGACCTCGGCCAGAGCGGCAGCAAAGCCGCGTGGGAGAAGCTGGGGGTCAACGGCAACTCTCTCGGGGACGCGGTGCCTGCCCAGGACTTCCCCTGGCCGCCGGAAACCGAGGACCGGAAGCTCCTCCCCAAGCTCACTATCCCGCAGGTCGCCACCCTCCAGTCTTTTCCCCCGCGCTGGGAACTGAGGGGGAACAAGACGTCCCGGTACTGTCAGATCGGTCACGCCTCACCACCGCCCGTCGCCGCGGCCATGGGGCGGGCGATAGCCGCCGCGCTCGGCGATGAAGGGGGTCCGGGGCGTGAATGAGAGCCGAGCGTGCCCCACGCGCCCTCCACGCTCTATCGGCTCAGGCGTCTCCGCAGACTAGACTTTCCCACCATGACCAGTGCCGCCTCCGACTCCCCCCGCGTCGAACCGATCAAGGTCATCGACCTGTTCGCGGGCGCCGGAGGCTTCTCGACCGGTTTCCACGCGTACGTGCCCGAGGGGCACACCGCGTCACCGTTCGTCTCCGTGGCAGCGGTGGAGTTCGACGAGGCGGCGGCGTCCACGTATGCAGCGAACTTCCCGGAAGCCGAAGTGCACGCCGGTGACATCGGCGAATGGGATCCCGGTGACTTCATCGGCTCCGAGGTGATTCTGGGCGGGCCGCCGTGTCAGGGGTTCTCGGGCCTCGGTAAGGAAAAGGCCGACGACCCGCGAAACCAGCTCTGGCAGGAATACATTCGAGTGGTCAAGAAGGTCTCCCCCAAGATCTTCATCATGGAGAACGTGGACCGCTTTCTCCGCTCGGGTCAATTCGAAGAACTCAAGAAAATCACGGCGCCCGGCGAGCAGCTCGAGGAATACGAGCTGCGTGTAGAGATTCTGAACTCGGCGGACTACGGGGTACCGCAGGCCCGCAAGCGCGCCATCGTCATCGGCACCCACAAGGACCTGCCGGTCACGAAGCACCCTCGTCCGACGCATGATCGGAAGGCGGACGCGTGGCAGCCGGCGTTGGCGGACCCGGGCGACTCCGAACCTCCTCAGCCCTGGGTGGCGGTGGGGCCCGCGGTGTTCGACCGAACACGGTTCGTGGAATTGCGGGACATGCCTGAACGGCCGGGCGGTGACGACTCCCCACTGGGCCTCAAGCAACCGGGGCCGTTCTTCACCCACGAGCTCCACATTCGACGCACGCCGGAAATGCTCTCCCTCGCCCGCTACCGTGCTATCCCGCCCGGCGGAAATCGACACGACTTGCGCGGGAAATGGGTGGAGCTCGAGGACCGGTGCATCTACCTCTCCACGCCGAGCTGGGACGCTCACAACAACGGCTCCGGCGACGTCATGGGGCGCATGCACGCGGACCGACCTTCCGTGACCATCCGCACCGAGGCGTACAAGCCGGAGAAGGGGCGGTATCTCCACCCCACGGAGCACCGCCCGATCACTCAGTACGAGATGGCCCTGATCCAGGGGTTCCCGGAAGATTTCAAATGGCACGGGACCAAGATCGAGATCGCCCGTCAGATCGGCAATGCCGTACCGATCGGCCTCGCCAAGGCACTGGCCTCGGTCGTGTACAAGACGCTCAGAGACGAAGCCCGGGCTTGTCCAGACTGACCCCCTGAGGCCGGGGCGATTCCGCCCCTTCCTCCAGGAGCCTCCGGCCCCGCACCGGAGCCACCTCCGCGAGCCGCTCGAACCATTCCACCAGCGCCGCTGTGGACGCTTCGTCCACCCGCCCGTCATCCGGCCCCACGGGCAGGCGGTCGTCAGGTGCCGGCGACGCTTCCTCGATCGCGTCGATCCAGTCCTGCAAGGCGTCGGCGTCCTGTGGCTCGTCAGGGGCGAGCACCTCGTAGATCATGGTGGCGGACGCCGCGTAGGCGAGTTTCGCCAAGCCGTTGACCTGCCGGCCCGTCGTGGCCACACGGACGATCGCCTGCGCGGCGGGGCGGTGCAGGGCCATTTCCTGTCGGAGGACCGTGTTCAGAACATCCTGGTTCCGGCACGCGACCTCGACCGGTTTGTAGTCCTTGCCGTCCCGGAAGAGCTCCGCCGCCCACCACAGCCGGGAGAAGCACTGGGAGTGCCAGGGCCCGCAGTACCGGGCCACCTGGCCCACGACCCGACGCTCGCCGTCCTGTGGACGGCCCCAACGCCACCGCACGAAGTCCGGCGCCGCACACAGGGCCAGGAAGTTCCACAGCCCCGAGTCCGCGGCCTCGGCCCTGGTGATCCGCAGCGCGTAGTGCAGCCTGGGTGCGAGCCAGGCGTCGGAGGCCGTGGGTGGCTGGTCACGGAAACGTCTCATGGCCTCGTCGCACAGCAGGCGTACGGGCTCCACGGCCCGGCGCGACGCCCCGGTCCCGGAAAATTCGGCGGCCCGGCGGAGACGCCGGTCCGGCATCGGCTCGAATCCGGCCAGGACCCCCGAGGTCAGTGTCCTGAGAGCGACCGACGACGGGAGTCGGCCGATGTCGCCGCGAGTCGTCGCCTCCTCTGCCGCGTTCACACCGACTCCTTCGCATTGGCCATCCGGCCGAGCGACTTGAGCGCGCTCGCCACAGCCTTCGGTTTGCGTGACTGGAGGGTAGCGGCATGCATCACCCGCCTCTGCAGGTCCCCTCCGCTCTGCCCTTCGGCCCGCTTCTCGACGAGTTCCGTAAGTGCGTCGCCCGGGGCCCGGTCAGTGAAGAGATCCGGCAGCATGCGTCTCAGGACGTCCTCGTGCCACCCGCCGGGCCATTGCACCTGCCCGTCCTCCGTCCCGCTCGCATAGAGGGCGGCGTTGAACATGGCGGCCCACGACTCGGAGGCTATCTGCGCGGCCATCACCTCACGGGTGATCTTCTGCTCGGTGGTGGTCGCGTGCTCCAGGACTCCGCGCAGTCCTTCCACGCCGGAATTCAGGTAGAGAACGGGCTCGTCGGCCTGTGCGTCCAGGAGCCACGGGTCGTCCCGGAACTCGGCGAACTCCTGGTTGGCCTCTTCGGTGAAATCCTTCCAGATCATCTTGATGGAGCGCCGCTGTGTGGGCGATGCGGCCTCGAAGTCCGCCCGCCAGCGGTCCCTCGCGGTCCCGATGAGACGGCCGGCTTCGCCTCCGACCTCCGCCACGACCCAGGCATCGATCTCGCAGGCGTCCAGCTGCTCACCCTTCCGCAGTTCGACCGCCCCTCGCCAGGTCCCGGCACCTTCGGGGCGGAGCTCGAACGTGTGGCGGATCTTGGTGGTTCTGTTGCGTACGACGGCGACGCACATCGGCGCGGTCCACGGGCCGGCCGCCAGCTCACCGGCGTCCGCGGTGACGGTCACCTTGATCCTTATCTCGTTCCACCGCCCCTTCACCTCGTGCAGAGCGATCACGTGCTCCCGGTCGGAGATCAGACCCAGCGGTCGAGGCGTGTTGTCAACCATGACCTCGTCCGCGACCAGAGTGATCTCACCGGTCAGAACGGGGTAAGGGAATATTGCCTTCACGCCTTCGCCTCCTTCGCTCGGGGCACATCCACCTCGATGCGCGACATGACCGCCGGCACCGGATGACTGGCGGCGTCCGTCACCCCGCTGAAGACGCCTCTCCGACCACGGAACGCTAGATTCCCGGCCTCGGTCAGCTCACAGTTCTTCACCGGAACCAGACTGCCGGCCCACCGCACGGGGATACCGCCGCCGTCACGTCCCATGAACCTGACCACGGGGGCGAGTACCCACGGTTCCTCCCGCTCGGGGTACTTCACCGTCACGGTCACGCGCCACGCCGACTGCTCGTCGACGTGTCCCTCGACCGCGTGGATCGTCGGGAAGCCCTGTGTCCGGGACGCCTTGGGCGGGTCGAGCCGGAGCAGCTCCCGGAGAACCTCCGGCCCCTCCTCCTCGCTCTGCTCTGCGTCGTCGGCCCGGAGCGCCTCACGGACCGACTGCTCCGCATCCCGTTTGAAGTTCACGACGCATTGCCGCGCACCCCGCACGTACATCGCGGTGAGGTCCTCGGTTCCGGTCCAGTCGTTGTGGTCCGGTGGTTCGGAGGCCCGGAGGAGCTGCTCGGCCGACGCCACGTCGGGGGTCTCCCTCCGTGTGGCAGCACCCGCGAGCAGGACGGCCTGGAAGCTCCGGTGCCCCATCGGGAGGTCGCCGACCTTTTTACTCTTCACCACCATTCGCGTGGCCCTCATGTACGAGATGTGATCGGGTCGGGGCTCGTCGTCGCCGGCGGGCGTGATGAGCAGCACCGCGTCGTGCGTCCCGGACGTGTTCGGTCCCGCACCCGCCGCGTCCTTCGCGCGCGGCAGCTTGAGCGGCACCGTCACCTGGAGGACATCCTCACGTGCTGTCAGTTCGGAGACCGTGTCGCCGTCAAGGTACGCCTTGACAGCCCTGGACCGGGCCGGTTCGTGGCGATGGGGATCGATGCGCTCCTCGGCCCTGACGATCTGCCCGTTACGCCACGACGTCACGGAGGCCCGCAGAAGCGGATCCGCGTTCTCGCCTCCCACCATGGAGGCCCAGAAGTTGCGGGCGACTCCCGCCACCAGGCGCTCGTGCATCTCCTCCAGCTGCTCGGTGTCCCCGGAACCGTCGTAGGCCCCGACCACAAGGAAGGACGTCCCAGGCGCCGTGTCTTCCCGTTCCAGGTACAAGCTCCGCGCCGTCGCCCGGTCCCCCCACCACGACCGAGCCGAGTCTGCCCGGTCCGGATCCTTCACCCCGAACCATGCCGGGCCCGCGAACTCGTCCGCGCCCAAGGCGTGCCAAGGCAGTTCGAGCCTGCCGGCCATACGGCGCTCGTACCGACCGTCCTGGCTCTCGGAGAGCGTGCTGTTCACCAAAACCAGGCCGAAGCGGCTCGCCGCCCACAGCGCGGCCTTGCCCAACCCGTAGGACCCTCCTTGGGTTCCTGCCTTCCCGCTGTCCAACGTTCTGCGCACCACCCGGGCGAAACGGCCGTCGGAGTAGTCCGGGCCGGTCAGACCAGTGGCGTTGAAGTCGTCCACCCTCAGCAGCACGAGGCGCTTCGTACGGTCCAGCTCCTGGAGACCGTCGAGCAGTACCCGACCAACCTTCTGTCCGGGGTCGGCGGCGGCCCGGAGGTGCTTTTCGATCTCACTCCATCGGAGCGCTTCCAAGAAGGCTTCGAGGTGCTGCCCCGTGACCTCGTGCAGCACGAAGCGCGACAGGACCGGCCCCCCGCCGGGCAGGCGTTCGTCGAGACTGTTCTGCGTCGCCTCGCGCGCGAGGACCTCCAGATTGGCCGCAAAGGCGAAGGCCGCCGCGTTGCCACCCTCGCGACCTCCGTCGGCGGGTGCCTTCCGGAAGATCCAAGAGAGTTCGGACGACGACACTGCGGGTGGGCGCCTGCTGACCGCATCCTCGGCGGCGACGCCCAACGCCTGGGCAATGGCAGCGATCTTCTCGTAGCGGGGCACGGAACGGCCGACCACCCACGCGGTCACCGCTGCCGGTGTCACGTCGATAGCCGCCGCCAACTCCTTCTGGGACATCCCTCGTTGCCGCAGCATCCCCTTGAGCCACGTCGAAAAATCCTGCGGCACGCCACACCCTCCCCGCCCCTTGACTCCCTTCCCGCACACTAGCGCGGTTAATTACAGGCCATCAAATTTACTTTCCTAATATCAAGAACGTCCGAATGAGGCACGGCACCGAAGCAACTTCGTGAAATTGTTCTCTAATCGGATAGAAGTTCACACGATCGCCGAAGGTGTCGGCCGCGAGCCGCACCTACGGAACGCAGTACGGGCGGAGAGACGCCCGCCCGTACGACACACTCAGGTCAAGTCCGCACAAAGCCCGATTCGAAGCGGATCTGGGCGCGGTCCAGGGCCGTGTCCGGGTCAGTGCCGTGGGCTTGGAGCCAGTGGAGGAGGTCGGCGATGAGTTCTGTCGCCGCCTCCTCTGACGCCGCGCGGGCGAGCGGAGAGCCAGTTCGGCCGGCTGCGGGGCCTCGGCCGTAGAGGGTGAGTACTGCCTCGGCGCCGGCTACCCGAGGGTCCGCCGCGGGGCGTTCCGTCGCAGGAAGGCCCGTGGCGAGCTCGCACCAGGACGTCTTGCCGTAGTCGTGAATGGTCACACCTCGACGGACAGCCTGGCACCGGTCGGGGCCCTGTTCCTGCGCTGGGAATCGCCGCGGATCGGGATCTCGGACCTCGACCCGTAGATGCGCGCCGTCCAGCGAGACCGTCACCCACGTCGGCGTCTCGGCTCCCACATGGGTGACAACGTCGGTGATGAGCTCGGTCACGCACTCCTGGACCGGGCCCAGGAGGCCAGGTACTCCCCAGAGTCTCAGGTTCGAGGCCAAGGCCCTTCGGAGGTGACCGAGCCGTTCAGGGACAGCGAGGAAGGGGATCTCGCAGCTCGTGCGTGACACGGAGCCCGGGTTCTTGTTCATGTTGATCTCACCTTCTGTTGCGGCGAGTTGGGTGGGGGAGGTCGGACCCGAGCGTGGCATGGGGTGTCTTGAAATGGAACTCTCATATCGAGAGACAGGAAGCACTCAACAGCCTGCGCGCCCCGGCGCGCACTCCCTTGCGCCCGACATAGAGCCCCGTGCAGGCTCGGCATGATTCACACGGAGGGCCGCGAGCATGGCAGTTGGACCAACCACCCGCAGGCGTCAGCTGGGCGCCCACCTACGCCGGCTGCGTGAGCGCAAAGGCATCACGCTGGAAGAGGCAGGCGCGCTCGTGGGTATCTCAAAGGCCACGTTGAGCAGGTACGAGACCAAGGAAGGGCCGGTCAAGTGGCCCGCTGTCGACGCTCTGTGCCGTGAGTACGGGGCGCCCGACGCCGAGCGTCAGGCCCTTGTCGAGTTGGCCAAGAGCGCCAGGATTCAAGGGTGGTGGCGTTCCCTGGCAGATCCCGTCCCCGAGTCCATGAACCTCATGCTGACCCTCGAGGACGAAGTGGTACGGGAGGATCACTACGCCAGCATGTACGTGCCCGGCCTGCTCCAGACTCGTGCGTACACCGAAGCAATTCATAGGGCTTCGGAAGTGAGCTACACAGAGCAGGAAGTCGCCCACTGGGTCGACATTCGCACGAAGCGACAGGCGCTGTTGTGGCGGGACGAGCCGCCTCGCCTGCATGTAGTACTCGACGAGGCCGTGGTCCGGCGGGTCACAGGAAACCGCGACACCATGCGCACGCAGCTTCGACACCTTCTGGACTGCACAGATTCACCACACATCACACTGCAGATCCTCCCGTTCTCCGCAGGCGCCCACGCGTCCGCCGCAACCAGCTTCCTCATCCTCGGCGGCCCGGAACCCTTGCTCGATGTCGTGTACCTCGACATCCTCGACGGTGGCCTGTTCATGGAGAAGACGCAGGAACTGGAGCGCTATAAGCTGGCCTTCGAATATTTGTGCAAGCGGGCGCTGGACGTCGATTCGTCTGCGGCAGCCATCGAACGGGCCTGCAAGGAGCTCTGATGGACGGCGATATACGCCTCGGGGTGCGCACCCTTCAGTGGGTGAAGTCCTCGTACAGCGGCGGCGCCGGAACCGAGTGCGTCGAGATGGCACGTACCACGGACCGCATGACCGCCGTTCGCGACTCCAAGGGCGCGGGCCGCCCCGTTCTCACCTTCTCGTGCACGGCGTGGGCGGAGTTCGTGGAAGGCGTACGACGCGGCGCGATCGCCTGACGCCCGGGCGCCCGAAGCTCGGGGTTCGGTAGCGGTATCGGCATCGTCGGGCCATGCCACCAGGGGATTTGAGCACCTGAGACTCGGGGGTCGGGATTCGAGCGATCCATGCAAGGAATGGGTGGAGGGCTTCTCCCCCCCTCCCACCCAGCCTCGCGCGTAAGCACGCCCACATGACTTTGCGCAACTCCGCAAGCACGCGCCGTGGTCAGCGTGTAGCGTGCGGCGCAACAAACGACCCCGGCCGGTGCTACCAACACCATGCCGGGGTCTGACCTCCAAGATCAGGAACAGTGATCTCATTGGCTTCCGCCAACCCTACCTCTCCGCCCATGGCCGCCTCCGGGTACGGGAAGCGTTCCGCCCCCGACCAAGCCCCGCGCGCCCGCGGCGACTTCGCCCACCTCCCCGCCCGCGAGGCGTCCATCGCCGCTCACCTCGACCGGCTTCCCGACGGCGCCGCCGTCGACATCAAGACCCTCGCCAAGGAGCTTCCGGCCTACGGTCAGCAGGCCGTCGCCTCCGCCCTCAAGGCCCTGTCCGCGGCCGGTCACCTGCGGCGTTTCAGGGAGCCCGTCGAAGGCTGTACGCAGTGGGTGTCCCGCTCATACTTCTCCCGCACCGCACGTGACGATGCCTGGTGGGAGACCTTCCTGGCGCGCAACTCCCGGCGGTCCGCGCCTTCGCCGGCCGCGCCCCCGGCCCAGGAGACGTCCCGGGAAAGAGCGCGGAACGAGCGCTCGCCCGCGTACATCGCCCTGGCCAGCCTTGGCTGCTCCGATCCTCGGCTGACGCTCTCCGCCGCCGAGTGCGCCGCCCTTGAGGAACTCGCCGTCGAGTGGTTCGCGCGGGGGATCACGCCGCTGGAGTTCGCGCGGATCCTCACAGCCGGCCTCCCCGACGTCATCCACTGCCCGGGCGCTTTCACCCGCAAGAGGCTCATCGACAGGCTGCCTCCCGAGCGTCCGGAGACCGCCTACGCACCGTCGCCTCACCGGGTGATGGAATGCACCGGCTGCGGCGCCCCTGGCCGTCCCGAAGCGCTCCCCGGTGGCCTGTGCCGCGGCTGTCGCGGCGACGCGCAGAGCCTGGAACTGTCCGACTCAGAATGGGACGCTGTCCACACTCGCGTCTCGCAATTGCGCGTGCTTGCCCGGACCAACCGTTAGGCAGCCGAGCACGCCCCCGTCCAGATCGCCCGCGCCCGCACCTTGTGGGAGAACACCCCCGGGCTGTCCTTCGTCCACGCGGAAGCACGTGACTTCCTCGCTTCGGCCACAACGGCCTTCGACGCGATCTACTCGGTATGGGGCGTCGTCTGGTTCACCGAGCCCGAGGACCTGTTCCCACTCATCGCCCAGCGCCTCAACCCTGGCGGTACATTCGCGTTCTCCCAGGCCGAGCCGGTCACCGATTCGTACGGACCCCAGCCGATGCGCGGCAAGTGGCTCGAAGGCCGGGAAGGCGAGCTGACCGTACTGCGCTGGCAGTACCCCCCGGCGGTCTGGGCCGACACGCTCAAACGCCACGGCTTCACCGACATCGACGCCGACATTCTTCCTGCGCCCCAGGAAGGTGACATCGGAACCCTCGTGGTGTCCGCCCGAGCACCCGGGTGACGAGACGGCCGCTTGCCGGTGGCCTCAGCGCGTGGAAAGCGCGCGCCCAGCGGCAACGTTCTCCCGGGTGCGGGCCAACGTCGACCGTAGTGCCGCGACGTAGCCCTCCCGTACGCGTTCCGCCTGTCCGTCGCCCTCCTCGCCCTCCGGGATTTCCATCGTGGCGCTGAAGGTGAGGGTGAGGCCCCTCTCGTCCTCGCCTATGTCGTTGTGGATCAGCCACGTCGCGCGGTCGTCCCGGCGGGAGAAGGTGACCCGGCGCTTCGGGTGGAAGGCCACCTCCTCCCGTACCCGCTCGCCGGCGATGACCACTTCGCGCACCAGGCCGTCGGGCCCGTGCTCCAGGACGGTGCACTCCTGCATCCCGGCCACGTACGGCACCGCGTTCCGCGCCTTGTCCAGGAGCCCCTCCCACACCTCGTCGCGGTCCAGACGCACCTGGTCCGTCCGCCCGGGCTCGTTGACCGGCACGGTCGCGGTGATGGTTCGCATGACATCCTCCTTGATCACCAATTGCTTGCGCGGCCAATTAAATGCCTCCATGGAGGGTTTCGCAAGCAGTAGTTGGGATCAGCCGCGACGACGATCCATATCCTTGCTTGTACAATCACCTCCATGTCCGCCACCCACGACACCGTCAGCCACGCCCTCGCCCGCGTCGCCCGCGTCCACCGCGCCGCCGCCGGGCAGTTGCTCCGCAGCCTGGGCCTCCACCCCGGGCAGGAGTTGCTGATGATGCAGCTGTGGGATCACGGGCCGCAGCCGCAGGCTCAGTTGATCGAGCGGCTCGGTCTGGACGCGTCCACCGTGACGCGGATGGTCCAGCGGCTGGAGCAGGCCGGCTTCGTCCGGCGGCGGCGCAGTGACACCGATCGGCGCGCGGTCCTCGTCGAGGCCACCGCCGCCGCGCAGGCGCTTCAGGAGCAGGTCGTCCAGGCGTGGCGGGAGCTGGAGGAGCTCACCCTGCGCGGGCTCGACGACTCGGAACGGGCCGGCCTCGCCGAGCTGCTGAGCCGCGTCGAGGGCAACCTCGGCCGGCTCGGGTAGCGGTCGGCTGGGGTGACAGCCGGCTCAGGTAGCGGCCGGCTCGGGTAGCGGCCGGCTCGGGTAACGGCCGGCTCCCCCGCTCTCCGTGGCGCGTAGCCCATGAAGTTAGCTTGGGGCAGATCGTTCGTCTTTGATGCGGAGGTTGCGGGATGGTTCGGATTCCGACGTCTGTTGTTGCCGCTGGTGGGCTCGTCGGTGGGTACGGCATCGCCCGGTGGACCAAGAAGCGGCCGCTCGGCGGGGTGGCCCTGGCCGCCGCGGGGGCCGTGGCCGCCCGGCAGTGGAACGGCACGGTCGGCGCGCCCAAGGCCGCCGCGCTGACCGGGCTCTACGTCGCCGCGTTCGGCGGGTCGCACCCGCTGGCCAAGAAGGTCGGAGCCTGGCCTTCCGTGTTCGCCGTGGCCGGTGGGGTCGCGCTGGCCTCCTGGGTCGTGGAGAGCCGGGGCTGAGACGTATGTACTGGGTGGGCGCCGTCTTGAGCGCCCACCCCGCCCTCCCTTACGCCGACGCCTCCGTCAGCCGCGCCAGCTCCGCCTCCGCGAGCTTCAGGTCCGCCACCGCCAGCAGCGCCGGCAGCTGCTCCACCGTGCGGGCGCTCGCCAGTGGCGAGGCGACCGTCGGCTGGGCCGCGAGCCAGGCCAGGGCGACCGTGGCGACCTCGGCCCCGTGCGCCGCGGCCACCTCGTCGAGGGCCGCGAGGACGCGCGGGCCGCGCTCGGACGACAAGTACTTGCCGGCGCCTTCCGCCCGGGGGCTGTCGACGGTGGTGCCGGGGCGGTACTTGCCCGTGAGGAAGCCGGACGCCAGGGCG
Source organism: Streptomyces eurocidicus (assembly GCF_002891295.1). Taxonomy (GTDB): domain Bacteria; phylum Actinomycetota; class Actinomycetes; order Streptomycetales; family Streptomycetaceae; genus Streptomyces; species Streptomyces eurocidicus. The sequence continues at coordinate 989,942 of NZ_LGUI01000003.1, read as the reverse complement.
TAGTACGGGACCGCCGCCAGGCCGTGCCTCGCCGCCACGGCCGCCAGTTCGCCCTCGTACGTCTCGCGCGAGACCAGGTTGTAGTGCGGCTGGATCGCGGCGTACTTCGCCAGGCCCTCGGCGTCGGAGAACTCCAGGGCCTCCGCCAGGCGCTCCGGGGTGATGTTGGAGGCGGCGATCTCGCGGACCTTGCCCTCCTTCACCAGCGCGTCCAGCGTCGAGAGGAACTCCTCGACCGGCACCGACAGGTCGTCGTAATGCGTGTAGTAGAGGTCGATGTAATCCGTGCCCAGCCGGCGGAGGGAATCCTCCACACCCGTCTTGATCGCGGTCGACGACAGCCCCCGCCGGTCGGGATAGCCCGCGCCGACCTTGGTGGCCAGGACGATGTCGGCGCGGTTGCCACGGGAGGCGAACCATTTGCCGATCACCGTCTCGGACTCGCCGCCGCTGTTTCCCGGGACCCACGCGGAATAGGCGTCGGCGGTGTCGATGAAATTGCCGCCCGCCGCCGCGTACGCGTCGAGGACCGCGAAAGACTCGGTCTCGTCCGCCGTCCAGCCGAACACATTGCCGCCGAGGGCCAGCGGATGGACGGAAAGGTTGCCGATCTTCTGGTGGTTGTGAGCGTGGTTGTGAGCCATGTTCCGGTTTAACTCCCTTGTGGGGTGTGGTTATTCCGCGGTCGCCGGTACGGGGCCCGGGTGCTTCGTCGACAGGGGCGCCGCGATCGATTCCAGCGAGCGCCCCTCCGCCCGTACCGCGAGGAACGCCGCGACCAGGCCCGCCAGGCACATCAGCGACGCGCCGATCTGGAAGGCCAGGACCGTGTCACCGACGACGCCGCTGCTGGTCAGGTCGGAGAAGAGCAGCGGGCCGCTGATGCCGCCGGCCGCCGTGCCCAGCGCGTAGAAGAACGCGATCGCCATGGCCCTCGTCTCCATCGGGAAGATCTCGGAAACGGTGAGATAGGCGCTGCTCGCGCCCGCGGAGGCGAAGAAGAGGACGACCGCCCAGCAGGCGGTGAGGGTCGTGGCGGTCAGCCGGCCGGCCCCGAAGAGCCAGGCCGTGCCGAAGAGCAGGACGCCGGGGAGCAGATAGGTCGACGAGATCATCACGCGCCGGCCGACCGTGTCGAAGAGCTTTCCGAGCACCAGCGGGCCGATGAAGTTCCCCGCCGCGATGACCGCGAAGAAGTAGCCGGTGCGCGAGGTGGAGACGCCGAAGAACGTCGTGAGGATCGCACCGAAGCCGAAGGTGATGGCGTTGTAGAGAAACGCCTGCCCGATGAAGAGCGACAGGCCCAGAATCGCCCGCCGCCGGTAGTCGGAGAAGACCGTACGGGCTATTTCCGCGAAGGTGACGGGCCCTCGCTGGTGAATGGTGATCTCACCCTCGGGCGGCGGCAGCCCGTGCCCCTTCTCCGCTTCCACCCGCCGCTCGATCGACGCGACGAGGTCCTCGGCCTCCTTGCCCCGGCCGTGGATGAAGAGCCAGCGCGGGCTCTCCGGCACATGGCGGCGCACGAGCAGGATGACGAGCCCCAGGACGACGCCCAGGGCGAAGGTGAGCCGCCAGCCCACGTCCATCGGGAAGATGCCGGTGTCCAGCATGACGAGGGACAGCAGGGAGCCGCCGACCGCGCCCAGCCAGAAGCTGCCGTTGATGATCAGGTCGACGCGGCCCCGGAAGGCGGCGGGTATCAGCTCGTCGATGGCGGAGTTGATGGCCGCGTACTCCCCGCCGATGCCGAAGCCGGTCAGGAAGCGAAACGTGAAGAACCACCAGGAGGAGAAGGACAGCGCGGTGAGCGCGGTCGCGGCCAGGTAGACCCCGAGCGTCACGATGAAGAGCTTCTTACGGCCGAACCGGTCGGTCAGCCGGCCGAAGTACAGCGCCCCCGTGCAGGCCCCCGCCACGTAGAGCGCCGCCGCCAGGCCCGTGACCTGCCCGGATGTCACGGGCAGACCGCTGCCGGACTCCGACAGCCGGCCGGCGATGTTGCCGACGACCGTGACCTCCAGGCCGTCGAGGATCCAGACCGTGCCGAGGCCGATCACCACCGTCCAGTGCCACCTCGACCACGGCAGCCGGTCGAGCCGGGCGGGCACCGAGGTGGTGATCGTCGCGTCGGAGGTCGCGTCGGGCGTCGCGTGAGCCGTCACGCACGCCGGGTATCCACTCGCGCGCCGGGTATGCAGCGCGGCGGGGGCCGTATGCAGCCCGGCGGAGCCGTATGCGGCCCGGCCCCCGCCGGGCCCGCCTCAGGGCTGGAGCCCCCTCGCGCGCAGCCACGACAACGGGGCCACCGGGCCGCCGCCACCCGGCCTGACCTCCAGATGCAGATGCGGACCGGTGACGTTGCCCGTCGCACCGACCCGGCCGATGACGTCCCCGGCGGCGACCTTCCCCGACGTCACGACCATCGACGACAGGTGGCAGAACCACAGCTCCGTACCGTCGTCCAGGCGCAGCACGATGCGGTAGCCGTACGCGCCCGCCCAGCCGGCCTGGGTGATCGTGCCGCCGCCCACCGCCTTGACGGGCGTGCCCGTCGGAGCCGCGAAGTCCTCACCGGTGTGGTTCGCGGACCACATGCCGCCGGCCTGGCCGAAGCCCGCGGTCAGGGTGTACGAGCCGACGGGCAGGCTGTACGAGCCCGAGCGCGCGCCCGTTCCCGATCCGGAGGACGCCTTGCCGGAGGACCCCTTGGACGACGACGAAGACGAAGACCCGGACGAGGACGGCGAACGCTCCTGCTTCGCCGCCGACTCCTTGGCCTCGGCCTCCGCCGCCGCCGAAGCCTCGGCCGCCTCCCGCGCCGCCGTCTCCGCGGCCTTCACCTCCGCCGCCCGCTCCCGGGCGGCCTCCCGCTGCGCCTCCACGGCCTCCCGCGCCTTGGTGGCGCGCGCCTCGTCCTCGGCGGCGTTCTGCTGGTACTCCGCCTGCTGGAGGATGCGGGCGCGCAGCGCCTCGCCCGCCGTCGCCGCGCCACGGGCCGCGTCCTCGGCGGACAGGCCCGCCCGGGTCAGCGGCTGATCGGCGCCGGGCGCGGCGGCGACCGCCTCGGAAGCGGCTCTTCCGGCAGCGGCGGCGGCAGCGGTCTTCACGTCCTCGCCGCCGTCGTCGCCCATGTCCATGAACGCCCCGACGACGGGTATCCGCGTCAGGTCCGGTACGGAGATCGGGGCCGGCGGACGGTCCTGGGCGCTCGCCATGCCGCCCGCGCCGACGGCCGCCATCACGCCGACGCCGAGCACCGCGCCGCTGCGGGCCATCGTGCCGCCGCGCTGCTTGGCCACCCGGTGCCGGCCCCGGGCGGAAGCGGAACCGGAAGCGGAAGTGGAGGCGGGAGCGCCGGGTACGGGCGCGGCGCGCGGGGTGCCGGGGGCCGCGTGGCCCTCGTCCGGCTCGGCGTACGCGTCCCGCTCGACGTACGCAGGCATATATCCGGGAACGAGTCCTGGAACGGGGCCGGGCAACGGCTCGGACCCGTACTCGGCCGCGTACTCGGGCACATGGGCGGCTTCGTAACCGGGCGCGTACGCACCGGGCGAGTACGACGCGGACTCGACCTCGTACCCGGTGTCGTAATCAGGCACGTACTCGGGCACGTATTCGGGTATGCGACCGAGGGTGTGCCCGGCGGCGTAATCCGTCGGGTACGGCATCCCGTACCCGGACGGAGAGGGGACGTGCGGCAGCGGACTGTCGCCGAGGGCAGGCTCGTTGGACGCCACGGGGGCGTTCTCCTTTCCTTCCTTCTCGCCTACCGGGTTAGCTGACGGGTTCGGAGCAGGAAGGTCTCCTACGGGCCGGGGTACGGCCCGATTCACCCCAGGGTTGGTGGTTCCCCGGTTCCCAGATACCGCTGGTGGAGCAGGTGGAGCTGTGCCCGAGGGATTCGGCGAAGGCGCACGGCGCCGCCTCTTACGGCGGTTGTGAGGACCGCGCTGCGTTATCGAACGTTAATAGACTTGCCAGCCGGAATCCAAGCCGAAAGCGTGAATCCGCCGACTCCTTGGCCAGACTTTACGATGCGTCGACAGATGATCATTCGTCAGTTCGCACACCCGGGCGCTTACCTGAGCAGGTATCCGTTCGCACAAACGGATCAAGATCCACTACGTACGGTGCCGGCCGCCTTTTGCACCGCGGCCGCGCCGGCCGCCGCCCCGGTCACCGCACGGTGATATCGGCCGTCCCCGCGCCGAATGGCGAGCAGCGCCATGTCGTCCTCCGTGTGCCCGCCCGAGTGGTGGGTGACGTCCATGACGAGGACGTCGAGGAGCGACTCCGGGCTCCTGAAGGGGCGGCCCGACAGCCGCGTCCTCGGGTCGTAGAAGACACCGTTCGCATCCCGGGCCTCCGTGACCCCGTCCGTAAACAGCAGCAGCATCGCTCCCGTGGGGAACTCCCACTCCTCCACCCGGTCCGGCCACACCCCCAGGTCGCCCATCCCGAGGGGCAGGGCGGGAACGGCGGGCTCCGCCTCTCCGACGCGGCCGTCCGTGTAGAGCAGCAGGGGCGCCGGGTGGCCCCGGTTCACCAGGCGCAGGACGGGCTCACCTGGCGGCATCTCCCCCAGCACGGCCGTGGTGAAGCCCTCGAACTGATCCAGGTTCGCGCGCCGGGAGCCTTCTCTCTGCAACGCGCGCTCCAGGCGTTCCGCGAGCCCCTCCAGCGTGCGCTCCTGCTCGGCCGCCTCCCGGAACGCGCCGATCACCACGGCGACGGCCTCCACCGCTTCCAGCCCTTTGCCCCGTACGTCGCCGACGATGACGCGCACCCCGTGCGGGGTGTCCTGGACCGCGTAGAGGTCGCCGCCGATGCGGGCGTCCGCCTGCGCCGCTACGTACCGCGCCGCGATGCGGAGGCTGTCGATACGGGCGGGAGGCGCCGGCAGTACGGCGCGCTGGGCGGTCTCGGCGATGCCCCGGGCCGAGGCCAGCTGCTGGGAGCTGCGGCGGGCGAGGCGGTTGATGCCGAGAGCGAGCAGGGAGACCACCGCGATGGCGAGGACCTCGCTCAGGGACGCGCCGAAGTCGTCCGCGCGATCGTAGAAGGCGAGCGCGATCGCGGCCGCCGTGGCCGCGGCGGCGGCGCCGGCGGTCGCACGCCAGGAGGAGAGGGGGGCCGCGACGAGAGGCGCGGCGGAGAGCAGCGGGGCGCTGGTGTAGTGGGAGGGGGTGGCCAGGTCGAAGAAGACGCCGGCGGCGATCAGGGCCGCCGGAAGCCTGCGGGCGACCCGCCTGGCCATGGGGTTCCGGTGCCCGTATCGGTTCCCCACCGCGCTCTCTCCTGACCGGACGTCCCGCACGTCACGCGGCCTACCCTTCCGGGTGGGGGGCGTGGGGGCGAACGGTGGTGGGCCAAGCGGGGGGCCTGCGGCGCGGCGGGGATCGGGCGGGCCTCGGTGGGTACGGCGGGGGTACGTGCGGGGCTTTTCCCCTACCCGCCCCTTCCCGAACCCGGGGCTCCGCCCCGGACCCCGGTCCTCAAACGCCGGACGGGCTGAAAATCGGCCCGTCCGGCGTTTGAGGACACCGCGCGTCAGCGCGGAAAGGGGGCCCGGGCGTCAGCCCAGGGAAGGGGCGCCCGCGCGCTGCGCGCTACGCAGGACGGCGGCGCCGCCGCCCGCGCCGCCGCCGCTGCGGCGGGGCGGCCGGCCGCGTTGCCGGGGCGGCTGTCGGCGGACCGGCGGGAGCCGTTGCCGTTGCCACCGGCCGCGAGGCCGCGGAAGCCGCCGCCACCGGACCCGCCGGTGGCACCGGAAGCGCCCGACTCCGTACGCGTACGGCCGCGACCGCCCCGGCTGCCGCGCGAAGCGGAACCGGCGGCGGAACCGCCCGCCGCGCCCGAGCCGCGCGAACGCGAACGGGACGACGACTTGCCGGAGCCCTGCGGCTGGGCCGGGACCGGCGGCGCGATGACCACCGCGACACCACTGGGCTCACGGGCACCGGTGATACGGGCGAGCTCCGGGTCGCGCGGGTGGGTGTTGATGACGTTCGGGGTGATCTTCGCCGTGACCATCATGCGGCTCATCTCGCGGCGCTGCTCGGGCAGCACCAGCGTGACGACCGTGCCGGACTCGCCCGCGCGCGCCGTGCGGCCGCCGCGGTGCAGGTAGTCCTTGTGGTCCGTCGGCGGGTCGATGTTCACGACCAGGTCGAGACCGTCGATGTGGATGCCGCGCGCGGCCACGTTCGTCGCGACCAGGGCGGTGACCTGGTCGGTGCGGAACAGCTCCAGGGTGCGGTTGCGCTGCGGCTGGCTCTTGCCGCCGTGCAGCGCCGCCGCCCGTACGCCCTCGGAGAGCAGCTTCTTCACCAGCCGGTCGGCGCCGCGCTTGGTGTCCACGAACATGATCACGCGGCCCTCGCGGGCGGCGATGCGCGTGACGGCGTCCTTCTTGTCCTGGTCCGTGAGGTGGAACAGGTGGTGGTCCATCGTGGAGACCGCGCCCACGGACGCGTCGACGGAGTGGGTCACCGGGTCGGACAGGAAGCGGCGGACGAGCCGGTCGACGTTGCGGTCCAGGGTCGCGGAGAACAGCATCCGCTGACCGTCCGGGTCGACCTGGTCGAGCAGCTTGGTGACCTGCGGCAGGAAGCCCATGTCGGCCATCTGGTCGGCCTCGTCCAGGACCGTGATCGCCACGTCGCCGAGCTTGCAGTCGCCGCGCTGGATCAGATCCGCGAGCCGGCCGGGGGTGGCGACCAGCACCTCGGCGCCGCGCGCCAGCGTCTGGGCCTGGCGGCCGATGGACATACCGCCGACGACCGTGGCGATCCGCAGGTTGACGGCGGTCGCGTAGACGCTGAGCGAGTCGGTGACCTGCTGCGCCAGCTCACGGGTGGGGACGAGCACCAGGGCGAGCGGACGCCCGGACTCGGCGCGGCGGCCGGCCGTACGGGCCAGCAGCGCCAGGCCGAAGGCGAGGGTCTTGCCGGAGCCCGTACGGCCGCGGCCGAGGACGTCACGGCCACTGAGCGAGTTCGGCAGCGTCGCGGCCTGGATAGGGAACGGCTCGGTGACGCCCTCGCGGGTCAGCGTGGCGAGCAGGCCGTTCGGCATGTCCAGGTCGGCGAAGGCGGCCACGGGCGGCAGCGCGGGGGTGGTGGAGACCGGGGTCTCGAATTCGCCCTGGAGCGGGGCGGCGGCCGGGCGGCGGCGTGCGGACTGACCACCGCGGCCGGACTGGCCGCCACGGGACGGCTGGCCCGAGCGCGAGCGCGGGGAGCCGCCGCCGTCGGAGGAGCGGGCGGGGCGGGCGGAGCGAGTCATACGGGGACCTTCCCTCAATGGGGTGGCACGCCCGAGATGAGGACTTCGCATCGCGAGACCCGGCCGGGACGGGACGGGCGGCGGAAAAGCCTGGGCGCGCTGGTGCGGGGGCGACAATGGGGCCCGCACCCAGTGGTGCGGGCCCCATTGCGTCAAGCGTGATGCGTTGCCCGGCAGGGTCGTACGACCTGGGCCGGAACGGCCGTGAGGCCGGTCAGCCGACTGCCGGGCGGGCGATCATCGTCAGGCGGGGACGATGTTCTCGGCCTGCAGGCCCTTCTGGCCCTGCGTGACGTCGAAGGAAACCTTCTGGCCCTCGAGGAGCTCACGGAAGCCGGAGGAGGCGATGTTCGAGTAGTGGGCGAAGACGTCCGGGCCGCCGCCGTCCTGCTCGATGAAGCCGAAGCCCTTTTCCGAGTTGAACCACTTCACGGTGCCAGTAGCCATGTCTATCTCCTTGTGAATGGGATGGGCCCCACACCGGAATAGACCGGCTAAAAACAAAAATGCGCCTTCGGCTACATAACCGTCAGGCGCACACGAGTTCATGGGTACCACAACTGCAACTCGAACGACCATAACACACGCCGGTGGCCCCCCGTAACCCCCCTTCCGTCGACGATCACCAAGCCCAGGCGTCGGGACGGGGCCGGGCGGGCCGGGACAGGGGCGGACAAGCCCGGACAGGGCCGGTCCGGGCCCTTCCCGGCCCCCTCCCGCTCCCGCTCCCGCTCCCGCTCCCGGCCTACTACAGCTCCACGCCCTGGGCGCGGGCGTGCCGGTCCGCCGCCACCTCGGCCTCCGCCTCGTCGAGATAGACCTCGCAGACGAGCCTGCCGTCCGTGTTCATGTTGTGCTCCAGCTCCCAGAGGCTGACCTCGCCCCCGCCCTCCAGCAGGAACGCGTGCTCGTAGAAGCGGCACCAGGTCGCGTCCCGGCCCGCGCCCCGGCGCCTGGGCTTGGTGATCAGCGCGATGTGGTGGCCGAGCGCCCCCTGGAGCAGCTCCCGCACCACCTCGCCCGGCCCGTCCTCGTTCTCCGCGCGGCGCAGCAGGCGGCGGGCGTGGTCGGGCGACGCCTCGCAGGCGTACTCCCGGCGGGGCCGGGTCGGGCCCATGGCGAGCAGCAGTTCCTCGGCCAGCCAGGCGGGCAGCTCCTCGGCCTCGCCGCCGGGGCCGATGCCGCCGCCGATCCGCTCGTGCACCCTGCGCTCGGCCCGGTCGAGGGCGTCCTCCAGGGCGTAGAGCTCGTAGAGGAAGTCTTCCTCGGGGCCGGTGTCGTGCTCCAGCTCGTACAGCTGCAGGCTGCTGCCGTCGGCGAGCAGGAAGACATGCCGGTAGGTGTTGCAGCGCAGGGGGCGGGCCTCGTCGTTGCGCTGGCGGTACGAGCGGAGTTCGGCCTGGTGCATCAGGGCGGTCCGCAGCCGGGTGAGCACCGGTTCGGCGATCTCGAAGCCGTTCTGCGCGCGGTCCAGCAGCTCGCTCACGTGCTCGGCCGGGGTGGTGCCGTCGCCGCGCTCCCCGGCGGGCCGGCCGTGCGCCGGGCGCGCCACGGGCTCGGTGCGCCCCTGACACCGCTCGCGCTCCGTGCGCCCGCTCCCGCTCTCACCCTCACCCGCTCGCGAGTTCTCCACGGCCCTCGACCTCCCGACCTTCGCCACACCCACCCCGCGCACTTACCGTAGCGGCGCGAACACGGCAGAGGGGCGGGATTCCGGCGAACTCGTCGGATGAGGGCCCGAGTCAGCGGAAGCGGTGGTTCAGCGGCCTTCTCCCCGGCTCCCCCACCGGGGCGGGCCCGCAGCGCATGTCCCGCCGGGCGCCGGGGAATTCGCGGCCGGGGCGACCGGAGGGAGCGTCACACGGCGGCTCCGCACCCGGCGTAGGCCCGCCACCCGGCCTCCCACCAGCTCCGCACGGCGACCTCTTCGCCGCCCCGGGCACTCCCCCGTCAGGCCGGCGCGGACTCCCGCAGCCGGCCCGCTGGGCCCCCTCGAAAGCCGACGCGCGGAAACTCCGCGTGGACACAGGGTGCGGGGACGGCGAGGCGTGGGACACGACACGCGCGACAAGCGGTGTACGTGCCGTGCGATAGCCCTTTGGTACGACATCGGCGTAAGGAAGCCGGGGGAAGCCACCGAACGGTGCATACGGAAGAGATGTCTCCGCAACTGATCTCCAAGGGGATGGCGACCGGTCCGCGAAGCACCTCCCACAACGCCGGAACGCCCCGCCCGGTAAGCCCGGACGGGGCGCTCCATCGCAGGTCAGCCGGGATTCCGGCGCCTGCCGCGGTAGGCCGTGTGGGACTCGAACCCACAACCAATGGATTAAAAGTCCACTGCTCTGCCAATTGAGCTAACGGCCCGCACCCCGCAGCATAGCCCGCGCGACCGCGTTATCCCGAGTCGTTATGGCCCACACAACGGCCGGGGATGGCGACGCAGCGGGGCCCGTACGACACCGATGTGCCGTACGGGCCCCAAGTCACCTGCGGTTATCAGCCGTTGCGCTTCCAGCGCGGCTTGTCGTCACGGCGACCGAAGGAGCCGGTGCCGGTGCCGCCGCGGTGGTCGTCACGACGGCCGTACGGGCGGTCGCCGCCACCGGAGCGGTGGCCGCCGGCGGGGCGGTCGTCGCGACGGTCGCGGTTGAACGGACGGTCGCTGCCACCGGAGCGGAAGCCACCGGACGGGCGGTCGTCACGGCGGAAGCCACCGGAGGGACGGTCGTCGCGGCGGAAGCCGCCACCGGCCGGACGGTCGTCACGACGCTCGTCACGGCGGAAACCACCGGACGGACGGTCGTCACGACGGAAGCCACCACCGGCCGGACGGTCGTCACGACGCTCGTCACGGCGGAAACCACCGGACGGACGGTCATCGCGGCGGAAGCCGCCACCGGCCGGACGGTCGTCACGACGCTCGTCGCGACGGAAACCACCGGACGGACGGTCGTCACGACGGAAACCACCCGAGGAGCGGTCGTCACGACGGTCATCGCGGCGGAAGCCACCGGAGGGGCGGTCGTCGCGGCGGTCGTCACGACGGAAGCCACCGGACGGGCGGTCATCGCGGCGGAAACCACCCGAGGAGCGGTCGTCGCGACGGTCGTCACGACGGAAGCCACCGGAGCGGTCGTCGCGGCGGTCGAAGTTGCCACGCTCGTCACGGCGCTCGTAGGCCGGGGCGGTCTGCGCGGGCACGGCAGCGGCGGCGGCTTCCTCGGCCTGGGCCTCGTTGGCGGCGGCCTCGGCCGCGGCGGCCACGGCGGCCTCCGGGTCCTCGCCACGCTCACGGGCGGCGCGCGCGGTCAGGCGGTCGGCCTCCTCGCGGAGCTCGGTCGCACGGCGCTGGGCGCGCTCGAGCTGACGGGTGAGCTCCTGGAGGTCGCGCTCGGCCTGCTTGGCGGCGTTGGCGGCGGAGTCGGCCTGGACCTCGGTGAGGGAACGGGCGCCGGTGATCTTGGCGACCTCCTCGTCGAAGGCGCCGGAGCCGCCGACGATGTGGCGCGAGGCGTCGACGCCCGCGTCCTCCATCAGGCGGAAGATCTGCTTGCGCTGGTGCGGCAGGGCCAGGGAGACGACCGTGCCGGACTGGCCGGCGCGGGCCGTACGGCCGGAGCGGTGCAGGTAGTCCTTGTGGTCACCGGCGGGGTCGACGTTCAGGACCAGGTCGATGCCGTCGACGTGGATACCGCGGGCGGCGACGTCGGTGGCGACCAGGCAGTTCACGTAGCCGGCCTTGAAGTCCTCCAGGACGCGGCTGCGGGCGCCCTGGGTCATGCCGCCGTGCAGGGCGTCGGCCTTCACACCGGCGTCGAGCAGCTGCTCGGCGACGCGGTCGGCGCCCAGCTGGGTGCGGACGAAGATGATGGTGCGGCCCTTACGGGCGGCGATGGCGGCGGTGACCGGCGCCTTGTCCTTCGGCTTCACGACGAGGACGTGGTGGGTCATGGTGGTGACGGCACCGGCGGAGGGGTCGACCTCGTGCGTGATCGGGTTGACCAGGTAGCGCTTGACCAGGGTGTCGATCTCGTTCTCCAGGGTGGCGGAGAACAGCAGGCGCTGGCCGCCGGCCGGCACCTGGTCGAGGATCTCGGTGACCTCGGGCAGGAAGCCCATGTCGGCCATCTGGTCGGCCTCGTCGAGGACGGCGACCTCGACCTTGTCGAGCTGGGCGGCACCGCGGTTGAGGATGTCGCGCAGACGGCCCGGGGTGGCGACGAGGATGTCGACGCCGCGCTCCAGGGCGTAGATCTGGTTGCCCATGGACGTACCGCCGCAGACGACCTTCATCTTCAGGCCGAGGACGTCGCCGTAAGGCTGGAGGGCGTCGGCGACCTGCATCGCCAGCTCGCGGGTCGGGGTGAGGATCAGGCCGCGGGGGCGCTTCTTCTCGGTGTGGCCGCCGGCCAGCGTGGACAGCAGCGGGAGACCGAAGGAGAGCGTCTTGCCGGAGCCCGTACGGCCACGGCCGAGGATGTCCTTGCCGGCCAGGGCGTCCGGGATGGTCGCGGCCTGGATCGGGAACGGGGTGGTGACACCGTTCTGCGCGAGCTTGCGGACGATCGCGTCGTCCAGACCGAGGTCACCGAAGGTGATCGTCGGCTCGGCGGGCTCGGTGGCCTCGTCGGCGACGGCCTCGGCGGCCTCGGGAGCGTCGACGACCTCGACGGTGTCGACGGCCTCGGTGACGACGATCTCGTCGCCCTCGGGCATGACGGTGTTCTCAGTGGAAATAGACATGCGAAATGCGAAACCTTCCGGAGTTTCGGCACGCGCCCAAGCTCCGTGTCGGCTTCACAAATGACCGCCTCGATGCGGTCAGCCACGGCAAGGTAAGGAACGCGCCACACGGCGCGCTTCTGTCAGGCGCCGGGCAAATGGGATCAAACGATCTACCACCATACGCACTCCCCACCCCCGAGCGCAAGCCGCCCCCCGAATGGCCTACGCCACAGGACCCGCCTGAGGGCCCGGCTGGGGCGCCGGAGGGGTGGTGGACGGGGGCGCCGGGGTGGCGGGCGGCGGCGGTGCCGGGCTGCTCGGCGGGGGCGGCGGCGCCTGGGAGGGCGCGGGCGGCTTGCCCGGTACCGGGACGGTACCGGGACCCGAGCCGGGCGGCTTGGGCTTGCCTCCCGGCTTACCCGGCTTCGCCGCCTCCGGCGAAGCCTCGGGGTCGCCGGAGGGCGAGGCGGAGGACGCGGCGGACGCGCCCTTGGCCGCCGGACTGCCGCTCGCGCCCTTCACGGCCCGCGCGTCCGGGCGGCCCGGCCGGGCGCCCGGCATGTGCACCCCGCCGTCCGGCTCCGGAGCGGCCTCGCGGCGCTTGTCCGCGCCGGAGCCGGACGGAGCGGGCCGCTCCGGGTCGCTCACACTCATGCACCCCCCGAGCGCCAGGGCCGCGACGGCCACGGCCGCGATCCGGGTGACGGCTGTGTGGGCTGAGGTGGAGCGCATGAAGGGGACCGCCTTCGGATCGCGTGGGACAGGCCCCCTGCCCAACTGGCCCCGCCCCGCGCAGGACACGCGTGGGGCCCTGTCACACGCCTCACCCGTCACCGGGGACCCGAAGGCCCCTCCGGCCCCGCGCCCTCGGTCCCGCACAGGGCTTCACCCGGGCCCCTGCCGCCACCGGGTCACGCGGCGGGCCCTCGGCCGGGCGGTGTGCCGGGCGGTGCGCTGCGTGGCACCGGCCGACTGCCGACCGCGGCCCGGCCGCGCCTCGGGCGCACCCCGACCGCGCCTCGGCCACACCCCGGCCGCACCCCGGTCTCGCCCGCGGCCGCGCCCCGGCCGCGGCTGAGCCGCGCCTCGCCCCGACGGGCGCGAACCCGCGCGGCGCCGCCCGGCCGCGGGCCGCCCACCGGCCGCCCGCGCTCCGTCCGCCCTCAGCCGCGCCTCGGCCCCGGCTCCGATCCGGATCCGCCCCGGGCTCCGATCCCGGCTCCGGCTCCGACCCCGGCCGCTCACCCGTACCCGATCACCCGTACCCGAGCGCGTGCAGCCGCTCGTCGTCGATGCCGAAGTGGTGCGCGACCTCGTGAACGACCGTCACCTCCGTCTCGTGGACGACCTCTTCCCGGTCCTCGCACATCCGGAGCGTCGGGCCCCGGTAGATCGTGATCCGGTCCGGCAGCACCCCGGCGTACCACTCGCCGCGCTCGGTCAGCGGCGTCCCCTCGTAGAGGCCGAGCAGCTCCGGGTCGTCCGCCGGGGGCTCGTCCTCCACGAACACCGCGACGTTGTCCATCAGCCGCGTCAGCTCCGGCGGGATCCGGTCCAGGGCCTCGGCGACCAGTTCCTCGAACTCCTCGCGCGTCATCTCCAGCACGCTCGCCATTGTCCGGCACGGGCGCGCTCCGCGCCGTACCCCGGAACGGCCGCCGACGGCCCCCGGCCCCGCCGTCGCGGGCCGCCGCCACCCACTCGGCACCCACTCGTCACACCCTCGGCACCCCCTCACCCGGTCCCCCGTCACCCCTTCGCCCGGCCCGCCACCCCGCGCCGCGCCCGGCCGCCGGCAAACCGTTTTGGCGTTTCTCCCTGCATCCCATATGCTTCTCACGTCCCCGAGGCGCTGCGAAGCGCCCAGGTGGGCCATCAGCCCTCATCGTCTAGTGGCCCAGGACGCCGCCCTTTCAAGGCGGTAGCACGGGTTCGAATCCCGTTGGGGGCACGCTTTACCGTGTGCGAGACTAGTGCTCGCACATAGCAAGGTCCTGTGGAGCAGTTTGGAGTGCTCGCCACCCTGTCAAGGTGGAGGCCGCGGGTTCAAATCCCGTCAGGACCGCTGCGATTCCTCGTGGATCGCGTGGCTGGGTAGCTCAGTTGGTACGAGCGTCCGCCTGAAAAGCGGAAGGTCGCCGGTTCGACCCCGGCCCCAGCCACAGCGTGAGCCCCTCGTCGTCAGACGGGGGGCTCAGTGGTTTACCCCGCTAAATGCGTTCGCCGCTTCCCGGCGGCTGGTGCGATCCTGGACCCCGTATGTCTACGCAGCCTGCCTCCGCCACCTTCGCCGGCCTCGCCGCCCGCCTGCCCGAGCTGACGCCGCACGACGCGCAGCGGCTGGGCCGCCGGCTCGACGGTGCGCGCCGCATCCGCAAGCCAGAGGCCCGTACGGCCGTGCTGGCCGAGATCGCGGCCGACGTCGACTCCGCCGAGCTGCGCATCGCGGCCCGCCGCGCCGCCGTGCCCCCGATCTCCTACCCCGAACAGCTGCCGGTCAGCCAGAAGAAGGACGAGATCCTCGAAGCGATCCGCGACCACCAGGTCGTGATCGTCGCGGGTGAGACCGGCTCCGGCAAGACCACCCAGATCCCCAAGATCTGTCTGGAGCTCGGCCGGGGCGTGCGGGGCCTGATCGGCCACACCCAGCCGCGCCGGATCGCGGCCCGCACGGTCGCGGAGCGGGTCGCCGAGGAGATGCGGACGCCGCTGGGCGGCGCGGTCGGCTGGAAGGTCCGCTTCACGGACCAGGTGGGCGGCGACACGCTCGTCAAGCTGATGACGGACGGCATCCTGCTGGCCGAGCTGCAGACCGACCGCGAGCTGCGCCAGTACGACACGATCATCATCGACGAGGCCCACGAGCGCAGCCTCAACATCGACTTCATCCTGGGCTACCTCGCCCAGTTGCTCCCCCGCCGCCCCGACCTCAAGGTCGTGATCACCTCGGCGACGATCGACCCGGAGCGCTTCTCCCGGCACTTCGGCGACGCCCCGATCATCGAGGTCAGCGGGCGTACGTATCCGGTCGAGGTGCGCTACCGGCCGCTGTTGGAAGAGGATTCCGAGGACTCCGACCGCGATCAGATCACCGCGATCTGCGACGCCGTGGACGAGCTCCAGCGCGAGGGCGACGGCGACATACTCGTCTTCCTCTCCGGCGAGCGGGAGATCCGGGACACCGCGGACGCCCTGGAGAAGAAGTTCGGCCGCGTCGGCGGCGCGGTGGCGCAGACCACCGAGATCCTGCCGCTGTACGCCCGGCTGTCCCACGCCGAGCAGCACCGCGTCTTCCAGCGGCACACGGGCCGCCGTGTCGTCCTCGCGACGAACGTCGCGGAGACGTCCCTGACCGTGCCGGGCATCCGCTATGTGATCGACCCCGGCTTCGCCCGGATCTCCCGCTACAGCCACCGCACCAAGGTCCAGCGGCTGCCGATCGAGGCGGTCTCGCAGGCCAGCGCCAATCAGCGCAAGGGCCGCTGCGGCCGTACGAGCGACGGCATCTGCATCCGGCTGTACTCCGAGGACGATTTCCTCGCCCGGCCGGAATTCACCGACGCGGAGATCCTCCGGACGAATCTGGCGTCCGTCATCCTCCAGATGACCGCGGCCGGCCTCGGCGACATCGAGAAGTTCCCCTTCATCGACCCGCCGGACCGCCGCAACATCAAGGACGGCGTCGATCTGCTGGTCGAGCTGGGCGCGCTCGACCCCCAGCAGAAGGACCCGAAAAAGCGGCTCACCCAACTGGGCCGCAAGCTCGCCCAGCTCCCGGTGGACCCCCGGCTGGCGCGCATGGTCCTGGAGGCCGACCGGAACGGCTGTGTCCGCGAGGTGATGGTGATCGCCTCCGCGCTCTCCATCCAGGACCCGCGCGAGCGGCCCTCGGAGAAGCAGGCGCAGGCCGATCAGCACCACGCCCGGTTCAAGGACGAGACCAGCGATTTCCTCGCCTTCCTCAATCTCTGGCGCTATGTGCGGGAGCAGCAGAAGGCGCTGTCGTCGTCGGCCTTCCGGCGCATGTGCAAGTCGGAGTTCCTGAACTATCTGCGGATACGCGAGTGGCAGGACATCTACTCCCAGCTGCGTACGGTCGCCAAGCAGATGGGCGTCCATCTGTCGGAGGAGGACGCCCCGGAGGACCGGGTGCACCAGTCGCTGCTGTCCGGCCTGCTCTCGCACATCGGCCTGAAGGACACCGAGAAGAACGAGTACCTCGGTGCCCGCAGCGCGAAGTTCGCGGTGTTCCCGGGTTCCGCGCTGTTCCGCAAGCAGCCGCGCTGGGTGATGTCGGCGGAGCTGGTGGAGACGTCGCGGCTGTGGGCGCGGGTCAACGCCAAGGTCGAGCCGGAGTGGATCGAGCCGCTCGCCGGGCATCTGGTGAAGCGCAATTACAGCGAGCCGCACTGGGAGCAGAAGCAGGCGGCCGTGATGGCGTACGAGCGGGTGACGCTCTACGGCGTGCCGATCGTGGCCCAGCGGAAGGTCAATTACGGGCGGATCGACCCGGAGACCAGCCGTGAGCTGTTCATCCGCAATGCTCTGGTCGAGGGCGACTGGCGGACGCACCACCAGTTCTTCCACGACAACCGCAAGCTGCTCGGCGAGGTGGAGGAGCTGGAGCACCGGGCCCGCCGCCGCGACATCCTGGTCGACGACGAGACGCTCTTCGACTTCTACGACCAGCGGCTGCCGGACCATGTGGTGTCGGGTGCGCACTTCGACTCATGGTGGAAGCACAAACGGCGGGAAGAGCCGGAGCTGCTCAATTTCGAGCACTCCATGCTCATCAACGAGAACGCCGAGGCGGTCACCAAGGACGACTATCCGGATTCCTGGCGGCAGGGCCGGCTGAAGTTCCGGGTGACGTATCAGTTCGAGCCGGGCGCGGACGCGGACGGTGTGACCGTCCATATCCCGCTCCAGGTGCTCAACCAGGTCTCGGCCGAGGGCTTCGACTGGCAGATCCCGGGGCTGCGCGAGGATCTGGTGACGGAGCTGATCCGTTCGCTGCCCAAGCCGATCCGCCGGAACTACGTCCCGGCGCCGAACTACGCCAAGGCGTTCCTGGACCGGGCCGTGCCGCTCCAGGAGCCGCTCGCCACCACGCTGACCCGTGAGCTCCAGCGGATGGTGGGCGTCCGGATGGAGCCGGAGGACTTCGACTTCGCCAAGGTCCCGGAGCACCTCAAGATCACGTTCCGGATCGTCGACGAGCGGAAGCGGAAGATCGCCGAGGACAAGGACCTGGAGGCGCTGCGGCTCAGGCTCAAGCCGAAGACGCAGGCCGCGATCACCAAAGCCTTCGAGCAGGCGTCGGAGGCCGCGGCCGACGGCGGCGGGCCGCGCGGTCCGGAGCAGCGCTCCGGGCTCACCCAGTGGACCATCGGGGCGCTGCCGCGCACCTTCGAGACCCGGCGGGCGGGGCAGCCGGTCAAGGCGTACCCGGCGCTGGTGGACGAGGGCGCCTCGGTGGCTGTGCGGCTCTTCGACACCGAGGCGGAGCAGCGGCAGGCGATGTGGCGGGGCACCCGCCGGCTCATCCTGCTCAACCTTCCCTCCAACCCCGCGAAGTTCGCTCAGGGCAAGCTCAGCAATCAGCAGAAGCTCGCCCTGTCGGCGAATCCGCACGGGTCCATCCCGGCGCTCTTCGACGACTGCGTCTCGGCCGCGGCCGACAAGCTGATCGCGGCGCGCGGCGGTCCGGCGTGGGACGAGGAGTCCTTCCGCAAGCTGTTCGACGCCGTGCGGGCGGACATCGTCGACGCGACGCTGGACACCGTCCGCAAGGTGCAGGAGGTGCTGGCCGCCTGGCAGTCGTGCGAGCGCCGGCTGAAGAGTCCGCCGCTGTCCACGTCGCTGCCGCTGGTGCCGTCCGTGGCGGACGTCCGGGAGCAGCTGACCGAGCTCGTCGGGCCGGGGTTCGTCACCGCGCACGGCGTCCGCCGGCTGCCGGACGTGCTGCGCTATCTGGTGGCCGTCGACCGGCGGCTGACGCAGCTGCCGACCAATGTGGACCGGGACCGGGCCCGGATGGCGAAGGTCAAGGAGATGCGGGACGAGCACGCCTGGCTGCTGGAGCAGTTCCCCAAGGGGCGTCCGGTGCCCCAGGAGGCCCTGGACATCCGCTGGATGATCGAGGAGCTGCGGGTCAGCTACTTCGCCCATGCCCTCGGCACGGCGCACCCGGTGTCGGACAAGCGGATCGTGAAGGCGATCGACCAGCTGGCCCCGTAGTCACGGAGCTCGTCCGGGCCCGTTCCGGTCCGGGTCCGGATCGGGTTCGACTGCACCCCCTGACCTGCTGTAGAGTCTGTTTCGCAGCACCGCGAGAGCGGGAAAGCACAGCAAGGTCCTGTGGAGCAGTTTGGAGTGCTCGCCACCCTGTCAAGGTGGAGGCCGCGGGTTCAAATCCCGTCAGGACCGCATCATTTGAAGGCCCGGATCCCTTTCGAGGGATCCGGGCCTTCTTGCATCCGACCTTGACTGGGACACGTGCCAGGGGTACCCAGACAGTGGAGGTGCTGCGCTCCATGACGACGACCACCCGCACGACCGAGCCGAAGCGGACCGAGAGCATCCGGCACGAGACGAGGGCGCTCCTGCGCGCCCACCTCTCGGCCGCCTCGGGCTACCGCCATCTGACCCGACACTGCGCGGTGTGCCACCGGCTGCTGCGGCTCGCCCAGGAGGCGGCGGGGAGCCATCCGGCGAAGCCCTCCGACGGGACCCGTGCGGACGACCCCGGGGCCCCCGCCGCGAACGGGCCGGCCCGGGACGAAAGTCCCCGCACGGGGTGACCAACGGCGGGCGCCCCGAGGGCAGTCGGCCGGCAGGCTGGTGGCCGGAGTCCCGCGATCCGGATGCCGCGCGCTTCATTACCGCACCGATACGGTGAGTGACAAGCGGGTTGCGCTGTGATGGGAGTCACCGAAAGAGTTTCCAGAGTGATGGAACTTACCCCCTCCCTACAATGGGTCAATTTAATATGTGCAATTGCACTCCACCCGAAAGGGTTCGGCGGGGCTCCGGCGCCGGCCCGCCGGGGCGCCGGGGGAGCGCTCGGCGGGGATCCGGCGGAGGCCGGCCGGGCATAAAAAAGATCGCGCTGGACCCGGCGGAGTCCAGCGCGATCGACGACTGGCCCAAGTCGGTGGGCAGGGAACCTGTTGGGGCAGGCCCCCGGTCGCTTTGAAGCAGGTGAAGCAGGTGGTGCTTAGTTCGGGCGGCCGTCCGGGTTGGGGGCCCCGGAGAGTGCCCGGCAGTGCGTCAGGCTGTTGTTCAGGCCTCGCTGCGCTGCTGCGGAATGCCCGCCAGCAGGGCGCGGACCTCCGCTTCGCGGTAACGGCGGTGTCCTCCGAGCGTGCGGATGGACGTGAGCTTGCCTGCCTTGGCCCAGCGGGTGACCGTCTTCGGGTCCACGCGGAACATCGTGGCAACCTCAGCCGGGGTCAGCAGCGGCTCGGCATCAGGGGTGCGAGCGGTCATGAGCGGCCTCCTCGGGAGAACCAGACATGGAGTCGGTTCTTTCCTCTAAATTCTGCACCTTGACCCACGTTGCCCGAAATGGCGGACGCGGGCCGAGTCGGTTATAGGACGAACGGCTTGTCCTCGGCACTACAACTACACCATCCGTCCAGCCACGTCGGCCAAACCGATGGAATTGCCCTCTCAGGTGTTCAACCTCGACGGAACCCGATGGACCATGCCATAGCGGACAGTCACGCCACCGTGACGATCAGTCACAGTGGGATCAGGGGTCACCAGACCCGTCAAGGAGTGCAATACCGATCTATCCACCCGAAGTTGGACGGAAGGAGCCCTTCCCGGACTCCTTGTCCTATTTTGCCACGAGGCTGGGCGATGGGCGCAAGACCTAACGTAAGTGCGTTAGGTCACGGTTGCCTCATTGGCCCGGATCGGGACCTAGGTCCCGTCACCGGCGCCACAGGAGCTTCCGGGAACCTCTCCGAACACCGTTATGGGACTTCAGTTCGCGTACTGGCGGTTCCGCACGGCGGTCCAACGTTCCGTCAGCCGCTCGTACGCCTCGCCCGCCCGCGCGCCGTCCCCCGCGCGCAACGCCGCCAGCCCCTCGGCCGTGTCACCCGCGGAGCGGTCCTCAGCGAGGTCCGCCTCGGGCACCATATGCACCAGCCCGCCGTAGTCCAGCTCGACCAGGGAGCGCGGATGGAACTCCTCCAGCCAGCGGCCCACGTCCACCAGCCCGTCGATCAACGGCCCCTCGTCGATCGCGTCCTTGAGCGTGCGCAGGCCGCGCGCCACCCGGCGGCGGGCCTCGACCATGGGCGTGCGGTAGCGCAGCACCAGCTCCCCGCGGGGGCCGTCCCCCTTGCCGTACTCCCGCTCCTCGTCCGCGAAGAGGACGAACCAGCGCAGCGGCACCTGCCAGGTCGCCGTGCGGATCCACGGCCGGGCGTCGGGGTTGCGCTCCAGCCAGTGCTCGTAGTCCGCCTCGGCCTGGCGGCGGACCACCGGCGGCAGCGCGGCGTCCAGCACCGGCGTGGGCAGGCTCTCGGCGAGCTCCTCCAGCGCGAGCCAGCCCCGCAGCCGGGTCCGCCAGGGACAGACGCACAGCACGCCGTCGAGGAGGGCCACGAAGGCGTCGCCGCTCTCGTGCACCGGAACCGGCACCGGCGGGGTGGGCAGCAGGTCCGCGAGCGAGCGGCGGAGCTCGTCCTGCACACCGGGGAGGTTCTCGCGCCGGGCGTACCGCTCCCAGTGGCCGCGTTCCGGTTCCGGGAATGCGCCCAGAGGTTCGTAGACCCGCAGATATGCCGCGTACGGGACAGTCACCGATGACGCCGATCCCACACTCGCTCCCTCAAACCGGAGGACACTCCAGGGAGTTGCCGAGCCTCCCCGTACTGTCCAAATCGTCCCATGGCGCGGCACCTCGGGAGAGTGATCCTCGGCACGGGACCGGCCCCCCGGGCCGGCAGGTCTTACCCTCGTGCCAACCGGCCCTCCACCACCCCCGGAGGGCGACCTCCGCGACATATGGAGTCACCACAGTGACTGACGTACGTCCCACCGATGAAGTTGACGGCGTGCTGCACACTTTGTTCCGGTCCGACCAGGGCGGCCATGAGCAGGTCATGCTCTGCCAGGACCGCGAGAGCGGCCTCAGGGCCGTGATCGCCCTCCATTCCACCGCCCTGGGCCCCGCCCTCGGCGGCACCCGCTTCCACCCCTACGCCTCGGACGAGGCCGCGGTCCTGGACGCGCTCAACCTCTCCCGCGGCATGTCGTACAAGAACGCCCTGGCGGGTCTGGACCACGGCGGCGGTAAGGCCGTGATCATCGGCAACCCCGACGAGATCAAGACCGAACAACTTCTGCTCGCCTACGGACGGTTCGTCGCCTCCCTCGGCGGCCGCTACGTCACCGCGTGCGACGTCGGCACGTACGTGCGGGACATGGACGTGGTCGCCCGGGAGAACCCCTGGACCACCGGCCGCTCCCCCGAGAACGGCGGCGCGGGCGACTCCTCCGTCCTCACGGCCTTCGGGGTGTTCCAGGGCATGCGCGCCGCCGCGCGCACCCAGTGGGGCGAGCCGACGCTGCGCGGGCGCCGGGTCGGCGTCGCGGGGGTCGGGAAGGTCGGCCACCACCTCGTCGAGCACCTGATCGAGGACGGCGCGGAGGTCGTGATCACCGATGTGCGCGCGGAGGCCGTCGAGCGGATCATCGCCCGGCACCCCCGGGTGACCGCCGTGACCGACGCCGACGTGCTCGTCCGCACCCCCCTCGACGTCTACGCCCCGTGCGCCCTCGGCGGCGCGCTGGACGACGGGACCGTGGCCGCGCTCACCGCCACCGTGGTCTGCGGCGCGGCCAACAACCAGCTCGCCCATCCGGGTGTCGAGAAGGACCTCGCCGACCGCGGGATCCTCTACGCGCCGGACTACGTGGTGAACGCCGGCGGAGTCATCCAGGTCGCCGACGAGCTGCACGGTTTCGACTTCGATCGCGCCAAGGCCAAGGCGACCGGGATCTACGACACGACCTTGGCCATATTTGATCGAGCGAAAGCGGACGGCATTCCTCCGGCCGCCGCCGCGGACCGGCTCGCCGAACAGCGCATGGCCGAGGCGCGGACCGGTGCGCTGACCGGCTGACCCGGCACGTTCCACCGGACGGGCGCCGGTCACCCGAGCGGTGGCCGGCGCCCGCACGCGTAAGGGTGGCCCGGTCGCACACTCGGTACCCGCACAGCGTTCCCTACAGACGGCCCACCGGGGGCGGGAAGCGAGAGATCCCTCACCACCTCATCGGCGGGTCGGCGCCCGAGACACGTTAAAATCGCTGCTGACCAGCGGGGACGGGGCTCCCCTCGGGTTGTGCTGCGTGGCACGTCATGCGGGCGACGTACCGTATGGCCGCGGAAGCAGGTACCGTTGAAGCCCTACAGGCCGGATCCTCCCCGAGGGTCCGCTCTGACTCATGAACGTGAACGCGTGTCAAGACTCTGGGGCCGTCGAGCCCCGTCACTGAGGGGGTCGAGCCATGGGGCGCGGCCGGGCCAAGGCCAAGCAGACAAAGGTCGCCCGCCAGCTGAAGTACAACAGCGGCGGGACCGACCTCTCACGTCTGGCCAATGAGCTGGGCGCATCGCCGACGAAGCAGCCGCCGAACAGCGAGCCGCTCGAAAAGGACGATGAGCTGGAGGACGATCCGTACGCTCAGTACGCGGATCGTTACAACGATGAGGACGAGGACGAGCAAGCGCCCGACCACTCCTCGACATATCGTCGCCGCGCTTGACGCTGTAACTCTCACCGGCCCGGTCCGAGGCCCCGCCTCGGACCGGGTTCTGTGCTGCCCGGAGACGATCAGCCGGCGTGGTGGTCACCGGTCAGCGTCACGGCCTCGGCGCGGTCCCCGCGCGCGGTGATCTCGCCCGCGACCCAGGACTCCACGCCCCGGTCCGCGAAGGTCGCCAGCGCCACGTCCACGGACTCCCGCGGAACGACCGCGATCATTCCGACGCCCATGTTGAGCGTCTTCTCCAGCTCCGCGCGCGCCACCCCGCCCAGCTTGCCGACCAGCTCGAAGACCGGTCCCGGCGTCCAGGTCGAGCGGTCGACCGTCGCGTGCAGACCCGCCGGCATCACCCGGGCCAGGTTGTTGGCCAGGCCACCGCCGGTGATGTGCGAGAAGGCGTGCACATCGGCCGTCCGGGTGAGCGCCAGGCAGTCCAGCGAGTAGATCTTGGTGGGCTCCAGCAGCTCCTCGCCGAGGGTCCGGCCGAACTCCGGGACCTCGCGGTCCAGCTCCCAGCCGGCCCGGTCGAAGAGCACATGGCGGACCAGTGAGTACCCGTTCGAGTGAAGTCCGGACGAGGCCATCGCGATGACCGCGTCACCCTCGCGGATACGCTCTGCGCCCAGCACCCGGTCGGCCTCGACCACGCCCGTACCGGCGCCGGCCACGTCGAAGTCATCGGCGGCGAGCAGCCCGGGGTGCTCGGCGGTCTCACCGCCGACCAGCGCGCAGCCCGCGAGGACACAGCCCTCGGCGATGCCCTTGACGATGGCCGCGACCCGCTCCGGGTAGACCTTGCCCACGCAGATGTAGTCGGTCATGAAGAGCGGCTCGGCACCGCACACGACCAGGTCGTCGACGACCATGCCGACCAGGTCGTGACCGATGGTGTCGTAGACACCCATACGGCGCGCGATGTCGACCTTCGTGCCGACGCCGTCCGTGGCGGAGGCGAGCAGCGGCCGCTCGTAACGCTTGAGCGCGCCGGCGTCGAAGAGGCCGGCGAAGCCGCCGAGCCCGCCGACGACCTCGGGTCGGGTGGCCTTCTTCACCCACTCCTTCATCAGGTCCACGGCGCGGTCGCCCGCCTCGATGTCGACGCCCGCGCTTGCGTAGCTGGCACCAGTGCCCGCGTGCGGAGCATGCTCAGAAGACTCTGCAGACATGTGTTTCAGAGCTTTCGTGTCGTTCGGTACTACGGGGCGTTACGGGCGACGGAGGGCGTCGGCGGCGTCCGTGCCACCGGCCAGCTCGGTCTCCAGAAGCTGCTTGCCGAGGAGCTCGGGGTCGGGGAGCGGCATGGGGTACTCACCGTCGAAGCACGCGCGGCACAGATCGGGCTTGGCGATCGTGGTCGCCTCGATCATGCCGTCGAGGGAGATGTACGCCAGGGAGTCCGCGCCCAGCGACTTGCCGATCTCGTCGACCGTCATGCCGTTGGCGATCAGCTCGGCCCGGGTGGCGAAGTCGATGCCGAAGAAGCACGGCCACTTCACCGGCGGGGACGAGATCCGGACGTGCACCTCGGCCGCGCCGGCCTCGCGCAGCATCCGCACCAGGGCCCGCTGGGTGTTGCCGCGGACGATGGAGTCGTCCACGACGACCAGGCGCTTGCCCTGGATGACATCGCGCAGCGGGTTGAGCTTGAGGCGGATGCCCAGCTGGCGGATGGTCTGGCTCGGCTGGATGAAGGTGCGGCCGACGTAGGAGTTCTTGACCAGGCCGGTGCCGTACGGGATGCCGCTGGCCTCCGCGTAGCCCACGGCGGCGGGGGTGCCGGACTCCGGGGTCGGTATCACCAGGTCGGCGTCGACCGGGGCCTCGGCGGCGAGCCGGCGGCCCATCTCCACCCGGGAGAGGTAGACGTTGCGGCCCGCGATATCGGTGTCGGGGCGCGCGAGGTAGACGTACTCGAAGACACAGCCCTTGGGCCGGGCCTCGGCGAAGCGGGAGGTCCGCAGGCCGTTCTCGTCGATGGCGACGAGCTCGCCGGGCTCGACCTCACGGACGAAGGAGGCGCCGCAGATGTCCAGGGCGGCGGTCTCGGAGGCCACCACCCAGCCGCGCTCCAGACGCCCGAGGACCAGCGGGCGGATGCCCTGCGGGTCCCGGGCGGCGTACAGGGTGTGTTCGTCCATGAAGACGAGGGAGAAGGCGCCCTGGACGTCCGGGAGGACCTTGGTGGCCGCTTCCTCGATCGTCAGGGGCTTGCCGTCGTCGTCGGTCTGGCCCGCGAGCAGGGCCGTGACCAGGTCGGTGTCATTGGTCGCCGCGACCTGGGTGGCACGCCCGTTCTCCCGGGGGAGGGCCGCGACCATCTCCGCGAGCTGGGCCGTGTTGACCAGGTTGCCGTTGTGACCCAGCGCGATCGAGCCGTTGGCCGTCGCCCTGAAGGTCGGCTGGGCGTTCTCCCACACCGAGGCTCCGGTGGTGGAGTAGCGGGCGTGTCCGACCGCGATATGTCCCTGGAGCGAGCCCAGGGAGGTTTCGTCGAAGACTTGGGAGACCAGTCCCATGTCCTTGAAGACGAGGATCTGGGAGCCGTTGCTCACCGCGATGCCCGCGGACTCCTGTCCACGGTGCTGCAGCGCATACAGCCCGAAATAGGTGAGTTTGGCGACCTCTTCACCCGGAGCCCAGACACCGAAGACGCCACAAGCGTCCTGGGGGCCCTTCTCACCGGGGAGCAGGTCGTGGTTGAGTCGTCCGTCACCACGAGGCACGTGTCCGAGTCTATTGCAGGTCCGAGGTTCATCCGAACCGGGGACGACCAGGAATTGCTCACACCACGGACAGCCACTTGACGGGTACAGGCAATCACCTTCAGGATCGCTGCCCAAGACCTGTCCGCAGTTCTTCCCGTGACACCGCCGGGACGGCTCCGTTCGCAATGCCGGGGACCGCCGCCACCGCATCCGGTGCGGCTTTCCGAGCGAACCCTCCGACTATTTCGGATTTTCTCCGCAGATTCCCGATCCACGGACCTCTGGCGTTTTCCTGATTTCCCCTTCATTTCCGCCGTGGGCCGCCCCCGGAAGGGCGGCCCGGGAGGCCGGCGGGCCCGGTCAGCCCATGACCGGCAGCAGCGCGGCGAGGTCCGCGCGCTCCCCGCTCGCGGAGACGGCCGCCTCGTCGAGCGCGGCGGCCCACTCCGTACGGCCGGTGGCGAGCCGCAGCCAGGTGACGGGGTCGGTCTCGACCACATTGGGCGGGGTGCCGCGGGTGTGCCTGGGCCCTTCGACGCACTGGACGACCGCGAACGGCGGAACGCGGACCTCCACCGAGCCGCCGGGCGCCTTGAGGGCGAGCGCGTCGGCCAGCATGCGGGTGCAGTTGGCGAGGGCCTGCCGGTCGAACGGGACGTGCACGCCCAGCGCGGCGGCCAGGTCGTCGGAGTGGACGACGAGCTCGACGCAGCGGGTGACCAGGAAGTCGTCCAGGCGCATCGCGCCGACCCGGGAGGCGAGCAGCCGGTCGTCCGGGGCGGGCCCGACGATCCGGTCGAACCGCTCGGCGATCCGGTCGAAGATCTCCGTCGGCTCGGCGCCCCGGTCCGCCAGCTCA
Source organism: Streptomyces eurocidicus (assembly GCF_002891295.1). Taxonomy (GTDB): domain Bacteria; phylum Actinomycetota; class Actinomycetes; order Streptomycetales; family Streptomycetaceae; genus Streptomyces; species Streptomyces eurocidicus. The sequence continues at coordinate 963,569 of NZ_LGUI01000003.1, read as the reverse complement.
TGGGCGAGCTCGTCGACCCGGCCGGCGATGGCCCGGGTCGCGAACGGCCATTCCTGGACGGGGACTTCCAGCTTCGGGGGCGCGGGCTTCTCCAGCGTGTCGCTCACGTGGTCGAGGATGATGGCGATGTGGGAGACGAGCTCGCGGACGGTCCAGTCACCGAGCCGGGTCGGCAGCCTCAGCTGCTCGGCGGTCAGTCCGGCCGTCACCTCGCGGACGTGCTGGAACTGCGCGAGGACGGCGGCGCGGGTCTTGGCGGAGTCGTAGCGGCGGGCGCGTGGTGTGCGCGGTGCGGCGGCCATGGCCCGACCCTATTCCGCCGCGGCGGCCACCGGCCCGTACGCCACGAAGTGCTCTCCGTCACAAGGGACTCCGGCCCGTACCCGGCCCGGTGTGCCGATGATCACCCGGCGCGCCCGGGGAACGCCGGAGGCGGCCCGCCCCGGGTGGGGTGGGCCGCCTCCGGTCGACACGCGGGAGCCGCGGGGACCGCCGGGCTCAGGCGAGCAGCGCCGGGATCGTGGCCTCGTGGGCCTCGCGCAGCTCGGCCAGCGGGAGCGTGAACTGCCCCTGGACATCGATCTCTTCGCCGTCCACGACGCCGATCCGGATCGCGGGCAGGCCGCGCGCGCCGCACATGTCGCCGAAGCGCAGCTCCTCGCTGCGCGGCACGGCGACGACCGCGCGGCCCGCGGACTCCGAGAACAGCAGGACGAAGGCGTCCATGCCGTCCGGGACGACGATCCGGGCGCCGTTGCCACCGCGCAGGCACGACTCCGCGAGGGCCTGGATCAGGCCACCGTCGGAGAGGTCGTGCGCCGCGTCGACCATGCCGTCGCGCGAGGCGGCGATCAGGATCTCGGCGAGCAGCTTCTCGCGGCCCAGGTCGACGGCCGGCGGCAGCCCGCCCAGGTGCTCGTGGATCACCTGCGACCAGGCCGAACCACCCAGCTCCTCCTTGGTGTCACCCAGCAGGTAGAGCAGGTGACCGGGCTCGGAGAAGGCGATCGGCGTACGCCGGTCGACGTCGTCGATGACGCCCAGCACGGCGACGACGGGCGTCGGGTGGATGGCGGTCTCGCCCGTCTGGTTGTAGAGCGAGACATTGCCGCCGGTGACCGGAGTGCCCAGTTCCAGGCAGCCGTCCGCCAGACCGCGGGTGGCCTCGGCGAACTGCCACATGACCGCCGGGTCCTCGGGCGAGCCGAAGTTCAGGCAGTTGGAGATGGCCAGCGGGCGGGCGCCGGAGGCGGCCACGTTGCGGTACGACTCGGCGAGCGCCAGCTGGGCGCCCGCGTACGGGTCGAGCTTGGCGTAACGGCCGTTGCCGTCCGTGGCGACGGCGACACCGAGGTTGGTGTCCTCGTCGATCCGGACCATGCCGGAGTCCTCCGGCTGCGCCAGGACCGTGTTGCCCTGCACGAACCGGTCGTACTGGTCGGTGATCCAGGACTTGGACGCCTGGTTCGGCGAGGCGATCACCTTGAGGACCTGCGCGCGCAGCTCCTCGGCGGTCGCCGGGCGGGCCAGCTTGGCCGCGTCGTCGGCCTGGAGGGCGTCCTGCCAGTCGGGACGGGCGTACGGGCGCTCGTAGACCGGACCCTCGTGCGCCACCGTGCGCGGGGGCACGTCCACGATCTGCTCGCCGTGCCAGAAGATCTCCAGCCGCTCGCCGTCCGTCACCTCGCCGATCACGGTGGCGATGACGTCCCACTTCTCGCAGATCTCCATGAAGCGGTCGACCTTGCCGGGCTCGACCACCGCGCACATGCGCTCCTGCGACTCGCTCATGAGGATCTCCTCGGGCGAGAGGGAGGAGTCGCGCAGCGGCACGGTGTCCAGCTCGACGCGCATACCGCCGGAACCGGCGCTGGCCAGCTCGCTGGTGGCGCAGGAGAGGCCGGCGCCGCCGAGGTCCTGGATGCCGTCGACGAGGTCCTCGCGGAAGATCTCCAGGGTGCACTCGATGAGGAGCTTCTCCTGGAAGGGGTCGCCGACCTGGACCGCCGGGCGCTTGGCCGGGCCGGTGGAGTCGAAGGTCTCGGAGGCGAGCACGGACACGCCGCCGATGCCGTCGCCGCCGGTGCGGGCGCCGTAGAGGATGACCTTGTTGCCGGCGCCGGACGCCTTCGCGAGGTGGATGTCCTCGTGCTTCATCACACCGATGCACAGGGCGTTGACCAGCGGGTTGCCCTGGTAGCAGGAGTCGAAGACGACCTCGCCGCCGATGTTGGGCAGGCCCAGGCAGTTGCCGTAGCCACCGATGCCCGCGACGACGCCGGGCAGGACGCGCTTGGTGTCGGGGTGGTCGGCGGCGCCGAAGCGCAGCGGGTCCATCACCGCGACCGGGCGGGCGCCCATGGCGAGGATGTCGCGCACGATGCCGCCGATGCCGGTGGCCGCGCCCTGGTAGGGCTCGATGTACGAGGGGTGGTTGTGCGACTCGACCTTGAAGGTGACCGCGTAGCCCTGGCCGACGTCGACGACGCCGGCGTTCTCGCCGATGCCCACGAGCAGGGCGTCGTTCTCGGGCGCCTTCTCGCCGAACTGGCGCAGGTGGACCTTGCTCGACTTGTACGAGCAGTGCTCGGACCACATGACCGAGTACATCGCGAGCTCGGCGCCGGTGGGGCGGCGGCCCAGGATGGCGCGGATGCGCTCGTACTCGTCCTGCTTGAGACCGAGTTCGGCCCAAGGCTGGTCGATGTCGGGCGTTTCGTTGGCGTGCTTGACCGTGTCGAGGCTCATGCGTTGACCAGCTTCTTCAGGATCGAGGTGAAGAATCCGAGCCCGTCGGTCCGGCCGGTGCCGATCAGCGGCTCGACGGCGTGCTCGGGGTGCGGCATCAGGCCGACGACGTTGCCGGCGGCGTTGGTGATGCCGGCGATGTCGCGGAGCGAACCGTTCGGGTTGCCGTCGAGGTACCGGAAGACGACGCGGCCCTCGGCCTCGAGCTTGTCCAGGGTGCGCTCGTCGGCCACGTAACGGCCGTCGATGTTCTTCAGCGGGATGGAGATCTCCTGGCCCGCCTCGTAGTCGGACGTCCAGGCGGTGGCCGCGTTCTCCACCCGCAGCCGCTGCTCGCGGCAGATGAAGTGCAGGTGGTTGTTGCGCAGCATCGCGCCGGGCAGCAGGTGGGTCTCGGTGAGCACCTGGAAGCCGTTGCAGATGCCGAGGACCGGCATACCGCCCCTGGCCTGCTCGATGACGCTCTCCATCACCGGCGAGAAGCGGGAGATGGCGCCCGCCCGCAGATAGTCGCCGTAGGAGAAACCGCCGGGCAGGACCACGGCGTCGACCTGCTTGAGGTCCTTGTCGCGGTGCCACAGCGGTACGGGATCGAGCCCGGCGATGCGGACGGCGCGCTGGGTGTCGCGGTCGTCCAGGGTGCCGGGGAACGTGACGACTCCTACGCGTGCGGTCACGATTCGACTCGCACGGTGAAGTCCTCGATCACGGTGTTGGCGAGAAACGTTTCCGCCATCTCGTGGATGCGGGCGAGGGCGGCCTCGTCGACCGGACCCTCCACCTCGAGTTCAAAGCGCTTGCCCTGACGGACGTCGGCGATCCCCTCGAAACCCAGGCGTGGCAGTGCGCGCTGCACCGCCTGGCCCTGCGGGTCGAGGATCTCCGGCTTGAGCATGACGTCGACTACGACGCGTGCCACTGGCACTCCCGGTGGTGTGGTGCGTGAGCTGAAGCGGTAGCGCCAGAGTACAGTCCCAAAAAATCTACGCGCATAGATATGGTGGGCGTCCTGTCACGTTTACGCATCGACGCCGAAGAACGGAGGGAAAATCCCGGGAAAAACGTACGGTCCTGATTGCCAAGCACCACGCGGACAGAATTAACTGGGCTTCACTTTGCAATGCCCTTTGTTGTACAAATGAATAACCATTGCACCGGAACAACCGGAACCCGGGCATCACCGCAGTTCACCTCGGCGATGCGCCCCCGAAAGGACCGATATTCGTGGCACAGCGCGTAGTGGTCACACTCTCCGACGACATCGACGGCGGGGAAGCCGCGGAGACGGTTTCCTTCGGCCTCGACGGCAAGTCGTACGAGATCGACCTCAACACTGCCAATGCGAAGAAACTGCGGATCGCCCTCGAGCCCTACCTGGAGGCCGGCCGCAAGCAGTCCCGCTCCGGGAAGGTCTACCGGCGCACCTCCGTGGCGCCCGACCCCTCGGCGGTCCGCGCCTGGGCCCGCTCCCACGGCATGGACGTGCCCCCGCGCGGACGCATCCCCAAGCGGGTCTACGAAGCCTTCAACGCCGCGGACTGAGCCCGCCGGAGCCGCTGCCGGAACCACTGCCGGAGCCGACTTGCCAAGCACCCCGGATGATCAGCTAGAGTCTGGATCACGCCGAGGGGCGAGGCCGGGAAACCGGACGAACTCCCAGGTAGCGCGGGTGTAGCTCAGTAGTAGAGCGCCCCCTTTCCAAGGGGGAGGCGCAGTGTGCGATTCCTGTCACCCGCTCTGAACGTCCTCCGGTCCACGTCTGTGGCCCGAAGCGACGGATCATGCGGGTGTAGCTCAGTAGTAGAGCGCCCTCTTTCCAAGAGGGAGGCGCAGTGTGCGATCCCTGTCACCCGCTCTGATCGCTTACCGGTCCACGGCCGTGGACCGGGCCAGGCGATCCATGCGGGTGTAGCTCAGTAGTAGAGCGCCCCCTTTCCAAGGGGGAGGCGCAGTGTGCGATCCCTGTCACCCGCTCTCATCGCGTTACCGACCACCTCAGTGGATCAGGTAGAGTGATGCACGCGCCGCCCGGTGAAAGCCGGTCGGAAGCACGCGGACGTAGCTCAGTTGGTAGAGCACCACCTTGCCAAGGTGGATGTCGCGAGTTCGAGTCTCGTCGTCCGCTCAGAGAACGAAGGCCCCGATCATGACGATCGGGGCCTTCGGCGTTTCCGGGGTGGGGTGCGGCGGCTGGGCTCCGGAGGCTGAGCTTCGGGGGCTGAGCTCCAGGGGCTGATGACATTCGTCATCCGAGGTCATGACAGCTCGCACTGATTTCGGGGCGGCGCGGCCGGGAGTCTTGAGTCATGGACATCGGAGACAGTGTGATCGCCGTGTCCGGGCTGCGGCGACGCTACGGCCCGGAGGGCGACGGGGGGTTCGAAGCGGTGCGGGGCGTGTCCTTCACCGTGGGGCGCGGCGAGGTGTTCGCGCTGCTGGGGACGAACGGCGCGGGCAAGACCTCCACGGTCGAGCTGCTGGAGGGGCTGGAGCGGCCGAGCGGGGGCGAGGTCCGGATCCTGGGCCACGATCCTTTCGTGGAGCGCGCCGCCGTGCGGCCGAGGATCGGGGTGATGCTCCAGGAGGGCGGCTTCCCCTCGGATCTGACGGTCGCGGAGACCGTCCGCATGTGGGCCGGCTGCACCACGGGGGCCCGGCCCACCGAGGAAGCGCTCGGGATGGTGGGGCTCACGGACCGCCGGTCGGTGCGGATCAAGCAGCTCTCCGGCGGCGAGCGCCGACGGCTCGACCTGGCGCTCGCGCTGCTCGGCCGCCCCGAGGTCCTCTTCCTCGACGAGCCGACGACGGGCCTGGACCCCGAGGCGCGGCACAACACCTGGGAGTTGGTGCGCCGCCTGCGTGAGGACGGCACCACGGTGCTCCTGACCACGCACTATCTGGAAGAGGCCGAGGCTCTGGCCGACCGGCTGGCGATCATGCGTCAGGGCGAGGTCGTGGCCTCCGGGGCGCCCGACGAGGTGATCGGGGCCTATCCGTCCCGGATCCGGTTCGCGATGCCCGTGGGCTGGTTCGTGGGGGATCTCCCGCCGCTGGCCGAGCTGGGGGTGGAGGGCCATGAGGAGTCCGGCGGCCGGATAGAGCTGCGGACGCGGACGCTGCAGCGGACGCTCACCGGGCTGCTGGTCTGGGCGCGGGAGAAGGACGTGGAGCTGGAGGGGCTGGACGCCCGGACCGCCTCGCTGGAAGAGGCGTTCCTGGCCATAGCCGGTGGGGGCGGGCCGGGTGCGGATGCCGGCTCCGGAGTGAGCGTGGGCGCGGCTGCGGGCGCGGGGAAGGGCGAGTGATGGCGATATCGACGGCGGCCCCGAGTACGACTGGGACGCGTGTGCTGGCGATGGGCCGGGCGGAGCTGATCCTGCTCGGGCGGAACAAGATGGCCCTGTATGTGGCGCTGCTGCTGCCGGTGCTCATGGTGTGGATGATGCGCCGCACGATCGGTGAGATGGACTTCGGCGATTCCGGGATGTCGCTCAACGAGGCATCGCTGACCGGCGCCTTCGGGTTCATCCTGCTCTTCGTCGTCTATCAGAACCTGGTCAGCGCCTATGTGGCCCGTCGGGAGGAGCTGGTCCTCAAGCGGCTCCGCACGGGCGAGGCGAGCGACATCGAGATATTGGGCGGCACGGCGCTGCCGGCGGTGGCGATCGCGGTGGCCCAGATGGTGGTGCTGCTGGTGGCGGGGGTCTGCTGGCTGGATCTCCGGGCCCCCGCCCGTATCGATCTGATGCTGATCGGGTTGGTGTTCGGGTTGGTGCTGTCCATCGCGCTGGCCGCGCTGACCACGGCCTGGGCGAAGACGGTGGAGAGCGCGCAGCTGGTGACCACTCCCCTGCTGCTGATCTCGCTGATGGGCTCGGGGCTGATCGTTCCCCTGGAGACCATGCCGGACGTGCTGGGCGATGTCTGCGGGCTGCTGCCGCTGTCGCCGGTGGTCGAGCTGGTGCGCGGCGGCTGGCTGGGTGGCCTGAGCGCTTACAAGGCGGTGGGGCACGTGGCCACCGCGGTGGCCTGGACGGTTCTGGCCGTGTTTGCTGTACGTCGGTGGTTCCGGTGGGAGCCGCGGCGATAGGCCGATGAGCCGGCCTGACGATGGTTGGTGTGGTGACGGGGGGGGAGTGCGGCCCATGGGGATATGGACGCGGGTGAGGGGCTGGCGCGGGCGGAGCAGGGTCGCCAAGGTCGACAGCTATACGCGGTGGACGCTGTATCTGCTGCCCTGTCTCCTTCCCGTCCTCGCCGAGAGCCCGATGCTGGTCCATGGCCTCGACCGGCCGTGGCTGCTGGCGCAGGGCGGCGTCTGCCTCCTCCAGGGGCTGGTGGGCATCCCGGTCTTCCGGCGCTGCCTCGACCACTATCTGTGGGACAAGCCCGCCCCTTGGTGGGGGATGGCCGGGCAGACGGTGCTGTTCCTCGTGGGGCTCGCCTGCATGGTGGTCTCCTTCAGCGTGGAGAGCCCGCAGAGCTCCTCCACGGTCGGGGTGTTCCTGATGAACAGCGCCCTGTCGACCTTCGGTGCGCTCTCCCTGATGGTCCGGCTCCGCCGGTATGTGATGGGGTGCGTCGCGGTCGCGCTGGGCCTGGGGCTGCTGGTCCTGTTGCCCGGTGGCGGCTGGTCGACGGCGGGCGTCCTGGTCGCGGGGGTGCTCTTTATGTCCCTGTGGTGCGCGTCCGTCGGGCGGGCGTCGGGCTGGATGCTGCGGGTGATGTGGGAGCTGGAGACGGCGCGGGACGCGAAGGCGCGGCTGGCGGTGGCGGAGGAGCGGCTGCGGTTCGGCCGGGATCTCCATGACGTCCTGGGGCGCAACCTCGCGGTGATCGCGCTCAAGAGCGAGCTGGCGGTGCAGCTGGGGCGGCGGGGGGCGCCCCAGGCCCTGGAGCTGATGGCCGAGGTGCAGGGCATCGCCCGGGACTCCCAGCGCGAGGTCCGTGAGGTGGTGCGCGGCTACCGCGAGGCGGATCTGCCCACCGAGCTGGCGGGGGCCCGGTCGGTGCTCTCCGCGGCGGGGATCGAGTGCCGGATCGACGACTCGGCGCGCGGGCAGTTGCCGGCGCCGGTGCAGTCGGCGCTGGCCTGGGTGGTCCGGGAGGCCACGACCAATGTGCTGCGGCACGCGGACGCCGGGCGGTGCGCGGTGCGGCTGAGGATCGTGGAAGAGGTGGCGGTGCTCGTCATGGAGAACGACGGGGCGCCGGTCCCGGGGGCGCCCACGGGCGGTTCGGGGCCCGACGGTTCTCTGCCGGGTGCTTCGCCGTCGGGCGGTTCGTCGTCGGGCGGTTCGTCGTCGGGCGGTTCGGGGCTGGCGGGGCTGGGCGAGCGGCTCGCGGTCCTGGACGGCACGGTGACGGCGGAGCGCCGCCCGCCCGCGGTGTTCCGCCTCACGGCGAGGGTCCCGCTGGCGCGGGGCTCGGCGGCGGAGGCGCCATCGGCCGGGGCTCCATTCGCCGGGGTGCCGTCGGCCGGAGGTCAGGCCGGGAATCTGTCAGCCGAGGTACCAGCGGCCGGGACGGGGGCCGGAGGGACCTTGTCGGCGAAGGCTCCGTCGGCGGCCACCTCAGGAGGAGCGGGAGTGGCGACAGGCACGGCGACGGCGGACGGGGAGCCGGGGCGGCCGGGTGCCGGCCGTGGGAAACCGGCCCTTGGCCGGGGAGCGTCGGACAGGAGAGGCGACGGGCAGCCCGTGGCCGTGGGGGCGGGCCGGGTGTCGGGCACCCCGGACGAGGCGACCGGAGCAGACGGAGGGGCGGCATGACGGACGACCGGTACGAGGGAGCGTCGCGCTCCGGAGCGGGGACGGTGGCGACCGGAGCCGGGACCGGGGCCGAAGCCGGGACCGGAGCCAGGACCGGGGCCGAAGCCGGCACCGGAGCCAGGACCGGGGCCGAAGCCGGGGCCGAAGCCGAAGCCGGGGCCGGAGCGGCTTCGGCATCGGCGTCGACACCGGGAGCGGCGGTGCCATCGGCATCGGCGGCGTCATCGGTGTCATCGGCATCGGCGGCGTCATCAGAGGTGTCATCGGCTTCACCCGCGGCCGGGTGGGTGGCCGCCGGGCCGGTGCGGGTCATGCTCGCGGACGACGAGCATCTGATCCGGGGGGCGCTGGCGGCGCTGCTGGGGCTGGAGGATGATCTTCAGGTGGTCGCGGAGGCCGCGTCGGGGCCGGAGGCGGTGGCGATGGCCCGGACGTTCCGGCCGGACGTCGCGGTGCTCGATCTTCAGATGCCGGGGGCCGACGGTGTGATGGTGGCCACAACCCTACGGGCGGAGTTGCCCGGCTGCCGGACCATGATCGTGACTGGTCACGGGCGTCCGGGGCATCTGAAGCGGGCCCTGGAGGCGGGGGTGCGGGGGTTCGTGCCGAAGACCGTCTCGGCGCAGCGGCTGGCCGAGATCATCCGCTCGGTGCACGCGGGAAGCCGCTATGTGGACCCGGAGTTGGCGGCCGACGCGATAAGCGCCGGGGACTCCCCGCTGACGGCCCGGGAGGCGGAGCTGCTGGAGCTGGCCGAGGACGGGGCGCCCGTCGCGGAGATCGCGGAGCGCGCCTCGCTGACGCCGGGGACGGTCCGGAACTACCTCTCGGCGGCGGTCGCGAAGCTGGGTGTGGAGAACCGTCATGCGGCGGCGCGCATCGCACGTGCTCAGGGTTGGCTATAGTGGTTCCCGCACCGCACGAGAGCGCGGTGCGATGCGGACGTAGCTCAGTTGGTAGAGCACCACCTTGCCAAGGTGGATGTCGCGAGTTCGAGTCTCGTCGTCCGCTCAGAGAACGAAGGCCCCGATCATGACGATCGGGGCCTTCGGCGTTTCCGGGGGGCGGTTTTCAGGGGGCGGTTTTCGGGGGGACGGTTTCGGAGCGTCGCCCCGCGTGCCGCTCCGGGCCGTCACTCCGGCGGGAAGCGGAGACGGAAGCGGGCGCCGCCGCCCGCCGCCTGTTCGGCGGTCAGCTCGGCGCCGTGGGCGCGGGCGATCTGGCGGCCCATGGCGAGGCCGAGGCCGGAGCCGGGCAGGGCGCGGGCCTGGCGGGAGCGGTAGAAGCGGTCGAAGACGTACGGCAGGTCCTCGGTGGAGATCCCGGGGCCGTGGTCGCGGACGGTGAGGTCGAGCCCGTCGGCGGTGTGCTCCAGCCGGATCTCGACCATGGCGCCGGGCGGGCTGAACTTGGCGGCGTTGTCGAGCAGGTTGGACAGCAGGCGGGCGAGGCGGGCCGGCACACCGGAGACGGTGGCCTCGGCGAGCTCGGCGACGAAGGGGGTGTCCGGCCAGTGGCCACGGGCCTCGCCGACGCAGCGTTCGGCCAGCAGGTCGAGGCGGACCCGCTCGACGAGCTGCTGCGGCTCCTCGTCCCGGGCGAGCTCGATGAGGTCGTTGACCAGCCCCGTCACCTCGCGGAGCTGCCGGCCGAGGGCCCCGGAGGCCCGTTCGCGCTGGGCGGGGGTGAGCCGTTCGGAGCGGGCCAGGAGCTCGGCGTTGGTGCGCAGCGCGGTGAGCGGGGTGCGCAGCTCGTGGGAGGCGTCGGCGACCAGGCGGCGCTGGGCGGCGACGGCTTCCTCCAGTTCGCCCAGCATGGTGTTGAAGCTGGTGGCGAGGCTGGTGATCTCGTCCTGGCGGCGCGCCTCGTACGGGGGCAGCTCGATGCGGTGGGCGGGGTCGCGGGTGGCGGCGATCCGCTCGGCCGTCGCGGTGAGCCGGGTGACGGGCCGCAGGGAGGTGCGGGAGGCGAAATAGCCGAGCCCCGCCGCGAGGAGGACCCCGGCGCCGCCGACCGCGCCCAGCAGCAGGCCGGCCTGGCGCACGCCCTTGTCGACGGTGTCGGAGCGGACCGCGACCTGGAGGGCGCGGCCGTCCTTGACCGGGGTGGTGAACATCCGCATCGCGCGGCCGCCCAGGGTGATGTCGCTGTAGTACTCGCCGAGGGAGCCGGCGGCGACGCGCCGGGTGGCGCCGGTGACGGGCAGCACCAGGCCGGCCGGGCGCGTGGCGGGGTCGGCCCGCACGATCTGGGCGCAGGCGGGCGCGGCGAGCCAGGCGCACTCCCCGTACAGCGTCCCGGTCGTGGGGCTCTCCCGGCTCTGCTGGGCGGCGATCAGGCTGGCCTGCTGCTTGAGCTGGAGGTCGAGCTGGCGGACCAGTTCGTAGCGGATGACGACGTATGCCGCCGCGAGGACGCCCAGGGCGACGACGGCGACGGCGGCGGAGGTGACGAGGGCCAGCCGGGCCCGCAGCGGTCTGCGGCCGAGCAGGCGCCGCCGCAGGGCCCTCACTGCTCGGCCAGCCGGTAGCCGACGCCGTGCACGGTGTGGACGAGCCGGGGCGCGCCGCCCGCCTCCAGTTTGCGGCGGAGGTAACCGATGTAGACGGCGAGGGAGTTGGAGTCCGTGCCGAAGTCGGTGCCCCAGACCCGCTCCTGGATCACCTCGCGCGGCAGCACCTGCCCCGGGTGCCGCATCAGCACGTCGAGGAGGGCGAACTCGGTGCGGGTGAGCTCGATGGGGACCCCGCCGCGCGCCCCGGTGCGGGTGGCCGGGTCGACGGTGAGGTCGGCGAAGGCCAGCGTCTCGTTCTCGGCGGCCGGTTCGGCGGGGGTCGCGCGGCGCAGCAGGGCCCGGAGCCGGGCGAAGAGCTCGTCCAGGGCGAAGGGTTTGACGAGGTAGTCGTCGGCGCCCGCGTCCAGGCCCGCGACCCGGTCGGAGACGGCGTCGCGGGCGGTCAGGACGAGTACGGGCGTACGGTCGCCGAGTCCCCGCAGCCGCCGGCAGACGGCGAGGCCGTCGAGCACGGGCATGGCGAGGTCGAGGACGATCGCGGCGGGCGGCTCGGCGGCGACGGCGGACAGCGCCTCCAGGCCGTCGGCGGCGGACCGCACCACATAGCCCTCGACGCAGAGGCCGTCGACGACGGCGGCCCGCACCTCGGGGTCGTCGTCGACGACGAGGACGGTCGGCGGCTCGGCAGCGGGCATACGGGGCATGGCCTCTCGCGCGGGTGCGGGCGCCCGCGTCCGGGGGCACACGGACGCGGTGGGGAACCGTCCGGTTCCCCCGCCCACCTTGGCAGAACGTGTCTTAGAAGGCTCTTAGACCGCCTCGCCACGCTGCGGCCATGGCTACAGCACACGACACCCTTTCGGTGGTCGTCGGAGCGGGCGGTACCGGCGGTCACATCTATCCCGGGCTCGCGGTCGCCGACGCGGTCCGCCGGGCCGTGCCGGACGCGGTCATCAGCTTCATCGGGACCGAGCGCGGGCTGGAGACCCGGCTGATCCCCGCGGCCGGTTACCGGCTGCACACGGTCGACATGATCCCCTTCGATCCGTCGCTCGGCTCGCGCCGCTTCCTGCTCCCGGCCGATCTGCTGCGGTCGGGGATGCAGGCGCGGCGGGTGATCGAGGAACAGCGAGCGCAGGTCGTCGTGGGCATGGGCGGCTATCCCAGCGCGCCCGCGGTCCTCGGCGCCCGGCTGGCAGGCCGGCCCGCGCTCGTCCACGAGTCCAACGCGGTGCCCGGCCGGGCGAACCGGTTCGCCACCACACTGACCCCGCATGTGGCGCTCGCCTTCGACCGCAGCCGTGCGCATCTGTCGGCGCGGGCCGGGGCCCGCGCCGAGACGGTGGGCATGCCGCTGGTGGGCGCGGTGGCCGGGCTGGACCGGGCGGCGCGGGCCGCGCTGCGGGCCACGGCGCGGGAGTCCTTCGGGGTGCCCGCGGACGCGCGGCTGGTGCTGTTCAACGGCGGCAGCCTGGGCGCGGCACGGCTGACCGAGGCCGCGGTGGAACTGGCCCGGCGGTGGCGCGGCGCCCCCGGCGTCCACCTCCTGATCAAGACCGGGCCGGCCGCGCTGGCGGCGGTACGGGCCCGGCTGGCCGCCGACGGCTGCGACGGGACCGCCACGGCGGTCGGCTACCTCGACCGGATGGACCTCGCCTACGCGGCCGCGGACGTGGTGGTGTGCCGGGCGGGTTCGGCGACGGTGGCCGAGCTGGCGACCGTCGGCGTACCGGCGGTGCTGGTGCCCTACCCGCACGCGCCGCACGACCACCAGACCCACAACGCGCGGGTCCTCTCGGACGCCGGGGCGGGCCTGCTGCTCCCCGACGGCGAGACCACGGGCGACCGGCTGGCCGGACTGCTCGAACCGCTCCTCACGGACCCGGCGCGGCTGGCCGCGATGGGGACCGCGGCGGATCCCGGTACGCACGCGGTCGCCGCGGACCTGATGGCGCGGTGGGTGCTGCGGCTGGCCGGGTGGGCCGGAGCGGACCGGGGAACCCCGGCGCCGGTCCACGGGCTCGCGGGGTGACGGACGGGCGGCCTCGCGACGCCGCCCGGACGATCCGGCCCCGCGGAGGGCCCCTTCCCGTTTCCCCGCCTCCCCCAGCCCCGGAGGCCGGACCTCCGGCGCGTACGACCTCTCGTTCCCGCCACGGCGGGCACGCCCCCCTTCGAAAGGATCTCGCATGAGCACGCTCACCACCCCGGTCCCGGCTCCCCAAAGCTGGGCCGGGCGCACCGTCCTGGTCACCGGCGCCGAAGGGTTCATCGGGTCGACACTCGTCGACCTGCTCGTCGAGCGCGGGGCCCGGGTACGGGTGCTCGTCCACTACAAGCCGTACGCCGAGCGCGGCCACCTCGCCCGGTACCTCGGGCCGGACTCCCCCGTGGAGACGCTCGCCGGCGACGTCCGGGACGCGGGGCGGGTGATGGACGCCGTCGCGGGCTGCGACACGGTCTTCCACCTCGCCGCGCTGATCGGCATCCCGTACAGCTACGCCTCGCCCGAGGCGTACGTGCAGACCAATATGGCCGGTACGGAGCACGTCGCGGCGGCCTGCCGTCGCCATGGCGTGCGGCGGATGGTGCACACCTCGACCAGCGAGGTGTACGGGACGGCACGCACCGTACCGATCCGGGAGGACCACCCGCTCCAGCCGCAGTCGCCCTACTCCGCCTCGAAGATCGGCGCGGACATGCTGGCGCTGTCCTACGCGCACTCCTTCGAGCTGCCCGTCACGGTCGTGCGGCCCTTCAACACCTACGGTCCGCGCCAGTCCGCCCGGGCCGTGATCCCCACGATCCTCGCGCAGCTGCACTCGGGGGCGTCCGAGATCAAGCTCGGCTCGACGACGCCGACCCGCGACTTCACCTATGTCACCGACACGGCCGAGGGGTTCCTCGCGCTCGCCGACTGCGACCGGGCGGTCGGCCACGCGGTCAACCTCGGCACGGGCCGCGAGATCTCCGTCGGGGACCTCGCCGAGTCGCTGATCCGGGCGTCCGGGCGGGACGCGAAGGTCGTCGTGGACCCGGCCCGGCTGCGGCCCTCGGGGAGCGAGGTGGAGCGGCTGCTGTCGGACAACTCCCGGGCCCGGGAGTGGGCCGGGTGGCGGCCGCTCGTGGGCCTGGAGGAGGGGCTGGCCCGGACGTCGGACTGGGTCCGGGACAACCTGGGGCTGTTCGCGGCCGACCGCTACGTGGTGTGACGCCCCCGGCGGGTGCGCCCGGACGGGGTGGTGGCGCGACGCCCCCCGTCCGGCCCGTGCCGCTACTGCCAGGCCATCCCCGTCAGGCGTTCGTACGCCTCCACGTACTTCGCCCTCGTCCGGTCCACGATGTCCTGCGGGAGCTCCGGCGGGGGCAGTTCGCCCTTGCGGTCCCAGCCCGAGGCCGGGGAGGAGAGCCAGTCGCGGACGAACTGCTTGTCGAAGGACGGCTGGGGGCGGCCCGGCTGCCAGGTGTCGGCGGGCCAGAAGCGGGAGGAGTCCGGCGTCAGCACCTCGTCGGCCAGGACCAGCTCCCCGTCCGCGAAGCCGAACTCGAACTTCGTGTCGGCGAGGACGATGCCCCGGTCGCGGGCGATGTCCCGGGCCCGGCCGTAGACGGCGAGGGTGGCCTGGCGGAGCTGGGCGGCCGTCTCGGCGCCCACCTGCCGGGCCACCTCCTCGTAGGAGACGTTCTCGTCGTGCTCGCCGACCTCGGCCTTGGCGGCCGGGGTGAAGATCGGGGAGGGCAGCTCGGAGCCGTCGGTCAGGCCCTCCGGGAGGGCGAGCCCGCAGACGGTGCGGGTCTGCTCGTACTCCGCGAGGCCCGAGCCCGTGAGATAGCCGCGGGCCACGCACTCGACCGGGACCATGTCCAGGGAGCGGCAGATCAGCGTGCGGCCCGCCCAGTCGGCGGGGGCGCCCGGCGGCAGCTCGGTGGAGAGCACGTGGTTCGGGGCCAGGTCGGTGAGCCGCTCGAACCACCACAGCGAGAGCTGGGTGAGGACCCGGCCCTTGTCGGGGATCTCGGTGGGCAGCACCCAGTCGTAGGCCGAGATGCGGTCGGAGGCGACCATCACCAGCCGGCCCGCCCCGTCGCGGTAGAGGTCGCGGACCTTGCCCGTGTGCAGGTGCTCAAGGCCGGGCACCTCGACCGGTTCGGGCTTCTCTACGAATCCGGACACGCGTCCTCCTGGTGGTTTGTCCAAGCACCACGATTCTGCCGTACGTCCGCGACCGGGGCGGACGAGGGTCAGCAGCGCTTACAGATGCGGTCCAGGAGATTGGCCGTGGCCCGCTGGATCCGGGCGTCCGCGTGGCCGGGCCGGTCCAGGGCGGGCGACCAGGCGAAGGTGCCCGAGGCGAAGACGAGGGCGCCGCTGGGGGCGCGGTAGAGCGAGGTCTCCTGGTGGCGTCTGACGCCCTCGCCGTCCTCGTACGGGGAGTGGGCCAGCAGGATGCGCCGGGTGTGCTCGGGCAGGGCCGTCCGGGGGTAGTAGCGGTCGGCCTCGCCCGCGACCAGGCCGGGCAGCTCGTCGCCCTCGGCGGCACCGGTGGCGTCCCAGAGCCAGTGCCCGGCGTTGCGGACGACCATGGGGGCGGGCTCGGGCACCCGGCCCGCGTACTGGATGCCGAGCAGCTGCTGTTCGGCGGGCGTGACGTCGCGCCACAGCGCGGAGCGGCCGGGGCCACGATGTTTTCGGCAGGTCAGCAGGCGGTCCGGGCCGGCCGGCGAGGGGGACAGGTCGGCCTGCCAGTACATGGTGTTCGCGGACAGGAAGACCAGCGACGTGCCGGAGTCGCGGGCCAGCTCGGCGGAGCGGCGCATGGCCGGCGACCAGTACTCGTCGTGGCCGGGGAAGATCAGGCCACGGTAGCGGGACGGGTCCACGCGGCCGGCGTGCAGGTCACGGGTGTCGGCGTAGGCGAGGTCGTAGCCGTACCGCTCGGCCCAGCGGATGAAGTCGTAGGCGTGGCCGACGTGCAGCGGCAGGCCGGCGCCCGCGAAGGGGCGGTCGAAGGAGACCGTGGTGGCCGCGTCCTCCTCGCCCAGCAGCCGGCCGTCCTCGTCCCAGGCGTGGTAGAGGCTCGCGCCCGTGCGGCCGTCCTCGGGGTAGAGGTTGTACGCCTGCCAGGTGATGTCGGGGAGGACGAGCAGCAGATCGGCCGGGTGGGTGTCGCGGACGAGGAAGGGGATGTGGCTGCGGTAGCCGTCGGCGGTGGTCAGGACGGCCACATAGGCGCCCAGACTCCAGTAGCCGGGGATCTGGAGCCGCCAGGAGAGCCACCAGTGGTGGCAGGAGACCGTGCGGTCGACGGTGAGCGGGGCGGGCTGGACGATGCCGGACAGCCGGGGGCTGGTGGTCATCTTCGCGGCGCCGTCGCCCGCGTAGTGCCCGATGCGGTAGACGTCCACGCCGAACTGCTGCGGCGGGTCGACCGTGATCCGGAAGTCGATGGCCTCGCCGGGGGCCACGGCGCTGTCGGACGCGAAGCCCTTGATCTGCCGGTGGACGTCGTCGGCGGTGCGGGGGCGGCGGCCGCGCGGGGCCGGGACGCGGGCTCCGGCACGCTCCGGGAGCTGCTCCGGGGCGGGCTCCACGTACCAGGGGATGATCCGGCCCGTGCCGTCGAAGTAGCTCTCGGTGCCGCGCAGCCAGGGCAGGGGGCCCTGGCCGAACGGGTCCGAGACCGCGTGCGCGAGCGCCCCCGACTCCCAGCGGCGGATCTGGTCCATCCCCATCGCGCTCCCTCCCCTGCGCCCCCGACGCGTACTCGTCTCCGTGGCTGTTCGTCCTGACGCCCGGTCCGGTGCTCGCCGTGCTCTTCGTGCTCGGTGCTCGTCCTGCTCGGTGCTCGTCGTGCCCGGCGCGGCACCCACCGTGGCCCGGGTCCGGGTGGTGCCTGGTGGCGGCTTCGGGCGGCTCGTCGGCGGATCGGTCCTCGCCCGGTGACGGCGCGCCGCCGGGCCGCCGCGAGGACGGCGCGGGCCGGGTGGTCCGCGCCGCACCGGCCTCACGCCAGGCGGACCGGCTTCTCGGGGCGGACCCCGATCTCGCCCAGCCAGGCGCGCAGCGGCTCACCGTCGCCGTCCTCGATCAGGCTGAGGACCGTACGGGCCAGGTCGGCGCGGCGGGCGCCGCCGACCAGCAGGGCGGGGCCGTCGAGCCAGTCCAGGCCGGGGGCGGCGCCGGCGGTGTCGACGGCGGCGCAGCACACCATGGCCGTCACGTGGTCGGTGAGCAGCTCCCTGCCGCTGCGCGGGGGTTGCAGCGGGAACAGCGGAGCGAGCCCGTCGACCCAGGCGTCGGCGGCGGCGCCGAACGCGCTCCGGTCCGCCTCGGGCCGCTCCCGGACGGCCTCCCGGGCCACCTCGGCGGTGAGCCGGGCCTCCAGCTCCTCCGCCACTCCGGGGGCCGCGGGCCCGGTGAGGCGCTCCAGGACCCGGGCCACGGTGGGTGCCGCGCCGGGCGCGGTGGGCACCACGGCGGGTGCCGCTCCCCCGGGCGGCCCGGCGGGGACGCCGCCGTCCGGGACGCCCTCGGGGACGGCTTCCGCGAGGGCGGGGGCGGGAGCGAGCGGGGACGCCGGGATGTCGTCCAGGACGCGGTGCAGACGGGCCGCCTCCAGCCGCCATTTACGGTCCACGACCTCCTCGGGGTACTGACTCCAGGCGACGGGGGACCAGCCGGGGCCGGACTCGGCCGGGCCGCCGTGGAACAGCCTGGCGGCCAGCAGGGAAGCCGCCTCGTCGATCGCGCCCGGCTCCTCCAGCAGATCGCAGGCGGGCCGCTCGCCCAGCCGGGAGGTGAAGCCCTCGGCGAGGCGGTCGCGCCGGGACAGCTCGGTGAGCGCCGAGACGACCCCGGCGTCCAGCCGGGAGGGCCAGCGGCCCATCCGCCAGGCGGGCAGCGCGACCCGGTTCAGCAGCCGGTCCCAGCCGGCGTAGGCGAGGCCGACCTGCTCCTGGGCGACGATCCGCAGGCCGTAGTCGACGCCCTGGGCGCGCTCGGACGCGGCGGCGGCCACCCCGCGCTCCATCCGGGCGGCGTGGTCCCGGCAGGAGTGCAGCAGCAGCCGGGCGACGCCCCCGACGAACGCGAGGGCCGGCCGCCCCGCGGCGACGGCCACGGCGGCGTCCAGGCCCCGGACGAAGCGGCGGGCGGCCGCTATGTCGGGGTTGGCGGACGGGCCGGTGCCCGCGACGACGGGCGCCAGCAGCGCCCGGAGCTCGGCCACCCGCATCCACCACAGGAACGGGGAGCCGATCACCAGCACCGGGGCGGCGCCGCTGCGGCGCTGCGGCCGGGGCAGTCCGGCCAGGCCGGCCCGGGGACGGCGCGGCGGGCCGTGCGCCGGGTGCGTACGGTCCTCCAGCCAGCTGTCGCAGTCGGGCGTCAGGGCCATGGCGGAGGGCGCGGGGACGCCCAGCCGCTCGGCCAGCTCACGGACGAGGCGGTAGAGGTCGGGGGCCGTCTCCTCGGGGATCGGGACCGTGGGGCTCTGCGCGGGACGGGCCCGGACGACCACGGCGGTGACCGCCGCGGCCAGCGCCAGGGCCAGCAGGGCGGCGCCGGTGACGGCCCAGCGGGCCGTGCTCCAGCCGCCGCCGTCCGGGATACGGCCCATGGAGACGCCGGCCAGCAGCACGACGGCGACGGCCGCCGGCAGCAGGGCGACGGCCAGCGCGGCGCTGCGGATGCGCAGCACCGCGAGGGCTTGGGCACGCGCGACCAGCACGCCTGTCTCTGGACCTGCCACGGGACCGATCACCCCCTTGCCAGTTGGTGCTCCGCCGAGGAGTGCGACAGCGGGCGCAACGCCCGCTGCGTTGCCCTTCCCCCACTGTGGCACCGGCCTCTGACATCGCAATGCCGGTGGGCCAGTTGCCGGACGCGCGGCACCTGGCTTGCGCCGCACCCTAGTTGGGGGTGGGGCGCGCGTCAGCCAGTTGGGCAACCGGTCACCCGATGGAATGGCTTTGGGCAAAGCCACCCGGAAACCGCCGGACAGACTGCTCCACCAGTCAGCCGACTGGCAAGTGGGCCTCCGCGGCTCCCCGCCCGGCCGGGCCCCTCGGCACGCTTCCAGCGGATCCGACAACCGGCCCGTACCGAGGCGGTACGGGCCGGTGGGCCGGGCTGTGGACGTGTCCGGAGGTCAGGGGCGTGCGGCGGCGGCCGCGGCCCGCTCGGCGATGTCGGTGCGGTGGTGGGAACCGGCCAGCCGGACGAGCTCGACGCCCTCGTAGGCGCGCTCGCGGGCCGTGGCGAGGTCGGGCCCCTCCGCCGTGACGGACAGCACCCGGCCGCCTGCGCTGACGACCCGGCCCTCGGCGTCGTGGGCGGTCCCGGCGTGCAGGACATAGGCGTCGTCCAGGGCGTCCACCGCCGGCAGGCCCTCGATCACATCGCCGGTGCGCGGGGTACCGGGGTAGTTGTGCGAGGCGACCACGACGGTGACGGCGGCGCCGTCGCTCCACCGCAGCGGCGGGAACGTGGCGAGGGCGCCGGTCGCGGCGGCGTGCAGCAGCCCGGCCAGCGGCGTCTTCAGGCGGGCGAGCACGACCTGCGTCTCGGGGTCGCCGAAGCGCGCGTTGAACTCGATCACCCGCACGCCGCGCGAGGTGATCGCGAGCCCGGCGTAGAGCAGCCCGGAGAAGGGCGTGCCCCGGCGGCGCAGCTCGTCGACGGTGGGCTGCAGGACGCTCTGCAGGACCTCCTCGACCAGCTTGGGGTCGGCCCACGGGAGCGGGGAGTACGCGCCCATGCCGCCGGTGTTCGGGCCCTCGTCGCCGTCGAGGGCGCGCTTGAAGTCCTGGGCGGGCTGGAGCGGGACGACCGTCTCACCGTCGGTGACCGCGAAGAGGGAGACCTCGGGGCCGTCGAGGAACTCCTCGACGACGACCCGGCCGCAGGCGAGCGCGTGCTCACGGGCGGCGGCGAGGTCGTCGGTCACGACGACGCCCTTGCCGGCGGCCAGCCCGTCGTCCTTCACGACGTAAGGAGCGCCGAAGGCGTCGAGCGCCCGGTCGATCTCCTCCGGGGTGGTGCACACGTAGGCGCGGGCGGTGGGCACGTTCGCGGCGGCCATGACGTCCTTGGCGAACGCCTTGGAGCCTTCCAGCACCGCCGCCTCGGCCGAGGGCCCGAAGACGGGGATGCCGCGCTCGCGGACGGCGTCGGCGACGCCCGCGACGAGCGGGGCCTCCGGGCCGACGACGACGAGCTCCGCGCCCAGCGCTTCGGCGAGCGCCACGACGGCCGCACCGTCGAGGGCGTCCACCGGATGCACCTCGGCGACCTCCGCGATCCCCGCGTTTCCGGGGGCGCAGTGCAGCGCGGTGACGTCGGGATCGAGGGAGAGTGAGCGGCACAGGGCGTGTTCGCGGGCGCCGCCGCCGATGACGAGGACCTTCACACCGGTCACCCTATTGCCTCGTCGACTGATCGATTCCCAGGGGCGGCGCGGCGGGCACGGAAACGTCACTGCTGCGGTCCCGCGGGGCGGAGCGGGCCCGTTCGTCCGCCGCCCCGCGCCTGACCCGGCCCGGCCCGCCCCCGCGCTCCCGGTCACGCTCCGTTCCCGCCGTCACCCACGTGCCCCACTCTTTCGGGTGAGTGCCGGGCGGCCCTATACCGGATTCCTCAGCGCTTACGGGCGGAAAACCATGGATCTTGTCCCCAAGACCGACCGTTCGGCGGTAGGAAGGTGGCTCGCGATCCGCAGCGGCAGAGGGAGTGCACGGGTGAGCCAGCCGGAGATGCAGCCCGAAGGGCTCCCCCGCGAGCAGAGTGGGAGGCACCGTGGCGACCTGCGCGGCCGGACCTTCCCGCTCGGTGACTGGGGGGAGCCCGCGGAGCGTCTCGATGAGCTGTACCGATGGGTGGAGAACGGCGCGCTGTATCTGGTCGACTGGTATCTCGCGGACCGCGCCTGGAAACGCCGCTGGGCGCGCGCGCTGCGCATCGGCGCCGCGCTCTGCGCCGTCGCGGGCGCCGCGCTGCCGCTGTTGCAGCTGACGGGCATCGTCCGCACCGGTTCGGCGTGGGGGTTCCTGGTGCTGCTCGGGGCGGTGGCGTGCGTCGCCTGCGACCGCTTCTTCGGGCTGACGTCGGGATGGATGCGGGCCGTGGCGACGGCCCAGGCCGTGCAGCGGCGGCTGGAGGCGCTCCAGTTCGACTGGGCGTCGGAGTGCGTGCGCGAGGTGCTGGGCCCCACCGAGGGCACGGCGAGCGAGGCCGCGGAGCGCTGTCTGAGCGTGCTGCGGCGCTTCTCCGAGGACGTCTCGGAGCTCGTGCGGGCGGAGACGGCGGACTGGATGATCGAATTCCGGGCGGGGCCGACGCCGTTGGTCACCCAGTCCCTGGTGTCGTGGGGGCCGCACGGCAAGGACGGCGGCCCGCTGCCGCGCTTCCCGCTGCCGCCGGGCACCCGGCCCAACATGCCCCGGCAGCGCCCCCCGGAGCCGCCCCGCTGAGTGCTCGGGCGGGGCGGCCCCGGACCGTCCGCCGGCCGGGCGCTCGTCGTTCAGCTGAAGACGATCATCGATCCCTGGCCGAGGCTGCGCGTCGCGGCGGCGTGCAGCCCGAGCCACACGTGCCGCTCCCGGGCGAACGGGCTGTCGTCGTACGGGCCGGGCGCCGCGGGCTCCTCCAGGCCCGTGGGGCGGTCCGGCGCGGCCGGCGGCGCGGGCGGGTTGCCGGGGTCGATGCCCAGGACCGGTGCCACGTGGTGGAGTTCGCGCAGCAGCCCCTGGCTGGAGCCCAGGGGTCCGCCGCCTTCGAGGAGCTCCTCGCTCGACAGCGGGTGCGCGAAGTCCACCGGTACGTACGCGCCCGCGTGGTCGTAGTGCCAGACCAGGTGCGACTGCTGGGCCGTGGTCTCGAACATCTCCAGCAACTGCTCGTAGTCCCCGCCGAGTTCGTCCACGGGCGTGACCGCGAGGCCGCACAGGTTGAGCAGGTGGGCGCGGCGCAGGAAGTGCAGGGCGTCGTAGTCGAAGCCCGCGACCGGGGCGACGTCCCCGGAGAGCCCCGGCATGTAGCCGAAGACGGGGACGGGGGGCAGCCCGGCCTCGCCGAGCGCCTTGTCGTACGCGGCGATCTCTTCGGCGAAGGGGTTGTCCGGGCTGTGGCACAGCACATCGACGAGGGGCACCAGCCAGAGGTCACAGGCCACGTGAACTCACTCTCGGTCGCGTTGAGTGCGATGGTCGGGCCAGAGTAGTGCTGTCGGCCCTGTTGTCATACCGGGCGGGCGTCAGCCACCCGCGACGTCCCACACCCACAGCCCGCCGAGGCGCTCGGGCTCCCGTCCGGTCAGCCGGGTGACGGTCTCGCGCAGCTGCGCGGCGTTCTGCCGGGGGTCCAGGACCAGGCTGTCCGCGCGCCAGTACCGGAGGTCCGTAAGGAACTCGCGACGCTGCTGCGGACCGACGGCGGGGACCTTGCCGGTGTCGTGGACGCCTTGGAGGAGGTCGGAGGTGGGGCGCGGCTCCGGTCCGTATATGCCGATGCGGTCCGGCCCCCAGGGCCCGTTGAAATAGCCGCCGGGGAAGGCGAACCCGAGGCCGGCCCGGACCTGCCAGTGGAGGGCGGCGGTGTCGGAGGGGCTGGGCAGCGGGACGGGCACCAGCGTGCGGCCGGGGCGCACGTGCGCGCGCCAGGTGCCGTCCGCGATGAACTCGGGCACCGGCTCCCGCTCGACCGTCCGGTACGGCGTGGGGAGGACGGGCAGGAGGGCGACGGCGAGGGCCGCGCAGCCCAGCAGCCGGTGGGAGCGCTCGCGCTCGCCGCGCAGCCGCCGCAGGGCGAGCCGGTCGCAGGCGAGGGCGAGGAGGACGCCGACGGCGGGCGCGCAGATCATGGCCGCGCGCGACTCGATGACGGACTCGAAGACCGGCAGCTCGGCGACGAGCCGCCAGGGGCCGGGCAGCGTCCGGTCCGTGCCGGGCAGCGGGATGTTCTGCCCGAGCGAGAGGAGGGCCGCCGCGGCGGCGGTGAAGGCGAGGGCGCGGACCCTCGGTTCGGCGCGCAGGCGGACGGCGATCGCGACCGTAAGGACGACGAGGGGCCAGCCGAAGAAGGCGTTCTCCTCGGTCCGGTTGAGGGACAGGGACGCGGCGACGCCCGGGTCGCCCGCCAGCGACCGGGTGGCGAACTCCAGGAAGGCCATCGGGTGGTTGCCGACCTGGCCGTGCAGGACGCTGCCGTAGCTCTGGGGGCCGAGGAACTGCCAGGCGAGCGGGACGGCCGTGAGGGGCACGGCGACGAGCGCGGCGATGCCCAGGCCGCGCAGCAGCCGGGGGGCGACGGCGCGCGCCAGGTCGGGGTCGGCGACGGCGTGGGCGAGGGCGTAGAGCGCGAGGCCGGTGACGGCCAGCAGCAGCGCCTCCTCGCCGAGGAAGACCTGGTAGGCGAGGAAGAGGCCGAGGAGCACCCCGTCGCGCCGGGTGCGGCGGCCCTCGCACAGCCGCAGCAGCCGGTCGATGATCACCGGGATCATGAAGAGCACGAGGAAGTTGGGGTGGGCGTTGCCGTGCGAGATCATCGGCGGCGCGAAGGCGCAGAACCCGCCGCCGAGCGCGGCGGCCCAGCGGGAGCGCACGAAGCGCTTGGCGAGCAGCCAGTACCAGGCGCAGGCGGTCGCGGCCAGACCGCCGGTGAGCACCAGTGCCCAGGTGACGTGGGCGCCCAGGGCGAGGGTGACGGGGGCGAGCGGGACGGACAGCCCGAGCATGGAGGTGTTGGCCATGAGGTTCACACCGCTCGGGGCGTTCTGCAGTCCGGTGAAGAGCGGGTTGCGCAGATGGGCGACGTTGTCCGCGGCGACCGCGAGGAACCACTCCCACTGCGTCTGGTCGGAGCCGGAGTCGGCGAGGTAGCGGCCGCCGGGCGAGGCCCACAGACCGGCGTAGAGCACGGTGGCGACGAGCAGGAAGAGCGCGGGGATCGCGAGCCGGACGGGCTCCACGGCGCCCCAGC
This sequence comes from Streptomyces eurocidicus, assembly GCF_002891295.1. Taxonomy (GTDB): domain Bacteria; phylum Actinomycetota; class Actinomycetes; order Streptomycetales; family Streptomycetaceae; genus Streptomyces; species Streptomyces eurocidicus. Next base: position 939,559 of record NZ_LGUI01000003.1, on the reverse strand, counting down.
GGATGCGGACGAGGTCGGCCAGGGTGTCCAGGTAGGCGCGCGGGCGGACCTTGGAGCCGGGCTGGTGGGCCCAGCGGACGGGTACTTCGGCGATCTCCCAGCCCTCCTGGTGGAAGAAGCGCAGGATCTCGGCGTCGAAGCTCCAGCCGTCCAGCCGGGAGCGCCCGAAGGCCGTACGGACCTTGTCGCCGTCGAAGAGCTTGAAGCCGCACTGGGTGTCCCGTATGCCGGGCACCGCGGCGGCGCGTATCAGCCGGGCGCCCAGCCGGCCCAGGAGCTCGCGCAGGGCGTGCTGGCGGACGGCTATCCGCGAGCCGGGCAGCGCGCGGGAGCCGACGGCCGCGGCGGCGCCCTCGTCGAGCCGCCTGCCGAGGCGGTCCAGCTCCTCGACGGGGGTGGCCAGGTCGGCGTCGGTGACCAGGACGCGCGCGCCGCGCGAGGCGAGCACCCCGGTGCGCACGGCGTGGCCCTTGCCCCGGTTGGCGGGGGTGCGCAGCAGCCGGACGCGGGGATCGGCCTCGGCGGCGGCCCCGGCGATGTCGGCGGTGGCGTCCGTGGAGCCGTCGTCGACGACGATCAGCTCCCAGGCGACGGGGGCGCCCGTGGGGGTCCGCAGGGTGGTGAGGTGGGACCGGACCGCGGCCAGCGTCGGCGCGAGCCGGTCCTGTTCGTCATAGGCCGGGATGACGACCGTCAGATCGATCCGCGTCAGGTCGTCCGGCGCCGGATCGCCGGATTCCGGCGGCGGGGCGGACGGGAGCGAGGACTGGCTGGAAGGTGACGTCACAAGCAGTGGACGCTCTCAATCAAACTACTGGTTGCGTGCGGTCACCGCTTTCCGGAATTCATCACACCAACCGATGAACATATGAAGCTCGACCCTATTCGGTCACGCTCGCGATCAATGCCAGAGAATGTTCGTTGTATGCGGCAATGATCCGTTCGGCGGCAATCGCGTCGCGCGTCGCCACGGCCTCGACCAGCTCGCCGTGGCCGTGCCACAGCCGCCCGCGCAGCGTCGGCAGCCGGCGCAGCAGCGGCACGGTGAAGATCCAGCTCTGCACCCGGACCCGATCCAGGAAATCCGATATGTACGGATTGCCCACCAGGCCCGCCAGTTCGCGCCAGAACCGCAGGTCGTAGCCGATCAGGATGTCCAGGTCCCCCGCCACCGCGGCCCGCGCGGCCTCCTCGGCCCGCCGCCGCACGGACGCCAGCGCGGCGGGCGGCACGGCGTCGAGGGTGTGCTCGGCGAGCCGGGTGCCCGGCGCGCCCTTGAGGCTGCGGGGCAGCCGGAAGATGCCCTCGACGATCAGGGCGCGGGCCTCGACCATGTCGCGGAAGTCGGCGTAGGAGAAGGCGCGCACGCGGTAGCTCTTGTGCAGCTCCACGTCGAGCAGCCCCTGGGAGCAGAGGTCGAGCAGCGCCTCGCGCACCGGCGTCGCGGAGACGCCGTACTGCTCGGCGATCTCCTTGACCGTGAACTGGCGCCCCGCCGGGAGCCGTCCCGCGATCACCTCGTCGCGCAGGGCGTCGGCGATCTGCGAACGCAGCGTCGTCCGTCTGACCGCCTCGCTGCCGGGCATCGTGTCCGTCTCCCCTTCCGTGACCGGGCGCCCGCATGCGAACGGCCCTCGCAACAAGATAGGCGAGGGCCGTCGCGGAGCGTACGGGCGTGCGCGCGGGAAGGACGTACGGTACCCCGAGCGCGTCAGACGGTGTGCGCGTCGGCCGCCGTGAGCGCCTCGTCCAGCAGGGCCAGACCCTGCCGCGCCTCGTCCTCGGAGACGGTGCACGGGGGCACGACATGCATCCGGTTCATATTGACGAAAGGCCACAGACCGGACTTCTTGCAGGCGGCGGTGAAGGCTGCCATCGGGGCGTTGGCCTCGCCCGACGCGTTGTACGGGACCAGCGGCTCCCGGGTGGCGCGGTCCCTGACCAGCTCGACCGCCCAGAAGACGCCGAGACCGCGCACCTCGCCGACGCTCGGGTGGCGCTCGGCCAGTTCGCGCAGGCCGGGGCCGAGGACGTCCGCGCCGATCCGCGCGGCGTTCTCCACGATGCCCTCCTCGGCCATCGCCTCGATCGTCGCCACGGCGGAGGCGCAGGCGAGCGGGTGACCCGAATAGGTGAGGCCGCCGGGGTACGGCCGCTCGTCGAAGGTGGCGGCGATCTCCGCGGAGATCGCGACGCCCCCGAGCGGCACATAACCGGAGTTGACGCCCTTGGCGAAGGTCAGCAGATCGGGTGTGACGTTCCAGTGGTCGGCGGCGAACCAGCGGCCCGTGCGCCCGAAACCGGCCATGACCTCGTCCAGGACGAACACGATGCCGTGGCGGTCGCAGATCTCCCGGACGCCGGCGAGGTACCCGGCCGGCGGGACCATGATCCCGGCGGTGCCCGGGACGGTCTCCAGGATGATCGCGGCGATCGTCTGCGGACCCTCGAAGGCGATGGTGTCCTCGAGGTGGCGCAGGGCGCGCGCGCACTCCTGCTCCTCCGTCTCCGCGTGGAAGGGCGAGCGGTAGAGGAACGGCGCCCAGAAGTGCACGACGCCCGCCGAGGCGGTGTCGGAGGGCCAACGGCGCGGGTCACCCGTGAGGTTGATCGCCGCCGCCGTCGCCCCGTGGTACGAGCGGTAGGCGCTGAGCACCTTGGCGCGGCCGGTGTGCAGCCGCGCCATGCGCACGGCGTTCTCGACCGCCTCGGCGCCGCCGTTGGTGAAGAAGATCTTGTCGAGGTCGCCCGGGGTGCGCCCGGCGATCAGCCGGGCCGCCTCGGACCGCACGTCGACCGCGAAGCCCGGCGCGATCGTGCACAGCTTCGCCGCCTGCTCCCGCACCGCGGCCACCACTTTGGGGTGCTGGTGACCGATGTTGGTGTTGACGAGCTGGGAGGAGAAATCGAGGTAGCGGTTGCCGTCGTAGTCCCAGAAGTACGAGCCCTCGGCCCCGGCGACGGCCAGCGGGTCGATGAGGCCCTGCGCGGACCAGGAGTGGAAGACGTGCGCCCGGTCGGCGGCCTTGACGGCGGCCTTGGTACGGGGGTCTGGCTGCGTGCTCAACGGCGTGACCTCGGATCGCGTGGCGGGAGGAAGCGCGGACACGGCCAGCGTAGGGAGCGCCCCCGGGCACCGGAACAGGCACTGTGTCTGGCACTCGCCCCGCCCACGGACACAGTGCCGGGCGGGCGGGGGCGGCGGACCGCGCCCGGCGGACCGCCGAACCGGGCAACGGGCCCCGGCGGGCAGCCGGGTTCGGCGGCGGCACGCCCGCGAATTCCCCGGTCGCGAAATCCACGGATGCCCTGACCCGCGTGCTACGGTCATTTTCGCGTTGCAGTTCTGAACCTATTTCATCTCGGCGCCCTGACGGTCTGTGACCTCGGGCGCCGTTGCATTATTCCGCGCCGCGCGGATTGTGCACAGCTCTCATAGGAGATCGTCTTGGCTACCGGCACCGTGAAGTGGTTCAACTCCGAAAAGGGATTCGGATTCATCGAGCAGGACGGTGGCGGCGCCGACGTCTTCGCCCACTACTCGAACATCGCGACGCAGGGCTTCCGTGAGCTCCAGGAGGGCCAGAAGGTCTCCTTCGACGTGACCCAGGGCCAGAAGGGCCCCCAGGCGGAGAACATCATTCCCGCCTGACCCTTCCCCGAAGGGTTCAACAGCGAGCCGGGGCCCCGTACTTTCAAGGTGCGGGGTCCCGGCCGTTTGCCGCCCCGCTATTCTCCGGCGGAGAACACACGGGGGAGACGGGGGAGGAGACCTGCGCCATGGACCATCTCGAGGACCTACAGGCCGACGATCCGCGCGTACTGGGCGCGTACCGGCTGCTGGGGCGGCTCGGCGCGGGCGGCATGGGCCGCGTCTACCTGGCCCGCTCGGACCGGGGCCGCACGGTGGCGGTCAAACTCGTCCACCAGGAGCTGGCCGGGCAGGAGGAGTTCAGGCGGCGCTTTCGCGCGGAGGTGCGCGCCGCCCGGCAGGTGGGCGGCGAGTGGACCGCCCCGGTGCTCGACGCGGACACCGAGGCCGCCGTCCCCTGGGTCGCCACCGGCTACATCGCAGGGCCGGCCCTGCGGCAGGTCGTGGACCAGGACTTCGGGCCGCTGCCCGAGCGGTCCGTGCGCATCCTCGCCGCGGGCCTCGCGCGCGCCCTCCAGGCCATCCACGCCGCGGGCGTCGTGCACCGCGACCTCAAGCCGTCCAACGTCCTGATCACCCTGGACGGCCCGCGTGTCATCGACTTCGGCATCGCCCGCGCCCTGGAGACCGTCACCGACGGCGGCCTCACCCGCACCGGCGCGGCCGTCGGCTCGCCCGGCTTCATGTCGCCCGAGCAGGTGCGCGGCGCCCGGGTGACACCGGCGAGCGACGTCTTCTGCCTCGGCTCGGTGCTGGCCTACGCGGCCACCGGCCGGATGCCCTTCGGCACGGCCGACAGCGGCGTCCACGCGCTGATGTACCGCATCGCGGAGGAGCAGCCGGACCTCACCGGGGTCCCCGCCCCGCTGCTGCCGCTGATCGAGGCGTGCCTGGCCAAGGCCCCGGAGGAGCGCCCGTCCCCGGAGGAGATCCTGGAGCGCACGGGCGGGGCCGGCGGCAAGGGGGGGCCGGCGGACGCGCGGTCCGCCGAACCCTGGCTGCCCGGCGGCCTGGTGGCGAGCCTCGGCCGGCAGGCCGTGCAGCTGCTGGACGTCGAGGAGCCCGCCGCCCGGCCCGCCCCGCTGCCGCCGGAGCACCCGCCGACCGCGATAGCCGGCGCGGCGCCCGCGGCACCGCCCGTGGCGCCGCCGGTCGCCGAGCCGCTGCCGGAGCCGACGCTCATCGGCCGCCAGGACCCGCCGACCGTCACCGCGGGCCGCGCCGTCGGCCCCCAGCCGCTGCCGCAGGCCGTCCCCCGGCCCACGCCGCCGCCCTACGGCTACCCGCACGCGGGCCCGTACGGCGACAACCCCTACGGCACCGGCACCCAGGTCGTCGGCCCGTACGTGCCCGCGCCCCGCGGCCGCTCCCGGGGGCCGGTCGTGCTGGCCGCGGTGGTGGCCGGCGGGCTGATCGCGGGCGGCGCGACGGTCTTCCTGCTCAAACAGGGCGCCGAGAAGAACGAGGCGCGGAACAGCGCCTCGCCGGCCGCCTCCGCGCCGCAGGACCCGGCCGGGCCGGGCCGGTCCACGCCGCACTCCGCCACCCCGCCGGCCGGTACGGGCGGGCCGAGCACCCCGGCCGCCGGGCCCGTGCCCCAGGGATTCGCCGGCACCTGGCAGACCAGCTTCAACAGCGGCTCCGGGGCCAACAACCGGATCATCACCATCTCGCGCGGCCCGGTCACCGACGTCACCATCCAGGGGAACGGCACCCTCGACGACGGCACCTCCTACACCTGCCAGTGGCACACGACCGCGTCCGGCGACGGCAGCGGCACGACGTCCCTGAGCCTGGGGCCGTCCAGCGTCACCCAGGCCCGGCCCACCTCCGCCTGCCAGCCCGGTTCCGCCTCCGACCTGGTGCTGCTCCCGGACGGCCGGATGCGGCGCGACTTCGCCGACTCGGGCACGAAGGACGCGTCGCTGGTCTACAGCAGGACCGGCTGACGGAGCCCTTCCGAGGAGGGTGCGTTCCGGGTCGTAAACGCACGACGCCCCGGTGGCCGGAGCCACCGGGGCGTGTCGGGTGCGCGCCGCCCCCGACAGGGGCGGCGGTACCGCGGGCCTTACGAGAGGAAGGAGTTGATCTCGATCGTCTCGGTACGACCCGGGCCGACGCCGATCGCGGAGATCGGCGCGCCGGACATCTCCTCCAGCGCCTTCACGTACGCCTGCGCGTTCTTCGGCAGGTCGGCGAAGGTCTTGGCCTTGGTGATGTCCTCGGACCAGCCCGGCAGCATCTCGTAGATCGGCTTCGCGTGGTGGAAGTCGCTCTGGCTGTAGGGCAGCTCCTCGACGCGCTTGCCGTCGATCTCGTAGGCGACGCAGACCGGGATCTGCTCCCAGCCGGTGAGCACGTCGAGCTTGGTGAGGAAGAAGTCCGTCAGGCCGTTGACGCGGGTCGCGTAGCGGGCGATGACGGCGTCGAACCAGCCGCAGCGGCGGTCACGGCCGGTGGTCACACCGCGCTCGCCACCGATGGTCCGCAGCGCCTCGCCGTCCTTGTCGAACAGCTCGGTCGGGAACGGACCGGCGCCGACGCGGGTCGTGTACGCCTTGAGGATGCCGATGACCCGGTTGATCTTCGTCGGGCCGACGCCGGCACCCGTGCAGGCGCCGCCCGCGGTCGGGTTGGACGAGGTGACGAAGGGGTACGTGCCGTGGTCGACGTCGAGCAGCGTGCCCTGGCCGCCCTCGAAGAGGACGACCTTGCCCTCGTCGATGGCGTTGTTGAGGATCAGCGTCGTGTCGGCCACGTACGGCTTGATCTGCTCCGCGTAGGTGAGCAGCTCCTCGACGATCTTGCCGGACTCGATGGCGCGGCGGTTGTAGAGCTTCGCCAGGATCTGGTTCTTGAAGTCGAGAGCGGCCTCGACCTTCTGCTCCAGGATCGACTCGTCGTAGAGGTCCTGAACGCGGATGCCGACGCGGTTGATCTTGTCGGCGTAGGTCGGGCCGATGCCGCGGCCGGTGGTGCCGATCTTCCGCTTGCCGAGGAAGCGTTCCGTCACCTTGTCGACCGTGGTGTGGTACGGCGTGATCAGGTGCGCGTTACCGCTGAGCAGCAGCTTGGACGTGTCGACGCCGCGCTCGTTGAGTCCGCTCAGCTCGGAGAGCAGGACCGCCGGGTCGACGACGACTCCGTTGCCGATCACCGGGGTGCACCCCGGCGAGAGGATTCCGGAAGGGAGGAGATGCAGCGCGTATTTCTGGTCGCCGACGACCACCGTGTGGCCGGCGTTGTTGCCACCTTGGTAGCGCACCACATAGTCCACGGATCCACCGAGGAGGTCGGTGGCCTTTCCCTTGCCCTCGTCACCCCACTGAGCACCGAGCAGCACAAGTGCGGGCACAGGCGTACACCCCTTCCGGGCGGGGCATGTCCAACGTGCGTGGTGGTATCACCTCGCGTGCTCACGGCGTACACCACCGCTAGAGCCGTCGAACCCGTGCCCCGGATAGACGAAGCCCCTGGCGCAACAGCGACAGGGGCTCTTGCACCGAGAGATTACCGAATATTTCGCTCGGGGGACGAACAGAAAGACCCAGGGCCCCTCGGCACGGCCGGGGAGCCCGGGGCCGTCCCCCGGGAAAAACAGCACCTGAGGAAGGACCGAGGTGTCGGCTCCAGACTCCACAGAGCAGGCTCTGCTCGTGGTCATCGACCCGGTCGCCCGACGCGTGGACGGCGAGTCCGTGCGGATCGCGAAGGACGTCCTCTGCGGCGGCGCGGTGGCGAAGATATGCCTCCCGGAAGGCCCCGAGGACGTCGAGCGCGCCCTGGCCCGGCGCGGCCGGCGGCGCCCCGTGGTCATCGGGGACGACCGGGCCCTCCTGCACGCCGTGAAGGTGCTGCACCGCCGCCGTGAGCTGCCGGAGGTGCCGGTGTCGCTGGTGCCCATCGGCGCCCTGCCGGCCGTCTCGCTGGCCCGCACGCTCGGGGTGCCCCTGGGGTCGGTCGCGGCGGCGCGCGCCGTCCTGGACGGCACTGAGCGGCGCCTGGACGCCTTGGTGGACGACGGCGACGGCGTGGTGCTGGGCGGTCTGTGGATTCCCGGCACGGGCGGCCTGGACCGGACGACGCCCCCCTTCGAGACGAACGTCGGAACGGGCCTCGAAACGAACGAGGCGGTTGGGCCGAACGGGTCGGAGGCGGTGGGTGCGGGGCGCGGGCCCGGCGTGCCGGAGCCGGCCCGGGGACCGGACGGGAAGGCGGCGGCGGACGCCCGGGGCGGCACCCTGGGCGAGGGCGGGCCCGGCGGTCCCGCCGGGGCCCCGCGGGTCGCCGGGCTCCCGGAACCCACCGGGCTCGGCGCCGGCGCGGACGTGACGGCGGATGTGACGGCGGACGTGACGGGAGTCACAGGCGCGGACCGGCCGTGGTGGTCCCCCGCCGCCCGTACGGCCCGCTCCGCGCTGACCCTGCTGACCGGCCCCGCCGCGCGCGGCCACTCACTGCCGTCGTGCACCCGGCTGCGGGTGGAGGCCGACGGCGTCCTGCTCGCGGACCTCGACCGGCCGGTCGCCAGGGTCGCCGTCTCCACCGTGGACGGCTTCGCGGAGGTCGTGATCCACACCCACGCCGGGGAACGGCCGCTGCGGACGCGGGCGCGCCGGGTCACGGTGTCGGGGCCGGGGTTCCGCTACCGGGCGGACAACGTGGCGGCCGGGCCGTTCCGTACGCGGACGTGGACGGTGGTGGAGGGGGCTTGGCGGTTGGTGGTGCCGAGGGTTTGAGCGGGGTGGGTGCGGCAGGGTGGTGCGGGGGCGGGGCGGGCGGTTCCGCTGCGCGGGGCCTTTCCCCCACCCCGCCCCTTCCCGTAACCGGGGCTCCGCCCCGGGCCCCGTTCCGCGCTGACGCGCGGTGTCCTCAAACGCCGGACGGGCTTGTTCTACCCGCCCGGTGTGATCAGACCCGCCTCGTACGCGAAGACCGCCGCCTGGGTGCGGTCGCGCAGGCCCAGCTTCACCAGGATCCGGCTGACGTGGGTCTTGACCGTGGACTCCGCCACCACCAGGTGCGTCGCGATCTCCGAGTTGGAGCGGCCCTGGGCGACGAGGACCAGTACCTCCGTCTCCCGCTCGGTGAGGTCGCCGACGCGCTCCTGTGTGGGCGGCTTGGGCGCGCCCAGCCGGGAGAACTCCAGGATCAGCCGCTTGGTGACCGTGGGGGCCAGCAGGGCCTCGCCCGAGGCCACGACGCGCACCCCGTCGGCGAGCTGCTGGGCCGAGGCGTCCTTGAGCAGGAAGCCGCTCGCCCCGGCGCGCAGGGCCTGGTAGACGTACTCGTCCAGGTCGAAGGTGGTCAGGACCAGGACCTTCGCCTCGGCGTCGGCGGCGACGATCTCGCGGGTCGCCTCCAGGCCGTTGAGCACCGGCATCCGGATGTCCATGAGGACGACGTCGGGCCGGAGCGCCGCCACCTGCTCGACGGCCTGCCGGCCGTCCACGGCCTCACCGACGACCTCGATGTCCGGCATGGCGTTGAGCAGGACGGAGAAGCCCTCGCGGACCATCATCTGGTCGTCGACGATCAGCACCCGGATGGTCATGCGGCGGCCGCCTCGTCCACCGGGACCGGAATGAAGGCCGTGACCTCGTACCCGCCCTCCGCCGTCGCCTCGGCCGTCATCCCGCCGCCGAGCATGGCGACGCGCTCGCGCATGCCGAGCACACCGTGCCCGGCCCCCGGCGAGGGCTTGGCCAAGCGGTTGGCCGGGCCGTTGACGATCCGCAGCCCGAGGCCGCCGAGGACGTAGCCGAGCTCGACACGGGCCTGGGCACCCGGGGCGTGGCGCAGGACGTTGCTGAGCGCCTCCTGGACGATGCGGTAGGCCGACAGCTCCACACCCTGCGGCAGCGGCCTTACGGCGCCCGTGGTGACGTGCTCGACGGACAGCCCGGCGGAGCGGACGTTGTCGAACAGCGTGTCGAGGGCGGCGAGGGTGGGCTGCGGGGCCTCGGGGTCGGCGAAGGCGTCGGGGTTCTCCGACCGGACGACGCCGAGCACCCGGCGCAGCTCGGTCAGGGCGGCGACGGCGTTCTCCCGGATGGTCTGGAACGCGGCGGCGAGCTCCGGCGGGGTGTCCTGGACCCGGTAGGGCGCGGCCTCCGCCTGGATGGCGACGACGGACATGTGGTGCGCGACCACGTCGTGCAGCTCGCGGGCGATGGTGGTGCGCTCCTCCAGCACGGTCCGGCGGGAGCGCTCGACCTCGGTGACGGCGACCTGGGCGACGACCTGCTGCTTGGTCTCGCGCAGCCCTCGTACGGCGAGGACGACGAAGAGGACCACGCCGTAGACCGTCAGCATCTGGAACAGGTCGGAGACGAAATAGTCGCCGCCGTAAGGACGGAAGGCCCGGAGGAAGAACGCCAGGAAGAGACCCATGGCGCCGGTCAGGGCCAGCATCTCGGCCGCCACCCGGGGGCGGGTCCGCAGCGCCACGACCAGCAGCACGAAGAGGTGCGAGAAGAAGCCGACCGGTGACACCGGGCCCACGCCGTAGCCGGTGAGGAAGACGCCGGTGAACAGGGTGCTCCCGACCGACAGCCACCACGCGCCGACCGGCCGGAACAGCGTCATCGCCATCGGCACCCCGACGACCAGCGCGGTCACGAGCCCGGTCAGCCCGCCCTGATGATCGACCGTCGCGAGCATGACCACGAGGGTGAACCCGGTCAGGGCGGCGTGCGGGAGCCACCTGCCGTAGTGCCGGGCGCGCCCCGGCAGCCTGCGGACCAGCTTGTGGTCGGCGGGCAGGGGCGGCAGCGGCCGGAAGGCGAACGCGTCGTGGAAGAGGTCCTCGCGGATGCCTTGGAGGGCGGTCTTCGCCATGCGCAGTTCGGTGCGGGGGCCGTTGTCGTAGGTCTGGGTCACGTCATCAAAGGTAGGCAACGGGGGGTGGGGGTGGCGTCCTCAATGGTGGGGATCTGTGGGGGTCCGTCTCAAGTACTACGCGGGTGGGGGTGCGGGTGCGGTGGGGGCGGGGTGCCCTGCCGGGGGCTTTCCCCTGCCCGCCCCTTCCCGAATGTCCTCAAGCGCCGGACGGGCTGAAATTCAGCCCGTCCGGCGTTTGAGGACCGGGGTACGGGGCGGAGCCCCGGTTCGGGAAGGGGCGGGGTGGGGAAAGGCCCGCCGCAGGCGCACCCCGCACCTCACACCCCCAGCACCCGCCGGAGCTCCCCGCACGCCCCCGTCCCCGGCGTCACCGCCGCGAAGTGCCCCACCCCCCGCAGCGCCCTCAGCACCACCCCGCCCCCGGCCCCCCGTACCGCCGAGACGTACGCCCCCGACAGCGACAGCGGTACGTCCGGGTCGGCCGTGCCGTGCAGGAGCGTGACCGGTACGCGGGGCGGGGTGAGGCGGGCGGGGTCGGCTTCCGGGTGGTCGGCGGGGCCCAGGAGCGCCGTGACGGCGCCGGCGCCCAGGCCCAGGGCGCGGGCCCGTCCGAGGTCCGCGACGGGCGCCACGGCCACGACCTCGGTCACCGAGCCGGGGGCGGCGCTCGCCGCCCACAGGGCGAGGTGACCGCCCGCGGAGTGTCCCACCAGGATGTGCCGGGCCGGGGCGCCCGGCAGCGCGGTGACCCTCGCCACGTCCTCGAACGTGGCCGGCAGCCCGCCGCCTCCGCCCACCCGGCGGTACTCGGCCAGGACGACCTCGACGCCCGGCCCCGCGAGCGCCGCCGCCAGCGGCGCGAGGTGGCGCCGGTCGTACACCTCCCGCCAGAACCCGCCGTGCAGGAGCGTCACCCGGACCTCGCAGGGCCCGGCCGCCCCCGCCGGCCGGTAGAGGTCCACGACCTGGCTCGGGTGCTCCCCGTAGGCCACCGTGCCGGACGGCGCCTCGTACGGCAGCGCCATCAGCGCCCGCTCCTCGGCCTCCGCCCCGGACCCGGGCGCCGTCATCCCGCCAGCACCTCCCCCAGCACCCGCGCCGCCCGCAGCGCCTCGGCGAAGCCGGTGTAGAGCGGGGTGAAGCCGAAGCGCAGGACGTCCGGCCGGCGGAAGTCGCCGACGACGCCCCGGCGGATCAGCTCCGCCATGACGCCGGCCGCGCCGTCGGCGCACCGCAGGGACACCTGGCTGCCGCGCTCCGCGTGCGCGGCGGGGGTGATGCTCTCGACGCGGCCCTCGGGGGCGTACGCCTCGACGCAGCGCAGGAAGAAGTCCGTAAGGGCGAGGCTCTTCGTCCGTACCGCCGTAAGGGCGACGTCGTCCCAGACGTCGAGGGCGGCGTCCAGGGCGAGCAGGGAGAGGATCTCCGGGGTGCCGACCCGCCCGCGGGCCGCGCCGTCGGCGGGCGCGTAGGCGGAGTCCATCGCGAAGGGGTCGGTGTGGGAGTTCCAGCCCGGGAGCGGGGAGTCGAAGCGGGGCTGGAGGTCGCGGCGCACATAGAGGTAGGCGGGGGCGCCGGGCCCGCCGTTGAGGTACTTGTACGTGCAGCCGACCGCGAGGTCCACGCCGTGCGCGTCGAGCGCCACGGGCAGGGCGCCCGCGCTGTGGCACAGGTCCCACACCACCCGGGCCCCGGCGGCGTGCACGGCCGCCGTCGTCCCGGCCAGGTCGTGGAGGCGGCCGGAGCGGTAGTCGACGTGGTTGACGAGCGCGACGGCGGTGCGCGGACCGGCCTCCCCGGGTATGTCCCGGGCGTCGGCCTCCCTGATCCGGCAGCCCGTCATCCGGGCGGCGGAGGCGGCGACATAGCCGTCGGTGGGGAACGTCGCCGCGTCGACCAGCACCTCGTCCCGGCCCGGGCCCGCCAGCCGGACGGCGGCGACGACCGCCTTGAAGACGTTGACGCTCGTGGAGTCGCCGACGACGATCTGCCCGGGTGCGGCCCCGACGAGCCGCCCCACGCGGTCGCCGACCCGCTCGGGCGCCTCCCACCACCCGGATTCGGTCCACGAGCGGATGCGCAGCCGCCCCCACTCGTCCCCGACGACCTCGGCGAGCCGCCCGGCGACGGTGCGGGGCAGCGCCCCCAGGGAGTTCCCGTCGAGGTAGACGGTCCCGTCGTCGAGGGCGAACTCCTTCCGCACGGCGCGGAGTACGTCGCCGTCGTCGAGCGCCGTCGCCTCGGCGGCGAGGCCGCGTGGCATGGCCGGTCCGTCAGACACGGCTGCGCGCCGTCCACAGCTCGGGGAAGACGTGTTTGGCGGCGCGCTTCTCCAGCCAGGCGACGCCGGCCGAGCCCCCGGTGCCCACCTTGGCGCCCATCGCCCGGCGGGTGGCGACGAGATGGTCGTTGCGCCACCGCCAGACCAGCTCGGCGACCTCGGTCAGGGCCTCGCCCAGCCGGCACGCCTCGGCGTTCTGGTCACCCTCGTAGACGCGCTGCCAGACCTCCTCGACGGCGGGGTCCGGGGCGTAGCGCTCGGCGACGTCGCGGTCGAGGACGGCCCGGGGTATCGCGTGGCCGCGGCGGGCGAGGTGGCGCAGCACCTCGTCGTACAGGCCCGGTTCGCGCAGCGCCTTCTCCAGCTCCGCGTGGACGGCGGGCGCGCCCCGGTAGGGGACGAGCATCGCCGGGGACTTCTCGCCGAGCAGGAACTCCAGGCGGCGGTAGGTCGCCGACTGGAAGCCGGACGCCTCGCCGAGCGCGGAGCGGAAGCCGTTGAACTGGGTGGGTGTCAGGTGGGCGAGCGGTTTCCAGGACGCGTTGAGCGATTCGAGCTCGTACGTGGAGCGTCTGAGCGCGGCCATCGCGGTCGCCAGGTCGTCCTCGCGCAGCGCGCGTGCGGCGGTCCGCCACTCGTGCACGAGGAGGGTGAACCAGAGCTCCATCACCTGGGTGGTGACGAGGAAGGACATCTCGCCGGGGTCGTCGGAGAGCGGTTCCTGGAGATCGCCGAGGACGGAGGCCCGTACGTAGTCCTCGTAGGGCGTGCTGCCGGTGAACTGGACGTTGGGCGCGGTGTCGGGCGCGGTGTCCTGAACGGTGGAACGTGGTTCGGAAGTCATGGTGTCTCCCCTGCCGTCGCTCCCGGGGTCGCCGGGTCACTGCGGGGATCATCCGTGCCGGACGCCGTTCGCTGCAAGGCCCGTGAACGGCCTTCGGCGGGGCCCGGCGGGCCTTCCGGCACCGGGGAGAGCCCGGCGGCCGTCACGGCGGGCGACCGTGACGGCGGCCGTGGCTCAGCCCAGGGTGTTGGCGGCCGTCGGGGAGCTCTCCCGCAGGAAGGTCGAGCAGCGCTCGTACTCCTCCTGCTCGCCGATCGACTGCGCGGCGCGGGCGAGGGCGTGCAGCGCGCGCAGGAAGCCGCGGTTCGGCTCGTGCTCGAAGGGCACCGGGCCGTGGCCCTTCCAGCCGCTGCGGCGCAGAGCGTCGAGGCCGCGGTGGTAGCCCGTGCGGGCGTACGCATAGGACTCGACGACCCGGCCGCCGTCGAACGCCTCGTCGGCGAGCTGCGCCCACGCGAGGGAGGACGCGGGGTACTTCGCGGCGACCTCGGCGGGAGCGGCGCCCGAGGCCAGGAGCTCGCGCGGCTCGGGGTCGTCGGGGAGGTGGGTCGGGGGCGGTCCCCCGAGGAGGTTCTCGTGAATGGACATGCGGTCCAGTCTGCCGCAGTGTCCGGTGCGGGCCGTAGGGTGCGGCGGGGTTGCCGCTGCGCGGGGCCTTTCCCCGGCCCCGCCCCTTCCCGAAACCGGGGAGGCCCCCGGACCCCCGTTCCGCGCTGACGCGGGGTGTCCTCAAACGCCGGACGGGCTGAATTTCAGCCCGTCCGGGGGCACCTCCTGGGGGCACCCCAGCGGTAGCTGGGGGGGGTAGCCGGGGGAGCTTGAGGACACCGCGCAGCGGCCCGCTACCCGTCCCCCGGGTCCAGCGGCGGTGACGACAGCCCGCAGTGGTACTCGCACTCCGCCCGGCCGGCGTCCGCGCCCCGGTCGGGTCCCCGTACCGTCGCCCACGCCAGGGCCGAGCCCACCACCAGCGCCCCCGCGCACATCAGCATCGCCCGGTCGAAGGTCTTCGAGAACGCCGCCGGGTCCCGGTAGGCGTCCGGGCCCATGCCCGCCAGCAGCGGCAGCGCGGCGACCGCGATCAGGCCGGCCGCGCGGGCCGCCGCGTTGTTGATGCCGCTGGCCAGTCCCGCGCGGGAGACGTCGACGGAGGCGAGGACCGTGGCGGTGAGCGGCGCGACCAGCACCACCATGCCCATGCCCAGCACGACGAGCGCGGGCAGCACGTCCCGCCAGTAGTCCGCCCCCGCCCCGACCCGGGTCATCAGCAGCAGCCCGACCGCGCACAGCAGCGGTCCGACGGTCAGCGGGAGCCGGGCCCCGACGCGCTGCGCGACCTTCCCGGACCGGGCGGAGAGCAGCAGCATCAGCACGGTCGTCGGCAGCAGGGCCGTACCCGCCTCCAGGGCCGACCAGCCCACGACGACCTGGAGCTGGAGCACCGCGAGGAAGAAGAAGCCGCTGAAGGCCGCGTAGACGAAGACCGTGACGGCGTTGATCGCGGTGAACTGCCGGACGGCGAAGATCCCCGGCGGCAGCATCGGGTTCGCCCGCCGCCGCTCCACGGCCACGAAGGCGGCGCCCAGCAGCACACCGGCGACCGCCGGGACGATCACCCAGGGCGAGGCGCCCTTGTCCGGCGCGGCGATCAGCGCGTACGTCACGGCGCCGAGCGCCAGCGCGCCCAGGGCGGCGCCGAGCGCGTCGAACCGGCCGTGGGCCGCCGGATCGCGGGTCTCCGGCACGTACCGCAGGGCGACCACCACGCACACGGCGGCCAGCGGCAGGTTGATCAGGAACACCCAGCGCCAGCCCGGCCCGTCGACCAGCCAGCCGCCCACGAACGGGCCGACGGCCGACGCCACACCGCCCAGCCCGGACCAGGCGCCGACCGCGCCCGCCCGGTCGTCGGGGTGGAAGACCGCCTGGATCAGCGCGAGCGAACCGGGCGTGAGCAGCGCGCCCCCGATGCCCTGGAGGGCCCGTGCCGCGATCAGCACCCCGGCGTCCGGCGCCACCCCGCACAGCAGCGAGGCCAGCGCGAACCAGACCACGCCGATGACGAAGACCCGCCGCCGCCCGTACCGGTCGCCCAGGGAGCCGCCCAGCAGGATCAGGCCGGCGAGGGTGAGCATGTACGCGTTGACGGTCCACTGGAGGGCGGCCAGGTTCGCGTCGAGGTCCCGGCCGATGTGCGGCAGGGCGACGTTGACGACGGTGCTGTCCAGCATGGCCATGCCGGAGCCGAGCACGGCCGTCAGCAGGACCCAGCGCCCCTCGGCGGTGCCCAGGCGCACCTCGGGCGCCCCGGGGTCCGGGGCGGCCCCGCCCGGCGGCGCTCCGGGCGGCACCCTGGGCGGCACCCCCGGCTGCGGAGCCGGCTCGGGGCCGCGCCCGGGGTCCGGTGCGGAGTCGCTCATGCGGCGATCATCCCCCGGCGGACGGCGCGCGGCCAGGCGAGGGAACGCCCGCGAAGAGGGTGCGCGCCGGGACGCCTCGCGGAGGGTCCGTGGAGAGGGTACGCCGGGACGCCCTGCGGAAGGTCCGTGGAGACGGTGCGCCGGAACGCCCTGCGGAAGGTCCGTGGAGACGGTGCGCGTCCGGCCCCGCGCGGGGGCTGGGCGTCCACCCCGCGCGTTTATACGAAAGGGCCCGGCCGCCGTGGCCGGGCCCCTCGTCAAAGCCCATGGACAGCCGCCGGGCGGCCGTCCAGGAGGGCTACTTCATCTTGGTGCCCGTGGAGCGCAGGTCGGCGCACGCCTTGGTGACGCGCGCGGCCATGCTGCCCTCGGCCAGCTTGCCCCAGGTGCGCGGGTCGTAGGTCTTCTTGTCGCCGACCTCGCCGTCGACCTTCAGGACGCCGTCGTAGTTCTTGAACATGTGGGCCGCGACCGGACGCGTGAAGGCGTACTGGGTGTCGGTGTCGAGGTTCATCTTCACGACGCCGTTCTCCAGCGCGGTGCGGATCTCCTCCTCCGTGGAGCCGGAGCCGCCGTGGAAGACGAAGTCGAACGGGTCGGCCTTGCCGTGCTTGGCGGCGATGCCGTCCTGGAGGTCACGGAGCAGCTCGGGGCGGAGGACGACGTTGCCCGGCTTGTAGACGCCGTGGACGTTGCCGAAGGAGGCGGCCAGCAGGTAGCGGCCCTTCTCGCCCAGGCCCAGGGCCTCGGCGGTGCGCTCCACGTCGGCGACGGTGGTGTAGAGGCTGTCGTTGATCTCGTGGGTGACGCCGTCCTCCTCGCCACCGGTCGGGGTGATCTCGACCTCAAGGATGATCTTCGCCTTCACGGCCTCGGCGAGGAGCTCCTTCGCGATGGCGAGGTTCTCGTCGAGCTTCTCGGCGGAGCCGTCCCACATGTGGGACTGGAAGAGCGGGTTCTGACCGGCGGCGACGCGCTCCTGCGAGATGGCCAGCAGCGGACGGACGTAGCTGTCGAGCTTGTCCTTCGGGCAGTGGTCGGTGTGCAGCGCGATGTTCACCGGGTACTTCTTGGCGACGATGTGCGCGAACTCGGCCAGCGCGACGGCGCCGGAGACCATGTCCTTGCTGTACTGGCCACCGAGGAACTCCGCGCCACCGGTGGAGATCTGGATGATGCCGTCGCTCTCCGCCTCGGCGAAGCCGCGCAGCGCGGCGTGCAGAGTCTGCGTCGAGGTCACATTGATGGCCGGGTAGGCGAACTTGCCTGCCTTCGCCCGGTCGAGCATCTCGTTGTAGACCTCGGGGGTTGCGATGGGCATCTGTCCGCTCCTTGTGATGTGCGGGTGGGCGAGGGGGCCCTGACCTAGGGGGCGACGTTCATCGTCGCCCCCATCTTCCCAGACTCCCCGAATTGCTCCACATGGTGCTACCGCCGGATACGCCGGAGGGCGCGTGGTTTCACGTGAAACCACGCGCCCTCCGGCGTCGCTTTTACTGAAACCGCAGGTCAGCCCAGGTCGAGGTCACCGAGGGAGTAGCCCGTCACATAGCGCAGACCGGCCTCTTCGATGGCGGAGGCGGCACCGCGGTCGACGATCGTCGCCACGGCCACGACCTCGGCACCGGCCTCGCGGGCGGCCTCGACGGCCGTCAGCGGGGAGCCACCGGTGGTCGAGGTGTCCTCGACCACCAGGACGCGGCGGCCCTTGACGTCCGGGCCCTCGATACGGCGCTGCATGCCGTGCGCCTTCTGCGCCTTGCGCACGACGAAGGCGTCCAGCTTGCGGCCGCGCGCGGCGGCGGCGTGCAGCATCGAGGTGGCGACCGGGTCGGCGCCCAGGGTGAGCCCGCCCACCGCGTCGTACTCCAGGTCGGCGGTGGCGTCCAGCATCACCTGGCCGACCAGCGGCGCCGCCTCGGCGTCCAGGGTGATCCGGCGCAGGTCGATGTAGTAGTCGGCCTCCTTGCCGGAGGAGAGGGTCACCTTGCCGTGCACCACGGCCTTGTCCTTGATCTGCTGCAGCAGGGCGTCACGCGCATCGCTCATGGGCATGAGCTTAGGCCAGGCTCCGCCAGGTCCACGTCGTGGAGATCTCCAGCGGATCGATGGGCGTCACCAGGCGCGGCAGGGTGTTGAGCCCGTTCGGCGGCCCGGACTGCGGCTCGACGCAGACGGCCTCGGCCTGCTCGTCGTAGATCACGACCCACTCGCTGCGGCCGGCGACCTTCAGCTCCAGGGCACCGGGCCAGGTGAGCGTGACGTCCACGCCGTCGGGCATCCCGAAGCAGTCGTCCCAGGGGCCGGGGCGGGGGTCGATGCGGCGGCCCGTCGGCAGGTGGTCGTCGCCGCGCTCCTCCTGCCACCCGGCCTCGAAGCCGAGCTCGACGTCCTTGCCGGTGCCGAGGTTGCGCAGGAACCAGGGGTGCCAGCCGGCCTGCGCCGGGAAGGAGTCGGCATAGGTCTCGACGCCCATGGTGAGCGTGAGGGAGTCCGGCGTCAGCTCCGCCAGCTGGGTGACGCGGCCGGGGTACGGCCAGGGGGCGGCCAGGTCGTAGAAGAAGGCGGCCGAGGACTCCGCCACCCGGGCGGTGTGCCAGGCGGTGTCCCTGCCGGTGCCGTGGATCGCGTGCGGGCCGGAGTTGACGGGCATCTGATGACGCTCGCCGCCGTTGCGGAACTGTCCGAGCTCGATCCGCCCGCACCAGGGGACCATGGGGAAGGCGCCGTATTTGGCACCCTGCCGGAGGAGTTCCGTACCGTCGATCCGGAGACTTGTGATCCGGCAGCCGTTGCGCGGATCGAGCGTCAGCTCGGCACCGCCTGCGGTCAGCTGCACGGTGCTGTCGTCTGTGCGTACGTCGTTGGTCACGGGTCCGACATTACGGGCTGAGGCGGACCCGGGCGGCCCGGACCCCGAACCGCTAACGCCTGCGGCGCAGCACGCGGCCCACCACGACCGCGGAGGCCAGGGCCACCGCCGCGGCGGGCGCCGCCCAGCGCAGGGCCGCCGCCGTGGCGGAGGCCGCCTCGGGGGCCGGCACCGGGGCGTAACGGCCCCTCGGCGGGGCGTGGTCGACCTCCTCGGCGCTACGGCCGATCATCGTGCGGCGGGCGTGGGCCGCCTCCGCGGCGGGCGTCTCGTCGTCCTCGTCGTCGTCCTCGGCACCGTCGGCCGTGTCGTCGTCCTCGTCGTCGAGGTCGTCGTCGGCGTCGAGGTCGTCATCGGCCGACGGGTCGAGGGACGGCGCCGGGACCTCCGTGTCGAAGACGCTGCCGCCCTCCAGGCGCGGGCCGTCGCCCGCCTCCTCCTCGGCGTCCTCGCGCAACTCCTCCGCCAGCGCGGCGGCGAAGCGGTCCAGCAGCCGGCGGGCCGTGGCCTCCGCGGTCTTCCCGTCGAACTCGGCGAGCCGGCCGCCGCTGCCGACCGTGGCCGCGCAGACCAGCCGGGTGCCGCCCTCGACGTGCTCCAGCAGACCCCGGAGCGTGAGCGTCACCGTGCCGGAGCCGCGCACCTCGGTGCCCTCGCCCGACAGGTCGTACCCGCCGTCGCGCTCGGTCAGGTGCAGCGAACCGCGGTAGGTGATGGTCGAGCCGCCTATGCGCAGCCGTAGCCGCCCGGCCACGAGCGCGCCGGAGGCGTCCGCGACGTCCTGTTGGAGGCCGGGGACGCAGCGCACGACGCGCGCGGGGTCGGCGAGAACCCGCCGGACGGAGTCGACGGGAAACGGAACGAACACCTCATGCTCCATGACAAACGAGCCTACCCATCAGGCCCCGGACCCTTGCCTCTCCGGTCGAACTTTCCGCCGGCCTTCGGCCGGTCGGGGTCGGGTGGGCGTATGGAACCCGAGCGTGTCGGTACCGGGAGGAGCGGCCCCGGGAGGGTGCCACCGGCGCCGCTCCCGGGGCGTACGGGGATCAGTACGCGACGGTGAAGCGCTCGCCGACGTGCTGCGCCTTCTCGACCTCGTCGATCAGGGCCACGGCGTAGTCCTCGGTGGAGATGCAGCTCTTGCCGTTCTCGTCGGTCACCAGGTCCTCCAGACCGGTGCGGTACGCGCCCGTGCGCTCGCCCGGCTCGATCAGCCCGGCGGGGCTGACGTTGGTCCAGCGGACATCGGTGACGGTGCGGTAGAAGTCCAGCGCGTCACCGTGCGCGTGCATGATCTGGAGGAGGAACTCGGGGAGGCCCTCGGCGTCCCAGACCTGCTTGCCGTCGGGGGTGCGGAGCGAGCCCGCGCCACCGACCGCGATCAGCCGGGGGGCGTCGGCGCCGACCGCGCGCACACCGGCGACCAGGGACTTCGCGGCCGGCTCGATGGTCGCGAGGTGACCGGGGCCGTCGCCGCCGCCGACGGCGCTGATGACGACGTCCTGGCCCTGGGCGGCCGCGGTCACCGACGCCGGGTCGAGGACGTCGCCCTTGGTGACGGTCAGATCGGGGTGGGTCTCGGTGACCTTGGCGGGGTCGCGGACGACGGCCGTGACCTGGTGGCCGCGGTCCAGCGCCTCGCGCAGCACGCGGCTGCCGATCGTGCCGTTGGCACCGAAGAGAGCGATCTTCGCCATGGGGGGCTCCTTAGGGAGAGAAGGGGGTGTGGGGGGGGAAAGGCTGGGGGTGAGGGAAGGTCAGTGCTGGTCGAGGGCGCGGGTCAGCGTCCGCGCGTCGGACATCGGCCCGCCGAGCCGCCGGACCCCGCCGGGCGTGTGCAGCAGCAAGGTGGGGAAGCTGTCGACGCCGAGCCGGCGGGCCTCGCGGAACTCCGCCTCCGCCGTCCGGCGGGTGGCGGGGTCGGCGTAGGCGGCGACCACCGCGTCGGCGTCCACACCGCCCGCCGCTCCGGCGACCGCGTAGAGCGTGGCCGGGTCGGAGAGCGGGCGCCCGTCGACGTACCAGGCACGCTGCAGCGCGCCCGCGAACTCCAGTGTCCGCTCGGGTGCCTGCGCCCGCAGGGCGACGAGGGCCGTCGCGGCGTCGGCCGAGTCGAGCACGGCCGTGCCGTCGGCGAACGCCTTCGCGTAGCCCTCGCCGAAGACCGCGCCGGTCAGCTCGCCGATCCGGGCGTCCGCCTGTGGGATGAAGGGGTACGCGCCGACGGGCTGTGCCCGCGGGCCGGTGAAGAGCCCGCCGCTGAGGACGGTGAGCTCGATGCGGTCGGCGTTCGCGGCGGCGAACTCCCGGATCGCGGGTCCGAAGCCGTAGCACCAGCCGCAGTAGGCGTCGAATGCGTAGGTGAGCCGGTGCTGTGCCATGTCTTTCCCTGGGTTCCGTCCGACTGGGGGGGGGTGGGCCCTCGCGGGCCCCGCACACTCTTTGTTGCGCGTTCACTCTTTGTTGTGCGTTATGACCAAGCTAAGCGCGGTTTCTGGCCCCAGCCAGGTAAGCTCGGGTCTTCTCATGGTGAAAAAGCGACACGAGCGACATGAAGAGATCGTCGAGCTCGCCTACAAGGCACCGCCCGGCACCCCCGCGGGGGTCGAGGTGATGACGCTCGCCGAGCTGCGCCGCCGCGCCCCGGAGGGGCTGCTGGCCAGACCGCAGCGGCTGGACTTCCACCAGATCATCGCCGTCCGGTCGGGCGCCGCGGGGCACACCGTGGACTTCACCGGCCACTGGCTGGAGGCGGGCTCGGTGCTGTGGGTCCGCCCCGGGCAGGTGCAGCAGTTCGGCGAGGGGCGGCCGGGGTCGGAGCCGGAGGGCGTCGTCGTCCTCGTGCAGCCCGGCTTCCTGCCGTCCGGCACGGCCGTGGCGGCGGTCGCGGACGACCCCTTCCGGCCCGTGCTGTGGCAGCCGGTCGGCCCGGACCGCGAGGCGGTCTTCTGCGCGGTGGGCCATCTGGAGTCGGACTTCCGCACCGGCGGCGGGCTGCCCGCCGATGTGCACACCGAGGTCCTGCGGCACCTGCTGTCCGCACTGGTGCTGCGGCTGGCCCACCTCTCGGCCCACGCCGGCAGCAGCGTCCCCGCCCCGGGCGACACCTTCGTACGCTTCCGGGCGGCCGTCGAGCGCGACTTCGCCACGCGGCACCGGGTCGCCGACTACGCCCGTGCCCTCGGCTACTCCACCCGCACCCTCGCGCGCGCCACGCTGTGCGCGGCCGGGGTCGGCGCCAAGGAGTTCATCGACCGGCGGGTGATGCTGGAGGCCAAGCGGCTGCTCGCGCACAGCGATCTGCCGGCGGCCCGGATCGCCGGCCGGGTGGGCTTCGACGACCCGGCGAACTTCTCCAAGTTCTTCCACCACCGCGAGGGCCGCTCCCCGGGCGCCTTCCGCACGGCCCTGCGGCAGGGCGACGGGCCGGGCCCTAAGGACGCGCCCGGGCCCGGGTGAACCGGCTCCCGTGCCCCGGCCCGCCCGGCCCGGGTGAGCCGCCCGCGCGACCCGGCCCGCCCCGCCCACCTGCTCCACCCACCTGCTCCGCCCACCCGCTCAGTCCGCGTACCGCGGGTGCATCAGCGTCGACGGCAGCATGCCCGGCTCCCGGCCCCGCTCGGCCGCCCGCCACGCCTCGGTCAGCCCCCTCGGCGACAGCGACTGGAGGTACGGCCGCACCGGCGGCAGCCGCAGCCACAGCGACTCGCGGGACACCAGCAGAAAGCTCCAGCCCGCGCCACCGCCGTGCGCCCCGGACCGCCGGGACGTGCGGTCCGGGCCCGTGCTGAAGCCCCTGCCGCTCACCCGGTACGGCCGGCTGGTCAGGCCCAGGGAGCGGACCGTGGCGTCGACCGTCCAGAAGACCTGCGGGCGGACGTCGACCGTGCCGGCGTGGATGGCGAGCCGACCGCCGGGGGCCAGCCGGCGCTCCACCAGGCCGTAGAACTCCTGGGAGTACAGCTTGGTGCTGGGTGTGATGCCGGGGTCGGGGAGGTCGGAGACCACCACGTCGTACGGGGGCGCGCCGGCGGGCAGGGCGCGCAGCCACTCGAAGGCGTCGGCGGTCACGACGCGCACGCGGGGATCGCGGTAGGCGGCGCGGTTGAGCGCGACGAGGTCGGGGTCGGTGCGCGCCAACCGCAGGACGGCGGGGTCGACTTCGACGACCGTGACCCGCTCTACGTCGCCGTAGCGCAGGAGTTCGCGGACGGCGAGGCCGTCGCCGCCGCCGAGGACCAGCACCCGGCGGTGCGGGCCGGACATCGCGGGGTGCACCAGGGCCTCGTGGTAACGGAATTCGTCCTCCCCGCAGACCTTCAGCCTGCCGTCCAGGAAGAGGGAGAGGGGACGGCCGGTGCGGCCGCCGCCCGTGAGCACGACCTCCTGCACGCCCGACTGCACGGCCACCCGCACGTCCCCGCCGTAGACGGCGTGGCGCGCGGCCCGTTCGAAGGGGACGGTGAGGGCCGAGCCGACGGCCAGGACGGCCAGCACCAGGCCGTTGGCCACGAGGAGCGCCCAGCGGGCCCGGACGCTCAGATCGCCGCGGAAGAGCCAGAGCACCAGGGCGCCGCCCGCGACGGCGTTGACCCCGCCGGTGAGCAGCGCGCCCGTCAACTGCCCCAGCACGGGCAGCAGGAGGAACGGGAAGGCGAGCCCGCCGACGAGGGCGCCGACGTAGTCCGCGGCGAAGAGGTCGGCGACGGCGCCGCCCGCGTCCTGCCGCCGGATGCGCTGGATGAGCGTCATCAGCAGGGGCACCTCGGCGCCGATCAGCACCCCGATGGCCAGCGAGAAGCCCACCAGGGCCAGGCGCGCCTGGCCGAACCAGGCGAAGCAGGCGTAGAGCGCCATCGCCGAGAGGCCGCCGACCAGCGCGAGCGCGGCCTCGACCGCGGCGAACCCCAGGGCGGCGCGGCTCCGTAAGCGCTTGGCGAGCAGCGAGCCGATGCCCATCGCGAAGACCATCACCGAGAGCACGACGGACGCCTGGGTGACGGAGTCGCCGATGAGGTACGAGGCCAGGGCGACCAGCTCCAGCTCGTACACCAACCCGCAGGCGGCGCAGACGAAGACGGTGGTCAGGACCACGAGGCGGCCGAGCCCGGCCGGTACGGGCAGCCGCGCCGGTACCGGGCGGTAGATCATGCCGGGAACGCTACGTCACGATCCGACAACCTTTTGTCACCCACAAGGGTTTATTACAGGTGTTCCATGACCGTCCGGGAGCACGGAGCGAGCCCTAGAGGGGAGCAGCCGCGCGTGCGCCCACCCGCGTGCGGGTGGCGACCAGGCGCCCCTCCTGCGGATAGGCGTGCCAGGTGCGCCAGCTGACCTGGCCCTCGCAGCGCTGGGCGAGCAGCGCGGTGAAGGCGTGCGGGCTGCCCGGGAAGGTTCCCGCCAGGCCGTACGGGTGTTCGGCGACAAGGGCGAGCAACTCCTGCGCCCGGCCCGCGAAGGAGCCGCGCGAGAGCGTTTCTATCCGTGCGGCGAACTCGTACTCCCAGGCCCCGACGCGTTTGGCCACGCCCAGCGGCAGCGGGGTGGCGCTGCCGGGCAGACAGGCCACGGTCTCCGAGCAGACGCCGTCGCCCTCTTCGAGGAGGACCTGGTGGGAGGCGCCGAGCAGGCGCAGCTGGACGAGGGAGTCGGCGAGCCGCAGATCGAGGACGGCCAGCGCTGGGAGGGGGTCCTTCCCCAGACACCAGGCGAGATCGGCGGCACGGGTATCGGTGTAGGTGGTCTTGAGGGTGGTGAGCATGGGTCGGCTCCGCAAGCACGCAGGGGAGGGTGGGCCGGCCCGCCGAGGAGGACCAGGGTCTTCGAGTGCGCCGGCTCATGCCCACAGAGGGGGGTTCCGTGGGATCCGAGGACAGTGATTCCGAGGATTCCGAGAGGAGTCGTCTCTGAAACGTGTCTCTGAATGAGAGGGAATCATGAATTGACCGGCGCCCACAGCGTTTTTACCCATCTCATCGTGCTTTCCATCCACGCGAGGGCCGAACAGTTCAACTGTTCAGAATCAATGTGACCGGCGGGCGGTCCACAACCCGCCGGACGCATATGCGATCAAGCATGGGCCAGCTGCAAATCTCCTGATCAAATAGCCTGAATCAGCTTCTCCACCGCCGTGCGCACGGATTCTTCACGCTTGCAGAACGAGAAACGCACGAGAGAGGAGGGCGCGTCGGGGCGCAGATAGAAGGCGGACGTGGGAATGGCCACCACCCCGGCGCGCAGCGGGAGTTCACGGCAGAATCGCACGCCGTCCGGGTAACCCCACGCGCGGACGTCGGCCTGGACGAAATAGCCCGCCTCCGCGCGGAAGGGGCGCAGCCCCGCACGCGTGAGCCCCTCGCTCAGGATGTCGCGGTTGCGCCGCAGGGTGCTCCTGAGCTCCTCCGCCCACGCCTCCACTCCCCCCAGCATCCGCGCGAGCGCCTCCTGATAGGGCGTGCCGGAGGCGTACGTCAGGAACTGCTTCGCCGCGCCGACCGCCGCGACCAGCTCTGCCGGGCCGCACACCCAGCCGACCTTCCAGCCCGTGACGTTGAACGTCTTGCCCGCGGACGAGAGGGTGAGCGTCCGCTCCCGCATCCCCGGCAGCGCGGCGATCGACCGGTGCCGGCCGTCGTAGACGAGGTGTTCGTACACCTCGTCCGTCACCACCGTCAGCCCGTGCTCCCGGCACACCTCGGCGACGGCCGCCAGCTCCGCCGCGGTGAAGACCTTCCCCGTCGGGTTGTGCGGGGTGTTGAGCACCAGCACCCGGGTGCGCGGGGTGATCGCGGCCCGCAGCGCCGCCACGTCCAGGGCGAACGCGTCGCCGTCCAGGGCCAGCGGCACGGGCACCAGGGTGGCGCCCGCGAACCTGGCGACCGCCGGATAGGCGTCGTAGCAGGGGTCGAAGGCGAGCACTTCGTCACCGGGGTCGCACAGCGCCAGCAGCGCCGCCGCGATCGCCTCCGTGGCGCCCGTGGTCACCAGCACCTCGTCCCGCGGGTCGTACTCCAGCCCGTACCGCCGGGCCTGGTGGGCCGCGACCGCCTCGCGCAGCGCCGGGAAGCCCACGGCGGGCGGGTACTGGTTGGCGCCCCCGAGGACCGCCGCCGCGACGTCCTTCAGCAGGCTCTCCGGCGCGGCCAGCTCCGGCACGCCCTGGCCGAGGTTGACGGCGCCGGTCTCCCGGGCGAGCTCCGTCATCTCCGTGAAGACCGACGCGCCCATGCCCCGTACCCGTGCCGCCGGGCTCCATTCCGAATTCATGCGATCCCGCTTTCCACGTTCGTGAATCAAGTCGGTAAGTCGATGTCCGTCCGGCCTATGTTCGTTTCAGCCCATGGATCGCCTCACGATAGGCGGGCCCCGGGGGCGCGGACCAGGACACCCACGCGCGCAGCACACCCCGGGCGCCGGGTGGCGCCGACACTCCGCGATGCCCGCCGAGCGGGTGGAAAGCGCACCGCGCACGGGCGTTCCGGGTCGCGCGCGCGAGATGCGCGCCGCATGGTCGGTATGCCGAGATCGGCGCCGTCATCCGCGCGCACGGGGTGCCGGGACCGGCGCCCGGTCCGTACCCGCCCCTGCCCCCGCCCGTACCCGGGCCACGACCGGCCCGCCGCCCCGCGGCGCCGGGCCGGGCCCGCACCGGAGGTGCCCCCGTGTCAGCCGACACCGCCGTGCCCGTCC
This sequence comes from Streptomyces eurocidicus, assembly GCF_002891295.1. Taxonomy (GTDB): domain Bacteria; phylum Actinomycetota; class Actinomycetes; order Streptomycetales; family Streptomycetaceae; genus Streptomyces; species Streptomyces eurocidicus. The sequence continues at coordinate 912,952 of NZ_LGUI01000003.1, read as the reverse complement.
GCGAGGCACCGGAACCGCGCCCCACGGCGGGCGGTGCCCATGAGCGCCGCCTCGACCGGGTGCGCGACGCGCTGCGCCGGGCCGCGCCGGCGCTCGCGCTCTACGCGGGCGCCCGGCTGACCGGCATGGCGATGATGGCCGGCTGGGCGTGGTGGATCGGCCGCCACCCGCGCACGCTGCTCGGCCACTCCTGGGACGGCATCTGGTACGCGGGCATCGCCCGGCACGGCTACGGGCTGATCCTGCCCTCGCTCACCACCCGTGGAGTGGTCTTCAACGACCTGGCGTTCTTCCCGCTCTTCCCCGGACTGGTCCACGCCGTCACGGTCGTCCTGCCGCTCACCGTCGTCTCCGCCGGGCTGCTCGTCGCCTGGCTCTCGGCCGGAGCGGCGGCCTGGGGCATCTACGCGGTCGGCGAGCTGCTGCACTGCCGCCGGGTGGGCACGCTGCTCGTGGTGTTGTGGGGGCTGCTGCCGCACGCGATCGTGGAATCGATGGCGTACACCGAACCGCTGATGACGGCCCTCGCCGTCTGGGCGCTCTACGCCGTGGTCACCGGCCGCCCGGTGTGGGCCGGGGCGCTCGCGCTGCTCGCCGGGCTCTCCCGCCCCAACGCGGTCGCGGTGGCCGCCGCGGTGATCTGCGCGGCCGCCCTCACCCTGTGCCAGGACCGGCGCTCGCGCACCGACTGGCGGGTGTGGGCGAGCGCGGCACTCGCCCCGGTGGGCTGGGCCGGCTACGTCGTCTGGGCCGGGTACCGCTCCGGCGGCGGGCCCCTCGGCTACTTCGAGGTGCAGCGGCTGTGGGGCTCGCGCTTCGACTTCGGCGTGAACGCCCTGGGCTTCATCCGGCACCTGATCACCGGCCGGGACTCCATGGCGTACTACATGACCATGGCCGTCATCGCCGTCGCCGTGGTCTGCCTCGTCCTGCTGCTGCTCGACCGGCCGCCCGCGGTCCTGTTCGTCTACGCGCTGGTGCTCGTCGTGATCGCCGTCGGCGGCTCCAGCTACTTCGCGTCCAAACCGCGCTTCCTGCTGCCGGCCTTCCCGCTGCTGCTCCCGGCCGCCGTGGCCATGGCCAGAGCCCGGCCGCGCACCGTCGTCGTGACGGTCGGCGCGCTGGCCGGGCTCTCGTTCTTCTACGGGACGTACCTGCTGACGGTCGCCCGCATGCCGATGTGAGACCGGCCCCCGGTCTCCCGGCGGAGCGGCCCCGCGGTGCGGCCTTACGCCTGGTCGTCGCCCGGCTTCTCGTCGTCGCCGGACTCGGCGTCGGCCTCCAGGCCGAGCTGCTCGATCAGCCACTTGTCGAACTCGATCGAGGCGCGCACCCAGCTGACCGTGCTGGAGACGAAGTGCTCCAGGGAGACCCCGACGCCGATCAGCATCTGCGCCTCGCCGATCAGGCGGACGGTGCCGTCGTCGTTGGTGTGGGTGTAGACCTTCGGCCACAGGGTGCGGCGGTTCCAGTCGTCGATGACCTCCAGGAGGCGCAGCTTCTCGTCGATGCCGTGCGGGCGGTCGTAGAACGTGCGCACGGAGAAGACCTGCTGCTCCTCCTCACCGCGGAACATGAAGTACGTACGGAACTGCTCCCACGGTGCGGCGAGGTCTCCCTCGTCGTCCACGACGTACTTCAGCTCCATCTGCTCAAGGAGCTGCTTGACCAGGTCCTGGTCGGGGATGACGGGGCCGGCCGGGCCCGTCTCCTGCGGTTCGGGCTGGCCCCCGAAGTTCGGAATCGAGGACGGGTCGATGCTCACCGTGAATTTCCCTTCGTACGGTTGCCGCCATCCTCCCCCACACCCGCCCCTGCCCCGCAACCCCTGGCGTAACCAGATCAACTTCCGGCAACGGGAGCACGCGGACATCAGGGGCGGGACGGGCCCTTCCCCGGCCCGTCCCACCCCTGGCGTCCGGTCGCGGAGCGGCCCGCTATCCGGCCGTCACGGGCGTCACCGTCAGCCCCTCGCCCCGCTCCGGCGCCCGGTCCACGCGGACCGTGTCGCCGTCGCGGACCTCGCCCGCCAGGATCGCCCGGGCCAGCCGGTCGCCGATCGCGGTCTGGACGAGCCGGCGCAGCGGCCGGGCGCCGTAGGTGAGGTCGGGTGCGGTGCCGCCCTCGGTCTCCGGGTCGTGGCCGAGGGTGGCCAGCCACTCCAGCGCGGCCTCCGAGACGTCGAGGGTGAGGCGGCGGTCGGCCAGGCGGCGCTGGAGGTGGTCGAGCTGGATCCGGGCGATCCGCTGGAGCTGCCCGGTGCCGAGCGGGTGGAAGACGACCACGTCGTCGAGGCGGTTGAGGAACTCGGGCCGGAAGGAGGCCCGGACCGTCTCCAGCACCTTCGCCCTCTTCTCGTCCTCCTTGAGCAGCGGGTCCACGAGATAGGTGGAGCCGAGGTTGGAGGTGAGGATGAGGATGGTGTTGCGGAAGTCGACGGTGCGGCCCTGGCCGTCGGTGAGCCGGCCGTCGTCGAGGACCTGGAGCAGGATGTCGAAGACCTCGTGGTGGGCCTTCTCCACCTCGTCCAGCAGGACGACGGTGTACGGGCGGCGGCGCACGGCCTCGGTGAGCTGGCCGCCCTCCTCATAGCCGACGTAGCCGGGCGGGGCGCCGACCAGGCGGGCGACGGAGTGCTTCTCGCTGTACTCGCTCATGTCGATGCGGACCATGGCCCGCTCGTCGTCGAAGAGGAAGTCCGCGAGGGCCTTGGCCAGCTCGGTCTTGCCGACGCCGGTCGGGCCGAGGAAGAGGAACGACCCCGTCGGCCGGTCGGGGTCGGCGATGCCCGCGCGGGAGCGGCGCACGGCGTCGGAGACGGCGCGGACGGCCTCCTCCTGGCCGATCAGCCGCTTGCCGAGCTCGTCCTCCATGCGCAGCAGCTTCTGGGTCTCGCCCTCCAGCAGGCGGCCGGCGGGGATGCCGGTCCAGGCGGCGACGACGTCGGCGATGTCGTCCGGGCCGACCTCCTCCTTGACCATGAGGTCCTTGGCGGCCACGGCCTCCTGCGCGGCCTCGGCCCTGGCGGCCTCCTCCAGCTCCCGCTCCAGGCCGGGGATCTCCCCGTAGAGCAGCTTGGAGGCGGTGTCGAAGTCGCCGTCGCGCTGGGCGCGCTCGGCCTGGCCGCGCAGCTCGTCCAGGCGCTCCTTGAGCTCGCCCACCCGGTTGAGGGACTGCTTCTCCTTCTCCCAGCGGGCGGTCAGGCCGCGCAGCTCCTCCTCCTTGTCGGCGAGGTCGCGGCGGAGCTTCTCCAGGCGCTGCTTGCTGGCCTCGTCCACCTCCTTGGAGAGCGCCAGCTCCTCCATCTTCAGGCGGTCGACGGCGCGCTGGAGCTCGTCGATCTCCACCGGGCTGGAGTCGATCTCCATCCGCAGCCGGGACGCGGCCTCGTCCACGAGGTCGATGGCCTTGTCGGGCAGGAAGCGGGAGGTGATGTACCGGTCGGAGAGGGTGGCCGCGGCGACCAGCGCGGAGTCCGCGATCTGCACCTTGTGGTGCGCCTCGTAGCGCCCCTTGAGGCCGCGCAGGATCGCGATGGAGTCCTCGACGGAGGGCTCGGCGACCAGCACCTGCTGGAAGCGGCGCTCCAGCGCGGGGTCCTTCTCGATCCGCTCGCGGTACTCGTCCAGCGTGGTGGCGCCGACCATCCGCAGCTCGCCGCGGGCCAGCATGGGCTTGAGCATGTTGCCCGCGTCCATGGCGGAGTCACCGCCCGCCCCGGCGCCGACGACCGTGTGCAGCTCGTCGATGAAGGTGATGATCTGGCCGTCGCTGGCCTTGATCTCGGCCAGGACGGTCTTCAGCCGCTCCTCGAACTCGCCGCGGTACTTCGCGCCCGCGACCATCGCGCCGAGGTCCAGCGAGACGAGCCGCTTGTTGCGCAGCGACTCGGGGACGTCGCCCTTCACTATCCGCTGCGCGAGGCCCTCGACGACGGCCGTCTTGCCGACGCCGGGCTCGCCGATGAGCACCGGGTTGTTCTTGGTGCGGCGCGAGAGGACCTGCACCACGCGCCGGATCTCCGCGTCCCGCCCGATGACCGGGTCGAGCTTGCCCTCGCGGGCGGCCGCAGTGAAGTCCGTACCGAACTTCTCCAGTGCCTTGTACGTACCCTCCGGATCCGGAGTCGTCACTCGCTGTCCGCCCCTCGCGGTCTCGAAAGCGTCGAGCAGCCTCTTGGCGGACGCGCCCTGCTGATCCAGCAGCTCACCGGTCCGGCCGCCCTTGGCGGCGAGCCCGATGAGCAGGTGCTCGGTGGAAATGTAGGTGTCGCCCAGCTCACGGGCGCGCTGGGAGGCGTCGGCGATGACGGCCAGCAGCTCACGGCTGGGCTGCGGCGGCGCGACGGTCGAGCCCTGCACGCTGGGCAGCCCCGCGAGCAGCCGCTCGGCCCCCGACCGCAGCACGGCGGCATCGGCCTCCACGGCGGCCAGCAGGTCCATCACGTTCTCGTTGTCCTGGCCGCCGAGGAGGGCGAGCAGCAGATGCGCGGGCGTCATGTCGGCGTGCCCCGCCGACACGGCCCGCTCACCGGCCCCGCTCAGCGCCTCCCGGCTCTTGTTCGTCAGCTCGGCATCCACCACGGTGCGCTCCTCCTCTGTGTCGGCGTCCTGTCCAACGCGCGTGTCCTGCTGTGAGCAACGTGCGATAAGTTGAGCCTATTCCACTCAACCTTCGGATGGCCAGACGGCCCGGGCGCATCTTCATAATCCGATGCCGAAGGGATACGCGCCCCCAAGGGGCCGCGCTCCCGTTCGCCGCACACTCCTACGAGTGAACGCCTCCTGTTCCCCCGCCCGCCGCGGCGGGCGGGGGCCAAGCTGGCTCTCCGACCACAAGGGGGGCAGCATGGCCGTCATGACATGTGAGCCGAAGACCTCGTCTTCGCCTTCGCAGGACGAGACCCTCCTGGAGTACTTCCTCGCCCTGGAACCCCCCGAGGGATGCCGGGCCGAGCTCATCGAGGGGGAGATTTTCGTGTCACCGGCGCCCGACGGAGAACATGAGGACTACCTGAGCACGGTTTTCCGCCAGGTGCTGCGCCATTCGAAGACGGATATGGACGGCTCCGGGAACAAGGGCCTCAAGCTCCCCCAAGGCGGTCTCTGCCCCAAGAGCTACAGCGTTCCGGACGCCACCTTCGCCCCGCGCGAGCTACGTCTCTTCCGCGGCGCACCCTCCTGGATGCCCTGCGAGGGCGTCGCCCTGGTGGCCGAGGTGACCAGTGGCAAGGCCAACCGTGACCGCGTCGCCAAGCGCCACTGCTACGCCCGCGCGGGTATCCCGCTCTACCTCCTCGTGGATCGGGAGGAGGAGGCGGTCACGCTCTTCAGCGAGCCCTCGGGCCAGGATTACACAGAGATCCACACCACCCCCTACGGCAAGGCGCTGCCCCTCCCCGAGCCCTTCGCCTTCGATCTGGAGACGGCCGACTTCCTCTGAGCCACCCCGGCTACGCTTCCCCACATGGCCCACGACCTGCGCGCACTCTCCCCCGCCTACGTCGACTTCTGGCGCGAGCGGCACATCTGCACGCTCACCACCACCCGTCCCGACGGCAGCCCGCACCTCGTGCCCGTCGGGGTCACGTTCGACCACGAGACCGGGATCGCCCGCGTCATCACCAACAAGACCAGCCGTAAGGTCGCCAACATCCTGGCCGCAGGGCCGGAGGGCGCGCGGGTCGCGGTCTGCCAGGTCGGTGAGCGGAAGTGGGCCACCCTGGAGGGCGTGGCCGTCGTGCGGACCGAGGCGGACGCCATCGCGGACGCCGTGAACCGCTACGCCGAGCGGTACGGCCGGATGCCCGCCCCCAACCCCGACCGCGTACTGGTCGAGATCATCGTGGCGAAGGCCCTGGGCCTCGTTCCATGACGCTCGGCTGGGGCAGCGACCTCCCCGTGGATCCCGTCACCTCCCTGGCCCACGACCCCGTCTTCGGCCGGATCACCGTCTCGCTCGACTCCGGCGGCGGGCTCCTGGACGTCTCGGGACCCGCGATCCCGCACGTCACGCTCCGCCGCGCCCCCGGCCGCCGCACCCATGAGCACGTCCCCATCGGCAGCCGCGACGCCGCCGCCCTCACCCTGACCGTCGACGGCGCCGAGGTCCCGCTGGCCCTCGGCAGGGGCCGGATCACCCGCCGGTCCTACGCGGTCACGGTGCGGGCCGCCGACGGCAGGTACCGCCTCGTGCCGTCGTCCGACGCGGATAGCCGGCTGTCCCGGAACGGCTCACGGCTCGGCGGGCTCACGGCTCGGCACAGCGGGATCGTGGAGCCCGCCCGCTGGCGGAGGCGCGCCAAGGTCATGCCCGTGGACGCCGCCCTCGGCTACGCCCTCGCCGCCGCGTTCGGCACGGGCGCGCGCTCGGCGCCGGGCATGCTCCTGGAGGCCGGGCTCGACCTGGTGACCTGAGGCCCGGTTGGCCCCCGTACTGGTGCCGGGGCGGCCCCCGGCTCGTACCGTCGGAGGTGACAGACGGTCCCCGACGGCAGAGGGAGCAGCCACGTCATGAGCGGTGCCGAGAGTGCGGACCACGTCAGCATCCATGTGACCGACTGCGGTCACCAGGACGCGGGCGCGGTGTTCCGCGCCCTGGAGTCGGCCTTTCCGGATGTGACGGAGGAGGCCCGCAGCGAGGTCCGGGCCGCGGCCGCCGGGGAGGAGCACCCCATGGTCTGGTGCATGGTCGTCGACACCCGCACCGGGCACGTCCCGTCGACGGCGACGGCCGTCCCGCTGTCCGGCGGCGTCTCCGTCGACCTCTTCGGCGCGGCCGACCCCGTGCGGAAGGTGCGGCAGGAGCTGGCGGCGGCGTTCTCCGTGGAGGACCGGGGGACGGTGCCGGGCGAGCACGAGCTGGAGGTCCGGCTCCGGCTGACGTAGCCGCGGCGGCCATGGGAAGAGCGGGCCGGGGAGCGTCCCGCGACACCCGACCCCCACCCCGCACGCACCACGCCCTCCCTAATGTCAGGATGGGCCCCATGAGTAACAGCAACGTCTTCTTCGACATCACGATCGACGGCCAGGCCGCCGGCCGCATCACCTTCAAGCTCTTCGACGACGTCGTGCCCGACACGGCCAAGAACTTCCGCGAGCTCGCCACCGGCCAGCACGGCTTCGGCTACGAGGGCTCCAGCTTCCACCGCGTCATCCCGGACTTCATGCTCCAGGGCGGCGACTTCACCGCCGGCAACGGCACCGGTGGCAAGAGCATCTACGGCGAGAAGTTCGCGGACGAGAACTTCAAGCTCAAGCACGACCGCCCGTTCCTGCTCTCGATGGCGAACGCCGGCAAGAACACCAACGGCTCGCAGTTCTTCATCACCACCGTCGTCACGGGCTGGCTGGACGGCAAGCACGTCGTCTTCGGCGAGGTCGTCGAGGGCCAGGACCTGGTCACCAAGATCGAGGGCCTCGGCTCCGGCTCCGGCGCCACCCGCGCCAAGATCACCATCGCCAAGTCCGGCGTGGTCGAGCAGTAGGAACCCCTGGCGGGGCCACGCCGCGAGGCGAGCGGCCCCCGCCGGCACCGGCCGGCCCGTCCCCACCCGGGACGGGCCGGCCGCCCTTTTCCGGCCCAGCGGCCGTTCCCGTCTCCCGGCCCCCTCAGGCCGCTTGCGGGCCCAGCTGCTCGTCCAGCGCCGCGCGGAGCCAGTCGTGTGCCGCGCCCGGGGTCGGGGCCGCCGGGCCCGTCAGTTCGGCGACGAGCCGCCAGTAGCGGTCGAGCCGGGGATCCGCGGCGAGCTCCCGGCTGAGCACGTGCCGGAAGCCGGCCGTGTCACGCGTCCCGCGCGCACCCGCGTACGCCGTGACGAAGCAGTCCAGCGCCTCCCCCGCACGCGGCGGCCGCCCCCGCGTCAGTTCCGGCGCCGCCAGCGCGAACGCCTCGCCGAGCCCGTCGTACAGCACCGCGGGCCGGTAGCCCGTGCCCGGGCGGTGCACGACGGGCTGACAGTCCTCCATGCCCTCGCACACGGCCGTCACCATCGCGTGCAGCCGGGCGAAGGCCAGCACCTGCTCCGGTGTCGGCGACTCCGGCAGCTCCGGAACCGCCTGCTCCAGGAACCGGGCCAGCACCGCCGCCGGAAGCCTCGGCGGCAGCCAGAGCCGCCAGAAGCGCACCAGCGAATCCGTACTCGGCGGCGACGCCACCGCCCCCACCAGCCGCAGCCGCTCCGCCCGCTCCTCCGGGTCGCAGTCCCTGACCAGCCGCAGGGCCGCCTCCCGCCACCGCAGCTCCGCCAGCCGCGAGCCGACCTCGCGCAGCCGCCCCTCAAGGGCGGCCTCCAGCGCGTCCTCCCGGTCCAGCACCCGCCCCACCTCCGGCACCGGCAGGTCCAGCGCCCGCAACGACCGGATCAGCCGCAGCCGCTCCAGCGCCTCCGGCCCGTACCGCCGATGGCCGCCCGCACTCCGGGCGCCCTCCGGCAGCAGACCGGCGTCCGAGTAGAACCGGACGGTCTTGACCGTGGCCCCGGCCCGCTCGGCCAGTTCCCCGATGCTCCACACGTTCTCCGCCGACATGGCTTGAACCTCCCCCAGCAGGAGTTCCTACCGTAACGACGAGCGCGGGCGGCCCCCACGGCCGGCCGCCCGGCGACCGCAGCGTACGAGGAGGCATTTCATGACGGCGTTCATCCTGGTGTCCGGGCTCCACACCGGCGGCTGGGTCTGGCGGGCGGTCGCCGACCGGCTGACCGGATCGGGCGCCGGCGTCCACCCCGTCACCCTCACCGGCACGGGCGACGGCCCCGCCCCCGCCGGCACCGGTCTCGACACCCATGTCCGGGACGTGGTCGAGGTCGTCGACGGCCTGGACGACCCCGAGATCGTCCTCGTCGGCCACTGCTACGGCGTCCACCCCGCCCTCGGCGCGGCGGCCCTCCGCCCCGACCGGATCGCCCGCGTCGTCTGTCTCGACACCGCCATGCCCCAGGACGGCGACCCCGCCGCCGCGCTCGTGCGCGACCCGGCCGTCCACGCCCACCTCGCCCGGCAGGACGGACAGCCCGTGCCGCCGCCCGCCGCCGACGGCTGGGACGGCCTCGGCAGCACCGCCGGCGTCCCGGCGGAGGCCCTCGCCGAGCTCACGCGCCGCGCCGTTCCCCAGCCCCCGCGCACCCTCACCCAGCCCCTCCGCCTCACCGAGGCGCTCGGCACCGTCCCCACCACCGGTGTCCTCTGCACCGGCAATGGCTCCAGCATCGCCATGGTCGAGGGCCTCCTCGGCCTCGGCGACCCCCGCTTCCAGGCCCTCGCCGACCCCCGGATCACCTTCTTCGAACTCGACACGGGCCACTGGCCGATGCTCTCCGCCCCGGACGCGCTCGCCGACGTCCTGCTGAGCGCCGCCGCCGGAGGGGGCCACCGCCTGGTGGCGTCCGGGACGCCCGAGCACCTGCGCCCCTTCCTCCTGGACGTACCGGAGCGCGCCCACGAGCGGGTGGGGAACGTCGACCTGTACCTCCCCGACGCCGACGGGCCCCGGCCGGCCGTCGTGCTCGTCCACGGCGGGCCCGTCCCCCGCGGCGCCCGGCCGACCCCCCGCGACTGGCCCGGCTTCGTCGGCTACGCCCGCCACATCGCCGGACTCGGCGCGGTCGGCGTCATGCTGGACCACGGTCTCCACGACCTCGCCGACTACCCCGCCGCGGCGGCCGACATCGCCGCCGCCGTCGAACTCGTACGGGCCGACCCGCGCGTCGACGGCGACCGGGTGGCGGTGTGGTTCTTCTCGGCCGGCGGCCTGCTCTCGGCGGACTGGCTCGCCGCGCCCCCGTCCTGGCTGCGCTGCGTGGCCGCGACCTATCCGATCCTCGCCCCGATGCCGAACTGGGGCTTCCCCGCGGATTCCCGCTTCCGGCCCGCCACGGCCGTACGTTCCGCCGGGCGGCTGCCGGTCGTCCTCACCCGGGTGGGCCAGGAGCGCAAGGAGATCGCGGCGACGGTGGAGGAGTTCCTCGTGGCGGCGGAGTCCTGCGGGGCGGGAGTCGAGGTCATCGATCTGCCGTCGGCGGGACACGGGTTCGAGACGGCGGATCATGGGGACGAGGCACGGCGGGGGGTGGACCTGGCGGTGCGGAAGGTTCTGGGGCATCTGGGGGTCTGAGTCCGCCGGGGGTGCCCCCGGACGGGCTGAAGTTCAGCCCGTCCGGCGATTGAGGACATTCGGGAAGGGGCGGGTAGGGGAAAGCCCCCGGCAGGGCACCACCCCGCCGCCGTCCCCACCCTCACCGCCCCGCGATCCGCTCCACCAACGCCCAGACCCCCGTGGACGGATTCTTCGCATGCTCCTGGCCCGGCTTCGCCAGATCCGCCGCCCGGCCCCCCGCCGAAGACCACCCGTGTTCGTAGTCGCGGAAGTCCAGGCGAGCCTTGTCATAGTCCGGGACGTGCCGCTTCAGATACGGCAACAGCTCGCGGTACGTGCCCACATGGGCCTTGTGGTCGCAGAAGTGGAGCACCAGCCACAGCTCGAAGCAGGGGTTGGAGACGGCGACCTCGATGCCCTCCCGGCGGGCGCGGGACACGGCGCACGCGATCTTCTTGTACTCGTCGACGTCGAAGACGCACCAGATCTGGTCGAAGTCGTCGCCCGTACGGTCCCGTTCACCCGCCGCGTAGGTGATGAGCTGGTCCGGGGAGCAGGGCTTCGTCCTGATGCGGACGGTGACCGCCGGATTGGCGAGGTGTTCGACGAGGCCCTGGAGGTAGTGCTTCTCGGTGGCCTTGGCACCGCAGACGACCAGCAGCCGGTCGCGGCCCGGCCGGGTGGGCGGGGCCCGCAGGACACCGGACTCGAAGACCGGACCGCAGCGGGCACCGCGCCGGCCGTCGCGACGGCCGCTAAGTTTCGGCGTCCTCGCCATCCACTGTTCTCCCCCTGGCGGCCAGCGCCGCCTCGAACCGCTCGTCACTGAGGACCGGGACCGCACCATAGCTCCCGCCGAGGTACCGCCGCTCGCGGTTCTCCGCTTGCCGTGGGGTGAAGTCGGAGAGCGGGAAGAGCGCGGTCTCGCCCTGGCGGTCCTTCTCGACGAACCAGATCTGGTCCCGCCCGAGGATCTCCTCGCCGGCACTGCGGCCGAGGAGGCTCACATCGTGGGTGGTGAGCAGGAGCTGGGCTCCGTGGGGGTTGCTGGTGGGGCTCTGGAAGAGCCTGATGACCTGGGCCGTCAGCCGGGGGTGGAGGCTGGCGTCGACCTCGTCGACGATCAGCATGCCGCCCTGTTCCAGGGCGTCGAGCACGGGTCCCGCGTAGTCGAAGAGCATGCGGGTGCCCTGCGACTGGTCCTCCAGACCCAGGCGCGCGCCGCTGCCGTCGCGCGCCCTCTGTTGCACCCATACGCGGGCGGTCGTCGTGGTGAAGGGGAACGTGGACAGCTCGGTGCGCCTGAGCTCCCGCAGCAGCCGGTCGCGGAAGGTGAGGGCCGAGATCCGGTCGGCGCCGTCGGCCTCGAAGTCCTCGACGCCCATGTCCTGGATACCGAGGTCGGCGGCCTGCAGCAGGGCGACGACGGACGCGGCGCGCGCCGGGTCCTGGAGGCGGCGCAGGCTGCCGGGGTCGGGGGAACCGTGCGCTCCGCCCGCCCGGAACCGCACGGCGTGGAACCACGCGTACACCGGCTGGATCGCGGCCTGCCGCGAGCGGGCCGCGACCGTCAGGAAGAGGACGTTCGGCTCGGTGATGCTGCGGACGAGCTCCAGCACGGCCTTGGGCGCGCCCTCGCCGAAGTCGATCTCGTCGCCGGACCGCTGGAAGACCGTGTGCCTGGTGCCGTCGGGGTAGCGGTACAGCCATTCGTCGAGGACGCGCTCGTCGTCCAGGCCGAAGCCGTAGGTGTGGCGCACACCGTCGAGGACGAGGTCGACCACGTACCAGGACGGGTCGGCGGCGCTCCGCTCGTCCAGCAGGAACGGCGAGCGGACGAGGCCGCCGCCGGGCTCGGCGTCCCGGTGGGAGCTGCGCACCAGGTCCGCCATGAAGTGGAGGGCGTCGACGACGTTGGACTTCCCGGCCGCGTTGGCGCCGAAGAGCGCCGCGACGGTCACGGCGGCGGGGGCGGCGGCCGGGGCCCCGGCCGCCGGGCAGGCCGAAGGACCGGCCGGCAGACCGGCCGACAGGTCCGCCGAAGGGCCCGCCGCCGGATCCGGGACGGGCGAGAGGAGCAGCTGCTGTTCCTCTCGGATGGACCGGTGGTTCGCCACTCGGAAGCTCAGGAGCACCCGCGTCACCTTCCCCACGGCGATCAGGACCACTTCCGTGCAAGTGAACCGCACGATCATGACCCTGGTACCCACGGTACGACCTGCCCAAGGTCAGCGCCCCGCACTCCACCCACTCGGGTGACAGCCCGTCAACTCCCTTGGGGCCACCGGGCGGAAACGCGGATGGGCCGGGCGAGCACGAAGCTCACCCGGCCCCTCCGTCGAACACTCCGGAGCTCAGCGGTCCTGATCGCGCCTGGGCCGCCAGACGACCAGCGCGCTCGTCTGCTGCACGTCCTGGTACGGGACCAGGTCGCGGCGGTACGACGCGTGGACCGCGGCCTCCGCCTGCTGCATGGCGGTGGCCGCGCCCTCGACCACGCCCTGGAGCTCGGCGATCCGCGTCTTGAGGGCGGCCACCTGGTTCTCCAGCTCGATGATGCGCTTGATGCCGGCGAGGTTGATGCCCTCGTCCTGGCTGAGCTGCTGCACCTGGCGCAGGAGCTCGATGTCCCGCGCCGAGTAACGGCGGCCGCGCCCGGCCGTCCGGTCCGGGGAGACCAGACCGAGACGGTCGTACTGCCGGAGGGTCTGCGGGTGCAGGCCCGACAGCTGGGCGGCGACGGAGATGACGTAGACCGGCGACTCGTCGGTCAGCTGGTAAGGCTGGGTGGGTTCGAAACGCCGTCGTCGGCCGTCCATCTCATGCTCCCTTCGCGGCCTGGAACAGCTCGGCCCTCGGGTCGGCGCCCGCCGTCGCCTCGCGGTACGCCTCAAGGGCCTGCCGCGCCTTGTCGTCGAGCTCCGTGGGAACGGCCACCTCCACCGTCACCAGCAGATCGCCGCGGGTGCCGTCCTTACGGACCGCGCCCTTGCCCCGGGCGCGCATCGTGCGGCCGTTGGGCGTGCCTGCGGGCAGTTTGAGGGTGACCGGCGGGCCGCCGAGGGTCGGGACCCGCACCTCGCCGCCGAGCGCCGCCTCCACGAAGGAGACCGGCACGGTGATGGTGAGGTTGTCGTCCTTGCGGCCGAAGACCGGGTGGCCGCCGACGTGCACCACGACATAGAGATCGCCGCTGGGGCCGCCGCGCTCGCCCGGGGCGCCCTTGCCGCGCAGCCGGATCCGCTGGCCGTCGGAGACGCCCGGCGGGATACGGACCTGCATGGTGCGGGAGGACGTGGCCCGGCCGCTGCCCTTGCAGGTGTCGCAGGGGTTCTCGGGGATGAGCCCGCGGCCCTTGCAGTCGGGGCAGGGGTCCGTCAGCGAGAAGCCGCCGCCGGAGCCGTGCGAGACCTGGCCGGTGCCGACGCAGGTCGGGCAGACCCGCGGCGTACCGTTTTTGTCACCGGTGCCGGAGCACGCCTTGCACGCCGCCGAGGAGGACATCCGGAGCGGGACCGTGGCCCCCTCCACCGCCTCGGAGAAATTGAGCGAGACCTCGGACTCGATGTCCTGGCCGCGCCGCGGCTGGGTGCGGGCGCCCGCACCGCGGTTGAAGAGGCCGCCGAAGACGTCGCCCAGGCCGCCGCCGAAGCCACCGGCGCCGCCGCCCCCGCCCTGGGCGCCCCCGAAGAGGTCGCCCAGGTCGAAGTTGAAGGAACCGCCGGCGCCGCCCGGCCCGGCACGCCCCCCCTGATTGAAGAGGGCACCGTTCCCGAACAGGGCGCGGGCCTCGTCGTACTCCTTGCGCCGCTTGGGGTCGGCGAGGACGTCGTTCGCCTCGGAGATCTCCTTGAAGCGCTCCTCGGCCGAGGCGTCGCCCTTGTTGGCGTCCGGGTGGTACTCGCGGGCGAGCTTCCGGTACGCCTTCTTGATCTCCGCCTCGGTGGCGTCCTTGGGCACACCGAGGACCTTGTAATAGTCCTTCTCGACGAAGTCCTTGGTACTCATCCCCGGTGTCCCTCCTTCCGGTCCCTGCGGTCGTTCATCGCGTCAGCCCTTGTCCGGGCCACCGCTCTCCTCGTCCGGCTCGTCGCCCTCGCCCTCGCCCTTCTGGGCGCCCGGCTGGGGCTCGGCCACGGCGACCCGCGCGGGGCGGATCGTCCGCTCGCCGATCCGATACCCCGGCTGCAGAATCTGCACGCACGTGGTCTCGGTGACGTCCGGCGCGTAGGAGTGCATCAGGGCCTCGTGGACCAGCGGGTCGAAGGGCTCGCCCTCCTTGCCGAACTGCTGGAGGCCCATCTTGGCCACGACCGTCTCCAGCGACTCGGCGACGGACTTGAAGCCGCCGACGAGCTCACCGTGGTCGCGGGCGCGGCCGACGTCGTCGAGGGTCGGAAGGAGCTCGGACAGGAGGTTCGCGATGGCGATCTCCTTGACCGTGGCCCGGTCCCGCTCCACCCGGCGGCGGTAGTTCTGGTACTCGGCCTGGAGCCGCTGGAGGTCCCCCGTGCGCTCGCTGAGCGCCGACTGGGCCTGGTCCAGCTGCGCCTGCAGCCCCACCTCGACCAGCTCTTCCCCGGCCGGGGCCGGGCCCGCCTGGTCGGCGGACCCGGCGCCCTGCGCCGCGTCTTCGGGCGTGGCGTCGGAAGGGACTTCAGGCTTCTCGTCGAAACCCGGGGTCTCCTCCGTCACGCCGACGCACCGCCCTTCGGCTTCTCGTCGTCCACGATCTCGGCGTCGACGACGTCGTCCTCGGCCTTGGGCTGGCCGGCACCGGCGCCCGCGGCACCCTCGGCACCCTCGGCGCCGGCGGCACCCTGGGCGGCCTGCGCGTCGGCGTACATCGCCTGGCCGAGCTTCTGGCTGACCGCGGCGACCTTCTCGGTCGCGGTGCGGATCTCGGCCGTGTCCTCGCCCTTGAGCTTCTCCTTCAGCTCGGCGACGGCGGTCTCGACCTCGGTCTTCACCTCGGCCGGAACCTTGTCCTCGTTGTCCTTGAGGAACTTCTCCGTCTGGTAGACGAGCTGCTCGCCCTGGTTGCGGCTCTCGGCGGCCTCGCGGCGGCGGTGGTCCTCCTCCGCGTACTGCTCGGCCTCCTGGCGCATGCGGTCGACCTCGTCCTTGGCGAGCGAGGAGCCGCCGGTGACGGTCATCTTCTGCTCCTTGCCCGTGCCCAGGTCCTTCGCGGTCACGTGCATGATGCCGTTGGCGTCGATGTCGAAGGAGACCTCGATCTGCGGGACCCCACGCGGGGCCGGCGGCAGGCCGGTCAGCTCGAACATGCCGAGCTTCTTGTTGTACGCCGCGATCTCGCGCTCGCCCTGGTAGACCTGGATCTGGACGGACGGCTGGTTGTCCTCGGCCGTCGTGAAGATCTCGGAGCGCTTGGTCGGGATCGTGGTGTTGCGCTCGATCAGCTTGGTCATGATGCCGCCCTTGGTCTCGATGCCGAGAGACAGCGGGGTGACGTCGAGCAGCAGGACGTCCTTGACCTCACCCTTGAGGACACCGGCCTGGAGCGAGGCGCCGATGGCGACGACCTCGTCCGGGTTCACACCCTTGTTGGCCTCCTTGCCGCCGGTCAGCTCCTTGACGAGCTCGGCGACGGCGGGCATACGGGTGGAACCGCCGACCAGGACCACGTGGTCGATCTCGGACAGCGCGATGCCGGCGTCCTTGATGACGTTGTGGAACGGGGTCTTGCAGCGCTGGAGGAGGTCCTCCGTCAGCTGCTGGAACTGGGCGCGGGTGAGCTTCTCGTCCAGGTGCAGCGGGCCCTCGGCGGACGCCGTGATGTAGGGCAGGTTGATCGAGGTCTCGGTGGACGAGGACAGCTCGATCTTCGCCTTCTCAGCGGCCTCGCGGAGGCGCTGGAGGGCCATCTTGTCCTTGGACAGGTCGACGCCGTGGCCGTTCTGGAACTGCTTGACCAGGTAGTCGACGACGCGCTGGTCCCAGTCGTCACCACCGAGGTGGTTGTCGCCGTTGGTCGCCTTGACCTCGACGACGCCGTCGCCGATCTCCAGCAGCGAGACGTCGAAGGTGCCGCCACCGAGGTCGAAGACCAGGATGGTCTGGTCGTCCTTGTCCAGGCCGTAGGCCAGGGCGGCCGCCGTCGGCTCGTTGACGATGCGCAGGACGTTCAGACCCGCGATCTCACCGGCCTCCTTGGTGGCCTGGCGCTCCGAGTCGTTGAAGTACGCCGGGACGGTGATGACCGCGTCGACGACCTTCTCACCCAGGTAAGCCTCGGCGTCACGCTTCAGCTTCTGCAGGATGAAGGCGCTCATCTGCTGCGGGTTGAAGTCCTTGCCATCGATGTTGATCTTCCAGTCAGTGCCCATGTGGCGCTTGACGGAGCGGATCGTCCGATCGACGTTGGTGACAGCCTGGCGCTTGGCGACCTCGCCGACCAGCACCTCGCCGTTCTTCGCGAAGGCGACGACGGACGGCGTGGTCCTGGCGCCCTCGGCGTTGGTGATGACGGTGGGCTCACCGCCCTCGAGAACACTGACGACGGAGTTCGTCGTACCCAGGTCGATGCCGACCGCACGTGCCATGTCGATTCCTCCAGCTGACTTGAGTGGAACAGGCTCAAGGGTGCAACACGGATTCCCACCTGTCAACGGACCTGAGTCGGAGCCGCTCAACTCTTATGCGGGTCTTATGCGCAAGGCAGCAGGTCAGAGGGGTGCGGCCGGGGTCGCGGGAGGCCGTGCGGGGCCCGGATTTCTGACCTCTGTCTGACACGCGCCTGAGGCTTACCTGAGCGACACAGATCACCGGCGATGCGGCTATATCGGGGGCGCGCGAGTGAGTAGTCTCGTACGGACTGGATAAGTTACCCGTTAGTAGTAGTTCACTCCCGGAGGCCGAGGAGCCACCCATGCAACTCGCCGCGATCATCGTGTCGCTGGTACTCATCGCGGTCGGATTCGCGCTGTTCGGCCGTGCCATCCTGCACCTCTACCGCCTCATGCGGATCGGGCAGCCCGTACCGGCGGGCACCCGTACCGACGAGCCGGTGCAGCGCACGATCACGGTCGTCAAGGAATTCCTCGGCCACACCCGCATGAACAAGTGGGGCATCGTCGGTGTCGCCCACTGGTTCGTGGCGGTGGGCTTCTTCTCGCTGCTGCTGACGATCGTCAACGCCATCGGCCAGCTCTTCCAGGCCGACTGGCTGATCCCGGTCATCGGCGACTGGCTGCCGTACGAGATCTTCGTCGAGTTCCTCGGCCTGATGACGACGGTCGGCATCGCGACCCTGATCGTCATCCGCCAGCTGAGCAAGCCCACCAGGGCGGGCCGGAAGTCCCGCTTCACGGGCTCGAACGTCGGCCAGGCGTACTTCGTCGAGACCGTCATCCTCATCGTCGGCCTCTGCATCATGACGCTGCACGCCCTGGAGGGCACCCAGCACGGCGTCGACCACTACGAGATCGGCTACTTCGCCTCGTACCCGCTGGTCGCGGCCTTCAACAGCCTGAGCCTCGACACCGTCCAGAACATCACCTACCTCGTCGCGGGGATCAAGATCGCGACGTCGTTCATCTGGATGATCACGGTCTCGCTGAAGACCGACATGGGCGTCGCCTGGCACCGCTTCCTGGGCTTCCCCAACATCTGGTTCAAGCGCGAGGCCGACGGCGGCGTCGCCCTGGGCGCGCTCCAGCCGATGGCGAGCGGCGGCAAGCCGATCGACTTCGAGGACCCGGGCGAGGACGACGTCTTCGGCGTCTCGAAGATCGAGGAGTTCTCCTGGAAGGGCATCCTCGACTTCTCCACCTGCACCGAGTGCGGCCGCTGCCAGTCGCAGTGCCCGGCCTGGAACACCGGTAAGCCGCTGTCGCCGAAGCTCCTGATCATGGCGCTGCGCGACCACGCGCACGCCAAGGCGCCGTACCTGCTCGCGGGCGGCGGCAAGGACGCCGAGGGCAACGAGAAGGGCTCCGAGGAGCAGCTGAAGGACGTCCCGGCGGCGGCCCTGGCCGAGGCCGAGCGCCCGCTGATCGGGACGCTGGAGGAGAACGGCGTCATCGACCCGGACGTGCTGTGGTCCTGCACGACCTGCGGCGCGTGCGTCGAGCAGTGCCCGGTGGACATCGAGCACGTCGACCACATCGTCGACATGCGCCGCTACCAGGTGATGATCGAGAGCTCCTTCCCGTCCGAGGCGGGCACGATGCTCAAGAACCTGGAGAAGAAGGGCAACCCCTGGGGCCTGGCGAAGAAGCAGCGCCTCCAGTGGACCAAGGAGGTCGACTTCGAGGTCCCGGTCGTCGGTAAGGACATCGAGGACCTCAGCGAGGTCGACTACCTCTACTGGGTCGGCTGCGCCGGCGCCCTGGAGGACCGCGCCAAGAAGACCACGAAGGCGTTCGCGGAGCTGCTGCACATCGCGGGCGTGAAGTTCGCGATCATGGGCGGCGAGGAGAACTGCACGGGCGACTCCGCCCGCCGCCTGGGCAACGAGTTCCTCTTCCAGCAGCTCGGCCAGCAGAACGTCGAGATGCTGAACATGGCGTTCGGCGAGAGCGACGGCGAGGACGGCGAAGCGGCCGTCAAGGTCGAGAAGTCGAAGAAGAAGATCGTCGCGACCTGCCCGCACTGCTTCAACACCATCGCCAACGAGTACCCGCAGCTCGGCGGCGAGTACGAGGTCATCCACCACACGCAGCTGCTCCAGCACCTCATCGACGAGGGCAGGCTGATCCCCGTCACGCCGGTCGAGGGCCTGATCACGTACCACGACCCGTGCTACCTGGGCCGCCACAACAAGGTCTACACACCGCCGCGCGAGATCATCGCGAAGGTGCCGGGCCTGCGGAACGAGGAGATGCACCGCCACAAGGAGCGCGGCTTCTGCTGTGGCGCGGGCGGCGCGCGCATGTGGATGGAGGAGCGCATCGGCAAGCGCATCAACAACGAGCGCGTGGACGAGGCGCTGTCCCTCAACCCGGACATCGTCTCCACCGCCTGCCCCTTCTGCCTCGTCATGCTGACCGACTCGGTCAACGGCAAGAAGAACGACGGCAAGGCCAAGGAGTCCATCCAGGTCGTCGACGTCTCCCAGCTGCTGCTGGAGTCGGTGAAGACCCCGGTGGAGCCGGAAGGCGACGGCGAGAAGGCGGACGCGCCGGAGCCGGAGCCGGTGAAGTAGCCGGTAATAGCACGCCGTGTCGGCCGGTCCCCCGAAGGCTTCGGGGGACCGGCCGTTGTCGTACGGGCGTGACACGATGAACGCGTACGCGTCCGCACTCCAGCAGGAGCCACGCCATGGACTACGCCCGCATGCGCGCGATCGCCGATGACCTGATGGAACACGCTCCCGACCCGATCATCGGTGTCGAGATCACACCCGTCGGAATCATCATGATGATGAGCCCGTCAGGGACTCACGAGCTCGTCGCCTGGAAGTTGCGCCGCCAGCTCGACCGCCAGATTCCGGATACTCTGGCGGCTCACACAGGCGGAGACGTGGAAGACCCCTCCATCGGCGTTCTGCGACGGCCGGATCTGATCGTCATCCCGGTGGCCGCGATGGACACTCCCGGCCCCTTCCACCCTCGGGATCTGGCCCTGACTGTCGAGATCGTCTCCCCGTCCAACCACGCCAACGACTATGCGCAGAAGATGCATGACTACCCGACCATGGGAATCCCCCTGTATCTCCTGGTAGACCCGCGGAAGGGCACCGTGGCGGTGATGTCCGACCCCGGCCCCGGTGCCGACGGACAGCCCCGCTACCGCGCCCGGCACGACTACGCGTTCGGCGACACCGTGGCCGTCGGCCCGTGGACCGTCGACAGCTCGGAGTTCCCCCTCTACCGGAACTGACGCACTCTCATCTCCCTGACGGATCCGGCACCGTCGCCCCGCCACCCCTTGACCTCAACAATGGTTGAGGTCATAGCGTCGTCCACATGACGACGACACCTCGTGAGCTCCCCGGCACCACTCCCGCCCCCGCCCTCGACGGCCTCACCGGCAGCACGGACCGAGCCGCCCTCGCCGCGCAGCCCGTCGGCTACTGGACCTGGGTCGCCAACAAGGCGGTCATCCGGCACATCCAGAGCGCCATGGCTCGTACGGACGTCACCCAGCCCCAGTGGTGGACCCTCAACCACGTCGCCGGGGCCCCGGACGGCCTCACCCGCGAGGAGGTCGGGGACCGGCTGCGGCCCTTCATCGAGCTGGGGCGCGAGCTGACCGACAACGCTGTCGACCACCTGCTCGCGCGCGGCTGGCTGGTCTCCGGGGCCGACGGCCGGCTGCGGCTCACCGAGGCCGGCCGGGAGGCCAAGAGCCGGACGAAGGACCTCGTCACCCGGCTGCGGTCGGAGATCCACGAGGGGATCACGGACGAGGAGTACGCGGCCACGCTCACCGTCCTCCAGCGGATGATCGTCAACGTGGGCGGCATCGACGGGACGGGGCCTCGCGGGGGCCCGGCGGTGAAGACGACGCTGCGTTGAGGGCCCGCCGGGCCGCCCGGTGGATCTCGCGCTCCCAGCAGGCTCCGCGCCGTTCGTCCTCCCTGCGACGTAGTTCCGCACGGGGGGACGAGTGATGTCACTGATGCCCAGTGTGGAGTGAGGGTTTCCCAACCCCCCACGTTTCCCTTAGGGGATGTCACAGCTCGGCCGCAAAGGCGGGCCCGTTCCCGGGGCCCAAGCGCCACGACCTCGTGGAACGGGTACGTTCGAGGTGTGGCTGGATTCAGGATGGGACGCGGACGGGACTCTCACGACCCCGCGCGGCAAGGACAGCGCCCGGGGCAGTACCAGGCTCCGTACGGCGGCCAAGGCGGCCAGGGCGGGCACCCCGGCCCCGGTGGGCACGGCGGCCCCGGTGGGCACGCCGGCCCCGGTGGGCACGCCGGCCCCGGTGGGCACGCCGGCCCCGGTGGGCACGCCGGTGGCCACGGCGGCGGGCAGCAGTGGCAGCAGCCGTCGGCGTACGACGAGCCCGAGTACTTCGGCGGGGGCGCCCCGCAGGGACACGGCCAGGGCCAGCAGGGCTACGGCCGGCAGGGCCAGCCGGGTCAGCAGAGCTACGGCCAGCAGGGTCAGCCGGGCCAGCAGGGTCAGCCGGGCCAGCACGGCCGGCACGGCTACGCCCAGCCCTACGGCCGGCAGCCGCAGCCCGGACCCGGGCCCGTCCCGCAGGACCCGTACTACGCCCCCGGGCCCGGTGACGACCCCGGCCACACCCGGCAGTTCAGCCTCGGCGACGGCCCCGACGCGTACGGCGGGCAGGACCCGTACGGCGGCGGGCAGGACCCCTACCCCGCCGCGCCCGCGCCGCCGCCCGGCCCTCGCCTGCCGTGGAAGGAGCTGCTGACGGGGATCGTGCTGCGCCCCTCGGCCACCTTCTGGCAGATGCGCGACCACGCGGTCTGGGTGCCCGCCCTCGTCGTCACGTTCGTCTACGGCCTGCTCGCCGTCTTCGGCTTCGACAAGGCCCGCGAGGACGTGCTGAACGCCTCGCTCTCCAACAGCCTGCCGTCGGTGCTGATCACCGGTGTCGTCGTGGTCGTCTCCGGGCTGATCCTCGGCGCCGTCACCCACACCCTGGCCCGGCAGCTCGGCGGCGACGGGCTGTGGCAGCCGACGGTCGGCCTGTCGATGCTGATCATGTCGATCACGGACGCGCCGCGCCTGCTGTTCGCGATGTTCATGGGCGGCGACAGCCCCTTCGTACAGGTGCTGGGCTGGGCCACCTGGCTGCTGGCGGGCGTGCTGTTCACCTCGATGGTGAGCAAGTCGCACGACCTGCCGTGGCCGCGGGCGCTGGCCGCCTCGTCCATCCAGCTGATCGCGCTGCTCTCGATCATCAAGCTGGGCACGCTGTAGGACCCGTTCCGCACACGAGAGGGCCCCGGCCGCGAAGAACGCGGCCGGGGCCCTCTCGTACGTCAGCGGACGCTCAGGCGTCCAGGACCTGGCCCTCGCGGCGGACGACCGGCGGCTCGACGCTCCACGGGAAGTTGATCCACTCGTCGGTCTTCTTCCACACGTACTCGCACTTCACGAGCGAGTGGCTCTTCTCGTAGATCACGGCGCTGCGCACCTCGGCGACGTGCTCCAGGCAGAAGTCGTGGACGAGCTTGAGCGTCTTGCCCGTGTCGGCGACGTCGTCGGCGATCAGGACCTTCTTGTTGGAGAAGTCGATCGCGTTCGGGACGGGGGAGAGCATGACCGGCATCTCCAGCGTGGTGCCGACGCCGGTGTAGAACTCCACGTTCACGAGGTGGATGTTCTTGCAGTCCAGCGCGTACGCCAGGCCGCCCGCGACGAAGACGCCGCCGCGCGCGATGGAGAGGATGATGTCCGGCTCGTAGCCGTCGTCCGCGATGGTCTGCGCCAGCTCACGGATGGCCTGCCCGAAGATCGGGTAGGTCAGGTTCTCGCGGATCTCACTCACTGTTGCTCTTCGCCTTGTTCCCTGGTCGCTCAGACCTGCGTGCGGTGGAAGTTCTGGAAGGACCGCGAGGGCGTCGGCCCGCGCTGGCCCTGGTAGCGGGAACCGTGCTTCGCGGACCCGTAAGGATGCTCGACGGGTGAGGTCAGCCGGAACATGCACAGCTGCCCGATCTTCATCCCCGGCCACAGCTTGATCGGCAGCGTGGCCATGTTCGACAGCTCCAGCGTCACGTGCCCGGAGAAGCCCGGGTCGATGAAGCCGGCCGTGGAGTGCGTCAGCAGGCCGAGCCGGCCGAGGCTGGACTTGCCCTCCAGGCGGGAGGCCACGTCGTCGGGGAGCGTGATGACCTCGTACGTCGAGGCGAGCACGAACTCACCGGGGTGCAGGATGAAAGCCTCGTCGCCCTCCGGCACCACCTCACGCGTGAGGTCCGCCTGCTCGACCGCGGGGTCGATGTGCGGGTACCGGTGGTTCTCGAACACCCGGAAGTAGCGGTCGAGGCGCACATCGATGCTCGACGGCTGCACCATGGATTCGTCGAACGGGTCGATACGCACCCGGCCGGCGTCGATCTCGGTCCGGATGTCCTTGTCTGAGAGAAGCACGGGTCGAGGATACGCGGAGAAGCCGGACAACGCGGGCCCGGTCCGATCGGACCGGGCCCGCGCCGCCCATCACTCCCTGCTCATGGCCCTGCCGGCCGCTATCGCTTCTCGCCGCCGGTCACCGGGACGGAGTGCCGCAGCCGGGCGCAGCGCGGGCAGCGGAGCAGCCGCCCGGGACCGAGCCGGCCGGGGCCGAGATGCTGCATCGGGAACGAAGCGGTGCTGAACACGTGCCCTTCGGCACAACGAACGACGGTGCGCTCCATCGAGCTCCCTTTCCCCATGTACGTGAAAGACAAAAGCCACATTAGGGGATGTACGGGATGGGCTTGAAGGCGGCACTCCCGGAAGCCCCCGGCGGCTCGCCCCACCCCACGGTACGCCCCAACTCCCGCCGCCCACGGCCGCATCCCCACCCGCCCCACGGATCCCAGCCACGCCAAGAAGACCCCCGCGACCAGTGCGCCGGGAGCCTTCGATGGGGTACAGTGTGCGACGATGCGATGCCCGGACGGGCGTCCTCGCGGGTGTAGTTTAATGGTAGAACATGAGCTTCCCAAGCTCAGAGCGCGAGTTCGATTCTCGTCACCCGCTCCATGAAGCCCCAGGCCGACGGCCCGGGGCTTTTTCGTTCTCCGGGGTGGTGCGAGTTTGCTCTCCGGGGTGGTGCGGGCGCCCGGAGCTCAGGAGAGTGCGTCCGCCGACGTGGTCACCCAGTACGTGACGCGCAGCGAGTCGTCGATGTGGACGCCCTTCGCCTGGAGGGCCGCCTCGGCCATCTTGTCGCCGCCCTCGAAACCGATCTCCAGGCTCTGGGCCGTGCGGCCCTCGCCGCCGCTGCCGTCGCCCGCGGAGAGGATCACGCCCGCATAGCCCTTCTTCCCCGGGAGGAGCGTGGTGACCGCCTGGGGCTTGGTCGACTCCATGACCGGCGGGACGGACTGGGCGCCCTCGAACTTCACGATCGGGTAGCCCTTCAGGTCACATGCCCTGGAGCCCGTGTTGGTGATCGTGAGCAGCATGTGGTTCAGCGGGCGGGAGACCGGCGTGGCGATGATCTCGGTGTTGTCGGCGGTACAGGCCACCCGGTTCTCCGGGGCGTTCGCGTCGTCGTCCGAGGCCGGCGCGGCGGAGCCACCGGCCTTGCCGCTCCGGCCGGTGCCCGCGCCGCCCGCCCCCTTCTCCCCGGCGGCCGCGGAACCGGCCGTATGACCGGGCTTCGGGGCCTGCTCACCCCGGGCCGCCGCCGACTGCGAGGGCTGCGCCGCCTGTCCGGACCGGGCGGGCTGTACGGACTGCTGGGAAGCGGCACCCTCCTCACGGGTCCCCTCACCGTTCTCGCACGCCGTCAGGGCGAGTGCGGCGATCGCGACGGAGACAGCGGCGAGCAGACGGGGGCGGCGGACGGAGGCGCGCATGGCGGATCTCTTTCTTCACGGGTGGGCAGCGGAGCGCCGCTCAACCGGATCCGGGAGCGGCGTGCTTGGATGACGAAAGCTTGTGCGACGCCTCGTCCCGGGCGCCAGCACAACTGGCGAGTTCGGGATGCCGGAACGCTCGTACCGGCTCTGGCCTGGGGGAATGGATGTTCTCTGGAACGAGGACATGGGACGGAGGGGTGACGTGGAGGCAAGCGGTCTCGCGGATCTGCTGCGTGCGCTGAAGGAGCGCTCGGGCCTGAGTTACGGGGTGCTGGCCAAGCGACTGCACGTCAGCACGTCGACCCTGCACCGGTATTGCAACGGGTCCACCGTGCCGACGGAGTTCGCTCCGGTGGAGCGGCTGGCCCGACTGTGCAAGGCCACTCCGGAAGAGCTCATACAGGTGCACCGGCAGTGGATCGTCGCGGACGCGACGCGCGGCCGTAAGGGGGCGGCCGAGGGGGCCGTCGAGGGGGCGCGTCCCGTCGACGGGGCTCCGGTGGTCGACGGGCCGGTGGTCGACGGGGCAGCGGCCGGCCACGACTCCGCCGACGTGGCGTCACCCGACAGCGCGCCGACCGGTGCCGCCCGGCAGGAATCCATAGCCCCGACGGAAGCGAAGCCCGAAGCGAAGGCGGAAGGGAAGACGGAAGGCCCGCCCGAGGAGAACGCCGATTCTCCTCGCCCGGCACCCGTGAGTCCCCCGGCGGGAACGGCCGCCTCGCCGGACGGCCGCCCGCAGCGGGAACGCCGGCCCCGGAAGTTCGTCCTCGCCGCCGTGGCCGCCGCCTGCGTCATGGGGATGGGCTCCGCCGCGCTCGCCGTCGGCCTCACCGGAGGCGGCGGCGACAACGACGGACGCAAGCGGTCCGCCGAAGCCTCCTCTTCCGGAAAGGCCGTCGGGCCCGGGAAGCCCGGACAGCCCGGATACCCCGGACAGCCCGGACCGGCCCCGTCCGGTACGCCGTCCACCTCCCCTGAGAACGGGAAGAAGAAGGAGAGCGGCAAGCCCTCCGCGCCCACGGGTCCGGACGGCGCCGCGTCGCCCTCCCCCTCCGGCGAGCGGGGCGAGGAGAACGGGAGCGGGAGCGGCAACGGCAACGGCAACGGCAACAGCAACAGCAACGGCAAGCGTGACGACAAGGCCGACGCCGACGGCACCGACGCCCCCCTGACCGCCCACACCCGCCCGTACGCCTACGAGACCCTCTGCTCCCAGCGCTTCCTGGTCAACCGGGACCCCGGCGAGATGCCGAAACCCCCCATCGAGCAGGACGCGCCCGCCTGGGTGTCCGAGCTCGGCGCCGTCAGCGCCGACGACCAGTTCATCAAGATCACCTTGCAGGGTGCGGGCAAGGACACGGTCGTGCTCGAAGACCTGCACGTCCGGGTGGACGGCACGGACGCGCCGCTCGCCTGGAACGCGTACTCCACGGGTGTCGGCTGCGGCGGCGACGTGGCGACGCGGTCCTTCGGCGTCGACCTCGACGCCGGGTCGCCGGCGCTCACCCCGGTGGCCGGTCAGCGCGCCTTCCCGTACAAGGTGAGCCGCACCGACCCCGAGGTCTTCTACGTCAAGGCCGCCGCCCGGCAGCACGACGTGCGGTGGCACCTGGAATTGCAGTGGTCCAGCGGCGGCCGGCGCGGGATCCTCCGGATCGACGACCAGGGCAGGCCCTTCCGCACCAGCGGTTCCGCGGACAGGCCCTCGTACCAGCAGCCGCCGGGGGACACCCGCTGGTCGCCGACGCCTCGGATCTGACCTTCCGCGGCCCCTGGAGCGTCCCACCGGGACGTTCCAGGGGCTGACGTTTTCGCAGGTCAGACCATGTGCAACCGTTCCGGTGTCCCAAAAGGCCGGGCAGGGCTTGAAGCCGGGACGGGCGGCGCCGCAGGCTCTGGTCATGCCTCGGGGAACACCGGGGCCACCACCACTCGCTGACGTCTCATCAGGAGAGCCCCATGCGCTTCGCCCGTCTCATCGCCTCCGCCGCCCTGTCCGGCGCCGCCG
Source organism: Streptomyces eurocidicus (assembly GCF_002891295.1). Lineage (GTDB taxonomy): Bacteria > Actinomycetota > Actinomycetes > Streptomycetales > Streptomycetaceae > Streptomyces > Streptomyces eurocidicus. The sequence goes on along the minus strand of NZ_LGUI01000003.1, from coordinate 886,388 downwards.
TTCTGGCGACCGCGGCCGTTCCCGCCCAGGCCGCCCCGCAGGCGGACCACGGCCGGGTCACGGCGCTCTGCTCCACCTCCGCCGCCGACTTCACCGTGCGGAACGTGAGCCGCCCGATCAACCACCAGCTGCTGACCGTCACCAACACCGGCGCCAAGTCCTGCAACCTCCTCAAGACCCCGCTCCTGGCCTTCGACGACGACACGTACGTCGGCGCCCGTGCGATCGAGGACTCCAAGCCGCAGGCGGTCGTGACGCTCAAGCCGGGCGAGTCCGCCTACGCGGGCATCGTGCTGTCGTCCGCCGACGGCTCCGGGGAGAACGGGCGTCACGTCCGTACCCTGCACGTCTTCCTCGACCGCGGCGAGGGCTCCGAAGGCGGTCCCGACACGCTGGCCCTCCCGAAGAACACCTGGATCGACGACAGCGCCGCCGTCACCTACTGGCAGGCGGACGCCGCCGACGCCCTGGTGTGGTGACGGCCGGGTCCGGCGGTGTTCCCGCCGTCCCCGCTCCGTGACGAGGCCCAGGTCGCCGACCTGGGCCTCTTGGCGTCGGCTCCGCCCTTCCCTCCTGCCGACGCGGTCGCGTCCGGGGACGCGCGGGCGGAGGATGGACGTGAGGCCCCGTACGCGGGGCTCGGCGGCGATCCACCGGAGGTGTCGGGCGATGGCCAAGTTCATGGACGTCCACCATGGGATGCAGGGCATCACGGCCGAGCAGTTGTCGGCGGCGCACCGCGCCGACCTGGCGATCGAGGCCACGGAGAAGGTGCATTTCGAGCGGGCGTGGGCGGACCCCCGGTCCGGGACCGTCTACTGCCTGTCCGAGGCGCCCTCGGCGGAGGCGGTCAGGAAGGTGCACGAGAGGGCGGGCCACCCGGTCGAGGAGATCCACCCCGTCCCACTGTCGGTCTAGGAGGTCCAGGCGGTCTAGGCGGTCCAGGCGGTCCTCCGCGCCCCTCCGGGGCCCGCCCGGCCGGATGTGACCCGATGAGCATTCCCGGAACCGGGCGTGCCGCCTAGGCTCTTGATCATGAAGAGTTTCTGCCCCGGTGAGGCGGTGTACCCGGAGCTCAAGGGTCGTACGGCGTGGCACGCCCACGGGGGGTTGCAGCGCGCGTTCTCCGCGTTCCTCCTGGTCGCCGGGTGCGTGCTGCTGGGCGTCGGCGCGTGGTTCCTCGCCCGGCTGCCCGCGGCCATCGACCGGACGGAGGAATTCCGTGCCGCTCCGGCGTGCGCCGAGGGCACGGGGCACCGGTCCGGCGAGGAGTGCGTACGGGCGTATCCCGCCACCGTCGCCGAAGTGCATCCCAGTGCGCGGAAGAACGATTCGAGCTGGGTCCGGTTCTCCGACTTCGCCCTGCCGGACGGCAAGGTGTTCTACCGCGGCGAGGACGACGCCGCCGCCAAGAGATGGCGGCCCGGCGACCACGCCACCGTCTCCGTATGGCGCGGCGACGTCGTCACCATGGCCGTCGGGGACGAACGGCTGAGGGTCGGCACCGTAAGGATCGACGGCCTCGCCTACGGCACCGCCGCGCCGGCCGGACTGGCCGGCGGCGTCATCTGCCTGCTCTACGGGGGCTTCGGGCTGGCCGTGCGGAAGCGCGACGGCTGCACCCCCGGCAGCGGCAACGACGTGCTGCGGCCCGTCGCCGTCACCGCGGGCTGCTGGATCCTCCTGCCCTGGCCGGTGACCGACGTGCTCGGCCTGCCGATGTACACGACCGCCGTGCTCTGGCCGCTCGGCGCCGTCTTCACCCTGCGGGCCGCCGGCAACGCCGTCTACCGCCACCGGCAGGCCACCCGCCTCGGCGAGGACCCCGCGCGCCACTCGCCCCGCCTCGACCGGCTCTTCGGGGAGCACGGCGCCCTGCTGCCCTGGAAGCGGCACGACACGGTCTCGGAGGAGGCCAGGATCGCCGAGGGGCACCGCGTCGAGTTCCCCGGCGCGCTCCCGGGCGACACCCGCTACTCCGCCCGGCACTCCCCGGTGACGATCCTCGGCCTGGAGAACGGCTCCCTCTACGCCGCCCCCTCCGGCCACATGGGCAAGCTGGCGAAGCGCGTTCCCCTGGAGGAGTACCGCCTCACCGGGCTCCGGCGCCTGCACCCGACCGTCGACGACGACGGCAAGCGGACGGACCGGCGGCGCTGGCAGGTGGCCGAGCTGGAGCCGCTGGACGGCGGCTCCGAGCGGCTGTGCGTCGCCACGGAGCCGTACCAACTGCGGCGGATCCTCCGCCTGCTGGCGTGAGGACGGGGGCCGTCGCCCGGCCCCCGGGTGCCTCAGGCCAGCGGCTTCCGCAGCAGCACCAGGAAGAAGCGGGTCTTCCGCGCCACCACCTCACGGGCCCTCGGCAGCCCCTGGATCACGCCCTCCATGAATTCCGCGCCGAACCGCTCCGTGAACTCCTCCTTGCGGTCGTGGCAGACCAGGGCCATCACGTTCATGGTCATCGCCAGGTTGGCCGACAGGTCCTTCAGCTCCAGGGTCTCGAAGCCCGCGTCGCCGGCCAGGCCGAAGAACTCCGGCAGGGTCGGCGGGAGGTTGGCCGCCAGCATGCCCTGGAAGACGGCCACGTCCTCCTCGGTCAGCTCGCCGGTGACGACCGACTCCAGGACCATGAGGTCCCCGCCGGGGCGCAGCACGCGCCACGCCTCCTGGAGGGCCTTGGCACGGTCCATGTGACAGATGCTCTCCACCGCCCAGGCGCGGTCGAACGTCCCGTCCTCGTACGGCAGCGCCATGGCGTCCGCGTGCTCGAAGGTGAGGCGGTCGGTCAGGCCGTGTTCGTTCGCCAGGCGGTTGGCGCGGGCTATCTGCTCCTTGCTGATGGCGACGCCGGTGACCCTGGCGTCGCGCTGCTGGACCAACTTGAGGGCCGAACGGCCCGTTCCGCAGCCGATGTCGAGGACGTGGTCGCCCGGCCGGGGGTCCAGGGTCCTGATGAGGTAGTCGGTGTAGCGGTCCTGGGCCCGGGACGACAGGTCGACCAGGTCCATGCTCGTGGGGTGGGGCTCGTCCGGCGGGAACCACAGCCCGCAGTGCACGCTCTCGCCCAGGGTCTGGTGGTAGATGTCGCCGAACTGGTCGTACCAGTCGCCCACTTCCTCAGCGGTGACCTTGAGCTCCTGGGCGGACTCCTGCGGCATGTGCGCTCCTATCCGTACGGATCTACGCGGTGCCCACAGACTGCGAGATCACCGGCGCGCGCCACAAGGTCGCCCCGTGCGCCGGGTGGTCCTTTCCGGCCACGGTCGGCACGGGACGCGCCCACGGAGTGCCGGGCCGCACGCACCGGGGCGGAAGAGGCGGGGAGGTGCGGTGTCCGGCAGGTGCTCACTCGTCCGCGGCGGGCGTTTCCTCGGCGAGCGTCTCCGGGTCCTCGAAGGGCGCTTCCTCGATGAGCCGTTCGGCGATGTCGTCGACCCATTCCTGTGCCCAGCGCCGGAGTTCCCGGATCCCGGCCTCGTCCAGGCCGTACGCGGCGAACTCGCCGTCGTCCAGCCACTCCGCCCTGGCCAGCCGGGCCTGGAGGTCGGTGAGGTCGAAGGGCGCGCCGACCGTGTGCCGGCGGGCCAGCTCCTCCAGCTCCGGGTGGGACCAGCGCGCCGAAGCGGCCCGCACGTCGACGAGGCTCCGCGCGAGCCCCAGGTCCGCGAGGGCGCGCACCTCCAGGCCGACGACGTCCTCGACCGCCGGTACGGGCCCGTACGCGCTGTCCACCGCCGGACGCCACAGCGTCTCCTTACGGACGTCGACGGCGCGCTCCACGCCGCTCTCCGGGTCGGTCACGACGAGCCGCGCCGCGAGCGGCCCGGCCTCGGGTGTGCCCACCCGCAGCCCGCGCCCGGTCAGCCCGGCGCCGAGGGCCGCCGCGACCTCCGTCATGGGCGCGTCCGTGCCGGTGACGAACTCCAGGTCGCGGGCCGGGCCGCCGGGCGGCAGCAGACCGTGCGCCCGCACCGCGTATCCGCCGGAGAGGAGCAGGGAGTACGGCGCACCGGCGGCGAGGACCTCCAGGACGAGGACCGGCGGCCGCGGGGGCGGGCCCTCCGGGGCGGGCGGGGGCGGGTCGGGCAGCATGATCGCGATTATTGCGGACGCTCGCCCTCGATCAGTTCGGATACGCGCAGCAACTCCGGACGGATGTCCTCCGCCTCCGCCTTGTCGGTGGCGGCGAGCCGCTGCCAGGCGGCGCGGGCGTTGCGCAGCGTCCGGAGGGTCTCGGGCAGCGGGGCGCGGGCGGTGTCGCGGCGCTCGGCCGTGCGCAGGTGGAGCCGGGTGGCCGAGGCCCAGTCCTCCTGGAGGAGCAGCGCGAGCCACGCGCGCGTGGCGAGCGCGCCGATGGTGTGCGGGTGCAGCGGCCCGTACTCACGGTCGGCCGCCGCCTCCAGCTCCTTCGCCGCGACCGCGGCGGCGGCCAGGTCCCCGCGCAGCTCCGCCGCGACGATGCGCGCGAAGGCGGGGGCGTGGTGGACGGGGACGGGCTCCCGCCAGTCGACGGGCGGCTTGCGCGGGACGGCGGGTGGGGCGGGGGTACGGACGGGCGGGGCTGTGGGAGGCGCCACCGGGGCGGGCGCGGGTACGGGCACGGGTACGGGCGCGAAGGCAGGCTCCGGAGCCTGCGGCGCGGCCGCCGCGTACCCGGGCTCCTCCGCCCGTACGACCGGCTCGGCCCGGCCCGGCTCCCCCGTCCGTACGGACTCCGCGCGTACGGATTCCCCCGCCCGTACGGACTCCTCCGCGCGTCGTACCGGCTCCGCCACCGCCGGGGCCGGGTGCGGCGCTCCCAGCGGCGTCACCGCCCCGTCGTGGTCGACTATCAGCGGCCACACCGAGCCGTCCGGCTCCTTGGCGTTGATGCGTATCGGATGACCGCGCCGCGCCGCCCGCACCCGGATGTCCGCCAGCGCCGACGTCCTGGCGTCCTGGCCGGGCAGCGGGTCGACCGGCTCCCCCTCGATGGTCGCTTCACCCGCTGCGCTGATCACGATGGTGTACACGGGTGTCAGGGGAACCGAGTCGGGGTCCGTCACCACAGGCATGGTCAATCCTTACTTACCGCCACTTACCGCCGCTTACCGCTGCTCACCGCACCCGCCGCCGTCTCCCGGCGGCCGGCCGGGACCCACGGCGGCGCGTGCCGCGGGCCCCCGGCAATGATGACCCGGATCAGCCGCCATTGGGGTAATAGGGGGGTGACCAGCCCAGGTACTTCGCCGACCACTTGGTCTCGATGTCGGTGGCCGGGACCACCGAGATCTCGCCCGGCGTCACGATGTCGTTGGACGCGATCTTGCCGTCACCGAGGTAGATGGCGACGTGCCCGGCCCGGTGCCCGGTGTCCCAGAACATCAGCGCGCCGGGGGGCGGATTGCGGTCCCCGTCGTGCCGCATCTCCTTCGGCATCACCACCTGGTAGTGGTCGATGGCGAAGTTGGTGCCGGAGGAGTTCCAGCCGTACATGATCGAGGTGAAGGCGAGGCACCGCTGGTACCACTGCGACCGGTGGCTGTCGGCCTCCTCGCGCGCCTTACGGATCGCGTCGGCCGTCGAGAGCGGGTTCTTGACCCCGTTCGGCCAGCCCGCGCCGCCGTCGTGGAAGGGCTCCCCGGGCTTGCCCGGCTTCCCGGAGCCCTGCTGCTCGCAGTCCCGCGGCTCGTCGGGGTCCTTGTCGTCCTTGCCGTCGTCCTTACGGTCGCCGCCACCGCCGTTGGTGCCGTTCTTGCCCGGCTGCGCGGGGTGGTTCTCGCCGGGCCGGTCCAGGTCGATCCCGGCCTCCTGGGCGATGCTGCGGGCCTGGGTCTCCTTCGAGCGGTAGCCGTCCTGGAAGGCCGACCGCTGCACCTTCTGAGCGGCGTCGTTCAGCGACAGGCTCTCCCAGGGGACGTCGGTCAGCCCCGGCGGGTCGCCGCTGTCGCCGCCGAAGAAGAACATGTGGGTCGCGTACTTGATGTCGTTGATCTGCTCCGGGGTGCCCCAGCCCGTCGACGGGCGCTGCTGGAAGATGCCGACCGAGTCCCGGTCGCCGCCCTTGAGGTTCCGCAGCTCCGACTCCGCGAGGCCGGTCATCAGCGCGATGAGCGTGGCCCGGCCGGGCAGCTTCCCCTCCTTGGCCACCTCGTCGATAATCTTGGCGTGAGCGACCTGGGTCGCCCGCAGGTCCTTGTCCGCACCACCCATGGCGTCGCCGCTCTGGCGGCCGTCGCCGTTCGGCCCGTCGTCCGCGGGCAGCCCGGGCTGCTCGCAGCCCGCCGCGGAGGCGCTGCCGCCGCCGAAGCCGGCCATCATGCCCACCAGAATCAGGAAGGCCATGAGCGCCGCTATGAGGGGCAGGCCGACCTTGACGGCCAGACCCCGGCGCGCGGCACCCGCCGCCAGGGCCATGACCTGACGTGAATCCACCGGCTCAGACCCCCAGGACCTTGCTCACGCGCCAGGAGCCGCCGCTGCGCACGATCTCGGTCTGGAACACCGTGGTCTCGCCGTACTTCGTGTAGCCGGCGACGTCGACGTCCACGCTGACCTTGCGCCACACCCTGCTCGGGGTGTCGGCCTGGAGCCGCGTCCGCTCGTCGTCGGAGGCGGCGACGGACACGCGCTTCACCTTGGAGACGCCGCCGTTGGACACCAGCCGCCCCCACGCCTTGTCCTCGAACTGCGTCAGGTTGTCGGTCAGCGCCTCCGTCATCCAGGGGGCGGCGCGCCGGACCGAGGCGGAGTGCTTCTTGTCGACGGGCGGGTTGCGTTCGAGGTACGCGCGGGCCCACCCCTCGGCCGTCCGCTCGGGCGTGCTGAGGTCGGCCACCGGCGCCGGCGAGGCCGGTGCCGAGGGCGAGGGGAGCGCGGACGGGGTGCCGGGCTCCTCCTCCGTACGGTCGCCGGAGCCCGCCCGGACCACGGTCGCCGGGGCGCCGCCGTGGTCGGGCCACCAGTGGTGGACCGCCGCGCCGATCGCCAGGATGCCGACGATCACCACGAGGGCGCCGCCGGGCGTGACCGGCTCGCGGCGGCGCTCCTCCGCGAGCTGCCGCCGCGCCTCGTCGCGCTGCTCCTGCCGGTACGCCTTACGGACGCGGCGGCGCACCCGGCGCTTGCTCAGCGCCTCGATCTCCTCCGGGTACTCGTAGCCGTTCCGGAGGAGTTCCCGCCATTCGGCGGGGGTGCCCGGCTGCTTCTCCGGCTGTTCTTCTCTCGTCACCGATTACCCCTTGCGCCGGCGTCCGGGTACGGGCGCCCGGCCTTCGGCCGAACGTTTCTGCCGACCGGTCCGCGCGGGCTTCGGACCGCTGCCGCCCGCCGGGCCCGTGTGCCTGACGACGACCTCGCCCCGGATGACGCGCGGCGCCGCCGCGCCCGGCCGCGGGCCCTGGCGGAACGCGTAGTTCGCACCGGAGCCGTTCTCGGGGCGCAGGGCGGCCGAAGGGCGGCCCGCGGGCTGCTCGGCCGCCTGCTTCGCGGCCTCCTTGACCGCCTTGACCGCCTTGACCGCGGACTTCTCGACGGACTTCTCGGCCGCCTTGGCCCCGGCGGCGGGCCGGGTGGTCCGGGCGCCTCCGGTGCTCCCGGCGGACAGCGCCGGACGCGGCCGCAGGCTGCCGAGCTCGGCGGTGCGACGGGCGGGCAGGGCGCCCGCCGGGCCTTCCGGGCGCACCCGGCCGAGGCCGGCCGTCGACGGGATGTCGGGCCGCTTGGCGCCCGCCTCCAGCTCGGCCTTGACGGCCGCCGTGGCGATCTCGCCCACCGCTCCCCCGCCCTGCCGGGTGGGCAGCGGCAGCGGGCGCTTGGGCAGCCGGGACAGCGTCGCCCCGGCGCCCTCCTCGGACTTGGAGGTGCCGCCGTTGGTGCGGTTCGGGTCCCAGCGGGGCTTCTCGCGCTCCTTGGTGGCGGAGCCCTTGCCCAGGGTCCGCGCGCCGAACGCGGCGAGCCGGCCCGCGGAGCGCGCGGCGAGCAGCCCGGCCGCGCCGGCCCCGCCGCCCACGGCGCCGGTCACGCCGACGATGCTCTCCATGATGGTGCGGAACTTGAAGGCCACCAGGGCGCTGGTGATGCTCAGGCCGGCGGCCGCGAACCACCCGAAGTCGTCGAGCAGCCGGACGCTCACCGTGTTCATGATCAGCACACAGCCCAGCACCATCGTGCTGACCAGCGACTGGAGGGTGAAGCCCAGGAGGGTGTCGAACCAGCGCACGCCCCACTGCCGGGGCCTGCCGGGGATCACCCACAGACAGGCGAAGACGACTCCCGCGATCAGCAGCATGAACGCGCCGATCAGCGAGGCCAGGGAGGCGAAGGCCAGGGCGACCGCCAGGGCGGCGAACAGGGCCACACAGATGAACGCGGGGATCGCGACCATGATGCGGCCCTCGGGCGTGTGCCCCTGGCGCCACCGCAGCGTGGCCTCGCCGCCGTTCTCGGGCTTGCCGTCGACGTTGTGGCTCAGCCACTCCTTGCGCTTCTTGGCGCTGGAGCCCTCCTTCAGCAGGTCCTGGCCGAACTCCTTGCAGGCGTCCAGGCTGCCGAACTCGGCGATGCACCAGGGCGTGGCGACGTACGAGCGCCAGATCGCGTCGGCGGACTTGCGCAGCACCGAGTCCTGGGTGCTGTTGCCCTTGTAGCTCGGCTGCCCGACGTCGATCGGCTCCTTGCCGCCCTCGCCCAGGCCCCCGCTCGTCGCCTCCATGGCCACCGTGCTGCCGATGGTGCGGGTCGACTCGATGCCGTCGACCCATGCCTTGGGCGTCGTCAGCAACGACGCGGCCAGGACCCCCGACGCGAGGACCCAGCCGATCTGGTTCAAGGCCGAGCCGTTGGCCTTACGGTGATTGATCCAGGCCACCAGCACGCCCACGGCCAGCGCCGTGGGCAGCAGGGTGGCCACCACCGTCTCCGCGGCCCCGGAGACGGCGCCCGCTATGGACTCGCCGAGTTTGTCGATCTTGGTGAACTTGAAGGACCACTGGACGACGACGATCGCGGCCAGGCCGAGCACGACGGTCAGGCCCATGAAGATGACGGCGATGCCGTTGAGCATGCTGTCGGCGATGTCCTTCCAGCCCAGCTCGCTGTCCAGCCGCCAGAGGTTCGGATCGCCGTACTGCTCGTAGAGCGTGCCCGTCCCGGAGTAGGTGGACTCGGGGACGGGCAGCATGTTGCCGATGCCCGCGGGGCTGAACGCGTCCTTGTCCTTGGCCGCGGCGGCGGACGCCGTCACCATCACGGTGGTCAGCGCGCCGACGACCGGGATCGCCAGGTTCCGGAACCGGGGAAGCCTCATGCCGGGACCTCGGCCCCGGCCGGGGAGACCGGTTCGCCCGCCGCGGTGGCCGCGGTCTTCGGCGTCGTGCTCAGCAGGTCCAGCAGTTCCACCGACGGCACGTCGAACTGCACGGTCGCGCTGCTGAACCGCCGGTCGCGCATGATGCAGTGACCGTGCCGGATCTCCTGCGTCACATCGACGCCGATCGCCTGGATCAGCTGCCGGGTGTGCGGGCCCCGGGGCAGGTCGAGCAGGGCCGCCATCGCGTCCTGCTGCTCGGCCGTCGTCAGCTGGAAGCCGAAGACGGTCGTCATCTGCTCCACCAGGCCGGTGAGGCTCGCCAGCGACTCCGGGTCCTGGGTGTCGACGACCAGGGCCGTGTGCAGGGCGCGGCCGACGCGCGCGATGTACTGGAGGAACGAGCTGCCCTCGCGGGTGGCCGTGAGGACGTGCACCTCGGGCACCGCGACGACCTTCCGCAAGCCCCGCAGGTCCTTACGGCCGGCCATGCTGATGCCGTACGCGAGCAGCGAGTGGACGAGCGCGACCGACAGCCGCTGGTGCACCGACCAGTCGTCGCGGTCGTCGTCCGGCGCCGGCAGGGTGATGCCCGGCACCTGTACGACCCATATGCCCGGCGACGGCGTCAGCAGCGCACCGCCCTGCGGCCGGCCCATGAAGGGCGCGCCGAGGCCCGTCAGCGACAGCTCGTACAGCGCGTCGCCGGCCTCGCGGGTGAGGTCGTCCGCCGACCGCCGGAGCCGCTCGATGACCTTCCAGGTGGCCGGGTCGCCCTCCGCGATGACCTCGTTGACCGCGCTCTGGATGGGCGTCTCCGCGCCGCGCATCCGCAGGTGCTGCGGCAGGGCGATGCCCAGCTGGGCCGGCACCTCCGTCTGCGCGCGCTCCGCGCTCTCCCCGCTGAGCAGGGCGAAGAGGTCGGCGACGCCCGCGAACTGGGCGCCCGTCTCGATCAGATGGGCGTTCAGCCCGTACCGCCGACCCGCCGAGACCAGACCGCCCATGTCGCCCTTGAAGTCCAGGGCGAGCACGAAGGAGCCGCGGAAGGCGGAGTCCAGCAGGGACAGCATCATCGCCGTCGTCTTGCCGCGGCCGCTGCGGCCGATGAAGGCGGTCGTCGTCGCGTCGCCGCGCTCCGAGCCGCCCGTCAGGTCGTTGCGCACCACGCCGGGCGTGGAGCCGGTGAGATAGCCGATGACCGGGCCCGTGTCGTCGCCGACGGCCGCGCCGCCCCAGAACCAGGAGCCGGCGAACGCGCCGACCGTGCGGGTGTGCACCAGGTCCGGGACGCGCAGCATGTCGCCCGGCTGGGACTCCAGCCACAGCTCGCGCTGCTCCTCGGCCGCGACGCTGACCTCGATGCCGAGGCCGCCGTAGTAGCCGATGACGGCGTCGCAGCGGCTGCGCAGGTCGTCCAGCGAGACATCGCTGCTGACGATCAGGCGCGGGTGGTCCTCCATGAGCGTGACGTCCTCGCGCTTCATGTCGCGCGAGAGGGACGTCATCGTCTCCTCGGTCTCCTCGATCTCCTGCGCGGTCTCCCCGGCGGAGTGCTTGGCGGCGCTCTGCCGCTGCTCCTTCGCCAGCCGGCGGACCTCGTCGATCTGCTTGAGCGCGTCGCGCTTGTGGAGGACCTTGAAGCGGACGGAGGGCTCGGGGTTGACCGGCTTGATCTGGATGTCGGAGTCGTTCTCGTCGTCCACGTAGTCGGGTACGTACGTGATCTCGGCGACCGCGCGCAGCCATTCGCCGGCGCCGGGCGACTCCATCTCCTCGGGGAAGCCGTCCATGGTGAGGACCGCGGTCCAGCCGGTGGTCTCGCCGCGCTGGTCGAGCACGCGGACGTGGTCGGGGTAGGGCAGCACCCGGCCACGGGTGAGGTGGGCCAGCCGGGCCCCGGTGATCATGCCCTCGCCGTTCGGGGCGGGCAACGCGGCGCCGCGCCGCTGCTCCCGGGCGATCATCCAGGCCAGCATCTCCACGGCGGCCGGCTGAGCCTTCCACGGGGTGGTCTCCAGCTGCCGGCCGAGCCGCCGGGTGAGGGCGTCGAGGCGGGCGAGCTCCTTCTGCGAGACCGAGGTCGAGCCGATGCCGAGGGCGTCCTGCACGCCACGGCGGCCCCGGGCCTGGGCCTGGCCCGAGCGCTCCGAGATCCGCACGCCGAGCAGCAGCAGCCGGCTGGGCAGCTCCAGCTCGTCGAGCCGGTTCACGCGCAGTGCCGCCCAGGAGGCGTAGTCGCCCGCCGAGAAGAGGGTCTCCGCCTCGGTGCGGTACTCCTCCGCGTTCAGCGGCGACCAGAGCACCTTGAGGTGGCAGTCGTAGCCGGCAAGGGTACGGGCCAGGGCGCTGCTCGCCTGGTCGTGCTCGGAGTCCCGGGCGCTCTCCGACATCAGGTCGGTGTTGGAGCCGGCCAGGACGAACCACGCCTCGGCGTGCGTCTCCGTGATGATCAGGCCGTCGGCGAGGGCGACGTAGCGCGGCGGCGGCGCGGAACGGTCCCCGCTGACGCCGAGGAATTTGGCGATGCCCTTGGCGATCTTCATCGCGTGCCTTTCTTGGCGCCGGCGGCCGGGGGTGCCTCGGCCCGGCGGCCGGACCGGGTGCGCATCCGGGCGCGGTAGACGTGGTCGGGCCCGTAGAGCCGGGGGCGGGAGTCCAGCTTCGCCGGGCGTCCGGCGGTGGGCTTCGGCTCCTCGCCGCCGAGGGCGTTCTCGAAGACGCCCATGCCGGGGAGGTCCAGGAAGGTCTCCGACCGCTCGCCCAGGCGGGCCCGCAGGGGCAGCCACTCGGTGCGGTCGGCGGCGCGTCGGCCGCCGTTGACGATCGGCCGGTGACCGACGGTCAGATAGCGGATCACCAGGGCCCAGCGGGTGAGGTTCCAGCGCCGTTCGTTACGCCGCGAGCGCTGGGCGCCGTAGTAGGTGATCAGCGCGGGCGGCGCGAAGTAGAAGGTGAAGAGCAGCTGGGTCGGGACGCCGAGGATCAGCAGCAGCCCGCCCACCCACACCGTGTAGAGCGCCGCGCCGGTCACCAGGACCCGCCGGGAGGGGCCTTCGCCCAGGTCCATGCCGAACAGCTCGTGCTGCCGGGTCTCCAGGTCGAAGTGGCGGGTGAAGGTGTGGCCGACCCTCATTCCCCCGCCACTTTTTTCCACACGGCTATGAGCATGTCCTTGGACTCGTCGGGCGCGAAGACGAAGCCCGCGACGACGACGCCCGCGAGGAAGTGGCCGAGCAGCTCGCCCCATTCGCGCTTCGCGTAGTGCCCGATGGCCCTGACCGCCAGGATGATGAGAAAGATGTTCCCGGCGATCAGGAACACCCATGACTTGAGTTCGGCGCCGCTGCTCAGGGCGATTTCCATCAGTTTCCCCTAGTTGTGAATACGTGCGGGCGGGCCCGCGGTGCGGTGGACGGGTCCGGGCGTGCCGGTCCGACGCCTCAGGGCGTCAGCCCCCCGTGGACCTCCGCGACCTGCCAGCGCTCGGCCTTGGCCGAGGAAACCCGGGTCAGCTTGACCCGGTAGGTCTGCTCCAGTTCGGCGCCGCCGAGCTGCCAGGTGACCACGGCCGTGCCGGTGCGGTCCGTGCCGGAGCCGTCCTCGACCGTCCAGGTGCGCAGCCCGCCCAGGGTCATGCCCTGCGGCAGGGCCGGGATGGAGACGCCCGGCGCGGCGACCGCGCCGGGCTCGCCGGCCGCGTACTTGGTGAAGAACTCCTCGGCCGTGGCCCGGGTCTTGTCGGCGAACTCCAGGTCGGTGCTCTTCGCGGACGGCTGCGGCGCGGCCGGGCCCTCGGTGGGCACGCCGACGAGGCCGGGCTGGCCGGTGACGACGACGCGGCCGGCGGCCTGGACGACGGGGACCTCCAGGCCCACCCACACGGGGACGGACTTGGTCTCCTTCTTGTCCTTGTCGTCCTTCTTCGCCTTGTCGTCCTTGGCCTTGTCGTCCTTCTTGGGCTCGTCCTTCTTCTGGTCGTCCTTCTTGGCGTCGTCCTTCCGGGCGTCCCCCGTGAGGGCGTCGGACTTCACCAGGACGTCGACCCGGACCCGGGCGCGCTTGTCCTCGAGCAGGGACACCGTGCCGGGTTCGGTCGCGAGGACCTCCTGGCGGCCCTTGGTGTTCCAGCCCGTCGTCGTGTCGGTGCCCTTCGGCATGTCCCGGGCCAGGGCCAGGGAGCGCGTCTGCGGGTCGGCCTCGTCCCAGGCGAGGTAGGCGCGGGCGAAGCGGGCCGCCACGGCCTGGGCCTCCTGGACCGGGTAGTCGGGGGCGCTGTCGACGGTGACGGTGGAGGGCTTGGCCGGTTCGGGCGTCCAGATCCAGGAGCGGACGCCGGTGATGGCGGCGAGCGCCACGACGCCCCAGAGCACGCCGCGGCCCGCCTTGACCGCGAACTTGGCGCCGCTCTTCTCGTCCTCGATCTGCCACGGGGGCGGCCGCTCGGCCGTGCCGCGGCCCGGCGCGCCGCCCGCGGCGGCACCGGCCGCCGGGCGGGCTCCGCCGTGGGGCGGGCCGCTTCCGGGGTGTGCGCCTGGAGCCGCGCGGCCGCGTCCGTCCACTGCTGGAGGGCGGCGGGCGGCGAGGCGGCGGGCGGCGGGGCCGGTGCGGGGGCCGGGGCGGTCTGCGGTGCGTCGGGGAGCGGCGTCGTCGCGCCCTTGTCGCTCCGCGGCTCCGGCAGATTGAGAATCCGCCGCATGACCGTCTTGAACGTGCTCAACCCTGGTGACCCTTCCCCCGTACAAGGCCGAATGGCCAGGACAGTACTTCGATCATTACTGATCGTCAAACGCCTTGTTTTGTAGCGGAACTGTTCCCGCACGATCGAGAAGCGACAACCGGGATCGCTTATGAATTCACGACAATGCGGGCGGTTCGCCGCTTACTTCAGCGAAGGACCACGGCCGCGGGATTGGTTCGGCAGTGGATCGGGAACGGTCGATTCGGGCGCCTTCCGCAGGGGTCCCGGAGCCTCCGCGGCCTTCGCCGCCAAACGCTCCCGCAGCCCCGGCCCTTCGCTCCGGAGGGAATCCCCCAGCCCCGCCCCGAGACTGCTCGCCCGCACCTGCTCCCGATTCGCGTCCGGTGCCGGTCCGGGGGTGCGCTCCGGTGTGTGCCCGGCCGCCACGGCGGCGTGCTCGGCCCGGAGGTCCGCCTCCATTCGCCGGACGTTCTCCACGATTTCGGGATCGACCGCGGGATTGAGCGTGGCCCGTACCTTGCGCTCGCGCAGTTCCGCCACCCGCGGCGGGATACGCACACCCGCGTACCGCTCGTTCTGCAGGAGATCCGACGCCTCCTGATATGCCTCGCTCTGCGTCGGCCGCTGTTTCGTATTGAATTTCTCGAACGACCCGGACCGGGCCAGTTCGTACAGCTCGTGATTGTCCGACTTCGCCTGGAAGCTCTCCGGCGTGTGGAACTGGAGCTCGAACTTCTCCCGGGTCTCCGGGTGCCGCCAGGAGGTGTTGACGCCCTTGTAGACCGGGTCTTCCCAGGTGTTGGTCTCGGACGCCGGCTCATAGCCGCGCTCACGGAGCTGGGCGTACGTCCGCTGGACGCCCTCGGTGTAGCCCTCGGCCTCGAAGGTCAGGGTGTAGCGGTTGAGGTCGTCGACCTTGTCGACGACCTTCTCGGCGTCCTTGCCTCGGCCGACGGCGACGGCGACCTTCCGCCGGAAGGAGTCGAGCCCCTTCAGGGAGTAGTCGAGCCCCTCCAGCTTGCCGCCGTGCGAGGCGGCCGAGCGCTCCTGGACGTCGCCCATGATCCCGTCGAGCCGGCCGCGCGCCTCGCGCGCGGCCTCCCAGCGCTGCGTGACCAGGCGGTTCTCGTCGGCCGTCAGTCTGAGGTGGTCCTCCGACTTGGCCGCGTCGCCCTGCCAGCCCCCCGTGTCCCCGCTCACAGCTCGGTCGCCCCCGTCACGCCGCGGATCTCCTGGAGCAGCCGCTCGGCCTCGTCCACGCCGATCTCGACCAGGTGCGGCGGGTTCGAGCCGCGCGGGTGGAAGAACTCGTAGACCACGCTGTCGGGCTGCCACTCGTTCGTCCGCATGAACGTTTCGTCGTAGATGCGCTCGGGGCTGCGGCGGCGGCGCACCACGGTGGTCGGCTCCTCGCCGTCCCGCCATTCGGCCTCGTCGAAGTAGTACGCCCAGTAGCGCACCCAGCCCTGCCGGTCGGCCTCCAGGGCGGCCGCGCGCTCGGCCGGCACCGGGTACAGGACCTCGGCGGCGGGCGGGGCGGTGACGCCCTCGGCGGAAACGGCATGCCATTCCCAGTCGAGCAGCGAGAGGTACTCCCAGCGCCCGGCCAGGCGCCGCCAAAGGCCGGAGGGACGCTCTTCGGTATAGGGCGGGGCGGCCTTCACGAAGTACTCGTACGGGTCACTCATCAGTAACTCTCCTTTGCCGGAGTGCGGCCGTAACGACCGCTCTGCACCGCCTGTGCCGCCTGCTCGTGCGCCTTCGTCGCATTCCGTTCCCCGGCGAGCGAACGCCGGGTGTGCCGCGAGCGGTACAGATCGTAAAGCAGGTGATTCTCCGACTTGGCCCGGAAACTCTCCGGCGTATGGAACTGGATCTCGAACCGCACCTGGCCGTCGGGCTGTTGCCAGGTCGCGTGGAAGCCCTTGTACACCGGGTCCTCCCAGCTGTTGCGCTCGGATCCGACGACGATGACCTGTCCCCGGGCGTGCAGCAGCGCGTACGTCTGCCGCACGCCTTCCGTGTAGTGCGCCGGATCGAAGGTCAGGGTGTACCGGTTGAGGTCGTTGACCTTCGCCACGACCTTTTCCAGCGGAACACCCTCATGGAGTTCCGCGGCGGCCTCGCGGCGGAATGCCCGGAGGCCCTTCAGCCGGTACTGCTTTCCCTCCCAGACGGCGCCGTGCGACCCGGCGAGCGCGTCCAGAAGGGACCGCACCAGGGCGTCGAGCTGCTTCTGCGCCGCGCGGGCCGCCTCCCAGCGGGCGGTGACGACGTGGTTCTCCTCGGCCGTCAGCGCGAGGCGCGGTTCGGTGTCGTCCCGCCACCCGGCGGAACCGGTGTGCTCCGGGGTGGTCTCGCTCGCGCTCACAGCTCGGTCGCTCCCGTCACTCCGCGCAGGCTCCGCAGCAGTCGCTCGGCCTCCTGGACATCGATCCCGACGAGGTGCGGCGGGTTCGACGGCCGTGCGTCGAGGAACGCGTAGACGGACGCGGTGGGCGCCCAGCCGTCGCGTACGCCGTACGCCTCGTCGTACAGCCGCTCCGGGCTGCGGCGGCGCCGGACGACGGTGACGGGGCCCTCGCCCGCCCGCCAGTCGTTCTCGTCGGCGTAGCGCGCCCAGTACGTCACCCAGCCCTGCCGGTCCGCGGCCAGGGCGTCGGCCCGGTCGGCGGGGACCTCGCGCAGGGTCTCCTCCGGCGGCGGGGGCAGCTCCGCGTCCGCGGCGTGCCACTCCCAGTCCAGCAGCGAGAGGTACTCCCAGTCGTCGCCCGCCCTGCGCCACAGCCCGTCGGGGCGTTCGGCCGTGAAGCCCTCCGGCACCTCGGCGAAGAACGCGTAGCGCTCGTTCTCCCGCCGGCGCCGCTCGGCCGCGGCCTCGGCGACGCGCGTCTCCAGGGCGGCCGGGTCCGTGGGGCGGCCCGGGCGGTCGGCGGCGTGGTCGGTCTCGCACTCGCTGAACATGTAGTACTGACGGATCCGCTCGACCGTCGGCCACAGCCACATCTGGTGCCAGTACGCGAGCTCGCTGCCCGCCCGCGCCGGGTCGGCGTCCGCCTCGGTGGCGGCCCGCCAGGCGGCGTGCAGCGCGGCCAGTTCCTCGACGACGCCGCCGTGCGCGGGCCAGCAGGGCCAGATGCGCAGGTGCAGCTGGGGCGCGTAGTGCCGGCCGAGCCAGTCCAGCCAGTCGGCCAGCTCCCGCCACTCGGCCTCGGAGGCGCGCTGGGACCAGGGCAGATGAACGGGGGCTCCGGAGCCCCCGGCGCCCGGCGCCGTGGCACCCCGCCCCGAGGCGTTCTCCACGGCGTCCAGCCGGCCCAGCACCTCGGAGAGGATCTCCTCGGTCTCGCCCTGCTCGCGCCTGACGCCCTGGGCGAAGCGCTGGACGAGCTCCTCCAGTTCGGTGCGCCAGGCGCGCAGGGCCGTGAGCTCCGCGCGCATCCGCGCGAGCTCGCCGTCCTGCGCGTGACCCTCTTGTCCGTAGCCGTCCGGTGCGTAGCCGTCCGCCGTCATCCCCGTAGGCCCTTCCTCGTACCCGTTCACACCGTCTCCAGGGGCGGCGGCCCGATGCGCGCGGCCCGCGTCGCGTGCTCGCCCGCCCGCAGCGCCCGGCCGTCCCGCCGCTGGTCCCAGGGCAGCAGCTCGGCGATGACCCCGGGCGCGCCGCGGAACAGCAGCAGGGCCTGCCCGTGCGGCAGTTGGCGGATCTCCTCGGGCCGCAGGATCCGGCGCTCGCGCTCGACCTCGGAGGTGCCGTGCCCGAAGAGCCGGCCGGTGTCCCGGGAGGTGGAGAGCTCGGTGAGCTCGGCCTCGCCGACCAGCTCCGAGAAGCGGCGCAGCGCCTCGACGTCCTTGAGGCCGCCCATCACCAGGGTGGCCGCGGCGTTGTCGAGGAGGGTGTCGGCCTCGTGCTGCCCCCACCGCAGGACGGCCTGGGCCAGCGACTGGAGCGCGTAGACGATGTGGATGCCGTAGCCACGGGCGTCGGAGGCCAGCGAGGGCAGCTTGGGCAGCGGGGCGACGTTCGCGACCTCGTCGAGGACGAGCCGCAGGAAGGGGTCCAGCCGGCCCGAGGGGAGCCTCGGCGCCCGCCGCTTGGCGGCGTCGACGACCTCGCCCAGCAGCATCGTCGTCAGCGGCGACACATTGGTCGAGGCGTTGGAGTCGCTGATGAGGACGAGCGTGTCGCGGGAGGCGACGAAGCGGTCCGGGTCGAAGGTGGCCACGCCTTCCTGCGGGGTGACGCAGCGCAGCACCTTGCGCAGGGCGAGCGGCTCGATCTGGGCGGCGAGGGTCTGCCGGGTGGAGGCCACCGTCTCGTCGGCGCCGGTGGACACCGAACGCAGCAGGACGTCCCAGCCGGGTTCGGCGTTGGGGTGGTCGGTGAGGATGGCGCGCGGCTCGCTCGCCTTCTCCAGGTTGGTGGCCCAGCGCATCACGTGCTCGATGGTCTTGCCTTCGAGCGCGGCCGCGTGCAGCAGCCGGGTGAGCGCGGACGACGCGGTCTGCTGGAAGAAGCCCCCATTACTGGACGAGCTGTCGTCCGCGCCCATGCCGACGGAGAAGGACAGCGCGCGGGCGGTCGCCGTCTCGCCCTCCTGGCAGCCGGCGACCGGGTCCCACACCATGCGCTCGGGCCAGCCCACGGTGTCCAGCGGGTCGAAGACCCACACCCGGCCGAGCCGGGAGCGCGGTTCCGCAATGACGTCGAGCACATCGGCGCGGGTGGAGGTGACGACCAGCGGACCGGGTGCGTCCAGGCAGGCGGGGATGACGACGTTCCGGGACTTGCCGCCGCCGGACGGGGCGATGACCGCGACCGAGTCCTCCGGCGTGGCGACCAGCGGCTGACCGCTGCCGAGCTGCCTGCCCAGCAGCCAGCCGACCTCGCTCAGCTCGGCGCGGGCGGCGGCCCTGGGGTCGTAACGGCCGTCGGCGTCCTGGAAGGTCGTGGCGCGGGTCTGGGCGGCGGCGCGGCGCGCCCGGTGCTCGCCGAGGGCCTCGCGGGCCTCGACGGCGGAGGCCAGGCCCTCGCCGCCGGCGCCGTCGGCCCGGCGCCTGCGCGCGCGTACGCCGAGGACGGCGGCCAGCACCGGCGCGAGGAAGATCGCGAGCCAGACCGCGACCGTGCTGCCCGTGGAGGCGGCCTCGACGCCGTCGCCGAGCCGGCCGAGCGGGTGGTGCAGGGCGACGGCGGTGGCGGTCGCGCGCACGTCGGAGAACGCGAGTCCGTCCGCGGTCGCCCAGACGGCCACATGCCAGCTGACGCAGAGTCCTATGAGGGCGGCGGCCGACTTGGCGAGGAATATCTCGCCCTGCGGCCCGCCGCCCCGCTCCTTCTTGCGCCCCAGTTCGCGTGCGCGTGCCACGCGGACCCCCGTCCTTGCCGCTCGCTCGTGGCGATCGTGTCGAATCGCGACGGTGACCGTAACACCGAAGCCGGACGGTCTCGCGGTTCCAAGGCGCAATACGGCTCACGCCTGACAACCGGCCCCATACGCCCACTTAGGAGCTTTCATTCCAAGACGCATAATGGCGCCATGCACGATCACGCGGGGCATGGGGCGGACCCCGGCACAGCAGGCGGCCTCTGCGCCGAGGGCCTGACGCGCTATCGGCGGGCCGTGGTCAAGGGCTGTACGCCCAAGGAGGACGTACCCGACTGCCTGCTGCGCCTGGGGCTGCTGGTGACGCCGCCGGACGACCCGGACGTCCTGGTCCCCGTCGCCCCCGACGTCGCGCTGGCCGAGCTCGTCCGGCCCATCGAGGAGCGGCTGGAACGGCAGCGCGGGGACGTACGGGCGCTCACGGACAGCTTCTCGCCCGTGCACGCGATCTACACGGTCGCGAAGCGCGAACACCAGGGCTGGGCCACGGAGATCCACGGCGAACGGGTCATCGGCTCGACCCTCGCGCACGCCGTCCGCTCCTGCCGGGACGAGCTGATGACCGTGCAGCCGGGCGGGCGGCGCCTGGCGTACGACCTCGACGACCTCGGCCACCTCCGGGCCGGGGTCCACCACCGGGCGCTGTTCCAGCACGCGGCGCGCTCCCACTCGGCGACGCTGCGGCACCTCGGGGAACTGGTCTCGGCGGGCGGCGAGGTCCGCACGCTGGGCCATGTCATCGACCGCCTCGTGGTCGTCGACCGGGCGGTGGCGTACATCCCGGGCGCCGCGGGCGACGACGGGCGGACCTCCGCCCTGGAGATCCGCCACCCCGATCTGGTCGCCTTCCTCGCCCAGGTCTTCGACGACGCGTGGGAACGGGCGGCCCCGGTGCTCCCGGACGCGCCCCGGGCGGACGTGGCCGACGTGGCCGACGACCTGCGCCGGGCGACGGCCCGCCTGCTGGTGGCGGGCCACACGGACGAGGCGATCGCGCGGCGGCTGGGGATCAGCCGGCGGACGGTGGCGGGGCGGGTGGCGCGGTTGTCGGCGGAGTTGGGGAGCGGGAGTCGGGCGCAGTTGGGGTATTTGATCGCGATGAGTGGGATGTTGGGGGATGGGCGGGCCTGAGGGGGCGGTTGGGGTGCCGCCGCGCGGGCTTTTCCCCAGCCCCGCCAGCACCCCCACCCCCACCACCGACCACCCGACCAGCACCAACACCGGCCCCCAAACCCCCGCCCCGCCGAACGCCGAAGCCCGCAACAACGACGCCCCCGCCCCCGGCGGCAGATACTGACCCACCGTCCCCAGAACCCCCGGCAGCATCTCCGGCGCCGACCCCATCCCCGACAACGGATTCCCCACCACGAACATCAGCACCGCCCCCACGGCCACCCCGGGCGGCCCCGCGAGCGACCCGAGGCCCGTGATGACGCTGACCATCGCCAGTTCCAGCAGCGCCACGACGCCCGCCGTCGCCACCCAGCCCCCCGGCAGCACACCGCTCACCTGAGTGAGCATCAGCGAGCTCAACAGCCCCGAGAGCACCGCGAAGCCCACCACCCCGAGCAGCCGCGCGCCCATGTCCCGCACCTTGAGGACCAGCAGCAAGCCCGCGATCACCGCAGTGATCAGCAACGGCAGGAAGCCCATCACGGCACCCGCGCCGTGCGGATCGTCCGCGGCGGCCGGGACGACGTCCACGACGCGTGTCACCCCCGCCCCGGGCAGCTCCCGGGCCTGCCGGGCCAGTGCGTCGGCCGCGGCGGGCGAGGCGGCGGACGCGAGCCGCAGCTCCGTCGTGCCCCGCCGCTCGCCGGGCACGAAGGCGCCGTACGCCTCGCGGTCGCGCAGCGCCGCGTCGGCCGCCGCGGCGTCGGCCACCTCCGTCACGCGGTACGCGCCGGGGGCCTCGGCCCGTAGCCGCTCGGCGACGTCGCGGACGTCCGCCGCGACGACCACCGGCAGCTCGCGCGGTGCGGCCCGGGAGGCCGTCCACGAGAACCAGCCGCCGATCACGAACTGCACGACCGCCACGATCACAAGAATCTTCCGCGCTTCGCCGCGCGCCGTGGAAGGGGAACGTCCTGGGGAACCGTTGGACACGATCCGGTCTCCTGACAAGGGTCGGGACAATTGAAATTGCGCGGCGCCCCCACATCGTGTCCGGTCAAGGCCCGGAATTTCAGCCGGAGATGGCTGTTTCCCGCTGCACGATAAGGCGTTTCATCTATGCGCAGGGGTCCCGAACAGGGGCATATCGGGGTGAAACGGCAGGCTGTGGCCGTCGAATGGCTACGGCGACCCGCCGGAGGCGCCTGCCCGTCGGCCTTCGGGCACAGACCACCTGACGGAGTGAGAATTCCTCGCTTCACACGCCGTCCGGCTATCCCGAAACTGATTTGTGGACGTGTCTGAAGTCCCGTCGCTATTCGGCCGTGCACGCCGGGTATGGAGGTTTGTGAGATGGAAGGAAAAGTCGCTCTCGTCACCGGAGCGGCGGGTGGAATAGGAGAAGCGGTCGTCCGGACCCTGGGCGAGCGGGGCGTCACCGTCGCGGCGGTCGACAAGGACGAGGCCCGGCTGCGGGCCACGGTCGAGAAGCTCACGGCGGACGGCTTCCAGGTGGAGGCGTTCCCCGGGGACGTCACGTCCAGCCCCGACGTGGAGGCGTTCGTCGACGCGGTCGAGCAACGGCTCGGGCCGGTGGACTACCTGGTCAACGCGGCCGGTGTGCTCCGCCTCTCGGAGGCCCGGAAGCTGACCGACGCCGACTGGTCGTTCACCTTCGCGGTGAACACCAGCGGCGTCTTCTTCGTCTCGCGCGCCGTCGTCAACCGCATGGTGCCGCGCGGCCGGGGCGCCGTCGTGACCGTCGCCTCGAACGCCGCCGGCACCGCCCGCGTGGAGATGGCGGCGTACGCGGCCTCGAAGGCGGCGGCGACGATGTTCACCAAGTGCATGGGCCTGGAGGTCGCCAAGCACGGGATCCGCTGCAATCTGGTGGCACCCGGTTCCACGGAGACGCCGATGCTCAGCAATATGTGGCAGGACGGGGAGAGCGCCCGCAAGGCGTCGATCGAGGGCGTCGCCAGTTCGTACCGCGTGGGCATCCCCCTGCGGAAGCTGGCCCGGCCGGAGAATGTCGCGCAGGCCGTGGTCTTCCTGCTCTCCGACCATGCGTCGCACATCACGATGCATGACCTGACGGTGGACGGGGGTGCGGCTCTGGGGGTCTGAGCGGCGCGTGTCGAGTGCCCCGGTCGCCGGGTGGGTCGGTCCCACCCGGCGACCGGGGCGTACGGGGCCGGGGCCACGGGGGGCGCCTGCGGCGGGCCTGTTCCCCTACCCGCCCCTTCCCGTAACTGGGGGCTGCGCCCCCAGACCCCCTTTTCGCGCTCCGCGCGGTGTCCTCAAGCGCCGGACGGGCTGAAGTTCAGCCCGTCCGGCGATTGAGGACATTCGGGAAGGGGCGGGTAGGGGAAAAAGCCCCGCCCCCAGGCTCAGGCCGTCGCCCCGCCGTCCACCACCAGGTCGTGGCCCACCACGAAGCTCGCCTCGTCCGAGGCCAGCCAGCAGACCGCGTCCGCGATCTCGCGGGTCTCGCCGACCCGCCCGATCGGCACGGCGGCCCGTACCCGGGCGTCCCGGTCCTCCACCGTCTCGCCCGGCCGGAAGGACATGGGGGTGTTGGTGCCGCCGGGGGACACGGCGTTGATGCGGACGCCCTCGGCGATGTACTCCCGGGCGGCCGTGCGCGTGAGGATGGACACCGCGCCCTTGGAGGCCGCGTAGGCGCCCATGCCCGGCTTGCGGCCGTGGAAGCCGATGTTCGAGGCGGAGTTCACGATGACGCCGCCGCCGTGCGCCCGCATGTACTCGACCTCGTGCTTCATCGACAGCCACACACCGGTGGTGTTGACGGCGAAGACGGCGGCCCAGACGTCGTCGTCCAGCTCGGAGCTGGGGCCGGGGCGGCCGACGATGCCCGCGTTGTTGAAGGCGATGTGCAGGCCGCCGTGGCGCTCCACGGTCGTCTCCACCATCCGCGCTACGTCGGCCGCGCGGGTGACGTCGGCGACGACGGCCGAGGCGGTGCCGCCCTCCTCCTCGATGAGCTTGACGGTCCCTTCCAGGTCCGCCAGGACGGGGCCGGCGACGACGACCGTGGCCCCGCCCCGGGCGAAGGTCAGCGCGGTCTGCCGGCCGATGTTGGATCCGCCGCCCGTGACCAGGGCGACCTTCCCGGTGAAGCGAGCAGTCATGTCGGGTTTCTCCTCAGTACGAGTCGAGTCGTGCGGGAAAGGACAGGTGGGTTCCGGCTACGTGCCCGCGGAGGTGAGCGGTGCGGTGGGCGGTGACGTGGGCGGTGCGGTAGGCGGCCCGGCCGGTTCCGTGCCCGCGCCGGGGTCCGGCCGCCCCGTACCGGCCGCCCCGTCCGTACGGTCCGCGCCCTCCGTACGAGCCTCCGTACGAGCCTCCGTACGAGCCCGCTCCGGCCGCCCCCGGCGCAGCACCAGGGCCGCCACTACCGCGCTCACCGCGAACGCCGCCGCCGCGACCGTCAGCGCGAACGCGTACCCGCCGCTCGTCGCCGCGGCCGGGCCCGTACCGCCGTCCCGCAGGCCGGTCGTGCGGTTGGTGGCCAGGGAGACGAGGACGGCCAGGCCGACCGTCGGGCCGATCTCCATAGCGGTGTTGACGACGCCGCCGGCCAGTCCGGCCCGGTGGTCCTCGACGCCGTCCAGGGCGACGACGGTCGAGCCGGAGAAGACACAGGCGATGCCGACGGGGAAGAGGAGCAGGCCGATGAGCAGCGTGCCCAGGTAGGGGGTGCCGGAGTCGAGCATCCCGATCAGCAGCAGGCCGGCCGCGGCGAGCAGCAGCCCGCCCGAGGTGACGGCCCGGCCGCCGAAGCGGGCGATGAGCCGCCCGGCGAACAGCCCGGTGGCCAGCTGAGCGGCGCTGAAGGGCAGGAACGCCGCCGAGGTCAGCAGGGGCGAGACGCCCCGGACCTCCTGGAAGTAGAGGGACAGCAGGAAGAAGATCGTGGACATCCCGGCCGCGCCGATGAACGTCGCCCACAGCGCGGTGGCCCGGCGCCGCCGCAGCAGGAAGCCCATCGGCACCAGCGGGTCGGACACCCGCAGCTCGACGGCGACGAACGCCGCGAGCAGCACCAGCCCGGCCAGCACCGGCAGCCACACCACCGTGGCGCCCCAGGACCGTTCGCCCGCCTCGACCAGCCCGTAGCTCATGACGGTCAGGCCCGCGGTCACCAGGACGGCGCCGGGAACGTCCAGCCGTACCCGCGCCGGGGCGGGCCCGGTGGGCAGCAGCCGGCGGGCGGCGAGCACGGCGACGAGCGACACGGCGACCGGCACCACGAAGGACCAGCGCCACGACACCCACGTCGAGACCGTGCCGGACAGCAGCATGCCCGACGTCGCGCCGAAGCCGGCCAGTCCGCCCCACACGGCGAGCGCCCGCGCGTGCCGGCCCTCCTCCGGGTAGAGCGAGCGGACCAGGGACATCGCCGCCGGGGCGGCGAGGGCCGCGCCGACGCCCTGGAGGAAGCGGCCGCCGAGCAGCGCGGCGAAGCCGGGCGCCAGCCCGGCGGCGGCCGAGGCGAGCCCGAAGACGGCGGCCCCGGCGATCAGCGAGCGGCGGCGGCCCAGGAGGTCCGCGAGCCGGCCGCCGAGCATCAGCAGGCCGCTGAAGGACAGCCCGTACGCGGCGCTGACGAGCGTCAGCTGGGCGCCGGACAGGCCGAGGTCGCGCTGGATGGCCGGCAGCGCCGGCGACAGCATGGTGATGGCCAGGATCAGCACGACCTGCACGGCGCCCAGCAGGGCGAAGCCGCGTCCGGCGCGTGCGGCGCCCGGGGCCGGTGCGGTACCGGAGGACATGGGGGCCTCTCTTTTCCGGTCTCAGGTGATGGTGATCGGGTGTTGGTGATCAGGTACCGGCGATCGGACGACGGTGATCAGGCCGCGCCGCTCAAGTCACCGCGCTCAGGCGGCGGGTCGCGCTGTTCGGACGACGCCTCCGGCCGTACGGCGGGGCGCCGGTTCACGCGCCCCGCCGCACCGGCCCGGGCGTCAGGACGGGAGCGGTATCGACTGGCCGTGCCGGAAGACGTTCCTCGGGTCCCACCGCGCCTTGACCGTCTGGAGCCTGCGGTAGTTCCCCTTGAAGTACAGCTCGTGCCAGGGGACTCCGGAGCCGTTCCACTGCGGCGAATTCAGGTCGACGTCCGCGTAGTTGACGAAGCAGCCGTCGGTGACGTCGCCCGGCTTGGGCACGCCGCCGGTCGCGGCGTAGACGTCCTGGTAGAACTCCCGGATCCAGGACAGGTGCCGGGCGTCGTCGGCGGCGTTCTGCCAGAAGGTGATGTAGTGCAGCTTCAGGACGGAGTCGCGCTGCGGCACGACGGTGTCGGCGGGCGCCACGGTGTTGACCTGCCCGCCGTAGGTGCTGATCATCACGACGGACATGGGGCCATGGAAGTCCGTGCGGGACAGGTGCTTGTAGAACGCCTTGAGCTGGGCGTCGGGAAAACCCTTGCGCATGTAGGCGGACTTGGCCTTGAAGCGGGTGGTGGAGTCGGGGGCCGTGAAGCCCGGCCAGTAGGTGGTGGCGTGCAGCCAGGACATCGTGCGCCGGTCGTCGACGCGGTAGTCGACGCCGGAGCCCTTGTTGACGGCGGCGAGGAAGTCGTCGAGGAGCTTCGCCGAGTTCGGGGCGGCGGCGTCGATCTGGGTGGTCATGGAGAACGAGCCGGCCGACCTGTGGGTGGGCTTGAGCTGGCTGAACAGGCTCGCGTAGGGCGAGCCGGGCGCGCTGTTCCGCTCGCACCACAGGCCGAAGTTGCGGAGGATCGTGGTGAAGGCCGCCTCGGGCATCCGCTCCCACGACCAGGTGACCGTGGAGACGTGCAGCTCGGAGGGCGGCTGGGGAAGCAGCTTCGCGGGGTCCGCGCCGGCCGCGCCCCGCGAGCGCATCAAGTACTTGGTGACGACCGCGAGGGTGCCGCCGCCCGCCCCCGTGTGCGCCCACAGCAGGTCGCGGTTGGGGTCGGTCTCCTCGCGGGTGGCGACGACCTTACGGGCCTTCCCGTCGCGGTCGACCACCACGGCCTCGACGCCGTACAGGTGGTCGACCACCAGTCCGTGCAGCCGGGCCAGCGCGCCGTAGCCGCCGCCCACGATATGGCCGCCCGCCCCCACGGTGGGGCAGGTGCCGCCGGGTATCGTCACGCCCCAGCCCTTGTAGAGCGCGCGGTAGGCGTCGCCGAGGCGGGCACCGGGCTCGATGAAGAAGGCCCGCCGGCCGGGGTCGTAGCCCACCTCGTCCATGCAGGACATGTCGACGACGAGCCGGACGCCGTCGCCGGTCACGAAGTCCTCGTAGCAGTGGCCGCCGCTGCGCACGGCGAGCTGCCCGCCGCCGTCGACGGCCTCCTGGACGGCCGCCACCACATGGTCGGCGGTGGTCACCAGGCGCACGCTGTCCGGGGTGCCCACCCAGCGCCGGTTGGCACCCCAGACGAGGTCGGGATAGCGCCGGTCCGAGGGCTTGACGGTGACGGGGCCGAACGCCGGTACCACTGCCTCGCCGACGCCCTCCGCCGCGCCGGTGGCCGTGGCCGGCGGGGCACCGGGGAGGGTGCCCACCGTGCCGAGTACCGCCGCCGTCGCTCCGGCGGCGGCGGTACCGGCGAGAAAGCGACGCCGGGGGTACCCGGCGTCACGTGGGTAGTCGCGCATTCCGTTCTCACCTCAGGGCTTCAGTGCCGCAGCGCGTCCGACGCGCTGACCGCGTTGCGCCGCAGCACGGCGGTCATCGCGTCGAGCGTCACGGCGAAGTCGGTGTCGAGTTCCCGCAGATAGGAGTTCTGGCCGAGCACGGCCTCCGACGGCGCGTCGGTGAGGGTGATGCTGAGCGTCAGGGTGAGGTTGCCGTGGGCGTCCTCACCGATCTGGTTGGTGATGGTGTGCAGATCGGACGCGTCCGTGTGCCGGAAGGTGATCCGCCCCGAGGTCTCGTCGGGGGTCACACGCTGGACGAGCGTGCGGTCGCCGCGCGTGGCCTCGCGCAGGAAGCCGTCGCCGTAGCGCTCCAGGATCCGGCACGAGGTGATGGCCGGGACGTAGCCGACCGGGTGCTCCGCCTTGTGGAGCAGCGCCCGCCACAGCTGGCCCCGGGTGGTGGCCGGCTTTCCGGCCTCTCCTGCGGTGTTGACCTGACGGGTCCACGAAAGCGTAATCATTCGTTCTCCTGATCGAGCGCCGGTCGAACTCCTCATCGGTGCTGGCGCGAGAATTCTTCGATTTCGCGGACGTCAACTTCAAGGCGCCCCGGGCGAGTTCGTCAGGTGACCGGGGGCGTGTCAGGTCGGCGCGGACACCTGACGTACTGCGCCGGACGACCGGCGCGGGGCAGTGGTCCCCGTTCGAGGATGGATCGCGTGAGAACGCCTCGGCGGACCGCGAATGCCTTCCCCGGGAATGGTGAGAGCAGAAACAGGAGAGACACGATGTCCAAACGATTCGCTGGCAAGGTCGTCCTGGTCACGGGTGGCGGCGAGGGCATCGGCCGCGCCGCCGCCTTCGCCTTCGCACGTGAGGGGGCCGAGGTCGTGGTCGCCGGACGGCACCCCGAGATGCTGCACGAGACGGTCGAGGAGATCAAAGCGCTGGGCGGAAAGGCCAGTTGCGGTACAGCAGATGTCTCGGACGCCGAAAGGGGCGACGCGAAGGCCGTGGTCGAGGCCGTGGTGGCCCGGCACGGACAGCTGGACATCGCCTTCAACAACGTCACCGAACTCGGCCCCGAGCAGCCGGTCGCGGAGATCGGCGAGAACGTCTGGGGAGAGACCCTGGCGGCGAATCTGACCGGTGTCTGGCTGTCGATGAAGCACGAGATCGCGCACATGGAGAAGAACGGCGGCGGGGTGATCGTGAATACCGCCAGCAATATCGGTTCACAGGGCATGCTGCCGGGCCTGGGCGCGTATGCCGCCTCCAAGGCGGCGGTCAGCACGCTCACTCAGACCGCGGCGCGCGAGTACATCGACAAGGGCGTCCGTATCAACGCGATCAGCCCTTGCCCGCTGGGGCGCGGGGCGAAGGTCGAGGAGATCGCGGAGACGGTGCTGTGGCTGGCGTCGGACGAAGCGTCGTACGTGGTCGGCCACGATCTCGTACTGGACCGCAAGACCGCCGTCTGAATTCCCCGCCCGGCCTTTCCCCCGGCCCCTTTTTCCCCTCTGCCCTTCCCCTCCTCCGCCCTTCCCCTCTTCCTTCCCCCCTTTCCTTCCCTTTCCCCGGCCCGTCCGCCGGGCCCCGGTCCGCCCGGGGTCCGGCCCCGGCCCCTCGCGGGCGGCGGACCGGCGCGTACCGAGAGAGGACAGCGAGAGACGTGGTCAACATCCTCATCGCCGGAGGCGGCATCGGCGGCCTCGCCGCGGCGGTCTCCATCGCCCGGCAGGGCCATACGGTGACCGTCCTGGAGCGCAGCGAGGTCTTCGAGGAGGTCGGGGCGGGCATCCAGCTGGGGCCCAACGCCTTCCTCGCCCTCGACCGGCTGGGCGTCGGCCCGGCGGTCCGCGAACGCGCGGTGCTCATCGACGAGTTGCGGTTCATGGACGGCCTCACCGGCGAGCGCGTCGCCGCCATGCCGCTGACCGGCGCCTACCGTGAGCGCTTCGGGAACCCGTACGCGGTCGTCCACCGCGGCGACCTCTACCAGGCGCTGCTCGACGCCTGCCGCGCCCACCCGTCCGTCGTCCTGCTCGGCGGCAACTACGTGGTGCGGTACGCGCAGGACGGCGCCGGGGTGACGGCGGTGACCTGCACCGGGCGGGAGTTCCACGGGCACGCCCTGATCGGCGCCGACGGCATCCGCTCGGCCGTGCGCCGGCAGCTCGTCGGCGACGGCGCCCCGCGGGTCTCCGGCCACACCATCTACCGCTCGGTCATCCCGATGGAGCGGGTGCCGGAGGAGCTGCGCTGGAACAGCGTCACCCTCTGGGCCGGGCCCAAGTGGCACTTCGTGCACTACCCCATCGCGCGCGGCAAGTCCCTGAACCTGGCCGCCACCAGGGACGACGCGGCCACGGAGGCGATGACGGGGGTGCTGGTCGACGCGGCCCGGGTGACCGCCGAGTTCCCCGACCTCGGCGACGCGGCCCGCCGGCTGCTGGCCCTCGGCGAGAACTGGCGGGCGTGGGTGCTGTGCGACCGCGACCCGATCGCCGGCTGGACGGACGGCCGGGTGGCCCTGCTCGGCGACGCGGCGCACCCGATGCTCCAGTACGCGGCGCAGGGCGCGTGCATGGCCCTGGAGGACGCGGTGCTGCTCGGCGAGGTCCTCGCGGGCGCCGCCGGGGACGAGCCGGCCTTCGGACGGCGGCTGGAGAAGTACAACGCCGGGCGCCGCGAACGCACCTGCCGCACCCAGCTGGTGGCCCGTGAGATGGGCAGGCGGCTGTACCACCCGACCGGCGACGCCGCCCGCGCCCGCAACGAGATGCTGTCCTCGCTCACGGCCGAGGACCTCTACGACAAGGTCGACTGGCTGCACGCCGGCGTGCGCTGACCCGCCGCGCACGGGAACGCCGAGGAACCGCCCCCGGAAGGTACCGGGGGCGGCTTCGGCGCGTACGGCCCGGTGTCAGTGGCCGTCGTGGTGGCCGTCGTGGTGACCGTAGTGACCCTCGTGGTCGTCGTAGTCGTCGTGGTCACCGCGGTAGCCGTCGTGGCCGTGGTGCCCGTGGTGGCCGCGCCCGTGCTCACGGTTGAACGAACCGTTGCCCGAGATGAGGGGCACCTCGTCCAGGATGTGCGACAGCGGGTCGTCGCCGTCGTGGATCGTGGAGTTCTCGGTGCAGGTCTGCTGCTGCTGGGAGGACAGGATCGGGATGTCCTGGAGGCCGACGTTGAGCAGGGCGAGGAGCGATTGCGCGCCGAGCTTTCCGATGCCGATGCACGGCTTGTTGAGGGAGCCGTTGATCAGACCCATCTGGGGGCTCATGTAGCCGCCCGTGTAGGTGTTGCCGTACTCCTGGTGCGCGCCGTTCGCGTTCGCCACGTCGTCGCTGTTGCCCACCGCCATCGCCGGGGCGGTCGAGACGCCGGCCGCGGAAGCCACGAGCGCCGTTGTGGCCAGTACTTTCTTGATCACGCTATTCCTTCGCTCTGGTCGATATACGGGAGCGCTCTGGCTAACTCGGGAAATCCATGGAGGTTATCGGCATTCACTCCATCGGCCCACCGGTGCGACCTGATCAGAATAAGTACGCCCACGCACCGGGACGCGGGAAACCCCCCGGCCGCGGGGCCCGCACACCCGCGGCCGAGGGAATTCCGGACCTGTGGCTACTTCATGCCGTGGTCGCCGAAGCCATGACCACCGAAGCCGTGGTCCCCGAAGCCGCCGTGCCCGCCGAAGCCCTCGTGCCCGCCGTGACCACCGTGGCCACCGTTCGAGTGGTTGCCGGAGCCGTTGCCCGAAATGATCGGGATCTCGTCGAGGAGGTGCGACAGCGGGTCGTCGCCGTCCTTGATCGTGGAGTTGTCGGTGCACTGCTGCTGCTGCTGGGAGGACAGGATCGGGATGTCCTGGAGGCCGATGTTGAGCAGCGCCAGGACGGACTGGATCTCGAGCTTGCCGATACCCAGGCACGGCTTGTTCAGCGTGCCCTGGATAAGGCTCATCTGCGGGCTTTCCTTGCCACCGGTCTTGGTGTTGCCGTAACCGGTCTTGGCGGCGTTGCCGTTGGCGACGTCATCGTCGTTGCCGATCGCCAGGGCGGGACCGGCGAGGGTGCCGACCGCGGATGCCGTCAGGGCGGCCGTGGCGATTACCTTCTTGAGCACGTCTATGCCTTTCGATCGTGTAGCGCCCCCACTGGGAAAGCGTTCTGAATAACTCCTGTCTTATGCAGAGGTTCCGGGCTTTCACTCATTTGAGCCATTGGATCCACCACCCGGAGAAATTGATATGACGGGATCTCTTATGACCGGCGCTTTTCCATGAGTTCCCCCGGACCGGGCCGGACGGGCCACTCGGCGGGGTCGGCACCGGCTCGGGCACGGGCCGGCACGGACCCCGGCCCGGGGTCGCCGGGCAGGTCACGGGCGGTGCCCCGACCCGTGTTCGAACCGGAGCCGGTGGCGATCACGAAAATGTACGTATTACGTGCCGGTGGTGTCGCGGTCCCCCGTGCGCCCTCCGCCGCGCCCGCTTCCTGCGGCATGATCTCCACTCCCCACCTCACGCGCGGCGGCGGTCCGAGGGAGGCCGGCGGGACCGGACCGATCGCGCGGCGGGCACAAGTCCCGGCGGGGGACGGAAGGTTCACAACGACAGCAGGAGAGACCCATGGGCAGCAGCACCCCCCAGGCGCGCAGGAGCGACACCCGTGAGCGCATCCAGAAAACGGCCCTGGACCTCTTCGTCTCGCGTGGTTACGAGAAGACGTCGCTACGGGAGATCGCCGAGGAGCTCGGCGTCACCAAGGCGGCGCTGTACTACCACTTCAAGACGAAGGAAGACATCCTCAGCGCGATCTCCGCGGAGCTGGGCCGCCCGGTCGACGAACTCATCGCCTGGGCCAAGGAACAGCCACCCGGCCCGGCCACCCGGCGCGAGCTGCTGGCCCGCTACAGCGCGGCCCTGAAGTCGGCCATCCCGATCTACCACATCCTCCAGGAGAACCAGGCGACCCTGCGGGACCTCGCCGTCGGCCAGACGCTGCGCGAGCGGGTGGAGTCCATCGCCCGCCTGATGCACGCGGGCGGCGTCCCGTTCGACACCCACGTCCGGGTCGCCAGCGCGCTGCTGACCGTCCACTTCGGGGCGTTCACCCTGGACGAGGTGGGCGGGACGGAGGAGCAGAAGCGGCAGGCGCTGCTCACCGTGGCCCTGGAGACGCTGGACTCGGCCGCCGACGCGCCCGGGGCGGCGGCCACCGAGGCCGTCGGCTCCGGCAAGGGCTGACGGCCGGGACCGCCCGTACGGACACGGCGGGGCCGGGGGGGTGGATCACCGCCCCGGCCCCGCCGTGCCGCCCGGGGGTCAGCCGTTGACGTCCTGCGGGAAGACCAGCTGCTTGCCCATCCACTCCATGGCCGGGGAGATCTCGCGCCGCCAGGTGGCGAAGTTGTGGCTGCCCTCGGGGAGGATCATCTTGTCCGCCTTCATCGGCGGCCGCACCGCGTCCAGGAAGCGCTTCGTCTCCTTGAGGTTCTTCTCGCCGTGCAGGCTGCTGGTGACCAGCACCGTGGCGCGGGGCGCGGGCATGTTCCGCAGCCGCCAGATCAGGTCGTGCTCCTGGCGCCGCTTCCGCTCGTCCGCCCCCTTGCCGAAGAGGTCGCCCGTGGTGAGGTCGGTGCCGACCTTGTAGTCGCCGGAGAGCGCCGCGGCCGCCGGGTAGACGTCGGGCTGACGCATGGCGAGCAGCAGCGAACAGGTGCCGCCCGAGGAGTAGCCGAGGGCGCCCCAGGCGCTCGCCTTGTGGCCGACCCGGTAGCCGCTGCGGAGCGCGTCGGGCAGGTCCTTGGTCAGGAAGGTCTCGGACTGCGGGCCGCCGGGGACGTCCACGCACTCGGTGTCGCGGGGCATCGCGATGTTCGGCGAGAGCATCACGACGACGGTCGGCTGCATCTTGTTCTCGGAGATCAGCTTGCTCGCGGTCTTCGGCACCTGGAGGTGCTGGGCGAGGCTCTCGGTGCCGCCCGGGTAGCCGGTGATGGCCACGATCACGGGGAAGCGCTGGCGCTCGTACTGCTTCTGGAAGTACTGCGGGGGCAGATAGACGAACGCCGGGGCGGCCGCCTGCGACCGACGGCCGATGATCTTGATCGACTCCATCTTGCCGACCTGCTCCGGCGGGCCCTTGGGCAGCCCGGCCTTCTCCAGCCCCTCCGGCGCGCCGGGCTGCACCAGCCCGCCCTTGCCGGTGTCCACCCGGGCCCCGGTGCCCGCGAGGTCGGTCGCGGTGGTGACCTGGCCGGGCGAGCGGTCGTACCGGCCGATCAGCTGACCCCAGGTGCCGTAGAAGCTCTGGGCGGAGTTCACCGCGAGCAGTACCGCCGACATGATCGTCAGCTGGGTGGTGAGGATCGCGCCGAGCCGGCCCAGCACCGGCAGCACGCCGCGCCCGGAGAGCCGGGGCCACAGCCAGACGGTGAGCCCCACGCAGAGCACGGCGACGAAGACCACCGTGTACAGAAGCGACCTGCTGGTCAGGCCCATACGGCTCTCAACTCCCCGCCCTTGTGATGGGTACTCGTGTTCGGTCCGGTCATGTTCACCGATGAAGAGGCCGTAATGGGTGGACAGGGTTGCTCTCGACCCATTTCTTACCCGGTTCTTGTCCTGCCCTTGGCCTGGGCGCCCACCTCCGTTGGCGGGCGCGAAACCGGGTACCCGGGGCGCCGAAAGCGACAACGAACCCCGGCATGGCCGGTTACCGGCCCCGTCCGGGGGTGGGTGCGAGCCACGCTGGGCAGAAAGGGCTGCATGGGCGAAGTCTTCTTGCGCAGGTTGAGCCGATGGCAGGCCGAGCAGTACCGCGAACAGCTCGCGGACCTGCACGGAGCGGCGTACGGACGGCCGCCGGCCGAGACCCTCGGCGGCCGCGCTCCCTTCCTGGAACAGCTCGCCGGAGCCTCCGCGCGGCCCGGCTTCGACCTGATGCTCGCCGACGGCGGGGGGCCGGTGGGCTGCGCGTACGGATACCCGGCGGCACGGGACGGCGGCCTGTGGCGCGACTTCTCCGGACCCGTCCCCGAGCAGCTGGAGGAGCTGACGGCCGCGGGCCGGGTCTTCGTCCTCGCCGAGCTGATGGTGCTGCCCCGGCACCGCCGCCAGGGCCTCGGCAGGCGGCTGCACGACCGGCTGCTGTCGGGCAGCGGCGCGGCGCTGGCGGCGGTGGTCCTCGCGCCGATGGACGCCCGGAGCCAGGCGGTCCGCGCGGCCCGCCGCGCCTGGGGCTGGTCGGCGGCCGGCACGCTGCGGCCCGCCGTCCCGGGCGGTCCGGCGCCGGAGGTGTTCACCCGGCCGCTGCGCAGATGACGGCCGGGCCGACGGGCCCGCCGGGGCGCCTCCCGCAAGCCTCCTTCGCCTCCCTCCGCCCTCTGGCCGAACAGGTTCTTCCGCTGGATGGTGGGGGAAGGGAAGCGGCCCCGCGGCCGGGGCGGCGGTGGGGCGGCGGGAGGGGAGCGCACATGACCGAGGACGTCGGCACGGCCCGGCCGGCCGCCAACCGGTATCTCAGCGGTCTCTACGCGCCCGTGCGCGAGGAGATCACCGCGATCGACCTGCCGGTGACCGGACGGCTGCCCGAGTCGCTGCGCGGCCGCTATCTGCGCAACGGCCCCAACCCCCTGGGCGACCCGGATCCGGCCACGTACGGCTGGTTCGGCGGCGAGGGCATGGTGCACGGCGTGCGGCTGCGCGACGGCCACGCCGAGTGGTACCGCAACCGCTGGATCCGCTCCGACTCGGTGGCCGGGCGGCTCGGCGAGAAGCTGCTGCACGGGCCGCGCCACCTGGGCCTGGACTTCGCGCCCAACACCCACGTCCAGCGGTTCGCCGGGCACCTCCTCGCACTGGTCGAGGGCGGCTCGCTGCCGTACGAACTGGACGACGAGCTGCACACGATCGGGCCGTTCGACTTCCACGGCACGCTGCCCGGCGGGCTGGCCGCGCACACCGTGATCGACCCGGCGAGCGGCGAGCTGCACACCGTCGCGTACTGCGTGGCCCGGCCGTATGTGCAGTACCTGGTCGCGGGCACGGACGGCCGGGTGCGGCACCGGGTGGACGTCCCCGTCGAGGGACACCCGCTCATGCACGACTTCTCGCTGACCGAGCGGCACGTCCTGCTGTACGACCTGCCGGTCGTCTACGCCGCGCCCACGCCCGGCGGCGAGTTCCGCGTGCACTGGGACGACGCGCGCCCCGCGCGCCTGGGCGTGCTCCCGCGCGACGGGGGCGCGGGGGACGTGCGCTGGCTGGAGGTCGATCCGTGCTTCGTCTTCCACCCCATGAACGCCCATGAGCGGAACGGCGTGATCACCATCCATCTCGTCGCCTACGAGCGCCTCTTCGACACCCGCGCGAAGACCCCGGCCACCCCCTCCCGGCTGGAGCGCTGGACGGTCGACCCGGCGGCGGGCTCGGTGCGGCGGCAGCCGGTCGACGACCGCCCGGTGGAGTTCCCGCGCGCGGATCCACGCGCGCTGACCGGCCGGAACCGCTTCGGCTACACGATGCTGGAGGATCCCGCGCCGGGCGGCGCCGGCGTGGACCGGCTGGGGGCGGGGCTGGTCAAGCACGACCTGGAGCGCGGCACGAGCGAGACCTTCCTGGTCCACCCGGCGGGCGACGTCGGCGAGGGCGCGTTCGTCCCCGCCGCCCCGGAGGCGGCCGAGGACGACGGCTGGGTGCTGGCCTACGCCTACGACCCCGAGCGCGCGGCGTCGGACCTGCTGGTGCTGGCCGCCCAGGACTTCGCGGCCGGGCCGGTCGCGAAGGTGCACCTGCCGGTGCGGGTGCCGCTGGGCTTCCACGGCAACTGGATCCCTGACGGCGAGTGAGAGGGCGGGTGGCGGAAGGCGGAAGGCGGCCGGGACGAGGGAGGCGGGAAGAGGGGGGCGCACCACGAAATCGCGCGCGGGAAGAGGGAGAAATCCCTTCGCAGGGGCACACGGGTACGAGTGGAGGCGGGTACTTTCCCCCAACGGTGTTTGCGGAGGAAGGCTTATGAGGGTCCTGAGCACGCTGGGGCGGGTGCGACAGCTAGCCTTACCTAGCCGTCCGGACACGGGACTTTTCCCCGCACTACGGACATTTCATAGCTCCCGAGACATGTGAAGGACTTCTCCCCATGGGCATTCGGAGTCTGCTGCGGAACGCGTTCGGCCGGTCCAGGACAGCGGCTGCCGGGCGCGACGAACCCGGCCTGCCCCAGCAGAACGCGGGTCCGGCCGGCGCCGACGGCGGGGAGCCGGCCGGTGCCGGTGCCGGGAAGGAGCCCGCGGGCGGCGTGGCGGCCGTACCCGCGCCGGCCACGGAGCCGGCGCCCGCGGGCGTACGGGACGGGGAGGCCGCCGGTCAGCCGGCCATCGCCCGGCCGCGGGCCTCCGCCGAGGGGCCCGTGCCGGAGCCCGCCGACGAGCCCGCCGGTGAGCCCGCCGGGTTCTTCCGGGCCCCGGTGCCCGCGCAGCCCCAGCAGCCCGCCGCGGACACCATCCCCGACCCCGGCCCGCTCGGCCCCACCCCGGGCCCGGTGCCGGACCCGCTCCCGCAGCCGGAGCCCTCGCCCACCCCGATGCCGGCCCCCAAGCCCGTACCGGAGCCGGACCCGGTGCCCGCACCGAGCCCCGAGCCGCTGCCGGAGCCCGAGCCCACCCCGCGCCCCGCGCGGCCCCGCCCCGAGCCCGGCCCCGTCCCGGAGCCGTCGCCCGCGATGCCGCCGCGCGAGCAGGCCCCCGCGGTGAGCCTGGAGAAGCTGACGAAGACCGCCCCCGGGCTGGTCAGCCTCTACAAGGAAGCCGGGGTCTCGCTGGAGAAGCAGGGCCTCACCGGACAGCGGGCGGCGGTCTACCTGGTCCTCGACCGCTCGGGTTCGATGCGCGAGTACTACCGGAACGGCAGCGTGCAGCACCTCGCCGAGCAGGCCCTGGGGCTGTCCGCCAACCTCGACGACGACGGCGTCGTGCCCGTCGTCTTCTTCTCCACGGACGTCGACGGCGTCGCCGAGCTGAGCCTCACCGAGTACGCGGGCCGCATCGAGGAACTGCACGCCGGCATGGGGCACATGGGCCGCACCAACTACCACTGGGCGATGGAGAAGGTGATCGAGCACTACCGCGAGTCGGGTGCCACCGACCCCGCGTTCGTGATCTTCCAGACCGACGGCGGCCCGTACAGCAAGGCCGCCGCGGAGCGCGCGCTGTGCCGGGCGGCGGAGCTGCCGATCTTCTGGCAGTTCGTCGGCTTCGGCGACCCGGAGGGCAAGGGCTTCGACTTCCTGCGGAAGCTGGACGACCTTCCGGTGCCGGAGAAGAGGGTCGTGGACAACGCGGGCTTCTTCCACGCGGGGCGGGATCCGCGGGGGCTGGGGGACGCGGGTCTGTACAAGGAACTGATGGTGGAGTTCCCGGACTGGCTGGCGGAGGCCCGGGCGGCGGGGATCGTGCGGGACTGATGCGAGGCGGGGCCGGACGGGCTGCAAATCAGCCCGTCCGGGGGCACCTCCCAGCGGTAGCTGGGGGAGCTTGAGGACACCGCGCGTCAGCGCGGAAAGGGGGCCTGGGGCGAAGCCCCGCACGCGGCGGAGCCGCATATCGGATACAGCGGGAAGGGGCGGGTAGGGAAAAGCCCGCCGCAGGCGCACCCACCCCCGCTCACGGAGCCGGCAGCTCCACCGTCACCCGCAACCCACCCCCCACCGCCGGAACAGCCCGCACCACCCCCCCATGAGCCCGCGCGATCGACCGTACGATCGACAGCCCCAGCCCCGCCCCCGCCCCACCCGTCCGCTCCCGCCCGCGCCCCCGCCGGAACGGTTCGAAGAGGCCCGCCACGTCCGTCGCCGCGACGAGCGGACCCGTGTTGCGCACGGAGAGCCGGCCCGGTTCGACCCTGACCTCGACGGTGCCGCCCCGGTGGTTGTACTCGACGGCGTTGCGCAGCAGGTTGCCGGTCAGCTGGGCGAGCAGCACGCGGTTGCCGGACAGCGGCGCCGGTCCGGCCTCGACACCGATCCGGACCTCCAGCCGCCCGGCCCGGCCCGCGACGGCCGCGACCTCCTCCTCGACCACCTCGGCCAGGTCGCACGGTTCGCGCCGCTCCAGCCCGCGCTCGCTGCGGGCCAGCACCAGCAGTCCGTCGATGAGCCGCTCGGAGCGGCGGTTCGCGGCGAGCAGGACCTCCTTCGTCCGGGCCAGCTCGGCCGGTGAGGGGTCGCCGTCCAGGCCCACCTGGATGGCCGCCCGCTGGGTGGCCAGCGGGGTCCGCAGCTCGTGCGAGGCGTTGGAGACGAACCGGCGCTGGCTGTCGAAGGCCGCGTGCACCGGGCGCAGCGCCCGGCCCGCGATCCACCAGCCGACGCCCACCGCGAGCAGGGCGGTGAGCAGCAGGGCCACCCCGGACCAGAGGATCAGCTCGCTGGAGGCGGCCGCGCTGACGTCGCCGGAGACGCGGTAGACCGTGGAGACGGTCGCGTCCCGGGCCTCCGACGGCAGCGAGGTCCCGGACTCCGCCCCCCGCACCGGCACCGCCAGCCGTGCGATGGTCCCCGCCCGTTCGCGCGTACCGGCCCGCGAGAGGAGGTTGACGGTGAGCAGCAGCAGCCCGCCCAGGACGACGAAGACGGCGCCGAAGGCGACGGCGATCCGGGTGCGGGCGGTGGGGGCGAGCAGCCGCGCCGGGCTCACAGGGCGTACCCGACGCCCTGCACGGTACGGATCAGCGGTGGGTCGCCGAGCTTGCCGCGCAGCTTGCTCATGGCGACGCGCACCGCGCCCGTGAAGGGGTCGGCGTGCGCGTCCCAGGCCCGCTCCAGGAGCTCCTCGGCGCTGACGACCGCGCCCTCGGCCTCCAGCAGGATCTGGAGCAGCGAGAACTCCTTGGGCGAGAGCTCCAGCACCCGGCCGTCCCGCTCCGCCGTCCGCCGCACGGTGTCCAGCCGGAGGCCGTCCCGCTCCAGGAGCGGCGGCGCGGGCCGTGCGCTGCGCCGCCGGAGCGCCCGTACCCGCGAGACCAGTTCGGGGAACTCGAAGGGCTTGGGCAGATAGTCGTCCGCCCCGAGGTCGAGGCCCGCCACCCGGTCCTCCATGCTGCCGGCGGCGGTGAGCATCAGGATCCGGGTGCGGGAGCCGGTGCCGACGAGGTGCCGGGCGACGTCGTCGCCGTGCACCCGGGGCAGGTCGCGGTCGAGGACGACGACGTCGTAGTCGTGGAGGGAGAGGTAGGCGATCGCGGCGTCCCCGCTGTAGACGGTGTCCACGGCGAAGCCGGCCCGGCGCAGCCCGGTGGCCACGATCTCGGCCAGCGTCTCCTCGTCCTCGGCGACCAGTATCCGCATGTCGTCGTGCCTCTCCTTCGGTGCGCCCCCTTCCAGGATGAGGGTGTACAGGAGGAGATGTTTCGCAAATGTCTCCTTATGTGCGGGCGGGCTCCGCGGAGGGCGGGGCGCCGGTGCCCGCCCGCACGCCATCCGCGCCCGGGAACACCTCAGCGCGCCCCTTCCGGACCGTGACGGAGACCCGCTCACATGACTACGCTAGGTAGCCGTAGGATCACGCTTCGGATTCTGGAGTGACTTCCGGGCACCGGGGCGCGAGACCACGGAGGGGGAGGGGAACCCGGGTGGCGGGAGTGGCGGGAGGGCACCTCCCGCCACCTGGGTACACATCGGAGCGCTTCGGCGGAGGCGCTCACGGACGGCGTTTCGCACGCGGCCCGGCGGGCACTACGCCCAGAGGTCCAGCAGGAAGGGGTAGGCACCGAGGATCTTCGCGGGCCCCTGGATCACCTCGCGGAAGGTGAAGACGAGGTACCGGTCGCCCTTCGTGGCGAAGTAGTGCATCTCGTCGCCCACGGCGGCGGAGGCGATCGTGTCCGGCGCCCGGAAGTCCTCGGGCACATGCCCCAGGGCCGCCTCCCGGACCTCGCGCCCGTACCGCCCGCCGGAGAGGCCGACGACCGCCGTGCCGCACTCCCCGAACACCAGATAGCGCGAGCCGTCCGGCGCCGCGGCCACCGCCTTCAGCGGCCGGCCGGTCACCGGTCCCCCGCCGGGGAGGAGACGGCCGGGCGGCAGGTCCCGGGAGCCCCGCTCGGAGAACTCGACCGCGAGACCGTCCTTGACGCCCAGATACGGGTGGGCCGAGCCGCACGGCGTGGTGGTGACGAAGTCGAAGCCGCCGTGGAACTCCTCCGGCAGGTGCGGGAACCGCTCGGCGATCTTCCGTGGCCCGTCCTCGATCCGGTTCCGCTGCGAGAAGCGGACGACCTCGTCGCCCCGGAAGCCGTCGAAGCGCATATACGGCGTCCGGTCCGGCACCGCCGCCCACTTCGACGCGGCGCCGAACACCCCGGCACCGGCCTCCGGGGCCCTCCCCCGGCCCCGGGTCGCGGCGGTGACCAGGCGGCTCGGGCCCGGTCGCACGACCAGCCCGGCCAGCGCGTCGAAGGTCTTGCGCGCGACACGCGGCCCGGCCGGCTCGAAGTGCCACCGCTGGGCCGCCCCGTCCCCGCCCGCGCGCTCACGGCACTGGTCGATCACGACGCCCCCGGCCGGGGCCTCGCCCGCACCCCCGGCGCCCGGCCACAGCCCGCCGTGGACATGCGAGAACCGGTGCAGGTCCATATTGGCGAGCAGCCAGCTCCGGTACGCCGGACCGCTCTCCTCCGGGCGCGCCCGGACCACGGCCGCCCCGGGCTCGCCGACGCGCCGGCGGGCCCGCAGACACCGCCCGCTGCGCTGGTTCCTGATCCCGTAGGTGTCCTCGCCGCCCTCGCCGGGCTCCAGCCGCCACGCCTGCCCCGCCCGCAGCGGCCAGTCCTGGAGCGCCTCCTGGACGATGTCCGCCGGAGCGCCCTCGCCGGCGTCCCTCACCGTCAGATACAGCCCGGTCCGCTCGTTCCTGAGCAGGTACGCGGACCGGGTGTCGACGCTCATGGACCCTCCTGGAAGCGGCCGGCGGAACACCGGCTGTTCCGGCGGGGCCGTTTCACCCTAGGAG
The DNA here is from genome assembly GCF_002891295.1 of Streptomyces eurocidicus. GTDB lineage: Bacteria > Actinomycetota > Actinomycetes > Streptomycetales > Streptomycetaceae > Streptomyces > Streptomyces eurocidicus. The sequence goes on along the minus strand of NZ_LGUI01000003.1, from coordinate 845,246 downwards.
CCGCCCCGCCATGGGTCGACCGTGCCGACTCGGCCAGAACGGGACCGGATCAGGCCGTTTCCGACCATGGAGGATTGACCCGGCTCAGCCCGTCGCCCGGCCCACCAGCCCGTCGACGATCCGGTGCAGCTCGGCGGTCTGCGACACGGGGTCGAAGCCCTCCTCCCCGGCGGCCAGATAGCAGGCGTCGGACAGCCGCAGGATCCATCCGGCGACGCGCTCGGGCGCGAACTCCAGCCGGTGCCCGTCGGCCGCCATCCGCTCCAGCAGCGTGGTCAGCGCGGCACGGGTCAGGGCCTCGTCCGTCGCGACCAGCACGGCGAACTCCTCGTCCCGGTTGGCCTCGAAGACGGCCGCCGCCAGCAGCCCCGGGACGAGCGGGTCCGCGAGGTCGGCGAGCAGGTGGTCCACCAGCAGGCCGAGGCCGTCGCCGGGCCGCCCGGCGGCCAGCGCCCGCTCCCGGGCCGCGGCGGCCCGCGGCAGGTCGTCGGCGAACAGCGCGTGGAACAGGGCGCGCTTGGTGGGGAAGTAGTGGAAGAGGGTGCCCGAGCCGATCCCCGCGCGCCGGCAGACGCTCGCGGTGGAGGTGCCGTCCACGCCGTGGAGGGCGAACTCCTGTGCCGCGGCTCGGAGGATCAGGGCCCGCTTCCGGGCGTGCTGTTCGGGGTCGACGGTACGCATGGCGAAATATTAGAGCACGCACTCTAGAGTGCGTGCTCTAATAATGCGATGCAGACGCCTCCGACGCCCGCACGGGCCCGCCGCCGCTGGATACCGGTCCTCGGCCTGATGTTCCTGTCCCCGGTCGCGGCCGAGTACCTGATCGGCTACGGCGACACCATCGGCCGCCCGAAGGAGCTCCTGGCGGGGCTGCTGATCCTGGGGCCGCTCTACGGCACGGTCGCCGTGCTGATCCGGGAGGCCGTCCGCCGCACCGGGCGCGGCTGGCCGTCGATGCTGCTGCTCGGCCTCGCCTTCGGGCTGGTCCAGGCCGGGCTCATCGACCAGTCGCTGTTCAACGACGACTACCGCGACGTACCGGACTGGCAGGAGACCCTGCGGCCCACCTTCGTCCCGGGCCTCGGCATCGGCGTCTCCATGGCACTCAACTTCCTCGTGGGCCACATGGTCTGGAGCTTCTGCGCGCCCATCGCCGTCATCGAGGCGTGTACGCCCCGGCTGGCCGACCGCCCCTGGCTCGGCCGCACCGGCCTGATCGTCCTGCCCCTGCTGTACCTGGCGGCCGCCGCCCTCATCCACCAGGACCACCTGCGGACCGAGCACTTCAACGCCGCCCCGGCGCAGATCGCCGGCACCGCCGCCGCCGTGCTCGCCCTCTGCGCGACCGCCTTCGCCCTGCCCCGCCGCCGTCCGGCCGCCGCCCCGGGCACCGCCGGCACCCGCGCGCCCGCCCCCTGGGCCGTCGCGTGCTGCGCCGCCGTGGCCCTGGCCGTCCATCAGAACGTGCCGCCGACCTGGCCGGGCGCCGCCGCCGACGCCGCACTGCTCACCGCGCTCGGCGCGCTGCTCCCGCGCTGGTCCAAACGCGCGGGCTGGGGCCGAAAGCACGTACTGGCCGCGGGCGGCGCCGCCCTGATGGTGAACGCGCTGTTGTCCTTCGCGGTCGAGCCGCTCGGCCACCCCTCGGCGGCGGCCAAATTCGCGACCAACACCGCGATCACCCTGGGCGTACTGGCACTCCTCGGGTGGGCACACCGGTCCCTGCGGCATCCCGCGACCACCCACTGAACAACGTCACCCTGCGTACCCGCACGGTCACCGATCAGGCCCCGTCTCAGTGGGCATCTTAAGAAGGTGAGCAAAGAAAACCCCCCCGCGCTCCCCACCCCCTCTCCCCGGCCCGGCCCGGCCGGCCGGGCGGGCCCGCTCGGCCCGGTCCCCCCGGCCGGCCCGGTCAGCTACGCCGTCGACACCCGCACCGACCGGCTCGGACAGGTCATGGACCGGCACGCCGGCCGGCTTCAGCTCCGCCCTCCCCAGGGCGGCGTCGAGTGGGACTGCCCTCCCGAGTACGCCCGCCCCGCGTCCGAGGCCGAGACCCTGCGCGCCCGCGTGGCCCGGCTGAACGCCGAGAGCAGGTGGGGGCTTTGACCGCGCGCGCGGTGTTCCTGTTCGGCACCTGGACCCTCCAGCCGGACCGGGAGCCGGACGCGGAGCCGATCACGTACGCCATGCAGTGCGCGGTCTGCGAGGAGAGTTCGGGCGTCGTGGAGGACCTGACGCACGCACAGGGCTGGACCTTCCGGCACGCGGGCCGGAACCCCTCGCACCACACCTACCGGGAGGTGATCACCAGGCCCTGGCGCGCGTGGATGGCCGAACCGCCGCCCACCGCGAGCCGTACATGACCCGCGCCCCGCCCGGCCGCGGACCACCGGGTGCCGGCGCCCCCGCCGCCCGTTAATACAGCGCGGCGCAGGGCCGGCGCTCGGATACGCTAAGGACTTCTGCACACCGCGACCAGGGAGCAGCCGGAAATGGCTCGACACCTCATCACCAGCGCCCTTCCGTACATCAACGGGATCAAGCACCTGGGCAACATGGTGGGGTCCATGCTCCCGGCCGATGTGTACGCCAGGTACCTCCGCCAGACCGGCCGCGAGACGCTCTACATCTGTGCCACCGACGAGCACGGCACCCCGGCCGAGCTGGGCGCCAAGGAGCTCGGCCTGCCCGTGGCCGAGTTCTGCGCCAAGCAGCACGACGCCCAGAAGGCGATCTACGACGGCTTCGGGCTGTCCTTCGACTACTTCGGCCGCAGCTCCTCCCCGGAGAACCGGGAGATCACCCAGCACTTCGCGCGCCGCCTGCAGGAGAACGGGTTCATCGAGGAGCGCTCGATCCGCCAGGTCTACTCCCTGGCCGACGGCCGCTTCCTGCCCGACCGCTATATCGTCGGCACCTGCCCGCACTGCGGCTACGACAAGGCCCGTGGCGACCAGTGCGAGAACTGCACCCGCGTCCTCGACCCCACGGACCTGATCGACGCCCGCTCGGCGATCAGCGGCAGCAGCGAGCTGGAGGTCCGCGAGACCAAGCACCTCTTCCTCCTGCAGTCCAAGCTGCAGGGCGAGGTCGAGGCGTGGATCGACGAGCACGGCAAGGACTGGCCGATCCTGGCCTCCTCGATCGCCCGCAAGTGGCTGACCGAGGGCCTCAACGACCGCGCGATCACCCGTGACCTGGACTGGGGCGTCCCGGTCCCGGCCGACACCTGGCCGGAGCTGGCCGCCGAGGGCAAGGTCTTCTACGTCTGGTTCGACGCCCCGATCGAGTACATCGGCGCGACGAAGGAGTGGGCGGACCAGGACCCGGCGAACCGCGACTGGAAGTCCTGGTGGTACGAGGCGACGGACGTCCGCTACACCCAGTTCATGGGCAAGGACAACGTCCCGTTCCACACGGTGATGTTCCCGGCCACCCAGCTCGGCACCCGCGAGCCGTGGAAGAAGGTCGACTACGTCAAGGCGTTCAACTGGCTGAACTACTACGGCGGCAAGTTCTCCACGTCCCAGAAGCGCGGCGTCTTCACCCACGACGCCCTGGAGCTGCTGCCCGCCGACTACTGGCGCTACTTCATGATGGCCAACGCCCCCGAGTCGGACGACACGTCGTTCACCTGGGAGCTGTTCTCGGCCACCGTGAACAAGGACCTCGCCGACGTCCTGGGCAACTTCGTCAACCGCGTCCTGTCCTTCTCGAAGAAGCGCTTCGGCGAGGAGGTCCCGGCCGGCGCCGAGGCGGGCGAGGCCGAGGCCGCCCTGGGCCGGGAGATCGCCCAGCTGCTCCGGGAGTACGAGGAGCACATGGAGGCCATGCAGTTCCGCAAGGCGGCGCAGGCACTGCGCGCCCTGTGGAGCGCGGGCAACTCCTACCTGGAGGCCAAGGCCCCCTGGCTGGAGATCAAGACCGACCCGGAGGCCGCGGCCCTGACGCTGCGCACGGCGATGAACCTCATCCACCTCTACTCGGTGGTCTCGGAGCCGTTCATCCCCTCCTCGGCCGCGGCCATGCGCAAGGCGTTCGCGCTCGCCGACGACACCGCGACCTGGGTGACGGCGGACGAGGCGCGGTCGCTGTCGTCCGTCCCCGCGGGCACGGCCTTCTCGGTCCCCCCGGTGCTCTTCGCGAAGATCACCGAGGAGGACCTGGAGTCCTACCGCGAGCGCTTCGGCGGCGGCGACGAGGCGGCGTGACACACCCGCCGGGCTGCGGCCCGGTATGAGCGAGGGCCCGGGACCTTTCGGTTCCGGGCCCTCGTTTATGCGCGTTGATCGATCGGCAATCGTTCGTTGAAGCCGTCCCGGCAGGCTGGAGCACGTCGAATCACGGGGGAAAACGGGGAAGACGAGGAAGCGCAGTGTTCGTAAAACGCATCACGGTGAGCGTCCACGCCACCGACGAGCTCAGCCGGGCCCGCTTCGTACGCAGGCTCCGGGAGCTGCCCGAGCTGCGTGTGGTGCGCGGGCCGGGGGACGTCGAGGTCGTGCTGATGGGGGTGGACGACACCGCCGCCGCGGCCGAGCTGCGCCGGCGGGCCCGGGACGGCGGGGCACCGGTGGTGCTGGTCGCGGACGAGCTGGGCGAGACGGAGCTGATGGCCGTGGCGGAGTACGGGGTGCGTTCCGTGCTCTGGAACCGCCGGCTCACCCAGGGGCGGCTGGCGCGCGCCGTGCACGCCGCGGCGGGCTGCTGCCCCCGGCTGCCGCTGGTGACGGCGCTGATGTGACGGCCGCGGAGGGCGCCGCACCGGCGAGGGACCGCGGGCAGGGCCGCGTACGCGCGAGGGCCCGGAACCACATCGGCGGTTCCGGGCCCTCGCGCGTACGTGCGCCAGAGGCGCGCCGGCCTTACTGGACGGGCTTGACCTGCGGCGCCTTGCGCAGCGACAGGTGGAGCTCCTTCAGGCGGGCCTCGTCGACCTCGCTCGGGGCGCCCATCAGCAGGTCCTGGGCGTTGCCGTTGAGCGGGAAGGCGATGGTCTCGCGGATGTTCGGCTCGTCGGCCAGCAGCATCACGATGCGGTCGACGCCCGGGGCGATGCCGCCGTGCGGCGGGGCGCCGAACTTGAAGGCGCGCAGCATGCCGCCGAACTCCTTCTCGACCTCCTCGTTGCTGTAACCGGCGATCTCGAAGGCGCGGTACATCACCTCGGGCTCGTGGTTACGGATGGCGCCGGAGGACAGCTCGGTGCCGTTGCAGACGATGTCGTACTGCCAGGCGAGGATGTCCAGCGGGTCCATCGTGTTCAGCGCCTCCAGGCCGCCCTGCGGCATGGAGAACGGGTTGTGCGAGAACTCGACCTGGCCGGTGTCCTCGTTCTTCTCGAACATCGGGAAGTCGACGATCCAGCAGAAGCGGAAGACGTTCTCCTCGAACTGGCCGGCGCGCTTGGCGGCCTCGACGCGCACGGCGCCCATGATCTTGGAGACCTCGTCGAACTCGCCCGCGCCGAAGAAGATCGCGTGGCCGGGCTCCAGGCCGAGGCGCTCGGCGAGGGCCTTGACGTTCTCCTCGGTGAGGAACTTGGCGATCGGGCCGGTCAGCGCCAGCTCCTCGCCCACGCGGACCCAGGCCAGGCCCTTCGCGCCCTGCTCGACGGCGTAGTCGCCGAGGCCGTCGAAGAACTTGCGCGGCTGGTCACCGGTGGCCGGGACGGCCAGCGCGCGGACGTGCTTGCCCGCGAACGCCTTGAACTCCGAGCCGGCGAAGACGTCGGAGACGTCGACGAGCTCCAGCTTGGCGCGCAGGTCCGGCTTGTCGGAGCCGTACTTCAGCATGGCCTCGCGGAACGGGATCCGCGGGAACGGCGAGGTGACGTGGCGGCCGTTGCCGAACTCCTCGAAGAGGTCGGTCATGACCTTCTCGATGACCTGGAAGACGTCCTCCTGCTCGACGAAGGACATCTCGACGTCGAGCTGGTAGAACTCGCCCGGCGAGCGGTCCGCGCGGGCGTCCTCGTCGCGGAAGCAGGGCGCGATCTGGAAGTAGCGGTCGAAGCCCGCGATCATCAGCAGCTGCTTGAACTGCTGCGGGGCCTGCGGCAGGGCGTAGAACTTGCCGGCGTGCAGCCGGGACGGCACCAGGAAGTCGCGCGCGCCCTCGGGGGAGGTGGCGGACAGGATCGGGGTGGCCATCTCGTTGAAGCCCAGGGCCGTCATCTTCTGCCGCATCGACGCGATGACGGCGGAGCGCAGCATGATGTTGCGGTGCATGCGCTCACGGCGCAGGTCGAGGAAGCGGTACTCCAGGCGCCGCTCCTCGTTGACGCCGTCGTCGGCGTTGATGGTGAAGGGGATCTGCTCGGCGGTGCCCAGCACCTCCACCTCGGTGACCTCGACCTCGATCTCACCGGTGGAGAGGTCGGGGTTGACGTTGTCCGCGCCGCGGCTCATGACCTTGCCGTCCACGCGGACGACGGTCTCCTTGGTGAGGTGGCTCAGGGCCTCGTTGGCGGGGGTGCCGGGGCGGGCGACCAGCTGGACCAGGCCGTGGTGGTCGCGGAGATCGATGAAGAGGATGCCGCCCAGGTCGCGCCGATTGTGCAGCCAGCCACTCAGTCGCACGTCGGTGTCGACGTCAGCCGCACGGAGCTCGCCGCAGGTGTGGGACCGGTACCGATGCATCGTTCATCCAAGTCGTGGTCGAGGGGTGTTCGAGGTCGTGGGCCGAACTCGCTGATCGAGGCGTCTCGCGCTGGAGGCGCGCCGGGTTAGCGTCGCAGCGGCGCGTGTGCAAGCCTACCTACTGCCACGGACGGCATCGGTGGTATCTACCCGGCATACCCGCATAAAGTGGGGCAATGCGCACCGAGGACGTACTTGCCGCCGTAGCTACGGGACTGTGGCAGTGGGACAACGCCTCGCGCATCGCCGTCTTCGACGCCGAGGCCGCACGGCTCCTGGGCCTTCCGGCGGAGCGCGTGGAGCTGACCGAGTCGGCCGCCCGCGCCCGGTTCCACGCCGTGGACTGGGTCGAGATCATGGGCATCATCAATCTGGCCGTGACCGAGGGCACCCTGGCCGAGGCCCGGCTGCGGGTCGTCGACGACGAGGGCCGGGTGCTGCGGACCGTGCGCAGCCGCTCCCGGCCGGTCCGGGGCGGCGCCGGCTATCTGCTGGTGGGCACCGTCGAGGAGGTGCCCTCCGCACAGCCGGGCACCTCCGCCGTCCGGACCCCCGTCACGGGTGACTGGCGCCGGAACAGAGAAGCGTTTCTGCTGGACGCGGGCCGGGCGCTCGCGGAGGCCCACTCGACCTCCGAGGTGCTCCGGGTCGCCGCCGGCCTCTCGATGCCGGGCTTCGAGCCCTCCGCGCTGGCCGTCTTCGGCACCGAGGCCAACCGGGTGATCCTCATCGGGCACCACGGCTACGGCCCCGGCGACATGGAGCCCTTCCTGGACGTGCCGCTGGAGACCGCCTACCCGGCCGCCGAGGTCATCCGCACCGGCCGCGCGGTCTACATCCCCTCGCCCGAGGAGTACGAGCGCCGCTTCCCCCTGCTGTGGCCGCTGGTCGAGCGCTTCGGCCGGCGCTCCTGGGCCTTCCTGCCGCTGATCAACGCGGGACAGACCATCGGCGCCTGGATGGCGGGCTTCAGCCTGCCCGTCGCCTTCACGCCCGACGAGCGCTCGGTGCTGACCACCGTCGCCCGGATGCTCGCCCAGGCGCTGAGCCGGGCGAGCGCGCATGAGTCGGAGCGCGAGCTCTCCGTGGGGCTCCAGCGCTCGATGATGCCCACGGTGCAGCCGGACATCAGCGGGATGTCGGTGGCCGCGCGCTATGTGCCGACCGGTGGCGGCCTCCAGGTCGGCGGCGACTGGTACGACATGATCCCGCTGCCCTCCGGGAAGATCGCCCTGGTCATCGGGGACGTGCAGGGCCACGACGTACGGGCGGCCGGGCTGATGGGCCAGCTGCGGATCGCCCTGCGCGCGTACGCCTCCGAGGGCCACCACCCGGACGCGGTCCTCTCCCGGGCCTCCCGCTTCCTGGACGGCGTCAACGGCACCGGGCCGGAGGACCTGGACCCGCGCTTCGCGACCTGTCTGTACATCGAGGTCTGCCCGTCCAGCGGGGTCCTGGTGATCGCCCGCGCGGGCCACCCCGACCCGGCGATCCGGCTGAGCGACGGCACCCTGCTGGTCCGGGCGACCGCCGGCGGCCTGCCCCTGGGCATCGACCCGGACACGGACTACCCGACCACCCGGCTGGTCCTGGAGCCCGGCGAGACGATGCTGGTCTGCACGGACGGCCTGATCGAGACCGGCGGCCACGACCTGGAGACCGGCTGGACCCGGCTCCGGGAGGTCGTCGAGGGCTTCCCCCTGGAGGTCGACGCCGGAAACCTGGAGAAGCTGGCCGACGCCCTCGTCCAGGCCGTCCACGGCCCGCCCTCGCACTACACCACCGGCCCGCTCGTCGACCGCCGCGAGGACGACATCGCCCTCCTGCTGCTCGGCCGCCAGGCGGCCGAGCAGGCGGCGGTGGGCGCCCCGGAGGCCCCGGCCCGCCCGGTCCGCCGCACGGCCCTGACCATCGCCCAGGCCGAGCCCGAGCGGATCGCCGAGGCCCGGCAGCAGATACGCCATCTGATGTACGACTGGCCGGACGAGGACCAGGCCGACTCGGCGGTCCTGATGGTCTCCGAGATGGTCACCAACGTCCTGGTGCACACGGACGGCGACGCGCTGCTGGTCGCGGAGATATCCGGCGCGCCCGGCGAGCGCCGGGTGCGCGTCGACGTGGCCGACGCGAGCGACGAGCTGCCGCACCGGCGGCACCCGGGCGAGATGGCCTCGTCGGGCCGGGGCCTGGTGCTGATGGAGCTGCTGGCCGGGGCGTGGGGGGTGGACCCACGGGGCGAGGGCAAGAACATCTGGTTCGAGCTGTACGAATCGGACGGCAGCCCGCAGGTGCCCCTGGACGACGGGACGCCCCCGGCCGCCGAACGGACCGGCTAGGTCCGCCCGGCGCCCGAGGGCGCCGTACCGCCGTGGATCAGGCCGGGTCCGCCGGGATCGTCCCGAGCCGCCCGGCCTGGAAGTCCTCGAACGCCTGCGCGAGCTCGGCCTGGGTGTTCATCACGAACGGGCCGTAGTGCGTCATCGGCTCCCGGATCGGCTGCCCGCCGAGGAGCACGACCTCGAAGTTCGGGCTCCGCGACTCCTGCGTCCCGTCGGCCCGGAGGGTGAGCGAGTCGCCGTTGCCGAAGACCACCGTCTGCCCCATCCGGAAGGGCCGCTTCTCGGTGCCCGCGAAGCCGCGCCCGGCGAGCCCGTAGGCCAGGGCGTTGAACTCCGGCCGCCAGGGGAGCGTCAGCTCGGCACCCGGGTTCAGGGAGATGTGCAGCATGGTGATGGGCGTGTGGGTGATCCCCGGGCCCTCGTGCCCGTCCAGGTCACCCGCGATCAGCCGCAGCAGCGCGCCGCCGTCGCCGGAGGTCAGCAGCCTGACCTGGCCGCTGCCGATGTCCTGGTAGCGCGGGGCCATCATCTTGTCCCGCTTGGGCAGGTTCACCCACAGCTGGAGGCCGTGGAAGAGGCCGCCGGTCATGACCAGCTCCTCCGGCGGGGCCTCGATGTGCAGGAGGCCGGAGCCGGCGGTCATCCACTGGGTGTCGCCGTCGGTGATGGTGCCGCCACCGCCGTGCGAGTCCCGGTGGTTCATGATCCCGTCGATGATGTACGTGACGGTCTCGAAGCCCCGGTGCGGGTGCCACGGGGTGCCCTTGGGCTCGCCCGGGGCGTACTCCACCTCACCCATCTGATCCATCATGATGAACGGGTCGAGGTACTTGTAGTTGATCCCCGCGAACGCCCTGCGGACGGGGAATCCCTCGCCCTCGAAGCCCGACGGGGCGGTGCCCACGTGCAGCACGGGGCGCTGCCTGCCGTCCGCCGGAGCGGTGACGCGCGGCAGGGTCAGCGGGTTCTCGACGGTCACGGCCGGCATGACAACCTCCTGGGTTCGTTATACGCTCAAGTTAGTTGAAGAGTGAACAACCTGCAAGGCCCACCGCATTCCCGCGGCTCCCCCGCCCCGCCCCCGGCGACCTTCCCGCCGCGCCGGGCCCGCGGCCGACCATGGACACTGGATCAATGCGCGTGACAGCCGGCAGCCGCCCCTCGGCGGGCCCGATAGCCCTCGCCGCCCTCGTCGCGGTGCTCCTGGCGCTGGCCGCCGTCGCCTTCGTGGCGGCCGACCGGGGCGCGGCGACGGACACGCCCGTCGCGGACGGCACCCCCAAGGGCCACTACGAGGCACCCCGGGAGCGGGGCGAGGAGGCCGCCGAGGCGATGCGGACGGTGGTGCGCGAGGGCACCGCCCGGGCGGCCGCGCCGACCGTGGACCGCGCGGCGCGCACCGAGCCGCTGCCGCCCTCGGACCCGCTGGAGGCGGCCGCCGCCGACCCGTCCCCGGCCGTGGGCCCGCTGTTCTACACCGGGCAGGGCGAGCCCGGCCACGGCTGCACCGCGAGCGTCGTGCACAGCCCCCGGGGCGATCTGGTGGTCACCGCCGCGCACTGCGTCCACCAGGGCGGCTTCCGCACGGACCTGGCCTTCGTACCGGGCTACCGGGACGGCGAGGCGCCCTACGGAGTGTGGGTGCCCACTTCCGTGGACATCTCTCCGGAATGGGCGGAGAACCGGAACCCGGACCACGACGTGGCGTTCCTGCGGGTGCGCCGGGTCGGCGACGACACCCCCGTGGAGCGGGTCACGGGCGCGGAGCGGATCCGCTTCTCACCCGCGCCGGACCGGCCCACCCGGGTGATCGGCTACGCCGTGGGCGACGAGCGCCCGCTCGCCTGCCAGAACAGCACCGAGCGCTTCGGCCGGACCCAGCTCCGCTTCCCCTGCCAGGGCCTGCCCAACGGCACGAGCGGCGGCCCGTTCCTCACGGACGTCGACCCGGCGACGGGCCTGGGCACGCTCACCGGCGTGCTGGGCGGCCACGACGAGGGCGGCGACGAGCGGAACTCGTACAGCGCGTACTTCGGCGAGCACATCGCCGGGCTCTACGCCCGGGCGGCGGGCACCCGCGGCTGACGACGGCCGCGCCCGCCCGGCGGGGGCCGTCAGCCGTACATCCGCCGCATGGCGAAGTCGACCATCTGCTCGACGGCCTTGGCGTCGAAGACCATGCGGTGGTCGCCCTCCATGTCCAGGACGAAGCCGTAGCCCGTCGGCAGGAGGTCGATGACCTCGGCGCCGGTGATGACGAAGTACTTGGACTCCTTGCCCGCGTACCGCCGCAGCTCCTTGAGCGACGTGAACATCGGGATCACCGGGTGCTGGGTGTTGTGCAGCGCGAGGAAGCCGGGGTTGTCGCCGCGCGGGCAGTAGACCTTCGAGGTCGAGAGGATCACCTGGAAGTCCTCGGCGGACATCGAGCCCGTCGTGAAGGCCCGTACCGCGTCGGCGAGCGACGGCGGAGACGGCTCCGGATAGAGCGGCTGCTCGCCGTAGCCACCGGGCTGCTGCGGCGGCGCGTAACCCTGAGCGCCCGCGTTCTGGTCGTAGCCGTACATGAGCCAAAGCGTACTCAGTCACAGTTGGGCGATCAGGGGTTGCGTCTTATTACCGGCGGGTAGCATCATGGAAATTACTGCCCGGTACGTATTTTGAGGTCTACCTCCCAGCCTTACGGAGCCGTTGTCATGGGCCACTACAAGTCGAATCTCCGCGACATCGAGTTCAACCTCTTCGAGGTGCTCGGCCGCGACAAGCTGTACGGCTCCGGCCCGTTCGCGGAGATGGACGTCGACACCGCCAAGGACATCCTGTCGGAGATCACCCGCCTCTCGGAGAACGAGCTCGCGGAGTCCTACGCGGACACCGACCGCAACCCGCCGGTCTTCGACCCGGAGACCAACACCGCCCCGATCCCGGACACCTTCAAGAAGAGCTACCAGGCGTACATGGACGCCGAGTGGTGGCGCCTCGGCATCCCGGAGGAGATCGGCGGCACGACCGCCCCGCGCTCCCTCCTCTGGGGCTTCGCCGAGACGATCCTGGGCGCCAACCCGGCCGTCTGGATGTACTCCTCCGGTCCGGCGTTCGCGGGTGTGCTCCACGCCGAGGGCACCGAGCAGCAGAAGCACATCGCCAAGATCGCGGTGGAGAAGCAGTGGGGCTCCACCATGGTCCTGACCGAGCCGGACGCCGGTTCGGACGTCGGCGCCGGCCGCGCCAAGGCCGTCAAGCAGGAGGACGGCTCCTGGCACATCGAGGGCGTGAAGCGCTTCATCACCTCCGGTGAGCACGACATGGCGGAGAACATCCTCCACTACGTCCTCGCCCGCCCCGAGGGCCACGGCCCGGGCACCAAGGGCCTGTCGCTCTTCCTCGTCCCGAAGTTCGAGTTCGACTTCGAGACCGGCGAGCTGGGCGACCGCAACGGCGCCTACGCCACCAACGTCGAGCACAAGATGGGCCTCAAGGCGTCCAACACCTGCGAGATGACCTTCGGCGACAAGCACCCCGCCAAGGGCTGGCTCATCGGCGAGAAGCACGACGGCATCCGCCAGATGTTCATGATCATCGAGTTCGCGCGGATGATGGTCGGCACGAAGGCCATCGCCACCCTCTCCACCGGCTACCTCAACGCGCTGGAGTACGCCAAGGAGCGCGTGCAGGGCCCGGACCTGGCGAACTTCATGGACAAGACCGCGCCCAAGGTCACCATCACCCACCACCCCGACGTCCGCCGCTCGCTGATGACGCAGAAGGCGTACGCGGAAGGCATGCGCGCCCTCGTCCTGCACACCGCCGCCGTCCAGGACGACATCCTGGTCAAGGAGCACGCGGGCGAGGACACCAAGGCGCTGCACGGCCTCAACGACCTGCTGCTGCCGATCGTCAAGGGCTACGGCTCCGAGACCTCCTACGCGCAGCTCGCCCAGTCGCTGCAGACCTTCGGCGGCTCCGGGTACCTCCAGGAGTACCCGATCGAGCAGTACATCCGTGACGCGAAGATCGACACCCTCTACGAGGGCACGACCGCGATCCAGGGCCAGGACTTCTTCTTCCGGAAGATCGTCCGCGACCAGGGCGCGTCCCTGAACACCCTGGCCGAGGAGATCAAGAAGTTCCTCGCGTCCGAGGCCGGCGGCGAGGACCTGGCCGCCGCGCGCGGCTCGCTCGCCAAGGCCGCCGTGGACCTGGAGGCGATCGTCGGCAAGATGATCGCGGACCTCACCGCCACCGGCGAGGACGTCAAGAACATCTACAAGGTCGGCCTGAACACCACCCGCCTGCTGATGGTCTCCGGCGACGTCGTCGTCGGCTACCTGCTGCTGCGCGGCGCGGCCGTCGCCGCCGAGAAGCTCGCCGCCGGCACCTCCGCCAAGGACAAGTCCTTCTACGAGGGCAAGATCGCCGCCGCGAAGTTCTTCGCCGCGAACATCCTGCCGGCCGTCTCCGTCGAGCGCGGTCTCGCCGAGGCCGTCGACAACTCCCTGATGGAGCTTGACGAGTCGGTGTTCTAGCCGGCGTTCCAGTCGGCGTTTCCGTCGGCGTTCCACCGGCGTTCCCCCGGTGTTCCAAAAGCACCGCACCAGGCAGGGGTCCTGCTCTTCCACCCGGAAGAGCAGGACCCCTGTCCTTATCCTGAGGCCATGAGCCCTGCGCACCGCTTCGACCGCGGCCACACCGACGACCTGATGTCCTTCCTCGCCGCCAGCCCCTCGCCGTACCACGCGGTGGCCAACACGGCCGCCCGGCTGGAGAAGGCGGGCTTCCGCCGGATCGCCGAGACCGACGCGTGGGACGCGTCGGCGGGCGGCAAGTACCTGACCCGCGGCGGCGCGATCATCGCCTGGTACGTCCCCGAGGGCGCCACCGCCGCCACCCCGTTCCGCATCATCGGCGCACACACCGACTCGCCGAACCTGCGCGTCAAGCCGCTGCCCGACACCGGCGCGCACGGCTGGCGCCAGGTCGCCGTGGAGCTCTACGGCGGCACGCTGCTCAACACCTGGCTCGACCGCGACCTGGGCCTGTCCGGCCGCCTCACCCTGCGGGACGGCAGCGACCACCTGGTGAACGTCGACCGCCCGCTGCTGCGCGTGCCGCAGCTGGCCATCCACCTCGACCGGGGCGTCAACGAGGGCCTGAAGCTCGACAAGCAGCGGCACATGACCCCCATCTGGGGCCTGGGGCAGCCGCGCGAGGGCGACCTGATCCGCTTCGTCGCGGAGGAGGCCGGCGTGGCCGCCGACGACGTCACGGGCTGGGACCTGATGGTGCACAGCGTCGAGGCGCCCGCCTACCTCGGCCGCGACCGCGAGCTCCTCGCCGCGCCGCGCCTGGACAACCTGCTGTCCGTGCACGCCGGTACGGCCGCGCTGACGGCCGCGACCGCCGGCGAGCTCCCGTACATCCCGGTGCTGGCCGCGTTCGACCACGAGGAGAACGGCAGCCAGTCGGACACCGGTGCGGAGGGCCCGCTCCTGGGCAATGTGCTGGAGCGGTCCGTCTTCGCCCGGGGCGGTACGTACGAGGACAAGGCCCGCGCCCTCGCCGGCACGATCTGCCTCTCCTCCGACATGGGTCACGCGGTGCACCCCAACTACGCGGAGCACCACGAGCCGGGGCACCACCCGCTGCCCAACGGCGGTCCCATCCTGAAGGTCAACGTCAATCAGCGGTACGCGACGGACGGCAGCGGGCGCGCGGTCTTCGCCGCCGCGTGCGAGCGCGCGGGCGTGCCGTGGCAGCACTTCGTCTCCCACAACGCGATGCCCTGCGGCACCACCATCGGGCCCATCACCGCCGCGCGCCACGGCATCGCCACCATCGACATCGGCCTCGCCTGCCTCTCCATGCACTCCGCCCGGGAGCTGTGCGGCGCGGACGACCCGTTCCTGCTGGCGGCGGCGCTCACGGCGTTCCTGGAGGGCTGACCCGGTCCCGCCCTGGCCTGTTCCGGCCCGGGCCCGTTCCGGCCTGTTCGGGCCTGTTCGGGCGGGCCGGCCCCCTCGGACCGAACCGAAGGACTAACGTCACCGGAACGTTAGCCGTACGGCGGCAAGGTGCGGAATGATCCCTGCCGTATTCCGCACTGCCCGTGCCACGGGTACCGCCCGGTACCGCCAGTGACGTCCCATCGGGGGAACCAGCATGACTCGTACCCGCAGCCTGCGACTCGCCGCAGCAGCGCTCACCGCCGCGGCGGCCCTGACCCTGACCGGCTGTGCCGGCGGCGACGGTTCGGGCGCCAGGACCAGCGGGAAGGCCGACTCCTCCGCGGCCGAGGACTCCGCCGTCACGGACCAGGACGGCGCCCAGGACGGCAAGGCCGGAGGAGCCGGGAAGAACGGCGCGGAGGGGCAGTACGGGCAGAACGAGGCGGCGAAGACGGGCAAGGACGGGAAGGCCGCCTGCACCTCCGACACCGTCAAGGTGGTGGCCAAGTCCGTCCCGTCGCCGGTGAACCACCTGCTCGTGGTGGCCACCAACACCTCCAAAGCCCCCTGCGTCGCACACGGCTTCCCCTTCCTCCGCTTCGACGCGGACCAGGCCACGGCCGGCGTCGTCGAGGAGAGCAGGCCGCAGGCCGTCGTCACACTGGCGCCGGGCGCGTCGGCCTACGCGGGCGTGCTGGCCTCCTCGGCCGACGGCTCGGGCGGCAACGTCCGCAAGGCCCGGAAGCTCGCCGTCTCCTTCCAGGGCGCCGACGGCGGCGGCAGCGTCGGCGGGCAGATCCCGGTCGCCCTGCCCGGCGGGACGCTCGCCGTCGACGACTCCGCGCGCGTCACGTACTGGCAGGACGCTCAGGCGCCCGCGCTCAAGTGGTGACGCGGGCCCGCTGACCGGCCGACCCGGGGCTCAAGCGCCGGACGGGCTGATTTTCAGCCCGTCCGGGGGCACCTCCCAGCGGTAGCCGGGGGAGCTTGAGGACATTCGGGAAGGGGCGGGTAGGGGAAAAGGCCCCGCGCAGCGGCACCCGCACGCCGCCGCACCCGCCGCCCCGGCTACGCGTCCAGCCCCGCCAGGACCAGCGGCAGCCGCTCGGCGCCGCCCTCGGTCACCCGGACCGGCACCCCCCAGTCCTGCTGGTGCATATGGCACGCGGGGTACTCGTTCGCCGGGTCGTCGTCGCAGGACGCCGCCATCGCCGACACGTGCAGCACGCCCGACGTCACCCCGTCCGCGAGGACCAGGTCCCGCCCGAGGTCCGTGCCCGGCCCCGCGCCCTCCACGAGGAGCTCCGGCGGGGTGGAGCTGACCAGGAGGCGCGTCGACGGCCCGTAGCGGGTGTCGAGCTTCTGGCCCGCCGGGGCCTGGAAGACGACGTCGAGGCGGAGCCGGCCGGGCGCGATGTCGGTCGCGGCGCGCTGCGTGCGGTGGGCGACGGACTCGACGCGGACGGCCTCCTCCGGCAGGCGCAGCCGGGTGAGCCGGTGCCGGGCGGACTCGACGACGACGATGTCGTCGCCGTCCAGCACGGCGTCCGAGGGCTCCCGCAGGTCGGTCGCGAGGGTGGTCACCTCGCCGGTGGCCGGGTCGTAGCGGCGCAGGGCGTGGTTGTAGGTGTCGGAGACGGCCACCGAGCCGTCGGGGAGGGCGGTGACGCCGAGCGGGTGCTGGAAGAGCGCCTGGTCCGCGGCGCCGTCCCGGTGCCCGAAGTCGAAGAGGCCGGTGCCGACGGCGGTCCGGACGACGAAGCCGCCCCCGTCCTCGTCCGGGGCGCGCTCGACGTAGCGCAGCGCGCTGGTCTCGGAGTCGGCGACCCACAGCCGGTCCTCGGTCGCGGCCAGTCCGGACGGCTGGGCGAACCATGCCTCGGCGGCCGGGCCGTCGACCAGGCCCTCGTTGGTGGTGCCGGCCGCGACCTCGACGGTGCCGGTCTCCGGGTCGTACGTCCACAGCTGGTGGACACCGGCCATGGCGATCCAGAGGCGGCCGGCGAACCAGGCCACGTCCCAGGGGGAGGAGAGGTCGACGTCGAGGGCGGGCCCCTCGGTGGGACGGCCCTGCATCCACTGGCGGCCGGTGCCGGCGAGGGTGGTGACGGCGCCGGTGGCCGGGTCGTAGGCGCGCAGGGCGTGGTTGACGGTGTCGGCGACGGCGACCGTGCCGTCGGGGAGCGCCGCGAGGCCCTGGGGCTCGCTGAAGGCGTCGGGGCCGAGGCCGCGCTCACCGCTGCCGATCCGGCGGACGACGGTCTCGCCGTCGGCGGCGAGCTCCACGAGCTGGTGGCGGGTGGAGTCGGAGACGAGGAAACCGCCGCCGGGCAGGGCCAGCGCCTTGCCGGGGAAGCGCAGGTCGGTGGCCTCGGGCTCGGGGGCCACATAGGGGCCGTCGCCGCGCCGGAGGGTGCCCTTGGCCTCGTGCGCGGCCTCCAGCTCCGCGACCAGCGCGGCCAGGGCGTGGGCGTGGCCCTCGCCGGCGTGCTGGGCGACGACATAGCCCTCGGGGTCGATGACGACGAGCGTGGGCCAGGCGCGTACGGCGTACTGCTTCCAGGTCGCGAGCTCGGGGTCGTCGAGCACCGGGTGGTGGACGCCGTAGCGCTCGACGGCGTCGACGACGGCCTGGTGCTCGGCCTCGTGGACGAACTTCGGGGAGTGCACACCGATGATCACAACGGTGTCGCGGTGCTTCTCCTCCAGCTCCCGCAGCTCGTCCAGGACATGCAGACAGTTCACACAGCAGAACGTCCAAAAATCCAAGATCAATACGCGACCTCGGAAGTCGGCGAGCTTCAGATCCTTGCCACCGGTGTTGATCCAGCCCCCCTTGCCGATCAGCTCGGGGGCACGGACACGGGCACGGCGGGGCGCGGGAGTGGGCTCCGGGGCGGCATCGTTCATGTTTCAAGCTTGCCATTGACCCATGAACATCACATCACGGCCGTACGACGCCGTCGGCACGCCCGGCCATGGGATCCGCCCAGACGATCCGGCAGCGCTCGTCGCCGTCGAACCGCACGCCTACCCGCCCTCGCCGGACTTCCACCCGATCGATCGCGAGGCCGAGGCGATCACGCCTTCCGGCCGCGTCGTCGGCTGCCCAAGCTTCGCGCAGCAGGCCCGCGTCCAGGAGCGGAGAGATGTCCGCGGAAGGGGTCGGCATCCGCAGGAGGTCCGCGCGTAGCCCCTCGATCCGGCTACGAAGTCGTCCGGCGAGCCGGTTGTACCGGTCGATCGCATCTGCGCCGGTGAACTCGCCACGGACGTACCCGGCCTCCTCCAGGTCCGACAGACGAGCCCCCTCGTCCGCGATCTCCGCCTCGATCGCGTCCCGCTTCGCGAAAACCTCCGGGTCCTCCCTCCGCGCCCGGCGACCGGCGATCACGGCGAGCAGCGGGTCCTGGGGCTCCAGGGATGGCAGGCGGGAGAGGAACGCCCGGGTCACGTAGTCGTCGATGCTCTCCACCCGAGCCGAGACTCCGGAGCATCCTCGCCCCATCCGGTGGCTGGAGCACTGGTAAGACGTGCCGGCCTTGCTCATCCTGGCCCCGCAGAGCCCACAACGCGCTATCCCGGTGAGCAGGGACTTCCCCTGCTTGTGCCCGTGCCGCTTCCCCGCCAGAGGGAATGTGCGCGCTTCGAGCTGGCGGAGGATGAGCTCGCGCTCCCCTCCTGTGATGATCCCCTCGCCGACGCTCACGGTTTCGAGGGTCGCCGGGTCCCGGTAGGGAGAGACCCGGTTCATGTACTTGCGTGTCCCGTCCGGCCGCTCCTCGTACTCGGTCTGCGGCATGAGACCGGCGAAGGCCGGTGAGCGAAGGAGTTGCATGACGCTCGACGAGTTCCATTCGCCTCCACGGGCCGACTCCACCCCGTGCTCGTTCAGCAGCCGGGCGATGTGGACGAGCGCCTTCCCGGACAGTGCTTCGTCGGCGATCAGGCGGGCGTAGACGGCGGTCTCGGGATCGTGGACGAGCTTCTTCGTCTCCGGGTCCGTCAGGAGCCCGTAGGGCGGCTGTCCACCGATCCACTGCCCCCGCTGCCGCAGGTATCGCTTTGCGCTGCCTACGCGCATCCCGAGATTGCGCGACTCGTCGCGCGCGAGTTCCGCCAGCATCGCGATGGTGACCCGGGCACTGTCGTTCTTCGTGTCGAGGCCGTCCATGACGGAGACCAGCCGTCCGCCGACCTGGCCTATGTCGTCCAGGGCTCTGCCGACCTCGCCGACGCCCTTGCGGGACAGACGGTCGAGCTTCCAGACGACCAGAACGCCCACGACTCCGGCCGTGACGGCTGTGATCGCCGCGTCGAACCCCTTGCGGCTGACGTTCTTGTAGCCGGAACGCCCGCGGTCGATGTGGACCTTGCGGACGGCCAGTCCGTTGCGCTCCGCCCACGCCCGGCAGTCGGCTTCCTGGCGATCGAGCGCGGTCTTGCCTTCCCTGTTGAGGGACAGGCGCAAGTACAGGTCGGCGGTGGCGTGTTGGTGCACGCCCCCACGCTAGCGAGGAGTGCGCACATTGGTTCAGGAAATCCAGAAGCCGAGAACGTGGACCTATCGGCCCAGCACTCGGTCCTTCAGGGCCGGGAACTCCTCGCGCACCTTGGCCACCTCGGCCGGGTCGAGCTCCGCCGTGAGGACCTCCTCGTCCGGGCCGGCCTCGGCGAGGACCGTGCCCCAGGGGTCGACGACGACGCTGTGCCCGGCCTGCCGCACGCCCGCGTGGGTGCCGGCGGTGCCGCACGCGAGGACGTAGGACTGGTTCTCGACGGCGCGGGCGCGGGCGAGCAGGCTCCAGTGCTCGCGGCGGCGCTCGGGCCAGCCGGCCGGGACGACCAGGGTCGTCGCGCCCTCGTCGACGAGGGCGCGGAAGAGCTCCGGGAAGCGGAGGTCGTAGCAGGTGGCCAGGCCCAGCGTGGTCGCCGGCAGGTCGACGGTGACGATCTCGGTGCCGGCGGACATCAGGACGGCCTCGCCCCGGTCGAAGCCGAAGCGGTGGATCTTGCGGTAGGTGCGGACGAGTTCACCGGCCGGGGAGAGGACGAGCGAGGTGTTGAAGACCGGGCCGCCGGGCTCCGGGCGCTCGGCGATCGAGCCCGCGTGCAGCCAGACGCCGGCGTCCCGCGCGGCCTCGGCCATGGCGCGGGCCGTGGGCCCCTCGACGGTCTCGGCGTCACGGGTGAAGGACTCGTAGGCGAAGGCGCCGATGTGCCACAGCTCGGGCAGGACGACCAGATCGCTCCCGCGCTGTTCGCGGACGAGGCGGGCGGCGCGGGCCCGGCGGGCGGCGACCGGCTCGGCCGGGTCGACCGCCAGCTGGATCAAGGAAACGCGCACAGTACCACCACTTTCCGCGTCCGAAACGACTGCATGGCTGCCCTGCCGCAGCGTAACTTAACTGCTGAGCACCCAGACAGCTCATGCCCCGCAGCGACAAGTGACATACGAGCAGCCCATCCGCGCACGCACGCAACGCCCGAGGGATCCCGTGACCGTCCACCCCAGTCTGCAGCCCGCCATCGACGCCTGGACCCACTCCGCCGAAGCGATCCTCGAGTTGGTGAGACCACTCGCCGAGAGCGACTGGAACCGGGCCACCGAGTGCCCCGGCTGGTCGGTGCGCGATGTGGTCTCGCACATCATCGGCGTGGAGAGCGAGATGCTGGGCGAGCCACGGCCGATCCACTCGCTGCCGCGCGATCTCTACCACGTGACCGACGAGTTCACGCGCTATATGGAAGTGCAGGTCGATGTGCGGCGCTGTCACACGGCGCTGGAGATGTGGTCGGAACTGGATCTGATGATCATCAGGCGGTGCCGGCAGCTGCGGAACGAGACGCGCAGCCCGCAGACGCTGATCCGCTGGCCGCTGGGCACCAGCACGGAGACCACACTGGAACGGACGTTGCGCTACCGGGTGTTCGACGTATGGACGCACGAGCAGGACCTGCGGCGCGCGCTGGGCGCGCCGGGGAACCTGGACTCGCCGGCCGCGGTGATCAGCCGTGACTTCCTGCTGGACGCGCTGCCGAAGGTCGTGGCGCGGGACGCCGGGGCACCGCCGGGTTCGGCGGTGGTCTTCGACGTGCACGGCCCGCTGGAGTTCCTGCGGACCGTGCGGGTCGGCGAGCGGGGGCAGGCCCGGATCGACAGCCATGTGTCGCTGGGGCCGACGGTGACGCTGGCGCTGGACTGGGAGACGTACGCACGGCTGGCCTGCGGGCGGGTGCGGGCGGAGCGCGCCGGGGACCGGGTCAGGCGGGAGGGTGAGCCGGGGCTCGCGGAGGCGATCCTCCGCGAGTTCTCCGTGACGTCCTGAGCCGGTTCGGCGAAGTCCGGTGCGGTTCGGCAGCGCCCGAAGGGCGCGGGGCTGTGACATGGTGCGGCTCCGCCGCGTGGGCGCGACCAGCCACGACGCACCCGCGGATGACTCGCCGGACTTCCAGCGGAGCGCTTAGGCGCCCCCGGGGACCGTCACACCGGCACGTGCACCGTCTCCACTCTCGAAGCGACGATCCGCTCCTCCTCGCGGCGCTGCGCGCGGGTGCGCAGCCGGAGGATCTGCGACAGCCCCAGCGCCTCCATGACGAACACCGAGGCGAAGGCGATCCGGTAGTCGTCGCCCGTGGCGTCGAGCAGCAGGCCCACGGCGAACAGCGTGACGATGCCGGCGACGAAGCCGCCCATGTTGACGATGCCGGAGGCGGTGCCCTGGCGCTCGGGCGGGTTCGCCGGGCGGGCGAAGTCGAAGCCGATCATCGAGGCCGGGCCGCAGGTGCCGAGGACGACGCAGAGGAGGACGAGCACCCACATCGGCGCGTGTCCGGGCCAGAAGACGGTGACGGCCCACATCAGCGCGGTGGCGGCGACGGTGCCGAGGGCGAGGGGCAGCCGGGCGGCGTGGTGGCGGCCGATGACCTGCCCGTAGACGAGGCCGATGGCCATGTTGGCGAGCACGGCGACGGTGAGCAGCAGTCCGGCGGTGTCCCGGGACAGCCCCTGCGCCTCGACGAGGAAGGGCATGCCCCACAGCAGCAGGAAGACCTGCATGGGGAACTGGGTGGTGAAGTGCACCCACATGCCGAGCCGGGTGCCGGGCTCCCGCCAGGCGCGGGCGATCTGGCGGCGGACGAAGCCGCGGCCGGAGTGGGCGACGGGGGCGGGCGCGTGGCCCTCGGGGTGGTCCTTGAGGAAGACGAGCATCAGGACGAGGACGACGACTCCGGCGCCGGCGCTGCCGGCGAAGGTCCGGGTCCAGCCCGCGCCGTGCAGGACCCGGGCGAGGAAGACGGTGGAGACGAGGTTGCCCGCCATCCCGAAGAGGGCCGCGACCTGGGCGATCATCGGGCCGCGGCGGGCGGGGAACCAGCGGGAGCCGAGCCGCAGGACGCTGATGAAGGTCATCGCGTCGCCGCAGCCGAGGAGGGCGCGGCTGGCGAGGGCCGTGCCGTAGGAGTGCGAGAGGCCGAAGGCGAACTGCCCGGCGGTGAAGAGGACGACGCCGAGCGCGAGGACCTTCTTGGTGCCCAGCCGGTCGATCATCAGGCCGACGGGTATCTGCATGCCCGCGTAGACGAGCAGCTGGAGTATGGAGAAGGTGGACAGCGCGGAGGCGTTGATATGGAAGCGCTCGGCGGCGTCGAGGCCGGCGACTCCGAGGCTGGTGCGGAAGATGATGGCGACGAAGTAGACGGCGACGCCGATGCCCCAGACGGCCATGGCCCGGCGGCCGCCGGGCGGGTCGCCGGGGAGGGCGGCCGTTCCGTGGGCGCTCATCGGGTCTCGCCCTGGGCGAGGTTGCGCACCCAGCTGACGTGCTGGTCGATGATCTCGACGGCCGCGGCCGCGTCGCCGGAGCGCAGGGCCTCCAGGATCTCGGCGTGCTCGGTGTGGCTCTTGGCGATGCGGTCGGGGTGGGCGTGCATGACGGCCACGCCCATCCGCAGCTGCCGGTCGCGGAGCTGGTCGTAGAGGCGGGAGAGGATCTGGTTGCCGATGCTGCGGACGATCTCGGCGTGGAAGGCCCGGTCGCTCACGGACACGGCGGCGAGGTCGCCCGCGGCGGCCTGCCGGCGCATGTCGTCGAGGAGCTCCTCCAGCCGGGCGATCAGCCGCTCGGAGGCGGGCACGGCCTTGGTGGCGGCGTACTTCTCCACCAGCAGCCGGGTCTCGACGACGTCGGCGATCTCCTGCGCGGACACCGCGAGGACGAGCGCGCCCTTCTTCGGATAGAGCTTCAGCAGCCCCTCCGCCTCCAGCTTCAGGAGCGCCTCCCGCACCGGCGTCCGGGACACCCCGACCGCCTCCGCCAGGTCTCCCTCGGTGAGCAGCGTGCCGCCCTCGTAATGACGGTGGAGTACGGCTTCCTTGACGTGCGCGTAGACGCGTTCGGCGGCGGGGGGCTGTTTGGTCTGGAGACCGGGCGCGGCGGGGGGAGCGGATGACATGCGCACAGCTTAGATACAACACGTATGCGTGAGGAGAGGGCGTCCACCATCCGGGACCGGGCGGGGCGGCCTGATCCGGCTACGGCTCCGGCCGGAGCTCCGGCTACGGATCCGGCTACGGCCGGCCCGACCAGCCCTCCAGGGGGGTGATGAAGACGAATCTCAGGTCCGGGCGCTGTATGGGCAGCAGGACGTGCGTCGTCACCCGCGTCTCGACGTTGCCGTGGTACGGCAGGCACAGCCGGAAGACGTGGCCGTCGCGGTGCTCGACGACGTCGTGCTCCTCGGCCCAGATGCGGCGGCAGTCGGCGTCGGCGTCGAGGATGTCGCGGACGAGGGCGCGCAGTTCGGTGTCGCCGGGGTCGCCGTTGGCCGCCACGCGGAGCATGGCGAGGTAGATGCGGGCGCAGCTGTCCTCCCAGTCGAGCATCTGCTCGCGGGCCTCGGGGTCGAGGAGGGCCCAGCGCATGAGATTGGCGCCCGGGCGGCGGACCCAGGGGAACCATTCGCCCATGAGGGAATTGGCGGCGACGACATTCCACGCCACGTCGGAGAGATATGCGGGATAGGAGACCTGCTGTTCCAGCAGGGCCTTTACGCCGTGCGGCAAGTCCTTGTGCTCCCGGGAGGGTTCGCCGGGCGGGCGGCGGCCGCAGACCGCGAGGAAGAGGGTGAGGGTTTCCGCCTCGCTCAGCCGGAGCGCCTGGGCGACGCGCAGCAGAAAGCTTTCGGAGAAGTCCTGGCGGCGGCCCGCCTCCAGGGTGCGGTACCAGCCCTCGCTCACCCCGGTCAGCCGGGCCACCTGGGCCTGCGAAAGCCGCCTGCCGGGGCGGGGGACGGTGCCGCGCAGCTCGGGCACGGTACGGGCGTCGACGCGGGCGCGCCACGCCCGCAGGAGGCGGCTTATGGATTCGCCGTCCACGCGGTCGTCGCCGTCCAACGCGGCCCTCCCATTCCGACACTGCAAGTGTTGGTCAATCTTAAGTAAATTGCCCAGCACGGGCCATTCCACCTCCTGCCAGAGGTGGAATCCCGAGGCCGCTCCGTTTCAGGACGAAGGGCCCGGACGCTGATTCTCTCCTCACTGGAGGGGGGTGAGGAGGGATGCGTCCGGGCCCTTCGTCTTTTCTTTTTCAACCTCTCCGGTGACCGGCGGGCATTTACTGACCGGTCGGCCAGTTAGTAAATGCCCGCCGGGCCGTCAGCCCCAGGTGATCAGCCGCTGCGGGTTCTCCAGCACCGCCGCCACGTCGGCCAGCACCTTCGAGCCCAGCTCGCCGTCGACCAGGCGGTGGTCGAACGACAGCGCCAGGGTGGTCACCTGCCGGGGCTTGACCTTGCCCTTGTGGACCCACGGCTGGAGCTTGACCGCGCCGAAGGCCAGGATCGCGGACTCGCCGGGGTTGAGGATGGGCGTACCGGTGTCGATGCCGAACACACCGACATTGGTGATCGTGACCGTGCCGCCGGACATGTCCGCCGGGCTGGTCCTCCCGTCCCGGGCCGTGGCGATCAGCTCGCCGAGGGCCGCCGACAGCTCGGGCAGCGTCTTGACGCCCGCGTCCTTGATGTTCGGGACGATCAGCCCGCGCGGGGTCGCCGCCGCGATGCCCAGGTTGACGTAGCCCTTGCGGACGATCTCCTGGTTCTCCTCGTCCCAGGCGGCGTTGACGTCCGGGTTCCGCTTGATCGCGACGAGCAGCGCCTTCGCGACCAGCAGCAGCGGGTTGACCCGGAGCCCGGCCATGTCCGGGTCCGCCTTGAGCTTCTGGACGAGCTTCATCGTGCGGGTGACGTCGACGGTGACGAACTCCGTGACGTGCGGCGCGGTGAAGGCGCTGGCGACCATCGCCTGCGCGGTCGCCTTACGGACGCCCTTGACCGGGATCCGGGTCTCCCGCGCCGCGAGCGCGCTCGCGGCGGGCGCCGGCTCCACGCCCGGCGCCGCCTCCGCCACGGCGCCGGAGGTGGTGGGCGCCTGGGAGGGTGCGACCGGAGCGGCGACGGCCGCGTGGACGTCCTCGCGGGTCACCACGCCGTCCGCGCCCGTCGGGACGACCGTGGCGAGGTCGACGCCCAGGTCCTTGGCGAGCTTGCGGACCGGCGGCTTGGCCAGCGGCCTGCCGCCCGACGCGTGGGAGACGGCGGCCACGGCGAGGCCGCCGACCACCGGCTGCGCCGGCAGCACCGGCTCCGGCGCGGTGTGCCCGTTCAGCTCGGCCTGTACGGCCGCCGCCACCGAGGAGGGCGCCCCCTGCGGGGACTTGCGCGCCCGGCGCTTGGTCGACGACGGGGCGGCCCCGTAGCCCACCAGCACGGCCTGGCGGCCGGTGGTCTCCGGCTCGGGCTCGGCGGCCGGGGCGGCCTCGGGGCGGCCGCCGGGGCGGCGCCGGCCGGGCCCGCGCCCGGGTTCGTGTCCACGGAGATGATCGCCGTGCCCACGTCCACGGTCGTGCCCTCGCCGAAGCGCAGCTCGTGCACCACGCCGTCGAACGGGATGGGCAGCTCCACGGCGGCCTTGGCGGTCTCGACCTCGCAGACCACCTGCCCGTCGGAGACCGTGTCCCCGACGGCCACGTACCACTTGAGGATCTCGGCCTCGGTGAGTCCCTCGCCCACGTCGGGCATCTTGAACTCGCGGAAGCGCTGGTCGTTGGCGGTGCTTGCAGTCATTGTCACGACTCTCCTCGTACCCCTAGTACGCCAGCGCGCGGTCGACGGCGTCGAGCACCCGGTCCAGACCCGGAAGGTACTCGTCCTCCAGCCGGGACGGCGGGTACGGCGCGTGATAGCCGCCGACCCGCAGCACCGGTGCCTCCAGGTGGTAGAAGCAGCGCTCGGTGATCCGGGCGGCGATCTCCGCGCCCGTGCCCAGGAACACCGGGGCCTCGTGGACGACGACGAGCCGGCCGGTGCGCTCCACGGACGCCTGGATCGCGTCGAAGTCGACGGGCGACATCGAGCGGAGGTCCAGGACCTCCAGGGACTTGCCCTCCTCCTCGGCCGCCGCCGCGGCCTCCAGACAGGTCTTCACCATCGGCCCGTAGGCGACGAGGGTGAGGTCCGTGCCCCGGCGCACCGTGCGGGCGGCGTGCAGGGGCGCGGGGATCGCCGAGCGGTCGAGCTCGGACTTGTCGTGGTAGCGGCGCTTCGGCTCGAAGTAGATCACCGGGTCGTCGCTCTGGATGGCCTGCTGGAGCATCCAGTAGGCGTCCGAGGCGTTCGACGGGGAGACCACCTTCAGGCCCGCGACGTGCGCGAACAGCGCCTCGGGCGACTCGCTGTGGTGCTCGACGGCGCCGATCGCGCCACCGTAAGGAATGCGGATGACGACCGGCAGCTTGATCTTGCCGAGCGCACGGGCGTGCATCTTGGCGAGCTGGGTGACGATCTGGTCGTACGCGGGAAAGACGAAACCGTCGAACTGGATCTCCACGACCGGGCGGTAGCCGCGCAGGGCCAGCCCGATCGCGGTGCCGACGATGCCGGACTCGGCGAGCGGGGTGTCGATCACCCGGTCCTCGCCGAAGTCCTTCTGGAGGCCTTCGGTGACGCGGAAGACGCCGCCGAGCTTGCCGACGTCCTCCCCCATCACCAGGACCTTGGGGTCGTTCTCCAGGGCGGTCCGCAGCGAGGCGTTGATCGCCTTGACGACGGAGAGCTTCTCGGCAGCCATCTCAGTTGCTCTCCTCTGCGAAGGACGCCTGGTACGCGGCGAACTGGGCGCGCTCTTCGTCCACGAGGGCGTGGCCGTCGGCGTAGATGTTCTCGAAGATCGCCATGTTGTCGGGGTCCGGCATGGTCCGGACGGCGTCGCGCACCCGCTTGGCGAGCGCGTCGGCCTCGGTCTCCAGGGCGGCGAAGAACTCCTCGTCGGCGAGGCCCTCGCGGTCCAGGTAGGTGCGCAGCCGCAGGATCGGGTCCTTGGCCTCCCACCGCTCGCGCTCCTCGTCCCGGCGGTACTTCGTCGGGTCGTCGGAGGTGGTGTGGGCGCCCATGCGGTACGTGAACGCCTCGATGAGCATCGGGCCCTGGCCGGTGCGGGCGCGCTCCAGGGCGGCCTTGGTGACGGCGAGGACGGCGAGGACGTCGTTGCCGTCGACGCGGACGCCCGGGAAGCCGTAGCCCTGCGCGCGCTGGTAGAGCGGGACGCGGGTCTGGCGCTCGGTGGGCTCGGAGATCGCCCACTGGTTGTTCTGGCAGAAGAACACGACCGGGGCGTTGTAGACCGCCGAGAACGTGAACGCCTCGGCCACGTCGCCCTGGCTGGACGCGCCGTCGCCGAAGTAGGCGATCACGGCGGAGTCGGCGCCGTCCTTGGCCACGCCCATGGCGTAGCCGGTGGCGTGCAGCGCCTGCGAGCCGATGACGATCGTGTAGAGGTGGAAGTTGTTCTCGTTGGGGTCCCAGCCGCCGTGGTTGACGCCGCGGAACATGCCCAGCAGGTTGGTGGGGTCGACCCCGCGGCACCAGGCCACGCCGTGCTCGCGGTAGGTCGGGAAGACGTAGTCGTCGGCGCGGGTCGCCCGGCCGGAGCCGATCTGCGCGGCCTCCTGGCCGAGCAGCGAGGCCCACAGGCCCAGTTCGCCCTGGCGCTGAAGAGTGGTCGCCTCCGCGTCGAAGCGGCGGGTCAGCACCATGTCGCGGTACAGGCCACGCAGTTCGTCGGCGGTCAGGTCGATGGAGTAGTCGGGGTGCTCGACCCGCTCGCCCTCCGGTGTCAGCAGCTGTACGAGCTCGGGCTCGCCCGGCGCGGCGGCGCGGGTCTTGGCCCCGGCGCGCTTGCTGCTGCCACGGCGCGGCTTGCGCGCGGCAGTGCTGTCCACAGTCACGTGTGCTCCTCCGTCTGTCCGGCCCCCGGGGTCGCCGGCGGCCAGAGGGGGTTCCCCCGCCGTGAGGCAGGAGAAGGCTCGCTCGATCCCCGACGGCACACGGGGTGGGTGTGCCGAGGCCGGAAACCGGGCGTGACAGGCGCCCCGGCCAATGGCCTGCAATAAGCACGTTACCCAGAAGGCCGCATTCCTGCGAAACCCCGCCTGACCTGCAATTTTGCTTGGATTTCCAAGTAAATCGAGAAAGCTGGGCAACGCTCCTGGTCACGTCCTTGTGAGCACAGCCCCTGCGGGCTGCCGGAACGACCGCACGTTATCCCGGAGAACAAGAGCAGGGGAAGAGTTGGTGTGTGAGACTGGCACTGTGCCCGAACAGCGAAAAATCACGGTATTTCTGCTCGACGACCACGAGGTCGTCCGGCGCGGCGTGCACGAGATGCTCTCCGTGGAGGAGGACATCGAGGTCGTCGGAGAGGCTGGTACGGCGGCCGACGCGCTGGTTCGCATTCCGGCGACCCGTCCCGACGTCGCGGTTCTGGATGTCCGGCTTCCGGATGGCAGCGGCGTCGAAGTATGTAGGGAAATTCGATCCCAGGACGAGAACATCAAATGCTTGATGCTCACCTCCTTCGCCGATGACGAGGCGCTCTTCGACGCGATCGTGGCGGGCGCGTCCGGTTACGTTCTGAAAGCGATCCGTGGCAATGAGCTCCTCTCGGCCGTCCGGGACGTCGCGGCCGGGAAGTCCCTGCTGGACCCGGTGGCGACCGCCCGGGTGCTGGAGCGGCTGCGCGACGGCAAGGACCCGAAGGGCGACGACCGGCTCGCCAACCTGACCGACCAGGAGCGCCGGATCCTGGACCTGATCGGCGAGGGCATGACCAACCGGGCCATCGGCGAGCGGCTGCACCTCGCCGAGAAGACCATCAAGAACTACGTCTCCAGCCTGCTGTCCAAGCTCGGCATGGAGCGGCGTTCCCAGGCGGCGGCCTATGTCGCCCGCCTCCAGGCCGAGAAGCGCTGAGGCGGGGCGGGACGGCGAGCTCCTCCCGTAGGCGCCCCGCGTCCGGCCGCACCACCCATTCCACTGCCACAATTCACTGTATCGAGTGGAAAAGCAGGATTCGGGACCAATGGCCCGCCGCATAGGGGCGGGTGCCCCTATAGGCCCTGACGACCGGCGTGCACAGTGGTGACCATGCTCTCCGCGCCCACCGGGCTCTCCACCGGTCACCAGGACCACGACCAGTACCGCGCGCTCGAACTGCTCGACCGCACCCCTTACGGCAGGGTCTCGGTGAGCATGCGCGCACTGCCCTTCGTCACCGTCGCCCGGCACATCGTGTCCGGCCGGCAGGTACTGCTGCGCCTGCACGGCGGCTTCGGTTACGCCCAGGCGTGCGACGGCAACGTGGTCGCGTACGGCGCGGACAACCTCAGCGGCCGCCCCGAGGGCGACGAGGACGTCTGGACCGTGCAATTCGTCGGCACCGCACGGCTCTTCACACCCGGCCCCGCCGAACTCGACCGCTTCGGCCGGCCCCCGCGCACGGCGGACGCCGCCCCCTTCGATCCCGAATACCTGTGCATCGAACCGCAGTTCATCACCTTGCACCACCTCGAAGGCGTCCCGGCACGACAGGTCGCGCATTCCGCGTGATCTAACATTTGGAGCGTGCCGCGCTCACTTGTCCAGCCCCCCGCCGTCCCTCCCGTCGGCGGAGTCCGGAGGGACGCCGGCCGCCCCGGGCCCGGCCGCCCGAGACCTGACGGCCTCCGCGCGAGCGCCGGGGTGACCACCGGCGCCGACGGCCCCTCCGGGCACCCGGAGACGGAGCCGCTCGACGGCACCACCCTGCACAACGTCCTGCGGCTCTACGGCCAGGCCGGCGAGCCGCTCGGGTGCGTACCGCTGACCGAGGGCCTCCTCAACCGCGGTTACCGCCTCACCACCACCCGGGGCCGCTTCTTCCTCAAGCACCACCTCGACGGCGACCACGCCGCCATCGCCCGCCAGCACGCCGTCACCCTGCGGCTGGCCGCCCTCGGCCTGCCCGTCGCCCCGCCCGTCGCGGACGCCCGGGGCGCCACCGTCACCGTCGTCGACGGCCGCTGCTACGCCCTGCACCCCTGGGTCGAGGGCCGCCACCGCGACGGCGGCGCGCTGACCCGCGCGCAGTCCCGGCGGCTCGGGGCGCTGCTGGGCCATGTCCACATGTGCCTGGAGAAGGTCTGCCGCGAGGAGCACCCGGCCGCCGCGGCCCCGGCGGGCCGCCCTGACGCCCAGAGGCCCCCGGAAGGCCCTGAGAAGCCCCCTGAAGGCCCGGGAGACCCCTGGCAGGCCCAGGACGCCGCCGCGGACCCCCAGGACACGTACGCCCTCATCGAGGAGCTTCTGGAGCTCGTCCGGCGCCGGCCCCGCGACTCCTTCGACGAGCTGGCCGAGCACCGGCTCGTCGAACGCCGCGCCCTGCTGGAGCGGCACGCGCACCGCCGCCCGGCCGCCGCGCCCGCCCGGGGCTGGGTGCACGGCGACTTCCACCCGCTCAACCTGCTCTACCGGGGCGGCGAACCGGCCGCGATCGTCGACTGGGACCGGCTGGGCGTGCAGCCCCGCGCCGAGGAGGCCGTACGGGCCGCGGTGATCTTCTTCCTGCGCCCCGACGGCACCCTGGACCTCGCGAAGATACGGCCGTACGCGCGCGCCTACCGCCGGGCCTGCGGGGCGGACACCGCCGAACTGGCGGCCGCGGTGCACCGCGTGTGGTGGGAGCGGCTCAACGACTTCTGGATGCTGCGCTGGCGCTACCAGCTCGGCGACCACCGCGCCGACCCCGGCTTCCCCGCGTCGGCGGCGCTGTCGGTGTGGTGGACGCGCTCGTACGGCGCGGTGCGCGAGGCGTTCACGGACTGAGGCCGGGAACGACCGGCGCACGAACGGCCTGGGGCCCGGCACCTCTCGGTGCCGGGCCCCAGGCCGTTCGTGTCCGCGTGCGTCAGCCGCCCGGCGTGGTGCCGGTGCCCTGGCCGTTGATCGTGGCGCCGGGGCCGCCGACCTGGCCGGCCGAGGTGCCCGCGTTGGCGCTGCCGCCGTCCTGACCGGCGCTGGTGCCGCCGGTCGGGGGCTTGTCGTCGCCCGACGGCTTCGTCGAGGGCTCGCCCGTCGGCGTCACCGGGGTCGACGGATCGGGCGAGGGCTTGTTGGACGGCTTGGACGAGTGGTGCGACCCCGTGTCGCCGTCCGGCTCCTGGCCGCCGCCGGAGGTGGAACTGTCGGACTCCTGCTCGCCCGTGGTGCCGCCGCCGGGCTGGGTGGCGGGACGGCTGGGCTTGCCGGAGGTCTCCGGGCTGGAGGACGGGTTGGGGGACGAGGAGGAGCTGACGGACGTCTTGGGCCTGTCCGTCGTCCTCTTGTCGTCGGGCTTGTTCATCGTCTTCACCGCGAAGGCCACGCCCGCCACGACCGCGATCAGGGCGATGACGGCGACGAGCACCATCTTGCCCTTGCCACCGCCACCGCCGCCGCGGCCCCGCCCGCCGTAGCCGTCGAAGCCGCCGTCGTCACCGCCGCGCGGCGGGATGATCGGCTGCTGCGAGGTGTCGCCGTGCACCGGGTGCGGCATGGCGGTCGTCCCGGCCATGCCGCCCATGCCGCCCATGCCCAGGGCCTGGGTGGCGGCGGTGGCGTGCGCGACCGGGCCGGTGTCCCAGGAGCCCGAGTGGGCGCCGGCGTCGTGCAGCATCTGCAGCGCGTACTGGACCAGCCCGCGCATCTCCTCGGCGCTCTGGAACCGGTCGTCCGGGTCCTTGGCGAGGGAACGCATCACCAGACCGTCGAGCTCCGGCGGCAGGCTGCCGAGGACCTGCGACGGCGGGACGGGAGTGTCCTGGACGTGCTGGTAGACCACCGACAGCGGGGTCTCGCCGGTGAACGGGGGGCGCAGCGCCAGCAGTTCGTAGAGCAGGCAGCCGGTGGCGTAGAGGTCCGAGCGCGCGTCGACCGTCTTGCCGAGCGCCTGCTCGGGCGAGAGGTACTGCGGCGTGCCCATGACCATGCCGGTCTGGGTCATGGTGGACGCCGCGCCGTGCAGGGCGCGGGCGATGCCGAAGTCCATGACCTTGACCGCGCCGTTGTTCGTGATGATCACGTTGGCGGGCTTGATGTCGCGGTGCACGATGCCGTGCTGGTGGCTGTAGGCCAGCGCTTCCAATACGCCCGAGACGATGATCAGTGCCTGGTCGGGCGGCGGGGGCTCGGCACCCAGCAACAGGTCACGGATAGTGCGACCTTCAACCAACTCCATGACGATGTACGGCACGACGTTGCGGCCGACGGTGTCCTCGCCGGAGTCGTAGACCGCCACCACCGCGTGGTGGTTCAGGCCGGCCACCGACTGTGCCTCGCGGGTGAAGCGCGCCTTCGAGACCGGGTCCTCCGCGAGGTCGGCCCGGAGCAGCTTCACCGCGACCGTACGGCCGAGGCGCACGTCCTCGGCCGCGAACACCTCTGCCATGCCACCGCGGCCGAGGCGGTGGGTGAGGCGGTAGCGGCCGTCTCCGACCAGGCCGCCATTGCCCCACATTTCAGGCACATCGGGCATGCCGCCCCCGTTGGCGTCAGGGTCTGTCGGACCCTGGGCGCTCTGCGTCTGTGCCATCAGTCCTCGCCGTCGTGTCTGTCCGCTGCGCGTGGGAGGCGCGGCGCGGGGAAAACGGTCTTCCGCTAAGGCACGCTACAGGCTCCACGGCGCGCGCCGGTCCGGGATGGACGCGCTATCAAACCCGTACGCCCCTGAGCAAGGCAAATCTCGTGACGTGTTGTCGCGCATCCCGTCACGGAACGGGCACGCGGCTTGACGTGCCCGCCGCCTCGGGCAGACTTGGCCGAGATCCATCGGCACAGCCGGCACCTGCCGGAACCGTACGCCGGCAGTTCGCCGCAAGGGGGAAGTAGAACGATGAGCCAGGACGGCGCTCAGGGCCGCTACACGGGCCGGTCTGTCGGCGGCGGCCGCTACCAGCTGCGCGACCTGCTGGGCGAAGGCGGGATGGCCTCGGTCCACCTGGCGTACGACAGCGTTCTGGACCGCCAGGTCGCGATCAAGACACTGCACACGGAGCTGGGCCGCGAGGCGTCCTTCCGCGAGCGCTTCCGGCGCGAGGCCCAGGCCGTCGCCAAGCTCACACACACGAACATCGTCTCGGTCTTCGACACCGGCGAGGACGACCTGGACGGGTCGACCATGCCGTACATCGTCATGGAGTACGTCGAGGGCCGGCCGCTGCGCTCGGTCCTCGACGCCGACGTGCGGCAGTTCGGCGCGATGCCGACCGAGAAGGCGCTGAAGATCACCGCCGATGTGCTGGCCGCGCTGGAGGTCAGCCATGAGATGGGGCTGGTCCACCGCGACATCAAGCCCGGCAACGTGATGATGACCAAGCGTGGCGTGGTCAAGGTCATGGACTTCGGCATCGCCCGCGCCATGCAGTCCGGCGTCACCTCGATGACGCAGACCGGCATGGTCGTCGGCACCCCCCAGTACCTCTCGCCGGAGCAGGCGCTCGGGCGTGGCGTCGACGCCCGCTCCGACCTGTACTCGGTCGGCATCATGCTCTTCGAGCTGCTGACCGGGCGGCTGCCGTTCGACGCGGACTCCCCGCTGGCGATCGCGTACGCCCATGTCCAGGAGGAGCCGGTCGCTCCCTCCTCGATCAATCGTTCGATCCCGCCGGCTGTGGACGCCCTGGTCGCCCGCGCGCTGAAGAAGAACCCGAACGAGCGCTTCCCGAGCGCCGAGTCCATGCGGGACGAGTGCGCGCGGGTCTCGGGCACCGCGCAGTCCGGGGCCGCGCCGGTCATCGTGGCGGGCGGCCCGCCGCCGCGCAGCGGTGCGGGCGTCGGCTCGGCCGTCTTCCCGCCCGTCGACGCGCAGACCCCCGGGCCGGGCCCGCAGGCCGTCCGGACGCCGTACCAGCCGGCTCCGGGCCCGTACGCCTCCTACGGGCCGTCCACCCCGCCGCAGGGCGCCCCGGGCTACCCGACGCCCGGCCAGCCGTTCCAGAACGGCGGGCCGAGCGGTCCGGGCACGCCCCCGCCGTACTCGATCAACCCGTCGCCCGCCCCGGCGCCGCAGGGCGGCGGCAGGAGCAACAAGCCGGTCATCATCGGCTCGGGCGTCGTCGCCGTCCTCGCGGTCATCGGCGTGATCGCCGCGATCGCGCTCAACGGCGGCGGCAAGAAGGGCGACGAGGCGAAGAACGACACCACGAGCTCGCAGGCGCCCGTGACGGGCGCCCCGGCCAACGGCTCCGGCGGGGCCACGACGGGCGGCTCGGGCGGTGGCACAGGCGGCACCCAGAGCAAGCACCGCGAGGGCGACCGGTCGAAGGCCATCGACAAGGAGAAGTGCACGAAGGCGTACGAGTACTACAACGACAAGTCGAAGAAGTCGGCGCCCGACTTCAGCTACTTCTACGTCGACTCGGTCAAGGCGTGCCTCCAGGCCGCCGGCTGGAAGTACCGCATCGACCAGCAGAACGAGAACACCTGGGGCAAGGGCACCGTGCTCAGCCAGACGCCCAAGGGGGGCGACGCGTTCGACCCGAAGTCGCCGAGCGACATGTTCGTGCTGACGGTGTCGACGGGTGACCCGGCCTCTTAGGAGTCGCTTCTTAAGAGTCGCGTCAGCCGTAAGGACGGTCATATGTGTGCCCGGTACGTCCGCTGGACGTACCGGGCACACATATGTGCGCGGCCTTACGGGTGCGCCCTTACGGAACGGGCGCGCCCTTACAGATAGGGGCCGGAGCGGGCCCCGCCGTGCTGGTGGCCCTCGCCGTCGTCCTCGCCCAGGACGCCGGGCGGGAGGGCCCTGCGCATCTGCTCCAACTGCGCCCGCGCGGCCATCTGCTGGGCGAACAGCGTCGTCTGGATGCCGTGGAAGAGCCCTTCCAGCCAGCCGACCAACTGCGCCTGCGCGATGCGCAGTTCCGCTTCGGTGGGGATCGTCTCGTCGGTGAAGGGCAGGGAGAGGCGCTCCAGCTCCTCGACGAGCTCGGGCGCGAGACCGTCCTCCAGCTCCCGCACGGAGCTGTGGTGGATCTCCTTGAGCCGGACCCGGCTCGCCTCGTCCAGGGGTGCGGCGCGGACTTCCTCCAGCAGCTGCTTGATCATGCTGCCGATGCGCATGACCTTCGCGGGCTGTTCGACCATCTCCGTCACGGGGACCTCGCGCGACTCGTCGTCACCTTCCCCGTTGCCGGGGTTGGTGCTGCCGAGAGCCATGCCGTCCGGGCCTACGACCAGGACGTGCGGGCTCTCCTGCGACCGTTCATTCCTCGGCATATCCATGCCGCCATTCTCTCGCACAGGTGATTTCCCCCTGGTGATGCCCCCGCACACGCCTGATCCACCGTGCAACGCGCCTTACCGCACGCCCCCTTTTCACCTCGCACGCCGTAGCCGGAGGGCGAAGTAGCCGAGTCCCAGGCCGGTGAGGGTCATTCCGGTGCCCAGCGGCAGGACCCGCATGACGCGGTCGCCGTCGTCCAGGGCCTCGTCGTCACGGTGGCGGGCGGCGGTGGCCTCCCCGTCGGTGCCGCCGGGGCCGCCCGTACCGCCCGTGCCTCCGGGGCCGCTGCCGCCGCCGGGCGTGTTGCCGCCCGGGTCCGTGGGCGGGTGGGCCTGGCCGGGCGCCCGGCCGGCCTCCGGGTCGTCGGGGGGAGGGGCTCCCGGCGAGGACGGCCGGTCCGGTCCGGGGCCGGGGGCCGACGGGCTCCCGGACCCGCTCTCCGCCGCCCGGCCGGGGTGGCTGCGGCCCTCCCCCGCGTGGCTCCCGGCGAGCCGGTCGTCGTCGCCCGGCGGCTCCTGGGACCGGTCCGGCGAGGGGACGGACGAGGCACGGGCGGCGAGCGGGTCGTCCGGTCGTTGCGCCTGGTGGAAGGCGGGGGCGGCCAGTACGGCCGCCGCCGCCAGGGCCGGCCCGGCGAGGGACAGCGCCCGCCGGGCCGGGGATATCGCACGCGGTCCACGGTCCACGCACCCCAGCCTCGCCCGCGCGGTGCGGCACGGCACGCGCGCGCGGCCGACCGGGTGAACGGGGGCGCCCCGCGGCGGGCGGGGGGTCATGCCGCCCTTACGCGTGCCTGCGCGTGTACTCGTCTCCGCTTACCTTCGCGCGCGCTCGTTCCCGTGCCCGTGCGCGTACTCGTCCCCGTGCCCTCGCGCGCGCTCGCTCCCGTTACCCGCGCGCGTACTCGTTCCCGCGCCCTCGCGCGCGCTCGCTCCCGCTTACCCGCGCGCATACTCGCTCCCGTACCCGCGCGCGTACCCGCTTCCGTACCCGCTCACGTCGTGAGCAGGATCTTCCCGACGTGGGAGCTCTCCTCCAGGATCCGGTGGGCCTCCGCCGCGTCCCGCATCGGCAGCGTGCGGTCGACCACCGCCCGTACCCGCCCGCCGGCGATCAGCGGCCAGACGTGCTCGCGCACGGCGGCGACGATCGCCGCCTTCTCCTGGAGCGGCCGGGCCCGCAGCGAGGTGGCCAGGACGGCGGCCCGCTTGGTGAGCAGCGTGCCGAGGTCCAGTTCGGCCTTACGGCCGCCCTGGAGGCCGATGACGACCAGCCGGCCGTTGACGGCGAGGGCGGACACGTTCCGGGCGAGGTACTTCGCGCCGAGGATGTCGAGGATGACGTCCGCGCCGACACCGCCCGTCACCTTGCCGAGCTCCTCGACGAAGTCCTGCCGCCGGTAGTCGATGAGGATGTCCGCGCCGAGCTCGCGGCAGCGCTCCAGCTTCTCCTGGCTGCCCGCGGTGACCGCGACGCGCGCGCCGACCGCCTTGGCCAGCTGGACGGCCATGGTGCCGATGCCGCTGCCGCCGCCGTGCACGAGCAGGGTCTCGCCGGGGCGCAGGTGGGCGACCATGAAGACGTTCGACCAGACGGTGGCGGTGACCTCGGGCAGCGCGGCGGCCGTGACCAGGTCCATGCCGTCCGGGACGGGCAGCAGCTGACCGGCCGGCACACAGACCTTCTCCGCGTAGCCGCCGCCCGCCAGCAGCGCGCACACCTCGTCGCCGACGGCCCAGCCGGCCACGCCGGGCCCCAGGGCGACGATCCGGCCGGAGCACTCCAGTCCGGGGTAGGAGGACGCGCCGGGCGGCGGATCGTAGAAGCCCTGACGCTGCATCACGTCCGCGCGGTTGACGGCACCGGCGACGACCTCGACCAGTACCTCGCCCTCGCCGGGCACGGGATCGGGCACCTCGGCCCAGACCAGGGCCTCCGGTCCGCCGGGTTCGTTGATGGTGATCGCATGCATGCCCGCGAGGCTACTCCCGGGCCCCTCGGCACATCACGGAACATGGAGCGCATGGCTACGGGCAAGATGACCAGAATCTCCCTCCTCCGGTCGCTGTGGCGGCGCACCAGGAGAGAGGCCGAAGAGGACGCGGAGGCGGGGCGCTCCATCGTCATGCCGGTCCAGAACGTCGCGGCGCCGCTGCGGCAGGTGCTGCGCCGGCTCGTCATGGCGCTGGCCGTGCTCGGCCTGACGACCCTGCTCGTCTACGTCGA
Organism: Streptomyces eurocidicus; assembly: GCF_002891295.1. GTDB lineage: Bacteria > Actinomycetota > Actinomycetes > Streptomycetales > Streptomycetaceae > Streptomyces > Streptomyces eurocidicus. Next base: position 807,448 of record NZ_LGUI01000003.1, on the reverse strand, counting down.
CCGCGAGGGGTACCACGACAACTCCGACAGCGCCGTCGACTTCCTCGACTCCGCGTACTACGCGACCGTCACCCTGTCGACGACCGGCTACGGCGACATCACGCCCGTGAGCGACGGGGCGCGGCTGACGAATATCTTCTTGATCACGCCATTGCGCGTGTTGTTCCTGATCATTCTGGTCGGCACCACCCTGGAAGTGCTGACCGAACGGACGCGCCAGCAGGTGCGCATCCACCGCTGGAGGTCCCGCATGCGAGAGCACACCGTCGTCGTCGGCTACGGCACCAAGGGCCGGCACGCCATCGAGACGCTGGTCGGGCAGGGCAAGCCCAAGGACAAGATCGTCGTGGTGGACCCGCAGAAGAAGGTCGTGGACGCGGCCTCCAGCGACGGCCTGGTGGGCGTCCTGGGCGACGCCACGCGCTCCGAGACGCTGCTCCGCGCCGAGCTCCAGCGGGCCTCCCAGGTGGTGATCTGCACGGAGCGGGACGACACGGCCGCCCTGGTCACGCTGACCGCGCGGCAGCTCAACAAGTCGGCCACGATCGTCGTGGCCGTGCGGGAGGACGAGAACGTGCCGCTGCTGCGGCAGAGCGGCGCGAACACCGTCGTGACGAGTTCGAGCTCGGCGGGCCGGCTGCTCGGCATGTCGATGATGAGCCCGAACGTCGGCACGGTGCTGGAGGACCTGCTGACGTACGGCAACGGCCTGGACGTCGTGGAGCGGCCCGTCACCAAGCGGGAGGCGGGCAACTCACCGCGCGACTGCGCGGACCTCGTCGTCGCGGTCGTACGGGGCCACCGGCTGCTGCACTTCACCGACCCGGAGGCGGCGACGCTGCACCTCGCGGACCGGGTCATCACGATCAAGCAGGCGGCGCCGCCGGCGGCGGAGGGGTGAGGGCAGGCGGTGCGGCCACCGCCCTGCCGGCCCGGAGGCGCGTCACACCCCACCCACCGCCCACGGCAGTTCGAGAACCCCGGCCCGGGAACCCCGTACCGCACCACCCGGCGGAATGACCGCGAGCGCGTCGGCGGCGGCGAGGCCCCGCAGCATCGCGGGCCCGTGGAAACTGAGCGGCTCCGCGCTGTCGCTGTGCCGGCTGACGACGGGGACGAGCCGGGTGTCGTCCGGGTGGCCCTTGACGGCATCGGTGAGGACGGCCCGGTAGGGCGGGGGCGAGGGGCGCGCGGAGAGCGTACGGAGCAGGGGCTCGGCGAGCGTCAGCAGTCCGGCGACGGCGGCCAGGGGGTTGCCGGGGAGGCCGACGAGGTGCCGGCCGGGTGCGAGCCGGGCGAGCAGCATCGGGTGGCCGGGCCGGACCGCGACACCGTCGACCAGGAGCTCGGCGCCGAGCCTCCGGAGGGTGGTGTGGACGTGGTCGACGGGGCCGGCGGCCGTACCGCCGGTGGTGAGCACGACGTCGGCGGTGGAGTCGGCGAGGGCCGCGTGCAGGGCGTTCGCGTCGTCGCCGAGGCGGCGGATCGAGGTCACCTCGGCGCCGAGGGCCGTGAGCCAGGGGCCGAGCATGGGGCCGAGGGCGTCCCGGATCCGGCCGCCCTGGGGGAGGCCCTCGCGGAGCAGTTCGTCGCCGAGGACGAGCACTTCGGCGCGGGGGCGGCGGGTGACGTGGAGCCTGTCGTAGCCCGCGGCGGCGGCCAGGCCGAGCACGGCGGGGGTCACGACGGTGCCCCGGGGCAGGAGTTGGTCGCCGTGGCGGCACTCCTGGCCACGGGGGCGGATGTCCTGGCCGTGGGAGAGACGACGGGTGGCGTGGAGCTCGGGGTGCGGCTCGTCCCGGCCGGTCACCTCGCCGTGCTCGCTGCGGAGCACGGCGGTGGTGCCGGGCGGGACGGGCGCGCCGGTCGCGATCCTTACGGCGTGTCCGTCGCGCAGGGGCGCGGCCCCGCCGTGGTCGGAGCCGGCGAGGACGCCGAGGCCCTCCCGGCCGGCGGGCAGCCGCCACGGGCCCGGCCCGGCGACCGCCCAGCCGTCCATGGCGGAGGTGTCGAAGGACGGCAGGTCGGTGAGCGCGACGAGCGACGAGGCGAGCACCTGCCCGAGCGCCTCGCCGAGCTCCTGCTCGACGGGCGGCAGGGGCTCGGCGGCACGAGCGGCGAGGGCACGGGCGTCGGGCCAGGGAGCGGTCGTCATGGGGGCGGACTCACGTACGTCGTCGGCCGCGAAGAGGAACTCGTACTCGCGGGGGGAGGGGATGGAGTCGGCGGTGGGGGTGGGGACGGGTTCGGCTCCGGGGACGGGTCCGGGTCCGGGTCCGGGTCCGGGGACGGGGACGGACCTCGGGACGGGAACAGGCGCGGATTCAGAGGCGGGCTTGGGGGTGGAGACGGGATCGGGGGTGGAGACGGGCCCGGGGTCAGAGACAGGCCCGGCGTCAGAGACAGGCCCGGCGTCAGAGACGGGCCCGGCGTCGATGACCGACCCGGGGGTGGGCTCCGGCGTCGGCTCAGGAGCCGGTTTCGCCTCAGGGGCCGGCTCCGGTTCAAGGGCCGACTCCGGCCCAGAGGCCAACTCCGTCTCAATGACCGACCCTGCCCCAGAGGCCGGCTCCGCCTCAAGGGTCGCCCCCGGCCCAAAGGCCGGCTCCGCCTCAAGAGCCGACTCCGGCTCAAGGTCGAAAGGGAAGTCGCCGAACGGGCCTTCGCGACGGGACCGGCCGCCCTCGTACGACGGGCGCGGCACGTCGCCGCCGCCCCGCCGCCCGCGCGCCGAGCGATCCTCGGCGAGCAGCGTCAACGCGTCGATGACGGCCAAGGTGTCCCCCGCCGAGGCTCCCCCGGCCGGGCGATCGGCGTGCCCGTACTCGCCGTTCCGGCACCCGCCGCTCCCCCGCGCGTGATGCGAGCGGTCGGCGCGCGGCGCGGAGTCGTCCTCTCCCGGCGCGGGCCCGCCGGGGCCGGAGGCTCCCCGCGGACCGTGGTCCTCCGCCCACGGGACGAAGAGCCCCTCCCCCAGTGGGCGATCGGCCGGAGCCCCGTCCTCGACGGGACGGCCCCCGGCCGCCGGGCGCCCGCCGTCGGCGGCCATGTGCGCCTGGCCGCGCGAGCGGCTCCTCGCCCGGCGGTCGTCCGCGATGAGGGCCAGTGCCTCGTCCGCCGCGCGGTCGAGCGCGGAGCCGTCCTCCCTGGAGGTCATTCCGACTCTTCGGGCGCGTGGGGGCCCTCGGCGGCGGCCTTGCCGCCGTCCGCGGCCTCGTCGGCCCAGCGCCGGGCGAGCGCGACCGCCTCGCGGGTCGCCGCCGCGACGGCCTCCTCCCCGCCGCCCCGCAGCGCGGCGGCGTAGCCGACGAGGAACGTCGTCAGGGGCGCGGCGGGCCGGGCCACGCCGTGCGCGGCGTCCCGTGCGAGGTCGAGGAGGGCGGCGGTGTCGACGTCGAGCTCGATGCCGAGTTCGGCCTTGGCGGCGTTGATCCATTCTTCCAGCACGCCCCCATCGTCCCTGATGCGCGCGCGGGCCGTGGCGACGTCCTCCCAGGTGTCGCAGTCGAACGACGCCGTGGGGTGCGGGAGCCGGCCGAGCGCCAGCTCGGCCGTGAGCAGGCGGAGCGGCAGTCCGGCGAGGGAGCCGTGCTCGGCGGCGAGCAGGGCGAGTTCCCGGCGGAGGGCCTCGCCGCGGTAGGCGGCGACCAGCGGCTGGTCCCGTCCGTCGGGGTCGGCGAGCAGCACCCCGTCCGTCCCCTCCCCGGCGTCGGCGAGGGCCGCGAGAAGGGCTCGTACGGTGTCGGCCCGCAGGAACGGCAGGTCGGCGGAGAGTACGAGCGTCAGGGCGGCCTCCGTCCCCTTGAGGCCGGCGGCGAGCGCGGCGAGCGGTCCGCCGCCGGGGGGCTGCTCGCGCGCCCAGCGCACGGGCCGGGCGGTGGGGCGGCGCGGGCCCACCACGACGGTGTCACCGGCGTCCGCGCACGCGCCGAGGACCCGGTCGAGCAGCGTGCGGCCGCCCACGCTCAGACCGGGCTTGTCGGCGCCGCCCAGCCTGCGGGCGGCGCCTCCGGCGAGCACTACGGCGTCATAGTCAGTCACCCGACGAGTATGGCCGCGCCACCGCCCGGCGCACCGGCCGCCCGGAAGCCTCCGGACGACGGCGCGCCGACCGCGGCGACCGGCCCTGCCGGGGCGCCGTCACCGCCACCCTGCACGGCCGCTCGGCAGCCGCCCGTCACACGGACCGCAACAACACCGCGGGCCGCTCGACGCAGTCGGCCACGTACCGCAGGAAGCCTCCCGCCGTGCCGCCGTCGCAGACGCGGTGGTCGAAGGTGAAGGACAGCTGCACGACCTGCCGTACCGCCAACTCCCCCTCCCACACCCATGGCTTCGGGACTATGCGCCCGACCCCGAGCATCGCCGCCTCCGGGTGGTTGATGATCGGCGTGGAGCCGTCGACCCCGAACACCCCGTAGTTGTTCAGGGTGAACGTGCCGCCGGTCAGCTCGGCCGGGGTGAGGGCGCCCGCCCGCGCGGCCTCGGTCAGCCGGGCGATCTCCTCGGACAGCCGGACGGCGTTGAGCGTGTGGGCGTTCCGGACGACGGGGACGACCAGGCCCCGGTCGGTCTGCGCGGCGAACCCCAGGTGCACCCCGGGCAGCCGCACGATCTCACGGGCCTCGGTGTCCACCGTGGCGTTGAGCTCGGGGTAGCGGGCCAGGGCCGCCGTCGTGATCCGGGCCAGTACGGCGAGCAGCGAGATCTTGGGGTCCCCGGCGGCGTTCATCGCCCGTCGGGCGGCCAGCAGCTCCGTGGCGTCGGCGTCCACCCAGCAGGTCGCGTCCGGGATCTCGCGGCGGCTCCTGCCGAGCTTCTCGGCGACGGCGCCGCGCATCCCGCGCAGGGGAATCCGCTCGGCACCGTCCTCCGGCCGCCCGGCGGCCGACGGCGTGCCGGACGCGACCGCCGCCCGCCCGGGAACCGGGGCCGGGGAGGCCGTGGCGCGCTCGACGTCCGCCCGGGTGATCAACCCGTCCGGTCCACTGCCGCACACGTGCGCGAGGTCGAGCCCGCGCTCCCTGGCCAGCCGCCGGACGAGAGGCGATATCACCGCCCGGGTACCCGCCTCGACGGGCGCGGCGGCCCTTACGGAACCGACGGCACCGGCGGACCTGCCGGCCCCCACCGCCTCTCCCGCCTCACTTGCCTTGCCCGCCTCACCGGTGGCGACCGGGCCGCCCTGCGTCCGTGCGGCCCTCCCCCCGGGTGCCCGCACCCGGGGGCGCCGCGCGGCCGGGGCCTGCGTGCCGTAGCCGACCAGGACGTTCCCGGAACCCTCGCCCCCGGGGGGAGCGAGGGTTCCGGAGTCTCGCCCGGTGTCCTCCGGGCCGCTGTCGCCGTCGGAACCGGTCGCCGGCTCGCCGACCGCCACCGTCAGCAGCGGCGCGCCCACCGGGAGCTCCGTGCCCTCCTCGCCGAACCGGGCCGTCACCACGCCCCCGTAGGGGCACGGGACCTCGACCATCGCCTTGGCCGTCTCGACCTCGACCACCGGCTGGTCGACGGCGACGACGTCACCGACCTGGACGAGCCAGCGGACGATCTCCGCCTCGGTGAGCCCTTCCCCGAGGTCCGGCAGCGTGAATTCGCGCACCACGGCCATCAGCGCACCCCGCCCTCGAAGCCGTCGAAGCCCTGGAAACCGTTCGGGCCCGTGAGGCCCTTGGGACCGGTGGAACCACCGGGGCCCGCCGCCGGGTCCGTCCACTCCGACTCCCACTGCAAGCGGGCGACGGCGTCCAGTACCCGGTCGACGCCGGGCAGGTGGTACCGCTCCAGCATCGGCGGCGGATAGGGGATGTCGAAGCCGGTGACGCGCAGCACGGGTGCCTCCAGGTGGTGGAAGCAGCGCTCCGTGATCCGGGCCGCGATCTCCCCGCCGGGGCCGCCGAATCCGGTGGCCTCATGGACGACGACGGCCCGGCCGGTGCGCCTTACGGACGCGCAGACCGTCTCCTCGTCGAACGGCACCAGCGAACGCAGGTCGACCACTTCCAGGTCCCAGCCTTCGGCCCGGGCGGCCTCCGCGGCCTCCAGGCAGACCGGCACGGACGGGCCGTAGGAGATCAGCGTGGCGGAGGTGCCCCGGCGGCGGACGGCCGCCCGGCCGATGCCCGGCACCTCCTCGGGCCGGTCCGGGTCCCAGTCGGCCTTGGACCAGTAGAGCCGCTTGGGCTCCAGGAAGACCACCGGGTCGTCGGAGGCGATCGCGGCCCGCAGCAGCCCGTAGGCGTCGGCGACGGTCGCGGGGGCGACCACATGGAGGCCGGGGGTGGCCATGTAGTAGATCTCGGAGGAGTCGCTGTGGTGTTCGACGCCGCCGATCCCACCGCCGTAAGGCACCCGCACGGTGATCGGCATGGGCATCGCGCCCCGGGTGCGGTTCCGCATCCGGGCGACATGGCTGACGAGTTGCTCGAAGGCGGGGTAGGCGAAGGCGTCGAACTGCATCTCGACCACGGGTCGCAGCCCGTACATGGCCATGCCGACGGCCGCGCCGAGGATGCCCGCCTCGGCCAGCGGCGTGTCCGTGCAGCGGTCCTCGCCGAACTCCTTGGCCAGGCCGTCCGTGACCCGGAAGACGCCGCCCAGGGCGCCGACGTCCTCGCCGAGGACGTGGACGGACGGGTCGTCGGCCATGGCGTCGCGCAGCGCCCGGCCCAGGGCCTGGGCCATCGTGGCGGGCTTCCGGCCGGTCGTGACAGCCGCGGTGGTCATCGCCCCACCCCTTCCTGAGAGCCCGGGGTGGTGTCCCCGGCGGCGTCGAGCTCGGCGCGCAACATGGCGGCCTGCTCGCGCAGTTGGTCGGTCCGCTCGGCGTGGACATGGGCGAAGAGGTCCATGGGGTCGAGCGCGGGGTCCTGGTTCATCCGCTCGCGGAGGTCGGCGGCCATCGCCTCGGCGGCCTCACGCTCGCGCCGTATGCCGTCCTCGTCCAGCAGCTTCCGCCCGGTCAGCTCCCGCTCCAGGAGGTCGACAGGGTCGTGCGCGCGCCACGCCTCGACCTCGGTGTCGGTGCGGTAGCGGGTGGCGTCGTCGGCGTTCGTATGGGCGTCGATGCGGTAGGTGACGGCCTCGACGAGGGTGGGGCCGGAGCCGGCGCGGGCCCGCCGCACGGCTTCGCCGAGCACCCGGTGGACGGCGGCCACGTCATTGCCGTCGACCAGCCGGCCCGGCATGCCGTAGCCGACGGCCTTGTGGGCGAGGGACGGGGCCGCGGTCTGCTTGGCGAGCGGTACGGAGATGGCGAAGCCGTTGTTCTGCACGAGGAAGACGACCGGCGCCTGCCAGACGGCGGCGAAGTTGAGCGCCTCGTGGAAGTCGCCCTCGCTGGTGCCGCCGTCGCCGACCATGGCGAGCGCCACCACGTCGTCGCCCTTGAGCCGGGCGGCGTGCGCCAGGCCCACGGCGTGCGGGAGTTGGGTGGCCAGCGGGGTGCACAGGGGCGCGACGCGGTGCTCGTGGGGGTCGTAGCCCGTGTGCCAGTCGCCCCGCAGCAGGGTCAGGGCCTGCACGGGGTCCAGGCCCCGGGCGACGGCCGCGAGCGTGTCGCGATAGCTGGGGAAGAGCCAGTCGCGGTCCTCAAGTACGAGGGCGGCGGCGACCTCGCACGCCTCCTGGCCGGTGGAGGAGGGGTAGACGGCGAGGCGGCCCTGCCGGGTGAGGGCCGTGGCCTGGGTGTTGTACCGGCGGCCGCGGACGAGCTGCCCGTACATCCGCCGCAGGAGCTCGGGGTCGAGCCCGGCGGCCTCGTCGGTGCCCAGCAGGCGGTACGGCTCCGCGTCGGGCAGCAGCGGCGCGGGATCCGTGCGGGGCTGCCAGGCAGGGGGCGGGGTGGGCCGGTACGAGCCGGGCTGCTCCAGAACCGTCATGACGAGCACCTCCTTTTGGGACGGGCTTGACCGGGCACGCGGCACTTGGCGGCCGCGCTCCCTCCCTACCGATTGTTCGGTCGTCAGCACTTTTTGGCTACAGGCGGCCCAAGCCTGTGGACAAACGGTTCTCCACAGCCTGAGATATGGACAGGGCGTCCATGAGGGGGAGGCGGGGCGGCATGCCGGACGAACAGATGGCCTTCGCGGGCGACAGGCCGCCCGCGCGGCCGCTGGACGAGATCGACCGCGCGATCCTGCGCATGCTCCGGTCCGACGGCCGTGCGTCGATACGGTCCGTGGCCGAGCGGGTGCACGTCTCGCGCGCCAACGCCTACGCGCGGATCAACCGCTTGATCGACGACGGGGTGATCCGGGGCTTCAGCACCCGCATCGACCAGGAGCGGGCGGGCCAGACGGCCTCGGCGTACATCACGTTGAAGATCGTGCAGAACTCCTGGCGATCGGTCCGCGAGAAGCTCCGCGCGCTGCCGGGCGCCGCGCACATCGCCCTGGTGAGCGGGGACTTCGACGTGCTGCTGCTGGTGCACGCCAAGGACAACCGCGCCCTGCGCGAGCTGGTGCTGACGCGTATCCAGGCCATGGAGGAGGTGCTCAGCACCCGCACGCTGCTGGTCTTCGAGGAGACCGACCTCCAGGAGGGCGGCCCGGGCGGCACGGCCCCAGGGGCGCCGGTCGGGCCCGGGGACCGCTGAGGCCCCCGGGACGGGTGTCCCAGGGGCCTCGTGGCGCGGCATGCGGGCGGGCGCCTTCCGGAGCGGCGGCTAGCGGTACGTACGCAGCCCCGCGAAGGCCGTACGGACCACCGCGTCGGCCACCTCGTCGCTCGTGGAGCCGCCGCGGCCCGGCCGGTACCACTCGACCACGGAATTGATCATGCCGAAGAGCAGCCGGGTCGCCAGCCGCACATCGACGTCCTCCCGGAGGTCGCCGTCGGCCGCCGCCTGCTTGAGCAGTTCGGCGACCCGGTGGTCGAACTCGCGGCGGCGCTCCATGGCCCAGCGCTCGGTATCCGTGTTGCCCCGGACGCGCAGCAGCAGCGTCACATAGGGCAGCTCGGCCATCAGCACCTCCACGGTGCGCCGGGTGACGTGCTCCAGCCGGTCGACGGACCGTCCCTCGACGGCGCGGGGCTCGTCCAGGACGGCGAAGAGCTCGTCCAGCGCGCGGCTTATCGCGAGCCGCAGCAGCTCCTCCTTGCCCTTCACATGGTGGTAGATGGAGGACTTGGAGATGCCGGCCGCCCGGGAGAGGTGCTCCATGGACGTGCCGTCGTAGCCCCGCTCGTTGAACACCTGGACGGCGACCGCGAGCAGCGATTCGGGCGTGTAGGTGTCGCGCTTGGCCATGGTCATGATTAGAGCACCTGTCGTTCGATGTCCGCACGGCGCCTGAGCGCCCAGGACGGCGCGTAGCGCCCGCCGGGGCTCTGGTGGTGCATGGAGTCCAGGAGGCCCCACAGCCAGTGTGCGCCGAGCCGCTCGGTCCACTCGAACGGGCCGCCCGGGTAGTTCACGCCCAGCCGCATGGCGGTGTCGACGTCCTCGGGGCTCGCGACCCCGCGGGCGGCGGCGTCGACCGCGAAGTCGACGATCATGGCCACGGTGCGCGCGACGATCAGGCCGGGCACGTCGTCGACGACGCTGACCTTCTTGCCGAGCGCCTGGAAGAGGCCGACCGCCTCCCGCACCTGCTCGGGGGTGGCGCGGTGCGAGGGCGCGAGGGCGATGCGGGTCGCCGCCCGGTAGTCGAGGGCGAGGTCGAAGCGGATGAGCGGTTCGTCCGTGTCGCCCGTGGCGACGTGGCCGCCGGTCAGCACGAGGCGGGCGCCGCCGGGCAGCCGGACGGACCACCCGGACGCCCCCGGCGCGCGGTCGTGGGTGACCTTGACGCCCGCTTCCTCGATCATCTCGCGCAGGACCGCGGCCGGGCCGGCCGGCGTCCCGTGGACGACCACCGACGCGGGCGCGGGCGCGGGCTCCGCGGTGTGCGGGGCGGGGCGCTCGGCGCCGTCGGCGTGGTCGTACCAGCCGCGGCCCGACTTGCGGCCGAGCAAACCGGCCTCCACCAGGCGCCGCTGGGCGAGCGAGGGCCTGAACTTCGGGTCCTGGAAGAAGGAGTCGTAGACCGAACGGGTGACGGCTTCGTTCACATCCTGGCCGATGAGGTCGGTCAGTTCGAACGGGCCCATGGCGAAGCCGCCGCACTCGCGCAGTACGGCGTCGAGAGTGGCCGGGTCGGCGACGCGCTCCTCCAGGAGCCGGAACGCCTCGGCGTAGAAGGGCCGGGCGACGCGGTTGACGATGAACCCGGGGGTGTCCGCGGACCGCACCGGCGTCTTGCCCCAGGCGGCCACGGTGGCCTGGGCGCGATCGGCGGCGGCCGGGTCGGTCGCGTGGCCCTGGACGACCTCCACGAGCGGCAGCAGCGGCGCGGGGTTGAAGAAGTGCAGGCCGACGAAACGGCCGGGCAGGCGCAGGGCTCCCGCGACAGCGGTGACCGACAGGGAGGATGTGTTGGTGGCGAGCAGGCAGTCGTCCGGAACGACTGATTCCAGCTCGGCGAACAGCTTCTGCTTGGCGTCGAGTTGCTCCAGAATCGCCTCGATGACGAGTGCGGAGTCAGCGAGTTCGGCCGTACTGGTGGCCGGGTGCAGGCGGGCGCGGGCCGCGTCGCGGCCGGCGGCGTCGAGCCTGCCCTTCTCCACGAGGCGGTCGAGGCGTGCGCCGATGGCCCGCGCGGCCTCGGCGGCGCGGCCCTCCGCCGCGTCGTACAGGCGTACGGGGTGTCCGGCCACGAGGGCGACCTGGGCGATCCCCTGGCCCATGGTGCCGGTGCCGACGACGGCGACGGTACGTCCCAGCTCGATTGCGGTCATGCCGGTGATCCTCCCCGATGAGTTGTCCACAGGTTCGCCGGGCCCCCTTGTCCCGACCGATCGTTCGGTTACTGTATCTACCGGGGGGTGCTCGTGGCCTCCGAAGCCTGTCGCCCGACCCCTGTTCCCGAAGCCTGCCGCCTCATCCGAGCCCAGCTCGACAAGGAGTTGGTCAGCCGTGACCGCCGGACTCACCACCGCCCAGTTGATCGAGAAGCACCGCCCTACCCTCGACCAGGCACTGGACGCGATCCGTTCGCGCGCCTACTGGTCCCCCTTCCCCGAGCACCCGAAGGCGTACGGGGCGGAGGGCGCCGTGCCCGGGAGCCTGAGCGCGGCCGAGGGGCAGGCCGCCTTCGAGGCGCTGCGCGGCCGGCGCTTCGAGCTGGACCAGCCCGGCGCGGACGGCTGGGCGAGCTCCGAAGTCTCGCCCTACGGCCCGGAGCTGGGCATCGAGTATCCGCACGCCGACGCCGACGTCCTGCTGCCGGCCCTGCGCGCGGCCATGCCGCAGTGGCGCGAGGCGGGCCCGGAGGCGCGGGCCGCGGTCTGTCTGGAGATCCTGACCCGGATCAACGCCCGCACGCACGAGTTCGCCCATGCCGTCATGCACACCAGCGGCCAGGCGTTCATGATGGCCTTCCAGGCCGGTGGTCCGCACGCCCAGGACCGCGGCCTCGAGGCCGTCACCTACGCCTACGCCGAGCAGGTGCGCACCCCGGCCGCGGCCGAGTGGTCCAAGCCGCAGGGCAAGCGGGATCCCCTGGAGCTCCGCAAGGAGTTCACGCCCGTGCCGCGCGGCGTCTCTCTCCTCATCGGCTGCAACACCTTCCCCACCTGGAACGGCTTCCCCGGTCTGTTCGCCTCCCTGGCCACCGGCAACGCCGTCCTGGTCAAGCCGCACCCCCGCGCCGTGCTGCCGCTCGCGCTCACGGTGCGGATCGCCCGCGAGGTGCTGCGCGAGGCGGGATTCTCCCCCGACCTGGTGGCCCTGGCCGCCGAGCGGGACGGCGAGGGCATCGCCAAGTCGCTGGCCGTGCGCCCGGAGATCCGCATCGTCGACTACACCGGCTCCACCGCCTTCGGCGACTGGCTGGAGGCCCATGCCCGTCAGGCGCAGGTCTTCACCGAGAAGGCCGGTGTCAACACGGTCGTCATCGAATCGACCGACGACTACAAGGGCCTGCTGAGCAACCTCGCCTTCTCCCTGTCGCTCTACAGCGGCCAGATGTGCACCACCCCGCAGAACTTCCTCATCCCGCGCGGGGGCATCGCCACCGACGCCGGCCCCAGGACCTTCGACGAGGTGGTGGCCGATCTGGCCGCCGCGGTCGAGGGCCTGCTGGGTGACGACGCCCGGGCCAACGCCCTGCTGGGCGCCATCGTCAACCCCCAGGTCAAGGAGCGGATCGACGCCGCCGCCCAGCTCGGCGAGGTCGCCCTGGCCTCCCGGACGGTCGCCAACCCCGACTTCCCCGGCGCCACGGTCCGTACGCCGGTGATCGTGAAGCTGGACGGCGCCAAGCCCGACTCCGAGGCGGCCTATCTCTCCGAGTGCTTCGGGCCGGTGTCCTTCGCCGTCGCCGTCGACTCGGCGGCCGACGCCGTGGAGCTGCTGCGCCGCACGGTGCGGGAGCAGGGCGCCATGACCGTCGGCGCGTACACCACGTCGCCGGAGGTCGAGCGGTTGATCGAGGAGGCGTGCCTGGAGGAGTGCGCCCAGCTCTCCCTGAACCTCACCGGTGGGGTGTATGTGAACCAGACGGCCGCCTTCTCCGACTTCCACGGCTCGGGCGGCAACCCCTCGGCCAATGCCGCGCTGTGCGACGGAGCGTTCGTGGCCACCCGGTTCCGCACCGTCGAGGTGCGCCGCCAGGCGTAGCTAGACCGGGGCCGGTCCGCCCCAGTGGAAGAGCGCCATGGCGACGCTCGTGGCGAGGTTGTAGCTCGACACCTGGGGCCGCATGGGAAGGGCGACCAGCCGGGTCGCCCTCTCCCGCAGCTCGGGGGAGATCCCGTGCCGCTCGGAGCCGAAGGCGATCAGGGCGTCGTCGGGGAGGGTGACGGACCGGATGTCGTCGCCCTCCGGATCCAGCACATACAGCGGGCCGGGCGGAAGTTCGGGCAGCGGCAGGTGCTCGACGGCCGTGGCGTAGTGCAGGCCGGCGCCCGCCCGTACGGCGTTCGGGTGCCAGGGGTCGAGGTCGCCGGTGGTGACCACACCCGTGGCGCCGAAGCCGGCGGCGAGCCGGATCACGGCGCCCACGTTGCCGAGGTTGCGGGGGTTGTCCAGGACGACCACCGGGGCCTGCCGAGGCGCCCGGGAAAGGGCGTCGAGGTTGGCCCGGCGGGCGGGCCTGGCCGCCAGGGCGGCCACCCCGGTGGGGTGCACACGGGGCAGCAGCTCCCGCAGGGTCCGTGCGGGGATCTCGACCAGCCGCTCGTCGAGCGTCCCGGTGAGGTCGTCGGCGAGCTGTTCAGCGAGGGCCAGCGCCGCCTTCTTGTCCGCGGTGACCGCCAGGCGCACGTCCGCGCCGAAGCGCAGGGCGTGCTTCAGGGCGTGGAAGCCGTCGAGCAGTACGGCGTCGGGGGCGGCCTCGCCCCACTGCCGCACGGCGGCCACGGCTTCGTCCTCGGTCATGCCCTCAGCCTACGAGAGTGCGGGAGGCGGTCTCGTCCTCCCGCTGGGGCGGGAGGGTCTTCCTCCGGGCGGGGAGCACCCGGTCCCGGGCGCGGCCGGTGAGCTCGCCCACGCGGCGCAGGAAGCCGGTGGGCAGGAAGACCGCGTCCGCCACGATCATCGCGAGGGAGAAGAAGGGCAGGCCGAGGGTGACGGCGATGCCCAGGTGCTCGGCCATCATCAGCGCGAGCAGGACGTTCTTGACCCGCCGGTTGAGCAGGGTGAAGGGGAAGGCGACCTGCACGGCGACCGTGCCGTAGCTGAGCAGCAGCACCATGAGGCCGTTGCCGGCGAGGGCGTGCGAGAGCTCGGGCCAGGGCGAGAAGTAGTCGAGGTGCAGCGGGTAGTAGAGCGCGGTGCCGTCCTGCCAGCGCGAGCCCTGGATCTTGTACCAGCCGGCCGTGGCGTAGATCAGGCAGACCTCGACCATGATCACCAACAGGGCGGCGTTGTGGGCCAGCTGGGCGAAGGCGTCGAGGACGGTGCGGGGCTCGCCCGGCGCGTAGCGGCACACGGCCCACCACACGCCCTGGACGAGCCACAGCCCCCACAGCGCGGTCGCCCAGCCGAGGCCGGGCAGCGGGCCGTCGGTGGTCCAGGACAGCCCCGTACCGCCGAAGAGCTGCGCGGCGATCAGCGCGAGACCGCAGAGCGCCCACAGCACGATGCCGGTGACGTCCGGGCCCGCGGCCGGGTCCTGGCCGCGGCGCCGGGCGCGGCGGGCGTCGAGGGACCACACCAGGCCGCAACGGGTGAGGACGGTGTAGAGGGCCATCAGATGGATGACGTTGTCGCCGCCGTCCCCGAGGAAGACGCTGCGGTTCTGCAGGGACAGCACGCCGATCATGGAGAGCACCGACATGGTCCGGGTGCGCCAGCCGAGCATCAGCAGGGCGCTGGAGACCAGGGCGCCGGCGTAGACGCACTCGAACCAGAACGTGCTGTCGGACCACATCAGGACGGTGAAGGAGTGGTTGTCGGCGATCAGCCGGCGGGCCATGTCCCAGCTCCAGGGCCCGTCGGGCCCGTACAGCTCATGGCGGTCGGGCCATTCGCGGAGCAGGAAGCAGAGCCAGGTGAAGGAGAGCCCGATCCGGATGACGGCCGTCTGGTAGCGGCCGAGCGAGGTGCCGGTGACGCGGTCGAAGCCGCGCGTGAGGGCGGCGAGGGGTGTCCTGAGCGTGCTCACCGGTTCGCCTCCGGGAGGTCCGCGGTCGCCACGGGCCACCAGGCCAGGGTCCGGTAGGACGGCTTGCCGCCGCCCTTCTCGTCGCTCCAGGGCGGCGGTGCGACGACCGTCGTCACGGACCGCACCTGTACGCGCTGGACCGGGCGGCCCTCCTGGCCGCTCAGCCGGGCCACGGCGATCCGGCGTATGTACTCCTCGGACAGGCTGCCGCGGAGCCCGTTGGGGCGCTCCCGCACGTCGTGCGTGCCCGTGTAGAAGTCCCAGGCGCGGCGCAGCAGGTTCTGCTGGGCGTGGCTGGGGAGAAGGTTGTGGTGGATGGCGGCACCGTCCTGCGCGGAGAGATCGGTCCAGCGGGTGAGGGTGGTGCGGCCGTCCGGTCCCCGCAGCTCGGCGCGCGCCTGGACGGCGACGTTCTGCTGGAGGGGGTTGGGGGCGAAGAACTTCCAGTTCTGTTCGAACTCGGGATAGATGTAGTCGCCAATGGCCTTGGCGTGCTGCTTACTGACCGTGTTCGACGGCGCCACATGCAGGAACACCATCGTCAGGTGCACGGCCGCCGCGACCGCCACCACCGCGGCCCCGGCGGCCACGGCGACGCGCGCGGGAAGCGACGGTCGGGTCGCCCCGGCGCCGCCACCGCCGGGCCCGTCGCGCTCGTCATCCGGCCCCATACCCCGCCCCGATCCTGCGTGTCACCAGTCTTCCCACCTGTCGTCGTGCACCCCGAACCGTACCGATGCCGTCCGGCCCGGCACAGCGCACCGGGGTTATCCACAGGCTTGACACCCTCGGAGGCAGCGGCCCACCATTGAACCGAACGATCGGTCGGTCGGGAGCAATCGAGAGGCAGGGGCATGCCATGACGACGATGGCGCCGGACACGGAGTCGTACGAAGCGGTGTTCGACGCCGCCGTGGCCGCCGACGAGCGCATCGAGCCACGCGACTGGATGCCCGACGCCTACCGCGCCTCACTCGTCCGGCAGATAGCGCAGCACGCCCACAGCGAGATCATCGGCATGCAGCCCGAGGCCAACTGGATCACCCGGGCCCCCTCGCTGCGGCGCAAGGCCATCCTGATGGCCAAGGTGCAGGACGAGGCGGGCCACGGCCTCTATCTCTACAGCGCCGCCGAGACCCTGGGCACCGGCCGCGACGAGCTCCTCGACAAGCTCCACTCGGGCCGCCAGAAGTACTCCTCGATCTTCAACTACCCCACGCTGACCTGGGCGGACGTCGGCGCCATCGGCTGGCTCGTGGACGGCGCGGCCATCACCAACCAGGTCCCGCTGTGCCGCTGCTCCTACGGCCCCTACGCCCGTGCGATGGTCCGGGTCTGCAAGGAGGAGTCCTTCCACCAGCGCCAGGGTTACGAGCTGCTGCTCACCCTGAGCCGGGGCACCGAGGCACAGCACGCGATGGCGCAGGACGCCGTGGACCGCTGGTGGTGGCCGTCGCTGATGATGTTCGGCCCGCCCGACGACGAGTCGGCCCACTCGGCCCAGTCCATGGCCTGGAAGATCAAGCGCCACTCCAACGACGAACTGCGCCAGCGGTTCGTGGACATCTGTGTGCCGCAGGCGGAGTCCCTCGGACTCACGCTCCCCGACCCGGACCTCCGGTGGAACGAGGAGCGCGGCCACCACGACTTCGGCCCCATCGACTGGGCCGAGTTCCACGCGGTCCTGCGTGGCAACGGCCCGTGCAACGACCAGCGGATCAACCGCCGGCGGCAGGCCCACGAGGACGGCGCGTGGGTGCGCGAGGCCGCCGCCGCATACGCCGGGAAGCACCGTGACACCCAGGGGGAGGCAAGGGCATGACCAGCACCGATTGGCCGCTGTGGGAGGTGTTCGTGCGCAGCAGGCGAGGTCTGTCGCACACCCACGCGGGAAGCCTGCACGCACCGGACGCCGAGATGGCCCTGCGGAACGCCCGGGACCTCTACACCCGGCGCTCCGAAGGCGTCTCGATCTGGGTGGTGCCCTCCGCCTCGATCACCGCCTCCTCGCCGGACGAGAAGGACCCCTTCTTCGAGCCGGCCGCCGACAAGCCCTACCGCCACCCCACGTTCTACGACATCCCGGAGGGGGTGCGGCACCTGTGAAGCAGGCCCCCGCACACGTCCCGGCCACCGCCGGCGCGGTCCCCGCGGCCGCGGCGCTGGCCCTCGGCGACGACGCCCTGGTGCTCTCCCACCGCCTGGCCGAGTGGGCCGGGAACGCCCCGGTCCTGGAGGAGGAGGTCGCGCTCACCAATATCGCGCTGGACCTCCTCGGCCAGGCCCGTTTCCTCCTCTCCCTCGTCGGCGACGAGGACGAGCTTGCGTACCTCAGGGAGGAGCGCGCCTTCCGGAACGTCCAGTTGGTCGAGCAGCCCAATGGCGACTTCGCCCACACCATCGCCCGCCAGCTCTTCTTCTCGACGTACCAGGAGCTGCTCTTCGGCCGGTTGGCCGCCGGGGACGGCCCGTTCGCCCCGCTGGCCGGCAAGGCCGTCAAGGAGGTCACCTACCACCGCGACCACGCCGAGCACTGGACGCTTCGGCTCGGTGACGGGACCGAGGAGAGCCATCGCCGGATGCAGACCGCCCTTGACGCCCTGTGGCGCTACACCGGCGAGCTCTTCGAGCCGGTCGAGGGCCTGGAGGTGGATGTCACGGCCCTGCGCGACGCCTGGCTGACCTTGATCACCAAGACGGTCCGGCAGGCCACCCTGGAGCTCCCCACCGGCCCTCAGGCGGGTGCGTGGACGGCCGGGGCCGGGCGCCAGGGCCTGCACACCGAGCCGTTCGGCCGGATGATCGCCGAGATGCAGCACCTGCACCGCAGCCACCCGGGGGCGTCATGGTGACGGCCCGGACCCCGCTGCCCACTCCCCTGGAGGAGAGGCTCCTGGAGCTGGCGGGCGCCGTCCCCGACCCGGAGCTCCCGGTGGTGACCCTCGCGGAGCTGGGCGTCCTGCGCGGCCTCCAGATGTCCGGCCCCGGCCGGGTCGAGGTGGAGCTCACCCCCACGTACACCGGCTGTCCGGCCGTCGAGGCGATGGCCGCGGACATCGAGCGGGTGCTGCGTGACGAGGGCATTCCCGAGGTCGAGGTCCGCACGGTCCTCGCCCCCGCCTGGTCCACGGACGACATCACGCCCGAAGGCCGCCGCAAGCTGGCCGAGTTCGGGGTGGCGCCGCCGCGCGTCAGCGACCCGGGCGGCCCGGTCCCGGTGTCCCTCGGCATCCGCTGCCCGCACTGCGGATCCACCGACACCACCCTCCTCAGCCGCTTCTCCTCCACCGCCTGCAAGGCCCTGCGCCGCTGCGAGGCATGCCGCGAACCGTTCGACCACTTCAAGGAGTTGTAGATGGCAGCGGCCCGCCATGGCGCCTTCCACCCGCTGCGGGTGACCGCCGTCGACGCCCTCACCGACGACTCCGTCGCCCTGACCTTCGCCGTGCCCCCGGAGCTCCGTGAGCTCTATCGCTACGCCCCGGGCCAGCACATCTCGGTCCGCCGCAGTACCCAGGACGGCGAGATCCGGCGCACCTACTCCCTCTGCGGCCCCGCGCCCGCCCCTGAGGACGCCGGGGTGGCGGAGCTGCGGGTCGGGGTGCGGCTGGTCGACGGCGGGGTGTTCTCCACGTACGCCCTGAAGGAGCTGGCGGTCGGGGACACCGTGGAGGTGATGACGCCGGTCGGCCGGTTCGTGCTGGAGCCCCGTGCGGGGCACTTCGCGGCGATCGTCGGCGGCAGCGGGATCACCCCCGTCCTGTCCCTCGCCTCGACCCTGCTCGCCCGGATCCCGGACGCCCGGTTCTGCCTGATACGCAGCGACCGCACCACGGCTTCCGCGATGTTCCTGGAGGAGGTGGCCGATCTCAAGGACCGCTACCCCGAACGCTTCCAGCTGGTGCACACCCTCTCCCGGGAGGAGCAGCAGGCGGGCCTGCCGTCCGGCCGGCTGGACGAGGAGCGGCTGACGCGGCTGCTGCCGGCGCTGCTGCCGGTGGAGGCGATCGACGGCTGGTATCTGTGCGGCCCGCACGGGCTGGTGCAGGGGGCCGAGCGGGCGCTGAGCGCTCTGGGCGTCCCCCGGGACCGGGTGCACCAGGAGATCTTCCACGTCGAGTCCACGGCCCCCGCGGCCGAGGCACCCATGGCAACGGTGCCCGCGCCGGCCCACAGCACGGTGACGGCGCAGCTGGACGGGCGCGGTGGCAGCTGGCCGGTCCGGGAAGGGGAGTCGCTGCTGGAGGCGGTCCTGCGCAACCGCGCCGACGCGCCGTACGCCTGCAAGGGCGGCGTCTGTGGCACCTGCCGGGCCTATCTGGTCAAGGGCGAGGTGCGGATGGAGCGGAATTTCGCCCTGGAGCCGGAGGAAGTGGCGGCCGGATATGTGCTGGCCTGCCAGTCGCACCCGACGACGGAAGAGGTGGAGCTGGACTTCGACCGCTGAACGAAGGCCGGCGCCTGCCGTCCGGCCACCCTCCGCCTCCGACGTACCGCTCTTCACCGAGCCGCCACCTGTTCCAAATTCCTGCAACCTGTTCTAAGTTGACGCTCCATCAGTTCAAGCGTCGGCAGTCCGGGCAGCGGCTCGCAGGAGGACGGCAGTGGACTTCACCTTCACCGAGGAGCAGCGGGCCGCCGAGGAAGCGGCCGGGGCGGTCTTCGCGGGGGTCTCTCCCGACGACGTCCCCAGCCCGGCCCTCACCGGTGGCGCGGTGGCCGAGGACTTCGACCGGGCCCTGTGGGGCCGGCTCGCCGCGGCGGATCTGCTGAGCCTGTACGGCCCGGCGGAGCAGGGGGGCGCGGGTCTCGGCCCGCTCGCCCTGTGTCTGGTGCTGAGGGAGGCCGGGCAGGTCCTCGCCCGGGTGCCGTTGCTGGAGACCGGCGCCGCCGCCCTCACCCTGACGGCGGTAGGTGGCCCGGTGGCCGCCCGGCTGCTGCCCCTGATCGGCCGTGGCGAGCTGACCGTCACCGCCGCCTCCAGCGGCCGCACCGGCCACGACCCGGCCGAACTGGCCGTCACAGCCCGCCCGGTACCCGGCGAGCCCGGCGGCTGGCTCCTGGACGGGGTACAGACCGCAGTGCCCTGGGCGGCAGGCACCGACCTGATACTGCTGCCCGCGCGCACGCTCGAGCAGCCCGCCGAACCGGCGCACGAACAACCGAATACGGCAGGTGGGGCGGGGAGGGGTGGGGGAGGGGGGGAGGGCCCCCTCCTGGCGTTCGTTTCCCGCGACCGTCCCGGAGTCACCCTCGCCGACCAGGTCTCCACCAACGGCGAGCGCTACGGCGAGCTCCACCTCGACTCCGTACGCCTCACCGGCGAGGAGGTGATCACCACTGCGGGGGCCTGGGAGCGGCTGCGCGGCCTGCTCACCATCGGCACCTGCGCCCTGGCCCTGGGCGTCGGCACGGCGGTCTCACGGATGACGGGCGCGTACACCGCCAAGCGTGAGCAGTTCGGCTTCCCGATCGCCACGTTCCAGGCCGTGGCCGTCCAGGCCGCCGACCGTTACATCGACCTGCGCGCGATGGAGGCCACGCTCTGGCAGGCCGCGTGGCGGCTGGAGTCCGGGGCCGACGGTGCGCTCCCGGTCGCCGCCGACCTGGCCGTCGCCAAGGTCTGGGCTTCGGAAGGCGTCCGCCGCATCGTCCAGACCGCACAGCATCTGCACGGCGGCTTCGGCGCGGACACCACCTACGCCCTGCACCGGTACCACGCCTGGGCCAAGCAGTTGGAGCTCTCGCTGGGCTCCGCCGGGGCACACGAGGAGGCCCTGGGCGACCTGCTCGCCGCCCACCCCCTCGGCTAGGGACCGGGCCGGGAAACCGGCCGATCACCGGCCGAAGCCCCGCCCGGAACTCCGGCCGGGATCGACCGCATCCGGCGTCCCGGCCGACGATCCGGCCGGAACCCCGGCCAGATCACCGGCCCCGGCTAGATCACCGTGCCGGGAGCGCCCTCGGCGTCCACGACCGGGCGGCCCAGGGCCTCCCATGCCTGCATGCCGCCGTCGACGTTCGCCGCGTCCAGGCCCTGCTGGACGAGGTAGGCCGTCACCTGCGCGGAGCGGCCGCCCGAGCGGCAGATGACGTTGATCCGGCCGCCCTCGGGGGCCTGCTCCGTCAGCGAGCCGTAGCGGGCGACGAAGTCGCTCATCGGGATGTGGAGCGCGCCCTCCGCATGCCCCGCCGTCCACTCGTCCTGCTCGCGGACGTCAAGCAGAAAGTCGTCGGAGGAGAGCGCGTCGACGCCGACCGTGGGAACCCCAGAACCGAAATGCATGTCCCCGACGCTACCCGAACAGCGAGGCCAGATGGGCCTCCCGTTCGGCGACCTGGGCACGCAGCCCGTCGGCGATCTCCGCCAGCAGGCCGTCCGGGTCGTCCGGCGCCATCTTGATCATCGAGCCGATCGCCGAGCCCTCCAGCTCCGCGGCCAGCGCCGACAGCATTTCCTTGCGCCGGGCCAGCCACTCCAGCCGGGCGTACAGCTCCTCGGCACGGCTCGGGCGGAGCGCCGCGGGCACCGGGCCCGCCGCCCACTCCTCGGCCAGCTCCAGGAGCAGCTTCTCGTTCCCGGCCGCGTACGCGGCGTTGACCCGCACGATGAACTCGTCGCGGCGCACCCGCTCCGCCTCGTCCCGCGCCAGGTCCGGATGGGCCTTGCGGACCAGCTCGCGGAACACCCGGCGGGCCTCGTCGCTCGGCCGCACCCGCTCCGGCGGCCGGACCGGCTGCTCGGTGAGCATCGCCTGGGCCTCGGGCGACAGCCCGTCCGAGTCCAGCCAGCCGCCGAACAGCTCCTCCACCCCGGGCAGCGGCTGCGCCATGGCGCGCGCCTCCCGCGCCTTCCGGAGATCCTCCGGGTCCTGGGTGCGGGCCGCCACGGCCTCCGCGATCCGGGCCTCCAGCTCGTCCAGGTGCGCGTACATCGGACCGAGGCGCTGGTGGTGCAGGCGGGAGAAGTTCTCCACCTCCACCCGGAAGGTCTCCACGGCGATCTCGAACTCGATCAGCGCCTGCTCGGCCGTCCGCACCGCCTGTTCCAGGCGTTCGGTACCCGGTTCGCGCGCGGGCGGGCTCTGCTCGGCATCGGGTGTCATCACCCGCCCAGCGTACGAGCTCCCGAGCGCCCCACGGGCACGCCCCGCTCCCACCCGCACCGCCGACCCACGCATTCCGGCCGTCGCCCGCCCGCCCCGGGCCGGACAGCACCCCGACGGCACACCCCCACGGGGCCCCGCCCCGTCCTGCCGCCGTTGCCACCACCGGCCCGGGGCGGATCCAGACCTCGCGGTCCGCCCCCGGGATCTCGGCCTGCCGGTCCAAGGCCCGCGCCCCAGCGCCCGCGATCCGCCCACCCCAGATCCGCCCCCGATCCGAGCCCCTGGACCCGAGCCCCCGGATCCCGAACCCCGCGCCCCAGCCCCCGCAGCCTGGCCTCCCCGCCCCTGCCCTAGACCCCCGCCTCCGCCGCCAGCCGCCCGCCCCGGACCGCCGACACCAGCTCCCCGTGGTCCTTCTCCGTCCGGTCCGCGTAGGCCGCCGCGAACCTCGCGACCGCCTCGTCCAGCTCCGCCGACTTCCCGCAGTACCCCGCTATCACCCGGGGGTCCGCGCTGTGCGCGTGCGCGCGGGCGAGCAGCGCGCCCGTCATCCGCCCGTAGTCGTCGAGCTCGTCGGTGGCCAGGGCCGCCGGGTCGACGCTGCCCTTGCGGTTACGGAACTGCCGCACCTGGTACGGCCGCCCCTCGACCGTCGCCCAGCCGAGCAGCACATCGCTGACGACCTGCATCCGCTTCTGCCCGAGGACCACGCGCCGCCCCTCGTGACCCGCCTCCGGAGGCGGGAAACCGGCCTTCTCCGCGTAGGGCAGCAGGACCGACGGCCGGGCCTCCTTCACCTGGAGGACCAGCGGCTCCCCCCGGTGGTCGAGGAGCAGCACCACATACGAGCGCAGCCCCACGCTCCCCGTGCCCACCACCCGGAACGCCACGTCCTGCACCTCATAGCGCCCGAGCAGCGGCAGCAGTTCCTCCGGCAGCGTGCGCAGATAGCCGGGGAGGGCCATCGCGACGGCCGTCGCCTCCTCGTCCGGCACCCGGCTCAGCACCGGCGGCGCGTCCAGGAACCGCAGCCCGCCGTCCGCCTGCTCGGTGGCCTTCGCGGCGAAGCGGGCGCTGGTGTTGCGGCGGGCCTTCTGTTCGACCCGCTCCAGCGTGCCGACCAGCTCCCGGGCGTCGGCGTGCGTGACGAGCC
This sequence comes from Streptomyces eurocidicus, assembly GCF_002891295.1. Taxonomy (GTDB): domain Bacteria; phylum Actinomycetota; class Actinomycetes; order Streptomycetales; family Streptomycetaceae; genus Streptomyces; species Streptomyces eurocidicus. The sequence continues at coordinate 784,541 of NZ_LGUI01000003.1, read as the reverse complement.
GCTCGTCGGCGATGGCGTTCCACGCGTCGGCCACCGGCATCCGGGCCAGCAGCCGCATGGTGCGCCGGTAGGCGCCCACGGCGTCCCGGGCGGCCGCCCGGCAGGTGTCCTCGCCCGCGCCCGCCTCCCGCCCCGCGAGCACCAGCGAGGTCGCGAGCCGCTTCAGGTCCCACTCCCAGGGGCCGTGCAGCGTCTCGTCGAAGTCGTTGAGGTCGATGACCATGCCGCCGCGGGCGTCGCCGTAGAGCCCGAAGTTCGCGGCGTGGGCGTCGCCGCATATCTGCGCGCCGATCCCGGTCACCGCCGTGCGCACCAGGTCGTGCCCCATCAGCCCGGCCGAGCCGCGCAGGAAGGCGAAGGGGGAGGCGGCCATCCGCCCCACCCGTATCGGCGTCAGCCGCGGCAGCCGGCCGGCGTTCGACGCCTCGACCATCTCGACCGCCCCGGGCCGGCCCGCGTCCGCCTCCCACTCGGCGTGCCCGGCGCGCGGCACCGCGGCCCGCAGGGCCTTGCCCACCGCCTTCGGCGACAGGCCCGCCCCGGCGGACCCCGCGCCCGCGAGCCCCGTGAGCCCCGGAACCGTGAGCCCCTCGACTCCCGTGCCCCCCGGAGCTCCCGCAGGCCCTGAAACTCCCGGAACTTCCGGCAGGCCGCCCCCCGACGGCCTCGCGAACCCCGGCACGTACGGCAGTCGCGACATGGCGCTCCCCCTCCCCCTCCACACCCACGCGGACTTCTCCGAAGCTACCGCCCGCCACTGACAGCGGTCAGACCCCGACCGCTTCCTCCATCTCCTCCTCCATGTCCCCTCCGCGCCGCCCGACTTCGGCGGAACCGGAAGCGGAACCGACCCCGGAACCAGCCCCGGAGCCGGACCCGGGGACAGACGCAGAGCCGGACTCGGCCCCGGAGCCCGAAGCGCGCCGTGCCCGCGCGGCCTCGACGGCCCACGCCACGGCCACGACCGCCGCGCCGAGCACCAGCCACAGCACCAGCGTGGTCACGTGCCCGCCCAGCCCCTCGCTGCCGAAGTAGACGAGGCTGCGCGTGCCCTCCACGAACCCGGCGCCGTTCCAGAAGGCGTGCAGCCCCGCGAAGAACCCGTTCTGCAACTCGGGCCGGAAGACGCCGCCGGAGCTCGTGAAGTTGAGCATCACGAAGAGGACCATCACACCGAGCGTCGTCCACCGCTTGAGGAAGGTGTGCAGCCCGACGCCGACGAACAGGACGCCCGCCGAATAGACCCAGGCCAGCCCCCACAGCCCGGCCAGCCCGTGGTCGACCAGATGGAAGACGGGCCCCGCGAAGGCCACCCCGATCAGGCTGACCACCAGAGACGTCCCGGCCGCCAGCAGGGCGCGCAGCCGCATCGGCAGCACCGCCCCCGCCCCGCCGAGCACCGCGACCGAGGCGTACGAACCGATGCTCAGCGCGACCAGGAGGAAGAAGATGCCCTGCCCGGTCGGGTCGTCCTTCGAGGCCGGCACCACGTCCGTCACCTTCAGCGGGGCGCCCTGCGCCGCCGCGACCCGGGTGAAGACCTTCTCCACGGCCGTGGCGGTGGTGTCGGAGCCGGCGGTGGCGACCAGCAGCTCCGGCGCCCGCCCCCGGTCACCGGGCACGTACGCGCCGAAGACGTCCTGGCTCCGGAGCCGCCGCACCGCCTCGTCCCGGCCGGCCACGGTACGGACGTCCAGGGCGCCGTCCGCCTTCTCGCCGAGGCTCCGCGCCAGCTCCTGCGGGGCGGCACCGCTGCCGACGACCGCGACGGGCAGCTCGTGCGGCGTCGGGGTCGCGAACGCGCCCAGGTAGGCGAGCCCCATCCCGACGCACATCAGCAGGGGGGTGAGGAGATGGATCAGGACATGGCGCAGTCCGGCCGTACGGGCGGCCCCGTGCGGCGTAGGGGCCGCGTGGGCCCCGTGGGCCCCCTGCGCGGAAGCGGAACTCATGGACGGTCCCTCCAGTCCCTCGGGCCGCCGCCTCGGGCCGCCTCCCGGAACAGATAGTTGGCTTATACAACTCTTACTCCAAGTTGTACTGTACAACTACACCCGGAAAAGGGAGCCGAAAGGGAGCCTCCGTGCCGCACCGAGACCAGTCCGTCGAGACCATCCAGCGCGAGATGACCGCCTTCGCGCGCCGCGCGCGGGCGACCGCCGCCCGGACGCATCCCGAGCTCTCCCTGGTCTCCTTCACCCTGCTGTCGCACCTGGAGGACCGGGGAGGCTGCCGGGCCACCGACCTCGCCGCGCACTACCTGCTCGACAAGTCCACGGTCAGCCGGCAGGTCGCCGCCCTGGAGCGGCTGGACCTGGTCGAGCGCCGGGTCGACCCCGACGACCACCGCGTACAGGTGCTGCACCTCACGGAACGCGGCGTCGCGACCCTCGCCCAGGTCGCCGCCACCCGCCGGACGGCCTTCGAGGAGCGCCTGACCGGCTGGAACGAGGCCGACCTCAGCCGGTTCGCCGCCTATCTGCTGCGCTACAACGAGGCGGCCGAACGACTCAGCTGAGGCCGCCGGGACAGTAGGGATCGCGCTGGAGGTACTTCGCGGCCCACGCGCCGAGCTCCTTGAGCGCGGGCTCCATCGCCTGCCCCGCCTCCGTCAGCCGGTACGCCACGCGCAGCGGCGGACCGGGGCACACCTCGCGTACGACCAGACCGGCCGCGGCCAGCTCCGTGAGCCGGTCCGACAGCATGCGCTCACTGATCCCCGGGATCGCCCGCCGCAGGTCGGCGAAGTGCACCCGGCCGGGCATCAGCGTGGCCACGATCAGCCCCGTCCAGCGCTTACCGAACAGCTCGAAGACCCGCGTCATGCCTACGTCGACGCTCTTGCACGCCTGTTCCCCGTGGTCCGCCATGAGCCCTAGGGTACTGCGCCATTCTTAGGCACTGCGGAAAAGTAAGCTGCTGTGCTATTAATAGTTCCACACGGAACTTCAGCTCCGTACGTCAGGTAATCACGGCGCTCCGCCCGTCCCGGCGCTCCACGCCCCGCCCGGCGCCCCGCCCGTCCCTTGGAGATCCCCATGGCCACGCTGCTGCACCTCGACTCCTCCGCGCTCCCCCAGGGCTCGGCCTCCCGTGAGGTCACCGCCGCCTTCCGCAAGGCATGGGAGGAGCAGCACCCCGACGGCACGGTCGTCTACCGCGACCTGGCCGCCGACCCGCTGCCGCACCTGGACGCCGCGGCCGTCACCGCCGAGTTCACCGACCCGGCCGACCGCACCGAGGAGCAGCGGGCGGGCTCCGCGCGGCGGCACGCGCTGGCCGACGAGCTGGAGCGCGCGGACGCGGTCCTGATCGGCGCGCCGATGTACAACTTCACGATCCCCTCCACGCTCAAGGCGTGGCTGGACCACGTGCTCATCACGGGCCGCACCACCGGGACCGAGAACCTCCCCAACGCGGGCACCCCGGTCACCGTCGTCGCCAGCCGCGGCGGCGCCTACGGGCCCGGCACCCCGCGCGAGGGCTTCGACTTCGTGACCACGTATCTGGAGAAGGTCCTGGGCGTCGCGCTCGGCATGGAGGTCGACTTCATCGTTCCCGAGCTGACGCTCGCCCGGGCCGTACCCGCGATGGCCGGCCTGATCGACAAGGCGGACGCCTCCCGCGCCCGGGCCGACGCGGACGCCGCCGCCAAGGGCAAGGCCCTCGCCGCGCGCCTCGCCGCCTGAGCACCGCACCCGCCCACGGGGTCCGCGTCCCGGGGCCAGGGCGACGCGACCCCCAGGGCAATCCCAGGAGTTGGCCGAATTCGACCGTTTGCCGCGTCGTCCCTGGTCACCCCGTGCCCAAGAACGGCCGATCGCGCCCGTGGGCCAATCTTTAGCCGAATCAAGGCTTTTAGCTAAGCCTAAAGGTGGCATCCTCTCCTAGGGAGCCGCCTGGCGGCACTGACAAGTCCTGGGGGTAGAGCATGGCCTGGCGCACACATACCGAGGGCGGCAGGACGGCCGACGCGGCCGGCGCCCGCCTCGCACGCCACGCGACGGCCTCGCTCGCGGGCGTGCTCGCCGAACAAGGCATGTCCCGCAAGGACTTGGCGGACACCATGGGCGTGTCACCCGGAAGGGTCAGTCAAATCCTCTCCGGTGACGAGAATTTGACCATGCGGTCCTTGGCGGCCGTCGCCGAAGCCCTCGACCTACGCGTGGAGATCTCCTTCAGCGAAAGGCCGGCCGCCGAGCACCGCGAGCCCGTCGAGAGCGCGCGCGCTCCGCACCACCGCCCCTTAACTCACGCCCACCGCTGACGTCCCGCCCCGTGCCGCCGTCTCTCCGGCCCCACCCGGCCGACGTGCCCTCGCCCGGCCGGCTCAGCCGGCCGGTGTTCCTCCCGGGGCCACAGCCTCAGGACGGTCCCGCAGCTCGCGGAGCCTCCTGTCGTCACTGCGCTTGCCATGGGCGTGCGCCAGGTCGAGCAGGTACGCGCAGTACTGCTCGGCCTCACCGAAAGCCCTCCGCACCTGCCGCAGTTCCTCGCGCGTGCGCTCACGGCGCTGCTGCTGGCACGCCTTCTCGATCCGCGTCTCGATGGTGATCCACTTCTGGGCGGCGATCCGCACGTCCCTGTGCCGCTCCACGATCTCCTTCCGCAGGTGGGTGCGGATCCGGCCCGTACGCCCCGGGGCGTCGACCCGCGACAACAGATGCTGCCTGACCCGGTCCGCGAAGGTGTCGAGGTCCCAGCAGTCCTGAAAGCCGCCGGCCATGCGGTACGACCACTCGGCGCGGTCCGTCTGCAACCGCAGCGCGAGGCTGTTCAGCAGCAGGGAGTCGCCGAGGGTGACGATCGCCATCAGCGGGTGCTCGCCGGACTGCTCCAGCTTCCGCTTGGGCACCAGCCCCAGGCCCGCCACCACGCCGACCGCCGCGGGCGGCACGCTCGACGCGTGCGGCAGCAGCAGCCCGCTGGCCAGGGCCGCCATGACGGCCGTCCACAGCACCACGGCGACCGCCGACGCCGCCGAGCGGACCGTACCGAGCAGCCGCCCGTCCTCACGGAAGCGCCAGACCAGGCACACCCAGGTCACCGGCGCGCAGATGGCGGCGGGCAGCACCCACTCGGACAGCACGGAGGTCTGGTCCCACGCCACCTCGTCCCCCATTCCGGTTGCAGACGACGCCCCCCGACGACACCGGACTCGACGCCCTTCACACAGCGCCCCAGCGCGACTACAGAATGATGTTCCCACCGCGGCCACTCGCGCGGGCAATGATCCGGCCAAGCTCTCCCGTCACAGCCGAATTCGCGCCATCACAGCGGCCGTCGGGCAAAGATCAGGGCAAGAACCCGAACAGACGAGCCCCGGGACATCCGCGCGGAAGCGCACGGGAAACACAGGAAGCGCACAGGAACCGCAGAGGTGCACGGAGCGGAGGCGCACGGAAGGGGGGAACGCACCGGCAAGCGGGTACGACGAGAAGGACCCCTCCAGGTGACCGGAGTCACTCGGAGGGGTCCTTCTCGTATGGTGCGCGAGGGGGGAGTTGAACCCCCACGCCCTTTCGGGCACTGGAACCTGAATCCAGCGCGTCTGCCTATTCCGCCACCCGCGCATGGGTGTTGTCTTCGTTACCCCGCACCTTCTTCGGACTCATCCGTCCGGGTCTTGTGCGTTCGCCTTCCGACATCGAGAACATTAGCACGCTGTGGAGGGTCTCTTCACACGCGTTTGCGGTGGCCCGCGCCACACGGCCCGCACTCGGGCCGACGCGGACACCGCCCCATCGCCCGCGCCCGCCCCGCGCCCATCACGCGCCCGTCCCGGCACCGACCTGCCACGGCGACCTGCCGCAACCCCGCCTCCGGCCTGCACCGCCCCGCGGACCGCCCGCTCCGCGACCGCCCGCCCCACCGCCGCTCCCGCACCGCGCACCACGCACCACGCACCACCCATGAAGCCCCCGCCGCCCCACCGGACGGCCCCGGCCCTCTCGGCCTCTCCCGGCTTCTCCCGGCTTCTCCCCGGCGACCGCTCCAGCGCCCGCTCCGGCGGCCACCCCCGCGCCCGCCCCGGCCGGCGGCGGCCGCCCCGGAACCCGGGTCATGGCGGCGGCCCCCACGGGGTACCCCACCGGTTGCGGGACACTGACTCGCGGCCGCCTCTACGATCCCTAGTGAAGGCGACACTCGTCACTCCTGGCGCCGAAGGGGAACCAGCCGTTTTCCCGACGCGTGGATACGATCAGTAAGCAGTATCAGGAACGACACTGAGCATCAGGAACGTCACTGAGGGAAGGAGGTGCCCCGTGGGAGTACTGAAGCGCTTCGAGCAGCGACTCGAGGGTCTCGTGAACGGCACCTTCGCCAAGGTGTTCAAGTCCGAGGTGCAGCCGGTGGAGATCGCGGGCGCGCTCCAGCGTGAGTGCGACAACAACGCCACCATCTGGAACCGTGACCGCACCGTCGTCCCCAACGACTTCATCGTGGAACTGAGCGCCCCGGACTTCGAGCGGCTCAGCCCCTATTCCGGGCAGCTCGGCGACGAGCTCTCCGGCATGGTCCGCGACTACGCCAAGCAGCAGCGGTACACCTTCATGGGGACCATCAAGGTCCACCTGGAGAAGGCGGACGACCTCGACACCGGGCTCTACCGGGTGCGCAGCCGCACCCTCGCCGCCAGCGAGTCGCAGGAGCCGGGCGCCCGCCCGGCCGCCCCGCGGCCCGGCACCGGCGGCGCCGTCACCCAGGGTGGCGGCGGCTATCCGGCCCCGCCGGCCGGTCTGCCGCCCATGCCCGCGTCCCCGCCGCCCGGCGCCACGCCCCCGGGACGCCCCGCGCCCCGTGCGGCCGGTCCCGCGGCCGGGGCCGCCTCCGGCGGCCAGACCAGGCGCTGGATCGAGATCAACGGCACCCGCCACCAGATCTCGCGGCCCACCCTCGTACTGGGCCGCAGCACCGAGGCGGACGTACGCATCGACGACCCCGGCGTATCCCGCCGGCACTGTGAAATCCGGGTCGGCACCCCCGCGACGATCCAGGATCTGGGGTCGACGAACGGCATCGTGGTGGACGGACAGCACACCACGCGCGCTACGCTCCGCGACGGCTCACGCATCGTCGTGGGCAGCACCACCATCGTTTATCGGCAAGCCGAAGGGTGAAGCGGGGGCAATGTCAGAGCTGACCCTCACGGTCATGCGGTTGGGTTTCCTCGCCGTCTTGTGGCTGTTCGTCATCGTGGCCGTCCAGGTCATCCGCAGCGACCTCTTCGGCACGCGCGTGACCCAGCGCGGCTCCCGCCGCGGCGGCTCCGACCGGCAGCCCCAGCGCGCGCAGCAGACCGCACCGCCGCAGCAGCGCCAGCAGCAGGGCGGCGGCCGCCGGGCCGACCGCGGGCGCCGTGGCGCGCCCACCAAGCTGGTGGTCTCCGAGGGGACCCTCACCGGCACCACGGTGGCCCTCCAGGGACAGACCATCTCCCTCGGCCGCGCGCACGACTCCACGATCGTGCTGGACGACGACTACGCCTCCAGCAGGCATGCCAGGATCTATCCGGACCGCGACGGCCAGTGGATCGTCGAGGACCTCGGTTCGACCAACGGCACGTACCTCGACCGGACCCGGCTGACCACCCCGACCCCGATCCCGCTCGGTGCGCCGATCCGCATCGGCAAGACCGTCATCGAGCTGCGGAAGTAGTAGGACCATGACGACCGGAGGGTGGGCACCGTGCGGATGTACCCGGAGCCGACGGGCGAGGTGCGCATGAGTCTGTCACTGCGCTTCGCCGCCGGATCGCACAAGGGCATGATCCGGGAGGGCAACGAGGACTCCGGTTACGCCGGCCCGCGCCTGCTCGCCATCGCCGACGGCATGGGCGGCCAGGCCGCGGGCGAGGTCGCCTCCTCCGAGGTGATCTCCACCCTGGTCACGCTCGACGACGACGTCCCGGGCTCCGACATCCTCACCTCGCTCGGCTCCGCCGTGCAGCGCGCCAACGAGCAGCTGCGCGTCATGGTCGAGGAGGACCCCCAGCTGGAGGGCATGGGCACCACGCTCACCGCCCTGCTGTGGACCGGTCAGCGGCTCGGCCTGGTGCACGTCGGCGACTCGCGCGCGTACCTGCTGCGCGACGGCGTGCTCACCCAGATCACCCAGGACCACACCTGGGTGCAGCGGCTGGTCGACGAGGGCCGGATCACGGAGGAGGAGGCCACCACCCACCCGCAGCGCTCCCTGCTGATGCGCGCGCTGGGCAGTGGCGACCACGTGGAGCCGGACCTGTCGATCCGCGAGGTGCGGGCCGGCGACCGCTATCTGATCTGCTCGGACGGTCTCTCCGGCGTCGTCAGCCATCAGACGATGGAGGAGACGCTCGCCAGCTACCAGGGCCCGCACGAGACGATCCAGGAGCTCATCCAGCTCGCCCTGCGCGGCGGCGGCCCCGACAACATCACCTGCATCGTCGCCGACGTCCTCGACGTCGACGGCAACGACACCCTGACCGCCCAGTTCAACGACACGCCGGTGATCGTCGGCGCGGTCGCGGAGAACCAGCTCCAGCTGGGCGACGACGGCGCCATGCAGACCCCGGCCGGCCGTGCCGCCGAGCACGCCCGCGCCAACCGGCCCGTGCCCCCGCAGGCCCCGGCGGGCGGCTTCGGCCCGCCCGGCAGCGGTGAGCCGGGCATGGGCGGCGCGCCCGACGGCTCGTTCGGCGCGTTCATGGACGAGGACTTCGTCAAGCCCGCCCGCCGAGGCAAGTGGATCAAGCGGTCGGTGATCGGCGCGATCGTGCTCGGCGTGGTCGCCGGCGGCCTCTACGGGGGCTACAGCTGGACCCAGACGCAGTACTTCGTGGGCGCCAAGGACAACAACCACGTGGCCGTCTACCAGGGCATCAACCAGGACCTCGCCTGGGTCGGCCTCAGCAAGCTGTACGAGGACCACCCCGAGATCGAACTCAAGTACCTCCCGGTCGACCAGCGCACCCGCGTCGAGGAGACGATCCCGCTCGACAGCCGGGCCAAGGCCGTCCAGAAGGTCAAGGACCTCGGCCTCCTCGCAGGCACCTGCAAGAAGGAGGACGAGCGGCGCAAGGCCGAGCAGAAGCAGCGGGAGGCGGAGAAGCAGAGCGGCGACAAGGCCGGCGGCGCCCTGGGCGACGCCGCACGCGACCCCAACCGGGCAGACGCCAAGCCGAACCCCGTCCAGGCCACCCCGACGCCCGCGCCGGGCCCCACCCTCACCGAGGAAGAGCAGAAGTTGGTCCCGCAGTGCAGCGCTCAGCAGTGAAGCCGTAGGGGGCCATCAACTCATGTCGACCATGCCATCCACGCCGAGTACCACCACCACGACCACGATCAGCACCGTGGGCCCGCCCAGCCGGCGCAACACCGAGCTGGCACTGCTCGCCTTCGCGGTGATCCTGCCGTGCTTCGCGTACGCCAACGTCGGTCTCGCCCTCGACGGCAAGATGCCCTCGGGCATGCTCGGCTACGGCCTGGGCCTCGGCCTGCTGGCCGGCGTCGGCCATCTGGTGGTCCGTAAGTTCGCCAAGTACGCCGACCCGCTGCTGCTGCCGCTGGCCACCCTGCTCAACGGCCTGGGCCTGGTCATGATCTGGCGGCTGGACCAGTCGGAGCGGCTCGCCCGGCTGGCCAAGGCGCAGGGCTTCACCTTCCAGGCGTCGGCGCCCAACCAGCTGCTGTTCTCGGCGATGGGCATCGCCCTGTTCGTCGCTGTGGTGATCTTCCTCAAGGACCACCGCATCCTGCAGCGCTACACCTACATCTCGATGGTGGTGGCGCTGGTCCTGCTGGTCGCCCCGGTCTTCTTCCCCGGCAAGTTCGGCGCCAAGATCTGGATCACCGTCCCCGGCCTCGGCTCCATCCAGCCCGGGGAGTTCGCGAAGATCATCATCGCGATCTTCTTCGCCGGCTATCTGATGGTGAAGCGCGACGCGCTCGCCCTGGCCAGCCGCCGCTTCATGGGGCTGTACCTGCCCCGTGGGCGTGACCTCGGCCCGATCCTCGTGGTCTGGGCGCTCAGCCTGATGATCCTGGTCTTCGAGACCGACCTGGGTTCGTCGCTGCTGTTCTTCGGCATGTTCGTCGTGATGCTGTACGTCGCCACCGAACGCACCAGCTGGATCGTCTTCGGTCTGCTGATGTCCGCGGGCGGCGCGGCCGTGGTCGGCTCGGTCGAGCCGCACGTGAAGGTCCGTGTGATGGCCTGGCTGCACCCCTTCGCGGTGTACGACACGCCGCGCCCGTCCTGGGCCACCACCGAGCAGATCGCCCAGGCGCTGTTCGCCTTCGGGTCCGGCGGCGTCTTCGGCACCGGCTGGGGCCAGGGCGCCTCGGACCTCATCCAGTTCGCCGCCAACTCCGACTTCATCTTCGCCTCCTTCGGCGAGGAGCTCGGCCTGGCCGGCGCCATGGGGCTGCTGCTGATCTACGGTCTGATCGTCGAGCGCGGCATGCGGACGGCGCTGGCCGCCCGCGACCCCTTCGGAAAGCTTCTGGCCACGGGCCTGTCCGCCGGTTTCGGCATCCAGGTCTTCGTCGTGGCCGGCGGTGTCATGGGCCTCATCCCGCTGACCGGTATGACCATGCCGTTCCTCGCGCAGGGTGGTTCGTCCGTCATCGCCAACTGGGCGCTCATCGCCATCCTGATCAAGATCAGTGACACGGCGCGCCGTCCCGCACCGGCACCCGCACCGTCCACCGACGCCGAGATGACCCAGGTGGTCCGCCCGTGAACAAGCCCGTGCGCCGGATCGCGATCTTCTGCGGGCTGCTGGTGCTGGCCCTGCTGATCCGCGACAACTGGCTCCAGTTCGTCCAGGCGGACGAGCTGAAGACCCACAAGAAGAACCGCCGCGTCGACATCGCCCGCTACAGCCAGCCGCGCGGCAACATCATCGTGGACGGCCAGGCGATCACCGGCTCCCAGGAGACCGGCGGCGTCGACTTCAAGTACAAGCGGACGTACAAGAACGGCGAGATGTGGGCGCCGGTCACCGGCCGCTCCTCGCAGGTCTTCGGCTCGTCGCAGCTGGAGAACATCTACGACCGGGTGCTCATCGGCGACGACGACCGCCTGTTCTTCAACCGCACCGTCGACATGATCACGGGCAAGGGCAAGAAGGGCGGTGACGTCATCACCACCCTGAACTCCAAGGCCCAGGAGGCCGCCTTCAAGGGCCTCGGGGACAAGAAGGGCGCCGTCGCCGCCCTCGACCCGCGCACCGGCAAGATCCTCGCCCTCGCGTCCACCCCCTCGTACGACCCGTCGAAGATCGCGGGCGCCAACGACGGCGAGAACTGGACGGCGCTGGACAAGGACAAGAACCAGCCGATGCTCAACCGGGCCCTGCGGCAGACCTACCCGCCGGGTTCCACCTTCAAGGTCGTCACGGCCGCCGCGGCGCTGGAGAACGGCCTGTACAAGGACGTCGACTCCAAGACGAACTCGCCGCTGCCGTGGACCCTGCCGGACACGGTCCTCCCGCTGAGCAACGAGGGCAACCTCCCCACCTGCAAGGACGGCACGCTGCGCGAGGCGCTGCGGATCTCCTGCAACACCGTCTTCGGCAAGGTCAGCGCCGACCTCGGCAACAAGAAGATGATGGCCATGGCGGAGAAGTTCGGCTTCAACAACAAGCAGATCTTCACCCCGGTCCGCGTCGAGCAGAGCGTCTACCCCAAGGACAACCGCCCGCAGAACGCCATGGCGGGCATCGGTCAGGCGTCCAACCGCGCCACGCCGCTCCAGATGGCCATGGTGGCCTCCGCGGTCGCCAACAACGGCAAGCTGATGGAGCCGTACATGGTCGACAAGGTGCGGGCGCCCAACCTCAACGTGATCGAGACGCACCAGCCGAAGGAGATGTCGCAGCCGTTCTCCAAGCAGACGGCGCAGCAGCTCCAGTCGATCATGGAGACCGTGGTCCAGGACGGCACCGGCAAGAACGCGAAGATCGGGAACGTCACGGTCGGCGGCAAGACCGGAACGGCCCAGCACGGCGTGGACAACTCCGCGAACCCGTACGCCTGGTTCATCTCCTACGCCAAGACGGACAACGGCTCGCCGGTTGCCGTGGCCGTGGTGATCGAGGGTTCGGACACCGACCGCGAGGAGATCGCCGGTGGCGCGCTCGCCGCGCCGATCGCGAAGAACGTCATGGAGGCGGTGCTCAAGACGTCGAAGTGACGCCGTTCACCTCCGCATCGACGCGCCGCAGGTGACGGTACCGGTCGTGTATCAGGTGACCGTCGCGACCGGAAGGCGTGCGGCGTGCCGGGTACGGTATGCCGGACAGCACACCGCCGGACCCACGCCGGTGCGGTCAGGAAAACGGAAGGGCTGGAGCTATGGAAGAGCCGCGTCGCCTCGGCGGCCGGTACGAGCTGGGCTCGGTGCTCGGCCGCGGTGGCATGGCCGAGGTCTACCTCGCGCACGACACCCGGCTCGGCCGCACCGTCGCCGTGAAGACGCTGCGGGTGGATCTCGCCCGCGACCCGTCCTTCCAGGCCCGGTTCCGCCGTGAGGCCCAGTCCGCCGCCTCGCTGAACCACCCGTCGATCGTCGCCGTGTACGACACCGGCGAGGACTATGTGGACGGGGTCTCGATCCCGTACATCGTCATGGAGTACGTCGACGGGTCGACCCTGCGCGAGCTGCTGCACTCCGGCCGCAAGCTGCTGCCGGAGCGGTCGCTGGAGATGACCACGGGCGTTCTCCAGGCGCTGGAGTACTCCCACCGGGCCGGCATCGTCCACCGTGACATCAAGCCGGCCAACGTCATGCTGACACGCACCGGCCAGGTCAAGGTCATGGACTTCGGCATCGCCCGCGCGATGGGCGACTCCGGTATGACGATGACTCAGACGGCGGCCGTCATCGGCACGGCGCAGTACCTCTCCCCCGAGCAGGCCAAGGGCGAGCAGGTCGACGCGCGGTCGGACCTCTACTCCACCGGCTGTCTGCTGTACGAGCTGCTGACGGTCCGTCCGCCGTTCGTGGGCGACTCGCCGGTGGCCGTCGCGTACCAGCACGTGCGGGAGGAGCCCAACCCGCCGAGCACGTTCGACCCCGAGATCACGCCCGAGATGGACGCGATCGTCCTCAAGGCACTGACCAAGGACCCGGACTACCGCTATCAGTCGGCGGACGAGATGCGCGCCGACATCGAGGCGGCCCTGGAGGGCCAGCCCGTGGCGGCGACCCAGTCCCTGGGCGCGGTGGGCTACGGCGAGGACCAGCCGACCACCATGCTGCGCTCGCAGGACCACGGGGCCGGCCAGACGTCGATGCTCCCGCCGGTCCGCCACGACGACGGCGGTTACGGCGGCTACGACGACGGCAGCGGCCACCGGCGCGCCGGTGGCGGCGGCAAGAAGAGCAACCTGTCGACGATCCTGCTGATCGTCGCGGGCGTCCTGGTGCTGGTCGGCGCGATCTTCATCGGCAAGTCGCTCTTCGGCGGCGGCGCCAACAACGGCGATGTGACCGTGCCGCGGCTGATCGGCCAGACGCTGGCGGACGCCAAGAAGATGGGCGAGAACGTCGACCTCAAGGTCGTCGAGGGCGGTACGAAAGCCTGCGACCAGGACAAGGGCAAGGTCTGCGAGCAGAATCCGCAGCCCGACTCCAAGGTCGACCGGGGCGCCGAGATCAAGGTGACGGTGTCCGAGGGGGCGCCGAAGATCGAGGTCCCGGACGTCACCGAGAAGCAGGTCGACAACGCCCGCAAGGTGCTCGAGGACAAGGGCTTCGTCGTCAAGGTGAAGCAGAAGGTCACCGACGAGGCGTCCGCCGGTACGGTCCTCTCGCAGGACCCCGCGGGTCTCTCGAAGGCCACGAAGGGCTCCGAGGTCACCCTGACCGTCGCGGAGGCCGCGCAGACCAAGCAGGTGCCCTCGGTGGTCAACCAGCCGTTCGAGGCGGCCAAGAAGCAGCTGACGGACCTCGGCTTCAAGGTGGAGAAGCAGGAGGAGGAGTCGACGTCGGCTCCGGGCACCGTCATCCGGCAGAGCCCCGACGGCAACACCGCGGCCAAGCCCAACTCCACGGTGACGCTGACCGTGGCCAAGGCCGGTCAGAAGGTGACCGTCCCGGCCACGGCCAACACCAAGCTGAAGGACGCCAAGAAGGCCCTGACCGACCTCGGCCTCCAGGTGGGCCCGATCAACGGCCCGCAGGACGACAACGCGGTGGTCATCAACACCAACCCGGGCCCCGGCGCCCAGGTCGACAAGAACACCCCGATCAGCATCTTCACGCAGCAGGGCGTCCCCGCCACCACCGGCGGTGACGTCGGCGGTCCCGGCGGCGCCAACACCGGCACCACGGGTGCGGGCACCGACGGCGGCTTCTTCGGCGGCAACTGGATCGGCGGCCGCAGGAACTGATCCGCGCGCTTCACGACGGCGGAGGGCCCGGCACCCAGGGGGTGCCGGGCCCTCGCGTCGTACGGGCCGCCTAGCGCAGTTCCTTCGGCTCGGTGCGCGCGCTGTCGACCTGCTCCGTGCGCTCCAGCTCCGCCCAGACGATGTAGCGGTAGTCGGAGGTGTAGACCGGGGTGCAGGTCGTGAGGGTCAGATAGCGGCCCGGCTTCGTCTTCCCGGACTCCTTGGGGACCTGGTCGATGACGTCGACGTTGTACTTCGAGGTCTGCTTCAGCTCCGCGTAGACCTTGTAGACGTACCAGACGTCGCGCGTCTCGAAGACGACCGCGTCACCGGTCTTGATCTTGTCGATGTTGTGGAACCTGGCGCCGTGGCCGTCGCGGTGGGCCGCCAGGGTGAAGTTCCCCTGCTTGTCCCAGGGCATCGCGGCCTTCACCGGGGTGCGGTAGAAGCCGGCGACGCCCTCGTTGAGGATGTCGCTGCCGGTGCCGCCCTTGACCAGGACCTCGCCGTTCCGCATGGCCGGGACATGGAGGAAGCCGATGCCGTCCTTGGTGTCGAGGGCGCCCGGCCCCTTCTGGGCCCAGTTCTCGCGCACCTGGCCGCTCTGGCGCTTGGCCTCGCGGTCGGCGAGGACGTTCGTCCACCACAGGGAGTAGACGACGAAGAGGGCCATCAGCACGCCCGCGGTGATCAGCAGCTCGCCGATCACGCCCACGGTGGCGGCGATCCGGCCGCGCGCGGAGGCCGGCCGGTCGGGTGCGTCGCCGTCGTTCCGTGCCACCGCGTCGTACCCCGATTCGCTCTGCTGTCCGGTAAGTGGTTCATCCGACGAGAGCGTCCGGCCTGCCCTTGCTCCGGGGCCGCTCGTCGACCATCTTGCCCCAGACGATCAGACGATACGTACTGGTGAATTCCGGAGTGCAGGTGGTGAGTGTGATGTAGCGACCGGGCCGGGTGAAGCCCGATCCCGGGGGGACGGGCCGGATGACCGTGACATTCGCCGGGGACGTCTGTTCCAGACGGGTGGTCATCTCATAGGTGTAGAAGGCGCTACGGGTCTCCACGACGATCTTGTCACCGGGCTTCAGCCGGTTGACGTAGCGGAAGGGCTCGCCATGGGTGTTGCGGTGGCCGGCGAGCGCGAAGTTCCCCTGCTCGTCCCAGGGCATGGCCGTGCGGAGCGGGCCCTCGGCGTAGTGGCCGACCATGCCGCGGTCCAGGACCTTCTGCTTGCCGATGCCCTCGGCGATCGGCGCCTTCACGTCCAGCGAGGGGATGTAGAGGATGGCGAAGCCCTCGCCCGGCGAGAACGCCCCCGCGTCCCGGTCCTCGCCCGCGCCCTTCTCCCAGGTCTTCCGCAGGTCCTTCGCGGCCCCGCCCGCCTGCTGATGGGCGATCACATTGGTCCACCACAGCTGGTAGGCGACGAAGAGCAGCATCACCGCGCCCAGGGTGATGAACAGCTCGCCCACCAGGCGGCACAGGAGCACCCCCAGGCTCCCCCTGCGCGCCTTCCGCGCCGCCTTGCGGCGTGCCGCCCGCCCGCCCGGCCGTACGGGCGCCGGAGCGGCCCCGGTGGCCTCCCCCGGCACCCTGCGCAGCACCATCGTCGCCCGGTCCTCGGGCGGCAGGGGCTGCGACACGACGCGCGGGCCCGTGGTCACGCCCCGGCCTTGCCCACCACCGGGGCGAGCCCCGCCGATCGCTCCACGGCTCCGGCGTCACCGCAGGTCACCAGCCAGTTGGCGAGCATCCGGTGGCCCCACTCGGTGAGCACCGACTCGGGGTGGAACTGCACGCCCTCGACAGGCAGGTCGCGGTGGCGGAGGCCCATCGCGATGCCCGAGTCGGTCCAGGCGGTGATCTCCAGCTCGTCGGGCCAGCTGTCCCGCTCCACCGCGAGCGAGTGGTAGCGGGTGGCGGTGAAGGGCGAGGGCAGGCCGTGGAAGACGCCCCGGCCCTCGTGCGTCACCAGCGAGGTCTTGCCGTGCAGCAGCTCGGGTGCCCGGCCGACGACGCCGCCGTAGGCGACGGCCATCGACTGCATGCCCAGGCAGACGCCGAAGACGGGCACGCCGGTCCCGGCGCAGTGCCGGACCATGTCGATGCAGACGCCGGCCTGCTCGGGCGCGCCGGGGCCGGGCGACAGCAGCACGCCGTCGAAGCCGTCCTGGGCGTGGTCGAGCTCGACCTCGTCGTTGCGCAGCACCTCGCACTCGGCGCCCAGCTGGTAGAGGTATTGGACGAGGTTGAAGACGAAGCTGTCGTAGTTGTCCACGACGAGGATGCGCGCGCTCACCGACTGACCGCCATTCCGTTGTCGACCGTGACGTCGTTGAACGGCAGCAGCGGTTCCGCCCAGGGGAAGACGTACTGGAAGAGGGCGTAGACGATCGCCAGCACGAGCACCAGCGAGATCAGCGCCCGCACCCACGCGTTGCCCGGCAGCCGCCGCCAGATCCAGCCGTACATGCTGTCCCCATTTGCCGATGACGTTGGATTGCAGCACCAGGGTAAGGGGCCGACGGCGGCCGCGGGGGTCAGCCGGACAAAGCCCCGGGCCTGCCGTCGGCGACCGGCCGGGTGGCGTCCAGGCGCGCCCAGACGATCAGCCGGTGGCTGTGTCCCCACTCGGGCTCGCAGGTGGTCAGGGTCAGATAGCGGCCGGGCCCGCGGAAGCCGGAGGCGGCCGGTACGGGGTCGATCACGCCGATGTCCTCGGGCCGGGTCCGGTAGGGCTCGCGGGTGACGCGGTAGGTGTACCAGGTGGTCCCGTCGGTCAGCACGACGGCGTCGCCGGGGCGCAGCTCGGGGAGGTCCTTGAACGGGTCGCCGTAGGTGCGGCGGTGGCCGGCCACGGCGAAGTTGCCGGTGCCGCCGAGGGGCGCGGTGCGGTCGTAGTGGCCGAGGCCCTTCTTGAGCACCTCGGTGCCGGTGCCCTGGAGGACGGGCTTGGCCCAGCCGGAGCCGAGCCGGGGGATGTACATGACGGCGAAGGCGCGGCCGTCGCGGTAGGCGCCGGGGGCGGCTCCGGCGGCGCGGGCACCGTCGCCGCCGCGCGCCGGGGTGCGGCGGCGCGGGCCTCGCCGTCACCGCGCGCCGGGGGCGCGCTCCCGGCGGCGCCGGCGGCCGGGAGCGGCTGTTCCACCGGGCCCGCGGACCACTGGTCCTGGAGGCGGTCGATCGCGCCGTCCATGGCGCTGTCCGCCCGGACGCCGGTCCAGTACAGGACGTAGACCACCAGGAGGACGATCAGGGCGCCGGCGGTGACGCAGAGTTCGCTGAGTGTCCGGACGACGAGTCGCGCGCGCACCGGCGCTCCTCTCCTCGGTTACCCCGTGGGCTTCGCGTAGTGGAGATCCACTGTGCCGGAGTAGCCGGGCAGAGTCACCGCGTCGTGCTGGTCGATTTTCCAGCCGAGGCCGTAGGCGGTGACGTACTGGAGGTAGTTCTGGATCGCGGGGGAGGTGTCGAGGGCCTTGCGCAGGGCGCCGCGGTCGCCGACGGCGGTCACCTTGTACGGCGGGGAGTAGACGCGGCCCTGGAGAAGGAGGGTGTTGCCGACGCAGCGGACCGCGCTGGTGGAGATCAGCCGCTGGTCCATGACCTGGATGCCCTTGGCGCCGCCCTGCCACAGGGCGTTCACGACGGCCTGGAGGTCCTGCTGATGGATGACCAGGTCGTTCGGCTGGGGGTCGGGGATGCCGGGGATCCTGGGGGTGGCGTTGGGCGGGGCGTCGGTGAGGGTGACGGTCAGGGCCGTGCCCTTGAGCTCCCGGGTGCCCACGCCGCCCTCCAGCTCGGCGAGCTTGCGGTTCTGGGCTGCGGTGTTGCCGCTGTCGCGCCGGGCGAGGGCGTCGACCTCGGAGCGGACGGTGCCGGCGCTCTCGTCCAGGGCCGCGTTCTTGCGGCTGCGCTCCTGGATGAGGTCGGAGAGCCGGAGCATGGAGTCGTCGGTGCGGATGTTGGTGCCGTGAGCGGTGTTGAAACTCATCCAGAAGATGAGGCCGGCCAGTGCGAACACCCCGCCGGTCAGCAGCCGGACCGGCCGGAATCGCCGGAAGGGCGTGCTGGTGGAGTCCGCAGAATTGCTCAACGTACCCTTATCCTCTCCGACGCCGCGGAAGCACTACGCTAACGGACGCCCGAGGGAAGGTGGCGTCCCGTCGCTCGCCGACTCGGCGGACAGCCCTTTGTATCCCCAGCGCGGTCACGCAGCGCATCGACAGGAGAGTTCCTCGTGCCGAAGTCACGGATCCGCAAGAAGGACGACTTCACGCCGCCGCCGGCGAAGCAGCAGAGCATCAAGCTGAACAGCGGGCGCCGCTGGGTGGCGCCGCTGATGCTGGCGATGTTCCTCATCGGGCTGGCCTGGATCGTCATCTTCTATGTGACCAGTGGCGACATGCCCGTGGAGTCCCTGCACAACTGGAACATCGTGGTCGGCTTCGGCTTCATCGCGGCGGGGTTCGTGGTCTCCACCCAGTGGAAGTAGCGCTTCCGTAGGTCGGCGGGGCCGTCCGGGCGGTTGTCCCGGGCTGCCTCCGGGGGGTGTGCGCACGGGTTGTCCACGCCGGTTGTCCACAGCGCGTACAGAATCTTGTGCATGTCGTGGGGAACAGCTGTCCGCCCTCGCACAGAGCTACGTTTCCGCTGGGTGCGGCGCTGCGGTGGTCGATACGCAGCGCTTGTGATCAGTCACACCGGCGTCAACGCCGGGGAAGTTATCCACAGATCTTCTGAGTTTTTCCCCACTGTGGACGAGGGTGTGGATAACTCCTCGAAAAGCTCCCCGGAGGGCTTGCGCCACAAGGGCTCCGGCCCTCTCGGCCCGGGCCCGGAACCCGGCCCGGCCCCTGGGCCGACCGGCTCAGACCCCGAGCTGGAGCGTCCGCGCGACCACCGCGACGACCACCGCCAGGAGCGCCGCACCGCAGGTGAGCCGCTGCACCAGCGCGCGCTTCTCCCGAGGGGCGTGCACCAGGCCGTACGCCACCGCCGTGCCCAGCACCAGTCCGCCGATGTGCGCCTGCCAGGCGATGTTGTGCCAGGTGAAGGTGAAGATCAGATTGAGTACGAGCAGCGCGATCACGGGGCGCATGTCGTAGTTGAGGCGCCGCATCAGCACCGCCGTCGCGCCCAGCAGACCGAAGATCGCCCCGGACGCGCCGAGCGAGGGTTCGTAGGGGCCGGTGACCAGATAGGTCAGCGCGCTGCCGCCCAGGCCGGACAGCAGATACAGGGCCAGGAAGCGGACCCGGCCGAGCGCCGCCTCCAGGGGCGGGCCGAGCCACCAGAGCGAGAGCATGTTGAACGCCAGGTGCATCGGCGCCTGGTGCAGGAACGTCGAGGTCAGCAGGCGGTACCACTCGCCTTCCGCCACGCCGTAAGGGCCGAGCCGGGTGAACAGGTCGAGGTCAAAGACCAGCTCGTCGCCCACGGACATCACGGCGATCCACAGGGCGACGTTCAGCCCCAGGAGGACCTTGGTCACCAGCCGGGGATCGGCCGTACGGGCGGTGGCGCCCGCGATCGTGAGGGGCGTGGTGTCCCGCGCGGGGGCGGCCCGCCGCGTCCCGGCACCGCCGGCGTCCGTACGGCCGCTCGCGCAGTCCGGGCACTGGAATCCGACGGAGGCGCTGACCATGCAGTCCGGACAGATCGGGCGGTCGCAGCGGGTGCAGCGGATGCCCGTCTCCCGGTCCGGATGCCGGTAGCAGCCGACGGCCTGATCGTTCATGCGTTCCCCTTGCGCCTGTCGCGGGCGGGCCTGTGCATGCCGCGCGGCCTCGCCCGTCATACGGACGGGCGAGGCGCCGGGTTCCCGGAACGCCGGGTCAGCGGGTCTCGACGACGACCGACTCGATCACGACGTCGTTCACCGGACGGTCGGTGCGCGGGTTGGTCTCGGTGGTCGCGATGGCGTCCACGACCTTCTTGCTCGCGTCGCTCACGACCTCGCCGAAGATCGTGTGCTTGCCGGTCAGCCAGGCGGTCGGCGAGACCGTGATGAAGAACTGCGAACCGTTGGTGCCCGGTCCCGCGTTGGCCATGGCCAGCAGGTAGGACTTGGTGAAGGCCAGGTCCGGGTGGAACTCGTCCTTGAACTTGTACCCCGGGCCACCGGTGCCGTTCCCCAGGGGGTCGCCGCCCTGGATCATGAAGCCCTCGATGACGCGGTGGAAGACCGTGCCGTCGTAGAGCCGGTCCGTGGTCTTCTGCCCCGTCTCGGGATTGACCCACTCCCGCTCGCCCTGAGCGAGCTCGACGAAGTTCTTGACCGTCTTGGGCGCGTGGTCCGGCAGAAGCCGGATCTCGATGTCGCCCTGGTTGGTCTTCAGGGTGGCGTAGAGCTGCTCGGCCACGATCTACCTTCCATAGTCTGCACTGACGGCTAACGATCCTCGCACGTGCCGGTTCGCGTCGAGTAGCGGGCAAACGCCCGCGCGCGGCGCGGAATCGTGGCATTGTCGACCGAAGCTCCCCGGAAATCCGATGCTCTCCCGATGACCCGGATGCCCGCTCGCACGTGCCGGACCGCCCGACGGCAGGCATGATTTTCCACTGGGTGGAAAGGCGACAAAACATACGCCACCGAGGAGGAGGTTCTCGTGACCCGCAAAGACAGCGTGCGCGCCGCGGCCGGCACGGCGAAGGACAGCGTGCGGCACGCCGCGGAAGTGGTGGCGCCCTACGCCGGCACGGCCAAGGACGCCGCCGTGCACTACGCGCACGAAGCCCGCGTCCAGCTCGCCCCCAAGGTGTCCACGGCGGCGCGCCAGGTCCGCAGCACCGCCGGGGAGCAGTACCACACCCGGGTGGCACCCCACCTGGAGCACGTCCGCGGCTCCCTCCCGCCGAAGGTCGACCAGGCCGCCGCGCGGGCCCGCGCCGTCGCCGAGCCGGTGCGCGACGAGGCCGTCGCCCGGTCCGCCGCCGCCCTCGCCGCGCTCCGCGGCCATGTCTCCGCCGACGAGATCGACAAGCTGGTGAAGCGCCGCGACCGCCGCTGCCGCTCCGGGCGGGTCGCCAAGCGGTTCGCCCTCCTCGGACTGCTGGCCGGCGGGGCGTACGCCGCCTGGAAGTGGTGGGACAAGCAGGCCAACCCCGACTGGCTCGTCGAGCCGCCCGCCCCCACCGAGGTCGCCGACCGCACCCCGCTGACCTCCGTGGACGGCAGCGCCGAAGCCTCGCTGGACCCCGAGGTGCAGGCCAAGCAGGACCGCGAGGACCGGGTGGAGGACGAGATCGAGGAGCGCGGCGAACAGCGCTGACCTGCGGTGACGCCATAATCCATGGAAAAAGCCGCGAGGCGGGAGACCCTGAGGGTCTCCCGCCTCGCGGCGTGTGGGCTGTGGAGCCTAGGAGAGTCGAACTCCTGACATCCGCCATGCAAAGACGGCGCTCTACCAACTGAGCTAAGGCCCCTTCGCCGATCAGGATACCCGGTAGCGGCGCTCTTTCCCGACCGGGTATCGCCGGGGCACAGCACTCTCCGTAGGATGCACCGCAAGATTCGCGGCAGCGAAGCGAAGGGGAGAGCGAGATGGACGCAGCACAGCAGGAAGCCACCGCCCGCGCACGGGAGCTCCAGCGGAGCTGGTACGGGGAGCCCTTGGGCGCGCTCTTCCGCCGTCTCATCGACGACCTCGGCCTCAACCAGGCCCGTCTCGCGTCCGTTCTGGGGCTGTCCGCGCCCATGCTCTCCCAGCTGATGAGCGGTCAGCGAGCCAAGATCGGCAACCCCGCGGTGGTCCAGCGGGTGCAGGCCCTCCAGGAGCTCTCCAGCCAGGTCGCGGACGGCAGCGTGAGCGCCGCGGAGGCCGCCGACCGGATGGAGGAGGTCAAGAAGAGCTCGGGCGGCTCGGTCCTCAACTCCACCCAGACGACGGCCAGCAGCGGCGCGCCGACCGTACGCCGGGTGGTCCGCGAGATCCAGTCGCTGCTGCGCTCCGTGGCGGGCGCCGGCGACATCATCGACGCGGCCCGCGCCCTCGCCCCGACCCACCCCGAACTGGCCGAGTTCCTGCGGGTGTACGGCGCCGGGCGGACCGCCGAGGCGGTCGCGCACTACGAGGCGCACCAGAGCTGACCGTGCCGGGGTGGGGCCGGGAACGGCCGACGCGGGGGTGATACGAGCGCCATGGGAGAGGTCTTCGCCGGGCGGTACGAGCTGGTGGACCCGATCGGGCGCGGCGGGGTGGGAGCCGTCTGGCGGGCGTGGGACCGGCGCCGGAAGCGCTATGTGGCGGCGAAGGTCCTCCAGCAGAGCGACGCGCACACCCTGCTGAGGTTCGTCCGCGAACAGGGGCTGCGCATCGACCACCCCCATGTGCTGGCGCCGATGAGCTGGGCGGCCGACGACGACAAGGTGCTGTTCACCATGGACGTGGTGCGCGGCGGCTCGCTGGCCCATCTCATCGGCGACTACGGGCCCTTGCCGCCGCACTATGTGTGCGTCCTGCTGGAACAGCTGCTGGCCGGGCTCACCGCGGTACACGCGGAGGGCGTGGTGCACCGGGACATCAAGCCCGCCAACGTCCTGCTGGAGGCGACCGGAACGGGCCGCCCCCACGTCCGCCTCTCGGATTTCGGGATCGCCATGCGCAAGGGCGAGCCCCGGTTGACGGACACCAACTATGTGATGGGTACGCCCGGTTATTTCGCGCCCGAGCAAATGCTGGGGGACGAACCGGACTTCCCCGCGGATCTCTTCGCCGTCGGTCTGATGGCCCTGTACCTCCTCACGGGCGCCAAGCCCGATGCCGAGGCCCTGGTGCGCCGGTTCGTGGAGAACGGCACCCCCAACGCCCCCGAAGGGGTTCCCGAGCCGCTCTGGCAGGTGATCGCGGGCCTGCTCCAGCCGGATCCCTGCATGCGCTTCCGTACGGCCTCCGGGGCGCGCAAGGCGCTCGCGGCGGCCGTCGAGCTGATGGACACCCCCGGTACGGACGAGGAGCCGATCGAGGTCTTCGACCAGCTGGGCCCGCTGCCTCCGGGGTTCGGCCCCGACGGGCCCCGGCCGGGGCCGGAGGCACAACCGGAAGCCCGGGCGGAAGCGGCCGCGGAGGTGCCGGCCCACCCGGTGGCGCCCATGCCCGGGTACGCGCCGGGCGGCACCCCTCCCACGCCCGCGGCGCCACCCCGGCCGCCCGCGCCCGCCTACCCGCCCACGCGCCCGTACACGGCACCCGGCCCGCTCGGCGGGCCGCCCGGAAGTCCCGCCCCGCCCACGCCGGTGAAGCGCCAGGGACCGCCCGCGAAGGTGGCCGTCCCGGTGCTGCTGGTGGCCCTCGTCTTCCTGGCGGTGGGCATCTGGGCGCTGTCCGTCAGCTGATTCACTTTCGCAATCATTTTATTTGCAAGAGTGAATTCCGGCCGTCCGGGGCACGCCCGCCCCGGAGCGGGCCCCGGAAGGGCCGCCGGGAACGACAGAGCCCCGGCCGCTTCGGCGGCCGGGGCTCTGCTTCAGGACTTGTTGTCTCACACACCCGAACCTGCGGGCACGGAGTCGGTCGCCTCCGTCCACAGGTCCTGCTCGGCGCGATCCGCCTGGATCTGGCGGTACACGAGGAGCCCGCCGATGGCGGCCAGTGCGACCAGGAGGAGCTTCTTCACCGCGCGACCTCGTCTTTCCTTGACGTAAGGGGACCTCTGGTGGCCGATGATACACACCGGCCGATACCGATCGGTGACCTGGCGGGTTCCGCTTCCCGCACCGTGACACACCCCGGACACGACCCCAACTTCCCCGCCACGCAAAACAGATCGGCCCGGGCGGAGAATTCTCCGTCCGGGCCGATCTGGCCGGTGGGGCTAACAGGACTTGAACCTGTGGCCTCTTCCTTATCAGGGAAGCGCTCTAACCGTCTGAGCTATAGCCCCGCGCTGCACCGAAAGATTAGCGCACTTGGGGCCCAGTCCCAAAATCGTCCGGGCCCCGGCCGCCGAGGACGGCTATTCGTCCTCGGCGAGCGTCAGCTCCACGCCGCCCACGAAGCCGGCGGAGAGGTTGTAGACGAAGGCGCCCAGGGTCGCCAGCGCCGTCGCCAGCACCACGTCGATCACCGCGATGAGCGACGTGAAGAGCAGGACGTTCGGCAGCGACAGGAAGGACTCCAGGTCGAAGCCGCCGCCCTCGCTGCCCGCGGCGTCGCTCACCGTGCCGCCGACGGCCGAGAAGACGCCCATGGCGTCCATGACCGTCCACAGCACCGCGGCGGCCACGATCGTGCACACGCCCACGGCGATCGCCAGCAGGAAGCTGACCTTCATCACCGACCACGGGTCGACCTTGGCCACCCGCAGCCGCGCCTTGCGCGTACGGGGGGCCGACGCGGCCGCCTGGGCCGCACGCGGCTCCGGGCGGGGCCCGGGGACCCGGGGCTGCTCCACGGCCCGCTGGGCGGCCTCCGGGGCGCTCTGGGCGGCCCCGGAGCGCGCGGCGGCCTTGGTGAGCTCGGGCGCGGACTTGCCCGCGGGCCGGGCCACCGGGGCGGGCTGACGCGGATCGGGCTTCCCGGCCTTGCCCGCCTTGGCGGCGGCGTCGGCCTTGGCGGCCGGCTTCCGCGCGGGCTCGTCCTCCGCGGCCTTCCCGGCCGTCTTACCGGCGGCCTTCCCGGCCTTCTCGGGAGTCTTCTCCGCAGCCTTGTCCGCGGCTTGGTCCACGGCCTGGTCCGACCCCTTCCCGGCGGCCTTCTCCGTCGTCCTCGCTCCGGAGGCGTCGGCCGGCTCGCCGGCCTTCGCGCCCTTGGAGTCTGTGGAACCGGAACCCGAAGCGGAACGCTCCGCCGGCGGCGCGTACGCCTGCGGCGGGTGGTAGGGCTTCGGGTCTCGGGTATCCGTCACGGTCCCCCCTTGGGAGTCGACGCCGTCAGCGCCTGAACCACGGGCGCCGGAATCCTCGGCCGCAGGGCCGGCGGGGCTGCGCCGCTTGGCACCCGCACCGCTTGCCGCGGCGCCCGTGGTTCGACTCACGACTTACTCCTCGGTGTCCTCGACCGAGGGCGCCTCGCCCTCGGCCATCTGAGTCCCGTCGCCCTCGGCTGCGTCGACCAACTCGTCGACCTCTTCCGCCTCGCGACCGGCCTCGGCATTGCGTGCGATGCCCACGACGGCATCCCGCTTGCCCAAGTTGATCAGCTGGACGCCCATGGTGTCACGGCCCGTCTCCCTGACCTCGTTGACCCGGGTGCGGATCACCCCGCCCCCGAGCGTGATGGCGAGGATCTCGTCGGTCTCCTCGACCACCAGCGCACCGACCAGCGAGCCACGATCCTCCACGATCTTGGCCGCCTTGATACCGAGGCCGCCGCGGCCCTGGACGCGGTACTCGTCGACGTTCGTCCGCTTGGCGTATCCACCGTCGGTGGCGGTGAAGACGAACGTACCGGCACGGACGACGTTCATCGAGAGCAGCTCGTCGCCCTCGCGGAAGCTCATGCCCTTGACGCCGGAGGTCGCCCGGCCCATGGGGCGCAGAGCTTCATCCGTTGCGGTGAACCGGATCGACTGGGCCTTCTTGCTGACCAGCAGCAGGTCGTCCTCGGCCGACACCAGCTCGGCGCCGATCAGCTCGTCCTCCGCGCCGGAGTCCGTCTCCCGGAGGTTGATCGCGATGACACCGCCGGAGCGCGGCGAGTCGTAGTCCTTCAGGGGGGTCTTCTTCACCAGGCCGGACTTGGTGGCGAGCACCAGGTACGGAGCCGCCTCGTAGTCCCGGATGGCGAGGATCTGGGCGATCTTCTCGTCCGGCTGGAAGGCCAGCAGGTTGGCCACGTGCTGGCCGCGGGCGTCCCGGCCGGCGTCCGGCAGCTCGTACGCCTTGGCCCGGTAGACCCGGCCCTTGTTGGTGAAGAAGAGCAACCAGTGGTGCGTGGTGGACACAAAGAAGTGGTCGACGATGTCGTCCTGCTTCAGCTTGGTGCCGCGCACGCCCTTGCCGCCGCGCTTCTGCGAGCGGTAGTCCTCGGTCTTGGTGCGCTTGACGTAGCCACCGTTGGTGATGGTGACGACGATGTCCTCCTCGGCGATCAGGTCCTCGATGGACATGTCACCGTCGAAGGGGATCAGCTTGGAGCGCCGGTCGTCGCCGAACTTCTCGACGATCGCGGTCAGTTCCTCGCTGATGATCATGCGCTGCCGCTCGGGCGAGGCCAGGATCGCGTTGTACTCGTTGATCTTCGCCTGGAGCTCGTCGTGCTCGGCGGTGATCTTCTGGTGCTCCAGGGCCGCGAGGCGCCGCAGCTGCATCTCCAGGATGGCGTTGGCCTGGATCTCGTCGATCGCCAGCAGGCCCATCAGGCCCTCACGGGCGATCTCGACCGTGTCGCTGCGCCGGATCAGCGCGATGACCTCGTCGATGGCGTCGAGCGCCTTGAGCAGACCGCGCAGGATGTGGGCGCGCTCCTCGGCCTTGCGCAGCCGGAAGCGGGTGCGCCGGACGATGACCTCGACCTGGTGGGTCACCCAGTTGCGGATGAAGGCGTCGATGGAGAGGGTGCGCGGCACCCCGTCGACGAGCGCCAGCATGTTCGCGCCGAAGTTCGTCTGGAGGTCGGTGTGCTTGTAGAGGTTGTTCAGCACGACCTTGGCGACGGCGTCGCGCTTGAGCACGACGACCAGGCGCTGACCCGTGCGCGAGGAGGTCTCGTCACGGACGTCGGCGATGCCGCCGATCTTGCCGTCCTTGACCAGGTCGGCAATCTTCTGGGCGAGGTTGTCCGGGTTGACCTGGTAGGGCAGCTCGGTGACCACCAGGCACTGGCGGTTCTGGATCTCCTCGACCTCGACCACCGCGCGCATGGTGATCGAGCCGCGGCCGGTGCGGTACGCCTCCTCGATGCCCTTGCGGCCGACCACGAGGGCGCCGGTCGGGAAGTCGGGGCCCTTGATCCGCTCGATCAGCGCCTCGAGGAGCTCCTCGGGCGTCGCCTCCGGGTTGGCCAGGTACCACTGCGCACCCTCGGCGACCTCGCGGAGGTTGTGCGGCGGGATGTTGGTGGCCATGCCGACCGCGATACCGGCCGAGCCGTTGATCAGCAGGTTCGGGAAGCGCGCCGGCAGGACCGTCGGCTCCTGGTTACGGCCGTCGTAGTTGTCCTGGAAGTCGACGGTCTCCTCGTCGATGTCCCGGAGCATCTCCATCGACAGCGGCATCATCTTGCACTCGGTGTACCGCATGGCGGCGGCCGGGTCGTTGCCCGGGGAACCGAAGTTGCCGTTGGAGTCGACGAGCGGCATGCGCATCGACCAGTGCTGGGCGAGGCGCACCAGGGCGTCGTAGATCGAGGCGTCACCGTGCGGGTGGTACGTACCCATGACGTCACCGACGACGCGGGCGCACTTGTAGAAGCCCTTCTCGGGGCGGTAGCCACCGTCGTACATCGCGTAGAGCACGCGGCGGTGCACGGGCTTGAGGCCGTCCCGCACATCGGGCAGCGCACGCGAGACGATCACGCTCATCGCGTAGTCGAGGTACGAGCGCTGCATCTCCGTCTCGAGCCCGACGGGCTCGACGCGCATCCCGACGCCCTCCAGCGGGGCGGGCGCGCCCTCGGGGGTCACCTCGGGCACGGGGGCAGTGGGAGTCTCAGGGGTCTCGTCGGCCATTGCTGTTCAAAGTCCTTTCGCGCTGCGGCTGTTTCTCGTGGGCCGACAGGCTCAGATGTCGAGGAAGCGGACGTCCTTGGCGTTGCGCTGGATGAAGGAGCGCCGTGCTTCGACGTCCTCGCCCATGAGCACCGAGAACAGGTCGTCCGCCTGCGCGGCGTCGTCCAGGGTGACCTGGCCGAGCACGCGGTGGTCGACGTCCATCGTGGTGACGCGCAGCTCCTCGGCGTTCATCTCGCCGAGACCCTTGAAGCGCTGGACCGAGTCGTCCTTGATCCGCTTGCCGTTCTCCCGGCCGAGCTGGATCAGGGCGTCGCGCTCGCGGTCGGAGTACGCGTACTCGAAGTCGTCCCGGCCCCACTTGATCTTGTACAGCGGGGGGCGGGAGAGGTAGACGTGCCCGGCCTCGACCAGCGGCCGCATAAAGCGGAAGAGGAAGGTGAGCAGCAGGGTGTTGATGTGCTGGCCGTCGACGTCGGCGTCCGCCATCAGGATGATCTTGTGATAGCGGAGCTTCGCGATGTCGAAGTCCTCGTGCACACCGGTGCCGAAGGCCGAGATCAGGGCCTGGACCTCGGTGTTCTGCAGGATCTTGTCGATCCGCGCCTTCTCGACGTTGAGGATCTTGCCTCGGATCGGGAGGATCGCCTGGTACTGCGGGTTACGGCCGGACTTGGCCGAGCCACCGGCGGAGTCACCCTCGACGATGAAGATCTCGCACTTCGTCGGGTCGTTGGACTGGCAGTCGCTGAGCTTGCCCGGCAGCGACGCCGACTCCAGCAGGCCCTTGCGGCGGGTGAGGTCACGGGCCTTGCGGGCCGCGACGCGGGCCGTCGCCGCCTGGATGGACTTGCGGATGATGTCCGCGGCCTCGTTGGGGTTGCGGTCCAGCCAGTCCGTGAGGTGCTCGTGGGCGACCTTCTGCACAAAGGTCTTCGCCTCGGTGTTGCCGAGCTTCGTCTTCGTCTGGCCCTCGAACTGCGGCTCGCCGAGCTTGACGGAGATGATCGCGGTCAGACCCTCGCGGATGTCCTCGCCCGTGAGGTTGTCGTCCTTCTCGCGGAGCAGCTTCTTGTCGCGGGCGTACCGGTTGATCAGACCGGTCAGGGCCGCGCGGAAGCCCTCCTCGTGCGTACCGCCCTCATGGGTGTGGATGGTGTTGGCGAAGCTGTAGACACCTTCGCTGTACTGGCTGTTCCACTGCATCGCGATCTCGACCGAGAGCATGCGCTCCTTGTCCTCGGCCTCGATGTCGATGACGGTCGGGTGGATCAGCTCGCCCTTGCGCGAGTTGAGGTACTTCACGAAGTCGACGATGCCGCCCTCGTAGTGGTAGTCCACCATGAGCGGCTTGCCCTCTTCGTCGACGTGGTCGACGCGGGTGTCCGTCAGCGAGATCCGCAGTCCCTTGTTGAGGAACGCCATCTCCTGGAAGCGCCGCGAGAGCGTCTCGAAGGAGTACTCGGTGGTCTCGAAGATGTCGCCGTCGGCCCAGAAGGTGACCGAGGTGCCCGTCTCGTCGGTCGCCTCGTTCTTCTGGAGGGGGGCCGTGGGGACGCCGAGCTTGTAGTCCTGCGTCCAGCGGTAGCCGTCGGTCCTGACCTCGACCGCGACGCGCGTCGACAGGGCGTTGACGACCGAGACGCCGACACCGTGCAGACCACCGGAGACGGCGTAGCCGCCGCCGCCGAACTTGCCGCCCGCGTGCAGGACGGTGAGGACGACCTCGACGGCGGGCTTGCCCTCGGAGGGGACGATGCCGACCGGGATGCCTCGGCCGTTGTCCACGACGCGCACACCGCCGTCGGGGAGGATCGTCACGTCGATGGTGTCCGCGTGGCCCGCCAAGGCCTCGTCGACGGAGTTGTCCACGACCTCGTAGACGAGGTGGTGGAGGCCGCGCTCACCGGTCGAGCCGATGTACATACCGGGTCGCTTGCGGACCGCGTCCAGTCCCTCCAGCACGGTGATCGCACTGGCGTCGTACGACGTCTCGCCGGCGACGGCGCCGGTGACGGCGTCCTCGGCCGTGGAGGGGGAGGTGTTCTCGTTGGGGTTGCCGGAATCGGCCACGAAGCGCCCTTTCTGGCACAGCACAGGCCCTCCCCTGCCTGCGGCGGGGAGACCCCACCCGGAGCAGGCAGGAGCGGCTGCGTCGTTCTGCGTTGGTCGACGTGTCCCGCGAACCGGCGGGATTGTCACCAGTCTACCGGTAGCACTGACATGAATGGGGGTTTGGCGGTGCCTGAGTCCTCACGTGCCGCCCTGAACCGGCATCAGCCGACTCCCTATATGTGGACCCGGGCTCTAAGAGGCTCACAGCGGCACTCAGCGCTTCGGGCTGTCAACCGCCCGCTACCGTGCGCGGAGCACCGGCCCCGGTGTGTCGCGATCCCGCGCGGGCGCCCGGCGCGGAGCGCGCGTGAACAGGGTGAAGGCAGAGGTGGGGACGGGCATGGAAATGGCACCGAACCGGCGCGGGACGGGGCGGCCGGCGCCGCCCGCCCGGGTCAGCCGTAGGTGTCGCCGGGGCCCGTGCTCCCGGGCGCGCGCAGGGGCCCGTACCGGCGGGCGGGGCCGCCCGGGCCCAGCACCTTGATCATCTTGACCGTGCCCTGACCCAGGTCGGCGTTGAGCCGGGCCACCAGCTGGGGGGCCAGCAGCCGCAGCTGGGTCGCCCAGGCCGTCGAGTCGCACTGCACGGTCAGCACCCGCGCGTCCTCGTCGTACTTCTGCGGCTCGCAGTGCAGGGCCACCTCCGGCCCCACCATCTGCGGCCAGCGGCCCATCACCCCGCCGACGGCTGCGGGCGTCTCCCAGCCGCGCTCGGTGATCAGCCGGTTGATGGCGGCGCCCAGCGGCAAGGGGTCGCGCCCGTCCGCCCGCGCGCCGGAGCGCAGACCGCCGCGGCGCGCCTGCTTCTTCTGCTGGGCGGCGTTGCCGCGCGCCCGCGCCTGCTCCTTGGCGGCCCGCAGCGCCACCCTGGCCAGGTCGACGCCGGAGGGCTCGGGTGTCTTGGGCGCCTTCGGGTCCTTCTCGCCGCCGTCGCTCACAGCCGCTCCACCACGCCTTCCGAGACCGCGTACCGCGCGCCCACCAGGGCGTCCGGCACGTCGTCGTCGACCGCGGCCGTCACCAGCACCTGCTCGCCGGGGGCGACCAGCTCGGCCAGCCGCTCCCGGCGCCTGGCGTCCAGCTCGGCGAAGACGTCGTCGAGCACCAGGACCGGCTCGTTGCCCTCGGCGCGCAGCAGCTCGTACGAGGCCAGCCGGAGCGCGAGGGCGTACGACCAGGACTCGCCGTGGCTCGCGTAGCCCTTGGCGGGCAGCCGGCCGAGCTGGAGGAGCAGCTCGTCGCGGTGCGGGCCGACCAGTGTCACCCCGCGCTCGATCTCCTGCTTGCGGACCTCGGCGAGGGCCGTGAGCAGGGCTTCGTAGAGCTCCTCGCGGGTACGGGCGCCGGCCAGGGCGTCGGGGCCGCGGTATTCGAAGGAGACCGGGCCGCCGCCGGGCGCCAGCTGCTCGTACGCCTTCTCGGCCAGCGGCCGCAGGGTGGCGATCAGGTCGAGGCGGCGGTCCAGCAGCTCCGCGCCGGCCCGGGCGAGGTGCTGGTCCCAGATGTCGAGGGTGGAGAGGTCCAGGCCGCGGCCGCCGTGGCGGCGGGCCATGGCCGCGCTCTTCAGCAGGGTGTTGCGCTGCTTGAGGACGCGGTCGTAGTCGGAGCGCACGCCCGCCATCCGCGGCGAGCGGGCGGTGATCAGCTCGTCCAGGAAGCGGCGGCGCTCGCCGGGGTCGCCCTTGACCAGGGCCAGGTCCTCGGGGGCGAACAGCACCGTGCGCACGATGCCGAGGACGTCACGGGGTCTGACCTGGGAGGAGCGGTTGATCCGGGCCCGGTTCGCGCGGCCCGGGTTCAGCTCCAGCTCTATCAGCTGCTGCCGCTCCCCCTGGACGACCGCGGCGCGGACGATGGCGCGGTCGGCGCCCATCCGCACCAGGGGCGCGTCGGAGGAGACCCGGTGGCTGCCGAGCGTCGCCAGATAGCCGACGGCCTCGACGAGGTTGGTCTTGCCCTGGCCGTTCGGGCCCACGAAGGCCGTGACGCCCGGGTCGAGCGGGACCTCGACCCGGGCGTAGGAGCGGAAGTCGGCCAGCGACAGATGCGATACGTGCATGGGGGCGCGCCGACCTCTTCCGGCTGATGCTGCTGAGTGGTGCTTACTTCTTGTTCTCGACCGCGTGGCCGCCGAACTGGTTCCGCAGCGCGGCGATCATCTTCATCTGGGGGGAGTCGTCCTGGCGGGACGCGAAGCGGGCGAAGAGCGAGGCGGTGATCGCGGGGAGCGGCACCGCGTTGTCGATCGCGGCCTCGACCGTCCAGCGGCCCTCGCCGGAGTCGGCCGCGTAGCCGCGCAGCTTGTCGAGGTGCTCGTCGTCGTCCAGGGCGTTGACGGCCAGGTCGAGCAGCCAGGAGCGGATGACCGTGCCCTCCTGCCAGCTGCGGAAGACCTCGCGGACGTCGGTGACGGAGTCGACCTTCTCCAGGAGCTCCCAGCCCTCGGCGTACGCCTGCATCATGGCGTACTCGATGCCGTTGTGGACCATCTTGGCGAAGTGGCCGGCGCCGACCTTGCCCGCGTGGACGGAGCCGAACTCACCCTCGGGCTTGAGCGCGTCGAAGATCGGCTGGACCTTCGCGACGTCGGCGGCGTCGCCGCCGTACATCAGGGCGTAGCCGTTCTCCAGGCCCCAGACACCACCGGAGACGCCGCAGTCGACGAAGCCGATGCCCTTGGCCGCGAGCTCCTCGGCGTGCTTCTCGTCGTCCGTCCAGCGGGAGTTTCCGCCGTCCACCACGACATCGCCGGGGGAGAGCAGCTCGGCGAGCTCGTCGATCGTGGACTGGGTGGCGGCGCCGGCCGGGACCATGACCCAGACGACGCGCGGGCCCTTCAGGGAATCCACAAGCTCCTGGAGGCTGTGGACATCCGCGAGGTCCGCATTGCGGTCGTATCCGATGACGGTGTGGCCTGCGCGGCGGATGCGCTCGCGCATGTTGCCGCCCATCTTGCCGAGACCGATGAGACCGAGCTCCATGGGTGATCCTCTATGCCTTGATTGCGTTCGTGCCTGGGTCCGAGCCTACGCCCGAGGGTCCGTGCACAGCTGTGGGCTCAGCCGCTCAACGGGTGAGTGGGCCGACTGTGGACAGTCGACCCACTCCTCCTCGCGGCTGTCGGCCCGCGCTCCGGACGGGCTCAGCCCGACAGGCGCACCGGCATGATCAGGTACTTGTACGCGTCGTCCGCCTCGGCGTCCAGCGCGGGCTTGCCGCTGAGCAGGGCGGGCTTGGTGGAGGTCGTGAAGGACAGCTGGGCGACCGGGGAGTCGATCGCGGAGAGGCCCTCCAGCAGGAAGCCGGGGTTGAAGGCGATCGAGATGTCGTCGCCGTCGAGCTGGGCGTCGACGCGCTCCACAGCCTGTGCGTCGTCGCTGGAACCGGCCTCGAGGATGAGGACGCCCTGCTCGAAGCTCAGCCGCACCGGGGTGTTCCGCTCGGCGACGAGCGCGACACGCTTGACCGCCTCGACGAACGGCGCGGTCTCGATCACCGCGATGGAGTTGAACTCCGTCGGGAAGAGCGTGCGGTACTTCGGCAGGTCGCCTTCGAGCAGCCGGGTGGTGGTGCGGCGGCCGGCGCCCTCGAAGCCGATGAGGCCCTCGCCCGCGCCGGAGCCGGACAGGGCGATCGAGACGGTGTCGCCGCCGCTGAGCGACTTGGCGGTGTCCAGGAGCGTCTTGGCGGGCACCAGGGCGACCGCGGAGATGTCCGGGGTCTCGGGCTTCCACATGAACTCGCGGACCGCGAAGCGGTAGCGGTCGGTGGAGGCCAGGGTGACGGTGTCGCCCTCGATCTCGATCCGGACACCGGTGAGCACCGGCAGGGTGTCGTCACGGCCGGCGGCGATGGCGACCTGCGCGGCGGCGGCGGCGAAGACCTCGCCCGGGACGGTGCCCGTGGCGGTCGGCATCTGCGGCAGCGCCGGGTATTCCTCCACAGGAAGGGTGTGGAGTGTGAATCGCGAGGAGCCGCAGACGACGGTGACGCGCACGCCGTCGGTGGAGATCTCCACAGGCCGGTTGGGAAGCGCGCGGCAGATGTCGGCGAGGAGCCGGCCGGAGACGAGGACGGTGCCGTCCTCCTCGACGTCGGCGTCGACCGAGACGCGGGCCGAGACCTCGTAGTCGAAGCCGGAGAGGCTCAGGGAGCCGTCCTCCGCCTTCAGCAGCAGGCCCGCGAGGACGGGCACCGGCGGACGGGCCGGGAGGCTGCGGGCCGCCCAGGCCACTGCCTCCGCGAGTACATCGCGCTCCACCCGGATCTTCACCGGAACCGCCTCCTGCTTGTTGCTGGCTCGCCCTGCTGGCTTCTTCGTCGGCTGCTTGCCGGAGACCAGTCTGACGTACACCGCTGACAGCTCGTGCGTCTCGGGGTCAAGTCAGGTCGGAGGGCGTGGCGCGGCCCGCGGCCGAGTTGTGCACAGGACCCACTTCGAAACCAGTTCCCCGCTACATCTCTGTGGTCGTAGTAGTAGGGCCTGTGGAAACGGTGGAAAACTGCCTTTTCGCAGGTCAGGCCGGATTTTTTGTCCAC
This sequence comes from Streptomyces eurocidicus, assembly GCF_002891295.1. GTDB lineage: Bacteria > Actinomycetota > Actinomycetes > Streptomycetales > Streptomycetaceae > Streptomyces > Streptomyces eurocidicus. The sequence continues at coordinate 749,898 of NZ_LGUI01000003.1, read as the reverse complement.
CGGGCCTGTGGGCGGAGGCAGTGGAAAAACGGGGTGGTCTGTGGACCGGGGAAAGTTCTGCACACCCCGTGCACAGGCAGGGGGTACTTCTCCCCAGGGCTGTCCCCAGTTTTACCCACGTTCCCCACAGCCCAACCCGGCAACTTCGTGTGACGCCTTTCACTCGGGTCGGTGAGTGGGGGTGTTTCGTTACCGAACAGTGGACAGGGGTGTGGACAGGCTGTGTACAACATCCACTTCCCTGTGGGCGGCCGGTGGACAACTTTCGATGGGCCTTGTGGGTGATCCCGTCGTCCACAGGCTGTGGAATCCCGTCAACCACAAATCCACACGCCGCTGACCTCCCCTGATGGCCTATCAACAGGCCCGGCTGTGGACAGCCTATGGACAACTTCACCGTCCCCAGGGTGTGGACAGCCGGTCGGCCGGAAATCTGTGGAGAACCGGCGGCCGGGCTTCCGTATTCGAACAGAGCCACCGCCCGGCCACGGCCCCGGCGCCGTCCCGGCCGTCCCCGGAACCGCGAAAAGGCGCTCCGGGAAGCCTCCCGAAGCGCCCTCAGCGGTGCTTCCGCGGTCTGTGTCAGCCGTTCTTGATGCGGTTGGTCAGCTCCGTCACCTGGTTGTAGATCGAACGCCGCTCGGCCATCAGCGCACGGATCTTGCGGTCCGCGTGCATCACGGTGGTGTGGTCGCGGCCGCCGAACTGCGCGCCGATCTTCGGCAGCGACAGGTCCGTGAGCTCGCGGCAGAGGTACATGGCGATCTGCCGGGCCGTCACCAGCACCCGGCTGCGCGAGGCTCCGCACAGGTCCTCGACGGTGTGCCCGAAGTAGTCGGCCGTCGCCGCCATGATGGCCGGCGCGGTGATCTCCGGGGAGGCGTCCTCGCCACCCGGGATGAGGTCCTTGAGGACGATCTCGGTGAGGCCCAGGTCCACCGGCTGACGGTTCAGGCTCGCGAACGCCGTCACCCGGATCAGCGCGCCCTCCAGCTCACGGATGTTGCGCGAGATGCGGGACGCGATGAACTCCAGGACCTCCGGCGGGGCGTTCAGCTGCTCCTGGACCGCCTTCTTGCGCAGGATCGCGATGCGCGTCTCCAGCTCGGGCGGCTGGACGTCCGTGATCAGGCCCCACTCGAAGCGGTTGCGCAGCCGGTCCTCCAGGGTCACCAGCTGCTTGGGCGGCCGGTCGGAGGACAGCACGATCTGCTTGTTGGCGTTGTGGAGCGTATTGAAGGTGTGGAAGAACTCCTCCTGCGTCGACTCCTTGCTCGCCAGGAACTGGATGTCGTCGACCAGCAGGATGTCCATGTCGCGGTAGCGCTTGCGGAACGCGTCCGCCTTGCCGTCGCGGATGGAGTTGATGAACTCGTTGGTGAACTCCTCGGAGCTCACGTAGCGCACGCGCGTGCCCGGGTAGAGGCTCCGCGCGTAGTGCCCGATGGCGTGCAGCAGGTGGGTCTTCCCCAGCCCCGACTCGCCGTAGATGAAGAGGGGGTTGTACGCCTTGGCCGGCGCCTCGGCCACCGCCACCGCCGCCGCGTGCGCGAAGCGGTTGGACGCGCCGATGACGAACGTGTCGAAGAGGTACTTCGGGTTCAGCCGGGCCGTCGGCTCACCCGGGCCGGCCGCGGGCGCGGGCTGCGCGCCGAGCGGGCCCGGGGCACCGCCGGGCTTCGGACGGCCGCCCTGGCCGCCGCCCCCGCGCCCGTCGGGCAGCTCACGGCGCTGCTGGGGCTCGTACGGCTGGCGCTCCGGCTGCGGGGAGCGGTAGTCCGGCTGCGACTGCTCGTACGGCTGCTGCTCGTAGGACGAGCCGTGCTGGGTCGCGTACGGGTCGCGCTCGCCGTCCTGGAAGCCGCCGAGGCGCTGCTGCTGCCAGCCGTAGTCGCCCCGCTCCCCACGGTCACCGCGCTCGCTCCGGTCACCCCGGTCACCACGCTCGCCGCGGTCCCCCGTGGGGCCGGAGTGGCGGGGCCAGGCGCCCGGCTCGCCGCGGGACTGCTGGTAGTCGGGGTAGGCGGGGCGCACGGACGGGAGGTCGTCGCCCGGGGCCTGGCGGCCGTAGCTCTCCCGGCCGTCGTAGCCGCCGTGGTTCTCGTACGTCTCGTAGCCGTCGCGGCCGTCGCGTGCGTCACGCTGGTCATAGGCGTCGCGGCCCTGGCCCTGGTGGGCGCCGCCCGGCTCGTCGTAGCGCGACTGCTGGGGGGCCTGGGGGCGCTCGGCGGGCGGCTCCCCCGCGGATTCGTCGACGGTGATCGCGATCCGGATCGGGCGGCCGCACTCGCGGCTCAGGGTCTCGCTGACGATCGGCGCGAGCCGGCCCTCCAGGACGCCCTTGGCGAATTCGTTGGGCACGGCGAGCAGGGCCGTGTCGGCCACCAGCGCGAGCGGCTGGCACCGCTTGATCCAGTGCTCGTCCTTGCTCTCCACGCCCTGGCCCCGGCCTTCGCCCAGGAGCTGTTCGAGCACGCGCGGCCACACTGCGGCAAGATCGGCGGGCAGGTCAGCCACAGGGCACGCTCTCTCAGTCATCTGGGGGGAACCCTGGAGTCCCACGAATGTGTGGTTCTCGGGACGGTCGGGAAGTATTCGGAGTTGAGCCACGGTAGTCAGGCCGAGGTGCGTGGTTCAAGTCGTTGTCCACAGGGTGTGTACAAATGTGCCATGAGGTGGGGCGTGGCGACTCACCGCCCTGCGGGACGCTACGGTGTATCCCTGGTGCACTGCCGGTTTGACCGAATGGCGTAGCCGCGCGTACCGTGACCAGGTCGAGTTGTCGATGGCTGCTGCCGCCTGCCTCCGATGGGCAACGGCCGCTTCCCCTTCGGGGAGGTGGTCATGAAGCGGTGCACTCGGGCGTATTGCGAGCTTCTCGTGGGCGCACGGTGACAGCCAGGCGATGTCCCGCCATCACACGATTCATTTCTGGAGCCCCCGAGTGAGCAAGCGCACCTTCCAGCCGAACAACCGTCGTCGCGCGAAGACCCACGGTTTCCGCCTGCGCATGCGCACCCGTGCCGGCCGCGCGATCCTCGCGTCCCGCCGTGGCAAGGGTCGCGCCCGCCTGTCGGCCTGATCATCCTGACGTCAAGGTCCATGACGTGCTGCCTTCCGAGTCTCGGCTGAGGCGGCGCGAGGACTTTGCGACCGCGGTTCGCCGAGGGCGCCGGGCCGGCCGCCCGCTCCTCGTCGTCCACCTACGCGCAGGTTCCACGGACCCGCACACGCCTGGGGAGAGTGTTCCCCAGGCGCGTGCGGGTTTCGTCGTGAGCAAGGCCGTGGGCATCGCCGTCATCCGCAATCTGGTGAAGCGGAGACTGCGCCACCTGATGCGTGACCGGCTGGATCAGCTCCCCGCCGGTAGCCTTGTGGTCGTACGGGCCCTGCCCGGCGCGGGCGAGGCGGACCACGATCAGCTGGCCCGTGATCTCGACACCGCGCTGCAGCGGCTGCTGGGAGGGGCGCCGCGCTGCTCCGGTCCCCCGGGGGACACCCCCCGGAGCCCTGGCCGAGGCCCGGGAGGGAGCGCACGGTGAAGTACCCGCTGCTGTGGTTGATCAAGCTCTACCAGTGGACCATCAGCCCACTCCTGGGCCCGGTCTGCAAGTACTACCCGTCGTGCTCGCACTATGGCTACAAAGCCATCTCCGTGCACGGCGCGGTCAAAGGGACGGCGCTGACGGCCTGGCGCATCCTGCGCTGCAACCCGTGGTCGCTCGGTGGCGTCGACCACGTCCCTCCCCGGAAGCGTCCGGTCTGGCACCAGCGGCTGAGGAGCCGACTGGGTGGGCACCCCCTCGCGGAGCCCGCCGCGCAGCCCGAGACCCAGCCCAACGCCCAAGGAGCCTGATTCGTGGACACGATCCTCGGTCCTCTCTATACCGCAGTTTCCTGGATCATCGTCCAGTTCCACTCGCTGTACAGCCTGGTCTTCGACAAGGACAGCGGCTGGGCGTGGGGTCTGTCCATCGTTTCGCTGGTGGTCCTGATCCGCATCTGTCTGATCCCGCTCTTCGTGAAGCAGATCAAGGCGACGCGGAACATGCAGGCGCTCCAGCCGAAGATGAAGGCGATCCAGGAGCGGTACAAGAGCGACAAGCAGCGCCAGTCCGAAGAGATGATGAAGCTCTACAAGGAGACGGGCACCAACCCTCTCTCGAGCTGTCTCCCGATCCTGGCCCAGTCGCCCTTCTTCATCTCGCTGTACCAGGTCCTGAACCACATCGCGCAGGGCAAGACGGTCGGCGTCATCGACAAGGGGCTGCTCGACAGCGCGCGGTCGGCGCACATCTTCGGTGCCCCGCTCTCCGTGAAGTTCATGGACACCGCGTCCAAGGTCGAGAAGCTCGGCGCCTCGCTGACCGACGTCCGGGTCGTCACGGTCATCATGATCGTCCTGATGTCGCTGTCGCAGTTCTACACCCAGCGCCAGCTGATGACGAAGAACGTCGACCTCACGGTGAAGACGCCGTTCATGCAGCAGCAGAAGATGCTGATGTACGTCTTCCCGATCATGTTCGCCGTCTTCGGTATCAACTTCCCGGTCGGTGTCCTCGTCTACTGGCTGACCACCAACGTGTGGACCCTGGGCCAGCAGATGTTCGTCATCCGCCGTAACCCGACCCCGGGCAGCATCGCCTTCACCCAGCGCCAGGAGCGGCTGCGGGCCAAGGGCAAGCTGAAGGAGGACCCGGAGGAGGTCGAGGCGAAGAAGGCGGCCGAGGTCGCCCGCGCCAACCGGCAGCAGCCCAAGCGCCAGCCGAAGTCCAAGCGCCAGCTCGCCGGCACCGCCCAGCCCGCCGAGGCCGGGAAGACCTCGCTGGAGAAGCAGCCCGAGGACGCCAAGCCCAAGCAGGCCGGCGGCGGCTCCGCCCGCAGTGCCAAGTCCGGGCAGCGCAAGGGCGGCCCGCAGCGGCCCAAGCACCCGACCAAGAAGTGACGAAGGAGTCCACCGTGACGGACACGCAGCCTCAGACCGGTGCCGCCGCCGAGGGCACCGACACCCTGTCCCGCCTGGAGCAGGAAGGCGAGATCGCGGCCGACTACCTCGAGGGGCTGCTGGACATCGCGGACCTCGACGGCGACATCGACATGGATGTCGAGGCCGACCGTGCGGCGGTGTCGATCATCAGCGACTCGACCAGCCGTGACCTGCAGAAGCTGGTCGGCCGGGACGGTGAGGTGCTGGAGGCGCTCCAGGAGCTCACCCGGCTCGCCGTGAACCGGGAGACCGGTGACCGCAGCCGCCTCATGCTCGACATCGCCGGCTTCCGCGCCCGTAAGCGCGAGGAGCTCGCCCAGGTGGGCGCCAAGGCGGCCGAGGAGGCCAAGAGCAGCGGTCAGGCGGTCAAGCTCGACCCGATGACGCCGTTCGAGCGCAAGGTCGTCCATGACGCCGTGGCCGCCGCCGGTCTGAGCAGCGAGTCCGAGGGCGAGGAGCCGCAGCGCCGTGTGGTCGTCCTCCCGGCCTGAATCCAGCCCTTCTAGATCCCGCTTCTAGGTGTGTCCGGCCCCGTCTGCTCGCAGGCGGGGCCGATCCTTGTCAGCCTGATATTCGACTCTGACTTTCAGAGAGACGTCGTACGGAAGGACGGTTCCCCGTGGAAGAGGCAGCGGAGCTCCCCCCGGCGCCACCGGAGGCGCAGGAGGTCTTCGGCGACCGCCTGCCAGAGGCCATTCGGTACGCGGAGCTGCTCGCGGACGCGGGCGTACGGCGCGGCCTGATCGGGCCCCGTGAGGTTCCGCGGCTCTGGGAGCGGCACCTGCTGAACTGCGCGGTGCTCTCGGAGGCGGTGCCGGACGGCGTCTCGGTGTGCGATGTGGGCTCGGGCGCCGGGCTGCCCGGTATCCCGCTGGCCCTGGTGCGTCCCGACCTTCAGATCACGCTCCTGGAGCCGCTGCTGCGTCGTACGACGTTCCTCCAGGAGGTCGTCGAGCTGCTGGGCCTGGACCATGTCACGGTCGTCCGTGGCCGCGCCGAGGAGATGCTCGGCAAGGTCCAGCCGGTGCATGTGGTGACGGCGCGGGCCGTGGCTCCGCTGGACCGCCTGGCCGGCTGGGGCGTGCCCCTGCTGCGTCCCTACGGCGAGATGCTGGCCCTCAAGGGCGACACGGCCGAGGAGGAGCTCAAGGGGGCCCGTGCCGCGCTGAGCAAGCTCGGTGTCGTCCGGACCTCGGTGCTCCAGGTCGGCGAGGGCATCGTGGATCCGATGTCCACGGTCGTGCGCGTCGAGGTCGGGGAGAGCCCCGGCGGGGTGCGTTTCGCGGCCAAGCGGGCGAAGGCCGCCGGCCGCTCGCGCCGCCGCCGCTGAGGAAGGGGCCGCTGTCATGGCGGCCCTCACCGGGTGGCCCTGCCATGGGCCGGGCCACCCGTCACCGGACAGTGCTCCATACAAGCTGCCAAACCTATGCAATGCGGAGTGTCGTGACCTGGTAGCGGAGCGTCCGGTGCATCGTGTTTCACGTGAAACGTCGCTCCTTGCTCAAGGGAATCATCGGCCGCGGCCGGGCGGATGCCGAGCCGCGCGACCGTCGGACGGCTCGGAACCCGGGTTCATCCACAGGTCCGGTGGATTCATCCACAGGAGAACGGGCCTCGCTGGTTCACGACCCCGAAACCATGGCAGGCTCTGTCTATTGCGAGCCTGAAGTCGAGGAGAGTGAATCCTTGCGGTCCGACGCCAATATCGCGGGGCCGATGGCCGACCCGGTCCCCGGTCCCCGTCCCGCCGACCCCCAGCCGGTTGCCGACCTCGGTCACCTGCCGACGGGCGAGGTCGTTTCACGTGAAACGCCACCACAGCCGATGCCCCGGCCGGACAAGACCCGGGTGATGGTGGTCGCCAACCAGAAGGGCGGGGTCGGCAAGACCACGACGACCGTGAACCTCGCGGCCTCGCTGGCTCTGCACGGCAACCGCGTCCTGGTCATCGACCTGGACCCCCAGGGGAACGCCTCCACGGCGCTGGGCATCGATCACCATGCCGATGTCCCGTCGATCTATGACGTCCTTGTGGACAGCAAGGCGCTCTCCGACGTGGTGCAGCCGGTGCGCGATGTGGAGGGTCTCTTCTGCGCGCCCGCCACCATCGACCTCGCGGGTGCCGAGATCGAGCTGGTCTCCCTCGTGGCCCGGGAGAGCCGGCTGGACCGGGCGATCAAGGCGTATGAGCAGCCGCTGGACTACATCCTCATCGACTGCCCGCCCTCGCTCGGCCTGCTGACGGTCAACGCCCTCGTCGCCGGCGCGGAGGTCCTGATCCCGATCCAGTGCGAGTACTACGCACTGGAGGGGCTGGGGCAGCTGCTCCGCAATGTCGAGCTGGTGCGAGGGCATCTGAACCCCGAGCTCCATGTGTCGACGATCCTGCTGACGATGTACGACGGGCGGACCCGGCTCGCGTCGCAGGTCGCCGACGAGGTCCGGAGCCACTTCGGGCACGAGGTGCTGCGGACCAGCATTCCCCGGTCCGTGCGTATCTCGGAGGCGCCCAGCTATGGGCAGACCGTCCTCACCTATGACCCGGGTTCCACCGGCGCGCTGTCCTATCTGGAGGCGGCCCGGGAGATCGCGCTGCGGGGAGTCGGCGTGCGTTACGACGGTAGTAAGGCCCACACGGTGGGCCGCCAGCAACAGCAAGACCAGCACAGCATGTCGGAGGGGCTGCAGTGAGCGAGCGACGTAGAGGACTGGGCCGCGGGCTGGGAGCACTGATCCCGGCCGCACCCAAGACCTCGGACAATGCCGGGCCGGTGGTGGGCCCGGGTGCGACGTCTCCGACGGCGGTCCCGGTACTGACGGCCGAGCGCGGTGTGGGTGAGATGTCTTCCCGGCCCATGGCCGAGGTCCCTGTTTCACGTGAAACGGAGACGGTGAGCCCGGTCGCGGCGGCGCAGGGCGAGGAGATGAAGCCCTCGGGGGCGTATTTCGCCGAGCTTCCGCTGGACGCCATCACCCCTAATCCGAGGCAGCCCAGGGAGGATTTCGACGGGGACGCCCTGGCCGAGCTCATCACCTCCATCAGCGAGGTCGGACTGCTCCAGCCGGTGGTTGTGCGCCAGCTGGCTCCGGAGCGCTTTGAGCTCATCATGGGGGAGCGGCGCTGGCGGGCGTGCCGGGCGGCCGGACTGAAGACGATCCCGTCCATCGTCCGGGCGACCGAGGACGAGAAGCTTCTGCTGGACGCGCTGCTGGAGAATCTGCACCGCGTCCAGCTGAACCCTCTCGAGGAGGCCGCCGCCTACGATCAGCTGCTCAAGGACTTCAACTGCACCCATGACCAGCTGGCGGACCGCATCGGCCGGTCGCGTTCGATGGTCTCCAACACCCTCCGGCTGCTGAAGCTGCCGCCGGATGTGCAGAAGCGGGTGGCGGCCGGTGTGCTGTCCGCCGGCCATGCCCGGGCGCTGCTGTCGATCGACGACGCCGCCGAGCAGGACCGGCTGGCCGGTCGGATCGTGGCCGAGGGACTGTCGGTGCGCTCGGTGGAGGAGCTCGCCACCCTGTGGAAGAAGGGCACGCGGACCGCGACGAAGGCCAAGGGCCCCCGTGCGGGCGCCCGGGTCTCCCCTGCGCTCACCGGTCTCGCCACCCGGCTCTCGGATCGCTTCGAGACGCGGGTGAAGGTGGATCTGGGCCAGAAGAAGGGAAAGATCGTCGTCGAGTTCGCCTCGATGGAGGATCTGGAGCGCATCCTCGGCACGCTCGCCCCGGGCGAGGGCCGGGTGCTGGAGCAGAAGCTCTCCGGTGAGGACGAGGACACGGAGTAGGTCTGCCGGCGGTAGCCGTAGAGGGCGGGTGGTGTTTCACGTGGAACACCACCCGCCCTTTGCCTTGCGCCGCTTCTCGGTCAATGCCCGTCCGGATACGATGCGTTGGGCTATGGCGCATCCACGTGGGACATGGTTCACGGAGGGGCGGGCCCATGCGAACGGTGAGCCGGACCGGACTGATGGCAACAGGCTTCGGACTGGGAGCGGTCGGCGGATTCGTCGGCGGTCTCCTGAGGGAGCGGAGTGCGCTGAGCGCCGCCCGGCGTGTGACACACGACGGAAGTGAGGAATGGGCTCCATGGGGCGTCGGCTGGTACCGCTCACGCTGGACAACCTCTCGGCTCTTCCTTCACGCTGCCGTGCCTGCGTCTTCTGGGAACTCGACCCGGTCAGCGGCGAAGCCGCGCTGAGGGCGGGACGGCCGGGGCTGGAGAAGGAAGCCTGGATCTCTGCCGTACTGCTGGAATGGGGTTCCTGCGGTCGCGTCGTCTATGTCGACGAGGTCCCGGTGGGCTTTGTGCTCTACGCTCCGCCCGCCTATGTGCCCCGCTCGGCGACCTTCTCCACGAGCCCGGTCGCCGCGGACGCCGTTCAGCTGATGACGTCCTGGCTGGCGCCGGCCTATCAGGGGCAGGGGCTGGGCCGGATGATGGTGCAGACCGTCGCCAAGGACGTTCTACGGCGGGGCTTCAAGGCGATCGAGGCGTTCGGCGACGCCCGCTGGAAGGAGCCCGCGTGCGTTCTGCCCGCCGATCATCTGCTGGCGGTGGGCTTCAAGACCGTACGGCCGCACCCCCGCTATCCCCGGCTGAGGCTGGAGCTCCGGACGGCGCTCTCCTGGAAGGAAGACGTCGAACTGGCTCTGGACCGGCTGCTGGGAGCGGTGCAGAAGGAGCCCGCCCTGCGGCCGCTCTAGTCGCCGGCCCGGTCATGGATACGGAACAGGCCCGCCCCTTCAAAGGGGCGGGCCTGTCTCTTTCGCCGTTTCACGTGAAACGGCGAGGGGGTCTCAGGCGCCGATGAACGGGTCCAGGTCGCGCTCGATGGCGGCCTTGGGCTTGGCACCGACGATGGTCTTCACGACCTCGCCGCCCTGGTAGACGTTCAGGGTCGGGATCGACATGACGCCGTACTTCGCGGCCGTGTCCGGGTTCTGGTCGATGTTGAGCTTGACAATCTCGATCTTGTCGCCGTGCTCGGCGGCGATGGCCTCCAGGGACGGGGCGATCTGGCGGCACGGGCCGCACCAGTCGGCCCAGAAGTCCACCAGAACGGGCTTGTCGCTCTTGAGGACGTCCTCGTCGAAGGAAGCGTCGGTCACGGTCTTGAGAGCCACGGGGGTCTCCTTAAGTCTTCTCAGCGTGGGGGCGATGGGGTGGGGGTGGGTCAGGCGGTCTTCTCGGGCTCGCGAACGTGCTCGCTGTGCGAGAGGGACGCGAGGAAGCGCTCGGCATCGAGAGCGGCGGAGCAGCCGGTGCCGGCGGCGGTGATCGCCTGGCGGTAGGTGTGGTCCACCACGTCGCCGGCGGCGAAGACACCGGTCAGGTTGGTACGCGTGGAGGGGGCCTCGACCTTGAGGTAGCCCTCGTCGTCCAGGTCCAGCTGGCCCTTGAAGAGCTCGGTCCGCGGGTCGTGGCCGATCGCGATGAAGAGGCCGGTCACCGGGAGCTCGGAGGTCTCGTCGGTCTTGAGGTTGCGCAGGGTGAGACCGGAGAGCTTGTTCTCGCCGTGGATCTCGGCGACCTCGCTGTCCCAGACGAAGGAGATCTTCGGGTCGGCGAAGGCGCGCTCCTGCATCGCCTTGCTGGCGCGCAGCGTGTCGCGGCGGTGGACGACGGTGACGGACTTGGCGAACCGGGAGAGGAAGGTGGCCTCCTCCATCGCGGTGTCGCCGCCGCCGATGACGGCGATGTCCTGGTCCTTGAAGAAGAACCCGTCACAGGTGGCGCACCAGGAGACACCGCGGCCGGACAGCTCGTCCTCGCGGGGCAGGCCCAGCTTGCGGTGCTGGGAGCCGGTGGTGACGATCACGGCCTTGGCGCGGTGGACGGTGCCGGCGGAGTCGGTGACGGTCTTGATCTCATTGCTGAGGTCGACCGCGATGACGTCGTCCGGGATCAGCTCGGCACCGAAGCGCTCGGCCTGGGCGCGCATGTTGTCCATGAGGTCCGGGCCCATGATGCCGTCGCGGAAGCCGGGGAAGTTCTCCACCTCGGTGGTGTTCATCAGCGCGCCGCCGGCGGTCACGGCTCCTTCGAAGACCAGCGGCTTCAGCGAAGCGCGGGCGGTGTAGAGCGCGGCCGTGTAGCCGGCGGGCCCGGAGCCGATGATGATCACGTTGCGGACGTCGCTCACGGGAGTCTTCCTTGTCTGCCGACTGCTGTCTCGGGTCCTTGCGGGGTATTCACCCCACCCAACGGATCCTAAGGGGCGAGCATTCCCGAAACATGACAGCTGAGGGCCCGGACGGGCTCAGGAGCGCGGCAGGGTGCGCTTCACCAGCACCTTCCCGGGAGACGGCGGGGAAGCCGTGACACAGCTGGAGCTGACGACATAGGCGTCGACCAGCGTCGTGTCGCCCATGTGCGGGAGGACGACCAGATGAACGTCCTGTCCGTTGTAGGAGTCCGGCTCCACGGCGAGTGCGGTGTCGGGCCGGCCGATCCCCTCACGTACACAGGACGGGGTCGGGGCTCCGCCGGGAGCGCTCAGGGTGGTCTGGCCCTTCTCCTCGGCGGCGCTGTTCCCGGAGCTCTTGCCCCGGGTCTCGGCCTTCTGGGACGGCCTTTCCAGGAGGTGCTGCACCCGCGTCCCGAGTTCACCGGAGGCGAGGACGACAGCCGGGGGGTTCTCCTGGGCGCCCTCCTGCTTGCCCGCTCCGCCGTCGTTCTGGCTCTGGAGGAAGAAGCCGCCCGCTCCGATCACCGCGGCGGCGCAGGCGCCACCGAGGAGCACCCTCGGCCAGCGCCGGGCACGCCGGGCCCTGCCCGCCTTCCCGGTGCCCGGTGTCTGCCGGCCGGGGCCGGTCGGTGCATGTGGCCGCCCCGCGGGACGGTCGCCTGTTTCACGTGAAACAGGCTCCGGGGACACCCGCACGGGCGCGGGCTTCGCCGTTTCACGTGAAACACAGGCGTCGGCCTCGGGCGAGATCGAATCGAGGAGTGCTTCCGCGGCGAGGGCGGCCTCGATACGACCCGCCACGTCCGCGGGCATCCGGGGCGGTCCGGGCAGCGTGCCCAGCAGCCCGCGGATCTCGTCCAGCGAGCTCCGCACGTCCTCGCACAGGTCGCAGTCGGCCAGGTGCCGACGCAGGTCCGAGGTCCTGGACGGGGAGAGCACCCCCTCGGTGAGCGCGGAGATCTCCGCGACCTCCGGGTGCTCATCCGTGCCGGTCGTCGAAGTCACGCTCGCCCACCTCCACCCTTCACTGGATCTGCGTCACTCTGTCCTGCCGGTGGTGGGACGGACGCGCTCTGCGACCGGTTCCTTCCCCCGCCGAGGGCCGGACTACCCCCACCATCGGCGCGCAGATGGGTGAGCATCGGCAGCAGCCGCGCCCGGCCACGCGCACATCTGCTTTTCACCGTGCCGACGGGGACGTCCAGCACCCTCGCCGCCTCGGCGACCGGATAGCCCTGCATATCGACGAGGACGAGGGCCGCCCGCTGGTCCGGCGGCAGGGTGGCCAGCGCCCGGAGCAGCTCACGGTGCAGATCACCGCGCTCGGCGGGCGCGGCCGCGGACTCATGGGGTTCGAGGAGCTGCTCGAGCCGCTCGGTCTCGGCGAGCGGCGCTGTGCGCCGGGAGGCGGCCTTGCGGGCCCGGTCCAGGCAGGCGTTGACGGTGATGCGGTGCAGCCAGGTGGTGACGGCGGACTGCCCGCGGAAGGTGTGTGCGGCGCGGTAGGCGGAGACCAGAGCGTCCTGCACGGCGTCCGCGGCCTCTTCCCGGTCGCCGAGGGTGCGGAGCGCGACGGCCCAGAGGCGGTCGCGATGACGCCGCACGAGCTCCGTGAAGGCATCGGGGTCGCCACCCACGTGCTTCGCGAGGAGGTCGGCGTCGCTCAGGTCGTCATGGGTGACGTCGTCCAATGTGGGTCCCCCTCCCCTGGCCTCGCTAGTGTGCCAGCCCCTTGAACTTCACGTCATTGATGCCCTGCTTGTAGCCGGGATCGCTCCAGTTGTAGGGGCCGTTCTGTGCCGGGGCGTGCGGCATGGCGGTGATCCAGAGGAGGATGTACCGGGTCTCCGTGGGCTTCTTGGCGGTGAACTTGAGCCGCTTGTCGTCCGTCTTCCCGGACGCCAGCTTCTCCATGCTCTCCAGAGGCGTCGTGGGGTTCAGCGAGTCGGCCGCGTAGAGCGTGATGGTGGTGTGCTTGCCCTCGAACTGCAGCTTTACCTCGGCACCGCTGAACTTCTGCTTCGACCCGAGGTCGTAGACGATCCCGACGCCGCGTTTGAAGGAGGGGTCGAGGTCCGGGCCGTTGTAGAAGGAGCTTGAGTACCAGCCCGTGCGAGGGTCCTTGTCGTAGGTCTTCTCGACGTCTTCGGCGTGCTGGTACTTGTTGTCCGGCGCGTACTCCTTCGCGCCCTCGATGGCCAGCGTCCGCTCGCTCTTCTTCGAGGAGCCGTCATTGGCCGACGTGGAGCGAGGGGTGTCCGGCTCGCCGGTCTTCAGGAGTGTGTCCGCCAGCTGCCAGCTGCCGAGGCCCAGCGCCGCGATGAGCAGCGCCGCGACGCTCCACTTGAGTGCCCGGCCGGTGCGGCTCTGGAGCGGCGGGGGCGGTGGCACCGGCGCCGGGGGCACCGGGATGCCGTTGCGCGTCGGCGGCTGACCGTACGCACCCTGGTGGTAGTTGGTGCGCTGGTAGCCGCCGGGAGGAGTGGTGAAAGGCGTCTCCGGTGGCCGGATGCGCGGCATCGCCGCGACCGCCTTGGCCAGCTCCTCCGGAGTGGCGCACGGCTGCTCCTGCCGGGAGGCGGTGGCCCCGTCGTTGACGAGGGCGCGCATAGCGAGCTCGGAGAGGCCGCGGTGGATGCCGGCCCGGACCTGGTCGGGGGCGATGAGGCCGACGCCCTTGGGCAGGCCGGGCAGGCCGTAGGCGTTGTTCTCGTACGGCCAGCGCTGGGTGAGGGCGGCGTAGAGGAGCGCGCCGATGGCCTCGGTGTCGGTGCGCTGCGGGTGCTCCGCGGTGATGCCGCGGAGGGCGGCCATGACGGCGAGGCCGCGGATGCGGTACTGCCCGGTCGAGGTGCGCAGCACGGAGCCGGGGTTGAGGCGGAGGTGGGACAGGCCCTCGCGGTGGGCGGCGGCCATGGCCTGGGACACCTGGCTGACGAGCTGGTAGGCGTCGTGCGGCTCCATGGGGCCGGCGGACAGGACGGCGCTCAGCTCGGTGGCGTCGGGCAGCCACTCGTGGACGACGTAGACGAGGTCGTTCTCCTCGACGGCGTCGAGGACCTGGACGAAGCGGGGGTCGCCGAGCAGGGCGGCGGAACGGGCCGCGGCGAGCACCGGGCGGGAACGCGGGTGGCTCGCCGGGAGCAGGTGGACGCCGACGGCGCGGCGGAGCTTCTCGTCGACCGCGCGCCAGCTGCTGAATCCCTCCAGACGGGTGACGCACTCCTCCAGGCGGTACCGCCCGGCGAGCTTGTGGCCGCTGTGGAGCTCGGGGGAGCGAGCGTCGCGCGCGGTGTCCGGGCGCTCCGCGGGCTCGCTGTCCTTGTGCGTTTCGGGCTTGATCGCGGTCTCCGCCCCGTCGGCCGTGGCCTTGCCCGCCTCGGCGGTCAGCGGCTTGTCGCCGCCGGTGCCTGCCACGTCGACGGCAGCTGTGCTCCGTTCCGCCACCGTCGTTCCTGCCTCCCCATCCGTTGCGCGCTGTCCACAGCCAAGACAATTGTGCCCACAGTCCGGCGCTATGCACGACACGCGGCGGCGGGCGATGGTTGTGCTCGGATCAGCGTCCGAGCCGTCCGCGGACCATACCGACCATGGCGGTCAGCTCCTCGACCCGCATCCGCTTCGCGGCGATGTAGAAGACGGCGATCAGGATCAGACCACCGCCGGTCAAAGAGGCGATGGATCCGGCGAAACCCCGGCCGATCAGCTGACCGATGCCGTAAGCGACGGCACCGCCGATCAGCGCGGCGGGGATACAGGCCCCGATGAGACGGGCGTACGTACGGATGACGCGGGACCCGTCGAGCTCGCCGCCCAGCCGGGTGCGCAGGCGGCGCCACGCGACGCCTACACCGACGGCGTAGGCGAGACCGTACGAGGCGGCCATGCCGGCCACGGCCCAGCGAGCGGGGAGCACCACGAAGCTCGCGGCGGCGCCGGCTGCGTTGACGCCGGCGACGATCACCGTGTTGTAGAAGGGGGTGCGGGTGTCCTCGTAGGCGTAGAAGCCGCGGAGGATGACGTACTGCGCGGAGTACGGGATCAGACCGAGGCCGAAGGCCATCAGGATGACACCGATGTTCACTGCGCTGTCGGTCCCGGAGGCGCCGAACATCAGCGTGGACATAGGGACGCCCAGGGCGAGGAACGCGAAGGCGCAGGGCACGATCGCGACGGCCGAGGTGCGCAGACCGTGGGAGAGGTCCTCGCGCACGGCCGAGACGTCGCCGTCGTGGGCGGCACGGGAGATCCGGGGGAGGACCGCGGTCATCACGGAGACCGTGATGATGGCCTGCGGCATCTGCCAGAGCTGGAGTGCGTAGTTGAAGGCGGTGATGCCGGTGCCGGAGTGGTTCGACTTCTCGGCGATCGCGCCCGCCCGGGTGGCGAGCTGGGTGACGACGACCATGCCGAGCTGGTTGGCGAGGACGAAGAACAGCGTCCACTTGGCCAGGCCCGCGGCCTTGCCGAGGCCGTGGCCGCGCCAGTCGAACCGCAGGCGAAGCCGGAAGCCGGTCTCCCGGAGGTACGGGAGCATGGCGAGCGCCTGGACCGTGAGGCCCAGCAGGGTGCCGATGCCCAGCAGCCGGATGCCCTCGGGGGTGATGGCGGAGGGGCTCATCTCCCCCGCCTTGTAGACGCCGAACACCCAGATGAAGGCGCCGAAGGTGGCGATGATGACGATGTTGTTGAGGACCGGGGTCCACATCATCGCGCCGAACTTGCCCCGGGCATTGAGGATCTGCCCGAGCACGACGTGGACGCCCATGAAGAACATGGTGGGCAGGCAGTAGCGGGCGAACGCGACGGCCACGTCCAGCTGGGCCGGGTCGTCGGCGTTGTCCGGCATCATCATCCGGACGAGGAGCGGGGCGCCCAGGACACAGACCGTGGTGACGCCCGCCAGCAGGACGACGACCAGGGTGAGGAGCCGGTTGGCGTACGCCTCGCCGCCGTCGTCGTCGTTCTTCATCGCGCGCACCAGCTGCGGGATGAACACGGCGTTGAGCGCGCCGCCGCCGACCAGGATGTAGATCATCGTCGGCAGGACGTTGGCGACCTGGTAGCTGTCGTTGAGCGTGCCGACGCCGATGGCGGCGGCCATCACCAGGTTGCGGGCGAAGCCGAGGATGCGGGAGACGAAGCTGCCCGCCGCCATCACGGCGCTCGACTTCAGCAGGCTCGCGGCCTTGCCGCCGCCCTTAGCGGCGGCGGGGGCCTCGGGGACCTGGGCGGGCTCCGGCTCCGGGCCGGGCTGGGCCGGGCCCTGCGGCGGCTGGGCCGCGTACTGCCCCGGTGCCGGGATCGGCTGGCCGGACGGGCGCTGCGGCTCGTAGGGCTGCTGGTCCCGGTACAGGTGGGCGAAGGCGTCCCGCTCGGGCTGCTGGTCCGCCGACGCCTGGGCGCCGATGCCGGCGAACTGCGTCGTCGGCTCGTCGCCGTACGGGCGGACGCCGGGGCCGGGCTGCTGCGCCGACGCCGGCGACCACTGCTGCGGGTCGGGGCCGTGCTGCGGACCGGTCGGCTGCTGGTGCAGCGGGAAGGTGTTCTGGTAGGTGCCGGGCGCGGGCGGCGGGTGCGCGGCGCGGTCGTACAGCGCGTCGCTCACCGGGTCCTGGGCCGACGGGTCCTGCCCGGGGTAGGGCTCGGAGGCGTAGGCGTCCCGGAGGTAGGGGTCCTGGGCGTACGGGCCCGGACGCGGCGAGTCCGGGGCAGGCGGAGGCGGCGGGTAGTGGCCCCGCTGTTCACCACCCGAGCCCTGCCCGCGGTCACCGTCGTACGGCGCGTTCATCGCTACCCCACCTCATCGTCCGCGGCCGGCCGGCCCCACTACACGTCAACGGTCCACTTTCTCACCTGTGCCGGACGGGTCGGTGCTTTCCGATCCGGTGTCCGGCGCCGGGTCGCCCGGCACCGCGGGCCGGTCGTCACCCGGGCCGCCGTCTCCCGGGCCGTCCCCTTCCGCGCCGGGCGCCCCGCCGTCCGCCGTCCCGCGGGCGGCGGACCGCTTGCGCTGGAGGTAGATACGGAGCCCCGCGAGGATCAGCAGGAGGACGCCACCCGCGATGACGAGCAGAACCATAGGGGTGATCGACGTGACATGCACAGTGAAGTACATCGGCTTGCCGTAAGGCTGCCCGTCGTCGGTGTACAGCTGGGCCGTCAGTTTCACCGGGCCGTTGGCGTTGGCCCGTGTCTCGAACTTCAGCGTCTGCCGGTGACCGCCCTCGATCTTGACCGGCTGGGAGGCGTCGACCTTGAGGCGGTTCGGCTGACTGGACTCCAGGACGAGCCGGAGGCCGTCGATGCCCTGGAGCAGGCCGTTCTGCACGGTGATCGGCAGCGTCGCGTCCCGCCCGGAGAGGGTGGCGTCGGACTTCTTGATGAGCTGCACCTGGCGGGTCAGCTCGTACAGATACGACTGCACCGCGTCACGGAAGTCCGCGGCGCCGTTGCGGTTGCCGCGCCACGACGTGGACATCTCCCGCATGATCGCGCTGCCGAACGGGGTGACCACCCGGTCCTCGGAGGTGAGGATGACCTTGAAGCTGTCCAGGGTGCTCTGGGTCTTCTGGATCTCCTGGAACGCCTCCGTGGGCAGTTCCTGCTCCCGCAGCGCCTCGGGGTAGGAGCCGGAGCCCGGCACCTGCTGGTTGGCCGAGGCGTCTGGCTTGGCCTTGGCCGCGTCCCCCAGGTCGAGAGGCTGGGTCCAGCGGCCTTCCGACAGCCCGTTGATCGCGGTGGCCATGGCCTGCGCCTGGCTCGTCGTGGGCATCCGCTGGGGTGCCACGACGATGCTGCGCTCGTCGTCCGGGGCCTGGCGGTTCACCAGGAGGCTCTGTGCCAGGAAGCGCTGCACGGCGAGCGAGGAGTTGTCCGCCCTGATCAGATCGCCCTGGAAGACCGTGGACATCCGCGCGTCCGCGACGACGGCGGTGTTGCCACCGCCGATCTGGCGGGCCGCGCTGGGGGTGTACGAGGCCCGGGGCTCGCGGATGCTGTCGCTGCGGGCGATCACGTTGTGGGCGCCCGCGGAGGTGGCCACGTCGATGATCGAGGAGTCGACCGCGCCGTCGACCGGCCAGGCGAAGTCCGTGCGCGGCTTCACACCGAGGATGGTGTCCACGGTGGTGGCGGCGAGCTCCGTGGCGGACTGGAGGTGGCTGAGGGACCCGGAGACGTCCTTGCCCCGGTGGGCGAGCGAGGCGAGGTCCGGGTCTCCGAAGGGCAGCGCCACCACCTGGTGGCCCGCCACGGCGGTCTGGAGCTGGCTGAGCCACTGCTTGGCGACCGCCTGCCCCTTGCCCGGGACGACCTTCCCGTCCGGCCCGTCGACCCGGTAGCTCTTGGTCATGGCCTCGACCGTGGCGAGCAGGTCGGGGTCGATCACCCAGGTGATCTTCAGATCCTTGCCCAGGGCCACGAGCTGGTTCAGCCGACCGCCAGGGGCCAGCTCGGCGGCCAGGTCGTCATTGGGGAAGATCGGCGTCTGCTGCTGGTCCTTCTCGGTGCGCGCCGTGAGGTGGGTCGCGGAGATCAGCGGCCACAGGAACGTGAGCTGCGTCTTCTTGCCCTCGACGCCGGACGGCTGCCACGGCAGCAGGGTCCGCTGGATGCCCAGCACCCCCTCGTAAGGGTGGTCGGCCGATCGCCCGGAGAGGGAGACGCCCAGCTGGTAGACGCCGTCGTGGCCGAGTTCGAGGTCCTTCGCCGGCAGGGAGATGCTGAATTCCCTGCTGATCCCCGGGGCCAGCTTGTCGATCTTCTGGGTGTGCTTGCCGATCTCCGCGCCGTCGGTGCCCGGCGAGAAGCCCGCCCGGTAGCCGAGGTCGTCGATGTCGCTCCGGCCGCTGATCTGCGGGCCCACCCGCAGTCCGACGTGGGCGTCGGTGACCGTCGACCCGCTGTTGTTGGTGACGGTGCCGGAGAGGGTGATCGTGTCGTTCTGCGTCGGTGCGACGGGCGTCACGGTGTCGATCGCGACCCCGACAGGTCTGGAGGTGGGCGACTCGGCACGGGCCGCGGGCGCCGCGGGCAGCTGCACCAGGCCGACGAGGAGCAGCACCCCGAGCAGCACCGTCATGAGGTGCCTGGCCCACCGGCAGGCAGGAGCGGCCGTCGTCCCCTGGAACTCTGCCGCCTCGGCCACGCGCTCGCCCGTCCCTCGTCGTCGTCAGTGGTCGTCGGTTGTGCGTCCACGAATGGTAACGAGGCCCGCTGTGGCTAAGTGCCGCGGACCGTTCCGCAAGATCACCACGGGATGGTTGTCCGGACTGCGCCCGCTTTGCCGGTGCTGTCGCCTTGCGCCCCTGACGAAGAGGCCCTCGGGCGTGCGGCCACGTACCCTCTTCTGTTGTGCCGAACGCCAACAATGACAGCCACACCACGCCGTCCACGAACGAGCTCAGCCACGTGCAGCGCCGCGCCGTGAGCGAGCTCCTGAGGGTCTCCCCCGTGGCCGACGACCTCGCCCGCCGATTCAAGGAGGCCGGGTTCTCGCTTGCCCTGGTCGGCGGATCGGTGCGGGACGCGCTGCTCGGCCGGCTCGGCAACGACCTGGACTTCACCACGGACGCCCGCCCGGAGGACGTGCTGAAGATCGTGCGCCCCTGGGCCGACGCGGTCTGGGAGGTCGGTATCGCCTTCGGGACCGTGGGGTGCCGCAAGTCGGACTTCGACATTGAGGTCACTACATACCGGTCGGAAGCGTACGACCGGACCTCGCGCAAGCCGGAGGTCTCCTACGGCGACTCCATCGAGCAGGATCTCGTCCGCCGGGACTTCACCGTCAACGCGATGGCCGTCGCGCTGCCGGAGAAGGAGTTCATCGACCCGCACAACGGCCTGGAGGACCTGGCCGCGCGGATCCTGCGCACCCCCGGCACCCCCGAGGAGTCCTTCTCCGACGACCCGCTGCGCATGATGCGGGCCGCGCGCTTCGCCGCCCAGCTGGACTTCGAGGTCGCCCCCGAGGTCGTCGAGGCGATGACGGAGATGAGCGGCCGGCTGGAGATCGTTTCGGCCGAGCGGGTCCGGGACGAGCTCAACAAGCTCATCATCTCCGACCACCCCCGCAAGGGCCTGCGGCTCCTCGTCGACACCGGGCTCGCCACCCTCGTCCTGCCCGAGCTCCCGGCCCTGCGCCTGGAGCGTGACGAGCACCACCGTCACAAGGACGTGTACGAGCACACGCTCACCGTCCTGGAGCAGGCCGTCGACCTGGAGGAGAACGGCCCCGACCTCGTGCTGCGCCTCGCCGCGCTGCTGCACGACATCGGCAAGCCGAGGACCCGGCGCTTCGAGAAGGACGGCCGGGTCTCCTTCCACCACCACGAGGTGGTCGGCGCGAAGATGACCAAGTCGCGGATGACCAAGCTCAAGTACTCCAACGAGCTGGTGAAGGACGTCTCCAAGCTGGTCGAGCTCCACCTCCGCTTCCACGGTTACGGAACGGGCGAGTGGACCGACTCCGCCGTCCGCCGGTACGTGAGGGACGCCGGCCCGCTGCTGGACCGGCTGCACAAGCTGACCCGCTCGGACTGCACGACGCGCAACAAGCGCAAGGCGAACGCCCTGTCCCGCGCGTACGACGGCCTGGAGGAGCGCATCGCGCAGCTCCAGGAGCAGGAGGCGCTGGACTCGATCCGCCCGGATCTGGACGGCAACCAGATCATGGAGATCCTCGGGGTGGGCCCCGGCCCGCAGATCGGCAAGGCGTACAAGCACATGCTGGAGCTGCGCCTGGAGAACGGCCCGATGGAGCCGGAGGCGGCCGTCGCCGCGCTCAAGGAGTGGTGGGCGACGCAGGGCTGACGCGGCGCGCCGGGGTTTCCGTGGTTTCACGTGAAACATCAGCGCGTGGATGTGCCGAGGGGCGGTGTTTCACGTGAAACACCGCCCCTCGGCACATCCGGATCACCGACGGCCGGGCCGGGCCAAGGCGATCGCGGTCGTCGCGTAGATCAGGGCGACGGTCACCACCAGCGCGGCCGACCGGCCGTCGGGCGGCAACATCAGCGCGGCCACCGCCGCCGCGCCCACGAAGGCGACGTTGAAGAGGACGTCGTAGAGGGAGAAGACCCGCCCTCGGAAGGCGTCGTCGACCGACGCCTGGACCACCGTGTCCGTGGCGATCTTCGCGCCCTGGGTGCACAGGCCCAGGACGAACGCGGCGATCAGCATGGGCGCGCGGGCGAAGGGGAGGCCAAGGGCCGGCTCCAGGACCGCCGCCACCGCGGCGCAGACGACCATCCAGCCGCGCCGCCCCAGCCGGGCCACGGCCCACGGGGTGAGCACGGCGGCCGCGAAGAACCCTGCCCCCGACACCGCCACCGCGACGCCCAGCAGGGCCAGGCCCGCGGACTCGGTGCCCGTCCACGCGTACCGGCAGAGCATCAGCACGGTGACCAGCAGCGCGCCGTAGCAGAAGCGCATCGACGTCATCGCGGCCAGCGCGCGGGCGGCCTTACGGCGCTCCCCCAGGTGGCGCAGCCCCGCCGCCAGGCCGCCGACGGTGTCGGCGAGGGTCGTGCGCAGCCGGGACCGCGGTGCCGAGACATCGGGGCCGAGGAGGCCGGTGGGCATGGTCAGGGAGACGAGACCGGCGCACAGGTAGAGCACGGCGCCCAGCAGGACGACGACGGCGTCGGCCCCGGAGCCCTCGGGTGCGACGAGACGGACGGCGAAGGCGAGGCCGCCGCCCGCGGTGGCCGCGAGGGTGCCGGCGGTGGGGGAGAGGGAGTTCGCCATGACCAGGCGCTCGGGGGAGTCGACCACCCGGGGCAGGGAGGCGGAGAGCGCGGCCAGGACGAAGCGGTTGACCGCGGTGACGGACAGCGCCGAGGCGTAGAAGAGCCAGTCGGGGACGCGGGCGACGATCAGCAGGGCGGTGACGGTGGCCAGCGCCGTACGCAGGAGGTTGCCGTGGAGGAGCACCTGCCGGCGCCGCCAGCGGTCCAGCAGCACCCCGGCGAAGGGGCCGAGGAGCGAGTACGGCAGCAGCAGCACGGCCATGGCGGAGGCGATGGCCGTGGGCGACGCCTGCTTCTCGGGGGAGAAGACGACATAGGTGGCGAGCGCGACCTGATAGACGCCGTCGGCCGCCTGGGACAGCAGCCGTACGCCGAGCAGGCGGCGGAAGTCACGCAGTCGGAGCAGGACACGCAGGTCGCGCACTACGGGCATGTCGCCCAGCCTCACACAACGCGTGGGCCCTCGGGCGGATAACCCGGGGGCCCACGATCAAGCTCTGTACATCACCCTAGGAGAGGGCCTCGCTCAGCGCTCGACCTCGCCCTTGATGAACTTCTCGACGTTCTCACGGGCCTCGTCGTCGAAGTACTGCACCGGCGGCGACTTCATGAAGTACGAGGACGCGGAGAGGATCGGGCCGCCGATGCCGCGGTCCTTGGCGATCTTCGCGGCGCGCACGGCGTCGATGATGACACCGGCGGAGTTCGGGGAGTCCCAGACCTCGAGCTTGTACTCCAGGTTCAGCGGGACGTCGCCGAACGCGCGGCCCTCGAGGCGCACATAGGCCCACTTGCGGTCGTCGAGCCACGCCACGTAGTCCGACGGGCCGATGTGGACGTTGTCCTCGCCCAGCTCGCGGTCGCGGATCTGGGAGGTGACGGCCTGCGTCTTGGAGATCTTCTTGGACTCCAGGCGCTCGCGCTCGAGCATGTTCTTGAAGTCCATGTTGCCGCCGACGTTCAGCTGCATGGTGCGGTCCAGGACGACGCCCCGGTCCTCGAACAGCTTGGCCATCACGCGGTGCGTGATGGTGGCGCCGACCTGCGACTTGATGTCGTCGCCGACGATCGGGACGCCCGCCTCGGTGAACTTGTCCGCCCACTCCTTGGTGCCGGCGATGAAGACCGGGAGGGCGTTGACGAACGCGACCTTGGCGTCGATGGCGCACTGCGCGTAGAACTTGGCGGCGTCCTCGGAGCCCACCGGCAGGTAGCAGACGAGGACGTCGACCTGCTTGTCCTTGAGGGTCCGGACGATGTCCACGGGAGCCTCGGCGGACTCCTCGATGGTCTGGCGGTAGTACTTGCCCAGGCCGTCGTGGGTGTGGCCGCGCTGCACGGTGACGCCGGTCGCCGGCACGTCGCAGATCTTGATGGTGTTGTTCTCGCTGGCGCCGATGGCGTCGGCGAGGTCGAGGCCGACCTTCTTCGCGTCGACGTCGAACGCGGCCACGAACTCCACATCGCGCACGTGGTAGTCGCCGAACTGCACGTGCATCAGACCCGGCACGCGGCCGTTCGGGTCGGCGTCCTTGTAGTACTCGACGCCCTGCACCAGCGAGGCGGCGCAGTTGCCCACGCCGACGATGGCTACGCGAACCGAACCCATTCCGGTTGCTCCCTGTTTGTACTCGACGAAGCCCTGCGAGTGCAGGGCTCAGTTGGCGGTGTCGCCGGACGGATCCGTCCGGGAACCACCCCGGTCCCGGGGTGTGCCGCCCGTTTCTCCTGATGTGTCCTGCGGCGCGGCGGCCTTGCGCATATCGCGCCCGGTCCGCTCGCTCTCGATCAGCTCGTTCAACCAGCGGACCTCGCGCTCCACCGACTCCATGCCGTGTCGCTGCAGTTCGAGGGTGTAGTCGTCCAACCGCTCGCGGGTACGGGCCAGGGAGGCGCGCATCTTCTCCAGACGCTCCTCCAGCCGGCTGCGGCGGCCTTCCAGCACGCGCATCCGGACGTCCCGCGAGGTCTGCCCGAAGAACGCGAAGCGAGCGGCGAAGTGCTCGTCCTCCCACGCGTCCGGGCCGGTGTGGGCGAGCAACTCCTCGAAGTGCTCCTTGCCGTCCGCCGTCAGCCGGTAGACGATCTTGGCCCGGCGTCCGGCGAGGGACGCCGCGCGGGCGTCCTCCGGAGCACTGCCGGGTTCCTCGATCAGGTAACCGCTGGCGACGAGCGTCTTGAGGCAGGGGTAGAGGCTGCCGTAGCTGAACGCTCGGAACACCCCCAGCGAGGTGTTGAGGCGTTTCCGCAGTTCATAGCCGTGCATCGGGGACTCACGGAGCAGCCCGAGAACGGCGAACTCGAGGATGCCGGAGCGTCTGCTCATATGTCGCCCTCCTTCGCCCCTAGTGTCCCCTATGCCGCGCTATGCCGAGCTGATGTATCGACTCGATACATCCAGACGATAGAACGGCCACCCTGTTGCGACAAGAGGGGGCACGGTGAACGAGGTCACATCACCGATTCGTGGGACACAACCTGCCTGAATTGGAGTGAACATCCGCAGTGGGCGGGATTTGGCCGTGCGTAGTCTGTGCGCCATGCAGACCACCGGGAACCGAGTGACGTCTTCCGGCGTCCTCGTCCTGGATGCAGTGCGCCCGGTTGCTCAGGGGGGCAGCCGGACAGCGCATCGGGGGGAACGCAAGCCACCTGCCGCTTCCAGGCGATAGCGCCTGCCCTAGGAGTAGTCGTTCGATGAGCGAGCACCGCCGTAAGCCGCCGCCGCAGCCTCAGGGCGGCGGCGGACGAGCCGCGGCCAGGCGCGCGGCCCAGCAGCCGACGTCCGGCCGCCGTGCCGCACCGCCCAGCAGTTCCGCCACACCGCCGCCCGGCGGAGGCGACCAGTACGGAGGCCGGGCCGGAGCCCGCAAGGGCGCCCAGCGGAGCGCGCCCGGCGGGCGCAGACGCCCCGGCGACGCCGGCCCTGGAGGAGGGAGAGGGCGCCGGGACGGCGGGCGCCCCGGTAAGAAGCGCTTCATCGACTATCCGCGCGCGGGCAAAGAGGGCGTGAAGCGCTGGCTGCCGTCGTGGAAGCTGGTGGCCGGCGCGTGCCTCACCTTCATAGGGCTGATCCTCGGCACGGTGGGCGTCGCCCTGGCCGTGGTGCAGGTACCCAGTGAGCAGAAGGCCGCCGCGGTCCAGAAGAACGTCTACTACTGGTCCGACGGCAAGCAGATGGTCGTCGCCGGCGGTGGCGCCCTGAACCGTCAGATCGTGCCGATCTCCAAGATCCCCAAGTCCATGCAGAACGCGGTGATCTCGGCCGAGAACGCCAGCTTCGAGAAGGACTGGGGCGTGGACCCGATGGGCATCGCGCGCGCCGTCGTGAAGATGGCGCAGGGCGGTGAGACGCAGAGCGGTTCGACCATCACACAGCAGTTCGTGAAGAACACGTACCTCAGCCAGGAGCAGACGCTCAAGCGCAAGGCCACGGAGCTCCTCATCTCCATAAAGGTGGGAGCCACCAAGGACAAGGACGAGATCCTCGCGGGCTACCTCAACACCGCCTACTACGGGCGCGGCGCCTACGGCATCCAGGCCGCGGCGCGGGCGTACTACGACAAGGACTGCACCCAGCTGACGGCCAGCGAGAGCGCCTATCTCGCGGCGACGCTGAACGGTCCCAACCTGTACGACCCCTATGGCGGTCAGGGGCCGGCGGCCACGCCGGAGAAGAACACCAAGCGCTCCACGGACCGCTGGAAGTGGACCCTGGACCGTGAGGTCGAGGTCGGCCGGCTGGCCGCCCCGGAGCGCGACACCTGGGTCGCGAAGGGGTTCCCGCAGCCGCAGAAGCCCAAGCCCGCGACCAACCGCGCCGGCCAGATCGGCTACCTCACCGACCTCGCCGACAACTACATCGTCGCCCACTCCACCATCAGCAAGAACCAGCTGGACCGGGGTGGCTACCAGATCCACACCACCTTCGACCGCGACAAGGTCGAGGCCCTGTCGAAGGCGGTCGAGGACGTACGGAAGGCCAACATCAAGCCCGACGTGCGCGATAAGGACAAGTACGTGCAGTTCGGCGGGGCCTCCGTGGACCCGAAGACGGGGAAGATCGTCGCCATCTACGGCGGTGAGAACGCCCTGGAGCACTACACCAACAACGCCGACTACACCGGTGTGCAGGTGGGCTCGACCTTCAAGCCGTTCGTGCTCGCCGCCGCGATGACGCACGGCAAGCGGGACCCCTCCCTCGGCGCGCAGCAGGACGACAGCCAGCGCACGCTGGTCTCCCCGGAGAGCGTCTACAACGGCAACAACAAGCTGACGCTGCGCAACTACAACGGCTCGGTCTGGCACGACCAGGACGGCGGGGAATGGCGCCAGGTGAACGACGGTGACGAGGACCGCGGTCCCATCACCCTCCGCACGGCCATGCAGTTCTCGGTGAACACCCCCTTCATCCAGCTGGGCATGGACGTCGGCACCGACAAGGTCAAGGAGGCCGCGCTCGCGGCCGGTCTGGACAAGGACCAGCTCGCCGCGACCACGCCCACCTTCTCGCTCGGCACATCGGCGCCCAGCGCGATCCGGCTGGCCGGCGCGTACGCGACCTTCGCGGCCAGCGGCAAGCAGATGGACCCGTACTCGGTGGAGAAGGTGGAGAAGGACGGCAAGCCGGCCTACGTCCACGAGGCGTCGAGCAAGCTCGCCTTCTCGCCGCGGGTGGCCAACAACGTCACCGACGTGCTGAAGACCGTGGTGGAGGCCGGTACGGGCACCTCGGCGAAGCTCGGCGACCGCCCGGCCGCGGGCAAGACGGGTACGACCGACGGCAACCGCTCCGCCTGGTTCGCGGGCTACACCCCGCAGCTGTCGACCGCGATCGGCATGTACCGCGTCAACCCCAACGCCCAGAAGCAGGAGTTCCTCTCCATGCGCGGTGTGGGCGGTCAGACGACCATCCACGGCGCGTCCTTCCCGGCCGAGATCTGGGCCGACTACATGGGCAAGGCGCTCAAGGGCCAGCCGATCGAACAGTTCGAGCGGGCGGAGCCGATCGGCGAGAAGGTGTTCGGCGACGGCGCCAGCCCCTCCCCCAGCGCGGTGCCGTCCACGAGCCCGTCGGCCAGCCCCTCCAAGTCGGCCTCGGCGTCGCCGTCCAAGCCGGCGACGTCCAGCCCGACGCCGAGCAAGATCTGCCTGCCGCTGGACCGCCGGTGCCACCACGGCGGCGACAACGGCGGCGGTGGCGACCCCGGTACGTCGGGCGGTCCGGGCGGCGTCGGGGGGCCGGGCGGCGACCCGGGCGCCTCGCCGACGCCCGAGCAGAGCCGCGGCCGCCCCGGCGGCGGTGGGCTGTTCGGCGGGATGCGCGACTGACCTGCTGAGACACCGGGCTCGGACAACCGTCCGAGCCGTTCGACCCGAGGGCCGTCCCGCGTTCGCGCGAGGCGGCCCTCGAAGTTATCCACAGGCTCCGACGGCTCCTGGGCGGGTACGGCAGGATGGTCGGCATGAGGAGCTCCCGGGACGACCAGCTTGTACGGCCCACCGTCGAGGACGAGGTGGCGGCCGCCGGCAGTGAGCTCATCGGCGGCCCCGCGGGCCGCCGCGCCCTGCCCGGCAGAGGCTGGTGGACACCGGTCCGGGTGATCGCGCTCGTCGCGCTGGGGATGTTCGCGCTCGGCATGGTCCAGAAGCTCCCCTGCTACGAGTACGGCTGGTTCTTCGGCGCGACCACGCAGTACACCCACGCCTGCTACTCCGACATCCCGCACCTCTACAGCGGGCGCGGTTTCGACGCGGGCCTGATCCCGTACTTCGACCGGATCCCGCAGGAGCTCTCCGGCGGCATGGACTATCTGGAGTATCCGGTCCTCACCGGCCTCTTCATGGAGGTCGCGGCCCGGCTCACCCTCGGCGGCGGGACGCTCCAGCACCGCGAGCAGCTCAACTGGCTGGTCAACGCCGGGATGCTGATGGCCTGCACGGCGGTCGTCGCCGTCTGCACCGCCCGCACGCACCGGCGCCGCCCCTGGGACGGCCTGCTGGTCGCCCTGGCCCCGGCCCTCGCCCTGACGGCCACGGTCAACTGGGACCTCCTGGCCGTCGCCCTCACCGCCCTCGCGATGCTCATGTGGGCCCGCGAGCGGGCCGTCCTGGCGGGCGTCCTGATCGGCCTGGCAGCGGCCGCGAAGCTCTATCCGGTGCTGCTGCTGGGGCCGCTGCTCATCCTGTGCCTGCGGGCCGGGCGCCTCAAGGCATTCCGCGACACCGCCGCGGGAGCCGTGGCCGCCTGGCTGGTGGTGAACCTGCCCGTCATGATCACGCATGACGTGACGGGCTTCCACATCCGCGAGGGCTGGGCGAAGTTCTACACCTTCAGCCAGGAGCGCCCGATCGACTTCGGCTCGGTCTGGCTCCTCGTCTCGCAGCGCACCGGGAATCCGCTGGAGAACGCCAACACCTATGTGACGCTGCTGATGATCCTGGGCTGTCTGGCCATCGGCGCCCTGGGGCTCTACGCCCCGCGGCGCCCGCGCTTCGCCCAGCTGGCCTTCCTGGTGGTGGCGCTGTTCATCCTCACCAACAAGGTCTATTCACCGCAGTACGTGCTGTGGCTGATCCCGCTCGCCGTGCTGGCCCGGCCGAAGTGGCGCGACTTCCTGGTGTGGCAGGCGTGCGAGGTCATGTACTTCCTCGGCATCTGGTCCTACCTGGCCTACACCGGCAGTGGCGACAAACACCAGGGCCTGCCCGTGGAGGGCTATCAACTGGCCATCGCCCTGCATCTGCTGGGGACGCTGTATCTGTGCGCGGTCGTCGTCCGCGACATCCTCCTGCCGGAGCACGACGTCGTCCGTCGCGACGGTTCCGACGACCCCTCGGGCGGCGTTCTGGACGGGGCCGCGGACATAGTCGTCCTCGGTTCCGCGCGCCGTGCCCGGCACGCGGAGCACTCCGCCGGCACAAGTGTCCGTTGGGGGACCGAGAGCCGCCCGCTGTCGTAGCGGCTCTCCGGCCCCTTTCCCGAGGGGGTGGGTCAGTGGTCGAGCAGACGGTCGAACTGAGTGGTGGTGTTCCGCAGGTGGGCCACCAGCTCGTCGCCGACCTGGGGCGGGGCGACCTCGCCCGGCACGAAGAGGATCGAGACCTGCATGTGCGGCGGCTCCGCGAACCAGCGCTGCTTTCCCGCCCAGACGAAGGGAGAGAGGTTGCGGTTCATGGTCGCGAGGCCGGCGCGGGCGACGCCCTTGGCGCGCGGCATCATGCCGTGCAGCGCCTTCGGCGCCTCCAGGCCCACGCCGTGCGAGGTGCCGCCCGCCACGACGACGAGGTAGCCGTCCCCGGCGGCCTTCTGCTGCCGGTAGCCGAAGCGGTCGCCCTTGGCGACGCGGGTCACGTCCAGCACGGCGCCGCGGTACTGGGTGGCGTCGGGGTCGCCGAGCCACAGCCGGGTGCCGATCCGGGCCCGGAAGCGGGTCTGCGGGAACTGCTGCTGGAGCTGGGCCAGTTCGTCGGAGCGCAGGTGGCTGACGAACATGGTGTGCAGGGGCAGCCGGGCGTTGTGCAGCCGCTCCATCCAGGCGCCGACCTCCTGGATGGCGGTGGAGCCGTCCGTGCGGTCCAGCGGCAGATGGATCGCGAAGCCCTCCAGGCGCACGTCCTCGATGGCGGCGTGCAGCTTGGGGAGGTCCTCCTCGCTGATGCCGTGCCGCTTCATGCTGCTCATGACCTCGACGACGACCCGCGCGCCGACCAGGCCGCGGACGCCCTCGACCGAGGAGACCGAGCGGATGGCCCGGTCGGGCAGCGGCACGGGCTCCTCGCCCAGCCGGAAGGGGGTGAGCACCAGCAGGTCGCCGCTGAAGAAGTCCTTGATCCGGGCCGCTTCGTAGGTCGTGCCGACGGCGAGGATGTCCGAGCCGAAGCGAGCGGCCTCGTCGGACAGCCGCTCATGGCCGAAGCCGTAGCCGTTGCCCTTGCAGACCGGGACGATCCCGGGGAACTGCTGGAGGATGCTCTGCTGGTGTGCCCGCCAACGCGCGGTGTCGACGTAGAGCGTGAGCGCCATGGCCGGTCCCGGAACCTTTCCCTGTGCCTGCTGGGTGACGTGTTCGTATGCCTCGCGGCATTGCTTCATGGCCGTACGGGCCGGCGCGCGGCCGGCCGTGCGGAAGGGTCAGCGGCGCGACATGTACATGTCGAGGGCCTTGTGGAGCAGCTTGTTGAGCGGGAAGTCCCACTCGCCGAGGTACTCCGCCGCCTGCCCGCCCGTGCCGACCTTGAACTGGATCAGGCCGAAGAGGTGGTCGCTCTCGTCGAGGGAGTCGCCGATACCGCGCAGGTCGTAGACGCTCGCGCCCAGCGCGTAGGCGTCGCGGAGCATCCGCCACTGCATCGCGTTCGACGGGCGGACCTCGCGCTTGTGGTTGGCCGAGGCGCCGTAGGAGTACCAGACGTGCCCGCCGACGATCAGCATCGTCGCGGCCGCCACGGCCTCGCCCTCGTGCACGGCGAAGTACAGCCGCATCCGGTTCGGGTCCTCGGTGTTGAGGGCCGTCCACATGCGCTGGAAGTAGCTCAGCGGGCGCGGGCGGAACTTGTCGCGCTCGGCGGTGATCTCGTAGAGGTGCTGCCAGGTGGGCAGGTCCTCGTAGCCGCCCTGGACGACCTCGACGCCGGCCTTCTCGGCCTTCTTGATGTTGCGGCGCCACAGCTGGTTGAAGCCCTTGTGGACGTCCTCCAGGGAGCGGTTCGACAGCGGCACCTGGAAGACGTAGCGCGGCTGGACGTCGCCGAAGCCGGCGCCCTCTTCCTCGCCCTGCTGCCAGCCCATCCGGCGCAGCTGGTCGGCGACCTCGAAGGCGCGCGGCTCGATGTGCGTCGCCTCGACGTCGCGCAGGCGCTTGACGTCGGGGTCGGCGATGCCGGTCTTGATGGCGTTGGCGTCCCAGCGGCGGATCACCACGGGCGGGCCCATCTTCACCGAGAAGGCGCCCTGCTGCTTGAGGTGCGCCAGCATCGGGCGCAGCCAGTCCTCGAGGTTCGGCGAGAACCAGTTGATGACCGGGCCCTCGGGCAGGTAGGCGAGGTAGCGCTTGATCTTGGGCAGCTGGCGGTAGAGCACCAGACCCGCGCCGACGAGCTGGCCGTTCTTGTCGAACCAGCCCAGGTTCTCCGAGCGCCACTCGCCCTTGACATCCGCCCACGCCGGAACCTGCATGTGACTCGCCGCGGGCAGGCTCTGGATGTAAGCCAGATGCTGCTCTCGGCTGATTGTCCTCAGGGTCAGGCTCATGCGGGGCGCTCCTCGGCAGGTGTGTCCCCAGGGTCGGGGCTCCGGCTCTCGCGCCGAAGCCTACTGCGACCGGGGAGCCGCCCGTCCGGGCGTACGACCCGCTATCCGATCACACCGCCGAAGAGCCCCCCGTGCGCCATGCCCAGGAAGAAGCCCAGGGCAGCGGCTCCGAGCCCGATGATCAGCAGGAACCGCTCACCCGTCGTGGCGGAGATGAACTGGCCCCACGCCCCCGTGAGGATGCCCACGAGCCCGCTCCAGGAACTGAGCAGGTGCAGCTCGGTCCACAGGGACGAGACGGCGGCGAGCGCACCCAGCACGACCGTCACGGCCACGAGGGTGTTCTCGACGGGATGGGGCTTGCCGTCGCTGTTGAGGACCGCGGCGAGGGTCGCGCGCAGTCCCCTGGGCTGCCGAACCGCCTGTGTCATGGAGCCACCTCCTGAAGGCAGGCGCAATGTAGCGCCGGTCACACCCGATGCGTACAGATTGGGGGGCCCGACGGTTCGATTTCAACCGGACGCCGGAGTGCGGGTACTCTGTACGGTCTGCACCGGTGTCTGCCCGGACCCAGCTTCGGTCCCAGGGGCAACCCAGGGACTTTCCGCTGATTGTCAGTGTCCGCCGATACCGTTGTTCACGCATCACGACCCTCCTGCCACGGAACGACCGTGGCCGCTGAGTCCAAAGGAGGTGGGTTCCACATGCGTCACTACGAGGTGATGGTCATCCTCGACCCCGATCTCGAGGAGCGCGCTGTCTCCCCGCTGATCGAGAACTTCCTCTCCGTCGTCCGTGAGGGCAACGGAAAGGTCGAGAAGGTCGACACCTGGGGCCGTCGTCGTCTCTCGTACGAGATTAAGAAGAAGCCCGAGGGCATCTACTCGGTCATCGACCTGCAGGCCACGCCTGCGGTCGTCAAGGAGCTCGACCGCCAGATGAACCTGAACGAGTCGGTCCTCCGGACCAAGGTCCTCCGTCCCGAGACCCACTGAACCCCAGCGGTTCAGAGGTAATCGGGCTGCATCGCAACTGAGTAGCAAGCAGCCAGCAGCACACCCGCCGAGAGGTTCATCCATGGCAGGCGAGACCGTCATCACGGTCGTCGGCAATCTCGTCGACGACCCCGAGCTGCGCTTCACCCCGTCCGGTGCGGCGGTCGCGAAGTTCCGCGTCGCGTCCACTCCCCGCACCTTCGACCGCCAGACCAACGAGTGGAAGGACGGCGAAAGCCTCTTCCTCACGTGCTCGGTGTGGCGGCAGGCGGCGGAGAACGTCGCCGAGTCGCTTCAGCGAGGCATGCGCGTCATCGTGCAGGGCCGTCTGAAGCAGCGGTCCTACGAGGACCGCGAGGGCGTCAAGCGCACGGTCTACGAGCTCGACGTCGAAGAGGTCGGCGCCAGCCTGAAGAACGCCACGGCGAAGGTCACCAAGACCGCGGGTCGCGGTGGCCAGGGTGGTGGCTTTGGTGGCGGCGGTGGCGGCCAGCAGGGCGGCGGCTGGGGCAACGGCCCCAGCGGCGGCCAGCAGGGCGGCGGCGGGGCTCCCGCCGACGACCCGTGGGCGACCAGCGCTCCGTCCGGCGGCCAGCAGGGCGGCGGAGGCGGCTGGGGCGGCGGCTCCGGCAACTCCGGCGGCGGCTACTCGGACGAGCCGCCCTTCTAGGTCCGAAAGGGCCCGGGCCCCCAGGGGTCCGAGGGCGTAGCACCAAAAACTTCTTGATCACACAGGAGAGAGACAATGGCGAAGCCGCCTCCGCGCAAGCCTAAGAAGAAGGTCTGCGCGTTCTGCAAGGACAAGACCGCTTACGTGGACTACAAGGACACGAACATGCTGCGGAAGTTCATTTCCGACCGCGGCAAGATCCGTGCCCGTCGCGTGACCGGCAACTGCACCCAGCACCAGCGTGACGTCGCCACGGCCGTGAAGAACAGCCGTGAGATGGCGCTGCTGCCCTACACGTCCTCCGCGCGATAAGGGAAGGGTGACCGAAAAATGAAGATCATCCTCACCCACGAGGTCTCCGGCCTCGGCACCGCCGGTGACGTCGTCGACGTCAAGGACGGCTACGCCCGCAACTACCTGGTCCCGCGCGGTTTCGCGATCCGCTGGACCAAGGGTGGCGAGCAGGACGTGGCGCAGATCCGCCGCGGCCGCAAGATCCGCGAGATCGCCACGATCGAGCAGGCCAACGAGGTCAAGGGCCAGCTCGAGGGCACCAAGGTGCGCCTCGCGACCCGTGCCGGCGACGCCGGCCGCCTGTTCGGCTCCGTGACCCCCGCCGACATCGCTGCCGCGATCGAGGCTTCGGGTGGTCCGAAGGTCGACAAGCGTCGTGTCGAGGTGGGCTCGCCCATCAAGACGCTGGGCTCGCACCAGATCTCCGTGCGTCTGCACGCCGATGTCGTTGCCAAGCTCGGCATCGAGGTCGTCGCTGCCTGATCGCCTGGCGATCGGTAGCGTGTGAAGGGCCGCACCCCTCGGGGTGCGGCCCTTCCGCCGTTTCCGGGCGGTCCCACGGCCGCGGAGGCTTCTCCGCGGTTGTCCGGTCGGAGATCGGCGCTCCGGGCCGCCCGGGGGCCGGGCAGGCCGTACGGCCTGGTGGGCGCCCCGGGCGGTGGGTGCCGCGCCCCGGGGCCCGTACGGCGGTCGGTGGGCACCGCGCGCGCAGGTCCGTACGAACGCGGACGCCCGGGCCCAGCCCGTACGGCCCGGTGGACGCCCGGGCCCAAGTCCGTACGGCCTGGTG
The DNA here is from genome assembly GCF_002891295.1 of Streptomyces eurocidicus. GTDB lineage: Bacteria > Actinomycetota > Actinomycetes > Streptomycetales > Streptomycetaceae > Streptomyces > Streptomyces eurocidicus. The sequence goes on along the minus strand of NZ_LGUI01000003.1, from coordinate 715,967 downwards.
GACGCCCCGTGCCCAAGCCCGTACGGCCCGGTGTACGCCCCGTGCCCGGCCCGTACGGCCCGGTGGACGCCCCGGGCTCAGGCTCGTACGGCCCCGGTGACAATCCAGCGGCCCGAGCGGCTCCGCAGCCACAGGGTGATCAACCGGACCGTCATCATCAGCGTCATCGCCCACCACAGCGCGGTCAGCCCGCCGCCGAGGGCGGGGACGAGCAGCGCGGTGGGCGCGAAGGCGGCGAGCACCACCAGCATCGCCCAGGCCAGGTAGGGGCCGTCCCCGGCGCCCATGAGGACCCCGTCCAGGACGAAGACCACGCCCGCGACGGGCTGGCTCAGCGCCACGACCAGGAGGGCGGGCAGCAGGGCGTCCCGCACCGCTGCGTCGGAGGTGAAGAGCGGGATAAACAGCGGACGCGCGGCCACCAGCAGCACCCCCAGCACCACGCCCAGGGCGACGCCCCACTGCACCATCCGGCGGCACACGGCCCGCGCCCCTGCCGGGTCGTCCGCGCCCAGGTAGCGGGCGATGATCGCCTGGCCGGCTATGGCGATGGCGTCCAGGGCGAAGGCGAGCAGGTTCCACAGGGTGAGCACGATCTGGTGCGCGGCGATGGAGGCGTCCCCGAGCCGGGCGGCGACCGCGGTGGCGATCATGAGGACGGCGCGCAGTGACAGCGTGCGGACCAGCAGTGGCACGCCGGCCTGGGCGCAGGCCCGGATGCCGGCGGCGTCGGGTCGTAGCGAGGCGCCGTGGCGCCGGGCGCCGCGGACGACCACCGTGAGGTAGACGGCGGCCATGGCGCACTGTGCGATGACCGTGCCCCAGGCGGAGCCGGCGATGCCGAGGCCGGCGCCGTAGACCAGGGCGACGTTGAGGGCGGTATTGAGGGTGAAGCCGCCGATGGCCACGTACAGCGGCGTACGGGTGTTCTGGAGGCCGCGGAGGACGCCGGTGGCGGCGAGGACGACGAGCATGGCGGGAATGCCGAGGGCGCTGATCCGCAGATAGGTGACCGCGTACGGGGTGGCCGTGGGGGAGGCGCCGAAGAGCTCGACGAGCGCGGGGGCGAGGGGCATGACGGCGGCGATGACGGCGGCGCCTATCAGGAGGGCCAGCCAGACACCGTCCATGCCCTGGCGTATCGCGGCCCGGAGGTCGCCCGCGCCGACCCGCCGGGCGACGGCCGCCGTGGTGGCGTAGGCGAGGAAGACGAAGACGCCGACGGCGGTGGTGAGCATGGCCGCGGCGACGCCGAGGCCCGCCAGCTGGGGCGTGCCGAGGTGGCCGACCACGGCGCTGTCGGCGATGACGAAGAGGGGCTCCGCGACGAGCGCGCCGAAGGCCGGCACGGCGAGTGCGACGATCTCGCGGTCGTGCTGTCGGGCGCTCTTCGGCGCGGGTCCGCCGGCCTGGGTCATGCTCCCCGTCCAATCTTCCACAGGTAATTGGTGCAATGCATCTGCAACCCTTACATCGTGCGAGCGCGGGTCATCTTCTCCGCCCCGTTTGTCGCGATCTTCGGCCGATGGGGAAAGTTTTTCTCCTCAACAGCCGGTGGATGGCGAAACCGCAGGTCAGAGGCGTGGGCGGGGAGTGATTGTGTGTTTGTCCACAGCGGTTTCCCCCGCCCTGTGCACAGGTTCCGCGGGCTTCTCCACAGGATAGGGCCGCTCATCCACATGCCCTGTGGATAACCAGATTGGCTGACGGTGCCCGCGGGCCTACCGTGGACCGGCGCCTGCCGCCTGTTCCGGCCTCAAGAACCTTACGAGATCGACACGAACTCGACCCGTCGGAACCGGAGTCGGGCGCCGTAATTGTCAGAGCCGTGCCGTAAGAAAGAACAGCACGGCGAGGTCCGCGTGGCGGACGGGAGGAGGTGGCGGGATGAGCATCCCCGAACCGCCCATGGACGACCCGTGGGCCGAAGCGGGCCCGGGCGACCGGCTCCCCGTCTCCCGCCCCCGCCGGGGCGACGGCCAGTCCCGCGGCGAGCGGCACGACCGCGGCGGCGACGACGGCGGCTCGTGGTCCCAGGGCGGCGGTTCCGGCGGGCAGTCCGCCCCGAGCGGCTTCGAGCGGGTGCCGCCGCAGGACCTCGACGCCGAGCAGTCCGTCCTCGGCGGCATGCTGCTCTCCAAGGACGCCATCGCCGACGTCGTCGAGGTCCTCAAGGGTCACGACTTCTACCGCCCGGCACACGAGACGATCTTCCAGGCCGTCCTCGACCTCTACGCCAAGGGCGAGCCGGCCGACCCCATCACGGTGGCGGCGGAGCTCACCAAGCGCGGCGAGATCACCAAGGTCGGCGGCGCGCCCTATCTGCACACCCTCGTCCAGACCGTCCCCACCGCGGCCAACGCCGAGTACTACGCCGAGATCGTCCACGAGCGCGCCGTGCTGCGCCGCCTGGTCGAGGCGGGCACCCGCATCACGCAGATGGGATACGCGGCCGACGGCGACGTCGACGACATCGTCAACAAGGCCCAGGCCGAGGTCTACGCCGTCACCGAGCAGCGCACCAGCGAGGACTACCTCCCGCTGGGCGACATCATGGAGGGCGCGCTCGACGAGATCGAGGCCATCGGCTCGCGCAGCGGCCAGATGTCCGGCGTCCCCACGGGCTTCACCGACCTCGACTCCCTGACGAACGGCCTCCACCCCGGCCAGATGATCGTCATCGCGGCCCGACCCGCCATGGGTAAGTCGACCCTCGCGCTGGACTTCGCCCGGGCCTGTTCGATCAAGCACAACATGCCGAGCGTGATCTTCTCGCTCGAAATGGGGCGTAACGAGATCGCGATGCGCCTGCTGTCCGCCGAGGCCCGCGTCGCGCTGCACCACATGCGCTCCGGTTCCATGACGGACGACGACTGGACGCGCCTCGCCCGCCGGATGCCCGACGTCTCGGCCGCCCCGCTCTTCATCGACGACTCCCCCAACCTGTCGATGATGGAGATCCGCGCCAAGTGCCGCCGCCTGAAGCAGCGCGCCGACATCAAGCTCGTGATCATCGACTACCTCCAGCTGATGCAGGCCGGCGGCGCCAAGCGCGCCGAGAGCCGTCAGCAGGAGGTCTCCGACATGTCGCGAAACCTGAAGCTGCTGGCCAAGGAGCTGGAGCTGCCGGTCATCGCGCTCTCCCAGCTGAACCGTGGCCCCGAGCAGCGCACGGACAAGAAGCCGATGGTCTCCGACCTCCGAGAGTCCGGCTCCATCGAGCAGGACGCCGACATGGTCATCCTCCTCCACCGCGAGGACGCCTACGAGAAGGAGTCGCCCCGCGCGGGCGAGGCGGACATCATCGTCGGCAAGCACCGTAACGGCCCGACGGCCACGATCACGGTGGCCTTCCAGGGCCACTACTCCCGCTTCGTGGACATGGCGGGGGCCTGACCCGGCCTCCCGGCCGCATCGCCGAACCCGAAGAAGTGGCGGCCTTGATCGCGTTCCTCCCTTCCGACGTCGCGGGCAACATCACCGGCGCCGATCACATCATCGACGGTGGCACCGTCAAGACTCTCTGAATCGGTAGACGTCGAACGCCCGGGACGCGTCGTCGTAGACCAGACCGTAGTCGTCGTTGACCAGCGTGGGGGAGACCGGGCCGAGGTCCGTGCGGAGGTCCCTGCCCGTACGGGCGTCGAGCGTCAGGGCCCGGTCGGCCCGGGCGTAGACCACGCCGTGCCACACCGCGGTGACCTCGGGTGCGACGCGGCCCGCCGGTCCGTCCGGCAGGCGCCACAGGACGCGTGCGTCACGCGTGTCCACGGCCCATACGGCCGCCCCGCCGGAGCCGTCGGATCCGGTGCAGACCGTGGTGTTCCGGCCGTCGGGCCGGCACTCGTCCAGCGAGGTGTCCCCCGAGTCCAGGCGGGTCGCGCCGGTCATGGGGTCGATCAGCAGGGTGCCGCCCGCCTCGGTGCCGTCGGCCCACGTCAGCCCGGGGCCGGGGTCGGCGGCCCGTGCCTCGCCGAGCCGGAGGTCCCGCTTCCAGAGCAGCCCGCCGCCGGCCGTGGACCTGCCCGCGAAGTCGCCGTCGTCGCGGACGCCGACGGCCACCGACCGTTCCAGGTCCACGCCCCCGAAATCGGGGTCCGTCCAGAGCACCCGGCCGGTCCGTGTGTCGAGCAGGGCGGACATGGGGGGCGTCTCCGAGTGGCCCGGCGCGTCCGAGGCGATCAGGACGTGCCGGTCGTCGGCGCCGACGACCTGGGGGACGGCCGTGGGATCCGCGTCCGCTCCGACGGGGATCCCACGCGCCCACAGGGTGGCGCCGCTGTCCGCGTCCAGGGCGGTGACGGTGATGCCGCGCCGGTCGGCTCGGGTCCCGCCGCCTTCTTCCGTGGTGGCGAAGGCGCCGATCACCTTGTCGCCCGTGAGGCGAGGTGCGCGTGCGACGTCCGTGCCGTGCGGGACGGCCGAGTGCCAGGCGACATCGCCGGAGCCCAGCCGGAAGGCGGTGACCCCGACGTCGTCCTGGTCGTAGGCGTAGGCGAGGCGCGCGCCCAGCGTCAGCACGCCGGCGGGGCCGCCCTCGGCGGGCGGGGCGGGCCAGGCGCCCTGGAGGGTGGCGGTCGGGCCTTCCGGGAAGGAGCCGGGCGGGATCGCCGGACCGCTGCCGTGCGGGTGCCCGCCGCTCTCGTACGGGTGGCCGCCGCCGCACGCGGCCACGGCGCACAGGACGCCCACACCGGCGACGGCGGTACGCAGCCGGCGCCGTACGGACACGCGCCGGTTCACGGGATCCAGGGAGCTCATGGGCACCACAGGGTGGCAGAGGGAGCACCCGGGCGAGGGTGTCTCGGCGGATCCCGCGGGGAGGTCCGGACAAGATCCCATCTTGTTCGAAGTGGCGGAGGGGACGGGTGTCGTGTCCCGGAGGGGCGCCGTCAGGGGAGAGCGGCGGCGCCCCGGGCGCGGCACCCTCCGGTCAGCCGCCCGGCCGTACGTGGAGGTCGAGACCCGCCGCCCCCTGTGCCTCGACCCCGGGCAGCAGCCGCATGTCGTGGTCGTAGTCGCCGCCGACCAGCGAGCGGAAGGGCACCGGCTCGTCCGTGAAGAGCCCGTCCAGCCGCCCCGCGTACGCCCGCTTCGCCGCCTCGAACCGCTCCTCCGGAAGGTCGTTGGAGCCGAACACCGCGAACGGTTCGAGCGGCGCCATGCCGGTGAACCAGAACAGCCCGTGCTGCAACGGGTGGAGGACGTCCGCCAGCCGCCCGTGGATGCCCCGGTCGGAGAACGACGACTCCCGGGCGCCCGCCGTCACCGACACCAGCGCCCGCCGCCCCGCCAGGATGCCCTCGCTGTACGGCGGGGGCACCTTCGGGCCGTAGCCGAACCCGGCGGTGAACACCCGGTCGATCCAGCCCTTGAGGATCGCGGGCGCGCCGAACCACCACATCGGGAACTGCAGGACGACCGCGTCCGACCAGCGCACCTTCTCCTGCTCCGCCGCGATGTCGGGTGACAGCCGGGCCGCCAGTGTGGCCCGCTCGGATTCGTTCATCACGTGTAGCGGCCGGTCGGCGGTGTGGCCGGGGAAGTCGTCGGCGTCCACCGTCGCCTTCCACTTCATCGCGTAGAGGTCGGACACCCGTACCTCGTGACCCGCCGCGCGCAGGTGGTCCACCGCGAAAGCGGTGAGGGCGGCGTTGAGGGAACGGGGTTCCGGATGGGCGCTGACGACGAGGATCTTCTTCGGCCGCGGCGACGTGGTTTCGGTCATGACGCCACGTTCCCCCGAGCCCGGCCGGGGTGCCAGAACCCTGTCCGACCAGCGGAACCGCGGTCCTGGTACTGCGAGGGCCACGCATACTTGAGCGCATGGACGTGGTCGGCAACCGCATCGGGAACGACATCGGCAAGGCCCCGGGGGGCGGCGGTCAGGCCGGGCCCCTCGACGGTGTCGGCGACACCCGCCGGGCGCTCGGGGGCTTTCTGCACGCCCGTCGCGCGCGCGTCGCGCCGGAGCATGTCGGGCTCGCCGGAGGCGGTCGCCGGCGGGTGCGCGGGCTGCGCCGAGAGGAGTTGGCCCAGCTCGCCGGGATCAGCGTGGACTACTACGTGCGCCTCGAACAGGGCCGGGCCACCCAGCCGTCCCACGAGGTCCTCGACGCGCTCGCCAGGGCGCTCGGCCTCGACGCGGCGGAGCGCGAGCACCTCGCCACCCTGGCCGCGCCCCGCCGGGGCGCCGCGCCCGGGGCCGGGGTGAGCCGTCCGCTGCGCCGGGTCCTGGACTCCCTGGGCCCCCTCCCGGCCTTCGTGACGGACCACCGGCTCGACGTGGTCGCCTGGAACGGCCTGGGCGCCGAGCTGATCGGCGGCCTGGCCGACCCGGACGGCCGGGACCGCAACCAGGCCCGCTTCCTCTTCCTCGACCCCGCCTCCCGGGCCGTCCACCCCGACTGGGCGGAGCGGGCTACGGAGGCCGTTGGCCAGCTGCGGGTGTCGGCGGGGCGTTACCCCGACGACGCGGAACTGGCCGCGCTCATCATGGACCTGTCCACTCGGAGCGATGAGTTCCGGCGGATTTGGGTCAGTGGAGAGGTGCTGATGTGCGGGGCGGGGCGCAAGAGGCTGCGGCACCCGGCTGCCGGGCTGCTGACCCTGGACTTCGAGGCGCTGCACGTTCCGGCCGGGCCGGGCGAACTGGGACTGGTCGTCCATGTGTTCAGTGCCGAGGAGGGCAGCGAGGGGGCCGTGGGCCTGACCCGGCTGGCCGAGGCAGTGCGGGAACGGGAACGGGAGAAGGCGGAGAAGGCGGGCCCGGTGGACGTACCGGCCCTGTCGTAGGGGGTGCCGAGCTCCCGGCGTGCGCGGAGGAACGTTTCCCCGGTGGGCTCCGGGCCGTCAGCGGGGCTCCAGCCAGGGCAGCTCGGTGGCCAGGTGCTGGAGGAGACGGCGCTTGGGGTGGGCGCCCACGAGGCTCTTCACCGGTTCGCCCGCGCGGAAGAGCAGGAGCGTCGGCATGGAGAGGACGCCGTAGGCCGCCTGGGTACGGGGGTTGGCGTCCACGTCGAGCTGGACGATCCTGAGGCGCCCGGCCTGCTCCCGCGCGATGTCCGCGAGCACGGGCGCGATCATGCGGCACGGCGGGCACCAGGACGCGGTGAAGTCGACGAGGACCGGCAGATCGGAGTCGAGTACCTCCGAGGCGAAGGTGTCGTCCGTGACGGAAGGAACGAATGTGGTGTGCGAGTCCGAAGTGGCATCGATGGCGGTGGTCATGGCGTGCTCGTCTCCTGTTCGGTGTCCGGTGGGCTGAACGCGCGTTCGGGATCCGGTGGGCTGAACGCGCAGCGCGGGGGCGGGCCGCCCGGAAGGTCCGCCGCCAGCTCCATCTCGGCGCGGGCCAGCTGGAGGCCGACCTCCTCCCGTACGCGCCGGAGGCGCTCGATGACCTCGTCGAGCTCCGCCAGCTTGCGGCGGTAGACCTCCAGGGACGCCGGGCACGCGTCCCCGGCCGGGTGGCCCGCCCGGAGGCAGTCCACGAACGGACGGGTCTCCTCCAGGCCGAAGCCGAAGTCCTGGAGGGTCCGGATCTGCTGGAGGAGCCGCAGATCGTCCTCGTCGTACGTGCGGTAACCGTTGCCGGACCGGCGTGCGGGCAGCAGCCCGAGCGACTCGTAGTGCCGCAGGGTCCGGGTGGTGGTGCCCGCCTGTTCGGCCAGTTCCCCGATGCGCATGGTGATGACCGTAGACCTTGACGTCGACGTCAAAGCCAGCGTCGGCGTCCGGTGGACGTTGGCTAGGGTGCGGGAATGATCACCTCTCGCGGAACCCACGAAGAATGCCCGGAGGAGAAGCAGTTCACGGAACTGCTGCCCGACACCCAGCGCGCCCTGCTGCACCGGCTCGCCCTCGGCCAGCGGGAAGGTCGCACGCCCTCCATGACGGGGGCCGTGATGCGTGACGGGCGCGTGGTGTGGACCGGCGGGCGGGGCACGGCGGCCGGGGAAGCGGTCGACGCGGACACGCAGTACCGCGTCGGCTCGATCACCAAGACCTTCGTCGCCGTCCTGATCATGCGGCTGCGCGACGAGGGCCTGCTCGACCTCGACGCCCCGCTGCGCACCTACCTCGACGACGCCCCCGAGGGCGGCGACGCGACCGTCGCACAGCTCCTCGCGCACACCGCGGGCCTGGCGGCGGAGACGCCCGGACCCTGGTGGGAGCGCACGGACGGCGGCCTGCGCCCGGAGCTCACCGACCTCTTCGGAGACCGTTCCCAGCTGCTTCGCGCCGGGCGCAGGCACCACTACTCCAACCCCGGTTACGCGCTCCTGGGCGCCGTCGTCGAGCGCCTGCGCGGCGAGCCCTGGGGAGAGGTGCTGCGCCGCGAGGTGCTGCTCCCGCTCGGCATGCACCGCACCTCGCTGGCGCCCGAGGCGCCCTACGCGGAGGGCTGGGCCGTCCACCCGTGGGCGGACGCCCTCCTTCCGGAGCCCGCCGTGGACACCGGCCGGATGGCCCCGGCGGGCCAGCTGTGGTCCACGGCCGGCGACCTCTGCCGCTTCGCGGCGTTCCTGCTCGACGGCGACGAGCGCGTGCTCGGCGCGGCGTCCGTCGCCGAGATGCGGGTACCGGAGTCCGGGCCGGCGGACGCCGGCTGGACGTCCGGCTATGGTCTCGGCCTCCAGATCGCGCGCCGGAACGGCCGGACCCTCATCGGGCACACCGGGTCGCTGCCGGGCTTCGTGGCGACGCTGTGGGTGAGCCCCGGGGAGGGGCTGGCCGCCGTCGTCCTGGCCAACCGGACGTCCTGCTTCGAGGTGGCGCCCACCGCGACGGACCTGCTGAACACCGTCGCCGAGCGCGAGCCCCGCTTCCCCGAGCCCTGGCGGCCCCTCGACGAGGTCGATCCCGCGCTGCTGGCCCTGACCGGGCCCTGGTACTGGGGCGCGGCCACGTTCGCGCTGCGCCTTCGCGCGGGCCGCGCGCTGGAGCTGACGCCCCTGGCGGGCGACGGCCGCGCCTCCCGCTTCCGCCCGGAGGAGGACGGCACCTGGACCGGCCTCGACGGCTACTACGTGGGGGAGACGCTGAAGGTCGTACGCACGGGCGAGGGCACGGTGAGCCACCTGGACCTGGGCAGCTTCGTCTTCACCCGGGAGCCGTACGAGCAGGGTGGCGCGGTGCCGGGAGGGGTGGACGAGGCGGGCTGGCGCTGAGGAGGCGGAGAAGGTCCTTGGGCGGGGCGGGGCTGGGGAGGGAGAGAGGGATCGAGGCGAGGCGGGGCGGAGGAGGGGGAGAAGGTCCGAGGCGGGGCCGAGGAGGCGGAGAGGGACCGGCCGCCCCTCGGCCCGGCCCGCCCCTCGGACGTAGGGTCAGGGAGAGATTGGCGGGCGCCGGCAGCACGGCGCGATCCCACCCTGGAAGGCCACCGTGACTGCGAACACCGCACCGGTCCTGCTCGACCTCGCGCCCCTCGGCGCCGCGCACTTCGCGCGCATCGAGGACAAGGTCGCCGCGCTGATGCGCACGCGCGAGAGCGTTGTCGCCATGCAGGGCGAGGCCCTGCTGCCCCTGGAAGCGTGCATCCGCTCCGCCGTCCGCCCCGGAAGCACCGCGCTCAACATCATCACCGGCCCTTACGGTGAGACCTTCGGCGGCTGGCTGCGCTCCTGCGGTGCCGAGGTCATCACGGTGACGGCGCCCTTCAGCGGCGCCGTCAGCCCCGAGCAGGTCGCCGAAGCGCTGCGCGCGCACCCCGAGATCGACTTCGTGAGCCTGGTGCACGCCGAGGCGGCCACCGGCAACACCAACCCCGTCGCCGAGATCGGCGCCGTCGTCCGCGCGCACGGCGCGCTGCTGATGCTGGACGCGGTCGCGTCCGTCGGAGCCGAGCCGCTGCTCACCGACGAGTGGGGCGTCGACCTGTGCGTCATCGGCGGACAGAAGGCGATGGCGGGCCCGGCGGGCGTCTCCGCGGTCTCGGTCAGCGCTCGCGCCTGGGAGCGCATCGCCGCCAACGAGCAGGCGCCGCGCCGCTCGTACCTCTCCCTCCTGGACTGGAAGGAGCGCTGGATCGACGGTGGGCGCGCCGTCCTGCCGCACGCCCCCGCGCAGCTGGAGATGCTCGCGCTGGAGCAGTCGGTCGACCGGCTCGAGGCGACCGGGCTCGACGGCGTCATCGCACGTCACCGCGGTGCCGCCGCGGCCACGCGGGCGGGCGTACGAGCCCTGGGCGCCCTCGCCCCCTACGTCGTCCGCGACGAGGACGCCGCCCCCGCCGCGACGACCCTGCGCGCCCCCGACGGCGTCGACGCCCGGGACATCGTCGCGGCGGCCCTCGCGGCCGACGCCACGGTGCCCGTACAGGCGGCGGGCGGCGCGCTGGCCGAGGAGATGATCCGGGTCAACCACTACGGCCTGGCCGCCGACCGGGACACGGTCCTGGCCTCGCTGAAGGCGCTCGCGGCGGGGCTGCGCGCGCTGGGCGCGCAGGTGGCGGACGACGAGGTGTACCTGAAGGCCGCGGGTGCGGCGTGGGACGCCGTGATCGTGGACTGATCCGTTCCGCGGACGTCCCTCCGGGCCGCCGCCGGTGCTTCGCGCACCGGCGGCGGCCTTTTGCTGGTCTAATGAGTTTTGGGCTTTTTATATGCATATATCGGCCACAAGCCTCGCTCAGCTGCCCGGATAGAATCGGAATGCCCGGCCCGTTTTGTTCCCGCTCTCTCGGAGGCCCCGCGCATGCCGCCACGCAAGAAAACGGCGCCTCGCCGGTCCGTCTCCGCGCCCGCCTCCCCCGTCTCCTCCGCCTCCTCCATCGCCCCGGAGTCGCTGCGGTCCGACGCCCGGCGCAACAGGGCTCTTGTGCTCGAAGCGGCCCGATCAGCCTTTGAAGAACGGGGGTTGGCGGTTCCGCTCGGTGAGATCGCCCGCCGGGCCGGGGTCGGTCCGGGCACGGTCTATCGCCATTTCCCTTCCAAGGACGCCCTGTTCAGGGCGACGGTGGTGGACCGCATCCGGCTCTTCACGTACACCGCGAGGGAGTTGGCGGAAGCGAGCGACCCCGGCGCGGTCTTCTTCCGCTATCTCGCCGCCGTGGTAAGGCTTTCCGCCCGGAACAAGGCGCTCCAGGACGCCCTGGAGGCGAGCGCCGAGGGCCGTTTCCGTCCGTCGGCGGAGGTCGAGGAGGACTTCCGGGCAGCCCTGCACACCCTTTTGACGAGGGCTCAGAAAAGTGGCGACGTCCGGAAGGACGTGGACACGGAGGACGTGATGGCGCTGCTCTTCGGCTGTCTGTCGATGGAGCGGCGGCGGGGCGCGGGGGCGCCGGCGGGGCGGATGACAGCACTGATGTGCGACAGCTTGCGGGTGCGGCGGCGCGGAAACGTAACGAAACTGCCGGTGGGAAGCGTTTCGCGTAACGAAACGGGCTGTGTGGTGTGCGGGGCGGCGGTGGGGGGCGCGCGGACGGGCCGGCCGGCGCGGTATTGCGGCGGGGCGTGCCGGCAGAGGGCGCATCGGGAGCGCGTGCGGGCGCGGGGGTAGGGGCTTCTTCCCCCAGCTATCGCTGGGGGGTGTCCCCGGGCGGGCTGATTCTTCCCCCGGCCCAGGGAGCAGGCCCGCCGCAGGCGGACCCCGTCACCCCACCGGAGCCAAGGACTCCACCGCCGCCACCAGCGGCGCCAGCTCCGCCCTCTTCGCCGCCTCCCCCAGCGCCTCCCGCAGCGCCCTGTCGTTCGTCGGCCGCGCCTCTCCGAGCAGCGCCAGCCCCGCCTCCGTCACATCCGTGTAGATGCCGCGGCGGTCCGTGAGGCACAGGTAGCGGGTCAGTAGACCGCGGTCCTCCAGGCGGTTGACCAGGCGCGTCGTCGCGCTCTGGCTGAGGACGACGGAGTCGGCGACCTCGTTCATCCGCAGGTGGCCGCCCTCGCCGCTGTGCTGCCGGCTGAGGACGTCCAGTACGGAGAACTCGCGCACGCTCAGGCCGTGCCCCGACTGGAGGGCGCGCTCGATATGGGCCTCGATCCGGCCGTGCAGCGCCGACAGCGCGCACCAGCCCTGTGCCAGGCCGAGCAGTGCGGGGTCCGGGGTCCGGGACATGAGCGGCTCCTTCGGATGCGGAGTCCTTCGGGTGGGGACGTACGGACAGGATAGCTCTCATCCGCAATAGCCCGCGCTTGCAAATAACCCGCGTCTGCAATTATTGTCGACGCTCGTAGGGCACGCCTGCAAGAAACATGGGTGAAGCGACACAACCCGTCCCCCGCCCCTCCAGACCCGCTCGAAGGATCCCCGTCATGCCCCTCGCACTGCTGGCGCTCGCCATCGGCGCCTTCGGAATCGGAACCACCGAATTCGTGACGTCCGGACTGCTGCCCGAGGTGGCGGACGAGTTCGGCGTCTCCGTCCCCACCGCCGGCCTGCTGACCACCGGATACGCCCTCGGTGTCGTCGTCGGCGCGCCGATCCTGGCGATCGTCGGCAGCCGCGTCCCGCGCAAGCGCATGCTGATGGCCCTGATGGGGCTGTTCGTCGTCGGCAACGCGCTCTCCGCCCTGGCTCCCGCCTTCGGCGTGATGCTCGCCGGGCGGATCGTCGCCTCGCTCGCCCACGGCGCGTTCTTCGGCATCGGCTCCATCGTCGCCGCCGGCCTCGTCGCCCCGCAGAAGAAGGCGGGCGCCATCGCGATGATGTTCACCGGCCTCACCGTGGCCAATGTGGTCGGTGTGCCGATGGGCACCCTGATCGGCCAGAACCTCGGCTGGCGCGTCACCTTCTTCGTCATCGCCGGGCTCGGCGTCCTCGCGATCCTCGGCATCGCCGCGCTCGTGCCCGAGCAGCCGCGCCCCGAGCGGACCCGGATCAGCGGTGAGCTGGGCACCCTGCGCAACCCGCAGGTCGTCCTCGCGATGGCGATGACCGTCCTCGGCTTCGGCGGCGTCTTCACCATGAGCACCTACATCACGCCGATGATGACCGAGGTCACGGGCTACGCGCCCGGCTCCGTCACCTGGCTGCTCGTCCTCTTCGGCATCGGCATGGTGGTCGGCAACCTCGTCGGCGGCCGGTACGCGGACCGCGCGCTCATGCCCCTGCTCTACGTCTCGCTGGGCGCCCTCGCCCTGGTGCTCGCCCTGCTGCCGCTCGCCGCGCACAACAAGATCGCGGCCGCCGTGGCCATCCCCCTGATCGGCGCGTTCGGCTTCGCGTCCGTGCCGCCGCTGCAGAAGCGCGTCCTGGACCAGACCGCCGCCGCCCCCACGCTCGCCTCCGCCGTCAACATCGGCGCCTTCAACCTCGGCAACGCCATCGCGTCCTGGCTCGGTGGCCTGGTGATCTCGGCCGGGTTCGGCTACGCGGCGCCCAACTGGGTCGGCGCGCTGATGGCCGCAGGCGCGCTCCTGCTCGCCGTGCTGTCCGCGTCGCTGGAGCGCCGGGCGCCCCGGGGCGGCCGGATCGCCGCGGGCTCGGCGGAAGCCGGGACCACCACGCCGGCCACGGCCGTCCTGACAGTCGGCAAGTGAGCCTGCCCGGTACCCGGGCCACCTCGCGAACCGCTGAACCCGCCCACGCCAACAGCTGAACCCGCCCACGCGAACCGCTGCCCCTCACCCCACAAGTACCACCGCACCACCCGTATTTCGATCAACAGGAGCATCACCCATGTCCCAGGCCCGCACCCTCGTCTCCCCCCTCACCACCGCCGACGCGGACGCCCTCGTCTCCGCCGCCCGCCGTGCCGCCGAGGAGCAGGGCGTACGGATCGCCGTCAGCGTCCTCGACGCGGGCGGCCACCCGCTGGCCTTCCGCCGCGACGACCGGGCCGTCCTGATCGCGGGGGAGACCAGCACGCGGAAGGCGTTCACCGCGCTCCAGCTCGACGCGCCGACCGCCGACGTCGTCGACGCGGTCCAGCCCGGCGGCCTCTTCCACACCCTGCCCACCGCCCTCGACCGCCCGCTCCTCTTCATCGCGGGCGGCGTCCCCCTCCACCGCGACGGCCGGCTGATCGGCGCGATCGGCATCGGCGGCGGCGCCCCGGAGCAGGACCACGGCATCGCGAACGCGGCGATCCAGGAGGTCCTGGGCGGCTGAGCCCGGTCCGGCGAGGCGTTTCACGGAGGGAGTACCCCATCGGTACTCCCTCCGTGCTCCCGCCGTATTACCTCGTCGCTCGGGGACGAGTGCGCTTACCCTCGGAACCTGTGACCAGACTGCATGTGTTCGATATGGACGGAACCCTGATGCACGGTTCCGCGGCGGCGATAGAGATATCCCGGCAGCTCGGGCTCGAACGCGAGATCGGTGAACTGGAGCGGGCATTCGCCGCCCGTGAACTGACCCCGGCCCGGTTCGCGGCCCTCGCCGTCGAACTATGGCGGGAACTCACCGAGGAACAGGTCGCCGCGGCCTTCGAGGGCGCCCCCTGGATGGACGGCATCCGTGACGTATGGGCCGAGATCCGTGCCCGGGGCGAGCGCTGCGCGGTGATCTCCCTGTCGCCCGGCTTCTTCGTGGAACGTCTGCTGACCTGGGGCGCGGACGCCGCCCACGGTTCGCTCTGGCCTTCGGTGCCGTTCCGGGACCCGGTGGACCCCGCGGGGATCCTCGACGCGGACGCGAAGGTGCGGATCGCCGACGAACTGTGCGCGGAATACGGGCTGACCCGCGCCGACTGCGTTGCCTACGGTGATTCGATGTCGGACGCACGGCTTTTCTCCGTGGTGCCCGTGTCGGTGGCGGTGAACGCCGATCACCATGTGCGCGATATCGCCGCGCACGCCTATGCCGGGAGGGATCTCCGGGAGGCTTACGCATTGGTGGGGGCCGTAAGGTAATCGGCGGTTCCGGCCCGGCTCCCGTATGCGTCCGGGGAAGTGAACAAGACGGAGCCCGAGCGCGCGCATCCGCCCGCACAGCCAACTCCGCCGCTCCATAAGGGCTTTGCCGAGGTCCGTCGCGGCCATTGCGTCCGGCACATGCGGAAGTGACTCAGCCTAGCCTCAACCGGGGGCCCGGCAAGGGGACTTCCCACGAACCGCACAACGGCCGCGCCGTTGATGGCATGCTTCGCGGACTGGAACGGCGACCCATGGGCAGAGCGGGGAATCGTCGGCGCATTCGGGTGTGCCCGGACGTGCGAGGACGGACCGAGAGATGTTCGAGGCGAGACGATGAAGGACGCTCCGATCACGAAGCCGGCCAAAGGCGGGGGCGGCGGCGGGGCCGAACGGAACTGGTTCGGCCCCCGCGAGAGGCCGGGCGCCGGACCGGACGACGGCCCGGCGCCACCCGTGCCACCCGCGCCACCATGGCCCCCGGAACGGCGGCCCCAGCCGCCCACGGCGTTACGGCCGCCCCGCCCCCGCCCCCGCCCCGCCACCCTCCCCCGACACCCTCCGGATCCGCCGCACCCTGGCCGAGATCGCCCCCGTCGCCGACAAGGCGACCTCGTACTTCTACGCCCTGCTGTTCATCAGAAATCCCGATCTTCGCGCCCTTTTCCCGGCGGCGATGGACACCCAGCGCGACCGCCTCTTCAAGGCGCTGCTCACGGCCGCCGAGCACGCGGACGACGCCGCCACGCTCACCGAATACCTCTCCCGGCTCGGCCGCGGCCACCGCAAATACGGGACGCTCCCCGCGCATTACCCGGCGGTCGGCGAATGCCTGATCGCGGCGCTCGGCCGATACGCGGCGGCCTGCTGGGACGAGGCCGCCGAAGCCGCGTGGGTGAGGGTCTACACCGCGATCTCCCAAATCATGATCGACGCGGCGGCCGAGGACGAGGTGGAATCCCCCGCCTGGTGGCAGGCGGAGATCGTCTCCCATGAACTCCGCACGCCGGACATCGCCGTCGTGACCGTACGGCCCGATCAGCCCTATCCCTTCCTCGCCGGGCAGTACGCGAGCCTGGAAACCCCTTGGTGGCCGCGCACATGGCGGCACTATTCCTTCTCCGCCGCGCCCCGGCCGGACGGGCTGCTCTCCTTCCACGTCAAAGCCGTGCCCGCGGGATGGGTGTCCAACGCGCTGGTCCGTCGCGCCCGCCCCGGCGACGTGCTGCGCCTCGGTCCCCCCACCGGTTCCATGATTGTGGACCACAGCACTGACAACGGCCTGTTGTGCCTGGGCGGAGGCACCGGCATCGCGCCCATCAAGGCCCTCGTCGAGGACGTCGCCGAACACGGCAGCCGCCGGCCCGTGGAGGTCTTCTACGGCGCTCGCCGTGACGACGACCTCTATGACATCGACACCCTGCTGCAACTCCAGCGCTCGCACCTCTGGCTGTCCGTGCGGCCGGTCGTCTCCGACGGGCCGACGCGCCGGCTGAGCGGTCAACTCCCGCAGGTGGTCCGTCAGTACGGGCCCTGGAACGCCTATGACGCCTATCTCTCCGGGCCGCCCGGGATGATCCGCAGCAGCATCGACGCGCTGGTGCGCGTCGGGATACCGCCGGACCGAATACGCCATGACTCGATCGACGATCTGATGGCGAGCTGAGGAGGCGGCGGACGCCGCGGAACCCCCGGTGGTGGCGCGCGTCAGCCCAGATCGTCGGCCAGCAGGGCCCGTACGCCCTCGATGTTCGCGTCGAGATACGCCCGCAGCGACGGCGGGACGAGCTCGACCGAGGCGATGCCCGCCCGGGTGAAGGGGATGCGCACCACCTCGTACGTCCCGCACGGCTCGTCGACCTCGGGGCCGTGCCGCCGGCCGAGGTCCATGGAGGCGAGACGGCAGACGAAGAAGTGCTGGATCTTCACTCCGTGGGCCGCGTGGTGCGTGGAGTGGGAGACGGTGTCGACGAAGGCGGGCACCACATCGACGACCTTGGCCCCGAGCTCCTCGTCGACCTCGCGGTGGAGCGCGGCGACGACGGTGGTGTCCTCGGGTTCCATACCGCCGCCGGGGGTGATCCAGTACGGCGCCTCACCGGGCTTGGTCCGCTTGATCACGATCATTTCGAGGGCGGGCGGTGACGGGGTTCCGGGAGCGGCGTCAGGGGCGCTGTCGAGCAGGATGGCACGTGCGGTGCGCTTGACCACTGGACGTTCGGTCATAGGGGACATCTGCCGCGTAGAGCACCCGGCGAAACCCGTCGATGGTCACCTTTCCCCTCGGGTCCCTCACCAGGAGACGGCGGCTCGCAGCAGCCATTCGTGTGCCCGGGCGAGGTGGGGGTGGGCGAGCGTGCCCGTCCGGACGACCAGGAAGTAGGTGCGCAAGGGCGGCACCGGAGGGTCGAGGAGGGCGACGATCTCACCGGTGTCCAGGGCGTCCCCGCAGAGATAGCGGGGCAGGACGCCCAGCCCGGCCCCGGCGGCCACGCAGGTCAGGACGGCGCGCAGGTCGGGCGTGATGACGCTGCCGGACGTGAGCGGCTTGGTGTCGAAGACGGCCGCCCAGTAGCGCGTGACGAGCGGCAGGCTCTCGTGCACCTCCACCACCGGCAGGTTCTCCAGGGCGCGCACGCCCTTGTCCCGCAGGACCGCCGCCCCGCCGAGGCGCGCCGCCCAGCGCGGGGCCGCCACCAGCACGTGCTCCTCGTCGCACAGCGGTGTCGCGGTCAGCAGCCGGCCGCGTGGCCGCGACGTGGTGATCGCCAGGTCGTGGTGGCCCACCGCGAGCCCCTCGAACAGCTCTTCCGCCGTGCCGTGGCTCGCGCGCACCGTCAGCCCCTGGGTGATCAGCGGTGTCAGTGCGGGCAGCGCCCGTAACGCCGTGAACTCGGGTGGCCCCGCGAGGTGCAGCGTGCGCCCCGCGCTCCGCTCGTCGAACCCCGATTCCGTGATCTCCAGCAGCGCGTCGACATGCGGAGCGATCTTCCGCGCGAGCTCGTCGCCCACCGAGGTCGGGGTGACCCCGCGCGCCTGCCGCACGAACAGCGGTCGCCCCAGCTGCTTCTCCAGCGTCCGGATCTGGCCGGTGACGGCCGGCTGCGACAGGCCGAGCAGGGCGGCGGCCCGGGTGAACGACCCGGCCCGGTGCACCGTGACGAATGTGCGTAAGAGGGCCAGATCCATGCTGTCTCCCCTGGCTCGACGCCGCCCGGTCGTACGCGAACTATAAATAAGTCGATAGGGCTGTGTCGCCGGCGTGATTGGACACTGACGCACAGTCAACTAGCCTTGGTCGCGCGGTTCCCCGTGTCCGGGGCGGGACGGGAACCGCGACGGCTCAAAGCCATGAGGGGGGAGGCTTTGAGCCGTCCCCGCGTGCGATGCCGGTGCGCCGGCCCTCCTCCCGCCCCTCCCGGCCCCATGGACCGGGCTCCTTTCCGGGGCCGTCCGGCGCTCGCCCGCCGCGTCCCGTCAACTCCCTTGCCGACCCGCCCCTTTCGTGGTCGTCAACCAGCCGTTGACGAGGTCCCTCAGTCCTGCTCGTCCGGCAGGATCACATGCATCGCCCAGGCCACGATCGAGATGATCACGCCGCCCACCAGCGCCGGCCAGAAGCCCCCGACGTGGAACGCCAGGTCCAGCCGGTCCGCGATCCACGACGTCAGCAGCAGCATCAGTGCGTTGATCACCAGTGTGATCAGACCGAGGGTGAGGATGAACAGCGGGAACGACAGCAGCTTCACGATCGGCTTGACGACGAAGTTGACCGCGCCGAAGACGAGGGCGACGACGAAGAGCGTGACGACCTTGCCGACGGTGGTCTCGCCGGACAGCGTGATGCCCTTGAGCAGCCAGACGGCGACCGCCAGGGCCGCCGCGTTCGCGATCGTCTTGACTACGAAATTCTTCATGGTGAGATCGTTGCAGACGGGATCGGCGGACGCGGATCGGTACAGGAGGCGGGGGATGAGGGTGAGGACGCGATGAAGGCATTCCGGCTGGACGAGCTGGAGGCGGAGCGGGCCGCGAACGAGGGTGCGTACCTGCAGTTCCTCCGCGAGCGGAACATGTCCGTCGGGCTGTACGCCCTGGACGCGGGCGCCATGGATCCCCAGACCCCGCACGCGCAGGACGAGGTCTACATGGTGGTGAGCGGCCGGGCGTCGATCACGGTCGGCATGGAGACCACGGAGGTCGCGCGCGGCAGCGTCGTCTATGTGCCGGCCGGCGTCGCCCACCGGTTCCACCACATCAGCGAGGATCTGAGGGTTCTCGTCGTCTTCTCTCCGCCTGAGAGCTGAGGGATCACCCTCCCGACCCGTAGGGGACCGTTCAGGGGCGGGCGGGGGCCGGGAGGCCCCCGTCGGCCCACCTGTCCGCTCTAGCATCGAATGCAGGGACGGGGCATCCGCGCTCCGGGCCCACGAAAGCGGAAAGCAGGGACGAACGACATGGCTGAGAAGGGGTTTCTCGAAGGTCTCCCGTGGTGGGTGAAGTGGATCGCCGTGCCGGTCCTCGTCCTCGCCGTCTTCGGTGGACTGATCATGAGCGTGCTCGGCTTCGTGATCGCGCTCGTCTTCAAGGCGCTGCTCCTGGTGGCGCTCGTCGGCGGCCTGATCTTCGTCGTGAAGAAGTTCACCTCCTCGTCCTCCTCGTCCAAGGGCGACTGGTAGCGGCCGCCGACGCCCTCCGGGGCGTGCCGGAGCTCTCGTCGGCCGCCGCGGTGCTCACGCCGCCGCCCGGCGCCCCGCCCGCCCTCCGGACGCCGCCCAACACCCTCCCGCGAAGCCGGGAACGCCCGCCCCGAGGGCTCCAACCGGTGTACGGAAGACAGGAGTACGTCACCTCGCCCCACCGCCCGTACACCCTCACCACCGTCATTCCGGCCCACGCCCAGGGCCGGTGTTGACGTCTTATGGCGATTTCTCTGTCTTGAATCCCGCGGAACGACTCCGCCCCGTAGTCGAGTCGCTACGCTCCAGAGTCATAGAGCTCGTAAGCTCACTCTCGATCTCTATTGGTCTCCAAAAAATCACTCCCTGTGATCCATGGATGCGGCCGTACGGCGGTGTATATGGGCATAGAGAGCCAATCCCGGCTACAACGACGAATCGGGGCATTGGGCGATGCGTGAAACGGTTCAGGCAGAAGTGATCATGACCTTCCTCGTCTCCGAGGAGCTGTCCTTCCGGATTCCGGTGGGGCTGGACTACGACAGCAGCGACCCGTACGCGGTGAAGTTCACCTTCCACCTGCCCGGTGACGCGCCGGTGACCTGGGCATTCGCCCGGGAGCTGCTGCTCGACGGGCTCAGCCAGCCGTCCGGCGAAGGAGATGTGCACATCTCCCCCGCCTCCGGCGAGCACCTCTCGGACGTCTTCATCCGGCTGCAAGTGGGCTGCGAAGGGGCACTGTTCCGGGCGGGCGCGGCCCCCCTGGTGGCCTTCCTCGACCGGACGGACCGGATCGCCCCCCTCGGTGAGGAGCGCTCGGTCGCGGACTTCGAGTACGACCTCGCGGCCGCGCTCGACAACATCCTCGCCGGCAACACGGAGGGGCAGAACGCCGGTTAGCGGGCCCGGATGCCTCCGCCGTCCTCGCCGCCGTCCTCGTCCCCGTCCTGGGTGTCGACGGGCACCCGCTCGGCACGCGGGGCCGCGCCGCCCCCGGCCGTGGCCACCGAGCCCCGGCCGGACGATCCCGGACCCGCCGAGCCCCGGCCGGCCGCCGTGGCCCCCGACGACACCGGCCCCGACGACACCGATCCGGACGATCCCGGACCGGGCGACACCGGCCCGTCCGTGCCCATGCTCGCGAGCAGCTGCCGCGCCAGCCCCAGACCCGTACCCCCCATCGTCAGCGCCTTCGCGAACAGATCCGACATCCCGTCCGCGCCGTTCAGCAGCACCATGTGGTCCACGTTCCCGAAAGCCGCGGCTCCGGCCCGGACGATCTCCGGCCACTTTTCGGCCAGTTGTTGCGCGACCACGGCCTCCTGGTTCTCCGCCAGGGCCGCCGCCCGCGCCTTGATGGCCTCGGCCTCCGCCAGCCCCCGCGCCTTCGCCGCCTCGGCCGCCGCCAGCCCCTTCGCCTTGGTGGCCGCGGCCTCGGCCTCACCCGTCGCCCGGGTCGCCGCCGCCTCGGCGACGGCCTCCAGCTCCGTCTCCTTGGCCTGCGCCTCGGCCGCGGAGATCCGGGCGTCCCGCTCGGCCTCCGCCAGCGTCCGCTTCTCGTACGCCGCGGCGTCCGCCGGCTTGCGGACGTCCGCCTGGAGCTGCTGCTCCCGGCGGTGCGCCGCGAGCTCGGCGACCTTGGTCTCCTGGACCACGACCTCCTGCTGCGCGGCGGCCGCCGCCAGCGGCCCGGCCTGCCGGGCCTTGGCCGCCGCGCTGTCCCGCTCGGCCTGATAGCCGGCCTGGAGGATCTCGCTGTCCCGCGTCGCCTCCGACATCCGGGCCGCGGCCTGCTGCTCGGCCTCGGTGGCGCGCCGGTCCGCCTCCGCCTGGGCGATGCGCGCGTCCCGCTGCACGGCGGCGGCGTGCGGCGCCGAGAGGTTCTTGATGTAGCCCGTGGGGTCCTGGATCTCATGGATCTGCAGTGAGTCGATGATCAGACCCAGCTTCTCCATCTCCGTGCCCGACGCGGCCCGGGTCTCGCCCGTGAGCCGCTCGCGGTCCCGGATCATGTCCTCCACGGTCAACCCGCCGACGATCGAGCGCAGGTGGCCCGCGAAGACGTTGTGCACCCGCTCCGACATGAACTTCTGCTGGTCCAGGAAGCGGCGCGCCGCGTTGGCGATCGAGACGTAGTCGTCGCCGACCTTGAAGATGACGACGCCGTGCACCTTGAGCGGGATGCCCTGCTGGGTCACGCAATCGACATGGAGATCCGCCTCATTGAGATCGAGCGACAACTTCCGCACCGCCTGGACCCCGGGCAGCACGAGGGTCCCCCGCCCCGTGACGATCCGGAAACCCATCCCGTCCTCCAGACCCTCGGTGCGGTGTCTGGAACCGGAGATAACGAGCGCCTCATTGGGCTCGGCGACCCGCCACATCAGCTTGAACAGTGTGATCACGATGGCAAGAGCGGCGAGGACGACCCCCGCCACGACGCCGACGAGCATGACGTTCAGCCCCCTTTTGGTACGGGCCCCTCCCCCGGAGACCCGAGATCAGAAGTGTGCTCCTCCGCGCACCGCGCGGAGAAGACCCCTGCACCGCGCGGCGAAAGCCCGCGCGCACCCCTCCCGTCAGCCGTAGGCGGGCGCCACGTAGACCGTGCGCGGCGGTTGATACTCCACGATCACCACCACCGTGCCCCGCTCCAGCCGGCCGCCCGGCTCCACCGCGTACGCCAGGAACGCCTCGGCGCCGCCGCGGACCTTGACCATCACCTCGCCGACCAGCCCCGGCCCGACCGTGCCCGTCACTCTGCCCAGCTCACCGACCACCGAACGCCTCCCCCCGCTGCGGTCACTTCGCCCGGCGCCGCCTGCCGCCCCGCGACCTGGCCTTCGCCGTACTCGCATTGTGCCGGTCGGCACTGACAACGAGCGCCGCCAGCGCGGTCGTCACCGGCACCGAGGCCACCAGACCGATGCTGCCGACGAGCGTCCGGACGATCTCCTCGGCGACGATCTCGCTGGTCGCGACCGTGGTGATCCCGCTGTCCGCGATGGAGAAGAGCAGCAGCAGCGGCAGCGAGGCGCCCGCGTAGGCGAGTACGAGGGTGTTCACCACCGAGGCGATGTGGTCCCGGCCGATGCGCATCGCCGCTCCGTAGAGCTTGCGCCAACTCGCCGTCGGGTCCGCCTCCTTCAGCTCCCACACCGCGGACGTCTGCGTCACCGTGACGTCGTCCAGAACGCCCAGCGAGCCGATGATGATGCCCGCGAGCAGCAGGCCCTGGATCCCGATCCCCGGATAGAGGCCGTGCACCAGCCCGGTCTGGTCGTCGGTGTCGCCGGTGAGGTGGGCCCAGTCGGTGAACAGCGAGCCGAGCAGGCCGATCAGCGTCAGCGAGGTCAGCGTGCCCACGACCGCCACGGACGTACGGGCGTTCAGGCCGTGGCACATGTAGAGCGCGATCAGCATGATCGCGCTGCCGCCGATCACGGCGACCAGCAGGGGATCCGAACCCTGGAGGATGGCGGGCAGGATGAACAGCGTCAGCACCCCGAAGCTGATCACCAGGGCGGCCAGCGCGAAGAGTCCGCGTAGCCGGCCGACCACGACCACCGCGAGCGCGAACACGCCCGCGAGCAGGGCCATCGGCAGGGTCCGGTCCACGTCCGCGACCGCGTACTGGAGGTTCTTCGGCGCCTTCGGCGCGTAGGAGAGGACGAGCTTCTGGCCCACCTCGTAGCGGCGCGAGGCGTTCGGCTGCACGAGCTCGACGAACGTGCGGCCCTTGTCGGGGCCCGAGGTGACCTCGATCTCCGATTTCTCGCAGGGGCCCTGCGGTTTAGGCGGCCCGCCGCTCTGCGGGAGCCCGCCGCCGCCCTGCGGCTGCCCGCCCGCCTTCACACAGTCCTGCTCCTCGATCTTCACCACCCGGCCGGTCTCCGTGTGCTGGTCGACGCCGAGGCCGGTGTGGGTGTGCGGGGGAGTGCCACCCGGCCACAGCACGACGAGTCCGGCGAGCACGGCGACGGCGAAGGGGATCAGGACCGCCGCGATCACCTTGCGCAGCCGGCCGGAGACGGGGGAGGGCGGCCCGTGGCTGTGGGCATGGCTGTGCCCGTGCCCATGGCCGTGGCTGCGGCCGTGCCCGTGCCCGTGGCCGTTTCCGGGGCGGGGGACGCGACCGGTGTCGGGGGCGGGGCCGTGGTCGTGCGCCGCGACCTGCCCGTGCGGCGGGGTGTGGTCGTGCGGGTGGGGGCGGTCGTGCTGATGGGGCTGCGGGTCCGTGGGGGTCACGCCCCGATCATCGCAAGCCCCTCTGGCACTCCGGTCGGGGGAAGCGCTAGCGTTGTGTCACCTTTGCAATCGCGGGAGCTCGGAGCACCGGGCTGAGAGGGCGCTGACCTCCGTAGGGATCTACGGAAGCCGCTGCGTCGACCGCCGAACCTGTTACCGGGTAATGCCGGCGTAGGGAGTTCTGGTCTCATGACCTCGCAGGATGCACGCACGTCCGAAACCGGTCGGCAGATCGGCTGGCACAAGGACTACGTGACCGGCTCGCGGCCGGACCTCAGGGTTCCGGTGCGGCGGGTGCATCTCACCAACGGGCAGGACGTACAGCTGTACGACACCTCGGGCCCGTACACCGATCCGGCCGTGGAGACGGACGTCCGTCGCGGCCTCCAGCCGCTCCGGGAGAACTGGATCATCGGCCGCGGCGACACCGAGGAGTACGCCGGGCGCCCGATGCGCCCGGAGGACGACGGCCTCAAGCACACCTCTCCGCGCGGGGGTCTGAAGAACCTCGACGCGGTCTTCCCGGGCCGTCCGCGCCAGCCCCGCAAGGGCCGGGGCGGCGCCGCCGTGACCCAGCTCGCGTACGCCCGCCGTGGCGAGATCACCCAGGAGATGGAGTACGTGGCCCTCCGGGAGAACGTCTCTCCCGAGACCGTCCGGGAGGAGATCGCGGCCGGCCGTGCCGTGCTCCCGGCGAATGTGAACCACCCGGAGATCGAGCCGATGATCATCGGCAAGAAGTTCCTGGTCAAGGTGAACGCCAACATCGGCAACTCCGCCGTCACCTCCTCCATCGAGGAGGAGGTGGAGAAGATGACCTGGGCGACCCGCTGGGGCGCCGACACGGTGATGGACCTCTCCACCGGCCGCAACATCCACACCACCCGCGAGTGGGTGCTGCGCAACTCCCCCGTGCCGATCGGCACCGTGCCGCTCTACCAGGCCCTGGAGAAGGTCGACGGCAAGGCCGAGGAGCTCACCTGGGAGATCTACAAGGACACGGTCATCGAGCAGGCCGAGCAGGGCGTCGACTACATGACGGTCCACGCGGGCGTGCTGCTGCGCTACGTCCCGCTGACCGCCCGCCGCAAGACCGGCATCGTCTCGCGCGGCGGTTCGATCATGGCCGCCTGGTGCCTGGCGCACCACAAGGAGTCGTTCCTCTACGAGAACTTCGAGGAGCTCTGCGAGATCCTCGCCTCGTACGACGTCACGTACTCCCTCGGCGACGGCCTGCGCCCCGGCTCGATCGCGGACGCCAACGACGAGGCGCAGTTCGCCGAGCTGAGGACGCTCGGCGAGCTCAACACCATCGCCAAGCGGCACAACGTCCAGACGATGATCGAGGGCCCGGGCCACGTCCCGATGCACAAGATCAAGGAGAACATCGACCTTCAGCAGGAGATCTGCGAGGAGGCCCCGTTCTACACCCTGGGCCCGCTGACCACCGATGTCGCACCCGCGTACGACCACATCACCTCGGGCATCGGCGCGGCGATGATCGCCTGGTGGGGCACGGCCATGCTCTGCTACGTCACGCCCAAGGAGCACCTGGGCCTGCCGGACCGCGACGACGTCAAGACCGGTGTGATCACCTACAAGATCGCGGCCCATGCGGCGGACCTCGCCAAGGGCCACCCCGGGGCGCAGGACTGGGACGACGCGCTCTCGGACGCCCGCTTCGAGTTCCGCTGGGAGGACCAGTTCAACCTGGCCCTCGACCCGGACACGGCCCGCGCCTTCCACGACGAGACGCTGCCCGCCGAGCCGGCCAAGACGGCGCACTTCTGCTCGATGTGCGGCCCGAAGTTCTGCAGTATGAAAATCAGCAGAAGCATCACAGAGCAGTTCGCCCCTGACCTGGCCGGTTCGGCCAGCGATCAGGAGGTAGAAGCAGGGATGCTTCAGAAGTCGAAGGAGTTCGCAGCCGCAGGCAACCGGGTCTACCTGCCGCTCGCGGACTGACAGTAGATCGTCCGACCACCGAGCGGCTCTGGCTGATGCCTGGGCCGCTCGGCGGTTCGAGTATGTGTTGCTGAGCGCCTCAAGGTAGCTGTGATGTCGCCGTGGTCAGTGATCCATGGGACGGTGGGGCGCCGTGCTCCAGGTACTGCGGATGGTCTTGTTCGCGGGCCGTGATCGCTTGCTTTACACGGCGGGCGAGCCTCGGAATCAGTAGCTGATCGACGGCCTCCGCCGGGTGGAACTCGGCGGCAAGGATCTCGTCGCCGTCAGGCTTGAGCGCGTTCAGGTCTTCCGGTCGCGGCTCGCCGCCGTCGAAGACGTACAGGACCTTGTCGCCCTCGGCCTCGTTCGGTGCCCAGTCCACGACCAGGAGCGCGCCGATAGCCGGCGTGATCCCCAGCTCTTCCTCCACCTCGCGACGGCACGCGGCCAGAGGGGACTCCCCCTCCTCGATGTATCCGCCGGGGATCTCCCACTTGGGCTTGTACGAGGGGCGGACCAACAGCACGTGTCCCTTGTCGTTGAAGAACAACGCGCCCGCTGCCGTGCGCGGGCGGGCCGGGCGCCGGTTCTGCTCTGTCTCCGTCATGGCGCCGACCCTACTGATCCAGCCTCCGGGCCCCGTACTCACCTCGTCTCCCTGTCGTTGGGAGATGCATCGTGTGAGACTCGGTTCGGCGGCTACGGAGGCAGCGATGCGTGGGATGACCGACCACATGGATTTCGGCAAACGCGTGAGGTTCTACCGGGAACGGCGGGGACTGCACCAGTGGCAGCTGGGCGAGCTGCTGAATCGCTCCGAGGACTGGGTGTACCGCGTCGAGTCCGGCCGCATCCCGGTGAACACCGTCAAGATGCTGGCCGATTTAGCCGACGCCCTTCGCGTCCACCTTGAGGATCTTCAAGGGAATCCCGTGCTTCTTGAGGACCAGGGCGACCACAAGGCGAGCGTCCCGGCGATCCGCGACGCGTTGATGCAGTCGCGCCGGCTCTCCGGTTCGCTGTAAACGACAGGGAGCCACCTCGCCTTGAGCGCTTGACGGCGGAAGTCGACCGGGCGTGGCGCCTCTACCAGGGGTCGAAGTACGCGAGGCTCGGAGAAGTGCTCCCCGGTCTGCTGGCGGATGGACGGTTGGCGACCCAGACATACAGCGCAGGGGACGACAGGCGGCGAGCTTTCCGGGAATTCGCGCTGGCCCTGCACGTCGCCGCGGTCTACCTCCGGAAGCTGGGTGAGACCAACCTGGCCTGGATCGCCGTCGACCAAGGCGACATCGCCGCCGGCGAGACAGAGGATCCAACCGTGATCCTCGCGCTGCGGCGGGGCGTCGCTCATGTCCAGCTCGGCGCCGGCCTCGCGGAGGAAGCGGTGAACGGCACCCTCGACGCGGCGGGCGAACTTGCTCCGGGCTGGTGGGAGTCCTCACCAACGGCTCTCTCGCTTTACGGGACGCTCTTCCTCAACGGTGCCGTCGCTGCCGCGCGCACGGGAGATCGCGATCAGACCAAGGAGATGTTGGATCAGGCCAAGCAAGCGGCCGAACGGCTCGGCGCGGGCCATGACGAGATGTGGACCGCCTTCGGACCGGCCAACGTGGAGATCCACCGCCTGGCGACGGCCCTGGAGTTCGAGGACTTCCAGTGCGCCGTGGACGTTGTGCCGGGCATCCAGGGCACCGGCCTACCGGCCGAACGTAAGGCGAGGCTCCGCCTTGACGTTGCCCGCGCCTACGCCGAGACAGGGCAGACAGAGAAGGCCGTGGCCGCGCTGAAGCGCGCGTACACCACCGCGCCGGAACAGATCCGAGCTCACGAGTTCGCGCGCGACCTGGCCCGCCGACTGCACAAGCGCACCCGCAGCCGCGACGTGGAAGAGCTGGCCATGAAGCTCGGAGCCGTCCAGTAGCAGCCCCCGCCGAAGCGTCGGAACGGACCCGGAAGATTTTTCCGGGTCTCCCTGCGTTTCAGGGCCTACTTTCACTGCTGTCCGATTCCCCTGGTACAGGAGGGTCAGCCGTGGGACCACGGGTCAGACAGCCTTCGAGAGCCCTCGCCGCTCTCGCCCCCACCAGCGTGCTGAAAGCTCCCATGGTGGAGCGTTGCCGTGCGTTGACGCTCTACGCGGAGTCCCCCGACACGGGTCATGCCGCGCGCGGCATGGTGCGATCCGCCCTGGAGGACTGGGAGCTCACCGAGCTCGTGCCGGACGCCTGCCTGGTCGTCTCCGAGCTCGTGGGCAACGTCGTCCACCACGCGGTACCCGATGCCGACCTAGCCCTCCCCGGCGCTCCGCGTCGCGTGGACATCAGGCTCACGAAATGGCCGAAGTGGCTCTTCC
Organism: Streptomyces eurocidicus; assembly: GCF_002891295.1. Lineage (GTDB taxonomy): Bacteria > Actinomycetota > Actinomycetes > Streptomycetales > Streptomycetaceae > Streptomyces > Streptomyces eurocidicus. The sequence goes on along the minus strand of NZ_LGUI01000003.1, from coordinate 687,942 downwards.
TCGGGGTATCCGACGAGGATTCCACCGCACCGGGCACCCCGATGGGGGACGTCTTCTCCCCGCTGCTCGCAGGCGTCTTACCCGAAGCGGTCCTGCCTGACAGCGGACGGGGCCTCATGATCGTCCAGCGGTTGACCGACGCCTTGTGGTGGGCGCCTGACGAGCGGGGCGGCAAGACCGTGGTCTGCCGTTTCGACCTTTGCGAGATCGCCGCCCACGGCCTCGACACTCCCGGCAAGGCGGGTACGCGATGACGCGCGCGTCCAGGGATCGGATCGAGCGTGGGGACGTGGTGGAGGTGCGGGGCGAGATGCGGGAGGTGAAGGCCGTCCGTCGGAAGGAGCGCCGTCCGGAGGACCTCGTGCTCGTCTTCACGTCCGGGCCCGCGCTGCGTGTTCGTACCGGGGATGTGTCGGCGGTCAGGCGTGGGCAGTGGCGGGTGCGGTGATGGATGTCCTTGCGGTACGGCGGCTCGACGCCGCGCTTGGGGTACTCGACGGGTGGGAGGGAACGCGGCAGGCACGGTGTCGCTGACACCACCGCCGGCACCGACCACCCGATCAAGACCCGGGCCGAGATCGAAGCCACCCCGACCACACCCCACGTCCGCACCCTGATGCGCACCTGCTGGAACCTCGGCGGCCTCCCCGAATACACACCCCTCCGCCTCCGCCCCTGGACCCACACCCTCGGCTACCGCGGCCACATCCTCACCAAATCCCGCACCTACTCCACCACCTACACCGCACTCCGCACCCAACGCACCGAACACCAGCTCGGCATGGCTGTGACCGTCCACCCGGACACCGCGACCACTGATGCGTACTGGCGCTACAGCGGCTCCGGCCATACCCCCGGCGCCGCCCTCATCGCCACCGGCACAGCAGAGGACTTGGCCCGTAACCGGGAGATTGCTCGTGAGGCCCGGTTCTACGCACGCGGGGAGCCGGTGTGATCGACCCCAAGGCGAGACGGGCGGACGAAGAGAGGGAGAGACGCGAAGAGGCGGCGGTGAGGGAGTGGATCGAGCGTCACGTCCGCGAGTCACCGCCGCTCTCAGCAGATCAACTACGTCTCATGGGTGAGATCCTGGGGTTGAGACTCACGAAGAAGACTTCCATACGGGCTTGAGGAGCTCGACGTCGAAGTCTTTGTTGCCCTTGCCTCCGGGGAGAGCCGTGATCGCGTGTACGGCCTTTTTGATCAGTTCGCGTCGCTGGGCAAGGGTCTTGGACTTCCATGAGGCGGCGATGTCCTCCCGCGCGGCTTCGGCGGCTGCTGCCTTCGCCATGTGCTGGGCTTGATCGGCGCGCAGCTCCTTGATCTTGCCTTCGAGTGCCGGAAGGTTGCGGAAGAACATCTCATCGTCTACCTCGCCGTCCTGCCAACGCTTCTCAAGCGCCTTTCGGCTCTGGACGGCGCGTTCCAGGTCCTCGGTCTTGCCCCACTCCGGGACCTCACTCGCGGCGGCTTCAGCCTCTGCCTTGAGCTTGGCGATCACTAGTCGCTCGATGTGCTTGTCTGTCTTGTCGCCGCGTTTGTAGGTTTTGTTGCACCCACCATCCACGGTCTTCTTGCACATGTAGGCGTGCTGGTACTTCAACCAGTCGTTGGCCTTGATGCCGATCATCTTGTTGTTGCAGACGGTGCCGTCGTCAAGTACGTGGCCGCACCGAAGGATGCCGGTCAGTAGGTACTTGTGGACCAGCCCCCCTCGCGGCATGCCCGTGCCTCGACCGCGTTCCCGGATCTTGGCAGTCAGCGCGTACCACTTCTTCGGTGTGACGATCGCTTCCCACTCACCCACAATGGGTTGATCATCTCCGTCGCGGACCAGCTCGCCGTTGATCTCGCGGTAGCCGCACAACCGAGCGTTCATGAGCAGCTGCTTCACTGTCTGGTACTGGAAGGCGTTGCCGCGACTCGTGACGAACTCGGCTTCCTTCCACTGGCGGGTGATCTCGGAGATGGATGCCCCGGCAAGGATGTCGTCCACGGCCTTCCGGATCGCATCGGCCTCCTTCGTCCTGAGAGCGACCTTGTCGTCCTCCCAGCCAAAGGGGCGCCATGCCGAGACGGACTGACCACGGATCGCGCGGCTGCGGTGGCTGTTCCTGCTACGGCGCTGCTTCTTGCGTGTCTCGCTGAGGGACATCGCGACTCCCACCAGTCCTTTGATCTCGAAGCCCTCAGCGTAGAGATCCTGGACGCCGTTCGAGTCGTGATAAACGCGCCCTTCGTGCTTGGTGAACGCCTTCAGGTAGCGTTCCCAGTCACTGGGCCGCCGGTAGAGCCGGTCGTCGTTCGCAGCCATCACACCGTGGATGGGGTACCCCTCGGGCGTGGTGCCGGCACCGAGGTCATTGATCAACTGTTCGAAGTCGTCGCGGATGACGTTCTCTTTGCTGGCGCTCTTGTCGTTGTCCGTGTACCGGTAGACGACCAACCAGTTCAGTTTGCCTGCGTCGCTGGTCATGTCCCGGTGCTGGTCCTCGACGCCGTGAGCGTCTTTCACTCGCCCGTCGAAAGAGATCCGGGCGTAGCAGACCACGCATCGAAGCGTGGGGTCTGCGGCCAGCATGGCCCGTACTTCTTCGGCTGAAGGTAAGCCTTCCGGCGTGCCCCGAAGCTTGCTGACGATCTCTTCTCGCTGTGCCACGTAGTCCCCCAATGGGTCCGTGAACCGGCTGACAGGACGACGCTAGCGTATGTGTTGTCTGTTCATGCTCTGCTCCATGAAGATCTCCCAGGACATCCGCCGTGAGCACGGCGGCGACCTCGCCCTCGACCCGGTCGCGGGCATGGCGGAGAAGTCCAAGGAGTTCGCGGCCGCGGGCAACCGCGTCTATCTGCCGCTGGCCGACTGAGGCCGCGCGGGCGGCGGGGCCCCGGGCACACCGGGACCCCGCCGCCCGCGGCCCTGACGGCGGGTTACCCGCCCGCGTCGCCGCCCAGCTCGACGACGACGGCGAGATGCGGGCATGGACGTTCGCCTCGCACCCGGCCCGGCTGCCGGACCTGCGGCTGGGCGAGCTGCCCGACCGACTGGAGCGCTTCGACACCATGCCGGGCCGCCGTGTCGACAATGTGGGGTTCTTCGCCGTCGACGACATCGGCGCCGTCCCGGACACGGAGCTCTACGACCGGCTGCTCTCGGAGTTCCCGGACTGGATGGCGGCCGCCCGGCGGGCGGGCATCCTCTGATCCACGCCGGGGCGGCCGGGAGGCCCCGGCGGACGCGGGGCCTCCCGTCACTCGGTTCCGATCACTCGGGGCGGTCCCGCGCCGCGCCGTAGTCCGGACTGGTGAAGTCGGGACTGGTGTAGCTGGGGCGGGTGCCGGGGGTCGACTCGCTGTCGGGGCTGGAGAAACCGGGGCGGGAGTACCCCAGCTGCGGGGTGCGGCTGTGGCCCTCGGGGCGTCTCGGGACGACCGAAGCCGGTGGAGCCGGTGGGGCGGGCGGGGCATCGGCGAGCGCCTCCCGGAGGAAGGGCAGTATGCCGCGGTGCAGCAGCGCCTGGCGCCATGCCTCGCGGGCCCGCTCGGCCTCCTCGGTCAGACCGACGCCTCGCGCATCACTTCCCTCACCGACGCCGTTGCGCAACGCGGTGACGACCATGCCGACCATGGCGACGAACGCCCCGGCGGCGGTGAGGCCGGCGAACCACCAGCCGATCGTCACCATCGGGTCGGCGACGGCCGGCTCCGTGTCGAGCGTGCGCAGCACATAGCCGATCACGAGGAAGAGGAGCGCGGCGATCCCGGCGAGCACCGGGGCGAGCACGGCGAGGACCGCGCCCGCACCCGCGCCCGCGGATCCTATGGGCTCATGGTCGGCGGTGGCCGAATCCGGACCCTCTTCGAGGGAGCCTTCATCGCCGTGCGCGCCCCCGGCGCTCACCGGCTGGGGCCGGGCGTTGGCGGAGAGCGCCCGCAGTGCGCCGCGCGCCTTTACGTAGGTCTGGTATTCGACTGCCGCGCAGGCCGAGATGGCGGACATGGCGCTCCTGGCCATGGCGCGCAGCTGTTCTGCATTGAGCCGCTGTCCTATCGCGGCGGCCAGTTCCGGGTCATGGTCGGCGGTACGCAACGCCTGGTCGAGTACCCGCTCGAATTCCGGGCGGTCTTCGTCCAGCAGATGCGGAGCGCTGTTCATGTGCATCCCCCGATGCTCCGTAGGGCCTTGTTGCCGGCTTGCACCGGGCAGTGGGCGGAAACGGAGGAGAGCCTGCTACGGATAAGCCCGATGGTAGAGCCGTACCGGCGCACGGTGACAGTGTGTTTCCCGAATTGCCCCTGCGCCGGTGGACTCCCTACCTGCCCGGACGTCTGCCCGCTGAACCCTCAGCCAGTCAGCGGAAGTTGCACCACCAGCAGTTTTCCGGCCATCGTGACGCCACCGTCCATCGCCAGGGCGAGCCCGTCCGCGTAGAGATGCGGGCCGTCGATCACGGGTGTGCCGCGCTCCTCGTCGTCCGCTTCCTCGGTGCCGACCTCGCCGAGCAGATACGGAATCGGGCTGTGCCCGTGGACCAGGCGGCCGCCGCCGTAGGTGTCCAGGAGCTCACGGGCGGCCATCGCGCCCGCCTCGTCGCGGAAGGCGAACCGCTTGGTGAACTTCCTGAAGAGGTCCCAGACCTCGTCGGGGTCGTTGCGCTGGAGGGCCTCGGTGACCGCGTCGTTGACGGCCTCGATGGAGTCGCCGAAGTCGAGGTAGGCCGTGGTGTCGGAGTGGACCAGCAGGTGCCCGTCCTCGTGCGCCATGGCGTCGAGCCGGGACATCCACTGGAGGTGGTGGTCCTCCAGGCGCTCCATGTCGGTGCGCTGGCCGCCGTTGAGCAGCCAGGCCGCCTGGAAGGAGGCGGTGCCGGCGCCGGAGTTGACCGGCGTGTCGGAGAACCGCTTGGCGCCGATGAGGAGCAGCTCGTGGTTGCCCATGAGGGCCTTGCAGTAGCCCCCGGCGGCCGCGGCCTCGGCGGACAGCCGCATGACCAGGTCGATCACGCCCACGCCGTCCGGGCCCCGGTCGGTGAAGTCGCCGAGGAACCACAGGCGGGTGTTGCCCGCGCACCAGCTGCCGTTCGCGTCGATGAGCCCCTGGGCGGCGAGCGCGGCCCGCAGTTCGTCCAGATAGCCGTGGACGTCGCCCACGACGAAGAGCGGCCCGGGGCCGGGCGGGGGCGCCGGGACATGGGCGTGGTGCTCGGTGATCGGGGTCAGCTCGACCGTCGGCATGTCCTCCGGAACGGCCGGGCGGCCGATCACCGGAAGGTCGCGCTCGGTCGGGGTGTAGCCCTCCGGGGCCTCCATGGGCGGCTGCACCGGGGGAGCGGCCTGACCGTAAGGAGGCATGGGGGGAGGCGCGGCGTACCCGGGGAAGGGCGGGATCGCCGCCGTGTGCCGTGCCGCGGGTCCTTGACCGGCCCCCTGAGTCATCGACCCCTCCACCATCGCGCCGCCGTGCACCTTGTGGACCTTGCCTGGTCGACGGCGGTCCGTGGTGTCGTGCGCCCATCATAGGAATGACCGTCGCGCCTTGTGACGCACCAGGGGCCGCGAATCGGTGCGGGAGGGCGCGTACGGCGGTTATTTCTCCCTAATTGACTCGTTCGCCCCCTGGTCTCCGCGCCCCGTGCGCCCTCCGCGCGACCTGGTGAGGGACGCGCCGAAGACACGACGGTGCGGAACGGCGGGTTGACCCGGGGCGGGCCGGCCCGTGGCTCGCCGGGGTCTCAGATCGCCGGGCCGCGCGGCGGGCTCACCGTGACGCGTGGCGGGCGGCGCTGCGAGGAGGTCCGGACGATCAGTTCGGTCGGTATCACCTGTTCGACCGGTCGTCCGGTGTCGAGCCCCTCGATGGCGTCGATGAGGAGCTGGACGACCGCGGTGCCGATGCGCCGCGGCTTCAGGGAGAGGGTGGTGATCGGCGGTTCGGTGGTGGCGTAGACCATGGACTCGCTGCAGCACACCAGCAGCAGGTCGTCGGGGACGCGCAGGCCGTAGCGGCGGGCGGCGGCCAGCAGGTCCGTGCCGTTGGGGTCGAACAGGCCGTACACCGCGTCGGGCCGGTCGGGCCGGGCGAGGAGGCGGTCGGCGGCCACCGCGCCCGCGCAGGGGTCGTGCGCGGGGTATTTCTCGTAGACCGGGTCCTGGCCCACCCGCTCGCACCAGTGCAGGTAGGCGTGGGTGGAGAGCCGGGTGTACGTGTCGGTGGTGTTGCCCGTCAGCAGGCCGATGCGGCGGGCGCCGGCCGCGGCGAGGTGGTCGAGGATGCCCAGGACGGCGGCCTCGTGGTCGTTGTCCACCCAGGCGGTCACCGGCAGGGTGCCGGCGGGTCGGCCGTCGGAGACGACCGGGATGCCCTGGCGGACCAGGTCGGAGACGACCGGGTCGTGATCGGAGGGGTCCACGACGACGGTGCCGTCGAGGGCGACGTTGGACCACACGTCATGGCGTGAGGTGGCGGGCAGGATGACCAGGGCGTAGCCACGGGCCAGGGCGGCCGAGGTGGCGGCTCTGGCCATCTCGGCGAAGTAGGCGAACTCGGTGAAGGTGAAAGGTTCATCCCCGTACGTGGTCACGGTGAGGCCGATGAGGCCCGATTTGCCCGTGCGGAGCGTGCGGGCCGCGGCGGACGGGCGATAGCCCAGCCGGTCGGCGACCTCGCGGACATGGCGGCGGGTCGCGTCCGGTAGCCGGCCCTTGCCGTTGAGCGCGTCGGAGACGGTCGTGATCGAAACCCCGGCGGCGGCGGCCACGTCCCGGATGCCCGCCCGCCCCAGCCGGCGGCCGCTCGACCGGCTCACCTGATGCTTCCCTGCTGCTGTCATGGCGAGCCGATAGTAGGGCTCGGGTGGTCCATTGGCAGGGCGACGTATTTGGCTGTTGACAGGCACGTTTCTGCAAGCACAATTCCGCCCAATGACCATGGAAACCCAGAGGGTTATGGGTGTCGACGGTGAACCGTTGGCCTCTGGCATATCCGGGTCTGGAGGATGGTCCAGGTCTCGAAGTGGTCTCAACTCACCTTCATGGGGGATGCGCGCCACGGCGCTCGCCACCGGCGCACGCCTCCTGAAACAGCGCTCCCCCTGCTCTGGACGCCGCCCCGGTGAATCCTCTTAAGGTGTGCAGTATTGAAGTCCGCTATTCGTGTGCGGTGCGTCCCTGGCCGTCGTGCGCACGGGATGTCGAGGAGGACCCGCGGTGACCGAGAAGACCCCGAGGCTGCGCGCCGCCCTGGAGGGCGTGCCGACCTACAAGCCGGGCAAGCCCGCCGCCGCCGAGGGCCCGGTGGCGTTCAAGCTGTCCTCCAACGAGAACCCCTATCCGCCGCTGCCCGGCGTGCTGGAGAAGGCGGTCTCGGCGGCCGGCACCCTCAACCGCTACCCCGACATGGCCTGCACGGGGCTGATGGCCGAGCTCGCCGAGCGCTTCTCCGTGCCGGTCACCCACCTCGCCACCGGCACCGGCTCGGTGGGCGTGGCCCAGCAGCTGGTCCAGGCCACGGCGGGCCCCGGTGACGAGGTGATCTACGCCTGGCGGTCCTTCGAGGCGTACCCGATCATCACCCAGGTCTCGGGGGCCACCCCCGTCCAGGTCCCGCTGACCGAGGACGAGGTGCACGACCTGGAGGCGATGCTGGCCGCGATCACCGACCGGACCCGGCTGATCTTCGTCTGCAACCCCAACAACCCCACGGGCACGGTGGTGCGCCGGGCGGAGCTGGAGTCCTTCCTGGACCGGGTGCCCTCCGACATCCTGGTGGTGCTGGACGAGGCGTACATCGAGTTCGTGCGGGACGCCGATTTCCCGGACGGCCTCGACCTCTACCGCGACCGGCCGAACGTCTGTGTGCTGCGGACCTTCTCCAAGGCGTACGGGCTGGCGGGGCTGCGGATCGGCTTCGCGGTCGCCCATGAGCCGGTCGCGGCGGCGCTGCGCAAGACCGCCGTCCCGTTCGGCGTGAGCCACATCGCCCAGGAGGCCGCGATCGCCTCGCTGCGCAGCGAGGACGCGCTGCGGGAGCGGGTCGACGGTCTGGTGGCGGAGCGGGCGCGCGTGGTCGAGGCGCTGACCGCCCAGGGCTGGACGGTGCCGGAGGCGCAGGCCAACTTCGTCTGGCTGCGGCTGGGGGAGCGGGCGGTGGACTTCGCGGCGGCCTGTGAGCGCGCGGGCGTGGTCGTACGGCCGTTCCCGGGCGAGGGCATCCGCGCGACGATCGGCGAGACGGCCGGCAACGACCTCTTCCTCCAGGCGGCGGAGGCGTTCCGCAAGGAGCTCTGAGGCCCGGGGCCCACGCCGGGAACGCCGCCCACCCCCGCAAGGGGTGGGCGGCGTTCGGCGTTCCCGGACCCTCACGTCAAGAGGGCCTGTCGGGCCCCTCCCCGCCCTCCTGACATGGGGGTCCCGTACGGGGTCCCACTCGCTAGGGCCGAAGGGGGTACCCCCCCTGACTTGTCCGGAAAGTGGGTGCGCCATAATGCTTGTGAATGTGAACGCGTTCACAATCTCTGTCTTTATGTCCTGCTTTACCTGGGGCATACAGGTGCATAACGTCGGCGACCTGTGTTGCCGGTGACGCGAGAGGCAAGGAGAGACCGAGTGAATCTGGCTTTGGCTCCTGAGACGCTGGCCCGCTGGCAGTTCGGCATCACGACCGTCTACCACTTTCTCTTCGTCCCGCTCACGATCAGCCTTGCCGCGATCACGGCAGGGCTGGAGACCGCGTGGGTCCGTACGGGCAAGGACAAGTACTTCCATGCCACGAAGTTCTGGGGAAAGCTCTTCCTGATCAACATCGCGATGGGTGTGGTCACCGGCATCGTGCAGGAGTTCCAGTTCGGCATGAACTGGTCGGACTACTCCAGGTTCGTCGGTGACGTCTTCGGCGCACCGCTCGCGATGGAGGCCCTGCTGGCCTTCTTCTTCGAGTCCACCTTCATCGGCCTGTGGATCTTCGGCTGGGACAAGCTGCCCAAGAAGATCCACTGCGCGTGCATCTGGATCGTCGCCGTCGGCACGGTGCTCTCCTCGTACTTCATCCTGGCCGCGAACTCCTGGATGCAGCACCCCGTCGGCTACGCCGTCGACAAGGTGACCGGGAAGGCCGAGCTCACCGACATCTGGGCCGTCCTGACCCAGAACACCACCCTCGTCGTCGTCTTCCACACCCTCACCGCGGCCTTCCTCACCGGTGGCGCCTTCATCGTCGGCATCGCCTCCTTCCACCTGTGGCGCGCCAAGCGCAGGCAGCTGCGCGGCGAGGAGCTCGGCGAGAAGCAGCGGAACCAGGTCGGCGCGATGCGGACCTCGCTGCGCGTCGGTCTGACGGTGGCCGTGATCGCCGGCCTCGGCACCGCGGTCAGCGGGGACGAGCTCGGCAAGGTGATGTTCGAGCAGCAGCCCATGAAGATGGCCGCGGCCGAGGCCCTGTGGGAGACCAAGGCCCCCGCGCCGTTCTCGGTCTTCGCCGTCGGCGATGTCTCCAAGGGCCACAACAGCGTCGAGATAGAGATCCCCGGCGTGCTCTCCTTCCTCGCGCACAACAACTTCACCGAGGCCGTCCCCGGCATCAACGACGTCGCCGCACGGGAGGCCAAGCTCTACGGGGGCGAGCCGGAGGACTACATCCCCAGCATCTTCATGACCTTCTGGGGCTTCCGGCTCATGATCGGCTTCGGTATGACGTCCTTCGTCGCCGCGCTCATCGGACTGTGGACCACCCGGCGGAAGTTCTGGCTCGATCCGCGATTCCGGACGGGCGAGAACGAGGTCCCGCGGCTGATGCTGACGCGCACCCGTGAGATGAGCCCCTTCTTCACCACCTGGTCCTGGCGGATCGGCATCCTCACCATGGGCTTCCCGCTGATCGCCAACTCGTTCGGCTGGATCTTCACCGAGATGGGCCGCCAGCCCTGGGCCGTCTACGGGCTGATGAAGACCGGCAGCGCCGTGTCGCCCGGCGTGAGCCAGGCGGAGGTCCTCACCTCCATGGGCGTGTTCACCCTGCTCTACGGCGTGCTCGCGGTGGTCGAGGTCAAGCTGCTGGTGAAGTACGCCAAGGCGGGGCCGGACACGGACGAGAAGCCGCCCACGAAGGACCCCCGGCTGCGGCTGCCCTCGGGCGGCGCGGGCGACCGCCCCGAGGACGCCGACAAGCCGCTGACCTTCGCGTACTGACGCGGCGGAACGGAGAGACGAACCATGGCACTCCACGACTTCTGGTTCCTGCTGATCGCCGTCCTGTGGACCGGCTACTTCTTCCTCGAAGGCTTCGACTTCGGCGTCGGCGTCCTGACCAAGGGCTTCGCCAGGGACCGCACCGAACGACGCGTCCTGATCAATACGATCGGCCCCGTCTGGGACGGCAACGAGGTCTGGCTGATCACCGCGGCCGGCGCCACCTTCGCGGCCTTCCCCGACTGGTACGCCACCCTGTTCAGCGGCTTCTACCTGCCGTTCCTGCTGATCCTGGTCTGCCTGATCGTGCGCGGCGTCGCCTTCGAGTACCGCCACAAGCGGCCCGGGGAGCGCTGGCAGCGCAACTGGGAGCACGCGATCTTCTGGTGCTCGCTGCTTCCCGCCTTCCTCTGGGGCCTCGTCTTCGCCAATGTCGTGCGGGGCGTGCCGATCGGGCCGGACAAGAACTTCAGCGGTGACCTGACGGACCTGCTGAGCCCCTACGCGCTGCTCGGCGGCCTCCTGACGCTGGTGCTGTTCACCTTCCACGGCGCCGTCTTCACCGCGCTCAAGACCGTCGGGGACATCCGGCACCGGGCGCGCTCGTACGCCACGGTCCTCGGCATGACCTCGGGCGTCCTCGCCGCGGCCTTCCTCGGCTGGACGCAGGCCGAGTCCGGCAACGGACGCAGCCTGCCCGCGCTGATCGTCGCCGTGGCGGCCCTGGCCGGTGCCCTGGTCATGAACCACTTCGGGCGCGAGGGCTGGGCGTTCGGCCTCTCCGGGCTCGCGATCACGGCCGCCTTCGCGCTGGTCTTCCTCGCGCTCTTCCCCGACGTCATGCCGTCCTCGGTGAACCCGGCCTGGAGCCTGACCGCCGCCGACTCCGCCTCCAGCCCCTACACGCTGAAGATCATGACGTGGATCGCGGTCCCGATGACCCCGCTGATCATCGCCTACCAGGGGTGGACCTACTGGGTCTTCCGCAAGCGGATCGGCACCCAGCACATCCCCGCACCCGCGGCCGCCACCGCCGCCCACTGAGGACGGAACCCGCATGAAGCCCGTCGACCCCCGCCTGCTCAGGTACGCCTCCGCGACCCGCCTCTTCCTGGTCGCCTCCGTCGTGCTCGGGCTGGCGGGGGCCGGGCTCGTCATCGTCCAGGCGATGCTGATCGCCGACGTGGTGACGGGCGCCTTCCAGCACGGCCGCGGCGCGGGCGACCTGGCCGGGCGGCTCGCGCTGCTGGCCGCCGTCGCCCTGGGCCGGGCGGCCGTCTCCTGGCTCACCGAACTGACCGCCCACCGCGCGAGCGCGGCCGTGAAGTCCCAGCTGCGCACCCGGCTGCTGGACCGGGCCGGCCGGCTCGGACCCGCCTGGCTCGACTCGCGCAGGACCGGCGAGCTCACCACCCTCGCCACGCGCGGCATCGACGCGCTGGACGACTACTTCGCGCGCTACCTGCCCCAGCTGGGCCTCGCGGTCGTGGTCCCCGTGGCGGTGCTCGCCCGTATCGTCACCGCGGACTGGGTCTCCGCGCTCGTCATCGTCCTCACGCTGCCGCTCATCCCCCTCTTCATGATCCTCATCGGCTGGGCCACCCGGTCCCGGATGGACCGGCAGTGGCGGCTGCTGTCCCGGCTCTCCGGGCACTTCCTCGACGTCGTCGCCGGACTGCCCACCCTCAAGGTCTTCGGGCGGGCCAAGGCGCAGGCCGAGTCGATCCGCGCCATCACCGCCGACTACCGGCGGGCCACGCTGCGGACGCTGCGCCTCGCCTTCCTCTCCTCCTTCGCGCTGGAGCTGCTGGCCACCCTCTCCGTGGCGCTGGTCGCCGTCGGCATCGGCATGCGGCTCGTCCACGGCGAACTCGACCTCCGCACCGGCCTGATGGTGCTGGTCCTCGCCCCCGAGGCGTATCTGCCGCTGCGCCAGGTCGGCGCGCAGTACCACGCGGCCGCCGAGGGGCTGGCCGCCGCCGACGAGGTCTTCGCCGTCCTGGAGACCGAGCCCGCGCCGGCGGGCGGGACGCCGGCGCCCGACGCCCGGGGCGCGTCCCTGACCGTAGACCGGCTCGTCGTACGGCACGAGGGGCGGGCCGAACCCTCCCTGCCCGAGACCTCGTTCACGGTGCGGCCCGGGGAGACCGTCGCGCTCGTCGGCCCGAGCGGGGCCGGCAAGTCGACCCTGCTGGACGTGCTGCTCGGCTTCGCCCGCCCGACGGCCGGGCGGGTGCTCGTCGGCGGTACGGATCTGGCATCGCTCTCCCCCGAAAGCTGGCGGGGCCAGGTGGCCTGGGTCCCGCAACGGCCTCGTCTCTTCGCCGGGACCGTCGCCGAGAACGTACGGCTGGCCCGGCCGGACGCCACGGACGACCAGGTGCGCGAAGCACTGCGGTCGGCCGGTGCGCTCGACTTCGTCTCCATGCTGCACCACGGCACTGACACCCGCCTCGGCGAGGACGGCGCCGGGCTCTCCGCCGGGCAGCGCCAACGGATCGCCCTGGCCCGGGCGTTCCTCGCCGACCGGCCCGTCCTGCTGCTCGACGAGCCGACCGCGAACCTCGACGGGGAGACCGAGGCGGCGGTCGTGGACGCCGTACGCCGGCTCGCCGTGGGCCGCACGGTGCTGCTCGTCGTCCACCGGCCGGCGCTGCTCGCGGTCGCGGACCGGGTGGTGCGGCTGCCCGGTGCGACGGCCGCCCCGGAGCCCGCGACGGCCTCCGTGACCTCTCCCGTGCCTGCTCCCGCGTCTGTTCCCGTGGCGCCTTCCGTATCCCCTTCCGTATCGCCTTACGTGTCGCCTTACGTGTCGCCTTCGGGGAAGGAGGCGGCCGAGGAGACCGCGCCCGTGGCGGTCCGGGGCGTGCTGTCCCGGGTACGGGCCGCCGGGCGGCCCTGGTGGGGGCGGTTCGGGCTGGCGCTGCTGCTCGGCAGCCTGGCGCTGGGCAGCGCCGTGGGTCTCATGGGCGTCTCCGGCTGGCTGATCTCCCGTGCCTCGCAGCAGCCGCCGGTGCTGTATCTGATGGTCGCCGTCACCGCGACCCGCGCGTTCGGCATCGGGCGCGCCGTCTTCCGCTACGCCGAGCGCCTGGTCTCCCACGACGCGGTGCTGCGCGCCCTGGCGGGGCTGCGGGTCGCCGTGTACAGGCGGCTGGAACGCCTGGCGCCGGCCGGGCTCCGGGACGCCCGCCGGGGCGACCTCCTCTCCCGGCTGGTCGCGGATGTGGACGCCCTCCAGGACTACTTCCTGCGGTGGCTGCTGCCGCTCGGTTCGGCCGTGGTCGTCGGCGTCGCCTCGGTCGGCTTCACGGCGTGGCTGCTGCCGGAGGCGGGCCTGGTGCTGGCGCTCGGGTTGCTGGCCGCCGGGGTGGCCGTACCGGCGCTTTCCGGCGCGGTCGCCCGGCGCGCGGAACGGCAGCTCGCGCCCGCGCGGGGCGAGTTGTCGGCACAGGTCGTCGATCTGCTGGCGGGCACGGCGGAACTCACCGTCGCGGGCGCCCTGCCGTCCCGGCTGGCGCGGGTGCGCCGCGCCGACGCCGTGCTCACCGCGCTCGCGCGCCGCGGCTCGGCCGCCACCGCGCTCGGCTCCGGCCTGAGCGCGCTCGCCTGCGGGCTCACCGTCGCCGCCGCGGCCTGGACGGGCACGCTCGCCGTGCGCGACGGCCGTCTCGACGGCCTGTGGCTCGCGGTCGTCGTGCTGACGCCGCTGGCCGCCTTCGAGGCCGTGGCCGGGCTGCCCCTCGCGGTGCAGTACCGGCAGCGCGTACGGCGCGCCGCGGAGCGGGTGTACGAGGTGCTGGACGCGCCCGTGCCCGTGACGGAGGGGACGGCCGAGGCGCCGTCGTCGCCGTTCCCGCTGCGGCTCGTGAACCTTACGGCGCGCCATCCGGGGCAGCAGGCGCCCGCTCTGGAGGACTTCGCGCTGGAGCTGCGGGCCGGCCGCCGGGTGGCCGTCGTGGGGCAGTCGGGCGCGGGCAAGACGACGCTGGCGCAGGTGCTGCTGCGCTTCGTGGCCGCCGAGGCCGGTACGTACACACTGGCGGGCGAGGACGCCACCGCCATGGCGGGCGACGGGGTGCGGCGGCTGGTGGGCCTGTGCGCCCAGGACGCGCACCTCTTCGACAGCTCCGTCCGGGAGAACCTGCGGCTGGCCCGCCCGGAGGCCACCGACGCCGAACTGCGGGCCGCGCTGCGGGCCGCGCGGCTCCTGGAGTGGGTGGACGGCCTGCCGGACGGGCTGGACACGCTGGTGGGCGAGCACGGCGCGCGGCTGTCCGGCGGACAGCGGCAGCGGGTCGCGCTGGCCCGCGCGCTGCTCGCGGACTTCCCCGTCCTCGTCCTGGACGAGCCCGCCGAGCACCTCGACCTGCCGACGGCCGACGCGCTCACCGCCGACCTCCTGGCGGCGACGGAGGGCCGGACGACCGTGCTGATCACCCACCGGCTGGCCGGGCTGGCGGCGGTCGACGAGGTGATCGTGCTGGACCGGGGGCGGGCGGTGCAGCGGGGGTCCTACGGTGAGCTGGTGGCGGTGGACGGGCCGTTCCGGCGGATGCTGGAGCGGGAGGAGGCCACGGACGCGCTGGGGACGGCCTCCGGCGGCCCGGCCGCCGGTGAGGTGAGGGCCCCCGCCGCGCGGATGGCGGCAGACTTCCTGGAGAGCCCTCTTTCCATGACAAAAGGCGCTTATTAGGCTCTGGGCATGGCAGCCACGGCAGGACCTTCCGACGCGCGGGGCGCGCGACCCGCACAGGACACCCCACGCCTGATGGACCCGCTCGCCATCGCCACGGAGGCCACGCGCAGCCTCCAGGGCATGTCCACGGAGCTGACCGCGCGCGTGCCGCAGCTCCTGGAGGCCATGCGGTCGGTCGGCACCGGTCTGGAGCTCCACACCACCCTCGACCGGATCGCGCAGACCGCGGCCGAACTCGCCGACGCCCGCTACGCCGCCATCGGCGTCATCGACTCCACGGGCGGCGGGCTCGCCGACTTCATCACCTACGGCGTCACCGAGGAGCAGCGCGAGCGCATCGGCGCCCTGCCGGACGGCCACCACGGGCTGCTCGGCGCCCTCATCCACCACCCCGCGCCGGTGATGCTCGCCGACCTCACGTCCGACCCGCGCTTTTCCGGCTTCCCCGACCACCACCCGCCGATGCGCAACTTCCTGGGCGTGCCCATCAGGGTCGAGGGCGAGATCTTCGGAAACCTCTACCTCACGGACAAGCGCGGGGGCAGCGAGTTCAGCATCGCGGACCTCCACATGGTGAGGATCCTGGCCACCGAGGCGGGCATCGCGATCGGCAACGCGCGCGTGCACGACGAGGGCCGCCAGCGCATGCGCTGGATCGACGGCTCGGTGGCCGTCACGACGGCACTGCTGTCGGGCAGCGACGCCGAGGACGCGCTGGCGGTCGTCGCCGAACAGGCGCGCAGGCTCGCGGACTCGGCGGCCGGGATCGTGCTGCTGCCGGACGGCGACGGCGGCCTGGAGATGGTCGCGGTCTCCGCCGAGGACCCCACGGGCCTGCTGGGTACGGTGATACCGCCGCACAGCCCGGTCGTCTCCCAGCTCCTCGCCGGGGAACCGGTGTTCGTCGACGACTCGGCCACCGACCCCCGCATGATCACCGGGGTGGCGCCGCGCTTCGGCCCGAGCATGCTGCTGCCGCTCCGGAGCGGCGGCCGGGTGCTCGGCACGCTCGCGATGCCCCGGGCGCGCGGAGCCCGCCCGTACACGCCCGCGGAGCGCACCCTGGCCGCGCAGTTCGCCGCGCAGGCGGCGCTCGCCCTCGTACTGGCCGAGGCGCAGCGCGACCGGGAGCGGCTGGCCGTCTTCGAGGACCGCGACCGGATCGCCCGGGACCTCCACGACCTGGTCATCCAGCGGCTGTTCGCCACCGGCCTGATGCTGGAGAGCGCGCAGCGGCAGGCCGTCGTGCCCGAGGTGAAGGTGAAGGTCGGACAGGCCGTCGACGAGCTGGACGTGACCATCCAGGAGATCCGTACGGCCATCTTCGCGCTCCAGCAGGGGCCCGCGGAGGCGCCCGCCGGGCTGCGTACGCGCGTCCTGCGGGAGCTCGGCACGGCGGCCGTCCCACTGGGCTTCCAGCCCTCGGCGAGCTTCCTCGGCGCGGTCGACGCGAAGGTCGGCGAGCTCACCGGCAAGAACCTCATCGCCGCGCTGCGCGAGGCCCTTTCGAACGCTTTCCGGCACGCGCGGGCGTCCCGGATGGAGGTGGTCGTCGACGCGACGGCCACGCTGCCGGACGGGCGGGACGCGGTGCGGCTGACCGTGGCGGACGATGGGGTGGGGATCCCGGCGGGCGGGCGGCGCAGCGGCCTGAGGAACCTGGCCAAGCGGGCGGAGTCGCTGGGCGGGTCGAGCTCGTACGGGCCGGGGCTGGGGGAGGACGGCGGCGGCACCCGGGTGGTGTGGGAGGCGCCGCTGTGAATCCCGGGCCCGGCGGAGCCCGGTCCCCGGGAGCGGGGGCCGTGTTCCTCCGAACGGGCCTCAGCGGGCGCGCCCGGCACCGCCCCGGGACACGATCGCGTTCATGCGACCCAGTCCTCGCCCGGACCGCCGCACCGGACGCCGCCGCCTCGGCCGTACCGGCGGCGTCGTCCTGTGCACGCTCTGCGCCGTCGCCGCGGCGCCCCTGGCCCCCGGGCCGCCGGGAGCCGGCCGGCCTCCGGACGGGCCCACCCGGGTGACCTCCGAGGTGTTCCGGCTGGCGGAGGAGGCCGGGCAGGCCCGGCAGCGCTACGAGCGGGTGCGGCGGGCCGCCAGGGGGCAGCGGGCGCGGGCCGAGGAGCTCGGCCGGACGCTGCGCGTGCGGGGGGTCGTGCGGTCGGCGCTGCGCGACGACGTGGGCGCCGCGGCCCGCGCGCAGTACCGCACCGGAGGGTTCACCGTCGGCCTCGACGGCGAGGGCGCCGAGGAGGCCCTGGACGACCCGGTGGAGCTGGTGGTGCGCCAGGTGCCCGCTGTGCGCCGCCGGGCCCGCCTGGGGCGGATGCTCGTCGAGGAGGAGCGCGCGAACAGGCGGCTGGAGGCCGAGGCCCGGACCCTGGCGGCGGCCCGGCGGGGCCTCGCCCGGGACGGCGCCCGGCTGGAGGAGGCCATACGCACCGCCGAGGCACGGCTGGCGGACGCCCGGGGCGAGCTCAACGCGATGGCGCAGACGGCCGTCGACAGCGGGCGGTGCGCGCCGCTGGACCTGGCGGGCGACCGGGCCGGACCGTCCGTGGAACGCGCGGCGGAGCGCTCGGCGCGGCCGGCCCGGGGGTGGGTGCGGCCGGTGGTGTCGTACGAGCTCTCGGCGGGCTTCGGCGGGGTCGGCGCGAACTGGGCGGCCGGGCACACGGGACAGGACTTCGCCGTCCCGGCCGGCACCCCGGTCCGCGCGGTCGGCGACGGGACGGTGGTGGCGGCGGGCTGCGGGGGCCCGTTCGGCATCAGCCTGGTGGTCGAGCACGGGGGCGGCTGGTACTCGCAGTACGCGCACCTGGCGGTCCCCCTGGCCGAGCCGGGGAGGCGGGTGCGCGCGGGCCAGTGGATCGGGCTGTCCGGCACCACCGGCAACTCCACCGGGCCGCACCTGCACTTCGAGATCCGCAGGACGCCGGAGTACGGCTCGGCGGTCGATCCGGTGGAGTGGCTGGGCGAGCGTGGCGTACGGCTGTAGGGGCGCCCCCGCAGGGCTGTCAGGCGGCCCCGCGCGCGTGCAGGAGCTGTTCTATGACCAGGGCGACGCCGTCCTCGGTGTTGGCGGCGGTGTGGTGCGCGGTGACCGCGAGGACCTCGGGGTGGGCGTTGGCCATCGCGTAGGCGGTGCCGGCCCAGCCGAGCATCTCCAGGTCGTTGGGCATGTCCCCGAAGGCCACGACCTCTTCGGGGGATATGCCGCGCAGCGCGCAGCAGCGCGCCAGGGTGCTGGCCTTGCTGACGCCGGCGGCACTGATCTCCAGGAGGGCGGTGGGGCTGGAACGGGTGAACTCCCCGTGCGTGCCTCCCGCCTTACGGGCCAGGGTGAGGAATTCGTCGGGGCCGAGTCCGGAGTGGTGAGCCAGCAGCTTGAGGATGGGGGCGCTGTCCCCCGAGTCCTCGGCCAGCAGCTCCTCGGCGGGGGCGATGACGGCGCCCGGGTCGAGGAAGAAGGGCGGGTACTCCGGCTCGTAGTGGAAGCCCGAGGTGTGCTCGACGGCGAACGAGGCGCCCGGGGCGACGGCGCGCACGGCGTGGACGATGGCGAGGGCGTCCTCCCGCGCCAGCGGGCGGACCTCGACGAACCGCCCGCCGTCGTGGAGATCGACGACCGCGGCGCCGTTGGCGCAGATGGCCAGGCCGTGGCCGTGCACGTGCTCGCTGACCACGTCCATCCAGCGGGCCGGGCGACCGGTGACGAAGAAGACCTCGATACCGGCGGCCTCCGCGGCGGCCAGGGCGGCGACGGTGCGGTCGGAGACCGTCTTGTCGTCGTGCAGCAGGGTCCCGTCGAGATCGGTGGCGATCAGCCTCGGGGCGGCGGCTGAGCGGCTGGCTGCCGGGGTGTCGGGCTGCTCGGTAGCTGAAGTCACGATTCCCATTCTCGTCCACGGACCGGTCGGTTCGCACAGGCGTGCGCCCGAGCGCGCGGTCGGGCCGATGCTGAGCCCGGCTCCTTCGCCCGCGCCTGTGTCATACCCCGTGCATAGGCTCTTGTCATACCCGGCCCGTAGGCTCTGGGCCATGCGACTGAGTACCGTGATCCTTCCCGACCGCCGCTGGTCCGAGGGCGGCCGCGAGAACTGGCAGCGAGCCGAGGAGCTGGGCTTCCACACGGCTTACACCTACGACCACCTGTCCTGGCGCGACTTCCGGGACGGCCCGTGGTTCGGCGCCGTGCCGACCCTGACCGCCGCGGCGACGGTCACGTCCCGGATGCGGCTGGGCACGCTCGTCACGTCGCCGAACTTCCGCCACCCCGTGACGCTCGCCAAGGAGCTCATCTCCCTGGACGACATCTCGGACGGGCGGATCACGCTCGGTATCGGCGCCGGCGGCTCCGGCTTCGACGCCACCGCGCTGCTCAAGGGCGGCGAGGAGCCGTGGACCCCGCGGCAGCGGGCCGACCGCTTCGCCGAGTTCGTCCCGCTCCTGGACCGGCTGCTCACCGAGGAGGTCGTCTCGTACGAGGGCGAGCACTACTCGGCGTTCGAGGTGCGCAACATCCCCGGCTGCGTCCAGCGCCCCCGGCTGCCGTTCGCGGTGGCCGCCACCGGCCCGCGCGGTCTGCGGCTCGCCGCCCGCCACGGCCAGGCGTGGGTGACCACGGGCGACCCCAAGCTGTACGAGACGGGCACCCCGGAGCAGTCCAGGGCGGCCATCGCCGGGCAGGTGGAGCGGCTCGGCGCGGCCTGCGCGGAGATCGACCGGGATCCCGCCTCCCTGGACAAGATCCTTCTCACGGGCTTCACGCCGGACCGGCCGCTCGCGTCCTTCGACGCCTTCGTCGACTTCGCGGGCTCGCACGCCGAGCTCGGATTCGACGAGATCGTGGTGCACTGGCCGATCGCCGACTCGTACTTCGACGCCGATCCGGCGGTCTTCGAGAAGATCGCCACGGACGGGCTCGCGGCGCTCGCCTCCTCCTGACGCCCGAGGCCGCCTCCGGCCGCCTCGGGAGCGGGCCCCGGCGCCTCGGGCCCGGGGCGGTCCGGGGCGGGCTCAGGGGCGCGTACGGGCTGCCGCCGGGCGACCGGGCGGGGAGGGCACTCCGGCCGCCTTTACCCCGCCCACAGCCGGTGGAGAGGGAGAATCGGGGCAGAGGCATTCATCGGGAGCTCTCTCCCGCGGGGCCTGCCCCGGGCAGGGGGAGCGCTCCCCGCGGAGCCTGGAGGTACCCATGTCGGACACCCGATTCGCACCTGACCGGGGGCTGACCACCCGCATGGTGGGCACGATGTTCTTCATCGGGCTGCTCTACGTGGTCTTCGTGGGCGTGCTGGTGGCCCTGCTGCGCGGGGCCTGGCCGATCGTGCTGGTGCTCGCGGGCGGTCTGTTCGTCGCGCAGTTCTGGTTCAGCGACCGGATCGCGGCCTTCAGCATGGGGGCCAAGGAGGTGACCCCGGAGCAGGCGCCCGAACTCCATGGTGCCGTCGACCGGCTCTGCGCCCTCGCGGACATGCCCAAACCCCGGGTGGCCATCGCCGACAGCGACGTGCCCAACGCCTTCGCCACCGGGCGCAACCGGAAGAACGCCCTGGTGTGCGCCACGACCGGGCTGCTGCGCCGGCTGGAGCCGGAGGAGCTGGAGGGCGTCCTCGCCCATGAGCTGTCCCATGTCGCCCACCGCGACGTCGCCGTCATGACGATCGCGTCGTTCCTGGGCGTGCTGGCCGGGATCATCACCCGTGTCGGGCTGTGGGGCGGCCTGCGCCGGGTCGGCGGGCGGGACAGCAACACCGCGATCCTGGTGGTGCTCATCCCGCTGATCAGCGCGGTCGTCTACGCCATCAGCTTCCTGCTCACCAGGCTGCTGTCCCGCTACCGCGAGCTGTCCGCCGACCGCGCCGCCGCCCTCCTCACCGGTCGGCCCTCGGCGCTGGCCTCGGCGCTCACCAAGGTCACGGGCCAGATGGCCCGCATCCCCACGCGCGATCTGCGGCAGGCCGAGCCGTTCAACGCCTTCTACTTCGCGCCCGCCTTCTCCAAGGACAGCCTGAGCCGGCTGCTCTCCTCGCACCCGACGCTGGAACAGCGGCTGGACCAACTCGGCCGGATCTCGGCCCAGCTGGGCCGGGCCTGACGGAAGGAGCTCGTGCCCGTGGGATTCCTCGACGTCCTCCTCGGCCGCAGCAAGCCCGTGCGACCCGACCTCGACCAGCTCTTCGCCCTGCCCTCCGCCGCCGTCACCCTCCAGGCGGGGGCCGGCTTCACCCCGACGGGCATGGGGTCCGTGTGCTTCGCGAGCGTGGAGGGCGGTGCCTTCACCCGCCTCCAGCAGGACGTACGGGCGCTGCTCGACGCCGACGCCGGGCGGGGCGGCGTGCCGGTGGAGTTCACCCAGGACGCCTACGGCTACACATGGCTCCTGACCCGGCGGCCGGCGGCGGCGGACGGGACGGCGGCGCTGGTCAACGACCTGCACGCGGTCAACACCCTGCTCCAGGAAGGCGGTTTCGGACCGCAGCTCCTCTGCTCCCTGCTCGGGTTCCGCGACGAGGAGCGGCGCGCGCTGGCCCTCGTGTACCTCTACAAGCGCGGCTCCTTCTACCCCTTCGCCCCGGTGACGGGCGCACCGGGACAGGGGGAGAGGCGGGACAACGGGCTGGAGCTCCAGGTGCGGGCGCTGCTGGGCGACGACCTGCGGATCGAGGAGGACCTGGGCCGGTGGTTCCCGGTGTGGGGAGCGCCCGGCCTGTGAGCGGGCGGGACCGGGCCGCGCGGGCGGCCCGTCGCCCCTGTCTCACCGGCCCCCGGACGCGCTGATCTGCTCGGCGGCCCAGCGGGCCCACTCCTCGCGCATGGCGGTGAAGCGCAGCCCGTACTCCATGGCCAGCCGGCCGTTGACGGACAGGGCGTCGTCGTCCCATTCGATCCGGTCGTTCACCTCTTCGAGGTGGCGGTGGCGGTGGGCCGCGCGCTCGGCCTCGCCGGTGAGGTAGGCGACGGCCTCCAGCGGCGTGAGGTGGTCGAGGAAGAAGACGCGGAGCAGGGCGTCGCTGCGGCGCACCGTCTCGGGCGGGGCCTCGGTGAGCCATTGGCGCAGCTCGGCGCGGCCCTCGTCGGTGATCGCGTATTCCTTGCGGCCGCGCGGGCCTTCGGCCGCGACCTCCAGCATGCCCGCCTTCGCCAGCTTGCCCAGCTCGCCGTAGACCTGGCTCTGGGTGGCGGGCCAGGCGTGGCTGAGCGAGGTCTCGAAGCGTTTCATCAGGTCGTAACCGCTGGCCGGCCGGTCGGCCAGGAGTCCCAGCACGGCGTGTCTCAGGCTCATGTCCTCAGCCTACCTTCCACTCTTGACAGGTCAAGGAAGGACCTTCTATTTTTGACATGTCGAAGTTGGAATATCGAATGTCGTCATCGGCCGAGGAGCCCATCCATGAACTACCTGCGCGGCTTCATCCCCTGGATCGTGTTCGCCGCCGTGTCCTCGGCCGGCTGGCAGTGGGGTGCCGTGACCGCCCTCGTCGCCGCCCTCGTCCTGCTGGTCCAGGACCACAAGGCGGGCATCGGCGGGGATTCGCTGATCCTTGAGCGCAGCACGGTGGTCTTCTTCGCCGCGCTCAGCGCCCTGGCGTTCGCCGTGCCGCACAGCGGGCTGCGGGAGTACGGCGGCCCCCTCTCCGCGGGCTGGCTCGCGCTGACGGCCTGGGTCACGGTGATCGTCGGCCGGCCGTTCACGACCGGCATAGCCAAGCGGCACGCTCCGCCCGAAGCCTGGGGCCACCCGCTCTTCCGCAGGATCAATGTCGTGATCAGCTCGGTCTGGGCGGCGGCCTTCACGCTGTCCGCGGCCGCCCTGACGGGAATCCAGGCCGCGGGCCTCGGCCTCGGGGTGTACATACCGGTCCAGGTCGCGGGGTTCGTGCTGCCCGCCGTGTTCACGGCCCGCTACCCGGACCGTGCCCGCGCTCGCGCCCGTGCCCAGGCTGGCGCCTCGGTCTGACGGCCGCCCTGGCCGGCCCGGCCTCCAGGCCCGTCCTGCCCGTCCCGTCCTTCCCGCCTTTCTCCTGTCCGGTCCTCTCCGTCCGGCCGTCCTTCGCCCGCCTTCGTGTGCCCGCCCTCGTGGCCGGTCCTCGTGGTGGTCCTCCGCCCGGTCCCGCCGGAGCCCGTGCTCAGGTGTCGTCGGGTCCCGGGAGCAGGGCGTCCATCCTCCGGGCCAGGAGCTCACGCTCGGCGGCGGTCGCGATGAACGTCTCCATGTGTTCCTCGCCCACCAGTTCACGGATCGCCCGGACGGTTCCGGCGGGGAGCCGGACGGACTCGCGGGTGGGGTCGGCGGCCTCGCCGGAGAACGCGTCGGAGGACCCGGCTGGGAGCGCGTCGACGGACCCGCCCGGGAGCAAGGGGAGTCCGGCGGGGAACGCGTCAGCGGAGGTGCCGAGAGGGTCATCGAGGGAGCCGTCGAGGACGGCGTCGGAGGGCGTCCGGGGCAGCGGCGTGGGTACGCCCCATGGGTGTTCGGGGTGCGCCGCCCGGGGCACGACGTCCGCCACCGAGTCCTCGCCGGGTTCCTCCGGAGGGCCGGCCGCGACCGCCGCGCCCAGTTGGTGGCGCAGATACCGCGTGGCCAGCTCCCGCATGGCGCGGGCGAGTTCCGCGTCCACGGTCTGCTGGGCCAGCGGGCGCAGACGGCGTACCAGTGCGGCGGCCTCCGCGGCCGCCTCGTCGCTCGGGGGGTGATCGAAATACTGCTGGAATACGTGTTCGGTGGTGAAGTCGAGGAAACGGCCCGCGATGTACTCGACCTGGGTGCGCAGTTCACGAAGATGGCCGGAAATGGCGAGCAGTGGCACCCCGGCCGTGTGCAGCTCGACGGCGACGGCCAGCTCACGCGGGCTCGGCACGAGGAACGCGTCCTCCGTGCCCGGCAGACGGACGAGCACCCCCAGCTCCACGGCGTCGTCGACGGCCTCGTCGTGCGGCTCGCCGCCGAAGCGCCGGTCCAGCTCGGCCCGGGTGATCCGCTCGGCCGTCTCGTCGCTCCACGGCCCGTCCACCTCGGTGACCAGCCCGAGCACGCCGCCGAGCCCCCGCCCCGCGTCCCATGCCTCCAGGAGCTCCTTGATGCTGGCCAGGGTGTAACCGCGGTCGAGCAGGCCCGAGATCTGGCGCAGCCGCGCCAGATGGGTGTCGCGGTAGACATTGGCCCGGCCGCGCCGCTCCGCCTTCGGGAGCAGCCCGCGGTCCTGATAGGCCCGGATCGTGCGGACCGTGGCCCCGCTGCGGTGGGCCAGGTCCTCGATCCGGTACTCACCCGCCTGCCGGGCCGTGCCCGCCTCTCCGGTCCTGCCCGGTTCTCCGGTCCTGATCAGCTCCCTGGCCCTACCCAGCTCCGTGGCCCCACCCGGCTCTGTGGCCGCTCCGGATTCTCCTGTCACATTTGCGATTCTGGTTGCTCCGGACTCTCGTGCCCCACCGGCCCATTCGGCCCGGCCGGTCTCTCCGGCCCGTGCCGGCTGCTGCTGGTTCACAGGGCGCTCCTCATCGGTCTACGAGGCGGCCGCGCGGCCGATCGCACCCGCGGCGGCCCGGGCCCCGGGCGACGTCGCCAGGTATGCGACAGCCTTGTGCAGCGAACCCTCCCGCGAAGGGTGGTACGACCGCCGCAGATAGCGCGGCACGGCCGCGCCGAGCTCCCGCCAGCTGGGCAACAGCCCCTTGGCGACGGCTCTGTTGTGCCGGCGCAGCGTATAGCGCATCCGGCCCACGAGCCGGGGGTCGTTCCGCAGCAGATGCGCCGCGCCCCATCCCCACAGATAGAAGAGGATCGGCGCCGTGATCGCCATGCCCAGCGCCCGGCGCGCGTAGCGCCCCGGGTCCTCGCCGCCGCAGTGCTCGTACATATCGAAGGCGACCGAGCGGTGTTCGACCTCCTCCGCGCCGTGCCAGCGCAGCAGGTCCAGCATCACGGGGTCCGGGTCCGCGCGGTCCAGGCCGTCCGCGTCGAGCACCCAGTTCCCCAGGACGGCCGTGAACTGCTCGGTCGCGGCGATCACGCTGAGGCGGAAGCGCAGCCATTCCCGGTCGGAGAGCGGCATGCCGAACGGCGGCCGCTCCCCGAGCAGGACATCGAAGAGGAACTCCACGTGCCGGGTGTACGGGCTGGTGTCCAGGCCCTGCCGTGCCAGGTGGTCGAGCACATACGCGTGCTGCACGCTGTGCGTGGCCTCCTGCCCCATGAAGCCCTTGACGTCCTTCAGCAGGGTTGCGTCCCGCACGAGGGGCAGGGCCTCCTTGAAGACCTTGACGAACCAGCGCTCCCCGGCCGGCAGCAGCAGATGCAGGACGTTGATCACATGGGTGGCGGTGGGCTCGTCCGGTATCCAGTGCAGCGGCGTGTCGTCCCAGTCGAAGGAGACGCGCCGCGGCGCTATGGGGTGTGTCGGGGGGTGGCCGGTGCGGTGGGCGTCGGTCATCTTGTGCTCCTCTGCGAGGGATCCGCGGGCCCGCTACAGCGGGAGGTCGATCCGCGCGAGGACGCGCAGCAGCCGCGGTGCGAAACGGGACAGGAGACGCAGGGCGTGGGCCTCGGGCGTCACCGGGACGACCGCCCGGTCGCGCAGGACGGCGCGCAGGACGGCTTCGGCGACCTTCTCCGGTGGGTAGTTGCGCCGGCCGTACAGCCGGACGGCCTTCTTCCGGAGCCGGCGCTGCTCCTCCTCGGAGACGCCGGCGAAGCGTGCGGTGGCCGTGATGCCGGTGTTGACGATGCCGGGGCAGATCGCCGTGACACCGATCCCCCGCCCCGCCAGCTCGGCGCGCAGGCACTCGCTGAGCATCAGCACGGCGGCCTTGGACGTGCTGTAGGCGGTGAGGGCCTTCGACGGCTGGAAGGCCGCCGCCGAGGCGGTGTTGACGATGTGCCCGCCCTGCCCGCGCTCGGCCATCTGCCTGCCGAAGGCCCGGCAGCCGTGGATGACGCCCCACAGATTGACGTCGAGGACCTTCCGCCAGTCCTCGGCCGAGGTGTCCAGGAAGGTGCCGGCCAGGCCGATGCCGGCGTTGTTGACCAGGACGTCCACCACGCCGTGCTCGGCGGCCACCTTGGCGGCCAGCTTCTCCATGGCCGCCTCGTCCGAGACGTCCACGGTCTCGGCCGCCGCCTCGGGCGCGCCCAGCAGCCGGGCCATCTCCGCCGTGCGCACCGCGCCCTCCGGATCGCGGTCGACGGCGATCACCCGGGCGCCGGCCTCCGCGAAGGCGAAGGCGGTCGCCCGGCCGATGCCGCTCGCCGCGCCGGTGACCAGCACCAGCCGGCCGCCGAACGCCTGGGCGTACGGCCCCGCGGGCGTCGAAGCGGCGACGGCGGCCGGGCCCCCGGCACCGCGCTCCCGCTCCGTGACGAACCCGGCGATCCAGGCCGACACCTGGTCCGGCCGCGAACGCGGCACCCAGTGCCTGGCGGCCAGGGTGTGCCGTACCAGACCGGGCGCCCACTCCTCCAGGTCGTCGTAGAGCCGGTCGGACAGGAAGACGTCCCCGGTCGGGGTGATCAGCTGCACGGGCGCGTGGGCGTACGCGTCGGTGCGCGGGCGGCGCATACGGGCCCGGACGTTGTCGCGGTACAGCCAGGCGCCGTGGGCCGCGTCCGTCGGCAGCGACTCCGTCGGATAGCCGTCGGCGGGCAGCTTCTCCAGCCGCGCGAGGATCTTCGGCCACCGCTTCAGCAGCGGCCCGCGCATGAGCGCCTCCGGCAGCACCGGGGTGTGCAGTGCGTACACATACCAGGACCGGGCGCTCTGGCCCAGGAGTTGGGCCGCGCGGCGCGGGGTCGGGCGGGCGGCGCGCCTGCGCAGCCACAGCGCCAGGTGGTCCAGGGAGGGCCCGGAGATCGAGGTGAAGGAGGCGATCCGCCCCTCGGTGCGGCGCGCCGTGGCGAACTCCCAGCCCTGCACCGAACCCCAGTCGTGGCCCACCAGATGCACCGGCGCGTCGGGGCTCACCGCCTCTGCCACGGCCAGGAAGTCGTCGGTCAGCTTCTCCAGCGTGAAGCCGCCCCGCAGCGGCTGCGGCGCCGTGGACCGCCCGCAGCCCCGGACGTCGTAGAGCACCACGTGGAAGCGGTCCCGCAGCCGCTCGGCGACCTCGGACCAGACCTCCTTGCTGTCCGGATAGCCGTGCAGCAGCACCACCGTGGGGCGCGAGGCGTCACCCAGCTCGCGGACGCACAGCTCGATCCCGCCCGTGCTGACCCACCGCTCGCGCGCGCCTTCGGTCCCTGCCCTCATGCGGCCCTCTCCTCCTGCCGGCGCCGCACATGCGGCAGATCGTCGTCCAGCCAGAACGCGCTCTCCTCGGGGTCCCGGGAGTCGGTGACCACCAGGAGCTCCTCGAACTTCGCGCCCACTCCCCGGAAGCCGAGGTGGGGCTCCACGGCCCACAGCCCCGGGGCCGGCGGGTGGTCGGAGAAGCGGTGCGGGCTCCACAGCGGCGACCAGCCCTCCCGGTGGCCGCGCAGGGCGTCCGAGGCCAGCCCCCGCAGCGCCTGGGTGCCGAACCCGAGGACCTGCGGCGACCAGCGGCGCTCCCGCACCCGCCCCACCTTGTGCGCTATCACTCCGAAGGGATACGCCCGATGGCGGTTCTCATGGCCCTGGCGCGCCATGAGGCGGTCCACCTCCTCATAGATCTCCCGGAGCGAGCGGCGCTCGCGCACCTCGCGGAGGATCAGCTCCCGGTGCTCCCGGAGATCCGCCAGCAGCCGGTCGTGCAGGGGATGGGGGCCGAGGCAGCCCGCATAGCCGATGTCGGCCGTGAAGCCCCGGTGCACCGGGGCCATGTCGAGGATGAACGGCATCCCCGGCTCCAGCCGCCGCCCCGTCGGGAAGAACTGGAGCGGCACCCGGAACCCCACGAACGCCGTGCGGTCCCCGAACCACGCGAAGGGGAGGTGGAACCAGTCCCGCACCCCGCGCTCGCGCAGCCACTCGCGCTGCATCCGGGCCGCCTCGCGCTCGGTCACCCCCGGCCTCAGCCGGGCGGCGACCTCCTCCGCGCAGGCGTACGCGAGCCGCTGCACTTCCTTGAACCCCCGCAGATCCGCGGTCAGTTCACGAGCCACTGCTGAGGCCATCGCCGTCCGCCGTTCCCTAGGGCCACACGCCGGTACACGTTCCACAACTTGACATCGATGAATGTGACAATGCTCCGCGGCTACGTCAAGACTTGTGCACGCCCTGTGGATAACTTTCGGTAACCCGGCCCAAGATCCCTTCCCAAGATCCCGGCTTCTTCATCACGCCCGGCACGCGCCATCTCGTCGCCGTCTCGTTGCCGTCTCGTCGGTGTCCCGTCGGCATCTCGCCGATCAAGGCCACCCCCGCTCATGGGCCCGCCTCCCCCTACGGGGACGTCAGACCCGAGGACTACCCACATCCAGCCATCTGGTCTGACGCCCTCTGTGGCGGGCGCCACTACCGTCGAAGGCGTGACTGTGATCGCTACCGAAAGCCTCAGCAAGCGGTTCCCCCGGGTGACCGCGCTCGACCGGCTGTCCGTCGACATCGCGCCGGGCGTCACCGGCCTGGTGGGTGCCAACGGAGCCGGCAAGTCCACGCTGATCAAGATCCTGCTCGGGCTCTCCCCCGCCACCGAGGGCCGCGCCAGCGTGCTCGGCCTCGACGTCGCCACCGAGGGCGCCGCCATCCGGGAGCGGGTGGGCTACATGCCCGAGCACGACTGCCTGCCGCCCGACGTCTCCGCGACCGAGTTCGTCGTCCACATGGCCCGCATGTCCGGCCTGCCGGCCACCGCCGCGCGCGAGCGCACCGCCGACACGCTGCGCCACGTGGGCCTGTACGAGGAGCGCTACCGCCCCATGGGCGGTTATTCGACCGGCATGAAGCAGCGGGTCAAGCTGGCCCAGGCACTCGTCCACGATCCGCAGCTGGTCCTGCTCGACGAGCCCACCAACGGCCTCGACCCGGTCGGTCGCGACGAGATGCTCGGCCTGATCCGGCGGGTCCACACCGACTTCGGCATCTCGGTCCTGGTCACCTCGCATCTGCTGGGCGAGCTGGAGCGCACCTGCGATCACGTCGTGGTCATCGACGGCGGCAAGCTGCTCCGGTCCTCGTCCACCGACGACTTCACCCAGTCCACGGGCTCCCTCGCCGTGGAGGTCACCGACTCGGACGCCCGCCCCGACGGCACCGCCGCGCTGTACGCGGCCCTCGCCGGGGCCGGCCTCACCGTGCGCCCGGCCGGCCGCGCCGCCGACGGCACACCCGCCTCCGGCCGCGTCCTCCTCGTCGACGTCGTCGACGACAGCACCTACGACACCGTCCGCGACGCCGTCACGGACCTCGAACTCGGCCTGGTCCGCATGGAACAGCGCCGCCACCGCATCGCGGAGGTCTTCCGGGACGAGGGCGAGGGCGACACCCCCGCCACCGCCCCCGCCGCCGCGGGCTGGGGCGCCGGACGGCAGTGGGCACCCGCGGCCCAGCGCGACGAGCAGAACGGAGGCGCGCCCGATGCCGCCTGAGACCACCAAGGCGCCCGCCCAGGACGTCATCCACAACATCGGCTACCGGAACTACTCCGGCGCCCGGCTCGGCCGCGCCTACGCCCGCCGTTCGCTGTTCTCGCAGAGCCTGCGCGGTGCCTACGGCCTCGGGCGGTCGGCGAAGTCCAAGGTCCTGCCGATGATCCTCCTCGGCGTCATGTGCGTACCCGCCGCCATCATGGTGGCGGTCGCCGTGACCACGAAGATGAACGACCTGCCGGTGGCCTACACCCGCTACGCGATCCTCCTCCAGGCCGTCATCGGCCTCTACCTCGCGTCCCAGGCCCCGCAGTCGGTCTCCCGCGACCTGCGCTTCAAGACCGTCCCGCTGTACTTCTCCCGCCCGATCGAGCGCGTCGACTACGTGGCGGCCAAGTTCGCGGCGATGGCCTCGGCGCTCTTCCTGCTCACCGCCCTGCCCCTGCTGATCCTCTACGTGGGCGCCCTGCTCGCCAAGCTGGACTTCGCCGACCAGACGAAGGGCTTCGCGCAAGGACTGGTCTCCGTGGCCCTGCTGTCCCTCCTCTTCGCCGGCCTCGGCCTGGTGGTCGCCGCGCTCACCCCGCGCCGCGGCTTCGGCGTCGCCGCGGTCATCGCCGTGCTGACGATCTCCTACGGCGCGGTGTCGACCGTCCAGGGCATCGCCCTCGCCCGCGACAACACCGACGCGATCAGCTGGCTCGGCCTGTTCTCGCCGATCACCCTGATCGACGGCGTCCAGACGGCGTTCCTCTCCGCCACGTCCGCCTTCCCCGGCGGCCACGGCCCGGGCACCGGCACCGGCGTCGTCTACGTCCTCGTCCTGCTCGCCCTGATCACCGGGTCGTTCGGCCTGCTCATGCGGCGCTACCGAAAGGTCGGCCTGTGACCTCCCGCCCGTCGCCCGACCGCCACCCCTCAAGGAATGGGCTGCGCCCATGAGTGCCCGCCCGTCGCCCGACCGCCACCCCTCAAGGAATGGGCTGCGCCCATGAGTACTCTCCTTATCGACAACGTCTCCCGCTGGTTCGGCAACGTCGTCGCCGTCAACGACGTCTCCATGACCGTCGGCCCCGGTGTGACCGGCCTCCTCGGCCCCAACGGCGCCGGGAAGTCCACCCTCATCAACATGATGGGCGGCTTCCTCGCCCCCTCCACCGGCACGGTCACCCTCGACGGCGCGACCGTCTGGCGCAACGAGGGCGTCTACCGCCACATCGGGATCGTCCCCGAGCGCGAGGCGATGTACGACTTCCTCACCGGCCGGGAGTTCGTCCGCGCCAACGCCGAACTCCACGGCCTGGGCGCGAAGGAGGCGCAGCACGCCCTCGCCACGGTCGAGATGGAGTACGCCCAGGACCGCAAGATCGCGACGTACAGCAAGGGCATGCGCCAGCGCGTGAAGATGGCCTCCGCCCTGGTCCACCAGCCGTCCGTGCTCCTCCTCGACGAGCCCTTCAACGGCATGGACCCCCGCCAGCGGATGCAGCTGATGGAACTGCTGCGGCGCATGGGCGCGGAGGGCCGCACGGTGCTGTTCTCCTCGCACATCCTCGAAGAGGTCGAGCAGCTCGCCGCCCACATCGAGGTCGTCGTCGCGGGTCGGCACGCCGCCTCCGGCGACTTCCGCAAGATCCGCCGTCTGATGACGGACCGCCCGCACCGCTACCTCGTGCGCTCCAGCGACGACCGGGCCCTCGCCGCCGCCCTCATCGCCGATCCGTCCACGGCCGGCATCGAGGTGGACCTCAAGGAGGGCGCCCTGCGCGTCCAGGCGGTCGACTTCGGCCGCTTCACCACCCTGCTGCCGCGCGTCGCCCGCGCGCACGGCATCCGGCTCCTCACGGTCTCGCCCTCCGACGAGTCCCTGGAATCGGTCTTCTCCTACCTCGTCACGGCCTGAAAGGAGCCCTGGAGCGCCATGTACAACCCCACCGTCGCCCGGCTGACCTACCGGGGGCTCCTCGGCCGCCGCCGCGCCTTCATCCTCTTCGCGCTGCCCGCCCTCCTGATCGCCATCTCGGTCGTCATCCGCCTCCTCACCGGCGCCGACGACGACACCGCCGCGAACGTCCTGGGCGGCTTCGCGCTCGCCACGATGGTCCCGCTCATCGGCGTCGTCGCCGGTACGGGCGCGATCGGGCCGGAGATCGACGACGGCTCGGTGGTCTACCTGCTCTCCAAGCCCGTCAAACGCCCCACGATCATCTTCACCAAGCTGGTCGTCGCCGTCGGCGTCACGGCGGCCTTCTCGGCGGTCCCCACCCTGATCGCGGGCTTCATCCTCAACGGCAACAGTCAGCAGATCGCCGTCGCCTACGCCGTGGCCGCCGCCGTGGCTTCCGTCGCCTACAGCGCGATCTTCCTGCTCCTGGGCACCGTCACCCGGCACGCCGTCGTGGCCGGTCTCGTCTACGCCCTGGTCTGGGAGTCCCTCTTCGGCAGCCTCATCTCCGGCGCCCGCACCCTGAGCGTCCAGCAGTGGTCCCTGGCGCTCGCCCAGCGGATCGGCGCGGACGGCGCCATCACCTCGGACGTCGGCCTCCCGCTCGCCCTCGTCCTCCTGGTCGGTGTCACGACCCTCGCGACCTGGTACGCCGGTCAGAAGCTCCGCGGTCTGACCCTGGCCGGGGAGGAGTGACGGACCGTTCCCCCGGCCTCGGGGGACGGGTAAGGGGCGGGCTCCAGGAGCCCGCCCCTTACCCGTTTACCCGTTGTCCTACAGCCGGGACGCCAGGATCCGCGCTATGGCCATCTGCTCCGGTTCGAGCACGACCTTCCCGCCGTCCTCGGTGTCCTCCACCTCCCACAGGGAGTTCTGCAGGACCCGGCCCAGCGTCCAGCGGGCGGCGCGGGCCCGGTCGAGCGAGAGGACGTCGGTCATCAGATCGAAGCGGCGGAGCACCGCGCGTTCCACGTCGCCCGTCGCCGTGAGGTCGTCCCAGCGGTCGCGGAGGGCCGGGAGGAGCTCGAAACCGGGGTCGCCGACGAGGGGCTTCGGGTCGATGGCGAGCCAGGGCTCGCGGTCCGCGCCGGGCAGCGGGGCCAGGACGTTCTCGTAGTGCAGGTCCCAGTGCAGCAGGCGGTCGCCCGGTTCGCCGATCACCTCCCGCACGGCCTCGGCGCAGCGCGCGACCACCTGCCGGTCGGCGGTGTCGGTGACGTACGGGAGGGCTCCGGGGGTGTCGGCGAGCATGGCGCCCGCGATGTCCGCGAGCGGGCGCAGGCCGGCCGGGGCCGGGGTCTTCAGGAGCCGCGCGAGGAGCTCCGTAAGGATGCGCAGAGAGGCTTCGTGGTCCTCCACGGCGAGCAGCGAGCGGTTCGCGTCCAGCCGTTCCAGGAGCATCGTCCCCGAGTCCGCGTCGTGGTCGAGCAGGGCTACCGCGCCGTCGCCGCCCCAGGCGCGCAGGGCCGGTGCCTCGCCCACGCTCTCGTCGGTGACCGGCTGGAACTTGAGCGCGGCCGGGGTGCCGTCCTCGCGCAGGACGGGCAGGACGAGCGCGACGAAGCCGTGCGAGGGGGGTCCGTCGAGCCGCAGCCGCCAGCGGCCGAGGAACTCCGCGGCCAGGTCCGGCAGGGCGGCGACCCAGGCGCGGCCCGCCTCCCCGTCGAACTCGTCGTGATAGGCGGCGAGCGTGGCGGGGACGGTGATGCGGGAAGGCACGTGCATGGCGGACGGACTCCTCACGACGGGTTCCACGGCTTGCCGGCCGGGGCCGCGGGGCTCCGGCCGCCGGACGCCCCGGAGGGGACCGGCGAACGGCACCGGCGGGCCGGGACCGGCACGGGACGCCCCGGAAGGGGCCTCCCGTCACCTCAACGTCTCAGATCCGCCGATCGCGCCCGGCGCCCAGACCCAGCAGCACCAGGCCCGCGCAGGCGACGAGGAGCAGTGCCACCGGCAGCGTCCAGCCGTCCGTGGCCTGGTGCACCGCGCCGAGCGCGAACGGGCCGACGGACGCCACCAGATAGCCCCAGGTCTGCGCCATGCCGGAGAGCCGGGCGGCCGTGTGCGAGTCCTTCGTGCGCAGCACCATCATCGTGAGCGCGAGCCCCAGCGTGCCACCCTGCGCGACGCCCATCAGGGTCGCCCAGAGCCAGGCCCCGGCCACGGGCGCGACGAGCAGGCCGGTGACGCCCGCGGCCATCAGCAGCACGACGCCGACCGCCAGCAGCCGCTGGTCGCGCAGCCGCCCGGCCAGGATCGGCACGACGAACGAGCCGGCCATCTGGACCAGCGTGTAGAAGGAGTAGACGAGGCCGGCCCCGCTCTTGCTCATGCCACCGTCGGTGAAGATCGTCGGCATCCAGGCGATGCACACGTACGCGATCAGCGACTGCACGCCCATGAACAGCGTGACCTGCCAGGCGAGCGGGGTGCGCAGCAGCCCGCGCTCCGCCCCCTCGGCGGCGGGGCGCCGGGTGGCCGCGGCCTCGCCGTGGTGGGTGCCGCGGCGCGCCAGGAGCGCCTGGGGAAGCCACACGGCGGCGGCGACGGCCGCGAGGAGCGACCAGGAGACCAGGGACCCCTGCCAGCCGCCGAGGGCCTCCTCCAGGGGCACGGCGGAGGCCGCCGAGACGGTGGCGCCCAGGATCATCGCGGTGGAGTAGAGGGCGGTCATGCTCGCGGCCCGCTCGGGGAAGTCCCGCTTGATCAGGCCCGGCATCAGGACGTTCAGCAGGGCTATCGCCGTGCCGACGAGCGCGCAGCCGACGAACAGCGCGACCACCGGGGGCGCCACGCGGAGCAGGATGCCGCCGCACAGCAGTACGAGCGCGCCGCACAGCACGGCCTCGGTGCCCCAGCGGCGGGCCAGCCTGGGCGCGGCGATCGAGCCCAGCCCCATGAAGACGAGGGGGATGGTCGTCACCAGGCTGCTCGCGGTGGCGGCCAGGTGGAAGTGGTCGCCGATCTCGCCGACCAGCGGGGACACCCCGGCCAGCGCCGCCCGCATGTTGAGCGAGGCCAGCACGATGCCGAGGAGCACCAGCGCGGGGTGGGCGAGCAGCCGCCGGCGCGCGGCCGCCACGGGAGGCGCGGGCGCCAGGTCCTCCTCCGCGTCGATCAGTGGTGCTTGGGGCCTCGGCTCCGACATGAGTGAACTCTCCAGGGGTGCGGGCGTACGGAAACGGTGCGGGGGACGGCTCTCCGGGAGGGGCGGCGGGTCAGTTCTCCGGGAGCAGGGACTCGACGGCCCGCTTGGGGCGTTCGAGCAGCAGCCGGGCGGCCCTCGCGGCCGCCTCGGGGTCGCCGGAGGCGATGGCGGTCATCAGGTCGTGGTGGTCGCCGTGGATGATGCGCGGCATCTCGCGGTCGCCGAGCGCGGTGACGAGCGCCTCGCGCACCGAGCTGCTGAACCAGCTGTACGTCGCGGTCAGCGCGCTGTTGTGGGCGGCCTCGACGACCGCCCGGTGGAAGGCGACGTCGTGGTCCGCGTAGAGCTCCAGGCTGCCGGAGTCCGGCTGGCCCTCGGGGTCCTCGAAGGCGGTCTGGGCGTCCAGGGCCGCCCGCATCCGCTCCAGGTCGGCGGGCTCGTGGCGCACCGCGGCGAGGCGCGCGGCCTCGACCTCCAGGGCGATGCGGAGCTCCAGGACGTCGCGCACTCCGGCGCGCTGCACCCCGCGCATGATCTCCGCCGGGTCGGCCATGGAGACGACGAAGGTGCCCTCGCCCTGCCTCGAACGGAGCATTCCGGCGTGGACGAGCACCCTTACGGCCTCGCGGACGGTGTTCCGCCCGACCTGGAGCTGCTCGGCGAGCGCGTGTTCGGTCGGGATGCGCTCGCCGACCCGCCACTCGCCGGCGCCGACCTGGGCGCGCAGCTGATCCACGACGGTGTCCACGAGGGACTGCCGTCCCGCCGCTCGCAGTGCCATCCCGTGTTCCTCCGAAGCCGTATTCTCCCGGTTGCCCAGTCATCCTACAACTGCTTGCCGCGCCGACCGCCGCGTCCCGGCCCCGCCCCGGTTACCGTCGTAAGGGTGAAGGCAGACGCCGCCCGCCTGCGCTCCGCGGTGGGTTCCTGGGTCCGGACCTCTCCCGGCACCCACATCTGGCTGCTGATCATCGGGGTGACCAGCCTGGTCATCGCGGCGGCCAGCCAGGACCTGGAGACCTTCCTCCTGCACCGCACCAGCAGCAATATCCACCAGCTGAACAGGCGCCCGATCGAATCCCTGCTGATCAGCGGCTTCTGGATCGAGGACCCGTCCTCGTTCCTGCTCTACGCCGGGCTCTTCGAGCTCGTCCACGCCAATGTCGAGCGCTGGATCGGCACCCTGCGCTGGCTGTTCGTCGTCGCCGTCGCACATGTCGCGGCCACGCTGATCAGCCAGGACATCGTGATGCTCGCCATCCAGGACCACTCGCTGCCGCGTTCGATGAAGCACGTGGTCGACATCGGCGTCTCCTACGGGCTCGCCGCGGCGGCCGGCGTCCTCACCTACCGGGTGCCCCGCCCCTGGCGGTGGCTCTACGCCGGGAGCCTGGTCGTCTTCTTCGCGGTCCCGCTGGGCACCGGCGGCACGTACACCGACATCGGCCACGCGGTGTCCGTGGTCATCGGCCTGGCCTGTGGGCGCCCCCTCTCGTACGGGCTGCCGACCTGGGATCTCACCCGGATGGAGGCGGTCCTGCGGAGGGGGCGGGGGCGGCTCGGGTCCCGCGGCGGGGCGGAGCCCCTCAGCCGAAGAGACGCTCCAGAACGACCGCGATCCCGTCGTTCCCGTTCGACTCGGTGACCTCGTCGGCCACGGCCTTCAGCTCGGCGTGGGCGTTGGCCATGGCCACGCCGTGGGCCGCCCAGCCGAACATCGGGACGTCGTTGGGCATGTCGCCGAAGGCGATCGTGTCGGCGGCCTTCAGGCCCAGCCGGCGCGCGGCCAGCGACAGGCCCGTCGCCTTGCTCAGCCCGAGCGGCAGCAGTTCCACTATCCCGGGGCCCGCCATCGTCACGCCCACCAGGTCACCGGCGACCGTCCGCGCGACCTCGGTCAGAGCGTCGTCGTCGAGGCCCGGGTGCTGGAGGTAGAGCTTGTTCAGCGGGGCGGCCCACAGCTCGGCGGTGTCCATGACGGAGACCGCCGGCAGGGGGCCCTCCTGGACCCGGTAACCGGGTCCGACCAGCACCTCGCCGTCCATGCCGTCCCGGCTGGCGGCCAGCGCCAGCGGGCCGATCTCCGCCTCGATCTTGGCGACGGCGAGACCGGCGAGCTGCCGGTCCAGCGTCACGGACGTCAGCAGCCGGTGCTCACCCGCGTGGTAGACCTGCGCGCCCTGGCCGCACACCGCGAGGCCCTGGTAGTCCAGCGCCTCCAGGATGTGCCGGGTCCAGGGCACGGAGCGGCCCGTGACGACGATGTGCGCGGCGCCCGCCGCCGTCGCCAGGGCGAGGGCGGCGCGGGTGCGCTCCGAGACGGTGTCGTCGGGGCGCAGCAGCGTGCCGTCGAGGTCGGTCGCGATCAGCCGGTACGGCAGCGGACCCGCGGGTGAGCCGGAGGAGGTCACTTGGCGACGGGCTCCAGGATCTCGCGGCCGCCCAGGTACGGACGGAGGACCTCGGGGACGCGGACCGAGCCGTCGGCCTGCTGGTGGTTCTCCAGGATCGCCACGATCGTGCGCGGGACGGCGCACAGCGTGCCGTTGAGCGTCGCCAGCGGGCGGACGTTCTTGCCGTCGCGCATCCGGACGGACAGGCGGCGGGCCTGGAACTCGTCGCAGTTGGACGTGGACGTCAGCTCGCGGTACTTGCCCTGGGTGGGGATCCACGCCTCGCAGTCGAACTTGCGGGAGGCGGAGGAGCCGAGGTCACCCGTGGCCACGTCGATCACCTGGAACGGCAGCTCCAGGCTGGTCAGCCACTGCTTCTCCCACTCCAGCAGACGGGCGTGCTCCGCCTCCGAGTCCTCCGGCGAGATGTACGAGAACATCTCGACCTTGTCGAACTGGTGGACGCGGAAGATGCCCCGGGTGTCCTTGCCGTACGTACCGGCCTCGCGGCGGAAGCACGGGGAGAAGCCGGCGTAGCGCAGCGGCAGCTGGTCCGCGTCGAGGATCTCGTCCATGTGGTACGCCGCGAGCGGCACCTCGGACGTGCCCACCAGGTAGAAGTCGTCCTTCTCCAGGTGGTAGACGTCCTGGGCGGCCTGGCCGAGGAAGCCGGTGCCCTCCATGGCGCGCGGCTTGACCAGCGCGGGGGTGAGCATCGGGGTGAAGCCGGCGGCGGTGGCCTGCGCGATGGCGGCGTTCACCAGCGCGAGCTCCAGGAGCGCGCCGACGCCCGTCAGGTAGTAGAAGCGCGAACCGGAGACCTTGGCGCCGCGCTCGACGTCGATCGCGCCGAGCGACTGGCCGAGCTCCAGGTGGTCCTTGGGCTCGAAGCCCTCGGCGGCGAAGTCGCGCGGGGTGCCCACGGTCTCCAGGACGACGAAGTCGTCCTCGCCGCCGCGCGGCACGTCGGGGTGGACCAGATTGCCGATCCGGAGCAGGAGGGCCTGCGCCTCGGCGGCGGCCTCGTCCTGCTCGGCGTCGGCGGCCTTGACGGCCGCGGAGAGCTCGCCCGCCTTCTTCAGCAGGGCGGCCTTCTCGTCACCGGTGGCCTTGGGGATGAGCTTGCCGAGCGACTTCTGCTCGGAGCGGAGTTCATCGAAGCGGACGCTGGACGACCTGCGCCGCTCGTCGGCGGAGAGCAGCGCGTCGACGACGTCGACGTCCTCTCCACGGGCGCGCTGGGAGGCGCGCACACGGTCGGGGTCCTCACGAAGCAGGCGAAGGTCAATCACCCCACAAGGCTACCGTTGCGGGGACGATCACTCGACGCGATATTCCTCTACGTCCCATTTTGCCCTAGTTTAGGGTGAGTGGAAAAGGCTGTGAATAACGCCGCCGGCCCGGCCGTCGGAAAATGCGTGCGCATTTGATGAAAAGGGGCATAGGGGCGGGTGTGGTGGCGGGCGTCCGGCGATCGGCCTTGTGAGTGGCGGGAGTTGGGAGGGTCCGTTGTCCACAGGAGTCGATACTTCCGTTTCTTTGTCCACAGGCTGTGCGTGAAATCTGTGGACGCCGGAATCGAACGTTCCGATCAGTTCCGTCCTCTGCTGAAGATTTGTAGGTCAAACCTCTCCGGCCCGCTCATTCGGGTGGTATTGACTCGCTCTAAAGGGTTGTTTGATGACATTCACCTGACGTGCCCATGGCCTGGACCCTCTAAGGGGTGACCTAGGTGCTGTGGATGACGGGCCTGTAGTTAGAGAGATTTGTCGACCTTGACCGATTCGGGCGGGCTCCCGGGTGCCTCGATCTGTCGACTTATCCCCAGGTCGAGAGGAGTCTGTGGATAACTCTGTGGGTCATGCGCGTCGAGCCTTCGGCAGGGCCCTCACCGGAGCCCTGCCGTCCGTCAGCGCGGCAGCCTCCGGCCCCGCTCGCCCTCAGCCCCGGCCGTCCTGGCAGCGCGCGAGCCAGTCCGCCGCCGCCGTGAAGTCCTCGTCCGACATCCCCCGCGCCGTCGGCCCCACCTCGGCCGGGTCGGCCCCGGCGCGCGGATAGGAGCCGAGGAACCGCACCTTCGGGCAGATCCGCTTGAGGCCCATCAGCGCCTCGGCCACCCGGCGGTCGGTGATGTGCCCCTCCGCGTCGATCGCGAAGCAGTAGTTGCCGATGCCCTCGCCCGTCGGCCGCGACTGGATGAGCACGAGGTTCACCCCACGGGACGAGAACTCGTGGAGCAGCTCCAGCAGCGCGCCCGGGTGATCGGCGCGCAGCCACACCACCACGGAGGTCCGGTCCGCGCCCGTGCGCGCCGCCGGCCGGGCGGGGCGGCCCGCGAGTACGAAGCGGGTCTGCGCGTTCTCCGCGTCGTGGATGTCGGTGACCAGCGCGTTCAGCTCGTACGTCGCCGCCGCGAACTCCCCGGCGAAGGCGGCGTCGTAACGCCCCTCCCGCACCAGCCGGGCGCCGTCCGCGTTCGACGCCGACGACTCCCACACCGCGTCCGGCAGGTTCGCCTTGAGCCAGTTGCGCACCTGCGGCTGCGCGACCGGGTGGCCGGTCACCGTCTTGATGTCGGAGAGCGTCGTCCCCGGCCGGACGAGCAGCGCGAAGGCGATCTGGAGCAGCACCTCGCGGTAGATCATCAGCGGTGAGCCGGTGGCCAGTTCGTCGAGGGTCGCGGTGACCCCGCCCTCGACGGAGTTCTCGATCGGCACCAGCGCGGCGGCGGCCTCGCCGTTGCGCACGGCGTCCAGGGCGGCCGGCACGGAGACCATCGGGACGAGTTCCCGGGTGGCGGCCTCGGGGAGCGTGCGCAGGGCGGCCTCGGTGAAGGTGCCCTCCGGGCCGAGGTAGGTGTAGCGGCTGGCCGACATCACGCGATTTCCTCCGAGGGTTGGGCTTCGCCACGATACCGATGGCCTGCGGCGGGCGGTTCCCGACCGGCGCGGCTGTCGGACGGTGGGGCTGTCGAACGGTGCGGGCCTCGGGCGGTGCGGGTCCGGACGGCCCGGCCGTGGCGGGGTGTCCTCGTCTGCCCGTCTGCCCGTCTGCCCGTCTGCCCGTCTGCCCGTCTGCCCGTGCGCCCGTCCGCCCCGTCCGCCCCGTCCGTCCGTCCGCCGGTCGGGCCGGATCGCCGGGGCCGGGGCACGGTGATCGCGGCCGGAGCCACGGGCCCCGGCCGCTTCTGCCCGGCCGGATCGCGCCGGGCAGGCCCGGGCCGGTGGCGGGCGTCCGGCCGTCCGGGCCTTCTGCCCGGCCGGGGGCGCCCCCAGCGGTGGCCGGGGAAGGCGGCCGGGAGAGCCCGAGGACCGGGGTGTCACCCCTCCAGCAACCGCTGCCCCACGTACTCGCCCGGCGCGCAGCCGCCCGGTACCGCGAACAGCCCGCTCGACTCATGGCTGAGGAAGCGGGAGAGCCCGTCCCCCCGGTCCAGCTTGCGCTGTACCGGGACGAAGCCCCTGCGGGGGTCCGCCTGCCAGGCGACGAAGAGCAGGCCCGCGTCCGGGGCGCCGTCGTCGCGGTAGCCGTCGTGGAAGGAGAACGCGCGCCGCAGCATCGCCGCGCCCCGGTTGGACTCCGGGGCCGCGACGCGGACGTGCGCGTCGCCCGCGATCGCCAGCGAGCCGTCCGCGCCGAACTTGTTCAGGTCCACCGGGGTCGTCTCCGTACCGCCCGAGAGGGGCGCGCCGTCGGACTTGCGGCGGCCGATGACCTTCTCCTGGCGCTCCAGCGACAGGTGGTCCCAGCTGTCGAGCAGCATCCGGATGCGCCGGACGACCGCGTACGAGCCGCCGGCCATCCAGTCGCCGGAGTCGTCCGGGACGAAGACCCGGGCGGCGAAGTCGGGATCGGACGGCTTCGGGTTGTTGGTGCCGTCGATCTGGCCCATCAGATTGCGGCCGGTCATCGGCTTCGCGGTGGCGCCCGGCGCCCGGTTGAAGCCGTTCATCTGCCAGCGCGGCCGCGCCGCGTCCCCGGCCTGCTTCTGGAGCACCCGCAGCGCGTGGAAGGCGACGAGCGGGTCGTCGGCGCCGATCTGCACCCAGAGGTCGCCCTCGCCGCGCTTGGCGTCGAGCGCGTCCCCGGTGAAGGCCGGCAGCGGCTCCAGGGCGGCCGGCCGCTTCGAGGCCAGGCCCGTCCGGTCGAAGAAGGTGCGGCCGAAGCCGAAGGTGACGGTCAGGGACGACGGGCCCGCGTCGAGGGCGATGCCGGTGTCGTCGCCCTTGGGCGCCTCGCCCGCCATCAGCTCCGCGGCCGTCGCCGACCAGCGCCGCAGCAGGGCCGCGGCGGACCTGCGGTCGGCGCCGGACGCCAGGTCGAAGGCGAGCAGATGGCCGTGGGCCTGCGCGGAGTCGGCGATTCCGGACTGATGTTTCCCGTGAAACGGCACGGCCTTGGCGCCGACGCCCGTGAGCTCCGCCGGGGTCTCCCGCACGGCCTCGGCCGCGAGCGCGCCGCCGGCGCCGCCCACGACGAGCCCCGCCGCGCCGACGGCCCCGGCGGTGCCGAGCAGCCGCCGGCGGCTCATGCCCCGTTCGGGGTCCGGCGCCTGGGCCTTCGCCCGTGCCGTCTTCTCTGCCTGGTCAGCTCGTTCAGCCATCAGTTGATCTTCACGTTCCTGAGCTCCGTGATCTGGTCGATGTCGGAGGTCCGTACGGTCAGGGTGAGCCGCCACTCGCCGGCCATGGGGAGCTGGAGGCCGGTGGCCTGCCAGCGGCCGGTGGAGAGGCGCTTGAGCGGGGCGCGCAGCGGGCCGATCTTCTTCTGGAGCTCCGTGAAGGAGACCTCCAGCTGCGGTACGTCGACGGCCGCGCCGTCCGGGCCGGTCAGCCGGACGTCCAGGGTGTTCTCGCCCGAGCGCGCGGGGTCGATCCTTACGGTGGCCGTGCCGCGGCCGTCGGCGCCGCCGGTGTCGTACGGGATCCGCACCTCGGCCGGTCCGGCGGCGGGTGCCGTGGCCCGGGTGGCGCCGGCCGCCCCCGCTTCCCGCTGCTCGGTCTCCGCGCGGCCCGGCTGGGTGCCGGTGAGCAGCGTGGTGACGGCGAGGAGGACGACCGCGACGCCGGTCTCGGCGAGGACGGAACGGCGCAGACCGCTGCGGCCCTCGTCCGCGTCGCGCCGCCGCTTCCCGGCGGCCTTGGTGAGCGCGGCCTGCTGCCGGGCGAGCTGGACGGCCCGCTCCGGCGAGGCGCCACCCTTACCGGCGGTCGTGGACTTGGCGGCGGCCACGGACTTGGCGGAACCCGTGCCCTTCACAGAACCCGTACCCTTCACGGAGCCAGAGCCCGTGCCCGTACCCGTACCCGAGCCCTTCACCGAGCCCGAAGGCTTCGCGCCCGCCTTCGGCTTCCTCGTCTCGGGGCGGTCCGTGAGCCGGCCCGTCCAGCGCCGTGAGAAGAAGGCGACCCCGACCAGCGCGACCACCAGGCCCGCCTTGATCAGCAGCAGCCGCCCGTACTCGGTCCCGGTGAGCGCGCCCCACGAGCCGACCTGCCGCCAGGACTGGTAGAGCCCCGTCGCCACCAGGGCGCACACCGAGGCGAAGGCGAGCCGGGAGAAGCGCCGCACGGCCTCCTTGGGCACGGGGGCGCCCGCCCACAGGGCGGCCAGCAGGGCCGCCAGCCCGCCCAGCCACACCGCGACGCCCAGCAGGTGCAGCACGTCGACCGGCATCGCCAGCCAGGTCTGCAGCCCGGCCGACGCGTGCTCGGCCATCGCCCAGGTCGCGGCCAGCCCGGTGGCGACGACCGTGCCGCCGATGCCGAGCCCGAACGCGACGTCCCGGCGCTCCTGCCCCGTGCGGCCGTCGTCCTCGCGGGCGAACGAGCCGAAGAGGACGGCGAGGAAGACCGCGGCGGCGCTCAGCAGCAGCAGCCGGGACAGCAGCGCCGCGCCCGGTTTGGTGTTCAGCACGTCGCCGAGCAGCGACAGGTCCAGGACGGCGCCCGGCCCCTTGCCGCTCGTGTACGCGCCGCGCAGCAGCAACAGCGCGGCCGTCGAGCCGAACAGGGCGATCCAGCCGCCCACCGCGACCCGCTGGACGGGCCGCGAGGAGCGGCACACGCCCGCGAAGACACAGCCGCCGACGAGCAGCGCGAACCCGGCGTACGCCGCGTACCGCGCCGTCCCGTAGAGCCCGTCGACCACCGGGTCGACCTTGGCGGTCGTCACCTTGGCGGCCGTCTTGGACGGCGCGCCGACGGAGAAGGTGAAGGCCCCGGCCACCGGATGGCTGTCCGCGGAGACGGCCTGCCAGGCCACCGTGTACGTACCGTCCACGAGCCCGGTGCGCAGCCCGACGGACGCCGTGCCCGACCTGCCGTCCGCATGCGTGGGCCGGCCCTCGTCGACGCGCTCCCCACGCGGGTCGAGGACCCGCACCGAGTCGGCGCTCAGCAGCACCCCCTCGGAGAAGGTCAGCGTGACCCGCTGGGGGGCGGTCGGCACCACCGAGCCGGTGGCGGGGTCGGTCGCGGTCAGCGCGGCGTGCGCCGACGCGGCGGTCGCGCCCGGCCCGAGCGCGCACAGCAGTGCGGCGAACAGCGCCCCGAGCAGGGGCACCAGCCGTCCGGCGGTCAGGGTCCTCATCGCATCCTCGTCAGTCCGCTCAGCCCTGCGGGCGGAACGTGGTGGACTCGACCGGCACCTGGACCTTCACGGCCCCGGCGGTGGCGAAGTGGAGCGTGAACTCGACCTTCTCGCCGACCTCGGGCTTGTGCCCGAGCTTGCCGAGCATCAGGTGGGTACCGCCGCGGGTGAGCTTCAGCTCGCCCTTCGCGGGCACGTCCAGCTTGGCCGCGTGCTTCATCTGCGAGCCCTCGGTGGTGTGCATGGTGATGTCACCCGAGAGCGGGCTGGTGACGGACGTCAGCTGGTCGGCCTTGCCGCCCTTGTTCGTGACCGTCAGATAGGCGGCGGCCATGTCCGGCATCGCGGGCTGCGGCAGATAGGCGCCGCTGACCGAGAGCTCGGGCTTGTCGGACGCCAGGGCGTTCTTCTCCGACTGGCACCCGGTCACCAGGAGCAGGCCCCCGGCGAGCAGGAGCGGCAGGGCGACGGCGGTGGCGGTGGTGG
This sequence comes from Streptomyces eurocidicus, assembly GCF_002891295.1. GTDB lineage: Bacteria > Actinomycetota > Actinomycetes > Streptomycetales > Streptomycetaceae > Streptomyces > Streptomyces eurocidicus. The sequence goes on along the minus strand of NZ_LGUI01000003.1, from coordinate 643,995 downwards.
ACTTGCGCATCACGGGTTCTCCCCCTTGACGATCTTCGGGAGATCTTTGGCGTACTGGGCTGCGGTGGTTTCCGCGGTGTAGATCCAATGGGCACCGTCGTCCTTGGGCGAGAACCCGATGACCTCGGCGCCATGGCTGACGGTGATGGAGCCGTCCTTCTCCTTCTTCGGCTTCTCCACGAAGATGCCGAGCGGCTTGGCGGCCGCCTGGATCGTCTCGAAGTCCCCGGTCAGGCCGGCGATGTCCTGCCCGCCCTGGGCGTCGAGCCACTCCCGCATCCGCTTGGGGGTGTCCCGGGCGGGGTCGGTGGTGACGAAGACGATCTTCAGGTTCTTGCGGTCGGCCTCCGGCAGCTTCTTCGCGGCGGCGGCCATGTCGGAGACGACGGTCGAGCAGACGTCGGGGCAGTAGGTGTAGCCGAAGTAAAGGAGTACGGGGTGCCCCTTCGTCTCCTTGACCAGCTCGTACTTCTTCTCGCCCGTGTCCGTGAGGACCAGGTCGGGCTTGGCCTTCGGGGTGTCCAGGGTGATCGCGGCGGCCTTCTTGGGCGCGGCGGAGACATCGGCCAGCGGCTTGTCACCGCCGCCGCCGTCGCTGCCGCAGGCGGTGAGGGCGAGCGCGGCGGCGGTGGCCAGTGCCACGCCCAGGATCTTGGTGCGCATGGAGCTCTTCTCCAGGGATGGATCGGTGTGCGGGGGCGGCGCCGCGCGGTGGCGCGCCGCCCCCGTCCGTACGGGCCCGCGGGTCAGACGGAGCGGCGGCGGCCGGCGAGCACGCCGAAGGCCACGCCCGCGATGCCGACGACGATGCCGGCCACGCCGAGCACGCGGGCGGTGGTGTCGGAGGAGTCCTCGCTCTTGTCCGAGGACGCGGACGCCTTCTCGGCGTCCTTGCCGTCGGCCGCCTCACCGCTCTTGCCCGCGGTCTTGTCGGCGCCCTTGTCCTTGTCGGCCTTCGCGACGAGCTTCAGCGTCGGCGCGGGGTGCTCGGCCTCCTCGCCGCCCGGCTTGGACGGGTCGATCCAGCGCACCACGTCGTCGTCGGAGTAGGTCTGGAGGGCCTTGAAGACCAGCTCGTCGACGTCCGTGGGCAGCTGGCCGACGGAGAGCGGGAACTGCTGGAACTGGCCCGGCTCGATCTTGCCGCCGGTCCAGGTGATCTTGCTGACGGCCTCGTCGATGGTCTTGCCGTGCGTCTGCAGCGGCTTGTCGAGCTTGGCCTTCTCGACCTTGACGTCCCAGCCGGGGACGGGCTGGACGGTCACCGAGGAGAGCGGGTGCTTGGGGTCGAGCGTGACCTCGAGCTTCACCGTAGAGGCGTCGTTCTTCTCGTTCGGCACCTTGAAGGCGATGGTGCTGTAGCCGCCCTTCTCGGCGGTGCCGGGCTGCACGCTGACGTGCGCGAAGGCGGGGCCGGAGAGGAGCAGGACGGCACCGGCGGTGACGCCGCCGATGACGGGGAGGCGGCGGAGGCGGCGGAGAGAGGTGTTCATGGGGACACTCCACAGGCAGGAGGGACGGGAAGGGGTACGGGTGCGCGCGTGCGGCGACGGCGCGACCGCCCTCCCGTGCTCTGTTGCTGCTCTGTCGCTGCTCAGGTGCCGGAGTGCGTCGCGTGTCAGGCCGCGAGGGTGAGGCGCGGCGGTCCCCGCCTGGTCACGAAGCGCTGGAGCGAAGGCTCCACCACCGGGCGGTCCTCGTCGCCGGACCGGGTCCGGGCGGCCCGCGCCGGCGCACCGGCCGAGCGGTCCCACAGGGCGCGTACGAGCGTCAGGGCGGCGCGCAGCGAACGTACGAGCGCGGCCTCCGCGACCTCGCGCGCCGGGCGCCCGGACAGTGCCACCACCCGCCACAGCGCCACCTCGCCGCGCCGCAGCAGCCAGCCCGCGGCCAGCGCCGCGAGCAGATGGCCGAGCAGCATGGGGAGCGAGAGCGGCAGCGCGCCGAGCAGGGAGTCCAGCAGCCGGTCCAGTGCGGAGCCGCTCGTTCCGGACGGTGCGGGCGCGGGTACGGCGCCCATCCGCATCGGGTGCACGGCGGGGTCCAGCCCGGCGTCCGTGATCACCCGGCGGGCGTCGGCGGCGGACATCGCGTGCGGCTGGTTGCAGATCAGCTTCGCGGCGAAGGTGATCAGCCGCCCCTCCGAGCCCGCCTGGCGCGGGGTCACCCCGGTGCTCCGCTGGCCGAGGCCGAAGAGGGTGTGCAGCGCGAGCTGGCCGACGGCCAGTCCGGCCGCGATCCCCGGCAGCGAGCGCTCCCGGCCGGCCAGCGGCAGGACGAGCGCCAGCACCAGCGCGCAGCCCGCGCCCAGCGTCCACAGCGGGACGCTCGCGCAGGAGGCCAGCACGTGCCCGCCCGCGGACAGCAGAACACAGACCGCGGTGAACACCGCGGCCCGTATCAGTCGCAGATCGGCGCCGGCGCGCGCGACGGGGTGAGGCATGGCTGCGCCATCATCCCACCGGCCTTACTCCTTCCCTACGGCAGGGGGCGCACCTTCGCCACCCGGCCGGCGAGGGGCCCGCGGACGCTCCGGCGCACCCCGGCGTATCACCCCATACACCGACGCACCCGCGCGCCGCATCGTCCGAATGAGCGGTCTCACACGCGCCGCAGGCTTACGGGCCGCCGGTGCTGGCTATACGTATCGGTATGTCGAGCCGCGGCCAGGAGGCTGAGCATGAGCATGTGGTGGTCACTCCATCTGCGACGCGAGGCCGCGAGCGTGCCGCTCGCCCGGAGGCTGCTGGTCGGCACCATGGAGACGGCGGGCGTCGACCCCGAGATCTCCTACGATCTGTCGGTCGCCCTCAGTGAGGCGTGTGCCAACGCCGTCGAACACGGCGGCGACTCCTCGACCGGATATCTGGTCACGGCCTTCATCGACGGCGACACCTGCCGGATCGAGGTCACGGACTCCGGACCGGGCTTCCCCGAGCAGCCCCGCCCCCGCGACCGCCGCCGCCCCCAGCGCCCGGCCCGCACCACCCGCGACAGGAACCCGGCCCCCGCCCAGGACGAACACGGCAGGGGCCTCTTCCTGATCGAGTCGCTCACCGACCACGTCCGCGTCCGGAACCGCCCGGGGCGGCAGGGCGCGGTGGTCAGCTTCGACAAGATCCTCAAGTGGCGGGAAGGCGCGCTGCTCAAGGCGTCGTGAGCGGGACGCGGCGCGGCGAGCAGGACTCGGGACTGCCCGCGCCGCGTCCGGGCTCGACCGCACGGAACCCGTGTCGCCCAGGGCGGCATGTCAGGCGTCCTGGGTCTGTGGGTCCTCCCGGACCAGGCCGGGCACATCGGGGAGGGCGGCACGGACGGCGTCGATCACCCGCTGGAGATCGACGCCGAGGCGCTCCAGCCGCGGCACGAGTTCGCTGACCGGTATGTCCGCGAGGCGGGCGATCAAGAGAAAGTCGGAGATCGGATTGCTGAGGCCGAGAGGAAGGTCCTCTCCTTCTCCGCTGTTACCCAGAGAGTGTCGCCGCAGGCAGAGATTGCGATCGGTGTCGTCCAACCGGTCAGGGTCGTACTCGGGGATCCGGAAGCCGAAGGCGCGCAGACGCTCTTCGACCTCCTGGGGATCCAGCAGCAGCTTGGCCGGGGTCGAAAGCATATGGTGCAGTGGCACGGGTCTGTCCCAGTCGAGCAGCAACTGTTCGCGGAAGCTGCGCTGGGACGCCATGCGCACAAGTGCGGTATCGAACGCGCGCGCCTGCGCCGGTCCCGCTTTGAGCTGCGTGGCCAGACCGTATTGGGCGAGACGATCGATCACGGCTTGGGGAGACATGCCGAGACGCCCGGAAAGTCTGATCACCTGGCGCACCGACACGGGGCGGTCCGAAGGGAGCTGGGAGGATTCCCCGTCCAGTTCGAGCAGAGTCACATCGCTCCGCTCGGCGCTTGCCGGGAGCGGGTTGCCCGGTGTGAGCAGACCGTAGGCCCGAAGCCGGGAGACCACCTCCGCCGGGGGGAGTCCCGTCTCCACAGCCGCCTGTGCGATGTGGCGGAGGGAGATCTCGGCGCCGACTGGAAGCCAGGGCCGTCCACCACAGGCATCGCTGCTGAGGATCAGTGGATCCGCATCGTCTGTCTGTTCTGGCAGGGGGGCCGGAATGCCGAGGCCCAGCTTTTGGAGACGGCTCGCGACCTTGTGGAGCGGAATCCCCAGCCTGGCTGACGTGGAGGCGAGCACACCGGGTGGAACCGCCTTTGCACCCTCCAGGTCCCTCCAGTCGGCGGGTTCCCATCCCCACTCGGTGCCCTGGCGGATCAGGTCATCAGCCAGTCGCTCGTGTGCGGCGCCGACTTCCACGCGGAATCCGTAGCTCCGGAGTTCCCGCACAACCTCTTGAACGGGCTGTGCCAGCTCCGTGGCGGCTAGGAGCACCTGGCCGATCGTGACGGGGCGGGTGGGGTCCAGCCAGGGCCGCTTGCCGTTCAGCTCGACGCTGAGCAGGCGGAGCGTCCGGACTTCCGGTGTTTGTGGAAGCCGGTCCACCTCCGGAACGGAGAAACCGAACACTCTCATCCGGTGGGCGGCGTCAGAGACGCTGATGTCCAGTACGAAGTGGGCGTTGACGAGATGCCCTGGTGGCACTGGCACGTTGACATCGAGCCAGGACGGTGAGCCAGCACCGGAGTTGAGTGTCAGTCCGCGCAGGTCTCTGCTGAGCAGCGCGAGATTGATCGCATCGATGGGGGTGTCGCCACCGGGCAGTTCGGGGCCGGGGAGACGGAGTTGCCGCATGCGCTCCACCACCTCCTGGTACGAGGCGCCGCAGAAGCTGGCTATGGAGAGTGCGTGACCGGGGGTGGAGATTTCCTTGCGATGGAAATCGGCATTGGGCCAGGATCGGTCGGCCCACCCATGAAGGCAAGCGGTGCGGAGGAGCCCATCCGAGGGTCGGGCGGGGAGTACATGTGTCACCCGGGCCAGTTCCGGCACGATCTCGGTCAGCGCCGCCAACTCGTCGTTGGGACGCTGGCCCAGCAGCCTCCAGAGCTGGGTGGCGGGGTCCGGATCGCCGTACATGGTCCCTGCCGGAGTTCTGCCCGGGAATACGGCCATCTCCGAACTTCCGGAGTCGGTGCCGTGGACAATATGGACGTCCTGGGGGAAGAAGCCAGCTGTCGAGACACAGGAGGGATGGCCGTGCAGCTCCAGTTTGTGCCCCGCGATTCCGGCCGCCTCCGTCACGATATCGGCGAGCCGGGGGCTCAGGCCCGAGACATCGGCCAGCCATTCTGCGTCCACCAGGGGCGGGTCAGCGCTGAGCAGCGTCGGCAATGCGGCCTTGACCAGCCGCTCCACCTCTGTATGGATGTCGTCGTCCAGGATTTCCGAGCGGTCCACGGAAAGGCGCCGGGGCCGGCTCTCGCCGGTGAGGTTCACGACGGCGCCGCGCAGCCTGCGCAGATCGGCCGGGTCGGCCAGGACACCACACCGGGCCCGGGGCTCGGTGAAGATCCCGTCGACCAGGACGCCGCCGCCCGACTCGCACCAGACCACCTGGCCGTCGGCCCCTCTCGGACCGGCTGCCCAGGGCACCAGACGGCCGTCGGCCTCGAAGCCGTCATGCTCGAAACCAAGGTCCCGCCGTGGGCGCAGGACGCCGGGCACCCACTCCGCCCGCTGTGTTCCGTGTTCGGCCGTGGTCCGGAACTCGGCGATGCCCAGCAGCCGTCCGAGCTCCCTGACGCAGGAGGGTGCCTTGTCTCCGTCCCGTAGGTAGAGCCGAACCGTGGTGCCGATGGTGCCGGGCCGGCCGCTCGGCCGGACCCTGAAGTAGTGCCCCGGCCCGGTGATGAGGACGGAGAATTCGGTCAGTCTGCCGTGGGCGCCGTCCATATGGCAGGTGGTGACACGGATTTCGTCGGCGAGCATGAAATAGCTGAGCACCCCGATACCGAACCTGCTGTTCGGATGGATGGTGATGCCCTGGTTCTGCCACTCCTGCCGCTCTTCCGCGTATTGGGGAAGGTCCGTGAAGCGGACCCCGGCCCGGGAGAAGACCTCTGACAACATGGTCTCGTCCATACCGATGCCGTTGTCGCGGCATTGCAGGAAATGACGGCCGTTCTCGTCGACCCCCTGGACGAATGTGATCCGCCCCGGGTAGCCGTCGTAGTCCCGCCCGTTGCGGGCTTGCTCCCGGACCTGACGGTAGCGGCAGGCGTCCAGGGCGTTCTGGTAGAGCTCGCGGATGGCGAGGCCGCGCTCGCGGTAGAGGTTCTCGCCCATGAGGAGGGCCTGGACCCGCTCCTCGTCCAGCCGGAAGCGCGTGACCGTGCCGACGGGGTTGCCGTCGGTGTCCGTCTCCCGGACCTGGTCGGCGTTGGCGTATACCGGCAGCCTGCCCAGATGCCGCACCGCCGCGCGCCGTGCGGCACGCAGCAGCGACTCCACCCGATGGGTGTGCTCGGTGAGGGCGGCCACAGCGGCGGGGTGGTCGCAGTCGGCCCTGAGCCCGATGACGTCTCCGCTGAGATTCCAGCGGGCGTTCTGCACGGTGTCGAGCAGTCGACCGGGGTCGAGGGGCTCGGGGATGCCGACGTGCCTGACGACCGCCGAGGAGAGGTCCATGACCTCGATCGCCAAGCCGTGGGCGATCGCGAACATCAGCCCCAGCAACCGTTCTCGTACGTGCTGCCAGCCCCGGCCGCCCAAGTCGAGCGGGAACGCGTCGTTGCGCAGATGGCCTTCGAGCGCGGCACCGTACAGCTCGTGCGGCGTGGCATGAACGCAGGACAGCAGCCGATGGAGCAGCTCCGGGTCGAGAATGGCCCCGATGCCGGTGTCCTCGGAGTTCATGGCGGCCCGGAGGGAGTGGAGTTGGCCGGGCTGCCGGTTCGCCCACTGATGAAACAGCCACCAACCGATCTCCCGCCGTCCATCCGGGCGGTCGTTCAAATGTCCGCGCTCTCCTTGGCGGATGAGCGGCTCGTGCCCGCGCAGCAGCACCTCGTAGGACCGCCGTTCCCGGTCGCACGAGGCCGACTGGGCCAGGTTCGTCGGCTCGACATGGGACAGTCCGGCGGCCGTACGCGACCTGTGCGTCTGGTACAGGAAGGGAAGCAGCGCGAGCAGGGTCGCCTCGGCAGGGGAGAGGTCGCTCTGCCCGTCAGGCCAGATCATGCGGGACAGCTGGTTGGTCCTGTCGGCGATGCGCCGCGCCAGGTTCTTGTCGTGCCATGGGTCGTCGGCGAGTGCGGGACGTGCGTCGTCGTACAGCTCCGCAAGGCGGCCGACGACCTCCGTGGCCTGCTGCTTCAGTGCTTCGGCCAAGTCTTCGGAGCCGGGCTTCATCAGGTGCCACGCCTGGGAGCCCGCTACCTCGCCCTCCCAGCCCAGCTGAGAAGTGGGCGTACGGGGTGCGCTCGGGGCGGGGATGGCGAGCGCGGCGGTCTTCTTGTGGCGGGCGTCCTTGGCTTCCCTCGCCATGTCGTACCACTGCTGCTGGCTCGGAAGTCGTACGGGCGGGTGTGGCCGATTGGCCTGTGCGAGGCGGTGCAGGGCGGACAGGAAGAGGTTCAAGTCCTTGTCCTGCCGGGGGATCCTCCGACCTGCGGTCCAGTCCGCGACGGTGCTGTCGGCCGGGGGCCTGCGGCTGCCCGGAAGGTCTCGTCTCATCTCCTCGCGCACCACGGCCGCGAGAGGGTTCCCGGCCAGTTCCCTCAACTTCGCCAGCGCCTGCTCGTACTTCGGTTGCCCCGCCACGGCCCTCCGTCCCCCTCGCCGTCCCGGCCCAGTGCTCCGAGTCGCCCGACTCGGCCGACCGGGAGGTTCGCACATTACCGATCCCACCTGGGAGTTGACCCCTGATTGGGCGGATCGTGCGGCGCCGTCGGGGGAGCGAGGTCGGCAGGATCGGAACCGTCATCTGCCGAAGTCCGGAGGAACCGTCATGGACCCTGTGTTCGCCATCGTCGCGTGTGGCGTTCTCACTGTGCTCATCTTGGCCGGCGTCGCCGTGCTCGTCGTCCGGTACGCGCTTACCGGCGCCGCATCGCGGGATCGCGCGGGGATTCTGCGTGCTGTGGCCGAGGTGGTGAAAGCGGTGCGGGGCAGGCGGTGACTGATCGCCCTGCTTACGCGGTTCGCCCTGGAGTCAAATCTTGTACACGCGGACGCGGTCTCCGCACAGCGCGAGGAGGTCTTCGACATCCGAGGTGAGGACAGTGACAGGGGAGGGCGCTGCGAGCGCGGTGGCGGCGACGATGGCGTCGAGTGCGTACTTGTGGCCGTGCAGTCCCGCGGCCGCGAGCAGCCTGCTCGCGTGGCGGGCGATTGCCTCACCGGGCGGAATGACGTTCACCCGGGAGACGGCGTAGTCGAAGCGCGCCTGACTGATCTTGGGGTCCCGGGCTTCGACGAGCGTGACGGAGCTCGTGACCACACGGATGTCCTCGGCCTCGGCGGCGGCCAGCCACTCCGTGGCCTCCGGGGCGCGGCGTACGAGTTCGGAGAGACCTTCGCAGTCGAGGACGAGAGTCCCGCTCACACGGCGTCCGCCGAGCCGGCCCGGTCGCCGCGCAGGAGCGCCCGCTTGGCCTCGACCGCCGCCTCGTCCACCGGGCCGTGTGCGGCCTCGGCGTCCTCGATCAGCTCCCGCAGGCGTTCCCGTTCCAACTGTCGCTGAATGAGAGCTTCCACGTACGCGGACATGCCGCGTCTGCCGGTGCGTTCCTTGAGCGCCGCGATCGTGCCCTCGTGAAGGGAGACCGACACCGGTCGGACGGGGCCCTCACCGGGGGCGGGAGACGTAGCCATGCCGAGAGTTTAACAAATGAATTGTTATTGGGCGGCTTTTTGTGAGGTGAGGACGTCGTGGCGTTCGGGGGCTGCCGGCCCTGCGGCAGCCCCCGGATGGTGCTCAAAGCGTGGGCAGACGCTCAAGGCGTCGTGAGCGCCTCGGCCGTGCCCGGCAGGCGGCGCCAGCCGAGGCGTTCCGCCTCCTCGACGACGGCCGGGTGTGTGCCCACGGCGACCGGGTGGCCGACCAGCCGCAGCAGGTCCAGGTCCGAGACGTGGTCCCCGTACGCGTAGCAGTCCCCGGCCGCGACCCGCCGTTCCTCGATGACGGCGCGCGCGGTCTCCGCCTTGGCGTCGCCGATCATCGTCCGCAGGACCTCGCCGGTGTAGTGGCCGTCCCGCGCCTCCAGGACGGTCGCGTAGAGGCGGTCGGCCCCCGCGTACGCGGCCACCGGGTCGAGGCAGGCCGGGAACGAGCCGGAGACGAGCACGGTTTCGACGCCGTCCGCGCGGTGGGCGCGCAGCGCGGCCAGCACGTCGTCGTGGAAGAGGCCGCCGCGCGCCCGGTGGTGGTCGAACCAGCGGCGGCCGGTCTCCGCCACCTGGTCCACGGCGTAACCGGCGAAGCGGCGGTAGAAGAGACGGTTTCCCTGCTCGCGGGGGAGTCCGGGGGTGAGCAGGTCCCTCGCGTCGCGGCTCAGCCGCTCCTTCTCCTCGGCGCTGTGGCCCAGCGAGTCGAGGAAGAAGTCGTAGAAGTCGAACATGCTCTTGAGCGTGATGAGCGTTTCGTCGACGTCGAAGAAGGCGACGCCGGGGGCGGCCGTGGACATAGGGGTCTCCAAGAGGACTGGGGTGGGGAAGAGGGAAGGAGCCGCGGCGGGCGTCAGCCGATCGTGATCGTCAGCCGGGCCACGGTGTCCTCCCGCTGCGTCGCGGTCAGGCGGTACGCGGCGGGGCCCGCCGCCGCCGGTTCGCGCGCGGCGGTCAGGCGCACCGGCTCGTCCAGCTCGGCGAACTTCGCGAACTCGGCGTCCAGCCGCAGCACCCGCCCCGGACCGCTCCCGCCGTCCGCGCCGCCGCCGCTCCCGAGCAGGGCCGCGCACTGCCGCGCCGCCTCGCTGAACACCATGGCCGGGACGTGGTCGTAGGGGTGGTCGTACATGCTCCGGTTGCGGAAGGTGCGCGGGCTGAGGACGGCCTCCAGGGTGCCGTCGGCCGTGCCGCGGACCGCGTCGAGCACCACGTTGCCCGGGTCGAGGCGGCCCACGGACGCGGGCGCGGCCGGCTCGCCCGCCGGGCCGGCGGGCAGGGTGAAGGCGGTCGGGGCGGCCGAGCCGCGCTGCATCCGGCGCAGCGCGTGGTACTGGTCGGTCGGGGTGCAGCTGACGTCCATCGTCAGATGGCCCAGGGCCTTGCCGTCGAGCCGCAGGTCCATGGCGAAGACCAGGCGGCGGAGCCGGCCGCCGCGCCGCTGCCGGTCGGTGACCCGGCCCTCGGCGATCAGCTCGCCCGGGCGCTCGCCGCAGGCCAGCGCGGCCGGGTCCGGCACGTCCAGGGACCAGGAGGTGACCATGAACGTGGTCGAGAGCGGGACGTCCTCGTGCGCGTGGGCGGCGTAGGTCACCGCCTGGCGGCAGCTCTCCAGGACGAGCAGCGCGTCGTGGAAGTCACGGCCGGGCCCCGGGTGGTCGCGGAAGTAGCCGTGGGAGAGGGGCAGCTGGGCGGCCGCCGTGAAGCGCGCGTCCGCCCCGGCGACCGAGTCGGTCAGGAACACCTCGGAGAGGGCCCAGCGGTGGACCATCCCGCGCGGGACGGTCCGTTCGAAGGCGGGTACGGGCGCCGGTGCCGGCTCCTGGACGGCGGCGGGGTCAACGGTCGCGGTGTGCATGGCGTCTCCAGACGGGGGTCAGGCGGACTCGGGGCGTACGACGACGGCGCAGCCGACCGAACCGTCGGGGCCCACCGAAGTGATCACAGCGGCGCGTTCGGCGGTCGCCGGTCGTGCCGTCGGCACGTCCTGCCAGCGGGCCAGGACCGCGGCGAGCTGCAGGGCGCCGCTCGCGCTGTGGGTCTCGCCCAGCAGCGGCTGCACGCGCAGCCGCAGGGGCTCCGGGCCGGGCCCGAACGCCAGGCGCAGCCCGCGCTCCTCGACGGCGGCCCAGCCGCGCCGCCCGGCGGCGCCCACGGCCGCCACCGCGACGTCCCCGGGGCGACCCCGCTGCGGGCGAGGGCGTCGCGCACGAGGCCGGCGAGCCGGCGGGCCACGCCGAGGGGCCCGAACCGGGCTCGGCGGACCCGATGTCGCAGGCGAGCAGCCGGGCGAGCGGCGCGGGCCCGGCCGCTCGCCCGGGGCGGGCGCGGCCCGGGCGACGAAGACGGCGCAGCCCTCGCCGAGCGCGGTGTCCGGGGCGAGCGCGCCGGCCCGGTGCCAGGCCCAGGCGCCGTGCGGCGAGAGTTCCTCGACGCCGCCCACGAGCAGCTGCCGCGCATGGCCGCGGACCAGGGCGTTCCGGGCGTAGCGCAGCGCGTGCAGGGAGGCCAGCGGGCCGCCCGACACCGTCGCGTTGAGCCCGGTGAGGCCGTGCCGGATGGCCGCCCGGCTCGCCGCCGAGTTCATCAGGGTGCTGGGGAAGGCGGACGGGTTCACGAGGTACGGGCGCTCCTGGACGAGCGTGTCCCGGGTGAACTCCGCGACGGCGCTCGCACTGCCCAGCGAGCTGCCGAGCACCACGCCCGTCTCACCGGCCACGTCCGAACCGTCTGCTCCCGCCGGACCGTTCAGGCCCGCCAGGCCGCCCACCGCTTCCAGAGCCTCCGTGCACGTGGCCAGGCCCAGGAGGTCCGTACGGGTCAGCCGGGCCAGCCCCTTGCGGCCCAGGACGGCGGCCGGGTCGAACCCGGCGGCCGGACGCACGTCCAGCGGGGGGTACGGCACGTCGTCGGGCGCGGTCGGCCGGTCCGCGGCGTCCGTGGCCGCGGGGCCGCGCCCGTCCGCGAGCGCGGTGGCGAGCGCGGCCGTACCGGGGCCCGCCGCGCTGTGGACCGCGCAGCCGAGCAGATCCACCGGGGCCACCGGGAACGGTGCCCCGGACCGGCCGGGTGCCCATGGGTCCGTCGCCCCGTCCGTGCGGTACGGGGCCGTCGTCAGCGTCATGCGTCGAACCTTCCGAAGATCGCCACGGCGTTGTTCCCGCCGAAGGCGAAGCCGTGGTTCTGGGCGATGGCCGGCCGTGCCTCCCGCGCCCGCCCGGGGACGCAGTCCAGGTCCGGTCCGAGCGCCGGGTCGACGGTGCGCACGGTCGCGCTGGGCGGCAGGAAGCCCTCGTGCAGGGCCGCGCAGCACACCAGCGCGCCGAAGGCGGCCGCCGCGCCCATCGTGTGCCCGAGCATCGACTTGACCGAGCTGACGGGCGGGAGCGGCGCCGTGTCCCCGAACGCCTCGCGCACGGCCGCGATCTCGGCGGCCTCGTTGGCGGGGGTCCCCGTGCCGTGGGCGCAGATGTAGTCGACCTCCTCCGGCTTGACGCCCGCCATGCGGTGGGCGCGCCGGACGCACTCGGCGATGGACGGGCCGTGCGGATTCGTCATGTGCCGCGCGTCGCAGGTCATGCCGTACCCGAGCACCTCCGCGTAGACGCGGGCGCCACGGGCGAGCGCGGCCTCCAGGGGCTCCAGGAGCAGGGCCGCGCCGCCCTCGGCGGTGACGATGCCGTCCCGGTGCTCGTCGAAGGGCCGGGGGACATCGGCGGCGAGCGCGCCGAGGCGGTGGAAGCCCGCGTGCGTCGCCCGGTTGGAGGCGTCGGCGCCGCCGCACAGCACCACGTCCGCCTCCCCGGTGCTGACCAGGTCGAAGCCGTAGCCGAGGGCGTAGTTGCCCGCCGCGCAGGCCGTCCCGAGGGTCAGCGCCTCACCGGTGAGGCCGAGTTCGTGGTTGACGGCGGTGGCGATCCGCCCGGCGTCGGCCCGCCCCGCCAGGGCCGCGTCGAGGTGCTCGGCGCCCCGCTCCACCCGCTGGGTGGCGAGTCGCTCCAGGACCTGCGACTCGCCGTTCGTCGTGCCGAAGCAGCTCGCGGTGCGGGCGGCGGCGAGGGCGCCGGGGGCGAACCCGGCGTCCTCGGCCGCCATCCTGGCCGCGGCGGCGGCGAACTGCCCGCTGCGGCCCCACTCGCGGTGGTCCAGCCGCTCCAGGAGGGCGGCGGGGTCGAAGTCCGCCACCTCACCGGCCAGCTGGTGATCGAAACCGGTGGTGTCGAACTGCCGCGCCGGACCGATGCCGCTGCGGCCCTCGCGGATCGCGGCGGTGAACTCCCGGGCGCCCAGGCCCAGACCGCTCACCGCCCCGAGCCCGGTGACCACGACCCGGCGCGCCCGCCGGCCGCTCCGCTCAGACACCGGCGACCTGGCCGGCGCTGTGCTTGGCCACCACCGCGTAGGCCGTCGGCAGGTCGTCCAGCTCGGTCAGGTCCTCCTGCGGGATCTTGATGCCGAGATCCCGCTCGAAGCGCGAGAAGATCTCGATGACCAGCAGCGAGTCCGCGTCGAAGTCGTCCGCGAAGCTGCTCTCGTCGGTGAGGGCGCCGTCGTCCTCCACCTCCAGGACGTCGCCGACGATCGCCCGGACCCGGGCCCGCAGCTCCTCGGAAATGATGGCGTCGCTCATTTTTCCCCCTTCGCACAGTAAGTTCGCGCCGATGCGCGGCCGGTGCCGCCGTTCGCCGACGGTCCGGGGCGGCTCCCGGCAGGTGCCGATGGATGTTGATGGATGCCGATGGGTGCCGGTGGCCGTCCGGACGGCGGTCGACGAGTGCCGTGGACCGGGCCGGGCATCGGGCCGGTTCCGACCGGCCGACCTGAATCGAATCTCCAACGCGGCGGCATCGGCAAGCACCCCCAAAGTGGCATCGCCATGTGTCCGACGAGCCGCAACCGGCCTTCCCTAAGGGGCAATCACGCGATCACGGGTGGATTCACCGGCACCCTTTCACCACGATCGCCCTGTCGCGGCGAGCGTCCCGCCGGCCCGGCGTGGGACGGCGGCGGACAGGACTGAGGCAGGACTGAATCAGGTCCGAGGCAGGTCCGAGGCAGGTCTGAGGGGGCTTACGAGATGAGACCGGTGGAGGCCGTGGGGATCACGGCCGCTGAGCTCTGGCTGCCCGACGGGCGGGAGCGGGCGTCCGAGGCCGTCGGGGACGGCCAGCTGCGCGCCCGTGCGGCGCGCGAGCTGGGTCATGACACGGTCCCGGCCTCCGGGGACGTCCCCGCCCCCGACATGGCGGTGGAGGCGGCCCGGAAGGCGCTGGCCGCGGCCGGCGTCGCGGCCGGGGACGTCGACATGGTGTGCCACGCGTGGATGTACTACCAGGGGCACGACCTGTGGTCGCCCGCCCACTACATCGCCGCGCGGCTCGGCGCGCGCGACGCCCTGCCCGTCGGGGTCCAGCAGGTGTGCAACGGCGGTTCGGCCGCCGTGGAACTCACCGCCGCCTGGCTCGCCGCGGCGCGCGCGAGCCTGCCGGGCACGCCGCGCAGAGGGCTGCTGACCACGGGCGACCGCTTCGCCGGACCGGGCTTCGACCGGTGGGCCGGCGACTACGGGGTCGTCTACGGGGACGCCGGTACGGCCGTGCTGCTGACCGTGCCGGCGGGCCCGCGCGACCCGCTGGTCCTGCGGGCGGTCGCCACGGTCGCCGCCCCGGAGCTGGAGGCCATGCACCGGGGCGCGGACCCCTTCGCCCCCGCCGCCCGCACCCTGCGGGACCGGGTGGACATGCGCGCCACCAAACGCGCGTATCTGACCGAGCGGGGCAGCGACGGCTTCCACGCCACGAACGAGGCGGCCATCCGCGAGGTCGTCGCGCGGGCCCTGCGCGACGCCGGGACGGAACCCGGCGATCCGCGCCTGCGGTACGCCGTCCTGCCGAGGTTCGGCCTCAAGTCCCTGAACGAGTCGTGGATCCCGGTGCTGTCCGGGACGCTCGCCGCCGAACTGCTGGACCCGGGGCGCGACACCGGCCACCTGGGGGCGGGCGACGCCGCCGCGAGCCTGGCCGGACTGCTGCGCGAGGGGACCCTGGCGCCGGGCGAGCTGGCGCTGGTCTTCAGCGCCGGGGCCGGATTCACCTGGTCGTGCCTGGTGGTGGAGCGCCCGGCCGGGCAACCGGCGGACTGACCGAACGCCGTTCACCGACGACCGAAGGAGCCGGCCGCGGGGTGCGCGGAGAGCACCGGCCGGCCCTAGTAAGGGGAAGAACATGTCACGTTCCGTTTTCATCACCGGAGGGAACCGGGGGATCGGCCTCGCCGTCGCCCGGGCGATGGCCGCCGACGGCGACCGGGTGGCCGTCGGCCACCGCTCCGGGGAGCCGCCGGAGGGCTTCTTCGGCGTGCGCTGCGAGGTCACCGACCCGGAGTCGGTGGCGGCCGCCTTCGCGGCCGTCACGGCCGAACAGGGGCCCGTGGACGTCCTGGTGGCCAACGCGGGCATCACCCGCGACACCCTGCTGCTGCGCATGGACGACGCCGCTTTCGACGAGGTGCTCGCCACCAACCTCCAGGGGGTGTTCCGCACCGTGCGGGCCGCTGCCGGGGGCATGCTCGCGGCGCGCGGCGGCCGCATCGTCCTGATGTCCTCCGCGCTCGGCTTCCTCGGCTCGCCGGGCCAGGCCAACTACGCGGCCACCAAGACGGCCCTGGTGGGCTTCGCGCGCTCGCTCGCCTGGGAGCTCGGCTCCCGGGGGGTGACCGTCAACGTGGTCGCGCCCGGCATCATCGAGACCGACATGACCAAGCAGCTCACCGACCGCCGGATGAAGGACGTCATGCGGATGACGCCCCTCGGCCGGCCGGGCACCGCCGAGGAGGTCGCGGCCGCCGTCCGCTTCCTCGCGGGGGAGTCGGCCTCGTACGTCACCGGGGCCGTCCTGCCTGTCGGCGGCGGCATCGGCATGGGCATCTGAGCCGCGGTCCGGGACAAGTGGATGCGCGAGACGGGCGGGTCGACGGAGCCCCGCCCCCGGAGAGCGGGCATCCCCCGCTGTGCCGCGCGGACATGGTGGTGCTCGACCTGTGGGAGGCCCCCCGGACGACCCCGGGCGGCCGGGCGGGCCGGCGGTGTGCCGTCGCCCGCGCCCTCTACGACGCGTGGCTGGAGCCGCTGGGGTTCACCGCCGAATGGCCGGCGGACCCCGGGGGTCCGGCCGGGCCGGGCGTGCTGCTGTGCCACCACCGGCCGGTGCTGCTCCGTGAGGCGGCGTGGGCCCTGTCGCGGTGCGCGCACCGGGACCCGGCGCCGCTCGGGGCGCTCCGGTGGGAACCGGGCGCGGACGGCGTGGGGTTCGTCGAGCTGTGGGACATGGTCGCCGCGCTGCGGGACGCCGTGTACGCACGGTCGGGGTGGGGCGTACCGGCGGACCGGGACGCCGTGCCGTTCCGGGGGGACCCCGGCTGACGCCCGGGGCACCCGGTCACGTACACCGGGTGACCGTAAGGACGTGGGGAGGCTGCCAGGTAGATAAACGTACCGGCCTCCGGGGCTATGCGGAGCGGCTCCGTACGGACCCGGTTCAGTGGTGGCGGGCCGCGGCGGTCAGGCGTCGACCCGCTGCCGCCCGGCCGGTACGGACCTCCGTACCGTGATCGACCGCCGGGCGGCCCGCGCGACGCTCCAGCGGCGCATGGCGGGCCGCTCCACACCGGCCATGAGCAGCCAGCCCGCGCAGAGGCTCAGCAGGCAGCCGCCCAGCAGCGCGAGCACACCGCCCACCGGTCCGAAGCCCCACTGGTCCTCGTCCAGGAGCGTCCGCCCGTAGAAGAGGACGATCCCCTGGCAGAGGTAGAAGCCGAAGGACACCTCGCCCAGCCACCGCATCACCCTGCCTCGCATCAGGGTGCGGGTGCCCTGGACATCGGCGGTGGCCACGGCGGAGATCAGGGCGCCGACGGGCAGGACGGCGGCGGCGACGAAGCCGAACTGGAACGGCAGGACCATCGAGGCCGCGTAGGCGGCGGTCACCAGGAGGGCCGCCGGGACGATGCCGATCCGCGGCCACCGGCCGGTGGCCACGATGCGCGCCAGCAGCATGCCGAGGACGAACTCGAGCATGCGCAGCGGCGGGAAGAAGTAGCCGAACCAGAACTGCGTGGGGGAGACCGGCAGGAGGGCGGGCCGCGGGGTGTCGGTGATCAGATACGCGCCGGCGAGCGCCACCACCACCGTGCCCGCCACCATCAGCCAGGCCCACATCCACAGCCGGCGCTCGGCGATCCGCAGGACCGGGCGCAGCGCGAAGGGGAACAGCAGGTAGAAGAGGAGCTCGCTGCACAGCGACCAGCTCGGCGGGTTGGCGCCGATGTTGATGTCGAGGCGCGGGAACCAGGAGTTGACGAGTGCGAGGTTGGCGCCCCAGGCCGCGGGGCCGACGGTGGCCCCGGCGAAGAGGACCATGGCCAGCGCCCAGGTCACCAGGTGGTTGGGGAGGATTTTCAGCAGCCGTCGGCGGTAGAAGTCGCGCAGGCGCTCACCGGGGCGTGCCACCCAGGTGAGGACGAAGCCGCTGAGGACGAAGAAGAAGGAGACCCCGAGGTATCCGGCCCGGCTGAACAGCTTCTCCGTGGCGTGGGCGAGGCCCTGGTCCGCGAAGGGGTTCATCGGCGACGCGGGGTCCAGCGGGGAGTGCGACTGCGTCATGTGGAACAGGACGACGGCCAGCGCGGCGAAGAAGCGCAGCCCGGTGAGGGAGGGAAGTCTGGACCGTCGGGTGTGCTCCGGGCTCTGGGCGGGGATGGTCGGGTGCAATGCCGTACTGCCTTCCGCGGGTCGGGAGCCGTCCGGTGGGCCGCGGGGCGAGGTGCCCGCGCGTCGCACCGGGCACCGGCCGGGGCCGGGCGGCGAACGTCCCTGAACCGTAGGACGGCGCCGCGCCGGCGCCGGGGGCTGCTGCGCCACAGGGGGCAGTGGATGTCACCAAGGAGGCATCAGGCCGACTCGGGGTACTCCCGGTAGCGGCGGCCCATCCGCTTGGGGGCGGCGACGGGCGGTTCGATCAGGCCGAGTTCCACGGACTTGTTGGCGGCCTCGACGCGGGAGCCCACACCCAGCTTGTCGAAGATGTTGCGCATGTGGCGCTTGACGGTTCCCTCGGTGATGTCGAGCCGCCGGGCGATCTGATAGTTGCTCAGGCCGTGTGCGGCCAGCTCGACGACCTGCGCCTCGCGCGGGGAGAGCGGGCCGGGCGCGGGCGGCGGGGGCGCGGCGAGCGACTCGGCGGAGAGGGAGAGGGTGATCCGGCTGCCGGGGGTGGTGGCCTCGCGGACCGCGGCGAAGAGCGCCTGGTGGCTGACCGTCTTGTGCAGGAAGCCGCGGATGCCCAGCGGCAGCAGGGCTTGGACGAGCTGGGGGTCGTCGTGCATGGTCAGCACGAGGATGCCGTTGCCGGGGGCGGCCTGCTGGAGCTTGCGGACGGTGGTCGGCGGATGGGCGTTGCCGGGCATGCCGATGTCGAGCAGGGTGATGTCCGGCTGGTGCTCCGCCGCCAGCCGGATGGCCTCGGGGGCGCTGCCGGCGGTCGCGACCACCTCGAACTCGTCGGTGGTCCGCAGGATCTCTGCCAGGGCGTTGCGCAGCAGGGTGTGGTCGTCGGCGATGAGAATGCGAATGGTGTCCATGGTTCCCCCTCGGCGGTTCACTTGCTCGTCGCCCGTGCCGTCTCGCGCGGCGGGCGGCGGATCCGGGAGCCCCGGGGGGCTACGGTCGCGGTGCTCCGGCGGGCTCCCCGGCGATCAGGGAATCCCCGGGGTCCGTGGTGCCGGGCCATTCCGGGAGCGGTAGCCAGAGGGTCAGCCGGGTGCCGGCGCCCGGTCGGCTGTGTAATTGGCAGTTGCCGTCGAGCTCCCTGGCCCGTTCCCGCATCATGACCAGTCCGCCCTGATGCCCGGCGCGGTCCTCGGGATGTTGTGCGTTACCGATCCGGGTGTCGTCGTGGTCGAATCCCCGGCCGTCGTCATAGGCCGCCGCCTCGACCCGGCCGGGCCTGATGCAGACATCGATGGATATGCATTGCGGTGCGGCGTGCGTAAAGGAATTGCGAAGGAATTCGCGGAGAATGAGGAATAACTCCGTGCGATGCGGTACGGGCAGCCAGGTCTCGTCTCCGCTGACCGTGACGCGCACCGGCAGACCGCGGAAGTTGAGGGCGCCCGCGCAGTCCCGGAGCTCCGCCTCCAGGCTGATGAGCGGGGCGCCGTGGCGCAGTCCGGAGATGAGGCCCCGGGTGAAGCCGACGGCCTCCTGGAGGGCGTCGTCGAGAGCGGCGAGATGGGTGCGCCGGGGGCCTTCGGGGCCCGCCGCGGTCATGCGGTAGAGCTCCAGGTGGCGGAAGGCGAGGGCGAGGCTGTTGCCCAGCAGGTCGTGGATGTCCCGGGCCAGCCGGTCGCGCTCGCCGGTGTTGACCCGGTCGATCTGGCGCAGCAGGTGGGCGTCGTAGCCGAAGACGGCGGCCTGGGTGTGCTGTGAGCCGATCCTGTTGAGCACCTGGGCGGCGCGGCCCATCAGGTGGTGGCGTACGTCGGCGGGCGCGTCGGCCGTGCAGCGTTCGGCGGTGGCGAGGGCGGTGTGGGTGAGGGTTTCGAGGGCCCGGAGCGAGTCGACGAGCCGGACGCCGCTGATGGCCCGGCGGGTGCCCAGCGAGGAGGAGCCCGACAGGTCGAGCGCGGCGGCGATGCCGGTGGACTCGTCCTCGTCGGGTATGTCGAGGGCGCGGGCCCAGCGGGTGAGGATCAGGTCGGCGTGGGTGCGGGTGTCCTCCCACAGTTCCGGGAGCTTCCCCAGTGGGTTCTCGGCCTTTTCCAATGCGTCACGGTATCGGCCGACCAGGGCGGGAATCTCTTCCTCCAGCTGCCTGCCCAGGGAATGTCTCGGTGAACAGTGACCTTGCATGTGACCCCTCCCCGTACGCCTTCGCGCTGTCAATCCGCACAGCGTTCTGCACCACCGGACCGTAACATGGGGCCTACAAGCAAGTTCGTCCATTTGCCAATTTTTGACCAATTCTGGAAGGTGCGGAGGGCGGGTCTCCGTGCTATTGAAAATATTCCCGCCCCGGCCGCCCCCGCAATTGCTCGGACGCCTTTCGGCGCTCTTTTGTGGTCTTCTGTCCGGGCTGTCTCCCGCGTTACCTCAGGTATTGTCGTCAGGTGTTTTGTCGCTACAAGTGCCGAAGTCTCTAGAAATGCGGGAGGGCGCGGGCGGCACGCAGCGCCGCGGGCACGTCCTCCGGGCGGACCCGGCGGAAGAGGTGTCCGTCGGGGCGGACCACGGCGGCCACCGGGGCGGGGCCCAGGAGGCGGGTCAGCACCCCGTCGGGCGCCGCGCTCAGATCGGTCCACCGGGTCTCCGGCGGCGCGTCGGCGCGCAGCCGCGCGACGGCCTCGGACCGGTGGGCGGCGCTGCCGGCCGGGTCCCAGCGGAGCAGCACGGTGAACGCGTCGCGCTCGGCCGCCACCCAGCCCTCGTCCGTGAAACCGCCGTCGGGGAAGGCTTCGTCCGTGGGACCGCCGTCGGGGAAGGCTTCGTCCGTGGGACCGCCGTCCGTGGGACCGCCGTTCGGGAACCCGCCGTCCGGGAAAGTGCCGTCTGTGGAACCGCCGTCGGCCGGCGGCGCCTCCGTGAAGTCCCGTTCGGGAAGGGTCTCTTCGGTCGGGGCCGCTTCGGCCTGTATCCCTTCGGCCCGGACCTCTTCGGCGCGGATCCCTTCGGCCTGGGCCCCTTCGGCTTGGGTCCTTTCGGCCTGGGTCGCTTCGGCCCGGACCCTTTCGGCCCGGACCGTGGAACCCACGGCCCCCAGGAGCACCGGCACCCTGGCGCCCGGCCGGGCCCCGGTCCCCCGGGCGAGCTCCTTGGCGAGCTCGGTGGGCGACGGCGCGGGCCCGTAATGGGTGTCGGTCTGCGCCACGATGGGCGCGAGCGCCCGCTGCACCAGCCCGGTGCGGTCGGCGCCGCGCAGCGCGGCGTCCCGCGCGGCGATCTGCGCGCGCTGGGAGACGAAGCCCCACCGCGTCTGCCGGCCGGTCGTCGCGGTCACCCGGTGGGCGGCCTCCCGGCGTTCGGCGTCGTAGCTGTCCAGGGCCGCCGGGTCGAGCCGGCCCCGGGCCACCCCGGCCAGCTTCCAGCCGAGGTTGACCGCGTCCTGGAGCCCGGTGTTCATGCCCTGGCCCCCGGCCGGGCTCATCACGTGCGCCGCGTCACCGGCCAGGAAGCACCGGCCGGCCGAGAACCGCGCGGCGGTCCGTACCCGCACCCGGAAAGTCGTACTCCACTTGAGCCCGCGGACCACGCCGTGGCCGGGCGCGCGCTCGTCGAGGACCTCCTGGAAGAGCGCGAGCGGCGGCGGGGTGTCGTCCTCCGGGTGCGGCACGCTCACCGCGAGCCGGAACACGTCGTCCCCGAGCGGGCCGAGGGCGAGGCTGCCGCGCGGCGAGTAGCAGTAGCCCAGCAGCCGGTCCGAGAGGTCGCCGTCCACGTACGCGTCGGCGATCGCGAAGCTCACGTCCGGCTGGTCGCCCTCGAAGGCGATGCCGAGCAGCTTGCGCGTCGTGCTGTGCGCGCCGTCCGCGCCGACCAGCCACGGCACTTCGGTCTCCTCGGCGGCGCCGTCCTCGTGCTCCAGGGTCACCGCGCAGCGGTCCGGGAGCCGCCGCAGCCCGGTCAGCCGCACCCCGCGCTCGACCGTGCCGCCGAGCTCGGCCAGCCGCTTCTCCAGCACCTCCTCGGTACGGCTCTGGGCCAGCATCAGGCCGAAGGGGTACGGGGTGTCGGCGAGCCGGTCCAGCCGGGCGGTGCCGAGCAGCCGGCCGGACGAGTAGTAGCCGACGCCGTTGACCCGGTGCCCGCGCTCCACCAGGGCGTCCGCGACGTCGATCCTGCGCAGGACCTCCAGGACGCGGGGCCAGACGCTGATGGCGCGGGAGTGCAGGGAGTGGTGGCGGTTGGCGTCCACGACCCGGACCGGGACGCCTTGCTGCAGCAGTTCGCAGGCGACGACCAGACCGACCGGTCCGGCACCCACGACGAGCACGGGAGCTTGTGCTTCCGGCATGAGGGTGACTCCTTACGGAGGGAGGGACAGGCGGTTCAGCCTGTCCGGGGGCACCTCCCAGCGGTGGCTGGGGGAGTTTGAGGACACCGCGCGCAGCGCGGTAGGGGGGCCGGGGCGGGGCCGCACATGGGATGCGGCGGGAAGGGGCGGGGCGGGGGAGAGGAACCCCGGCACGGGCCGCGGCCCGCGGAGCGCGTCAGATGACGACAAGGCCCGCGGCCCGCGGGAGCCGTCGTGCGACGGCACGCCCCGCGGAGCCGCGTCAGGCGTCCACGCGTCCCGCCGCCGACGGCACCGCCGCGTCCGGCCCGGGCGCGGCCGCCGGGCCGCGCCCGCGCCGCCCGCCCCCGCAGCAGGAACGCGATCAGCGGCACGGCCACGACGCACAGCGCGGCCAGCACCCACAGCACGGTGTGCAGCGCCCCGGTGTACGCGTGCGCGGCGGTGTCCACGAACGCCTGCCGGGCGCCGGGGCCGCGCACGGTGTCGGCGGCCGTGGCCAGGTCGCCCTGGTTGAGCAGATCGGCGACGCGGTCCGGCTGGTCCGCGTACGGGGTGTCGTACCCGCCGAGCTTGCCGCCGAGGCCGCTCCGCGTGAACGTCACCATGAGCGAACCCACCACGGCGATCGCGGTGGCCTCGCCCGCCAGACGCATGGTGTTGAACATCCCGGAGGCCATGCCGGTGCGCGCCGGTTCCACGCTGTCGGCCGCCGCACCGTCCAGCAGCCCGAACGAGATCCCGACGCCCACGCCGATCAGCAGCATGGGGCCGAGCACCCGCAGGTCGCCGCCGCCCGGCTCGATGACCGTCAGCCACGCGCAGCCCACGGCGACCAGCAGCACGGACACCACGATCTGGGTACCGGCCGGTATCCAGCGGGTCAACGCACCGGCCACCACCGGGAAGACCAGCGTGGGGGCGGTGAGCATCATGAGGGTCAGACCGGCCTGCTGCGGGCTGAGCCCGTCCACGGCCGAGAAGTACGAGGGCAGGTAGACCACGAGCGGGCTGAAGCCGAAGACGATGACCATGACGGACACGCACAGCCCGAGGAAGCGCGGGCGGCGCAGCAGCGTCAGGTCGAACATGGGCTGCTCCTGCCGCCGTTCGACGACGACGAACGCGGCCAGCAGGACCACGAACCCGGCCAGCGGACCCAGCACCGCCACATGCGCCCAGCCCAGCTGCGGGCCCTCGACCAGGCCGAACACCAGCAGTACCAGGGCGCCGGTGAACGTCGCCGTGCCCGCCTTGTCGACCCGGCCGCCGGCCGGGCCGCGGGACTCCGGCACGAAGGGCGCGAGCAGCAGCACCGCGAACGCCACGACCGCCGGGACCAGGAACACCGAACGCCAGCTGAGATTGCTCACCAGCACGCCCGCGATGCTCGGGCCGAGCGCCAGCCCCAGCCCGACCGTCGTGCCGAACAGGCTGAACGCCCGGGCCCGTGCCCGGCCTTCGAAGACCTGGGCGAGCAGCGCGCTGCCGCTGGGCAGCGCCGCCGCGGCGCCCGCCCCGGACACCGCGCGGGCCACGTCCAGCAGCAGGACGTCGTCCGACACCGCGGCGACCAGCGCGCCCACGCCGAACAGGGCGGTGCCGATGAGGAACACCCGTTTGCGTCCGACAAGGTCCGCCAGCGATCCGGCGGCCAGGATGAAGCCGGCGAACGTCAGGTTGTAGCCGTTGACCGCCCATTGGAGCGCGGCCAGACCACTGTTCAGATCGGTGGCGATGCTCGGCAGCGCCACGGACGTACCGGTGATCGACAGGGGGAACAGCACCGAGGCCAGGCAGACCGCCAGCAGCGTGAGCGAGGGGGAGCGGCGTCCGCCCTGCCGCCGCGGGGCTTCGGGGACGGGCATGGTGGCAACCTCCAAGGTAGACGAGCCCGGACGCTAGCCGCCGGCGCCGGGTCCGCCGGGCGCGATTACCGCGCAGGGAACAGGCGATGCCTCCAAAGAGGCAGTGGGCGGATCTCTGGGGGCATGGGCACCGGCCCGGCCGCGCGGCTACGTTGCCGATCGCAAAGCCGTGCGGTCGACAAGCCCGGCACGCCCCACGAACCGAAGGGTCCAGCCATGCTGCTCCGTATCCACACCGAGCCGTCCGAGCGCGGGGCCTCCTACGACACCCTGCTGCGCGTCGCACGGGCCACGGAGGACCTGGGCTTCGACGCCCTCTTCCGCTCCGACCACTACCTCCAGTTCGGCGGGCACGGCCGTACGCCCGGCCCGTCGGACGCGTGGGTGACCCTGGCCGGCCTCGCCCGGGACACCCGGCGCATCCGGCTCGGCACCCTGGTCAGCCCGGCCACCTTCCGCTCGCCCGGACAGCTGGCCATCCAGGTCGCGCAGGTCGACGGGATGTCCGGCGGGCGCGTCGAACTCGGCCTCGGCGCCGGATGGTTCGAGGCCGAGCACCAGGCGTACGCGATGCCGTTCCCGGGCCGGCGCTTCGACCGGCTGGAGGAGCAGCTGCGCATCATCCGCGGCCTCTGGACCACCCCCGGCGACCAGCGCTTCGACTTCGCCGGGGAGCACTTCACGCTGACCGGCGCCCAGCCCACCCTGCCGCCCGTCCAGCGCCCCCACCCGCCGGTGATCGTGGGCGGTACGGGCGCGGTGCGCACCCCGGCGCTGGCCGCCGCGTACGCCGACGAGTACAACGCCGCGTTCGTCACCCCCGAGCAGGCGGGCGTGCAGTACGACCGGATCCGCGAGGCGCTGGCCGGGAACGGGCGGGGCGAGGGCTCGATGCGGTTCTCCGTCATCCAGTCCGTGTGCGTCGGCCGGACCGACGCGGAGATCGCCCGCAGGGCCGGGGCGGCGGGCGAGGAGCTGCCCGGCACGGCCTTCCGCGGCACCCCGGCGCAGGTGACCGAGCAGCTCGCGCGCTTCGCCGAGGCGGGCGCGGAGCGCGCCTACCTGCGGCTGCTGGACCTGGACGACCTGGACCACCTCGAACTCATCGCCTCCGAGGTGCTGCCGCACTTCGCGTCGTGAGACGGGCGCCCCGCCCGGCCCGGTCGGCGCATCCGGCCCGCCCGGTGTCCGGCCAGGGGACGGTCGGCGTGCTGCGCTGGGCGGGCGCCGACGGGGCCGAGGACGCGCTGCACCCGGCGGAACGCGACCTGCTGTCCGGCCGTTCGCCGGGCAGGCGCCGGGACTTCACGGCCGGCCGGTACGCCGCCGCCGAGGCGCTGCGGCTGCTGGGACGGCCCGGACCGGTCCTGCGCGACGGCCGCCGGCCGCGGTTCCCCGCCGGGGTGCGCGGCTCGATCAGCCACTGCGAGGGCGCGGTCGCGGTGTGCCTGGCCACGGTCCGCGAGGACGTCCTCGGCATCGGCGTGGACATCGAACGGACCGGCAGGCTCGGCACCCCGGCCGCCGGCCTGGTGTGCACCGAACGCGAACGCGCCCGGCTCGGGCCCGGCCCCGGGGGCGGCGCGCGGCTGACCGCCGTGTTCTCGGCCAAGGAGGCGTTCTACAAGGCGTTCTCGGCCCTGGAACCGGCACGGGCGCCGACGTTCCACGAGGTGGAGGTGGCGTTTCTGGAGGACGGGCGGTTGGCGTTCGAGACGGCGGCCGGGCTGTTGCCGCGTGGCACGACGGCGACGGGGCGGATCGGGACGGTGGGGCCGTACGTACGGACTTCGGTGCTGCTGCGGGCTTGAAGGGCGGGTGGGGCGCCTGCGGCGGGCTTCTCCCCTACCCGCCCCTTCCCGGAACCGGGGGCTGCGCCCCCAGACCCCCGTTCCGCGCTGACGCGCGGTGTCCTCAAACGCCGGACGGGCTGATTTTTCAGCCCGTCGGGCCTTCAAGGGGCGGCCCCCGCGCATACTCGGTGCTCCCTGGACACCGAGAAGAGGCTGGTCGGACCCGTGGAACTGCGTCAGCTCCGGTATTTCGTCACCGTCGCCGAGGAACTGCACTTCGGCCGGGCCGCCGAGCGGCTGCACATCGTGCAGTCCGCCGTGAGCCAGCAGGTCCGCCGACTCGAACGGGAGCTGGGCGTCGAGTTCTTCGACCGCTCACCACGCCACGTCCGCCTCACCCCCGCCGGTGAGCGCTTCCTGCCCGAGGCCCGGTCCGTGCTCGCGGCCGAGGCGCGGGCGCGCGCCGTCGCCGCCGAACTGACCGGGGCGCGCGGGGCCACCCTCCGCCTGGGCACCAGCACCGGGCTCGGCGACCACCTGGACCGGGTGCTGGAGTCGCTCGCCCGGCGCGCCCCGGACCTGGGCGTGGAGCTCCTCTCCGCCCCCGCCCGGTCCCGCCTGGACCAGGTCGCCGCGGGCGGGCTGGACGCCGCGTTCGTCCGCGCCCCCGAGGAGCACCCCGGGGTGCGGCTGATACCCGTGTGGCAGGACCAGCTCGTGGTGGCCCTGCCCGCCCGGCACCCCCTGGCCTCGGCCCCCGACGTCGCCCTCGCGGACCTGGCCGGGCTGCCGCTGCGGCTCACCGACCGGCGCAACAACCCGCCCCTGGTCGACCTGGTCGTCTCGGCCTGCCGGGACGCCGGCTTCGCGCCCGTGCCCGGCCCCCCGTCGAGCAGCCTGCAGAACACCCTGGCCGCGATCGGCGCCGCCTCGCCCATGTGGACCGTGGTCTACGCCTCGCACGCCCGGCAGCTGCGGACGGGCAAGGTGGCCTTCCGGCCCGTACGCGGCGAGGGGCTGTCCCTGCCGACCGCGCTCGCCGTGCACCCCTCGTCCCCGCCCGCCGCACTCGGCGCGCTGCTCGCCGCCTGCGCCGATCACGATTCGTGATCGCTGCGTGGTCCGAGTGCTTCTAGGTCCCGGGGCGCCGACGCGATGGACTGGTGTCACACCGGTGAACGACCCGGAACGGCCGGGTCGGACCGTGGACCGAGGAGGCACCCCATGCCCATCGTGACCGTTCAGCAGGGCCCCCGCACCGTCGAGCTCAAGCGGGACCTCGTCCAGCGCATCACCGACGCGTTCGTGGACGCCTACCAGATCCCGGCCGACGCCGTGCAGGTCTGGATCCACGAGACCCCCGCCGACAGCTGGGGCCAGGCGGGCGTCCTCACCGCCGACAAGTAAACCGCCGGCAAGTAACCGGGGAGCAGGGGGCCGGGCGGGTGGGGCCTGCCCGGCGCCCCCTCCCCCCGGGGCCCCGGGGCGACTTTCGTCGCCGCGGTCGTAGACCTTCGGCTCACGACCCGGACCGGGAACCCCGCCTACGCTGCCGCCATGAAGGCGACATCGTGGGCTGAGGCGAGAACGTGGGCCCGTGGCCTGTGGCGGCGGCTGGTGGACCCCGGGCAGTGGACGCGGCGGCGGCTGGCCGGGGAGTGCGCGCTGGCCCTCTGCCTCGCCGTGCTCGCCGCGGGTACCGAATGGCTCAGCGACAGCGATCCCCTGCGCATCGCGTCGGTGACCGCCGGAGTCGTCCTGCTCTCCCTGGTGCGCAGGGCCCTGCCCGGCACCGTGCTGAT
Organism: Streptomyces eurocidicus; assembly: GCF_002891295.1. Taxonomy (GTDB): domain Bacteria; phylum Actinomycetota; class Actinomycetes; order Streptomycetales; family Streptomycetaceae; genus Streptomyces; species Streptomyces eurocidicus. Next base: position 616,686 of record NZ_LGUI01000003.1, on the reverse strand, counting down.
CGCCGCGGCCGCCCTGTCCTCGCTGAGCGGCGGCGGGATGATGATCCTCGTCCTGGCCAGCTGGTCGGCCGGCCGCCGGATCGACGGGGTGGTGCGGGCGCTGCTGACGTTCTGCGCGGCTTTCGTCGTGGACCTGGCCATCGGGCTGTCGCAGGTCCGCCAGTCGTTCGTCCTGGTCCTCACCATAGGAGCGCTGCTCTTCCTGGTGTCCTCGGTGGTCCCCGGCATCACCAGCCGCTACTGGACCCAGCGCCGCACCCTGTTGCAGACCCTGCGGGAGCGCAACGCCCAGCTGCTCCGCGAGCGCCAGATGATCGCCGGGCAGGCGCGGCTGCGCGAGCGCCAGCGCATCGCCCACGACATGCACGACAGCCTCGGTCACCAGCTGGCCCTGATCAGCGTGCACACCGGGGCCCTGGAGGTCGACCCGGAGCTGACCGGGCGGCAGCGGGAGGCCGTGGGGGTGCTGCGCGAGGCGTCGGTGTCCGCGATGCACGAGCTGCGCGAGGTCGTCGGCATCCTCAAGGACCCCGGCGTCGCCGAGGAGCGCGAGCCCGTGTCCCGTGCCGTGGCCGGGATCGAGGGCCTCGTCGAGTCGGCGGTGGCCGCCGGCGCCAAGGTCACCTTCGAGCGGACGGGCGAGCCCCGCCGGCTGGCCCCGACCGCCGACCACGCCGCTTACCGCATCGCCCAGGAAGGGCTGACGAACGCCTACAAGCACGCGCCCGGCGCCCGGATCGCCGTGAGCCTGCGCTACGAGCCCGACGCGCTGGTCGTGGAGGTCGCGAACGGCGCCGTCCCGGACTCCACCGGCGAGTGGTCCCCGCCGGTCAGCGGCGGCCAGGGCCTGACCGGGCTGCGGGAGCGGGCCCGGCTGGTCGGCGGCATGGTGCACGCCGGCCCGGTCGAGGGCGGCTTCCGGCTCGCCGGGGTGATCCCGTACGAGACCAAGGAGGCCCACGAGGCGACCTTCGTCGAGCCGTCCGACGACTTCCGGCGGCAGCTCCCGGGCGTCCCGCCGGGCGACGGTGGACCGGTCATCGACTGGTCGGAACCGCGCGAGGAGTTCGGGAACATCGTGAGCGACAAGAAGAGGAACGGCTGTCTGATCGGCTGCGGCGTCATCCTGGTCGTCCTGGTGGGACTTGTGGTGGTCGCCGTCCTCGGCCTGGGCAAGCTGGTCGAGGAGGTCGACAAGACGATGGTCGACCCGAGGGTCTACAACTCGGTGCGGGTCGGCGAGACCGAGGCGGAGGTGCGCGACAGGCTGCCGTCGGGCAAGTCCTTCATCGCCTCCGAGGTGACGAGGAAGCTGCCGGACGACCCGCAGGGCATGAAGTGCCTGGCCCTGCTGTCCACCGACAGCACGGACGACCTGAACACGGATACCGTTTACCGGTTCTGCTTCAAGGACGGGAAACTGGCCGAGAAGCGTGAGTTCCACGTCAAGAATTGAATGACCGGGAGACCTGGTGATCCGTGTCCTCATCGCCGATGACGAGCCCCTCATCCGGGCGGGCATCCGGATGATCCTCACGTCGGCCGACGACATCGAGGTCGTCGCGGAGGCGCCGGACGGGCGGGAGGCCGTCGAGCTGGCCCGCCGCCACCTGGTCGACGTGGCGCTGCTCGACATCCGGATGCCGGTGATGGACGGGCTCGACGCCCTCGCCGAGATCGGCCGGACGGCCCCCGGCGTACGGGCGCTGATCCTGACGACCTTCGGCGAGCGCGAGAACGTCCTGCGGGCCCTCCGGCAGGGCGGGGCCGGCTTCCTGCTCAAGGACTCGGCGCCGGGCGAGCTGATCGGCGCCGTCCGCGCGGCGGCCGCGGGCGACGCCTATCTGTCGCCCGCCGCGACCCGGCACGTCGCGGACTCCCTGGTGCACGCCCCGGACACCGGCCGGGCCACCCGCGCCCGGGCCCGGGTGGCCGCCCTCAGCGAGCGCGAGCGGGAGGTCCTGGCACTGCTGGGCGAGGGTCTGTCCAACGCGGACGCGGGGCGGCGGATCCATATGAGCGAGGCGACGGTGAAGACGTATGTGAGCCGGATCCTGGCGAAACTGGAGTGCGAGAACCGGGTGCAGGCGGCGCTGCTGGCGCGGGACGCGGGCCTGGGGACGTAGCGCTTTCCGGGGCTCCGCCCCGGGCCCCGGTCCTCAATCGCCGGACGGGCTGATTTTCAGCCCGTCCGGCGATTGAGGACATTCGGGAAGGGGCGGGTAGGGGAAAGCTCCGCCCGAGCCGCCGCACACACCCATGTGGCCGCCTCCCACAGGCGCCCCCGCACCCCCGCTCCTAGCGTGGGCACCACCGCACCCCCACGCCCCGGGAGACACCCGTGCCCACCCCCAGCCACACCCTCAAGGACAAGGTCGTCGTCATCGGCGGCGCCTCGCGGAATCTCGGCAGCCTCATCGCCAAGGAGGTCGCCCCCGAGGGCGCCAAGGTCGTCGTCCACTACAACAGCCCCTCCTCCAAGGACGGCGCGGAGAAGACCGCCGCCGAGGTCGAGGCGGCCGGCGGCAAGGCGATCGTCCACGGTGCGGACCTGACGAAGGTGCCCGGGATCGAGGGGCTGTTCGACGCCGCCGTCGCGGCGTTCGGCAAGGTCGACTGCGTGGTGAACACCGCGGGCATGGTCATCAAGAAGCCGATGACCGAGACGTCCGAGGAGGAGTTCGACAAAATGTTCGCCGTCAACTGCAAGGCGGCGTACTTCATGATGCGGGAGGCCGCGAAGCGTGTGCAGGACGGCGGGAAGATCGTCACCATCGTGACCTCGCTGCTCGCCGCCTACACCGGCCTGTACTCCGTCTACGCCGGCAGCAAGGCGCCCGTCGAGCACTTCACCCGGGCGCTGTCCAAGGAGCTGTTCGGCCGGAACATCTCCGTCAACAACATCGCCCCGGGCCCGATGGACACCGGGTTCTTCTACCCGGCGGAGACGGACGACTCGATCGCGTACCACAAGTCGTCGGCCATGAACGGCGACCTCACGAAGATCGAGGACATCGCGCCGTATGTGAAGTTCCTGCTCACGGACGGCTGGTGGCTCAACGGCCAGACGCTCTTCATCAACGGCGGCTACACCACCCGGTGAGCCGCGCCGCGACCCGTACGGAGACGGGCCGCGGCGCGACGGGCACGGGGATCAGCCCTTGAGGCCGGCCATCCACGTCTCCACGTCCGCGGACGTGCGCGGCAGCCCGGCGGAGAGGTTCCGGTTGCCGTCCTCGGTGACGAGGATGTCGTCCTCGATCCGGACGCCGATGCCCCGGTACTCCTCCGGCACGGTGGTGTCGTCGGCCTGGAAGTACAGCCCGGGCTCGACGGTCAGCACCATGCCCGGCTCCAGGACGCCGTCGACGTACGTCTCCGTACGGGCCACGGCGCAGTCGTGGACGTCCAGGCCCAGCATGTGGCCGGTGCCGTGCAGGGTCCAGCGGCGCTGGAGGCCGAGCTCCAGGACGCGCTCGACCGGGCCCTCGACCAGGCCCCACTCGACGAGCTTCTCGGCGAGGACGCGCTGGGCGGCGTCGTGGAAGTCGCGGTACTTCGCGCCCGGCCGCACCGCCGCGATGCCGGCCTCCTGGGCCTCGTACACCGCGTCGTAGATCTTGCGCTGGAGCTCGGTGTACGTGCCGTTGATCGGCAGCGTGCGGGTGACGTCCGCGGTGTAGAGGGTGTGGGTCTCCACGCCCGCGTCCAGCAGCAGCAGCTCGCCGGAGCGGACCGGGCCGTCGTTGCGCACCCAGTGCAGGGTGGTGGCGTGCGGGCCGGCGGCGCAGATGGAGCCGTAGCCGATGTCGTTGCCCTCGACGCGGGCGCGCAGGAAGAAGGTGCCCTCGATGTAGCGCTCCGAGGTGGCCTCGGCCTTGTCGAGGACCTTCACGACGTCCTCGAAGCCGCGGACCGTCGAGTCGACGGCCTTCTGGAGCTCGGCGATCTCGAAGGCGTCCTTCACCAGCCGCTGCTCGCTGACGAAGACCCGCAGCTCCTCGTCGCGCTCGGCGGTGACCTTGTCGGTCAGCGCGGCCTCGACGCCCGCGTCGTGGCCGCGGACGGCGCGCACGGGGCCGGTGGCCTCGCGCAGGGCGTCGGCGAGCTCGCGGACGTCCGCGCACGGCACGCCGTAGAGCCGCTCGGCCTCGGTGAGGCTGTGCCGGCGGCCGACCCACAGCTCGCCCATGCCGTCGAGCCAGAACTCGCCGTTCTCGCGGTTCGAGCGCGGCAGCAGGTAGAGGGTCGCCCGGTGGCCCTCGGCCCCGGCCGGCTCCAGGACGAGGACGCCGTCCTGGGTCTGGTCGCCGGTGAGGTAGACGTACTCCGTGGACGCGCGGAAGGCGTACTCCGTGTCGTTGGAGCGGGTCTTCAGATTGCCCGCGGGGATGACCAGGCGCTCGCCGGGGAAGCGGGCGGAGAGGTCGGCGCGGCGGCGGGCGGTCTCGGCGGCCTGGGCGATGGGCTGCAGGTCGCGCAGCTCGGTGTCGGCCCAGCCCGACTTCATACTGGCGGCAAGCTCGTCGGAGACGGCCGGGTAGAGGCCGTTCTTCCGCTGCTTGATCGGCTCGTCACCTTCGGGGTTCTCGGGCGCGGGCTGCTCGGTCACTGCGTTTCCTCCTCGGACGGGGCCGCTTTCCATCGTATGTGCGAGGAAAAGCGACGGAGAAGGCTGTGGACACGGCCCGGTGCCGGCCCGGCCGCCCTTCCCGTCCGGGCCGGATGCCCCGCCGGGCTCAGTCGAACCGGGCGGCGAGCAGGATGACGTCCTCGCCCCCGGTGGCGCCGCCGCTCCCGGGGCGGTCCCCGGCGCCGTCCTCGCCGTCCGGCAGTACGGCCCGCAGGATGTGGTCCACGACGGCGTCCGGGTCCCGCAGCGCGGCCCTGGGGACGCTCGCCGCCGCCCGGTGCAGCCGGGCGAAGCCGCAGTCCATGGCGTCGCCGGTGCGGTGCAGCAGCCCGTCGCTGTAGAGGAGCAGCGTCTCGCCGGGCGCCGCCTCGACCTCCACGCTGGGCGCCTCCCAGCAGGCGAGCATGCCCAGCGGCGCGGACAGCGAGGTCTCCACGTACTCGGCGCGGTGCTCGCCGATGATCAGCGGCGGGCAGTGCCCGGCGCCCGCCAGGACCACCCGGCGCTCGGCGGGCTCGCAGTACGCGAAGAGGGCGGTAGCCGAGCGGGCGGGCTCGGTGAGCCGCAGCAGGAGCTCCAGATCGGAGAGGACCGCCACCGGGTCCTCGCCCTCCATGACGGCGTACGCGCGCAGGGAGGCCCGCAGCCGGCCCATCGCGGCGACCGCGCTGGGCCCGGAGCCCGTCACTCCGCCGACGGCCAGGCCGAGCGCGCCCTCGGGCAGCGGCAGCGCGTCGTACCAGTCGCCGCCGCCCGCCGGCCCGCCGCGGTGGCGGACCGCCAGCCGGACCCCGGGGATCCGGGGCAGCCTGCTGGGCAGCAGCTCCTCATGGAGGGTGGCGACCGTCTCGCGGGCCTCGGCGAGCTCCAGGAGGCGGGCGAGGTGCTCCGTGGCGTGGTCGCGGTAGAGGCCGATCAGGTGCCGCTGCCGGTCGGTGGGCTCGGCCGGCTCGTCGTAGAGCCAGACGGCCGCGCCCAGCCGGCCGGTGGTCCCGGCCCGGGCGTCCGCCTCCAGCGGTACGGCGTAGCTGGCGCCGTAGCCGAGCCGGGCCGCGACCTCGCGGTGGCGGGGGTCGAGGGTCTCGTCGGCCGCGATGTCGGGGTGGGCGGTGCCGGCGCGGGAGCCGAGCGGGGGGAGGCCGCCGAAGAGCCGGCCGTGCGGGCCGGCCGGCGCGGGCGGGATGGTCTCGATGTGGCCGAGGTCGGCGCGGCCGAGCCCGAGCCCGACGGTGACCGGGTGCTCGTGGCCGGGCCCCCGCGCGGGGTGGAGGGTGACCAGGCCCCGGCGGGCGCCGACCAGGGCGGCGCCGGCCCGCAGCACCTCGTGCAGCGCGTCGTCCAGGGTGCCGGTGCGGGTGAGCCGTTCGGTCAGCTCCTGGAGGGTGGTGAGGTCCGAGATCCAGCCCGCCAGGCGGTCCAGCACGAGGGCACCCGGCGCCGGGTGTGCGGCGGGGGAACCGGACCCGTCTGCTCCGGACCGGTCCATGGGGTCCGTGGGTCCGGAGGTGCCGGCCGGGCCCGAGGAGTCCGTGGGGCCCTCCGGGCCGGTGTTCCCGCTGGGGTCGGCGGATCCGGCGGAGTCCTCGGGATCGGTGGGGGAGGAGGTGGCGGAGGAGGGCGGAGTGTGGGAGGGCGCGGCCAGCGGAGGGTTGATTCCGGCCACTTTCGGCAGGTGGGGCGTGGTCATGGTCGGCTGCCCCGGCAGGGCCGCGTGGCGGCGCGGGGGGCACGGGAGGCAGCGGTCCGGGCGAGCGCGCGCGGCGTCTCGTCGAGCCGTGCTGACCAGCTCATCGGCCTGTACTTTCGCGTCAATAGCATCGCAAGCCCCCTGTCGTGTTGCGCGCTATCCGTGCTCCACATGTACACGCCTGGGTAAGCGGATGTCCAGCATTGGACCGGTGGGATTGGTGGTGTCTATGGGGTTTCAAACTTGGCCGGAAAATGGCCCCGCGGTCAAGGATTCGCGATCGACTGACGTTGTTCGACAGCGCGTCATATCCACCCTGGTGGGTACGTACTCGGAGAAGGGCAGGGGCAGTTGGGGCCGCCCCGGAACCCGGTGGCGGACCCGAGCGTCTTATCCGGCAACGGCCGCGCCCGTCCCCGAGGGCGTGGGGCGACCCGCGCCACAGGCGAGGGGCGTACGGGCTCAGCACGAAGCGCCATAGCCGCGCCACCCCCCGCCATGTTTCACGCTCGCCCCGTGGCGTGATGCGCTGCGTTGTACATGCAGTGACTTGGGAACCACGTGGTGTGCCGGCCTCGAAAAGGGCCACGGCGTGTTGAGCAGCGCGCGAGGTCGGACCCGTAGTGCCATGGAGTCCGAGCAGTCCGTACGCGGCCCGGCGCGGTGCCCGGTGACTCGCCGGGTGGACCCACGCGGTGCCGCGCAGTACCCGCGGTCCAAGCGGTGCACACAGTTCAGGCAAGCAGCTCACGCAGTCAGCGCAGTTCGGTCAGCTCGTGCAGTTCACGCAGTCCATGCGGTTCACGGGGCCCGGACGGTCCGTGGGGGCCGCGCGGTGCCACGCGTCTCCACGGTGCGGGCGGTCCGTCCGGCCGGCCGTGGAGCGCGGAAGGCCGCCGCGGTGGCCGCGGGACTGTGCGGTGTCATGTAGTGCGATACGACCCTTGTTCGACGACAAGGGCCCGATTTCGGCGTTCACGGAAAGGAACGAGCGCTCATGCGCGAGATCCTCGGAAGGCGACGCAAGCTCTCGCTCAGGCGGGGCGGCCGGCCGGCGGTCCTCACCGCGGCCCTGTCCTACGCCACGGAATGGCGGTGGCCCGTACTCCCGGGTGCGGGCCTGCGGCCCGGCGGCGGCCGCGGCACGGTGTGCGCCTGCCCGCACCCCGACTGCGCGGCCCCCGGTGCCCACCCCTTCGACCCCGGGCTCCTGGCGGCGACCACGGACGCCCGGATGGTCCGCTGGTGGTGGACCAACCGCCCGGACGCCCCCGTGGTGCTCGCCACGGGCGGGCGCGGGCCCTGCGCGGTGAGCCTGCCCGCGGTGGCCGGCGCCCGCGCCCTGGCCTCACTCGACCGCGCGGGCGTACGGGTCGGCCCGGTGATCGCCACCCCCGGCCGCTGGGCGCTGCTGGTGGCCCCGTACTCCCTGGAGGTTCTCGGCGAGCTGCTGCACCGCCAGGACTGGGTGCCCGGTTCGCTGCGCTTCCACGGGGAGGGCGGCTATGTGGCGCTCCCGCCGTCGCCCACGGCGGCCGGCCGGGTGCGCTGGGAGCGGGCGCCCCAGGTGGGCGGGGAGCCTCGGCCGCCGCGGGCGGCGAAGCCCCGGCGGGCGGACCGCGCGCTGCTCGCCGAGCGGGCGGGCGGCGCGGGCGAGGGGAGGCGGCCGTGGCTCCCGGACATCTCCACCGTCGTCGACGTCCTCGTGGAGGAGAGCGCGGGCACGGGGACGCAGGGCGGCGGCAGCCGGCTCGCCTACTGACGCGGGTCACGGACGCGGGGGTCCGACGAGCCGGTTGAAGCCCCTTGCGCGGCGGCTGTCTCGACAGTCGCGGCGGCAGCAGGATTCACATCAGTAGCAACAGCAACCTTCACAACGACAGTCACAGCAAACACAACAGGCACGCAAGGCGCGGTGAACACGGGCGGCGCGGCTGACGGGGACGGTGTACCGGCGGCCATCGGCGGCCGGAGCGGATCCGCGGCCGGCCCGAGGAGCGGTGCCCCCGAGGGGGTGCCCGTATGAGCACACGAGAGCGCGTACGGACGGGAGACGCACGCGCTCTCACTCGTACGGGTGTAAGCCGCGCCGGGATCTGTGGGAAACCACCGCGCGGCCGCCCGGTGGTGCGGCCTTCGACCGCTATGTTCGGGTGAGGGTTCGCACCGGATCGTTACCGGGCGCTGCCGCGTACCGCCGGGCACCGGCGGCCGGGCGGGGCGTTTTCGAAGGCGGCCCCCATCAATCAGCGTTCGCGGCGAGTTGCGGGTGGTCCCATGGAGCGTGCGTCCGGTGTGCCCGGTGCGACCGGTGCGTCGCAGTCCGGTGCGGCCCGGCAGCGAGCGGCGAATCTACGGATGATCGCCCTCGCGAGTGTGGTGGCCCTGGCGGTCGTGCTGCCGCTGGCGGCGGCGACGGCGGGGCCCGCGGGTCTGATGAGCCCGGAGAAGACGGGGAAGCGGGCGCACGGCGGCGGCCACGGCGGCCGGCCCGCCGGCGCCATGGGCGCCCCCGGTGGCGAGGACGACGGGACCACCGAGGAGACGTCCGCCGACGACACGGCGGACACCGAGGACGACGAGGCCGCGGACAGCGCGTCCGGTGCGGGCGGTTCGGCGGAACCCCGGGAACCGGTCGGAGCGCCGGGTTCCGATGTGGACGGCGGCGAGGGCGGTGACGAGGGCGTCGTCGGCGACGGCCCCGACGGCGCCTCCGGGGCGCCGGGCCGGACGGTCACGCACTGCGGTCCCGAACTCTCCTCGCCGGCGGGCGTGGAGGCCCAGACCTGCGTCCTGGAGCGGGGCCGGGACACCTGGGCCCGTACGTACTTCCGGAACGCCACAGGCGGCCCGCTGACGGCCGTACTGACCCTCATGGGCCCCGACGCCCGGACGGTCCAGGTGCACTGCCGTACGGGGGCCTCCGACGACCCTGACGGCTGCGAGACGCCGCACCGGCCGACCGCCCGGGGCGGGGACCGCAGTGGGGGTACGAGCGGGAGCGGCTATTCGGCGGTGGCGGAGTTCGCCTCGGCGGAGGGGGATCTTCTGCTCCGGTCCGGCAGCAACTCGCCGGGCGACCGGGCGGATTAGGTGCGGGCGGGCCGTCGGCCCGCCGGCCGGCCGAGGGCGGCGGCGGTGCTCCCGGCGGCCCTGGAGGTCCCTCGGGCCCGTGCCGGGCGGCCGCGGGGCGCCGTGGGCGCGTCCGGGCATGGAAACGCCCGGTCGCTGGCGACGGGGGATGCACCAGCGACCGGGCTCCTAGAACGGTAACAAGAGATTCGCCGTTCGCAAATTCGATCGTGGATTTCCGGACGCGTATTTCCGGTCTGACAGCGGGAGTTGTGACAGGAGTCACGTGAATGGGGCCCTCCGGGCCCCGGAATCTCCCGCTCCACCTGCGCTCCGGGCGCGGTCCACCTCGGCTCGACGTGATCGATACCGCTCGTTCAGATGTCGCCGAGGTGCCGCCGCGGCCGCCGCCTCGGTCTCCCGGGGCCGCCTTGGCCGCCGCGGTCCCCTCAGGGGTGCCCCGCGCGCGACTTCGGACGGTCCCGCGCCGACGGGTGTCAGTTCAGGGTGACCTGACGGCTGGTGAGGCCGCCGCGCGCCCGCCGCTCCTCGGCGGTCAGCGGCGTCCCGTCGGCGAGCGCCGCGGCCAGCCGCTCCGCGAGGCCCGCGGCGGGCTTCTCGACGTCCTCCGCGCGCATCCCGCTCGGCAGGTCCCAGACCGGCACGGTCAGGCCGTGCGCCCGGAAGGAGCCCACCAGGCGGGTGCCCTCGCCGAGCGAGGACGCCCCGGCGGCGTGGAGGCGGGCGAGGGCGTCGAGGAGCTTCTCCTCCGGGTGGGGCATCACCCAGCGCAGGTGGTTCTTCTCCGGGGTCTCGCACCAGTACGCGGCGTCGACGCCGGACAGCCGGACGGTCGGGATCGCGGCGGCGTTGGCCCGGTCCAGCGAGGCGGCGACCTCGCCGGTGGCGTTCTCGGCGTCCTCGACCCAGAACTCGAAGCCGGTGTGGACGGCCGGCTCGAAGGGGACGGACGGATCCAGCAGGTCCTGCAGGCGCGGGCCGTCGGTGCCGGCGCGCTCGGCCGCGACCGGGGTGCCCGGCTCCGCCGTAAGGGCGCGCCGGAGCGTGTCGGCGAGGTCGCGGCTGAGGTCGCCGGAGGCGGTGTCGTTCTGCAGGCCGAGGAGCACGGCGCCGTTGTCGCGGCGGAGCGCGGGCCAGGCCATGGGCAGCACGGTGGCCAGGGTCACCGAGGGCACGCCCTCGGGCAGCCCGTCCTTGAGGGTGAGCTCGACGGTCGCGGCGGGCACCAGCTCGCGCAGCGCGACCCAGTCGGCCTCGCCGGGCAGCCCCTCGAAGGGGCGCTGCACGAGCTCGGCGACGGCGTGCGCGGCCTCGCGGCCGTGACACGCCTTGTAACGCCGCTCCGAGCCGCAGGGGCAGGGCTCCCGGGCTCCGACGACGGGGATCGGACCGTCGACGGCCCGGGGCGTGGCGGCCTTGGTCTGGGGGCGGCGCTTCTTGGCCATGCGTGCGTGTCTCCCGATCGTGCGGCGGTGCGTGCGGCCGGTCAGCCGTCCGGGTTGGTCAGCCGTCCGGGCTGGTGTGCCTGACGGCGCGAGCCTAGCGCCCGGGGGGAGGGCCCCGGCGGGGTGCGCCCGGGAGGGCTGCGCCGTGTCCTGCGGGACGGCTTCGCCGTGGTCCCGCCGTGGTCCCGCGGCAGGGCGGCGAGCGGGTCCGGTGGCGCCCCGGGCGGGACCGCTACCCGGTCCCACGCGTCAGTCCCACACGTCAGCCCCACACGTCAGCCCCACGCGTTGAAGAGCGCCGCGCCGACGGTGTCCGGCCGCCGGAACGCGATCTGCCGCAGCTCCGAACCGGAGAGGGCCGAGACGTCGGCCGCCGGGAACGGCGCCAGGAGCAGCGCCGCGCTCAGGACGGCGAAGCCGTGGTGAGCGAGGACGCCCGCCCAGGCGGGGGGTTCCCGGAACTCGTCGGTGTACCAGTGGCGCCGTTCGTCGACGAAGGCGGTCAGCGGGTGGTGCGCGTGGAACAGCGCGACGTGCGTGCCGTCCCGGTCGGTGAGCGTGGCGCTGTGGAAGGTCTGCGGATACCGCCGCTCCACGAAGTCCCCGACCTGCCCCCGGGCGGCGCGGGCCATGGCGTGCCAGGCGCTACGGCATGCCCGGGGAGCGGTGTCCGGCAGGGGCGGGTCGCCGGGGTGCGGGAACCCCGTCGAGCCCCGCGCGGGCCGGAAGACGGTCCGCGATCCGTCCACCGTCACCCCTTGAGCAGGCCGCCCGTACGCCGGTGCGAACGTACCGACGGCGGGCCCGGGGCGGCAACGCGCGGCCTTGGCGGTCGCGGGGCCGGGGAGTTGGCGAGAATTCGACGGGCGGGTGCGGGTGCGGGCTTGTCACGCACGGGCCGGTGGTGTCGGGCCCGGCGTGCGAAGGGTGCTCGGGACGCCCGGGGTGTCCGGGGTGCCGGGTGGTCCGGGTCGGGCTCCCGCACGGTCCTGTGGTGGGGGCCGCGGTGCCCGAAGGGATGCCGGGGAGTGCCGGGGCGGGAGCCGGGTGGGCTCTTCCGGCGGTGGCCGGTGGTCCGGGCGCGGTGCGCCGGCGGGTGCCCGGATGCCGGGGGTGCCCGGGAGCCGAGGCTGGGCGGCGGGGTGGTGCGGTCACACCGGCCGGTGGTGTCGGGGTGCCGCTCTCCGGTCGCGCGTCGCGCGCTCCGGTCACGGGGCACACCGGCCGTACGGGCGCGTGCCGTCTCGCCGCCCTGGTGGGAGGCCCGCGCCGCTGCCGTGCTCTGTTCGGTGCCGTACCGCGCTGCCCGGTGCTCTGTGATGTGCCGCGGGTCTACGCGCGTCGCGCCGTGGTCACGCCAGCTCGTCCATATCGCTGAACGCCATCTCCGGGGCCAGGTCGAGCCGCGTGGCGAAGCCGCCGCGCGCCGACAGGGCGGCCCAGACGGTCACCTCGCCGGAAGCGTCCCGTACGCCCCAGTCCTGGGAGAGAGCGCTGATGATGTTCAATCCGCGGCCGCCACGTGCGGTGACCGACGGAGTGGCCGGAAGTGGGCGGGTCGGACCGCCTCCGTCCGTGACCTCGACCGTGAGCCGGCCGTGTTTGTCCACTCGCCAAGCGGCACGTATCCCCCCGTCCTTCTCCCCGTCTCTGTCGCCGTTCTCCGGGCTCAGCGGGCGACCGTGCCGGTACGCGTTGCTGAGCAGCTCCGAAAGGATCAATACGGCGTCGTCGATGACCGAATCCGGTACCCCACTGATGCGCAGGTCCTCGCGCATCCGGTGTCTTGCCTGGCCCACAGCGGCTGGACCATGGGGTACGGCCATGATCGACGACGTGGGCACCTCCTGTGCCACCACCAACGCCACCCCCGAGACCTCCTTTGCCCCACGTCAGGGGATGGATGCCCCAATGGACTGGACCGGAAACCGGCCATCCAGCACCCGGTGGGGGCACTCGGGGAGGTCGAACACGTACCGAACGCGCCGGTGCACTCCTTGTAATGGACCTACGGGCGCCCGAGCTGGGAAAGGACCTGCTTGGGCCGGTTTGTGATCACCGCGTCCACCCCCACGCGCGCGCAGAGCTCGACGTCGGCCGGCTCGTTCACCGTCCAGACGTGCACCTTGTTCCCGGCCCGGTGCAGCCGGGCCACGTAGTCGGGGTCCTTACGGATGATCCGGATGCTCGGCCCGGCGATGTGGATGCCCGTGGGCAGCCGGCCGTCCCGGTGGCGCGGCGAGACGAACTGCATCAGGTAGACGGTCGGCAGGGCGGGCGCCGCCGCCCGCACGCGGTGCAGGGAGCGCGCCGAGAAGCTCATCACCCGCACGCGCGAGGGTTCGTCCGGCGGCGGCGCGGCGAGCCCGAAGCGGTCGAGCAGGGTGAGCAGCCGCTCCTCGACCTGGCCCGCCCAGCGCGTGGGGTGCTTGGTCTCGACGGCCAGCTCCACCCGGCGTCCGGCGTCCACGACGAGCTCCAGCAGCCGCTCCAGGGTGAGGACGGAGGTCGCGTCGAGGTCGGGCGCCTCGCGGTCGGTGGCCGCGCCCTTCCACGAGCCGAAGTCGAGGGCGGCGAGATCGGCCAGTTCCAGGGTGGAGACGGCGCCCCGGCCGTTGGAGGTGCGGTTGACCCGGCGGTCGTGGACGCAGACGAGGTGGCCGTCGGAGGTGAGCCGTACATCGCACTCCAGCGCGTCGGCGCCGTCCTCGATGGCTTTGCGGTAGGCGGCCAGGGTGTGTTCCGGGGCGTCCTCGGACGCTCCCCGGTGGGCGACGACGGTGAGCGGGCGGCCGTCGGGGCGGAGGTCCCGGGCCTGGTGCGCATTGGTCACCGCGTTATGGTGCCACCGCCCGGCGCGCTCGCGCATGCGGTGGATTTCCTGCGGTCTGTCCGGGAGTGTGTGGGTGTGCGGCCCGTGCCGGGTCCGGCGCGGGTTCGCGTGCGCCTTCGGGCGGGCCCGCGACGGGTCGGTCGCGGCTTCCGTGAACGGCCCGCCGGTGCGCCTCCGTGACCCGGATCCGGAGGGCGTGGGCACAGGATCCGCTTACGGTGGTCTGACGCGGCATGGGAAAGCATGGAAGAGCTGACCGTGGACCTCAGGCTTCCGCGTGGGCATGACATCCGTCGGGACGTGGCCGACGTCGCGAACGAGAACCGATGTGCACCCGGTGGTGCACGTGATTGAGGAGAGAACTGTGAGCACCGAGAACGAGGGCGCCGCCGTTCCGTCCGCGCCCGGTCCGGGTGCGGAGTCCACGACGCCGTCCCCCGAGCCGGAGCGCCCCGTTCCGTCCGTCCCTCCCGTACCCAGCGCGCCGCCCGCGGCGCCTGCCGTGTCCACGGAGAAGGCGTCCATGGAGAAGGTGTCCGCGGAGCGGGCCGGGGAGCCCGGCGGAGCGGTCGCGGAGCCGCCCGCGGACCGTACGGCGCAGCTGCCCGCGGTCGGCGCGGACGAGGCCGGCGCCCCCGGTGCCCAGGCCCTGTCGCCCGCCGAGGCCCCCACGGCCCCGCAGCAGCCGGCCTACGCGCAGGCCGGTGCGGTGGGCGCGGCCGGTCAGCCCCTCGGCGCGCAGGGTGCGCAGGGCGCCCCCGGCCCCTGGTACGGGCAGCCCGGCGGCGGGCCGCAGGTCCAGATGCAGCCACAGGCGTACGGCGGCGCGCCCGGCGGTCCCGGCGCCCACGACGGCGTCTGGGGAGCCGCCCCGGTCCCGCCGCGCAAGCGGACGGGCGGGCTCGTCGCGGCCGTCCTGGTGGCGGCCCTCGTCGCGGGCGGCGTCGGCGGCGGCATCGGCTTCTGGGCGGCGAACCGCAGCGACAGCGGCTCCTCCACGACCGTCTCCTCCTCCGGCGACCCCAAGGTCGAGAGCCGTACCCCGGGCTCCGTCGCGGACATCGCGAACAAGGCGCTGCCGAGCGTCGTCACCATCGAGGCGCAGAGCGGCGGCGGCGAGGGCGGCACGGGCACCGGCTTCGTCTACGACAAGCAGGGCCACATCCTCACCAACAACCACGTCGTCGCCTCCGCCGCGCAGGGCGGCGGCAAGCTCACGGCGACGTTCTCCAACGGCAAGCAGTACGCCGCGGAGGTCGTCGGCCGCGCCCAGGGTTACGACGTCGCCGTCCTGAAGCTCAAGGACGCCTCCGGCGCCACCCTCAACCCCATCCCGCTCGGCGACTCCGACAAGAGTGCCGTGGGCGACGCGACGATCGCCATCGGCGCGCCCTTCGGCCTCTCCGGCACGGTCACCACGGGCATCGTCAGCGCCAAGAAGCGCCCGGTCGCCTCCAGCGACGGCGGCGGCAACGGCAACGCCTCGTACATGAGCGCCCTGCAGACGGACGCCTCGATCAACCCCGGCAACTCCGGCGGCCCGCTGCTCAACGCCCAGGGCGCGGTCATCGGCATCAACTCCGCCATCCAGTCCGCCAACAACGGCGGCGGCTTCGGCGGCGGCCAGCAGCAGGCCGGCAGCATCGGCCTCGGCTTCGCGATCCCGATCAACCAGGCGAAGAACGTCGCCGACCAGCTGATCAAGGACCGGGTGCCGACCTACCCCGTCATCTCCGCCTCGGTGAACATGCGGGATTCCGGCGGTGGCGCCAAGATCTCCCCCGCGGGCGAGAACAACGCCCCGGCGGTCACGCCCGGCGGCCCCGCCGACAAGGCCGGCCTGAAGCCCGGTGACGTGATCACCAAGCTGGACGACACGGCCGTCGACAGCGGCCCCACGCTGATCAGCGAGATCTGGACGCACCGTCCGGGCGACAAGGTCACCCTCACCTACACCCGGGACGGCAAGCAGGCCACGACCGAGGTCGTCCTGGGCGAACGCAAGGGCGACAGCCGCTCGTAGCGCCGACCCGGGGGCCCGCCGGCCTCACCCCGGCGCGGCGGCCCGGCGTACGACCCGCCGGGAACCCGCCGAACGCGCCCCGGCCCACCGCCCGGACCCCTATCATCCGTGAGACGAAAAGGGGCCGGGCGGAGGCGTGTTCCGGCCGGTGTCCGCGGGGCGGTCCGGGCCGGTGAGGGCGGTGCGCAAGGTGGTGCTCTCTCCTTCCACGCCGCGGCGTACGCCGGCGGCCGGCGGCCCCGTCTCCCCGCCCGCCACGGCGCTGATCGACGCCGACGGCCGCATCCGGCAGTGGAGCACCGGCGCGCGCGAGCTGACCGGTTACGCCGAACGGGAGATCGTCGGCCGGGACGCCGCACTCCTCGCCGACCGGGGCGGCGCCCAAGGCGGTGACCTGGTGAAGGCGTTGCTGCGGTCCGCGGGCGAGGCGCGCGGCGACTGGGTGCGCCGCCGTGACGGCACCTGCCGCAGCGTCGTCTGGTACCCCCTGGAGGTGCCGCTGGCGGACGGGGCGGGAGTGCTGGCCGTAGCCCTGCCCCAGGAGCAACGGCAGGGCGACATCCCCACTCTGGACCGCCTGTTGCACTCCTCTCCCGTGGGCCTCGCGGTTCTCGACACCGATCTGCGCTTCCGGTACGTCAACGACGTCCTCGCCCGGCTGAACGGCCTGACCGCCGAGGAGCACCTGGGCCGCTCCGTGCTCGAGGTGCTGGAGCTGCCGTACCCCGAGGCGTACGAGAAGGTGCTGCGCCGCGTCGTCGAGGACGGCGAGAGCGTCGACAACCTCCAGGTCGCGGGGGTCCGCCCGGACGGTGCCCCCAGGGTCGCCACCGGCAGCATGTTCCCGCTGCGCGACGCGGACGGCACGGTGGTCGGCGTCGGCGGCCTCGTCCACGAACGGGCCGACGCCGGGCGGGAGCTCCTGGAGGCGGCCCGGGACCGGCGCCGGCTCGTCCTGCTCGGCAGGGTCGGCGCCCGCCTCGGCCAAGGGCTCGACCCGCGGGCGGTCGCGGGGCAGCTGGCGGAGGGCTGCGTCCCGGAGTTCGCCGACGCCGTCGAGGTCGATCTGCTGAAGGCGGCGGCCGAGCCGGACGTCGGCGCCTGCGAGATCCGCGGCTGGTACGCGACGCCGGACAGCCCCTGCACGGCGATCCCGCTCGTCCACCCCCTGGTCCTGCCGCCGGACGCCCGGCGGCCGCGCCCCGAGGACGACCTTCCGGCGGCCCGCCCGGCGGCCGCGGCGGTCGCCGAGTGCGTCGGCTCCGCCCGGCCCGTGACCTTCGAGACGGAGCTGGCGGACGGGGTCGTCCGGCACGGGATCGCGGTGCCGCTGACGGCCGTGGGCCGGGTGCTCGGCGCCGTCACCTTCCTTCGGCACGGCGCCGCGGGCTACGCGGGGGACGGCCGGGTGCTCGCCGTCGAGCTGGCGGCCCGCGCCGCCACGGCGATCGACAACGCCCTCCTCTACCGCCGCGAACGTCTCGCCACCCTCGCCCTCCAGCGCCACTTGCTCCCCACCCGGCTGCCCTCGGAGAGCTGGTTCCGCGCGGCGTACCGCTACCGCCCGGCCGAGGACGGCACCCTCGCGGGCGGCGACTGGTACGACGCGGTGGCCCTGCCCGCCGGCCGGGTCGGGCTCGGCGTCGGCGACGTGATGGGCCACGGCGTGGGCGCCGCCGCCGCGATGGGCCGCTACCGCGCCTCCGTCCACGCCCTGCTCGCTGTCGGCCTGCGGCCGGGCCAGCTGCTCACCCGGCTCGACGGGATCCTGGCCGGCAACGAGGACGAGCTCGCCGCGACCTGCGTCTGCGCGGTCTACGACGCGGGGACCGGCCGCTGCCGCATCGCCCTGGCCGGCCACCCGCCGCCCCTCCTGGTCCGCCCCGACGGCACGGCCGGCCCGCTCCCCTGCGAACCGGGCCCGCCGATGGGCATGGGCCTCCACCACATGTACGCGGACGTGGAGATCCCCGTGGAGCCCGGCAGCCTGCTGGTCCTCTACACGGACGGCATGGTCGAGGACCGCAAGGGCGTCCTCGACCTGGAACAGGGCATCGCGATCCTCGGCAAGGCCGTCCGCGACCCCCGCGCCCCCCTGGACGAGATCTGCGACGCCCTCATGTCCGTCCGCCCGGCCGACTCCCCCGACGACGCGGCCCTCCTGGTCTCCCGCCTGGGCCGCCTCTGACGTCCCGTGCCCCTCGCCCCACCGCACCCCGGGTCCACCCCCTGAACGCGGCTCCGCACCGCCCTCGCACAGCCGGTAGGCTGTCTCCGCGTCGGTGAGGGTCTCTCCGACGCGGGGAGAGTTGCCCGAGCGGCCTAAGGGAACGGTCTTGAAAACCGTCGTGGCAGCGATGTCACCGTGGGTTCAAATCCCACACTCTCCGCCAGGTCGGCGAATGCGCTGGTCAGAGGGGTGCCGGGGGCTTCCGGGCACCCCTTTTCCGTTGCCTCGGTCTCACCCTGCGCCGCTGGTGTCCCACCGCTGACCAACGCGTGCGGCCAACCTGCGGCCGGGTTCGTCAGGCCCCTTTGCCTGTCTCCGGGGCATGCGGCTCGGCGTACCCATACGAGGGATGTGGGGCAACCGGCCGCGTCCGGGCGGAAATTGTGTTTTACGGTGGCGGCAGACGGGTTGCCTCGTGCCGTATGCGAGGCGACCCCCGGTCGGTGCTGAGAACACCGGGCCAGGGGTCTACACCCGGTAGCCCCTAAGGAATAGGTACCGGAATGCTCCGGCATGCTATCGCGCCTGCGCGCTCCTTCACGCAGGTTGCCAACGAGATCATTCGTAGCCCGAAGCTGTCTTCGGACGCCGTACGGCTGCTCATCTGGCAGTTGTCGCTGCCGCCGGGTGTCGACCTGCCGTTGTGGCAGGTCGCTCAGCGGGCCGGGATCAAGACCACCGGGTTCATCCGTGCGAAGCGGGAGCTGGCCGCCGCCGGGTACTACCACGAGTGGCGCGAGCAGGGGCGGGCTGGGCGGTGGACCACAGAGCAGCTCGTCTCCGGCGTGCCGCTGACCGCCGAGGAAGCGGCCGCCGTGCGGGCGGGGCGGCCGGGTACCCGGATTCCGGCCGTCGGTCGGCCGGGGAGCCGGTCCGTCGGCCGTTACCAAGACAAAGACTCGGGGAAGAACACTCCCCAACCTCCCCAACCCGCCCGGGCCGAGCCTGAATCCGAGCCTGAGCCGGATCGGGGGCCAGAGCCGGAGCCGACGCCGGAGTCCGTACCCCCGCCGAAGCCTCAAGCCGCCCCGCCCGGCCGCTCGGCGTTCGTACCCGCGCCCTTCGTCACGCAGGGCACCCACGTCCTGACCGCCGTCTCCCGCACCGATCGGCAGCTACGCCTGTCCGGTAAGGACATCGCCCGGCTCGCGCCGCTCGCCGGGGAGTGGTTCCAGCGGGGCGCGTCTCTGGCGGAGGTCCGGGAAGCGCTGACCGGCGGGCTGCCGGATCACGTCCACTTCGCCGCCGGGATCATCCGCAACCGCTTGCTGCGGAAGATGCCGGACGCCCGCACCTTCGCGGAACAACGCGCCACCGAACGGCGCTTCGTGCCACCGCCCGTACGGCCGAACGCGTTCGCTCCACCCGCTGATGACACCTGCGGCGCCGTGGCAGCCGCTCGCCGCGGCGCGTCTGCCGTACGAGCCGCGCTCCGCGGGGCGGGAGCCGTGCCGGCTCCGGCTTAGAAGATCGGATGGGGTGCCCCGGGTCTGGGGCGACGGTTACGGAGCGGCTGCGCGCTCCGCTGTGGAATGGAGTTCGAGAAGCCATCGGCAGTCCCGGGCGAGCTGCATCACATGGGTGAGGTCGCCGAGCACGGCCGAGCCCAGGGGGTGGTCACCGGACGACTCGACGCGATCGAGCGTCGAACGGCTTCGGTACCACTCCAGGCTGCCACGCCACATGTCGTCCACGTGCCCTCGGGCTCCAGGGAGAAGAGCATCCCTGTGCCGGCGCAGCGCAGCGCAGCGCCCACCCCCTCAAGTTCCTCGCTCCGCAGCGGACTCGAACGCAAGGTCAAGGCTTGATCGATCGAGTTCCGCACCTTGTCGAAGTCCATACATCCGGTGCTGGCAGGGCTGCTGTCCATGTGTACACGGTCGAGCCGTGCCCGGTCTCGGCGCGACATCCGGGCGGTAATCTCAGCGTGAGATGACTTCCCTGGCGGGCGGGGCGCGGATGCCGACCGGACAGTTCCCCATCGAGTTGCCTGACTGGACATGGCAGCGTGCCGGGATTCGAGAGGCGTTGCGCGCCCGCGACATGGGTGCGGTGTTCCGGCACGTGCAGCAGTTCGGCGGGGTGAGCCAAGCCCGGATCGCCACCGCGACAGGGCTCTATCAGGCTCGGGTCAACGAGATCATCAACGGTCGGCGCGAGGTGGCCCTGCTCGACGTCTTCGAGCGCATCGCGGATGGCCTCTGTCTTCCCGACGACGCCCGGCACCTCCTCGGGCTGGCGTCCAAGCGCGAGGCAGGGGCGACAGGGAAGACCTTCGAGCTCGCGGCGTTCCCCGAAGTCGTACGGGTCTACGCGTCGCAAGCGTCCGCCGCCGAGGAGATCCAGCGCCAGGCGGACACAGCCACCGAGGTCGACGTACTGGCGGTGCGCGGCTTCGGGCTGCTGGCATTGAACGGCTCTCTTCTGCGCGACGCCGTGGCCGGTGGTGCCGGTGCGCCGCGGCGACTTCGGCTGCTCCTGCTCGATCCGGCCGCGCCTGCCCTCGTTCGACGGGCTGCCGAGATCGGAGAGTCACCCGCGTCCTTGGCGGACGGCGTACGCCTGGCCGAAGCGCGTCTGCGGGAGCTCGCCGGGGTATGCGACGTGCAGGTGTATCGGTACCGGATGCTTCCGACCTGGCGCATCATCCGACTCGACACCACCATGTTCGTCTCCGCCTTCGACGCGGGATGGGAAGGCCACGAGTCGGCGGTGTACAAGGTGGTGGAGACACCGCACGGGCCCTTGTACCGGGGGTGCCGACGCATGTTCGAGGCGCTCGTCGAGGACGGGGAGCGGACCGTCTGACCGGAGGGGACGTGGCCGATGATCGAGGCTGAACTGAAGGCACGAGTGCACGACGTGGCCGAGGTCACGCGACGCCTGGACGCCCGCGCCGCCGGGCGGGCCGAGGTGTACCGGGACACCTACTACGACGAACCGGCCGGCACCCTGGAGAAGGGGGACCGGGAGCTGAGGGTACGCACCGTCCGTGGTGCGCGGGCCGACAAGACGATCCTGACCTACAAGGGGGCGCGGGTCGACGAGGCATCCGGTTCGAAACCGGAGCACGAGACCCGTGTCGAGGATCCCGAAGCGGTGCACGCCATGCTGCGCGGCCTCGGCTACGTGCCCGTGATCGCCTTCGAGAAGCAGTGCCACAACTACGAGTTCCAAGCCCTCGGCCGGCCGATGCTGGCGACGGTCGTCACGGTGCCCGAGATCGACGGCTCCTTCATCGAGCTGGAGACCCAGGTGGGAGAGGACGACCTTCGTGGTGCCCTGCGCGACATCCGGTCTGTCCTCGGCGAACTGGGCGTCGAAGACGATGACCTGACCGCGGAGCTCTATACCGATGCCGTACGTGCGCGGCGCGCCTGAAACCCTGCCGTCGCACCCGAGGGCGAGGTGTATGGCCCGTTCAGCCCCTGCTGCGGCCCAGGAACAAGCTCGTGGTCACCCTCACCTCTATCGGGGTCCCGTGCTGTTCCGCGGTTCGGGTCAAGGTTTCAAGGAGGGCCCCGCGGGCCGGGGCCGGGACGGCCCGGTAGCCCGAGTACGTCGACAGGAGGTCGGTCAACGCGGTCGGTGAGTGGGGGTGCTCGGACTCGTACAGGCGGTGGTCCAGGTCCGTGAAGCCGCCGTCCGACTCCATCTCCCGCCATTGGCGGGCCTCCGGGCCGCGGTGGGCCGGGCGGGGGTTCGGGTCGAGGATCGTGTACGCCGGTACGGGTACGCCGTGTTGGGCGTGGGCGGCCGTCAGGCGGGTGGTCAGACCCGGGTCCGCCAGGCGCCAGTGGTTCCAGAAGAGCGCCACCGCCCCGCCCGGCCGGAGGGCCGCCTTCGCGCGTGCCCAGCGGACCGCCGGATCGACCCAGTGCCACGCCTGCGCGCAGTACAGCAGCCCGTAGGCCCGGTCCGGACGCCAGGACTCGAAGTCGGCCTCCTCCACGGTGACATGGGGCATTCCCGCGCAGTTGCGCCGCAGCACCCGTGCCATCCGCGCGTCCGGCTCCACGCAGGTCACCGGCGTGCCGCGGGCGGCGAAGGCGAGCGTCGCCTTTCCGGTGCCCGCGCCGACCTCCACCGCCGGGACGCCCGCCGGCAGGGCGGCGAACGCCAGGGCCTCCTCGACCATCCGTTCCGGATAGCCCGGGCGGCCCGCGTCGTACTGCTCGGCGTCGTCACCGAAGACGTGCCGCCGCTCCCGATCGCGCTCCTCGGTCGCCATCCGGCCACTGTAGGGCGCCGCGGTGATCCGTCTCAGCCGGTCGCCGCACCGTGGCCGGTACGGGCCGTCCCGGCCGTCCGGAACGGAACCCGGCCGGTCAGGCCAGGGCCAGCGCGGCGACCACCGGGGCCGCGTAGACCAGCGGGAACGGGACGTGGGAGTACGAGCGGGCGCGGACGACCGTGACGACCGCCCCGGCGAAGTACAGGACCAGGCCGACGCCCGCCAGGGTGCCCACGACCGGCAGGAAGACGCCCGCCACCAGGCCCGCCGCACCCGCCGCCTTGGCGAGGCCCAGCGGGGTCCACCACGAGCGCGGCACACCGTAGGCGTTCATGGGCTCCACCACCCACTTGGCGCGGAGGAAGACCGAGGCCGCCGAGAAGCCCGACATCGCGGCGGCCAGCAGGGTGACGACGAGGGTGGTGGTGGACATCGGGAATGCTCCTCAGCGGGCCTGTGGCCGGGCGGCCGGCGGGTGCCGGTGCGGGGCTCGCTCCGGCGGCGGTTTCTTGCGTCCTTCATCGCTCTGACCCGCCGGACCACGCGGATGTGACCGCCCTCGGGGAACATCTTTCCCGGACCGGCCACCACAGGCCGCTCGCCCGCCTCAGAGACCCAGCGCCTCCACATCGATCCGCGCCAGGCGCTCCGGGTCGACGAGGATGTCGAGCGCGGTGACCTTGCCGTCCCGGACGGTGAACGACATCACCGACATCACCCGGCCGTCCGCGATCGCGACCACCCCGGGTGTGCCGTTGACCAGCACCGGGCGCGCGGCTTCGGCGATCCGGGCGAAGGTGATCGCCTGGGCGGCGATCTCGGCCGCGCCCCGCCGGAGCGCGCTCGGCAGCAGCGTGCCGCCGTCGGACCGGGCCACGATCTCCGGGTCGAGCACGGCCACGAGCGCCTCCAGGTCCCCGCCGCGCGCCGCCGTCAGGAACGCGTCGACGACCGTACGCCGCTCGGCCGGGTCCGTGTCCGTCGCGGGTGACGCGTCCTGGACGCGGCGCCGGGCACGGCTGGCGAGCTGCCTGGTCGACGCCGGGGTGCGGCCGAGGACCGGCGCGATCTCGTCGAACGGCACGGCGAACATGTCGTGCAGCACGAAGGCGAGGCGCTCGGCCGGGCCCAGCGTCTGGAGGACGATCATCAGGGCGAGCCCGACCGAGTCGGCCAGCAGGATCTCCTGCTCCGGCTCCAGCCCGCCCGGCCCGCTGATCACCGGGTCGGGCAGCCGGACCCGCCCCTCCCCGTCCTCCAGCGGCTCCTCGCGCCGCGTCGCCCGCGACCGCAGCATGTCCAGGCACACCCGGCCGACCACCGTGGTCAGCCAGCCGCCCAGGTTCTCCACCCCGGAGACGTCGGAGCGGCTCAGCTTGAACCATGCCTCCTGCACCGCGTCCTCGGCCTCGCTGAGCGAGCCGAGCATCCGGTAGGCCACCGCCCTCAGATGGGGCCGGTGCTCCTCGAACCTCCGCGCCAGAAAATCTTTCTCGCTCACGTGTCACATCCTCGCGACTTCGTCCGTCAGTGCAGTGACGGACGATAACCGGTCGCGAATACGGAAGAAGGACGACATGAACGCTCGTATGAAGAACCCCGCCGCGGTCCTGCCCGACGTGACGAAGGGCGTGCAGACCCTCTTCAAGGCCATTCACCAGGGCGGCGCCCCCCAGCAGATCCTGGAGCTGGTGCACCTGCGCGCCAGCCAGATCAACGGCTGCGCCGTGTGCGTGTTCGGCGGCGTCGCCAGCGCCAAGAAGGCCGGCGAGACCGACGAGCGGCTGCACATGGTCGCCGCCTGGCGCGAGGCCCCCTTCTTCACCGACGCCGAGCGCGCGGCCCTCGCCCTCACCGAGTCCGCCACCCGCCTCGCCGACCACACCGGCAAGGCCGTCCCGGACGACGTCTGGGACGAGGCCGCCGACCACTTCGACGAGGGGCAGCTCTCCTCGATCATCCTGATGGTCGCCCTGACCAACTTCTTCAACCGCATCAACACCACCATCGAGGAGCCCGCGGGCCACACCTGGGGCTGAGCGGCGTACGCGGCCGGGCGGAGGCCACCCGCGCCCCCGCCCCGCCCCGCGTCACGTCCCCGGCGTCACGCCATCGCCGCCGTCACCGCCGCCGTCGTCCCCGACGCCAGCAGGTCCCGCAGCGACTCGTCCAGCCCGTACCGGGGCCGCCACCCCAGCAGCAACCGCGCCCGTGAGATGTCCAGTTGCTGCCACTCCACGTCGTTGCGCGCCGCCCCCGCGTCGGGGATCTCCTCGATCCGTACGGGCACCCCGCTGAGCGCGATCAGCCGCTCGACGAGGTCCCGCATCGGGACCGCCACCCCGCGCCCCACGTTGACCACCGGCTTCGCCCCGTCCGGATACGGCAGGTCCGCCGCCGCCACGACGGCCGCCGCCACGTCCCGTACGTCGACGAAGTCCCGCCGCGCCCGCAGCGGCGCCAGCCGCAGTTCCACCGGCCCCACGCCCGAGTGACCCGCCAGCTGGGCCGTGACCGCCCCCAGCAGACTGCCGCGCGGGGCCCCCGGGCCGCAGACGTTGGCGAGCCGGAGCACGACGGCGTTCAGCCCGCCCGACCGCACGCCCTCCAGCACGGCCAGCGAACCGTCGAGCTTGGACCGCCCGTACGCCGTCACCGGCGCCGGCACCTCGTGCTCGGAGGTGCCCGCGCCCACCGTCCCCGGGCCGTACTCGTGCACACTGCCCAACTGGATCAGGCGGGGCCGGGACGGCAGCCGGGCCAGCGCCCCGACCAGCTTCCCCACGGCCACGGCGTTGGCCTCGCGCATCTCCCGCTCGGTCGCCTGCCACGCGCGGCCGGCCGCGTTCACCACCACGTCCGGGCGGGCGTCGCGCAGCACGGCCGCCAGCTCGTCCGGGCTCGCGGCGGTGAGGTCGACGCTCAGCGGGCCGCCGCGCGAGGCCGAGAGGACCTCGGCGCCCGTCGCGGCGAACGCGCCGACCAGATGGGCGCCCAGGAAGCCCGTACCGCCGAGTACCAGGACCCTTCTCATGCCCGCCCCGCCTTCTCGTGCTCCGACCAGGGCGTCAGCAGCCCGGCGGCCGCCGTGGCCGCCAGCGACGGCGCCCCCGCGTCCTTCTCCGACATCAGCGGCGGTTCCGTGAACCCCCACGGGATCGCGAGGTCCGGGTCCAGCGGATCGATGTCGATCTGCGTCCCGGGCACATGGGCGGTGGAGAGGACGTACGAGATGCACGCGTCGTCCGTCAGGGACAGGAAGCCGTGGCCCACGCCCTCGGGCACGTACACGGACAGGTTCGTCTCCGTGTCCAGCAGATTGCTCACACTGAGCCCGAACGTCGGGGAACCCACGCGCAGGTCGACCACGAAGTCCCGCAGCGCGCCCCGCACACAGGTCACGAACTTCGCCTGGCCGGGCGGCGTGGTGACGCTGTGGACGCCGCGCAGGGTGTTGCGCCGCGAGACCGAGTAGTTGATCTGCGCCGGAGTGAACGACCGGCCGGTCTCGCGGGCGAACTCCTCCGTCCGCAGCGCCTCGTGGAAAGAGCCCCGCTCGTCCCTGATCCGATCGGGCGCGACGACGAATGCCCCCGGGATCTCCAGCTCAGTGATCCGCACCGCGCACCCGCCTCTCCTGCTCCTCCACCGTCCAGGTGTCGTTGCCGGTGAGGAGTGTGGTGAGGTCGCCCTTGCCCTTTTGTTCGACTGCTGTTTCGAGTTGGTCGGACATGAGGGTGTCGTAGACGGGGCGTTCGGTGCTGCGGAAGACGCCGATGGGGGTGTGGTGGAGGGTGTCGGGGTCGGCGAGGCGGGAGAGGGCGAAGGCGGTGGTGGGGGACGGGGTGTGGGCGTCGTGGACCAGGATCCGGTCCTGGTTCTCCTCGGTGACGGCGACGACCTCCAGGTCGCCGGTCAGCGGATTCCGGATGACGCCCTTCTCCCCGTCGGCACCGAAGCGGATGGGGTGTCCGTGTTCGAGGCGGATGACGGCTTCTTGTGCCTGGTCTTTGTCTTTGAGGGCTTCGAAGGCGCCGTCGTTGAAGATGTTGCAGTTCTGGTAGATCTCGACGAGGGCGGTGCCGGGGTGTTCGGCGGCCTGGCGCAGGACCTCGGTGAGGTGTTTGCGGTCGGAGTCGACGGTGCGTGCGACGAAGGAGGCTTCGGCGCCGATGGCCAGGGAGACGGGGTTGAAGGGTGCGTCGAGGGAGCCCATGGGTGTGGATTTGGTGATCTTGCCGACTTCGGAGGTGGGGGAGTACTGGCCTTTGGTGAGGCCGTAGATGCGGTTGTTGAAGAGGAGGATTTTGAGGTTGACGTTGCGGCGGAGGGCGTGGATGAGGTGGTTGCCGCCGATGGAGAGGGCGTCGCCGTCGCCGGTGACGACCCAGACGGAGAGGTCTTGGCGGGAGGAGGCGAGTCCGGTGGCGATGGCGGGTGCGCGTCCGTGGATGGAGTGCATCCCGTAGGTGTTCATGTAGTAGGGGAAGCGGGAGGAGCAGCCGATGCCGGAGATGAAGACGATGTTCTCTTTGGCGAGGCCGAGTTCGGGCATGAAGCCTTGGACGGCGGCGAGGATGGCGTAGTCACCGCAGCCGGGACACCAGCGCACCTCCTGGTCCGACTTGAAGTCCTTCGCCGTCAGCGGGAGCGTGCCGCGCGGTACCAGGGGCAGGGCTTCACTGGGCATCGAGAACCTCCCGGATCGTGGTGGCCAGCTGCTCGGCCTTGAAGGGCATGCCGTTGACCTGGGTGTACGAGTGCGCGTCGATCAGATACCGGGCACGCAGGAGCAGGGCCAGCTGGCCGAGGTTCATCTCCGGGACGATCACCTTGTCGTACCGCTTCAGCACCTCTCCCAGGTTCTTCGGGAAGGGGTTGAGATGCCGCAGATGGGCCTGCGCGACGCTCGACCCGCCTGCTCGCAGTCGGCGTACCGCCGCCGTGACCGGGCCGTACGTCGAGCCCCACCCCAGCACCAGCACATGGGCGTCACCGTGCGGGTCGTCGACGTCCAGGTCGGGGACCTCGATGCCGTCGATCTTGGCCTGGCGGGTGCGGACCATGAAGTCGTGGTTGGCCGGGTCGTAGCTGATGTTGCCCGTGCCGTCCTGCTTCTCGATGCCGCCGATGCGGTGTTCGAGGCCGGGGGTGCCGGGGACGGCCCAGGGGCGGGCCAGGGTCTGCGGGTCGCGCTTGTACGGCCAGAAGACCTCGGTGCCGTCGGCGAGCTCGTGGTTGGGGCCGGTCGCGAACTGCACGCGCAGGTCGGGCAGCTCGTGGACCTCGGGGACCCGCCAGGGCTCGGAGCCGTTGGCGAGATAGCCGTCGGACAGCAGGAAGACCGGCGTCCGGTACGCGATCGCGATCCGCGCGGCCTCGATCGCCGCGTCGAAGCAGTCCGCCGGGGTCCTCGGCGCCACCACCGGCACCGGCGCCTCGCCGTTGCGTCCGTACATGGCCTGGAGGAGGTCGGCCTGTTCGGTCTTGGTCGGCAGGCCGGTGGAGGGGCCGCCGCGCTGGATGTCGACGATCAGCAGCGGGAGCTCCAGCGATACCGCCAGACCGATCGTCTCGCTCTTGAGCGCCACCCCGGGACCCGACGTCGTGGTCACCGCCAGCGAGCCGCCGAAGGCCGCTCCGAGTGCCGCGCCGATGCCGGCGATCTCGTCCTCGGCCTGGAAGGTGCGCACGCCGAAGTTCTTGTGCTTCGACAGCTCGTGCAGGATGTCCGAGGCCGGAGTGATCGGGTACGAGCCCAGGTACAGCGGCAGGTCCGCCCGCTCCGCCGCCGCGACCAGGCCGTACGACAGGGCAAGGTTCCCGGAGATGTTGCGGTATCTGCCGGACGGGAAAGCCGACGTCGCGGGCGCGACCTCGTACGAGATCGCGAAGTCCTCCGTCGTCTCGCCGAAGTTCCAGCCCGCCCGGAACGCGACGACGTTCGCCTCCGCGATCTCCGGCTTCTTCGCGAACTTCTTCCGCAGGAACGCCTCGGTGCTCTCCGTCGGCCGGTGGTACATCCACGACAGCAGGCCCAGCGCGAACATGTTCTTCGAGCGGCCCGCGTCCTTGCGCGAGAGGTCGAAGTCCTTGAGCGCCTCGACGGTGAGCGTCGTCAGCGGCACGGGGTGGACGCGGTACGCCTCCAGCGAGCCGTCCTCCAGGGGCGACGCGTCGTAGCCGACCTTCGCCATCGCCCGCTTGGTGAACTCGTCGGTGTTGACGATGATCTCGGCGCCGCGGGGTACGTCCGCGATGTTCGCTTTGAGTGCGGCGGGGTTCATGGCGACGAGGACGTCGGGGGCGTCGCCGGGGGTGAGGATGTCGTGGTCGGCGAAGTGGAGCTGGAAGGACGAGACGCCGGGGAGGGTGCCGGCGGGGGCGCGGATCTCGGCGGGGAAGTTCGGCAGGGTCGACAGGTCGTTGCCGAACGACGCGGTCTCCGAGGTGAAACGGTCACCCGTGAGCTGCATGCCGTCACCCGAGTCCCCCGCGAACCGGATGACGACGCGGTCCAGCCGGCGGACCTCCTTGGCCGTGCCGCCGGGCGCGGCGGCGGGGCCGTCTTCTTCAACAGTCATAGGGAAACATCTCCAAGATCGTCACAGCTGCGGGAGTTCACGGGACGCGGGCGGGGCCCGCCGCGCGTCAGCCGGCGCGCAACCGGGTGTCGCCGCTCCACGCCAGCGGGGCCGAAGCCCTCCGGCGTACGTCGTCCAGCAGGCCGGCCTGGTGCACGGACGCGAGGTCGGGCGCGCCGCCGGTCCGTACGGCCGCCGCGAACGCCGTCACGGCGCGCAGCACCTGGTCGGCCGGCGGGAGCCGGAGCTCCTCGGTGCCGGAGCGGCGCTCGACCCGGACGTGCGGCACGTGGTCGGCGGGCGGGGTGAAGGCCCGGTCGACCGAGATGCGGCCCTCGCTGCCCCAGATCTCGTACGAGGAGCGGTAGGCGTGGTCGAGGCCGAAGGTCAGGTGCGCGGCGACCCCGTCCGGCGAGCGCAGCAGCGCCGTGCCGGAGGTGTCCACGGCGCGGCCGGGGCCGTGGACGAGCACGGCGCCCTCGACCTCCAGCCCGGCGCCCAGGAAGTGCAGGGCCGCGCGGACGGGGTAGACGCCGGTGTCCCAGAGGGCGCCGCCGCCGAGCTCGGGCCGGTAGCGGATGTCGTGTTCCGGCAGGCGGGGGACGGCGAAGGCGGCCTGGAAGACGCGGGGTTCGCCGATCGCGCCCTCCAGGACCAGCCGGCGCACGGTCGCGTGCTGCGGGTGGTGGACGAACATCACGTTCTCCCGCAGCACCCGCCCGGTCTCCCGGGCCAGGCCGACGAGGTGTTCCGTGCGGGCGAGGTCCGTGGTGAGCGGCTTCTCCGCGAGGACGTGCTTGCCGGCGCGCAGGGCCTCCTCCACCCAGACGGCGTGCAGGGCCGCCGGGAGCGGTACGTACACGGCCTCGACGTCCGGGTCGGCCAGCAGCGCCTCGTAGCCGTGCGTGGCGCGGCAGCCGAACTCGGCGGCCGTGACCCCGGCCTTGGCGTGGTCGCGGCCGGCGACCGCGACGACCTCCACGTCGGGGGAGGCCGTCATGGCGGGCAGCATGCGGCGGCGCGCGATGTCGGCGCAGCCGAGGACCCCGATGCGCACGGGGTCCGTCCGGCCGGTCCCGGGCTCGTGCCCGGTCGTGAGGGGCGCCATCAGAGTGCTACCGCCCCGGCGGTCAGGCAGGACAGCAGGGTGCGGGCCTGCACGTTCAGGTAGTGGTTGTGCCGCAGCAGCCGGGTGAGCTGCCGGGGGGTGGCCCAGACGTAGCCGGGCGGCGGGTCGAGGGGCACCTCGTCGGCCTCGACGAACAGATAGCGGCTCTCCGCGTTCAGGAAGCGGCCGCCCTCCTCCGAGTGGACCGTGTCGTAGCGGACGCGCCGGGGGTCGGCGCCGAGCACCAGGTCGAGGAAGGGCGGGCGGTCCGGGCCGGTCAGGTGCGCGTAGTTGCCGGGCGTGTACTGGACGGTCGGGCCGAGCTCCACGGTGTCCGCGAAGCCGCCCTCGACCCGGGCGTGCGCCAGCAGGTGCGGCACGCCGCCGATCCGGCGGGTGAGGAAGGCCGTGACGCCGAGGCCCTTGGGCTCGAACAGGGGCTGTGTCCAGCGGGCGACCTCGCGGCTGCCCGCCCGTACGCCGACGCCGACGACGCCGAAGTAGCGGCCGTCCGCCCGCTCGATCGACCACTCGCCGCGCACCCAGCCGGGCAGGCCGCCGAGGGGGACCCGCTCGGCGTGCACGTCGTGGCGGGAGCGCTCGGTGGTGAACCAGGACAGCAGCTCGGTGTCCGAGTGCAGGGCGAGGCCGTCGCCGTCGGGCAGCGGGGCGCAGGACAGGACGGTGCGGGCGTCCATGTTCACGACGTTGTCCCGGCGCAGCAGCGTGCCGATCTGGCCGAGGGTGAGCCAGACGAAGTCGTCGTGCACGGGGACGTCGCCGGTGGCCTCGACCAGCATGTTGCGGTTGCTCTTCCGCAGGAACCAGGAGCCGTGCTCGGACTGGAGCGAGTCGGCGAGCACCCGGCCGCGGCCCGGCTCGGTGAAGTACTCGATGTACTTCACGTCCGCGCCCTTGTGGGCCTTGGTGTAGTTGCTCCGGGTGGCCTGGACGGTCGGGGAGAGCTGGAGCAGGTTGCGGTTGCCGGGCTCCATCTTGGCCTGCATCAGGAAGTGCGGGACGCCGCCGAAGTCCTTGACGAGGATGCCGAGGATGCCGACCTCGGGCTGCTTGATGATGGGCTGGTGCCACCGGGGCCCGCCGGAGGTGGTGACCCGGAGGCCCTCGACGGTGAAGAACCGGCCGCTGCGGTGCCCGAGGTTCCCCGTGGCCCCGTCGAAGGACCAGCCGTCGAGCTCGGCGAGGGGGATCCGCTCCACCTCGAACCGGTGGGCCGCGCGGCGCTCGTCCAGCCAGTCCGCGACGTCGGCGGTGCGCATGACCGCGCCCTCGGTGGCGGCGGCCGAGCGGGCGACGCGGTACGGCAGGTCGGCGTCGTACGGGGGCTTGAGCGCCGGCTCCGCGCTGCGGGGCGCGGACTCGGCGTAGGTGATCATGTGCGGGCCCCCACGAACTCCTTCACGCTGGAGACGACGTAGTCGAGCTTCTCGTCGTCGAGCGCCGGGTAGACCCCGACCCAGAAGGTCTGCTCGGTGACGATGTCGCTGTTGGTGAGGTCGCCGACGACCCGGTGCGGGGTGTCGACGTAGGCCGGGTGGCGGGTGAGGTTGCCCGCGAACAGCCGCCGTGTGCCGATCTTCCGGTCCTCCAGGAAGTCCACCAGCTCGGCCCGCTTGAACGGTGCGTCGGGGTCGACGGTGAGCGCGAACCCGAACCAGCTCGGGTCGCTGCGCGGCGTCGCCTCCGGCAGCAGCAGGTGCGGTACGCCCTCCAGGCCCTCGCGCAGCCGGCGCCAGTTGTGGCGGCGGGCGTCGCAGAAGGCGTCCAGCTTGTCGAGCTGGGTGAGGCCGAGGGCGGCCTGGATGTCGGTGGCCTTCAGGTTGTAACCGACGTGCGAGAAGATGTACTTGTGGTCGTAGCCCTCGGGCAGCGTGCCCATCTGGTACTTGAACCGCTTGAGGCACTTGTTGGTCTCGCCCGGCTCGCACCAGCAGTCGCGGCCCCAGTCGCGCAGTGACTCCATGATCCGCGCCAGTGCCAGGTTCGAGGTCAGCACACAGCCGCCCTCGCCCATGGTGAGGTGGTGCGCGGGGTAGAAGCTGACGGTCGCGATGTCGCCGAAGGTGCCGGTGAGCTTCCCGTCGTAGGTGGAGCCGACCGCGTCGCAGTTGTCCTCGATGAGGAACAGGTCGTGGTCCTCGGCCAGCTGGGCGATCTCGGCGACCTCGAAGGGGTTGCCGAGCGCGTGCGCGATCATGATGGCCCGGGTGCGGGGGCCGATCGCGGCGGCGACGCGGGCGGCCGTGGTGTTGTACGTGCCGAGCTCGACGTCGACGAAGACGGGGACGAGCCCGTTCTGGATGATCGGGTTGACCGTGGTCGGGAAGCCCGCCGCGACGGTGATCACCTCATCGCCGGGGCGCAGCCGGCGGTCCTCCAGGGTGTGCGAGGTGAACGCCGTCATCGCCAGCAGGTTCGCGGAGGAACCGGAGTTGGTGAGGTGGGCCTTGCGCAGGCCCAGCTTGCGGGCGAACCGGGACTCGAACTTCCGGGAGCTGGGGCCGGCGGCGATCCGCATCTCCAGGGCGGCCTCGACGATCGCCAGGCGGTCCGCCTCGTCGAGCACCGCGCCGGCGGGCCAGATCTCGGTGGTGCCGGGGACGAAGGGCCCGTCGTCCTGGACGTCCAGGTGGAACTTCTTGGTCTCGTCGAGAATCAGTCCCTTGTGGACGTTCATGACGCGATCCCCTCTCGGCTCTGTCGGTCGGTGCGGTCGGCGGTGTGCTTCACGGGCCGCCACCAGCCCGGGTTGGCGCGGTACCAGTCGACGGTGTCGGCGAGGCCCCGCTCGAAGGAGATCCGGGGGGCGTATCCGAGGTGTTCGCGGATCTTGGTCTCGTCGAGGGCGTAGCGCAGGTCGTGGCCCTTGCGGTCGGCGACCCGGCGGACCATCGAGGCGTCGGCGCCGCACAGGCCGAGCAGCCGCTCGGTGATGTCCAGGTTGGTCTGCTCGTTGCCGCCGCCGACGTTGTAGACCTCGCCGGCGCGGCCCTTGGTGAGGACCAGCTCGATCGCCCGGCAGTGGTCGTCGACGTGCAGCCACTCGCGGACGTTGCGCCCGTCGCCGTAGAGCGGGACGGGCAGGCCCTCCAGGAGGTTGGTGACGAAGAGGGGTATCAGCTTCTCGGGGTGCTGGTACGGCCCGTAGTTGTTGGAGCAGCGGGTGATCGACACATCGAGCCCGTGGGTCCGCCAGTAGGAGCGGGCGATCAGGTCGGACGACGCCTTGGAGGCGGCGTACGGGGAGTTGGGCAGCAGCGGCCACTCCTCGGTCCACGCGCCCTCGGCGATGGACCCGTACACCTCGTCGGTGGAGACGTGCACGACCCGGTCGGTGCCGGTGGCGAGGCAGGCGTCGAGGAGGGTCTGGGTGCCGCCCACGTTGGTGCGGACGAACTCGGCGGCGTCGGCCACGGACCGGTCGACGTGCGACTCGGCGGCGAAGTGGACGACCGCGTCGTGGCCGGGCAGCAGCTCGCGGAGGAGCGCGGCGTCGCAGATGTCGCCCCGGACGAAGTCGAGCCGGGGGTGCACGGCCGGGAGGTTGGCGCGGTTGCCCGCGTAGGTGAGCTTGTCCAGGACGGTGACCCGGGTGCTCTCGTGGCCGGGGTAGCCGCCGTCGAGGAGGGTGCGGACGAAGTGCGAGCCGATGAAGCCGGCGCCACCGGTGACCAGGAGTCTCATGCCGCCACCTCGATGCGGGTGTGGTCGCCGACGACCAGGCTGTGGCAGGCGTCGCCGGTCGGGCCGGTGCCGACGACGGCGTTCCGGCCGATGAGGGAGTAGCGCAGGCCGGGGACGCCGGAGATCTCGGCGCCGTCCATGACGATGGAGTCGCGGACCCGGGTGTTGCGCAGGACGCAGCCGGCGCCGATGGAGGTGTCGGGGCCGATGTGGCAGTCCTCGATCACGGTGCCGGCCCCGATGACGGCCGGGCCGTCGATCCGTGAGCGGGTGACCCGGGCGCCGGGCTCGATCCGCACCCGGCCGTCGAGCAGGCTGGCGTCGTCGACGCTGCCGAGGACCCCGGGGGTCAGCCCGGCCAGCAGCGTCTGGTTGCACTCCAGGACGTCGCCGGCCTGGCCGGTGTCCTTCCAGTAGCCGCGGTACTCGGTGGCCCGTACCTCGGCGCCCCGGGTGACCAGCCACTGGATCGCGTCGGTGATCTCCAGTTCGCCGCGGGCGCTCGGCTCGATGGCGGCGACGGCCTCGTGGATGGCCGGGGTGAAGAAGTAGACGCCGATCAGCGCGAGGTCGCTGCGGGGCTCGCGGGGCTTCTCGACCAGCCGCTCGACCGTGCCGTCGGGGCCGAGCTCCGCGACGCCGAACGCCCGCGGGTCCGGGACCCGGTGGACGACGACCTCGGCGGCGGGCTGCCGGGTGCGGAAGGACTCGGCGACCTCCCGGACGCCCTCGGGGAGCATGTTGTCCCCGAGGTACATCACGAAGTCGTCGTCGCCGAGGAAGGGCCTGGCCAGCGTGACGCAGTGGGCCAGGCCCAGGGGCGCCTCCTGGGGTATGTAGGTGACGCGTATGCCCAGCCGCGAGCCGTCCCCGACGACGTCGGCGATCTCCGGTGCCCAGTCGCCGACGATGATCCCGACCTCGGTGACGCCCAGGTCCCTGATGTTCTCCAGCACGTGCTCAAGCACCGGCTTGTTGGCGATCGGGATGAGCTGCTTGGGCATGGAATGGCTGAACGGACGCAGACGGGTGCCTGATCCGCCCGAGAGCACCAGGGCCTTCATGGAATCTCCTTGCGATGACGGTCGGAAACATCAGGGGACAGCCGGGTCGGTCGGGGACGGGGTCGGTCGGGGACGGGCGGGCGGGGGTCAGCCGGCGAGCGGTGCCGCCCCGACGGTGCCGTGCAGGATGTAGCGCTTGCCGCCGATGCCGCGGACGCCCGGCATGTCGTTGGTGAGCTGGGTGGAGCCCATGGCCGTCGGGTCGGCGAGGAAGTCCAGGTGGGCCTGGTCCTCGGTGAACTCGGCGTAGTTCAGGACCCGGCTGCCGTCGAGGCTGTAGTGGAAGTGCGCCGAGAGCAGCCCCGGGGTGCCCTTGACCAGCGGGCCGTCCAGCAGCGCGTCGATGATCGCGCGCTGGGCGGCGCGGCCGTCGACGTCGAAGGTCGGGGCCACGATGCGGGTCGGGACGCCCTCGGTGTCGTAGAGGTTGCTGCGGTAGCGGTGGAAGGCGATGGGGGCGGTGCGCTCGATGTCCGCGCCGTCCTGCCCGAGGCCACGCAGCGTGACCGGCTGCTCGTACATACGGCCGGAGGCGCGGTACGCGTCCAGGCCCGTCCACTGCTCGTAGGTCCACACGTTCTCGCCGCAGGTGCTCACGTAGCAGGACTGCGAGAGCAGGCCCTCGGGACGGGGCGCGGCCGTCCACTCGGCGACGATCGCGTCGGCCACCGCGCGCTGGATCCCCGGGGTGCCCACGTAGAGCGGGGTGACGAGCGCCAGCTGCGAGTCGGCGCGGTCGATGTCGGGGAAGACGGGAGTGGTCATGATTCTTTC
Organism: Streptomyces eurocidicus; assembly: GCF_002891295.1. Lineage (GTDB taxonomy): Bacteria > Actinomycetota > Actinomycetes > Streptomycetales > Streptomycetaceae > Streptomyces > Streptomyces eurocidicus. The sequence continues at coordinate 581,273 of NZ_LGUI01000003.1, read as the reverse complement.
CTTGCTGTCGTGCTGGGGTGCCGGGCTCCCGTGCGCGGGGCACGGAAGGGGCGAAGGGTCGCGGGGCGCGCCGAAGTCAGCGGCTCCGGTTGCGGAGCGTACGCTCCGTCAGCTCCGGGATGATCTCCACGGGGCTGGGCAGCCGGCCCAGGTCCGCGCGGAGGGCCTCGGCGCCGTCCCGGAACGACGGCTCGTCGAGGAGGCGCAGCAGCGCCTCGCGCAGGGCCGCGACGGTGGGCTCCGGGTCCTCGATGACCAGCCCCGCGCCCTTGGCGGCGGCGTAGCGGGCGAAGTCCAGGTACTCCGAGCCGGACTTGGGCACCAGCAGCTGCGGCACCGCGTGCGCGCCGGCGGCCGACCAGCTGCCCGCCCCGCCGATGTGGAGGATCGCGGAGCAGGTCGGGAGGAGCAGGCTCATCGGCACGTACGGGACGACGCGCACGTTGTCCGGGACGCTGCCGACGCCTTCGAGCTGGGCCTCGTTGAGCGTGGCGACGAGCTCGATGTCGAGGTCGGCGACGGCGGCGAACACATCCGCCACGGAGACGCCGTTCTCCGCGAAGAGGTCGCGGCCGCTGGTGCCGAGGGTGAAGCAGACGCGGGGCTTCCCGGGGGTGCGGCGCAGCCACTCCGGGAGGGCGATGACGCCGTTGAACGGGACCGGGCGCACCGAGAGGTAGTCCAGGTCCAGCGGCAGGCGCATCCCCTCGGGCCACGGGTTGACGCTCCACTGGCCGACGAGGAGGTCCTCGTCGAAGTCGACGCCGAAGCGGTCCAGCAGCGGGCGCATCATCCCGGCCATGAGGTCCGGGCCCGCGCCGCCGTCCGTGCCGCCGTTCGCCGCGTGGCCCTTGAGGTACTCGGCGCGGAGCCAGCCGAAGCGGTCCAGCCCCCACAGCAGGCGGGCGTGGGCGGCGCCGCAGGCGCGGGCCGCGATCGGGGAGGGGAAGAACAGCGGGTCCCAGAGCACGAGGTCGGGCTGCCACTCGCGGGCGAAGCCGACCATCTCCTCGGCGATCCCGGCCGCGCCGGGCACCTCCGGGCCGGTCGCGTCGGCCGGGTAGTACATGGCGTACGAGGCGACCAGGTAGTGGCGGATCATCGGCCAGAGGTTGCCGTCGGAGGGGTCGACGTCCGTGGTGCGGGCGATGTCCTCCAGCACCTCGTTGGTGAAGGTGTCCCCGACGGCCGTGGCCAGGTCGATGGGCCCGCCGAGGGGCACCGCGGCCAGGCCCGCGCCGGTGATCGCGGCGACCGTGCCCGGGTGGTCGTGCGTCACCACCCGCACCTCGTGGCCCGCGCTCTGCAGGGCCGCGGCCAGCGGGGCCATGATCATCACATGTGAGGTGACCGGCAGGACGGTGAACATGATGCGCATCTGCTTGCTCCTTGTGTGGCCTGGTTGCGGGGCGGTGCCCGTACGGGCGGTCGCCGGTTGCCGGTTCCGGCCGCCCGGCGGGAGCGCGTCCCGCCGGGCGGTCCGGGGGCGGCGGCGCCGCACCGGGGGCGCCGCCGCGTAGCTCACGAGGTGACGGCCCCGGCCTCCGTCCCGGCGGTGTCCTGCGCGCCGTCCGGTGTCCCGTCCTGCGTGCCGTCCGGGCGGCCGGTGTCGCGGAGCAGCACCGCCACGGCGGCGGCCAGCAGGACCACGACGACGGCGCAGACGAGGGCGACGACGTGCAGGCTGTCCAGGAACGCGGACCGGGCCGCCGCCAGAAGCTCGTCGCCCACCTGCCGGGGCAGGTCGGCGGCGGCCTGCACGGCCCCGCCGAGCGACTCCTTGGCGGACTCGACCGTGCCGGCCGGGACCTTGGAGAGGTCGCTGTCCTCCGTGCCCGCCTGGTAGACGGCGCTGCCGATGCTGCCGAGGACGGCCAGGCCCAGCGCGCCGCCGAGCTCGTTGCCGGTGGAGGTGATGGCCGACGCCGCGCCGGCCTCCTCGGGCCGGGTGGCGCTCACGGCCATGGTGGTGCCGAGGACGCCCATCGCGGACAGGCCCATGAACATCACCACGGTGCCGCAGACCAGCACCGGCAGGCCCGACTCGTCGACCTGGGTGATGATCAGGAACCCGGCGGCGGCGACCAGCAGGCCGAGCGCCATCACGTACGCCGGGCGGACGCGCCGGGCGAGGTTCGGGGTCAGGAGCGCCACGGGGATGCCCGCGAGCGTCATGGGCAGCGTCCACAGGCCCGCGTCCAGCGGTGAGAGGTCGTGGACGAGCTGGAGGTACTGGGCGGCGAAGAAGTTGAGGCCCATCATGACGCCGGTGTTCAGGACCAGCGCGAGGACCGCGAGGTTGAACCGGGCGTTCTTGAACAGGCTCAGATCGAGGAGCGGGTCGGTGGCGCCGCGCTGCCGGCGGACGAACGCCCAGCCGACCAGCAGGCCGGCGACGAAGACGACCGCGGAGAGCACCGTCACACCGTGCTCGGCGGCCTGCTTGACCCCGAAGACCACGGCCAGCACGGCCACCAGCGACATCAGCGCGCTGACCAGGTCCACCCGGCCGGCCTCGTCGGCCCGGTACTCGGGCAGCAGCCTCGGCCCGAAGACCAGCAGCAGCACCATCACGGGCACGCCCATGAGGAACACCGAGCCCCACCAGAAGGCGTTGAGCAGCGCGCCGCCGACCAGCGGCCCGAGGGTCGCGCCGGCCATGAAGCTGGTCATCCAGATGCCGATGGCGCGCGAACGCTGCACCTCGTCGTGGAACATGTTGCGGATCAGGGCCATCGTCGACGGCATCAGCGTCGCGCCCGCGACGCCCAGCAGGCCGCGCGCCACGATCAGCATGGCCGGGCTGGTGGCGAAGGCCGCGAGGACCGACATCGCGCCGAACGCGGCGGCGCCGAAGAGCAGCAGCTTGCGGCGGCCGATGCGGTCACCGAGGGTGCCCGCCGTCACCAGGCTGCCGGCGATCAGGAAGCCGTAGACGTCGACGATCCAGAGGAGTTCCGTGCTGCTGGGGCGCAGGTCCTCGGTGAGGGCGGGGACGGCGAGGTGCAGCACCGTCAGGTCCATCGAGACCAGCAGGGTCGGCAGGGCCAGCATGGCCAGCCCTATCCATTCCCTCCTGCCTGCCTTGGCCGGAGCAACCACCATGGAGAACCTCTCTTTCGAACAAATGCGATCCGCCCCCGGTGGAGGGCGGCGCAGGGGCCGTATTCCGCTGAAACCCGGCCCCCGGGGTTTCGGTGGTCGGCCCGGTGAAGCGTAAGGACGAGGACTTGTGCCGCCGCCGGTTCCGTATTTCACCGGCTACCGGAGGACATGCGTCCGCGATCGACCATCTTTGAAAATTCCGGTGGTCTCAATAGGCGCCGGTACAGAGGCAGGTCAGAGATCGATAAATCTTGGAAAGACCTGCCGGGCGCGGGAACCCCGTCCTCGATTCGACTCGAATCGGCGGGAAATGGCGAGGAGAGAGCGCCGGGCACCGACGACGGAATGGGCGCTCTCTCCCCGCCGGTATTTTCCGCCGGATCGCCCTGGGGAATTCCCTCAGGCCCCGAGGCTCCGGTGGAGGTGGTAGCGCTTGAAGCCGATGGGCCGGACCCCCGGGGTGTCCAGGGAGAGCCGCAGCGACCGGCGGCGCGTGGTGCCGTCGAGGAACGCGACGTGCGCCTCGTCGCTCGTCCACTCCGCGAAGTTCATCACCCGCGTGCCGTCCACGCTCAGGTGGAAGTGCGCGGCGATCAGACCCGCCTGGTGCTCCGCCGGAGTCGCCTCCAGATGGTCCACGACGGTGTCCACGATGAGCCGCTGGCGGTTCGCGCCGTCCACGTCGAAGCTGGCGAGGGCCACGGTGCCCGGCACGCCCGCCGCCGGGTCGATCACCGCGCTGCGGTCCGGGCGGAACGCGATGGGCTCGGTCCGCGCGGGCCCGGCGGGCAGGCTGCGCAGGAACGGCCGGTAGACGTCGTCGTTGGCGCACTGCGCGTACGTCAGGACGGTGTCGTGCTCGGTGCTCAGGTAACAGGAGAGCGAGAGGATCCCCTCGAACCAGGGGGACCGCTCCCACGCCGACACGACCTCGTCGAGGACGGCGCGCCCCTGCTCGGCCCCGTCGACGAACCAGTGGCTCATATAGACCGTGTGCACGTCGGGGCGGGTGATCTCCGGCCCGGTGGACAACTGGACGGTGGGAACGGTCATGGTCACCTCGGGCTGTGAGTGGTGGAGTGGTGGCCGGCCGGAGGGGTCCGTACCGGCCCGGCCGGCGGAACGCGGCCGGCTCAGACGGAGGGTTCGCCGAACCAGCGGCGCAGCACCGGCTCCAGGTCGCCGTCGCCGCTCACCCAGGCCACATAGCCGTCGGGGCGGATCAGCACGGCGGCGGGCTCGGCGGGCTCGCCGGGCGCCGGGTCGTAGGCGGCCCGCGCGCTCACCACGTCCAGGCGGTCCGCCCAGCCTCCGGCGGTCTCCGCCGCGCCCCGGTCGTCGCCGAGGACGAGCAGCACACCGCGCGCGGTGTGCAGCAGCTCGGTGCTGGTGGCCTTCTCCCCGTCGGCCAGGACGAGCCGGGTCTCCGGCATCCGGACGCCGAGCAGCGGGTGCGCGCCGGCACCCACGTCGTAGCGGATGTCCAGGCCGCTGACCAGGCCCGCCAGATAACGGGCCGCGTCCTCGCGGCGGAACACCTGGGTGAGGACGTCGCGCAGCGGCTGCATCTCGTCGCCGCCGAGGAACAGCGTCGCCTGGGCACGGGTGTTCTTCAGCAGCTCCGCGCCGACCGGGTGGCGCTCCGCGTGGTACGTGTCGAGGAGGTCCTCGCCCGCGCCGCCGGTGACCACGGCGCCGAGCTTCCAGCCGAGGTTCACCGCGTCCTGGATGCTGACGTTCATGCCCTGACCGCTGGCGGGCAGGTGGATGTGGGCGGCGTCGCCGGCCAGCAGCACCCGGCCGCGCCGGTACTCGCTCGCCTGGCGCGACGCGTCCGTGAAGGAGCTCACCCACAGCGCGGTGGCGGTGGAGATGTCGTCACCGCTGACCCGCTGCCAGGCGTCCGCGACCTCGGAGAAGGCGGGCGGGCCGGTGCGCGGCTCGGGCGTCATGCCGTGCTTGTAGACCACCACGCGCATCCGGTTCTCGCCGAGCGGCGCGGCCAGCAGCATGCCGCCCGGGCGCCGGGAGCCGGACCACAGCTTGGGCAGCTCGAAGTTCTCGACGTCGGCGAGGAGCAGCTCGGCGGTGGCGTCGGTGCCGGGGAAGGCGAAGCCGCCGAGCCGCCGGACGGCGCTGCGGCCGCCGTCGCAGCCGACCAGGTACGGGGCGGTGAGCCGCACCTCGCCGGCCGGCGTCCGCACCGTCACCTCGACGTGCTCGCCGGTGTCCGTGAGGCCCGTGACCTCGTGGTCGCGGCGGATGTCGACGCCGAGCTCCGCGGCCCACTCGCCGAGCACCTTTACGGTGTGCGCCTGCGAGACGCCGGTGACGCTGGCGTGGGTGCCGCCGCCGACCGCGAAGTCGATCGGCACACTGCCGAAGTGGCCGCCGGGCGAGCGGTTCAGGTCGCCGAACCGGGGCAGCAGCCCGCGCTGGTCGAACACCTCCAGGGTGCGCGCGGTGAACCCCATGCCGCGGGATTCGACGTGGGAGTCGCTCTCCCGCTCCAGTACGATGACGTCCGCGCCGGCGAGGCGCAGTTCCGCGGCGAGCATGAGCCCGGCGGGGCCCGCTCCGACGACGATGACGTCCGTGTCCATGGCTTCTGACATCTCTCCCCCGTAGTGGAATTCTTCGGACCGGCCGGCGGGCGGTCCGCGACGCGCGCTCCGCCGGAACTCCGGCGAGTCGTCCGCGGTGCGTCATGGCTGGTCGCGCGGTTCCCCGCGCCCCTTCGGGGCGCTGCCGGACCGCGCCGGACCTCGCCGGGCCGGCTCAGTCGGTGGTCGTGGAAATGGTGATGGCGCCGGTCGGGCAGCAGTCGGCGATGTCCCGCAGGAGTTCGAGACGGCCGGCCTCGTCCGGGCCGTCCGCCGTGTCCTGCCGCGCGACGGCGATGCCCTCGGCGTCCAGCCGGAACATCTCCGCGGCCATCACCTCGCACAGTCCTGCGCCGAGGCAGAGGTTCCGGTCGACGTGGGCGGTGGCTCGCATATGGCTCTCCTTCGCGCCGGGCCCTCGTCCGACGACTTTGGCGATCGGCTGTTCTGCGGGCGGCCGGGGCGCGGGCGGCGGTCCGCCGCGGTGCGCCCCGTCGCCCGGACGTGCGGTCAGGCCCGGTTCGTGGCCGAGGTGGTGACCGGCAGGGCGGTCAGCCGGCGGATCGCCCAGCTGTCGATGTAGCGCAGTTCGTCGCGCGGGACGTCCAGGGCCAGGTCCGGGAAGCGGTCGAAGAGGGCGTGGATGGCGATCTCGCCCTCCAGGCGCGCCAGCGCCGCGCCCATGCAGTTGTGCAGGCCGTGGCCGAAGCCGACGTGCCGCTTGCCGGTGCGGGCGATGTCCAGCGTCTCCGGGGCCGGGAAGCAGCGCGGGTCCCGGTTGGCGGCCAGCAGGCCGGCGATCACCGGCGCGCCCGCGGGCAGCTTCACGCCGGCCAGCTCGGTCTCCTCGGTGGTGACGCGGAACAGGGCGGTGCTGAGGGCGCCGTCGTAGCGCAGCAGTTCCTCGACGGCGTTGCCGGCCAGCTCCGGGGACCTGCGCAGCAGGCCGGCCTGGTCCGGGTGGTCGAGCAGGCCGAGCACGGCGTTGCCGATGAAGCCGCGCACGGTGTCGCTGCCGCCCATGATGATCGCGGCCACCATGCCGACGAGCTCGTCCTCGTCCAGCCGGTCGCCGTCGTCGTCGCTGGTCTGGATCAGCGCCGAGGTCAGGTCCTCGCCGGGGTGCAGCCGCTTCTCCGCGACGAGCTCGGCGGAGTACTCGCAGATCCGGCCGAAGGCGGCGGGCGCCTCGTGGATCAGCGCGGGGTCGGACGGGAACGCCTGGTTGAGCGCCTCGACCAGCTCGCGGTGGCGCTCGATGCGGAAGCCGAGGATCTCGCCGAGCGTCTTCGCGGCGACCTCTCCGGCGTAGTCGTCCATGACGTCGAAGCCGCCGCGCTCCGCGCACTCGTCGAGGGTCCGCGCGACGATGCCCCGCACGGTCTCCCGCCACTCCTGCACCCGGCGGGTGGTGAAGGGCTTCATCGCCAGCCGGCGCAGCCGGGTGTGCACGGGCGGGTCGACGACCGCGATGCCGCGCTCCAGGATGGTGCCCGCGGCGGCGACCAGGCCGGCGGCCTTGAACTCGGGCGTGGCGTAGGTGGCGGCCTCCGCGCTGTACCGGGGGTCGGCCAGGACGGTCTTGACGTCCTCGTACCGCGTCACGATCCAGGTGGGCACGTCACCGACCGGGAACCGGAACTCGTGGACCGGGGAGTTCTCCTGGAGCCAGGTCAGGGTGGGGTACGGGTTCTGGTAGTACTCGGGGGAGAACAGTGCGGTCGGGGGTCCCGATATTGCCGCCGGCGTCATGGTCGGTCCTCTTCTCTGGCGTTCTCTGGAAGTTCTGGGGGCTGGGCACGGCGAAGGCGTCAGAGCCTGTTCCAGGCGTCGGTGTCGGGCGCGAAGAAGTGCAGCAGCTGGGGGATGAACGCCCCGGCGCGGCCCGCGGCGCCGACCAGCCCGTGGACGTACCGGGCCAGCTTCTCGACGTCGGCCTCGCCGAGGAACGCGTACGGCTCCCGGTCGAGGCGGTCCGTCTCGCGCTCGACCTCCGCCCGGACCTCGGCGCCGCGGGCGGTCAGCGTGCCGTCGCCGGCCACCAGGCCGCGCGCCCGCAGCTCCGCCTCGGCCGTGGCCCACTCCTCCTCGGTCCAGCCGCGCTGGGGCATGACGATCTCCTTCGCCATGCCGAGGTCGCTGGCGCAGTCGATGACGAGCGCGTGGACGCCGGTCAGCTCGAAGCGGGCGAGCGCGGTGACGTGCCCGTCGCCCCGGTACTCGCGCAGCAGGGTCGCCGCGTGCCACAGCGCGATGTGCGGCTCCTCGGGCCGGTCGAGGGCCGCGTTCGCCGCGAACAGCGGGCGCCCGGGGAACCGGCCGGCCGCGGCCGCGCGGGTGGCGAGCGCGGCGGCCTCCGCCATGGCGTCCGACCGGACGACGTCCGTGCCCAGCAGCCGCTCCAGGGCGGCGCCGGCGGACCTCAGCCGCGCCTCGACGGCCCGCTCGGGCGTGACCAGGTCCCACAGGGCGGGCACCCGCTCCGCGACGAAACCCGGCGCGAAGGCGTTGCAGACGGCGGTGACGACGGGCGCCCCCACCACGCCGAGCGGCGACACGCGGCTCGCGAGATAGACGCCCGACGGGTCGGTCACGCCGAATTCCGCGAGTTCCTTCGCGAGGTCGTCGGTGAAGTAAGGAATCGCATGCAGCGAATTCAGCGCGTGTGCGCATCGGCGGGCATAGGAAGGGGCACCGGTCGGCGTTGCAGTCATGACACCCTCAAGTACGTCGGGGAGCAGTTCCGGACACCCGACCAGGGGCGGCGGGTCTTTTCCCGGGACTTCGAATTCCAGAGACCGTCGGCTGCCGGCCGTTCATGAATCCGTAATTCACGGGAAACAGCGAATAGCTTCCCCGGGGATCATGGCGTGCGGCAAGAAAGTTGACGAAGGGGTGACGTGCAATGACAGAAATTTGTCCGCGCTGGAGGAACCTCTGTCCCGGGTCTGCCCTGAGGGGTCGGGACGCGGGTCCGGGAGCCGGGAGGGCGGGGTCCGGGGGCGGCGGAGGGGCGGGTGGCTGCCGTGTGGCGGGGGTGGCTCCGGGTGACGGCGCCGCGGGAAAATGCACGCGTGACACGAACGCATGTGGCCGCTTTTGTCGCTTATGCGGGTGGTTTGGGCAGCGCCGGTTCCTGCGTTCGCGCAGGGGATCTTCACTCCTTGTGATGATTGATGTTCCTTCCGCGCTCAGAGACGCGGGACACCCCTCTCCGGACTCGTGGTTCCGGCATTCACTCGGGAGATGCCATGCAACGATCCGTTCCACTCCGCCGACGCCTCGCCGCGTTCGCGGCCGCGGCTCTGGCCGCGCTGGCCGCCGTGGTGCTCACCCCGGACGGTGCCCAGGCCACCGCGGCCCGGCCCGGCGCCGTACGGGCCGACGACCCCCGGCTGGACGTCACCATGTCGGCCCTGAACTCCAGCGATCCGATCCCCGGTACGGCCTGGGGCCCGGATCCGGCCACGGGCCGGGTCGTCGTCACCGCCGACCCCACGGTCACGGGCGCGAAGCTGGACCGGCTGAAGGAGGTGCTCAAGCCCCTCGGCCAGTCCGTGGAGCTGCGGAGAACCACCACGGAGCTCCGGATGTTCCTCGCGGGCGGCGACGCGATCTACGGGTCGGAGCGCTCCAGCGTCAGGGCGCGCTGCTCGCTCGGGTTCAACGTCAAGCGGGCCGGTAAGCCGGACGCCTTCCTGACGGCCGGGCACTGCGGCAACCCGATCAAGAGCTGGTCCACCACCGACAGCGGCCCGGAGATCGCTCTCGTCCCCGCCGGCGGGTCGAGCTTCCCCGGTGACGACTACGCCATCGCCGAGTACACCGCCGTCGTCGACCACCCGAGCCAGGTGAACCTCTACAACGGCAGCACACAGCCGATCACGGGCGCCCATGACGCGGTGCTCGACGAGAACGTCCAGCGCAGCGGCTCCACCACCGGTCTGCGCTCGGGCCGGGTCACCGGGCTCAACCGGACGGTGACCTACCCGGAGGGCCGGGTCTCGGGCCTCACCGAGACGAACGTCTGCGCCGAACCCGGTGACAGCGGCGGCGCCTTCTTCGCCGGGACCGAGGCCGTCGGCCTCACCTCGGGCGGCAGCGGGGACTGCACCAGTGGCGGCACCACCTTCTACCAGCCGGTGAAGGAAGCGCTGTCGGCGTTCGGCGCGACCATCGGCTGACGGCGTGACCATCGGCTGACGAGCCGAGACCCGGGCACCCTCACCGCCGTGTCCACCCCGTGTAAACACGGCGGTGAGGGCGAGCCCGCTCCGTCCGTAGCCGGTAACGGGGAGGCGTGGAGGGCGGGTCGCGCGTTCCCGGTCAGACGTCGAAGGCCCGCAGCCTGACCGAGGCCGTGTCCTCGTCCTCGTAGGTCACCTCCAGCTCGACGTGGGACGCCTCGCCCGCGGGCCGGTCGGTCTCCTGGGAGTTGGTGAACTCCAGATCGGCGGAGGAGAAGCCGGACACCTGGCGCGTCCGCGGGAACGCCTCCCGCAGCCGCGCCGCCACGTCCTCGCGCGGCATGCGGAACTCGACGGTGTAGCCCTGGTTCAGCCAGCCCCCGTCGTCCACGCACTTCCGGTCCGTGGCCCCCTCGGGCATCCGCCCGCCCGCGAAGGACACGGCCTTCCCGCAACCGGTCCCGTGCGGCTCGAAGATCTCACCGGTCACCACGCTGCGCACGACGAGGCCGATGTAGACGAGCGGGGCGAGGACCACGACCGTGACGATGCCGCGCGTCACCCACTTCCGGGTCCGGCTGCGGGGCGGGACGACCGGTGGCGGGAAGCCGGTCTGCGGGTGCGCCGGGAGGGCTGTGTCCTCCGGGGGCGCCGTGTTCTCCGGGGTCGCCGTGTCTTCAGGGTTATCTGCCATTACATGCCGTTCTTCCGGTATTCGATCGGAAAGTATGCCGTAATGACGGAAGGGCGCTTCCCCTTGCGCCCGGTCTGTTTGCACCGGCCGCCGGCTCGGGTAATGTGACGGCTCAGCAGTGATCGAACTTTTCGACCCAGGAGGTGAGACCCATTACCGCAGTCGCAGGCCGGGTGCTCTCCTCCCTCAGCTGTACGGTCGTCTCTCTCTAAGACCACCGCGAGAGCGCCCTTCGGTTTCCCGGAAGGCTCTCATGTCTCTTTCTGTTTCCCCCGCGTTCCCCTCGTCGCCCTCGCTTTCCCTGCCCGCCGTCATTCTCCGGCTCCGGGCCGTCGGCTGTGTCTTCGCCGAGGACGAGGCGGAGTTGCTCTTCTCCACCGCCCGTACGCCCGCCGAGCTCGCCGCGATGGTGGAGCGGCGCGTCGGTGGCCTTCCCCTGGAACACGTGCTGGGCTGGGCCGAGTTCTCGGGGCTGCGGATAGCCGTCGACGAGGGGGTGTTCGTACCGCGCCGCCGTACCGAGTTCCTGGCCCGGGAGGCCCTCGCCCTGGCGCGGCTCGCCCTCGGTGCGGCCCGCCCGGCCGGTACCGCCGGCCCGGCCGCCGCGTCCTCGCGCGCCGTCGTCGTCGACCTGTGCTGCGGATCCGGCGCGGTCGGCGCCGCGCTGGCCGCCTCCCTGGCGCGGATCGAGCTGTACGCGGCCGACATCGAGCCCGCCGCCGTACGCTGCGCCCGGCGCAACATCGGTGCCCGTGGGCTCGTCTACGAGGGGGACCTCTACGCGCCGCTGCCCGCCTCGCTGCGCGGCCGGGTCGACGTCCTGGTCGCCAACGCGCCCTATGTGCCCACCGAGGAGATCGAGTTCCTGCCCCCGGAGGCGCGGATCCATGAACCGAGGGTCGCGCTCGACGGCGGGACCGACGGGCTGGAGATCCAGCGGCGGGTCACCGCGGAGGCGGCGGAGTGGCTGGCGCCCGGCGGTCACCTCCTGGTGGAGACGAGCGAGCGGCAGGCGCCCCGGACCGCGGCGGCGTTCGCCCGCGACGGCCTGGTGCCGCGCGTGGTGAGCTGTGACGACCTCGACGCGACCGTGGTCGTCGGCACCCGGCCGGTCCCCCGGAGGGGCGCGGGCGGGGCCTCGGTCCGGGCCTTGAACCAGCCTGCTGCCCGGCCCGCTGCCCTGCCCTCGGTCCGGCCTGCTGTCCGGCCCCCGGTCCGGCCCCCAGCCCTGCCCGCTGCCCGGCCCGCCGTCGCCATTCCTGTCGGCGCTCGGTGAGTCGTTCGTAGGGCCTCTCCTGGCTGTGAGAGGGCTTCCGCGGGCCGTTCCGGCCCCGCTGCCTGAACGTTTTCGCCGTCCGGGTGCCGGGTCCGTTGAACCGGTTTACGGAATTGGCCGAATTTGGGCCGGAACGGTTCTCCCCTTGGGGCGCTTGGGATCCCTGGCTGCGCGAGCGCGTCCTGAGGGGCGCGAGGCAGGGGCTTGAGGGCGTGGTGGGGGTTTATTCCTGAGTGGTCATGCTTGCGAGGGAATAGCGAGCGGCGGGTGGTTCGCCGGGGATTCGGTGGGCAATTCTGAGGTTGCGACGTCGGAAAGTTCGCCGGGCGGTCGGCCAACCGCTCGGCAGTAAGCAGTAGTTCCGTTCCGTGTTCTGGAGGAATTGATATGGCAAGCACCCGCACTGCTCGCGTCCTCGCGACTGTGGCCGCCCTGCCCATGGCGATCATGCTCTTCTCCGGTGTCGCCTCGGCCGACGACGGCAACCAGCTGGCGAACCGCGGTTCCAACGCCGCGGCCGCCGCCATCGTGGGCAGCGGCGTCGGGGGTACCAACCACGGCAACTCCACCACGGGCCAGCAGCAGGCGACCGGCACCGGTGCCTCGAACCAGAACAACACCGCGAGCGTTGTCGGCGCCCACGACACCGCCATCCGCCAGGAGAACGTCTCGGTCACCTTCACCAACTGGTGGTAGGCCGCCCCTCGTGGTCAGCCACGAGATGACCGGGTGAATGTGGACAGGGTCTGGTGATGGTGCGCGACGGCACTCCGGTGCCGTCGCGCGGCCATGGCCGGATCCGCAGCACGGGTGCGGGGTCGCCGAGCCGCCGGCGGCCCCGCACCGCTGTGTCTCCCGCCGGGTCGACCGCCGGGGCCCGGGCCCTCGTTCTTGACATCCCGAGTTTTTCTGACGGACAGTCAGAAAAACTTGGAGGGACCCATGAGCGACCCCACCACGCCCCGCTTACGGCCGCCGCGGCCGGAGGACCTCAAGGTCTTCGAAGGGCTCCCCGCTGCCGTCTCCGGCCGGGCCAAGGACCCCGTCAACGCGCCCATGATCAGGCACTGGTGCGAGGCGATGGGCGACCGTCACCCCGCCTACACCGGCCCCGGCGCCGTCGCCCCGCCCACCATGCTCCAGGCATGGATCATGGGCGGCCTCTCCGGGCACGGACCGCGCGACGCCCACGCCTACGACCGGCTGCTCGCCCTGCTCGACCGGGCCGGGTACACCGCGGTCGTCGCCACCGACTGCGAGCAGGAGTACCTCCGGCCGCTCCGCCCGGGTGACGAGCTCACCTTCGACGCCGTGATCGAGACCGTCTCGCCCCTCAAGAGGACCCGGCTCGGCGCCGGCCACTTCGTCACGACGCGCACGGAGATCCGCACGGCGGGCGACCTGGTCGGAACGCACCGGTTCCGGATCCTCAAGTACGCGCCCGCGGCGCACCCGGCGCCACGGCCGGAAGGAGCGGCGGCCGGGCGCTCGTCCCCGGAGGGGCCCCGGCCCGAACGCCCGCGCCCCGTGATCAACCGCGACAACGCCGGTTTCTGGGCGGGCGTCGCCGCCGGTGAGCTGCTCATCCAGCGCTGCGCGGCCTGTGCCGAGCTCCGCTTCCCCTGGCTGCCGGGGTGCGGCCGCTGCGGTTCGCCGGACTGGACGACCGTCCGGGCGTCCGGAGCCGGACGTGTCTTCTCGTACGTGATCATGCACCATCCGCCCTTCCCCGCCTTCGACCCCCCGTACGTCGTCGGGCTGATCGAACTGGCCGAAGGCGTAAGGATTATCAGTAATCTCATCGGTACGGAGCCCGACCGCGTACGTATCGGGACGCCGGTCGAGCTGGAGTTCCTCCAGGTGGACGCGGGGCTGCGGCTGCCCGTATTCCGGGCCCTCCCGGACGGGGCGGGCGCATGAGGCCCGGCGACGAACTGCCCCCGCTGTCCGTACCCGTCACCCGTACGCTGATCGTCGCGGGCGCCCTCGGCTCCCGTGACTTCCAGGACGTGCACCACGACGCAGAAGCGGCCCGCGCCAAGGGCTCTCCCGACATCTTTATGAACATCCTCACCACCAATGGTCTGGTGGGCCGGTACATCACCGACCATTTCGGTGCCGAGGCGACACTGCTGAAGGTTTCGATCCGGCTCGGGGTGCCCAACTATCCAGGCGATGTCCTGGCGTTGAGCGGAAGGATCGTTTCCGTGAATCCTGACCGGGTGGCCGGCCGGTGTGCCGTCGAGGTCGCCGTCACCGGGATGAACCGGCTCGGGCGCCATGTGTCCGGCACCGTCCGGGTGTCGGTGCCCGCGGAGGAGCCGAGCGGGGGCCCGGGCGCGGGAGCCGGGCCCATGGGCACGTTCCCCGGGGCCGGCGCATGAGCGCCCGGCGCGGGTGCGGCCTCTCCGGCGCGGCCGCCGTCGTCGGCATCGGCGCCACGGAGTTCTCCAAGGACTCCGGCCGCAGCGAACTCGCCCTCGCGGCCGAGGCCGTGCGGGTCGCCCTCGCCGACGCCGGACTCGGGCCCGGCGACGTGGACGGCCTGGTCACCTTCACCATGGACACCAGCCCCGAGATCGCCGTCGCCCAGGCGGCCGGCATCGGGGAGCTGACCTTCTTCTCCCGGATCCACTACGGCGGCGGCGCGGCCTGCGCCACCGTGCAGCAGGCCGCGCTCGCCGTCGCGGCGGGCGCGGCGGAGGTCGTGGTCTGCTACCGCGCCTTCAACGAGCGCTCCGGACGCCGCTTCGGCGCCGGGGTCCAGCGGCGCGAGCCGTCGGCGGAGGGCGTGGCCCTGGGCTGGGCGCTGCCCTTCGGGCTGCTCACGCCGGCGTCCTGGGTGGCCATGGCCGCCCGCCGCTACCTGCACACATACGGTCTGACGCCCGAGGCGTTCGGGCACGTCGCCGTCACCGGCCGCCGCCACGCGGCGACCAACCCGGCCGCGTACTTCCACGGCAGGCCGATCACCCTGGCCGACCACGCCGCCTCCCGGTGGATCGCCGAGCCGCTGCGGCTGCTCGACTGCTGCCAGGAGACGGACGGCGGGCAGGCGGTCGTCGTGACCTCCGTCGACCGGGCCCGTACGCTCCCGCACCCGCCGGCCGTGATCGTCGCCGCTGCCCAGGGCGCGGGCCGGGCGCAGGAGCAGATGACCAGCTTCTACCGGGACGACCTGACCGGCCTGCCCGAGGCGGGCGCGGTCGCCCGGCAACTGTGGCGTTCCAGCGGCCTGACCCCGGGAGACATCGACGTGGGCATTCTCTACGACCACTTCACACCGTTCGTGCTGATGCAGCTTGAGGAGTACGGATTCTGCGCCCCCGGCGAGGCCGCCGGCTTCGTCGCGGCCGGCGCGCTGCCGCTCAACACCCACGGCGGCCAGCTCGGCGAGGCGTATCTGCACGGCATGAACGGGATCGCCGAGGCGGTGCGCCAGTTGCGCGGCACCGCCGTGAACCAGGTTCCGGGGGCCGCGCGGGTGCTCGTCACCGCGGGGAGCGGTGTTCCCACGTCCGGGCTGCTTCTCGGGGCAGACGGATGAACCGAGGGCGTGTCAGCGGGGGAGCCCGGTCCGGGGCGCCTATCACTCGGCGTATGGACCGACTGGACCGCCTAAGGAAGATCATCGGATTTCTCGTCGCTCTGACGGTCGCCCTGGCGCAACTGGTCGGCGGCGTCCAGCCCGCCGCGGCGGACGACAGGGGCGATCCGAGCTCCGAGGGGGCGGAAGTCTTCAGGGGCTGGGGCTTCGACACCTGCCAGGCCCCCTCGCTGTCCGCCATGCGGGCATGGCGGGCCTCCGACTACCGGGCCGTCGGCGTCTACTTCGCCGGCCGGGCCCGCGCCTGCCCGCGCCAGACGTACCTCAGCGCCTCCTGGCTGGCCGACGCCGACGACCTCGGCTGGCGGATGCTGCCGATCTTCGTCGGCTCGCAGTCGCCGTGCGTCAAGACCGGCCGCAAGCGGGGCTTCTCGATCAGCGACTACGACCCCTACGGCCAGGGCGAGGAGGAGGGCCACGAGGCCGCCGACCGGGCCGGGGCGCTCGGCATCGCCCGCCGCAGCCCGCTCTACCTGGACATGGAGGCGTACGACCACCGCAACTCGTCCTGCGCCCGTACGACCCTGTCCTTCGTACGGGGCTGGAGCTCGACCGTGCGCAGCCGCGGCTATCTGGCCGGCTTCTACAGCAGCGCCGACTCCGGCATCCGGCACATGGAGCGGGCCCGCCGCGGCGGCACTGACGGGCTGCCCGACCTGATGTGGTTCGCCCGCTGGCAGGTCCCGGCCTCGACCTCGGGCGAGCCGGTGCTCTCCCGCTCGGCCTGGACGCCCCACCGCCGGATCCACCAGTACCGGGGCAACGTCACCGAGACGCACGGAGGCCGCCGGATCACCGTCGACCGCAACCTGGTGGACGCCCCGGTGGCGATCATCGACTGACCGCCGCCGGGGCCGGGCGCGGGGGCGGAGCGGCACCACCGGTCGGGGCCGGTGGACACCGCTCCGCCCCCGGCACCCCGAGGCGGTCCCTGAGCACCCTCCCCCTCCAGGAGGTGGGGGTAGCACCACCGGTACGACCTGAGGCGTACCGCCCTTCGGCACCTGCGGGCGATCCGCCGGGTACGGGTGCGCTTCTAGCGTTAAGGCATGACAGCCACCACGACGTCTGTGTGCACCAGCGCATCCACCGCCGTGTACCCGTCGTTCTCCTCCTACGTACGGGCACGCGGACCGGTGCTGCAGCGGACCGCCCGCTCCCTGACCGCCAACCCGTGCGACGCCGAGGACCTGCTGCAGACGGCGCTGACCAAGACGTATCTGGCGTGGGAGCGCATAGAGGACCACCGGGCCCTGGACGGCTACGTCCGCCGGGCCCTGGTGAACACACGGACCTCGCAGTGGCGCAAGCGCAAGGTCGAGGAGTTCCCCTACGACGATCTCCCCGAGCGCGAGGCCATGGCCGCGCCGGACCCGGCGGAGGCCCAGGCGCTGCGCGACGCGATGTGGCGTGCCGTACTGCGGCTGCCGGTGCGGCAGCGCGCGATGGTCGTCCTCAGGTATTACGAGGACCTCACCGAGGTGCAGACGGCGGAGCTGCTGGGGGTCTCGGTGGGGACGGTGAAGAGCGCGGTGTCACGTGCGCTCGGGAAGCTGCGGGAGGACCCGGAGCTCTCCCGGGCGGCGTAGCGGCCGGCCCGGCCGCTGCCTCGGGCCCGAGCGCTGTCCCGGCCCCAGCAGGCCGGTGACCTGCTCCAGGACGTCGACTCCAGTACTGCCCGTGAAGACCCGGGCGCCCGCGGGCAGGGGGCCGGTGGTGAACGCGGCGGCGAGGGCGTCCGCGCCGTCCGGGGTGAGGTGCATGGGGATGTCCTCGGCGCTCACCTTGGTCAGGTAGAGCTTCAGCCGGGCCGTCGGCGAGGTGAGGACGTCGAGCCACCGGCCGCGGTGGACGGCCGAGATGACCATGGTCCTGTCCGGGGTGACCCGGGCCACCAGGCTCTCGAACACCGCCAGCCGCCGGCCCCGGCGGAAGGCGAAGCCGCCCCCGCCGGCCGCGCCCCCGCCGGAGAGATCCGGGTTGATCCGCCCGCCGGTCTCCACGGCGGCCCGCACACACGCGTGTCCCCTCTCGGTGACCAGCGTGGCCGGTGCGACGGCCGCCAGCCTGATCCGCGCGGCACGCAGGGCGGCCGCGGAGGCGTCGGTCAGACAGAAGGTGACCGGCGTCCCGGCGGGAGCCGCCGCGTCGGCGGTCTGCGGGGCGGACGTGGCCACGGCGGCCAGCGAGGTCACGGCGACAGCGAGAGCGCGGAGGCGGTGCTTCGTCACAGCGGGCTCCGGGGGGTTCGGGTTCGGCCGCGTCCGGTGGCGGCCGCGCCTGGCCAACGCGGCCCGGCCGCGCGCGTCACGCCCCACCCGGCCCGCGTCAGCCGGGCGGCGTAAGCCCGTCCCGCCCCGCTCAGGCCCAGGGGTCGGTGAACGACCGCCCGGGGACCGGCTTGGCGATCAAGGCGACGGAGATGAAGAAGTTGACCTGCCCGATGGCGATGGTCAGGGTGGCGAGCGCCTTCTCGTCGTAGTGCCCGGACACCTCCGCGTACAGCTCGTCGGAGACCCGCTCACCCTGCGCGGACGGCTGGAGCACCGCCTCCACCAGCGCCAGCGCGGCGCGCTCGGCGGCGGTGAAGTACGGCGAGTCCTGCCAGGACGACACCGAGGTGATCCGCTCCTCGGACTCCCCGGCCTTCCGCAGGAACCCCGTGTGCAGGACGGTCAGATAGGTGCTCCCGACGATCTGCCCGGCCCGCAGCTGCACCAGACTGATCGTGGCCCGCGGCACGGAGTTGTTCCCGGTGGCCTTGAACAGCGCCGCCGACACCTCCTTCAGCTCGGGCACGAGCTCGGTCGGGTCCTGCGCCATCCGGGGGCGCGCCGGGATCTCCGCGGTGATGGAACGTGTGGTCATTGTGGTGTTACCTCCGCGTTTCGTATGGCTTTCACTCCACTGACGGATGGGGGCGGGGGAATGTGACCGGGGGACGGGAAAAGTACACGGGCGTTCGCCGAACGGCAGGTGGTCGCCCAGGTCTTCGGCGCCGCGCCCGGTCTCGTCCGCTCCGGGCGCCGGGCGGAACGGACAGCTCGCGAGCACTGCCGGGGCGGCCGGAGGTCGCGGCACCCATTCGGCCGCTCAGGGAGGGCATCCTTTCTCCCTCTCCTGGATGCTTATGTGGTGTATCCGGTCGGCCCGGCACTCTCAGGAACTCCGTCCGCACATGTTCGGCGAACGGGGGCCTCCGGAGCCGGCGCGGAAGGCCGAGAGTTCGGGCCGGCACCTGCCCGCTGAGGAGCTCGAATGACCAGAAGACCTGCGATAGCGCTTGGCGTGCTCGCCCTCACCGGGATAGCCGGAGGGGCGGCCTGCGCTCTGGGCGCCCTGACGCTGAACTTGATCGCCGCCGAGGGCGAGTGCGAGGTCTTCTGGCGCAACGGCGACGTACAGTTCAAAACCAGCACACCGGGCACCTCTCGGAACTCGTTCACAGTGAAGGCCACCAGTGGCTCGGTCGAGATATCGGGTGATCCCGCCGCTCTCGCGACGGATCCTGTCGCGCTCGCCAAGGCGATCACCTACAGGGGCGCGGGCACGGGCGGCTTCGAACTGAGCACCGCCGATGGAAGAACGGTCGCCGTGAGCGAACCGGACGGAACGCTGCCGACCGGCGGTGTCTCGTTCGTCGTCAAGTCGCCGGAGAACCCCGCCGGAACCCGGATTCCCGTCTTCAGCTATCCGGCCCCGGCGACGCTGCAGCCGGAGTTGCACCTGCTTCCAGTGGTCAGCGTCCAGGTGCACGTCATCACTCCTGTCGATTTCACCCCCGAATTCGCTGCGGTCCTGAACGACGCGTTCGGCCCGGTAGCGAAGGGGGGCGACAAATTCGCTTTCTGTACGGGTGATTTCAACGCCTGACGTCATCGGTGATCATCGGATGGCCGCCTTCGGCCGGCCCGCGTTCTCCGGTCGATCGCACAGGGAGGTTCTGTGACAGACATCCAATACGCCTCGAACCGTTCTGCCCGTCACGGCCTGGCCCCCACTCCGCACCCCCCATGGGTGGAGGCCATGCTTGCGGAGCTGCAGACCGACTGGGACGCGGTGCTGGGTTCGCGGCACTTCGCAGCGGTCAGGGAGCAGAAGGTCTCCGATGAAACACTGCGGCGCAGTTTCATGGATTTCTTCTGCATCGTGGAGGCGTTCCCCAGGTACATGGGCGCCTGCCTCGCGCGAACGACGTTCGGCCTTCGGCCCGGCGACCTTGAGGCCCGCAACTGGCTCATCGGCAACATCCGCACCGAGGCATCGCATGCTCAGTGGTACCTCGACTGGGCGATGGCCAGCGGTGTGACGTATGAGGAGATCGTCACCCACCGCCCCGGTCCTGAAGCGGGCGCGCTGTACGAGTACCTGTGGTCGGTGTCCAACCGCGGCACGCTGGCCGAGGCGTTCGGCGCCGTCAACTACGCGATCGAAGGCGTGACAGGCCAGTGGAGCCGCCTGGTCCTGCCTGCCGTCCGACACCGCCTCGACGGCAACCCACGCGCCCTGCGCTGGCTGGAGGCGCACGCCGAGTACGACGACGCGCACCCGCGTGAGGCCCTGGAGCTGGTCAAGCTGACCGCGGGGGACGACGAAACCCGGGAGAAGGCGAAGTTCGCCACCCGCAGGTCGCTCCAGCTCTTCCGCCGCGCGCTCGACGCGCTCGGGTGAGGGCTCACCGGCCGATGGTCGTCGGAGCACCGCCCTCATGCAGGAACACATTGTCGGCGCGGACCGGGCGACGGAGCAGCCGGCAAGCGCAACCGGGTCCCTTGCCTCCGTACGGGGCAGAGTAATGGGAGTGGGTTTATCGTGTCCGGTCGGTGCCCCCACGTTCTTGATCCGACCGGCCGTGATCTCGTCGGCGAAGCCGAGCTCCTGCGGAAACAGGGCCCTGCCGCTCTGGTGGAACTGCCCGGCGGAATCACGGCCTGGTCGGTCACCCGCCATTCCTACGTCAAACAGGTGCTGCGTGACCCACGGGTTTCCAAGGCTCCCAGGCAGCACTGGCCGGCCTTTGCCGACGGACGCATCGGAACGGACTGGGCGCTGTACCACTGGGTGTCCCTGGAAAACATGATGACCGCATACGGAGAGGACCATGCCAGGCTCCGCCGGCTGGTCGCGCGAGCGTTCACCACGCGGCGCACGGAGGCGATGAGGCCCCGCGTCGAAGAAATCACACGAGACCTTCTGGCTGCCTTGGACCGCGTGCCGGCCGGGCTGGAAGTGGACCTGCGCGCAGCCTTCGCCCACCCACTGCCGATCCGCGTCATCTGCGAACTCTTCGGTGTCCCCAAGGAGAGCCGGGCAGCCCTGTGCGCCGGAGTGGACGAATTCATGCGCACATCGGCGTCCGCCGAGGAGGCCGGGGCGGCCTGGCGAGCCGTGTACGCCGTGCTGATGCGTCTGGTGGCGACCAAACGGGCCAGACCCACGGACGACCTGACGTCGGCTCTGATCGCTGCCCAAGCCGACGGCGATTCCCGGCTGGGGAACCAGGAGTTGATGGACACCCTGCTGCTCGTGATCGGCGCGGGTCACGAAACGACCGTGAACCTCCTGGCCAACACGATCGCCGAACTTCTCGCTCACCCGGATCAGCTGGAGCTGGTCCGGGGCGGACGCGCATCCTGGCGGGATGCCGTGGAGGAGACACTGCGAGTGAGGGCGCCGATCGCCTATATGCCTCTGCGATATGCCGTCGAAGACATCGATCTGGACGGTGTGATGATGCGCAGAGGAGACCCCATCATGATCTCCTACGCCGCTGCCGGACACGACACGGACCGTCACGGGGCGAATGCCCGGGTATTTGACATCACGCGCGCGACACGACGGAACCATGTGGCCTTCGGGCACGGAGTCCACCACTGCCTGGGCGCGTCACTGGCACGCATGGAGGCCGAAATCGCCTTGCCCGCCATTTTCGACCGGTTCCCGCACATGGCGTTGGCCGGCTCCCCGAGCTCCTTGGAGCCACTGGAGTCGTTCATCGCCAACGGCTACAAGACTCTCCCTGTGACATTGAAGTCGGCCTCTGCCTGAGAGGCGCCGCCACGTCACCGGTGCCGGCATGGAGAAGAAGCGGGCGGCCGCATGGCGAGTCGGGCCATGAACCGGCCTTCGGCGCGCCCGTCGTGGCCGAGGGCGAGACGGACGAGAAGGCCCCATGGCGTCCACACGCTGTGGATGCCGGGCCGGGGTGCCGTGCTCTACAGCTCGGCCAGCCATTTTCCGCGGGCGAGGTACGTCGATCCGTCGGGTTTCACGAAGACCTTGGCTCCGCGTACGGGGAGTTCGCCGTGGGTGAGCCAGTGCGTGCGGATCTCGTCGAGGATGTCCCAGAGCCTTCGGGGGCCGCCCTGGTGGACCTGGGGAGCCTCGTCGGCGCGGGCGGTGGCCCGGGCCCACGAGCCGTCGGCGTGTGCCATCAGGGCGGTGCGCTGTGTGCCGCCCTCGTCGAACCGGTGCTCGATGCCCGGCGCGACGACATCGAGCATCGATGCCAGGTCCCATGCCTCGGTGACCTGGACGACGGGGTACCGGCCGGTGCTGATGTCGTCGCCGTCGTGCTCACGCGCGGCGGCCAGGAGCACGGCGAGGCGTGGGGGGTAGTCGGAGCCATGGCGGGTGTGCATGAAGCCGGCCCGGTCCCATTCGACGCGTCCGGTCGCGCCACCGTCCTCGGTCTTCTCGGCCGTGACGAGAAGGGAGGTGCCGGCGATGGTGGTCACCAGCCGCCCGTGGGGTTCGAGGGCTGCGAGCCAGCTCGCCGGGATCGGCCGGACGCCGACGGTGGCCACGATGCGGTCGAAGGTGCCGGGCAGGTCGCCGGTGGCGTCCGTGTGTACGAGTGCGGGGTGCAGGCCCATCGCGTCGAGGCGCGCTCGGGCGGCCTCGACGAGGTAGGGGTCGACGTCGACACTGGTGATCTGCGCGTCGCCGAGGCGGCGGGCCGCGAGGGCGGCGCCGTAGCCCGATCCGGTGCCGATGTCGCACACGGTGTCGTCGTCACCGAGGCGGGCGTGCTGGAACATGCGGACGACGAGACCGGGCAGTGTCGAGGACGAGGTCGGCAGGCCCGCCGGGTGATCGTCGCCGGTCGCGTGGTCGGCGTGGAGGGGCCCGACGCTGGTGACCAGCGAGGCGTCGCCGTACGCGGCGTCGAGCCACCGGCCCTTGTCGGCCTCTCCGTTCCGCAACGCCCAGCCGCCGGGGGCGCGCTGCCACCACCGCGGCACGAGCTCGTGCCGGGCGGTCTGCGCCACGGGGGCGCGCCACCGTGACGAGGGGTGGGTGACGCGCTCGGCGAGGGCCGCGGCGCGGGGTGCCCAGTTCATCAGTTCTCTCCTCTCAGCTTTCTTCGCTGTCGTCGCCGGGGTAGCTCGGGGGAACCGAAATGACTGGCATGCCGGATCCCGTAGTTGTGAGTAAAATCCGGCCTGCCCCAAGACGAAACGGCTGATCAATCGCTGTGGTCCCCGCGCATGCGGGGGTGGTCCCCCGAAAGGGAATTCCTCATGGCACGTGGCCACGTGGTCCCCGCGCATGCGGGGGTGGTCCCGGTGTCACGGGGGTTTCCTTCCGTAGGCCCCGGTGGTCCCCGCGCATGCGGGGGTGGTCCCTCCACAAGCGCGCGAAGCGGGCGGCGGAGATGGTGGTCCCCGCGCATGCGGGGGTGGTCCCAACGGCGTCGAGGGCCCGCCCATGACCATCCTGTGGTCCCCGCGCATGCGGGGGTGTCGCGGATCCACGCGTTCTGTTGCTAGTCGTCCGGGGTGAGTTCCCATCGGCGGCCGTCGGGGATGTGCCACACGGACGCGCGCCCGTCGGGCTCGCGGACGTATCCGAACCGGTCCTGCGCGGGGCGGCCTGTGGCGTTCCACCATGTCCAGGCGTCCTCGACCTGCTGCCAGAGGTCGGGAGTTCCGCCGTACGTCACGATGCCCGTTCCTTCCTCGGTGAGGGGAGCACGGGCCCATGAACCGTCGTTCTGCTGGAGTTGGAGTGACAGGGTTCCGGCGTCGTCGCGGTGATAGACGAGCTTCGCCTCGGGGAGGTGGAAGGCGAGCAGCAGGCGGAACGGGTAGTGCGTTCGGATGTCGCTCGCGGTGACGGGCGTCGGGCGGTGGTCCGCTTCGGGGGCGGCGGGCGCTCGCTCCGTGCGGTGGTAGACGCGGGCGTCGGTTCGCGCGGCTATGAATCGGCCGGTGGTACCGGTGTAGCGGCCGAGCGCGCGGTGCTCCGCGTCGGTGGTGAGGCGGACGAGGCCACCCTCGACGCCGAGCGCGATGTCGGTGTGGATGACGGATCCGGGCATTGTCTGCTCGATCCATGCCGAGGGGACGGCCGGTACGGAGCACGTGGCGATGATCCGGTCGAACGGGCCGCCGCCGGGGTAGCCGTTCCGCCCGTCGACGGCAGAGAGCTGTGGGCCGTACCCGATTCCGGACAGCCGGCGTTCCGCGGCGCGGACGAGATCAGGGCTGATGTCGACGGAGTGCACGGCACCGTCGCCCAGGCGGGCGCACAGCAGAGCGGCGTTGTAGCCGGTGCCTGTCCCGACTTCGAGGACACGGTGCCCGTCCTCGACATCGAGTTCTTCCAGCATCCGGGCCATGAGGCCGGGAAGGGTGCTGGACGAGGTGGGGAAGCCCGTCCACGCCGATTCGTCGGCTTGCCGGGCGGTGTCCGGGTCGAGGGCCGTGACGAGGGTGGCATCGCGGTAGACCGCGGCGAGATCCTCGTCGGAGGTGCCGGCCTGATGCCGCCGCCACACGGTGATGCCCTTATCGTCGGTCTCCTGTTCGTACCACTCGGGCACGAACACATGCCGGGGCACGGTGGCGAATGCCTCGGCCCATTCGCGGGACCTGATCGCGCCGCCCTTCGTGAGTTCGTCGGCGAGCGCGGTCATGTACGGTCGGGCGGCTTCGAGGCTGAGGTCGGTCACTCGGCGACTCCTGTCAGTTCGTCGGCGATGGCTTCGGCGATGGGCAGGCCGGTGGCGGCCTGGATCCAGTCCCATTGGCCGCAGGGGTTCGCCTCCAAGAACGTCCAGTCACCCTCGGGCGACACGATGAAGTCGAGTGCCGCGCGGCGGCCCCGGACAGTGATTCACGGGCCGGGGCCGCGGTCACGCTACGCCGGGTGGCCTCCGGTCTCCGCTCGGGTCGGCAGGCTCCAGCTCGGACCGTCCGGTGACCCGAGCCACACCCGCTGATCCTCTGCCGTGACGGTGATCCCGAACTCCGTCGGCATCGGGGAATCAGCGGCGCGCCAGATGTCGAGCGCGTTCTCGAACACGTCCCACAGGGCGACCGGGCCGCCCTGGCGGACGTTCCATTCGTCGTCGCTCTTGGGCGTGAGGACGGCGAACGAATCGTCCGTGGTGTTCAGCACGTACGTGCATGGTGTGCCGTCGTCGGCCGGCATGGAGAAGAAGCGGGCGGCCGACATGGCGAGTTGGGCCATGAACCCGCTTCCGGGCTGAATCAGGAGTTCGGGCCCGTACGGAGTGCTCCGCGAAGCGCCGTCGTCCGGCGCGGGGATCATGCCGAGGCTTTCGGGCGCGTCCTGCTGGCGGGCGATCATGAAACTCGGGTCGCCGGAAACGAACCGGCCCTCGGCGCGCTCGTCGTGGCCGATGGCGAGACGGACGAGCCCCAGGGAACGCATCCAGCCGCGGAGGGTGGCGAGGACGATCCCACCGGGGCGGGTCTGCCGCACCCATGAACGGGGAATGCGCCGTACGCCGCAGGTGGCGATCGTACGGTCGTAGGGGGCGCCCTCGGGGTCTCCGGTGAGGCCGTCGCCGATGATGAGGCGCGGGGCGTATCCGCAGCGGTCGAGTGCGTCGCGGGCGCGGTCGGCGACGTCGGGATCGGTCTCGATGGAGGTGACCTGTCCGGCGCCGAGGCGCCGGCACATGAGGGCGGTCGAGTAGCCGGTGCCGGTGCCGATCTCCATGACGTTCATGCCGTCGTGCACCTGGAGTTCTTCCAGCATGTCCACCACCAGGGCCGGCAACGTCGAGGACGAGGTCGGGTGCGCACCGCTGATCGGCTGCGGGTCGGTCCAGTCGATCTCCCGGCCGTCGAACTGTGTGATGAGGGTTTCGTCGGTGTACGCCTGCCGTAGCCATTCCTTGACGCCGGAGAGTTCAGGGGTGACCGGTGTCCAGGTGGTCAGTCCGGGGGCGTCGGTCTCTCGGTAGAAACGGCGTACGAACTCATGGCGGGGGACGGCTTCGACGGCGGCGCGCCATTGCGGGGAGCGCAGATGCCCGGCGTCGGTGAGACGCGCGGCGAGCTGGTACCGCAGGTCGGCGGCGATGGAGTCGATGTCAGGTTCGGCGGTCATGGGTGCCTCGTTCCAGAAGGTCGGCGAGGGCCGCGGTCATGGGCAGTCCCGTGGGGGGCTCCATCCACGCCCATTGGCCCGAGGGGTTGCATTCGATGAACGTCCACTCGCCGGAGGGCGCGAGGGCGAAGTCGAACGCGCCGAAGACGAGTCCGAAGTGCCGGAGGTAGGCGAAGAGCGCGCGCTCGACGTCCGGCGGTGGTGTGACGGGGGTGTACGTGTGGGTGCTGTAGTCGGTGCGCCAGTCGAGCAGCCCGGAGTCGATGCGCACCGCGAATATCCGGTTCCCGATCACGGTCACGCGGACGTCCGCGGTCTTGTCCACCTGTGCCTGGAAGAGGTGCATGGTGCCGGCGACGGAGTCGTCGATCTCGTCGGCCTCGACTGTGCTGACGGGCACGGTCTGCGCCGCACCGTCGATGAGGTAGAGCGGCACGGAGATGGGTTTGAAGATGACCGGCCCGTACCGCTTGATGAAGGTGCGGGCGTCGTCGGGCCGGTTGGTGATCAGCGTGGGCGGAACGGTGAAGCCACAGGCTGCGGCGGCTGCGAGGCCGGCGGGTTTGTACTCGGCGTCGCCGATGCGGTGGGGGTGGTTGACGTACAGGCAGCCGGGGAGCGAGACGAGGGCGCCACCGAGGCCGTAACGGGCTTGGGCGGCGGCGAACCTCGCGTCCTGGGGGTCGAGGTGGGGGAAGGAAAACCCGGAGGGGCGCCGGTAGTACAAGGACCGGACGGCGCTGAGTTGAAGGCTGCGGGTGGGTGTCCGCACGCTTCCGCGCCACTGCGTCGCGTCACCGCCGATGAAGGCGGAGCACGACAGGGTGGCGGGGAAGTCACCGGAGTCGAACCGCACGACCGGGACATCCCGGTCGTGCAGCTCGGCGATCACCAGATCGGCGGTCGGGTCGTCGAGGTTGGTGACGACCGCGACCGGGCGGGGGTCCGTCACTGGTCGGTGTCATTCCCCGTGTCGCTGTCGGGCGAGTCGCTGCTGCGGTCACCCTGGCCGGTCGTCCCGGTGGGCGGGTTGGTGCCGGACGACGTCCCGTGCCCCGGCGCCGTCATGAGCGCGCCCGAGGCGTCGAGGTAGCGGGCGGTCTGCGTTCCGGCATCCAGCTCCACGCGGGTGTACTGGTGTGCCTCGACCGGCGGGTACGGGGCGATGCGGCGCAGCGCCCAGGGCGTGGGGGTCCGGTATCCCTGAGGGAGCGGTGTCCCGGTCGGGAACCGTTCGGCGTAATTGAACATCGCGTGCCTTTCCATTCGAGGACGGACAGGGCTGTGCGGTGGTGCCCCGCGGGAACGCCGGGACACGGGGGCGGCAGCTTAGGGGGTGCTGGGGCGCCCGGGTAACGCCGCCGAGCCCGGATGGCTCGGCAGTGGGGTGCGGGGTGCGTCGGCGCGGGCGGTCTCTCAGCGGATCGCCCGCTGCGGGTCAGGCGGCGCGGTTCGACACCGGCTTTCCGTCCTGCAGGTACGGGATGCCGACCCGGGTCACCGTCGCCGCCTCCGCGGCCATGGTCCGGCGCCATTGCGGCACGTTCTCCATGAGCTCCTCGTGGCCCATGAACTCGTACTTCAGGATCTCCGGCCCCTGACCCTTGAGGGCCAGGGGAAGAGTGATCGATTCGATCTGCGCCGTGGACAACTCACCGCACTCGAACACGATGTTGATGCCCTCCACCGTGCCCTCGGCGCGGTTCGCCGTGACGTGGTCGATCGCGATCGCCGGGCCCACCTCCACGTGCAGTTGGAGCTTTCTGCGGACCTGATACCTGACCGCGTCGGCCGCGGTCTCTCCCGCGATGGCCATTCCCCCGGGGAGCAGCCAGCTCGGGCCCCGGCCGGACAGCAACACGAGCACCTTTCCCTGATCGTTGGTGATCCGCGCCAGCCCCGCCAGCCTGCGGCGCGGTGGGTTCGTCCATGCCTCGTTCAGTGTCACCTTCAGCCCCATGGGACTCATGCCCTCCTTGCGCGGTGGGATCCCCGTCAACCGGCAGTAGCGATCGGGGAGTTGGGGCACCGGTTGGGCGCGCTCTCGCCTGGCGATCGCCCAACGTGGCGGTGCAGGTGGAGAACGTAGCGGCCGCGCAATCGTCGGAGCAAGCGTGCAACGTTAAACGCGTGCAACTGCATATGCCAAAACCCCTCCACCTGCAGAGATGGAGGGGTTGCGGTCGGCTAGATCGTCAGATCAGGTGATCGAGCGCGCCTGCCTTGACGCCGAGGATGAAGGTGCGAACCTTGTCCGGAGTCGTGGTGACGACGACCGCGGGATCGTCGCTTTCTCGCATCAGGATTGCGCCCTCGCGTCGGCCCACCTCGACGCAGTCGTCTCTGTCTCCGGAGAAAGACGACTTCTGCCACTTTATTTCAGACATGCCATGCCTTCACAGTTGTTTAAGCGTGTTACGGATGAAGTCTCGCGACTCGGACGGCGCGAGAGAGATGCGCAGCGTCCTCAGCAGGATGCTGCGGTAGTTCTCCAGGTGGGATTCTGCGTCCAGGAGAACAGATCCGTGTGCCGTGTCCAGTGAAACGGTATCCAGCTTCGGAATCGGGCCGGAGGCGTACGTGAGTGAGCTGTTCGCGCCCGGGAACGCGCCGGCGGCAAAAGGGATGACGTGGAGCGTTACGCCGTCGTGTTCGCTCATCTCCACCAGTCTTTCCAGCTGTCGGCGCTGGCCGTCCCTTCCCGGGAAGATCATGCGCAGCGCCGCCTCGTGGATCACGAATTTGCACGGCGTTGCAGGGTTTCGCTCTATGACTCTCTTCCGCTGCATTCGAAACGACACCCGCCGCTGGACGTCCAGCGGCGGCAGCTCCGGCACGGTCTGTCCGAACAGGGCGCGTGCGTACTCTTCCGTCTGGAGAAGTCCCGGGATGTAGACAACCTGCAGGACGGTAATCCGGGCGGCGTGGTGCTCAAGCTCGGCCAGATCAAGGGCGCCTGTCGAAAGAGTCCCGCGATACTCCTCCCACCATCCCTTTCCGCGCTCTTCGGTCATACGCGCCAGAGTCTCGACGTGCGCCGAGTCCGGGTACGCGTAGATGGCGGCCAGCGCTCTGATTCGATCCGCGCTGACACCCACGCGACCGGCCTCGATGTTGCTGATCCGAGTGCGGTCGGCGCCGAACTCCTTGCCCGCGTCGGCAACGGTGAGCCCGCTGTGCTCCCGCATGCGGCGAAGCTCTGCGCCCAGCCTTCGCTGTCGAGCTGTTGGGGCCGCCCTAGGGAACGTATTGGGTTGTGATCAAGAGGTGCTGCGGGTGAGGTCTTTGATCCAGATCATCGCGGCACGGAGGTGGAGGCCGGCGAGGTAGCTTGCCGGGGTTTGGTCGTATCGAGTGGCGATGCCTCGCCAGGCCTTCATTTTGTTGATCAGACGCTCGACGGTGTTGCGTTCTTTGTAGAGATCGGGGTCGAAGCTGACGGGCCGGCCGCCGGTGCTGCCTTTCTTCTTCCGGTTGGCGGCCTGGTCCTTCTTCTCTGGGATGACTGCTTTGATGCGTCGTTTCCGCAGATGAGCGCGGTTGCCGCGGGAGGAGTAGGCCTTGTCCGCGGCGACCGCGTCAGGCCGGGTGCGAGGGCGGCCGATGCTCTGCCGGATGCGTACCTTCTTCAGCACGGGGATGAACTGCGGGCTGTCGGCGGCCTGTCCCGCGGTCAGCACGATGGCCAGCGGGCGGCACTTTCGATCGCTGGCGAGGTGGATCTTGCTGGTCTGGCCGCCTCTGGAACGTCCGAGCAGGGCGGCTTTCAAACGGACCTGGTGACGGCGCCGGATGCGGCGTCGTGCCTCCCGCTCGAGGCCATCTCCACCGTGTCCGTCTTGTTCTTCCGGGCCACCCCCTTTTGCCGGGCCTTCCCCTCTTCGGCTGAGGCTTTCTCCAGGGCGGCAAGGACGCCGGGGTCCAGATGCATCCCGGCGGCGTCGTGGTGAGCCCTGACCGTGGTGGAGTCCACGCTGACCAGGGACACGTCCACCTCACCCCGCCTCGCCGCCTGTGCGATCGAGGCCTCCAGCAGGGCTTCGAAGACACCGGCGTCCCTCCACTGACGGAAGCGGTTGTGGACAGTCGGCCAGGCGCCGAACTCGGACGGCATCTCCCGCCACTGCCCACCCGTACGAAACCGCCAGATCACGCCCTCGAACTGCTGCCGCAACCGCTCGGGGTAAGGCCCGAACCTGCCTACCGGCAGGAAGGGCTCGATGAACTCCCACTCCACATCCGTCAGTTGCGCTCTCGTCACATATGACGGTCTACCGGACCAGGACCCACCATGAGGTCGAATCGAACAAACTGATCACAATCCGATACACGCCCTAGGTGGCATATACCGTCCTCCCCTGATTCTTACGCACAGTGTCCCGTGGGGCTCCTTACCGGTCCACCTAGTGCATAAGTTTCCCTATTGGGGTTGCATGCGTGCTTCCATGGGCCCTATGGCCCTGGCGGCGCCGGGAAGCCCCGAAGTGAAGCCGCCTGCAAGGCGCGTGGCGTCCTAGGAGGCGGCCGAGCCACGGACGGAGCGTGAAGCGCTGAGCTACGACCGTTGGGAGGCAGCCCATGCGTGCCGCCATGGGGCTATCACGTCCAGAGACCCGCCGGAAGAGGCCGCCAGGCCCCCGCGGCCGGAGATCGTCGCCGCAGAGTAGTGACTTACCGAGGGGAACGAAAGCAGAATCTCAGGGAACTACCTCGCGCAACGCGGCGCGCAGCTATGGGAGGCCCTTCGGTGCTGAGCACGATGCAGGACGTACCGCTGACCGTTACCCGCATTCTCGCGCACGGCGCGCGGGTGCACGGGAACGCGGTCGTGACCACCTGGACCGGTGACGGCGAGCCGCTGCGGCGGACGTTCCGCGAGGTCGGGGCCCGGTCCGTACAGCTGGCCCACGCGCTCCGTGACGAGCTGGGCGTCGCGGGCGACGAGCGGGTGGGAACGCTCATGTGGAACAACAGCGACCATCTGGAGGCGTATCTCGCGATCCCCTCCATGGGCGCCGTCCTGCACACGCTCAACCTGCGGCTGCCCGCCGAGCAGCTCGCCTGGATCGTCGGCCACGCCGCCGACCGCGTCGTGCTCGTCAGCGGTTCGCTGCTGCCCCTCGTCGCCCCGCTGCTGCCGCACCTCCCGTCCGTCGAGCACCTCGTCGTCTCCGGGCCCGGCGACCGGTCCGCGCTGGCGGGCTGTCGCCCTCAGGTGCACGACTACGAGGAACTGCTCGCGGGCCGCCCCACCGAGGGCTTCGACTGGCCGGAGCTGGACGAGCGCCAGGCCGCCGCCCTCTGCTACACCTCCGGGACCACGGGCGAGCCCAAGGGCGTGCTCTACAGCCACCGTTCGATCTACCTCCACGCCATGGAGGTCAACGCCGCCGCGTCCTTCGCGCTCACCCCGGCGGACCTGGCCCTCCCTGTTGTCCCCATGTTTCACGTGAACGCCTGGGGAATGCCGCACGCGGCGTTCATGGCGGGCGCGTCGCTGCTGATGCCCGACCGCTTCCTCCAGCCCGCCCCGCTCGCCGAGATGATCGAGACCGAGCGTCCGACGGTCAGCGCCGGTGTGCCCACCATCTGGGCGGGCCTGCTGGGTGAGCTCGACGCCCGCCCCCGCGATATGACCTCGCTGAAGACCGTCGTCAGCGGCGGCTCCGCCTGCCCGCGCGCCCTGATGCGCGGCTTCGAGGAGCGGCACGGCGTACGGATCGTCCACGCCTGGGGCATGACCGAGACGTCCCCGCTGGGCACCATCGCGTACCCGCCCCTCGGCGTGACCGGCGAGGAGGAGTGGGAGTACCGGCTCTCGCAGGGCCGCATCCCCGCCTCCGTCCAGCTCCGGCTGGCCGGCCCGAACGGCGACCACCTGCCCTGGGACGGCGAGTCGGCCGGTGAGCTGGAGATCCGGGGGCCGTGGATCGCGGGCTCCTACTACGGCGGCGCCGGGCAGGAACCCATCCTGCCGGAGGACAAGTTCACCGAGGACGGCTGGCTGCGCACCGGTGACGTCGGCACCATGAAGCCCAACGGCTTCCTGACCCTGACGGACCGGGCCAAGGACGTCATCAAGTCCGGCGGCGAGTGGATCTCCTCGGTCGAGCTGGAGAACCACCTGATGGACCACCCGGAGATCGCGGAGGCGGCGGTGATCGCCGTACCCGACGAGAAGTGGGGCGAGCGGCCCCTGGCGGCGGTCGTCCTGCGGGACGGCTCGACGGTCGACTACGCGGGGCTGCGGGCGTTCCTGGGCGAGCGCGTGGCGAAGTGGCAGCTCCCGGAGCGCTGGGTGAGCGTCCAGGCGGTGCCGAAGACGTCGGTGGGGAAGTTCGACAAGCGGGCGCTGCGGAAGCTCTACGCGGAGGGTGAGCTGGAGGTGTCGGTGCTGGCGTAGGGGTGCGGCCGGCCCGTTCCGCACCGGTCGTTCCGCACCGGTCGTTCCGCACTGGGGGCGGGATGTCCTCGGTGCGGTGCGGTGCGGGGCCGGGGTGTGGCTGAGACCGGACCGTTCGGAGCGGTCGCCGTAGGGCGACGGACGCCGGGGGCGCGGCCCCGGGCCGCCCCGCCGGCCGCGCTCTCCGTGGAACGGCGGGAGCGCGGCCGCCGCCCGGCCGGCCCGCCCGGCGAGGGCGGGGCTCCCGGCGGACGGCGGACAGCGGAGGCGGTGCGAAGGCGAGGCTTCCGGCGCCCGAAGGCGGTACGAAAGCGACACGAAAGCGACACGAGGGCGGGGCCCCCGGCGGCCCGAAGGCGGCCCGAAAGCGGTACGAAGGGCGGCCGAGGGCGGGTCCCCGGCGGACGGCGAAGGCGGCACAGGCCCCCGCTACGACGTCAGCCGCAGCCCGTCCTCGAAGTCCACCCGGGACAGCTCCGCACGCGAGGTGACGCCGATCTTCGGGAAGACGTTCGACAGATGGTGTCCCACCGTCCGGGGGCTGATCAGCAGCCTCGCCGCGATCTCCCGGTTGGTCAGGCCCTCCGCCGCCAGCCGGGCCACCCGGCGCTCCTGCGGGGTGAGGGCCGCGCCCGCGTCGCCGGGTTCGGGGCGGCGGAGCTGCTGGCCGGTGAGCTCCTGCTCGGTCAGGGCGCGGGCCAGCAGGGGAGCCGCCCCCAGCCGGCGGAACGTCTCCGCCGCCTCCGCGAGCTGCGCCCGGGCGTCCGTACGACGCCGGGCGCGCCGCAGCCACTCGCCGTACAGCAGCCGCGTACGGGCGTGGTCGAACGGGCGCGCCGACACCCCCGGCACGGCCAGCGCCGACCGGAACAGGGCCTCCGCCCGCGCCGGGTCCCCGGTCAGCAGGGCGGCGCAGCGGTCCGCGGCGGCCGTCGCCCACGCCGCGCCGGTACGGTCCGCCCACGTCCGCAGCCGCCGGGCGTGCGGCAGCGCGCGCTCCGGGTGCCCGGCCCGGACGGCGGCCTCGGCCGCGTCCCCGGCGGCGAGCAGCCCGAACGTGCCGTGCGCGGCGTCGTGTCCGGGCTCGGCCAGCCGCTCCAGCAGGCCGGACGCCTCCTCGGCGCGCCCCGCGTGGAGGGCCAGTTGGCCCCGGCTCCAGTACGCGGCAGCGGTCAGCGACCGTATCCCGCGCGGTACGGACAGCTCCAGCGCCCGCTCGCTGAGCTCCGTGACCGCCGCCTCGTCGCCGCGCATCGCGGCCAGCCAGGCGAGGATGTTCCGGCACTGCGAGGCGGCGTGGTCGGCGCCGATCTCCTCGGCCAGCCGCAGGGTCTCCGTGGCGTTGGCGGTGGCGTCCGCCCAGCGCCCGCGCACGACGTCGAGCGTCGCGGTCTGCGGCACGGTCAGTACGATCGCGGTCGCCGCGTCCGTGCGCCGCAGCTCG
The DNA here is from genome assembly GCF_002891295.1 of Streptomyces eurocidicus. Classification (GTDB taxonomy): domain Bacteria; phylum Actinomycetota; class Actinomycetes; order Streptomycetales; family Streptomycetaceae; genus Streptomyces; species Streptomyces eurocidicus. The sequence continues at coordinate 547,589 of NZ_LGUI01000003.1, read as the reverse complement.
GCGACCTTCCGCTCCAGGGCCTCCGCGAGCGCCTCCTCGGCGCCCCACGCGACGGCGAGCGGCGCGGGCGGTATCAGCCGCCACGAGCCCGCCCCGAGCCGGGCGACGACCTCGTCGGTCAGCGCGGGGGCCGCGCCCTCCTCGCGCCACCACTCCGGCAGCACCGGCGGTACGTCCGGCAGCCCGGTGAGCACCCGCAGCGCCGCCTCCTGGAGGCCGGGCGAGCCGGCCGACCAGCCGGCCCGTACGGCCATGCTGGCGAGCTCCGCCGCCTTGTCCGGCCGGGACAGGGTCCGGAGGTCGCGGAGCAGGTGGCGGTGGGCGGTCTCCTGGTCGCCGTGGGCGAATTCGAGCAGCCCCCGGAGGCCGCCGCTGACCTCGGCGACCCGCTCGTCCGAGGACAGCCGCGCCGCCCGGTCCAGCAGTTCCCGCGCCGCGGCCACCCGGCCCGCCTCCCAGGCCGCCCGTGCCCCGCGCGCGAGGCGCGCGGCGGCCCCGGCGGGCTCGGGGAGAGCTCCGCGGCGCGGCGCAGCACCCGTTCGGCGGACGCGCAGCCGCCGCGCGCCCACGCCCGTTCGGCCGCGGCGGTCAGCAGCGCGGCCACCTCCTCGTCCGGCCCGTCGCAGGCGGCGGCCAGGTGCCAGGCGCGCAGCTCGTCGGCGTCCTCGCAGGCCAGCACGCGGGCGAGGGCCCGGTGCGCGGCCCGCCGCCGGGCGGGCGGCGCCTCCTCGTAGACCACGGCACGGGCGAGGGGGTGGCGTACCCGCATCCGGCCGTCGCGCGTGGCCAGCAGCCCCGACCGGTGCACCTCGTCCCAGGCGTCGTCGCCGACGCCGAGCTCCGCGGCGGCGCCGCGCAGCGTCCACTGCTCGCCGCGCTCCTCGGCGGCGATGAGCAGGAGCAGGGTGCGGGCGGCCGGGGAGAGCGCGTCGATACGGGAGTTGAAGGCGCGGCGCAGACGGGGGCCGACGGCGACGGGTGGGGCGGTGGCGACGGGCGGGCGGCGGCCGGGGGCGGGCCGGCCATGGGACGGGGCGCGCCGGGCGCGGCCGGACCCGCGAGGTCGAGTGTGCCCGGCAGCTCCTGGAGCGCCAGCGGATTGCCGCCCGCGGCCCGGACCGTACGGGCCAGGGTGAGTTCGTCGGCGGTGGGCCAGGTGGCCGCGGCGAACAGCCGGGCGTCGGCGTCGGCGAGGCCCGTGACCTCCAGCGACGGCAGCTGGTCCCAGGGGCCGCGGGCCGGGTCGGCGTGCGTGGCCAGCAGCAGGGCGACGGGTTCGGTGCGTACCCGGCGGGCGACGAAGCAGAGGCAGGCGACGGTCGGCTCGTCCAGCCACTGGGCGTCGTCGACGGCCAGCAGGACGGGCTGTTCACCGGCGAGTTCGGAGAGCAGGGTGAGGACGGCGGCGCCGATCAGGAAGCGGTCGGCGGGGTCGCGGTGGTGGCCGAGCGCGCCGCGCAGCGCGGCGGCCTGCGGTGCGGGCAGGGTGCCGATGCGGTCCACGACCGGCCACAGCAGCTCGTGCAGCGCGGCGAACGCGAGCCCGGACTCCATGCGCGTGCCCCGGCAGCAGAGCACGGTGAAGTCCGCGGCGGTGAGGGCGGTGTCCTCCAGCAGCGCGGTCTTGCCGATGCCGGGGTCGCCCCAGAGCACCAGTCCCGCCCCCGTGCCCTCACGCGCTCCGTCCAGAACGCGGTCGAGCTCCGCTTTTTCGTGGTGCCGTCCGTACAGCGTCATTTGTTGGAGATCCTATAAGGGGGTATTTCAGATCTCCGTCAGGGAAAACCATGGTGTGTGTCACCAAGTCCCTTGTTGGAATGGAAAATTCCGTTTACGCCACGTGCGGGGGCGGGCCGGTGCGGCCGGTAGCGGACGGGGGCCGCGCGGTTCCGGCCATTCCCGCCGCCACCGATACGGTGACCGATTCACTTCGGCCGCCGGGCTCGTAACGTCGACACCATGCAGCCCTCCCCCACGGCATTGCCCTCAGTCACCGCCGGTGCGGCCGGCGCGGCCCTCGCCGGCGGCCCGGTCGGCGTGCTCGGCGCCGCTGCCGACGAGGCTTCCGGCGACCGCCTTCCGCACCCGCGCGGCATCTGGGTCACCGGCCGCTTCGACCCGTCCCCCGAGGCCGTCGCGCTCGGCTCGGCCACCCTCCTGACCGGCCCCGAGGTCTCCGTCGTCGCCCGCTTCTCCCGTACGCCCCGGGGCCGGGACGGCCACGACGGCGCGCCCGGCGAGCAGGGCCTCGCGGTGCGCTTCTACGCGGGCGCGGGCGAGGAGATGGACCTGGTGGCCGGCACGCTGCCGGTGTTCTTCGTCCGCACCGCCGCGGACCTGCGCGCCTTCCGGCTGGCCGCCCGCTCGCCCGACCCGGCGGCCGTCCCCGCGTTCCTGGAACGCCACCCGGAGGCCGCCACGGCGACGGCCCTGGCGGAGGCGTCCCGGCCGGCCGAGAGCTTCACCGGCGTGGCCTACCACGCCGTCCATACCTTCGGCCTGGTCGACGCCGTCGGCCGGACCCGCTGGGCCCGGCTGAGCTGGCAGCCGGAGCGGCCGCTGCCCGCCCTGGACCCGGACGCGGCGCTCGCCCGCCCGGCGGACTACCTCACGGCCGGCCTGCGGGAACGCCTCCCGGCCCGCTTCCGCCTCGTCGCCCAACTGCCCTGCCCGGACGACGCGCCCGCGCTCCACGACCCGACGCGGCTGTGGTCCCAGGAACCGGCGCGGACGGCGGTGCTCGGCACGTTGGTGCTCGACGCGGTGTACGTGCCGCTTCCGGGGCGGGAGCCGCGGTTCGAGGTGCTGCGGTTGCCTGAGGGGTTTGTGGCGCCGCGGGATGGGTTGGCGGGGGTGACGGCATCGGCGTGACCTCACCGGCGCCGCGCTCGGCCCCGGTCGCCGCGAGCGGGCTCGCCGGCCTCAAAGCCCTCCGCCGACCACAGCGAGCAGCTCGTCGGCGAGGATGGTCACGAGTTCAAGGTCGCGCGTATCCGCTCGCGGGTTTCTGTGGCCGCCCGGGCTCCCGTGGCGGCGAGTTCGGTGTCGAGTTCGCGTAGGCGGTCGGTGACGCGGGTGGAGTTCACCCTGCCCAGCAGTTCCAGGGCGGTGGCCGTGGTGTGGTCGGCGGCTTCGAGTTGTCCGGCTTGGACCTGGGCGCGGGCGAGCGCGATGTGGTCGAAGGCGCGGCTGCGGATGCGGTCGGCGGGGCGTTGCTCGGTGCCTGCCTCGATCAGTTCGATGGCGCGGGTGGCGTGGCGGGTGTCGTGGGTGGCCGCGATGGACTCGCATACGCCGGCGGTGACCTGGTACTCGGCGCTGTCGAACCAGGCGGCCCAGCTTGGTACGGGATCGCCTTGGTCGGTGGCCAGGGCGTCGGCGGCGGTGCCGATGGCCCGGGCGGATTCGGGGAGGTGGCCGAGGACGGCATGGCAGCGGGCCTCCAGGGTGCACAGGAGGGCGCGCAGGCGTCCGGGTGGGAGTTTGCGGGTGCCGTACTGGGCGGCCTGGACGAGTTCGAGGGCGTCCTCGGCGCGTCCGAGGTGGTTGGCCTGACGGGAGAGGCAGTTCAGCAGGTGCCCGGCGATTCCGGCGCCGGCGGGCCCGGCTTGTTTGGCGGCCTGGAGGCCGAGGAGGAAGTAGTGCTGGGCCTCGGCGTGCCGGCCGACGTCGTGGGTCATCCAGCCGGCGACGGAGGCGAGGTCGGCGACGGCGGTGAACAGGGCGCGGCCGACGTCGTCGGAGGTGCGACCGTTGGTGGCCAGGAGGGTGACGTCGTGTAGCTGCCCGACGACGGCGCGACGGGAGAGGCCGCCGCCGTGCGTGCTGTCGAGGCCGCGGAAGGCATCGGTGGCGGCTTCGATGTTGCGGACATCGCTCATGCCGATGCGGCCCGGGCGGATCGGATCGGGCAGTGGCTCGTCGGGCAGGTGGAGCCAGGGCTGGATGGCGCCGATCAGCTGGGAGCCGGTCAGCAGCGGGACGGTGGGCGGGGCATCCTCGTCGGTCATGGCGTCGCTCCGGGCGGTGTCGATGATGGCGGCGACGACGGCGGTGGCTTTCCACGACGCGGTGGGGCCGGTGGCCGGCCTTCCCCGCAGCCCGATGTCGGCCGGGCTCAGAGGCCGGGGGAGACGGCACAGATGCGTGAGGGCCTCGGCCAGGAGCTCCGGTACGGGATCCCGGGGGTGCTCGCCCTTCTTGATCCACTTCCCGACGCGGGAACGGTCGGGGCGTATGTCGTGGTGGCCGTGGGCGCGGGCGGTCCTGGCGACCTCGGTGGCCAGCTTCGCGTACGAGGCGCGCGAGACGTGCACCCAGTGCGCGAGGGCTTCGTTGCGGCGGTCCGGTCCGGTCACCGTCGGGCCCCTTCGGGTCAAGGGTGCGTGGCTGTCGCTGACGGGTGGCGCACCCGTCAGCGTACCGCCGGAGCCGCAGGCAGCCGGAGCCCTGCGGGCGCTTCGCCACAGACCGCCACAGTGCACCCCACTCGCTGACACCCGGGGTTCGCCCGCATTCGCACCAGAGCGGACTCTCGCTTCGCCACACCGTTCCGCTGTGTGCTTGTCCCTCCTGCACCGTCCGGCCTCCCCGTGCGGAGGCCGGTCCCTGTTCGCAGTTGCTCATGGTTGGAGGCATTGTGCGTGACAGCGAGCTCACCGAACTTGCCGGTCGGACCGTTCTGGTCACCGGTGGTGCCGGGCTGATCGGCAGCCGCATCACCGCCCACCTGCGCCGCCTCGGCGCCCGCTCCGTGGTCCTGTGCAGCCTGGATGCCTACCCGCGTCACGTCTACACCCGCCTCTTCGGCATCGACCCGGCGGACCCGGATGTGCTCATCGGCGACGTCCAGGACCAAGCCCTGGTGAACAGGGCTCTGGATGGGTGCGACTACGTCGTCCACGCGGCCGCCCTGGCCGACGTCGCGGCCTGCACCCGCCGCCCTCTCGACGCGATCGGCACCAACATCACCGGCACCCGGATCGTTCTGGACGCGGTCGCCCGGAGCGAGGGGATCCGCCGGCTGTGCTTCGTCTCTTCCGCCAGCGTCTACGGCAATGGCAACCCCGCGGACTTCGCCGGACCGCGTGACGAGCACCGCTCGATGCGCCGGCTCCTGACCGCGGTCTACGGCCGGACCGCACCCTGCTTCCTCGAAGGAGCACCGCTGCGTCCGATGTCCGCCTACGCCGCCACCAAGGCATGGGGCGAAACCCAGACCGCCCTGACCTTGGGCGCGGTGGGCACCTCGTACACGGTTCTGCGGTACTTCTCCGTCTACGGTGAGCCACAGGCGGTCAAGGAGAACAGCCATTCCTGGGTGGTGTCCTGGTTCGCCGCTCGCGCCGCCCTGGGGCTGCCGCTGCACCTGAACGGCGGCGGCCACCAGATCCGCGATTTCGTGCACGTCGACGACATAGCGGAGGCCACCGTCCGGGCCCTGGTCACCCCGCGCGCCCACAATGAAACCCTCAATATCGGTACCGGTGTCCCCACCAGCATCCGCACCGTGGCTGATCTCGTCGCACGGCGGCACCCGGGTGCCCGGTTCCTGGAGTCGCCGATGCCGCTCGGCGACCCACTCGGCGGGTACGCCTCCACCCGCCGCATGGAGACCGTACTCGGCTGGCGCCCCGCCGTGACGATCGCTGACGGCATCGCCCGCTACACGGCCTGGCTGGAGCGCACACCGGAGGCGATCCCCGTATGGCTCCGGGCGGAAACCAAAGCGGCCACGCCCTATTAGACGACGGGCGGCCGGCCGAGGCGGGTCATGCGCCATACCGTGGCCCACCGCATGGGCCGCCGCGGACCACACGGAGTGCGCACCCCCTCGGCGAAGCCGCCGGCCCAGGCCCGCAAACCCGTCAGGGACCGGGTACGGGCGAGCGTCAGGACCGTCCACATCCCGAGGTAGACGGGGACGAGCGGGGCCGGGAGGTGACGCTTGGCCAGCCATACCCGGTTGCGGGCCACCATGCGGAAGAAGACCGCGTGCCGCGTCGGCGACGTCCACGGATGCTGGAGCACCAGCTCCGGCTCGTAGAGCACCTTCCACCCGGCATCCAGGGCCCGCCAGGCGAGATCGGTCTCCTCGTGGGCGTAGAAGAAGGCATCCGGCCAGTCCCCGGTCTCCTCCAGCATCCTCAGGGAGATGCCGTGGCCGCCGCCGAGGAACGTGGTGACGTACCCGCCCCGCGCCGGATCCCCGGCGCGCAGGCGCGGTACATGGCGGCGCTGAGTGCGACCGTGTTCGTCGGCGATGCGGAAGGAGACGACGCCCAGCCGCGGATCGGCCGCGTACAGGGCGGCGAGGCGGGTGAAGATGTCGGGGCTGATCAGCAGGCCGTCGTCGTCCAGGTCCACCAGGACATCGATGTCCCCGAACTCGCGGAGCCGGGCGAGGGCGGCGTTACGGCCGCCGGCTACCCCCAGGTTTTCCGGCAGCTCCACACCCGTCACCCCATCGGGGAGCGGTGGCAAAGGAGAGCCGTTGCCGACCACCACCACCCGCGCCGCCGGGGTGTCCTGCTTGGCCACCGAGTCGAGCAGGTCGGACAGCTCGGCGGGCCGGTTGCCCATCGTCAGGATGGCGACGCCGACGCGTGGGTGATCCACGAACGCTCCGTTCCGCAAGGGGGCGCATGCCCGCTCTCCGGACCGCCCCCTTTGAGGAACGGCTACGACCGAATGGGAGGACCCTATGCCCATCGTCCGCCTCGGCGACTACCTCACCATCCCCGCCACGGGGGTTCTCTCCGGAACCCCGTACGAGTGGATAGAGGAGGCCGACCTGGCCGATTTCCTCGCCTCCTGGGACGACTGGCACCGCCAGGCACTCGCCCGGATCACGCACCGCATCCACCCCACCGCCCGCATCCACCCGACTGCCCTCATCGGCGACGACGTGATCATCGGCCCCGGCGTGCGGGTGTGGGAGTTCTCCACCGTCCGGGCCGGCTCCGTCCTGTGCGCCGGGGTCTCGGTCGGCTTCAACAGCGAGGTGACCAAAGCCTTCCTCGCACCAGGAGCCGTCCTCGGCCACCGCATCGGCATCAACCGCACCCTGGTCGGCACCGACGCCCACCTCTCCGCGAACCTCACCGTTGCCGCGATCAGCCTCTGGAGCCCACGCATGAGCCAGCCCGAGAAAGAGATCATCGTGCGGGTCCCCGAAGGGCTCTACCGCTGCGGAACCCCACAGTTCGGTGCCGTGATCGGCGACCGCTGCCAGACCGGGAACACCATCAGTCTCGGCCCAGGCCTCCTCATCGGCCGCGACTGCCGCATCGCCAGCGGCGTCACCCTCACCGCCCGCACCATCCCCGACAACAGCACCGTCACCGCACCCCACACCGCCGACACCCACATCCGCCGGCGTCCCGCCACACGGTAGACACGGCCCTAGCCTGCCGCCCCTCAGGAGGCGCAAAGGCTTGGCCTGTGCGGCGGGTGGTGCGTACCGTTATCTGACCAGCGCAGTGTCAGATCACATGACTTTGCAACAGCCCTGGCCCCGGACCCCGGTCCTCGAACTCCCCGGCTACCGCTGGGGGCACCTCCTCCCAGTGGTAGCCGGGGAGTTCGAGGACATTCGGGAAGGCCGCCGCAGGCGCACCTCGCCCACACCCCCGCTACGCACCCCCGTCCGGACGGGCCTTCGCCCCCGCGATCCACCCCGCCGCCATCCACACCACCGCGATGCCGCACACCCCGTTCCAGCCCCAGTGCGCGAACGCCGGGCCCGCCAGTGCCGAAGCCGACGCTCCGCCCAGGAACCCGGTCACCACGTAGGCCGTGTTGGCCGAGGCGGGCTTCCCGGTGGCGCCCAGCGCGCGCGTCTGGTTGGCGACCTGACCGGCCATCAACCCGGCGTGGATCAGCACCGCCGCCGCGTAGAGCGCCCACAGCCGGTGGCCGCCGAGCCAGAACAGCGGCAGGGACAGCGCCGCCAGCGCGTATCCGGAGGTCACGACCCGGCGCGGGCCGAAGCGGTCGATGAGCGTGCCCGAGACCGGGGCGACGGCGCTGGAGACCAGGCCGAACAGGCCGAAGAGACCGGCGGTCGCGGTGGACAGGCGGAACGGTTCGTCAGCCGTCAGCAGCAGCGCGAGCGTGGTCCACAGGGCGCTCCAGGCGCCGAACAGGCCCGCCTGCCGCAGGCACGCCGCCCGCAGTTCCGCCGAGGACCGCATCAGGCCCGGCAGCGCCGCGATGGACTTGAGCGGCCGGGAGCGGCCGGGCGGCCGGGTCTCGGCCGGGAGCAGGGCGGCGGTCAGCAGGCCGACGCCGACGGTCAGGGCCGCCGCACCGTAGAAGACGGCGCGCCAGCCGTACGCCTGGCCGGCGATCCCGCCGAGCACGCGGGCCGCGACGATGCCGGTGAACAGGCCGGACACCACCGCCGCCACGTGCCGGGCGCGGCGCTCCGCCGGGGCGCGCTCGGCGACGAGCGGGACGAGCAGCTGCGGTACGACGGTGGCGGCGCAGGCCACCAGGACGGCGGCGGCCAGCGCGGGCAGGCCGGGCGCGAGCGCGGCGGCGACGAGCGCCAGGCCCGCGAGGCCGGACAGGGCGCCGACGAGGCGGCGGCGGTTCGCGGTGTCGCCGAGCGGGGCGAAGGCCAGCAGACCGAGGGCGTAACCGAGCTGGGCCACGGACGCCACCCAGCCGACGGCGGAGGGCGCGACGCCGAAGTCCTTCGCGATCAGGCCGAGGAGCGGGGCCGCGAGGTAGATGTTCGCGGCGGTGACGGCGGTGCACAGGGCGATGACGGACAGCAGGACGCCGTTGCGGGGGCCGGTCCGCCGGGTGCCGACGTCCGCGGGCCCCGGTATGGAGGGGGCTCCGGCGGTTCCTGAGCTGGTGCGGGTGGGTGTCGGCATGGGTGGTGGACGCTCCCGGAACGATGGCTTCAACTTATAACCAACTGGTTGGTTATAAGTTTGTGGCCGACCGCGCAGGGCTGTCAACCAAATAGTTGGTTACCCTGTGTGCATGGCAGTAGTCAGGGACCCCGAGGCCACGAAGGCGCGCATCTTCGCGGCGGCCACCGCCGAGTTCGCCGCCCATGGCATCTCCGGCGCGCGCATCGACCGCATCGCGCGCGAGGCCAAGGCCAACAAACAGCTCATCTACGCCTACTTCGGCGACAAGGCCGAACTGTTCTCCCATGTGCTCCAGCGGGCCCTGCTCGACCTCGCCTGCGCGAACCCGGTCGACGCCGACGACCCGGACGGTTACATCGACCGCCTCATGGAGTACCACCGCGCCCACCCGGAACTCCTGCGCCTGCTCCTCTGGGAGGGCCTGGAGTACGGCACGGCCGAGATCCCCCACGAGGCCGAACGCCGGGCGAGTTACGAGGCGAAGGCGGGGGCCTTCGCGGCGGCCCAGGAGAAGGGCACGGTGGAACGGATCCTCCCGCCGCAGGACCTGGTCTTCATGATCAGCGCCTTGGCGGGCTGGCCGTCGGCGGTCCCGCAGTTCCGCCGGCTGCTGGTGGGGGGGACGGAGGCGGACGAGGCCCGGCTGCGGGAGTCCGTGCGGACGGCGGCTCGGCGGTTGACGCGGTGGGACGAGGGGGACGAGGGCGGGCGGGGGCGTGTGTGACGGGTGGCCGCTGCGCGGGGCGTTTTCCCCAGTCCCGCCCCTTCCCGTAACCGGGGCTCCGCCCCGGACCCCGGTCCTCAAGCGCCGGACGGGCTGATTTTCAGCCCGTCCGGCGCTTGAGGACATTCGGGAAGGGGCGGGTAGGGGAAAACGCCCCGCGCAGCGGCACCCCGCGCAGCGGCACCCCCCCAACCCCCGCCGATCAGTTCGTACCGATCTTCGCCAACAGATCCACGATCCGCCCCTGAACCTCCGTACTCGTCGACCTCTCCGCCAGGAAGAGCACCGTCTCCCCCGCCCCCAGCAGCGCCAGCTGTCCCGGGTCCGCCTCCGGCGAGGTGTAGACGACCAGCGGCGTACGGGCCAGCAGGCCGTTGCCCCGCAGCCAGTCGACGATGCCCGCGCGCCGGCGCCGTACCTGCATCAGGTCCATGACCACGAGGTTCGGCCGCAGCTGTGCCGCGAGCGTGACCGCCTCCGCGTCCGTCGCCGCGCGTGCCACCTGCATCCCGCGCCGCTCCAGCGTCGCCGTCAGCGCGACCGCGATCGGCTCGTGCTCCTCGATCAGGAGGACCCGGGGCGGGTGCATCTCGCTGTCGCGCGGGGCCAGCGCCTTGAGGAGGACGGCCGGGTCGGCCCCGTACGCCGCCTCCCTCGTCGCCTGGCCCAGACCGGCCGTCACCAGCACCGGGACCTCCGCCGCGACCGCCGCCTGACGCAGCGACTGGAGCGCCGTGCGGGTGATCGGGCCGGTCAGCGGGTCGACGAACAGCGCGGCCGGGTACGCCGCGATCTGCGCGTCCACCTCCTCGCGCGAGTGCACGATCACGGGGCGGTAGCCGCGCTCGGTGAGCGCCTGCCGCGTCGAGTCGTCCGGCGCGGGCCAGACCAGCAGCCGGCGCGGGTTGTCCAGCGGCTCCGGCGGCAGCTCGTCGTCCATCGGCGGGCGGGGGGCGTTCACGACCTCCACCGCGCCGTTGGGCCCGTCGAGCGGCTCGGGCCCCTCGGAGCCCTCGTCCGGCGCGCCTATGGCGAACGCCCGGCCCTCCGGGCCCCCGAGCGGCTGCGGGCGGGCCGCGCTCGGCTGCGTGGTGCGCGCCTCGCGCTCGCCCTCGGCCGGGTTGCCCAGCTTGCGCCGGCGCCCCGAGCCCACGGCCGTGCCACCGGGCGGGGTGTCACCGGCGCCGGGACCCTGCCCGAGCGTCCGCACGCTGATCTGCCGGTCCGCCTGCGACGCCGCGCCCGGCTCCTCGGCGAGCGCGCGCCGTGCGCGGCGGCGGCCGGTGGGCGCCTCGGCCTGCGGCGCTGCGTCCGCCCCCGGCGTGGCCTCGCGCCGCTCGCTCCGCCCGGGACCGTCGGCCTCCTGCGGATGCGGGGTGCCGAAGGGGGCCGGGGCCCCCTGGCCCGGGAGCGCGCCGGCGCCGGGCGGGCCGCCACGGCCGGGGGCGTCGCCGGAGCCGGACGCGTCCGGACCCTGCGGGTGCGGCCCGGGGCCGTCCTGACCACCGGGGGTCCGGGCGCCCTGCGCGGTGTTCGCGGGTGCGCCGGGCACGGCCGGAGCCTGCTGCGGGCGCGGCGGAGCGAAGGGCGCGCCCGGCGCGGGCCGGGGCGCGGGATCCTGCGCCCCGCCGTCCGGCCGCGCCGCCGCGTCCGCGGGGACGACCGGGATCGGCCCGGTCCCCGTGCCGGGTGCGTCGGTGGGCCGGGGGACGGGGCCGCCGAGGCCGGGGTGCGGCACGGTGCCCGGCCCGGCGGTATCGGGGGCGTACGGGCCGGTGGTGCCGTCCCCCCGTTCCGTACGGGCCTGGTCGCCGGGGCCCGTGCCGGGAACGCTGCCCGGTCGGCCGGGAAGGCCCGCGCCGGGGGCGGCGTCGGTGAGCTGGGGGACGGGGCCGCCGAGGCCCGGGTGCGGGACGGTGCCCGGCCCGGTGGGCCGGACGGCGCCGGGTGCGCCGGCGGGCCGGGGAGCGGGGCCGCCCGGACCCGGGTGCGGCACGGCGCCCGGCCGCCCGGCAAGCTCGCCCGCCGGGCCGTCGGTGGCGTACGGGCCTGGTGCGGTACCCGGAGCCCGGCCCGCCGCCGGCACGGGGCCGTTCGGACCCGCGCCCAGGGAACCGGCACCGAACGGGCCCGTACCCGGCGCGGCGTCGCCCGGACCGGCGCCCTGGGCCCGCGGCCCCTGGCCGGGGCGGGGAGCGCCGGTGCCGTACGGGCCCTGGGGCGCGGGGCTGTCGGGGCCGGCGCCCGGGGTGTCCGTGCCGTAGGGGGTCTGCGGTCCCTGGCCGGGACGAGACGCGTCGCCGCCGTACGGGCCCGGGGCCGTACGCGGTCCCGGGCCGTCCGGGCCCGCGCCGGGCGTGTTCGTGCCGTACGGGGCCGGGGCGGCTTGCGGCCGTGCGTTGTCGGGGCCCGCGCTCGGGGCGTCCGTGCCGTACGGGCCACCCGTCCGAGGTCCCGCGCCCGGGGTGTCCGTGCCGTACGGGCCCTGCGCCGCCTGCGGTGCCGCGCCGTCCCGGCCCGTGCCCCGTCCGGTCGTCTCGCCGCCCGGCCGCTCCGGCCGGTTCTGCGGGGGCACCGCGCCGTACGGCGCCGCCGCGCCCTGGCTGATCCGGGCCGCCAGGGCGTCGCCCGCCCGCGCTTCCGGGCCGGGCTTCGGGGCGTCCGTGCCGGGCGCCTCCGCCGGGTCCGTCGACGGGAGCGCCGTCGCGCCCGGGGCGTCCGTGCCGGGCGTGCGGTCGGCGTCGGCCGGGGGAAGGGCGAACACGGCTCGCGGAACGGCCGGTTCGGCGCTCGCCTGGCCCGGAATCGGATGCTCCGCTTCCGCCAGGGAGCGTCGGGCGCGCCGTCCCGAGGGAGCCGCCGCCGGGACGGACTCCCCGGGCGTCACGGACCCGGGCGTACGGTCGGCCTCCGCCGGAGGCAGCGCGAACGGTGCGCGCGGCGCCTCCGCGGCCTGTTCGCGGGGCTGGTCACGGCGGGCCCGGCGGCCCGTCGGCGCGGCCGTGCCCTGCGGCGGTACGAGCCCGCTCGCGTCCGCCGGCTGCTCCTCGTCCGCGCGCGGCCGCGCCCGCCGCCGCCCCGTCGGCTGCGGCTGCGGCTGCGGTTCGGCCTGGGTCTGGGTCTGAGGTTGTGCCTGGGACGGAGGCTGAGGCTGCGACAGGGCCCGCGGCCCCTCGGCCCCTTCCGCCCGGGCCGGAACCGCCGTAGCCCCCGGACCGCCCGGAGCCCCCGGACCACCCTGGGCCCTCAGAACCCCCGGAGCCCCCGGAGCCCCCGGGCCCCCCGGACCTCCCGCCACGGCCTCATCCGCCGCACCGCGCCCGGCCCGTCGGCCACCGGCGCCGGTACCCCCACCGTCGTGCACGCCGGCTTCCGTGCCGGCATTCGTGCCGGCGTTCGTGCCACGAGCCCGCTGCGACGGCACCGGCATCACCGTCGTCGCGTTCATCGTGTCCGTCGCCGACCGCTCCGCCGTCGCCGAAGCGGACACCGGCCCGGCCTTCGCCGACACCGGGACCTCCAGGACGTAGGCGTGCCCGCCCGCCGCCCCCGGCACGTCATGGGTCTGGAGCACCCCGCCGTGGCCGCGCACGATGCCGCGCACGATCGGCGCGTGCACCGGGTCGCCGCCCGCGTAGGGGCCCCGGACCTCGACGCGGACGACCTCGCCGCGCTGCGCCGCCGCCACCACGATCGTCCGGTCGCCGGAGGCCGCCGCCGCGCCCGCCGGGGCGCTGCCCGTCGCGTCGACGCCCGCCACGTCCGCGATCAGGTGCGCCAGCGCCTGGGCGAACCGCTCCGGGTCGACCTCCGCCTCGATCGCCGGCGCGTGCACCGCGAACTGTGCCCGGCCGGGGCCGATCAGCTCGACCGCGCCCTCGACGCCCGCCGCCACGACCTCGTCGAGGGAGACGCTCTCCCTCGTGAGCTTCGCCTCGCCCGCGTCCAACTGCTGATATGCCAGGACATTGTCGACAAGCGTGGTCATCCGCGCGTAACCGGCGGAAAGGTGATGCAGGATCTGGTTCGCCTCGGGCCACAGCTGTCCCGCCGGGTCGGCGGCCAGCGTGCCGAGCTCGGCACGCAGTTGTTCCAGCGGCCCGCGCAGCGAGCTCTCCAGGACGGCCAGCAGCTGGGCGTGGCGGGCCGCCAGGGCGTCGTGCGCCCGGCGGTCGGTGAACGTCATCACCGCGCCGACCAGCTGGTCGCCGTCGCGGACGGGCGCGGTCGTCAGGTCGACGGGCACCGCGCGCCCGTCCTTCGCCCACAGCACCTGTCCGCGCACCCGGTGCTTGCGCCCCGAGCGCAGCGTGTCCGCGATGGGCGATTCGTCGTAGGGGAACGGCGTGCCGTCCGGGCGCGAGTGGTGGACGAGCGGGTGCAGCTCCTTGCCGCCCAGGTCGCTCGCGCGGAAGCCGAGGATCTGCGCGGCGGAGGGGTTGACGAGCACGACCTTGCCGTCGGTGTCGACGCCGACGACGCCCTCGGCCGCCGCGCGCAGGATCATCTCCGTCTGACGCTGCTGGCGGGCGAGTTCGGCCTCGGTGTCGAGCGTGCCGGTGAGGTCGCGGACGACCAGCATCAGCAGCTCGTCGCCGGTGTACGGCTGGTGGTCGGCGTAAGGGGTGCGGCCGTCCTCCAGATTGGCGCTGGTCACCTCGACGGGGAACTGCGAGCCGTCGGTGCGCCGGGCGACCATCCTGGTCGGCTTGGTGCGATTGTCCGCGTTGTCCGGGAGGCGCATCGAGCCGGGGATGCGCCGCGAGTCGAAGTCCGGGAGCAGGGAGAGCAGTCCACGGCCGACGAGCCCGGTGCCGGGCACCTCGAACGTCTCCAGCGCTATGTGGTTGGCGTTGACGACGGTGCCGTTGCAGTTGACGAGCAACAGCGCGTCGGGGAGGGCGTCGAGTATGGCTGCGAGGCGAGCAGCGCCTCGGGATGGCCTGCTGCTCACGACGACGCTTCCTCCCTGGTTACCGCACCTTGCCGACCTCGCCGGGCGGTGGCGTCACTCTTCCCCGCCGCCGTGTGGCGTGTCACTGGAGGGAAGTCTAAAGGCTGTGGATGCGGGGGCGACGGCGGACGACGCGTGCGGCGAGGCGCGTCGAGGGGCCGCTCCGGGGCGTCCTGCCGCAGGCCGGACATGCCTCTTGTGTCAGCTCTTGGCGGTGCTCTTCGGACCTTCGAGGAGACTGGAGAAGCGGTCCCAGCGTGCCGTTTCGCAGCCGTTCTTCCGGTTGAACTCGGCGTTCACCCGCCTGCCTGCCCACATTCCGGTGACCTTCGCCCGCTGCGGCCCGCCGTAGATCATCGTGCACACGCTGTCCTTGGGGACGGGCGCGAAGAGGTCCCTGCCCCAGTGCGCCTGGCGGTCGAGCTGCCCGCACGCCTCCTTGGCGTTCCGGTACGTACCGCCGTCGGGGTGGCAGTAGAGGTGGTGCGTGCCGTCGAAGGAGCCGCTGTCGGTGACCGTGACGGTGAGGTGGTCGCCGGGCTCGGTGCCGGGCAGGGGGAGCGGCCGGGCGCTCGCGGCGGCCGGGGCGGCGAGCAGCGCGGGCGCCAGGGCGAGCGCGGCGAGGCCGAACCGGGCGGACCGGGGGAGGCGGGCCAGCGGGGCCGGACGGTTCGGGCGGCCGGTACGGAGGGGGCGGGGCACGGACATCTGTGGGGCTCCAGGGCTGTGGCGGGACCGAAGGGGCCGGAGCGGACCCTTCACCCGTCTAACGCGTCGGACGGCAACGCGTTGCGCGTCGGCAAACGTCTTTGCCCCCACGGGTGAAAGCCCGGTACCGTAGGGATCGATTGGTGGCGGGCCGCAAGGCTGTGTCATCATCTGCACGCACCACTCGCGCATGCGCGGGTGAGCTGGAGGCGTCGCCTAGTCCGGTCTATGGCGCCGCACTGCTAATGCGGTTTGGGACTTAAATCCCATCGAGGGTTCAAATCCCTCCGCCTCCGCAGGTGCCGGAAGCCCCGGCCGTCCTTGTGACGGCCGGGGCTTTTCGCATGTACGGCGGCGGCCGGGTCGCGGTACGGGGCCGACCGGGGCGCCTGCCGGGACCGCTCCCGGCGATCTTCCGCGGAGGGCTCAGGAAGGGCCGCCGGAAGGGCCTCCGAACGCCGTTTTCCCAGGTCGGAGCGGGTGTGGGTAATGGATTTCGCGTCACGGCGGAGTTCATGTAATGTTGTCCACGCAACGCCGACCGGCAAGAAAAACCGCCGGGAAGCCGAGCGCTCGTAGCTTAACGGATAGAGCACTTGACTACGGATCAAGAGGTTGCAGGTTCGAATCCTGCCGAGCGCACAGCCGAGGAACATGTATCCCGATTCCGGGGTATGGTTACTCGACCGTCGCGGGGTGGAGCAGCTCGGTAGCTCGCTGGGCTCATAACCCAGAGGTCGCAGGTTCAAATCCTGTCCCCGCTACTAAGACCGAAGGCCCGGTACTCATGTACCGGGCCTTCGGCGTTCTCCGGGCACCCCACCGGGGGGGGCCGGCACTCACGTACCGGCCCCGGTGTCTTCCCGTCACCCGCCGAGGGGCAGCGTCTCCGCGAGGGCCCGCCATTCGGCGCGGGGGAGGGCGGCGCGGTCCGTTATCCCGCCGGGCAGTACGACGTGGACGGCGACGTGGTCGGCGCCGGCCGCCAGGAACTCCTTCACCCGGGCGCTCGCCGTCTCCGCGTCCCCGAGGGCGAAGAGCGCGTCGAGCAGCCGGTCGCTGCCCTTGTTCTCGAAGTCCTCCTCGGTGAAGCCGAGCCGCAGGAGGTTGTTGGTGTAGTTGGGCATCGGCAGGTAGAAGGAGAGGTACCCGCGTGCCCGCTCGCGGGCGCGGGCCGGGTCGGTGTCGAGGACGACCTTCAGCTCGGGTGCCAGCACGGGTCCCTCGCCGAGGAGCTCGCGGGCCTGCGCGGTGGCCTCGGCCGTGACCAGGTACGGCAGCGCCCCGGCCGCCCGCTCGCCGGCGAGCGCGGTCATCTTCGGCCCGAGCGCGGCCAGCATGCGCCGCCCGGCCGGCAGCGGTACGGGCGCCTCGTCCAGGGCCGTCAGATAGTCCTTCATCGCGGAGTACGGGCGGGCGTAGTCCTTGGCCAGGTGGCCGTGGCTGGTCCCGAGCCCGAGCACCAGCCGCTCCCGCCGCTCCGGGGTGAGCGCCGCGTACCCGGCGGCGACCTCGGCCGCCTCCTGGTCCCAGATGCTGGCGATGCTGGTGCCGACCGTCACCCGCTCGGTCACCTCCAGCAGCCGGGCGGCGTGCTCAAGGCGGGGGCTGCCGCCGATCCAGAGGGTGCCGTAGCCGAGCTCCTCCAATTCGGCCGCCGCTTCGCGGATTTCGCCGGTTCCGGCCGGGTCCTCCGCCCGGAACGCGGTGCTCCAGAGGCCGATGGTGCCGAGGTCTGTGGTGAGTGCCATGACAGGGGCAACCGGAGGTGTCTTCCGGTTATTCCGATCTTGGTCCGGGGGTGTTCTTGGTCCGGGGAGGGGCGCGGTTTTTGGCCCAGGGGTCCGCGGTTCTCGGTCCGGAGGGGCGCGGGTTCTTGGCCCGGAGGGTCGCGGCCCGGATTCTCAGGTGAATCACAGGTGCCCGAAAGACGTCTCTCACCCGCCGCCCCCACGCTCGTCGTCATGACCGCCACCGCCCGCACCGCACCGCCGCGCGACCGCCGCTCGCGCGACCTTCCGACGCACGGCGACCTGCCGGACCGGGACCTGCCGCGCGGCGGCGGGGGTCCCGTACGCGTCCTGGTCGTCGACGACGAGGCGCCGCTCGCCGAACTGCTGTGCCTGGCCCTGCGCTACGAGGGCTGGGAGGTGCGGACGGCGGCCGACGGCGAGGGCGCGGTCCGCGCCGCCCGGGACTTCCGGCCGGACGCCGTCGTCCTGGACGTGGCGCCGCCCGGCGTGGACGGGCTCACTGTCCTCGGCCGGCTGCGCCGCGACTGCCCCGGCGTGCCGGTCCTCTTCCTCACCGCCAAGGACGCCGCCCCGGACCGCGTCGCCGGGCTCACCGCGGGCGGCGACGACCACGTCGCCAAGCCGTTCGGCCTGGAGGAGGTCGTCGCCCGGCTGCGCGGGCTGCTGCGCCGCTCGCGCGCGGCCGCCCCGCGCGAGGGCTCCGTACTGACCGTCGGCGACCTGGTGCTGGACGAGGACGGCCGCGAGGTCTCCCGGGGCGGCACGGAGATCCGGCTGACCGCCACCGAGTTCGAGCTGCTGCGCTTCCTGATGCGCAACCCGCGCCGGGTGCTGAGCAAGTCCCAGATCCTCGACCGCGTCTGGTCCTACGACTTCGGCGGCCGGGCCAACGTCGTCGAGCTCTACATCTCCTATCTGCGCCGGAAGATCGACGCCGGCCGCGAACCGATGATCCACACCCGGCGCGGCGTCGGCTACCTCATCAGGCCCGCCGGATAATCGCCTTGTACGGCGTAGAGCTCACCTTGTACGGTGTACGTCGCTTCGGCTCGTACACCGTACAAGGGGGTTCTCATATGACCGCGACGACCGCGGACACACCGGGCACGGGCGCGGCGGTCCCACCGCGGCGCGATCCCGCGCGCTGGGTGATCCTCGGGGTGATCTGCCTCGCCCAGCTCACCGTGCTGCTCGACAACACGGTGCTGACCGTCGCGATCCCCTCCCTCACGGAGGACCTGCGGGCCGCCACCTCCGATGTGCAGTGGATGCTCAACGCCTATTCGCTGGTCCAGGCGGGCCTGCTGCTCACGGCGGGCAACGCGGCGGACCGCTACGGGCGCAAGCGGATGCTGATGACCGGCCTCGCGCTGTTCGGTCTCGGCTCGCTCGCCGCCGGGCTCTCGGAGAGCACCGGGCAGCTGATCGCCGCCCGCGCGGGGATGGGCGTCGGCGGCGCACTGCTGATGACCACCACACTGGCCGTGATCATGCAGGTGTTCGACGAGGAGGAGCGGGCGAAGGCCATCGGCCTGTGGGGCGCGGTGAGCTCCCTGGGCTTCGCCGCCGGCCCGCTCGTCGGCGGCACGCTGCTCAACCACTTCTGGTGGGGCGCGATCTTCCTGATCAACCTGCCGGTGGCCGCGCTGGGCCTGCTCGCCGTGGCCAGGCTCGTACCGGAGTCGAAGAACCCCGGCGGTGACCGCCCGGACCTGCTCGGCGCCCTGCTGTCCACCGTCGGTATGACGGGCGTGACCTTCGCGATCATCTCCGGTCCGGAGCACGGGTGGACGTCCGCCCGGGTGCTCGTCCCGGCCGGGGTCGGCGTGCTCGTCCTGGCCGCCTTCGCGCTGTGGGAGCAGCGGATGCCGCACCCGATGCTGGACATGCACTTCTTCCACGACAGCCGCTTCGTCGGCGCGGTCTCCGGCTCCGTCCTGGTGGCCTTCGGGATGGGCGGCTCGCTCTTCCTGCTCGCGCAGCACCTGCAACTGGTCCTCGGCTACGACCCGCTGGAGACCGGGCTGCGGATGTCGCCGCTGGCGCTGATGATCGTCCTGCTCAACCTCACGGGCGTGGGCGCCCGGCTGCTGCCGAAGGTGGGCACGCCCGTCTCGATCGCCGGCGGTATGACGCTGCTGGCGGCCGGGCTCGCGGCGGTCGCGGTGCTCGGCGCGGACGGCTACGGCGGGATGCTGTTCGGCCTGGTGCTCATGGGCTCCGGCATCGCGCTCGCCATGCCCGCGATGGCCACGGCGATCATGTCGGCCATCCCGCCGGAGAAGGCGGGCGTGGGCGCGGGTGTGAACGGCACGCTCCAGGAGTCCGGCAACGGTCTGGGCGTCGCGGTGCTCGGCGCCGTCCTCAACTCCCGCTTCGCGGCGCTGGTGCCCGCGGTGGCCGTGGGCGCGGGCTCCCTGCCGGAGGCGCTGGCGCGGGCGCGGACGGACGCGGACCGGTCGGCGGTGGCGGACGCGTTCGCCTCCGGGGTGCGGTCGAGTCAGCTGGTGGGGGCGGGGCGGTGCTGGTGGGTGGGGTGCTTGCGGCGGTGTTGCTGTGGCGGGCGGAGCGGAAGGTTGTGCGGGGGTGAGTGCGGGTGTGGGGTGGTGCCCGCTGCGCGGGGCTTTTCCCCAGCCCCGCCCCTTCCCGAACCGGGGCTCCGCCCCGGACCCCGGTCCTCAAACGCCGGACGGGCTGAGTTGTTGCCCGGAACCGGGCTGAGGGCACCCGTCCGGCGCAGCGGACCGGTGATTAAGGGCAAACGGGGCGCACGGCCTAGCATTCAGCCAGGTGTCGGCGGTGAGAGGGAGAACGCGCATGCCGGGTGGGAGTCGGGCGGGGCGGCCGCGTCCCAGTGTGTGGCTGGCCGGGACCGCGTCCGCGGCTCCCAAGCGCAAGGCGGAGGGCGCCGAGGGCGCCGCCCTCGACCGGGAGCGCATCGTCGCGGCCACGGTGCGGCTGCTCGACGCCGAGGGGCTCACGAAGTTCTCGATGCGGCGGCTGGCCGCCGACCTCGGGGTGACCGCCATGTCGGTCTACTGGTACGTGGACACCAAGGACGACCTCATGGAGCTCGCCCTCGACGAGATCTGCGCGGAGCTCTCCACCCCGGACCTCACCGACGAGGACGCCGACTGGCGTGACCAGCTCCGCGGGCTCGCCACGGACTACCGGGACCTCCTCCTGGCGCACCCCTGGGCGACCCAGCTCCTGGGCCGGTACCTCAACCTCGGGCCGCGCTCCATGACCTTCGCCGAGTCCACCCTCGTCGTGATGGCGCGCAGCGGGGTCGCCCCGGAGATGCGGACGGGGTCGCTCGCCGCCCTCTTCCAGTTCATCTACGGCTTCTGCACCATCGAGGCGCTGCACCAGGAGCGCTTCCGTGCCTCCGGCGTCTCCATGGAGGAGTACTTCCAGCAGGTCAGGGAGCTGGTCGTGGACCGGCCGGACTTCACCGAGAACTACGGGCACGCGGGCGAGCTGCTCCGGGACGGCAGCGCCGAGGCCATCGCCACCATGCGGGAGCGGACCTTCGACATCGCCCTGGAGACCGTGATCGCCGGGATGGAGGCCCTCCGGGACCGGTCGGAGGCGGCCGGGCCCGGGGAGTCCGGGGAGTCCGGGGAGTCCGGGGAGTCCGGAAAGGCGTGAGGCCCCGGTGCGGTGCGCGCCGGCCGTCCCCTGCCTGCGTGTGCGCACCCTCACCGGGGCCTTTTCCCGGGAACACCCTTGCCGTTCGGTTCCCGGGGACCGCCGGCCGGTCGCGCGCTCCGCTCGAGGCGCGCGACCGGCCGGCGGGGTCCGTCAGCCGCCCTGCCGGGCGGGGGTCGCCTCGGTCGGTGCCGAGGGCGTGGCGGCGGTCGTGGTGCCACCGGCCTGCGCCGACAGCTTGACCTCCTTGATGAAGAGCGTGATGACGAAGGCCAGCAGCGCGCACGGGGACGCGTAGAGGAAGACGTCACCGACGGCGTGGCCCCAGCTGCTCTCGAAGACCGTCCGGATCGGGGCCGGCATCGCGTCGAGCTTGGGGATCCCGCCGCCGGAGCCGCCCTTGGCGGCGGCCGCCGCGGCCTTCGGGCCGAGGGCGGTGATGCCGTCCTTGACGTAGTCCGTCACCCGGTGGCCGAGGACCGCGCCGAGCGCCGACACGCCCACGGCGCCGCCGAGGGAACGGAAGAAGACGACGACGGAGCTGGCCGCGCCCAGGTCCTTGGGGGACACCTGGTTCTGGGTGGCGAGCACCAGGTTCTGCATCATCATGCCCATGCCGAGGCCCACCAGCGCCATATAGATCGCCAGGTGCCAGTACGGGGTGTCGTAGCGCATCGTGCCGAGCAGGCCCAGGCCCGCGGTGAGCAGCACACCGCCCGAGACCAGCCAGGACTTCCAGCGGCCGGTCTTGGTGATGATCAGGCCGGAGATCGTCGACGACAGGAACAGGCCGCCGATCATCGGGATCGTCATCACGCCGGACATCGTCGGCGACTTGCCGCGGGCGAGCTGGAAGTACTGCGAGAAGAAGACCGTGCCGCTGAACATCGCGATGCCGACGAAGAGGCTCGCGGCCGAGGCCAGGGTGATCGTCGTGTTGCGGAACAGCCGCAGCGGGATGATCGGTTCGGACGCCTTGGACTCGACGTAGACGAAGATCGCACCGAGCACGATCGAGCCGGCCACCATGACGTACGTCTGCCAGGACAGCCAGTCGTAGTTCTTGCCGGCCAGCGTCACCCAGATCAGCAGGAGGGTCACCGAGGCGGTGATGAAGAACGCGCCCAGCCAGTCGACCTTGACATCCCGCTTCACGACCGGGAGCTTCAGCGTCTTCTGCAGCACGATGAGCGCGATCACCGCGAACGGCACGCCCACGTAGAAGCACCAGCGCCAGCCGAGCCAGTCGGTGTCGGTGATGACGCCGCCGAGCAGCGGGCCGCCGACGGTCGCGACCGCGAAGGTCGCGCCGAGGTAGCCGCTGTAACGCCCGCGCTCCCGGGGGGAGATCATCGCCGCCATGATGATCTGCGCCAGCGCCGAGAGGCCGCCGACGCCGATGCCCTGGACCACGCGGCAGGCGATCAGCGTGCCGGTGTTCTGCGAGAGGCCCGCCACCACGGAGCCGGCGACGTAGACGATCAGGGCTATCTGGACCAGCAGCTTCTTGCTGAACAGATCGGAGAGCTTGCCCCAGAGCGGGGTGGACGCGGTCATCGCGAGCAGCGAGGCCGTGACGACCCAGGTGTAGGAGGACTGGCTGCCGTGCAGGTCGGAGATTATCTCCGGCAGGGCGTTGGAGACGATCGTCGAGGACAGGATCGCCACGAACATGCCGAGCAGCAGCCCGGACAGCGCCTCCATGATCTGCCGATGCGTCATGGGGGCGTCGGAGCCGGTGGGGCTTCCGTGCTTGTCGTGGACGGCCCCCACACCGGCGGGTGTGGTCTTAGCCATTGAGTTTCTTACTCCTGATCTCCTGGTAGGGGAGGTGGCCTCGGGAACGAGAAGGGGGTCAGCCGGCGACCGCGGCGCCGGCCGCGTGCGCCAGGTGCTGGTGCGGGCGGGCCCGGCAGTCGCCGAAGCTCGTCCGCAGCCTGGCCAGGAGGCCGATGAGCGTGCCGAGATCGTCGTCGGACCAGTCCTGGAGGCAGCCGGCGAGCGCCTGGGTGTAGCGCGCGGACACCTCCCGCAGCAGTTCCTCGCCGTCCGGGCTCAGGCTGAGCAGCCGGGAGCGCCGGTCGGCGGGGTCGGGGTGGCGTTCGAGCCAGCCGTGCTCGGTCGCGTAGGTGACATGACGGCTGGTCACCGACATATCGATGGCCATCAGTTCGGCGAGCCGGCTCATCCGCAGCTCACCGTGTTTCTGGACCATCGCGAGCACGATGGCCGAGGCGGGCGAGCAGTCAGGGGGGAGCAGCCGGCCCAGATCGCGCCGGACGGCCGCGACGGCACTCAGCTGCCGGGCGAGCTCCTCGTACTGCTCCTGCGCGGCCACGCGCCACCTCTTTCGGTTGCTTGAGGCAACCATGGAAGCAGTTATTGGTTGCTGAAGGCAAACGAAATCGCCTCTTTCCGGGTAAAGGAACGCTCAAGAGCTGGGTGGTGGGGTGTAAAGGGGCAGGTGGGGCGGGTTCGGGGGCGGGGGTGGGGTGCCGCTGCGCGGGGCTTTGTCCCCGCCCCGCCCCTTCCCGAACCGGGGCTCCGCCCCGGGCCCCGGTCCTCAAGCGCCGGACGGGCTGAAATTCAGCCCGTCCGGCGCTTGAGGACACCGCGCGAAGCGCGGGAAAGGGGGCCCGGGGCGAAGCCCCCGGTTACGGGGAAGGGGCGGGTAGGGGAAAAGGCGTCGAAGGGGTGCCCGGCGCGCGCTCCGTACACCCTCTTCGCTAGGGTCCTGGCCTATGGCCAACCCCCATCAGCAGAACCCCGAGGGCGCTTACGACCCGGCGGGCAGCACCCAGATGTTCCGCGCCTTCGTCGACGAGGGCACGCCCGGCCGCCGGGCGGCGGCTCCCGCCGCTCCGGCCGCCACCGGTTCGTCCGGGCCCCGGGCCGGTGTGATCGTCGGTGTGGTCGTCGCGATCGCCGTGATCGCGGCGGTGGCCTGGCTGGCGCTCGGCTGAGTCGGCTCGGCGAGGTCCGGTGCGGTTCGGCAGCGCCCCGAAGGGGCGCGGGGAACTGCGCGACCGGCCACGACGCACCCGCGGACGACTCGCCGGAGTTCCAGCGGAGCGCTTAGTCCCCGGCCCGGTCAGGGCCCGCGTCGGCCGAGACGTCCCGCGTCTCTACGTGCCAGCCCAGCGGCACCCGCCAGGCGTCGACGCAGACCGTCCAGGCCGGCTCCGCGCGCTCTCCCGCCGCGAGGGGCACGGGAAGCGGCGCGGTGGACCGCACGGTTGCCCAGTCGATGCCGAGCGGGCCGATGACATGGGTGCCGAAGGTGATCGTTCCGGCGGTCACCGTGCGGCCGCCGGTGTTCTGGAGGGGAACGGTGACCCGCTCGCACCAGCGACGGCCCTCGTCGGGCTCCCGGCGCGGGGTGCCGACGAGCAGTCGCGCGGGACGGCCGGGTGCGGGATCACCGCTCGGTACGGAGGGGGAGGCCGGAGGCTCCGGCGGGCGGTCGTCGCCCGGACCGGGGCGGGGTCCCGAGGGGGAGTGTCCGCCGCCCGTGCCGCCACCGGGTGGTCTCCCGGGGTGGGGCGAGGCGTGACCGGAGGGTCCTGCCGAGGTCTTCGGCGGCCCTGGGGCGCTCGACGGGGCGGGCGGGACTGCTGCCGTGGAGCCCTTCGCGGGGTCGTCCGAAGGAGCTGCCGGGGCGTTGTCCGAAGGCTTTCGGGTGGGTGTCGCGGACGGTCCGGATCCGCTGTCCAGCGGAACCATCTCCACACCGCTCCTGGGCGGTACGGCCCCGTCCACCGAGCGGGACGAGCCGGGTCCGGCGGCCCCCGTCGCGACATAGCCGTCGCGGTCACTACCGCCGCATCCCGCCATCAGTGTCCCCAGGACGAGCGCGGCGGCACCGGCGGAGGCGGAGGCGGAGACTATCGTCTTCCGTCGCATCGGCCCAGTGTGGCTGACGGCCCGTCAGGTGTACATACACCGGCCGGGGCCGGGACGTACGGGGAGTGGCGCCTGGAGGTTCAGTCCGCGATGAGTCCTTCCCGGAGCTGGGAGAGCGTCCGTGTGAGCAGCCGGGAGACGTGCATCTGGGAGATGCCGACCTCCTCGCCGATCTGCGACTGCGTCATATTGGCGAAGAAGCGGAGCATGATGATCTGCCGCTCGCGGGGCGGCAGCTTGGCCAGCAGCGGCTTGAGCGACTCGCGGTACTCCACGCCCTCCAGGGCGCTGTCCTCGTAACCCAGGCGGTCCGCGAGGGAGCCCTCGCCGCCGTCGTCCTCGGGGGAGGGGGAGTCCAGCGAGCTGGCGGTGTAGGCGTTGCCGACGGCCAGGCCGTCGACCACGTCGTCCTCCGAGACGCCCAGGCACAGGGCCAGTTCGGGGACGGTCGGCGACCGGTCGAGCTTCTGCGCCAGCTCGTCGCTCGCCTTGGTCAGGGCCAGCCGGAGCTCCTGGAGCCGGCGCGGGACCCGCACGGACCAACTGGTGTCACGGAAGAAACGCTTGATCTCCCCGACGACCGTCGGCATCGCGAAGGTCGGGAACTCCACCCCGCGTTCGCAGTCGAAACGGTCGATCGCCTTGATCAGGCCGATGGTGCCGACCTGGACGATGTCCTCCATGGGTTCGTTGCGGCTGCGGAAGCGGGCCGCGGCGTAGCGCACCAGGGGGAGGTTGAGCTCGATCAGGGTGTCGCGGACGTACGTACGCTCCGCGCTGTCCCGCTCGAGCGCGGCGAGCCGCAGGAAGAGCGAGCGGGAGAGGGTGCGGGTGTCGATGGCTTCGCAGTCGTCGAGCACGGCGTGCGGTGCGTCGTTGGCGAGCACCTTCGCGCTGCCCAGGTCTACGGACATGCCACCCCCTTGAGGTCGCGGACGGGTCACAGCGGGCCCCGGTCGAGAGTACGGCCGAGGGGTTCAGCCTCCACCTGAATACCGGAGGCCGGGCTGTGGCAAACGCAGTTCCAGCAGAATGTCACATGTCGGCAACACGCTGTAGCGTCAAGTCGACATATCTGCCCACTGACATCGGAGGGGTGTCACCCGTGAGGGTTAGGCATCGATTCGATTTGCGGACCGCAGCCGGGCGAAGGACCGGGAGAGCAGCCGGGACACATGCATCTGGGAGACGCCCAGCTCGGCACTGATCTGCGACTGCGTCAGATTGCTGTAATAGCGCAGCAGCAGAATGCGCTGCTCGCGCTCCGGCAGTTGGACGAGCAGATGGCGCACGAGGTCACGGTGTTCGACCCCGGCGAGTGCGGGGTCCTCGTAGCCGAGCCGGTCCAGCAGGCCGGGCAGCCCGTCGCCCTCCTGGGCGGCCTCCAGCGAGGTGGCGTGGTAGGAGCGGCCGGCCTCGATGCAGGCCAGCACCTCCTCCTCCGGGATCCGCAGCCGCTCGGCGATCTCCGCGGTGGTGGGCGTGCGCCCGTGCAGCACCGTCAGGTCCTCGCTCGCGCCGTTGACCTGCACCCACAGCTCGTGCAGCCGGCGGGGGACGTGGACGGTGCGGACGTTGTCGCGGAAGTAGCGCTTGATCTCGCCGACGACGGTCGGCATCGCGAAGGTCGGGAACTGCACCCCGCGGTCGGGGTCGAAGCGGTCGATCGCGTTGATCAGGCCGATGGTGCCGACCTGGACCACGTCCTCCATGGGCTCGTTGCGGCTGCGGAAGCGGGCCGCGGCGTAGCGCACCAGGGGGAGGTTGGCCTCGATCAGGGCGGCCCGTACGCGGGTGTGCTCGGCGGTGCCGGGCGTGAGGGTGACGAACTCCTTGAAGAGCACCTGGGTGAGTGCCCGGGCGTCCGCGCCCCGGCTGCGGGGCCCCGGGTCGGGCTCGGGCTCCTCCGCCTGCGGGGCGGGGCGCGGGGCGGTGCGCGGCGGGGTCTCGGGCGTGGCTTCGGGGACGGTACGGGCCGACACGGTCACGCCACCCTTCACGGTCAACTCATCCGGCAAAAGCGGTCATAGCATCACAAGACATGTGCACTGTGTGCAAGCACCGCATGGCGCCGTGTTGGCGCAAAACGGACCCCTCGCCGGGGTGGCGAGAGGTCCGCTGGGAAGGGTGTCGCGAAGGGGTGCCGCGGGGGTGTGCCGGGGCCGCCGGAGGGGCGCCCGCCAGGCGTCGGGGAGGTGCCGGCGAGGCCGTCGGCGGGGTGCCGGACGGGGCCCGCGAACCGCTCAGAACGGGTAGTCGGCGATCACCCATGTGGCGAATTCGCGCCACTGCGCGACGCCCGCCTGATGGGCCGGGTGGTCCAGGTAGCGCTGGAGGGCCTCGGTGTCCGCGACGGCGGAGTTGATGGCGAAGTCGTAGGCGATCGGCCGGTCCGAGATGTTCCAGGCGCACTCCCAGAACTCCACCTCGGGCACCAGACCGCCGAGCTTCTCGAACGCCTGCACGCCGGCGACGACGCGCGGGTCGTCGCGCTCGACGCCCTCGTTGAGCTTGAACAGGACGAGGTGACGGATCACGGGTCCACCCTCAGTTGATCAGCTGGGTCATAAACTCACCGACGCTCTTGGCGGCGTCCGAGATGCCCTCGAACCCTATCTGGACGAGCTCGGCCGACCGGGCGGGGGAGTGGATGATGGTGTAGGCCACGAAAATGCCGACGGCGTAGAGCGCGATCTTCTTCGCTTTGGCCACGACGCACTGTCTCCCCTGTTGTCCCCGGTGCCTCGGCGGTCGCTCCCGACGCCTCCGGCGCTGTGATCGCGAGAGTCTAACCGGCGAACCGTACGTATGGACGATATGCGGGTGCCGCTGCGCGGGGCTTTGTCCCCAGCCCCGCCCCTTCCCTCCCCCAGCTACCGCTGGGAGGTCCCCCATCCGGGGGCTGACGCCCCCGGGCCCCCTTCCGCGCTCCGCGCGGTGTCCTCAAGCGCCGGACGGGCTGAATTTTCAGCCGCCGGCCGTGTCCTCACGGCACCTTTAAGGACCAAAGGCCCGGCAAGGAGGGCCCTTCGGCCGCATGTCGCGCTCCGGCGGGGGCGGAGGATGGGGGGTAATGGCCCCCGGATCTGGCAGGAATCCGCCGGGGCCAGGGACATGACCTCCATGCGGGGTCCGGGCCGCGACTCCCCCCGACTGCGGCCCGTACTTTGAGGTCGTGTCCTCGCCGGGGGAAGCGGCTTGTCCCCCCGATGCCGCTTCCCCCGACCTGCACTCCCCCTCTCCTCCGCCTTCTCCGCCACCGCCCCGCTCCGGCCGGGCCCCTCGCCGCGCGCCTTCCGCGCCACCCCCGCGCGCACCCGTTCGTCCCGCGGCGCGCCTGAGCCCCTGAGTGCTCCCGGGCGGCCCGGATCCCCTCGCCGCCGGCCCCGTCGGCGCCCCGTCGGCGCCCCGCCGGTCCCTCCGGCCCCTTCCTCCTCCGGATCTTCCTCGCGCCCTGGGCCGTACCGCCGAATGCCATGAGCGGCGATCACAGCTTTGCGACGTAGGTGAGATTCATGTACTGCCGGGGCACCAAAAGGTGGACGGCATATGCGGCCGAGGGAGGTCGGTGAGAGGCGACATGGGCGCGGAGTGGCCCGCCTTCGCCATGCGTGAGCGTGTGGCGAGCGGGGCGATCATCATTGAACTGCACGGCGAAATAGATATTTTGGCGGAACAGGAGCTGGGGCCGCGGGTGGACTCGCTGACGGAAAGGTTCCGGGTGGATGTCGTCATCGATCTCCGCGGGGTGACCTTCCTGGACGCGAGCGGGCTGCGGCTGCTGCTGCGGGCCCGGGAGCGGGTGCTGGCGCGCGGCGGGCGGTTGCGCCTGGTGCGGGGTGCGCCGAGGGTCTTCCGGGTGCTGCGGGTGACCGGGGTCGAAGGCGGGTTCACGGTGGTCGACGGGTTCCCGTACGGACGCGTGGGCGAGGGCGGGAGCGTGCCGGCGTAAGCGGGGCGGACGCCCCCGGCCGGGGTGCCGGAAGCCGCCGGCCCGGCCGTACCGCTGCCGCGCTCCCCGGCCGGGCAGGCGGCGGGAGCGGCACGTCCGGCCTGCGCGGACACCGCGCGCGGGCCCGCCGGGCCCGGGCCGGGACGCTCAGGACCCGGGGCCCCGCTCCGCTCGCGGCAGCTCTTCCAGGGTCCGGAACACCGGTATCACCTCGCGCAGCCCCGTCAGCGTGAAGACCTTCCTCGTCAGCGGCGCCGAGGCCACCACGTACAGCGCCATGCCCTCGTCCGCCGCCAGCTGCCGCGCCTCGACCAGCACCGAGAGGGCCGTCGCCGTGGCGAACCGGGACGCGGAGAGGTCGGCGACCAGGGCGCGGCAGCTGCCGCCGTGGTCCTGGATGATCGTGCGCAGGGCGCTGCGGATGCCCGGGGCGTTCTCGATGTCGACCACGTCGGGAAAGGCGACCACGCAGTGGGCCGACAGGACGTGGGCCGGCATGGTGTGGGTGGGCACCTGCATGAGGTCCTCTTCAGGGTGCTTCCTGCGACCTGGTGAAATCCGCGGACGGATCTTTATCGCCGCCCGCTGCCGAGCCGCTTCCTGATCCGAGGAAATTCCACCACATTCGCGGTGGGCTCCAAGTAAAACCGAGGACATTCGCCGGAATCCCCTAGACCAGCGGTAGAATTCCCGGCCGCACAAGACCCCTTGACGCCTCCAGCAGCGCCCGGACCGTGGTCCGGCCGCCCTCGACCGCGTGCGGCGCGGTGTCGGGCACACAGTGGCCGGCCGCCGGGTCGAAGCGGGTCATGACGACCCCGGCGTGGTCGGTCGGGACCTCCTCCAGGCCCACCGGCCAGCCGTGCCGGCCGAGGGCCGCCGCGAACCGCCGCGAGGAGACGCTGTCCAGGGTGTCGTCCCGGGTGCCGTGCACCAGCCGTACGGGCACGGGCGCGGCGCCCGGTCCGCCGGCGCCGGGGCCCTCCCACCCGTCCCGCTCAGCCAGGTCGTCGAGGGGCGCCCGGCCCGTGGTGCGCGCCGGGACGTCGTACCGCCCGGCGATGCCGACGACCGCCGTGGGGCGCGGGTGGCCTGCGGGGCCCGGGTGTGTGGCGAGGCCGGCCGCGGCCCGGCCCCGCCGACCAGCCCGCGACCACGAGCCGCGCGGCGTCGCCGCCGTGCTCGGCCGCGTGGTCGTGGGCGTGGGTCAGCGAGTCCAGCAGGTGCGCCCGGCCGCGGTCCGGCGCGTCGGAGCGCCAGTCCGGCACGAAGACGACCAGGCCCCGGGCGGCGGCGGCCCGTGCGACGGGCGCCAGCATCGCCCGCTCGTCGGGCCCCGTGCCGTGCCACAGCAGGACGACGGGCGCGGCCCCGGCGCCCTCGGCGGGCCCGTACACGTCGATGGCCTTGCCGTTCGCCCCGTGGACGAGCGTGTGCGTCACTACTAACTCACTGGTCACATAGGGCACCCTATGCGGCGCCCGTCGCGTCAGTCGATTCCCTGCGCGAAGCGGAAGAAGCCGTACGGGTCGTAGGCCCGCTTGACCGCCCGGAGCCGCTCGTAGTTCTGCCCGTAGTACGCCTCCCGCCAGTCGCGCAGCGCGGGGTCCATGTAGTTCTGGTACGACCGCCGGTTGGACCAGGGGAGGAGGGCCGCGTAGCCGCCGTCGGCCCAGGACTGCGCGGCGTCCCGCCGCTCCCGGTCGGGCCGGGGCGTGGTGAGGCCGACCTGGTAGTCGGCCTCGAAGAGGGCGTCCCGGTGGACGAAGGCGGTGGCCTTCGGGTCCATATCGTTGATCTTCCCGCCGTAGGCGAACAGGCCGAGGAAGCGGAACTGCCCCGGCCGGAGGTCCGCCTCGAAGGCCCGCAGGGCCTCTTTGGCGGTCTGCCCGGTCCAGGGCCGGGTGAAGTAGAGGTTCCGTCCGGTGACGAAGTTGTCGCGCGGCAGCCGTGCCTGGGGGGAGTACCCGGTCCGGTGGCACTCGGGAACGCTCCGGTCGGCGCACCCGAAGATCTTCATCATCCCCTCCCGGTAGGGGAGTTCGGTCGCCTCCCGGGTGAGCGGGCGCGCCCCGGCGGCCGTGACCAGCCGGTCGAGGAGCCGGTCGCACACCGCCGAGGTGCCCGCGAAGGTGCCGCTGATCTGCACCGTCGGCTCGGTCCCGGCGGGTCCGTCGGTGGTGAGCTGGACGAACAGCTCGGCGGCCAGCTCCAGGGGCCCGGTCGCGATCCACTGCTGCCACGCGAGCATCACCTCGGCGGCGGCCGCCCACCCGAACGTCAGGGTGAAGACCACCATCGACGGCAGCCGGGTGGGCCGTACCTCGTACTCGGTGACGACGCCGAAGTTCCCGCCGCCCCCGCCGCGCAGCGCCCAGAACAGATCGGGGTTCTCCCGCTCCGAGCAGCGGGCCTGGCTGCCGTCGGCGAGCACCACCTGCGCCGACACCAGCCGGTCGCAGCCCATCCCGAACCGCCGGGCGTGCGGGCCGAGTCCGCCGCCCAGCAGCCAGCCGCCCGCGGCGACGGTCGGGCAGGTGCCCCCGGCCACCTGGATGCCGTACGCGTCCAGGGCGTGCACCACGTCCACGCCCTGCCCGCCGGGGCCGAGCCGGACGGTGCCGGCGCCCGGCCGGACCGTGTTCAGCCGCGACACGTCGACGACCAGCCCCGCGGTCGTCGAGTAGCCCGCGAAGCTGTGGCCGCCGCTGCGCGCGGCGACGGCGATCCGGTGGTCCTGCGCGAAGCGCACGCACGCCGCGACGTCGGCCGCGGTCGCGCAGTACGCGACGGCCTGCGGCTCGACCGTGTCGTACTGGGCCAGCTGGAGCTGTTTGGCCACGGTGTACGACGGGTCGGCGGGCAGGACGAGTTCGCCGGTCAGGCGCTCGCGCAGGCGGGCCCAGGGCGTGCCCGCCGCGAAGGCCGACGCCCGGCCCGGCAGTGCGGCGCCGCCCGCCATGAGCGCTCCGGCGGCGCCGATCCCGGCACCTGCTCCGATGAGCGACCGTCTGCTGATCACTGGAAGTTCCTCCCCCGCGGGCCCCGCGGAAGTGCGGGGCGATACCGGCCACGCCTCTTCCGGCCTTGGCCGGTATCGCGTGTCCGGAGGGACGGTATGCAGCCGCCCGGGGTAACTCCAGAGCTATTCCGGTGGCCGCGCGCAGTCAGTCAAGTCCGTTTCTGGAACGGTAAATTCCGGGCATTTTCGGAGCGCAGAGTCAGGGACCGGCCGTTCTGTTCACGCTGGGTGAGTGATGGTGGAACATCCACCACCCGTCCGGTACGCCAGGTGACTTACACACCTAGGCGGCAGGAGGGCCGGAACGGCACTGTGGAGGCATCACTTCGCGCCGTTCGCCCTCAGCTCCGAGATAGGGAACGCAATGAGCACTCTCGCCCTGTACCCCGACGACGTCAGAAGGCAGCCGCACGCACCGAAGTACGCCGGGGCCTATGACGCGATGCTCACCGAACTCTGTTCGGAGCTTTTCGCCACCCTGCCCCGGAGCGACCAGCGCCGAAAGGGCCTGGAATACCTTCGCGGACTGCTCGGCGGACAGGGCCGTAAAACCATTCGGAACATCGCCGCGCTCATCGGCGGATCGGCGACGGAACAGAGCATGCACCATTTCATCTCCAGCTCCATCTGGGACTGGGAGCCGGTGCGCCAGGCGCTGGTCCGCCACCTCGGCCGGATCGCGCCGCCGCAGGCGTGGGTCGTCCGGCCGATGGTGATACCCAAGGGCGGCCGGCACTCCGTCGGCGTCGACCGGCGCTTCTTCCCGGCGCTCGGCCAGGTGCTCAACGCGCAGCAGGCGATCGGCGTCTGGGCCGCGTCCGACGAGATGGCGACGCCGGTCAACTGGCGGCTGCACCTGTCGGAGGGCTGGCTGGAGGACGACGAACGCCGGACCCGCGCCTCCATCCCGGACGGCACGGTCCCCGAGTCCCTCGGCGACTGCGCGGTCGGCGCCTACCTGGACATGCTCACCACCTGGGGCGTCCCGGTGCGGCCGCTGGTGCTGGACGCGCCGGAGACCGACACCGGAGCGATCGTCCGGCGGCTGCGGGAGGCGGGCGTGCCGCTGCTGGTGCGCGTCAGCAGCACGTTCCGGCTGACGGCCGCGGACCCCGCGCTGCCCGGCTGCCGGGCCGAAGGGGTGCCCGCCCACCAGATCATGGGCGCGGCCGCCGGGATGCGCCGCCCGGTGATGTGGTCGGACCACGACGCCGCGGAGACGCTGCGGACCAGCATGTCCGCGAGCGTACGGGTGCGGATGCCGGCCCGCGGGCCCCGGCCCGTACGGGCCCTCGGCCAGGCGGGCGTGGGAGACCTGCGGCTCATGGGCGAGTGGGAGAACGGCCAGTCCTCGCCGACGGCCCTCTGGCTCACCGACATGACCACGCTGCACCCGGTGGCCCTGATGCAGCTGAGCAAGATGACGCGGCGCGTCGACCGGGACTTCGCGGAGATCTCCGACCAGGTGGGCATGCGGGACTACACGGGACGGTCGTTCAAGGGCTGGCACCGGCATGTGACGCTGGCGTCGGCGGCGCATGCGGTGACCGCGCTGGGGCGGGCGGGGCGGGCGGGGTTGGGGTACGCGGTGTGAGTCTGGGGGCGGGCGGGTGCGGTGGGTGCGGGTGCCGCTGCGCGGGGCCTTTTCCCCTACCCGCCCCTTCCCGGTACCGGGGCTCCGCCCCGGACCCCGGTCCTCAAACGCCGGACGGGCTGGAACTCGGCCTGCGCTTCTTCAGTAAGTGCTGGATCCGGGACAGCCGCAGCGCGAGCTGGATCTCGAAGGCCCGCTCGGACTGCTGCCACCCCGTGCCTAACAGCTCGCTGATCCGGTCCAGCCGCCGCGCCACCGTGTTCGGGTGCACATGCAGCCTCTCGGCCGTCTGCGTGATGTTGCCCCGCGCGTCGAAGTACGCGGCCAGGGTCGGCGTGAACTCGGTGAAGCGCTGCGCGTCGTAGTCGGCCAGCGGTCCGATCATGGACCGGATGAAGCCCTCGACGTCATGGGTGTCCGACAGCAGCACGCCCAGGAAGCCGTGCTCCCGGGCGGAGGCGAAGCCCCCGGTGGCGCCGAGCGCGATCATCGCCTCCAGGCAGCGCAGCGCCTCCTCGTGGGCGCGGGCGATGCCGCCGCCGTCCTCGCCCGCGGCGACCGGACCGGACGCGCAGACGGTCACCGGCCGGTCCAGCACGGGCGCGAGCGCTCGCGAGACCTGCTCGGCCGCCGCCGTCGCGTCCGTACCCGGCAGCAGCAGGACGGCGCTTCCCGCGTGCATGCCCTTGAGGCCGTTGTGGCGGCGGGCGTACGAGGAGGCCCAGAGGTCCAGCTTGTCCTTGTGCTCGCCCTCGGGCCGGGCGACCACCACCACGTGCGGCAGCCCGAGGTCGACGCCGAGCCGGGCCGCGCGCTCGCGGAACCGCCCGGCCGGCCGGGCCGGACCGGCCAGCAGGTCCTCCAGCAGCCAGTCGCGGTCGTGGCCCGCGGCCGTCTCCTGCCGGGCGGCGCGCAGCAGCAGCTGGGCCGCGACGGTCTGGGCGACGAGGGCGAGCAGCGGTACGTCCTGCTCGCCGAGCGGGTGACGGGGGCTGAACAGCAGCGTCCCGAGGTCCTCGGAGCCGGCGAGGACCGGGGCGGCCCACAGCCCGCCGTCGAGCAGCGCGGGCTCGCGCGGCGGCCGCGCCCCCGCCGCCTCGACGAGCGCGCGCACCGCGTCCGCCCCGGCCTCCGCGGGCATCTCGCCGGCCGTCGCCAGCACCGCGCCGTCCGCGCCGTGGACCCGCAGGGCGCCGCCGAGGCCCGCGGCGGCCTCCCGGGCCAGCGCGGGCAGCTCGCCGCCGCGCAGGACGACCTCCATCAGTCGGCCGTGCAGGTTCGTGGTCTCCCGGACGCCGCGCGCCCCGGCCTTGTGCCGCTCCAGCTCGGCGATGACGTCGGTGGCGCGCTCCAGGAAGCGGGCCTTGCCGATGGCCACCCCGCCGAGCTCGCCGAGCGAGGCCATGAGGGACACCTCGCCCGCCGTGAAGTAGCGCATGCACCTGCTGGCCACGTACAGCGTGCCGACCGGCCGGGCGCCGTCGTTGAGGGGGACGGACATGAGGGCGCGCACGCGCTCGGACTTCATCAGCCCGTCGACGGCCCGGCTGTGGCCGACCCGCTCGTCCGCCGCGTAGTCGGGCGTCCAGAACGGGGTCGGGCCGCCGCTCAGCGCCGTGTCGTCGGGCACGGTGAGGCCGGGCGCGAGGACGGTCGTATGCCCGTCGAAGGCGCTGACGGAGACGAGTCCGGGCGTCCGGTCGAAGGTGGTGACGTACGCCAGGTCGACCTCGAAGAGCCGGCGGGCCTCCTTGGCGAGCGTGGTGAGCAGTTCCGGCAGGTCCTGCGTATTGGCGAGGGTGCGCGCCGTTTCGATGAACGCGGAGAGCCGGGCCTCCTTCCGCTGCCGCCGTTCGGCCTGTGCGTAGATGGCCATGCCGAGCCGCTTGGCTTTTTCCAGGAATGCCAGTTCGGCACCCGTGGTCCCACGCCAGCGGGCCTCTTCCACGAGCGATTCGAATTGGTCTATCGGCGCTTCGTCGGCCAGCAACTCCAGCACGGCGAACGCACTGGAGTCCGTCGCCCTCCCTTGTGACGCAACGTTTCCCATTTTGCCCCCCCAGGTGCAACGCAGAGATCGTTCGCGGCGTACATGTCGGAAGCTACGCATCGAGTAATGCCGGAGTCAACGTCCGTTCATATCAACGGACGTGAACAAAGCATTGCCATTTGCGCAGGCGTCGACCGCACCCGGGGGGCGGAGTTTCCCCGCCGGGCGCGGTCGATTCCGGCGACGCCGGGCGTCGCGCACAGTCGCGTTGGTGTGTACCGGAATTGTCCTCGCGCGACTCGGAACGATCAAGAGGGCCTGGGGGCCCTGTCAGGAGGTCAGGGCGTGCGGACCGACAGGGCGTGGCCGAAGACGCCGCGCGGGTCGTACGCCGCCCGGACGCTCTGCAGCCGGGGGTAGTTGTCCTTGTAGTAGAGCTCGTGCCAGGGGCTGTCCGAGGTGTTCCACTCGGGGTCGGCCAGGTCGGTGTCGGCGAAGTTGACGAACGCGCCGTCCTGGGAGTCGTCGGGCGCGGGCACGCCGCCGGTCTTCGCGAACACGGCGCCGTGGAAGCGCCGCAGCCAGCCGAGGTTGACCGCGTCGTCGGCCGCGTCCTGCCAGGTGTTCATGAACAGGACCTTCAGCACCGAGTCGCGCTGCGCGACGGCGGTGGCGTCCGGCGCGACGGTGCTGACGCGGCCGCCGTACGAGTCGAGGGCGACCAGGCTGCTGTCGTTCGCGTGGTCGTCGTCGTTCAGGAAGGTGTGCAGGGCGTCGGCCTGGTCGTCGGTGAACGCGCGACGCAGGTTGGCGGACTTCACCTTCTGCCGGCCGATCTCGGCGTCCTGCGCGTCCCCGAGGGCCTTCTTGGAGTCGAGCCACGACACGGTCTCGGGCGGCAGGACCACCGGCGCGAGGCCGGGCTGCCCGGCCACCTCGTCGAGGAAGTCCGCGAGCAGCCGCTCCGCGTCCGGCCGGGTGGCATCCATGTGGGTGACCAGGACGGCGCCCATGTCCTTCTCGGGGTCCGGGTTCCGGCCGAGCAGCACCAGGCTCGCGAAGAGGTGGGCGTACGGGGAGTCCGGCGCGCTGTTGCGCTCGTGCCAGCGGCCGAAGCCGCCGACCAGCGCCCGCATGGCCGGCTTGTCCAGGCCCGGGCGCGGGAAGAGGACGGTGCTGGTGATCACCTCGGCGGGCGGCCGGGGCAGCAGGGCCGCCGGGTCGGATCCCTCGGCGCCGGGGGTGCGGAACCAGAAGCGGGTGACGACGCCGAAGTTGCCGCCGCCGCCACCGGTCAGCGCCCACCACAGGTCGTGGTGCGGGTCGTCCGGCTCCCGGGTGGCGACGACCGCGCGGACCTCGCCCGCGGCGTCGACGGTGACGACCTCCACGGTCGCCAGGTGGTCGACGGTCAGGCCGTGCGCCCGGCACAGCGAGCCGTAGCCGCCGCCCTGCACATGGCCGCCGACGCCGACGGTGTTGCTGTTGCCCGCGGGGATCGCGACGCCCCAGCGCTCGTACATGGGCCCGTAGACGTCCTTCAGGAGGCGCGCCCCGGGCTCGACCATGAAGGCGTCGCGCTCGGCGTCGAAGGCGACGGCGCGCATCTCGCCGAGGTCGAGGACGAGCTGGACGCCGGGCTCGCCGACGGCGTTCTCGTAGCCGTGGCCGCCGCTGCGGACGGCTATGCGCTGTCCGGCGCGTACGGCGTCGCCCACGGCCGCGACCACCTCGGCGGTCGTGGTGACGACCCGGAACTCCTCCGGGCGGGCGGTGAACCGCTTGTTGTTGCCCCGCGTGGCCAGGGCCTCGTAGCGCGGGTCCGCGGCGCCCACGGCGGACGACGGGCGGTTTGCGTCGGACATGTGCGGCCTTTCATCGGAACAGGAAGGTGGAACGGGGGGATCCGGGGGGATCGGGGAGGGGGCGGGGGTCGCCCCCGCACTCCGGGGGATTGAATGCGGGGGCGGGTTCAGGTGGCGGGGTCAGTGCCCCGCGGTGGGCTCGGTGGACAGCAGGCCCTTGGTCCGGCCGCCGGCCACGGCCAGGGTGAGGACGGCCAGGGCGGCGCCGATCCAGAGCACGCTGGTCATGGCGAGGCTGTCGAAGGCCAGCCCGCCGATCAGGGCGCCGAGCGCGATGGAGAAGTTGAACATCGAGACGTACAGCGAGGACGCGGCCTCGGTGGCGTCCGGGGCGGCCTTGAGGATCCAGGTCTGGAGGCTCACCGGCACGGCGCCGTAGCCCAGGCCCCACAGGACCAGCAGGGCGATGCCCACGGCGAGGCCGCCGCCGGTGACGGCGAACAGCACCATCGCGGCGGTCAGCACCACCGAGATCGCGAGGACGATCGTCCGGACGTGCTGACCGACCTTGGCACCCGCGAGGAAGTTGCCGATGATGCCGGCGACTCCGAAGATCAGCAGCATCATGCTGACCCGGTTTCCGGAGATGCCCGCGTCCTGGAGGATCGGCCGGACGAAGGTGTAGGCCACGAAGTGCCCGGTGATCAGCAGGAACGTGATGGCGATGCCGATCCGTACGCCCCGGTTGGACTTGAAGATCCTGGGGAGTTCGGCGAAGGTCAGCGACTCGTCGGCGGGCAGCGGCGGCAGCAGGAAGACCATCAGGACGAGGGCGGTCAGGCCCAGGCCGCCGACGGCCGCGAACGCGGTGCGCCAGCCGCTGAGGTCGCCCAGCAGGGTGCCGGTCGGGACGCCGAGCACGGAGGCGGTCTCGACGCCGCCGAAGATGATCGCCATGGCCCGGCCGACGTGCTCCTCGGGCACCAGCCGCAGGGCGATGCCGCCCGCGATGGCCCAGAAGCCGCCGACGGCTATGCCGACGAGGAAGCGGGCGCCCAGCACGATCGCGAAGTGGTCGGCGAACGCGGAGGCGAGGTTGGCCGCGCCCACCAGGCCGACCAGGACGCCCAGGACGATCCGGCGGTCGATCCGGCCGGTGGCGACGGTGACGATCGGCGCGGAGAGCGCGGCGACCAGGCCGGGGACGGTGACCATCAGGCCGGCCGTGCCCTCGGAGACGTGCAGGGCGTCGCCGACCGGGGTGAGCAGGCCCACCGGCAGCAGTTCGGAGGTCATCAGGCAGAAGATGCCCAGGGTGACCGCCGCGACGGCGAACCAGCCCTTGACCGGGGATCTTCCGGTGCCCGTGGCGGGGGACGGGGATGCGACAGAGGTCAATTCCTCACAGCCTTCAGCAAGAGCGCGCGGGGGCGCGCACCAGGAACGGGGGATACGGGTGTGCCGCGGCCCGGCGTCCCGAACCGATGAGGAGGAAGGTTCCCGTGGACTACGCGCGGGTCCGCGGGAGGGCCGGCGGGGTCACTCGGTGCCGGGGATCTTCCGGGTGGGGACCGCGATGCGGTTCCAGGCGTTGATGGTGAAGATCAGCGCGATCAGCTGGGCGAGTTCCTCCTCCTCGAAGTGCCGGGCGGCCGCCGCGTACACCGCGTCGGACACCCCGCCCTCGCCGAGCTCCGTGACCGCCTCGGTCAGGCCGAGCGCGGCCTTCTCGCGCTCCGTGAACAGGCCGGCCTCGCGCCAGGCGTTGAGCTGGTAGATGCGCTCCTCGCGCTCGCCCGCCTTGCGCGCCTCCTTGGTGTGCATGTCGATGCAGTAGGCGCAGTGGTTGATCTGCGAGGCGCGGATCTGCACGAGGTCGATCAGTACCGGGTCGAGACCCGCCCGGGCGGCCGTGTCCAGGGCGATCATGGCCTTGAAGACCTTGGGCGCGGCCTTGGTGAAGTTCATGCGCTGGTCGAGCTCTGGAACGGTCATGTCAATGACTCTAGGGAGCCGACCGGTCGCGGGTGTGGTGCAATTCCGGGGTGAAATCGAAGGTCAATGCGCGCGTCGATCCGGCGGGAAGCCTGGGCAGCGATCTCCATCTGGAGCTTCCTGATTCACCGGCGGGCGGTCGCCGCGGTGCGCTGATGAGCGCGCTGCGCGACGCCATCCGCACCGGTCGGCTCGCCCCCGGCACCAAATTGCCCCCCTACCGCTCGCTGGCCACCGATCTGGGGCTGGCGCGCAACACCGTCGCCGAGGCGTACGCCGAGCTGGTCGCCGAGGGCTGGCTGACCGCCCGGCAGGGCTCCGGCACCTATGTGGCCCGCCGGGCCCGGCTCGCCGACCAGCGGCAGCGCAGGCCCACCGCGCCCGACCGGGTGCCGCGCGCCCGCTACAACCTGGTGCAGGGCACCCCGGACGCCTCCGCCTTCCCGCGCTCCGCGTGGCTGGCCTCGGCCCGCCGCGCGCTCACGGCGGCGCCCAACGACGCCTTCGGGCCCGGCGATCCGCGCGGCCGTGCGGAGCTGCGCCGCTCGGTCGCCGAGTACCTGGCCCGGGCCCGCGGCGTGCGCGCGGACCCGGACCGCATCGTCATCTGCTCGGGCTTCGCCGGGGCGCTGCGGCTGCTGGGCGAGGTCCGCACCGGGACCGTCGCCGTGGAGTCCTACGGCCTGGGCTACTACCGCCACCTGCTCTCCGCCGCCGGGCTGCGGACGGTCGACCTGCCGGTGGACGCGTACGGCGCCCGTGTGGAGGACCTCGCGGACACCGGCGCGGAAACGGTTCTGCTGACACCTGCTCACCAGTTTCCGACCGGTGGCCCCTTGCACCACGAGCGGCGGTCCGCCGTCATCGACTGGGCGCGGGCCGAGGGCGGCCTGGTGCTGGAGGACGACTACGACGGGGAGTTCCGCTACGACCGGCAGCCCATCGGCGCGGTGCAGGGCCTCGACCCGGACCGGGTCGTCTACATCGGCTCGGTCAGCAAGAGCCTCTCGCCCGCGCTGCGGCTGGGGTGGATGGTGCTGCCGGGCGGGCTGGTCGACGAGGTGGTGGAGGCCAAGGGCGAACGGGAGCCCTGGGCCAGCGCCCTGGAACAGCTGACCCTGGCGGACTTCCTGGACTCCGGCTCGTACGACCGCCATGTGCGACGGATGCGCCGGCACTACCGCCGCCGCCGCGACCAGCTCATCGAGGTGCTCGCCGAGCGCGCGCCGCACGTACGGGTCACCGGCATCGCGGCGGGCCTGCACGCCGTGCTCGAACTGCCGCCGGGCACCGAGGCGTCGGTCGTCAAGGCGGCGGCCTGGCAGGGCCTGGCGCTGGAGGGCCTGTCCCTCTACCGCCACGCGGCGGGCGCGGGAGCCCCGTCGGACGGCCTGGTGGTGGGGTACGGAACCCCGCCGGAGCACTCGTTCTCGGGCGCGCTGGAGGCACTGTGCGAGGCGCTGCCGCTGCCGGAGGGGGCGCCTGTGCCGGGGCGGGGGATGCGGGTGGGGTAGGCGGTTACGGGTGCGGGGTCGGGTGCCGCCGCGCGGGGATTGATCGGCAAGGGATGACCGGCGGGGCCTACATCCATTAGGTCCCGAACGGCCACCTCTTCGGTCAGCCCGTCGCGGGAACAATCTCCAGCCACCCGCGGCGGGCTTTCCCTTGCGCCGGCCTTCCAGGCCCGGCGTAAGGGGTGTCTCTGGGATTCACCGTAGCGTACGGAACGGCGCGCCACCCGGAGAAGAGACCGAGCTCCGGGCTTCCCGCCCCTGCCCTGCGCCCGTACCGCGGACGTCAGTCTCCCGAAGGCCCTTCCCGCGGTTCCGGGAAGGGCCTGTTCTGCCGGAGGGGTCAGGAGTTCACTTCACCTTCCCCATTGCACGTCTGGCACAGTGCCTCGTGATCCCATCCCTCTTCGTCGGTCCACTCGATCTTTCCGCTTCCTCCGCACGACGAGCACAGAGGCATGGGTTTGACCACCCCGATCCGTTGCCACAGCGCGTCCTTCTCCAAGAGGACCGCCTCCACGCCCGGTAGCGCGTTCTTGGTGAGCCTGATCCGTAGCCGGCCCTCCCAGGTTCCGGCGACGACGCCCTCGACGCCGTTGACCCACCCTGAACCGTTGACCTCGACGCGGAGCATGTCGCCGTCCTGGGCCTGCGGTGTGTCGGCACGCCCGGCTTCATCGATCACGTTCAGCACCTCCTCCGTCTCATGCTGTCAGTCCGGCGGGGTGTGTCGCAGTGGCGGCGGCGGGCCGGAAGCGGCTGATTCCCTCCGGCACCCATCCGGGCATGCGTCCTCGCAGGGCCGCCCTTGACGGACCTGTTCGACTCGCCGTCACTCGTCCGGGTTCCGTGTCGCGCCACGAAGCTCACGCAGCTCCTGGTCGATCCGCAGCGCGTTCTCCCAGCGCCCGGCCCTCAGCTCGACGACGCGCGCCATGGAGAGCCTGGCGTCGACGAGCCAGGCGGCGTCCTCACTGGCCTTGTTGGCCACCTCGACGCGTGCGCTCAGCGTCTCCGCCGCGGTGAGTGGCCTCGGTTCCTCACCGTGGGCGGGCATAGTGGTGCGCATGGGCAGGACCTCCATCGTGTCCCGCTCTTGCGGAGCGGGCAACTCCTAGTGGAGCACCCAGAGTTGTCTGCCTCTGACCTGCGCAACAGTGTTTGAGGCATCACATGTGAAGTGTGATGAGAGGGCGGTGCGCGCTTTGGCGTCAACCAACGGTTCAGGGTCTTCATACGGCGACGAGGTTCGCGAGCGCGGTGTTCCGGGCCGCACTCCCGCGCGAAGATTCGGCGGCGATCGCCGAGCGGGTCGCGGCGCGCTTGCAGCGGCATGACGTACTCGACAGGGACGACCGTCCGCTTCTGTGGGTGATCCTGGACGAGGCGTGCCTGCGGCGGACGGTCGGCTCCCCGGAAATCATGCACGAACAGCCGGCGCATCTGCTGGCGATGTCGGAGTCACCTCATACCACCCTCCAGGTAATTCCGTTCGACACGGGAGCGCCCCCGGCGGGAGAGTCGTACACACTGCTTCGGTTCGGCGACCAGCCCACGGCCCTCTACACCGAAGCGCGGGGCCTGGGGCGTGTCGTCGACGAGGCGACAAGCGTGGTGACGGCGACCGAGGACTACGAACGGCTACGCGCGGACGCTCTCTCGCCTCAGAAGGCATTGGCCGAAATGCACAAGGTGATGGAGGAACTGCGAAGATGAGCCGCACCCATGATCTATCCGGAGCGAAGTGGGTCACGTCGACCTACAGCAGCGGGCAGGGCGGACAGTGCGTCGAATGGGCCCCTACCAGCCACTCCGGAATCCCCTGGACCACGTCGAGCCACAGCAGTGGGGAAGGCGGAATGTGCGTCGAATGCGCTCCCGCCGCCCATTCCACCCATGGCCTCGTCCCCGTCCGCGACAGCAAGAACCCGCGCGGCCCCGCGCTCATATTCAGGCCGGCGGCCTGGTCGTCGTTCGTCCGCGCGATGCGGGACGGCGATCTGACCGTCGGCTGATCCGCGACCTCACGCCCCCGACAGCTGCGCCCCCCGCAGCCGCCGTTCCACCGCCGCGTACAGCAGGCTCCATGATGTCTGGAGCCATTCCACGCCTTCGGTCTCCAGCTTGTCGGCGACCGCGCGGTAGGAGATGCCCATGGCGTCGAGCCGTTCCCACACCGAGCGGGCCGCGCCGTAGGAGTCGGAGAGGGTGTCGCCGGCGAAGGGGCACATCCGGTCGGCGCCTTCGTCGAGGGCCGAGAGGGGCAGGGCGCTGGCGGTGCCCCAGGCGACCAGGCGTTCGGCGTAGTGCTTGCTCGTCGCGCCCGGGCGGCGGGGCGCGGTGCTCGCCCACATGACCGTCTGCGGGCGGGCGCCGGAGCGGGCGAGGTCGCGCCAGCGGTCGCCGGACAGCCGGTCCTCGTAGCGGCGGTAGATCAGGCGGGCGCTGGCCAGGGCCGCCTCGCCGCGCATGGCCCGCGCCTCCGCCGTGCCCAGGGCCTCCAGGCGGGCGTCCACCTCGGCGTCGAACCAGGTGATGGGCAGCGAGGCGAAGGAAACGATGTCAGAGAGGTCGTGGCCGGCCGCGCGGGCCCGCTCCAGGCCGTTGAAATAGGCGTCCACGACCTCGCCGTAGCGGCGCACCGAGAAGACGGCCGTCGCATGGACGCCGATCTTCCGGCCGATACACTCGCTGATCGCCTCCAGGCCCTCGGGGGTGGCGGGGATCTTGGCGAGGACATTGGGGCGGTTGACCGCGCGGACCAGTTTGCCGGCCTCCGAGGCGACCAGCGCGGCGTCGTGCGCCAGCCAGGGGTTCACATCGACCGAGACATAGCCCTCGCGGCCGCCGGTCTCCTCGAAGACGGGCAGCAGTTCGTCGCAGGACAGCCGGGCGTCGTACGCGGTCAGGGCGCGGATCGCGTCGTCCGCCGGGACGTCCCGGTAGGACAGGAAGAGCAGCTGGTCGAGGTAGTCCGTGTCGCCGGACTCCACGGACGCGGCCAGTGTGGCCAGGTTGGAGGTCGCGCCGCGGATGCCGGCCCGCGCGACGAGGTCGGTGAGCCCGCCCGAGGTGAGCAGCCGCCGGCAGAAACCGTCCAGCCAGGGGGACACGCCCTCGGCGGCCAGCCGGCGCAGATCGCGGCTCCCGGCCGTCAACTCCCGTTCTTCCATGGAATTGTCACGACTCCTGTGCGGGATGGGATCGGGGGTGGGGATTCAGGATAAAGAACGTCCAGGATCCGAACCAGAGGATGTCCGCCTCCTGAGTAGACGACCGGAACCGCGCGGCCGTTGCCCGTCGTTCGTATGCGCGTCGACTTGATGGATCAACTTCCTTTTGACGGAGTCCGCCGAACTCCGCCTGCGACTCTTGGCAGTTTCCCGGCGCGCGAAGCAGCATCTGGTACGTCCGGTCGGCCCGGACCGGCCGCTTCCCCCGGATCCGGTACGCCGGTCGTCCGGGGCCGCAGCCGCCCACCCGCCGAGGGGTTCTTCTTCCGTGATCAAGTTTGCCGTCATCTACTCGTCGTCCACCGGGAACGTCCACCGGCTCGCCGAGGCCGCCTCCGCCGCCGCCGAGAAGGCCGGTGCCGAGGTCCGGCTGCGCCGGGTCGCCGACCTCACCGCGGAGACCATCGTCCCCGGCAACGACGCCTGGACCGCGGCCTGGAACGAGCACGTCGCGGCCACCGGGCACATCGCCGAGGCCACCCTGGACGACCTCGACTGGGCCGACGCCGTCCTGTGGGGCACCCCGGGCCGCTACGGCCTCCCGTCCGGCCCGCTGAAGCAGTTCATCGACACCACGCTCCCGCTGCACAGCCGCCGCGGCCTGCTCAACAAGGTGATGTCCTCCTTCACCTCCACCGCGACCCTGCACGGCGGCCAGGAGAGCACCCTCCTGGCGCTGAACAACGCCTTCTACCACTGGGGCGCCATCGTCGTCCCGCCCGGCGTGGCCGACCCGATCCAGCTCGCGCCCACCAACGGCAACCCGTACGGCGTCAGCAGCGTCTCGCGCAACGAGCCGGGCAATGTGGACGACGACAACCTCGCCGCCATCGCCTACCAGGCGCGCCGCATGGTGGAGATCACCACCGCGCTCCGCAAGGGCCTCGAGGCCGCCTGACATGAGCGCCTCCGATCGACGGGCAGCCGCGCCGGACGCGGTGGTGGCCCACACCACCGCGGGCA
The DNA here is from genome assembly GCF_002891295.1 of Streptomyces eurocidicus. Taxonomy (GTDB): domain Bacteria; phylum Actinomycetota; class Actinomycetes; order Streptomycetales; family Streptomycetaceae; genus Streptomyces; species Streptomyces eurocidicus. The sequence continues at coordinate 502,942 of NZ_LGUI01000003.1, read as the reverse complement.
CGGTCGCCGGCGCGCGGACCGGCACCGGCGTCGCCGTCTTCCGCGGGGTGCCGTACGCGGCGCCGCCGGTCGGCGGGCTGCGCTTCGCCTCGCCCCGGCCGCCGGCCGCCTGGGACGGGGTGCGGGACGCCACCGCCTTCGCCCCGGCGTCCTTCCAGTCGATCGTCCCCGGCCACAGCGAGGACTCGCTGTACGCCAACGTCTGGACCCCGGGCACCACCGGTGCCCGGCCCGTCCTCGTCTACATCCACGGCGGCGGCTGGGAGCGCGGCGCGGGCAGCCTGCCCACCTACGACGGCGCGCGCCTCGCCGCCCGCGGCGACCTCGTCGTGGTGACCTTCAACTACCGGCTGGGCGTCTTCGGGTTCGGCCTCCACGAGGAGCTCACGGACCCGCTGACCGGGTCCCGCGCCAACTGGGGGCTCCAGGACCAGGCGGCGCTCGTCCGCTGGGTCCACGACAACGCCGCGGCCTTCGGCGGCGACCCGGGCCGGATCGTGCTGTGCGGCACCTCGGCCGGCGGCGCGAGCGTCCGCCAGCTCGCCCTGCTGCCCGAGCTCGGCGGCCTCCTCGCGGCCCTCGTCCCGATCAGCGCCTGTCACATCTGGGCCCCGGCGAACTCCCTCACCCCCGAGGACTCCCGGACCGTCTACGAGAGCCTGGCGAAAGGTTTCGGCACGAGTGTGCGGGGCCTGCGCGACGTGCCCGCGGCGGCGCTGCGGGACGCCTGGGAACGGATCTTCTCCGGCCCGCCGGAGCACCGCGCCGTGGCCAGCGGGCGGGAGTACCGGGGGCCCGTCGTCGACGGCCGCTGGCTGCCCGGCCACGACCACGAGCTCCCGTCGCCCGCCCTGCCCTCGCTGGTGGTCCACACCCGCACCGAGGGCTCCTTCTACACCTGTCCGGAGCGGCCCACCGCGCCCCCGGCCCCGGTCACCGGCCCCGAACTGCGGGAAGCCGTCCGCGGCGTCCTCCACAAGGGCGCCGTACGGGCCGACGACGCGCTCGTGGACGCCTGCCTCGCCGCGTACCGCGAGGCCGCCGCGGCCGAGGGCCTTCCCCAGGACCCGCTGTCCCTGTGGACGGAGATGTGGGGCGACCTCCTCTTCCGCTTCCAGATCCTGCGGCTCGCCGAACGGCACGCCCGCACGGAGCCCGCCCCGCAGTACGTCATGGAGTTCGCCCACCCCGTACGGCCGCCCTACTTCGGCACCCCGCACGAGGGCACTTCCAAGTTCCTCTTCGGCACCCACGGGCTGCCGGAGAACGTGGCCGAGTTCGGCGACGGACCCGCCGAGGCGGCGGTCTCCGGCGCCTTCATGGACCTCGTCGCCTCCTTCGCCCGCACCGGCGTCCCCCGTGCCGCGCACACGCCGGACTGGCCCGTGTACACGACCGGGCGCGACAGCACCCTGATCCTCGGCGGCGACGGCGTCGCACGGGTCGCCGCGGCCGTCAAGACGCGGCAGCTGCGGTTCTGGGACACCGCGGGCGTCGTCCCCTGTCCCTGACCGCCGCCCGCGCCCACCGCACCCCGGCACCGGCCGCACACCCACCGCCCGTACGAGCGACCGCCCAGGAGAGAAGCCCCCGTGAACAACGCTGTGCTCGACGCCCGGCCCGAGACCGCACTCCAGCAGCCCGACTGGGGAGACGCGGCCGCCCAGGTCGAGCGCGTCCGGCAGGAGCTCCGCTCCCGCCCCGCGCTCGTCCGGGCCGCCGACATCCGCACCCTGCGCGCCCACCTCGCCCATGTGGCGCGGGGCGAGTCGCAGGTGGTGCAGGCGGGCGACTGCGCGGAGGACCCGGCGGAGTGCACCTCCGGCTACGTCGCCCGGAAGGCCGGGCTCCTGGACGTCCTCGCCGGCGCCATGAAGATGATCACGCACAAGCCGGTGGTGCGGGCGGGCCGGATGGCCGGCCAGTTCGCCAAGCCGCGTTCGCGCCCCACCGAGCTGGTGCGGGGCGTGGAACTGCCGGTCTACCGCGGTCACATGGTCAACAGCCCCGAGCCGCACCCCGAGCGCCGCCGCCCCGACCCGCAGCGCCTGCTGTCCGGCTACCTCGCCGCGAGCGAGGCCATGACCCACCTCGGCTGGCTCGACCCCGCCCGCCGCTCCGGCATCTGCCCGCCGGTGTGGACGAGCCACGAGGCCCTGCTCCTCGACTACGAGGAGCCCATGGTCCGCCGGGACGAGGAGGGACGGGCCTGGCTGACGTCCACCCACTGGCCCTGGATCGGCGAGCGCACCCGGCAGGTGGACGGCGCCCACGTCGCCCTCCTCGCCTCCGTCGGCAACCCCGTCGCCTGCAAGGTCGGCCCCACCATGGAGACCGACGAGCTCCTCGCCCTGTGCGAGCGGCTCGACCCGGGCCGGGAGCACGGCCGGCTCACCCTGATCGCCCGCATGGGCGCGACGGCCGTGGCCGACCGGCTGCCGCCGCTCGTCGAGGCCGTACGCGCCGCCGGGCACCCGGTGAGCTGGCTCACCGACCCCATGCACGGCAACACCGTCACCGCGCCCGACGGCCTCAAGACCCGCCTGGTCGACACGGTCCGCCGGGAGGTCCGCGAGTTCCAGGACGCGGTCCGCACGGCCGGCGGCGTCGCCGGTGGCCTGCACCTGGAGACCACGCCCGAGGACGTCACCGAGTGCGTACGGGACGAGTCCGGGCTGGCGCACGTCGGCGACAAGTACACGAGCTTCTGCGACCCCCGGCTCAACCCGGCCCAGGCCCTGGAGGTCGTCTCGGCCTGGCAGGGCTGACCGGCCCGCCGGGCCCGGCACCACGGGCCCGGCACCACGGGCCCGGCACCACGGGCCCGGCACCACGGGCCCGGCACCACGGGCCCGGCACCACGGGCCCGGCACCACCACGGACGGCCGGCACCGGCCGGACACCGCCCCTAGGGAGAGGAGACACTGATGGAGAACCGAACCGCCCTGGTCACCGGCGCCGCCAGCGGCATCGGCGCGGCCGTCGCCCGCACACTGGGCGAGAAGGGCGTACGCGTCGCCGCCGTCGACCGCGACGCCGAGACGCTCCACGAGACCGTCGGGAAACTGACCGCCGACGGTCTCACGGCCGAGGCGTTCCACTGCGACGTCACCGACGGCCGGCAGGTCGAGGACACCGTCGCCGAGGTCGAACGCCGCCTCGGCCCCCTGGAGTTCCTCGTCAACGCCGCCGGGGTGCTGCGCCTCGGCGAGGTGCGGGACTTCCCCTCCGAGGACTGGGCGGCGATCTTCGCCGTCAACGTCGACGGCGTCTTCCACCTCTCCCGCGCGGCCGTCAGCCGTATGATCCCGCGCCGCCGCGGCGCGATCGTGACGGTGGCCTCCAACGCCGCGGGCACCCCCCGGCAGGCGATGGCGGCCTACGCCGCCTCCAAGGCCGCCGCGTCGATGTTCACCAAGTCGCTGGGCCTGGAGGTCGCCCGGCACGGCATCCGCTGCAACGTCGTGGCGCCCGGCTCCACGGACACCCCGATGCTCAGCAGCATGTGGAACGAGACGACCACCCCGCAGAGCACCATCGAGGGCCGCACCGACACCTTCAAGGTCGGCATCCCGCTGGGCAAGCTGGCCAGCCCCGCGGACATCGCCAACGCCGTCGCGTTCCTCCTCTCCGACCAGGCCGCGCACATCACCATGCACGACCTCACGGTCGACGGCGGCGCCACCCTCGGCGTCTGACCGCCTTCCCCCGTTTCCCATCTCCCTCCGTTTCTCCCTCCGTACGCGAACCGAAGACGAGGACGTGCCATGGCGGGCATCCCCCCGATCGAGCCCTACCCGATGCCGACAGCGGGCGAGCTGCCCGAGAACACCGCCCCGTGGACCGTCGACCCGGCCCGCGCGGTCCTGCTCCTCCACGACATGCAGCGCTACTTCCTCAAGCCCCTGCCCGAGGGGCTGCGCGAGGAGCTCGTCTCGGGCGCCGCGCTGCTCCGGGAGACCTGCGCGGGCCTGGGCGTACCCGTCGCCTACACCGCCCAGCCCGGCGGCATGAGCGACGCCGAGCGCGGCCTGCTGAAGGACTTCTGGGGGCCGGGGATGCGGGTGGACCCGGAGGACCGGCAGGTCGTCGACGCACTGGCGCCGGCGCCCGGCGACTGGGTGTTCACCAAGTGGCGGTACAGCGCCTTCTTCCGCTCCGACCTGCTGGAGCGCATGCGGGCCGCGGGCCGCGACCAGCTGATCGTCTGCGGGGTGTACGCGCACGTGGGCGTCCTGATGACCGCCGTCGAGGCGTTCACCAACGACATACAGACCTTCCTCGCGGCCGACGCAGTGGCCGACTTCTCCGCCGAGCACCACCGGCTCGCGGTGACCTACGCGGCCGAGCGCTGCGCCGTCGTGGCCACCGCGAAGGGCCTCGCCGCCGACCTGGCCGGCGCGTCCTCCGGGGCCGGGGCATGAGCGCCGCCGGGCGGCTCCCGGCCGGCCCGCTGGACCGCGTACTCGCCGGTGACGCCCCCGCGTTCGCCCTGGTCCACCGGCCGGACTCGACCGGACCGGGCAGCCTCGACGTGCTGCTCGGGGACGTCACCACGCCGGACACCCTGGCCGGGATCCCGCTGCAGGACGGGCCCGGCGCGGCCCCCGGCCACGAGGTCCTGGCCGTCATTCCGTACCGGCAGATCGCGGAGCGGGGTTTCGCCTGTGCCGATGACGGTGCTCCGTTGCTGGCGATGACGGTGACTGATCAGGCTGTTGTGGGTGTGGCGGAGGTTCTGGCCCGGATTCCCGAGGTGCCGCTCGCTCTTACCGGGGAGCATTTCGACGTCGATGATGACGCGTACGCCCGGATGGTGCGGCGGGTGATCGCGGAGGAGATCGGTGAGGGCACGGGTGCCAATTTCGTCATCAAGCGGTCTTTCACCGCGGACATCACCGGATACGGGCCCGAGCATGCTTTGACGTTCTTCCGGCGGTTGCTGGAGCGGGAGTCGGGGGCGTACTGGACGTTCCTGGTGCATACGGGTGAGCGGACCTTCGTGGGCGCGACTCCGGAGCGGCACATCAGTGTCGCGGGGGGCCGGGCGGTGATGAACCCGATCAGCGGGACCTACCGTTACCCGGCCGCGGGGCCCAGTCTTCCCGAGGTCATGGACTTCCTCGCGGACCGTAAGGAGACCGATGAGCTGTACATGGTGGTCGATGAGGAACTGAAGATGATGGCCCGGATCTGCACGGGTGGCGGCCGGGTGGTGGGGCCGTATCTGAAGGAGATGGCGCGTCTCGCGCACACCGAGTACCTCATTGAGGGCAGTACGGACCGGGATCCGCGCGAGATCCTGCGCGAGACGATGTTCGCGCCGACGGTCACGGGCAGCCCGCTGGAGAGTGCCTGCCGGGTCATCGACCGCTATGAGGAGTCGGGCCGCGGCTATTACAGCGGGGTGCTCGCCCTCATCGGCAGGGACAGCGCCGGGCAGCGGGTCCTGGACTCCTCGATCCTCATCCGCACCGCCGACATCGACCGTTCGGGGCGGGTGCGGATCGGGGTCGGGGCCACGCTGGTGCGCCACTCGGATCCGGGTTCGGAGGTGCTGGAGACGCGGGCGAAGGCGGCGGGGCTGATCTCCGCGCTGAAGGACGACGGGGCCGGCCGTTTCGGCCGTCACCCCCGGGTGCGGGCCGCCCTGGCGGAGCGGAATACGGGTATCGCCGGGTTCTGGCTGGCCCCCGACACCGAGCGGGCCCGCACCGTGCCGGTGCTCGCCGGGCGGCGGGTCCTGGTCGTGGATGCCGAGGACACCTTCACCTCCATGATCGACCACCAGCTGCGCGCCATGGGTTTGACGGTGACGGTTCGCCGTTTCGATGAGCCGTATTCCTTCGACGGGCACGATCTGGTGGTCATGGGCCCGGGCCCGGGTGATCCGAGGGAGCTCTCCCATCCCAAGATCGCTCACCTGGACGCGGCGATCGGCACTCTGCTCGATGAGCGGCGGCCTTTCCTCGCGGTCTGCCTGAGCCATCAGGTTCTCAGTTTGCGTCTGGGGCTGGAGCTGGGCCGTCGTGAGGTGCCGAATCAGGGTGTCCAGCGGGGGATCGATCTCTTCGGCAGTCCCGAACGTGTCGGTTTCTACAACACCTTCGCCGCCCGCAGTGCTACGGACACGGTCCCGTACGGCACTGCCGGGACTGTGGAGGTCAGCCGCGATCCCGCCAATGGTGAGGTGCATGCCCTGCGGGGCCCGCACTTCGCGTCCATGCAGTTCCACGCCGAGTCCGTCCTCACCCAGGACGGACCACGGATCACCGGCGCGCTGCTGGCCGGGCTGCTCAGCGGCGCGCCCGTCGCCTGATCCGCGGGCCGGTCCGCCGGCCGGCCCGACGCCCTCCAAGACTTCTCAAGACTTCCCAGGAGCAACGCATGCTGCCGATCACCCCCAGCGACACCGGCATCCACATGGGGCTGGTCGCCGAGCGGGCCGCCGCCAGGTACCCGGACACGGCGATCACCCTCGACCACGAGATGCCCCTGCTGCCCGGCGCCGGGCCCGAGCTGACCTTCGCCTCCTTCGCGGACCACATCGACGACGTGGCCGCCCGGCTCTGGGCGGCGGGGGTGCGCACCGGGGAGCACGTGGCGCTCTACAAGACGGCCGGCTTCGACATCAACATCCTGTCGTGCGCCGTCTCGCGCATCGGCGCCGTGCCGGTCCAGCTGTCCCCGGGGCTCGACGGCGCGAGCGTCCTGGCGCTCCTGGACCGGCTCGGCCAGCCGTACCTGGTGACGGACCTGGCCAAGCTCGACGCCGAGCTCGCCGACCCCACGCTGCCCAATCTGGCCAAGGAGATCTTCGTCGTGGCCGGGTCCCGGGAGGGCACGGTCTCGCTGGCCGACCTCGCGGGCGCGCCCCGCCAGGCTCCGGTCGAACTCGGCCTGGACGAGCCCGCCCTCATCACCCACACCTCCGGCACCACCGGCCTGCCGAAGCTCCTCGTGCACACGCCGCGCACGCTCCACGGCCGCTACCGCCCGCAGGCGAAGCTCTTCGACCTCGTCCGCGAGCACGAGACGGTGGCCCTGCACGTGTCGTACGTCCACTCCCGGATGCCGCTCGCGCTCGCGGTGCTGCTGCCGCGCGGGGTCCCGTTCCTCGTCATGGACGACGCGGACCCGGAGAAGGTGGCGGAGCTCTTCGCCCGCACCCGGCCCGCGTTCGTCGAGTCCGCGCCCAACTCCTTCATGGAGTGGGAGGAGCTCGCGGACGACCCCCGTAGGCCGTTCGCGAACGTGAAGTACTTCAGCAGCACCTTCGACGCGATCCACCCCGGCACCATGCACCGGCTGCTGCACGCCTCCGACCGGCACCACCCGGTCTTCTACCAGATCTACGGGCAGAGCGAGACGGGCCCGCTCGTCGGCCGCTCCTTCACCCGGGAGACCGCCCTCGGCGCGGACGGCCGCTGCCAGGGCTACGCGTTCCCCGCCGACACCAAGTTCCGGCTCGTCGGCCGGGACGGCGAGGCGCCCTCCAAGGAGCACCCCGGCTATATCGAGGTGCAGGCCGCGGGCCGGGTGCTGACGTACTTCGGCGAGGGCGAGCGGTACGCCAAGCAGGTCGACGCCGACGGCTGGTGGCGCGGCATGGACGTCGGCTACCGCACGGAGGAGGGCTGTCTGCACCTCCTCGACCGCGAGGTCGACGTCGTTCCCACGATCCACAGCACCCTGGAGTTCGAGGACACGGTCCTCGGCCGGCTGCCCGAACTCGCCGAGGTCGTCCTGCTGCGCGGCCCGTCCGACGAGCCGCTCCCGGTCGTCTGCACGCGCGGCGACGTACCGCTGGACGCGGAGCGGTGGCGGGCGGCGGTGGCGGACTTCCCGGCGCTGGCGGAGCCGGTGCTGATGCCGCTGGAGGAGCTGCCGCGGACGGCGACGATGAAGGTGCAGCGGCTGGAGCTGACGCGGCGGCTGCGGGAGCGGGCGGGCGAGGGCGCGTAGGTATTTTCCCCGGCCCCGCCCCCCAGGCCCCCTTTTTTCCGCGCTGACGCGCGGTGTCCTCAAACGCCGGACGGGCTGATTTTCAGCCCGTCCGGCGCTTGAGGACATTCGGGAAGGGGCGGGTAGGGGAAAAGCCCCGCGCAGCGGCACCCGCACCCCACCCCGCCCCCAGGACCCGCACAGGAGAACCCATGGACACCCCCGACCCCACCGACACCCAAGTCCTCGTCGTCGGCGCAGGCCCCACCGGCCTCCTCGCCGCATGCGAACTGCTCCGCCGCGGCATCCCCACCCGCATCATCGACCGCGCCCAGGCGCCCATGACCGTCCCCAAGGCCCTGTCCCTCTGGCCGAGGGTGCTGGACATCCTGGAGGACCTGGGCGTCGCGGACGAGGTCCGCGAAGCCTCCGTGCCCATCCGCGCGTTCAGTTACTTCTCCGAGCGCCGCCCCCTCGCCTCCTTCACGTTCGCCGACGACCTCGCCGCCCGGCAGCTGCCGCAGCCGGAGACGGAGCGGATCCTCACCGAGCGGCTGCGGTCGCTGGGCGGGAAGATCGAGCGCGGGGTGCGGCTGCTGGCCCTGGACGACGTGGACTTCTCCGGGCGGATCGACGCCACGGACGGGGTCACCGCGATCCTGGAGCACGGCGCCGGGCAGGGGCCCGTGGAGCGGGTGCGGACGGCGTTCGTGATCGGCGCCGACGGGGCGAGCAGCTCGGTGCGCGGCCAGCTCGGCATCGGCTTCCAGGGCACCACCTACGAGATGGCGTTCGCGCTGGTCGACGCCCGTATCGACGGCCATCTGCCGGAGGACGAGATCCTCTACTACCAGGCCGCCGGCGGCACCCTGGTCGTCGTCCCGCAGCCGGAGGGCGTGCACCGCTTCCTGTCGGTCATGCCGGACGGGGGCCGTGAGGTGAGCGTGCCGATGATGCAGGCGATCCTCGACGAGCGCGGGCCGCGCGGTGTGCGGATCACCGAGCCGGTGTGGCAGACGGTGTTCCGGGTGCACGCGCGACGGGCCGTGGACTTCCAGCGCGGCCGGGTCTTCCTCATGGGCGACGCGGCGCACGTGCACAGTCCCGCGGGCGGTCAGGGCATGAACAACGGCCTCCAGGACGCGCACAACCTCGCCTGGAAGCTCGCCGCCGTCATCCGCGGCGAGTCCCCGTCCTCGCTGCTCGGCACCTACGGGCCGGAGCGCTCGGAGTCGACGCGGCGGATCGTCCGGGACACCGACATCCAGACGCGGGCGTGGATGTTCAACGGCCCGCTGCAAGTACGGGCCCGGGACGCGGCGTTCCGCTTCCTGGACCGGACGAACACGGTGTCGCGGTTCTACACCCCTGTGATGGCGGGCCGCCGGCTGGCCTACGAGCCCGAGCGCGAGACCCAGCGGCCGGGCGGGCTGACCGCCTGCCGGCTGCGGGAGCGGCTGCCCGGCGGGGCGAAGGTCGGCGGGACGTTCCCGCGCCGGGCCGCGCTCTCGGCCGGACTCGCGGGCCCCGGGGCGGACCCGGGCGGCTGGGTCCTCGCCGTCCGCGAACCCGGCAGGGGAAAGGCCGCCGAATGGCGGACGGAGATCGGGCACATCGCGGCCCGGTGGCCGCAGTTGCGCGTGCGGCGGATACCGCGCGGGGTCGCCGCGTCGGACGCGTTCTGCGGCCGGCCGGGCTATCACCTGATCCGGCCGGACGGGCACATCGCGGCCCACGGTCACCAGGACGATCTCGACCGTCTGGAGGCCGAGCTGGCGACGGTGCTGCTGCCCCGCGCTTCCGGAATCTGACGGACCTGCTTTCCCGGGCCCCGGAACCCGGTTCACGCCATGGTCACCGGAGGCCGGGGGCGGCCTCCGGTGCTACTGAATTCCCCTGTCACGCAGTCATTTTGCAGCGCCGATTCTCGCTATAGCATCTTTTTCATGCGAATGAGCGAGGGTGTGGAATGGGCCATGCACACCTGCCTGAACCTGGCCTGGGTCGGCCCGGACAGAGCCGTGCCCGCGGCCAGGCTCGCCGCGTTCTACGACCTGCCGCCGGCCTACTTGGGCAAACAGCTCCAGTCCCTGGTCCAGGCCGACATCGCCTCCTCCAGCCCCGGCCCCCGTGGCGGCTTCCGGCTGGCCCGTGAGCCCGAGACCATCACGCTCATGGACATCGTGACCGCGATCGAAGGCCCGGAGAAGGCGTTCCGCTGCTCCGAGATCCGCCGCAGGGGCCCGCAGAACGAGGTGTCGGCGGGCTCGCTGGACCACCCCTGCCACGTCTCGTGGGCCATGCGCGAGGCCGAGCTGGCCTGGCGCCGCCAGCTCGCGTCGAAGACGCTCGCCGACGTCCAGAAGACGGTGCTGCGCACGTCCCCGGCGGTGCCGGAACGGACCCGCCGCTGGTTCGCCGAGCAATGAACCGGTGATTCCGGTGAGGTGGGCCGGTGGTTCGCCCGGGTGCGGGCGGGGCCCGCCCCTCAGGGCTTCCAGGCCAGCATCTGGTCCACCGGCGCCGGCAGCTCCCGGTTCAGCAGCGAGCGCAGCAGCGGGTACGGCTTCGCGTCGCCCGCCAGCACCCCGCCCAGCAGCGTCCTTCCGTCCTCCGCGAGGACCAGCTTCGCGTACGTGCCGCCCGCCGGGTCCGCCTCGACGTACTCGATCGCGCCCGGTGTCGTGGCGTGCGCGTCGCCGATGCTCGCGACGTCGACGCCGAGCAGCTTCAGCTTGGTGGACATGTCGGCGCCGTCGAAGACGGAGTCCGTGTCCCCGGCCGCGAGGAGCTGTTCCACGACGACCTTGGCCATCTGGTAGCCGGGGGTCGCGAGGCCGTAGCAACGGCCCTCCACGGCGGCGCACTCGCCGACCGCCCAGACGCGGTCGTCCTCGGTGCGCAGCCGGTTGTCGACGAGGAAGCCGCCGCGGTCGGCGCGGCGGAGACCGGCCTGCCCGGCGAGGTCGTCGCGGGGGCGGACGCCTGCGGAGAAGACCACCAGCTCCGTCTCGATCAGGGTGCCGTCCGCGAGCCGGACGCCCGCGACGGAGCCGTCCGGGCCCGCCTCGACGGTCTCGGTGACGGCCGAGCAGTGGACCTCCACACCGAGTTCCCGGATCATGCGGGCCAGCACGTCGCCGCCGCCCTGATCCAGCTGAACGGCCATCAGGCGCGGGGCCATCTCCACGACATGGACCTTCATCCCCAGCTTGCGCAGGGCCCCCGCCGCCTCCAGGCCGAGCAGCCCGCCGCCGATGACGACACCGGGCCGGCCCTCGGCGCCCTCGGCGGCCGCGCGTATCGCGTCGAGGTCGTCGAGGGTGCGGTAGACGAAGCAGCCGGGCAGGTCGTGGCCCGGTACGGGCGGGACGAACGGCCGGGAGCCGGTGGCCAGGACCAGCGCGTCGTAGCCGACGACGGAGCCGTCCGAGGTCTTCACCGTGCGGGAGTCGCGGTCGATCGCGACGGCCGGGGTGGACAGGCGCAGGTCGAGGCGCGGGTCCTCAAGGAAGTCGGGCCGGGCGAGGGAGAGGGCGCTCGCGGCCCGGCCGCCCAGATAGGTGGAGAGGGCCACGCGGTTGTACGCGGGCCGGCTCTCCTCCGCGAGGACGGTCACCCGCCATTCGCCGGCGGTGTCCTGGGCGAGGACGTCGGTGGCGACGCGGTGGCCGATCATGCCGTGGCCGACGATGACAAGGGTGCGGGTCATGGGGTGCGTACCTCGGTGCAGAGCGCTCTTACGGTCGGGGTGCAGGATCCGCAACCGGTGGTGGCGCGGGTGGCGGTGGCGAGGGCGGGCAGGTCTCGGGCGCCGGTGCGGATCGCGGCGGTCAGGGCGGCTTTTGTGACGTTGTTGCACCGGCAGACTACGGCTTCGTCCGGGAGTTCGACAGGGCCGGCTTCGGTGGGCGGGGCGCCGAGCAGCAGCGCGAGCCGGTCCGCGGGGACGGGCAGGCCGTGGTCGTGGAGCCGGGTGACGGCCGCGATGGCCCGGGGCAGCCCGACCAGGGTGGCGGAAGTCAACATTCCGTTACGGAGGTGGAGTTCGGCGAAGCGGCCCCGCGCCGGGTCCGAGAACATCACCCGCCGGTCGTCCTCGTGGGCCCGGCCCAGGGTGACGAGGTCCAGGCCCGGCACGCGGGGCCGCACCACGTCCCGGGTGCCCCGGTAGCCGCCGCGCCCGGTGGCCAGGAGCTCCGCGAGCGCGTCGGCCTGGTCCCAGGCGTTGGTGTGGGTGCCCGGCGAGGCGCCCGGATGCTCCGCGCAGTCGCCGACGGCGTGGACGTACGGATCGCTGGTGCGCAGCGCGTCGTCGACGACGACGCCCGTGCGCACGACGAGTCCGGCCGTACGGGCGAGCGCGGTGTCCGGTGTGACGCCGGCGCACTGCACCACGGTCTCCGCGGACAGCAGCCGGCCGTCGCGCAGCCGCAGCTTGCCGTGCTCCCGGCCGGTGACCTCGGCCTCCGGCTCCAGCTCCACGCCGAGGCCGGTGAGCCGGTCCGCCAGCAGCCGCCCGGCCGCGGGCGGCAGCCGGTCCGCCATCGGGTACGGGCCGGGGTGCGCCAGCGCGACCCCGCGCCCCGCGCGCCGCAGGGCCGCCGCCGTCTCCACGCCGAGCACCCCGCCGCCGACGACGGTGACGTGCCCGGGGCCGAGCCGCGCGCAGTCGGCGAGGGTACGCAGCACGCCCGCGCCCGCCAGCGGCTCCCGCGGCCGCGCGCCCGTGGCGAGGACGAGCGTCGTGTACCCGTACTCCCCGCCGTCGTCCGTCCGCACCGTGCGCCGCCGGGGGTCGACGGCGACGGCCGTGGTGCCCGTACGGACGACGGTGCCCTCGGGGAGCGGCGGCAGCGCGAGGTCGCCGGGGGCGAGCGCGCCGTCGAGGACGGAGGTGAGCAGCGCCCGGTGGTAGGCGGGCCCGGCCTCGGCGCCCAGCACGGTCACGGGCCCGGGGTGCCCGAGTTCGTGAAGCCGCTGGACGAGCCGGTGCGCGGCGGGTCCGTGCCCGACGACGAGGATGCCGGGGGAGGGGGGCGTGTCCTTGGTGCGGACTTGTCCGCCACGCTGTACGTCACGGGACGCGACCGCCGACCGGGAGCCGCCCGCGGCCGGCCCCACGGTCTCTTCGGCCTCGGCCCCCGCCTCGTCTTTGGCCCCGGTCTCGGCCCCGGCCCTGGCCCCGGCCTCGTTTTTGGCCCCGGTCTCGGCCCCGGCAGAGGCCCTGGCTCCGGCCTCGGCCACGGTCCTGGACTCAGCCTCGGCAGCGGCTTCGACTCCGGCTTCGGCTCCGATTCCGGCTTCGGGCCTGGCCCCGGCAGTGGCTCCGGCTCCTGCCCGGGCAGCGGCTCCGGCGCCCGTCCTGGCCGCGGCAGCGGCTCCGGCCCCGGCCGCTCCCCGTGTTCCGGCCCCGCCCACCACGTGGGTGCGGTCCGTCCCCGTCATGTCCTCCATGCCGTCCCGCACGGCGGCACCTCCCGTCGTACCCGTCGTCGTACCGCGCGGCCACGTCCCCGGCGGCTCCCGGCCGGGGCCGCCCCCTGTCGTCACGGTGTGCCGCACGGCTCTACGCGCACCGCGCACACCTTGAACTCCGGCATCCCGCTGCGCGGGTCCAGCGCGTCGCTCGTCAGCAGATTCGCCCGGCCCTCGGCCGGGAAGTGGAACGGCAGGAACACCGTGTCCGTGCGCAGCGTCCCCACCAGCCGTACGCGCGCGAGCGTGCTGCCCCGCGCCGAGCTGATCCGGGCCAGTGCGCCCTCGTCCAGCCCCGCCCGGCGCGCGGTGTCGGGGTGGATCTCTACATACGCCTCCGGGGCCGCCGCGGTCAGTTCGGGCACCCGGCGGGTCTGCGCGCCCGACTGGTAGTGGGCGGGCGACCGGCCCGTCGTGGCGTACAGCGGGAAGCGCCCGCCGGGGCTCTCCGCCGCGTCGCGGTGCTCGACGGCGGCGAAGCGGGCCCGTCCGTCGGGGTGCGCGAAGCGGTCGAGGAACAGCCTTGGCGTGCCCGGGTGTTCCTCGGCGGGGCAGGGCCAGTGCAGCGCCTCGCCGGCGTCCAGCCGGTCGTAGCTGATGCCCGCGTAGTCCGCGCGGCCGCCGCGCGAGGCGCGCCGCAGTTCCTCGAAGACGGTCCGGGGCGCACTGGGGAAACGATCTGCCGGCTGTCCCAGCCGTACCGCGAGGCCCTGGAGCACCTCCAGGTCGGTGCGGACCCCGGTGGGCGGGGGCAGCGCCCGGCGGCGCCGCAGCACCCGCCCCTCCAGGTTCGTCATCGTGCCCTCCTCCTCGGCCCACTGGGTGACCGGCAGGACGACATCGGCCGTGCGGGCCGTCTCGGACGGCACGAAGTCCGCGACCACCAGGAGGTCCAGGGCGGCGAGCCGCTCGCTCACATGGCCCGCGCGCGGGGCCGAGACGGCCGGGTTGGACCCGAAGACCAGCAGCGCCTTCGGGCCGTCCGGCGTGCCGAGCGCGTCCAGCAGCTCGTACGCGCCGCGCCCGGGGCCCGGCAGGGAGTCCGCCGGTACGCCCCAGACGCCGGCGACGTGCTCGCGCGCCGCCGGGTCGGTGATCATCCGGTAGCCGGGCAGCTGGTCCGCCTTCTGGCCGTGCTCGCGGCCGCCCTGGCCGTTGCCCTGCCCGGTCAGACAGCCGTAACCGGAGCCCGGCCGGCCGGGCAGGCCCAGGGCCAGCGCGAGGTTGACGAACGCGGCGGCCGTGTCGGTGCCCTTGCTGTGCTGCTCGGCGCCGCGCCCGGTCAGGACGTACGCGCGCCCGGCCCCGGCCAGCAGGGCCACGGCCTCCCGCAGTTCGGCGACCGGCACCCCGGTGACCCGCTCGACGCGCTCGGGCCACCAGGCCATGGCCCGCTGCCGGGCGGCGTCGAAGCCGGCCGTCCGCGCGGCCACGTACGCCGTGTCCACCAGGCCCTCGACGACGGCCAGGTGCAGCAGGCCCAGGGCCAGCGCGAGGTCGGTGCCGGGGGCGGGCTGGAGATGCAGGGCGGCGCGCTCGGCGGTCGCGGTGCGGCGCGGGTCGATGACGACGAGCGCGGCCCGGCCGAGGTGGCGCATCAGGGGCGGCATCGTGTCGGCGGGGTTGGCGCCGGCGAGCAGGATGACGTCGGCGTCCCCGAGGTCGGTGACGGGGAACGGCAGGCCCCGGTCGACGCCGAACGCGGCGTTGCCGGCCGTGGCGGCGGAGGACATGCAGAAGCGGCCGTTGTAGTCGATCTGGCTGGTGCCGAGCGCGACGCGGGCGAACTTCCCCAGCAGGTACGCCTTCTCGTTGGTCAGCCCGCCGCCGCCGAAGACGCCCACGGCGTCGGGCCCGTACGCGTCCCGCAGCGCGCGGAGCCGCTCCGCGACGAGGTCGAGCGCGGTGTCCCAGCCGGTCGGTACGAGCGTCCCGGCGGCGTCCCGGACCAGCGGCGTCGTCAGCCGGTCGGGCGTGGTGAGCACGGTGGGCGCGGTCCAGCCCTTCTGGCACAACCCGCCCTGATTGACGGGAAAGTCGGGCGAGGGCCGCACCCCGGCGGCCCCACCGTCCCGGGGCGCGAGCCGGGTACCGCACTGGAGGGCGCAGTAGGGACAGTGGGTGGGGACCTCGGGCACCTCGGGCACGTCGGGCGCGGCGGGCGCGACCGTCGACGGGGAGGCGGCCGCGAACTCCGTGCCGGTGTGGGACGTGGCTTCGGCCGTGAGTCGGTCCCGGTCCGTGGTCCGGGTCTGGGACGTGGGACCGGCTCCGGGTCGGGTCCGGGTGGCGTGTTCGGCCCCGGGTCCGGTCGTCGGCCGGGGGGTGGCCGTGGCTTCCGTGCCGGTGTGGGGCGCGGTTTCGGCCGTGAGTCGGTCCCGGTCCGTGGTCCGGGTCTGGGACGTGGGACCGGCTCCGGGTCGGGTCCGGGTGGCGTGTTCGGCCCCGGGTCCGGTCGTCGGCCGGGGGGTGGCCGTGGCTTCCGTGCCGGTGTGGGACGTGGCTTCGGCCGTGAGTCGGTCCCGGTCCGTGGTCCGGGTCTGGGACGTGGGACCGGCTCCGGGCCGGGTCCGGGTGGCGTGTTCGGCCCCGGGTCCGGTCGTCGGCCGGGGGGTGGCCGTGGCTTCCGTGCCGGTGTGGGGCGCGGTTTCGGCCGTGAGCCCGTCCCGGCCCGTGGTCAGGGCCTCGGGCGTGAGCCCGGACCCGGGCGCGGTCGTCGGCCGTGCGGCGCCCGCGGCCTCCGGGCCGGGCCCGGGCCCGTGCCCGGGCCCCGCAGGGGCCCTACGCACGGGACGCCTCCAGCGCCGTCCGCGTCTCCGCCCGTTCCCTGCGGAGGTACACCGCCCACGTCACCACCACGCAGCCCGCGTAGAACGCGAGGAACGCCCAGAACGCCGGGACGCCCGAACCGCCGCCCGCCGGGCCGCCGTAGGACGCCCGGAAGACGAGGTTGATCGCCACGCCGCCCAGCGCACCCACCGCCCCCGCGATGCCGATCACCGCGCCCGAGAGCCGCCGCGCCCCCGCGAGGCCCGTGCCGGAGCGCTCGGCCTGCTGGGCGAAGACGGCCGGGATCATCTTGTACGTCGAGCCGTTGCCGACGCCGCTGAGCACGAACAGGCCCGTGAACCCGGCCACGAACAGCCCGAACGAGCCGGCCTCCGAGGCGATCAGCAGCACCGCCGTGCCCGCGCCCATCCCGGCGAAGCTCCACAGCGTCACCCGCGCCCCGCCCCAGCGGTCGGCCAGCTTGCCGCCCGAGGGCCGGGCCACCGAGCCCAGCAGGGGCCCGAGGAAGGTGTACGAGGCGGCCTCCAGCGGGGTGGAGCCGAACTGGGTCTGGAGCACCAGGCCGAAGGCGAACCCGTAGCCGATGAACGAGCCGAACGTGCCGATGTAGAGGAACGAGATCCACCACGTGTGCGCGTGGCGCAGCGCCTCGCGCTGCGCGCCCGGCTCGGTGCGCACCGCCTCCAGGTTGTCCATCCGGAGCGCGGCCAGCAGGGACACCAGCACGATGAGCGGCAGGTAGAGGGAGGCGACGTACGCGGGGTGCGTGTCGCCGGCCGTGGCGATGACGAGCAGGCCGAGGAGCTGGACGGCCGCGACGCCGAGGTTGCCGCCGCCCGCGTTGAGGCCGAGCGCCCAGCCCTGGTGGCGCTGGGGGTAGAAGCTCGTGATGTTGGTCATCGAGGAGGCGAAGTTCCCGCCGCCGACGCCGGCCGTGGCCGCGATGAGGAGGAAGACCCACAGGGGTGTCCCCGGCCTGTGGACGAAGTACGCGGCGAGGGAGGTGGGGACGAGCAGGATCGCGGAGGCGAAGACCGTCCAGTTGCGGCCGCCGAAGCGGGTGACCGCGTAGCTGTAGGGCAGCCGCAGCAGCGAGCCGACCAGGGTCGGGGTGACCACCAGCAGGAACTTCTCGCCGGGGCTGAAACCGAGGCCGATGGCCGGTGACATGAAGAGCACCAGGACCGACCACATGCTCCACACGGAGAAGCCGATGTGCTCGGAGACGACCGACAGGACGAGGTTGCGGCGGGCGACGCGTTTGCCGTCGCGCTCCCAGAAGTCCGTGTCCTCGGGGTCCCAGTGGGTGATCCATTCGGTGGTGCGCGCGGTCATGGTCGCAGTGCCCGGTCCGTCAGGGCGCCGGCGGCGCCGGTGTAGTCGGCCGGGTCGCACAGGGCGGTCAGCTCCGCCTCCGTGCACCGGCCCTTGAGCTCCGGGGCGTCGGCGAGGACCGCGTGGAGCGGCCTGCCGGACCGGTCGGCCTCCGTGGAGGCGGCCGTCAGCAGCGCCTTCGCGGTGGTCTTGCCGAGGTGCGGGGCGAGGACGGCGGCCAGCCGTTCGGAGACGATCCGGGCTCCGGTGAGCCCGAGGTTCTCGCGCATCCGGCCGGTGTGGACCGTGAGGCCCTCGGTCAGCTCGACGGCGGTGTGGGCGGCGCCCCCGGTCAGCCGCAGGGCCTCGCGGAGGAACTGCCACTCGGCCTGCCAGACGCCCGCCGCGCGCTCGTCCTCGCTGAGCAGGCTCTGGGTGAGCCCGGCGGCCAGGTGCGGGACCTGGAGCGCCGCGCTGCGCACCAGCGTGGCGAGGACGGGGTTCCGCTTCTGCGGCATGGCGGAGGAGGCGCCCCGCCCGGCGGGGGCCGGCTCGCCGAGTTCGGCTATCTCGGTGCGGGTGAGCGTCAGCACATCCGTCGCGATCTTGCCGAGGGCGCCGGTGGTGAAGGACAGGGCGGCCGCCAGGTCGGCGAGCGGGGCGCGCAGGGTGTGCCAGGGGAGCGCGGGCCGGGCGAGACCGGTCTCGTCGGCGTAGGCGGCCGTGAGCCGGCCGGGGTAGCCGGGGTCGTCGGTGCCTTCGAGGCGGGCGTAGGCGAGGTACCCGGCGAGGGTCCCGGCGGCGCCGCCCAGGGAGACCGGCAGGTTCCGGCGTACGTGCTCGACGCGGCGGCCCGCGTCCAGGACCAGCTGCCGCCAGCCCGCGGCCTTGAGCCCGAAGGTGGTGGGGACCGCGTGCAGGCCGAGCGTCCGCCCGGCCATCAGGGTGTCGCGATGCCGGTCGGCGAGGTGCGCGAGGGCCTTGGCGATACGGGTGAGGTCGGCGCGCAGCAGGCCCAGGGCGCGGTGGGCGACGAGCATGGTGGCGGTGTCGAGGATGTCCTGGCTGGTGGAGCCGCGGTGGACGTACTCGGCCGCCTGCGGGTCCTGCTCGGCGACGTGCAGGGTGAGCGCCTTGACGAGGCCGACGACCGGGTTGGCGGTCTCCCGTGCCGCCAGGGCGAGGGCGCGCAGGTCGAGGTGGTCGGCGCGGGCGGCCCGGGTGATGGAGTCGGCCGCGGTCCCGGGCACGGTGCCCAGCCGGGCCTGGGCCCTGGCCAGGGCGGCCTCGGCGTCGAGCATGGCCTGGAGCCACGCCCGGTCGCCGGTCTCCGCCTCGACGGGCGTGCCCGCCCGCACGGGGGAGAGGAGCCCGCTGTCGGTGAGCGGGTCCCGGGCCTCTCCCACGGGCCCGGCGGCCGCCGCGGCCGCCACCGGGGTGGCGGCCGCGGCGGTGCCGGCGGAGGGCTCCGGAACCGGAGCCTCTCCGCCCGTGCCGGGTGTCCGGCCGGTCATACGATCACGCCCGTGAGCTCCGCGTCCGTGACCTCGTGGCGCAGGGCGTGGGGGATGTGGGCGACGGGTGGGAGGGTGAGGACGGCGCGGGCGATGGCGTCGGAGTCGCCGAGGGTGACGGAGTCGACTCCGGGACGGATGCCGGCCGCGGTCACCCAGTGCACGGCTTCGGTCGGCACGCCGTAGGCGAACCGTCGAGGATGGACATGGCCTCTCCCGTCGATCACGTGGTACGGCCGCTCGGTGACCGCGAGACCGCCCGTCTCATAACTCGTACCCGACGCCGCGTCGATACGGAAAGTCGTGATCTGGTCAGTGTTCAACAAGTGCCGCAGCAACGGATCCGCGGTACGCCGCAGGTCAGGCTCGGGAAGCCGGGCCTCGATCAGCGTGCGCGCCCGTACCGGAGCCCCGGGCACCGCCGTGGAGGTCGCCACGAACGCGGGATCCGCGGTGTCGATACGCACCACCGTCCCCGGCCCGGTCACCTCCAGCACCCCGGCCTCGATCAGCGCGATCATCTCCTCGATCCGCGACGCGGGCGGACCGATCGACAAGAACGCGTTCAGCGGGGTGTACCAGCCCTCCAGGTCGTCACGGTGCGAGGTGCCCTCCAGACCACCGTGGTCGACCGCGAGACGGATCTCGTTGCGCAGATCCCGCATCACGTCCAGCGCCGCCTTCAGCGGCCCGCTGACATTGCCCGCGCGGGCCGCCCGCACGTCCTCCGCCAGATACCCCAGCAGCCACGCGTGGAACTCCCCGCGACCGGCGAACTCCCGCTCCCCGTACGGGCGCGAGAGCCGCTCCCAGCTCCACCGCGCGTCCCCGCCGATCCCGAACGCCTCCAGCAGCCCCGCCCGCTCCTCCTCCGACTCCAGAGCCAGGAACCTGCCCGCGAACGGCTCCGCCTCCCCACCACGCCCCAGGGAGCGCAGCAGAGTGGCGTAGTAGACGCTCTCCACCTCACGGGAGATCAACGGCCACAGGTCGGTACCGAAGCGCACCTGCTCGCCGCACTCCGCGCGGTCGCGCAGGCCCGCGATGTACTCGGCCGTCAGCAGCTTCGGGAAATAACGGCCGTATGCACCCTTCTCGTTCTCACCGCGTGCGTGATAAGGGATGCCGCGCCGGGAGAAGGCGTAGAGCTTCGGCTCCCGGCCGGAGGGGTGGTAGACCAGCTTCCCGTTCTCGCCGTCCTCGCGGGTGAACGTCCCGCCCCGGCCGGCCGTGAAGAGTGCCATGTGGTCGAAGAAGTTCAGGCCCAGACCGCGCAGCAGGACCGGCTCGCCGCCCCGGACGCCGCTCAGGTCCAGATCGGCGGGGTTGGCGGGGGTGACGTAGTCGAGGTGGTGGATACGGGCCAGGCTCGACGTCCGGGCCTCGCGCGGCGAGAGGTGGGCCGGTACATGGCCCAGCGCCATCACGATCGCGTCCAGCTGGTTCAGCCGGGTGCCGTCCTCCAGCCGGATGCCCTGGGGGCCGCCGGGCACCCCCTCGGTGTCGGCCATGGCGACCGCGCGCGAGCGGTGCACCCGCACCGTGACGTGCCCGGGCGCGCGCGCCACGACCTGGAGGAAGCTGTCGTGGAGGTAGCGGCCGTAGAACGCCCGGGTGGGGTAGGTGTCCGGGCCCAGCCGGCGGGCCTCGGCGAGCGTCTCCTCGTCGTGGTCCGGGGCCTGCCCGGCGTCGGCGAGGGCGGCGAGGCCGCGCGCCCACTCGTACAGGCTCGGCCCCGGCTCGATCGGGCCCTCGATCCGGGCGCTGTCGTCCGTGTACACCGTGATCTGCGACGACACCGTGTTCATCAGCAGCTCACGCGACTGGTCACTGCGCCACACGGTGCCCGCGCCGGGCGCCGACGGATCGACGACATGCACCGTGACGGCCGCATGCGTGGGCGCGACACGCTCGTTGGCGCACAGCCGCTCCAGGACGGACAGGCCGCGCGGGCCGACGCCGACGACGCAGATCTCTATGTGGTTGCCGGTCATGAGGGGGAGCCGTTCCTCGTCTTCAGCAGGCGGGCGAGTTCAAGACGCTTGATCTTGGTGGTGGCGGTGTGCGGCAGGTCCTCCAGCCGCCACTGCACGGGGTCCGCCATGGGGGAGAGCCCCTCGACGGCGCGCTGCCAGGCCAGGGGGTCCAGCGGCTTGTCGTCCTTGGTGCACACCACCGGCACGGCCCGGCCGTCCTCGCCCGGCACGATGATGGCCTCGACGAGCTCCGGCAGGCGGGCGAAGAGGGTGTCCTCCACGGCCAGGGTGCTCTCGATGCCGGGGATCACGTCGACCTCGCGGTCGAGCAGGTGCAGACAGCCCTGCTTGGTGCGGTAGCCGACGTCTCCCATGGCCCACCACTCGCCGTCGGCCTGCTTCTCCCACCGCGCGTGCTCGCCCAGATAGGTGATGATCCGGCCGTCGCTGCGGACCTCGATGTTGCCGGGGGAGGTGCGGGAGGGCGGATTGCCGTCGCGGCTGAGGACGCGGACGCCCGTCATCCCGGGGAAGGGCATGCCCACACAGCGGCCGTCGGCCTCGGCGCCGCGGTCCCTGGTGTACGTCCGGGCGGCGATCGGCCCGACCTCGCTCTGCCCGTACGCCTGGGCGAACAGCGGGTTGCTGCGGCGCGACGCGCTCAGCAGCCGGTGCACGGTCCGGGGGTGGATGGCGTCGAAGGTGCTGCTGAAGTACTTGACGTTGGCCAGCGGGGCGCGCGGGTCGTCGACCAGCTCCTCCCAGCGCATAAAGGAGTTGGGGTGCGCCTCGATGAACCCGGGGGGCGCCTGGGCGAAGATCTCGCCCACGGAGACCGGGTCGTCGTCGGCCAGCACGATCAGCGGGTGGCCCTGGAGGACGGCGATCGGCATGGCCGTGAACATCCGGGAGTGCACGAACGACACGTGCACGGCCAGCGGTTCGCGCTTGCTGACCAGCGAGACGACGGTCGCCTGCGGGCGGTAGCGCGCCTGGAACGTGGCACCGGTGTGCACGGCCAGCTTCGGCGTCCCGGTCGTCCCGGAGGTGTGGGTGATCAGCGTCGGGTGCTCCGGCGGCATGGGCACCGGGGCGACCCGGGGGGCGCCGGCCAGGGTGTCCAGCCCGGTGGCGCCCTCGTGGGTGCCGGTGGTGAGCAGCACCTGCTCCGAGAGCCCGAAGACCGTCTCGGGCAGGTCCTTCTCCAGCTTGGCCTGGTCGGTGACCAGGTGCGGCCGGTTCACCCGGCGCAGCAGCTCCGCGACCGTGTCGCCGTCGAGCTTCGAGGACAGCAGCACGGGGATGGCGCCGATCCGCGCCACCGCGCAGGCCAGCAGGGTGATGTCGAAGCCGTCCGTCTTGTGGACGACGACGTGCTCGCCGGTGCGGACCCGGGCGGCCCAGAGCCGTGAGGCGAAGTCGTCGATCAGGTCCGCGATCTCCGTCAGCGTGGCGCGGCGGCCGAGCTGCGGGGCGATGTCGAGGGTGTGGTCGAGGAGGACCAGATTCGCCGGGTGCTTCGCGGCCGCCCGGTCGAAGAGCGTGCCCAGCCGAATTCCCTTATTTCCGATGCGTTGCAGAAACATGTACCCGCTATCCCGCTCGTAGCTGCCATGAAAACCGGCCGCGCGCCCGCCCGGCGCGCCCGGGTCAGTTCTTCTCGATGACGTCCTTGATGCGCCCGAGCGTGATCGTCATGTCCTGCTCAAGCTTGGCGCCCCACTCCTCGACGAAGCGCTTGCGGCCGGCCTCGTCCAGATCGGCGACGATGTGGTGAATTCCCTCGGTGGCCCTGCCCATCCGGAAGTGGTGGACGAGCGTGGCGCCTTCCTCGGCGGGCTCGATGTCGAAGCCCCAGACGCTGTCCTGGTTCTCCTGGGCGTGGGTGAGCATCACCCAGCGGAAGGTGCTGCCGGGGTCCGCCGCCACGACCTTCGCCTCGGTGTACCAGGTGCCGCGGATGAGCGGGGCCCAGGCCACGACCTCGGTGCTGCGCAGGTTCTCGCCCCGGAAGATCGCGCCCACGGTGGACGGGGTGCCGGAGGTCCATTCGCCGCCCATGCATTCCGGGCTCCATTCGGCGCTGCGCCCGAGGTCGCTGACCACCGAATAGATTTCGAACTGATCGGCCGAGACATGGATCTCCGCCCGGCACTCGAAAAGCGGGCTGGAATCGATGATGGATTCGCTCATGGGGAAGACGATGCCGAGACCCGGGCGGCCCGGTCAAGGAAAAAGGTGAGTGTTGTCAAGTCGGCGCACCGGGATTGCCCGAGGGTGCGCAGCAAAGAGTGCCGGCAGGGTCCGGGACGCTGTCGGCAGTCTTTTTGCATTCGTTTTTCAGGGTTAATGCCGCCGATTTCGGCGGCCGGGAATTCAGCCGCGCGGCTCCGGGCGGGCCGTGCTCAGGACGACGCGGCGGCCGTTGGCCTCGCCGGCCTCCACCCTCCGGTGGGCCTCGGCGGCCTCGGCGAGCGGCAGGACGTCCACGGCCCGGGGCCGCAGCAGGCCCTCGGCGAGCAGCCGGCCGACGCCCTCCGCCGCCTCGGCGAGCTCCCCGGTGGTCGCCTGCGAGATGGCGAAGCCGACGATCGAACCGTCCTTGAGGTAGAGCGGGCCGACCGGCAGCACGGGCCGGGTGCGCAGCCCGGCGAGCAGGACGATCCGGCCCCGCTTGGCGAGCAGTTCCACGGCGGCGGACAGGTCGTTGCGGGCCGAGGTGTCGATGTGCAGGTCGGCGCCGCGCGGGCAGGCCGCGCGCAGCAGCCCGGCCTCGTCGGGGTCGCGGTAGTCGATCACCTCCGCCGCGCCCAGGGAGCGGCAGTACTCCGCGTCCTTCGCGCTCGCCGTGGCGACGACCCGGGCGCCCGCCCGGGCGGCCATGACGATGAGCGCGGCGCCGACGTTCCCGCCGCCGCCCGCGACGACCACGGTCTCGCCGGCCCGCAGCCGGCCGTGCGTGAACAGCGCGAGGTACGCCGTCGAGGCCGGGTGGGCCAGGGCGACCGCGTCGGCCGGCGCCACCCCGGCGGGCAGGTGGTAGAGCCGCTCGGCCGGGACGACGACCCGCTCGGCGGCGGCGCCCTGCCGGCCGCCGTAGCCCATGCTGGTGGACCACACGACGTCGCCGGGGCGGAACCCCGGCGCCCCCGGGCCGGCCTCGGCGACCGTGCCGACGAGGTCGCGGCCGACGGTGAACGGGAACGCGACCGGGGTCCGCCAGGCGCCCGAACGCACGAAGGTGTCCACGTGGTTGACGGTGGCGACGGTGACGTCGACCGTCACGTCGGTGGGCCCCGCGTGGGGGGCGGGCAGCTCGCCGTACTGGATGACATCCGGCGGCCCGAGCTGTTCTATGTAAGCGGCGCGCATGATCACGGGGGTGATCCTGGCAGCGTTCAGCAGGGCCGTCGCCGGCCGTCCCGGAATTCGCGCGCCGTCTGTCAAGTCCGGTGCCGCTCACGGGGTGTGGCGGGGCGGTCACGCCCTTTCCGGGTCGATTCCGGCCGCCCGTAACGGCGTTGTGGAAATTGGCCCAAGGAATTCCCGGGCGACTGGCCCCCCGGCCGGGTCCACCCGCGGCTTAGGGTCACCGCGTGACCAACGACCAGCAGACCCTCGCCCCCGAGTCCGCCTCGGCCGCCGCCGCGCGGAAGACCACCGTGGACTTCTACTACGACGCCGCCTGCCCGTTCGCCTGGATCGCCTCCCGCTGGATCCTGGAGGTCGAGGCGCTCCGCGACATCGACGTCAGATTCCACCCCATGAGCCTCTACCTCCACAATGTCGGCAATGAACTCCCCGAGTGGTACCGGGAGCTGGTCGACAACTCCCTCGGCCCGGCGCGCGTCGCGGTGGCCGTGGCCGAGCGGCACGGCGAGGAGCGGCTGCGCGACCTCTACACCGCCTTCGGCACCCGGATCCACCGGGAGAAGAACGAGGACTTCGACGCGGTCGTCGCGGCGGGCCTCGCCGAGCTCGGCCTGCCCGCGGAGCTCGCCGCCGCCGCGCACGACCCGGCGTGGGACGAGCCGCTGCGCGCCCGCCACGACAAGGGCAAGGACCCCGCCGCGGGGGCGTACGTCGGCACGCCCACCCTGCACATCGACGGCGTCGCCTTCTTCGGCCCCGTCCTCAGCTCGATACCCCGGGGCGAGGACGCGGTCCGGGTCTTCGACGGCGTCCGGCTGCTCGCCGGCTACCCCGACTTCTTCGAGCTGAAGCGCACCCGCACCGGGACCCTCGACGCGGGCTGAGCCCCCGGGGCGGCGCGCCGCGTCAGTCCGCCGACGGCCGGTCGGACGCCTTGCGCGGCGTCTGCCCGGCCGGGCCCAGCGCCTCCATCGCCTCCGGGTCGTCCAGCAGCCCGGTGCGCGCGAGGAGATAGCCGAGCTGGGCCCGGCTGCGGCTGCCGACCAGGTCGGCGGCCTTCTTCACATGCGTGGACACCGTGCGCGCGCTGACCCCCAGCCGGGCCGCGATGGCCTCGTCGGTGTGGCCGCGCACCATCAGCTCCAGGACCGCCCGGCGGGTCTCGTGGGTGAGCGCCTCCGGCCCGCCGCCGGTGGCCGGGCCCTTGCCGCGCACCGGCTTGGCCGCCTCCCACAGATACTCGAAGTACTTGAGCAGGTACTGGATGACGCCCGGGTCCTGGATGACGAGGGCCGCGGTGCGGCGCTGCTGCACCCCGGGGATGAAGGCGATCGAGCGGTCGCAGACGATCAGCCGGTCGATGATCTCGTCGACCGTGCGGACCTGGGCGCCGGCGGCGGTGATTCGCTCGATATAGGCCAGCGTGGGCCCGTGGGACCGTACGGTGTGCTGGTACAGGGTGCGCTGGCGGACGCCGCGGGCGCTCAGCGCGAGGTCGCGGTCGATCGCCTCGGCGAGCAGTTCGGGGTCCCGGCCGCCGCCCGGCTGGGCGGTCAGCAGTTCACGCCGGCAGGAGCCGACCGCCTTCTCCAGGGCGGCGCTGATGGCGCTCTCGCCCAGGAGGAGCCGGACGGGGGCGGACTGCTGCTGCACCTCCTGGTAGACGGTCTCCAGCCGGGACACGGAGACCCGCATGGAGGCCAGCATGTGCTGCTGGTTGAGGATGGCGCGCTCGATGGGGCGGGCCATGTCGAAGAGTGCGACGTCGGGCGGGACGGGTACATAGGTCGACGGGGCGTCGGGCAGGGACCGCAGCAGGCCGAGTTGGAGTAAGCAGCGGGGCACCGGGGCCGAAACCGTCCCCTCGGTGAGGGCCAGCCGGTATGCCTCCATGCCCGGACCGCACACCTCTACGTGGTCGGTACGTCCCTCATCCTCGGGTTTTGGGCACATTTGATCCCCCTTCGTGTTCCCGCACTACGCGATCATGATGCCATTCCGCCCTGCTGAATCATGAACCTTTCTGGCTATCGTCGATTTCGGCGCCGGGAAGTTGAATGCGCCGGAATGCGAAGAGGGCGGGGGCCATGAAACGCAACGCATTTTCTGGATTCTTCGATGTTCTTTCCGAGGTCGCGTCGACCACGTTCCGCGACGATTACCCGGATTCCGCTTGGGGCTAGCCATGTCCCGTTCATAATCCCGCAACAATTCAGGAGGTGGTCCGCATGGCCCGAACGGCCGTGGTGACCGGTGCGAGCAGCGGTATCGGCGCGGCCACCGCACGGCGACTGGCCGCGAGCGGCTACGAGGTCGTCGTCCTGGCCCGCCGCGAGGAGCTGCTGACCGGGCTCGCCGAGGAGATCGGCGGCCGGGCGCTCACGGTGGACATCACCGACGCGGCCGCCGTCGCGGCCGCCGCGGCCACCCTCGACGGCTGTGACGTGCTGGTCAACAACGCGGGCGGGGCCCTCGGCGCCGACCCCGTGGCGGGCGCCGACCCCGGCCACTGGCAGTGGATGTTCGACGTGAACGTCCTCGGCACCCTGAAGGTGACCCAGGCGCTGCTGCCACTGCTGCGTGCGGGTGACGGGGGCACGATCGTCACCATCACCTCGACCGCCGCGTTCGTCAACTACGAGGGCGGCGCGGGCTACAGCGCGGCCAAGCACGCCGAGCACGCGCTGACCGAGACCCTCCGGCTGGAGCTGTCCGGGGAGCCCGTGCGCGTCATCGAGATCGCGCCCGGCATGGTCAGGACCGACGAGTTCGCCGTCAACCGCTTCGAGGGCGACGCCGCGAAGGCCGCCGCCGTCTACGCCGACGTCGACCGCCCGCTGACCGCCGAGGACGTCGCCGAGTGCGTGGCGCTCGCCGTCGGGCTGCCGCAGCACGTCAACGTCGACCAGCTGGTGGTGCGCCCGCTGGCCCAGGCCGCACAGCACAAGATCCACCGAGGCCGTCTGTTCCAGGGCTGACCCGGCCGGACCCCACAGGGACCAGGCCGCCCCCACACAGGGAGAGATTGTTCGTGAAGCTGTACCGAGAGACCCTCACCCCGCAACTCCTGAAGTACGACGACTTCGACGACCGCGGTGAGGTGCGTTACCTGCCCTACCTGATGTACTTCCACCGGGCCTCCTACCGCTCGTCCGTCATCAACACGGACCGGCTCGGCTTCCGCCTCTCCCGCGGCCCCGGCGGGCAGACCGCGTCCGCGGCGGGCGAGCTGCCCAAGGGCCCGGTGAAGCTGCTCATGGGCAGTTCCACGGCGCTCGGCATCGGTGCCACCAACGACGGCGCCACCATCTCCTCCCGGCTGTGGACCACCTACGCGCCGTCCGCGCCCTGGCTCAACTTCGGCGGCCGCAGCCACAACTCGGCCCAGGAGCTGATGCTCTTCCTCTTCCACCAGCACCTGCTGCCCGAGGTCGAGGAGATCGTCATCCTCTCCGGGCTCAACAACCTGGCCCTCTCGCTGCTCCCCGAGTGGCAGCGCGGCGAGGACGGCGCCTTCTTCTTCAGCGGTGAGTACTTCGAGGCGATGGACGAGCTGCGGGCCAAGGCCCGTAAGCCCGCCAAGGCACCCGCCCGCGGCCTCACCGGTCTGCTGGCCGACCGCAAGCCCGCCGCCCCGGCGCCCCGCCGGCCCGCCGAGCGCAAGCGCACCCTGCCCGAGCTGATCGACACCGCGGCCGGCCTGACGGGCCGCCACCTGGACTCGCTGCGCAAGCTCGTCGGCCCCGATGTGAAGATCACCTACGCGCTCCAGCCGATGGCGCCGTGGCTGCGCGAGGAGCACGCCCCCCAGGAGAAGCTGCTCTTCGAGGAGCTCAACTCCCTCTCCTCCAACGGCTCGTTCGAGGAGAACTACGGCATCATCGCCTCGATCGAGGCCGGCCGTACGTACGCCGAGGCCCTCCGGGTCGTCGCGGAGAAGGCCGGCGCGCGCTTCTTCGACCTCAACCCCGCGGTCGCCGACGCGATCAAGCCGGCCGACTGGCTCTTCGTCGACCGCGCCCACTACACCGACGAGGGTCACGAGATCGTCACCCGCGTCATGGCCGAGACCCTCGGTCTGTCCTGACCGTCACCGATCTCCCCACGAGAGGGCGTGCCCGCCGTGTCCATCCTGCGAAAGATCCTGGACAAGCTGCTCGGCCGCAAGCCGAAGAAGAAGAACGACGCGTCCATCTATCCGATGTTCTAGCGCCACCGGAGCGCCAGGCGAACCAAGCCAAGGAGGGAAGAGGTTGCTGACCCACGAGGCGGCGCCCCCTGCCCCGAGCCCGCACCGGCGGCACGACGCCGGGGGCGCGTCCCGGAGCCTGTACGTCCGGGCCGCGGACCCCGAGTGCTCGCTGCCCGGCGGCCGGTTCCCGGAGGAGATCCGGGCCGAGCTGCGCCGGGTCCCCGCCGGACCGGCCACCACCCCCGGGCCCACCGGCCCGGACACCCCGGAGGCCGGGCCCGCGGGCCTGACCGGTCTCACCGAGCGGACCGAGGCATGGGCGGCCGGGGAGCGGGCGCGCTTCGGCGCGCTGCTCGGCCGCGCGTCCGGCGACGGCACCCGCGACACCCTGGTGCGCCGGGCGACGCTCGGCTGCGCCCCGCTCGCCCTGCTCTCCGGGGCGTGGCTCCAGTGGCTGAGCGCGCCGGGCAACGCCGACGAGTCCGCGGCCCTGCGGATCCTCACCGTCTACGCCTCGGACGTCGGCGCGGGCCACCCCCGCGCCTCCCGGGGCAGCGCCTTCCTGGCGCTGCTGCGGCAGCTGCTGCTGTCCGAGAACGCCGTGCCCGCGGCCCGGCTCGCGCTGGACCAGCGCATCGACGACGACGCGTTCCACCTGCCCGCCCTGCTGCTGGCCATGAGCCGGCGGCCGGACGACTTCCGCGCCGAGATCCTCGGCGCCGACCTGTGCCTGCGGCACGCCGGGCTGCCGCCCGCGCTCGCCCTGGTGCGGGAGGCCCTGCCGGGCGGCGCCGACTGGTCGCTGCTCGACCCGGGCGGCGCCCGCGAGGAGGGCGGCCCCACCGACCTGGCGCGGGCCCGCGCCGCCGTGGACGCCCTGCCCAAGGCGGAGGCCGAGCGGGTCGTCACCGGCTTCACCTGGGCCTTCGCCGCGCTGCGCGGCTGGAGCGACGGTCTGTACGCCCAGCTCGACGCCGCCCGCGACCCGGCCTACGACATGGCCGAGCTGATGCGGCTGCGCGCCCGCGAGGGCTCCGTCTACCACCACGACTTCCAGGTCGAGGGCCGGTCGCTGTCCGACTGGCTCAAGCAGGCCCGTACCGACCCGGGCCCGCTGCTCGACGTGCTGTCCCGCAGCCGTCTGGTCAAGCCCGGCCGGTCCACGGCCAGTCCGCTGGTCAACGGCCTGGTCTCGGAGCGCGGACCGATGTTCCGGGTGTTCTCGCCCGAGGACCTCACCGTGATCCGCCGGTGGATCGACTCGCTGCCCGCGGCGGGGGAGGAGCGGGAGGCCGGGGAGCCCGCCCCGGAGACCGCGGCGGCCGCCATGGCGCCCGCCTTCCCCTCGCTGGCCGTCCGGCCGGCCGAGGGCCGCGCGCCGGCCGACATCCGCGAGGCGTACTGGATGCTCCAGCGCCGTACGGACACCCCGGCGCTGCGCCGCTGGGCCGTCGGCTACGTCCAGGACTGGCTGGCCCGGTCCCGGCACGGCCTGGACCGCGCCGAGCAGCAGCTGCCCGCCCGGTGGCACCGGGCCGGGCTGCGGCCCTGGCTGGCGGAGCAGCACGACCGGCACGGCCAGGAGTTCGAGGACGGGGCGGAGATCCCGGTCGCGAGCCGGGCCGACCTGATCGACTCGACGGTGCAGCTGGCACCGCTGACGCTGATCGACGGCAGCTGGCTCCAGGGGTTCACGGACTACGAGAACGCCTCCTCGGAGATCGGCTTCTCGCTCTTCGAGACCTACTGGGACGAGCTGGGCAACGGCGAGGAGAAGCTCAACCACCCGCTCATCTACCGCGAGGTCCTCGCGGAGATGGACGTGGTCCTGCCGCCCACCGGCTCCCGGGAATTCGCCCGCTGGTCCGGCTTCCGCGACGAGTCCTTCGCGCTGCCGGTCTACTGGCTGTGCGTCGGGCGCTTCCCGCGCACGTTCCTGCCCGAGGTGCTGGGCCTGAACGTCGCCATGGAGCTGTCCGGCGTCGGCGGCTCGTACCGCCGGGCCCGGATCGCGCTCAAGGAGCACGGTTTCAGCACCCGGTTCGTCGACATCCACAACACCATCGACAACGTCTCCACCGGGCACTCCGCGTGGGCCGCCGACGCCGTCGACACCTTCATGGCCACCGTGCCCGCCACCCGCACCACCGGCGGCCGGGTCACCGGGCAGGAGGACGTCTGGGAGCGGGTCCGCGTCGGCTACCGCTCGCTCAACCCGCCGGCCGGCTTCCTGGCCCGCCAGGTCGCCCCGCGGCTGGCCCGCACCCTGGGCGGTCTGCGATGAGCCCGGTTCTGTCCCCCGAGTCCACCAGCACATCCCCGAAGACGCCGCACGGCCGTCCTTCGCGCGTTAAGGAGCACAGGCATGTCTGACCTGGTTCTGGGCGTCTCCGCCTACTACCACGACAGTGCGGCGGCCCTGGTCGCGGACGGCGTCCCCGTCGCGGCGGCCCAGGAGGAGCGCTTCACCCGGCGCCGCCACGACTCGGCCTTCCCGGCCAAGGCGGTCGAGTACTGCCTGAGCGAGGCCGGCGCGACGCTGCGCGACGTCTCGGCCGTGGCGTACTACGAGGACCCGGAGCTGAAGTTCCGCCGCGTCCTCGCGACCTTCGCGGGCTCCGCGCCGAACGCCTTCCCGGCCTTCCAGCAGACCGTCCCCGCGTGGCTGAAGTGGAAGCGCCGCACGGCCGACACGGTCCGCCGCGAGCTGCTGGAGCTGGGCCTCGGCCGGGTGCCGCAGATCGATGTGCGCAAGCACCACGAGTCGCACGCGGCCTCGGCGTTCTTCCCGAGCCCCTACGAGTCCGCCGCCGTCCTGTGCATCGACGGCGTCGGCGAGTGGGCCACCACCACCATGTGGCACGGCCGGGGCGACCGGCTGCGGCCCGTCGCGGAGATCCGCTTCCCGCACTCGCTGGGCCTGCTGTACTCGGCGTTCACCTACTTCTGCGGCTTCAAGGTGGACTCCGGCGAGTACAAGCTGATGGGCCTCGCGCCCTACGGCAAGCCCCGCTACGCCGGGCTGATCCGCGAGAAGCTGATCGACGTCAAGCCCGACGGATCGTTCCGCCTCGACATGCGCTACTTCGAGTACCTCAAGGGCGAGGTGATGACCGGCCGCGGCTTCGAGCGGCTCTTCGGCGGGCCCCGCCGCAGCCCCGAGGGCCCGCTCACGGAGCGCGAGTTCGACCTCGCGGCCTCCGTGCAGCAGGTCACCGAGGAGGTCGTGGTCAAGCTGGCCCGTACGGCCCGGGAGCGGACCGGCGAGAAGCACCTGGTGCTGGCCGGCGGCGTCGCGCTCAACTGCGTCGCCAACGGCAAGATCATCAACGCCGGGATCTTCGACGAGGTCTGGATCCAGCCCGCCGCGGGCGACGCGGGCGGCGCGCTCGGCGCGGCGCTGGCCGTGGCCGCCGACCGGGGCGCCCGCCGCAGCCACCTGGGCACCGGCCGGGACGCCATGTCCGGCTCGCTGCTCGGCCCCGGCTACTCGGACGACGAGATCGCCGCCTACCTCGACGGCAAGAACGTCCCGTACACCCGCCTCGCGCCGGACGCGCTGGCCACCGAGGTCGCCAAGGGCCTCGCCGACGGCAAGATAGTCGGCTGGTTCCAGGGCCGGATGGAGTTCGGGCCCCGGGCGCTCGGCGCCCGCTCGATCATCGGCGACCCGCGCGACCCGGTGATGCAGTCCGCGATGAACCTCAAGATCAAGTTCCGGGAGTCCTTCCGGCCGTTCGCGCCCTCGGTGCTCGACACGGACGCCAAGGACTACTTCGACCTCCCGCAGGAGAGCCCGTACATGCTCGTGGTGACCTCGGTCGCCGAGGCGCAGCGGGTCGAGGCGGCGAAGTCCGACGCCAAGGGCCTGGACCTGCTGAAGGTCCAGCGGTCCACCATCCCCGCGGTCACGCACGTCGACTCCTCCGCGCGGGTGCAGACGGTCTCGGAGCACAACAACGCGCCGTACCACCGGCTGCTCACCGCGTTCAAGGAGGAGACGGGCTGCCCCGTACTGGTCAACACCTCCTTCAACGTGCGCGGCGAGCCGATCGTGAACACGCCGGAGGACGCCTACACCTGCTTTATGCGCACCAACATCGACCTGTTGGCGGTGGGCAACTTCCTGCTGGAGAAGTCCGCGCAGCCGGAGTGGCACGAGGACGACGACTGGCGTGAGGCGATTCCTCTCGACTAGGTCCTCCCGGCCGGTTCCCGGCCGCCCGGCGAGCGCCTCGCCGAGGCCCGCCCGGCGCGGCCGGGCCCCGGCGGGACCGTCCCCGCAACGACGAAGAAGCCCCCGAGAAAGAGCAGGACGATGCCCAAACCTCTGCTTTTCGCTGTCTATTACCTGGTGGTCACGCCGGTCGGCCTGGTGAGCCGGCGGCTGCGTGACCCGCTGGCCCGGCGCTGGGACCCGCGCGCGCGGACCTACTGGATTCCCGTAGCGGGCCATGACTGAGCACCCGCACGCGAGTGACCGATCGGAGCCCTCGATGACAGACGGCATACGACTGTCCGAATTCCGTCTCGACGACGGGACACGGGACCTCCTGGGCAAGGAGGTCGCCGAGCGCGTGGCCGCCACCGAGCTGGACTCGGACGCCAATGAGGCGATCCTTGCCACGATCGGGGCCCACGCCCTGGGCAACCTGCTGCCCGGCCAGATCCTGCACGAGCTGGAGATCTTCTCGGTCGCCGGCTCCCACGCGCTGATCCTGGGAAACCTGCCCCGGCAGGACTTCCCCGACACCCCGGTGCACGGCTACGGCGACGAGACCGGCCTGGCCGTGATCAACGCCCTGCACTTCGGGCTGCTCCAGCTGCTGGGCGCCACGCCCTTCGCGGTCAGCTACGAGAACGACGGCCGGCTGATCCGCAACGTCGTGCCCAACCCGGCCGCCAGCGGCATCACCAGCTCCTGGGGCGCGGACTCGGAGTTCTTCTGGCACTCCGACCAGCCGCACCTGCCCTTCGGCGAGCCCGGCACCGACCCGCGCCTGTACGTCCCGCACTACCTCTCCTTCTACGCCGTGCGCAACGACGAACGCGTGCCCACGGAGCTCACGGCGGTCGACGGGGTCGCCGAAGGGCTCGACGAGCACATCCGGCTGACCCTCCAGCGGCCGGAGTTCGCCGTGGGCGTGCCCGCCTCCAACGACGCGGACCCGTCCGTACGGGAGCTGACGCCCGCCCGGCTGCTGGAGGCCGCGCCCGACGGCCGGCTGCGCGCCCGCTACGACCGGGGCACCACCCGGGGCGTCACGGCGGAGGGCGCCACCGCGCTCGCCGCCTTCTCGGAGTCCCTGACGGGCGCCGAGTCCAGGGAGCTCGTGCTCCGCGCGGGCGACTTCATGATCTTCGACAACTACCGGGTGCTGCACCGCCGCAAGGCGTTCAGCCCGCTCCCCGACGCCGGGGCCCGCTGGCTGCGCCGTATCTACGCCAGCTGATCACCACCCTCTCCACCAGACACCCCAAGGAGTTCGCATGCCCCGCAAGTTCCGCGTAGCGGTGATCGGCGGCCGTCCCGCGCCCATCAACGGCGCGAAGGAGCTGGACATCGACATCGTGCTCGTCCACGAGAAGGGCGCGTACGACGAGGCCATCGCCGAGCACTGCGAGCGCATCATCCACGCGCCGCTCACCGACGGCCAGGCCATCCTGGACGTGCTGCGCCCGCTGCACGAGGAGCGCCCCTTCGACCGCGTCGTCACCACCACCGAGCCGGCCGCCGAGTCGACCGGCTTCGTGGTGGACGCGCTGGGCCTGCCCGGCGTCTCCGAGGCGACGGCCCGCGCCCTGAAGGACAAGGCCCTCACCCGTGAGCTGCTGGCCAAGCACGACCTGAGCCCGGTGCGCTACCGCGTGGTGACGAGCGTCGAGGAGGCCACCGCGTTCCTCGCCGAGGTGGGCGGCCCGATCGTGCTCAAGCCCGTCGACGGCGTCGCGAGCCTGCACATTCACGAGATCTCGGAGCCCGCGCAGGTGGCGGCCGCCTGGGAGACCCTCCAGGCGGCGGGCATCACCGCGCCGATCGCCGAGGAGTTCCTCTCCGGCCCGGTGGTCAGCGTCGACTCCTTCTCCTTCGAGGGCCGGCACCTCACCATCGGCTACTCCGAGTACCGGATGAACGAGCGCTTCGTGGAGTGGGAGGTCAGCACGCCCAGCCGGGTCGCCCGCCCGCACCTGGCCGAGCTGCGCGCCCTCACCGTGAAGCTGCTCGACGCGGTCGGCCTCACCGAGGGCCCCTCGCACAGCGAGTTCGTGCTCACCCCCGACGGCCCCCGGGTGCTGGAGTCGCACGCCCGCCTCGCCGGCAGCGGCGCCCCCGAGCTGGTCCGCCGGGCCTTCGGCCTCGACCTCAACCGGATGTTCCTGACGGTGCTGCTCGGCATCGACGAGCTGCCGGAGACCTCGCCGGAGCCCATCGCGGGCGCCGCGGTGCGCTTCTTCACCCCCGACGCGGGCACGGTCCGCTCGGTCGACGTGGCGGAGGGCATCCCGTCCACCGTGCGCCACCTGCCGAAGGGCGAGGTGCCGCTGGTCTTCCTGCCCTACCTGGACCAGCTCCGGGACGAGGAGGTGGCGGCGGTGATCCAGAAGGGCCCCGGTGACGAGGTGCCCGAGCTGCTGACCGTGGCCGACTGCGTCTCGGGCTACGTCATCGCGACCGGCAAGGACGCGGACGACGCCGTGGCCAAGTGCGACGACATCAACGACCGGATCCGCTTCAGCATCGGCTGACCGCTCGACCATCGGCCGGTCCGGCCGCAGGGCTCCTCGCACGGCCGCGCCCGAGACGGCGCGGCCGTGCGCGGGGCCCGCTTCGACCGACGGGAGAACCCTGTGCAAAGCAACGCAGCACAGCTGCTGGAATCGGCCCACAAGGCGGTCGCCAAGGAATTCGGCCCGGACGACGACCTCGCCCGGGTGGCACTGCACCTCATCGAGTGCGCGACGGGCGTGGTGGACGGGCTGCCGGACGCCGACCTCGACAGCGCCCAGGAGGCGCTGGGCGCGGCCCGTGCCGCCGTCCTCACCGCGACGTACGCCGTGCGCCGGATCCATGACCACGCCAGAAGGGAACAGCCTTGAGCGACCACATCCTGGTCATCCACCGGTGGCGCGACCGGTACGCGCTGTACGAGAACTACATCGACCACAGCGCGCACCGCGTCTCGTACGTGACCACGGTGCTGGGCCGGCAGTCCATCCCGGAGAGCGCGGCGGGCATCGTCACGGTCCGCGCGACGGACGACTTCCACCAGGTGAAGCAGGCCGCCGACACCCTGTCCGTGCGCTTCGGCACACCGGCCCGGGTGGTCGCGCTCAACGAGGGCGACCTGGACACCGCGGCCCTGCTGCGGGCCCAGCTCGGCTGTCCCGGGCAGAGCCCGATGGAGCTCGCCCGGTTCCGCGACAAGCTGACCATGACGGAGCTGGTGGCGGGCGCCGGGATCCGTACGCCCGCCTTCGCGGACGCCCCGGACGCCGACTCGGTGCGGGAGTTCGCCGACGCGCACGGCTGGCCCGTGATCGTCAAGCCCCGCCGGGGCACCGCCAGCCGGGGTGTGATGCGCCTGGAGTCGGCGGCGGACCTCGGCGAGCTGGAGGCGCTGGAGCCCGAGGCCCGGCTGGTGCAGACGCTCTGCCCGGACACGATCTTCCATATCGACGGGCTGTGGACCGGCACCGCGCTGGGCCCCTGGACGGCCTCCCGCTATGTGAACACCTGTGTCGACTTCACCGAGGGCCAGTCCCTGGGCTCGGTCGAGGAGGACGATCCGGAACTACTCGGTCCGCTCGGTGAGTTCACCGCCGCCGTGTCCGCCGCCCTCGGCGGGCGCCGCCCCTGGGTCTTCCACCTGGAGGTCTTCGTCGGCACGGAGGAGTCCGGCGCGCCCCGGCTGACCTTCCTGGAGGCCGGCTGCCGGGTCGGCGGCGCCGAGATCCCCTTCATCTGGCGCGAGGTGCACGGCGTCGACCTGATGGCCGCCGCGGCCGCCATCCAGGTCGGCAGGGAACCGGCGCTGGACCCGGTTCCGCACGGCAGCACCGGCGGCTGGCTGCTGGTGCCCACCCCGGTGCCCGCGCCCTGCGAGGTGGTCGCCACCTCGCCGACGCCGAGCTCGGGCCCGGCCCCGTACGCCGCGGTGGTGCCGCAGATCGGCTATGTGATGCCCAAGGTCGGCGGCTACGAACACGTGGGCGCGCGCTTCCGGTTCCGCGGCGGGACGACCCACGAGGTGGAGAAGTCCATTCTGGCGACGGCCGACCAGTTCACCCTGGACTGCGTTGCGGTTGAATATCCAGGATCCCCCGTCGCCCGGGGCGGCTGCGGCCTGGACCGCTAGCAAACGCTCCGCCAGCAAAGGAGTTGTATGGTCAGCATGCATGCCGTGGTGGGCATGGCGGTCATCGCGCTCGGCCTGGTGCTCACCCCCGGCCCCAACATGATCTATCTGGTGTCCCGTTCGGTGACCCAGGGCAAGCGGGCCGGAATGGTCTCGCTGCTCGGTGTCGCCGTCGGCTTCTTCGTCTACCTCCTGGCCGCCATCGCCGGCATAGCCGCGCTCTTCACCCTGGTGCCGGCCGTGTACACGACCGTGAAGCTGGCCGGCGCGGCGTATCTGCTCTGGCTCGCCTGGAAGACCCTCAAGCCCGGCGGCGTCTCGGCCTTCGACCCCGAGCCGCTGC
Organism: Streptomyces eurocidicus; assembly: GCF_002891295.1. Taxonomy (GTDB): domain Bacteria; phylum Actinomycetota; class Actinomycetes; order Streptomycetales; family Streptomycetaceae; genus Streptomyces; species Streptomyces eurocidicus. The sequence continues at coordinate 465,662 of NZ_LGUI01000003.1, read as the reverse complement.
CCCCGGACCCGCCGCGCAAGCTCTTCACGATGGGTCTGGTCACCAATCTCCTCAACCCCAAGATCGCCATCCTCTATATCTCGGTGCTGCCCCAGTTCGTCGAGCCCGACAAGGGCTCCGTGGCACTCCAGAGCCTCCTGATCGGCCTCACCCAGATCGTGGTCGCGGTCACCGTGAACGCCCTCATCGCCCTCGGTGCCGGCTCCATCTCCACCTTCCTCAAGAGCCGTCCCCGGTGGCTGAACATCCAGCGCTATGTGATGGGAACCGTGCTGGCCGGCATCTCGGTGCGCGTAGCCGTCTCATGAGACCCACGGCCACTCGCCGCGTCCCTCGCACCACCCTTACGAGCCTTCGCACCACCCCTACGAGCCCTCGTACGGCCTCCCGTACGACGACAAGCGGAGTCAACTGATGTTTCGAGTAGCGTGGATCGGCGGCCGCCCGGCCCCCATCGCCGGCGCCAAGGACCTGGGCATCGACATCGTGCTCGTCCACGAGGAGGGCCTCTACGAGCCGTCGATCGCGGAGCACTGCGAGCGCATCGTGCACGCCCCGGTCACCGACGGCCCGGCCATCCTGGACGTGCTCCGCCCGCTGCACGAGGAGCGCCCGTTCGACCGCGTCCTCACCACCTCCGAGCCGGCCGGCATAGCCTGCGGCCACGTCGTCGACGCGCTGGGCCTGCCCGGCGTCGGCGAGGAGACCCAGCGCTCCCTCAAGGACAAGGCCCTCACCCGCGAGCTGCTCGCCAAGCACGACCTCAGCCCCGTACGCCACCAGGTGGTGCACAGCGCCGAGGAGGCCGCCGAGTTCGCCGCCTCCGTGGCCGGGCCGGTCGTCCTCAAGCCCGTCGACGGCGCCGCCAGCCGCCACATCAACCGGGTGGAGGGCGCCGAGGAGGCCGTCCGCGCCTGGGAGTCCATGACCGCGGCCGGACTCACCTCGGCCCTCGCCGAGGAGTTCCTCTCCGGCCCGGTCGTCAGCGTCGACGGCTTCTCCCTCGACGGCCGGCACCTGGTCATCGGCTACTCCGAGTACCGCATGAACGACCGCTTCGTGGAGTGGGCCGTGAGCACCCCCAGCCGGGTCGCCGTGCCGTACCTGCCTGAGCTGCGGGACATGACCGCCCGGCTGCTCGACGCCGTCGGCCTGACCGAGGGCCCCTCGCACACCGAGTACGTCCTGACCCCGAACGGCCCCCGGGTCCTGGAGTCCCACGCCCGGCTCGGCGGCCACGCCATGCAGCACCTGGTGAACCGCGCCTTCGGCCTGGACCTCGCCCGGATGATGCTGACCGTCCCGCTGGGCATCGACGAGCTGCCGCTCACCCCGCCCGAGCCCATCGGCGGCGCCGCCATCCAGTTCTTCGTCCCCGAGCCCGGCACCGTCGAGGCCGTCGAGACCGACGACGACATCGACGCCGTCGTCCGCCGCGTACCGCCGGGCGAGCTCACGGACGCCTACCTCCCGCTCCTGCACGAGGTCACGGGCCACGAGCGCGGCGTGGTGATCGCCCGCAACCCCGGGGACACCATCCCGCCGCTGCGCACCGTCGCCGACTGCTGCGCGGGCTACATGCTGGTCTCCGGCCGGGACGGCGACGACGCGGTGGCGCGGTGCGACGTGATCGCCCGCCAGGTCCGCTTCCGAACCGCCTGATCCCGTGGTCACCACCTCGGGATCAGCCCCCTCGGGTACGGGCACGGACGGCGCGGCGGCCTCCCCGGAGACCGCCGCGCCGGCCGTCCGCTCCGTCTTCGCCCTCAAGGACTTCCGCTACGTCTTCGCCGCCGGGGCGACCAGCAAGTTCGGCACCCAGATCAGCTATCTGGCCATCCCGCTGCTCGCCGTCACCGAACTGGACGCCTCCTCGGGCCAGGTCGGCGCGCTCGCCGCGCTCAGCACCGCCGCGTTCCTGCTGATCGGGCTGCCGGCCGGCGCCTGGGTCGACCGGATGCGCCGAAGACGCCTCCAGATCACCGCCGACATCGTCCGCGCCGCGCTCTTCGGCTCGGTCCCGCTGGCCTGGTGGCTCGACGCGCTGACCCTGTATCAGCTCTACGCGGTCGTCCTGATCGGCGGCGTGGCGACGGTCTTCTTCGACGTGTCCAACCAGAGCTTCCTGCCCCACGTCGTGGGCCGCGAACGGCTGGGCGAGGCCAACGCCCGGCTGATGAGCGCGGAGGCGGTCAACTCGGTCGCCGGCCGGGGCGCGGGCGGCTATCTCGTACAACTGATCACGGCCCCGCTGGCGATAGGCGTCAACGCCGCCACGTACGTCGTCTCCGCCCTGTGCCTGCTCCGGGTGCGCCGCCCGGAGCCCGCGCCGACGCGGCAGCCCGGCCGGCACCTCGGCAGGGAGATCCTGGAGGGCGCCCGCTTCGTCCTCGGCCACCCGCTGCTGCGCCCGATCGCCCTGGAGGGCGCGGCCACCAACCTGGCCGTCCAGATGAGCCTCACCCTGCTCCCGGTCCTCTTCGTCCGCGAGCTGCACCTCTCCGAGGGCCTGCTCGGCGCTTACCTGGGCCTGGGCGGCGTCGGCGCCTTCCTCGGCTCCCTCTGCGCCCGCGCCATCGGCAGGCGGCTCGGCCACGGCCGCGCGATGTGGGTGATCGGCCTGGCCATCGCCCCGATGGGCGCCCTGATCGCCCGCCTGGACCGGGGCCCCGCGCTCTGGGCGGCGGCGCTCGCCTGGCTGGCCGTCACGTTCAAGATCGGCTCCGACAACGTCATCAAGGTCACCGCCCGCCAGGAACTCACCCCGGACCACCTGCTCGGCCGCATGAACGCCACGTTCCGCTTCCTGGTGACAGGAGCACTGGCGGTCGGCTCGCTCCTGGCGGGCCTGCTGGGCGAGTTCGCGGGCCTGCGGGCGGCGCTGTGGACGGGGGCGGGGATCATGGCGGTGAGCTGGCTGCTGATCTTCTTCTCACCACTGCGGTCGATGAGGGAACTGCCGAAGGCGTGACGGGTGCGCGGGTGCGCGGCCCCTGCCGGGGGGCGGGCGCCCGCGCCCGCACGCGGACGGGCCCGCCCGTCGCGGGACTAGGCCGCCGCGACGAACTCCCGGGCCCGCTCGTCGAAGTCGGCCACGAGCCGGTGCGTCCCGAAGGGCCGCATCCGCCGCTGGAGGTCCTGCACGGCTTCGACGCAGCGCGAGCTCTTGACCTTCCGGGAGAGGGAGAGCGTCCGCAGACCGGCGGAGTGCGCCGAGTCGAGGTCCCGCCGTTGCAGGTGCGAGACCGCCAGCGCGGCCTGCGACATCGCGCCGCGGCGGGCACGCTCCTGCCGCTTCGCGAAGTCGATCGACCGGCGCGCGTGCTCCTCGGCGGTGGCGGCATCCCCGAGGTCCCGGAACGTGTTCGCGTGCTCCCCGTGCAGATACGCGGGGTCGATGAACGCCGCCCAGTCCGGCTCTTCCGTCAGCCGTACCCGCTCGTACTCCTTCTCCGACGCGGCGACCGCGCGTGCCGCCGCCTTCTTCTCGCCGAGCAGCGCGAGGGCCCGCCCTTCGAGGCACCACAGATCCGCCAGGCAGGCCGGGGACGTGGACTTCGCGAGCCCGTGCCTGCCCGCTTGCGCGAGACGGCGCCCTTCGGCCGGGTTCCCGAGCAGGGTCGCCTGATCGGCCATGCCCGCCAGGACGTGCGCCCCGAGAGCGACGTCGCCGGACTCCTCCGCGAGCCTCAGCGACTGGATGAGATACCGCTGCGCCGTGCCGTTCTCACCGTTGTCATAGGCCATCCACCCGAGCAGGTACGTCTGTTCGGCCGCCGCCTGGCAGAGGGCCCGGCGGACGTCCTTCGTGTGCGTGCGGCGGAGCAGCGGGTAGACGTGCTGGGTCATGTACTCGGCCAGGACCAGGCGGCCCGAGCCGCCGCCCTGGAAGATGTCCATGCGCTGGAACGTGGTGAACATGTTCCGCACCGCCGTCACGTCCTCGGCGCGCACCCGGGGGCCGGTCTCCGGCTCCTGGCCGAGGGTGTTCAACAGCCAGTCCCGGGAGGGGCCCACCCCGGCGACAGCGATGAACGGCGCTGCTGCGAGCAACTTGCGTCGGTCCACGTCCGCTCTCCCCAAGTCGGCGACTGTTTCCACCGTAGCCGCGTACGAGGCGTTGTACACGAGTGCGCCATCGGCGGCCGTGCCTTCGCCGAGCCCGAGGTCGTACGTCGTGACCCGGTACCCGAAGTGCTCGGAGAACACGTCCGCCAGGATCTCCGGGAGCGGGCGGCGGGGCGTCTCGCCTTGCAGCCACCGGCGCACGCCGGTGCTGTCGGGCGCGATGTGCGGCTGACGCCGGAGGGCTGCGGCGGCCCTGACCCTCCGGGCCAGCTCCCCACGGCTGAGGCCGGATCGGGCGAGCACCTCGGCAAGCTGTTCGTTCGGCGACCTCATACCCCGGCCTCCAGGTGAGCGGTAGGGGAAGCGACAGGCTTCGACACCCCTCACGACGGTACCCGTGTCCGGCGCCGCCGTGTTGGTTGAGCACAGGAACTGAACTCCTGGCGAAGGGAGTACGAGGCCGTGACACCAACGGACGAAGTGCGGCGTAGGGGCGAGCGGGGCGGTGGGAGGAGCGGCGCGCGGGCGTGGCTCAGTCGGTTGATCACGACGTATGGGACGGACGGGACGGTGATCGTGAAGCGGGGCCCGGGTGGCGCGGGCCCGGAACACACCCCCGTACCGGAACCTGGGGCCGTCGTGGACGTGCGGGAATCGGCCCACGGGGGGCACTCATGATGATCCCGCCACCGGCTTTCGGCCTCCCCGCGCTGCGACCGCGCGTCGTGGCCCCCGCCACCCCCGCGGGCCGTTGTGAGAGGCCCGGGAATGAGGGCGCGGCAGGCACGGCCGCCTCCGGCGGCCCCGGTGCGTCCGACAAGCCCGTCCCCGCACCGGGGGCCGGGGTCCGGGACCCTGGGTGACCGAGCGGCCGGCGCGGGGCCGTCGCGCCCGCGTCGGCCCACGCCGGGTCCGGCCGGACGCGGACGTGTCCCGGCCTCCGCTCCTGTCGTTGTACTGCGCGGCCGCTGGAAACCAGCGGTGGTGGGGAAGCGGCAGGTGACCATCGCACCGATCGGCGGGACCGGGATGGCCGGCAAGGGCGACCAGGACTTCGATGACATGTTCGAGCTGCTCTACGGGATCACCCCCGAGGGCTACAAGAGCGAGATCGTCGGAGGAGCCATCCTCATGTCGCCGCCGAGGCATACGCACTGGGCCGTGATCAGGGACGTACTGCTCCAGCTGGAAGCCCGATTCGGAGAAGACAGCCTCGTCGAGTGCGACGTCCGCCTCGATCTGCCGGGTTACCGCAACGGCTTCGTCCCGGATCTCTTCAAGCCGGCCGACGGCGCTGAGATGGACGCCAAGGGGAAGTGGCGCTACCAGGACGTCGAGTTCGTCTTCGAGGTGATCTCGCGTGAGACCGCCGACAACGACTACGGCAGGAAGAAGGCGGCCTACGCCGCCGGGGACGTCCCGGTCTACGTGATCGCGGATCCGTACACCGGCCAGTGCCATGTGCACACCGTTCCGAAGGACGGGGAGTACCGCGCCAACCGGACCCTCGACTTCGGTGATCCGGTCGATCTGAGCGACACCCCTCTGGGCCTCGTGCTCGCGACGGGGAAGTTCCCCCGGGACTGAGCCCCCGTCAGCGGTGCCCCGCCACGCCGCTGCACACCGCCCCCGCGCCCACGCGCGATCATCGGAAGATGGACACCCTTCGCCTCGCGCAGCAACCCGACGCCGACGAACTGCTCACCCGCAGCCCCCTCGCCGCCCTCACCGGCATGCTCCTCGACCAGCAGATCCCCATGGAGTGGGCGTTCGCCGGTCCGTACACCATCGCCACGCGGCTGGGCCACGACGACCTGGACGCCCACGAGATCGCCGCGTACGACCCGGAGGCGTTCACCGCGCTGCTGTCGGAGAAGCCGGCCGTGCACCGCTATCCGGGTTCGATGGCCAAGCGGGTCCAGCAGCTCTGTCAGTACCTCGTCGAGCACTACGACGGGGACGCGAGCGCGGTGTGGCGCGACGTGGCCACGGGGAAGGAGCTCCTGGAGCGACTGAAGGCGCTGCCGGGGTTCGGTGAGCAGAAGGCGCGGATCTTCCTGGCGCTGCTGGGCAAGCAGCTGAAGGTGCGGCCGAAGGGCTGGCGGGAGGCGGCGGGGGCGTACGGCGAGGAGGGTGCGTACCGCTCGGTCGCGGACATCACCGGGCCCGAGTCGCTGACCAAGGTCCGTGCGCACAAGCAGGAGATGAAGCGGGCGGCCAAGGCCGCCAAGGAGGCCGGCGGCGCGGGCAGGTGACGGCGCCGCGCGTCAGCGGACGAGGCGGGTGACCGCGCGCAGCTCCGGCGCCCGCTCGCGCAGCCTGGTCAGCAGGTCCTCGCCCGCCGCCGCCAGGGCGTCGAGGGGCATGGGGTCGAGCCGCTCCAGGAGGAACAGCGCGCGGGTCGTGGTCTCCGTGATGCGGGTGCGGACGCACTGGCGGTGGTTCCAGCGGCGGCAGGTGACGCCGAGGTCGTCGCACCAGACGACCTCGCCCGGCTCGGGGTGCTCCACGGCCGGCTCGCCGCTCGCGACGGTGTCGAAGCGCTCGTCGCCGACCGCCCGGACCAGCCGCGGGGCGCCCGCGTACGCGTCGAGGTCCTCGCCGCCGATCGGGAGGCGGTGGGCGACGGAGACGGCGTTGTAGGCGTCGACGAGGAGGCTGACCTCGGGCAGGCCCGCGGCGGCCCGGCGGGCCAGGGCCTCGGCGCTGTTGCGGGTGCGGCCGGGCTTGGCGCCGAAGGCGGTGTACGCCTGCCGCCAGGCGGCGACGTGCGGCTCGGCGGTCACGTCGAGTCCGGCGGCACCGTCCGCGGCCTCCTTGAGCAGCCCGCGCGACCAGGCGTCGGTCGGACCGGCCGGCAACCCGTCGGCGGCGATCGCGAGGACGGCGAAGTCGGGCCGGAGCGCGCGCACCGCCGCGTCGACCCGCACGCTCTCCGCCACCGCGTCGAGATCCATGGTCATGGGGCACCCGCCTTCGTTCGCCGGAACACAATCGGTCGTTTCGATGAAATCGACGGTAGCATCGAATGACCGTGGTCGGCGAAAAGCCCTCCGAGGCGGCTTCGCACGGCCTTCTTTGCGTAGCGTCTTCACGACGCGCCCCGACGGCGCGTCTTCACGAGTGCGACACGACTACGAGCGGCAGGGCGGGCGGCAGGGATGAGCGACAGCACGGCGGCGGACGACCGACCGGGTGACGACCGGTCCGTGATGGAGGCGGTCGCTACGCGCGCCCGCGCGCTCCGTAAGGAGCGCGGCTGGAGCCTGGACGCGCTGGCCGCCCGGGCCCGCGTCAGCAAGGGCATGCTGGTCGCCCTGGAGAACGGCCGCTCCAACCCCAACCTCGCCACCCTGATCCGGCTCTGCGACGCCTTCGCCGTACCGCTCACGGACCTGCTCCAGGCGCCCGCGACGCCGCTTCTGGCGCCCTCGCCGCCCGAGGAGCAGCCGGTGCTGTGGACCGGCCCGGACGGCGGCTCGGGCAGGCTGCTGACCGGCGCCGCGCAGCCCGTGGGCGCCGAGCTGTGGCACTGGCGGCTCGCGCCCGGCGAGGAGCACCGCAGCGAGGCGCACCTCGCGGGGACGGTGGAACTCCTGCACGTGCTGAGGGGGACCCTCACCGTCACGGTCGGCGGGCAGGAGACCGTACTCCCGCGGGGGCACGGGCTGCGCATGGCGGGCGACCATCCGCACGGCTACGCCAACCGCACCGGCGAGGAGGTCGTCTACACGGGCGTCGTGCTCGTACCCTGAACCCCCGGCCGTGCGCGCCCCCGCTTCTCGTGCGCCGATCCGCGGCCCACAGCCTGTGCATAACGTCCGGCCCCGCCGGTCCGGTCATGGGCGGCGTGAGGCGGTGGCGCGTTCGGCGCGACGGGCCACGGCGCGCAGCACCTCCACCCTGATGTACGCCGCTCCACCCAACTGGATCAGCAGCCAGTAGGCACGGAAGGCACGTCGGGCGTGGGAGTCGGTGCAGTGCACCCGGGTCTCGAACGTCAGGAGGGTTCCGCCTGCGTCGGGGACGACGCTCAGGCTCAGGGCCGCCTTGGCCCAGCCCGGCTCGTCGAACGCGACGAACGCCGACGCGTCCCCCGGGGTGACCGGGGCGGGCTGCGGACGGACCCTCCAGAACCGGGCGACCATGCCTTTGACCAGTTCCTCGCCGGCCACGGTGATCAGGGTGGGCGTGGGGAAACCGTCGATGAACGGCCCTTCGACCCGGCCCCGGCCGCCCAGGCGCAGCCGCATCAGCAGCCGGTAGAAGGGCAGTTCTCCGGCGGTGACCTCGGTCAGGGCCCGCCACACGGTCGCCGGATCCGCCGCGACGTGCCGGGCGAACCGCGAGTGGAGCTCGTAAGCGGGCAGCAGCCGGTCGAGTTCCATCGCACCACTCCGCTGGTTCGGGTCCGGCGGGCCGGGCCGGTGCCGTCGTCCCGGAGCGGGGCGCCCGGAGCAGGGCGCCCAGATCGAGCGCCGGGCCCTCGAAGGCATAACCCTCGGCGATCCGTGTGACGGAATCGGCGCCGGAAGGGGCCGGGGAAGAAGGCGTGCGGCTCATGCATCACTCCCGGTATGCGGCTGATTGTCACCTTCGCACTCCCGTGCCGTGGCTGCGCTCGGAGCCGGTTGCCCGGTAGGCTTTCCGTGTGATCTTCAAGCGCATCGGAAACGGGCGGCCGTACCCCGACCACGGCCGGGAGAGCACCCGGCAGTGGGCGGACGTCGCCCCCCGCCCGGTGCGGCTCGACCAGTTGGTGACCACCAAGCAGCAGCTCGATCTGGAGACCCTGCTGGCCGAGGACTCGACGTTCTACGGCGACCTGTTCGCCCACGTCGTGAAGTGGCAGGGCGACCTCTATCTGGAGGACGGCCTGCACCGCGCGGTGCGCGCCGCGCTCCAGCAGCGCCAGGTGCTGCACGCCCGCGTGCTCGAACTGGGCTGACCCGCTCGAACAGGCTGCCGCGGGAGGGTTTCCGGCCGTTGTTCGGCCTTTCGGGTTGGGGCGCGCGCAACCCGTTGATCATCTAGTAGGCAGCGGCCCCACCCCGCACTACGCTGCGCCCATGAGCATGCTCACCCCTCCCGGCATGGGTGGAAAGTACCGCATCACGGGCCGTCGATTCCCGCACATGCGGCGCCCCAGAAATCGCCGCCGGATCGTGCTCGCCGTGGCCTCCGCCGCCGTCGCGCTCGCGCTGGCCGGATGGGGCACGCTCCAGCTCGTCGACGTCTTCTCCGGCGGTGGCGCCGGCGAGTCGGCGCAGGCGGCACACGGCAAGGGATCGCAGGGCACCAAGAGCGGCAAGGAAGACTGCAAGGCCGTGCCCAAGGCACTGCCCAAGCCCGACGAGATCACCGTCAACGTCTACAACGCCACACCGCGCGGCGGGCTCGCCAAGACCACGGCGGACGAGCTCCAGAAGCGCGGGTTCAAGATCGGCAAGCGGGAGAACGCACCCGCTCTCTACGACAAGAAGGTCGACGGCACCGGGCTGCTGCTGGGCGCCCCGGAGGCCGTCGACGGGGCCCTGAAGGTGCTCGGCACCCAGCTCGCCGGGACCCAGGTCAAGAACGACCAGCGGACGAACGGCGGCGAGGTCGATCTGATCATCGGCGCGCAGTTCAAGGAGCTCACGCCGCGCGCGGAGGCCGACCGGGCGCTGACGGCGCTGGGCGGGCAGCCGAAGCCGGCGGAGACCCCGGCGAAGTGCTGAAGCACGGGGCGCGAAGGGGCTGACGCCGCGCGCCCGTTGGCACACGCGCGTACGGACCGGCGCTCGGCCGGTCCGTACGCGTTCCGTGCTGTGGTGCGGCGGTCGGTCAGCCCGCGGTGCCGTACATGCGGTCGCCCGCGTCGCCGAGGCCCGGGACGATGTAGCCGTCCTCGTTGAGCCGCTCGTCCACGGAGGCGGTGACCACGGTCACCGGCGCGTCCGCGAGCTCGCGCTCCATGACCTCGACGCCCTCGGGGGCGGCCAGCAGGGTGATCGCCGTGACGTCGTCCGCGCCGCGCTCGATCAGCTCGTTGATCGCCGCGACCAGGGTGCCGCCGGTGGCGAGCATCGGGTCCAGGACGTAGACCTGGCGGCCCGAGAGGTCCTCCGGCATACGCGTGGCGTAGGTCTCCGCCTTGAGGGTCTCCTCATTGCGGATCATGCCCAGGAAGCCCACCTCGGCGGTCGGCAGCAGCCGGACCATGCCGTCCAGCATGCCGAGCCCGGCGCGCAGGATCGGCACCACCAGGGGGCGGGGGTGCGACAGCTTCACACCGGTGGTCGCCGTGACCGGGGACTCGATGGCCACCTCCTCGGTGCGCACGTCGCGCGTGGCCTCGTAGGCGAGCAGGGTGACCAGCTCGTCGGCGAGACGCCGGAAGGTGGGGGAGTCGGTGCGCTTGTCGCGCAGGGTGGTGAGCTTGTGCGCCACCAGGGGGTGGTCGACGACGTGGATCCGCATGACACCGACATTAACCGAGCTTTCGGGCACCAGCTCCCGCGCGGTCGGCACCGGCGTCTTCCAAGCGGGGCCAAGGAACGTCCAAAGTCTCCGACAGGTCTGTCGCCGCACTGGCATCAAACCACCACTTAGGGGGAAAGTGGGCACGTACGCCCGGTCTGTCTCGCCGGGCGAGGACCTCGGCGCGAGGTGGTGCTGCCCATGGCTGACCAAGAGACCCACGAGAATCCGGGCGCGGCGGGCCGGACGGGCCCGGCGGATCCTTCCCCGGGCGCCCCGGGAGGTGCTCCCGGAAGCGCTTCCGGAGGCGCTTCGGAGCAGGAGAGCGACACGGAGCGCAGACGCAGACGGGCCCAGTTCCTCCGCGAGCTGAACGAGGCCAAGGAGCTCCGCGAGCGGGTGCAGCCCCGCCGGGCCCGGGCCGCGCGGATGCGCCAGCAGATGCGGATGCGGACCTTCAGATGGTGAGTCCGGCGCCGATCGGGTGCTGATCGGGTGCCGATCGGGTTGCCGGTCCGACGGTGACCCGGCACGGATCCGGTAGGGAATCCGGTACGGATCCGGCCGTGACACGCCCGTCCCGATGACCTCCGTAAGGCCCCCACGTGAGGCACATCTCTTCGGACTGCTGCACGACGCAGCGCGGAAGACCTCTCGCAACGGCCCGCTTTCTGCCACGATTCCGAGTGGGCGGGGTGGTCCCCGTCCGGCCCGGCAACGCCTATGACCAGTGGGAGAGTCACGGTGTACTTCGCCGCACTGCTCGCGCGCACCGAAGACGGGTGGCAAGCGAGCGACACAGACCTCGACAACGTGGAAACCCTGTCCGACTTCGCCGACCTGGCCCGCGAGACCGCGGTCGACGACGACACGGTCCTGGTGTTCATCGAGCAGGAGGACGCCTGGTTCGGCGTCGTCCGGGTGGACGGCGAGGACGACCCCCGCGTCTATCTCTCGGACGCCGCCGCGGCCAGCCGCAGCTCCTACGGAGCCCTGCTGGCCGACGAGCTGCTCGGCCGGGACGACATCACGGAGGACCTGGACAGCCTCCCGGACCTGGACGGCACGGAGGACGGCGAACCGGAGCCGGCGGAGGACGAGGCCGACGCCCCGGACGCCGCCGCCCCGGTGCCGGCCGGGCCGCTGGGCGACGGGCAGATCCTCGCCGACCTCGGCATGGGCGAGCGCGAGCTCAACGCCCTCAGCGAGGACGCCCTCGGCGAGATCGCGGACCTGCTCGGCTGCACGGACGTCCTGGAGGCCGTCCGCTGACGGCCTGCGGCCGCGCCCGCCGTCCCCATGAGTCCCCGCGGCGCGGGGGCGCCCCCTCCCGGTCGTCCCGGCCACCGGCCACGACGGCCGGCCGCCGGGCGTCCGCGCGCACGCCGGTACGGCGCGGGGTCGCCCACCCGGTGCCGCACCCGGCCGTCGGCGTCCGCGCGCACGCGGGCGCGGCGCTCGCGCACACTGGTGCGATGAACGAAGCCGTCCCCGGCCCCGTCCGGCACGACCCCAGGCCCGGTCCCGCACACGACCCCGATCCCGTACGGGACCCGTGGCGGTCCCCGATGCGGGCCGCCCTCGCGGAGGCCGCCCTGGCCCCCGGCACCGGGGACGTCCCGGTCGGAGCCGTCGTGCTGGGCCCGGACGGCTCCGTCATCGGCCGCGGCCGCAACGAACGCGAGGCCACCGGCGACCCGACCGGCCACGCCGAGGTCCTCGCGATCCGCGACGCCGCCCGGGCGGTCGGCGGGTGGCGGCTGTCCGGCTGCACCCTCGTCGTGACCCTGGAGCCCTGCACGATGTGCGCGGGCGCCATCGTCCTCTCCCGCCTGGACCGGGTCGTCTACGGCGCGGTCGACGAGAAGGGGGGCGCGGCCGGCTCCCTGTGGGACGTCCTCCGCGACCGCCGCCTCAACCACCGCCCCGAGGTCATCGAGGGCGTCCTGGCCCCGGAGTGCGCGGCCCTCCTCACGGACTTCTTCCGGGCCCTCTGACCTCACCGGAAGCCCCTCGCGGGCCGCTCGCGGACCTCTCCCCGGGAACCGATTTCAGAGCACGGCCCAACGTCCGCTAAGCTCTCTCTCGGTAGCGTGTCCGAGCGGCCTAAGGAGCACGCCTCGAAAGCGTGTGTGGGGGCAACTCCACCGTGGGTTCAAATCCCACCGCTACCGCTTCAGGAGAACCGCCTTCGGTCTGCGCGAGCAGACCGGGGGCGGTTCTTCGCATACCGGCCTCGTGCCAGGGTGATCCGGTGAGCGAATACCACCTCTGGCTGGCCGCAGTCCCGGCCCCCGTCCCCGAGGACGAGGCCCGGATCTACTGGAACCTCAAGGACCTCCCGACCCCCGTCCTGGACGGGGCGCTGGAGCGCGCCGCCTTCCTCCACGTCGGCTCGTGGCGGGACGAGCATCAGTCGGACGAGCCGCGGTCGGGGCGCTGCCCCGCCCGCCGGATCTTCGAGCGGATCTTCTTCCTGGGCACGATCGACCGCTACCGGGCGCCGCTCCTCGACACCCGGCTGCGGGACGAACTGCTACGGCTCCACGCACCCCGCCCGGGAGACCTCCCCGCCCCGGCCGCCGACGCGGACGCGCTCGCCGCCTTCCTCACGGCGCATCTCGGCCGGTACCTGCTGCCGGAGGAGTCACCGCCGTCGCTCGGCGGAGCGGAGTAGTCCGACCGGTGGCGGGGTCGCGGTCCCGGGGGCGTCGGCCCCGCCGTGCGGCGGGAAGGGGCGGGCAGGGGAAGGCCCCATGCCGCGGCGACCCGCACCCGCCCCCGCCGCGTCACCACGCCCCGCCGCCACCCCCCTCTCCACATACGCCTCGAACCCCCGTGCCTCCCGCCCCAGCACCCGCCGCACCCCGTCCACCGGCACCGCCGAGATCCCCGTCCGGTGCAGCGCGAACAGCGCGCTCATGGACCGCACCCCCGTCTCCGGCCAGCCCGCGGCGGTGAGCTCCGCCTCGTACTCCTCCGGCGTCAGCTCCACGTACGTGACCGGGCGGCCCGCCGCACGCGCGATCTGTTCGGCGGCCTCGGCGAAGGTCAGGCCGCGCGGCCCCGACAGCTCGTACACCTGACCGTCGTGCCCGTCCCGGGTCAGCAGCGCCGCCGCGACCTCCGCGACGTCGTCGGCGTCGACGAAGGGCTCCGGCACGTCGCCGATGGGCAGGGCCAGCCGGCCGTCCAGGAGGGGCTGGTGCCAGACGTCCTCGTCGAAGTTCTGGTTGAAGTTGTTGGGGCGGATGACCGACCACCGGGCCCCGGACGCGCGCACGGCGCGCTCCGCCGCGACCATGCCCTGCCCGAAGTCCGGGCCCACCTCGTCGATGCCGCGCCCGGAGAGCGCCACGAAGCGGCCGACGCCCGCGGCCACGGCCTGCTCGGTGAAGGCGCCCACCGCGTCCGGGTGTGCGTCGGAGGCGATGACGTAGGCCGCCGTCGCGCCCTCCAACGCCCCCGCCCAGGTGGCCGGTTCCGCCCAGTCGAAGCGCACCTCGCCGGAGCGGGACGCGGCCCGTACGGGCACGCCGGCCGCGCGCAGCAGGCGCGTCACGCGGCGCCCCGTCTTGCCGGTCGCGCCCAGTACCAGGACCGGGCCCGTGGCGGTCGTCCCCGTCGTCTCTTCCGTCGTGTTCCTCGTCGTCGTCATGTGCTCCAGCCAACCCCGTGCGGGGGCCGCGGACCATGGCCGTCCGTCCGGCGGCCATGTGCGTCCGTACGAGGGGCCGTGGGGGCCGCATATCGTGAGGCCATGGACCCGTTCGACGATCTGTTGCGAGGCGTGCGCGCCAACGGCGCCCTGTTCGGCGGCTCGGTGCTGTCCCCGCCGTGGGCGCTGCGCTTCACCGGCGACGCCTATCTGACGCTGTGCGTGCCGCTGCGCGGCGAGGGCTGGATCGTCCCGGGCGGCGGCGGGGAGCCGCGCCGGATCCGGGTGGGCGACGCGGCGATCGTGCGCGGGCCCGAGCCGTTCGTGTTCGCCGACGACCCGGCGTCGGCGGCCCGGCCGGGGCTGACGCGGGACATCCGCTGCGGCGAGCCGGGCGCCCGGCAGGGCGGGGAAGCGGCGCCGGACGGCCGTACGGTGCTGATGGCGGGCGCGTACCGGGTCCGGGGCGAGGTGCCGCGCCGGCTGCTGCGGGTGCTGCCGCCGGTCGTGGTCGTGGCGGACGACGACGACTGCTCGGGGATGCGCGCCTATCTGGAGGCCCAGTTGTCCGCCGTCCGCCCCGGGCGGCAGATCGTGGTGGACCGGCTGCTGGACTGGCTGCTGGTGTGCACCCTGCGGGACTGGTTCGACCGCCCCGAGGCCGCGCGGCCCGCCTGGTACCGGGCGCTCGGCGACGACGCCGTGGGCCCCGCGCTGCGGGCCATGCACGACGAGCCGGCCCGGCCCTGGACCCTCGCCTCGCTGGCGGCGGAGGCCGGGGTGTCCCGCTCCACGCTCGCCAAGCGCTTCAACGACCTGCTCGCCGAGCCCCCGCTGGCGTACCTCACGGAGTGGCGGATGACGCTGGCGGCGGACCTGCTGGCCGAGCCCGGCGCGACGATCGCGGGGGTGGCCCGGCGGGTGGGGTACGCGGACGCCTTCGGCTTCAGCGCCGCCTTCAAGCGGGTGCGCGGTACGAGCCCGAGCGCGCACCGGGCGGCGGTGACGGCGGCCCTTGCGGAGGTGGCGTCCGGCTCACTTGTCGGCGTGGCCGCCGAGGTAGAACAGTAGCCAGACGAAGCCCGCGAAGAGGTGGGTGACGAAGACGTAGACCAGCACGCGCAGGGCGACCTGCTTCTGCTGCCACTTCTCGCTCTCCACCCCGTGATTCTACCGGGCGGGTCCGGTCGCGGGCCGTCGTCGTGCGGTCACGGCGCCTCGACGAAGTCGGTGACCCGCTGCACGAACTCGTCCGCCTTCTCGAAGAACACCACGTGCCCGGCGTCCATCTCCGTGTACGACGCGGTGGTGGTCCGCGAGAGCGCGGCGTGCAGGGCCCGGCTGTGCTCCACCGGGACGGTCGCGTCCTGGGCGCAGCCGATGACCAGGGTCTCGGCCTCGACGCGCGGCAGCAGGTCGCGGATGTCGACACGGAGGTCGAGGTCGACGTGGCGGAGGGTGCCGGGGGTGGGCGGCATGTTCGGGACCAGCTGCTCGAAGCCCTCGCGGCCGATGGCGTTGAGGTAGCCGCGGCTGAACCCGGTCATGGCCACGCTCCGCCCGAAGCCCTCGGGGTCGAGGTCGCCCAGGCGCTGCCAGAGGGTGAAGAGGTTGCGGAGGTACTCGTCGCCGTCGGTGCGGGCCCAGCCGGCCACCAGGACGAGGCGTCGTACGAGGTCGGGGCGGAGCGCGGCGACGGCGGCGGAGACGGGGGCGCCCATCGAGAAGCCCAGCAGGTCCACCGGGCCGGTGCCGGCGTCCTCGATGACGGCGATCACCTGGGCGGCGAGCCCCTCGGTGGTGAGCCGCCCGCCGCCGTCCCGGGTGCGGTCGGTGCCGGAGAGGTCGGGGGTGAGGACGGTGCGCCTGCCGGTGAAGCGGGGAACGGTCTGCCCCCAGTTCAGGGCGGCGCCGGCGGACCCGGTGCCGTGGACGAGCACCAGGGCGGGGGAGCCGTCGGGGGCGGTGGCGTCGAAGCGGTCGTAGTGGACGAGGGCGTCGGCGACGGGGACGACGGGCATGGCGGGGCTCCTCGGGAGGCTCAAGGGGGGGCTGCGCCGGGCGGTGCGTCCGCCCGGCGATCACCACTCTTCCGCCGTGCGCACCGCCCCGGGAGAGCCCCGCCCACCCTGGGACCGCCGGTCCCTGGTTCGCGGCCACGGCATCGGCGAGGATGATCGTCATGACGATCGACCGCCGTGCCCTCGCCGACTTCCTGCGCCGGTCCCGCGACCGGATCCGCCCCCAGGACGCGGGCCTGCCCGAGGGCCCCCGGCGCCGTACGCCGGGCCTGCGGCGCGAGGAGGTGGCGCAGCTCGCGGGCATGTCGGCCGACTACTACATCCGGCTGGAGCAGGCCCGGGGCCCGCAGCCCTCGCCGCAGATGCTCGCCGCGCTCGCCCGCGCCCTCCGGCTGACCGGCGACGAGCGCGACCACCTCCATGTGCTCGCCGGGCACCGGCCGCCCGCCGGGCGCGCGGCCGGCGACCACGTCGCCCCCGGGCTGCTGCACCTCCTCGACCAGCTGACGGGCACCCCCGCCCAGGTGCTGAACGACCTCGGGGACGTCCTCGCGCAGAATGCCCTGTCCCGCACGCTCCTGGGCGGGGTGTGCACGGTCTCCGAGCACGGCCGGAACGTGGTCTGGCGGTGGTTCGCCGACCCGGCGAACCGTGCCGCGTACCCCGTCGAGGAGCACGCGCACCACAGCCGGGTGCACACCGCCGACCTGCGGGCCGCGGTGGCCCGCAGAGGCGCGGACCCGGCCGCCGTACGCCTGGTGGAGCGGCTGCGCGCGGCCAGCGAGGAGTTCGCGGAGCTGTGGGAGCGCCACGAGGTCGCGGTGCGCAGGCGGAGCCGGATGAGGGTGCTGCACCCCGTGATCGGCGCGGTCGACCTCGACTGCCAGGTGCTGCTGGCCCCCGAGGGCGACCACCGTCTCGTCCTCTTCACCCCGCCGCCGGGCACCGACACGGCGGACCGGCTGGCGCTCCTCCGGGTCGTGGGCAACGGGCAGTTCACCCCGGCCTGACGCCCCCGGCCGCCGGGGCCGCCGTCAGCCGGCCGGTGCGGTGCAGGGCGAGGACGGCCACGGCGCAGCCGCCGCCCAGGGTGGCGAGCGCGGCCCACGGCAGGGCGGGCGCCCCGCGGAGCGCGCGGCGTCCAGCGCGGCGCCCGTGAGGAGATTGCCGAGGGTGATGCCGATGCCGCAGATGGTGTTGTAGAGGCCGTAGTGGGTGGCCACGTAGCGGTTCCCGGACAGGGCGACGATCGTGTCCATCTCGAAGGGGTAGGCGAGCATCGTGCCCAGCGCCAGCAGGAGCGCGGAGGCCAGCGGCGGCAGGACGGCCAGCGCCCACCGCGCGGGCCCGCCGGCCGGCACCGGGGCCGCCGTCGCGGCCAGCGGGGCAGGAAGGCCGCCCGAGCGCCGCCAGCCCGGCGACGAGCGCGGGCCCGGCGCCCAGCCGCCGCCGGCACCAGGCCGTCAGCCGCGTCTGTCCCACGACCGTGGCCAGCCCGGAGGCGGCGAACAGCAGCCCCACGCCGACGGTGCCGACGCCGTCGTCGCCCGCCACCCGGCGGACCTCCAGCGGCAGGGCCAGATAGACCTGGAACGACAGGGCGTACGAGCCGATCATCGCGAGGGAGAACAGCAGGAAGGGCCGGTTGGCGACCACCGCGCGCCATTGCGCGCGCACCGAGGCCAGGGATTCCCCGGGGGCGGTCCCCGGGGGCGGGCTCGCGGGCAGGGCGCGGAGCTGCACGGCCGACAGGACGGCGAAGACGGCCGCGGCGACCAGGCAGGTCAGCCGGAAGCTCACCCCGGTCAGCAGGACGCCGACGAGCGGGCCGAGCAGGATCCCCGCCTGGTAGAAGACGTTGAACAGGGCGAACGCCTCCACCCGGCGCTCCCCGGCGTCCTGCGCCAGGCAGGCCCGTACGGCGGGGTTGAACAGCGCCCCCGCGAGGCCGGTGGCGGCCGACGCCGCCAGCAGGGCGGGCAGGGTGTCGACGAGCCCGAGGACGGCGAAGCCGGCGACGCGCAGGACCAGCCCCGAGACGATGAGGGGTTTGTGGCCGAACCGGTCGGCGAGGGTGCCGCCGACGAAGAACATGCCCTGCTGGCTGAAGTTCCGTACGCCCAGGACGAGTCCGACGGTCCAGGCGGCCATGCCCAGGTTTCCCGAGAGGTGCTGGGCGAGGTAGGGCATGAGCATGTAGAAGCCGAGGTTGATGGTGAACTGATTGACCATCAGGAGCTGGGTGACGGTGCCGAAGGAGCGGGCCTGGGCCAGCGGTCCGGGGCCGGGCCTCACCGCGGGCCGCCCTCGGGGGCGGGTGCGAGGGGGGTTCCGGTGGGTGTGGCCGCGGGTGCGGACGTGGGTACGGGCGCGGACGCGGGTGCGTGCCGCGCGCCGACCGGGTCGACGACCTGGGTGCACCGGGTCCAGCGGGTGACCTCCTTCTCGTCGGGCCGGCCCACGACCTCGGGCTCGGGGGCCGGCGGACCCTCGCACAGGCCGTGCGCGGCGCAGTAGTCGTCGTCGAACACCGTCGTCAGATAGCGCTGCGGGCCGTCGGGGAAGATCGCGGCGATCCGGGTGTCCCGGGGCAGCGTGCGGGCCAGCCACGCCGCGACCAGCGCGACGGCGCCGACGCTCCAGCCGCCGCTGGCGTAGTGCGAGGCGGCCAGCCGCCGGCAGGTCCAGACGGCCTCGGCCGGGGCGACCCAGTGCACCTCGTCGAAGCTGTCGTAGGCGACGTTACGGGGGTAGATGCTCGACCCGAGGCCGCGCATCAGCCGGGTGCGGGCGGGCTGACCGAAGATCGTGGAGCCGATGGTGTCCACGCCGACCAGCCGGAGCCCGGGGTGGAGCTGCCGCAGCACCCGGGACACGCCGGCGGAGTGCCCGCCGGTCCCCACGCTGCACACGAGGACGTCGATGTGCCGGAGCTGCCCGGCGAGTTCGAGGGCGAGCGGGGTGTAGGCGGCGACGTTGTCGGGGTTGTTGTACTGGTCCGGCACCCAGGCCCCGGGGTGCGCGTCCCGCAACGCCGCCACGCGGTCACGGCGTGCCTGCTGCCAGCCGCCGGCCGGATGCGGCTCGCGGACGACGTCGACCCGGGCCCCGTAGGCGGTCAGCAGCCGGATCATGGACGGTTCCAGCCCTGGATCGGTGACCAGCGTGACGGGGTGCCCGTGCACCATCCCGGCCAGCGCCAGCCCGAGCCCGAGGGTCCCGCTGGTGGACTCGATGACCATGCCGCCGGGCGCCAGCTCCCCGCGGGCGCGGGCCCGCTCGACCATGTGCAGCCCCGGGCGGTCCTTGATCCCACCGGGGTTGAACCCTTCGAGCTTCGCCCAGAAGCCGCGGCCGGGGGGACAGAGGGGCTCGGAGATACGGAGGACGGGGGTGTCGCCGACGAGTCCGGCGGGGCCGGGAGGGGGTGTGGGAGGCATGGGGGTTCCTTCGCGGGGTCGGGGGTGCCGGTGGTGGTGTGGCGGCGGGCGGGGTGCTGCCGCTGCGCGGGGCTTTGTCCCCGCCCCGCCCCTTCCCGAACGGGGCTCCGCCCCGGGCCCCGGTCCTCAAGCTCCCCCGGCTACCTCCCCCAGCTACCGCTGGGGGTGCCCCCAGGAGGTGCCCCCGGACGGGCTGAGTTGTTGCCCGGAACCGGGCGGAAAGGACGACCCGTGGCACGGGAAAGCCGTCCCCGGACAGGAGCGAAATCCAGCCCGGCCGGCGATTGAGGCCACCGCGCGGCAGCGCGGAAAGGGGCCCGGGGGCGAAGCCCCCGGATGGGGGCACCTCCCAGCGGTAGCTGGGGGAGGGAAGGGGCGGGTAGGGGACAAAGCCCCGCGCAGCGGCCTAGATCCGCAGAACCGGCGAGAGGACCGACGAAGGCACCCCGCCCCCGCCCCCCGCCACCCGCACGACACCCCACCCGGGCCCGTACGAGAACGGCCCACCCACCCCCGGCACCACACACAACGCGCCCAGCCCCGTCATATCCCGCACGGCCCCGGACAGGCAGTCCTGCGTGGCGTGCGAGACGTCATGGCTGTTGTACGGGGCGGGCGCCACGCCACGCCCGGTGGCCGGAGGCCCGGCCGCGAGGCCGCGGCCGGCGCTGGGGGCGGCACCGGCTACGGAACCCGGCGCGGCACCGGATGCGGAACCCGAACCGGAACCCGTAGCGGAGTCCGGCGAAAGGCCCGGCGAAGGGGCTGTCGAGGCGACCGCCGAGGATCCGGCCGAGGAGCCGCCCCCATGACCGGCGGCGGAATGCGCGGCAGCGGACAAGGCCGTCAACCCCGGATGCACCGGATGGGCCGAGGCGCCTTCCGTCGTCATGCCGTGGCTGTAGAGGAGCGCGAGGAGCAGCAGCCCCATCCAGGAAAGCCACCAGGGGCCCGCCGCGGAAAGGCGGGCTCGCAGCACGCCGACATGCGGCGGAGCCGTGGCCATGCGGTCATCGTGCCGTAAGCGGCCGCCATCTGGGAACTCCCTCCGGCCAACTCCCGCGATAAACATGGGGGATGCCCCGGATATCGGTCGCTGTAGGCGCCTTTATTCGCGTACGAACGCAGTGAATAGAAGACAATTCAGCAGCACGCGGAAGTGTGCCGCCTACTCGCCCGGGCGTGGCGCATACCCCGCAATCGACGCTTCACCGGTGAAACAGGGGTAAACATCGGTAAACAGGCGGGATCCAGGAGGGGGCAGAGGCGCGCCCCCGGGGCCCCGGCCTCCTGCCGTGCGGGCCCCCGGCCGACTGACTAGCGTGGGAAACGGGACTGTTCAACCTGTTGTGGAGGGAGCCAGGACCATGGTCGCGCTACCGGAAGGCATGCCGTGCTGGGCCGACGCGATGTTCCCGGATGTGGAGGGCGCGAAAGGCTTCTACGGCGATCTGCTGGGCTGGACTTTCGCCGAGAGCTCGGCGGAGTTCGGCAATTACACACAGGCGTACTCGGACGGCAAAGCGGTGGCCGCGGTGGTGCCGCCGATGCCGGGCCAGGCGGACCCCGTGGCGGCCTGGTGCCTGTACTTCGCCTCGCCCGACGCCGCCGCCACCGCCAAGAAGATCGGCGACAGCGGCGGCGAGGTGGTGATGGGGCCGATGCAGGTCGGCGAATTCGGCTCGATGCTGCTCGCGAAGGACCCCGGCGGGGTGGCCTTCGGCGTCTGGCAGGCGGGCACCCACGAGGGCTTCGAGAAGCGGGGCGAGACCGGATCCTTCTGCTGGGCCGAGGTGTTCACCCGGCAGCCGGAGAAGGCGGACGTCTTCTTCCCGGCCGTCTTCCCCTACCGCGTCCGGCGCATGGACGACCCCCAGGTCGACTTCAAGGTCTTCGACCTGGGTGACGACACCGTCCTGGGCCGGATGGTGATGGCGGACGAATTCCCGGCCGAGGTCCCGCCGTACGTCAACATCTTCTTCGCCGTCGCGGACTGCGACGCCGCCGTGGAGAAGGCGCAAAAGGGCGGCGGCGAGCTGAAGTTCGGGCCGATGAGCACCCCGTTCGGCCGCTTCGCGGCGCTGACCGACCCGCAAGGGGCGGCGTTCTCCGTGATCGACCCGGGGAAGACGGAGGGAGAGATGCCGCCGATGGCGGACGCGTAGGGTCCGGGGCGCCCTCAGTCCCCGAGCTTGACCAGCATCTTCCCGGTGTTGCGGCCGCGCAGCATGCCCAGGAAGGCGTCCACCACGCCGTCGAACCCGTCGACGACCGTCTCGTCCTGCGTCACCCGGCCCGCCTGGATGTGCGGGATCAGGAAGTCCTCCAACTCGGCCTGTGCGTCGCCGTACTGGCGGACGAGGAAGCCCTCCAGACGGATGCTCTTCTCCACGATGTCGTAGAGGTTGCGGGGCGCCGGCGGGGGTTCCGCGCTGTTGTACTGGGCGACCGCTCCGCACCAGGCGATCCGCCCATGGTCGCGCATGGCCGAGATCGCGCCCTCCAGGTGGTCGCCGCCGACGTTGTCCACGTACACGTCGATGCCGTCCGGTGCGGCCTTCGCGAGCTGCTCGCCGACCGAGCCGTCGTGGTAGTCGAAGGCGGCGTCGAACCCGAGGCGGCCGACGAGGTGCGCGACCTTCCGGGGCGACCCCGCGCTGCCGATCACCCGGCCCGCGCCCAGCAGCCTGGCCAGCCGGCCGGCCGCGCTGCCCACGCCGCCCGCCGCGGCCGAGACGAAGACGGTCTCGCCGGGCTGGAGCCCGGCGATCCGGGTGAGGGCGACGTACGCGCTCAGGCCCGTACCGCCGAGCAGACCGAGGTACGAGCCGACCGGCACCCCCGTGTGCCGGGGCAGCACCCGCGCCCCCTCCGCCCGGCTCACCAGCGCGTGCGTACGCCACCCGGCCCGGTGGAAGACGAGATCGCCGACCGCGAGCCCCGGGTCGCGGGAGGCGGTGACGCGGCCGATCGAACGGCCCTCCAGCGGGTGCTCCAGCTTCCATTCCGCGTCCATGGCCTCCCGCATGTACGGGTCGACGGACAGATAGAGGTTCTCCACCAGGGCGGTGCCGGGCGCGACCTCCGGCATCGGCCGCTCGACGAAGGCGAAGTCGCCGGGCACCGGCATGCCGTGCGGCCGGGAGATCTGCTGAACTGCGCGAAAGGTGCTGGTCATGGGCCCACCGTAGGGAGCGTGCGGGAGCCGTCCCAGCCCTCGCCGTCGATGGACCGGACCCTTCCATGAATCGCGTTCATGGACGTAGGTTCGGTGGATGAGCGAACCCGATCTCACGGTCCCCGAGCTGCGCGTCCTCGTCGCCGTCGAGGAGGAGGGCGGCTTCACGGCCGCGGCGGCCCGGCTGGGACTGACCCAGTCGGCGGTCTCGCACGCGGTACGGAGCGGTGAACGAAAGCTGGGCGCGGTGCTGTTCGACCGCGGCCGCCACGGTGCCCGCCCCACCCCCGCCGGGGCCCGGGCCGCCGGCCACGCCCGCCGTGTCCTGCGCCTGCTGGAGACGATGCCGGCGGAGGTCCGGGGCGCGGTCCGGACCGCCGAGCCCCTCGCCGGCCCGCTCCGGATCGCCGCCTTCCGCAGCGCCGCCGCCCATCTGCTGCCCGCCGCCCTGGCCCGCCTCACGGCGCGCCACCCGGGGATCACCCCGGAGGTACGGATCGTCCGCGAACTGGGGCGCGGCACCGCGGGCGAGGTCACCGACGGCCGCGCCGACGTCGGCATCGCCACCCTGGGCGGCTCGGAGCCGCTGCCGGGCGGTCTGCTGTCGGCGACGGTCGTCACGGAGCCGTACTTCCTGGTCCACCCCGTGGGCCACCCGGCGCCACGCACCCTGCCATTGATCGACTGGATGGAGAACTGCGGCTCGTACACCCGCGCGTGGTGGGCGGAGCAGGACTGGATCCCGCCGGTCACCGTCGACGCGGAGGACGACAGCGTCGTCCTGTCGATGGTCGCCCAGGGCATGGGCATGGCCATCATGCCCGCGCTCGCCCTCATGTCGGCGCCGAGGTCCGTGACGATCACGGACCTGGGGGAGGGGCGGCCTACGCGGGGGGTGGGGTATGTGACGACGCGGGAGCTGGTGCGGGTGGGGTGGTGCGGGAGCTGATCCGCGAGCTGAGGGGGGTGGAGCTGGGGGAGGTGCCGGTGGGGGTGTGAGGGGGGCGGCGGGTGCGCCTGCGGCGGGCCTGTTCCCCACCCCGCCCCTTCCCGAATGTCCTCAATCGCCGGACGGGCTGAAGATCAGCCCGTCCGGCGATTGAGGACCGGGGTCCGGGGCGGAGCCCCGGTATCGGGAACTACTCCGCGATCTCCGTCCGCTCCCACCACTCGTACACCGGCAACACCCCCTCCGGGGTCTCCCCCTGCCGGGACGTCGCCTTGAAATGCTCGTACCCACCCCGGAACGGGATCTTCAGCTCGATCCCCGGCGGAGTGATGTCCACGATCCGCGAGGGCAGCCCGTCCGGCCCGCCTTCGAGAAATGCTCTGGGCGCTTTGCTCATGCCGCCAGTGTCCCGGGGAGCCGGAGCCGGGGCCCCGCGACGCGCCGAACGGTGCGAGCGCGGGGGAGCCGGCCGTCCGGTGACGGCCCGGCGGGGCGGGAGGCGGGGGTCTCCGCGCGGCCGTCCGGGCCGTGCCGGAAGGCCGGCTCGTCGGGGCTGGGCCCGCCGCACCCGCCGTGAGGGGACGTGCGGCGGCGGGCCCAGGTCAGGGGGTGTCCGGCAGGGGATCGTGCCGGACGCGCTCGGCGGGCAGGTGCGTACCGGCCAGCCGGGCGACGGTCGGGCCGACCATCGCGGGCGGCCCGCTGACGTACGCGACGTGCTCCGACCAGTCGCCACGCCGCGCCACCGCGTCGGCCAGCGGACGGTACGGGTCCGCCGCCGGGCCCGTACCCGGCACCGGGACCACGTGCAGCCAGGGGCGGCGGCGCTCCAGCTCGGCCACGGGCCCGGCGTCGTAGAGCCCGGACAGGTCGTCGGCCCCGAGGAAGAGGTGCACGCTCCGCCCGCCCATCCGGCGGCCGGCCAGCTCCTCCAGCAGCGACTTCGCCGCCGCCCAGCCGATGCCGCTCGCGACCAGCAGCAGATCGCGGTCGGGCGCGGCGGTCCCGTCGCCGAGCGTCATCGTCCCGGCGGGCGGCCCGACGCGCAGTGTGTCACCGACGCCGGTGCCCGCCACCAGGGCCTCGCTCACCCCGCCCGTACAGGTCTGGCGGACGTGGAACTCCAGCTCGCCGTCCGGCCGGGGCGCCGTGGCCAGCGAGTACTGCCGCCAGGCCTGGGGCAGTAAGGGGGAGGCGACGGACGCGTACTGCCCGGCCCGGTAGGAGTACGGCTCATGGGTGCGTACGCGCAGGACGGCGAGGTCCGGGCGGCGCAGTTCGTGCGCCGTGACGGTGGCCGGCCAGTCCGGGGGCTCGGCCAGCGCGGCCTCCGCGCCCTCGACCATGGCGCCCACGGCGAAGCGCAGCATGCGCACCCAGGCCCCCTCCAGTTCCGTGTGCCACGCGGGCCCCGCCGTACGGTGCAGCGCCTCGCACAGCGCGGACTCGAACGTCTCGTAGTGCACCGGCCGTACGCCCAGCTTGCGGTGGTCGCGGCCGAGCCGGGTGAACTCCCTGGCCACCTCGTCGGGCCGGTGCAGGTGCTCGATCAGGTAGCGGAAGATCGCTTCCAGGTGCTTGCGCTGGAACTCCATCGAGGAGGGGAACAGCGACCGCAGGTAGGGGCGGTGCGTGAACATCGCCTCGTAGAGGTGGTCGATCAGCACGTCGAAGGGCGTCACCAGATGGAGGTGACGCAGGATCATCTCCTGGTCGGCGGCGCCGTCGTAGGAGCGGTGCCCGCCCGGTGCGGAGCGCGGCGCGCCGCCGGCGTCCGGGCGGCGGTCGGGGGACAGGAGCTGCCGGCGCAGGCGCATCGCGTCGTGCCGGGCCAGCAGCGCGTGGTACTTGGCGTCGACGGTGGTCACGGGGGCAACGGCTCCTCGGGCAGGCGCGCGTGTCGCGCCGGGGAAACCCGCCGGGCGGTGGCGGGCGCAGGAGTGCCCGGCCGCCCGCCCGGCGGACGGGACGCGTCATTCTGGCACCGTGCCCCCGGGCCCGGACGGCCCTATTCCGTGGGCCCGACCGGCCCTGTCGGCGAGGGGCCGTTCGGCCCTATCGGCGACCGCGCGGAGGGTGTGGGCTGTGCGGGTGTCCGTGGCCCGGCCGGAGCACCACCCCTTGTCGGGGTGGCCCCTCTCCTCCCGCTCCGCCGGGCCCGGACATACTGCTTGTATGGATCAAAACACCTCGGCTGCCTCACCGTTGCGCGTCTTCATCCTCGACGATCACGAAGTGGTACGGCGAGGGGTGCGCGACCTCCTCGAAGCGGAACCGGACATCGAAGTCGTGGGCGAGGCCGCCACCGGCCGTGAGGCCCTCGCCCGGGTACCGGCCGTCCGCCCGGACGTGGCGATCCTCGACGTACGGCTCGGGGAGCGCCCCGAGAACGGCGGCGGCGACCACGAGGGCGTGGAGGTCTGCCGCGAACTCCGCGCCCGCATACCGGATCTGGCCTGTCTGATGCTGACGTCGTTCGACGACGACGAGGCGCTCTTCGACGCGATCATGGCGGGCGCGGCGGGCTATGTGCTCAAGCAGATCAACGGCTCGGAGCTGGTGACGGCCGTCCGCACGGTCGCCACCGGCAGGTCGATGCTCGACCCGCGTACGGCGTCGCGCGTGATGGCCCGGCTGCGCGCCCCCCAGGAGCCCCCGGCGGCGACGGCGGCAACGGACTCCGGCGCGTCGGAACTGGACCGGCTCTCACCCCGGGAACGCCAGATCCTGGAGCTCATCGGCGAGGGCCTGACCAACCGGGAGATCGCCGACCGGCTGTTCCTGGCCGAGAAGACGGTGAAGAACCGCATCTCGTCGCTACTGGCGAAGCTGGGGGTGGGACGGCGGGTACAGGCGGCGGTGATCGCGGGGCGGGTGAGGGGGGAGAGGGGGAATTCCAGCCCGTCCGGCGTTTGAGGACACCGCGCGGAGCGCGGAAAAGGGGCCCGGGCGGAGCCCCGGTTCGGGAAGGGGCGGGGTGGGGAAAGCCCCGCGCAGCGGCACCCTCGCCCCGCACCGGCCACCCCCGGCCCGTCACTCCGGCAACGGCGCCCTCCAAACCACCCGAGTCCCACCCCCACCGACACCATCACCCGCACCAACCGACGACACCACACACCCCCCACCATGCAACTCCGCCCGAGACCGCATATTCGCCAACCCCCCGGAACGCCGCGCCGCCCCCGAACCCGCACCGGACCCCGCGGCCCCCAGCCCCACCCCGTCATCCGTCACCGACAAGGTCACCTCGTCCCCCACCGACAGGACGACCTCCACCCGCCGCGCCCGCGCGTGCCGTGCGACGTTGCTGAGGGCCTCCGCGGTCACCGCGAGTACCTGCTCGGCCAGTTCGCCGGGAACGTTGGTGTCCACCGGCCCCTCGATCCGCAGCGAGGGCGGGAAGCCGAGCGTCCGCCCGGCCGCCTGCGCGGTCTCGGCCATGCTGCGGCGCAGGCTGGGCCCGCTGGTGCCGTCGCCCGTGGCGCGCAGCCCGAAGATGGTCGACCGGATGATCTGGATGGTGGTGTCCAGGTCGCCCACGGCCCGGCCGACGCGCTCGGCGGCCTCGGGGCGGTCGATGAGCCGGGTCGCGCTCTGCAGCGTCATCCCGGTGGCGAAGAGCCGCTGGATGGCGAGGTCGTGCAGGTCACGGGCGATGCGGTCGCGGTCGTGGAGGACGGCGAGGTCCTCCGACTCGGCGCGCCGCCGGGCGAGTTCGAGGGCGATCGCGGCCTGGTCGGCGAAGCCGGAGATCAGCTTGACCTCGGTGTCGTCGAACGCGGGCCGGCCGGCGAGCCGGCTGAGCCGTAGGGCGCCCGAGGCTCCGGCGTCTCTCTGGAGCGGTACGGAGACGGTGGGCCCGCAGAGGTCCTCGCCGTGCTCCTCGCCGGCCTCCATGGGGTGGGCCCGGGGGTCCTCGCGGGCGTCGGCGCTGGCCACGGGCTTGCCGGTGCGGGCGGCGAGGCCGGCCAGCGAGCCGTCGGCCGGTACCGCGAGGCCGTCGATGCGGCTCGCGCCGTGGCCGTGGGCGACCTCGACCGTCAGCAGCCCCGGCCCATTGCCGGCGGCCGGTTCGGCGGGCAGCAGTACGGCGGCGTGGTCGGCGCTCGCGACCTCCATGGCCCGTTCGGCGATCAGGTGCAGGACCTCGCCTGCGTCGGTGCCGGAGAGCAGGCTGCGGGTGATCTCGCCCAGCGCCTCCAGCCAGCGCTCGCGGCGGCGGCTCTCGTGGTACATCCGGGCGTTGTCGATGGCGACGCCCGCCGCGATGGACAGGGTGGTGAGGACGGCCTCGTCGTCCTCGTCGAAGGCGGCGCCGCCGCGCTTCTCGGTGAGGTAGAGGTTGCCGAAGACCTCGTCCCGGACGCGGACCGGCACCCCCAGGAAGGTCCGCATCGGCGGGTGGTTCGCCGGGAAACCGTAGCTGTGCGGATGCCGGGAGAGGTCGGTGAGGCGCAACGGCACGGGGTTGGTGATGAGTTCCCCGAGGATGCCCCGCCCGCAGGGCGTCCGGCCTATCCGCGCCTCCAGCTCCTCGGACATGCCGACGGTCAGGAACTCCGAGAGCTTCTGCCGGTCGCCTACGACGCCGAGCGCGCCGTACTCCGCGTCGGTGAGCGTGACGGCCGCCTCGACGATCCCCCGGAGCACCTGCGGCAGTTCGAGACCGCGGCCGAGGCTCATCACGGCGTCGAGGAGGCCGCGTATCCGGTCCGGTTCGCGAAGGTGAGGCCGCTGCGCCGACTGTGTGTGATCTGCGGTTGTGGACATGCCTCTCCCCGGCCCCGACCCCGTAACTCCACAGCAGCGTACGACACCGGGGGGTGGCCGGGAGGCGGTCCGGAAGCCCTTGCGCGCACGCCGTACGTTCTTGCGCACAGTGTGCGCAGCAACGTACGGTGTTCTCAGCGGCGCACGCCGCACCCCGGAAACGGGGGTGGTGGTGCGCGCGCTCTCCGACATCTCGCCCGAAGGGGGTCCACGGTGGCCACGATGGAACGTCATCCGCGACGCTGGCTCATCCTGATCGTGCTCTGCCTCAGCACGCTGGTGCTGGTCATCGACAACATGGTGCTCACCGTGTCGATCCCGCCGATCGCTGCGGACCTGGGGGCCGACGCCCAGGACATCCAGTGGATCATCGACTCGTACATGCTGGTCTTCGCCGGCCTGCTGCTCACGTCGGGGAGCCTGTCCGACCGGTTCGGCCGGCGGCGGGTGATGGTCATCGGCCTGGCGGTCTTCGGGGCGGCCTCACTGCTGGCGACGTTCGCGGGGAGCCCGGAGCAACTGATCGCGGGCCGCGTCCTGATGGGGGTGGGCGGCGCGCTGGTGATGCCCAGCACGCTGTCGATCCTCATCACGGTCTTCGACGAGGAGGAGCGCCGTAAGGCGATCGCCGCCTGGAGCGCGGTGGCCATGGTCGGCCTGGTCGGCGGCCCGGTGCTCGGCGGTGTGCTGCTCGCGCACTTCTGGTGGGGCTCGGTGTTCCTGATCAACGTTCCGGTCGTGGTGCTGGCGATCGCCGCGGCGGTCACCCTGATGCCGGAGTCCAAGGGCCCGCGGCGGAAGGCCGATCTGCCCGGCATGGTGCTGTCCATGGCCGGTATGGCCGCCCTGGTCTGGACGATCACGGTGCTGCCGAAGGACGGCCTGACCGCCCCCGGCACGCTGACCGCGCTCGCCGTCGCGGTGCTCGGCCTCACCGGCTTCGTGTGGTGGGAGCTCCGCGCCCCGTCCCCGATGGTCCCCCTCGCGCTCTTCCGCGACCGCGTCTTCAGTGGCGCGAGCTTCTCCCTCGTGCTCCTGACCTTCGCCAACGGCGGGCTGATGCTGGTGCTGACGCAGTACCTCCAGTTCGTCCTCGGCTACACCCCGACCGAGGCGGGCCTGGCCTTCGCCCCGCTGGCCGTCGCCACGCTGCTGTTCAACGGCCTCGGCGCCACGCTGGGCCAGAAGATCGGCAACCGTGTCATGTCGGCCGTCGGCCTCGCCGTCATCGCGGCCGGGTTCGGCGTCCTGGCGACCCTCTCGGCGGGCGACGGCCTCGGCGTCCTGGTGACGGCGATGCTCCTCATGGGAGCGGGCGGCGGCCTGACGATGCCCGCCGCCACCGCGGCGCTGATGGGCGCCGTCCCGGCCGAGCACGCCGGGGTCGGCTCGGCGCTCAACGACACGGTCCAGCAGGCGGGCGCCGCGCTCGGCGTGGCCGTCCTGGGCGCGGTCCTCTCCGGCACCTACACCGACGCCATGCCCGGCTCGGCCCCCGGCCGGAGCGGCCACTCGATCGCCGACGCGCTCACGACGGCCGCCGCCACGGGCGACCGGACCCTGGTGGCCACGGCGCACGAGGCGTTCACGACGGCGTCGTCCACCACGTTCGCGGTGGGGGCGTGCGGGGTGCTGGCGGCGGCCGTACTCGCACTGGTCCTGATGCGGGACGGGAAGCCGGCGAAGGCGGCGGAACGGGCGGGGAAGGACGAACCGAGCCTCGTATGAGCGCGGGACCGGCCGCCCCGGGCCCCGGGTCCTCAAACGCCGGACGGGCTGATTTCAGCCCGCCCGGCGATTGAGGACATCCGGAAGGGGCGGGTAGGGGAAAAAGCCCCGCAGGGCCGACCCCCACTCACCCACTCACCCACCATCCGCCCCGCCCTCAGCCCTCCACCACCCCCACGGACAACCGCTCCAGCCGCTCCGCGTCCGCGATCACATCGATCTCCGTGATCAGGCCGTCCACGACCGTGAAGCCGAGAACGACCGCCAGCCGCCCGAACGGCGCCATCGTGAGTCCGACGGCCCCGTCGACCATCGCGAGGCCGGTGAACCGGGCCCGGCCCATGGCGGCCATGGCGCCCTTGGCAACCGGCTGCGCGCCCCGGACGAAGACGGGCTCGGGGGTGGGGATGGCGGACTTGTCGGCGTGGAGCACGACGTCCGGGTGGAGCAGGGTGACGAGCGCGTCGAAGTTCCCGCCACGCGTGGCGGCCAGGAAGGCCGCGACGACCTCGCGCCGGCGGTCGGGATCGGGGGCGGGCGCGGGGGTGCCGCCCTTGACCCGGCGGCGGGCGCGGCTCGCGAGCTGCCGCGTCGCGGCCGGGGTCCGCTCGATCATCGGGGCGATCTCGTCGAAGGGCACGGCGAACATGTCGTGCAGGACGAAGGAGAGGCGCTCGGCCGGGGTCAGCGTGTCGAGCACGACCAGCAGCGCGACACCGACCGAGTCGGCCGTCAGGGCCTCCCGCTCGGGGTCGTCCCCGGACTCCTCGCCCACGGTCGGGTCGGCGAACCGCGTCTCCAGCGGATCCTCACGCCGGGTCTCCCGCGCGCGCAGCATGTTCAGGCACACGCGCCCCACGATGGTGGTCAGCCACCCGCCGAGGTTCTCCACGCCCTCCGTACCGGCGCGGGAGGCGCGCAGCCAGGCGTCCTGTACGGCGTCC
Source organism: Streptomyces eurocidicus (assembly GCF_002891295.1). Classification (GTDB taxonomy): domain Bacteria; phylum Actinomycetota; class Actinomycetes; order Streptomycetales; family Streptomycetaceae; genus Streptomyces; species Streptomyces eurocidicus. Next base: position 434,444 of record NZ_LGUI01000003.1, on the reverse strand, counting down.
TCCGCCTCACTGAGCGAGCCGAGCATGCGGTAGGCCACCGCCCGCAGATGGGACCGGTGCTCCTCGAACCGTTCCGCCAGCCGTTCGTGTGTGTCCACGTGTCACGTTCCTTCGTCGCCCGGGGTCATAGCGGTGCATCCGCGAACCCCGCTGAAGGTACCGGGGCCCCGGACCGGCCATGACGCCAACTCCCCAGGTCACCGGCGGTACGCTCGCCTGCGGACGGCCGAGGAGGGGGTGCCGTGGAAAACCACGTCGGCGGGTACCCCGGCCCGTTCCGCAGCGGTTTCACCCGCTGGATAGAACAGCGCACGCCCTCGGGAGGCCGTGCCGACGGCACCGCCGACATCGAGGTCTATGGCGTCCTCGCCCGCGCGTACGGGCTCACGAACGACGTGGCCGAGCTGGTCGCGGCGATGACGGGAACGACGGTGGGCGAGGTCGTCGCGGCGTACAAGGCGGACAACACGGAGTGGGCACGGACCCAGGCGGTGTTCGACGGGCCGGATCTGATGGCGCTGGACGCGCATCTGGACGCGCTCGATCGCGGGTGGTCGTAGGGCGAGTCCCGCGGGGCTCGCGGTCATCGAGCGTCGGCAGGTCGGCACTCCGGCCTGGTCGGCGCTCCAGCTCGGTCGGCACTCCGGCCCGGCCGGCGCTCTGGACCACCCCGCCGGCACACCCCTCACCCCCCGGCGTAAACGTCCTCGACATAACGCCCGTCCCCCACAAGCCCGTCCAGCCACCGCCCCGCCTCGTCCCCGCCACTCCCGCCACTCCCACCACCCGCGAACCGCTCATATATCCCCCGGAAAGCCCCTCGTACCCCCGGCGCCATCCGCCTCCCGTCGCCGCAGACATAGACCCTCGCCCCGGCTTCCAGCAGGCGCCACACCTCCGCGCCCTCGGTGGTGACGCGGTCCTGGACGAACGGACCGCCGAGCTCGGGGGACTTGGAGAAGGCCGGGCGCATGGACACGGCCCCGGACCGGTCCGCCTCCTCCAGTTCCGTGCGGTGCAGGTAGTCGACGTCCGGGTGGTCGCAGCCGAAGTAGCACAGGGCCGGTGCGAGGAGGGTGCCCCGGCGTACGAGCGCGTGGCGGTCGGCGATGGTGGCGCGGAAGGGGGCCAGGCCCGTACCGGCGCCGATCATGATCAGCGGGGTCCGCGCGTCGTGCTCCACGCGGAACGCCTCGCGGCACGGCAGCACCCGGGCGTACACCTCGTCACCGGGCCGTACGCGGTGCAGGTACGCCGATCCGACGCCCGTGAAGGTGCCGGTGCCGGCCCGGGAAGGGCCGCTGAGCAGGGAGACCATCAGATCGGCGTGGCGGGGGTCCGCGGTGGGGGAGGAGGAGACGGAGTAGTGGCGGGGGCGTATCGGCGGTAGCAGGTCGAGGAGCAGCGGCCAGCCCAACAGGCCCTGGAGGGCGGGGTTCCGTTCCACCAGTTCGATCAGGCATACGGGATCGGCGGCGGTGTCGGCGGCGAGGGCGTGCAACGCCGCCCGCTCCGGCGGGCACGGGTTGAGCCCGGCGAGCCGGGCCACCTGCTCCGGCCCTACCGGGGCCTGAAGTTCCAGATGGCGGCTCAGCAGCTCATGGGCCGTGACGGGACGGTCCAGGGGGAGCGTGGCACGGCCGGGCCGGTGCGCGCGGACGTCCAGGAGCGCGTCCGGATCGACGCCGAACGCCTTGGCCGCGCGCTCGACGAGCGCGGGGTCGTTGACGGGCAGTACGGCAAGGTGGTCGGCGGTGCGGTAGGTGACGCCGGTGGGGAGGGCGAGGCGGACGAACCTCTTGGGACGGCCGAGGGGATGGCTCGGGTCCACGAGGTCACGGGCCTCGGCCACGGTCATCGGCAGCACGCCGTGCCGGGCGGCCAGGGCGGTACCGGGGGCGCCGGTCACCTCGGTGACGTCGTAGGAGTACTCGGGAGCGGCGGAAGCGGAGTCGGGAACACCGGCGGACTCCGGGTCGCCGTACGCCTCCAGGAGCGTACGCCGCAGCCCCGCCGTGAAGCGGGCGACCGCCCCGGCGAGGTCGCCCGACGCGTCGGCCTCGGCGCGGTCCAGCAGCCGGGTGCCGCCCAGTTCGGCGAGTCGGCGGTCGATCTCGGTGGGTACGTGCTGGTAGGTGGCGGCCCAGTTGCGGTCGCCCACGCCGAGGACGCAGTACCGCAGGCCGTCGGCCGCACCCGCCTCCGCGTCCGCCAGCCAGGAGAAGAAGGCGGCCGCGTCGTCCGTGGGACGCCCGTTGTAGGAGGCGGCCACGATGACGACCGGTACGTCGGCGGGCGGCCCTCCGGCGTACGCGTCGAGCGGTGCGACGGTGGTCCGGAACCCGAGGGAGCCGCAGAACCCGGCGAGGTCCTCGGCATAACCCCGGCAGGTGCCGAAGTCGGAGCCGTGGAGAACGGTCAGCGCGGAGCCCGGGATGGCCCTGGCAGGCAGTTCCGTGCCGGGCGGTTCCCCGGCGGGGGCCCCTGCCGGGGAACCGCCCCGGGCGGCGCCCCGTACCCGCGCCCGGTCCTCGCCGGTGCGGGCCGCGAGCGTCAGGGTGAAGCCCTCGGGCTTGAGGGTGAGCGTCTCCTTGACGGTGAGCGTATGGCCCGGCCGGCCGAGGAAGCGGTACCGGTGGATCAGCAACGCCAGCAGCATGGTGGCCTCGTGCAGCGCGAACTGACGGCCTATGCAGGCCCGCTCGCCCGTGCCGAAGGGCTTGTACGCGTTCGCCGGACGGGCGGCCTCGGCGTCCGGGGCGAAGCGGTCGGGGTCGAACTCCTCCACGTTGTCGCCCCACACCAGGTCGCGGTGCAGCATCGGCGTGAGCACGGTCAGCCGTTGCCCCGCCCGGACGGGGAAGTTCCCGCCGATGACGGTGTCGTGGCGGGCCGCGCGTTCGAAGGCGGCCGCGGTGGGCCACAGCCGCAGGGTCTCGTTGAGGACCTGGCGTACGTACCGCAGTCCGCCGATGTCCTCGAAGGACGGATCGGGGTCGGGCTCGTCGCCCCAGAGCGCGTCCACCTCGGCCTGCGCGAGGCGCAGGGCGGCCGGGTTCTTCAGGAGGTGGTGGAGGGCGAAGGAGAGGGTGCCCGAGGTGGTCTCGTGGCCCGCGATGAGGAAGGTGATGACCTGGTTGCGGATGTTGGCCTCGTCCAGGGGCCTGCCGTCGGCGGGGTGCGGGGCGTCGAGCATCAGCCCGAGCAGGTCGTCGGGGGAGGCACCGGCCTCCTCCCCGGCGGCGGCCTTGCGCGCGCCGATGACCTCGTCGACCACCTCGGCGAGGAAGGCGGCGTCGGCCGCGAAGGCCCGGTCCTCCGCCGCGTAATCACCGCCGGGGGTCCGGCTCAGAGCGGCCTGGCTGTGGGCGAGAGCCCGTACGAGCGCCTGTACGAAGGGGTGGGGTTCGGGCCGGCGGAAGGACTCGAAGTCGTAGCCGAAACCGGCCAGTCCTATGGTGTCGAGCGTCATCCGGGTCATGTCGGCGGACACGTCCACGGACGTGCCCCGCGCGAGCGCCGCGTCCCAGGACGCGACGAGCCGCCGGCACACGCGCAGCATCGTCGGGTGGTACGTGCGCATGGACCCCAGGGCGAAGGCGGGGAGCAGGATGTCGTGCGCCTTGGCCCAGTTGGGCTCGTCGTTGTAGGCGGTGAACAGCCCGTCGGCGGTGATGTCCCGTACGTGCTCCAGCGCGGGGCCCACGGCCTTGGTGAAGCGGGTCTCGTCGGAGAGCTCGTCGACGAGCGCGTAGGAGGAGACGAGGACGGACTCGCGCTCGTGGAACCGCCGCCGGAAGATCGGGCCGTGTTCCCGGGCGAGGGCCATGGCCTGCTGGATCGGGGTGCTGGTGAGCCCCGTCTCGGAGGCGTCGACGAGGGGTGTCTCGTGGAGGTGCATGCGCGGTCTCCTCTGGGGAGTCGTCGGCCGGCTACTGCCTTCACGATTCCGCCGGGGGCGGGCCGATCCGCTGCGGAGACTACGAAATCTTGTAGGGGGGTGGGTGTGTCTCTTGGGGTGTGGGGGGTGGGTGTGCGGTAGGGGCGGGGCTTCTGCCCCAGGGGTGGGCGAGAATTCAGCCGGGCCGGTGTTCGGGCCACCGCGCGGCGTTCGGGGCCATCGGGCGGCAAGGGAGCCGGCGGGCTTGCCCCGCCACGCGGCGGAGCCGCGCATCGGATGCGGCGGGATGCGGCGGGATGCGGCGGAAAGGGGCGGGAAGGGGCGGGGCTGGGGAAAGATCCGCCGCACACGCCTCCCCGGACGAGGGGGCGCCACGGACCCACCGCCCACCGGACCCGAGGACGCCGCACATGACGCAAGAACCGGACCCCCGGCCACGACACCGGCCGGATCCCCAGTCGCTACACAGGCCGGACTCCCGGCCACGGCACCGGCCGGACCCCCAGCCGCGGCACCGGCCGGAACCACGCCCAGGGCCGGACGCGACCTCGTACCCGGACGCGACCCCGTACCCGGACGCGACCCCGTACCTGTACCCGGACGCGGAGACCGCCCCCGACCCCACCATCTGGCGGACCCGCTTCCTCAACCTCCTGGACCGCATACCGGTCCCCACCGCCATCAGCACCACCGACGGCGTGATCACCGGCGCGAACCCGCCCCTCGCGGCGCTCTGGGACGTGACCCCCGGCCGGCTGACCGGCCGCAACCTCCTCGACCTGTTCACCCCGACCGACGGCGGCCAGCTGGTCAAGGTCGACGCGGCGCTACGAGGGGGCCGGCGCTCCCGCTATCCCGTCCGGGTGCGCTGGGAGGCGGCCGGGCGGTCGTACGAGGGGGAGCTCACCGTCGAGCCCGTGAGCGATCCGGAAGGGGCGTCACCGCCCCTGCTGGCGACCCTCCGGGTCGACGAGGAGCGGCCCCCGGCGGACGGGACGAGAGCGCCGATGGTCGTGCTCGGCCCGCAGGAGGAACGCATTCTGGAGCTGGTGGCGGCGGGCCGCACCACGTCGGTGATCGCCCGCGCCGTGGGCCTCAGCGACGACGGAGTGAACTACCACCTCGTACGCCTGGCCCGCCGGCTGTCCGTCCCGAACCGGACGGCCCTGGTGGCCAGGGCCTACGTACTGGGCCTGCTGTCCCCGGCGGTTTGGCCACCGGCGGCGCTGCCCGGGAGGCGGCGGCCCTGAGGGCGTCCCGGGAGGCGCTCAGGCGCTCAGGCCCTCAGGCGCGACCGGCCGCCCCGCCGGATGGCGCTTCCGCTTCCGGTTCCGCTTCCCGTTCCCGTAGCCGTACGGAGAGGGCGGCGATGTCGTCGTCGAGGCCGCCCCCGCTGTAGCGGAGGAGGTCGCGGTGGAGGGCGTCGAGCAGCTCGCGGGGCCGCCCGGGGGGCTGCCCGCCCATCCAGGTCGCGAGCGGGAAGAACCCGCCGTCGCGGTCCCGGGCCTCGGTGACGCCGTCGGTGTAGAGGAGCAGCAGGTCACCGGGGGCGAAGGCGATCGTGTCGACGCTGTAGTGGTCGCCGATCAGCTCGGCGAGATTGAGCAGCGGCGAGGGGGCGGTGGGCTCCAGGACGCGGAGTTCGCCGTGGTTGAGGAGCAGCGGTGGGGGATGCCCGCAGTTGAGGATCCTGAGGTGGCCGTCGTCGTGCGGGATCTCGACGAGGACGGCGGTGGAGAAGCGTTCCGTCAGGTCCTCGGGGGAGAAGGCGGCGCTGTACCGGGTGCTGCTGGCCTCCAGCCGGCGGGCGATGCCGCTCAGGTCGGGTTCGTCGTAGGCGGCCTCCCGGAAGGAGTTGACCACGGCGGCGGCCGTCCCCACCGCGGGCAGCCCCTTGCCCCGTACGTCCCCGATGAGCAGCCGCACGCCGTAAGGGGTGTCGGCCACCTCGTAGAAGTCGCCGCCGATCCGGGCCTCCGCGGCGGCGGCGAGGTACAGCGACTCGATCTCGATGCCCCCGAAGCGGCGCGGCATGGGGCTCAGGACGACCTGCTGGGCCGCGTCGGCGACGAGCCGGACCTGGAAGAGGGACTGCTCCCGCTGGAGCCGGACGTGGCTCCCGTACGCGGCGGCCACGGTCACCGCGACGATCCCGGCCGCCGTGTACCCCGTCCCCAGGTCGGGGAAGACGATGCCGAGCCCGATCATGAGAAAGAGACAGACGGTCCCCAGCAGGACGGTGGGGAGGACGGGCCACATGGCGGCGGCGAGGGCGGGCGCGGCGGGCAGCAGCCGGCTGAAGGCCATGCTCCTGGGGGTGGTGTAGGCCAGGCTGGCGATGACAACGGTGAGGATCACCGGTGACAGTGACAGCGGCGTGAGCGGCCCCCGTCCATGACGACGACGGGGCCGGAGCCGGCCAGATTTAACCACTTTCACAGCATATCCAGGCAAACCGGGCGAAGCGCCCTGACGGAGTACGGCGGGGTGCGAGTGGACGCCCCCGGGCGGCCGGTTCCCGCCCGCGAGAACGCGAAAGGCCCGGACCGAGCGGTCCGGGCCTTCGTGCGGCGGAGGATGAGAGATTCGAACTCGCGAGTGATTGCCTCGGCGTGTTTTCCGGCTGTCCGTCCCGGCTGATCACAGGGCGGCGAGGCGGGCTTCCCGCTCGGCCGTGGTGTTCCGCGGGATCCGCTCCGGGCGGCGGAGGACCGTGAAGGCGACGGCCAGGGCGGTGACGAGGAGGCCGGCGCCGGCCGCGAAGGCCAGGTGGTAGCCGCTGGTCAGGGCCTCGGCGGCCGGGCGGCCCGCCGCGGTGAGGGACTCGGTGCGGGAGGCGGCCAGGGTGGAGAGGACGGCGATGCCGAGGGCCATGCCGATCTGCTGGGTCGTGTTGAAGAGGCCGGAGGCGAGGCCCGCGTCCTCCTCCTTCGCGCCGGACATGGCCAGCGAGGTCAGTGCGGGGAGCGCGAGGCCGAATCCGGCGGCGAGGAGCATCACGGGAAACAGGTCGGTGAGGTAGTTCGCCCGGTCGGCCTGACCGGGTATCCGGGTCAGCAGGCCGAGCACGCCGACCAGGAGCACCAGACCGGCCAGGAGGACGTTGCGCTCGCCGAAGCGGGCGTTGAGGCGGGCGGAGGCGCCGAGGGACACCGCGCCGATGACGGCGGCCGCCGGCAGCATCGCGAGACCGGTCCTGGCGGCGCCGTAGCCGAGCACGTTCTGCAGGTAGAGCGCGACGAGGAGCTGGAAGGAGAAGAGCGCGGCGACCATCAGCATCTGGACCAGGTTCGCGCCGGAGACGCTGCGCGACCGGAAGATCCGCAGCGGCATGAGCGGGTTCTTCGCCGTGGCCTGGCGGACGAGGAATCCGGCGAGCAGGGCGAGCGCCAGGGCACCGAAACCGAGCGTGTGGGCCGAAGCCGCCCCGTATTCCTCGACCTTGACCACCGCGTAGATGCCGAGCATCAGGCCGGAGGTGACGAGCAGCGCGCCGAGGGCGTCCGCGCCCGCCTTCGGGCCGAGGCCGCGGTCACCGGGCAGGGCGGGGAGGGCGACGAGGAGGGTCGCGATGCCGATGGGCAGGTTGATGAAGAAGATCCAGTTCCAGGTGAGCGCGTCGGTGAGGACGCCGCCCAGAACCTGTCCGATCGACGCGCCGGCCGCGCCGGTGAAGCTGAACACGGCGATGGCCTTGGCCCGTTCGCGAGGCTCGGTGAAGAGCGTGACGAGGATGCCGAGGCTGACGGCGGAGGCCATCGCGCTGCCGACGCCCTGGAGGAAGCGGGCGGCGATCAGGACCCCGGGGGAGGCGGCGGCACCGGCCAGCAGCGAGGCGGCGGTGAACACCCCCGTGCCCACCAGGAACATCCGCTTGCGGCCGATCATGTCGCCGAGGCGGCCGGCGAGCAGGAGGAGCGAGCCGAAGGCGATGAGGTAGGCGTTGACGACCCAGCTCAGCCCGGCCGGGGTGAAGCCGAGGTCGCTCTGGATGGCGGGCATGGCGACGGTCACGATGCTGCCGTCGAGGACCGTCATCAGCATCCCGGTGGCCAGGACGCCGAGGGCGAGCAGGCGGGAGCGTGAGGGGGCGGAGGCGGGTGCGGAGATGGTGGGCACAGCGGTCTCTCCTGTCGGTGGAGGCAACAGGAGAGACCGTAGCAGATGGTTTTGTTGCAGACTATCTTTTACGGATCAGAGGCCGGTGAGGGCTGCATTCGGTTGTTCGCGGGCCTCTCCGGTCAGCCCTTCTGGCGCGCCCGCCGAGCCTGCCGAGGCCCCTCCGCAGGCGTCTCCAGGTGGCCCGTGACCAGGCGGTTCAGTGCCCGGAGCAGCACATCGCGCTCGCCGTCGGGCAGGGCGCCGAGAGCGCTCTCATGGACGTCATCGACGATCTTCCGGCTCTCCTCGGCGACCTTTGCCCCCTCCTCCGTCACCGCGATGATCCGCGCCCTCCGGTCGGTGCTGGACGGCTTGCGCTCGGCGAGGCCGGCCTTCTCCAGGGCGTCGACGGTCACCACCATCGTGGTCTTGTCCATGTCCCCGATCTCGGCGAGCTGCGCCTGGGTGCGCTCCTCCTCCAGGGCGTGGACGAGGACGCAGTGCATGCGCGGGGTCAGCCCGATCTCGCCGAGCCGCGCGGCCATCTGCGTCCGCAGCACATGACTCGTGTGATCCAGGAGGAAGGACAGGTCCGGTTCGGTGCGGGTGGGTGCCATGGCGGTCATGCCGCCAGGGTAACGAAAACCGGTCCGTCGCGGATTATTGGTAAGCGGATGATTTGGGGTGGGGGCGAGTCAGGGCCGGATGTTCGCCCGCCCGGCAACCGTGACCACGGAACGCCGAAGGCCCCGGCCGGTTTCCCGGTCGGGGCCTTCGGTAGTGCCCGGTGAGGCACTGTGCGGAGGATACGAGATTCGAACTCGTGAGGGGTTGCCCCCAACACGCTTTCCAAGCGTGCGCCCTAGGCCACTAGGCGAATCCTCCGCCGCAAACAATACAAGACTCGAAGGGGTGCTCGCGAACGTCTTCCGCCGAGGTGGGGTCGGGCGGAGCTTCGAGGGGTGCCGGGGTGGGGGAGGGGGCACGAGCACGGGCCGGGATCGGCTAGGCTGAGGGCAAGCCCCTCACGTGGCGCTATCTCACCCAACTCCCCCAGGGCCGGAAGGCAGCAAGGGTAAGTGGGCTCTGGCGGGTGCGTGGGGGGCCCTTGTGTTTCCAGGGGTGTGGGCCGTTTTCGGGGGTCCGGGCCCTGGTGCGGTCGCCGGGGCCGGCGGAGGACGCCCGGGCCGGTCGGCCGGGTTCGCGGGGGCTCGCGGCGGGTCCGCGGGGCGTGCGACCGGGGCCTTGAGCTGTGATCGAGACCACTTGTCGGTGGGGCCCGATATCGTCGTAGGTGTGTCGTCCCTCGCGCTCTACCGCCGCTACCGTCCCGAGTCCTTCGCCGAGGTCATCGGTCAGGAGCATGTCACCGCCCCGTTGCAGCAGGCGCTGCGTAACAACAGGGTCAATCACGCGTACCTGTTCAGCGGCCCGCGCGGCTGTGGAAAGACGACCAGTGCCCGCATCCTCGCCCGCTGTCTGAACTGCGAGCAGGGCCCCACGCCCACGCCCTGCGGCGAGTGCCAGTCCTGTATCGACCTCGCGCGCAACGGCCGCGGCTCGATCGACGTCATCGAGATCGACGCCGCTTCCCACGGTGGTGTGGACGACGCCCGTGACCTGCGGGAAAAGGCGTTCTTCGGCCCCGCCGCCAGCCGCTACAAGATCTACATCATCGACGAGGCCCACATGGTCACCTCGGCGGGGTTCAACGCCCTGCTGAAGGTCGTCGAGGAGCCGCCGGAGCACCTCAAGTTCATCTTCGCGACCACCGAGCCCGAGAAGGTCATCGGCACCATCCGGTCGCGTACGCACCACTACCCCTTCCGCCTGGTGCCCCCCGGCACCCTGCGCGAGTACCTGGGCGAGGTCTGCGGCCAGGAGAAGATCCCGGTCGAGGACGGCGTGCTCCCGCTCGTCGTGCGCGCCGGCGCCGGATCCGTCCGTGACTCGATGTCCGTCATGGACCAGCTCCTCGCCGGCGCCGCCGAGGACGGTGTGACATACGCCATGGCGACGTCCCTCCTCGGCTACACCGACGGCTCCCTCCTCGACGCCGTCGTCGACGCCTTCGCCGCGAGCGACGGCGCCGCCGCCTTCGAGGTCGTCGACCGCGTGATCGAGGGCGGCAACGACCCCCGCCGCTTCGTCGCCGACCTCCTGGAGCGCCTGCGCGACCTGGTGATCCTCGCCGCGGTCCCCGACGCCGTCGAGAAGGGCCTCATCGACGCCCCCGTCGACCTTGTCGAGCGCATGCAGGCCCAGGCGTCCGTCTTCGGCGCCGCCGAGCTCAGCCGCGCCGCCGACCTGGTCAACGAGGGCCTCACCGAGATGCGCGGCGCCACGTCCCCGCGCCTCCAGCTCGAGCTCATCTGCGCCCGCGTCCTGCTCCCCGCCGCCTTCGACGACGAGCGCTCCGTGCGCGCCCGCCTCGACAAGCTGGAGCGCGGCGCCCTCGCGGCCGGCGGCGGCATGGTGACGGCGCCCATGACCCCGCCCGCCGGTTACGTCCCGGCGCCCCATGGCTCCGCCCCCGCGGCCGGATACGCCCCCGGGCCCGACGCCCACGCCGCCCCGAGCGCCCCGGCCGCCCCGCAGGTCGCTCCCGCCGCGCCCCCTCCGGGCTTTCCGGCCCCGCCGCGGCCCGCGCCGCGGTCTCGGGCGCGCCCGCTTCCGGCCCGCCTCGGCCCCGCCTCCGGCGCCCCGCAGGCCGGCGCCTGGCCCAGCGCGGCCGCCCCGCGAGCGCCCCCGCGCCCGCTCCGGCACAGCCCCGGCGGCCCCGCCGCCACGCCCACCGCGGGCGCCTGGCCCACCGCCGCCGCCCCGGCCAGGGCGGTGCCGGCGCGGCCAAGCCCGCCGGCGCCTGGCCGTCCGCCGCCACCCCGGGGCAGGGCCCGCCCCCACCGCCCAGCAGCCCGCGCCCGCGAGCTCGTACGCCCAGCCGTCGGCCCCGGCCGCCGCCGCGCCCGTCGGCGACGCCTCCTACGTGCGCCAGATGTGGCCGAACATCCTGGAAGCCGTCAAGAACCGCCGTCGCTTCACCTGGATCATCCTCAGCCAGAACGCCGACGTGGTCGGCTTCGACGGCACCACCCTCCAGATCGGCTTCGCCAACCCCGGAGCCCGCGACTCCTTCGCCAACAGCGGCAGCGAGGACGTCCTCCGCCAGGCCGTCGGCGATGTGATGAACGGTGCGCAGTGGAAGATCGACCTCGTCGTGGCCCCGGGCGGCGCCCCGGCCGGCGGCGGGTTCGCCGGTGGCAGTGGCGGCGGTGGCGGCTTCGGCGGTACGAGCGGTCCCGGCGGCGGCTACGGCGGGGCGCCCGCCGCGAGCCCCCCGGCGGTGCGGGCGGCTACGGCACCCCCGGCGGCTTCGGCGGCGGCCCGGCCGCGACCGGTGCCCGCAGAGCCGCCCGGCCGCCGCGCCGCAGGCCCCGGCCCGGCGCCCGAGCCCGGCAGGCCCCGCCCGCGGCCTCCCAGGCGCACCGCGAGCCCGAGCCGCCGCCGGTCGCGCCCGAGGACGACATGCCCGCCGAGGACGATCCCGACCTCGTCGACTCCGCCCTGACCGGCCACGACCTCATCGTCCGCGAGCTGGGTGCCACGGTCATCGAGGAGATCGCCAACGAGTAGCCGGGACGGCGAGCGGGCCTCGGCGCGGGCCCGGCGGAGAGTCGATGGAGAGCCGACGGGCACCCCGGCGGGGCCCGGTCGAAGTCCAGCCGAAGCCAACCCCCGGCCCCCGCCCGCGCCCCGCACACGCAGCCGTACGAGTAGTCGTACGGCTGCGTTCCGCACACGTTCGGTACGCGATCCGCGCCCCTTCCGGATGCGCCGCGTACGCCCCCGGGCGCCTACCGGACTTCTTCCCACGGCATAGGGCGCGCCGCCCGGCGAACACGTAGGCTCGGGCTACCGAGACATCGTCGTCGACAGCCAGGAGCGAAACCGTGATCCCCGGTGGTGGCCAGCCCAACATGCAGCAGCTGCTCCAGCAGGCCCAGAAGATGCAGCAGGACCTCGCGGCGGCCCAGGAGGAGCTCGCGCGCACTCTGGTCGACGGCACCGCGGGCGGCGGCCTGGTCAAGGCGACCGTCACCGGCGCCGGTGAGCTCCAGGGCCTGGTGATCGACCCCAAGGCCGTGGACCCCGAGGACACCGAGACCCTCGCCGACCTGGTCGTCGCCGCCGTGCGCGACGCGAACGCCGCCGCGCAGCAGCTCCAGCAGCAGAAGCTCGGCCCGCTCGCCCAGGGCCTGGGCGGCGGCATCCCGGGCCTGCCCTTCTGAGGAGCAGGGGCGGCCGCGGGCGGTCACCCGGCGTCCCCCGGTGACACCGGGTGACAACGACAGACAGCGACGGACAGAGACACAAGAAGGAGCATTCGATCCGTGTATGAAGGCGTGGTCCAGGACCTCATCGACGAGCTGGGCAGGCTGCCCGGCGTCGGGCCCAAGAGCGCGCAGCGGATCGCCTTCCACATCCTCCAGGCCGAGCCGGCCGACGTCCGCCGGCTCGCCCACGCGCTGACCGAGGTCAAGGCGAAGGTCCGCTTCTGCGCGGTCTGCGGCAACGTCGCGCAGGACGAGCGCTGCCGCGTCTGCCTCGACCCGCGCCGCGACCCCGCCGTCATCTGCGTGGTGGAGGAGTCCAAGGACGTCGTCGCGATCGAGCGGACCCGCGAGTTCCGCGGCCGCTACCACGTACTCGGCGGGGCCATCAGCCCCATCGAGGGCGTCGGCCCGGACGATCTGCGCATCCGTGAGCTGCTCACCCGGCTCGCGGACGGCACCGTCACCGAGCTGATCCTCGCCACAGACCCCAACCTGGAGGGAGAGGCCACCGCCACGTACCTCGCGCGCATGGTGAAACCCATGGGTCTGAGGGTTACGCGGCTGGCCAGCGGTCTGCCTGTGGGTGGAGATCTTGAATACGCCGACGAGGTCACGCTCGGGCGTGCCTTCGAAGGGAGACGACTACTCGATGTCTGACGCAACGCTCCATGACGCCAAGCGCGATCCCGACGACTTCGCCGTCCAGATCGCCGACTCGATCGAGAGCTTCATCGTCGCGGTCGCCGAGGTGTCCCGCGGCGACGAGCCCGACAGCGCCGTGCCCTTCCTGCTGCTGGAGGTCTCCCAGCTCCTCCTCACCGGCGGCCGGCTCGGCGCGCACGAGGACTTCCTCCCCGACGAGCGGTACGAACCGGACGTCGGCCCCGAGCCCGACGTGGACGAGCTGCGCGAGCGGTTCGCGGTCCTGCTCGACCCGGTGGACGTCTATTCCGAGGTCTTCGACCCGTATGTGCCGCGGAGCGCCCCGGTCGCCTGCCGGATCTCCGACGATCTGGCCGACATCATCACGGACCTGCGCCACGGCATGGCGCACTACCGCGACGGCCGGGTCAGCGAGGCCCTGTGGTGGTGGCAGTTCTCCTACCTCTCCAACTGGGGCCCCACGGCCTCGGCCGCGCTGCGGGCCCTGCAGTCCCTGGTCGCGCACGTCCGCCTCGACCAGCCGCTGGACGAGCTCCAGGGGCTGGACACGGACTCCGCGGCCACGGAGGAGCAGCTGGCGGAGGAGGCCGGGAAGGTGATGGCCGCCGAGATCGCCGGGCCGCTGGGGCTGCGGAGCGTATGACGTACGGGGTGCCGGCCGGTTCGTAAGGGCGGGCACGGACCGGCGCGCCGGCCGCGCGTCGACACCGACCCGGGCCGGCGCCGCCCCCCGTCGGCACCAACCCGGACCGGTGTCGCCCCCCCCCGTCGACCCGGGCCCGGGACCCGCCCGTGACCTGGGTCACCTTCGAGAGTGCGGCCCCGGGAAGCGGGCAGGGACGTCCCTGGAGCGAGCGGGCCGGACGTCTCACCATGCGGTATCCGCGTGGCCGATTCCGGCCGCTCGTTAGACTGAGCCGACCGCATTACACATAGTTGCGAGGAGCGCACGTGGGCCTTGTCGTGCAGAAGTACGGAGGCTCCTCCGTTGCCGATGCCGAAGGCATCAAGCGGGTTGCCAAGCGAATCGTGGAAGCCAAGAAGAACGGCCACCAGGTGGTCGTCGTGGTTTCCGCGATGGGTGACACGACGGACGAGTTGATCGACCTCGCCGGGCAGGTTTCGCCGATTCCTGCCGGGCGCGAGTTCGACATGCTGCTGACCGCCGGAGAGCGGATCTCCATGGCGCTGCTGGCCATGGCGATCAAAAACCTCGGTCACGAGGCGCAGTCGTTCACGGGCAGCCAGGCCGGAGTCATCACCGACTCGGTCCACAACAAAGCGCGCATCATCGACGTCACGCCGGGCCGGATCCAGCAGTCCGTCGACGCGGGCAACATCGCGATCGTGGCCGGTTTCCAGGGTGTGTCCCAGGACAAGAAGGACATCACCACCCTGGGCCGGGGCGGCAGCGACACCACCGCCGTCGCACTGGCCGCCGCGCTGAACGCCGAGGTGTGCGAGATCTACACCGACGTCGACGGGGTCTTCACCGCCGATCCGCGGGTCGTGAAGAAGGCCCGCAAGATCGACTGGATCTCGTTCGAGGACATGCTGGAGCTGGCGAGCTCCGGTTCCAAGGTGCTGCTGCACCGCTGCGTCGAGTACGCACGCCGTTACAACATCCCGATCCATGTGCGCTCGTCCTTCTCGGGGCTCCAGGGCACCTGGGTCAGCAACGAACCGCGAGGGGACCAGCCGATGGAGCAGGCGATCATTTCGGGTGTTGCCCACGACACGTCCGAGGCCAAGGTCACGGTCGTCGGGGTGCCGGACAAGCCGGGCGAGGCCGCGACGATCTTCCGTGCCATCTCGGACGCCGAGATCAACATCGACATGATCGTCCAGAATGTCTCGGCGGCCTCCACGGGCCTCACGGACATCTCCTTCACCCTCCCGAAGACCGAGGGCCGCAAGGCCATCGAGGCGCTGGAGAAGACGAAGGGGCGCGTCGGCTTCGACTCGCTGCGCTACGACGACCAGATCGCCAAGATCTCCCTGGTCGGCGCGGGCATGAAGACCAACCCGGGCGTCACGGCGACCTTCTTCGAGGCGCTGTCCGACGCGGGGGTGAACATCGAGCTGATCTCGACGTCCGAGATCCGTATCTCGGTGGTCACCCGCGCCGACGACGCCAACGAGTCCGTGCGCGCCGTGCACACGGCCTTCGGTCTGGACAGCGAGAGCGACGAGGCGGTCGTTTACGGCGGCACCGGTCGATGACCGGCGGCTACGCGGCCCGTCCCGCCCCGGCGGGCACGGGCCGTAGGCCGACCCTGGCCGTGGTCGGCGCCACCGGCGCCGTGGGCACGGTCATGCTGGAGTTCCTCTCCCGGCGCGCGGACGTCTGGGGCGAGATCCGCCTCGTGGCGTCCGCCCGCTCGGCCGGTCGCAGGCCGGCCGTCCGGGGCGTGGAGACCCCGGTCCTCGCGCTGAGCGAGGAGGTCTTCGACGGGGTCGACGTCGCGATGTTCGACGTGCCCGACGAGGTCGCGGCGCGGTGGGCGCCGATCGCCACCGCCAAGGGCGTGGTGGTCGTGGACAACTCCGGGGCCTTCCGGATGGACCCGGACGTCCCGCTGGTCGTGCCCGAGGTCAACGCGCACGCGGCGCGGGTACGGCCGCGCGGCATCATCTCCAACCCCAACTGCACCACCCTGTCGATGATCGTCGCGGTGGGCGCGCTGCACGCCGAGTTCGGGCTGAGCGGGCTCGTCGTCTCCTCGTACCAAGCCGCCTCGGGTGCGGGCAAGGCGGGCGTCGACACGCTCCGCGCGCAGCTCGCCGCGGTCGTCGGGGCCTCGGCGGGTACGCAGCCGGGCGACGTCCGGCGGGCGGTCGGCGACACCCTGGGCCCCTTCCCGGCCCCGCTGGCGCTGAACGTCGTGCCCTGGGTGGGCTCACCGCGCGAGGACGGCTGGTCCTCCGAGGAGATGAAGATCCGGGACGAGTCCCGGAAGATCCTGGGGTTGCCGGGGCTGCCGGTGAGCGCGACCTGTGTGCGCGTACCGGTGATCACGACGCACTCGCTCACGGTGCACGCGTGCTTCGAGAACGAGGTCTCGGTCGCCCAGGCACACGAGATCCTGGCCAACGCGCCCGGTGTGGTGCTCGTCGACGACCCCGCCGAGGGGGAGTTCCCCACGCCCGCCGACGCGGTCGGCACGGATCCCACGTGGGTGGGGCGGGTGCGGCGCGCGCTGGACGACCCCAAGGCACTGGAATTCTTCGCCTGCGGCGACAACCTCCGCAAGGGCGCGGCCCTCAATGCCGTCCAGATCGCTGAATTCGTGGCGGCGGAGCTGACCACTCCCTAATCTGGAGGATCCGTGAAGGTCCTGTGATCAAGTCGTTGGTCCAGACCTCTTGAGCTGGGCAGATGGTGTGTTCGACTATCACTGTCCGCCCCTCGCCACCGGCGGCCGGAACCGGTGACCGGGCACGGGGCGTCTTTGCTGCCGTCTCTTGCGGTGGTGCCAAAACCGGGGCATTGAGGAAGAGCTGGTACGCATGAGGGCATATGACGCATCGTCACGCGGTGCATCGTCAAACGGGGTGCCTCACGCGTACAACCCTGATGGGGGGAAGCGTGTCCAACAGGCGTGGCAGAGGTCATCAGCATCGCAACCGCCCCGAGGCGTGGCAGCAGCGCAGTGCGTCCGCGTCCCCGCGCGTCGGGCGGTATGCCGGTGATCGCTCCCTGGCCGACCACCCGCTCCGCCGCCCAGCTCCCGTCCCAGCGCGGGGACGCTGACGAGGCGATGGCAGCGGGCACCACAGTCGACCACCTCACCGAGACCTACCGCGCCCACTACCGGTCGTTGCTCGGCCTCGCCGCGCTGCTCCTCGACGACACCGCCTCCTGCGAGGACGTCGTCCAGGAAGCGTTCATCCGGGTGCATTCCGCGCGTAACCGCGTCCGGGACCCGGAGAAGACACTGGCCTATTTGAGGCAGACTGTCGTCAATCTGTCCCGCTCCGCGCTGCGCCGTCGCATTCTCGGGCTGAAGCTGCTGTCCAAGCCGATGCCCGACATGGCGAGCGCCGAGGAGGGCGCGTACGAACAGCTGGAGCGAGACCAATTGATCACCGCGATGCGCGGACTGCAGCGCCGCCAGCGCGAGGTCCTCGTCCTCCGCTACTTCGCCGATATGACCGAGGCCCAGGTCGCCGAGACCCTGGGCCTCTCTCTCGGTTCGGTCAAGGCGTACGGCTCCCGCGGCATCGCGGCGCTGCGTGTCGCCATGGAGGCTCCGGCATGAACCAGCAGCACTCGGACGGCCGCCGTCCCGAGGACGGCTCGTCCGGTCCCTTCGGCTCATCCGGCGCGTCCGGTCCCTCCCGCTCCTCCGGTCCCTCCCGCTCCTCCGAGTTCTCTGAGTCCTCCGAGTCCTCCGAGTTCTCCGAGCCCGCCGGTTCCGCCGCCTCCGCCGCCGGTTCCGGCGTCGACGAGGAGGTCCTGCGGCGACTCCTGCAGGGAGCCGTCGAGGAGCTGGAGCCGTCCCCGGACGCCCTGGAGCAGCTGCGGCGCGCGGTCCCGGCGCGGCGCGCGCGCCGTCGGCAGGCCCTCATCGGCGCCGCGGCGGCGCTGATCCTCGGTGGCACGGCGCTGCCCGCGCTCATCCATGTGGCCTCCTCCGAGGACGCCCCCGGCGAGCGCCACGCCACCACCGCCAGCAGCCGGCGCAGCGAGGACGAGGGCGGCGAGGGCCGTGGCGACGGCCTCACAGAGGCCGGCCGTCCGGCGGAGAAGGGCACCGAGAGCCCGGATTCCCGGGAGGAGGAGCGGAAGGAGGAGGGCCACAAGGGCAACGAGCCGAAGCCGTCGGGCACCCCGGCCGCCAGCCTGCCCGACCCCACCAACACCTTCGCCCCCGTCTCCCCGACCTGCGACCGCGACCAGCTCGGCCAGGGCGCGGGCACCGTCGGCGCCGCCGACCGGGACGGCCGTGTCTACGGCGCCTTCCGCGTCGTCAACGTCTCGCGCACCGTCTGTACGGTCGCGGGGCCCGGCACGGTGGCCGTCAGCGCGCGCGGCAGCGCGGAGTCCTCCCGGGTCTCCGTCGTCGACCACACCCAGGGCGACGCCGCGACCGGTCTGCCCAGCCCCGCCGGCGAGCCCAGCGAGGTGATCCTCCAGCCCGGCCAGGCGTACGAGGTGAAGTTCGCCTGGATACCGTCGCCCGACGGCGGTACGAACAGCTGCGGGAGGAACACCGGACCCGCCACCCCCGCGCCGAGCGCGAGCGGTGCCCCGTCCGCCGGTGCCCCGGCCGCGCAGACACCCGGCGTGACCGAGAACACCCCGCCGCCCAAGCCGCCGGCGAGCGTCGTGGTCAGCCACACCCCGGACGTCGGCGAGCCCGCGATAGCGGACGCCAAGATCGACGACGCCTGCGCCGGAACGGTTTACCGCACGGGGCCCATGGCGGTTCCGGCGAGGTAGCCGCGGCGGCGTGCGCGGCACGCTCCGGACTGTTCCGGGCTGTTTCGGACCGGCTCCGGGTTGCTCCGGTCCGTGCCGGGCCGTGCCTCGGGCCGTGCTTCGGCTGGGCCTCGGGCCGTGAGGGAGCCGCCCGGTGCGGAGCCCGAGCGGAGGGGCCCGTACCGTGGTGGTGTGTATCGGTTCCTGCTGACTTCCCGCTGGTGGGCGATCAACGTCTTCGCCGTGCTGTCCATCCCTGTCTGTCTGTTCATGGGCAGCTGGCAGCTCAGCCGCTTCGAAACGCGCGTCGACTCGCACCGCGAGCAGCAGACGCAGGCCGACGACGCCAAGGCCGCCGCCGCCGAGCCGCTGCGCGAGCTGCTGCCGGTGAGCACGGAGACCTCCGGCCGCCAGGCCGTCGTCACCGGCCGCTACGACACCGGGCACCAGCTGCTCGTCCCGAACCGCAGCCTGGACGACCGCCAGGGCTTCTACGTCCTGACGCTGCTGCGCACCGACGGCGGCAAGGCCGTCCCGATCGTCCGCGGCTGGCTGCCGGGCGACGCGGGCTCCAAGGCCGACACCGCCGCCGTGCCCGCCCCGCCGACGGGGCACGTCACCGTGACCGGCGCCCTCCAGGCTTCGGAGAGCCCCGGCTCCAAGGGCGTACGGTCGGCCGGCGGACTGCCCGAGGGGCAGCTCGGCGTCATCAGCTCCGCCTCCCTGGTCAACGTCCTGCCGTACGAGGTGTACGACGCCTGGCTGACCGCGCCCAAGGCGGAGGGCGCCCTGACGCCGGTGCCGCCGGCCGTCGCTCCCAACAGTGGCCTCGACCTCAAGGCGTTCCAGAACCTCGGCTACACCGGTGAGTGGTTCGTCTTCGCGGGCTTCGTCCTCTTCATGTGGTTCCGGCTCTTCCGCAGGGAGGTCGAGGCGGCCAAGGACCTGGCCCTCGGCATCACCCCGGACCAGCCGGAGGAGACCAAGGCACAGGAGGCCGCCAAGGCGCCTGGGGACACCGGGGTGCCCGAGGGCACCAAGGCGTCGTAGGGGGCCGGGGCCCTGGAGACTCGCGACGCCCCGGAGACCTCCGACGGCCCCGAGACCCCCGACGCTACGGAGACCTCCGACGGCCCGGAGACCCCCGACGCTACGGAGATCCCCGACGCCGCGGCGGCGCCCGCAGGACCCAAGGCTCCGGAAGGGGCGCCCCGGCCCTAGGGGGCCAGGAACCCGCCCAGGACAGGACGGGCGGTCACCTGCCCCAAGGGGGGCAGGCCGCCACGCCCCAAGGGCCCCGCGAGTCCCCTACCGGGCCGGGCCTACCGGGCCGGGCCGGACCGTAAGGCGCCGTCGTCGCCTTACGGCTTCCCGCCGCTCCCCGCGCCCAGGTGCCGTTCCGCGAAGGCGATCTCCAGCCGGAGCTGCTTGACCCGCTCCTCCACCACCAGGGAGCCGTGCCCCGCGTCGTAGCGGTAGACCTCCAGGGGGTGGTCCCGGCGCTCCAGCCGCTCGACGTAGTTCTCGACCTGCCGGATGGGGCAGCGCGGGTCGTTCATCCCCGCCGAGATGTAGACCGGGGCGCGCACGTCGTCGACGTACGTCAGCGGTGAGGACGCGGCGAAGCGCTCCGGCACCTCCTCCGGGGTGCCGCCCAGCAGCGTGCGGTCCAGTGCCTTCAGGGCCTCCATCTCGTCGTGATAGGCCGTCACGTAGTCCGCCACGGGCACGGCGGCCAGGCCCAGCGCCCAGGCTTCCGGCTGGGTGCCGAGCCCCAGCAGCGTCAGATAGCCGCCCCAGGAGCCGCCGGCGAGCACCAGCCGCTCCGGGTCCGCCAGCCCGGACGCCACGGCCCAGTCCCGGACCGCCGCGATGTCCTCCAGCTCGATCAGGCCGACCCGGTGCTTGAGGGCGTCCGTCCACGCCCTGCCGTAGCCGGTCGAGCCCCGGTAGTTGACGCGCACGACCGCGAAGCCGTGGTCCACCCAGGCCGCCGGTCCGGCGGCGAAGGCGTCGCTGTCGTGCCAGGTCGGGCCGCCGTGGATGTCGAAGACGGTCGGGAAGGGTCCCTCGCCGGCCGGCTTCTGGATCAGGGCGTGCACCTTGCCGCCCGGTCCGTCCACCCACGCGTCGCTCACCGGCACCGAGTCCGGGGCCCGGCCCACGCCGCCCGGCGCCGGCGGCGGGTCCAGTACGACCTGCCCGGTCGTGGACCGCACGACCGGGGCCTTGGCGGCGGAGGACCACAGGAACTCCACCGTGCCGTCAGGGCGGGCCAGCGCGCCGGAGACGGTGCCCTCCGGGGTGTCCACGCGGGAGAGGGCGCCGTCGGCCAGGTCGTAGCGCCACAGCTCGCTGCGGGCCTGGAAGCTGTGCTCGATCAGCAGCGCGGACCCGTCCGGGTACCAGTCGGCGTCCAGATCGCCGGGCAGGTCGACGGCGAGTGCCGTCTCCTCACCCGTCGCCGCGTCCCACAGCATGGGCTCCCAGCGGCCGCGCCGCTGGTGCCCGACGAGCAGCCGGGAGTCACCGTCGACCGGGGCGAAGCCCATGGCGGCGAGGCCCAGCTCCTCCGTGCCGCCCCGGGTGTCGTCGAGCTCGGCGACCGTGGTGCCGTCCGTACGGACGATCCGGATCGCCGAGTGCATGGCGTCACCGTGCTCGGTGTGTTCGATCGCGATCAGGGTGCCGTCATGGGAGAAACCGCCCACGCCGGCGGACTCCTCATGGCGGTAGATCTCCACGGGCTCGGCATCGGGCCGCGCGACGTGGACGGTCGAGCCGCCCTTGTCCGTGGACCGGCCGACGACCGCCGTGCCGTCCCTGCCCAGGGCCAGGCCACCGGGGTAGGAGGGGTCGAGACCGGGCGTCGCCTCCTCGTTCGGCCCGCCGTGGAAGGGCTGGCGCATCCATACGCCGAACTCGTCGCCGTCCTTGTCGGAGAACCACCAGATCCATTCGCCGTCCGGCGACAGCAGCCCGCCCGTCGTGCCGTTCGGCCGGTCGGTCGCCTGGCGCTGCTCGCCCGTCGCGCGGTCCCAGGCGTAGAGCTCGAAGGTGCCCGTCACGTTCGAGACGAACAGTGAGCGGTCCGGGGCGTCCTCCGCCCACTTGGGCAGCCCCACCCGCGGCGCCCGGAAGCGCTTCTCCCAGTCCGGCATGGCCTCACTCGCCGCGCGCGCCGCCGCGCCGGCCTCCGCGGCCCCGTCACTCAGCTTGGACCCGTTGCTCTCAGTCATGGCCCCATTCTGCGCCGCCGGACCGACAACGTGTCGAGGAGAGCCCCAGCCTGTGGATAACTCCGTCCGGCACCGGTCGGGAAGGCACCCCGCCCGCCGACGACCGCGGAGACTCCGGGAGCGCACGCGAAGAGGGTCTCGGAAACGGCTCTGAAGTGGTGTTTCAGCTGTCCGGAGCGGCCTCGCCGCGCGTCATGTCGAAGGTCAGGTTCGAGAAGTCCCGGCCCTGGAGCACCGGGCCGTTCTGGGTGCCGCCGCTGATGCTGTTGTGCACATCGCCGCCCGGGGAACCGGCCTGTGCCCGCTGCCACCACTCGTCGAGCAGTGCGCGGAACTCGCCGTCCAGGGCCGCCCGTACGCCGAGGGCCGTCGCCAGCGCCTGTGCGCGCATCGGGTCGGCGGGGTCTCCCGCCAACGCGGCGGCTTCCAGCTCACCCGAGCTGACCTGGGGCGTCCCGTTGCCCTCCGGTCCCTGGGCCGCGGCCCACCCGAAGGGGCGCCGCACCAGCGCGGTGAGCCCTTGCCATGCCTGGCGCCCGGCTTCACTGCCGAGGCTGCCGGCCAGCGCGGCGAGTGCCGCTGCGGTGATCGGGTCCATGCTGGGACTCCCTCGCTCGGTGTCGGGTCGTCCCACCTTAGGTCGGCACCGCACCCCGTCGAAGTGGTTCCGGCACATCCAGGTCCGGGCCACGGACCACGGCCTCGGTGCGGCCGGCCGATATGTACGCATCGTCATGTTGCCGATGGGCCAATAGTGTTGGCGCATGGCCGAGGACACCTGGAACAGTCTGGACGGGCACGCGGAAGTGGTCGTCCAAGCTGGCCGCATCGGAGAGATTCACCAGCACTTTCACGGCGCGGAAGCGTCGGGCCGGCCCGTCCCCTGCCAACTCCCACCCGCGTTGGCCCGGTTCGAGAACAGACACGACGAGCGTGAGCGCATCACCCGTGCGGTCGAGGGCCACCCGGTGCACGGCGGACCCCTGGTCGTCGCGCTGACCGGTATCGGCGGCATCGGCAAGACGGCACTCGGGTTCCACATGGCTCGCGGCCTCACCGACCGGTACCCGGACGGAGTGCTCTACGTAGACCTCGACGACCTGCGCCGGGACGGTGTCGTCGAAGTCTCGGACGCTGTCGGGGAACTCCTGACGGGCATGGGCGTGACACCGGATTGGCTGGAAAAATCCCAGGGCGGTCGCAAAAAGCAGCTCTGGAGCAGGACAAAGGGCAAGCGGCTCATCGTGGTCGTCGACAACGCGCGCCTCGGGACCGAGGTGAACGAACTCCTCCCGTCATCGGACCTCAGCCTTGTGATCGTCACCAGCCAGGCCGCCCTGTACGACCTCGACGGCAGAGCCGCTGTCGAGGTGCCGGTGGGCCCGCTCGGGGTGGACGACGCCGTGCGGCTGCTGGGCCACCTCGTGGACGATCCCCGGCTGGCGGCGGAGCCGGAGGCGGTCGTCGATCTGGCACGAGGCTGCGGAGGGCTGCCGGCCGCCCTCCAGGTGGCCGGGCAGTGGGTGCGCAAGTACCGCAGGCGCAGCCTGTCCCGGCTCGTCGCGGAGCTCACGGCGGAGCTGCACGGGAAGGGTATTCCCATGGTCGAAGCCGTGTGGGATGCCGCGTACGCGGCTCTGCCACCGGAGGCGGCACGCCTGTACCGCCTGCTGCCCCAGCTTCCGGGCCCCGGCGTCACGAAATCGGTCGCCGCCGCTCTGCTCGGTCGCGCTCCACTCCTCGCGGAAGACGCCCTGGAGGAACTGGAGTCCGCGGGACTGCTCGAAGGGCTGACCGAGGGCTGGCGCATGCACAGCCTCTTGAGGGGGCATGCCGACCGTCGGGCACGGCAGGAGGACCCCGACGGGGCGGAGCGGGCCGGGGCCCGCCGTTCACTGATCACCTGGATCAGGCGCCAGGCCGCCCGCGCGGACCTCGTGGCGGCGGGGTCGCGGATGACGTTCGCGGAAGTGCCGGACTCCGCGGGCACCGACGTGCCCGACGTCGACTTCCCGGGGAAGCCGGAAGCGCTGCGGTGGCTGGATGCCCAGCGACACATCCTGTACGGGTGCGTCCGGTCGGCCTTCGAGGACGGGCTGTACGAGGACGCCTGGGCGTTGTGCGAGCCGTTGTGGACCCATTTCCTCGACCATCAGCACTACGCGGACATCATGGACGCGTTCCGTACGGGGGTGGCCGCGGCCGACCGCGCGGAGTACCTGCCGGCCATGGTGCGGATGAGGTGTCAGCTGGCCCGCCCGCTGTGGGAGCAGCGGCTGTACGAGGAGGCGGCCGAGCACCTGCGGCATGCCCTCAACGCCTCCGACGCCTTGGGGGAATCCGACCCGGAGCGCAAGTTGCGGGCCTCGACGGTGGAGTTCCGAGGGCTGCTCAAGGCAGAGACCGGGGACTGGACCGGAGCCGCCGCGGACTTCGAAGCGTCGAAGGCGGTCCACGCGGAGATCGGCAACGAGTACGGCGTACTGCTGCAGACGTACCTGCTGGGAAAGACCGCGCTGCGGAGCGGGCAGCACCAGGAGGCCGTCGTACCGCTGCGCGAAGCCTTCGAGATGGCCCGGCTCCAGAAGCGGGAGCGCATGACCGCGCGGACCGCGTTCGAACTGGGCCGCGCGCTGCGCCTGAGCGGCCGTCCCGAGGAGGCCCGCCCCTTGGTCGGCGCCGCGCTCGACGGTGCCCGGAGGCGCGGTTCCCGCACGGACGAGGTCCGGGTCCTGGAGGAGCTCGCCGACCTGGCGGACGCCTTCGGTGAAACGCGCACCGCCGAGGCGCACCGTACGGCCGCGAGGCGCATCGCGACCGAGTGCGGGGGAGTCGCCCCCGAGGGTCAGAGCTCGTAGTCGAGGTCGTCCGTATCCGCGGGGGCCAGGTGCACGCGGACGGCGACCGGTCCTATGTCGCACGTCAGCCACACGGGCAGGGCGCGCGTCGCGTTGGCTCCCAGCCAGACGTGCACCGCGGACGCCACGGCCACAGGGTCGGCGTAGGAGACCCTGCCGGCGTCGTGGCGGGGCTCCATGCGGAGGTGGAGCAGACCGGCCTTCCGGTGCCTGAGCAGGCACCGCCGGCGTGTCAGGACGGCGACCGCCGTCCGGCAGCCCGGAGCCTCCGCCAGGACGTGGGCCGTCCAGCCGCTCGCCGTCCACACGGTCGCCCGAGTGCGAGGGGCGGTGTCCTCCTTACGGCGCCACAGCACGGCCGCGCTCTGCACCTCGCGGGGCCCGGCGGTGGGGTACTCGGCCGCCACGTGGTGCACGGGCTCCCGCGTGTGTACGGGGAAGCGCTCGACGGCGACCCGGTCACCCGAGACCTCGGCCCGTACCGCGAAGGCCCGTGGCCGCCGGGGCGCGGCGGAGGGCGCGGGGAACGCCCGGGCTTCCGGCGGGTCCGCCGGCGGGCGCAGCCCGAGCAGCCGGTAGAGGTGCTGCCGTAGCAGGGGAAGCGCTTCGCCCTGCCGCGCGAACGCGGCGGAGGCGTGGCCGCGGGCGTCCACCGTAAGGGCAGCCCGGAGGACTTCGGGCAGATCCGAGGCTGCCGAGAGGTGGGGGGCGGCGGCCAGCAACCGTGCCATCGGGCTGTCGGGTATCAGCTCGTGGCCGCCGTCGTACGCGCCTATCACCGGGTGGCCGAGGGCCGCGGCGTACAGCGCGGTGGAGCCGTGGTCGGTGACTACGGCATCGGCCGCGGCCAGCAGCGCGGCCCATTCCTCGTACGGGCGGGAGAGGACGAGGCCCGCCGCGAGGGCTGGGGCGAGCCACCGGGACAGGTCGAACCTCCCGGTGCCGCTGTGCTCGTTGGGGTGCAGAACCAACGCGACTTGGAAGGAGTCGTGGGGCAGGAGCGCGCTGAGGTCGGCCGGCAGGCCAGGGCGGCGGGCCAGCAGGGACTCGGGTCCCCATGTGGACACGAGGACGATGAGCCTGCGCGGCCCCGTGCCCAGGGCATCGCGGTACTCCGCCCGGTGGGGGACGGACGCGAGGAGCCGGTCCAGGGTGGGATCACCGACCACGGCGGCCCGGCGGGCGGTCACAGGGCAGTGACGTGCCAGGCGGGACACCTGCTCCTCGTGCGCCAGGGCGTGCAGGTCGGCCCAGGGCTCGCCCTCTGCCAGCAGGTAGTGGGGATCGAGGCCCGATGGAACACCGGCCGAGCCGTCGTCGGAGACCGTCTTGTTGAAGCCGGCTCCGTGAGGCAGCAGCGCCCGGGGTCCCGACAGCTGCCGGAGCGCCCCCTTGGGGCTCGCGGCCAGGATCAGGTCATGCTCGGTCCGAAGGGCCTCGTCCCAGGCGAGAGTGCGGGCGCCGGCGCGGTCCAGGGCCGAAAGGGCGTCGACGTCGAAGTCTGAGCCCGGGACCAGCGTGAACCGGGTGGTGACCCGGTTGTCCCCGTCGAACGCCGGCAACACGTCGAGGAGCCGGTGCAGGGCTCCTGCGGACCGCACGGCGACCAGTACTGCCCGCTGCCCGCTGCCCGCTGCCCGCTGCCCGCTGCCCGCTGCCCGCTGCCCGCTGCCCGCTGCCCGCTGCCCGCTGCCCGCTGCCCGCTGCCCGCTGCCCGCTGCCCGCTGCCCGCTGCCCGTCAAATTGTTAATTGTACTGGTAACAGGCGATTTGCAGGACTCGGGTCGACAGGGCAGGTCAGGGGCGTCGTAGGGAGCCTGGTTCGGCATGTCCCTGATCGTAGCGGGCGCGGAACGCCCCCTTGCACGGCCTGAGTCCAGTACGGTGACCATGGGTTGGAGATCCCGAGAGGCGGTGGTTCATGAGCGTGCAGGACGGTTCGGAACGCCCGGCGCCGACGAGGATCACGAACAGCCTTCCCGGCAATGTCGACGGGCAACTGGTCCAAGCCGGTGTCGTCAACGGCGCCATCACCTTTAATTACCACGCGGGACCCGAGGCGCCACCGGACCGGCGCCCCGACCAGGTCCCGAGACCACCACGCGGCTTCGTCAACCGCCGTCAGGAGCTGGCCGAAGTGGACGGTTTACTCGCCCACAGCGATCCCGCCGGCTGCCCGATCGGCGTCTTCAGCGGGCTCCCCGGGATCGGCAAGACGGCCGCCGCCTGCCAATGGGCCCACAGCAACCAGCTCCGCTTCCCCGACGGACAGATCTTCGTCGACTTCGCCGGGCTGCGCGCGGGCACCGGCGGGGACGTGTCCGAAGCGCTCGCCACCTGCCTGCGCGCCCTGGGCGTGCGGGACCGGTTCCTCCCCACGGGCTTCGCCGACCGTACGGCTCTCTACCGTGACCTGTCGGCCAAGCGCAGGATGCTCGTGGTGCTGGACGACGTGACGCGCCCGGCGCAGGTCACCGCCCTCCTTCCGCAAGGGCCGGGCAGCGCGGTGCTGGCGACCAGCACATGGCGCCTGGGCGAGCTCGTCCTCGACGGAGCATCCCTGCTCCAGCTCGACGTCCTCGACACCGACAGCGCCCTGGAGCTGTTGTCGGCCCTCTGCGGTCCCCGGCGGATCGCGGACGAAGCGGAGGCCGCGGCCCGGCTGGTCGAACTCTGCGGCGGCCTGCCGGTCGCCCTGCGCATCTGCGGTGCGCGGCTGCTGACCCATCGCCGCCTGACGATCGGCGCGCTGGTCGCCGAGCTGTCCGATGAACAGAGCCGCCTCAGTCGCATCGCCGTGTCCTCAGCACACGAGGAGCGCACCGTGTCCGCAGCCCTTGAGCTGACTTACCGGGACCTCCCCGAAGCCGCCGCTCGCATGTACCGGACACTCGGCTATCTGCCGGGCCTGAGCTTCGACACCGCCGTCGCCGCCGCGGCCGCCGGGCTGCACACGACGGCCCGGGCCCAAGAGGCGCTGGACGTCCTGGAGGCCGCCAGCCTGCTCTCGGTGACGGATGACCGCAGGTACGCACTGCACGGCCTGGTCCGGCTGCACGCCAGGGACACCGCCCGTGCCCTTGAACCGCCCGGCACGGAACGGGAGACGGTCCGCAGGGTGACCGGCCACTACCTCGTGCTGACCACCGCGGCGGACCTCGCGGTCCGGGCCGACCGGCTCCGGATCGCCCGACGGGACTGCCCGGCCGGCACACCCGGTCCGAGTGCCGACCCCGGACCGTTCGCCGACGCGACCGACCCCGGCCGCGACGCGATCAGCTGGCTGGAGGCCGAACGGGCCAACATCCTCGCCGTGCTCCGGGCCGCGTCCGGCTTCGACCTCGACCGTTCCGTGTGGCAGACGGCCGAAGCGTTCACCGCCCTCTTCCTCCACCACCGGCACCTCGCGGACTGGCGGGAGTCTCTCGAACTGGGCGCCGAAGCGGCCCGGCGTGACGGCGATCCGGCCGCCGAGGCCCGGCTGCGCAGCCTGCTGTCCAGGCCACTGCTCGACCTGGGCCAGGACGAACAGGCGAAGGCGCAACTGGACATGGCCGAGCAGCTCGCCGTGGAGTCGGGGCATCTGGTCCTCCAGGCATCGGTCCAGGAGTTCCTCGGCCGTTACTGGGACCTGCACGACCCGGCCCGTGCGGTGGACGCGTACCGTACGTCGCTCGCACTCAACACCGAAGCCGGGGAGGAGCGGGGCGAGGCCCTGGCCCGTTACTTCCTGGGCTGCGCGCAGAGCGTGGCCGGCGACCACGCCACGGCCCTGACCGCCCTCTCCCGGGCCCGGGAGGCGTTCCTCTCCCTGGGCGACGAGCGGATGGCGGCGCGGTCCCTGGCCGACACCGGCCGGGCCTTGGCCCGTACCGGTGCGCGCGGGGAGGCGGCGGCAGCCCTGTCCCGGGCCGCCGACGAGCTGCACCAGGGCGGGGCCTCGCACTACGAAGCCCGGGCGCTGGAAGACCTGGCGGACCTGCTGGACGACCCTGAGGCCGTCCGGGGCTGCCTGCGTCGTGCCCTTACGGTCTACGAGAAGGGCGGCAGCCCCCGGGCGGCCGCGGTCCTGGCCCGGCTCACCGCCGGCTGATCCGCGGCCGGCGGCACCGGGCGGAGCAGCAGCTTCTGCCGACGCGTGCCGTGCACCAGGACCATTGCGGTGACATCCAGAGGCATGCCGAGGCGCAGGCGTACGTAGACCGCCGCCGCGGCTGTGCCGGGGTCAGGACCCGGCCCGTCCGCAGCGCCGACGTGCACGAGCCGTCCGTCGCGCGTCCCGACGACGCAGCCGTCCTCCCCGGTCAGCGCGGCGATCCGCGCCCCGGGGAAATCGGCCAGGCAGGACGCCACGCGCTGCCGCCCCGCCTCGGGTGGGAGCACCTCCGACGCCGAGCAGACGACGGTGGCGCTTTCGGTGAGCCGGGTGTCCGGCTCGTCGACATCGCAGGCCAGGTGCCAGAACACGGTTTCGCCCTCTGCTGTCTCCCCGGCCAGCGCGGCGGGAAAGCGGCTGATCTCCACCTGGAGTTCGCCCCCGGTGCCCCGTACGACAGAGGTGCGCACCATGAGCGATCGCGCCCGGGTGGTGTCCGGGGCCGGGATCGGGAAGGCCCGCGGCCCGCGGCCCGGCTGCTTCGGCTGGGGGAGGCCGAGGAGGCTGTAGACCAGCTCCCGCAGTCTTGGCAGGGCCTGGCCGGGCTCGGCGAAGGCCGCCGCGCTGACCGCGGCGAACCGGTCCGCCCGGTGACCGGCCACCGCCGCCGCCAGCTGCGGCCGCAACGGCCGGCCTGTCTCCAGCCGCGCCGCCGCCGAGCGGAGCGCGTACCCGGCCGTACCGGGAACGGCCTCCGACCCGAACGCGCCGAGTACGACGGGCCGCCCGAGCGCCGCTCCGTACAGCGTCACGGACCCGTGGTCCCCGATCACCAGGTCCGAGGCCACCAGGGCCTGCTGCCAGCCGTCCGTGGGGTCGACGGCGATCAGGCCGGCTTCCAGGGCGCTCTGCTGCATGACCCGGACCTGCCAGGCCCCATGGCCGGACCAGATGTTCGGGTGCAGCACCAGCGCCACCCGGAACTCATCGGCCGGGAGCTGGGCCAGCAGATCCGCCGGAAGCCCCGGCCACGATCCGGCCAGCGACTCCTCGCCCCAGGTCGAGCTCACCAGGACCAACTGCTGACCGGGAACCACGCCGAGGGCCGAACGGTAGCGTTCCCGCCACCGCGCGCTCGCCCGGAGCCGGTCGAGGCACGGGTCGCCGACCAGCACCGTCCTGCCGGCCGTACCGGGATGGGCGGCTGCCAGCTGGGACTCCTGGTCGGGATGGGACACCGCGAGCCAGGCGCGCCGGGCGGCCAGCAGGTCGTCGTGGACCAGCCCGGAGAGCCGGGTGCCCGAACCGGCCGAATCGGGGACCTGCTTGTGGAACCCGACCCCGTGCGGAAGCACCAGCACCGGATAGCGGCCGAGCGGCACCTTGATGTTCTCGGAGGCGGACAGCAGCAGGTCGGGCGAGATCTCCGCGAGCTGGGGCCATGGCAGGGTGCGGCAGCCCAGCGAGCGGAGCAGGTCGAGCACACCGTCGTTGAAAGCGGACGTCGGGTCGTACGCGAACACCACGGTGATCCGCGGATCGTCGTGCAGGATCTCGGGCACGACGTCCAGTACGCGAACCAGTGAGGTCACCGTTCGCGCGGCGACCACCACCGTCCGCTCGCCGCCAAAGGTCCGCCAGCGTGCGGCGTCGGGCCCTACGGGGACGAGAATGCGCTCGTCGGACTCCATCGCGTACCTCCGCCCGACGGCAGGATCGCACACGTCCTGGTCAGACGGCCTCCCGGCTCCCGGCTCCCGGCTCCCGGCTCCCGGCTCCCGGCTCCCGGCTCCCGGCTCCCGGCTCCCGGCTCCCGGCTCCCGGCTAGCCTCGTACCACCCCCATGGGTGCTTAGCAACCGTTCCACCACCTTCTCCTCACGGAAGGCTACTTGCCGGATAGGCGCTCGGACAGATGAAGCGCTGGAGGCGCGACGGTGCCCAACGTGCTTGACCATCTGTCTGTTCACCCCGGCGGTCTCCGGCTGGCACCCGCAGAAGGCGCCTCAGGGTGTGTGTTCCGGGTCACTGTCGCTACCTTCGACGGGTACACCGAAAAGCAGGTCAGGCCCGGTTTCTTCTCAGAAGAAACCGGGCCTGACCTGCTTTTTCAGCTGTCGGGGTGGCGGGATTTGAACCCACGACCTCTTCGTCCCGAACGAAGCGCGCTGCCAAGCTGCGCTACACCCCGATTGTCGCTTCAGGCCCTGCTTTCGCAGTCCCCGGCGCAACGAGCTCTACTTTAGCGGACCGGAGCCCAGAGACGAAATCCGATTCCGTGGGCCTCGCAGGTGGGGGCGTATGCGGTCGAGGAGGACCAGGGCGAGGGCCAGGCCGTAGAAGGCCAGGCCGAAGACGACGGCGTTGGCGGCTATGCCTTGGTAGCCGTGGAGGTCTACGTCCAGGAAGGGGTACGGGTAGCGGCCCTCGGTGCCGGGGTCGAGGAGGGCGCCTCTGACCAGGGCGAAGGGGAGGTACAGGAGCGGGTAGGCCAGCCACTGCCACGCGTGGCGCAGGAGGAAGCCGCCGGGCGCCGTGAGCACGAGCCAGTCGAAGGCGGCCGCCAGCGGGGTCACGGTGTGGAGGAGCTGGTTGGCGATCGACTCCAGGGGCGTGCGCTCGCTCGTCATGGAGAAGCCGCTGGAGTCGTTCGAGAGCACGAAATGGAAGACCAGGCCCGTGATGGAGATGAACAGCAGCGCCGCCCCCGTGATCCTCGGGGAGAGCGCCGGGCGTGCGGTCCAGGCACGCTGGGCCGCCCAGGCGAAGGTGACCGCCACCAGGATGTTGGACTGGATCGTGAAGTAGCTGAAGAGCCGGCCGAGGTCGTCGGAGTCGATCGAGTCCAGGACGATGCCGGTGAGCGCGGCCAGGGCCACCAGCGCGCGGAAGGCCGCCGCGAAGGGGCGGCGGCCGGCCGACGTGACGGCGGACGCGGGAACGGCCGCCGCGTCGGACGCGCTGCGCCGGGTGGTGGAGGAATGTGTCGGTTCGAGCATTCCCCCACCGTACGGGTGGGCTGCGGGAACCTTCCTGGTCCGGGACCTCCGGACGGTTCAGGGGCCCTCTGGTCCGGGGCCCTTCGGTTCCCGGGTGTCCCCGGTCCGGAAGCCCCCGGGCCCGCCCCGCTCAGTCCCGGGCGACCAGTGTGAGGAGCGTCGCCTCCGGCGGGCAGGCGAAGCGGACCGGGGTGTAGCGGTTCGTGCCGCATCCGGCCGAGACGTGGAGGTACGAGCGGTGGCCGCCGGCCTGGTGGGTGGAGAGGCCCTTGACCCGCTTCGTGTCGATGTCGCAGTTGGTGACCAGCGCCCCGTAGAAGGGGATGCAGAGCTGCCCGCCGTGCGTGTGTCCCGCGAGGATCAGCGGGTAGCGGTCGGCGGTGAAGGCGTCGAGCACCCGGAGGTACGGGGCGTGCACGACGGCCAGGGAGAAGTCGGCGTCCTCCCGCGGGCCGCCGGTCACCTCCGCGTACCGGTCGCGCTTGATGTGCGGGTCGTCGAGGCCCGTGAGGGCGATGTCGTAGCCCTCGACCTTGAGGTTGCCGCGGGTGTTCGTGAGGTTGACCCAGCCCGCCGCGTCGAAGCCGTCGCGCAGCTCCTCCCAGGGGTTGTGGATCACACCGACCGCCGGGGCGTTCCCGTTCAGCCCGTGCCGGCCGCTGGCCTTCTCCAGGAGGTAGCGGGCGGGGTTGCGCAGCTTCGGGCCGTAGTAGTCGTTCGAGCCGAAGACGTACGCGCCGGGGAACTCCATCAGCGGACCGAGCGCGTCCAGGGTCTCCGGCACGCCCTCGGGGTCGGAGAGGTTGTCACCGGTGTTGACGACGAAGTCCGGGCGCAGCCCGGCCAGCGACTGGAGCCAGCGCTGCTTCTTCCGCTGGCCGCCGACCATGTGGATGTCCGAGACCTGGAGCACCCGCAGCGGCCGCATCCCCCGCGGCAGCACGGGGACCGTGATCCGTCGGAGGCGGAAGGAACGGACCTCGAAGCCGGCGGCGTAGGCGATGCCCGCCGCGCCGACCGCCGTGATGCCCAGGGGTACTCCGTATCGCGCGCGCATGGTGCCCATCGTCGCAGACCGCCGGGGCGTTCCGTGACCCGGTCCGGCTCCGTGGGGCGGCCCGCAGAGCTCCCGGACGCGCCCCGGCGGCAGGGGAGTTGCCCGGGCCCACGGGGCTCCGGTCCGGCGCACCGGGCGTTAATGCGGCGCACTCCGCGTCCCGCAGTGCGAAGATTGCGGCATGACCACGCTCAAGTCCACGCTTCACGACGACCTCACGACCGCCATCAAGGCGCGTGACGAGCTGCGCTCCTCCACGCTCCGCCTCACGCTCTCCGCCATCGCCTACGAGGAGACCGCCGGCAAGACCTCTCGTGAGCTGTCCGACGAAGAGGTGCTGAAGGTGATCACGCGCGAGGCGAAGAAGCGCCGCGAGGCCGCCGAGGCGTTCGACAAGGGCGGCCGCGCCGAGTCCGCCGAGCGCGAGCGTGCCGAGGGCGAGGTGCTCGCCACCTACCTGCCGCAGCAGATGTCGGACGAGGAGCTGGCCGCCGTCGTCGCGGAGGCCGTCGCCGAGGCCAAGGCCGGCGGCGCCGAGGGCCCGCGCGCCATGGGCGCCGTCATGAAGATCGTGAAGCCGAAGGTGGCCGGCCGGGCCGAGGGCGGCCGGGTTTCCGCCGAGGTGAAGAAGCTCCTCGCGGGCTGACGCCGAAGGGCGGCCGGGGCGGCCGGGTACGTCGGCCGGTCGGCGGACGCCGGCCGGTAAAGGCGGAGGCCGGCCCCAAGGCCATGCCGGCTGCCGACCGCCCGGGCCAATGCCGGAGCACAAGACGAAGGGGGCGCCCGGACCGTTCGGTCCGGGCGCCCCCTCCTCTTTACCGGTGAACCCGGCGATCCCAGTGATCCTTACCGGCGATTCCGGCGATTCCGGCGATCCCAGTGATCCCGGCGGTCAGTTCCCGCCGACGATCCCCGGCCCCGGCGGCTGGTTCCGCTTGCCGCCGCCCTGCTTGTTGCCACCGGCGCCCGGCTTGCCCCGGCCGCGGCCCGCGCCGGCCTTGTCCGAGTCCTGCCCGCGGTCCGCGTCCGCCACCGGCACGGTGTCGAAGGACGGCGCCGGCTTGTCCTCCAGCGCGCCGGTCATGGCGTCGCGCCAGATCGGACCCGGCGTGTCACCGCCGTAGACCTTGTCGTGGTAGACGCCGCCGATGCTGATGTTCTCCATCTCGACGTCCTTACCGGGGCCGCCGACCCACACCGCGCCGGCCATGTTCGGGGTGTAGCCGACGAACCAGGCGGCCTTACGGCCGTCCGTCGTACCCGTCTTGCCCGCGCTGTCCCGGCCGCCCAGACCGGCCTCCTTACCGGTGCCGTCCTCGACCACGCCCTTGAGCAGGGTGTTGACGGTGTCGGCGGTCTGCTCGGACATGGCGCGCGAGCACTGCGTCTTCGGCACGTCGATGCTCTTGCCGTTGGGCCCGGTCGCCGAGGTGATCAGGACCGGGGTGCAGTACTTGCCGCCGTTGGCGAAGGTGGCGTAGGCGGCCGCCATCCGCAGCGGGGACATGCCCTGCGTGCCGAGGGCGATCGACGGCACCTGGTCCATCTTCTTGCCGGAGGCGGGCTTGAGGCCCAGCTTCGACGCCATCTTGGTCACCGGGCAGGTGCCGGTGTCGCCGATCATCTGGATGAAGTAGGTGTTGACCGACTTCGCCGTGGCC
Source organism: Streptomyces eurocidicus (assembly GCF_002891295.1). Classification (GTDB taxonomy): domain Bacteria; phylum Actinomycetota; class Actinomycetes; order Streptomycetales; family Streptomycetaceae; genus Streptomyces; species Streptomyces eurocidicus. The sequence continues at coordinate 400,111 of NZ_LGUI01000003.1, read as the reverse complement.
TCCCGCATCCCGTACGGGCCGACCTCGCTCCGGTTCTCGTTGTTGACCATCTCCCCGCCGCCGTTGCGCCACGTGCCGTCGCACGTCTCGACCTCGTCCGGGTAGGGCATCCGGAAGGGCGAGGAGTAGGTCTTGTTCGGCGAGAAGCCCTCCTCGAGGGCGGCCGCCGCGAGGATCGGCTTGAAGGTCGAACCGGTCTGGAAGCCGTAGTTCGAGCCGCCCTGCGCGTGGTCGGCCGAGAAGTTGATCTGTGTCTGGTTCTCGCCGAAGCCGTACGGCCGCGACTGTCCCATGCCGAGCACCTTGCCGGAGCCGGGCTCGACGATCGATACCGCGGTGGCCACCGAATCGTTCTGGTAGACGTGATCGCTGATCGACTTCTGCACCGACTTCTGGGTCTGCGGGTCCAGGGTCGTGCGGATCGTCATGCCGCCTTCGTTCCACCGCTTGGCACGCGCCTCCTTGGTCTTGCCGAAGACGGGGTCCTGGAGGAAGGTCTCGCGGACGTAGTCGCAGAAGAAGCCCGCGCCGTCGACGGCCGTGATGCAGCCGCTCTTCGGCCGGGTGATCTTGAGCTTGAGCGGTTTGGCCTGCGCGGCGGTGGCCTCGGCCGGGGTGATGTTCTTCAGGTCGGCCATGCGCTGCAGCACGGTGTTGCGGCGCTTGGTGGCCTCCTTCGGGGCGTTGACGGGGTCGAAGCGGCTCGGCGACTGGACGATGCCGGCCAGCAGCGCGGACTCGTCCAGCGTGAGGTCCTTGGCGCGCTTGCTGAAGTAGCGCTGCGCGGCGGCCTCCACCCCGTAGGACTGCTGCCCGAAGAAGGTGATGTTCAGGTAGTTATTGAGGATCCTCTTCTTGCCCAGCTCCTTCTCGACCTGGATGGCGTACTTCAGCTCCTTGACCTTCCGGCCGAGGGTCTGCTGGGTGGCGACGGCGACCTTGTCGGGGTCGTCGCCGGCCTCCTCCACGAAGATGTTCTTCACGTACTGCTGGGTGAGGGTGGACGCGCCCTCGGAGACGCCGCCGGACTGGGCGTTCTTGTTGAGGGCGCGGAGCACGCCCTTGAGGTCGACCGCCCCGTGCTCGTAGAACCGCGCGTCCTCGATGGCGACGATCGCCTGCTGCATATAGGGCGAGATCTCGTTCAGGGGCACGACCGTGCGGTCACGGGAGTACACCTTGGCGATCTCGCCGCCCTTGGCGTCGAGGATGGTGGTGCGCTGACTGAGCGGTGGAGTCTTGAGGCTGGCGGGGATCTCGTCGAACCCCTCGACGGACTCCTTCGCCACGAGCCCGAAGGCGCCGACCGCAGGCAGGGCCAGCCCCGCCAGAACCGCTCCGGAGAGCACGCTGACACCGAGGAATTTCGCGGCCTGCCGGGTCTTGCTGTGACCCTCGCCCGAGCGCTTCTTAGCCATGAAGGGAAGCCTACGTTCTCATTCGGCGGACAGACGCCCGTGTGTTCGCCTACGCTGTTTCACGCCAGTCACTGCGGTGCCATTCGACACCACCTTCGGCCTCACTCTTGTGAGTGATGAGACGTGTCCGTATTGCCGTCTGTGTCACTTCATGCCCGCCGTGACAAGGGTGAACTGCCCCGATATGCAGGGGTTGGTCGCCTATGTCGCCAGGTCACTCCGTTGGGTGATCTGCCGCGTACGCATAGTCCGTTCGGGCCATCCAAGATTGGGCCCGAAGGGGGTGTTGCCCCCTGTCCGCCTTCCGTAACGTCCTCAACTGGCAACGGTGAATATGCCGCTGCCGCCGTGGGGGAGCCTCGATTCGGGAGAGGACGGCGCCAGCATGGGCTGGGTAACCGACTGGAGTGCGCAGGCAGCCTGCCGCACTACCGATCCGGATGAACTATTCGTTCAGGGCGCAGCGCAGAACAGGGCCAAGGCGGTATGCACCGGGTGCCCGGTGCGCACCGAGTGCCTCGCGGACGCGCTGGACAACCGCGTGGAGTTCGGTGTGTGGGGCGGCATGACGGAGCGTGAGCGCCGTGCGCTGCTCAGGCGCCGCCCGACGGTGACCTCCTGGCGCAGGCTCCTGGAGACCGCCCGCACGGAATACGAGCGGGGCGCGGGCATCCTGCCGCTGGGCGACGAGGAGTACGGCGCGTACGCCGCGGTCGGCTGACCGGGCCCGCGGCCAGGGTCCCCCGGGTACGGGCCGGGCCCCTCGGGTGCCGGTGCCCTCACCCGGCGTCCACCACGCGGCCCGCACGGCCCCGTGTCAACGCCCCCCGCCGACGCCTACGCCCGGCGTTCACCGCTTGGCGTCACCGCCCGACGTGCCCACGGCGTCGTCGGTGACCTCCGGGCCGGCCCCGGCCGCGCCGGTGCTCGCGGTGGCGCTCTCCACGGTCGTGGCGGCGGGCTGAGCGGCGAGGAGTTCGCCGATCGCCCGCAGGCCCGCCAGGTCGTGCACATCACCCGGCAGGGCGGCGACCTCCGCCACCGCGACCTCGGGGTGCAGCGCGGTGAAGCGGTCACGCGTGCGGCGCTCGCGTGCGAGCACCCGCATCCGCTCGGCGTGCAGCCGGAGCAGACCGGCGGTCAGCCGTGCGGTGGAGTCTCCCGACGAGGTGGGCTGGGGGAGGCCCTTGCCGTCGGGAGCGCCGTGAGTGCTTTCAGGAGTCTTTTCGGAAGTGCTCTCAAGGGCGTTCTCAGGAGCGCTTTCGGGAGTGCCCTCGGGCGGGAGCGCGGGAGTGCCGGTACCCGGGGCATCGACGGTACGTGAGCCAGCTTGCCCGCTGTCACGATCCACAATGCCGCCGCCGTCAAGATTTTCCGACGTATCCGATGTACGCCTTGTATTCCCCGTCCTCCCCGCGACCGTCGCCGTACCGGCTCCGCCCGCCCCTTCTCCCGGGGGCGCGGCCGGGGCCGGGACCCGGCCCGGGGACTGCTCTCCGGCGCCGTCCAGCAGCGCCTCGGCGGCGGCCAGTGCCCGGTCCGCCGGGAGCCGTGCGGCCCCGCTGCCGTGCACCCGGTTGAGCACCAGCCCCGCCAGCGGCATCCGCTCCGCGGCCAGCCGCTCCACGAAGTACGCCGCCTCGCGCAAGGCGTCCCGCTCCGGCGCCGCGACGACCAGGAAGGCCGTACCGGGCGCCTGGAGCAGCCGGTACGTGGCATCGGCGCGGGTACGGAATCCGCCGAACATGGTGTCCATCGCCGCCACGAAGGTCTGTACGTCACGCAGCAGCTGGGCCCCCATCAGTTTGTTGAGGGGGCCGCTCATCACCGACATGCCGACGCCCAGGAACTTCATCCCCGCCCGGCCGCCGAGCTTCGCCGGGGCCATCAGCACCTTGATGAACTTGCCGTCCAGGAAGGAGCCCAGGCGCCCGGGGGCGTCCAGGAAGTCCAGCGCGGAGCGGCTCGGCGGGGTGTCCACGACGATCAGGTCCCACTCGTCGCGCGCGCGGAGCTGGCCGAGCTTCTCCATGGCCATGTACTCCTGCGTGCCCGCGAAGCCGGCCGACAGGGACTGGTAGAAGGGGTTCTCCAGGATGGCGCGGGCGCGCTCCGCGTCGGCGTGCGCCTCGACGATCTCGTCGAAGGTTCGCTTCATGTCGAGCATCATGGCGTGCAGCTCGCCGCCCGCGGAGGTGTCCGTACCGGGGACGCGGCGCGGCACGTTGTCGAGGGCGTCGATGCCTATCGACTGGGCGAGCCTGCGGGCCGGATCGATGGTGAGGACGACGACGCGCCGCCCGCGCTCGGCCGCGCGGAGGCCGAGGGCCGCGGCGGTCGTGGTCTTGCCGACGCCGCCCGAGCCGCAGCACACCACGATGCGGGTGCGGGGGTCGTCCAGTACGGGGTCGATGTCGAGGACGGCGGCCTTGTCGAGGCCGTTCGGCTGGTCCGGCAGGGTCAACGCGCCACTCCTTGTTTCCGCAGTTCCCGTGCCATGCGGTAGAGCCCCGCCAGGTCCATGCCGTCGCCGAGCAGCTCCAGCTCGTACGTGGGCAGGCCGAGGCCGGCTATCTCGGTGCGGCCGCTGCGCTCCAGGGCGAGCCGCTCGGTGTGCTCGCGGGCCTGTGCCACCAGCGGGTCGACGAGCGCCTCGGCGAGGCCCGTGTGGCGGCCGCCGCCGAGGCCGGTCCGCTCCAGGGCGTACCGGAGGGTCTCGGCGACCTCCGCGCGGGCGCCGTTCCCGGCGACCTCCACGGCGGCCTCGTCCAGGATCTCCGGGCGCACCATGTTGATGACGACGCCGCCCACCGGCAGCTGGGCCGCACGCAGCTCCGCGATGCCGTCCACGGTCTCCTGGACGGGCATCTCCTCCAGGAGGGTCACCAAGTGCACGGCCGTCTCGGGTGACTTGAGCACCCGCATCACGGCCTGCGCCTGGTTGTGGATGGGGCCGATCCGGGCCAGCCCGGCGACCTCGTCGTTGACGTTGAGGAAGCGGGTGATGCGGCCGGTGGGCGGCGCGTCCATGACCACGTGGTCGTAGACGAAACGGCCCGCGCGATCCTTACGGCGGACGGCTTCGCACGCCTTGCCCGTAAGGAGGACGTCGCGCAGGCCCGGTGCGATGGTCGTCGCGAAGTCGATCGCGCCGAGCTTCTTCAGCGCGCGCCCGGCGCTGCCGAGCTTGTAGAACATCTGGAGGTAGTCGAGGAGGGCCCGCTCGGCGTCGATCGCGAGGGCGAAGACCTCGCCACCGCCGCCCGGCGCGACCGCGATCCTGCGCTCCTCGTAGGGCAGGGCCTCGGTCTCGAAGAGCTGGGCGATGCCCTGCCGTCCTTCGACCTCGACCAGAAGGGTGCGTCCGCCCTCGGAGGCGAGGGCGAGCGCGAGGGCCGCGGCCACCGTGGTCTTGCCGGTACCGCCCTTGCCGCTGACGACATGGAGCCTGCTCATGAATCGGAGCCTAACCAGTCGCCGAGCGGGCTACGCACGAGGCTGTCGGTGTCAGGCATTACAGTCGGGCCCATGACCAAGTGGGAATACGCGACTGTGCCGCTCCTCGTGCACGCGACCAAGCAGATTCTGGACACCTGGGGCGAGGACGGCTGGGAGCTCGTCCAGGTCGTTCCCGGCCCGAACGACCCGGCGCAGCTGGTGGCCTACCTCAAGCGGGCCAAGGCGTGAGCGCCGTCGAGGCCCGGCTGGCCGAGCTCGGCCTGACGCTGCCGGACGTCGTGCCGCCGCTGGCCGCCTATCAGCCGGCCGTCCGCAGTGGCGCCTACGTGTACACCGCGGGCCAGTTGCCGATGGTCAAGGGCGCCATCCCCGTGACCGGCAAGGTCGGTGCCGAGGTCAGCGCCGAGCAGGCCAAGGAGCTGGCGGCGGTCTGCGCGCTCAACGGCCTGGCCGCGGTGAAGTCCGTGGTCGGTGACCTCGACAAGATCGTCCGCGTGGTGAAGGTCGTCGGTTTCGTCGCCTCCGCCCCGGACTTCACCGGCCAGCCCGGTGTCCTCAACGGCACGAGCGAGCTGCTCGGCGAGATCTTCGGTGAGAAGGGCGTGCACGCGCGCTCCGCCGTGGGCGTCGCGGTGCTGCCGCTGGACGCGCCGGTCGAGGTCGAGTTCCTGGTCGAGGTCCGGGACTGAGCCACGGACCGGTTCATGGACCGGTTCATGGACTGGTCCACGGACCGGTCCATCGGCCGGTCCACCGGGGCGGCCGGTAAGGCCCGGTTGCCCTCGAACATCCGCGCGTGAGCGCATAGCATCCGGCCATGTCGACTTCGAACGGCCAGTGGTACCCGCCGGAGTGGCCGGACCGGATCAGAGCGCTCACGAACGGCGAGCTCCGGCCCACGGCGCCGCGCCGTGCGGCCACGGTGCTGCTGCTCCGTGACGGAGCGGACGGACCCGCCGTCCATATGCTGCGCAGACGCGCCTCCATGGCCTTCGCCGGAGGCGCGTACGCGTATCCGGGCGGCTCGGTCGACCCGCGGGACGCGCGCGACGTGCCCTGGGCGGGCCCCTCGCGCGCCCAGTGGGCCGCGCGCCTGGGCGTGGACGCCGCCGTGGCCCAGGCCATCGTCTGCGCCGCCGTCCGGGAGACCTTCGAGGAGGCGGGCGTACTGCTGGCGGGCCCCACGCCCGACACCGTCGTCGCGGACACCACCGACGACACCTGGGAGGCCGACCGCGCCGCCCTGGTCGGCCGGGAGCTGGCCTTCGGCGACTTCCTCGACCGGCGCGGCCTGGTCCTGCGCAGCGACCTGCTGGGCGGCTGGGCCCGCTGGATCACTCCGGAGTTCGAGCCGCGCCGCTACGACACCTGGTTCTTCGTGGCCGCCCTCCCGGAAGGGCAGCGCACCCGCAACGCCTCCACGGAGGCCGACCGCGTCGCGTGGATCCGCCCGGCCGAGGCCGCGGCCGGCTACGACCGGGGCGACCTGCTGATGATGCCGCCCACCATCTCCACCCTGCGTTCCCTCCGCCCTTACGGCTCGGTGGCGGAGGCGCTGGCGGCGGCGGGTGAGCGGGATCTCACACCCGTACTCGCGCGAGCGCGCCTCGTCGACGGCCGGATCGTGCTGAGCTGGCCCGGGCACGACGAGTTCACCAAGCACGTGGCCGCCCACCACGACGTCCCGGGACCCTCGGAGGCCGACTCATGACATCCGCTACCGACCTTCCCGGCCGGCCCCGCGAGGGCGCGCCCGGCGGTCCCGCGACCGCCCGGGCGACGTGTGTGCTCGCGCCCAACCCGTCCGCGATGACGCTCGACGGCACCAACACCTGGATCGTCGCCGAACCCGACTCCGACCTCGCCGTCGTCATCGACCCCGGCCCGCTCGACGAGGCCCACCTCCGGGCCGTCGTCGCGACCGCCGAGGCCGCGGGCAAGCGGGTGGCCCTCACCCTTCTCAGCCACGGCCACCCCGACCACTCGGACGGCGCGGCCCGTTTCGCGGAGCTCACCGGGACGCCGGTGCGGGCCCTGGACCCCGCGCTGCGGCTGGGGGGCGAGGGGCTCGGCGTGGGGGACGTCATCACCACCGGCGGCCTGGAGCTGCACGTCGTCCCCACCCCCGGGCACACGGCGGACTCCCTGTGCTTCCACCTCCCCGCCGACCGGGCGCTGCTCAGCGGCGACACGATCCTGGGCCGTGGCACCACCGTCGTCGCCCACCCCGACGGGCGGCTCGGCGACTACCTGGACTCGCTGCGCAGGCTGCGGGCGCTCGTGGTCGAGGAGGGCGTGGAGCTGGTGCTGCCCGCCCACGGGCCCGTGCTGACCGACGCCCGGGGCGCCATCGACTACTACCTCGTGCACCGGGCGAAGCGGCTCGCGCAGGTGGAGACCGCTGTGGAGAGCGGCCACCGCACGTCGGGCGAGGTGGTCGCCCACGTCTACGCGGACGTCGACCGGTCGCTGTGGCCCGCCGCGGAGCTGTCCGTGCGGGCGCAGCTGGAATACCTCGGGGAGCACGGCCTGATCTGAGGCCGCGTACCGGCGTCGCCGATGACGCCGCCGCCCCGCTCTCCGGCGAGCGGGGCGGCGGCGCGGCCGTAGCGGCCGGCAGCTCGCCGATCATGAGAACCGCCTGGACGCCCTGGAGTGCGGGCGGTGACCACTTCCCTCACCGGCAGTCCCTACGGGCCTGCTGGCCCTGCTCACGGCCCTCTACGGCACGTTCGCGCGGTGAGGCAGGCCGTCGGGTACGTGCACTGGTGATGCCCCGGCCGTCCCCGTGACCGGCCCTTACGCGCGTGACGGCCGGCCTTCCGCGGCAGTCCGCCTCCCGGTCGCCCCGGTCGCCCCGGTCGCCCCGGTCGCCCCGGTCGCCCCGGTCGCCCCGGTCGCCCCGGTCGCCCCGGTCGCCCCGATTCCCCCGTCGCGCGCCACCACTCGCTGCCGTCGTGCCACCGCATGCCGAAGGCCCCCGCCGTTCCCGGCGGGGGCCTTCGGTGTGTTCACGGGTGCGTTCCCTCACGGGCGCCCCGGGGGCGTACGCCCCCTTCGCGTCAGCGGGACCGCTTGGCGAGCCGCTCCACGTCCAGCAGGATCACGGCGCGGGCCTCCAGCCGGAGCCAGCCACGGCCCGCGAAGTCCGCGAGCGCCTTGTTGACCGTCTCGCGCGAGGCGCCGACCAGCTGGGCCAGCTCCTCCTGGGTGAGGTCGTGCACCACGTGGATGCCTTCCTCGGACTGCACGCCGAAGCGGCGCGACAGGTCCAGGAGCGCCTTGGCGACGCGGCCGGGGACGTCGGAGAAGACGAGGTCCGACATCGAGTCGTTGGTCCGGCGCAGACGGCGCGCGACGGCACGCAGCAGCGCGGTCGCCACCTCGGGCCGGGCGTTCAGCCAGGGCTGGAGGTCGCCGTGGCCCAGGCCGAGCAGCTTGACCTCGGTCAGGGCGGTGGCGGTGGCGGTGCGCGGTCCGGGGTCGAAGAGCGACAGCTCCCCGATGAGCTCACCCGGGCCGAGGACGGCCAGCATGTTCTCGCGGCCGTCCGGGGAGGTGCGGTGGAGCTTCACCTTGCCCTCGGTCACCACGTAGAGCCGGTCGCCGGGGTCCCCTTCGTGGAACAGGGCGTCGCCCCTCGCGAGGGTCGCCTCGCCCATGGAGGCGCGCAGCTCAGCGGCCTGCTCGTCATCGAGCGCCGCGAAAAGCGGGGCGCGCCGCAGAACGTCGTCCACGAGTTCTCTCCTTGTCGACATGCACAGAGGACCGTGGTCCCCATGATGCCCGTCGGTAAAACTGTGTGATCAAACACAAGTGTCGCGCATCGTCGCCGGAAGCCCTACGGCAGGGGTCCGATCGGGCTGCGGTTTTCCCACGCGCGGGCAGGATGTCGGCGCCGGGCTTTAGTCTGGCCGGGTGTCCAATACGCCGGTGAGAGCACAGGGCAAGGGGGCCGGAAGGGTGACCCGGCCGCAGGATTCCGCTGTGGGCGAACGCGTGCCCGCAAAAAAGACGAAAGCCGCGAGCAAGCCCAAAATGCCGAAGGCGCAGACGGCCGAACGGGGAGCTGGAATGATTTCTTCCGATTCTTCCTCCGCCTCTCCTTCCGCTTCGTCGCCCGCTTTGTCCTCCGGGAAACCCGCCGCATCCGGGAAGGCCGCCGCCAAGCGCGCCACCAAGGCTCCTGTCACCAAAGCCGTCTCCAAGACCACCGTCAAAGCCGGTGCCAAGGCTGGTGCGAAGGCCGGTGCCAAAGCCGGTGCCGGACCCGAGTCGCGGACCGCGCTCGTCCGCCGCGCCCGCCGGATCAACCGCGAGCTCGCCGACGTCTATCCGTACGCCCACCCCGAGCTCGACTTCGAGAACTCCTTCGAGCTCCTGGTCGCCACGGTCCTCTCCGCCCAGACCACCGACCTCCGGGTCAACCAGACCACCCCCGCCCTCTTCGCCGCCTACCCGACGCCCGAGGACATGGCCGCGGCCGACCCCGAGGCGCTGGAGGCCCTGATCCGGCCGACGGGCTTCTTCCGGGCCAAGGCCAAGTCCCTCATAGGGCTCTCCACCGCCCTGCGCGACCGCTTCGACGGCGAGGTGCCGGGCCGCCTGGAGGACCTGGTGTCGCTGCCCGGCGTCGGCCGCAAGACCGCCAACGTCGTGCTGGGCAACGCCTTCGGAGTCCCCGGGATCACCGTGGACACCCACTTCGGGCGGCTCGTCCGGCGCTGGAAGTGGACCGACGAGACGGACCCGGAGAAGGTCGAGGCCGTCGTCTGCGACCTCTTCCCGAAGAGCGAGTGGACGATGCTCTCGCACCGCGTCGTCTTCCATGGCAGGCGCATCTGCCACTCCCGCAAGCCCGCCTGCGGCGCCTGCCCCATCGCTCCGCTCTGCCCGTCCTACGGGGAGGGCGAGACCGACCCGGACAAGGCCCAAAAGCTCCTGAAGTACGAGAAGGGCGGTCTGCCGGGCCAGCGGCTCAAGCCCCCGCCGGACTACCCGGGCCTGCCGGCCGCCCCCCTGGGAGCCGCATGACCACCCGATGACGTGCCGGAGGGGCCGAGCGCGTCCGGCCCCTCCGGGGGCCTGCCGCGTCCCGCTCCGAAGAGCGCCCGCCCAGTGACCGCACCACAGCCGAGGGGACACGTATGACGAGCACGTACGGCCAGCGGGCCACCATCACCACCGAGGGGCTGCCCGAGTGGCTGGAGCCCGTGGCGCGCGCCTCGGAGACGATCGAGCCCCACCAGCTCAGTCGCTTCCTGCCGCCGGACAAGGGCGGCCGGCAGTCGGCCGTCCTCATCCTCTTCGGCGACGGCCCCAAGGGCCCCGAGCTGCTCCTCATGGAGCGCTCCGGCACCCTGCGCTCGCACGCGGGCCAGCCGTCCTTCCCCGGCGGCGCCCTCGACCCCGAGGACGGCGACCCGGCCGGCGGCGGGCTGCTGCGGGCCGCGCTGCGCGAGGCCGAGGAGGAGACCGGCCTCGACCCGTCCGGGGTGCAGATCTTCGGGGTGCTCCCGCAGCTCTACATCCCGGTGAGCGGCTTCGTCGTGACCCCGGTCCTCGGCTGGTGGCGCGAGCCCAGCCCGGTCGCCCCCGTCGACCAGGCCGAGACCGCCCGGGTCTTCACCGTGCCCGTGGCCGAGCTGACCGACCCGGAGAACCGGGCGACGGCCAGGCACCCCAGCGGTCACACCGGCCCGGCCTTCCAGGTCGGCGGCGCGCTCGTATGGGGGTTCACCGCAGGCGTGATCGACCGGATCCTGCACTACGCGGGCTGGGAGCGGCCCTGGGACCGGGCCCGGCAGGTCCCGCTGGACTGGCGAGCCTGAAGGGCATGAGACGGTGATCCAGGCCCCACCGCACGCGGGGGCCGACGCCACCGCCGACAACATCATTGCGAGGCATCTCCCGGTGAACGTGCTGGACATCGTGCTGCTGGTCGCCGCCGTGTGGTTCGCCGTCGTCGGCTACCGCCAGGGCTTCGTCGTCGGGGTGCTGTCCGTGATCGGTTTCGTCGGCGGCGGACTGGTCGCCGTCTATCTGCTGCCCCTGATCTGGGACAGCGCCACCGACGAGGCCACCCCGGGCATGTGGGCCGCCGTCGCGGCCGTTGTGATCATCATCGTCTGCGCCTCCATCGGCCAGGCCGCGACCACGCACCTGGGCAACAAGCTCCGCCGCCACATCACCTGGTCGCCCGCCCGCGCGCTCGACGCCACCGGCGGCGCGCTCGTCAACGTCCTGGCGATGCTGCTGGTCGCCTGGCTCATCGGCTCCGCGCTCGCGGGCACCTCCCTGCCGACCCTCGGTAAGGAGGTCCGCAACTCCAAGGTGCTGCTCGGCGTCGCGCGGGTCGTCCCGGCACAGGCCAACACCTGGTTCGCCGACTTCAGCACCGCGCTCGCGCAGAACGGCTTCCCGCAGGTCTTCGCGCCCTTCTCCACCGAGCCCATCACCTCCGTGCCGGCGCCCGACCCGAAGCTCGCCTCCAGTCCCGTCGCCAGGGACGCCCAGCGCAGCATCGTCAAGGTCGTCGGCACCGCGCCCAGCTGCGGCAAGGTCCTCGAAGGCACCGGCTTCGTCTTCGCCCCGCACCGGGTGATGACCAACGCCCATGTCGTCGGTGGGGTCGACGAGCCGACCATCCAGGTCGGCGGCCAGGGCAGGCACTACGACGCCACGGTCGTCCTCTACGACTGGAAGCGCGACATCGCCGTCCTCGACGTGCCGCAGCTCCGGGCGCCGGTCCTCGACTTCGCCGGGTCCGGCGCCGAGACGGGCAGGAGCGCCATCGTCGCGGGCTTCCCCGAGAACGGCTCCTACGACGTCCGCGCCGCGCGCATCCGCAGCCGCGTCCAGGCCAACGGCCCGGACATCTACCACCGGGGCAACGTCCGCCGCGACGTCTACTCCCTCTACACCACCGTGCGCCAGGGCAACTCCGGCGGTCCGCTGCTCACCCCGGACGGCAAGGTCTACGGCGTGGTCTTCGCGAAGTCCCTCGACGACGCCGACACCGGCTACGCCCTTACGGCCGACGAGGTGCGGCAGGACGCCCTCAGCGGCCGTACGGCCACCGGGAGGGTCAACACCCAGGGCTGCGCCCTCTGAGCCGCCAGGGCCCCGTGAGGTCCCCAGTGGCGGGCGGGAGCGGGCGCCTCGCGGGCGCCCGTCCGGCCCGTGGAAGGCGCCCCGGAGCCGTCAGCGGCCGCGCGGATGGTGGCGCAGCCGCGCCGACACCCAGCGGGCCCGCCGGCGGATGATCCGCGGGATGCCGATGAGCGGGTCGGGCCCGGCCATCGGCCCGTGCTCACCCCGCGCCCTCTCGGCCACCTCGCTCACAGCCACTGCGGCGTCGCCCTCGGCGCCCCGCTCCTGCGTCACGTCTCGGTAGTCGTGCGTCCAGCCCATACAGAGCTCTGTGCCCGTGCCCAAAGGTCGGTAATCGCCCCGGGGTCCACCGATTGGCCTATGCGCCGGGCAATTGGCCGTTCGGAGAACGGACGTTCCGTCGCGCTCGGCGGTGCGCCGACCGGGTCTCAGCGGTCGGGTTCCGGGTCCTTGAGCCAGCTGACCAGCTCCGTCGAGAACGCCACGGGATCCTCCTCATGGGGGAAGTGCCCGAGCCCGTCGAACAGCCGCCAGCGGTACGGCGCCTCCACGTACTCCCCGGACCCCGCCGCGCTGCGCGTACGCATCACCGGATCGAGGGAACCGTGCAGATGCAGCGTCGGCACCCGCACCGGGCGCTTCATCCGGCGGTTGAACTGCAGACCGTCCGGCCGGGCCATCGACCGCACCATCCAGCGGTACGGCTCGATCGAACAGTGGGCGGTGGAGGGGATCGACATGGCGTGGCGGTACGTGTCGACCGCCTCGTCGTCCGGCAGCCGGGGGCCGGACCACTCCCGTACCAGCCGCCCCACCAGTGCCGCGTCATCCGCGATCAGCCGGCGCTCCGGCAGCCAGGGGCGCTGGAAGCCCCAGATATAGGAGCCGGCCGCGCTCTGCTTGACGTCGGCCAGCATCGACGAACGCCAGCGGCGCGGGTGCGGCATCGAGGAGACCGCGAGTCTGCGCACCAGCTTCGGGCGCATCACCGCCGCCGTCCACGCCAGATATCCGCCCAGGTCATGGCCGACCAGCGCGGCGTCCGGCTCCCCGAGGGAGCGGATCACTCCGGTGATGTCGAGGGCGAGGTTGGCCGGGTCGTAGCCGCGCGGCGTACGGTCGCTGCCGCCCACCCCGCGCAGATCCATCGCCACCGCCCGGAAGCCCGCGTCCGCGAGCGCCGGAAGCTGGTGCCGCCACGTCCACCAGAACTGCGGGAAGCCGTGCAGCAGCAGCACCAGCGGCCCCTCGCCCATCTCGGCGATGTGGAACCGCGCGCCGTTCGCCGCGACGTCCCGGTGGGTCCACGGCCCCTCGGCCCGTACGACCGAGGCGGGCGAGGGCGTCGGCCTCGGGAGGGGCGCCGCGGCACCCCGCGGCCCGGCGGTCACGGCCGGGCCTTCGGGGCTCTGCGTGCCGCCCGGCACGGCCGACTCGCCGGGGTCGGGGTCGGATGCGGGCGCTGCGGGGGTATCGGGCACCGTCATACGGTCGAGCGTGTCACAGATGCGTCCGCCGGGCCCGTACCCGTGAGCGGCCGCGGGTGCGGCTTGACCGTACCCAGCACGGCGGCGGTCTGCTTCGCCGACGCGATGCTCTTCTCGGGCTTGCTGACCTTCTTGAACCGGCCCACCGCGAGCAGCCCCAGCAGCGCCGCGATCAGCAGGAACGCACCGCCGACGATCAGGAACGACCAGGCCAGGCCGAGACCGAGGTTATGGATCCCGTACGCGGCCGCGAAGCTCAGCACCGGCAGCGAGAACAGCGCCAGCGTGCCGGCCGCGGCGATCGCGCCACCGCCGATGCCGACCCGCTTCGCGTCCTGCCGCAGCTCGGCCTTGGCCAGCGCGATCTCGTCGTGCACCAGCGCGGACAGCTCGGTGGTGGCCGTCGCCACCAGCTGGCCGAGGCTCCGGTCCGTGCCCATCGCGCCGGCTGCCGCGCCGGCCTCCGTGCCGGTCGCCGCACCGTCGTCGGCTGCGCTCATCGGCTGCTCCCTCATCGTCATCGGCTTCGTCGTCCGCGGTCTTTCAGCGGATCTAAAGACTCTCAGATCATGCCGGACCGGCGTCGCCGGTGGTGCGCCCGGCGGCGACTTCCGCCAGCCTCCGGTGCTCGGCGGCCTTCGCCTCCAGGATCGCGGCCATCCGAAGGTGGTATTCCGGATTGTCCTGTTCATAGACGTCGGGGATGCCGTCCTGGTCCTCGTCGCGGTCCTCGTCCGCGCAGAGCTTCCGGTACTTGTTGTCGCGCAGCTTCAGCAGGACGCTCGCGAGCACCGCGGCTATCAGCGAGCCGATGAGCACGGCGGCCTTGATCTCGTCGGTCATCAGCTGGTCGCCGTCGAAGGCGAGCTCGCCGATCAGCAGGGACACGGTGAAGCCGATGCCGGCGAGGGAGGCGACGGCCAGCACGTCCGGCCACTTGAGGTCGGGGTTGAGGGTCGCCCTGGTGAACCGCGCCGCCAGCCACGTCCCGCCGAAGACGCCGATCGCCTTGCCCACCACCAGACCGAGTACGACACCCAGCGTCTCGGGCTTACTGAAGACGTCCGACAGCGCGCCACCGGAGATGGCGACGCCGGCCGAGAAAAGGGCGAACAGCGGTACGGCCAGTCCGGCGGAGAGCGGGCGCACGAGGTGCTCGATGTGCTCACCGGGGGAGTGCGCCTCGCCCTCGTGGCGGTGGCAGCGCAGCATGAGACCCATCGCCACACCGGCGATCGTCGCGTGGACGCCGCTGTTGTACATCAGCGCCCAGTTGACGAGGCCCAGCGGCACATAGACGTACCAGCCCCGGACGCCCTTGCGGAGCAGCAGCCAGAAGACCGCCAGACCCACCGCGGCCAGGGCGAGGGCGGTGAAGTTCAGCGAGGAGGTGAAGAAGACCGCGATGATCAGGATGGCGAAGAGGTCGTCGACGACGGCCAGCGTCAGCAGGAACGCCCGCAGGGCCGACGGCAGCGAAGTGCCGATCACGGCCAGGACGGCGAGCGCGAAGGCGATGTCGGTGGCGGTGGGCACGGCCCAGCCGGCCGTGGAGCCGCTACCCGTGGAGACGACCGCGAAGTAGACCAGCGCGGGTACGGCCATGCCGCACACCGCGGCGACCACCGGGAGCACGGCCGCCTTGGGGTCGCGCAGCTCGCCCGCGACCAGCTCGCGCTTGAGCTCGATGCCCGCGACGAAGAAGAAGACGGCGAGCAGGCCGTCGGCCGCCCAGTGCTGGAGCGAGAGGTGCAGGCCCAGGGAGCCGGGGCCGAAGTGGAACGCGCGCACCGACTCATAGCTGTCGCGGATCGGGGTGTTCGCCCAGATCAGCGCGGCGATGGCGGCCACCAGCAGCAGCACACCGCCCACGGTCTCGGTACGCAGGGCGTCGGCGAGGTAATTCCGCTCGGGCAGCGGCAACCGGCCGAGGAAGACGGAGCGGCGGTTCTTGGGCGCGGCCACGGCGGTGGACCTCCTGGGGGTCGACTGGATACACGTGTGCTGTGTGCCGACCAGACTTCCCGGCGCGCCCTTGATTCTTGTCGCGATCTTTACGCGATCAGTACTTACCTTAGCCCGAAAGAGTGAGGGGCACCCGGCCGGTTGCCGGATGCCCCTCACTTGTATGCGCTTTGGTACCCGCTCTGAGCAGACGTTTTCCCGGGTCAGTCCTCGCTGGAGGCGGTCGGGAGCTGGGACTGGATGAGGGTCATGACCGAGGAGTCGGTCAGGGTGGTCACATCCCCGAGGGTGCGGTTCTCGGCCACGTCGCGCAGCAGGCGGCGCATGATCTTTCCGGAGCGGGTCTTGGGCAGCTCGGCCACCGGCAGGATCCGCTTGGGCTTGGCGATCGGCCCGAGCTGCTTGCCGACGTGCGCGCGCAGCTCCTCGACCAGGCCCTCCTCATGGGCGTCGGCGTCGCCGCGGAGGATGACGAAGGCGCAGATCGCCTGGGTGGTCTGCGGGTCGGTCGCGCCGACCACCGCCGCCTCGGCGACCTTCGGGTGCGAGACGAGGGCGGACTCCACCTCGGTGGTGGAGATGTTGTGGCCGGAGACCAGCATCACGTCGTCCACCCGGCCGAGCAGCCAGATGTCGCCGTCGTCGTCCTTCTTGGCGCCGTCGCCCGCGAAGTACTTGTGCTCGAAGCGGGACCAGTAGGTGTCGAGGTAGCGCTGGTCGTCGCCCCAGATCGTGCGGAGCATCGACGGCCACGGCTCGGTCAGGACGAGGTAGCCGCCGGAGCCGTTCGCCACCTCGCGGGCGTCGTCGTCCACGACCGTCGCGGCGATGCCCGGGAGGGGGACCTGCGCCGAGCCCGGCTTGGTCTCGGTGACCCCGGGCAGCGGGCTGATCATGATGCCGCCGGTCTCGGTCTGCCACCAGGTGTCGACGACCGGGGTACGGTCCGCGCCGATGTGCTTGCGGTACCAGACCCATGCCTCGGGGTTGATGGGCTCGCCCACCGAGCCCAGGATCCGCAGGCTGCTCAGGTCGAACTTGGCGGGGATGTCGTCGCCCCACTTCATCGCGGCCCGGATCGCGGTCGGCGCGGTGTAGAGGATCGTGACGCCGTACTTCTGGACGATCTCCCACCAGCGGCCCTGGTGGGGGCTGTCGGGGGTGCCCTCGTAGAGCACCTCGGTCGCGCCGTTGCTCAGCGGGCCGTAGACGATGTAGGAGTGGCCGGTCACCCAGCCGACGTCGGCCGTGCACCAGAAGACGTCCGTCTCCGGCTTGAGGTCGAAGACGGCGTGGTGGGTGTACGAGATCTGGGTGAGGTAGCCGCCGGTGGTGTGGAGGATGCCCTTCGGCTTCCCCGTGGTGCCCGAGGTGTAGAGGATGAACAGCGGGTGCTCGGCGTCGAACGCCTGCGGCGTGTGCTGGTCGGACTGGGCCTCGACCAGGTCGTGCCACCACACGTCGCGGCCCTCGGACCAGGCGATGTCCTCCTGGCCGGTGCGGCGGACGACGAGGACGCTGCGGACGTTCTCGGTGCCGGGGCGGGTCAGCGCCTCGTCGACGGCGGGCTTGAGCGCGGAGGGCTTGCCGCGCCGGTAACCACCGTCGGCGGTGATCACGACGCGGGCGTCGGCGTCCTTGATCCGGGTCGCGAGGGCGTCCGCCGAGAAGCCGCCGAAGACCAGCGAGTGCGGGGCGCCGATCCGGGCGCAGGCCAGCATCGAGACAACGGCCTCGGGGATCATCGGGAGATAGATCGCCACCCGGTCGCCCGCCTGGACGCCCAGCTCGATCAGGGCGTTCGCGGCCTTGGAGACCTCGCGCTGGAGCTCGGCGTAGGTGATCGAGCGGGTGTCGCCCGGCTCGCCCTCGAAGTGGATGGCCACCCGGTCGCCCAGGCCGTTCTCCACATGGCGGTCGACGCAGTTGTACGCCACGTTGAGCCGGCCGTCGGCGAACCACTTGGCGAACGGCGGGTTCGACCAGTCGAGGGTCTCGGTCGGCTCGGTCTCCCAGCTCAGGCGGCGGGCCTGTTCGGCCCAGAAGCCCAGCCGGTCGGCCTTCGCCCGCTCGTACGCCTCCGCGGTGACGTTGGCCTCCGCGGCCAGGCCCGCAGGCGGTGCGAAGCGGCGCTCCTCCTTCAAGAGGTTGGCCAGGCTTTCGTTGCTCACGACATCTCCCTTTCCCAGGGTGCCCGTTGTGTCCCGGGCCATAGCTCATCAGCCCGGGGCGCACCCTGACAAGGGTTGTTGTCAAAAATTGGTTTAGACCTGTATATGGGGGTGTTGTGCGAGGTCGGAGGCGTGCGGGGGGACACACCGGACACGTCGGCTGCCGGCCGGGACCCGGGCGGGGCCGGATGGCGCGCGAGGCCGCGGGGCCGTACGGGCAGGTCGGTCCGTACGCGCGGGCCGGTCCGTAGGCGTGGGTCGGTCCGTACGCGTGGGACCGGCGCCCGTACGACACCGGCGCCCGTACGACACCGGCGTCCGTACGACACCGGTCCGGGCGCGCGCGGGCCCCCGGACCTCATGGATCAGACCGTGTCGAGGACTTCGGGCCGTACGGCCTGGAACGTCCCTGAGCGGCTGTCGAGCACATACGCCTGGGCCTCGGCCACATGGAAGTACATGCCCTGGAGCTGGAGCGACCCTTCCGCGACCCTACGGGCCACGCATGTGTGCGCCATCAGGTGGTCGAGCTGCTGCATCACATTGACGAGCGCGAGCCGCTCGACGTCGTCCGCCACCGGCCGGCCGGCCAGCGCGACCTCGCCACGGCCCAGCCTGCCGATCCGCCCCATCCGGGCCAGGCTCGGCCGCCCGTGCCGCAGCCAGCGGGTGAGCGGGGTCTGCAGCGCACCGGTCTCCTGGCCGGCCGACCCCAGCAGCGCCTGCATCGCCCCGCAGCCAGAGTGCCCGCACACGGTGATGCTGCCGACCCGCAGGACTTCCACCGCGTACTCCACGGCCGCGCCGACCGAGTCGCAGGTGCCGTCGGAGCCCGGGGGCGGCATCAGATTGCCGACATTGCGCACCGTGAACAGATCACCCGGCCCGCTGGAGGTGATCATGCTGGTGACCAGGCGGGAGTCCGCGCAGGTGAGGAACAGCTGGGTCGGGCGCTGGCCCTCGCGGGCGAGCCTCGCCAGCTCCTCCCGGACCAGCGGGGCGGTGTTGCGCTGGAAGGCGCTGACGCCGCCCAGCAACTGCCGCCCGCCCGCGGCCCCCTCGGCCGACGCCGGGCGGGTGCAGTGGTGGTTGCGCCAAGGGGTCCAGGGCCGGCACGCGTGGGCGCTCGCGGGCTCGGCGATCGGCTGCCCGCCGCGCCCCCGGAGCGTCACCCAACCGCCATGGGCCCGCTGGGCGTTCGTCCAGGACTGGAGGGCGTCGTACGCCGCGTGGTCCATGAAGGAGCCGCCCAGCTCCACCACGGCGCTCGCCCCCTCGGGCACCTGCGCGAGCGCCCTGCTCAGCCGGGGCACCGCCAGGAACGTCAACTGCCCGCTGACGCGGACGACGTGGAGCTCCTCCTCCTCGGCGACGGTGATGCGCGTGTGGGTGAGGCGGCGCAGGGAGAGGAACGCGGTGACCACGATGCCGACCGCGAGGCCCTGGAGCACTCCGAACAGCACCACGGCACCGAGCGTCGCCGCGTACATGGGGAACTCGCGGTGGCGCTGCACGTGCTTGATGTGGGCGAAGCTCACCATCTTCACCCCGGCCGCCATGACCAGCGCGGCCAGCGCGGCCAGTGGGATCAGCTCCAGCATTCCGGCGAGCAGACCTGCGCAGACGAGCATCCACACGCCGTGCAGCACGGTGGACTTCCGGGTGGCGGCCCCGGCCTCGACGTTCGCCGCGCCGCGGATCGCGCCACCGGCGATCGGCAGCCCTCCGAGCAGCCCGGAGACCACGTTCGCCGCGCCCTGCCCGGCCAGTTCGCGATCGAGGTCGGCGGGGCCGCCGCGCGGATCCGGCCGCTCGGCGCGCAGCCGGTCCACCGCCACCGCGGACAGCAGCGACTCCATGCTCGCCACCAGCGTGACCGTCAGGACCGCGGCGAACACCCCGAGCGCCGGCCCGTCCGGCAGGGCCGGCAGCGCCTGGAGCTCCCAGCGGGGCAGGGAGACCCGGGGCACGTCCATGCCGACGCTCGCCGCTGTCGCCGTGACGACGGCCGCCAGCGGCGCCGGGGCCCTGCGGATCCACCGGCCCGCGCGTCCGGGCAGCCGGGGCCAGGCCGTCAGCACGGCCAATGTGATCGCGCCGACCAGCAGGGCCTGCGGGTGGAGATCGGCCAGCTGGGCGGGCAGCGCCGCGAGGTTCTCCAGCGCGGAGCTGTTCGGGCTGTCGCCCAGGACGACGTGCAGCTGCCCCAGCGCGATCGTGACGCCGATGCCGGCGAGCATGCCATGGACGATGGCCGGGCTGACGGCGAGCGCGGCGCGGGCCACCCTGGCGGCCCCGAGCGCGAGTTGGACCAGACCGGCGAGGGCGGTGATCGCGCAGGTCGCCCGCCAGCCATAGCGCTGGACCAGCTCCGCGGTCACCACGACCAATCCGGTGGCGGCCCCGCTGACCTGGAGCGGCGCTCCGCCGAGCAGCCCCGAGACGATGCCGCCCACGGCCGCCGCGATCAACCCCGCCTGGAGCGGTGCGCCGGTCGCCAGCGCGATGCCCAGGGAGAGGGGCACGGCGATCAGGAAGATGACCACAGAGGCGGAGAGATCCTGCCGCCAGGTGGGGCGGCCCTGCGGATGCCGTGGGCCCTCCTGGCCTTCGGGGCGTCGCCGTGAGGGGGGCGGCTGTGCGGAGTCATGCGTCTGCGACGGCTGAGGGTGCATGGTCGTTCCCGTCTTCGTCGGGGCGGCGCGGCCGCAGGGGACGCGGCCGTGGTCACGGCGTGCAGCGGCGGGAGCGCTGCGATGGCGGGGCCTACTTCAACTCTCGGTAAATGAATCGTAATGGAGAGTAAAGATCGCGGGAAGGGCGAGCGGTCGAATAAAGGCGCGGTTCCTTCTATCGAGTGAATATGTATTTTTATCCGCTCGTCATTCCTTTGGTTCTGTTTTTGCGTGCGACGGTGAGCCTGCCGGTCGGGCCGGTCCGACGAACCGAAGGCTGAGGTGGCAGATGGCCGCTGCATGGCGAATGGCGCTGGGCGGTCTCGCGGCGCTGGCCCTGGCGACGGGGGCCGCGGGCTGCTCCGACGGCGAGGGGCGGAAGGGTGCGGGCGCCCCGGCGCGGGGCGCCGCCGACGCGGCCCGGCGCCCGGTCCGTCCGATCGGGGACGGCTCGATGGCGGAGACCGGCCCCCAGCCCCAGCAGCCCAGGCCGGAGCGGCTCGAACCCGGCCGCACGCCACCGCAGTTCGTGGTCTTCTCCTGGGACGGTGCCGGTGAGGACGACCAGAAGCTCTTCTCCCACTTCCGCCGCGTGGGCAGGAGGCACCACGCCGCCATGACCTACTTCCTCAGCGGCGTGTACATGCTGCCCACCGACCGCAGAGGGCTGTACGACCCGCCCCGGCACCGGCGGGGCGCCTCCGACATCGGCTTCAACAGCATCAAGGGTGTGCGGGCCACCGCCGCCCAGCTCGGCGGTGCCTGGCTCGACGGCAACGAGATCGGCACCCACTTCAACGGCCACTTCTGCGGGCCCCGCGACGGCGTGGGTACCTGGTCGGTGAACGAGTGGAAGAGCGAGATCCGGCAGGCGAAGTCCTTCGTGGGGCACTGGAAGACCAATGCCCGCCTCGCCCACGAGCCGCCCCTGCCCTTCGACTACGGCAAGGAACTCGTGGGCGGCCGCGCCCCCTGTCTGGAGGGCCAGCGCAGACTCGTCCCCGCCGCCAAGGCCATGGGCTTCCGCTACGACGCCAGCTCGATCGGCGGCCGGCAGGTGTGGCCCCGCAGGCTCGGCGGGCTGTGGGACTTCCCGCTGCAGGACATCCCGGTGCCCGGCCGGGGCTTCGAGACGCTGGCCATGGACTACAACTTCCTCGCCAACCAGTCCGGCGGCCGCACCCGGGGCGACCCGTCCCGGCACGAGGCATGGGGTGAGCAGATGCGCGAGGGACTCCTCGCGGGATTCGACCGCGCGTACTACGGCAACCGCGCCCCGTTGCTCATCGGGGACCACTTCGAGTCCTGGAACGGTGGCACTTATATGCGCGCCGTCGAGAGCACCATCGAGACGGTCTGCGGGAAGGAGGGCGTGCGCTGCGTGTCCTTCAAGCAGCTCGCCGACTGGCTGGACGCGCAGGACCCGAAGCTGCTCGGGGAACTGCGCGCCCTGGACGTCGGGGAGAAGCCCAAGGGCGGCTGGGGCCGGTTCCCCGCCGCCCAGCGGGTCAAGCGGGCTGCGGGGTAGAGGCCCAGCGCTCGTCCAGTACGAAGGAGGGGTCGACCTGGGCCGCGAGGTCCGCGCCCGTCCGGGCGTTCCCCCAGCTCTCCGCGTTCTTCAGGTGGAAGTGCACCATCTGACGGGTGTAACGCTGCCAGTCCCGGTGCTCGTACGCGCCGTCCGCCGTCTCCCGGAGAGTGCGCAGTGCCGCGCGGTTGGACTCCTCCAGCAGGCCGAAGCGGGGCGGCCGGCCCTTCTCCATCGCGCGCACCCAGTCGGAGTGGCCGACCGTCACCAGCAGGTCGTCGCCGACCTCGTCGCGGAGGAAGTCCAGGTCGTCGGGGCCTTGCACCTTGTTCCCCACGACCTTCAGGCAGATGCCGAAGTCCCGCGCGTACTCCTTGTACTGGCGGTAGACGGACACTCCCTTGCGGGTGGGCTCCGCGACCAGGAACGTCATGTCGAAACGGGTGAACATCCCGGACGCGAAGGAGTCGCTGCCCGCCGTCATGTCGACCACGACGTACTCGCCCGGCCCGTCGACCAGATGGTTGAGGCACAGCTCCACGGCGCCGACCTTGGAGTGGTAGCAGGCCACCCCGAGGTCCGACTCGGTGAAGGGGCCGGTCGCCATCAGCCGGACCGCGTCGCCGTCGTCGAGCGGAATGGTCCGGGCGCACGCCGCGTAGACAGGGTTCTCCTCGTCGACCCTCAGCAGCCGGGAGCCCTCGCCCGGCGGTGTCGTCTTGATCATCGTCTCCGGGGAGGCGATCCGGGGGTTGGTGCCGCGCAGATATTCCTTGATCAAGGGGAGCTGGGCGCCCATCGCGGGCAGGGCGGCGGCCGCCTCGTCGTCCAGCCCGAGCGCCGCCCCGAGGTGCTGATTGATGTCGGCGTCAACGGCGACGACGGGGACGCGGTCCGCGGCGAGATGGCGGATGAACAGGGAGGACAGCGTGGTCTTGCCGCTGCCGCCCTTGCCTACGAAAGCGATCTTCATGTTCACCAAGCGTAGGGTGGCGGTCGCGAAAAGTGAGAGCTGTGAGTGAAGAAGACCACTCCTTCGAGGGGTGTGAACCCGAAGTGCGTAGGGTCTACCCATGAGTACGACAGCCGATCCGCTCGCCGCCCTGGGCTCGCTCCCGGGCGTGGCCGACTCCGTGGACTCCGTGCGCAAGGCCGTGGACCGCGTCTACGGCCATCGGGTGATGCGCCGCCGCAGCAATGAGATCGCCTCCGAGGCCGCGTTGCGTGGGGCGCGCGGCTCGGCGGCGCTGTCCGGTGCCGACTGGGAGCTCGAAGAAGTGCGCCGGCGCTCCGACTTCAGTGTCGAGGGTGAGCCTCGGACGGTGGGTGCGGCCCTTCGGCTGACCGCGGAGGCGGGCCAGCTGCTGAGCGTGTGGCGGCAGTCGCCGCTGCGTGTCCTGGCCAGGCTGCACCTGGTGGCCGCGAGCGGGGCCCGGGCCGACGAGTCGGTGGGCCGGCCCCGGCTGGCGGGTGAGCCGGTCGACGAGCCGCTGATCGAGCTGCCGCTGCCGAGCGCGGGCGAGGTGGCGGGGCGGCTGGAGGGGCTGGCCGGACTGCTCCTCGCGGGCAGTGAGGCACCGGCGCTGGTGACGGCGGCCGTGGTGCACGGAGAACTTCTCGCCCTGCGCCCGTTCGGGTCGTGCAACGGGCTGGTCGCGCGGGCCGCCGAGCGGATCGTGCTCGTCGGCAGCGGGCTCGACCCCAAGTCGATCTGCCCGGCCGAGGTGGGCCACGCGGAGTTGGGCCGAACGGCCTACGCGGAGGCGCTCGAAGGGTATGTGTCGGGGACGCCGGAGGGCGTCGCGGCCTGGATCGCGCACTGCGGCCGCGCCGTCGAGCTGGGGGTCCGGGAGAGCGTCGCCGTGTGCGAGGCGCTTCAGCGGGGCGCCGCCTGACCCGACTTCGCCGCCGGGTCCCGCAGCAGGCCCGAAGCGGTGCGGCGACCGCCCCGTGAGGGGTGTCGACCGCTTCCGTGAGGGGCGTGGAGTCCGGACAGGGTTGCGGCGGTACCGGTCAAGTCTGGTACCGCCGCTGGCATGTTCGCCGGGTTACCAGTGCGTGCACGATGTTTGCCCATCAGGCTGGAGACTTCGCCCATGCCTGGTGCGGCTGGCCCGTAATCGACGGGTCGGCGTCGCGTGGGTGCCCGACGTTCATGCGCGGTCCGTGGGCCGTGGTGCGTGAAGGGCTTCCTCTCGGATGTCCCTGGTCTCGCGGGCCGTTGATTCCTTTCTACTCCTGTAGCCGCCGAAGCGGAAGGCCAGACCGCATATATTTGCTTTTAGCCTCAAAATCGGGCAATGCGGATGGATGGCTCACGCCGCCTGCTGGCGAGCCAGACCAGGCCCGCCGTGGCCGCCGCGGCGCCGACCGCCGCGGCCGCGACAAGGGCCGGCCGTGAGGGCATGGACAGGGCCGGCACTCGCTGCTTCAGCCGTACCGGGTGGTCGAAGGAGAGGATCGGCCAGTCCCGGGCGACGGCCTCGCGGCGCAGGGCGCGGTCGGGGTTGACCGCGTGTGGATGCCCCACCGTCTCCAGCATGGGCACGTCCGTCGCCGAATCGCTGTAGGCGTAGCACCGTGCCAGGTCGTACCCCTCGGACTCGGCGAGGGCGCGGATCGCCTCCGCCTTGGTGGGGCCGTAGGCGTAGTACTCGATCTCGCCGGTGAAGGCGCCGTCCTCGATGACCATGCGGGTGGCGACCACGCGATCGGCGCCGAGGAGTTCGCCGATGGGCTCGACGACCTCGGCGCCGGAGGTGCTCACAATCACCACATCGCGGCCGGCGGTGTGATGTGCTTCGATGAGGGAGGCGGCTTCGTCGTAAATGATCGGGTCGATGAGTTCGTGCAGGGTCTCCGCCACGATCTCGCGGACCTGCTGGACATTCCATCCTCGGCAGAGCGCGGAGAGATACTCGCGCATCCGCTCCATCTGGTCATGATCGGCGCCGCCCGCCAGGAACACGAACTGCGCGTATGCGGTGCGCAGGACGGCGCGTCGGTTGATCAAGCCGCCTTGGTAGAAGGACTTGCTGAAGGTGAGCGTGCTCGACTTCGCAATGACCGTCTTGTCCAGATCAAAGAACGCGGCTGTCCGGGACAACGAGTGGTTTTCCACGCGCCCGAGCATAGGCGCCCTCCATTCGGCGTAAGCTGAGGCGTGTGGGTTTGCCTGAGAAGGCTCTCGGGTACACCATGGAAGTCACGGATCGTTCGCGACCGTGTCTAACCCGGCCCGACTCCTCCCCCCCCGAGTCGGCCGTGGGGACGACCCCCGCTCTCCCCCCCGGCGGGGGTCGTCGCATGTCCGGATACTTTTCCGGCCCCGGCATCCGATCTCCCTTCCGTCCGTGCGCCTCGGCGCGGCCCGAAGTGCGGCCCTCTCCCCTCCTTCATACACGTCACGCTACGTAATCGGGGTGCCGCTCTGCGGAAGTCACCGGTATAGGTGACCGGGATATTCACAACCCTGGGGTTGTCCCCAGTTTTCCACCAAGATCCACATGATTTTCCAGTTCGTTGCACGGTGATTCCCCGCGCTGTTCCGCGATGTCCGCGGAAGCGAGAGCGCGCAGAGGGACGGGGAGGACACCGTGGCCGGATCCAGCAGTTCCGAATGGCCGTCGGCGGCCGGGGTCGGAAGCGGCGGACCGCTGATCGTCACCGAGGACGAAGGGCTGCTCGACGACCTGCTCAGACTGTGCGCGGCGGCGGGGGCCCTGCCCGAAGTGGCCCATGGCACGCTCCCGCGCCCGGTGGCGGGCACGGGGGATGCCGCGCCGCTGGCCCTGATCGGGGACGACTGCGCCCACCGGTTCACGGCCTCCGGCCTCGGAGTCCTGGGGGAGCACGCGGTGCTCGTGGGCAACGACCCGGACGACGCCGGCATCTGGCGCCGGGCCGTGGAGATCGGCGCCCGAGGCGTCGCGGTGCTGCCCGGGGACGAGGGCCCGCTGGTCGACCGCATCGCCGACGCCGTGGAAGGAGCCGGCAGCCCCGCCCGCACCATCGGTGTGATCGGCGGCCGGGGCGGAGCAGGGGCGAGCACGCTCGCCTGCGCCCTGGCCCTGGCGGCCGCCCGCGCGGGGCGGCGCACCATGCTCGTCGACGCGGACCCCCTCGGCGGCGGCCTCGACGTCCTGCTGGGCGGTGAGCGCGTGGACGGGCTGCGCTGGCCCGCCTTCGCCGACTCGCGCGGCCGGGTGGCGGGGCAGGCGCTCGAGGAGTCCCTGCCCGAACTTCACGCGCTGCGGCTGCTCAGCTGGGATCGCGGCGACTGCGCGAGCGTGCCGCCCGACGCGATGCGCGCCGTGCTCGCCGCAGCGCGCAGACGTGGCGGCGTGGTCGTCGTCGACCTGCCGCGCCGGCTCGATCCGGCGGCGCTCGAAGCCCTCGGCCAGCTGGACCTCGGCCTGTTGGTGGTCCCCGCCGAACTCCGGGCTGTGGCGGCCGCCCACCGCGTCGTCGCGACGGTGGGTCAGGCGCTCGGCGACCTCCGGGCCGTGGTGCTCGGGCCCTGCGCCGCCGGGCTCGACGGCGCGGAGATCGCCCGGCTGCTCAAGCTCCCCCTGGCCGGTGAGCTCGCTCCCGAGGCGGGCCTGCCGGCGGCGCTCGCGGCGGGGCGCCCGCCGGGCGCGGACGACCGGGGGCCGCTCGCCCGGTTCTGCGCCGAATTCTGGGACCGGATGTCCGGCCGGGGCGAGCAGGCGCCCGTATGAGCACCGAACTGCTGGAGACCGTGCGCCTGCGGCTCGCCGAGAGCGGCGCGGAACCGACGCCCGCCCGGGTCGCGGAGGCCCTGCGGAGGGAGGGGCGGCTGCTCGGCGACGCGGAGGTCCTCGGCGTGGTGGCCCGGCTGCGGTCCGAGCTCGTCGGAACCGGCCCCCTGGAACGGCTGCTGGTGTCCCCCGACGTCACCGATGTGCTCGTCACCGCACCCGACCAGGTCTGGGTGGACCGCGGAGCCGGTCTGGAGCGCACCGAGGTGACCTTCCCCGACGCGACGGCCGTGCGCAGACTCGCCCAGCGGCTCGCCGCCATCGCCGGCCGCCGCCTGGACGACGCCCGCCCCTGGGTGGACGCACGGCTGCCCGACGGGACGCGGCTGCACGCCGTCCTGCCTCCGGTGGCCGTCGGCTCGACCTGTCTCTCGCTGCGAGTGGTGCGGCCCCGCGCCTTCACCCTGGAGGACCTCGTCGACGCGGGCACGGTGCCACCGGGCGGCCAGCTGCTGCTGCGGGCCGTCCTGGACGCCCGGCTGTCCTTCGTCATCAGCGGCGGCACGGGCTCCGGCAAGACCACGCTGCTGACCTGCCTGCTGGGCCTGGTCGCGCCGGACGAGCGGATCGTCCTGGCCGAGGACTCCGCCGAGCTGCGCCCCGACCACCCGCATGTGGTGAGGCTGGAGACGCGGCCCGCGAACCAGGAGGGCATGGGGCTGGTCACGCTGCGGGACCTGGTGCGCCAGGCACTGCGGATGAGGCCCGACCGCCTGGTCGTCGGCGAGGTGCGCGGCCCCGAGGTCACCGACCTGCTGAGCGCCCTGAACACCGGTCATGAAGGCGGCTGCGGAACCGTCCACGCCAATGCCGCGACGGATGTCCCGGCCCGGCTCGAGGCGCTGGGGTCGACGGCCGGGCTGGACCGCGCGGCGCTGCACAGCCAATTGGCGGCCGGGCTGTCGGTGGTCATCCACCTGGTGCGTGAGCGGGGCGGCAGACGGCGGGTCGCCGAGATCCATGTGCTCGACCGGGGCGAGACCGGCTTCGTCTCGACCGTTCCCGCGGCCATGTGGGGGCCGCGGGGCTTCGAGCGGGCGCGTGGTTGGGCGCGGCTGGCGGAATTGTGCGAGCGCGGCGGAGGGGCGCCGTGACGGGGGCCGGGGCGGTGCCGCAGACCGCGCTGGTGTGTGCGGTGGCGCTGGGGGCCGTGGCCTGGTCGCTGTCCCGTCCGGGCCAGGAGGTGCGGCGGGCCCGGCTGCTCTTCGCGGGCGGCGGGGACGTCGGCCCGCCGGGGCTCCGGGTGCCGCCGTGGGTCGGTGGGTGGGGTGCCCGCCTGCGGCGTTCGGCGCGCGAGCGACGGGAGCTGGCGTGCCTTCCGGTCGGCTGTGCTCTGGCGCTGTGGGGTGAGTCGGTCCTGCCGTTGCTCTTCGCGGCCGTGGCCGTGCCGCTCGTACGCCGTCGGCTCGCCGCGCGG
Source organism: Streptomyces eurocidicus (assembly GCF_002891295.1). Classification (GTDB taxonomy): domain Bacteria; phylum Actinomycetota; class Actinomycetes; order Streptomycetales; family Streptomycetaceae; genus Streptomyces; species Streptomyces eurocidicus. The sequence goes on along the minus strand of NZ_LGUI01000003.1, from coordinate 372,097 downwards.
GCCGCGGGGCGGGAGCGCGAGCGCCGGGAGACGGCGGTGATCGAGCTGTGCGGGGAGGTCGCGGGTGAGCTCAGGGCGGGGCGGCAGCCGCATGAGGCGCTGGCCGGGGCGTCGGCCGGAACGCTGGGAGGGGGATGGGCCGCGGTCCCGGCGGCCGCGCGGTTCGGCGGGGACGTTCCCGCGGCCCTGCGCTCGGTCGGTCGACGCCCTGGGGCCGAAGGGCTCAACGGCGTGGCCGCCTGCTGGCAGGTCGCGGTCGACGGCGGTGCGGGCCTGGCGGCCGGTCTCGACAAGGTCGCGGGGGCGCTGAGCGCCGAGCGTGACCAACGGGAGGAGCTCCGCGCCCAGTTGGCGGGCACGCGATCGACCGCGGCGATGCTGGCGGTGCTTCCCGTGCTCGCGCTCCTGATGGGTGGCGCGCTGGGTGCCGAGCCGCTGCGGGTGCTGCTGCACACGGTTCCCGGCCTGGCCTGTCTGGCGCTCGGAGGGCTTCTGGAATGGGCCGGGCTGATGTGGACGAAGCGGATCGTACGAACGGCCGGAGGGGGAGAGGCGTGAGCATCGGGAGTGGTGCGAGCGAAAAGGTTATCCACAGCCTGTGGATAGGGTTTCCGTTCGGCATCGCGCTCGCCGCCGCGATGGCGGCCGCGCGTGGGGTGCGCGGGAGACGGGCCGCGCGGCGTCGGGTCGCCGGGCTCTTCCCACCGCCCGCTCCGGTCGGCGTCGATCGTTCGGAGGGTCAGGTGCGGCGCTGGGCCGCCCGGTTGCCACCGATGAAGGACCGATTGTCCGTCATGGGGGCGGGAGCCGCCGGATTCATCCTCGTCGGTGGCGTCGCCGGGTGCGCCACGGGGCTCGCCGCCGCGTACGGCATGTGGCGCTGGTGGTGCCGACGGGAGAGGGGCGTGGAAGGGCCCGGTGACGGGATCGGCGCGGAGCGCCGACGCCCGGGGGCCAAGGGGACGGAGGGGGTGGCCGGACAGCTTCCGCTCGCCGCGGATCTCATGGCCGCCTGCCTCGCCGCGGGAGCGGGGCCCGGCCAGGCGGCGGAGGCCGTCGGGGCGTCCTTGGCCGGGCCGGTGGGCGAGCGGCTCGCGCGAGCCGCCGCGGAGGTGCGGCTCGGTGGTGACCCCGCCACCGCCTGGAACCGGCTGGGCGGCCTTTCCGGCCCCGGCGCGCGCGAACTGGCGCGCTGCCTGGAGCGGGCCCAGGCGACGGGCGTCCCGGCGGTGGAGCCCATGGCCCGGCTCGCGGGCCGGCTGCGGACCGAGCGCGCCAGGACGGCGGGCATACGGGCCCGGCGCGCGGGGGTCCTGGCCACGGCCCCGCTCGGGCTGTGCTTCCTGCCCGCGTTCCTGACGGTCGGTGTGGTGCCTGTGGTGATCGGGCTGGCGAGTTCGCTGATGAAGGGAGGCTGACGATGCGTGAGATGCGTACGGGGGAGGCAGTGATGGTCGTGCGGTGGTGGTCGAAGGGGTGGGCCGGGTGGCGGTCGTGGCGGTCGTGGGGGCGGGCGGACGGTGAGGCCGGGATGACGACGGCCGAGTACGCCGTCGGGACGCTGGCGGCATGCGCCCTCGCGGCCGTGCTCTACAAGGTGGTCACGAGCGGCGCCGTCAGCGCCGCGCTCCAGTCGCTGATCGGCAGGGCGCTCAATGCGCCCTTCTGACGGCGGCTACGCCACCGCGGAGGCCGCGGTGGTGCTCCCCACGCTGATGCTCTTCGGCATGGGGCTGATCTGGGGACTGGTGGCCGCCGCCGCACAGATCCAGTGCGTGGACGCGGCGAGGGCGGGAGCCCGCGCGGCGGCCCGGTCGGACCCCGCGTCGGCAGCGGTCGCCGCGGCCGAGGCGACCGCGCCGGAAGGCGCCCGGGTCTCGGTGTCGCGGGAAGGCGACCTGGTCCGGGTGAAGGTGGTGGTGCGGACGGCCGGACCGGGCCCGCTGACCGTACGGCTTTCCGGAGAGGCGGTGGCCCTTGCGGAGGAGACCGTGGGGTGACAGGGGAGTGGCGACGGTGTGGGTGGCGGTGGCCGCGACGGCATTCTGCGCGGTGTTCGCGGCGCTGCTGGCCATGAGCCAGGCGGTGGTGGCCCGTCACCGCGCCGGAGGTGCGGCGGACCTCGCGGTGCTGGCGGCCGCGGACCATGCCCTGCGGGGCGAGCCGGTGGCCTGCGGGCTCGCCCGGCGGGTGGCCGGGGCGCAAGGGGCACGCGTGGTGAGCTGCGCCGTCAGCGGGGAGTTCGCCGAGGTCTCGGCGGCGGCGCGGGCGGGCCCGTACACGGTCCGCGCCCGCTCCCGGGCGGGCCCGGCGCTCCCGGCGCCGGAAGCCCGGCCATGAGGCCATGAGGCCATGAGGCCATGAGGCCATGAGGCCATGAGGCCATGAGGCCATGAGGCCATGAGGCCATGAGGCCATGAGGCCATGAGGCCATGAGGCCATGAGGCCATGAGGCCATGAGGCCATGAGGCCATGAGGCCATGAGGCCATGAGGCCATGAGGCCATGAGGCCATGAGGCCATGAGGCCATGAGGCCATGAGGCCATGAGGCCATGAGGCCATGAGGCCATGAGGCCATGAGGCCATGAGGCCATGAGGCCATGAGGCCATGAGGCCATGAGGCCATGAGGCCATGAGGCCATGCATGTGAAGGGGCCTGATGGGGCGTCCGGTGTTTGCCGCTTGGCCGAGCCGTCGGTCGGGTGTTCCCGTTCGCGGGGCCTCCGGTGGGCTCTCCCGGCCTACGGGCCGTCGGTGGGCTCCTCGGGTGGGGCGCCGGCCAGCAAGGTCGTCAGGAGACGGATGGCGGCCTTCTTGTCGAGCGGCTCGTTGCCGTTGCCGCACTTGGGGGACTGCACGCACGAGGGGCACCCGGAAGCGCACTCGCAGGCGGCGATCGCCTCCCGGGTGGCGGTGAGCCAGCGGGTGGCGGTGTGGAAGGCGCGCTCGGCGAAGCCCGCGCCGCCGGAGTGGCCGTCGTAGACGAAGACCGTCGGCAGCAGCGTGTCGGGGTGGAGGGGGACGGAGACACCGCCGATGTCCCAGCGGTCGCAGGTGGCGAAGAGCGGCAGCATGCCGATCGAGGCGTGCTCCGCGGCGTGCAGGGCGCCCCCGAGGGCCTCGGGGTGCACCCGGGCGTCGTCGAGCTGGTCCTCGGTGACGGTCCACCACACGGCGCGGGTACGCAGCTTCCGGGGCGGCAGATCCAGCTTGGACTCGCCCATGACCTCGCCGGTGAGGACCCGGCGGCGGAGGAAGGAGACCACCTGGTTGGTGACCTCGACGGAGCCGAAGCAGAGCCGGGCGTCGCCCCAGGGGACCTCGGCGGTGGTCTCCAGGACGGAGACGGTCGTCGTGTCACGGGCCGTCGTCGAATAGGGCGGGTCGGCCTGCTCGACGAGGGCGACGGAGTCCTCCAGGTCGAGGTGGCGGACGAGATAGGTCCGGCCCTGGTGGAGATGGACCGCGCCTTCGTGGACGGTGGTGTGGGCGGCGCTCGCGTCCACGGTGCCCAGCAGGCGGCCCGTGCCCTCCTCCACGATCTGGAAGGGGCGGCCGCCCTCGCCCCTGATGTCGGTGAGGTCGGCGGCGCGCTCGCGGCGGGTCCAGTGCCAGGCGGCGGCACGGCGGCGGAGCAGCTTGCGGCCTTCGAGCTGGGTGAGCAGGCCGGGCGTCTCGGGGCCGAACAGCGACAGGTCGGCCTCGGTGAGCGGCAGCTCGGCCGCGGCGGCGCACAGATGGGGGGCGAGGACGTAGGGGTTGTCGGGATCGAGGACGGTCGATTCGACGGGCTGCCGGAAGAGGGCCTCGGGGTGGTGGACGAGATAGGTGTCCAGCGGGTCGTCCCGGGCCACGAGGACGGCGAGGGCTCCCTGGCCCGTACGGCCGGCGCGGCCGGCCTGCTGCCACAGGGAGGCCCGGGTGCCCGGGTAGCCGGAGAGGAGGACGGCGTCGAGCCCGGCGACGTCGACGCCGAGTTCCAGGGCGCTGGTGGCGGCGAGGCCGAGGAGTTCGCCGGAGTGCAGGGCGCGCTCGATGGCACGGCGCTCCTCGGGGAGGTAGCCGCCCCGGTAGGCCGCGACCCGGGAGGGCAGGGAGCGGTCCACCGCGGCCAGGCGTTCCTGGGCGATCAGGGCCACCAGCTCGGCGCCGCGTCGTGAGCGGACGAAGGCGACCGTGCGGACGCCCTGGACGGCCAGGTCGGTGAGGAGGTCGGCGGTCTCCGCGGTGGCGGTACGGCGCACGGGGGCGCCCCGCTCGCCGTGGAGCTCGGTGAGCGGTGGCTCCCAGAGGGCGAAGACCAGCTCGCCGCGCGGGGAGGAGTCCTCGGTGATCTCCGTGACGGGCACCCCGGTCAGCCGGGTGGCGGCGGTGGCCGGGTCGGAGGCGGTCGCGGAGGCGAGGAGGAAGACGGGGTCGGAGCCGTAGCGGGCGCAGATCCGGCGGAGCCGGCGCAGCACCTGGGCGACGTGCGAGCCGAAGACGCCGCGGTAGGTGTGGCACTCGTCGATGACGACGTAGCGCAGGGCGCGCAGGAAGGAGGCCCACCTGGGGTGGGCGGGCAGTATCGAGCGGTGGAGCATGTCGGGGTTGGTGAGCACGTAGTTCGCGTACTGGCGCACCCACTCCCGCTCCTCGACGGGGGTGTCGCCGTCGTGGACGGCGGGGCGGACGCTCTTGCCCAGGGGTGCGGCGAGGGTCCGGACGGCGCGCCGCTGGTCGGCCGCCAGGGCCTTGGTGGGGGCGATGTAGAGCGCGGTGGCCCCTCGGCCGTTGGGGGCCTCCGAGCCGTCCAGGAGGGCGCTCAGGACCGGTGCGAGGTAGGCGAGGGACTTCCCGGAGGCGGTGCCGGTGGCCACCACCACCGATTCGCCGCGCAGCGCGTGCTCCGCCGTGAGCGCCTGGTGGGCCCAGGGCCGCTCGATACCGGCCGCCCGGATGGCGTCGACCACTTCCGGCCGGATCTTCTCAGGCCAGGGGGCATGACGCCCCGGACGCGGGGGCAAGTGCTCCGTATGAGTGATGCGTGCAGCCCGGTCGCCCCCGGCGGTCAGTCGGTCGAGGACTGTCCGGGGAGCGGGATGTACGCCCGCCTCCGGCGGGAGTTGATCGTTGGCCATCGACACCGAGTGTGTCACTGGCGTGACGGACAATGGCGCCAAGGCGTCGTGCACGCCTGCTGGTAAGTGATTGAATGCCATCGCGGCTGCCGATCCATGGGGGGCGACCGCTCGATGCAAGGTGCTGGAGGATCCGTGGACCTGTCCCTGTCGACCGAGACCGTAGGCGACCGTACGGTTGTCCGGGTCGGTGGCGAGATTGATGTGTACACCGCGCCCAAGCTGCGTGAGCAGTTGGTCGAGCTTGTCAACGACGGCAGCTATCACCTCGTCGTGGACATGGAGGGCGTCGACTTCCTCGACTCCACCGGGCTCGGCGTGCTGGTCGGCGGCCTCAAGCGGGTGCGAGCCCATGAGGGCTCGCTGCGCCTGGTCTGCAACCAGGAGCGCATTCTGAAGATTTTCCGTATCACCGGCCTCACCAAGGTGTTCCCGATTCACACCTCGGTCGAGGACGCGGTGCAGGCGACCGACTGACGGTCGTCTGGCGGAAGACTGCCACGCGGGGGGTACCGGGCTCGTGAGCCCGGCCCCTCTCGCGAGTTCGCCCTTTTCCAGAAGAGGGAAGAGGGCACGTATGACCGAGGGGGATGGCATGGCCACCGTCGAACTGCTGTTCAGTGCCCTTCCCGAGCATGTCCGGACGGCACGGTTGGTGGCGGCCGCGGTGGCGCGCCGTGCCGGGGTCGACGAGGCCGTGCTGGACGAGCTGCGGCTCGCCGTGGGCGAGGCGTGCTCGCGCGCGGTCGGCCTGCACCTCAGCCATGGCGTGGCCGCCCCCGTGCGGGTCGTGCTGATCGAGGACGAGAAGAAGTTCTCCATCGAGGTCGGGGACGACGCGCCCAGGCCGGCGCCCGTCGGAGCCGCGAGCGGTGCCGCGCGCCCCGGATCCGCCCAGGACGAGGGCGGGGACGGTGAGGACGACATGGGCCTCGCCGTGATCAGCGGCCTTGTCGACGACGTCGAGGTGACGGCGGACGAGACCGGTGGCCTGATCCGGATGAGCTGGCCGACCACTCCTGGCGCCATGGCTTCGTAGCCCGGCGTCAGTCGAATGCCGTAGCGGGCCGCCCGCTACTTTCCGTGACTCTTCTCCGCCCGGGGTCGGCTCCGCGCGCCTTTTCCACCTGCCTGAATTCACCGGTGCGCCATCGGCCGCGGGCCGATTTCCGATCTTCTTCGGAGATCGTCGGGTGCCCTTCGGGCGATCTCCCGGTGATCCCCTGGTGATCTCCGTTTTCAGATCTTCCTTTGCCGTCGGTTATCGGGCGGATCATTCACTCGATCTTCACTCGCAACAGGCTCATTCCCTTTGCCGTGCTCTGTTTTGATCTCGCCATGCTCCCTACAATCCGTCCATCTTGAGCTCAGGACGCCTGAGCGTGGTGACCGTTCCGCGGTCGCGGTCCGGTCGCGCGCCCATGTGCCAAACGTCAAGGAGGACGAATGGCGGGGCCTTTTACCCCTGGACAGGTGGACTTCACGCAGAATCTCGCAGCCGAGCTGACTCAAGGCAATCGCACGCTGGTGATGGTGATCGGAGCCGTCGCGCTCGCGGCCCTCGTCGTCGCCGTGGTGCTCGTCCGGCAGGTGCTCGCCGCCCGGGAGGGCACCGACGGCATGCGAAAGATCGCCGCGGCGGTGCAGGAAGGCGCGAACGCCTATCTCGCCCGGCAGTTGCGCACCCTCGGTATTTTCGCCGTGGCGGTGTTCTTCCTGCTCATGCTGTTGCCGGCGGACAACTGGTCGCAGCGCGCCGGGCGTTCCGCCTTCTTCCTGGTCGGCGCGCTCTTCTCGGCGGCCACGGGTTATATCGGCATGTGGCTCGCCGTCCGCAGCAATGTGCGGGTCGCCGCGGCCGCGCGGGAGGCCACGCCCGCCGAGGGGGAGCCCGAGAAGGATCTGACGGCCGTCTCCCACAAGGCCATGAAGATCGCGTTTCGTACGGGTGGCGTCGTCGGCATGTGCACGGTCGGCCTCGGCCTGCTGGGCGCCTCCTGCGTGGTGCTGGTCTACGCGGCCGACGCGCCCAAGGTGCTGGAGGGGTTCGGCCTGGGCGCGGCGCTGATCGCGATGTTCATGAGGGTCGGCGGCGGCATCTTCACCAAGGCCGCCGACGTCGGCGCCGACCTGGTCGGCAAGGTGGAGCAGGGCATCCCGGAGGACGATCCGCGGAACGCCGCCACCATCGCCGACAACGTGGGCGACAACGTCGGCGACTGCGCGGGCATGGCGGCCGACCTCTTCGAGTCCTACGCGGTGACCCTGGTGGCCGCGCTGATCCTGGGCAAGGCCGCCTTCGGCGACGCGGGACTGGCCTTCCCGCTGCTCGTCCCGGCCATCGGGGTGCTCACGGCGATGATCGGCATCTTCGCCGTCGCCCCCCGCCGTGCCGACCGCAGCGGTATGACCGCGATCAACCGCGGCTTCTTCGTCTCGGCCGTCATCTCGCTCGTCCTGGTGGCCGTCGCGGTCTTCGTCTACCTGCCGTCCAGCTTCGCGGAATTGAAGGGCATCGGGGACGACGCCATCCGGGCCCACGACGGTGACCCGCGGGTCTTCGCGCTGGTCGCGGTGGCCATCGGCATCGTGCTCGCCGCGCTCATCCAGCAGCTGACCGGCTATTTCACGGAGACCACCCGGCGGCCGGTCCGCGACATCGGCAAGACCTCCCTGACCGGCCCCGCGACCGTCGTCCTCGCCGGTATCTCCATCGGCCTGGAGTCGGCGGTCTACTCCGCCGTGCTGATCGGCCTCGGCGTCTACGGCGCGTTCCTCCTCGGCGGCACCTCGATCATGCTCGCGCTGTTCGCGGTCGCCCTCGCCGGCACGGGTCTGCTGACGACCGTCGGCGTCATCGTCGCCATGGACACCTTCGGCCCGGTCTCCGACAACGCCCAGGGCATCGCCGAGATGTCCGGCGACGTCGAGGGCGCGGGCGCCCAGGTGCTCACCGACCTGGACGCCGTCGGCAACACCACCAAGGCCATCACCAAGGGCATCGCCATCGCCACGGCCGTGCTGGCCGCGGCGGCGCTGTTCGGCTCGTACCGCGACGCCATCGCCACCGCCGTGCGGGACGTGCACGCCAACTCCGGTGAGCTGGGGCTCAGCCTGGACATCTCACAGCCCAACAACCTCGTGGGGCTGGTCCTCGGCGCGGCCGTCGTCTTCCTCTTCTCGGGGCTGGCGATCAACGCCGTCTCCCGCTCGGCGGGCGCGGTGGTCTACGAGGTCCGGCGGCAGTTCCGCGAGCACCCCGGGATCATGGATTACACCGAAAAGCCGGAGTACGGGCGGGTGGTGGACATCTGCACCAAGGACGCGCTGCGCGAACTCGCCACGCCCGGGCTGCTCGCGGTCATGGCGCCGATCGCGGTCGGCTTCTCGCTCGGCGTCGGCGCCCTCGGCTCGTACCTGGCGGGCGCGATCGGCTGCGGCACCCTGATGGCAGTCTTCCTGGCCAACTCCGGTGGCGCCTGGGACAACGCCAAGAAGCTGGTGGAGGACGGGCACCACGGCGGCAAGGGCAGCGAGGCGCACGCCGCGACTGTCATCGGCGACACGGTCGGCGACCCCTTCAAGGACACCGCGGGGCCCGCGATCAACCCGCTGCTGAAGGTGATGAACCTGGTGGCCCTCCTGATCGCGCCGGCGGTGGTCAAGTTCTCCTACGGCGACGACGCCAACAAGGGGCTGCGGATCGGCATCGCGGCGCTGGCCGCCGTCGTCATCGTCGCCGCGGTCTATGTCTCCAAGCGCCGGGGCGTCGCCGTCGACGGCGACGACGGGAACGCCGAGAAGGCGCCACGACCGGCCGATCCGGCGGTGGTGTCCTAGCCGGCACAGGCGTACTGAACGAACGTCAGGAGCGTGGGTGGGTGGTGCGCGCGGGCGCACTACCCACCCGCGCGCGCCGGCGCCGCACCTGGGGATCAGGTGCGGCGAACGCCACGCATGTCTTGGTGCAAATGGCCCTAAAAGGGGACGTAAAGGGTGCTTGGCTCCCGGGCGGCCCGCCCTGGACGTGTAAGTTCCGGGGCCGGGAGCCATTGAAGGGACCGATCCGGTGAACAAGAAGCTTGTGGCTGCGCTGTCCGGCGGTGCGGCACTCGTCCTGGCGCTGTCGGGCTGCGGCGGCGGCGACGAAGGCAACAAGAAGCTCGACGACTGGGCCAAGAAGGTCTGCGACCAGATGCAGCCCCAAGTGAAGAAGATCCAGGACGCCAACCACTCCATCGCGGGCGTCCAGACGGAGGAGGACTCCAAGAAGGTCCAGCAGACCGACTCGGCCGCCTTCCAGGCCAACGCCGACGCGTACAAGGCCCTGGCCACCAGCGTGGAGAACGCCGGGGCGCCGCCCGTCAAGGACGGCGAGACCAGCGAGAAGAACGCCGTGAAGGCCCTCAACGACCTCTCCGGGGCGTACATCGGCCTGAAGAAGCGGATCGACGGCCTCGACACCGGCGACAAGGCGAAGTTCGGCGAGGGCCTCAAGGCCATCGGCGGGGACATCGGCAAGCTGAGCGGCCAGAGCGACGAGGCCCTCAAGAAGCTGCAGGCCGGCGATGTCGGCAAGGCCATGACGAAGCAGCCCGGCTGCAAGAAGATCTCGGCCTCGGCCCCGGCCGTGAAGAAATAGCCGGCCGTGCGGCCCGGCGCCGCGTCCCCGCGAGGGGCGCGGTGCCGGGCTTTCGCCGTTTGCCCGCGGCGCCCCCGACAATGGAGCCGTGAGTACGCTCCTTCCCTCCGCCACCGACCACGCGCGCACCGCCCGCCTGCGCGACTCCCTGCTGACCGCGGCCTTCACCGCCGACGGCCTCCTCGACCTGCTGGGCGCCCCCGCCTACGCCGCGCTCGCCCGCAGCGAGACCGTCCCCGCGCTGCGCGCCACCCGCGGTGACGGCCCGCTGGAGACGCTGGTGCGGCTCTTCCTGCTCCAGCTGCCGGTCGGCCGCGCCCGGGCCGCCGCGGCGCTGCCGGTGGACGACTGCGTCGCCGACGGCTGGCTGGTCCGGGACGGCGAGGACGTACGCGCCACGGTCGACGTGCGCCCGTACAGCGGTCCCGAGGGCGAGGACTGGTGGATCGTCTCCGACCTGGGCTGCGCGGTCGGCGGCGCCGGCGGGATCGCCGGAGGCCCCGGGGGCCCGTCGGGGGTGGACCGCTCCCAGCTCGTCCTCGGCGTGGGCGGCGCCTCCACCACGCTCGCCGGGATCACCATCCGCACGCCCGTGGCCAGCGCCCTCGACCTCGGCACCGGCTCCGGCATCCAGGCGCTGCACGCGAGCCGGCACGCCACCCGGGTCACCGCCACCGACCTCAACCCGCGCGCCCTGCACTTCGCGCGCCTCACGCTGGCCCTGTCCGGCGCGCCCGAGGCGGATCTGCGCGAGGGCTCGCTCTTCGAGCCGGTCGCCCGGGACACCTACGACCTGATCGTCTCCAACCCGCCTTTCGTCATCTCCCCCGGCGCGCGGCTCACCTACCGCGACGGCGGCATGGGCGGCGACGACCTGTGCCGGACGATCGTCCGGCAGGCGGCGGACCGGCTCAACGACGGCGGCCACTGCCAGCTGCTCGCCAACTGGCAGCACGTCGAGGGCGAGGACTGGCGGGACCGGCTGTCCTCCTGGGTACCGCGCGGCTGCGACGCCTGGATCGTCCAGCGCGAGGTGCAGGACGTCGCCCAGTACGCCGAGCTGTGGCTGCGCGACGGCGGTGACCACCGCACGGATCCCGCCGCGTACGCGGCCCGCTACGACGCGTGGCTGGACGAGTTCGAGACACGTAGGACCAAGGCCGTCGGATTTGGCTGGATCACGCTGCGTAAATCGGGCTCCGACCGCCCTTCCGTCATCGCGGAGGAGTGGCCGCACCCGGTCGAGCAGCCGCTCGGTGCATCCGTTCGGGCCCATTTCGAGCGACAGGACTTCCTGCGCGCGCACGACGACGCGTCCCTGCTGGCCGCCCGCTTCCGGCTCGCCGACGAGGTGGTCCAGGAGCAGGTCGGGCTGCCCGGCGCGGAGGATCCGGAGCATGTCGTCCTGCGCCAGAACCGCGGAATGCGGCGGGCCACCAAGGTGGACACGGTCGGCGCGGGCTTCGCCGGGGTGTGTGACGGCTCTCTCAGCGCGGGCCGCATCCTCGACGCGATCGCGCAGCTGGTGGGGCAGGACCCGGTGCTGCTGCGCGACCGTACGCCGGAGTCGATCCGGCTCCTCGTCGAGCAGGGATTCCTGACCCCGGTGGCGGACTGAGAGCGGCCGGGGAGCGATCCGGCAAGAGGCGGGTTCACGTCAATCGGCGCGCGCGGTCCGACCGGGGCCGCGCGGCGCCCCGGCGGCTCCTTCACTCCGGTGGTGTGCCGGTCCGGGCGGCAGACAGGACGCTTGTCGGGTTACCGTTCGAGTGGCGTTGCGGGCTTTTTCCGTTTGACACGGGGGCGGGATGTACCGTCACACTCCGCAGCGTCACCGCAGCGCCTACACCGAGTGCCGACCGGAAGAAGAGCGAAGTTGTCCCCGACCAGCGAGACCGCACAGGGCGGCCGCCGACTCGTCATCGTCGAGTCGCCTGCCAAGGCGAAGACGATCAAGGGCTACCTCGGCCCCGGATACGTCGTCGAGGCGAGCGTCGGGCACATCCGTGACCTGCCGAACGGGGCCGCCGAGGTCCCGGCCAAGTACAAGGGCGAGCCCTGGGCCCGGCTCGGCGTGAACGTCGATGCCGACTTCCAGCCCGTCTATGTCGTCAATCACGACAAGAAGGACCAGGTCAAGAAGCTCAAGGAGCTGCTGGCCGAGTCCGACGAGCTCTTCCTCGCCACCGATGAGGACCGCGAGGGCGAGGCCATCGCGTGGCACCTCCAGGAAGTCCTCAAGCCCAAGGTCCCGGTCCGCCGGATGGTCTTCCACGAGATCACCAAGGACGCGATCCGGGAGGCCGTGGCCAACCCGCGCGAGCTGAACAAGAAGCTGGTCGACGCCCAGGAGACCCGCCGCATCCTCGACCGCCTCTACGGCTACGAGGTCTCGCCGGTGCTGTGGAAGAAGGTCATGCCCCGGCTGTCGGCCGGCCGGGTGCAGTCCGTCGCCACGCGTCTCGTCGTCGAGCGGGAGCGCGAGCGCATCGCCTTCCGCTCCGCCGAGTACTGGGACCTCACCGGCACCTTCGCCACCGGCCGCGGCGGCGACGCCACGGACCCCGGCACCCTTGCCGCCCGCCTGACCGCGGTCGACGGCCGCCGGGTGGCGCAGGGCCGCGACTTCGGCTCGACCGGTGTGCTCAAGGACGGCTCCGCCGTGCTGCACCTGGACGAGACGAACGCCCGCGCGCTCGCCGCCGCCCTCGCCGACTCGGCGTTCGCGGTGCGGTCCGTCGAGTCCAAGCCGTACCGCCGCTCGCCGTACGCGCCGTTCCGGACGACCACCCTCCAGCAGGAGGCGTCGCGCAAGCTGGGCTTCGGCGCGAAGGCCACCATGCAGGTGGCCCAGAAGCTGTACGAAAACGGCTTCATCACCTATATGCGTACGGACTCGACCACGCTCTCCGACACGGCCGTGCAGGCCGCCCGGACGCAGGTCACCCAGCTCTACGGCGCCGACTACCTGCCGGAGAAGCCGCGTACGTACGCCGGCAAGGTCAAGAACGCCCAGGAGGCGCACGAGGCGATTCGTCCTTCGGGTGATCGTTTCCGCACTCCGGCCGAGACCGGTCTGACCGGCGACCAGTTCCGGCTCTACGAGCTGATCTGGAAGCGGACCGTCGCCTCCCAGATGAAGGACGCGACCGGTAACTCCGTCACCGTCAAGATCGCCGGCCGGGCGAGCGACGGCCGGGACGCCGAGTTCAGCGCCTCCGGCAAGACGATCACCTTCCACGGCTTTATGAAGGCGTACGTCGAAGGCGCCGACGACCCGAACGCCGAGCTCGACGACCGCGAGCGCCGCCTCCCGCAGGTCACCGAGGGCGACTCGCTGACCGCCGAGGAGATCACCGCCGACGGCCACGCCACCAAGCCGCCGGCCCGCTACACCGAAGCCTCGCTGGTCAAGGAGCTGGAGGAGCGGGAGATCGGCCGCCCGTCGACGTACGCGTCGATCATCGGCACGATCCTCGACCGCGGCTACGTCTTCAAGAAGGGCACGGCGCTCGTCCCGTCCTTCCTGTCCTTCGCGGTCGTGAACCTCCTGGAGAAGCACTTCGGCCGCCTGGTCGACTACGACTTCACCGCCTCCATGGAGGAGGACCTCGACCGCATCGCCCGTGGCGAGGCCCAGGCCGTGCCGTGGCTGCGCCGCTTCTACTTCGGCTCCGCGGACGGCCCCGAGGGCTCCGCCGCCGACGCCGGGAACGGCGACGGCGACCACCTCGGCGGCCTCAAGGAGCTCGTCACCGACCTCGGCGCGATCGACGCCCGCGAGGTGTCCTCGTTCCCGGTCGGCGACGGCATCATGCTGCGCGTCGGCCGCTACGGCCCGTACGTCGAGCGGGGCGAGAAGGACGCCGAGGGCCACCAGCGCGCGGACGTCCCCGAGGACCTGGCGCCCGACGAGCTGACCGTCGCGTACGCCGAGGAGCTGTTCGCCAAGCCGAGCGGCGACTTCGAGCTGGGCACGGACCCGGCCAGCGGCAACCCGGTCATCGCCCGCGACGGCCGCTACGGCCCGTACGTCACCGAGGTGCTGCCCGAGGGCACGCCGAAGACCGGCAAGAACGCCGTGAAGCCGCGCACCGCCTCGCTCTTCAAGAGCATGTCCCTGGACACGGTCACCCTGGAGGACGCCCTCAAGCTGATGTCGCTGCCGCGCGTCGTCGGCGCGGACGCCGAGGGTGTGGAGATCACCGCGCAGAACGGCCGCTACGGCCCGTATCTGAAGAAGGGCACGGACTCGCGCTCCCTGGAGACCGAGGACCAGCTCTTCACGATCACTCTCGACGAGGCCCTCGCGATCTACGCCCAGCCGAAGCAGCGGGGCCGCGCCGCGGCCAAGCCGCCGCTGAAGGAGCTCGGCACCGACCCGGTCAGCGAGCGTCCGGTCGTGGTCAAGGACGGCCGCTTCGGTCCGTATGTGACCGACGGCGAGACCAACGCCACGCTGCGCCGTGACGACGACGTCGAGACGATCACGCCGGAGCGCGGCTACGAGCTGCTCGCCGAGAAGCGTGCCAAGGGGCCGGCCAAGAAGACGGCCAAGAAGGCGCCCGCGAAGAAGACGGCGGCGAAGAAGACCACCGCCAAGAAGACCGCCACCAAGACGGCGGCGAAGAAGACGGCCGCCAAGAAGACGACGACGGCCAAGAAGACGACCACCGCGAAGAAGGCGACGGCCAAGAAGACGGCGGCGAAGAAGACCACCGCCGCGGCTCCGGCCGAGTAGCGGCGGGCGGCCGGGACTCCTGGCCGGGGGTTTCACGTCGCGGGCTGCCGCGGGCGACGTGGTCGAGGGCGGTGAACCGGAATCCGGTTCACCGCCCTCCGCCGTTCCCTCGGCCGCCCTCCCGCCGTCGGCGCCGAGGACCCCTGTGAGCAGCGGTTTCCGCAGTGGGACGACCACTCGGTAGGTCGATCAGATGTTCGGCGTGGCGGTTGAGGTCCGGCCACTCCGGATAGGCTGGCAGGATGACGCGAGCCGAGCAGCCATCGGTGGAAACCACCACATCCGGCGCCCTAGCCGCGGATTCCCGCGAGCGCGCCGTACGGGCCCTGTTGCGCATCCCCCCGCTCCGGCGGCTGTGGAGCGCCCAGTTCGTCGGCGGCGTCGGGGACTCCCTCGCCCTTCTCGTCCTCCTCCTGCTGGCGCTCCAGGCGTCGGTCGCGACGGAGGCGTTCGGGGGCGGATACCGCGGTGCCGCTACGGCGGTCGCCGCGGTCCTCGGCGCGCGCCTGCTCGCGACGCTGCTCTTCGGCGCCGCCCTGCTCGGCCCGGTCTCCTCGCTCATCGCGCCGGCCGGCCCCCTCGACCGGCGCTGGACCATGATCGGCGCGGACGGCGTACGGTTCGCGCTGCTGGCCGTCGCCCCCCTGTGGATCGACTGGGCCGAGGACAAGGCGCTCGCCCTGCTGCTCGTGTCGGCCTTCGTCGTGGGCGTCGCCGAGCGCCTGTGGACCGTCGCCAAGGAGGGCGCGGCTCCCACGCTGCTGCCCGCGCCCCCCGCCGAGGGCGCGGCCGTACGCCCCCTCCCGGACCACTACGACGCGCTGCGCCGGCTCTCGCTGCGGACCAACTTCGTGGCCCTGCCCGTGGCGGCCGCCGCGCTCGTCGCCATCACGCTCGTCAGCAACGTCCTCGGCTCCGGCATCGACTGGTTCCACGAGCACCAGCCGGCCCTGGGCGCCTACCTCGCCGCCGGGCTGTTCGCGGCCTCGGCCGCGGTCCTCTACTTCCTCACCTTCCCCGGTACACAGGCTCCGCGCGTGCGCTCTCCCCTGGAGGGCCTGCGCCGCCCCAAGGGCCTCCAGGGAACCCCCGACACGGGCCGTACGGGCGCGATCCCGGTGCTCGTCCTGTCCTGCGCCGCCGTCGCCGGAGCGATCGCCGCGGCCGTCGGCGTCGCCGCCCTCCAGGCCGCGGACCTCGGCGGCGGCCCGGTGGCCTTCGGGCTGCTGGTGCTCGCCCTCTCCGGCGGCCCGGTCATCGGCATCCGCACCGCGCGGAAGGTGCTGCCGGGCTTCTCCCGGCGCCGTCTGCTGGCCCTGGCCCTCGCCCTGGCCGGCCTCGCGCTGCTGGCCGCCGGCCTGGTGCCGGACCCGACCACGGTCCTCCTGCTCGTCCTGGCGGCGGGCGTCCTCGCCGGCATCGTCGCCAACACCGGGCACTCCCTGCTCGACCAGGAGACCGAGGAGAGCCGCCGGGCGCGCACGACCGACCACCTGCACGCCGTCGTCCGGGTCAGCGCCGCGCTGGGCGCCGTCGCGGCGCCGCTGCTCGCCGCGGCCATCGGGCCGCACCGGGTGGAGAGCGGCAGCTTCGTCTTCGCGCACGGCGGGGCGGCCTTCACGCTGATGCTCGTCGGCGCCCTGCTGCTGCCCGTCGCCGCCATCGTGCTCGGCAAGACCGACGACCGGCACGGCGTACCGTTCCGCCGCGACCTGATGGACGTGCTGCGCGGCGGCGACCCCGCCCAGACGCCCTCGGGCAACGGCTTCTTCATCGCCTTCGAGGGCGGCGACGGAGCCGGCAAGTCCACCCAGGTGCAGGCCGTCGCCGACTGGATCCGCGCCAAGGGCCACGAGGTCGTCGTCACCCGCGAGCCCGGCGCGACGGCCATAGGGAAGCGGCTGCGCGCCATCCTCCTGGACGTCGGCTCCGCCGGCCTGTCCGACCGGGCCGAGGCGCTGCTGTACGCGGCCGACCGCGCCCACCACGTCGAGTCCGTCGTACGGCCCGCCCTGGAGCGCGGCGCCGTCGTCATCACCGACCGGTACATCGACTCCTCCGTCGCGTACCAGGGCGCCGGTCGCGACCTCTCGCCGACCGAGATCGCCCGCATCTCGCGCTGGGCCACGGACGGTCTCGTCCCGCACCTGACGGTGCTGCTCGACGTCTCGCCCGAGACCGCGCGAGAACGTTTCACCGAGGCGCCCGACCGGCTCGAGTCCGAGCCCGCCGAGTTCCACCAGCGGGTCCGCACCGGCTTCCTGACCCTGGCCGCCGCCGACCCCTCGCGCTATCTCGTGGTGGACGCCGGCCAGGAGCCGGAGTCCGTCTCCACGGTCGTGCGCCACCGCCTGGACCAGCTCCTTCCGCTCTCCGCGGCCGAGATCGAGCGCCGCGAGCAAGCCCGTAAGGCCGCCGAGGAGGAGGCCCGCCGCAAGGCCGAGGAGGAGGCCGCTCGCAAGGCGGAGGAGGAGCGGCTGGAGCGCGAGCGCCAGGCACAGCTCGCCAAGCTGCGCGCCGAGGAGGAGGAGCGCCGGCGGCGCGAGCTGGAGGAGGCCCGCAAGCGCGAGGAGGAGCGCCTCGCGGAGGAGGCCCGGCAGCGCGCCGAGGAGGCCCGCCGCCTGGCGGAGGAGGAGCGCAGACGCCGCGAGGCCGAGGAGCGCACCCGGGCCGCCGAGCAGGAGCGCCTCCGCAAGCGCGCCGAGGAGGAGGCGCGGCTGCGCGCGGAGGCTGCGGAACGCCGCCTGGAGAAGCAGCGCAAGGCTGAGGAAGCGTTGCTGCGGGCGGAGCAGGCGCGTGTCGCCGCGGCCGAGGCGGCAGCGGCGTCGGCGGCTTCCACCGCCTCCGAGGCGCCTACCGTCGAGCGACCCTCGCTCCGTAAGGACGAAGCGTTCGGTAAGAAGGACGAAGCGTCCGGCAAGAGTGAAGCGTCCGGTAAGGACGAAGCGGCTACTGCCTCGGCCGTGGACGACTCCGAGGTGACGCGGACGGTCCGCCGTCCGGTCGTCGGCCGGACCGACCCGCGCACGGCGGACCTGACGCCGACCGTCGAAAGGCCGCGCGTCGACCCGCGCGCCTCCGCCGCCCGGCCCGCGGCGGAGGAGGAGACGGCGGTCCTGCCGCCGGTACGCGACACGGCGCCGCCGCAGCGGGTGACGTGGGGGACGGAGCCGGAGAAGACGGCGGACGCCGCCCCTTCGGGCCCCTCGGAGGACGCTTCGAGCGCCTCCGCGGGCGCTTCGGACTCCGAGGAGACGGCCGTACTGCCGCAGCCGCCCGCCCGCCCGGCGCCGGCCGCTCCGGCCGCGCCCGCCGGGGCGAGCGACGCGGAGGAGACCGCCGTACTGCCGCCGGTCCCGTCCGACGGTGCCTCCGGGACCCCGGCCGGGGCGGCGGACGAGACGGCGGTGCTTCCGCCCGTAAGGATCACCGGTCCCGGTCCTGTCGACCGCCCGGAGGACCCGACAGACCGGGTGCCCACGTGGCTCTTCCGGCCGGAGGACCCCGCGGCGGACGGCTCGGACGGCGAGATCACCCGTGAGCTGCCGCAGCCGGACGGCCGGACGGCTCCCGGCACGAAGCCGCGCCGCCGGCCCGGCTGGGTGGAGGGCGCCTCGTCCGACGACGCCCCGACCCTCGCGGACGAGCTCCTGGGTCCTCGGGACCGCCGCGACCGCCGCGACCGCCGCGAGGGCGGCCCGGGCCGCCCGGACGAGCGCAGCGACGGCTGACGGGGAAGCGGTAGGAGTATCGGTACGGGCCCGGATGCGGGCCCGTACCGCGTTGGGGCGTGGGGCGGCCGGTGCGTCCTGCCGGGTGGCACGAGGCCGAAGGGTGGCCGGCCTCTTCCGGCCGGTGGGCGTGCACGGATCTCGCCGGGTTCGGCCGGGCCGCCTGAGGATTGCGGGTGCGGGGCAGGCCGGTGCGTCCTGCCGGGTGGCCCGCCGTCGAGGCCGACCGGCGCCTTCCGGCCGACCGGCGCGCTGTCGCCGTGACGGGTGCCGCTGCCGTGCCGTCCCGGCCGGACGCCCGGGAGGCCCCGGACACCCCGGGAGGCCCCGGACACCCCGGAGGCCCCGGACACCCCGGACGCTCCGGACGCTCCGGAGGCCCGGCGGCGCGGGACACCTCGTACTCGTCGGCGTGACCGCCGGGCGCCGCGCCCCGGCGCCCGCCCCGCCCCGTACCCCCGCCCTCTCCGTCCTCGCGCCCTCCGCCTCACCCGGGCCCCGGGCCCCCGTGTCCCGTTCGCGGTCCGCGGTGTCAGTGCCGTGGACGACAATGGGGAGCCGCAGGACGAACAGGGCGGAGGACAGCCATGGCGGTGTGGGACGACCTGGTCGGCCAGGACCGGGTGACGGAGCAGCTCTCCGCTGCCGCGCGGGACGCGGACGCGCTGGTGACCGGCGCGGCGGCCCCGGGGGAGGGCGGCGCACCCGTCGGCGGCGGTTCGATGACGCACGCGTGGCTGTTCACCGGGCCCCCCGGCTCGGGCAGGGCGACCGCGGCCCGGGCGTTCGCCGCCGCGCTCCAGTGCGTCAGCCCCGACCGCGCCCACGGCGGCATGCCCGGCTGCGGTTTCTGCGACGGCTGCCACACCTCGCTCGTGGGCACGCACGCCGATGTCGAGATCGTCCGCACGGACCAGCTGTCGATCGGTGTGAAGGAGACCCGCGACCTGGTCCGCCGCTCCCAGCTGTCCCCGGCGGGCGGCCGCTGGCAGGTGATCGTCCTGGAGGACGCGGACCGCCTGACCGAAGGTGCCGGGAACGTCCTCCTCAAGGCCGTGGAGGAGCCCGCGCCGCGCACCGTGTGGCTGCTGTGCACCCCCTCGCTGGAAGACGTGCTGCCGACGATCCGTTCCCGCTGCCGGTCCCTCACCCTGCGGACGCCGCCCGTCGACGCCGTCGCGGACCTCCTCGCGCGCCGCGACGGCATCGAGCCGGGGCTCGCCGCGCAGTCGGCCCGCGCCACCCAGGGCCACATCGACAGGGCCCGCCGCCTCGCCACCGACGAGCGCGCCCGCGCCCGCCGCGCGGCCGTCCTCAAACTGCCGCTGCGGGTCGACGACATCGGCGGCTGCCTGAAGGGCGCCCAGGAGCTCGTCGACGCGGCGGCGGAGGACGCCAAGCAGGTCGCCGAGGAGGTCGACACCAAGGAGACCGAGGAGCTGCGCGCGGCGCTGGGCGCTGCGGCCGGCACGGGCGGGCGGCTGCCCCGCGGCACCGCGGGCGTCATGAAGGACCTCCAGGACCGCCAGAAGCGCCGCGGCACTCGTACCCAGCGCGACAGCCTCGACCTCGCGCTCGTCGACCTGACGGGCTTCTACCGCGACGTCCTCGCGATGCAGCTCGGCTCCCCGATCGCCATCGCCAACGTGGACGTCGAGGACGCCCTCCGGCGCGTCGCCTCGGGTTCGAGACCCGAGCAGACCCTGCGCCGCATCGAGGCGATCATCGAGTGCCGCCGCGCCCTCGACCGGAACGTGGCGCCGCTGCTCGCGGTCGAGGCGATGACGGTGGCGCTCCGGGCAGGGTGACGGGAAGGCCGTACGCGCCAAGTCGCCTGCGGTTACGCCTTCTCACTCGAACGAGCTCAATGAGGCCCTCCGGCTGGCCATGGGGCGCACCCCTGCGGATACGCTCCGTCCGGGCAATCCGATTCTCCGTAACTCCCTGTGACGATCGCGGTCTCGGTGTTCGCCATGTTCTCCGCGTACCCGCACATTTCCGTCCGTCCACTCCAGGTAGAGGGACCAGCCGATGGACACCAGCCGCCTGCTCCGCACCTCCGGCGCCGTCGCCGCGACCGCGGCGCTGCTGCTCTCCGGCGCCGCCCTGGGAGGTTCCTCGCCGAGGGCGTCCGCGGCGGTGCCGTCGAAGGACCGGGGTGACAGCGCGGTGTGGGGCGACGCGGCGCGGGGACGCCCCGGTGCCCCGTACGCCGGGTCCGCGGCCGCGTACGCCGGATCCGGCACCTCGTACGCCACCGGACCGTACGCCTCCGAGCCCGGCCGCCCGCTGGCCCTGCTGCCGGCCCAGGTGCCGTCGGCCCTCCGCTCGTACTACGCGCAGAAGCTGACCTGGCGGCCGTGCGGCACCAGCGGTTTCGAGTGCGCGACGCTGATCGCCCCGCTGGACTACGACGACCCGCGGCCCGCCGACGACGTCAGGCTCGCGGTCTCCCGCAAGAAGGCGACGGGGCCCGGCAAGCGCCTCGGCTCCCTGCTGGTCAACCCCGGTGGCCCGGGCGGCTCGGCGGTCGGCTATCTCCAGCGGTACGCGGCCCTCGGCTACCCCGCGGCGGTCCGCGCCCGGTACGACATGGTCGGGATGGATCCGCGCGGGGTAGCCGGCAGCGAGCCCGTCGTCTGCCTGTCCGACGCGGAGATGGACGCCTACACCCAGGTCGACCAGACGCCGGACGACGCCGGCGAGATCGGGGAACTGGTCGACGCCTACATCAAGTTCGCGGAGGGCTGCGAGGCCCGCTCGGGCAAACTGCTCGGCCATGTGTCGACGGTCGAGGCCGCGCGCGACATGGACGTCCTGCGCGCGGTCCTCGGCGACGAGAAGCTGACGTACGTCGGCGCCTCGTACGGCACCTTCCTCGGCGCCACCTACGCCGGGCTCTACCCGGCCCGCGTCGGCCGCCTCGTCCTCGACGGCGCGCTCGACCCGTCGCTGGACTCCGAGCGGATCAACCGCGACCAGACCGCGGGCTTCCAGACCGCCTTCACCGCCTTCGCGGAGGACTGCGCCCGGCGCAAGGACTGCCCGCTGGGCACCACCACGGCGGAGGCGGCGGGCGACCGCCTCGCGGCCCTCTTCAAACAGATCGACGGCCACCCGCTGCCGGCCGCGAAGTCGCGCAAACTCACCGAGAGCCTCGCCACCACCGGTGTGATCTCCGCCATGTACGACGAGGCGGCCTGGGGCCTGCTGCGCGCGGCGATCCGCGCCGCGGCGCACGGCGACGGAGCCCCGCTGCTGAGGCTCTCCGACGCCTACTTCGAGCGCGAGGGCAACGGCGGCTACGCCAATCTCATGTACGCCAACGCCGCCGTGAACTGCCTGGACCTCCCCCCGGCCTTCCGCGGCCCCGGTGAGGTCCGCGCGGCCCTCCCGGCCTTCGAGAAGGCATCCCCGGTCTTTGGCGAGAGCCTCGCCTGGGCGGCCCTGACCTGCGGGTACTGGACCATGCCGGCCGTCGGACGGCCGCATGTCATCCCCGCGCGGGGTGCCGATCCGATCCTGGTCGTCGGCACCACCCGCGACCCGGCCACGCCCTACCCCTGGGCCCGCGCCCTGGCCTCCCAGCTCTCCTCGGGCCGCCTCCTGACCTACGACGGCGACGGCCACACCGCCTACACCCGGGGCAGCGCCTGCATCGACAACGCCGTCAACAACTACCTCCTCACCAGCACCGCGCCCCCCGCCTCCCAGAAGTGCACCTGACCTGCGACTGAGCCCCGGCCCCGGCCCCTCGGCCACCGTGTGCGGAGCACCCTCGGAAACTGTGTAAACTTGGCCCCGCTGCTGATGCCGATCCGGCCCCCGCAGCTTGCCGCCTTAGCTCAGTTGGCCAGAGCAACGCACTCGTAATGCGTAGGTCTCGGGTTCGAATCCCGAAGGCGGCTCAGTTGAAGTCCAGGCCAGTTACCCGCTGACCTGGGCTTTTTCTTTGTCCAGGGTCGCTGGCCCCGAGATTGCGATGATCTCTGCGGGAGCGTGTGAGCCCGAGGTGAGCCCGGCGGTGCGCGCGATCTTCGAGGACGCGGCCCGAGGGACCATGCGGGCAGTGGCCTCTGCTGCCTCGGCGCCGACCTTCGGCAGGACCGACTGGTAGATGTCCCGCGTGATCCGGGAGTCGCTGTGGCCCAGCGTCTCGGACACGATCTTGACGTCGACGCCGGCGGCAAGCATCAGCGAGGCCGCAACGTGACGCAGGTCATGCAGTCGGATCGGCGGGAGTCCGCTCGCCTCGACGAGCCGTTCGAAGTAATCGGTCAGCCACCCCGGGTGGAGCCACTCGCCATTTTCCTGGGTGAAGATGCGGCCCGTGTCCTGCCACGCCTCACCCCAGCTGAGCCGGTCAGCGGCCTGCTTCGCTAGGTGCGTGCGCAGCGCGTCCATGGTGTCTTCGTCGAGATGGACCACCCGCGCGCCGCTGTCGGTCTTCGGGTCGCTCTCCAGGACCTCCCAACCGTCCTGCACCAGCTGCGTGGCGATGGTGAGCGTCATCGCCTGGAGGTTCAGGTCCTGCTTGCGGGCTCCGCATGCCTCACCTCGACGTAGTCCGCGGTAGGTGATCAGGTGGAACAGGGCGTACAGCCGGTCCTCGGCGATGAAGTCGAGGAACTGGCCGGCCTGCTCCGGGGTCCACACCATGACCGGGGACGGTTTCTCGCCCGTCCTGATCCATTCTTCGACGCGTTCCTCGGTCCAGACGAGGGCCTTCGGCCGCTTCGCCGCCTCCAGCTCGACGTGCTGGGCGGGGTTGAAGGTGATGTAGCCCTGGGCGATGGCGTCGTTCAGGGCGGCACGCAGCGTTGCCCTGATGTGGCTTTGCGTCGAGGGTCCGGTGATCCGCCGGAACGGGGGCATCGCCGCGATGGTCTCCTTCAGCGCCTTGCGCCGGGCGCGGCTCTCCGCGCCCTTCCAGGGGATCGCGGCCAGCTCGTCGATCGCGGCACGACGCATGATGTTCGCGTCGTTGATCTCGATGTTCGTCTCGGCTATGCCCGCGAACATCTCGTCGAGGTGCTGCACCCGCAGCCGGTCGAGGCGAAGGTGCCCGATGCGTGGTTCCAGGTGCACGCGGATGTCGGTCTCGTACCGGTCCTTGCCGCTCTTGCGGAGCCGCTTCTTGCCGGCGAGCCAGAGTTCGAGCCACTCGCCGACCGTGGTGTGCACGGTGAGGGACTGGCCGGTCCCGAATTTCCGCTTCGTCTCCTCGTAGTCCGGTATCGGCTCCTTGCCGGAGGCGACGGATTCGAGGAGATCGCCGATGCGCACGCGGCCTTCTGCGTCGTCGGTGCTGGGGATCTTGAGCAGCGTGCGGATCTGGTCCAGGTCGGCCTGAGCGTCGTTCTTGGACGTGTAGCCGGAGCGGCGGAAGGTTCGTCGCGTCCCGTCCTCACGGAGCGGTAGCTCCTGCCGGACGTTCCACAGGCCGTGCCGCTTCTGCGTGAGCTTGGGGCACGACTGGCCGTACTGCTTGCCCGTTTCCGGGTTGCGGCAGGCGCATCGTTTGAAGGTTGAGCCGGTCAATCCTGTTCTCCTTCTAGTCCTTCGTGTCGAGGATCTGCACAGCCTCCGGGCGCTTGAGCATGTCGAACTGCCGCATGTCATCGACCCATCTGGCGTCGCAGGCCGGGATGTTCAGCCCGAGATCGGTCATCTCGTTGAGTACGACAGCGAACTCCTGGAGCCGGTCGAGGTAGGCTCCGCGCGCCTTGCGGGTCGCGTCGGCATCCTCGCCGTGACGCGCCTGGGCGAAGTGGAGCTGACCGCTCGCATGCCTCAGCGCCGCCTGGGTCGCCTGGAGGCTGCGGTACACCTCGGTAGGCACGGCCACCTGCCGCCAGACCCCCGTGCGGTTCGGCCCTTCCTCGCCGCCGATTCCCGAGCTGTCGACGACCGTCCGCCCTCGTTCGTCACGGAAGGCCGGCGGCTCCTCACCGGTAACCCATTGCCACGCGTAGTGCGGGTGCAGGCCGCCCCACTTGGCCGGCGACGGGACCCTGTCCATGCTGCCGAGCGGCAGCATCAGAAGCAGCGGGGGGACGCCGAGCGCGTACGCGAAGGTCATCAGCTCGTCGACGGTGACCTCGCGGCGGCGCTTGCCGTCCTTGTCCCGGCGGCCGGTCTCGATGTTCGTGATGGCCGCATACGTCAGCTCGGGAGCACCGATCCGCGCGCACTCCTCCGCGAGCTGCTCGCGGTTGAGCCCGAGGCGAGTCCGGTGCGCCCGGACCTGCTCGGCGACCACGTCGCTCAAGATCTCGTGACTGTGCATATCGACACGGTAGCGCATCAACTTGCGCCGTGCCATTCTGTGACGCTAGGTTGATCAAGGTCGATTCGAACCGTCGGCTGTGCAAATCGACAAAACCGGAGCTTGGATGCACCCCCGCCAGATGACCCACGCCGAACTGACGGCCCTTCCGGTGAGCTTCCCCCTGGAGACCGCGAACCGCGCCCTGGGCATCGGCCGCACACAGGGCTACTTCATGGCGAAGACCGGGACGTACCCCGTGCGCGTCCGGCAGCTGGGCCGCGCCTACCGCGTCACCCGCTACGACCTGTGGAGCTACCTGGGCCTGCCCGTCATCGCCCCCGACAGTGCAGGCGGTGACGTGGCCGTGGCTGCGTGACGGCCTGCGCCACAACGAGAACGGGCCCCGGCCTGGCGATCGCAACGCCAGCCGGAGCCCTCGAAGCCCACAACGCCATCCATCCATGAACAGCACGACGGCGTGAGGTCTTGCCCACCCCGCACCGTCGGTCAAAGGACTCTTCGTGAAGCCTACCGACTTCCCTGTCTCCGCCGAGAGGCAGGAGGCCGCAGCGTGATACGCCCCATACCTTCAATCCGCTCCCGCAGCAGCCTCACCTCCACCCCGCACGGATTCGGAGGGGCGGCCCGTTGAGCCTCGACGCCATGGACTGGGTCTGGACCCGGTCCGCCGCGAAGGGCACTGCCCGCATGATCCTGCTGGCCATCGCCGACAAGTGCTCGGGCCCGGAGTGCACCGCCTATGCCGGCACCGCGATGCTCGTGCAGCGCACGAACGCGTCCCGGCGGTGTGTCGTCGGCGCAGTCGACAAGTTGCTCGCGTCCGGTGAGCTGGCTGTCGTCGAGGGCCGTAAGGGGCCGCGCGGCGAGACCGTGTACCGGCTCGCGGGCGCGGTCGGTCACGCCCGCGCCATGTCGTCCGATAGACCCCGGATTGGTGGTGCAGATTCTGCACCGGTGCCGAATCTGCACGGGTGCGAGAGTTGCACCCCAGGGGGTGCGGGGTCTGCAACGGAGGGGTGCGAGAACTGCACCCCCAGGGGTGTGGAATCTGCACCCCAGAACGCAAGAGAACGCAAGCACCAAGAGGAACAGCAGCAGCCGCGCGCGAGAGCCCTCTCCGCCTCCGTGGTCACCGAGGCACTGCGCCCTCTGGCTGCCGCCCTCGACGCCGCTGGCGTCGGCGTGCGCTGGAGCCTCGGCCTCGGCGAACAGGAGGCCGTCTGGCGTCTCGTTCAGCGTCACGGCGTCTCTGCTCTCGTCGAGCTCGCCGTCCACCGCACCGTGCCCGGTGAGGCGCCCAGGTCGGCCCGGTACTGGCTCAAGGTCTGGTCCGACCTCGACCACCTGAGCCCGGCTGGGCCCGGCGCCACCGTCGTTCCCTTCCGGGGCCGTGCGACCACCGCCCCCGCCGCCTCAGCGCGGCAGAACCTGCTCGCCGCCCTGGACAACTTGGAGAACCGGGAGAACGCCCGATGACGCCCCGTGAAATCGTCGCACTGCTCGACCGCGTCGCCACCATCGACGGCCGGATCGACCGACAGCTCAATGACGCAAGCAGCGCCGAGCGCGTCGTCACCCGATGGACCACCGCCCTCGCGGATGTCCCCGCTACACTCCCCGCCGGTTCGTGGGACGTGGGCCGCGTGGTCCGCAACTATTACGAGCGCCGCGGGGGCGACAACAGCGCGCAGTACCACCCCGTCGAGCCTTACGACATCCTCACTGCCTGGGCCCGGCACCGCGATGCCCTGATGCAGCGCCACACCGACCCCACCCCGGCCGCCGACCCCGACGACGTTCCTGCCTTCCTCACCGAGATGCGCACCACCCGTACCGCTGTCGCAACCGGGCGGGCCGCGCCCATCGAGTACCGCGCGCTGACCAGCGGGCCGCACCCGGCCATCGAGGCGCGGCTGCGCGCGATCGGATCGTGCATCCCCTCGCCGGCTCGCGCGGAACTGGCTCGCTACAGGCCCGTACGTGCCGTTCGCGAGGCCGCCGTCGCGGCTGGACAGCCAGACCCGCTCAATGTTCGCTGCGACTGGTGCCAGGCACCCGAAGGCCGCCCGTGCCGCAGTCGTCGTGTTCGCCCTGATGGCAGCGTCCGCAGCAATGCCCGCCGTGCCACCCCGCACCCCTCCCGCGTCGAGCTCGCCACCGCGCAGCATGGCGGGGAAGCCGCCGCGTGAAGCCGCCAGGTTGTTGCTTTCCCGGCCGGAAACGGCCAGGGGAGAAAACGCGCAACTCGGTTACAGCTCCGGACGGCCCATCACGTGGTCAAGAGGGAATGGGTCAGCGGTGGGCGGTGAGGAAGTCGCGTGCGCGTTCGACGAGCTCTGGCGCGCAAGCCACGCGCCGAGGAGCCGCCACCTGCGTGTAGCAGGTGGCTGGGGGGACGGCCCCACTCCCTGGTCTCGCGGGTACCGTCGCTGTTCCGGGCATTGGGCTGAGGCCACTGCCGCACTCGACTTACCGTTGGACGCCCAACGACTGACGGAGGTCACTGATGTATGCGCCGCCGGATGAGCCCGCACGGGCCCGCATGGAGGCCGCGTTCGCCGAGGCCGCCCGGCCCTTCCTGTATCGGTCGTCAGTCGTGCCCGGGCTCCACCGCAGGAGACGCACGCAACCGTGGCGCATGAGAGATCCAGATCCCGCTCGCGCCGCGTCGAGCACTTGCTGTGCTCTTCCGAGGGGAGGGCTTACAGCTCTCCCCTCAGCATCCCGGTGCGAAACGCGTCCCACTCCGCTGTGGTGAAGCGGAGTGGTTCGAGGTGGGTTTTCTTGGAGTCGCGGACAGCGATGCCGCCGGGGAGGTCGGCGGTTTCGACGCAGTTGCCTTCGCCTGCGCTGGCGGAGGACTTGCGCCAGGTGGCGGCGGAGAGGTCGTGCGCGTACAGCTCCGCCTTGGGTCCGTTCACTTTGGGCTGCCTTCTTCGATGCGTTTGATCAATGCCAGGGAGTCGTCCACCGGGAGGGCGGCGGCGACGATCCGTTCGAAGGCGCCGGCGAAGACGCGGACGTCCTCGCTGCCCTCGACGTAGGAGTTGCCTCGGAGGTTCTCCACGAGGACGACGTCCGGCATGGGGCCGGGGAAGTTGACCACGGTGAAGCCTCCGGCGACGCCTGGGTGCGGGGTGGCGCCCAGGGGCATGATCTGGAGGGTGACGTTGGGCAGCTCGGCCACGTCGAGCAGGCGGCGGAGTTGTTCGCGCATGGTGGCCGGGCGGACGGCGAACCGCTGGTGCAGGACCGCTTCGGAGATCACGGCCCACACGTTCAGGGGTCCGGTGCCGTCGGGGCGGGAGAGGACGGCTTGGCGGGCCATGCGGACCTCGGCGAGGGCGGCGACCTCTTCTGGTGTGCGGGTGACGGCGGAGGCTGCGATCATCTCCCGCGCGTACGCGGCGCTCTGCAACAGGCCGGGCACGAGGGTCGGTGACCACTCCAAGACTCGCTCGGCGTCGGACTCCAGCGAGAGGTAGTCCGCGTAGGCGGGCGCGACTACACCGCTGTAGGTCTGCCACCAGCCCTTCTTGCTGGCGTCGCGGGCCAGGTTCTCCAGCGCGGTGAACACCTCGGGGTCCGTGACGCCGTACGCCTTGAGCAGGTCGGTGACCTCGGCCGGGCGGATGCCGGCGGCCGCGTTCTCCACCTTCGACATCTTCGGCGCCTTCCAGCCCACGGCCCCGGCGGCACCATCCAAGGTCAGCCCGGCGTCGTTGCGGAGCTTGCGCAGGGCTGAGCCGAGTCGGCGGCGCCGGATCGTCGGTACCACGGGGCTGTTGGGCATATGCGCAGTGTTTCACCACCGCCGGGAGAGCGGGAGCCCCTTCGCCGGACCATCCGAACGAGTTTGGTGGAAACCTTGCGACCCGTGGGCGGTTGGGTCCATCCTCGTCGGAAAGGCCAGAGGGGTCTGCCAACTGGCGGTATCCCGGGGGCACTTGCGTCGATCTTGCGCGGGCGGAAGCCTGTGCGGATGGAGGGGCCATGGTCACCATGGCGGACGAGAGGGCACCGGCGGTCCCGGGCTTCTACCTCACCGAGAGGCCCGGCGGATTCGCGGTCCACATGCACTCCTCCGCCGAGCACTTACGCCGTGTCCGGCACATGACGGGCCAGGCGCTGTGCGAGGCCGGAGTCACCGCGGATGTCGCCGAGAACGCCCAGCTGGTGACCAGCGAGCTGATCGGCAACGCCGTGACCTGCTGCGGGCCCTTCGTGCCCCTGGTCGTCGAGGTCGTCGCGGAGCCGGTTGCGGTCTTGGTGAAGGTCCACGACCCCGACGGCGAGCACCTGCCCGACCGGGCTGCGGCCCCGCTGGACGACCCGGACGCCGAGTCCGGCCGGGGGCTGCCCCTGCTCGACCTGCTCGCCCCGGGCTGGCACACCGTCATCACGCCGGTGGGCAAGCAGATCCGCTGCCGCGTGCCTTACAGAAGAGGTGGAGTTCGTGCCTGAGCAGGACGCCGACGAGCTGCCGTTCGACGTGCGCTTCGACGCCGGCTCAGGCGAGGTCGTGGTGATGATCACCTACGGGAACCCGCCCCGGCAGACGATGCGCCGCAAGACATACGCCTCGCAGGAGGCCCTGGCCGTCGCGATCGCCGAGCACAACCACGAAGCGTTCCTCCAGGCCCGGCTGGCCAACGTGCTGGCCTCCGCCGCGATCAACCACCTCGGAGCGGACCCCGTGCGGCTCCAGAAGGCCGTCCGCGCGCTGTCCGACCCGACGAACACGGTGCCGGTCGGCTCGATCCTGCGAGGCGAACGGCAGCCGTGACCCCAGGCTCCTGCCCCGCCGGTGACATCCCGCTGGGACCCGGCCGGGCAGGCCGCACCACCCTGCACCATCCGCCAGGCCAGCCGGCCGGGCGGTCACCGCGGCCGGACAACGGCGTCCGGCACCGGAAGAAGGGAAGTGCCCTATGAGCAAGGTAGCCAGCGGCGGGACGGAGACATGCTCGCCTGCGTACGAGGCGCCGAAGGTGATGGCGGTGGGCTCGTTCGCCGCCGACACCCTCGGGGACGTCAGCGTCGGCCAGAGCGACGACTCCGACGCGGGCCAGTACTACGCGCCCCTGTTCGCCCCGACCAGCCGCTCGTGACCGAGGCGGCCGGTGCGTTCAGGCCGCCGTGGTTCTGTGTTCTGCCCGATGACGACGCCGCCGGGCCTGTGGCCCGGCGGCTCGCCCGGCAGGACGCGGCCCGCACCCTCCAGCACAGCTCGGGACGCCCGTGGCTGATCGCGTTCGGGTGGGGGAAGAGGCTGCGGACGGTCGCGGCCGGTCCGCTGAAGGTGGTGCTGATCGGGTCCTGCCCGGTCAGCGCCGCCCGGCTGCGGGTCCTGGCCGACAGGGCGGCCGAGACCGGTGACGAGGAGGAGCTGGCCGCGCTGCCGGGCAGCTACTACCTGGTCACATCTCGCCGGGGCGTCCGTAGCGCACGTGGGGACGTTGCGGGCCTGAACCGGCTGTACTACGCGACCGTGGACGGCGTGTGGGTGCTGTCCAGCAGCCCGCGCCAGCTGGCCCACGAGGTGGGCAAGGGAGTGGACGAGCGATGGGCAGCCCTTCGCCTGCTTGCCCCGCACGCGCCCGCCCCGCTGCTGTTCAGCCGCACCCCGTACGAGGGCGTCAAGCCGGTCGCCCCCGGGTACGCGGCCACGCTGAGCGCCTCCGGCCGGCTGGCCGTCACCCGCTCCTGGACGCCGCCCACGGCCGTCCTCCCGCTGGAGATGGCGGCGGAACGGCTGCGGGACGTGCTGGCCAAGGCGGTCGCCAGCCGGGTGGCCTCGCCACCGGTGGCCAGCGTGCAGCTGTCCGGCGGCCTGGACTCCGCGGCGCTTGCGGCCTTGGCCGCGCGGGCCCGCCCGGCTTCCACCAGTCTGCTGATCACCGTCGGCTCGCGGGCGGCGGACAACCCCGACGAGCGGTGGGCCCGCCGCACCGCCCGCCTGCTGGACGGGGTGGACCACCTGGTCCTCGGCCCCGGCGCCTACCCGCGGATCTTCCAGGACCTTCAGGACGCGCAGTTCGCGCTGGACGAGCCCGCCTCGTTCGCGTCTTCGGCGGCCCGCTTCCGCCAGACTCTGCGGGTGCTGGCCGAGCACGGCAGCGGTGCCCACCTCAACGGCCAGGGCGGCGACGAGACCCTGGTGGCCCCCTTGTCCTACCTGCCGCAGGCCGCCGGCCGCAGCCCGTACCGCGCGTGGTGGCATCTGCGCGGCCACGCGGCCCTCAACCGCACCAGCAGCCTGAGCCTCGCGCAGGCCGCCGCCTCGGCCGGCACCTACCGGCAGTGGCTGATCCGGGCCGCCGACCGGCTCACCCTCCCGGCCAGCCCGGCCGCCGCCCTGGCCGGGTGGGAGGCTCCTCCCCGCCTCCCGCCCTGGACCGTGCCCGAGGTCGTCCGCGACCTGCGGCACGAGCTGCTGGCCGTCGCGGAGACGGCCGAGCCGGTCTCGGAGGACATCGCGACACACGGGGCGGTGATGCGGATCCGCTCGGTCGCCCGCCGCGCGAGCCTGTACCGGGATGCGATGGAAGCGGCCGGAGTTCCCGGCCACTTCCCCTACCTGGACCGGGCGGTCATCGAGACGGCCCTGGCGACCTGGCCGGAGGAGCGGACCGACCCGTGGTCGCCCAAGCCCCTGCTGACTGCGGCCGTCGCCCCGCTGGCCCCGCCGGGCCTGCTCGTCCGGCGGGACAAGGGTCACTACAACCACGAGATCCACACCGGCCTCGCCGCCCACCACCGTGAGCTCGCCGAGCTGTTCACCGGCTCGGCCCTGGGCAAGGCCGGGCTGATCGACGAAGGGGCCGTACGCCAGGCCCTGGCCGAGGCCGCCACCCGCCGCATCCCGCCCGCGTTCATCACCGAGACGGTCGCTGTGGAGCTGTGGCTTCGCAGTGCCCGCCCCTGACCCGCCAGGAGGCCGATCGCCATGCCCTTCCGCCTCGCTCGTGGCGTCGAGCGGATCGACGCCGACGGCTCGCCGATGCTCTTCAACACCCGCACCGGCGGCTACTTCGCCCTCAACGACTCCGCCGCCACAGCCTTGGACGCACTCGTCGGCCACGGCGAACAGGAGGCCGCCACCGCCCTCGTGGACACCTACGGCATCACCGCGGACCGGGCGGCGGCCGACGTCCGCGACCTGACCGCCAGACTGACCGGCCACCGGCTGCTGGAGTCGCGATGAGCACGGTCGTCGCCCTGCCCGAACGCGTCCACCTCACCCGCACCGAGCAGGCCGCCGGACACCTCGCCGTCACCGCCGCCCACCTGATCACCACCGCCCTCGGATCCCGCCCGGCCCGGCTCAAACAGCTGCTGGACGTGCTCGCCCGCCGGGCCGCACCCGCCACCGCCGAGCAGGCCTCGCGAGCGAGGGACGTGGTCACGACGGTCAGCCCCCACTGCGGCAGCGGCTACGGCTGCCTGCCCCGATCGATCGCCACCGCCCTGCTCTGCCGCCTCGCCGGCACCTGGCCCACCTGGAAGAGCGGCGTGCGCTTCCCGCCCCTGACCTCCCACGCGTGGGTCGAAGCCGACGGCGAGCCCGTCGGCGAAGACCCGCACTACATCGCCACGTTCACCACGGCCCTGACCGTCGAACCCTAAGGAGCCTCATGACCGACCAGACCACCAGCCCGTCCCTGACCGCCCGCATGGCCGCCTACGCGACCACCCTGCGCGAGCGCGGCGCGATCCGCACCAGCCCGGTCGAGCGGGCTTTCGCCACCGTCCCCCGGCACCTGTTCCTGCCCGGCGGCTACTACACCAGCGGCACCTTCATCCCCGTCCCCGCCGACCCCGGCGACGACCTGCTCGACCGCATCTACTCCGACACCGCCCTGATGACCCACGTCCCCAAGAGCGACGACGCGGCCGGCCGCTACAGCTCCACCTCTCAGCCCCGGGTCATCGCCGCCATGCTCGAAGCCCTCCAGCTCGCACCCGGGATGAAGGTCCTCGAGATCGGCGCCGGCACCGGCTACAACGCGTCCCTGATCGCGGCCATCACCGGCGCCGAAGTCGTCACCATCGACGTCTCCGAGGTCATCGTCACCGAAGCCGCCAAAGCCGCCGAGCGGGCCGGGGAGAAGAACGTCACCGCCCTCACGGCCGACGGCTATCTCGGTTATCCCGCCAAGGGCCCCTACGACAGGATCGTGGTCACCTGCGGCGTCACCGGCATCTCCCCGCACTGGCTCGACCAGCTTGCCGACGACGGGCAGATCGTCGTCCCCGTCGCACACGGCGGCTTCCACCCCACCCTCTCGGTCACCCGCGACGGCACCCGCCTGATCGGCCGCGGGGTGATGTCGAGCGACTTCATGTCCGCCGCCGGCCCCCTCTACGCGTGGCAGGACGGACAGACCCCGGCCCTGACCGAACCGCTTCCGCCGCAGCCGATGACCACATGGGAGAACGTCGGACCCGTCCTGGAGGACGATGCCTACTACGATCTGTGGTTCCACCTCGGCACCCGGACCGGCCGCACCACCCGTGCCTACGTCGACGGCCTCGACCCCGCCCAGGGCATGGCCTGCCTCCACGAGCCCAGCCGCGGCACCGCCTGGATTCAGCGGACCGGCCACCTGCACCACGTCGGCGACCAGGCCGTCGCCGACGACCTGAAGGCCCTGGTGCACAGCTGGGTGGACCTCGGACGGCCGGGCATCGCCGACCACCGCGCGATCCTCGAACGCGCCAGCGATGACGAGACGGTCTTCTACCCGGTCGAGTGGCATCTACGCGAGGACTACCGGCAGCACTGACCGACACAGCGAGAGGGGGCACCGACCTGGGTCGGTGCCCCCTACTCACGCGCCGGGAGCCAGTCCCCTCTTGACGAGGTGCCTGGCTCGCCTTACCAAGCTTCTCCAGCTTGGTCTCGAAGGGGTAGTGACACGGTCAGAGTTGACGTGGGTCTGGCCTTGGGATTCGTACCGCCGAACAGCCAGTGCCGCATCAGACAACTTCGCACTGCGACGGTTGCACTCGCTCTGCCTCCTCGTCGGCAATCTGCCGCAGACAGTGAGGGCGCCCGCGGCACGCACCTCGCCGGCGCCCCAAGACGCAGACTGAACCCCCGCGTGACGGCAGCCCGACTGCCACGGTACGAAGACCGGCGACTACGCCGCTACCTCCTGAGCCCTGGGCGCGCCGTCGTCTGCGACTGACCGGGCACAGGACGGTCTGTCAGCAGGGCCGGATGCTGCTCGTCTTCTTCCGGTCCTCCCCGCGCAGCTTGACGCCTCCCTTCGGCTCGACCTTCGCCAGCAGCTTCGCGAACTGCGAGTGCTCGTACAGACAGACCGCGGCGTCCGACCAGTTTTTGGCAGTGACGACCTTGTCGTTGTATTTGTCGGGCAGCTGTGGACGGGCCTCGCCCGCCGTCATGTAGAACAGCCAGCGCACGTCGTCACCGAAGCAGATAGTGTGGTCCCCGCATCCGGGACCGATCTTCATGTCCACGTTCGCCGCCGACACCGCGGCGGGTTTCCCCGACGAGGCCGTTGCCGCCGGCGTCGCCAGGAAAAGCATCGGCGCCACGGCCATCACGGCCACAACGCCCCGAACAGACTTTCTCATCGTGTGCACGCTTTACTCCGTCCTCGTTGAACGTACGGACTTCCGCACGCGGCAGTACGTGATCTGCGTGCAGCGGCAGCACTAGGGATCTGCCCCCGTGCCCCAGTGCAAACCGTGCCCTTACGGCACAGTCAACACTCAGTGGGCTCTCCCCTCTTAACCGGCTGCGGGTACCCAGCCGGGCGGGATGCACGACGCGGGCAAGCGATTCCTTAGGCGACTATGCAGCACACGGCCTGACTCTGAGGAGCAAGCTCAACGACCGGTGGCGAGCATCCAGATCCCGATGGCTGTGAACAGGGTGCCGCCCGCGAAGCGAGCCGCGACTTCTCCGATCCGTCTCCTGCGAAGGTCGATTCGCGCGCTGTTCGGGGCCTGGGGAAGGTAGCGCACCGGGACCTCACCGCCCACGGGAAGGCCCTTGACTCCGGATGACCCGGCCTGGAACGTGTGCCGACCACCTTGCGCATCAACGAATTCGACCACCGCGAAGTAGACAAGGCCACCATCCATTTCGGAGCCTTCCACATGGTGGCGGACCACCAGGCCCCTGACGCGGATCCCCTCGCGCTGGAGGCGGTGCTGGACCATGGCCTCATGGGTACCGAACCCGAGGCAGGTCAGACCTGCCAGTAGCGTGATCGCAACCCACACCGCTGCCTCCCCTTCCCTGCTGTGCCCGACTCTTCGGGTACCTTCTGTCGCAGGGGTGGACGCCACATCGGCTGGAGGCGGTTGCCGGTGAAAACGCTGGGCAGTGCGCAGACGCCGACGAGCCCGTAACGGTCCGACATACGCCTCACTGCGTAGGACACGGTCGTACTGCGGCAGCACCGGAGGGGCGGGCCAGACGTGATGTCCGAACCGGTGATCGAGTCCGTCAGCGGGGGCGTGCTCCGGCTGACGCGCGCCCGGTTCGTACCTGTCTGCTCCGCGCTCGTCCTACACCGCGGCGGTCGAGCGGTACCTCACCGGTGTGGGCATCGCGAAGTCCTCCGCGAGCATATGCCGGATCTCACTGACGACGTTTGCATCATCCAGCCTCAGCTCCCGATACGTGCAGCACTTCGGGGATACACGCTCAGCCCGGCCATGGGTGACGCAACGGGTACCGTCCCGGCCGAGTGGCCTTGCGTCCGGGGCTATACGCTGCCGTGCAAGATGCGTGCGTAGCATAGGAGTTACTGAGGAAGGCCATACCTGCCTTGAGGAGTCCCGTGATCAAGATCAGCATCTTCCTGACCCGGCGCGCGGACCTGACCCACGAGGAGTTCGTGGAGTACTGGACGCACAAGCACCTGCCGCTGATCGCGAGCGTGACCGACGGAGCGGTACCGGTCCGGCGCCATGTCCTGCTCCTGCCCACCGACGACGAGATCCCCGGCCTGCGCAGCACCTACTACGACGGCGTCGTCGAGGTCTGGTTCGACGACATTGCCGACGCCACCCGCTGGTTCACCTCCGACATCTTCACCACGACCGTCGCCGCCGACGAGGAGAACTTCCTCGACCGCTCCCTGACCCGTTTCCTCTACACCACCGAAACCCCGATCGTCGGTTGAGCACCACCGCCGAGGTATATCGACCGCGCAGGGTTCGGGGCGCTCGTGCTGGCCGTGGGCGGATGACTGCTTCGAAGATGTGACGGCGCGCCAGCAGGTGAGACACGCCGTACTGCTTGTAGCCGTTGACACGGCGCTCCGGCTCGTCGAGCAGCCCGGCCTCGTGGTAGTGCCGTACCGCCCGCAGGCTGGTACCCGCGAGCTTGGCGACCTCACGCGTACTCCACGCCATCGCCTCGCACTCCGTCCGGCTGCTCAGGCGTCGGCGTCACCGCCCGGCTCACTCCATTCGAAATCATGCAGCCGCGGCATGGTCAAGCGCGACTGGACCGGGGCCTCATGCCCGGTACCGGGGCCGGCGCGGAGCGCCCCGGCAGCACGGGCGTCCGGTCGGGAACCGTGGCCGGGTCGGGGCGCGTCCTTTTCCGGGACCGTGGAAGGGATGCCCATGAGCATCGACCCACCCCGCCCGTCCGGCCTGCCGCCCGCGAACGGCGGGCCACGGCCCGCGGGTGACCCGCCGCGGCCGTACACGCCGTTGTGGCGACGGCTGCGGGAGGACGAATGGCCGCCGCTGGGCGAGGTGTTGCGGGGACGGCGGGAGTATATGTCCCACTGGATGTTGCTGGTGCTGCTCCTCCCGTTCCTGTGGTGGCTGACCGTGCCGCTGCTGGTCGGCTACCAGCTGGCCCGTACGGCCCGCCGTGTGGCGCGCCGGGTTTTCCCCGTACGCCCAGCCGGGCACGTCGAGGATCCCGAGGTAGCCCGGGTGCAGCGGGTGCGGGCCTGGGTGGCCCTCGCCATGACGGGGGTGCTGCTGGCCGTGTTCGGTGGCTGGCAGGACGTGCCGGGGGATGTTCTGCAAAAGCTGGTGTTCGCGCCCTGGCTGGCGCTGTTGAGTGCGGCGGTGGCAGTGGCGCTGCTCTTCTGGGCGGCCAGGCCCGAGACGCGGCGGGCCATGCGGACGGAGCTGTGGCCGGCCGGCCGGTCGGCCCTGTGGTACTGCGGTGCCTGGGCGCTGGTGCCGCTGCTGTTTGTGGCCGCGGCCGAGGGGATGGGGCTGCTGCCCAGCAGCGCCAACGGGCTGTCCGGGGTGCTGCTCTGGGTGTCCGTGATGTTCGTGTGCTGGGCGCCGTTCTGGTGGGTGATCTTCTTCCTCTGCTTCGCCTCCGGCCCGGCGCTGCGCCACGCCTTCAACCTGGCCGCCGTGCACGCGGCGCTGCCCGCGCTGGTCACCGCCGTCCTGGTCTGGGTGCTCGCCTTCCTTGGCCTGTCGTCGGGCGGTCTGCCGCCGGGCCCGGTGCCGCTCGCGCTCTGCGCGTTCCTCGGTGGCCCGGTGTCGGTGACGGCACTGGTCTGGTGGGAAATCCACCGGCTGCGACGGCAGGGGATGCGGTGGCGGGGTTAGCGCCGTGGAGCTGCGTGTTCCGCCCGGGCGGAAGCGGCAGAAGCACCGCACCCGGAACAGCCCGCGGACCAGGCCGGTGACACCGGGGGAACCCGCGGCCGACCGGCCAACCCCGCCCGCCCCTGCCGACACCTCGTGCGCCCCCAGGAGGACATCGCATGTACCGGAAAGCCCTGTCCCTCGCCCTCGCGGGCACCGCAGTCGCCGCCACCACGGTCGCCGCTGTCGTGGCTCCCGGGGCACCGGGGGCGACCACGAACACGATGACGACCGCGAGCACAGTGGCGGCCACGCCGCAATCCCTGAAATGGGGCCCGTGCCCGAAGGAGGCCGCGTCCCCCCGTCTCGAGTGCACGACGCTCGACGTACCGCTGGACTACCGCCATCCCCACGGCCGGCAGATCGAGATCGCCGTCTCCCGGATGGCGAGCAAGGACCCCGCCAAGCGCCGCGGTGTGCTCTTCACCAACCCGGGCGGCCCCGGCGCCGCGGGACTCGCCTACCCGGCGATCCTCGCCCATGCGGGGCTGCCGAAGGACGTCGTCGACTCCTATGACGTGATCGGCTTCGACCCGCGGGGCGTCGGCCGCAGCACACCGGTCACCTGTGACCTGACACCGTGGCAGCAGCAACGCGGTAACTTCCCGCCGTACGCGCACACCGCGGTCGACGTCGCCCGGGAGGCGAAGAACGCGCAGGCCGTCGCCCGGCAGTGCGCCACCTCGCGGACCGGGTGGATGCTGCCGCACATCACCACCGCGAACACCGCACGCGACATGGACCTGATCCGCGCGGCGCTGGGCGAGACGAAGGCCTCCTACTTCGGCACCTCCTACGGCAGCTACCTCGGCGCGGCGTACGCCTCGATGTTCCCCGAGCGCGGCGACCGGATCCTGCTCGACAGCAACCTTGGTCCCGGCGGTTACGACCTCGAGGCCTTCCGCCGGCTCGGTCGCGGAATGGAGGACCGGTTCCCGGACTTCGCCGAGTTCGCGGCCGCGCACCCCCGGTACGGTCTGGGCACCACTGCGGAGCAGGTGACCGCCAAGTTCCACGAACTCGCCAAGCGTCTCGATGCCGAACCGGTCGGCGGCATGGACGGGACGCTGTTTCGCGGGATGACCTTCGACCGCCTCTACGTCGAGGTCCTGATGCCCGCACTGGCCGAATCCTGGCAGGCGCTCGACAAGGGCAAGCCGGTGCCGCCCCCGTCGGTCTCGGAGAACCTGCTGGCCAGCCGTTTCCTCGTGATCTGCGGTGACTCGCACTGGCCCACGAAGATCGGGACGTACCAGCGCAATGCCGCGATCGACCGGGCGAAGTACCCGTTGGTGGGCGGGTCCACGGGATCCATCGGCCCGTGCGCGTTCTGGCCCCACGAGCGACCCGAGCCGCCGGTGCACATCGATGACCAAGGCCCGTCGAACGTACTGATGGTGCAGAACGAACGCGACCCTGGGACACCCCTGGTCGGGGCTCAGGAGCTACGGCAGGCCTTCGGCCAGCGGGCCAGGCTGGTGACCGCCGACCAGGGCGGGCACGGCGTCTACCCATTCGGCAGCAACACCTGCGCCAACGACACAGCGACCGCGTTCCTGACCACCGGACGGCGCCCGGCCAAGGACCTCGCCTGCGCGGCCGAGCCGACCAAGTAACGGGAGCGCAGTCATGACTAACGGGAGTACATGCCTGATCAAGGAGTAGCACCCACCGTCGGGCGGTGGAGCGAGTCACGCCTGGTGAACCGGGTCAGCGCCCTCACGCCCTGACCAAGATCGATCTCGCCGATAACCGCTGTACCGAGTACCGAAGGCCGGAGAGCCCGGCGCCGGGTGGTGGCCCTCGCGCCTTCCGGGCTCTCATCGCTGCCCCGTACTCCGGCCGGGTGAACTGGCCCCGCCGCCGGGTCTGCTCGCCTTGCACTTCATTCAAGCTGTCGATAGATGGACGCGATCGACCACGCGGAACCTCGCGCCGGCAGGGTGGATATTTGTGCGGGTGACCCAAAGGGGAACGATTCTTCGGGTGCCGTCAGAGCGCGGCGCAGGCCATCCACCGGGCGGCCGTGCGTTCCTGACGGCATGCAAGATCCCGCCGACTACGCCTACGCGCACCCGGGACAGGACCCCGACGAGCAGAGTGCACGCGGACTTGGCTGAAGGGGCCCTGTCGGCGCACCGCACAGAACACGGAACCTTGAAACCGGCTCCGGGTAAAGGTGAGGCAATGTGCATCAGTACTGGGGCGTGTGTCCCGGCCGTGTCCGGGTGGTCCATACGGCACCCCAAGGCCGATGTGTGCCGGGTGAGCACTGCGCCCGGGTGCGCCCGCCCAGCCGGACCATCCGATCCGTTCGATCCAAGGGAGACGCATGAGGAGACTGAGGAGAACCTTAGGGCGGGGTAGCGCCCCGCCAGGGAGCTGCGGGCTGCCGGCTGCCGGCACCAGGCCGCGCCGGCGCGCCGTCACCGCTGTATTCATCGCGCTGGCCACACTCGTGGCCTCGGCGGCGCTCGTGGTGCTCCCGGCCGGCCCTGCCCAGGCCTCGCCGCTGCGGAGCACGCCGGTGCTCGCGTACAACATGCTGGGCGCCGACGGCGGGAGTAAGTGGACCACCAATATCGGCCGCTACCTCAGGGCCGCTGAGATCGTGGCGGTGCAGGAGGCGGGAGCGATCCCGATCGGAGAGTTCGTCAACCGCAGCGCCGCTATTCCGGGCCTGCCGGCGATCGGGCGGGCCAACTACATCCAGCACCACCGCTGGAGGTTCAGTCACGAGAGCTACGAGGTCTACTTCCTGCAGACCGACCAGAACGGCGGCACTTACGTCGGCAACCGCAACAACGTCGCGCTGGTCACCCAGCGGGAGGCCGACGAAGTCACGGCGATCCCCAACCCCTACAGCGGGGGGCGCGCGATGATCGGGGTCCGCTTCGGCACCGCCTGGTACTTCAGCTACCACGCCATGAGCGGCGGCGGCAATGACGCGCGGACCATGCTGGCCCGCGTCGACGATTTCGTGAGCCAGCGGCCGGGCAACGAAGAGTGGACCGTGCTCGGCGACTTCAACCGGGAGCCGAGCGACCTCGTCATCCCGGCCGGCTCGTACATCTACAACACGGGTCTGCCCACGCACATCGGCCGCAAGGAGTTCGACTACGCCGTGTCCTCTGCCAACATCGCCGACCATCCGGTGACGCGGCAGCCCGGGGCCAGCGCCGACCACTTCGCCGTCGCGGTCGGCGGCCTGCGTGCGCAGGCCGAGCCCCGCCCGTTGTTCGAAAACCCCCATTACATCGAGAGCGTGCCGTACGGCCTGGTGATGGCCCCCGAGAAGGCACCGTGGGGCGGCGAATGGCTCAACCCGAAGAGGCGTGATCCCGAGGACAGCTCCCAGCGGTTCGACATCGAGTTCGACGATAAGGTCGGATTCCGGATCCGCGAGCCCGGCGGCAAGTGCGCAACGGTCAGCGAAAATGTGCCGCAATCCGTGTCCCTGTACGACTGCTCCAACTCCTCGAACCAACGGTTCGACCTTGTCTCGCTCGGCAACGACCAGTACCAGATCCGTGACCTGCGCTACGGGCGATGCCTGGAAGTCTTCAGCAGCGAGAGCACCATGGCGGGCCTGTATCCGTGTGGGGATGGCGCGGGACAGCACTGGACCTTTCCGCAGACCCACCAGGACCTGAGCGAACCCGATTTCGAGACGGTGGATCTGCCGGTCGCCTACCCGGGATCGGAGGGCCTGCAGAACCTCTACACGGGCCAGATGCTGACCGGCGACCCGCGCGGCTTGCCGGCCACCACGGTCCGCGCCGAACAGCGCGAACCGTTCCCCACCCCCACCAGGGCGGAGTGGACCATGGACTGGCGGGGCGAGTACCTGCGGCTGCACAGCCCCGCCGCCGGCGAGTGCGTCGAGATCGACGATCCGCCTGCCGGCAGTGACGCGCCGGCCGGCGTCGACCTGAAGCCCTGCACGAGTTCCTCCGCGCAGCTGTGGAAGGTGCTCCCGTACAAGGGGGAGGCATTCCGGCTGCAGAGCAGGGTGGCCGGGGGGCAGGACGGTTTGTGCCTGTCCCTGCCTGCGGACGACGATCCGGGAGACCGCTGGGACATCGTGGTGGCCACGGAGTGTGCCTCCCCGCTTGGCTGGCAGATTTGGTCCTTCGCTCCGTACTCCACCGCGACCGACCAGAACGACCCGCTCCAACGGTCCCTGCGGTATGGCCCCACGCCGCCGCCCGACCCGGAGCCCGTGATCAAGGGCCGGGCAGCGCGGTCCGTCTCCGCCGCGGCGGACCATGCCACGTGCCGTCCGGACGGGATGACGGCGACGAAGGGGGTCGACACCCCGTACTGCCTGATCTACGACGACCAGGGTCGGGAGATCATGGGCGAACGGCATCCGCGGCGGACGGTGGGGTACTTCACCGGCTGGCGCACCGGCCGGAACGGGCAGCCCATGTACCTGCCGCGCAGCATCCCCTGGGGTCAGCTGAGCCACGTCAACTACGCCTTCGCGCACGTCGACAAGAACAACCGCATCTCGGTGGGCGATGTGAACGACCCGGACAACCCGGCCACCGGTATGACCTGGCCCCAGGTGCCCGGCGCCGACATGGACGCCAGCCTGCCGTACAAGGGGAACTTCAACCTCCTGAACAAGTACAAGAAGCAGCACCCCAGGGTCAGGACCCTGATCTCCGTGGGAGGCTGGGCCGAGACGGGCGGCATCCTGAAGCCCGACGGCAGCCGGGAGAAGTCCGGTGGCCTGTACACCGTCACCAACAGGGCGGACGGCAGCGTCAATCAGGCCGCCATCAACACCTTCGCCGACTCCGTCGTCGAGTTCCTGCGCACCTACGGCTTCAACGGTGTCGACATCGACTACGAGTACCCCACCTCTCTCAAGGACGCGGGCAATCCGGAGGACTGGCCCGTCGCTA
The DNA here is from genome assembly GCF_002891295.1 of Streptomyces eurocidicus. Classification (GTDB taxonomy): domain Bacteria; phylum Actinomycetota; class Actinomycetes; order Streptomycetales; family Streptomycetaceae; genus Streptomyces; species Streptomyces eurocidicus. The sequence continues at coordinate 330,043 of NZ_LGUI01000003.1, read as the reverse complement.
ATCCCCGCCGCAAGGGCCTGAACGCGGGCAACACCGCGTTGATGAAGACCCTGCGCGAGAAGCTCGACGCGGCCTCCGCCGCGGACAACAAGTACTACCAGCTCACCGCGGCGGCCTCCGCGTCCGGCTATCTGCTGCGCGGCCAGGAGGACTTCCGCGCTCTGCAGTACCTGGACTTCGTCAACACGATGTCCTACGACTACCACGGCTCGTGGAACAACTACGTCGGCCCGCAGGCACCGCTCTACGACGACGGCAAGGACGTGGAGCTGGCCGCCACCGGGATCTACGACAAGGCCAAGAACCCCGAGTACCAGCAGGAGGGCTTCTTCAACACCGACTGGTCCTACCACTACTTCCGCGGCGCACTGCAGGCCGGGCGCATCAACATGGGCGTGCCGTACTACACACGCGGCTGGAAGGACGTACAGGGGGGTCAGGGCAACGGGCTGTGGGGCATCTCCAAACTCAAGGACCAGTCCCAGTGCCCGGACGGGACCGGCCCCAACGGCGGTACGACGGAGTGCGGCTCCGGTGCCTCGGGCATCGACAACCTGTGGCACGACCAGACCGCCGCGGGCGATGAGCTGGCCGCCGGATCCAACCCGATGTGGCACGCCAAGAACCTGGAACGGGGCGCTGTGACCAGCTACCTGCCCCGGTTCGGTCTGGACCCGAAGGACCCCGCGAACCGGACCGACGGCTATACCCGCCACTGGAACGGCACGCTCAAGGCGTCCTGGCTGTGGCACAAGGACAAGAAGGTGTTCCTCTCCACCCACGACACCCAGGACACTGCCGCCAAGGCCGACTACATCAAGAACAAGGGCGCGGGCGGCGCGATGATCTGGGAACTGGCCGGGGACTACGAGTGCCCGGACGACACGTCGGGGCAGTGCGTGCCCGGCTACACCCTGACCAGGCAACTCGACGACGCCCAACGCGGTGCCGGGCCCTACGGCGCGACCCGCGCGGGGAAGACCGAGCTGCCCAGCCAGGTCCTGGACGCGGACATGACGTTCGCCAAGTACCCGACCGACAACAAGGACCTGTGGCCGCTCCAGCCCAAGCTGCGGATCACCAACCGCGGCGACAAGACCATCGCCGGGGGCGCCAAGGTCTCCTTCGACCTTCCGACGTCAGCGCCGTCCGTCATCAAGGACGGCAACTGGCAGCCGTACAAGGATGTCAACCCCGGCCACTTGGGGCCCAACGTCGGGGGCCTGAAGGGGGAGTTCCACCGGGTCACGATCACCCTGGAGAAATGCCAGGAGATCCCGGCCGGGCGCAGCATGGACATCCCCGTCAAGTACTACCTGCCCGCCACCGGTCCCGCGAACGTCACGATCACCAGCGAGGGCAAGACCTTCGGCATCACCGGTGACCGGCGCCACGGCACACAAACAGTGGCGCCGCCCGCCGGCTCGGCTCAATGCTCTGCGGTGAAGTGGGACCCGAAGAAAACTTACGACAAGGGGGACGTGGTCACCCACAAGGGCAAACGCTGGCTCGCCCAGTACTGGGCCGACAAGGGCGATGAACCGGGCGTCGCCCCGGTCTGGCGGAACATCAGCCCCAACGACTGACCACCGCCGGTCCCGTTCCCGTTGCGAGAACACGATGAGGGTGCCCAGGACGGTCCTGCCGACCGTCCTGGGCACCCTCATCACCCGGAGCACGCCCTGTTGCCTGTTTCCGGCGTATGCCAGTTCGATACCCCCCGAGCGGACCGCGCTCGACCACGGCGTGACCGTGCGCCGCGGCCAGGGATACACCCTGCGCGTCACCGCCGTACCCCCGGTCCACCGCCGGCTCCTCGAACGCTGCCAGCCGCTCGACGGCGCCGCGGCGATTCCGGCCCAGCGCAAGGCCCGGCGCGAGTACGTGAACCGCGTCAACGCCCTCAGCAACGGCACCTGACGGAGTATCCCCAGGTCAGGGGCTACTTCGTTGTTTTTCGGCGAGTACTGCTGGGATCCCACGGACGCCCTTGGACGGGCCCGGATAAGCCTGCGTCAGATGGACGCTGCACCCCTGCTGACCTGCGCTTGAGTCACCGAACTGGATTACGGCTCGTCCTCTTGGACAGATTCCTCGGGACTATTAATCCATTGGTTGTGGGTTCGAGTCCCACACGGCCTGGGGCCTGCATCCTTTCGCCCCGATCGGGTTCCTCCAACTGGGGCGAAGGCGTATGTGTCGGCTTCCCTGTCGTGTTGCGAGATCCTTGGTGGCGGGTGCGGGGCTCAGGAGTCTGTTCATGGGTCGCCCCAACCGCGCCGTGCAAGCCGCCATCACGCAGCGCCGCACCGACGCCGTCGATCTCAGGGTCGCGGGCGTCGGCTGGCCGGCCATCGGCCGAAAGCTTGCCGCCGACCCGTCCATCAACGCCGACGAACGCGCCTACCCGCAGGGGTACGGCATCGACCGCTACAGGCAAGGGCTGGCACCGCCCAGCGACAAGCGGTTGATCGAGCTGGCGTGCAGGGACGTCTCCAAGGCTCTCAAGGAGCGTGCTGCAGAGCTCAGCCGGAGCACCGACGAGCTGCGGCAGCTGATGATGAAGCGCCTGGAACGCCTGTTCTTTCCCATGTACCAGCTGGCGGTGCGATCGGGGGACTACCGGGCCACGGATCGGGCGGTGCGCATCATCGAGCGCGAGTGTCGGCTCCTCGGCCTGGACCAGCCGGTCCGCACGGAGCTGTCCGGCCCGAGCGACACTCCGGTGCAGGCGGGGGTCGGGAGTCTGGATGAGTTGGGGCGTCTGATCGGGCTGGCGGGGGATCTGTCGGTCGACGGCGCCTCGATGGCCGATGGCGGGGCGGAAGACCCCATTCAGAACCCCTGTCGATGCAGGTCACAGTGGCTGTCGCCGTGAGCCCTGGGTGAGCCCCGTGTGAGCCCGGACGCCTTCGGACAGGTCGTCACCGCGTGATCCTCCACGCACCGCCGCCCGGCGCTGACCTGCACAGACAGCCACCGGGCGGCATGACGCGAACCGCCTCAACACGAGTGATCTTGAACTCGTAATGCGTAGGTCTCGGGTTCGAATCCCGAAGGCGGCTCAGGAGAAGCCCAGTTCAGACCCAGTCTGAGCTGGGCTTTCTTGTTTCGGCGGTGCGGCGACGGAGCCGGGCACGGGCCGTCCGGTGGTCCGTGGTCTCAGTTCCGGTTTCATCGCGGGGGAGACCAGGGGCATGAAGGTGTCGCCCGTACGGCGCACGGCAGGATCGTGTCGGCGATGTGGCGGCTCCCGTCGTACAGGTGGCGATCGCTGAGGCCGGCCTCTTTGAGTAGTAGCTCTTTGAGCCCCTGCCGGTTCGCGAGGGGCATCTTCGCCCGGATCCCGTGCTCCGGCCCATCCGGATGGGCCGGAGCACGGGATCCGGGCGTCGAGGGAGAGGCCGCCCCGGCAGGCCACCGGATTCGTGGAGCCCGGTGTCACTAGCGCGAAAGCCGACACGCGAACCCGACCTGGAATCATCACAGATGAGAAATAGTGCGATATGGCGGACTCATGCTTGCCCGATCGGAGTGCTGAACAATGAAGGTGATGGCGGCATTACAGTAAGCAGCCCTAGTGGGCAAGCCGTGAAATCTAAATACATGCATCTATTCACACGATTGGGTGACCTTACCCAGGAAGGGGCGTTCGATTCCCGCTCCCCCGCCATACTCGTTCGCGAGCAGTCGGCGAGCTTTGGGGTGTGAATCGTGCCAGACGTTTTCGGTCGTATCGAATTAAATGTCCGGAAGGTCTTCGGGGAAGGTCCGGTGTGCGTGCATGTGGGAAATGTTGAGGAATGTGAGATCAAGCGGCACCCAACTTATTCGAAATTTCGCACCGATGCGATCTCGTCGGGAGTTCGGTCGGCTGCGAGTTCCCGCCTGTGGGAATCCATGATTGCCATGGGCAGGTTGAGCGAGTTGGATGGCGACGACAGATGGCTACTGGTTATCCTCGACTGCACCGTTCCCTGTTTCCGTTCGTTATCCACGAGAATCGCCCGTGATTTCCAAGTGGAGCGCGAAGAGATCCGATCAGCCATGGTGGCAACCGCGTTGGAGGTATGGGCGGACACTGCCGTGGGCGTTCCGCCGCGCCATGTCAGAGATCGGATGGTGAAGGCGGCCTTCGAGGCGTCCTTCCGGTATGCGAAGGCTGTCTCGTCGGAGTACTCGATGGACGACATCGAAATATTCCGGCCGGAAACCCCTGCCCAGGACTCCGCGCTGATGGCATCGTCGATCATCGATGTCAACAGTATCCGTGACGCGGATGTCGCAGAACAGATCAGGGGCGAGCGGCTCGGGGCTCTGCTTCAGGGGCTGGGCTGCTTCGATGTCGTGCGGGGTTTTCATGACGAAATTCGCGCCGGTCGCCGTTCAGGATCGGTCAGCCAAGCGGTGAAGGCATCGGGGCTGTCCCGATCGCGGATCTCCAACCCAAACCTCTACTACTACGCCTCGGACCTCTATCCATCTTTTATTGGGCTCCGGGAAGCCGCAGGTGTGATGGGAATTGCCGAGTCTGCCGCACACCGACTTATCAGGGCAGGGGAGTTCCCGTTCCCCGTGGCGAGGGCGGGGCGGAGCTACAAGGTCTCCGTGAGAGCTCTCATGCATTTCAAGGATATTTCGGATTCCATCGTCCATGTCGACGACATCGAGAACGGTGCCCTCCATGCGAGCGGCGGCTTACGGTGAGGCAGGCTGCCGCCTGCCGAGTGTTTTGCCCGTCCTGAGCGGAGGAGAGCCCAGAAAGTCCTCGGCGTCGGTCGATTGGACGAGGCCATGAGGGCACGAGCTGCCTGGGCCGCTGGCTTTCGGCCAACGTGATCATAATCAAGTTCGGGCGGATCCAGCTCTCCTGACCGCCTTGTAATGCGTAGATCTCGGGTTCGAATTCCGAAGACGGTTCACAAAGGCCAGGTAACCTCTGGTGGCCTGGCCTTTGTGTATATCCGGGGCCGGGCTCCCGCACTAATCCTTGCCCGCTCGCTTCTTCGCGGTCCGGGCCTGCCAGGCCCGGCGTGCGAGGAGGCCGCCGGCGAGGGCGACGAGGAGGGCGCCCCAGTCGATGACGTGGGGGAGGCCGGGCAAGAAGGCGAAGACGGCGAGCACTGCGGCGGCGCCGATGGTGAAGGCGAGGATGCCGGCTCGCCGGTGCTTGGACTCCCGGCCGGGGTCCTGGGAAGTGGGCTCGGTGGTCATTCGCGGCTCACTTGGTGATGTGGTGGCACTGGCTGACCCGCCGTACGCCGTTGATGTTGAGGTGGGCGCACGCCCTCCCGTAGCGGGGGAGCCTCTGGGGTCCGTTGTTCCGCATGGGGTCGATCTTGCACTCGGTGTGGGTTCTGCCACGCGAGGTGCGGTACCGCCTGTTGTCGGTGTCAGCGTAGGTGAAGTCGATGCGCCAGTTGCAGAAGCCGCTGTTGAGGGCACCGACGAAGCCGCAGTCGACCCCGGCATTCTGGTAGGTGATGTTCGTGCCGCCACCGCGGATGATGTGGGTGAACAAGCAGCCTGTCGGGATCTTCATGGTGACGCCGCCGACTTGGTAGTGGAAGGCCGCGACAGGTGTGGAGCCGATGGCGGTGGCGTGGGCTTGCGCCGGGTGTAAGAGGGCGAGCGTGCCTGCCATGGCGACCGCGGCGGCAGTCCGAGCTGTGGAACGGTTGCTCATGTGTGGCCTCTTTCGACGGAGTTGTTGCCGGGAATGGCAACTCTTGATGTCTTCCTGAGGTTCTGTGCCGATGAGTGGACCACCGTGATGAGTGATCAGCGGATCTTGGGCTGACCAGGCGTGATGGGGCCGGGCGCGTTCCGCCGCGTCGGTGGGTGTGGGGCGGGCCCCTCTTTCCCGGTGTCTTCGTGGGCTGTGAAGGGCCGGCCCGGGCCTGTCGGGCGTAACCCCCCCGGCGTCGGGGAAAAAGGGTCGGGTCGCGTCGCACGCGGGGCCGGGTTCGTGGCACTCAGCAGTGAGGGCGGCGGACGGCTGTCGGTGGGGGACGGCGATCTCCTGCGGGCGGTGCGGCCGGTCGCCCGTGCTGTGGGGGTTCGCTGCTCCGGAGAGGAAGGTCATGTACGGACGGCCTCGGGGGCGGTTGCCTGTGCCGGTGGGTGGGGGGACGGCCCGCGCCCGCCGATGCGATTCGAACGTCCTGACGGGACGTTCGGGGCGATTTCCGGCGGAGTTCCAAGCCTTTCATAGATTTATGCGACGTAGTGGATATCGTCCCGGCTCGCATCACACGATTGTCCTTCCTCGTGTCACTCCCCTGCATCAGCAGCGGCTGAGAACTGAGGAGGGATATCTCGTGCAGCATCGCAGGGGCCCCGACGGGAATGATTTCGACGCCTTCTTCCGGTCGGACTACCGGAAGCTGATCGGCTTTCTCAGGTTCATCGGTGCCACACGTGAGGAAGCGGAGGATTCCGCTTCGGCCGCGATGATCAAGGCGCTGGAATGCTGGACCGGGATCGAGCACCCGCTCGCGTGGGTGCGCAAGACCGCCGAGCGGCACTACCTCCGGTCCGCCGCCCGTGATCTGGACGCATCCGTCCGGGCCCTCAAGGGCGGCTGGGCGGTCGGTGAGACGCTGCCCGGCCCCGACTCCCCCTCGCGCCATGAAGAGGAGGAGGTGCTCGCGCTGATGAGCAATCTCGGATACAAGCAGCGGCAGGTAATTGCCTACACCTACGACGGATTCAGTCCCGCCGAGATCGCCGAGATCACGGGGGATAACGCGGCGACGGTAAGGTCAAATCTGCGGTCGGCCAGAGAAAAGCTCTACCGCATTCTTCAGGAGAGCCGCGCCACCGCTGATAGGTACGGTGAGGAGGAGTAATGAGCACACATGGCGACGAAGGTATCGTCGAGACGATCAATGATCTTATGGCCGCGATCAATGGGCATGCCCAGGCATGCGGTCCGGACAATGCGGCGGCCGACAGGCGGCTGAGGGAGTTCAAGGATGCCTTCGACGCCGGGCTCGCGGCGGAAATCCCTGAGGAGTCGGTGGAGCGCAAGCTCATCGAGGTCAAGATCGAGGCTGCCCGCCGGGCCGTGGTCCGTGGCCACCCGGCGGGCAGTGCCGGTCTTCAGGAGTTCCTGAGCCTGGCCGCCCTGTCAGGCGGCCGGGCAGCGGATCCGGATACCCACGGCCCCGAGGCGGCGGCCGCGCGCAGCGGCCGTCGCCGCCGCCGGTGGTGGTGGCATTTCGGGTCGGGCTTCCTGCTGGTCGTGGCGCTCGCCCTGGCGCTGGTCTCCCTGCCGGACAACGGCGTGCCGCGCTGGTTCCAGACGTTCCTGCAGTCCGTCGGCTTAGGGATGATCGCGTCGACCGCCCTGTTCACGGCGATCCACCTGCGGGATCTGCGTGAGCGGCGGCCGGATGGCCTGCAGCCCGAAGCCCTGGCGCGGCTGCGGCCCCAGGCCGTCGAGGTCGCCGACCCGCCCGCACCCATGAGCAGGAGCCGGCGCGCGCTGGACGTCTTCGTCGGCGCCGCCCTGCTGTGGCTCTCGTTGCCCATGCTGGTGTCCGTGACGCTCTGGATCCGGCTCACCTCGCACGGCCCGGCCCTGGTGCGCCATCCCAGGGTCGGCGCGGCCGGCCGGGTCTTCCAGCTGTACGACTTCCGGACCCGGGACGCGACCGGGCGGCAGACCAGGGCGGGGGCGTTCCTGGAAGAGCTCGGCCTGGAGACGCTGCCCCGGCTGTGGAACCTCTTCCGGGGCGATGTCACCCTGCTGGGCCCGCCGGCCGAGCATCCGGCGATGGCCGTCTCGTATCCGGCGCGATGCCGCTGGGTGTTCTCCTACCGGCCGGGGATCGCGGGCCCGTTGTGGGACGGATACGGAGGGGCCGACGACGACCTGGAGCCCGGGTCCGACGCCTGGCGGCACTATCTGGACGTGGTCGTGCCGCAACGCGTCATGGTCGACCGTGGTTTCTACGACTCCCTTTCGGCCTGGGGCACCTTCCGGCTCATCTCCGGAATGCTCTTCAGTTCCAATTCCTTCACGGCGTACTCCGGGGGCGGTCAGGAAGAGGCCGGTGGCGGAAAGGGCGTGGCGGTCGCGGAACCCGCCGCCACTCCGCGGCCCCACCGGGAGCCCTGGGAGAAGCGCTGCCTCGTCAGTCTCACGGTCTGGCAGTGAGCAGGGAATTCCCGGTGGGGGACCGCTCACGGAATCCCGTAGGCGATCCCCCGGCGGGAGCGGGCGGGTCAGCGGGCGATGAGGAACACCGCGATGAGCAGTGCCACGACGGCCAGCCCGAGGCCGCCGGCGACACAGGTGATCAGCACGGATCCGGTGGCCACGTAGGCGCTGCTGACGCCCGCGGTCACGGAACCGAAGGTCGCGCCGATCGAGGTGGGGGTGATTTTCGAGGGATTAGCAGCGGACTTCCCGGTCGTACCACGCCGGTTCATTCCCATGAACAGCCTTTCCGTCGGGGGGCCCGGGCCCTGGCCGACCCGGGCCTCCTCGTTTCCCTTTTCGTAGATGAGTGCCGCGAGCCGGCGGATACGTGCGACCCCGCCGGCCGCCGGCGCGCCCCTCGGCCGCCGGGCACCACCTCGAAAGAGCGGAAAGAGCCGGAAAGCCCGGACGGCTACGCCGTCCGCGCCGAAGCCCCCGGCAGACCCCCGCCGTCCCCCTCGGAGGGCGCCGCCGACGCCTTGAGCGCGATCGCCGTGACGACCAGCCCCCGGTCGGCGAGCCAGCGGCCCGTGAAGCCGTCGAGACGGCGGCCGCCGACCACCGGGCCGGGGACCAGGAGCCGGGCGGAGAAGGTCCCGGCGTCCGGGTCGGCCTCCAGCTCCGCCTCCACGAAGTCCAGTTCCTTGCCGGTGAGCGGGTACCAGGTCTTGAAGACGCTCTCCTTGGCGCTGAACAGCAGCCGGTCCCAGCTCACCTCGGGCCGCCGGGCGGCCAGGGCGCGCACCCACGCGCGCTCGCCCGGCAGCGCGATGCTCTCCAGCACCCCGTCCGGCAAGGGCCCGTTGGGCTCGGCGTCTATGCCGATCGAGGTGGCGTCGGCCGCCCGGGCCACCACGGCCGCGCGGTAGCCCTCGCAGTGGGTCATGCTGCCCACCACCCCGTCCGGCCACTGCGGCGCGCCGCGCCGGGTGGGCAGCAGCGGGGCGGGCGGGTGTCCCAGCCGGCCGAGCGCCTTGCGCGCGCACAGCCGCACGGTCGTGAACTCGCGCTGCCGCTTGGGCACCGCGCGCGCCACGACGGCGGCCTCCTCGGGGAAGAGGGCGTCGGCCGCGCCGGCCGGGTCGGCGAAGGTCTCCTCCGCGACGGCGGAGGCGGGCAGGATCCGCTCGATCACCGTGCGGCTCCCGGGACGGTCTCGCCGATCGGGCGGGGCAGGATCTGGCGCAGCGGACGGCGCGGCGGCCGGGGCCGCCACTCGCGGGGATAGCCGACCGACACCTCCTCGAAGCGGACGCCGTCGTGCCAGGTGACGCGGGGGATGTGCAGATGGCCGTAGACCGCGGCGGCGGCGCGGAAGCGGATGTGCCAGTCGGCGGTCAGCTCGGTGCCGCACCATTGGGCGAAGTCGGGGTAGCGCAGGATCCGGGTGGGTTCGCGCACCAGCGGGAAGTGGTTGACCAGGACCGTGCGGAGGCCGGGGTCCACGGCGGCCAGGCGGCGTTCGGTGAGCTCGACCCGGGCGCGGCACCAGTCGTCCCGCGTGGCGTAGGGGTCCGGGAAGAGGAAGTGCTCGTCGGTGCAGACGATCCCGGCCTCGTAGGCCAGACGCAGCGACTCCTCCTTGGTGTGCGCGCCGGGCACCCGGAACGAGTAGTCGTAGAGCACGAACAGCGGGGCCACCGCGACCGGGCCGTCCTCGCCGTGCCAGACGGGGTAGGGGTCCTCGGGGGTGTCGATGCCGAGGCTCCGGCAGAGCTCCACCAGATGCAGGTAGCGCTTCTCGCCGCGCAGGTCGACCGGGTCCTTGGGGTGGGTCCACAGCTCGTGGTTGCCCGGTGCCCAGATCACCTTGGCGAAGCGCTCGCTGAGCAGCCGCAGCGCCCACTCGATGTCCGCGTACTGCTCGGCGACGTCCCCGGCCACGATCAGCCAGTCGTCGTCGGTCTCCGGCCGCAGCGTCTCGACGAGCTCACGGTTGTCTTTGTAGACGATATGCAGGTCGCTGATCGCCAGCAGTTTTCCGTTGGGCATCCGACGTCCTCCCCAGTCCGTACCTATATACGATCACACGCGCGATGAAACCCCTAGCAAGCGCCGCGACATGACGAACCGGGGCACGCCGGGGAAGCGCGCTCCCGGGAACGCCCGCTGTAAGCGGCGTCACGGTCCGGTAGTTGCCCACACCACTTTTCCGGCCGCGGCAGGTCAGTAGCGTGGACACGCACCCAGACGGGGGCGTTCGGCACGGCTGGACAGGAGAAGGCATGAATCGGCAAGGGCGCTTCGCGGTGACGTCCGGGTGGATCGTCGGAGGGGCCGTGGAGGCTCCGCTGCGGCTGTACTGCTTCCCGCACGCCGGGGGGTCGGCCGCCGAGTACCTGCGCTGGGGCAGGCGCATTCCGGGGGCGGAGGTGTACGCGATCCAGCCGCCCGGCCGCGCCACCCGTTTCGCGGAGCCCGCGGTGACCTCCATGGAGGGTCTGGTCGGGGCGTTGCTGGACGAGGAGTTCACCGGTCCGTACGCCTTCTTCGGCCACAGCATGGGCTCCCTGGTCGCGTACGAGGTGACGTGCGCGCTCCGGGACGCCGGACGTCCGCTGCCGGAGCGGCTCATCGTCTCCAGCGGTCCGGCGCCCGACACGCCCCGCAAGCGCTCCGGCATGCACCGGCTGCCGGACGACGAGCTGCTGTCGGCCGTCAACGGGCGGCACGGCGGCATCCCGGCGGAGGTGCTGGACCACCCCGAGCTGCGGGCGATGGCGACGGCGGGGCTGCGCGCCGACTACACGGTGCTGGAGGAGTACGTCTGGAGCGGCCACGCGCCGCTGCCCGTACCGCTGTCCGTCCTGGCCGGGGACGGCGAGACGGCCCTGGCCGAGGCGGGCGCGCTGACCGGGTGGGCGCGGCACACGACGCGCGGGCCGGTGGACGTCCGTACCTTCTCCGGCGGGCACTTCTATCTGCGGGAGCAGGAGACGGAGGTCGTACAGCGGACGCTTGCGGAGCTGCTGGGCACGAAGGCCGGCGCCTGACGGGCGGCGGTTCCGACGGGCCGCGGCTCCGTAAGGACGCTCCGTAAGGATGCTCGGTAAGAACGCACGGTAAGGAAGCTCCGTAAGGAAGCTCCGTAAGGACGCGCTGTGAGGACGGCCCCGTAAGAACACTCCGTAAGGACGCGGCCCGGTCGGCCCGGCGAGGGCGTGGGTGCCGCCGTCGTCATCGGCGGCCCGCGCCCCCGGTGGGCGCTTCGCCCCCATGGTCGGCACCCGTCCGCGGCGACGACAGTGACCGGTGCTGCGCATGCTCAGTTCCGGCGCGTTGTGCTGAGTGAGGCCACGGACAGGTTGCCGCCATTCATGGAGATCATGCGGGCGGCCGGTAACCAAGTCAATCCTATGAGGAGGCTCGAACTACCCAAGGAATGCCTTGTATGTTGGGCGGGTGACGCTTGATGACCTGAAGGTGTTCGTCATGGTGTGCGAGGCCCGCAACCTCAGTGCCGTGGCCCGTGAGATGAACTGCAGCCAGTCGGCCGTCAGTCAGCACGTCCGCCGCCTGGAGAAGGAGGTCGGGCTCGTGTTGATGGAGCGTCAGTCCAGAGGTGTGGCGCCGACGGAGGCGGGCCGGATCCTCCAGCGCGCGGCCTCCGACGGGCTGACCGCGCTGGGGGAGGGGCTGCGGCTGCTGGAGGAGCTGCGGACCGGGCAGGGCGGTGGCGTCGTCATCGCCACGGGCGCCACCACCATCCGCAACTTCCTGGGCGCGGCCATAGGGGAGTTCTGCCGCGAGTACCCAGAGGTGGGCCTGGAGTTCCACACGGAGCGCTCCAGCCACCGCTGTCTGGAGGCACTCCGGACCGGTGCCGTCGACCTGGCCTGGGTGACGATCACGGAGGAGGCGGCCGGCGCCCAGGGCGTCGAGCAGCGGGCGGTCATCAGCCTGGAGTGGGTGCTCGCCGTGCGCGCCGACGACCCGCTCGCGGGGGAGGCCGCCCTGGCCGCGGAGGACCTGGCCCGTACCCGCCTCATCCGGCCGCCGACGGGCACGAGTTCGGGCCGCCGGGTCGAGGACTACCTGGGGGCGCACGGCCTCCCGCCGCGCGCCACCACCACCCGGGCGACCGACTGGGACACCGCGCTGCTGCTCGCCGAGATGGGGCTGGGGCACGCCCTGATACCCGCGGTGCCGGGGCTGGTCGGCCAGTGCGGCGACGGCGTCCGGCTGATCCCGGTCGCCGGCATCCCGTCACTGGACGTGGGCTGGGCCGCCCGTCAGTGGTCCGCGCTCTCGCCCGCCGCCCGGCAGTTCGCCGACACCGTCGTCCGCCACGTCGCCCGCGACTGAGGCGTCCAGCGCGCACAGCGTCCCGTAGGCCGCCTGGACGAAGGGGGCCAGCGGCGTGGGCGAGGCGTTGGCGAGGGCCGCGACCGCGGTGCCGGAGCCGGGCAGGAAGCCCGCGAAGGCGGTGAAGCCGCGGGTGCCGCCCGAGTGGTGGAACAGCGGGCGCCCCGCGCGGGGGCGGAGGTTCCAGATCAGGCAGAGGCGGTGTCCCGTGCGGGGCAGCGCCAGCCGGGGCCGCTGGACGTCCCGGAGCGCGGCGCGCAGGCTCGGCGGGCCCGCGGTGCGCGGGGCGAGCAGCGCCGTCAGCAGCCGGAGCAGGTCCCGGCCGCTGGTGCGCAGGGCCCCGGCGGCGGGCAGCGCGGGGATGAGCCAGGGCGGCCGGGGCCGCCCGTGCCAGTGGCCGACAGCCTGGGGCCGCAGGGGATCGCAGTCGGTGTCCGTAAGGCCGAGCGGTACGAGCACGCGCTCGGCGAGCAGCCCGGCGTAGTCGCCGCCCTCGCCTCCGGCCGCCCGGGCCAGGACGTGACCCAGCAGCCCGGCGCCGAAGTTGGAGTAGCGCACATGGGTGCCCGGGGCGTGGTGCAGCCGGGTGCGGGGCAGCGCGGCCATGAGGTCGCCGGGGGAGAAGGCCGCGTAGGGGTTGCCGAACCAGTCGCGCCGCGCGGAGCGGGCGACCAGGCCGGGCGGCAGCCGCGGCAGGCCGGAGGTGTGGGTGGCCAGGTGCAGCAGGGTGACCGGCGGTCCGGGGACCCGGTGCGGCAGATAGCGGTCGACGGGGTCGTCGTAGCGGACCTCGCCCCGGGCGGCGAGCTCGGCGAGCAGCAGGGCCGTGTACGTCTTGGTGAGCGAGCCGGTCTCGAAGCGGGTGCCCGGCCCGGCGGACCCCCGCCGGGCCACCAGCCGCTCACCGCCGCGCACGGCCGCCACGGCCACGGCGTCCGCGCCGCGGGCGGCGGTGAGCAGGGGTGCCAGGAAGGACTCCAGCGGCGCGGGCGTCACCGGCCCGCCGCCCGCGCGAGGGCGATGGAGCCCGCGACGGCGGTGACGACGACGGTGTGCTGGTGGTCCGTGAACCGCTGTCGCGGGTCGTCGTCGACCGGGTCGCCGTCGCGCGGTACGAGGCCGTCCTCGTGCTGGAGGGCCGCGATGGTCTCCCAGTCCTCCGGCCGGCAGTACGGCTCGTCCAGGGAGGCTCCGACGATGAGGAGTTCGACGACCAGGTCCCACTGCTGGACCTCGCGCCAGATGTCGATCCACACCGGCAGCCAGGTCCGTACGTACGCGGTGAGGTCCGGGGACAGGCCCTGCGGCAGCCGGCCCCAGTCGGTGAGGTGGAAGACCGTGTGGGTCATCGCGTAGGCGGTGATCCAGTTGATGGCCCAGGGCTCGGGCCGGGCGCCCAGCCAGGTGGCGCGGGCCATGCCGTCCCAGTCCTCCCGCCGGCCGGTCTCCCGGTCGAGTCCTACGACGCGGGCGGCGTTGGCCGCGGCGAGGCGGCGGTTGGGCAGCAGTTCCACGCCGTCCACCGAGCGCAGCCGCGCGCGGTGGGCCAGCAGCCGGTCCAGGTCCGCGTGGCGGAAGCCGCAGCGGACGAAGGGGGCGTAGACCTCCAGCGGGTCGGTCATCAGGGTGTGGCGGAGCTGGCGTTCGTAGAGCATGTCGCCCTGGCGGAACTGGTCCCAGGTGAACTCCATAAGGCTCTGTGCGGCGGCCAGTTGGCCGGGGCCCGCGACGCCGTCGCGCAGGAGCAGCGAGGCCGCGAGGGCGGTCTCACCCAGGGGCTTGTAGACGCTGTCGGGGTCGGCGAGCTCCTCGGTGGTGCCGGGCGGCAGGGCGCCGAGGGCGCGGTGGGCGTGCAGCCAGGACAGGGCGCGGTCGGCCATGCTCCGGGCGGCCGCGGCCACCGGTTCGGGAACCGTCATGTCCGTACCGCCTCCGGGGTTCTCGCGGTGAGCAGGTGGTCCGTGACGGCCAGGTCCAGGGCCGTGCGGGGGCTCGCGCCGCCCAGCAGGCGGACGTGTTCGTGGACGGGCGCCGGGTCCAGCGGCAGGGCGACGCCTTCGTGGGCGAGCCAGGCCAGCCAGCGGACGAGCCTTACGGCGGTGGGGAAGTCACGGCGCAGGACCGAGCGGGTGACGCCGCGGGCGAGCGGGAACGCCGCGCCGCGGGCCAGCTCGTGGACAGGGCCGTCGAGCCCGGGGGTGGCCAGGGTGGCGAGTTGGGCCATCCTTACGGACCAGCTCTGCCAGTCGGTGGTGTCGGTGAGGTCGTCCGCGGGCCCCGGTGGCGCCGGTGGGGAGTCCATCCCGCCGAACCGGCCGAGGAGTTGGGTGGTCGCCCAGTCGCGCCAGGCGGCGACGGTCCGCTCCTCCGGGCGCGCCGAAGGCCCGGCCACCGGCGTCGGGAAGGCGTCGAAGGACCGGGCCACGGCCGCCGCGTCGTCCGCGTGGAAGGGGGCGCCGGCCAGGAGGTGGGGGGAGAAGGTGTCCGCGCCCAGGACCCTTACGGCGGCGAGGGCCGCCAGGGCGTCGGGCGCGCTGTCGATGTGCCGGGCGACGAGAGCCGTGCCCCCGGCGCCGCGCAGGGCGCCGAGGACACGGTTCGCGAATTCGTCTGCAGCCGCGGCGAAGTCCGCCCGGGTGGTCACTTGCCCTTCGGCTCCTTCGGCTCCTTGGGGGACATGAGGAGCAGCGCGAGGATGAACCCCGCGGCCTCCGGAGCCGGAAGTGGCGGGTCGCTGACGGTGGCTTCGGGCTCCACCATCATCGAGCCGATCGCTGCCGCCTCGGCCGGGGTCGCGATGATTCGGGCCGTTTTCTGAGCGAGCATCTCGCCTCCTTGAGGGGAAATGTCATCACTTGTTCGGTGATGCCGGTTTGAGTCTAGGTTCGGCCTTTGGGATGCGCAGCCGGAGAAGAGCGGACGGGGGATGCGGTGTTCGAGCGCTGCCGGCGGCGGCCGTGACCGGACCGGCGGGCGCGGCGGGCGGCGGAGGGGCGCGGGTCGCTCCGAAGGCGCGGGCGCGCGGCGGAGGATGTGGGCGCGGACGGGTGCGGGTGGGTGCCGGGCCGGCCGGGGGTCCCAGGTGGGTGGGGAATTAAAGAGGGGAAAGAGGCCGGAGAGGGGGATGTGCCAGGCGATTCGCAGAAAAATCCATCATTTGGGTGAACTGTGAATGCTTGTGTGTGGCGCGCTGGAAGTTGCGGCATGGTCAGAAAATAGGCTGGCACGCCATCGGCGGGGCCCTGGGCTTGAGGGAGTGCTGCGATGACCACTTCGGACTCCGTTCGAACGTGTCCCTTCCGACATGACGAGGCCCTGGAGCCCGATCCGTTCATGACCCGGATGCGCACCGAAGCGCCCGTCACCCGCGTCCTCATGCCGTACGGCGAGGGCGACTGCTGGCTCGTCACGCGCTACGCGGACGTCCAGACGGTGACGTCGGACAGGCGCTTCAGCCGCTCCGCGCTGATCGGCCGGGACTTCCCGCGGATCACTCCCGCGCCCATCGCCCAGTCCGAGGCGATCAACCTCATGGACCCGCCCGCGCTCAACCGGGTCCGCAAGCTGATCATCAAGGCGTTCACCACGCCCAAGGTCGAGGCGCTGCGCCCCTGGACGCAGCGCACCACCGACGCCCTGCTGGACGAGATGGCCGAGCACGGCTCGCCCGCCGACGTGGCCGAGCATCTGGCGGGCCGCATCCCGCTGATGACGATCAGCGAGCTGCTGGACGTCCCGGAGGCGGACCGCCCGCAGCTGCGCCGCTGGGCCATGGCGATGATGTCCATGAGCGTCGCCGACAAGGAGTCCGCGGCGGAGGCCAAGGCCGGGCTGCGCGGCTATTTCGACGAGCTGACCGCCGAGCGCCGCAGGAAGCCCGGCGAGGACCTGATCAGCGCGCTCGCCACGGCCCGCATCGGCGACGAGGCGCTGGAGCCGGCCGAACTGTCGGTGCTGGCCATGCTCCTGGTCGTCACCGGCCACGACACCACCACGTACGACATCAGCAACATCGTCTACACCCTGCTGACGTACCCGGACCATCTGGCCCAGCTGCGGGCCCGTCCCGACCTGCTGCCGCAGGCCATCGAGGAGCTGCTGCGCTACATCCCCTTCCGCCAGGGCGTGGGCATCCCCCGGGTCGCCCTGGAGGACGTCGACTTCGACGGCGTCACCGTGAAGGCGGGCGACACGGTCCATGTGTCCTACCTGACGGCGAACCGCGACGAACTCGCCTACGAGCGCCCGGACGACCTGGACTTCGAGCGTGCCGAGCCCCTGCCGCACATGGCGTTCGGGTACGGCAGCCACCACTGCCTCGGGTCCCATCTGGCCCGCATGGTGCTCCAGGTCTCCATCGGCACCCTGCTCCACCGATTCCCTGAACTGCGGCTCGCCGTACCGGTGGAGGAGGTGCGGTGGAACACCAACTCGATCTGGCGCTATCCGCTCACTCTGCCGGTCGCCTGGTAAGGAGTGCGTCATGGCAACTCTGTGCAGACCGGCCATCGCGGTCCCCGAGCACATCATCACCAGGGAGCAGACCCTGGAGCTCGCCCGCACCCTGCACGCCGACCATCCTCAGCTGCAGCTCGCACTGCGCCTGATCGGCAACACCGGGGTGCAGACCCGCCATCTGGTGCAGCCCATCGAGGACACCCTCAAGCACCCCGGCTTCACCGCCCGCAACGCCCGCTACGAGATCGAGGCCAAGGCGCGGGTGCCGGAGGTGATCCTCCGGGCGCTGGACCACGCGGAGCTCACGGCCCGGGACATCGACATGATCGCCTATGTCTCCTGCACCGGGTTCATGATGCCGTCGATGACCGCCTGGCTCATCAACACGATGGACTTCCGGTCCGAGACCCGGCAGCTGCCGATCGCCCAGCTCGGCTGTGCCGCGGGCGGCGCCGCGCTCAACCGCGCCCATGACTTCTGCAACGCCTATCCCGGGGCGAACGTGCTGATCGTGGCCTGCGAGTTCTGCTCGCTCTGCTATCAGCCCACCGACCTGGGGGTCGGCAATCTCCTCTCCAACGGCCTTTTCGGCGACGCCATCGCCTGCGCGGTCGTGCGCGGCGAGGGCGGCGTCGGGGTCCGGCTGGAGCAGAACGGCTCGCACCTCGTGCCCGACACCGAGGACTGGATCTCGTACGGCGTCCGGGACACCGGATTCCACTTCATGCTGGACAAACGGGTGCCCGGCACGATGGCCATGCTCGCTCCGGCGATGCGCGCGATGGCCGAGCCCCACGACTGGGACGTCTCCGGGCTGGACTTCTACATCGTCCACGCGGGCGGCCCCAGGATCCTGGACGACCTGTGCAAGTACCTGGACCTGCCGCCGGAGATGTTCCGTTACAGCAGGGCCACGCTCACCGAGCGGGGCAACATCGCCAGCGCGGTCATCTTCGACGCCCTGGAGCGGCTGTTCCAGGACGGCGGAGCCGAGGACTCCGCGCGCGGCGTGATCGCCGGCTTCGGGCCGGGCATCACGGCCGAGATCGCGCTGGGCACCTGGACCGAGCCCGGCCGGGCCGCCGGGCACGGGGGCCTGCGGCCGGTGGGCCTGCCGGCCTGACGGAAAAGCGCGGACCACCGCAAGGGTGGCCCGCGCTTCAGCTGCCCGGGCGCGAGGAGGCGCCTGGGCGCCCGCGTACGACCGGAGCCGTCCGGCTAGAGGTCGAACTCCGCCGGGTCGATGCCCACCGCGAAGCACGCCTCGCGGACCACGGCCTGCTCCGTCTTGTCGAAGTCGCCGTCGGCGCCGCCGATGACAATGCCGATCTGGATGACGGCACGCGCCTCGGTGGGCTTCTTCTGCACCTTGCCGATGGTCTGCAGAATGCTGACCTTGCCGAAGTCGAAATCCGTCGACAGCTTCTGGCAGTAGTCGTTGAACCGCGTCTGGAGGTCGTCGGCGGGGAAGTTCTGCAGCACATCGTTGGTGGCGATCAGCGAGGCGACGCGTCGCCGCTCGGAAGCGTCGATCGAACCGTCGGCGGCGGCCACCAGTGCGCACATCGCCATGCTCGCGTCACGGAATGCGCCGCTCTTCAGGTCGTTCTTCTTCGCCACCAGCTGACCCTGCATCGTCACCGCGGAGTCCTTGAGCCGGTCCCAGAGCGCCATCTGTGTATCTCCTCGTCAATCAGGGGTGCACAGACAGAACTGTTCCGAGCGGTAAAGAAGTTCCCAAAGGGGCAAAAAGGCGGGGGTGGGCCTTCAAGGGCGAGCGGGAGAGGGAAGCGGTGGGACGGAGGAGTGGGGAGGGGCGATACGGACGGGACGGAGAGGCGGAGGGAGGGGCAGTACTACAGGCAGTGCAGGCAGTGCAGGCAGTGCAGGCAGTGCAGGCAGTGCAGGCAGTACGGGCAGTACGGGCAGTACGGGCAGTACGGGCAGTACGTGCGGTGCGTATGGGCTCAGTGGTACATGCGGGCTCAGGTGCGCAACTGCTCCAGGTGCAGCGGCCGTACCTTGCCCTCCAATATCGCGCCCAGACCGACCACGGCGCACACGTCCGGGTTCTCCGCTATGCGGACCGTCATCCCCGTGGCCTCCGCGATCATGCGGTCCAGGCCCGGCAGCACCGCGCTGCCGCCCGCGAGCATCACCCCGCGCTCCACGAGGTCGGCCACCAGATCCGGCTGGCAGGCCCGCAGCACCCGGCCGATCGCGTCGATGACCCCGGTCAGCGGCGTCTGGATGGCCTCGCGGACCTGGGCGGTGCTCACCATGACCGTACGGGACAGCCCGGTGGCCACGTCACGGCCGCGGACCTCGGCGCCCTCCTCCACCGGGTCCGCCGACAGCGCCAGGTGCAGCGGGTGCAGCCCCTGTGTCGGCAGCATCAGCTCGTGCCGGCTCCGCAGGTGCTGGATCACGGCGTAGTCGATGGCGTCCCCGCCGACCAGGACCTTCTCCGCCGCCACGATCGCGCCCAGGGACAACACCGCCACCTGTGTGGACGCCGCCCCGCACACCACGATCATCGTCGCCTCGGGCTGCTCCACGGGCAGCCCGCAGCCGACGGCCGCGGCGACGAGGGTGTCGACGAGCTCGACGCGCCGCGCGCCCAGCCCCGTCAGGGTCTCGATGGCCGCGCGCTGGGCGATCGGCTCGGCGTCGTGCGGCAGGCAGACGGCGGCGCGCAGCAGCGGCCCGCGCCGCCAGGCCCGGCGGATCTTGTGATGGACGAGGAAGCGCAGCATGCGCTGGGCCATCTCGATGTCGACGACGGTGCCGCCGGAGATGGGCCGCACGACCCGGATGTGGTGGGGGGTCCGGCCCGCCATGCCCTGTGCCATGGAGCCGACCGCGATCAGCGAGCCCGTGCGGGTGTTGACGGCCGCGATGCTGGGCTCGTCGACGATCAGCCCGGTGTCCCTGACGTAGACGCGAGTCCGCGCGGCCCCGAGGTCGACGGCGACGGTGCAACGGCGCAGCTGCTCAAGACTGTAGGACAGCACGACGGGTCCTCCCCAGGGGGCCGACGGAACGGGCCGTCCGGGTGTCGACGACCCTCCGGCAATCCTGCGCGGCCCGGCGTGTCGCTGCCCGCTGAACTGGGCCGCATGGGGGAGGGGCAGTGACGTGCCGTCAGCGCGAGTCGGCGCGCGCCCGGCCGGGGGGCGTCCGCCGGGGTGGGCCGGGGCGCTCAGCCCTTGGCGTCGGCGTAACACTCCACGACGGCCGTGGTGAAGGGGAAACGGACCGGGATGTCTCCGAAACAGACCAGGCCGGCGCGGTCGGAGGCGGTGCGGACGGCGGCGGTGACGGTGGGCGCCTCCTCCTCGGGGCAGTGCACGATGACCTCGTCGTGCTGGAAGAAGACCAGCTCGGCCCGGAGCCCGGCGAGCTCCTGGCGCAGCGCGGCGAGCATCGCCAGGGCCCAGTCGGCGGCGCTGCCCTGGACGATGAAATTCCGGGTGAAGCGGCCCCGGGCGCGGCTCGCGGCGCTGCCGCCGTGGGCGCCGGGGCCGTCCGTGGCGTCCTCCTCCTGGGGGATGCCCGCCTCGTCGGGCGCCGCGGTGGAGGCGGGCGGGCAGGTGCGGCCGAGCCAGGTCCGGACGAGCCTGCCCTCCTCGCCCGCGCGGGCCGCCTCGTCGACCCGGGCGACGGCGGCTGGGAAGCGGCGCCGCAGGTCCGCGAGGTTCTTCAGGCCGTCGCCGGAGGTCTGGCCGTAGACCGCGCCGAGCAGCGCGAGCTTGGCGTGCTCCCGGTCGCCGGAGAAGGCCCGGTCGGACAGGGCCGTGTAGAGGTCGCGGTCGTCGCCCGCGACCTCCATCAGGCCGGGGTCCCGGGAGACGGCGGCGAGGATCCGCGGCTCCATCTGGTCGGCGTCGGCGACGACGAGCCGCCACCCGGGGTCGGCGACGACCGCGCGCCGGACGACCCGGGGGATCTGGAGGGCGCCGCCGCCGTTGGTGGTCCAGCGGCCGGTCACGGAGCCGGCCGGGACGAACTCGGGACGGAACCGGCCGTCCCGGACCCAGGTCTGGAGCCAGGACCAGCCGTGCGCGGTGTGCAGGCGGTACAGCTTCTTGTAGCGCAGCAGGGGCTCCACGGCCGGGTGGTCGAGCCGCTCGAGCTCCCAGGCGCGGGTGGAGGAGATCCGGATGCCCTGGCGGGCGAACGCCTTGACGATGTCGGCCGCCAGGTCGGGGCGTACGCGCACGTCACCGCCGAAGGCCCGCGACACCTCCTCGGCGAGCTCCGTGAGCCGCGGGGGCTCCAGGCCGCCCGGATAGCGCTCGCCGAGCAGCTCCGTGAGCAGCTCGTGGTGCACGTCGGCCCGCCAGGGCAGGCCCGCGCGGTTCATCTCGGCCGCGACCAGCGTGCCCGCCGACTCGACCGCCAGCAGCAGCCGCATCCGGCCGGGGTGCCGGGTGGCGTCCGCGCGGGCCAGCTGCCCGGCGTGCACGGCGACCAGGGCCTCCAGCGGGTCGGTGCCCGGCGGGAGCGGCACCGGGCCCGGCTCGAACAGCGACGGCTGGCCCCCGGCCGCCCGCGCGGGCGGATCGGCGGGCACGGGCAGGCCGTGCAGCCGCGCCCAGGCCGCGGCGAGCGAGCGCGGCTGGCCCGACTGGCCCTCGGCGTGGCCCATGAGCAGCGCCTCGGCGGCCTCCACGTCATGGCAGCGATCGACCCGGACGCCGGCCGCGAGCAGCCGGGGATACGCCTCCGCGGTGGACCGCCACACCCACCGCTCGGCCTCCGGCCGGGACCGCACGGCCTCGGCCAGACCGGCCGCGGACTCCACCGGGCCGGCCGGTGCGCCCGAGGGGTCGACGGGGCGGAGACGGACACCCCCGTCGCCCGTCTCCGCCACCGCCCACCTCATGTCCGTGAGTCTGCCAGCGGGGTCTGACAACGGGCCCCGGCGCCGGGCTCCGCCGCGCGCGGCGGAGCCGATCGGCCTAGGGTGAAGGACATGAGCGAGCCGACCGGCCGCCCGGCCTGGCAGGTCACCGCCGATGTCGAGGGCCGGCCCACGGATCGTGCCTGCGCCCATGTGGGCGAGGCCCGCGAGGTGGAGCCGAGCACGACGGAGGGCTGTGAGGACTGCCTGCGCACCGGCGGCACCTGGGTCCATCTGCGCGAGTGCCTGAGCTGCGGGCACATCGGCTGCTGCGACAGTTCGCCGAACCGGCACGCGGCGGCGCACGCGCGTGCGGAGTCCGGGCATGATCTGGCGCGGTCGTTCGAGCCGGGGGAGGACTGGGCTTGGTGTTACGCGGATCAGTTGCTGTTGCTGCCGGTGCGGTAGGGGTGGGCGGGGGCGTTTTCCCCTACCCGCCCCTTCCCGTAACCGGAGGCTTCGCCCCCGGCCCCCCCTCCGCGCTGACGCGGCGTTTGCGGCCGGAGCTACCAGCTCGACTTGCGGACCCCCGGCAGGTGACCCGCGTGGGCCTGTTCGCGGAGGCTGATCCGGGACAGCCCGAAGGCGCGGAAGTAGCCGCGGGGGCGGCCGTCCGCCGCGTCGCGGTTGCGGATCCGCGTCGCGCCGGCGTCGCGCGGCTGGCGCCGCAGCTCGCGCCCGGCGGCCAGGCGCTCCTCCTCCGGCGCCCGCGGATCGCGGATGACGGCCTTCAGCAGGGCCCGGCGGGCGGCGTAGCGGGCGACCGTCAGCCGCCGCTGCTCATTCTTCGCGATCTTGCTCTTCTTCGCCATCAGACCTTCCCCCCTCGGGCCCGGATGCGGGCCACGGCCGCCTCGACGCCGATCGCGTCGACCGTCTTGATCCCCTTCGTGCTCAGCGTCAGCCGCACATGGCGGCCCTCGCTCGCGAGCCAGTAGCGCTTGCGCTGGATGTTGGGGTCGAAGCGGCGGGACGTGCGCCGGTGCGAGTGGGAGATGGTGTTGCCGAAGCCGGGCTCGCGGCCCGTGAGTTGGCAGTGGGCGGACATGGTCAGACCTCCGGATCCGGGGCGGCCCTCACGAGCCTAATGAAAATGGAAACCATTTCTGTATAGTAGCCCGCATGGCCCGCAACGAGCTACGCCCCGTCATCAAGCTCCGGTCCACCGCCGGGACCGGATTCACCTACGTCACCCGTAAGAACCGCCGTAACGACCCCGACCGCATGGAACTGCGCAAGTACGACCCGGTCGTCGGCCGCCACGTCACCTTCCGAGAGGAGCGCTGAGCGCGATGCAGCCCGGCATCCACCCGCCCTACGGCCCGGTCGTCTTCCGCGACCGCGCCGCGGACTTCGCCTTCCTCACCCGCTCCACGGCCACCAGTGACAAGACCGTCGAGTGGGAGGACGGCAACACCTACCCGGTCGTCGACGTGGAGATCTCCTCGGCGAGCCACCCCTTCTACACGGGTACGGCCCGCGTCCTGGACACCGCCGGCCGGGTCGAGCGCTTCGAGCGCCGCTACGGCGGGCGCGGGGGCCGCTGATGCCCTCCGACCCGCTGTCCGTGGTGCTGGTGGGCGGTCTGCACGCGGACGCCCGCCGCACCGCGGTCGACCGGCTGCTGCACACCGTGCCGGGCAGCGTCGCCCTGCACCACGACCTGACGGCCGCGGCCGCCGGCACGGTCCGCAGGACCGTGCGGGACCGCACCGGCACCCTCGACGAGGGGGAGACGCCGCTGGTCGACGACTGCGCCTGCTGCGCCCTGCGCGAGGACCTGGTGCCCGAGCTGGAGCGGCTCGCCGCCGGCGGCGGGTGCCGGCTCGCCGTCGTCGAACTGTGGGACTCCGTCGAGCCCAAGGCCATGGCCGAGGTCGTGGCCGCCCACGGCGGCGAGCGCGTACGGCTCACCGGTGTCGTCACGGCCGTGGACCCGGCCCTGGTGCTGCCCGCCCTCGGCTGCGGCGACGACCTCGCCGAGGCCGGCCTCCAGGCCGCCGCCACCGACCGGCGGACGGTCGCGGACACCTTCGCCCGTCAGCTGGAGTACGCGAGCGTGCTCGCGCTGGTGGCGGACACCGCCGTCGCGCCCCCCGGCGACCCGTCCGGCGGGGCCACCGCCTTCGGCGCGCCCGTGGAACCCGCCGACGCCGTCGACCTCGCCCTGCTCGACCAACTCGTCCCCACCGCCCGCAGGATCCCCGCCGACTCCGTCGACCTCGCCGCCGCGGCCGTCGCCGGATTCGACGTGGCGGCGGCCGCCGACCGGCAGCACCCCGCCTGCGCCCTGCTGCCGCAGGAGGCCGACGCGGACGGCGTCACCACGCTCGTATGGAAGCGGCGCCGCCCCTTCCACCCCGGGCGGTTGTACGCGGCGCTGGAGGACCTCACCTGCGCCGCCGCCCGCAGCCGGGGCCGGTTCTGGCTCGCCGACCGGCCGGACACCCTGCTCGCCTGGGACGCGGCCGGCGGCGCCCTGTGCGTCGAGGGCGCCGGGCCCTGGCTGGCCGCCCTGCCCGACGCCGCCTGGGAGCTGGTGCCCGCCTCCCGCCGGGTGGCCGCCGCGCTGGACTGGCACCCCGAGCACGGCGACCGGACCCAGCACCTCACCTTCACCTCGCCCGGGCTCGACCGCGACGGGCTGTGCGCGCTGCTGGAGTCGTGTCTGCTGACCGACGCCGAATACGCGGCGGGCCCGGCTGCCTGGCGTCTGCTCTCCCCCGCTTTCGACGCACTTCTCGATCCCGTTTCCTGAAAGGACTTCTCCATGTCCCGCCGCCCCGAACACCGCAAGAACCTCAAGCCACGCCCGAATCCCCTGGAAACCGCGGGCATCACCTACATCGACTACAAAGACACCGATCTGCTGCGGAAGTTCATTTCGGACCGGGGGAAGATCCGGGGCCGCCGGGTGACCAGGGTCACCGCTCAGCAGCAGCGACAGCTGGCCCGTGCGATCAAGAATGCCCGGGAGATGGGGCTCCTGCCGTATTCGGGCAACGGGAAGTAGACGAGAAGTCTTCCGGTAGTGAAGTCTTCCGCGGCGAAGGCTTCCTGTGACGCGCCGGGAAGTAGTGACGGGAACACCGAAAGTGCACGTGCATTCGCCCATGCAGAAGCACATGAACGCGGCTATGATCCGGAGTAGTTGTCATCCCCACCGTTCGTGCCGGGGTGCCCCCTGCAATGCTCCGGGAGAGTCCTGTGCCTCACGCGTACAACGGCATGGCTGCCGCGGACCTCGACGGCGTCGTCTGGCGGAAGAGCCGGCACTCGAACTCGCAGGGCTCGTGCGTGGAGTTCGCGAAGCTGCCGGGCGGCGGGGTCGCCGTGCGCAATTCCCGGCATCCGGACGGCCCGGCCCTCGTCTACACCCCGGCGGAGATCGAGGCGATGCTGCTGGGGATCAAGGACGGCGAGTTCGACTATCTGGTGAGCGACTGAGGCACCGGCCGGTCAGTCCCGGTCGTCCGGCAGGCGGAAGAGCGCCCAGACGACCTTGCCGCGCAGCGCCCCGGCCAGGGGGTGCCAGCCCCAGGTGTCGCTGAAGGACTCCACCAGGAACAGCCCGCGCCCGCACTCGGCCGAGGCGTCGGCCTCCCCCGTGACCGGGCCCTCCTCGCTGGGATCGCGCACGGCGCACACCAGCCGCGACGTCCAGCGCATCAGATGCAGCCGTACCGGAGGCTCGGCGCCGGAGCCTATGGGGTCGGCGGGCAGGGCGTACCGCATGGAATTGGTGACCAGTTCCGAGACCACGAGCGCGACGTCGTCGAAGAGCCCCTGGAGTTCCCACTGCTGAAGTGTGGACCTGGTGAACCGCCGGGCGGTCCGGACCGCCTCGAAGCGGGGAGGAAGTGCGCAGGAGGCCGAGTTGGAGACGGCGGAGGGGGCGATCGGTGGCAGCCCTCGCCACAGCGGTGAGAGCACGGTCGATCCTTCGGTACCCATCCGAGGCACTCCTGGCAATCGTGGACGTGACACGCACGTGTGCGTCCCCCATGGTTCCCAATGAGGGTGGCGGATGCAAGGGCAGATGCACGTGCACATGGGGGTTTTGGGGGCGCACGATCCTGTTAGGGGGTAATTCTTCCTACGCCCTCCTGCGTACGTTGTCCGAACTGCACATGGCCGAGTAATCGGATGCACACTCAACGGAGCCCGGAGATGGCAGACTTCACGGCCGGGGGTAGCGGGGGTCGCCCCGGAAGGGCGCGGAAGCGGCACGACCGGTACAGGAACCGGAAGAGGAGGAGTCGCAGAGATGGCCACGAGCGAGTCGAGCGGTTCTGTGGTGCGCCGCATACTCCTGGGCTCCCAGCTCAGGAGGCTGAGGGAGTCGCGGGGGATCACCCGCGAGGCGGCCGGCTACTCGATCAGGGCGTCCGAATCGAAGATCAGCCGCATGGAGCTGGGGCGGGTGAGCTTCAAGGCGCGGGACGTCGAGGATCTCCTCACGCTCTACGGGGTCACGGACGAGCTGGAGCGCGAGGCGCTGCTGGGCCTGGCCCGTGAGGCCAATGTCGCGGGCTGGTGGCACAGCTACGGCGACGTCCTGCCCGGCTGGTTCCAGACGTATGTCGGCCTGGAGGGCGCCGCCTCGCACATCAACATCTACGAGGTCCAGTTCGTGCACGGCCTGCTCCAGACCGAGGGGTACGCCCAGGCCGTCGTGGTGCGCGGCCAGCCCACGGCCGAGGAGGCCGAGGTCGAGCGCCGGGTGTCGCTGCGGATGGAGCGCCAGAAGCTGCTGTTCTCGGAGCGCGCCCCGCACTTTCACGCGGTCCTCGACGAAGCCGCGCTGCACCGCCCGTACGGTGGCCGGGACGTGATGCGCGGGCAGCTGGAGCACCTGATCGACATCTCCGAGCAGGCCAATGTGACGCTCCAGGTGATGCCCTTCGCGCACGGCGGGCACGCGGGTGAGAGCGGCGCCTTCACGATGCTGCGGTTCCCCGAGTCGGACCTGTCCGACGTGGTGTACCTGGAGCAGCTCACCAGCGCGCTCTACCTGGACAAGCCCGACGAGGTGGCGCAGTACGGCAAGGCGATGGAGCGGCTGCACACGGACAGCCTCCGGCCCGCCGCCACCAGGGACTTGCTGAGGCGTCTGCTTCAACTCGTGTGACACATCAGTACGATGACGTCCCATCAGGAGTCGCATACCGGTTCGGGCGCCACGAGCGCCCCCGTATCTCCAGGCAGGGATGGCGCATGTCCTATTTCGACGAATTGGCTTTCCAGTACATCGACGGCGAGTGGCGGGCCGGCACCGGCTCCTGGGACATCGTGGACTTCAACCCCTACGACGGGGAGAAGCTCGCCTCCATCACCGTGGCCGGGGTGGCCGAGATCGACCAGGCGTACCGCGCCGCCGAGCGCGCCCAGCGGGAGTGGGGCGCCACCAGCCCGTACACCCGGCGGCTCGTCTTCGAGCGGGCGCTGCGCATCGTCGACGACCGGGAGGCCGAGCTGTCCGCCGCGATCACCGCGGAGTGCGGCGGCACGGCCGTCAAGGCCGCCTTCGAGCTGCACCTGGTCCGGGAGTTCCTGCGGGAGGCGCTGCACCTCGCGCTGCGGGCCGAGGGCCGCATCCTGCCCTCGCCGGACGACACCAAGGAGAACCGCCTCTACCGGCTGCCGGTCGGGGTCGTGGGGGTGATCAGCCCCTTCAACTTCCCGTTCCTGCTCTCCGTGAAGTCCGTCGCCCCGGCGCTCGCGCTGGGCAACGCCGTCGTCCTCAAGCCGCACCAGAACACGCCGATATGCGGCGGCGGCCTGGTCGCGAAGGTCTTCGAGGAGGCCGGGCTGCCCGCCGGGGTGCTCAACGTCGTCGTCACCGACATCGCGGAGATAGGCGACGCGCTCATCGAGCACCCGGTGCCCAAGGTGATCTCGTTCACCGGCTCCGACAAGGTGGGCCGCCATGTGGCGACCGTCGCGGCCGCGCACTTCAAGCGGGTCATCCTCGAACTCGGCGGCAACAGCGCCCTGATCGTCCTGGACGACGCCGATGTGGACTACGCCGTCGACGCGGCGGTCTTCAGCCGTTTTATCCACCAGGGCCAGGTGTGCATGGCGGCCAACCGGGTATTGGTGGACCGGTCGGTGGAGCGGGAGTTCACCGAGAAGTTCGTCGCCAAGGTCAAGACCCTGAAGGTCGGCGACCCGGGCGATCCGGCGACCCACATCGGCCCGCTGATCCACGCCGGTCAGGCCGAGGCCATCAACGCCCTGGTCGAGCAGACCATCGCCGACGGCGCCACCGCGCTGCTGCGGGGCGGCACGGACGGGACGCTTGTCGGGCCGTCGGTGCTGACCGGTCTGCCGGCCGACTCGCCGGTCCTGTGCCAGGAGATCTTCGGCCCGGTCGCCCTGATCGTCCCCTTCGACGGGGAGGAGGAGGCGATCCGGATCGCCAACGCCACGCCTTACGGGCTGAGCGGCGCGGTCCACACCGGGGACGTCGAGCGCGGCGTCCGCGTCGCCAAGCGCATCGACACCGGAATGATCCATGTCAACGACAGCACCGTGCACGACGAGGCGATCGTGCCCTTCGGCGGTGAGAAGCACTCCGGCGTGGGGCGGCTCAACGGCGAGTCCATGGTCGATGCCTTCACCACCACCAAGTGGATATCCATCCAGCACGGGCGCAGCAGATTCCCGTTCTGATCCCCCTCGGGAAACAAGGGATTCGAGGGCGGGTCGGCGTCCATGTAGGACCGGATCCGTCCTCATGGGGTCCTAGCCTGTGGTCGACGAGGCCGACGTACGACGAAAGGCGGACCCCATGGTGACGCACGTGATCGAGAAGAACCCCTCCGACGAGCGCGGCACCCTGCTGGCGTTCGTGGCGGCCCAGCGCGGCGGCCTGCGCAGGACGCTGCTCGGCCTGACCGACGAACAGGCGGCGCGGCGTACGACCGCCAGCGAGTTGACCCTCGGCGGGCTCCTCAAGCACGTCGCGGAGACCGAGGACACCTGGGTGCGGCGCGCGCAGGGCGTGGCCCCCGAGGTCCCCCGCGACCAGTCGAACTGGGCGGACAGCTTCCGGATGCTGGAGGACGAGAGCGTCGCCGGCGTGCTCGCCTACTGGGACCGCGTCGCCGCCGAGACCGAGCGGTTCATCCACGCCGTCCCCAGTCTTGAGGACACCTTCCCGCTGCCCGACGCCCCCTGGTTCCCGCCGAACTCCCGGGTGTCGATGCGCTGGCTCCTGACGCATCTGGTGGAGGAGATCGCCCGGCACGCCGGGCACGCGGACATCATCCGCGAGTCCCTCGACGGGAAGACGGCGTTCACGCTCGTGGCGGAGGCGGAGGCGGAGGCGGAAGCGGAGGCGGAGACCGGGGGAGCGGCGCGGGCGGAGTGACGCCCTCCCCGTACACCGGCCCTCCCGCCGCCTAGTCTGGGCCGCGGAAGAGCGGGCGGCGCGGTGGAATGAGGAGACGATGTCGGCGATCCGGCTGCTGGTCCTGGGGGCGGTGCGCCGGCACGGCCGGGCGCACGGCTACCAGGTGCGCAACGACCTGGAGGACTGGGGCGCGCCCGAGTGGTCCAACGCCAAGCCCGGCTCGATCTACCACGCGCTCAAGGCCATGGCGAAGCAGGGACTGCTGATCGCCCACGATGTCGCGCCGAGCGAGGCCGGCGGCCCGCCGCGCACGGAGTACGAGCTGACGGCGGCGGGCGAGGACGAGTACTTCCGGCTCCTTCGGGAGTCCCTCTCCGCCCACGACCAGAAAGTCGACGTCCTTACGGCGGGCGTCGGCTTCCTCGTCGACCTGCCGCGCGCCGAGGCCGTCGCCCTGCTGGAGCGGCGCGTCGAGGCGCTGCGCGCGTGGCGCGAGGAGATCCGCCGGCACTGGACCCCCTCGGAGGGGGAGGACTGGGGGCACATCGCCGAGATCATGGGGATGTGGCTGCACACGGCGGAGAGCGGGGAGGCATGGGCCCGTGGGCTGATCGAGCGGCTCAGGGGCGGGGCCTATGTGATGGCGGGGGAGGAGCCGGAGCGGGGCCGGGAGGCGGGCCCGTCCGGCGCGTGAGGGCAGCCGGGAAGGCTCGGGCAGGGGGGCGGGCCGCCGGGAGCACCTCGGTGGAGGACCC
Organism: Streptomyces eurocidicus; assembly: GCF_002891295.1. GTDB lineage: Bacteria > Actinomycetota > Actinomycetes > Streptomycetales > Streptomycetaceae > Streptomyces > Streptomyces eurocidicus. The sequence continues at coordinate 300,053 of NZ_LGUI01000003.1, read as the reverse complement.
ACCGGGAACGCCGCGCTGAGCGCCTTGGTGGTGGAGTCGCCGGGAACGCCGCGCTGAGCGCCTTGGTGGTGGAGTCGCCGGGAACGCCGCACCGAACGCCTCGGCGGAGGACCCGCCGGGAGCACCGCACCGAACGCCTTCGTGGGGGAGCCGCCGGAACGCCTCAGTGATGGAACGCCGTCGCCTTCGACTCCGGCCTCCCCAGCGGTCCCGGCTGCTCCCGCAGCTCCGGCAGGAGCGCCCGCAGGTCCTCCAGGAACAGGTCCGCCAGATCGTGCGAGAACCCGTTCCGGCAGACGATCCGCAGCACCGACAGGTCCTCCCGGTTCGGCGGGAACGTGTAGGCGGGGACGAGCCAGCCCCGTTCCCGCAGCCGCCGCGAGACGTCGAAGACGTCGAAGGAGGTGACCCCCTCGGCCGTGGTGAAGGCGAAGACCGGCAGCTCGTCGCCGCGTGTGAGCAGCCGGAAGTCGCCCGTTTCGGCGATGTGCCGGGAGAGCCGGCACGCGACCTCCCGGGCGTTCCGCTGCACCGCGCGGTAGCCGTCGCGGCCCAGCCTCAGGAAGGTGTAGTACTGCGCCGCCACCTGCGCGCCCGGCCGGGAGAAGTTCAGCGCGAAGGTCGGCATGTCACCGCCCAGGTAGTTGACCCGGAAGACCAGTTCCTCGGGGAGGGCCGCCCGGTCCCGCCACAGCGCCCAGCCGACGCCGGGGTAGACGAGCCCGTACTTGTGGCCCGAGGTGTTGATCGATGCGACGCGCGGCAGCCGGAAGTCCCAGACCAGCTTCTCGTCGAGGAAGGGCGCGATCATCGCGCCGGAGGCGCCGTCCACATGGACCGGTACGTCCAGGCCCGTGCGCTCCTGGAGGCCGTCCAGCGCCGCGCACACCTCGGCCACCGGCTCGTACGACCCGTCGAAGGTCGAGCCCAGGACGGCGACGACCCCGATGGTGTTCTCGTCGCACAGCCCGGCCGCCGCCGCGGGGTCGAGGTGGAAGCGCTCGCCCTCCATCGGCACCTGGCGCGCCTCGACCTCCCAGAAGGCGCAGAACTTCTCCCAGCAGACCTGGACGTTCGCGCCCATCACCAGATTGGGCCGGGCCTCGGCCGACGGGTAGCGGCCGGCGTTCGCGAGCGCCCAGCGCCGCTTGAGGGCCATCCCGGCGAGCATGCACGCCTCGCTCGACCCCGTGGTCGAGCAGCCGACGGTGGTGGCCGGGTCCGGGGCGTGCCACAGGTCGGCGAGCATCCGCACGCAGCGCTTCTCCAGCTCCGCGGTGCGCGGGTACTCATCCTTGTCGATCATGTTCTTGTCCTGGCACTCGGACATGAGCACGTCGGCCTGGGGCTCCATCCAGGTGGTGACGAAGGTGGCCAGGTTGAGCCGGGAGTTCCCGTCCAGCATCAGCTCGTCGTGGACGAGCCGGTAGGCGCTCCGGGGCGCCATGGGCGTATCCGGGAGGCGGTGCCGGGGCGGGTCGCCCGTCATGCCGGCGAGGGGGTCGGCCTCGCCGTAGAACGGGTTGACCGAGATGCCGCGCTCCCTGGCCCGGTGGGCCGCGCCTTTGTGCAGTGCCATGAGAGGGACGCCCTCCTGGTCGTACCGGCCGGCTCACCCCGCGGTGGGGCGGCCGGGAGCCCGGCCGCCCCACCGCCGTTCCTCACGCCCGGGGCGAGATCACGACGGCCGTGCCGTAGGCGCAGACCTCCGTGCCCACGTCCGCCGCCTCCGTCACGTCGAAGCGGAACATCAGTACGGCGTTGGCGCCGCGCGCTTTCGCCTGCTCGACCAGCCGCTCCATCGCCTGGTTGCGGGTCTCGACCAGCGTCTTGGTCAGGCCCTTGAGCTCGCCGCCGATGAGCGACTTCAGGCCCGCGCCGATCTGGCTGCCGACGTGCCGGGAGCGCACGGTCAGCCCGAAGACCTCGCCGATCACCCTGTCGACGCGGAAGCCGGGTACGTCGTTGGTCGTGACCACGATTACATCCGACTGGGACTGGCCGCCGCCGTACTCCTCGATGCCCATCGCATCCACCTCCGTGTGTGCAGTTTTGTCGGTTGTTGTCCCGGACGCATGCGGGGCTGCGCCGGTTGAGTGCGAACGGAGGTTCGGGCCGGGGAGGGCTCTGGAACCAGGGGGCCGGCGGACACGTTGATAACTTGGGGCCGCACACCACCCCACCCCGCCTGTGCCCGCGGGCCTCGCACGAGCCTGCGCCCACGACTCAGGAGCCACCTACCCGTGACCCCCATGACCACCCTCGCGCTCGGCCCGCAGTGGCTGGACGCGAACTATCTGATCGAGCAATTCGGTCTGATCGGCGTCCTGGCCATCGTCTTCGCGGAGTCCGGCCTCCTGATCGGCTTCTTCCTGCCGGGCGACTCGCTGCTCTTCACCACCGGCCTGCTGGTCACCACCAACCAGATCGACAAGCCGCTGTGGCTCGTCGCCCTGCTGGTCGTGCTCGCCGCGATCCTCGGCGACCAGGCCGGCTATCTCTTCGGCCGTAAGGTCGGCCCCGCGCTCTTCAAGCGCCCGGACTCCCGCCTCTTCAAGCAGGAGAACGTCGAGAAGGCGCACGAGTTCTTCGAGAAGTACGGGCCGAAGTCGCTGGTCCTGGCGCGGTTCGTGCCGATCATCCGCACCTTCACGCCGATCATCGCCGGCGTGAGCCGGATGAACTACCGCTCCTTCCTGATCTTCAACGTCATCGGCGGCGTCCTCTGGGGCGCCGGAGTGACGCTGCTGGGCGCCGCCCTCGGCAAGGTCGAGTTCGTCAACAAGCACATCGAGCTGATCCTCGTCGCCATCGTGCTGATCTCGGTGGTGCCCGTCGCCATCGAGCTGCTGCGGGCCCGTTCCAAGGGCAAGAAGGCCCAGGCCGCCTCGGGCGGCCACGGCGAGGGCCGCCCGCCGGTCCAGCGCGGCCGGCACGCCAAGCGCTGACCCCGGTCCGCCGCCGTAGTCCCTCTCCCACCGCCGTCCGAGGTGTGCCCAGGGCCACGCTGGGCACACGGGCCACTGATCAGGCATGGTGGCCCTAGCAGGGCGGCAGGAGGCGTAAGAGGAGTCGCGTGGTGGCGGATCGAAAGAGGGGCGGCGGCGCCGCGGACGCGGATCGGACCGAGGACCGGAAGCCGCAGTCCGACGAGGCGCGCAGCGCCTTCACCCCGCCGCTCGGCGTCCCGCTCCCGCCGGTGCCCGAGGACGACCACCCGACGTCGGAGTTCGCCGTCCCCGAGGGCATCGCCCCGGAGTCCGGCGCCGGACCCGAGGGCTCGGCCTTCACGCTCCCGCCGGGCACCGCCGCCCCCACCGGCCCGCAGGCCGTGGCCTACCCCGCCTTCACCCCGCCGCACGGCATACCCAAGGTCAGCCTGACCAAGGAGGCGCCCTGGCAGGACCGGATGCGCACGATGCTCCGGATGCCGGTCGGCGAGCGGCCCGCCCCCGAGCGGGCCGAGAAGCAGGACGAGCCGGGGCCGCCCGTCCCGCGCGTGCTCGACCTGACCCTCCGCATCGGCGAGCTGCTGCTCGCGGGCGGCGAGGGCGCCGAGGACGTCGAGGCGGCCATGTTCGGCGTCGCGCACGCCTACGGGCTCGACCGCTGCGAGCCGACCGTCACCTTCACCCTGCTGACCGTCAGCTATCAGCCGTCCCTCGTCGACGACCCCGTCACCGCCAACCGCACGGTCCGCCGGCGCGGCACCGACTACAACCGGCTCTCGGCCGTCTTCCGGCTCGTCCACGACATCACCTCCCGGGGGCTCACCCTGGAGGAGGCGTACGGCCGCCTCGCCGAGATCCGCCGCAACCGCCACCCGTACCCCGGCTGGGCGCTGACCGCCGCCTCCGGGCTGCTCGCCGGTGCGGCGAGCATGCTCGTCGGCGGCGGGGTCGTGGTCTTCCTGGCGGCCGCCGTGGGCGCGATGTGCGGCGACCGGCTGGCCTGGCTGGCCTCGGGGCGCGGGCTGCCGGAGTTCTACCAGTTCGTGGCCGCCGCGATGCCGCCCGCCGCGATGGGCGTGGCGATCAGCGCCGGCCACGCGCACGTCCAGGCGTCCGCGGTGATCACCGGCGGACTGTTCGCGCTGATCCCCGGGCGGGCGCTGGTGGCGGGCGTGCAGGACGGCCTGACCGGCTACTACATCACCGCCGCGGCCCGGCTGCTGGAAGTGGGCTATCTGATCGCGGGCATCGTCTGCGGCGTGCTGGTCGTCCTCTACGGAGGGGTGCACATCGGCGGCGGGACCCTCAATCCGGAGGCGGCCCTGGAGCGGCAGGAACGGCCGGTCGTCCAGATCATCGCGGCCATGCTGCTGGTCTTCGCCTTCGCGGTGCTGCTCCAGCAGGAGCGCCACACGGTGCTGACCGTGACGCTCAACGGCGGCGTCGCCTGGGTCATCTACGCGGCGCTCGCGGACACCGCGGGGCTCGATCCGGTGCCCGCCACGGCCATCGCCGCCGGGCTCGTCGGCCTCTTCGGCCAGCTGCTCTCGCGCTATCGGTACGCGTCCGCGCTGCCGTACGTCACGGCGGCGATCGGCCCGCTGCTGCCCGGTAGCGCCACGTACTTCGCGCTGCTGAACTTCGCGAAGAACGACATGAACACCGGCATCTCCAGCCTCACGAAGGCGGCGGCCCTCGCGCTGGCGATCGCGATCGGGGTGAACCTGGGCTCCGAGGCGGCCCGGCTGTTCATCAAGGTCCCGGGAGGCGCGGCCACGCGCCGCGCGGCGAAGCGGACGCGAGGGTTCTGACCTCGCGGGCCCGGTGGCCCGCCGGGTGCGGCACGGACGTGCCCGGGGCGGGCGTACCCGAACGCCGGGCTTGTGCCGCCCGGTGCGCCGGGCGGATCCGGCCCGTTAGAGGGACCGGGGAATCCCCGGACCGGGGTCCGGGGCGGAGCCCCGCGCGGCGGCGCGCGCCGCACGGGGTCCTATGGAGCCGTCAGGCTCAGTGGTGGGCGCCACCGGCGGCCTCGAGGCGCTTGTACGACGCCTCGATCTCCGCCTCGGCCTCGGCGCGGCCGACCCAGTCGGCGCCCTCGACGGACTTGCCCGGCTCCAGGTCCTTGTAGACCTCGAAGAAGTGCTGGATCTCCAGGCGGTCGAACTCCGACACGTGGTGGATGTCGCGCAGGTGCTCCACGCGCGGGTCGTTCGCCGGGACGCACAGCAGCTTGTCGTCGCCGCCGGCCTCGTCCGTCATGCGGAACATGCCGATGGCGCGGCACTTGATGAGGCAACCCGGGAAGGTCGGCTCGTCCAGGATGACGAGGGCGTCCAGCGGGTCGCCGTCCTCGCCGAGGGTGTTCTCGACGAAGCCGTAGTCGGCCGGGTAGCTGGTCGAGGTGAAGAGTCGACGGTCCAGGCGGATGCGACCCGTCTCGTGGTCCACCTCGTACTTGTTCCGCGAACCCTTCGGGATCTCGATGGTGACGTCGAACTCCACGGGTGGCTCCTCCATGATCAACACATACGTCTGGTGGTTAAGTGTCTCTCACGCGGGTGTGTGGTGGCGAAAGGGGCTGGTCCGAAGTGCCTGAGGCCGGGTCGTGGCGGACGGGGCGGTGGCGTGACGTCCCGCCTGTACAACGCCGGACCGTGCGTTTCGTCGCGGTTTCCGCCCTGGCCGGACTGGTCGCCGCCGGTGGCGCGGTGGGCGCCGCGGGCCCCTGGGAGGGCGGCCGGCGCGTGGCCGAGCGGGACCGGGCCGCCGCCGCGGGCGCGGACCGGGCCGCCGAGCGGCCGGAGGCCGGGCGGGCGGCCCGGGCACCCCGCCGCGCCCCCGTCCTGGTGGGCGCCGGCGAGCGCGGCGCCGCCCGCGCGGGCGCCCCGGACGGCCTCGCCGAGGCGCTCGGACCGCTGCTGAAGGACGCCGCGCTCGGCGACCGGCACTCGGCCGCCGTCTACGACGCCGCCACCGGCGAGCGGCTGTACGGCTCCGACGAGGGCACCGCGTACACCCCCGCCTCCACCGTCAAGCTGGCCACCGCCGCGGCGGCGCTCTCGGCCCTGGGCCCGGACCACCGCGTCGACACGACGGTCGTGGCCGACGGCGACGGCGGGATCGTGCTCGTCGGCGGGGGAGACCCCACTCTCACGGCGCGCGACGGCGCCGGGGCCGGGCCGCAGCGGCCCGCGAGCCTGAGGGAACTGGCCCGGAGCACCGCCCGGGCGCTCAAGGCGCGCGGCAAGGACCGGGTCGCGGTCGGCTACGACGCCTCCCGCTACGCCGGCCCCGCCGTCCACCCCATCGGCCCCAACGAGAACATCGCTCCCGTCAGCGCCCTGATGGTCGACGAGGGCCGCCTCGACGACTCCGACCGGGGCCCGGCCGAGCGCTCCACGGACCCGGTCGCCGACGCGGCCGGGAAGTTCGCCGGCCTGCTGCGCGACGAGGGCGTCGGCGTCGAGGGCGACGTAGCGGCCCGCCGCGCCGGCGACCGGGCGGAGCGCCTCGCCGCGGTGTCCTCGCCGACCGTGGCCGCGCTCGTCGAGCGGACCCTCACCAACAGCGACAACGACATCGCCGAGGCGCTGGCCCGGCAGACGGCGCTCGCCTCGGGACAGGAGGCGAGCTTCGAGGGCGCGGCCGGGGCGGTCACCGGGCGGCTGGACGGGCTCGGCCTGTCCGGCGCCAAGGTCGCCGACGGCAGCGGCCTGGACCGCGCCGACCAGGTCTCCGCGGACCTCCTCGCCCGGCTGCTCGTACGGGCCGCCGACCCGCGCCGACCCGAGCTGCGCCCGGTCCTCACGGGCCTTCCGGTGGCGGGCTTCACCGGCACCCTGCGCGGCCGGTACGGGGACGAGGCGGCGGGCCGCGGCCTCGTCCGGGCCAAGACCGGCACGCTGACGGGCGTGAACACGCTGGCCGGGACGGTGGTCGACGCCGAGGGCAGGGTCGTGACGTTCGCGTTCATGGCCTCCGGGACCGGGGACGCGGACGCCGCGCAGCGGGCCCTGGACCGGCTGGCCGCCAAGGTGGCGGACTGCGGCTGCCGGAGCTGACCCCTCCCGTCCACTCCCGCCCCCCGTTATCCACAGGCCGCCGGACCGCGCTACCCCGAGCGGAGCGGTGCACGTACGGTGAAGCCATGACGAGCATCGGTGGTGCGGAGATGGTCGACTGGAAGCTCGCGGTGGCGACCGCGACCCGGCTCGTGCGGCCCGGTCCCGAAGTCGGCCGCGACGAGGCGCGGGAGGTCGTCGCGGAGCTGCGGCGGCACGCGAAGACGTCGGAGGAGCACGTCCGGGCGTTCACCCGGATGGCACCGCCGCCAGGGGGCCCGGAGGATCCGGCGGCGCGCGACACCCCGGTGCTGGTGGTGGACCGGGCCGGGTGGATCAAGGCGAACGTGGCCGGTTTCCGGGCCGTCCTCACCCCGCTGCTGGAGAAGATGCAGGACCGGCGGGGCGGTGTGCCCGGCGGCGCGGTCCTGGGCGCCGTGGGCGGCAAGGTGACCGGTGTGGAGCTGGGCATGCTGCTGTCGTTCCTCGCCTCCCGCGTGCTCGGCCAGTACGAGACGTTCGCGCCCGCGACCGGCGAGCTGCCCGGGGCGGCGAACGGCGGCAGGCTGCTGCTGGTGGCGCCGAACATCGTGCACGTCGAGCGCGAGCTGGAGGTGGATCCGCACGACTTCCGGCTGTGGGTGTGCCTGCACGAGGAGACGCACCGCACGCAGTTCACGGCCGTGCCCTGGCTGCGCGACCACATCGAGGGCGAGATCCAGGCGTTCCTCGGCGAGACCGAGGTCGACCCGGCGACGCTGCTGGAGCGGATCCGCGAGGCCGCGCAGTCGCTGGCGGGCGGCCGTCCGGCCGGCCAGGAGGAGGCCGCCGAGGCCGGTGAGGGGGCGGCGGAGCGCGGCGGCCGGAGCATCGTGGACCTGGTCCAGACGCCCGCCCAGCGGGAGATCCTGGGCCGGCTGACGGCGGTGATGTCCCTGCTGGAGGGGCACGCCGACTATGTGATGGACGGTGTGGGCCCGCAGGTGGTGCCCTCGGTCGCCGAGATCCGGGAGAAGTTCCAGCAGCGGCGGGCGAACGGCGCGGGCCGGCTGGACGCGGCGCTGCGCAGGCTGCTGGGCCTGGACGCCAAGCTGCGGCAGTACCGTGACGGTGAGCGCTTCGTGCGCGCGGTCGTGGACGCGGTGGGCATGGACGGTTTCAACCGTGTGTGGACCTCCCCGAACACACTCCCGACCAAGGCGGAGATCGCCAAACCGGCGGACTGGGTCACGAGGGTGCACGGCAGGCCCGAGCAGTGAAGCGGAAGCTCCCCCTCCGGGTAGAACGCCTTCGTAATCACCCTTCCGAGGGACCGTGAGCCAGGGGTGGGCGTGCGATGCTCGGGTAATGGCTCGCTTCTGTCACCATCGACGCACACAGCGTGACTGAGGCCATCGAAGCTCGCGCAGCTCCGAACGATCTCCATATGGAACGATTGGACACACGGACATGGGTCCACATCCCGCGGTCGCCGCGATACGCCTGGCGGTCCGCCGCGTACTCCACGACGTCCTCACCCCCACCTCGCCCGCATCCGTAACCCCCACCCCCTCGGACCGGCCGCCGCTGGTCCTGGTGGCCTGCTCCGGCGGCGCCGACTCCATGGCGCTGGCCTCCGCCCTGGCCTTCGAGGCCCCCAGGCTCGGCATCCGGGCCGGCGGGGTCACCGTCGACCACGGCCTCCAGCACGGCTCCGACGTCCGCGCCGCCGAGGTCGTCAGCCGGCTGGCCGCCTTCGACCTCGACCCCGTCGAGGCCGTCACGGTGCGGGTCGGCCGGGACGGCGGCCCCGAGGCCGCCGCCCGCGACGCCCGCTACGCCGCGCTGGACGCCGCCGCCGAGCGGTACGGCGCCGCCGCGGTCCTCCTCGGCCACACCCGGGACGACCAGGCCGAGACGGTCCTCCTCGGCCTCGCCCGCGGCTCCGGCATCCGCTCGCTGTCCGGCATGGCCGTCGCCTCCGGCGTCGACGGCCGCTACCGCAGGCCCTTCCTGGGCCTGGACCGCCAGACCGCCCGCAAGGCGTGCATGGTGCAGTCCCTGCCGGTCTGGGACGACCCGCACAACGCCGACCCGGCCTACACCCGCTCCCGGGTCCGCCACGAGGCCCTGCCCGTCCTGGAGAAGGCCCTGGGCAAGGGGGTCGTCGAGGCCCTCGCCCGCACGGCCCAGCTCTCCCGCGACGACGCGGACGCCCTCGACGGCTGGGCCGCCGCCGTGGAGCCCTCCGTGCGCGACGACACGGGGGCCCTGGAGGCCGCCAAGCTCTTCGCGCTGCCCCCCGCGGTCCGCCGCCGGGTGCTGCGCCGCGCGGCCATCTCGGCGGGCTCTCCCGCCGGTTCGCTCTTCGCCCGGCACATCGAGGAAGTCGACCGGCTGATCACCGGTTGGCGCGGCCAAGGAGCCATCAACCTCCCCGGGCGGGTCGCGGTCCGCAGGCAGGGTGGCAGACTGGTGCTCCGGCAGGGCTGATTCGAACGAGTGCGAATGAGCCTTGGCTCGCCTCGAATCAAAGCCGGATGAGCCGTAACCAAACGAGAGTGACGCGGGTGGACGACAAGGACATGGGCACCGACCTCAAGTCGGTGCTCATCACCAAGGAAGAGATCGACGCGAAGCTGGCGGAGCTGGCCGCGAAGATCGACGCGGAGTACGCGGGCAAGGACCTGCTCATCGTCGGCGTCCTGAAGGGCGCCGTGATGGTGATGGCGGACCTGGCGCGTGCGCTGTCCACCCCCCTCACGATGGACTGGATGGCGGTGTCCTCGTACGGCGCGGGCACCCAGTCCTCCGGGGTGGTGCGCATCCTGAAGGACCTCGACACCGACATCAAGGGCAAGGACGTCCTGATCGTCGAGGACATCATCGACTCCGGCCTCACGCTGTCGTGGCTGCTGTCGAACCTGGGTTCGCGCGAGCCCGCCTCCCTCAACGTCGTGACGCTCCTGCGCAAGCCGGAGGCGGCCAAGGTCGCGATCGACGTGAAGTGGGTCGGCTTCGACATCCCCAACGAGTTCGTGGTCGGCTACGGCCTGGACTTCGCCGAGAAGTACCGCAACCTGCCCTTCGTGGGCACGCTCGCACCGCACGTCTACGGCGGCTAGAGCCCACGGGCCCCGGACGGGCCCTCCGGCGGGCGGGAACCGAACACCGGTTTCCGCCGTTGGAGCATGGGAAGGCGGGTTGGTTGACCGTCTGCGGCAGCGTCGGGTGACAATGCTGGGGTACCGTCCGAAGGTCAGCCTTTTCAAGCATTCTTTTTTCGAGCACCGCAAGGTCGAGCAGAACACCGTACGCACAGGCACCCCCCGAGGGGCAGCCGTGCCTCACTGTGGCAGGAGGGACGGGGCGCCCGCGCCCCGTATGGATGGACGTGAAGCGCTACTTCCGTGGGCCGGTCATGTGGATCGTGCTGGCCGTCCTCGCCGTGGTCGTGTTGATGCAGGTCGTCGGCTCGTCCGGCGGCTACAAGTCGGTGGACACCAGCCAGGTCGTGCAGGCGATCGCCAAGGACCAGGTGAAATCGGCCGAGCTGACGACCGGCGACGAGAACAAGATCAAGGTCGAGCTCAAGGACGGCCAGAAGGTCAAGGGCAGCAGTAAGGTCCAGGCCAACTACATCGACGTCCAGGGCGTCGATCTGGCCAAGACCCTGCAGGCCAACTCCGAGAAGAACATGATCCCGGAGGGCTACAACGTCTCGACGTCGAAGCAGAACCCCTTCATCGGGGTGCTTCTCTCGTTGCTGCCGTTCGTCCTCATCGTCGTGGTCTTCCTGTTCCTGATGAACCAGATGCAGGGCGGCGGCTCCCGGGTCATGAACTTCGGGAAGTCCAAGGCCAAGCTGATCACCAAGGACACCCCCAAGACGACCTTCGCCGACGTGGCCGGGTCCGACGAGGCGGTCGAGGAGCTCCACGAGATCAAGGAGTTCCTCCAGGAGCCGGCGAAGTTCCAGGCCGTCGGCGCCAAGATCCCCAAGGGTGTGCTGCTCTACGGCCCGCCCGGTACGGGCAAGACCCTGCTCGCGCGCGCCGTCGCCGGCGAGGCGGGCGTGCCCTTCTACTCGATCTCCGGCTCCGACTTCGTCGAGATGTTCGTGGGTGTCGGCGCCTCGCGCGTCCGTGACCTCTTCGAGCAGGCCAAGGCCAACGCCCCGGCCATCGTCTTCGTCGACGAGATCGACGCCGTCGGCCGGCACCGCGGCGCGGGCCTCGGCGGCGGTCACGACGAGCGCGAGCAGACCCTCAACCAGCTCCTGGTCGAGATGGACGGTTTCGACGTCAAGGGCGGCGTCATCCTGATCGCCGCCACCAACCGCCCGGACATCCTCGACCCCGCGCTGCTGCGCCCGGGCCGCTTCGACCGGCAGATCGCCGTCGACCGCCCGGACATGCAGGGCCGTCTGGAGATCCTCAAGGTTCACCAGAAGGGCAAGCCGGTCGCTCCGGACGTCGACCTCTCGGCCGTCGCCCGCCGCACCCCCGGCTTCACCGGTGCCGATCTCTCCAACGTGCTGAACGAGGCCGCGCTGCTCACGGCCCGCAGCGACAAGAAGCTGATCGACAACCACTCCCTGGACGAGGCGATCGACCGCGTCGTGGCCGGCCCGCAGAAGCGGACCCGGATCATGAGCGACAAGGAAAAGAAGATCACCGCGTACCACGAGGGCGGTCACGCCCTGGTCGCGGCGGCCTCGCCGAACTCCGACCCGGTTCACAAGATCACGATCCTGTCCCGCGGTCGCGCGCTCGGCTACACCATGGTCCTGCCCGACGAGGACAAGTACTCCACCACGCGCAACGAGATGCTCGACCAGCTGGCGTACATGCTGGGCGGCCGCGCGGCCGAGGAGCTCGTCTTCCACGACCCGACCACCGGTGCGGCCAACGACATCGAGAAGGCCACCGCCACGGCCCGCGCGATGGTCACGCAGTACGGCATGACCGAGCGGCTCGGCGCGATCAAGTTCGGCTCGGACAACAGCGAGCCGTTCCTGGGCCGCGAGATGTCGCACCAGCGCGACTACTCGGAAGAGGTCGCGGGCCTGGTCGACGAAGAGGTCAAGAAGCTCATCGAGACCGCGCACAACGAGGCGTGGGAGATCCTCGTCGAGAACCGCGACGTCCTCGACAACCTGGTTCTGGCCCTCCTGGAGAAGGAGACGCTGAACAAGGAGGAGATCGCCGAGGTCTTCAAGCACATCGTGAAGCGCCCGGCCCGCCCGGCGTGGACCGGCTCCTCGCGCCGTACGCCCTCCACCCGCCCGCCGGTGCTCTCCCCCAAGGAGCTCGCGCCGAGCAACGGCGGTCAGGCCGTCGAGTCCGTCGACCTCCCCGACGACTCCCGTCCGGAGGTCTGAGCACCCTGAGCTCGATCCGGACCCCGCCGGGGACCGGAATGGATGCCGTGCCCCCCAGGTTATTAGCCTTGGGGGCGCGGCATTCCGCATGTCCGGCCGCCGCCGGCTGTACGTACGAGAGAACGAGGCAACCCCATGACCGACCCGGTGACGCTGGACGCCGAGAACTCCATCGGTGAATTCGACGAGAAGCGTGCCGAGAACGCCGTCCGCGAGCTGCTGATCGCGGTGGGCGAGGACCCGGACCGCGAGGGCCTGCGCGAGACGCCCGCGCGGGTGGCACGGGCGTACAAGGAGATATTCGCGGGCCTGTGGCAGGAGCCGGAGGACGTGCTGACCACCACGTTCGACCTCGGCCACGACGAGATGGTGCTCGTCCGCGACATCGAGGTGTACAGCACCTGTGAGCACCACCTGGTGCCCTTCCACGGTGTGGCGCACGTCGGCTACATCCCGGCGACGAGCGGGAAGATCACGGGTCTGTCGAAGCTGGCCCGGCTGGTCGATGTCTACGCCCGGCGCCCTCAGGTGCAGGAGCGGCTCACGACGCAGATCGCCGATTCGCTGATGGAGATACTGGAGCCGCGCGGCGTCGTCGTGGTCGTCGAGTGCGAGCACATGTGCATGTCCATGCGCGGAATCCGTAAGCCCGGTGCCAAGACGCTGACGTCGGCGGTGCGGGGCCAGCTGCGCGACCCCGCGACCCGGGCCGAGGCGATGAGCCTGATCATGGCCCGCTGAGCGGGCCGGCGCCTTACGCGCTCAGGCGGCTGCCCATCCACTGGAGGGTGGGGTTCAGCTCACGGCGCCACGTGTTGAAGTTGTGGCCGCCGCTGTCGAGGATGATCGAGGAGACCCGGGCCGAACCCTTGGCCTCCTCGATGAACTTCAGGGTGTCCTTGTAGTTGTGCTCGCCCTGCTTGCTGCTGGTCACCAGCACCGAGATCGGCGGGGTCTTCTCGTGCTTGAGGCGCCACATCACGTCGTTCTCGTTCTCCAGCTTCTTGCTGCCGTTGAAGAGAGAACCGGTCGTGGGGTCCTGGAGGGCCTTGTAGTAGCCGGAGAGCGAGGCGGCGGCTCCATAGGCGTCGGGGTGGCGCATGGCGATCTTCAACGCGCAGTAGCCGCCGGTGGAGTTGCCGATGATGCCCCAGTTCGCGGCCTTGTCGCCGACGCGGTAGCGCTGGGATATCGCCTTGCGGATGTCCTTGGCGAAGAAGGTCTCGGCCTGGGGGCCGTTGGGTATGTCGATGCACTCGGTGTCGCGCTGGCCCACCACGGACGGGCGCATCATGACCAGGATGGTCGGCTGCATCTTCTTCGCCTTGACGAGCTTGTGCGCGCGCACCGGGTAGTCCAGGCCCTTGATCAGGGCCTCGGAGGTGCCGGGGAAGCCGGTCAGCACGACGGAGGCGGGAAACTTCTTGTCCGCGTACTCCGGCTGGAAGTACTCCGGCGGGAGGTAGACGTACGCCGGGCCGTTGATCTTCGACTCCACGCCCGCGACCATGATCTTCTCGATCTTGCCGCCGACCCGGGGCACATCACCGCGCGGGACCTTCACGCCCTGGGTGCTCACGACCTGCACGCGCTTGCCGCTGGCGCTGTGGTCGACGACGACGCCCTCGGACTTCACCTGGCCGAAGAGGTCCGCCCAGGAGCCGTAGAACCCGAAGGACTGGTTGGCCCAGAGGCCGATCGCCGCGAACAGCGTCAGCTGGGTGGCGAACATCATGCCGATCCGCCCGAGGACGGACCCGATACTCTTCTTGCCCAGACGGGGCCAGAGCCAAATGGTCAGAGCGAAGAGCACTACCGCCGCCGCTATGGCAAGCAGCAGAACCGCCATGCTGGTGAGACCCATGAGGTGCTTTCTGCCGTGCGACCCGGCAGGGGGTCGCGGAATGGTTACTTCTTTCCGGGCTCGGCCCCCGGCGGAACCTCAACCCCGAAACCGTCGTCCTACAGGGCGCACATTGTCCGGGCGCTGCCGCCAGATGGCGCAGGACCACTCGACAGGACGACGGGAAGAGATGTCTGTCAGGGTAGATGGCAAAAAGTCCGATGGGGTTCCCGAGGGGACCAAGCGACTGTCGAGGCTTGCGCGCATCCTCAAGGGGCCACGGCCTGAGCACGTGCCCGCGGTCGTGGGTACGGTCGCGGCCGTCATCGGCCTGCTCGACATCCTGGCGGGAGTCGTCCCGCGGTGGCGTTGGAGCCGTGTCCACAGCTTCGCCGAGGTCCTGCCCGGTTCGGTGACCCAGCTGGCCGCGGCCGGTTCGATCATCGTCGGCATCCTGCTCCTGATGCTGGCCCACGGCCTCAAGCGGGCCAAGCAGCAGGCGTGGCTCGCCGCGGTCGTGCTGCTGCCCATAGGCGCGGCCGCCCAGCTGATCTACCGGCACTCGTACCCCGGCGCCGTCCTCTCCCTGCTGGTCTTCGCCTATCTGGTGTGGCACCGGAAGGCGTTCTTCGCGCTGCCCGACCCGCGCAGCCGCTGGAAGGCCCTGGCCAACTTCGTCCTCATGGGCGCGGCCAGCTTCGGCCTCGGCTGGGTGATCGTCGGCTCGCACCCCAAGCAGATGATCGGCGACCCGCCGGTCCTGGAGCAGATCGAGCATGTGATCTGGGGCCTCTTCGGCTTCGAGGGCTCGATCCGCTACACCGGCGGCGTCGACTACACCGTCGGCTACTCCCTGGGCGCCCTCGGTCTGCTGACCGTCGCCACCACCGCCTTCCTCGCCTTCCGCCCGGCCTACCCGGCCGCGGTGCTGACCGAGGAGGACGAGGACCGGCTGCGCGAGCTGCTGGCCAAGCACGGTGCCCGCGACTCGCTGGGCCACTTCGCGCTGCGCCGCGACAAGAGCGTCGTCTTCTCGCCGTCGGGCAAGGCCGCCGTCTCCTACCGCGTCGTCTCCGGTGTGATGCTCGCCAGCGGTGACCCGATCGGTGACGTCGAGGCGTGGCCGGGCGCGATCGAGAAGTTCATGGAGCTCGCCAAGCGCCACTCCTGGACCCCGGCGGTCGCCGGCTGCAGCGAGACCGGCGGCGAGGTCTGGACCCGTGAGACCGGTCTGGACGCTCTGGAGATGGGCGACGAGGCCATCGTCGACGTGGCCGACTTCTCCCTCACCGGCCGTTCCATGCGCAACGTCCGCCAGATGGTCAAGCGCATCGAGCGCAACGGCTACGAGACCAAGGTGCGCCGCGTCGGCGAGCTGAGCCCCGAGGAGCTCACGGCCGTGCAGAAGGCCGCCGAGGCATGGCGCGACACCGAGGACGAGCGCGGCTTCTCCATGGCCCTGGGCCGCATCGGCGACCCGAAGGACCTCGACGCCGTCATCGCCACCGCCCACAAGGCCCCGGAGGAGGGCGAGGCGCCCGGCCCCTTCGGTGACCTGCAGGCCATGCAGCACTACGTGCCGTGGGGCCCGGACGGCCAGTCGCTGGAGCTGATGCGCCGCGACCGCAGCGCCGACCCGGGCATGAACGAGCTCCTCATCGTGGCGTTCCTGCAGGCCGCGCCGGAGCTGAAGATCAAGCGCCTGTCGCTGAACTTCGCGTTCTTCCGCTCCGCCCTGGAGCGCGGCGGCAAGCTGGGCGCCGGCCCGGTCGTCCGTATCCAGCGCACCGTGCTGGTCTTCCTCTCGCGCTGGTTCCAGATCGAGTCGCTCTACAAGTTCAACGAGAAGTTCCGGCCGCGCTGGGAGCCGCGCTTCATCGTCTTCCCGAACAGCCGGGACCTGCCGCGCATCGGCTTCGCGATGATGCAGGCCGAGGGCTTCCTGGAGCTGCCGCGCCTGCTGCGCCGCCGCCCGGCCGAGCCCAAGGCGCTCCTGCACGACGAGGACGCCGTCTCCGCCTCGGAGGTCACCCGCGCGGCCTGACCGCGTAAGTGATCCGAAGGCCCCGCCCGAGCGCCCCAGGCGCCCCGGCGGGGCCTTCGGCGTATCCCGGCCCGCCCGTGGCCGGTGGCGGCCGGATCCGGCCGCCGGGCGGGCGGCGCCCCCTTGGCGGCACGCCCTAGGCTTGTCGGCATGAGTACGTTGCGCGGTCGATTCGGGCCCGTCGGTCTGCCGGAGTGGGACCGCTGTGCGGTGATGGGCGTGGTCAATGTCACGCCCGATTCGTTCTCCGACGGCGGTCGCTGGTTCGACACCGAGGTGGCGGTCAAGCGAGGTCTGGACCTGGTGGCCCAGGGCGCGGACCTGGTCGACGTGGGCGGCGAGTCCACCCGGCCGGGCGCACCCCGGGTGGACGAGCGCGAGGAGCTGCGCCGGGTGATCCCGGTGGTCCGGGGGCTGGCGGGCGAGGGTGTGGTGGTCTCGGTGGACACCATGCGCGCGGCGGTCGCGGAGGCGGCGGTCGAGGCCGGCGCGGTGCTGGTCAACGATGTGAGCGGCGGTCTGGCGGACCCGGCGATGGTGCCGGTGGTGGCCACGGCCGGGGTGCCGTTCGTGGTGATGCACTGGCGCGGGTTCAGCGCGGACATGAACAGCCGGGCGGTCTACGGGGACGTGGTCGGCGAGGTCCTCGACGAGCTGCGGCAGCGGCTGGACGCCGTGGTCGACGGAGGGGTGTCCCCGGACCGGCTGGTGGTCGACCCGGGCCTGGGCTTCGCGAAGAACGCCGACCACGACCTCGCGCTGGTCGCCGGGCTGGACCGGCTGGGCCGTGAGCTGGGCCGCCCGATGCTGGTGGCGGCCTCGCGTAAGCGGTTCCTGGGCCGGGTGCTGGCCGGGGACGAGGGCAGCCCGCCGCCGGCCCGGGAGCGGGACGCGGCGACGGCGGCCGTCACGACGATCGCGGCGCGCGAGGGCGCGTGGGCCGTCCGGGTACACGAGGTCCGGGCGAGCGCGGACGCGGTGCGGGTGGTGCGGGCCGTGGCGCAGGCGGCGGCCGGGCCGGTGGGTACCGCGGGCGCGACCCGCGCCGGGGAGGCCGGGTGAGCGCCGCTCGTACGGACAGCGAGCGGGTGGAGCTGGCGAACACCGCCCTCTACGAGGCGGTGGAGCGTGGCGACACCTCGGCCATGGGCGAGCTGTGGCTGGACGATCCGGACGTCGTGGTGTCGTGCGTGCACCCCGGGTGGCCGGTGCTGCGTGGACGGAACGAGGTGCTCCGCTCGTATGCGCTGATCATGGCGAGCACGGACTACATCCAGTTCTTCCTGACGGACGTCGAGGTGTCCGTGACCGGTGACACGGCGCTGGTGACCTGCACCGAGAACATCCTCAGCGGCGGACCGGCGGAGTCCGAGGGGGAGCTGGGGCCGCTGGTGGGCCAGCTTGTCGTGGCGACGAATGTGTTCCGCCGGGTCGGCGAGGAGTGGAAGGTCTGGTCGCACCACGGGTCCCCGGTGCTCGCGGGCCGCGAGGAGGAGGACGGGCCGGAGGCGGAGGAGGACGAGGGGGCGTAGCGGGGGGTGGTGGGTGCGCCTTCCCGCAGCCGGGGCTTCCGCCCCCGGACCCCGGTCCTCAAGCGCCGGGCGGGCTGATTTTCAGCCCGTCCGGCGCTTGAGGACATTCGGGAAGGGGCGGGTAGGGGAAAAATCACCGCCCGCACTCGCGCGTAACCCCCCGCCCAGCGGGTAAGCGCGGCCAAAATCCCCACCCCGACCCGCCTCGTGAGATTCTTTGCCCCGGACGCCCGAGCCGTCATTGAATATCCGTAAACACCCCCGATGTCCCCAGATATCCGCAGCGCCCCCGGCGTCCACGTGCGAGCGCTGTCGGCGCTCGCAGGTAGATTCGAAGTGGGTACCCCGGCCGACGGCGGGGGACGGGCGACGCCCCGGCCGCGGCCGGAGCGCACTCGCCGTACCGACGACCAGCAGGAGTGATTCGTGTGGATCGTGTCGCGCTGCGCGGCTTGAAGGCTCGCGGGCACCACGGGGTGTTCCCCCGGGAGCGCGAGGAGGGCCAGACCTTCATCGTGGACCTGGTGCTGAGCCTGGACACCCGGCCCGCCGCGGCCGACGACGACCTCGCGAAGACCGTGCACTACGGCATCGTGGCGGAGGAGGTCGTCGACATCGTCCAGGGCGAGCCCGTCGACCTGATCGAGACCCTTGCCGAGCGGATCGCCCAGCAGTGTCTGAAGCACGACGCGGTGCGGGAGGTCGAGGTGGTCGTGCACAAGCCCGACGCCCCGATCACCGTGCCTTTCGACGATGTGACGATCACTATTACCCGGAGCCGAGTATGAGCAGCAGCGACCCGACCGTGCAGCCGGTGCCCGCCTCCGTGGTGGCACAGGTGGACGCGGCCGACGTGACCCTGAGCAACCCCAAACGAGCCGTGATCTCCCTGGGTAGCAATCTCGGCAACCGCCTGGAGACCCTGCAGGGTGCGATCGACGCGCTGGAGGACACCCCGGGCCTGCGGGTCAAGGCCGTGTCCCCGGTCTACGAGACGGAGCCGTGGGGCGTCGAGCCGGGCACCCAGCCCTCGTACTTCAACGCCGTGGTGCTGGTGAAGACGACCCTTCCGCCGGACTCGCTGCTGGAGCGCGGGCACGCGATCGAGGAGGCGTTCGAGCGGGTCCGGGACGAGCGCTGGGGCCCCCGGACGCTCGATGTCGACATCGTCGCCTACCAGGACGTGGTCTCGGACGACCCGGTGCTGACCCTGCCGCACCCGCGGGCGCACGAGCGCGCCTTCGTGCTGGCGCCGTGGCACGACGTGGACCCGGAGGCCGTGGTCCCGGGCCGGGGCGCGGTCGTCGAACTGCTGGCCGAGGTGGGTCTCGACAGCGTGGCCCCGCGGGTGGACCTGGAACTCCGGCTGCCGGAGTAGGCGTTGGTCCCATGGAATTCCGGCGCGCCCCGGTGCGCCGACGGACGGATGAGACGAGGGGCGACGGCTCGGTGAAGCAACTTCGGATCGGGGTGCTGGTCGGGCTGTTCGCCGCGGCCGGGATCGTGTCCTGGGCGGGCGCCAGGCTGTGGGACTCCTTCGGCACGCTGCCGAGCGTGCCGGTGGCGGCGCCCATCGTGCTCGCGGTCATCGCCGTGGTCCTGGTGGCCACGGCCTTCCCGCTGCGCGCCCGGCTGCGCGCCCAGCGCGAGCGCCGCCCCGGCGCGAAGGGCGTCGATCCGCTGCTGGCCGCCCGCGCGGTCGTCTTCGGCCAGGCGAGCGCGCTGGTCGCGGCGCTGGTGGCCGGGATGTACGGCGGGGTAGGGGTCTTCCTGCTCATCGAGGGCGTGGACACCACGGCCCGCCGGGACCAGGTCATCTACGCCGGGGTGTCGGTGCTGGCGGGCGCCTGTGTGGTCGCCGCCGCGTTCTTCCTGGAGCGGGTCTGCAAGCTGCCCGAGGACGACGACGAGGACCATGGTGGCCCGGGGGCGGCTCCGGCGTAGGCGTTGTGTGGGCTGTGAGCGGGTAGGGGACAAAGCCCGCCCCACCCGCACCGGCCCCGGCCGGGCCGCCGTGTTCCTACACGTCGGCGACCGTCTCCACCTCGACCTCCGCGCGGGCGGCACCCACCGCCTCGGCGGCCGTAGAGCGGCGCAGCGCCTCGTGCAGGCGCGCCGGGGTGAGGACGCCCAGGAAGTGGTCCGCGCCGGCTCCGTCCAGGACGGCGATCCAGCCCGCGTCGTGCTGGAGCATGGTGCTGAACGCCTGCTTCAGCGAGGCGCCCACCGGCAGCCAGGCGTCCATGTGGCGGGCGTGGTCGCGGACCGTCGCCTCGCCCTTCCGCACACCGCCGGCGGTGCCCGCGCCGGTGAGGGCGTCCGCGGAGACCCAGCCGTGGAGGTGCTCGGCGTCGTCCAGGACGACGGCCCAGCGGGCGCCCTCCGCGGCGAGCCGGGCCGCCGCACGGCCCACGGTGTCGTCGAGGTGGACGACCGGCGGCTGTTCGAGGTCGCCGGCCTCGATGGAGGTGACCGAGAGCCGCTTCAGCCCCCGGTCGGCCCCGACGAAGTCGGCGACGTACGGCGTGGCCGGGGAGCCCAGCACCGCGGCCGGCGGGTCGAACTGTTCGATGCGGCCCTCGCCGTACACCGCGATGCGGTCCCCGAGCCGGACGGCCTCCTCGATGTCGTGCGTGACGAAGAGGACGGTCTTGCGGACCTGGGACTGGAGCCGCAGGAATTCGTTCTGGAGGCGCTCCCGGACCACCGGGTCGACCGCGCCGAAGGGCTCGTCCATCAGCAGGACGGGCGGGTCGGCGGCCAGCGCCCGGGCCACCCCGACGCGCTGGCGCTGCCCGCCGGAGAGCTGGTCGGGGTAGCGGTCGCCGTAGACGGAGGGGTCGAGTCCGACGAGGTCGAGGAGTTCGGCCGCGCGGGCGCGGGCCTTCTTCCGCTGCCAGCCCAGCAGGTGCGGGACGGTCGCGGTGTTGTCGAGCACCGTCTTGTGCGGGAAGAGGCCGACCTGCTGGATGACGTAGCCGATGCGGCGGCGGAGTTCGACGGGGTCGACCGTGGAGATGTCCTCGCCGCCGAGGAGGATCCGCCCCTCGGTGGGCTCGATCAGCCGGTTGACCATCTTCATCGTGGTGGTCTTGCCGCAGCCCGAAGGTCCGACGAGCGTGACCAGCTCGCCCTCCGCCACCTCGAAGGACAGGTCGTCGACGGCGGTGGTGCCGTCGGCGTAGCGCTTGGTGACGTGCTCGAAGCGGATCATGGTTCCCCATTCTTGCCGTTCTGCCTCCGGACATTGTTGCCGTTGTGTGGCGACGGACTCGAATGTCAGTGCCCGGGGTTAGGGTCGCCAGTAACCGACGGTCAAGGCCCAGGGGGAGGTGAGAGCGTATGGCGGAGCAGAGCTGTCTGGTCAGCAACGACTGGATCTGCGGCGAGTATCTGAGCACCCGCGGCCAGGAGCTGGTGGACGCCACGCTCCAGCACATCGGCATCACGCTCGCGTCGGTCGCGATCGGGCTGCTCGTCGCGTTCCCGCTGGCGCTGCTGGCCCGCGCCCGGCGGAGCGTGCGCGGCCCGGTCCTCGGGCTGACCACGGTGTTCTACGCGATCCCGTCGCTCGCCATGTTCTCGCTGCTGGTGCCGGTCCTCGGCCTCTCGGTGTCCGTCGTGGTCACCGGCCTGGTGCTCTACTCCCTCACCATCCTCGTGCGGAACATCCTGGCGGGCCTTGCCGCGGTGCCCGAGGAGGCCCGTGAGGCGGCCCGGGGCATGGGGTACGGACCGGTGCGGCTGCTGTTCGGGGTCGAACTCCCGCTGGCGCTGCCCGCCCTGATGGCCGGTCTGCGGATCGCCACGGTCTCCACGGTCTCGCTCACCACCATCGGATCCATCATCGGCTACGGCGGCCTGGGCAATCTCGTCCTGGGCGGCCTGCGCAGCTACTTCAAGGCGGAGGTGCTGACCGCCTCCGTGCTGTGCGTGCTCCTGGCGATCGTCGCCGACGTCGCCCTGCTGCTCCTCCAGCGGCTGCTGACGCCCTGGACGCGGACCCCCCGGCGGCGTGCGCCGCGCGTGGGAGCGGCGCAGTCCCCGGCCGGGGAGGCTGTGGCCTGATGGACGTCGTCGAGCGGACGTGGACGTGGCTGGCCACCGGCGCCCACTGGACCGGTGGGGACGGTGTCTGGCACCGCCTCGACCAGCACCTCTATCTCACGGCCGTGAGCCTGCTGATCTCCTGTGCGATCGCGCTGCCCGTCGCGGTGGTCCTCGGCCACCTGGGCCGGGGCGGCGCGCTGGCGGTGAACCTCTCCAACGTGGGCCGGGCGGTGCCCACGTTCGCGGTGCTGGTGCTGTTGCTGCTGAGCCCGCTGGGGCAGTACGGCTCCTGGCCGACCGTCATCGCGCTGGTGCTCTTCGCGATTCCCCCGGTGCTGACCAACGCCTATGTGGGCATGCGCGAGGTCGACCGGGACATGGTCGAGGCCGCGCGGGGTATGGGGATGACCGGCCCTCAGGTGGTCGCCCGGGTGGAGCTGCCGCTCGCCTTTCCGCTGATCATGACCGGTGTGCGGTCCGCCGCAGTGCAGATCGTGGCCACGGCCACGCTCGCCGCGCTGGCCGGCGGCGGTGGCCTCGGCCGGGTCATCACGGCCGGCTTCCGGCTCACCGACACCGCGCAGGTGGTGGCCGGGGCGCTGCTGGTGGCCGTGTTCGCGCTGCTGGTGGAGGGCGTCTTCGTCCTGCTGGCGCGGCTGCTGGACCCGGTGCGCCGCCGTTCGGGGCGGGCGGCGGCGAAAGTGGTGCCCACCCCCGTATCCGACGTCTGATCAAGGGGCGCCCCGGACCGCCGGACGTGCCACCGAAATGAACGGAGTTCCCATGAGCAGGACCTCGCGTCGCGCACGGACCGGCCGTGCCCTCCTGGCGGCGGGTGCCGTCGCCGCCCTGACCGCGGGCCTCGCGGCCTGCGGAGGCGACAGCCTGGAGAAGTCCGGGGGCGAGGGCGGCGGCTCCGCGAAGCCGGGCCAGGGTTCGCTGGTGATCGGCTCGGCCTCCTTCACCGAGTCCAAGGTGCTCGCGGAGATATACGCGGGCCTGTTGAAGGACGCCGGATATTCGGTGTCGATCAAGACAGTGGACGCCCGTGAGCTGTATGAACCGGCGCTGGAGAAGGGCGAGATCGATGTCGTCCCGGAGTATGCCGCGACGCTCGCCGAATTCCTGAACAAGAAGCAGAACGGCAAGGACGCGCCGCCCGTCGCCTCCGCCGATGCCGGTGCCACCGTGAAGGCGCTCCGGAAACTCGCCGAGCCGCGTGGTCTCAAGGTGCTGGACCCCGGTCGCGCCGTCGATCAGAACGCCTTCGCTGTGACCAAGGAGTTCGCGGAGAAACACCAGCTCAAGACGCTTTCCGAGCTGGGGAAGTCGAAGGAGCGGATCAAGCTCGCGGCGGGCGACGAATGCCCTGAGCGGCCCTTCTGCCAGCCCGGTCTGGAGAAGACCTACGGCATCGACATCACGGGCATCGACCCGCTGGAGGTCGGCAGCACCCAGGCCAAGCAGGCGGTCAAGCAGGGCAAGGACCAGCTGCTGCTGACCACGACCACGGACGCGACGCTCGAACAGTTCGGTCTGGTCCTGCTGGAGGACGACAAGAAGCTCCAGAACTCCGACAACGTTCTTCCCGTGGTGAATGCGAAGAAGGCGGGTTCGCAGAAGATCACGGACGCTCTCGCCAAGCTCACCAGGGTGTTGACCACGGAAGATCTCACGGAACTCAACAAGAAGGTGGACGCGCTGCGGCTCAAGCCCGCGGATGTCGCCGCCGGATACCTCAAGGACAAGGGACTGTTGACGAAGTAGAGGAAGCAGAGGGAGTAGGGAGAGCAGAGGGAGTAGTGGCGTAGGGGAGAAGTAAGATCAAGGGAAGAGTTTGGTGGTGGAGTCACACACCCGAGGCGACGCACGGTAAGTTTCAGGCCATGCCACGAGGACGCCACCGCCATTCGCCGCCCCTGCACAGGCTTCTTCCCCCATCGACGGTCGCCGCGACATCGGTCGCCTGCGCCGCCGGTGCCTGGGTGGTGGGTGAAACGGTCGTCATCCGGGGCCTCGCCGCGGCGGCCGCCGCCGCCGCGGTGGTCGGTGCCGTGCTGATGCGCCGTTGGGACCGCTCCGCCGGAAAGCGGGTCGCCCAGCTCACCGCCGCCCGGGTGCGGGACGAGTGGAAGACCGAGGAGCGCATAGCCGAGCTCGAGACGGAGCTGGAGGAGGCCCGCGCGATCCGGGCCAAGCTGGAGGGCAAGCTGCGCGGCAAGCGCGCCGAGCTCGCCCGGCTCCGTACCGAACACGCCGACCTGCTGCGCCGTTACGCCACCGCCGAGACCGAGCGGGCCAGCGCGCTGGAGGGCCGCCGGGTCGCCCGGGGCTCCGTGCCCCGGCCCGCGAAGGCCCTGGAGTCCACCGCGCCCGCGGGCACGCCCGGCTCGATCGTCGCCGCGGCCGCCTACCGCAAGGCCGCCGAGGCCCTCCGCGACCTGGAGCGCAACGCCGCCCTCCAGCAGGCGGAGGAGGAAGCGGAGGCCGCTGAGGCCGCTGAGGAGACGGGTGCGGACGCGGCCGCTCCGGATGACCTGACCTCTGGGACGCCGGACGCCCCGGCGTCCTCCGAGTCCGCGCGCTCCGACGCCACCGCCGAGTCCCCGGCCGGGACGGCCGCGCGGGCCGCGACCACCGAGCCGGTGGACAAGGCGGACCGGACGGACAAGGCGGACCGGACGGACAAGGCGGCGGGCGGGTCCGCCGGGACCGGCAAGGCGCCCCGGGCCCTCGGCCCGCCGCGGCCCCGGCCGGCCCGGCGCCCGCCGGGCCGAAGACCGTCGTCCCGCAGCAGCCCGCCGCGCGCCGCCCCGCGTCCCGCGCCCAGGGCGGCTTCGACTTCTTCGGCACCCAGCAGTCCCCGCCCCCGCGCCCCGTCGAGGAGACCGACCTCGCGGACGTCGTCGGCGAGGAGGCCCTCGCCGAGGTCGAGGCCGGTGCCGACGCCGAGGCCGAGGGCGACGTCATCGACCTGACCGCGCACGACGAGACCGAGCAGATAGACATCGCGGAGCTGCGCACCGCCATCTCCTGACGGAGCGTCGCGACGCGGCCCGCACCGCGAACGGCCCCCGGCGGAAGTCCGCCGGGGGCCGTTCGCACGGCACCGCGGTATTCGATCCGGCCGCGTCCGGTTCAGCCGCCGGTCACTTGTCGATGTCGCCGACGACGAAGAAGAGCGAGCCCAGGATCGCGACCATGTCGGCGACCAGCGTGCCGGGCAGCAGCTCGGTCAGCGCCTGGATGTTGTTGAACGAGGCCGACCGCAGCTTCAGCCGGTACGGCGTCTTGTCGCCCTTGGAGACCAGGTAGTAGCCGTTGAGCCCCAGCGGGTTCTCGGTCCACGCGTACGTCGCGCCCTCCGGCGCCTTCAGCACCTTCGGCAGCCGCTGGTTGATCGGGCCCGGCGCGAGCTCCCCGATCCGGTCCAGGCACGCCTCCGCCAGCTCCAGCGCGTTGTGCGTCTGCTCCAGCAGGACCTCGAAGCGGGCCAGGCAGTCCCCGTCCTCGCGGGTGACGACCCGCAGGGTGTCCTGGAGCTCCCCGTACGCGAGGTACGGCTCGTCGCGGCGCAGGTCGAAGTCGACGCCGGACGCGCGGGCGATCGGCCCGCTGACCCCGTACGCGTGCACGGCCTCCCGCGACAGCACGCCGACGCCGCGGGTCCGGCCGCGGAAGATCTCGTTGCCGAGGACCAGCCGGTCGTAGACGTCCATCCGGGAGCGGACCTGGGCCACCGCGTGCCGGGCCCGGCCGAGCCAGCCGGCCGGCAGGTCCTCCTTCAGGCCGCCGACGCGGTTGAACATGTAGTGCATCCGGCCGCCGGAGACCTCCTCCATCACCGTCTGGAGCTCCTCGCGCTCGTGGAACGCGTGGAAGACGGGGGTGATGCCGCCCAGCTCCAGGGGGTAGGAGCCGAGGAACATCAGATGGTTGAGCACCCGGTTGAGCTCGGCCAGCAGCGTCCGCGTCCACACCGCGCGCTCCGGCACCTCCATGCCGAGCATCCGCTCGACGGCGAGGACGACGCCGAGCTCGTTGGAGAACGCCGACAGCCAGTCGTGGCGGTTGGCCAGCATGATGATCTGCCGGTAGTCGCGCGCCTCGAAGAGCTTCTCCGCGCCGCGGTGCATATAGCCGACGATCGGCTCGGCGTGCTGGATCCGCTCGCCGTCCAGCACGAGCCGGAGCCGCAGCACGCCGTGCGTGGACGGGTGCTGCGGCCCGATGTTGAGCACCATGTCGGTGCTCTCCGCCGCGCCGCCCACGCCCACGGTCGTCTCTGAGAGACCGGTGAGGCCGGCGGTACCGGTGGTGCCGGGAGAACCAGGGGAACCGGGAGAAGGGGCCATGGGGAGTAGTTTGTCAGCCCTCCGCCGCCGGGTGGTCCCCGCCGGTCCGCAGCAGGTCCGCGCAGGCGTCGCCGACCGGCTGGACCAGCCAGCCGAAGCCGCCCAGCCCCGCCGGGGCCGTCAGCTCCGCCGCCTCGCCGGCCGCCCCGAGGGCCCGTACGTAGCCGGCCGGGTCGGAGGAGGCCAGGGACAGCGGGGGGCGGGTCCCGTCGACGCCCAGCGCGCGCAGCGCCACCCGCTGGGTGAGCAGGGCGGCGCCGGGCCCGGCGCACGCGTCCAGGGCGACGTGGGCGGTGATGTCGCACGAGCCGTCCGGCACCGGCCGCACCTCACGGCCCTCGCGGAAGCCGGCGAGCGTCCCGAAGGGCGGGCGCGTGTCGCGCCGGTGCGCGTAGTCCACGGCGACCGCGAGCCCCGCCCGCAGGCTGCCCACGGCCCGCGCCCAGGCGGCGTCCCGCGGCCGGCCGATCTCGGCGCGGCTGCCGGGGGGCGCGCCGTCCAGCGGCCACCAGCGGGCGAGCCAGTCGGCGTCCGCGCCGGACACCGGCTCGCCGAGCAGCTCCTCGCCGTCCTCCTGCACCAGCACCTGGCGGGCGGTGCCGTCCGCGTCCGCCTCGGCGACGTCCACGGGGACGTTGTCGAGCCATTCGTTGGCGAAGAGCAGCCCCTCGACGCCGTCCGGGACGTCACTCAGCCAGGTGATGCGCGGGTCCAGCCCCGGCGGGCGCGCGGCCCGCTCCACGGCGTACGGGCGCAGCCGCGCGGCCGTTCCGGCCGGCACGGCGGCCAGCACCCCGGTCAGCAGCTCGCCCCGGCCCGCCCCGACGTCGGTGAACGCCAGCTCCGCCGGGCGCCCGAGCGCGTCGTCGACGCGGCACAGCAGCTCGGCGACGGCCCCGGCGTACCGCGGGGAGGCGTGCACGGAGGTACGGAAGTGCCCGGCGGGTCCCTCCGGGCGCAGGTAGAAGCCGTTCGGGCCGTACAGCGCGGCCTCGGTGGCGGCCCGCCACGTTCTTGTTCCGCTTGCCATACGCACACGCTATGCGCCCTTCGTGGGCGCACCGCCTCCACCTTGGGGAGTAGGCGGGGCGTCGCCGGATCGATCGTCCGATTGACCCCAGCACGTACGCGACGTGCCTACGCTGGGTGACGTGCAGCGCCTCTACGACTTCCTCCGCAGGCACCCGACGGGTGTGGACACCTTCTGGGCCGTGCTGCTGTTCGGCCTCAGCGCCCTGGTGATCGCCGAGGAGAGCGACCGGGAAGCCTTCGCGAACCTGGGCGTCGCGGCAGTGCTGTGCCTGGTGGTCGCCCTGCGGCGGCGCGCCCCGGCGAAGATGCTGCTGCTGGCGACGGCGGCCGGGGTGTTGCAGCTGATCATCGACTCGCCGCAGCAGCTGGCCGACTTCGCGATGCTGGTGATCATCTACACCGTGGCGTCCGGGCCGGTCCGCTGGGCGTCGCGGTTCGCCCTGATCGGAGGGCTGCTCGCGCCGCTGATCGCCACCCTCCGCTGGGGCAATCCCGAGCAGGGGGTCAACCAGCACATCATCGGCACGGTCTTCGTGACCGTCCCGTTCGTCCTCGCGTGGGTCCTCGGCGACTCGATGCGCACCCGCCGCGCGTACTGGGCGCAGCTGGAGGAGCGCGCCAGCCGGCTGGAGAAGGACCGCGAGCAGCAGGCGCGGATGGCGGTGACGGCCGAGCGGGCGCGCATCGCGCGGGAGCTGCACGACGTCGTCGCGCACAACGTCTCGGTGATGGTGGTGCAGGCGGACGGCGCCGCGTATGTCCTGGACGCCTCGCCCGAGCAGGCCAAACAGGCCCTGGAGACGATCTCCGGCACCGGCCGTCAGGCGCTGGCCGAGATGCGCCGGCTGCTGGGCGTGCTGCGCACCGAGGAAGGCGCCGAGGGCGGTGAGTACGTCCCGCAGCCCGACGTGGAGCAGATCGGCGATCTGGTGGAGGAGGTGCGCGGGGCCGGGCTGCCGGTGGAGTTCCGGGTGGAGGGCGCGCCCCGGCCGCTGCCGAGCGGTGTGGAGCTGACCGCGTACCGCATCGTCCAGGAGGCCCTCACCAACACCCGCAAGCACGGCGGTCCGGAGGCCGGTGCCAGCGTCCGGCTGACGTTCTTCGACGACGGGCTGGGCCTGCTGGTCGAGGACGACGGCCGGGGCGCGCAGCACGAGCTGTACGAGTCGGGTGGTGCGGACGGCATGGGGCACGGCCTGATCGGGATGCGCGAGCGCGTCGGAATGGTCGGGGGCACGCTGGACGCGGGACCGCGGCCCGGGGGCGGCTTCCGGATCAGCGTGCTGCTGCCGATCAAGCCGGGCGGCCGCTGACCGGCAGACCCGCCTACCGGATCTCCGACGGCTGCCGGTCCGTCGCCGGACTGCTGACCGGTCCGTCGCCGGACCACCGACCGGCCGCTTCCGGGCCACTGACCGGACCGTTCCGCTCCAGCACCCCGCCGACCGCCTACGATCCGAACAGCCACGATCCGAACCGCTAGGAAAGGGACGACCGCATGTCGATCCGCGTGATGCTCGTCGACGACCAGGTGCTCCTGCGCACCGGGTTCCGCATGGTGCTGGCCGCCCAGCCGGACATGGAGGTCGTCGCCGAGGCCGGGGACGGCGCGGAGGCCCTGGAGGTGCTGGCCGGCACGGAGGTGGACGTCGTCCTGATGGACGTGCGCATGCCGCGGCTGGACGGGGTGGAGGCGACCCGCCGCATCTGCCTCCAGGAGAACGCCCCGAAGGTGCTGATCCTGACCACCTTCGACCTCGACGAGTACGCCTTCTCCGCGCTGAAGGTCGGGGCCAGCGGCTTCATGCTCAAGGACGTGCCCCCGGCCGAGCTGCTGGGCGCGATCCGGGCCGTGCACAGCGGTGACGCGGTCGTGGCGCCCAGTACGACGCGCCGCCTGCTGGATCGTTTCACTCCCATGCTCCCCAGCACCACGAAGGAACCGGCGAGCGCCGAGCTGGCCCGGCTCACCGGGCGGGAGCGCGAGGTCATGCTGCTCGTGGCGCAAGGGTTGTCCAACGGCGAGATCGCGGCCCGGCTGGTGCTGTCGGAGGCCACGGTCAAGACCCATGTGGGACGGATCCTCACCAAGCTGGGGCTGCGGGACCGGGTGCAGGTGGTTGTCCTCGCGTATGAGAGCGGCTTGGTCCGGGCGGGGGGCGGCGCGGGGCAGTAAGGGGGGCGGTGAGCGGCGCGGTGAGGGGGCGTGGGGTGGGTGGGCCGGGTGCGGCGGGTGCCTCCGGCGGTCTTTCCCCAGCCCCGCCCCTTCCCGAATGTCCTCAATCGCCGGACGGGCTGAATTTCAGCCCGTCCGGCGATTGAGGACCGGGGTCCGGGGCGGAGCCCCGGTTCGGGAAGGGGCGGGTAGGGGACAAAGCCCCGCGCAGCGGCCCGAAAGACCCTGCCCGGCCGTAGCCGCGGCCGCCCGCGAGGGCTACCGCAGCACCGTCTCCAGAAAGTCGCTCCCGATCCGCGCCACCACCGTCAGATCCAGCTGGTGCAGCACATACCGCCCCCGCCGCCGAGTGCTCAGCAGCCCCGCCTTCTTCAGCACGGCTATGTGCCGGGACACCTCCGGCGGCGTCAGGTCGTAGGCGGCGGCCAGCTCGCCCGTGGTGTGCGGGCCGCGCGCCAGGGTGCGGCACAGCCGCATCCGCACCGGGTGGGCGAGCGCCTCCATGCGCTGCTGGACCAGCCGTGGGGCGGTGACCTGGGGGAGGTCCGGGCTGGTGATCGGATACTGCACCACCGGCCGCCAGCCGGGGCGGTAGACGAGGAGCAGGTGGGGCCAGCCGAAGGCCGTCGGCAGGAACGTCACCGAGCCGCCGTGCGCCCTCGTCCGGCCGTTGGCCAGCTTGTCGACGACGATGCGGGACCCGTCCTCGCTGAGCGACACGGCGGGGGAGACGGCCGTAAGGGCCTCGCCGAGCCCCTTACGGCGCAGCAACTCCGCCTTGTGCCGCGCGTCGGCGGCGAGCTGCACCCGGACGCGCTGCCAGTTGTCGGCGAAGAACGCCTCCTCGCAGTCCTCGAAGAGACGACGCAGCCAGGCCCGCAGCGCCGAGGGGTCCTTCATCATCCGTTCGGTGAACTCCGCCTGGCGCGGACCCCGGGCGGCGGACAGCTCCCGGACCCGCGCCCGCTGCCGGGGATCGACCAGCGGGGAGGCGGCCGGCCGGTCGTAGTCCCCCGAGCAGGTGATCTCGAAGGCGGCGGAGACGAAGGTGTCGTCGTCCATCCGGTCGAGGTCGTCCAGCTCCTCCGCGAGCGTGGCCCGGGGGACGGCCGGCAGCAGGATGTCCGAGCGCATCGAGCGCCACAGGAAGTCGGCCTCGGTCAGCCGGTCGGCGAGGTCCGGCTCAAGGGCGGAGGCGGTGGCCGTGGCCCAGCCGTGCAGTCCGGGGTGGTGAGCGGGCTCGGACAGCGCGTGCAGCATCGCTCCCAGCTCGGCCAGCGGCGACAGGTGGAAGCCGACGCGCTCGTGCGGCAGGCCGGTGATGTCGATGTCCACGCTCATGGCCTCATCCTCGCTTCCTTTTCGCAGGTCGGGACGTCATTTGACGGTCCTCGTCAATCGACGGGGCGGTCGGTGCGCCGACGGCGCAAGGTGGGCCGCATGGACGCCACACAGCAGCACCTCCTCGACCTCTACCGCGCCGCACAGCACCAGGACCCCGCCCCGCCCGCCCCGGGCACGGGAGAGCGGGCCCTCGCCCGTGAGGTACGCACCTGGTGGGACTTCCGGGCCGTCGTCGACCGGCGGGCCGCCGAGCGTCGGGCCCGCCGGAGGACCCTCCTCGCCTTCCTGCGGCCGGGCGCCCGCACCGCCGCCCGTACGGCCGCCGCCCCCATGACCCCCGCCGCCCCCGCCGCTCCCGCGCCGCGCCCCCAGGCTTCGCAGCGGACCGCGGCCCCGCTCTCCACGTGCTCGACCCCGCCCATGCGCCGAGCATGACGCATCCGGCGGACCTCCCCCGAGTTGTCCACAGGCGGGCCGGGGCCCGCGCCGACAGGTTTTCCACAGGGCTGGGGACGTTCAGAAGCGGCCTTCTTCCACTCGCGTAGCATGACGAGGGAATCGTCCGGTACCCCCCGCGGACTGGAACGGAAGGCCATCGCCGCGTGAACGCACATCCCCTCCCGGAGCACCCGAGCCCCCAGGACCGACCCGCCAGGCTCACCGTCGGCGTCGTCGGCGCGGGCCGTGTCGGCCCCTCGCTCGCCGCCGCGCTCAAACTGGCCGGGCACCGCCCGGTAGCCGCCTCCGGTGTCTCGGACGCCTCCGTGCGCCGGGCCGCAGCCCTGCTCCCGGACGTCCCGCTCGTCCCGCCCGCCGAAGTGCTCGCCCGTGCCGAGCTGGTCCTCCTCACCGTCCCCGACGACGTCCTGCCCGGTCTCGTCGCCGGGCTCGCCGAGACCGGTGCCGTCCGCCCCGGCCAGCTCCTCGTGCACACCTCGGGCCGCCACGGCACGGCCGTCCTCGACCCGGCGCGCCGGGCCGGCGCCCTGCCGCTCGCCCTGCACCCGGCCATGACCTTCACCGGCACCCCGGTCGACGTCGAGCGGCTGGCCGGCTGCTCCTTCGGCGTCACCGCCCCCGACCAGCTGCGGCTCGCCGCGGAGGCCCTGGTCATCGAGATGGGCGGCGAGCCCGAGTGGGTGGCGGAGGAAGCCCGCCCGCTCTACCACGCGGCCCTCGCCATGAGCTCCAACCACCTGATCACCCTGGTCGCCCAGGCCATGGAGCTGCTGCGGACCGCCGGGGTCTCGGCCCCCGACCGTATGCTCGGCCCCCTCCTGGGCGCCGCGCTGGACAACGTCCTGCGCTCCGGCGACGCCGCCCTCACCGGCCCGGTGTCGCGCGGCGACGCCGGCACCGTGGCCGCGCACATCGCGGAGCTGCGCGCCCACGCCCCCCGGTCCGTCGCCGGTTACCTGGCCATGGCCCGTACGACCGCGGACCGCGCCCTCGCGCACGGCCTGCTCAAGCCCGAACTTGCGGAGGACCTGCTCGGCGTCCTCGCGGACGGAGACCTCGCATGATCACCCAGCTTCCGCGCACCGCGGAGGAGCTCCACGCCCTCCCGCGCGAAGGCCGCCGGGCCGTCGTGATGACGATGGGCGCCCTCCACGAGGGCCACGCCACCCTGATCCGCTCCGCCCGCCGGCTGGTCGGGCCCGAAGGCCAGGTCGTCGTCACGGTCTTCGTCAACCCGCTCCAGTTCGGCGCCGGCGAGGACCTCGACCGCTATCCGCGCACCCTCGACGCGGATGTCGCGCTCGCCGGGGAGTCCGGCGCCGACGCCGTCTTCGCCCCGTCCGCCGACGAGGTCTACCCCGGCGGTGAGCCCCAGGTCCGGATCACCGCGGGCCCCATGGGCGAGCGGTTCGAGGGCGCCTCGCGCCCCGGCCACTTCGACGGCGTGCTCACCGTCGTCGCCAAGCTCCTCCATCTCACCCGGCCGGACGTCGCGCTCTTCGGGCAGAAGGACGCCCAGCAGCTCGCGCTGATCCGCCGCATGGTCCGCGACCTCAACTTCCCGGTCGAGGTCGTCGGCGTCCCCACCGTCAGACAGGGCGACAACCTCGCCCTCTCCAGCCGCAACCGCTATCTCTCCGAGGCCGACCGGGCCACCGCGCTGGAGATCTCCCGCGCCCTGCTGACGGCCGGGGCGGCCGAGGAGCTCGGCGCCGGGCCGGTCCGCCGCTCCGCCCGGGCGATCCTCGACGCCGCCGCGGAGCTGGAGCCCCCGCTCGTCCTCGACTACGTGGCCCTCATCGACCCCGCCGACTTCACCGAGGTCGCCGACGACCACACCGGTGACGCCGTCCTCGCCGTGGCCGCCCGGGTGGGCGCCACCCGCCTCATCGACAACATCCCCCTGACCCTCGGAGGCCGGCGATGACCGGGATACGCCTGCACGCGCCGCACCCCGGCTGGGCCACCCGGGCCGACGTCGTCGTCATCGGCTCCGGCGTCGCCGGGCTGACGGTCGCGCTGCGCTGCGCCGCCGCCGGCCGTAAGGTCACCGTCGTCACCAAGGCCCGCCTGGACGACGGCTCCACCCGTTGGGCCCAGGGCGGCATAGCGGCGGCGCTCGGCGAGGGCGACACCCCCGGGCAGCATCTCGACGACACCCTCGTCGCCGGTGCGGGCCTCTGCTCCGAGGAGGCCGTCCGCGCCCTGGTCACCGAGGGACCCGACGCGGTGCGCCGGCTCATCGCCACCGGTGCCCGCTTCGACACCGACGCCGGCACCGGCGAGATCCTGCTGACCCGCGAGGGCGGCCACCACCGCCGCCGGATCGCCCACGCCGGCGGCGACGCCACCGGCGCCGAGATCTCCCGCGCGCTCGTCGAGGCCGTCCGCGCCGCCGGTATCGAGACCATCGAGCACGCCCTCGTCCTCGACCTCCTCAAGGACGACGAGGGCCGCGCCGCCGGTGTCACCCTGCACGTCATGGGCGAGGGCCGGGTCGACGGCGTCGGTGCCGTCCACGCCCGGGCCGTCGTCCTGGCCACCGGGGGCATGGGCCAGGTGTTCTCCGCGACCACCAACCCCGCGGTCTCCACCGGCGACGGCGTCGCCCTGGCCCTGCGCGCCGGGGCGGAGGTCTCCGACCTGGAGTTCGTCCAGTTCCACCCCACCGTCCTGTGGCTGGGCCCCGACGCCGAGGGCCAGCAGCCCCTGGTCTCCGAGGCGGTCCGCGGCGAGGGCGCCCACCTCGTCGACGCCGACGGCCACCGCTTCATGGTCGGCGCCCACGAGCTCGCCGAGCTCGCCCCCCGCGACATCGTCGCCAAGGGCATCATGCGCAGGATGCAGGAGACCGGCACCGAGCACATGTACCTCGACGGCCGGCACTTCGGCGCCGAGATGTGGGCGAGCCGCTTCCCCACCATCCTCGCCGCCTGCCGCGCCCACGGCATCGACCCCGTGACCGAGCCGATCCCCGTCGCGCCCGCCGCCCACTACGCCTCCGGCGGCGTCCGTACGGACCTGCGCGGCCGTACCACCATCGAGGGCCTCTACGCCTGCGGCGAGGTCGCCTGCACGGGCGTCCACGGCGCGAACCGGCTCGCCTCGAACTCCCTCCTGGAGGGCCTGGTCTTCGCCGAGCGCATCGCGGCGGACATCGCCGCCCTGCGGCACGCCCCCGACCCGCTGCCCGCGCCCCCCGGGGGCACCGCCGACGCGCTCCCCGGCACCTCCGCCGTGGCCGAGACCGCCGGGTTCCTCGTACCGCCCAAGGCGCGCCTGGAGATCCAGCGCGTCATGACCGCGGGCGCCGGCGTCCTCCGCTCCGCCGCGAGCCTCCGGCGCGCCGCCGCCGAGCTGGACCGGATCGACACCGAGCGGTCGAGCACCCTGGAAGCGCCCGGCACCGAGAGCTGGGAGGCCACCAACCTCCTCCTCGTCTCCCGCGTCCTGGTCGCCGCCGCCCTGCGCCGCGAGGAGACCCGCGGCTGCCACTGGCGCGAGGACTTCCCGGACCGCGACGACACCGCCTGGCGCCACCACCTCCGGCTGACCCTCCGCCCGGACCGTACGCTCGCCGTCTCCCGTACGGACTCGGCCGCATTCCCGCCCGTCATCCCCTCCGCCCCCAAGGAGACCAGCGTGAGCACCCCCGAAGACCTCGCCCTGCACCGGATCGCCCTGCCCGGGGAGGAACCCGCCACGGCCGGCGGCTGCGGGGACGGCTGCGGCTGCGGCGAGACCTTCGTCGAGGACGCCATGGAGTGCGGGCTCGACCCCGCCCTCGCCGCGCTCCTCACCGAAGCCGGTCTGAACCCCCTCCAGGTCGAGGACCTCGCCCACCTCGCGATCGAGGAGGACCTCGACGGCGGCGAGGACGTCACCACCGTCGCCACCATCCCCGAGGACGCCGTCGCCACCGCCGACTTCACCGCCCGCGAGGACGGCACCGTCGCCGGGCTGCGCGTCGCCGAGGCGATCCTCTCCGTCGTCTGCACCGACGAGTTCGAGGTCGAGCGGCACGTCGAGGACGGCGACCGGGTGACGGCCGGCCAGAAGCTGCTGTCCGTGCGGACCCTCACCCGGGACCTGCTCACGGCCGAGCGCGGCGCCCTCAACCTGCTGTGCCGCCTCTCCGGCATCGCCACCGTCACCCGCGAGTGGAGCGACATCCTCAAGGGCACCAAGGCCGCCGTCCGCGACACCCGCAAGACCACGGTCGGCCTGCGCGCCCTGGAGAAGTACGCGGTGCGCTGCGGCGGCGGCGTCAACCACCGGATGTCCCTCTCGGACGCGGCGCTCGTCAAGGACAACCACGTCGTCGCGGCGGGCGGCGTGGCCGAGGCGTTCCGGGCCGTCCGCGCCCGCTTCCCGGACGTCCCCGTCGAGGTCGAGGTGGACCGCCTCGACCAGATCCCCCCGGTCCTCGCCGAGGGCGCCGACCTGATCCTGCTCGACAACTTCACCCCCGAGCAGACCCGCGAGGCCGTGGAGCTCGTCGCGGGCCGCGCGCTGCTGGAGTCCTCCGGCCGTCTGACCCTCGTCAACGCCCGCGCCTACGCCGAGGCCGGCGTCGACTACCTCGCGGTGGGCGCGCTCACCCACTCCGCCCCGATCCTCGACATCGGCCTGGACCTCCGGGAGGAGGGCGCCTGATGCTGCTCACCATCGATGTCGGCAACACCCACACCGTCCTCGGCCTGTTCGACGGCGAGGACATCGTCGAGCACTGGAGGGTGTCCACCGACGCCCGGCGCACCGCCGACGAGCTGGCCGTCCTGCTCCAGGGCCTGATGGGCATGCACCCGCTGCTCGGCGAGGAGCTGGGTGACGGCATCGACGGCATCGCCATCTGCTCCACGGTCCCCTCCGTCCTGCACGAGCTCCGCGAGGTCACCCGCCGCTATTACGGCGACGTCCCCGCCGTCCTGGTCGAGCCGGGCGTCAAGACCGGCGTGCCGATCCTCATGGACAACCCCAAGGAGGTCGGCGCCGACCGCATCGTCAACGCCGTCGCGGCCGTCGAGCTCTACGGCGGCCCGTGCGTCGTCGTCGACTTCGGCACGGCGACCACCTTCGACGCGGTCAGCGCCCGGGGCGAGTACACCGGCGGCGTGATCGCCCCGGGCATCGAGATCTCCGTCGAGGCGCTGGGCGTCAAGGGCGCCCAGCTCCGCAAGATCGAGCTGGCCCGGCCGCGCAGCGTCATCGGCAAGAACACCGTCGAGGCCATGCAGTCCGGCATCCTCTACGGCTTCGCGGGCCAGGTCGACGGCGTCGTCAACCGCATGGCGCGCGAGCTCGCCGACGACCCCGACGACGTCACGGTGATCGCCACGGGTGGCCTGTCGCCGCTGGTCCTCGGCGAGGCTTCGGTGATCGACGAACACGAGCCGTGGCTCACGCTGATCGGCCTGCGCCTGGTCTACGAGCGCAACGTCGCCCGGTCCTGACGCGCGGCCCCGGCCGGTACGGCCCGCGTCCGGGCCCGGGAATTCCCCGGGTCCGGACGCAACCGACCCCCCGCTCCGACGGTCCTGTCAGCTGCGGAGCATGATCGTGTACATGATGGGCGTGGGGTTCATGGGCAGAAGACGGACGGTGCGGCTGGTCTCCCTCGCCGCCTCGGGGGCGGCGGGGCTGGTCCTGGCCGCGGTCCCGGCATGGGCGGGGGCGCCGCAGGGCGCCGACTACCAGGCCGTCGCCCAGCCCGTCGTGGGCCGGGTCGGCCAGACCGTCGGGGTCGAGCTGGGCGTCAGGAACGGCGGCCCCGGCCCGGCCGGCGGGCACGGCGCCCGCGCGGGCCGGGGCGCGGGCACGTACGAGGTGACGGCCCCCGAGGGCACCACGATCACCGCGACGCCGCCGCCGGGCGCCGGCGGCCGGCTGCCCTGCATCGCGACGCCCTCGCCCGGCGCCGGGCCCGTCCGCTACCGCTGCGCGATCGGTGACGACTTCCCGCCCGGCGACCGCGAGACGCTCCGGTTCCAGGTACGCATCGACAGGAAGGTCGAGGGCGCCGAGGGGCGGGTGCGCGTCCTCGACCACGACGGCTCGGCCGCCCCCGACCCGGATCCGGACAACGACACCGCGCCGATCCGGGTGGAGGTCGTGGACCACGCCCCGCCGGCCCTCGTGGAGCCCGACACCAACGGCACGCTGCTGCTCGCCACCGCCTCCGGTACCGCCCTCTCGGCCGGCGCCATCGCCCTGGGCGTCCGCCGCAAGCAGCGCTGAGCGTCCGTCCGCGCGCCCCTCTC
Organism: Streptomyces eurocidicus; assembly: GCF_002891295.1. GTDB lineage: Bacteria > Actinomycetota > Actinomycetes > Streptomycetales > Streptomycetaceae > Streptomyces > Streptomyces eurocidicus. Next base: position 262,581 of record NZ_LGUI01000003.1, on the reverse strand, counting down.
CGGCGATGCCACGCCCGGAAATGGCAGCTCAGCGAAATTTGTCCGCTTAGCACTTAAAGTCGGCCCATGCCCACGCCCTATGGATCCCGCGGCGGCATGGCGTTCAGCGCGGACGAACTGCGCGTGCTGCGCCGAGCCCTCGCCATCGCCCTTCATCCCGAGTCCGTCCCCCCGCGTCCCGGCCCCGAGCGCGACGAAGAGGTGCGCGAGTGCCTCCGGCTCGCGGAGGCGGTGGACGAGGCCACGGCCGAGGGCGGCAGGCTGCGCGCCTTCCTCCTCGCCGACCTCGCCCGCTACCGCGCCGCCCTGCCCGGCGCCGCCACCGGCTACGCGGAGCGGCTCCAGGCCGCCCTCGCGGCGGGCTACCGCCCCGGGCCGGAGGACCTGACCGCCCTCCGCCGCCTGTGCGCGGCGCCCGCGGGCAGGGTGGAGGCCGGCCGCCGGCACGCCCTGCTGGCCCGCTGCGAGCGCCTGGCCGAGCAGGACGTACGGGCCAGGCTCGCGGACCGCGGTGCCGCCCCCGGTGGCGCCCTGACGGGCCCCTGCCGGCTGCTGGCCCTGCCCGGCGGCCGCGCGTCGGCCGGTCCCGGCGCGGCGGGACCCGATCCGAAGCCGAAACCCGCGCCCAAGCCGGACCCGGCGGCCCCGAAACCGGATCCCGGGGCGCCGAAAGGGCCGGGAACGCCCGAGCGCCCCATTCCCACCCCCGGCGAGGTGTTCCCGCCCCGCCGTAAGGCCGCTCCGCCCGGCGCGGTGCGGGGACCCGAGGCCAGACCCGCCTGAGGCGCGCGTAATCTGGACGGGTCGCTCACAAGCCGCGCAATACCGACCCAGAAGGAGCCGACGGCCATGGATTATGTCGCCGCACTGGTGCCGCCCGTGGTGATGGCGGTCGCATTCACCGCTCTGGTCGTGACGATCGTCAAGAGTCAGGGTGGCGCGAACAAGGCCAAGGAAGACGCCTTCGTGGACGCCGCCCTCGCCCGCGCCGAGAGTGCCGGGCGGCCGGTCAAGGCCGGCGAAGCCTGAGGCGTCGCCGGGTCGTGCGACGCCCCGAGGGCGCGGCACGTCCCCAGGGCGTACGGACCGAGACCGCAATTCTCGGCCGTGCGCCCTTTTTGCTGCCCCTATCCCGCCCCGATAAACCGGCATTCCAGGCATCTCCCACTATTATTCGCGTGTGGTTCGACGCCTGGGTGATCTGGAAGACGCCGTCATGACGCGCGTGTGGGACTGGAACCGGCCGGTCACTGTTCGAGAAGTGCTGGAAGACCTTCAACAGGAACGGTCCATCGCGTACACGACCGTGATGACCGTAATGGACAACCTGTATCAGAAGGGCTGGCTGCGCCGGGAAGCGGAAGGCCGTGCCTATCGATATGAGGCGGTCTCCAACCGGGCCGCCTACTCGGCCGCACTGATGAACGAAGCGTGGTCCCTCAGCGACAACCCCGCAGCGGCTCTCGTGGCCTTCTTCGGCATGATGTCAGCCGAACAACGCGAAGCCCTGCGCGACGCGATCCGGGTCGTCCAACTCGACGGGCCCGGCGAGCCGGGGGGCCCTCCGGGGCGATAGCGTCCCGCCATGCCCGCACTATCTAATGTCGTCACCGTCCGCCGCGCCCGGACCAGCGATGTTCCCGCGCTCCGTCGCATCCTCAACACGTACGTTCGCGAGCGCATCCTCCTCGACAAAGCCACCGTCACGCTTTACGAGGACATCCAGGAGTTCTGGGTGGCGGAGCGGGACGCGGACGGCAGCGTCATCGCCTGCGGCGCTCTCCATGTGATGTGGGAAGACCTCGCGGAGGTGCGCACTCTCGCCGTCGACCCGGCCGCCCGGGGCTCGGGCGTCGGCCACGCCGTACTGGACAAGCTGCTGCAGACGGCGCGCTGGCTGGGCGTACGGCGCATTTTCTGCCTCACCTTCGAAGTCGACTTCTTCGCGAAGCACGGCTTCGTGGAGATCGGTGAGACGCCGGTGGACGGTGATGTCTACAGCGAGCTGCTGCGTTCCTATGACGAGGGCGTTGCCGAGTTCCTGGGTCTCGAACGGGTGAAGCCGAACACCCTTGGCAACAGCCGGATGCTTCTGCATCTGTGATCGCGACCCCTATCGCGGTCCCTATGTCCGAATCGCGCCCCTATCACATGCCTCCGGAAGGGATGGTTCCCACGCGGAAGGCGGGCTGAACCTTCCCGGGGGGTTTGTGTTTTTCCGGCAAAGGCGGTTTGCTATTCCTCCGTAATCCCATTTTCCACTGAAAGGATTCCCCGTGGCACAGAAGGTTCAGGTCCTTCTTGTCGATGACCTCGACGGTGGCGAGGCGGACGAGACCGTGACGTTCGCGCTCGACGGCAAGAGCTACGAGATCGACCTCACGACGGCCAACGCCGACAAGCTCCGCGGTCTGCTGGAGCCGTACACCAAGAGCGGTCGTCGCACGGGTGGCCGCGCCGCGGCCGGTCGCAGCAAGGTGCGCGCGGGTGCCACGGGCGGCAGCCCCGACACCGCGAAGATCCGCGCCTGGGCCAAGAAGAACGGCTACAGCGTCAACGACCGCGGCCGTGTCCCCGCCGACATCCGTGAGGCGTACGAGAAGGCCAACGGCTGATCTCCCGTCGGCCGACGTGTGCGCGCCTGCCCGGCGCGCAGCAATCGGGCCCGGTGGCACTCCGTCGCCGCCGCGCTCACGAGCCGTACGAGATCGGGGGCGCCCCCCTCGCCCCCGAGTCCGGTCACCGGAAGCGTCGGCTCGACCTCGCACCCCGGCTCGGGAGGCCGTACCCATACGGCCCTCCCCGCGCCGAGCGCCCCCTGGTGCCCGCGGCCCGCGCGGTCCCCGGCGGAGCGCGGCAAGGGCGCGACGATCCGGCCGCCCGCACCCAGCGCGGTCAGATCCAGGGCCACCCCGCCCCACTCCAGCCAGTCGAGCAGCCCGGGCAGCTCGTCCGCGCTGCCCGCGGCGACCAGGAAGCGCAGCCTGCGCGCCCGACCGTCGAGCGTGACCGGTCCGGTCCGCCCGACGCGCCGCAGCACCGCGAAGCCGGCGTCCACGGGTAGGTCCAGGACGTCGAACCGCACCCCGGTGAGCAGGGACAGGGGCGCCCGGGAGCAGGGACCGGCGGTGGGCCACCGCAGCCCGTGCTCGTACCACCGGCGCGCCTGGCACCATGGGCACGGGGGAACACAGGGGCCCGGGAGGGTTGCGGTCATACGCGGTGCAACTGTGAAACTCCCAAGAGGTTACGCAGGGTTGATAGTTGGGCACGCTCCGTATAAGGAGTGAGGGGCGCGCGGGGGCTCCGGACGGCGCGGGGGTGTTCGCCCGTAGCGGATGGAGGGTGTTCGCGCCGCATGGATTGTCAATGCTTGCGGGTAGGACATTCCCAGTGGGAAGAGGCGGTATAGCAGCGCGCGGAGCGCTCCACCCGGGCCGCGGGCGGGCGTGTCGGGCCGAGCGGGCGTTCGCCATGGGCGTAGTGGTGGTGGGCGTATATCCCTGGCCTGCGGGAACATCGTCTCCCACCATCGGGTTGGAGGAGATGTCGGCTGTTCGGCAGCAGGTTTCTCCCGCCACCGCGGGGGTGATCCGGACGGATGTCGGCAGTTGGAATGAGCTGTCCCGTCCCACGGGACTAGCATGCGGAAGGACAGGGAGGGGACCGACCCCTAACTGCCTGACCGCTCTGAGGAGCGATTAACGATGTTCGAGAGGTTCACCGACCGCGCGCGGCGGGTTGTCGTCCTGGCTCAGGAAGAAGCCCGGATGCTCAACCACAACTACATCGGCACCGAGCACATTCTCCTGGGCCTGATCCATGAGGGTGAGGGTGTCGCCGCTAAGGCCCTGGAGAGCCTCGGGATTTCGCTCGAGGCGGTCCGCCAGCAGGTGGAGGAGATCATCGGGCAGGGCCAGCAGGCCCCGTCCGGGCACATTCCCTTCACTCCCCGTGCCAAGAAGGTCCTGGAGCTGTCGCTCCGCGAGGCCCTCCAGCTCGGCCACAACTACATCGGTACGGAGCACATCCTGCTCGGCCTGATCCGCGAGGGCGAGGGCGTCGCCGCCCAGGTCCTCGTGAAGCTGGGCGCCGATCTGAACCGGGTGCGGCAGCAGGTCATCCAGCTGCTCTCCGGCTACCAGGGCAAGGAGGCCGCCACCGCCGGCGGCCCGGCCGAGGGCACCCCCTCGACCTCGCTCGTCCTGGACCAGTTCGGCCGCAACCTTACGCAGGCCGCCCGCGAATCCAAGCTCGACCCGGTCATCGGGCGCGAGAAGGAGATCGAGCGGGTCATGCAGGTGCTGTCCCGCCGTACCAAGAACAACCCGGTCCTCATCGGCGAGCCCGGCGTCGGCAAGACCGCCGTCGTCGAGGGACTGGCCCAGGCCATCGTCAAGGGCGAGGTGCCCGAGACCCTCAAGGACAAGCACCTCTACACCCTCGACCTCGGCGCCCTGGTCGCCGGCAGCCGCTACCGCGGTGACTTCGAGGAGCGCCTGAAGAAGGTCCTCAAGGAGATCCGCACCCGCGGCGACATCATCCTGTTCATCGACGAGCTCCACACCCTGGTGGGTGCGGGCGCCGCCGAGGGCGCGATCGACGCCGCGAGCATCCTCAAGCCCATGCTGGCCCGGGGCGAGCTCCAGACCATCGGCGCCACCACGCTGGACGAGTACCGCAAGCACCTGGAGAAGGACGCCGCCCTCGAGCGCCGCTTCCAGCCCATCCAGGTCGCCGAGCCCTCGCTGCCGCACACCATCGAGATCCTCAAGGGTCTCCGCGACCGTTACGAGGCGCACCACCGCGTCTCCATCACGGACGAGGCCCTGGTCCAGGCCGCCCAGCTGGCCGACCGCTACATCTCCGACCGCTTCCTGCCGGACAAGGCGATCGACCTGATCGACGAGGCCGGCTCCCGAATGCGCATCCGCCGGATGACCGCGCCGCCGGACCTCCGCGAGTTCGACGAGAAGATCGCCGACGTGCGCCGGGACAAGGAGTCCGCGATCGACTCGCAGGACTTCGAGAAGGCCGCCTCGCTGCGCGACAAGGAGAAGCAGCTCCTCGCCGCGAAGGCGAAGCGCGAGAAGGAGTGGAAGGCCGGCGACATGGACGTCGTCGCCGAGGTCGACGGCGATCTGATCGCCGAGGTCCTCGCCACGGCCACCGGCATCCCGGTCTTCAAGCTGACGGAGGAGGAGTCCTCCCGCCTGCTGCGCATGGAGGACGAGCTGCACAAGCGCGTCATCGGCCAGAAGGACGCCATCAAGGCGCTCTCCCAGGCCATCCGGCGCACGCGTGCGGGCCTCAAGGACCCGAAGCGCCCCGGCGGCTCCTTCATCTTCGCCGGCCCGTCCGGCGTCGGTAAGACGGAGCTGTCCAAGACGCTCGCCGAATTCCTCTTCGGTGACGAGGACGCCCTGATCTCCCTCGACATGTCGGAGTTCAGCGAGAAGCACACCGTCTCGCGCCTCTTCGGCTCCCCGCCCGGATACGTGGGTTACGAAGAGGGCGGCCAGCTCACCGAGAAGGTGCGCCGCAAGCCGTTCTCCGTCGTCCTCTTCGACGAGGTCGAGAAGGCCCACCCGGACATCTTCAACTCGCTGCTCCAGATCCTGGAGGACGGTCGCCTGACCGACTCCCAGGGCCGGGTCGTCGACTTCAAGAACACCGTCATCATCATGACGACCAACCTCGGCACCCGGGACATCTCCAAGGGCTTCAACCTGGGCTTCGCCGCCCAGGGCGACGTCAAGACCGGGTACGAGCGGATGAAGGCCAAGGTCAACGAAGAGCTCAAGCAGCACTTCCGCCCCGAGTTCCTCAACCGCGTCGACGACACGGTCGTCTTCCATCAGCTCACCGAGGAAGACATCATCCAGATCGTCGACCTCATGATCGCCAAGGTGGACGAGCGGCTGAAGGACCGCGACATGGGCATCGAGCTGAGCTCGGAGGCCAAGTCGCTCCTCGCCAAGCGCGGCTACGACCCGATCCTGGGCGCCCGCCCGCTGCGCCGCACGATCCAGCGCGAGATCGAGGACATCCTCTCGGAGAAGATCCTCTTCGGTGAGCTGCGCTCGGGCCACATCGTGGTCGTGGGCACAGAGGGCGAGGGTGAGGAGAAGAAGTTCACCTTCCGCGGCGAGGAGAAGTCGGCCCTGCCGGACACCCCGCCGATCGAGTCCACGGCGGGCGGCGCAGGCCCGAACCTGTCGAAGGACGCGTAAGCGAATCAGGTCCGTAAGGACCTGGGCCGGCCCCGGAACCGTTCAGCGGTTCCGGGGCCGGCCCTTTTCGCGCTCCAGGGCACCCGTGGAAGCGCCGCTGGGCCTCCCGGGCCGCCGACGGCACCCGCGGGCACCGCGGGCGGCGTCACTGCCCCGTGGAGCCGAAGCGCGAGACGCCGCCCGGGCGCTCGTTGCCCACGCGCAGGCCGCCGCCCGTGCGGGCGTCCTTCGGGGTGAGGGTGAAGGCGACCCTGTGGGTCCGGGTGGAGCCCCGGGACGCCTCGGCGTCCGCGCTGACGACCCAGGCTTTCACCCCGCCCTTGCCCGTGACATCCCGGCGGATCTCGACGGTGAACTCCATGGAGATCTCACCGACGTCGAAGACGATCTCCTCGCCCCGGCCGCGCGCGGCGGCGGTCGTGAGGCCCTCGCGGACCGCCTGCACGGCGTCCGCCAGCTCGACGTCCTCGAGGTGGGAGAAGCGGGAATCGTTGCCCATCGTGGCGGCCCCCCGGCTGCGTCCGTGCGTCCGTACGTCTGCTGCCGGGAGCGTACCGCCGGGGGCGGGCCTTTGGTCCCGGAACGGGGCAGGCCGAAAGTCCATCGGCGGTGATACGGCCCATAGGGCGTGGGTCACATACTACGGCGAATAGCAGAACAATTCCGGGCCGAATGGGCTCGGAAAAGCTTCGGAGGCCCTTGCGCCGGGCCGGAAACCCTCTTGGGCGAAGCGTTCCACGGCGCCCCTCCTGCTACGGCATTCGCTAGTAGTGGCCGTCCTTGGCAGGGCGGCGAATGCGGGTTACCAAGGTATGGCGATCCCGGTTCGCGGCAGTTCGCAGCCGGGACCCATTCCTGCCTGGAGGTATTTGTTTATGTCGAAGCTCGCCACTTTCCGTAATTCCGGCACGTCCGTTCTCCGTAACCGTGCCGCCGTCGTGGCCGCCGGCCTCGGAGCATCGCTCGCGCTCGGAACCGGTGTGGCGCTGGCGGCCGACACCACCTCGCAGGCGGAGATCCCGGCCTTCGCGTCCGTCGCGGCGCTGGACGACGCCCTGCACGCCCAGGCCGAGACGCAGCTGAAGGCCGCGGCCAAGGACAAGGCCGCGCAGGAGCAGGCCGAGAAGGACGCCGAGAAGCGCGCCGCCGACGCCCGCAGCGCCGCCGAGGCCAGCCGCAAGCGTGCGGACGCCTGGGTCTCGCCCGTCGAGGGCTACCAGATCGGCCAGCCCTTCGGTAAGGCCGGCGCCATGTGGGCCAGCAAGCACAGCGGCCAGGACCTGGTCGTGGACACCGGTACGTCCGTGAAGGCCGTGCACGGCGGTACGGTCGTGAAGGCCGGCCCCAACGGTGGCGGCGACGGTCCCGCGTACGGCAACGCCATCGTGATCAAGCACGACGACAACACGTACTCGCAGTACGCGCACCTCTCGCTGGTGAAGGTCTCGGTCGGCCAGACCGTGACCACCGGCCAGGAGATCGGCCTGTCGGGCTCCACCGGCAATTCCTCCGGTCCCCACCTGCACTTCGAGATCCGTACGACCCCGAACTACGGCACCGCCGTCGAGCCGGTCGGCTTCCTGAAGGCCCACGGCGAGACCCTCTGACCCGTAGGACACCGGTCGGCCACGAGCCGGCGCACCGCCCCCGTGCGGTGCGCCGGCTTCGTCGTTCCCGGGGAGCGGGCGGCGCGGGCCGTGCCTACGGTGGTCGTGCGGCGGTACGAACGCCCGGCCGTACGAACCCCCGGGAGCGCGCCATGATCAAGGGCATCGCCATCAGCACCGTCTGGGTCCTCGACCAGGACCGGGCGAAGGAGTTCTACACCGAGAAGCTCGGTCTGGAGGTCCGCACCGACATGACCATGGGCGGCGACGGGGGCATGCGCTGGCTGACGGTCGGCGCCCGGAGCCAGCCGGACGTCGAGCTCACCCTGATGGTCCCGGGCCCGCCCGGACTGGACCCGGAGGCGGCCGAGGCCGTGCGGACCCTGGTCGGGAAGGGGGCGCTGGGGGCGGGCGTGCTGAGCACGGACGACGTCCGGCGGGATTACGAGACGCTCCGGGCCAAGGGCGTGGAATTCCTCCGGGAACCGCAGGAACGGCCTTATGGAACGGAGGCGATTCTGCGGGACGACTCGGGTAACTGGTTCTCGCTCACGGAACGGCGGGAACAACTGGACCCGGCGAAGGAATGGAGGGAATGCGTGGACCCGATGTGAGCGGTCGCCGGGGCCGGGAATTCCCGAACGGCTGCCGGTCCGGGGTGATGTAACGCCCCGTCGGCGCCCCCTTTCCGTAATCTGCGCGGCGGCGGACGGGAGGGAAATCCGGTCCGGGATCCTCAGTCCGGCACCCTGATGATCGGGAAGCTCCCCGTGCTCGTCGGCGCGGACTCCGGCAGCCACAGCACCGCGATCGCGCCCGTACCGCCCTCCACCTCCGGATCCGCGTTGCGGAACGTGAGCCGCGCCCCCAGGACGCGGGCCTGGCCGGCCGCGATGGTCAGGCCCAGGCCGTGGCCCTTGCCCGCGCGGTCCTTGCTGCCCGTGCGGAAGCGGCTCGGGCCCTTCTCCAGGAGGTCCTCCGGGAACCCCGGGCCGTGGTCGCGCACGCGCAGCACCCGCCCCTCGACCGTGACCTCGAACGGGCCCCGGCCGTGTTTGGCGGCGTTGGCGAGGAGGTTGCCGAGGATGCGCTCCAGGCGGCGCGGGTCGGTGGAGACGTAGGCGTCGCGGACGACCTTGACCCGGGCGTCCGGCTCCACTATCCGCACCCGGCGCACCACGAACTCCCCGAGCCGGATGTCCTGCATCTCGGCGCGCTCCGCGAAGCCGTCCAGCCGGGCGACCTCCAGCACGTCCTCGACCAGGGTGCGCATGGCCTGCGCCCGGTCCCTTACGAGCTCGGTGGGGCGGCCCGGCGGCAGCAGCTCGGCGGCGGTGAGCAGGCCGGTGACGGGCGTGCGCAGCTCGTGGGCGATGTCGGCCGTGACGCGCCGCTCGGCCTCCAGGCGGTCCTGGAGCGCCTCCGCCATGCCGTCGACGGCGCGCGCCAGGTCGTCCGTCTCGTCGCGCACCCGGCCGCCGATGGCGTCGCGCACCCGCACCTCGGGGTCGCCGTCGGCGACCTTGCGGGCGGCGGTGGCGGCCTTGCGCAGCCGCCGGGAGAGCTGGCCGCCGATGAGGATGCCCAGGGCGGTGCCGCCGAGCACCACGGAGACCGACCCGATGATCAGCACCCGGTCCAGGGTGTCGATGATCGAGAAGCGGTCCTTGAACTTGGTGTGGATCGAGAGGATCTTGCCGTTGCGGAGCGGCACCGAGGCCCAGACCTCGGGGGTGCCGTTGCCGGCGGAGTCCTGGAGGTAGGTGGCGCGCAGCCCCACCGCGGCCGCGTCCCGGAGCTGCTTGGGCAGCGTGGGGTCGTCGACCTTGGCGTGGAGCATCAGCCGGCCGGTGTTCTCGTAGTACCTCTGGGCGATCTGGACGCGCTCGTCCATCACGTCCCGGCTGTTGTCGAGCATCGACAGCCGGGCCGCGTTGTGGACGACGAGGCTGAGCGCGACGGCCACGAGCGCGCTGACCCCGGCGATGGCCAGGCTGACCTTCCAGCGCAGGCCCGAGCGGAGGGCGAGCTTCACCACGAGGGGGTCCGGGGGTTCAGCATCGGGTGCTCAGCCTCTGAGCTTGTAGCCGAAGCCACGGACCGTCTCGATCCGGTCCTGGCCGATCTTGCCGCGCAGCCGCTGCACATGGACGTCCACGACCCGGGTGTCGCCGCCCCAGCCGTAGTCCCAGACCCGCTCCAGCAGCCGGTCGCGGGAGAGCACGGTGCCGGGCGCCGCCGAGAACTCCAGCAGCAGCCGCATCTCGGTGGGCGTGAGGGCGACGGGCTCGCCCGCCTTGCGGACCTCCATGCCCTCCGTGTCGACCTCCAGGTCGCCGAAGCTCAGCACGCCGCTCGCGAGCGGCTCCGGCTGCTCGGCGCCCGGCGAGCCGTTGGGGCCGCTGGCGTGGCCGAAGCGGCGCAGCACGGCTCTTATCCGGGCGACGAGCACGGCGCCGTCGAAGGGCTTGGTCACATAGTCGTCGGCGCCGGCCTCCAGGCCGAGCACGACGTCGATGCTGTCCGCGCGCGCGGACAGCATGATCACGGGGACGGTGGACTCGTCGCGGATCCGGCGGCACAGGCTGACGCCGTCCAGGCCGGGCACCATGACGTCGAGGAGCGCGATGTCGGGCTTACGGGCCCGGAACCGCTCCAGTCCCAGCAGCCCGTCCGGCACCGCGGTCACCTCGAAGCCGTCGCGCTCCAGTGCCAGCTGGGTCGCCTCGCGAATGACGTCGTCGTCCTCGACGAAGAGCACATGGGTATCGGCCACGCCGCTCTCAGCCCTCCGTTCCCACGCTCGGGAGTTCCTTGTCGTTGTTACCGACCTTGCTGAAGTCGGTATGGGTGCGACCGGTCTCCCGGAACTCGTTCCCCGACCAGTGGTACGTCATGACATCCCTGCCCGACGCGCAGCACGCCGCGTCCCCCGGACCGTAGACCTCCCTGGTGACCTGGAGGTCGCGGCGGTCGATGTCGGCGTAGACGGGCGGCTGCTCGGCCGCGAACACGTTCACGTACGAGTCGCCCTTGGCACGGTACACATAGGAACCGACACCGATGGAATCCGCGCAGGTCATCACGTTGATCACCACGTCGTTGCGGGAGCCGTCGGTCAGCTGCCCGTAGATCACGTCCACGGGGTACTCGTTCTTCGTGCAGGGCTTGAGGTTCTTCTTGACCTGATCGCTGACCTTGGGATCGCCCTTGATCAGCTTGATCGCGTCGACCTTCTCCTGCGTGGGCACGGCGGACGCCGAGGCCACATGGCTGGGCTTCGCCGCCGACTGGGTCTGCGCGGTGCCCTCCTTGCGGACGCCCTCGCTGCCCGCGTCGCACCCGGCAAGCAGAAGACCGGCGGCCGCGGCCAACGCTGTGACCGTGCCGCCGGTGATCAGTGCCGGCCGTGCGGGAGCCGCCTGTCTCAGGCTGCGCACCGTTCCTGCCCCCGCTCGTTGCGCTCCAGGGCGCGGAAGTCCAGGTCGCGGCTCTCCAGCTCCTGACGCAGCCGGGCGAGCGCCCTGTGCAGCGTGCTCTTGACGGTGCCCGTCGACATGCCGAGCGCCTCCGCGGTCTCCTCGGTGCTCATCTGCTCCCAGTGTCGCAGCACGACGACGCTGCGCTGCTTGGGTGCCAGGACTCCGAGGATGTCCATCAGCAGGGCGCGATCGGCGTGCTGCTCCGTGCCGTCCTCGACGCTCGCGTCGGGGAGCTGCTCGGTGGGGACCTCGTCCAGCTTTCGGGCGCGCCACCACTCCGTACGAGTGTTGATCATGACACGCCGGAGGTAGGCGTCGGCCAGCGACTTGTCCGCTATGCCTTCCCAGCGGCCGTACGTGCGCACCAGCGCGGTCTGGAGGAGGTCCTGCGCGTCGATGGGGTCGGGCACGAGGCGGCGGGCGCTGCGCAGGAGGGCGTCCTGACGGTTGCGCACGTACTCTTCGAAGTCCAGAACCTTGCCGCTGCTGGCCATCGTGCAGCCTCCATTCCGCTTGCGTTCCCCGCGTCACGCTGGTGGTCCTCCAGCACGGGTAGGACGCTACGGAGGCGCTGTTGCGACGCCATGTGCAGCAGCCCTTCGGCTGATACACAGCTGTCCATAGGTTGTGTAACAGCGGAACGTTAAAGACGAAGAAATGGGGCGCAAAGCGGCCTCAGGGCCTTCACTTCATCACCGTGATGCGGGCGCCGGCGGCACAGTGCGGGGCGGGGGCGCAGCACGGTGACGGGTGCGTCATCGTGAGGCGCGCGGGCCGCTCCGGCGCGCCGGCCCCGGGCTCACCCGGAACCCGGCCCCGGGCTCACCCGACGCGGGCCCCGGGCTCACCCGGACGCGGGCGCCGGGGTGCTGAGCGGCAGCCGGTACCAGCCGTCCGCCAGCGGCTCCACCAGGCCGTCCGCCACCAGCCCGTCCAGCGCGCGGGCCCGCTGCACCGGCTCGTCCCACACGGTGTCCAGCACCGCCTGCGGCACGGGGTCGATCGCCTCCCGCAGCACGGCCAGCAGCTTGCCGCGCACCTGCCGGTCCGTACCGGCGTAGCTCTGCGTCCGGCGCGGCGGGCCGTCGTGCTCCGGCGAGCCTGCCGCCCGCCACGCGCAGTGGGCCGAGATCGGGCAGCGGGCGCACTCGGGCGTGCGCGCCGTGCACACCAGCGCGCCCAGCTCCATGGTCGCGGCGGCCCAGCGGGCGGCCACCGGCTCGCTCTCGGGCAGCAGCGCGCGGGCCAGCTTCCGCTCGGCGGCGGTCGTCGCGTTCGGCGGGTACTGCGCGCCGCTCACGGCCCGTGCGAAGACCCGGCGCACATTGGTGTCGAGGACCGCGTGCCGCTGCCCGTACGCGAACGACGCCACGGCCGCCGCCGTGTACTCGCCGACGCCCGGCAGCGCCAGCAGCCTGGCGTGGTCGCGCGGCACCTCGCCGCCGTGCAGCTCGGTGATCGCCGACGCGGCCGCGTGCAGCCGCAGCGCGCGCCGCGGATAGCCGAGCCGGCCCCACGCGCGGACCGCCTCGCCGGGCGGCTCGGCGGCCAGATCGGCCGGGCGCGGCCAGCGGGCCAGCCACTGCTCGTACACCGGCAGCACCCGGCTGACCGGGGTCTGCTGGAGCATGAACTCGCTGACCATCACCCCCCACGGCCCCGCCTCCGGGCGGCGCCAGGGGAGATCACGGGCATGGTCGCCGAACCAGTCGATGACGGGGTCGTGCAGGAGGGCCGGCGTCTCGGGCGGTGCAGTCATGGCAGTCATGGCGTCCCCGATCCTGACACGGACCCGCACGAGCGGGAAACGCGCCGGGCCCCGTGGGCCTGACTTTCGTCAAGGGGCGGGTGGGGCGAAAATCAGCCCGTCCGGCGTTTGAGGACGCCGCGCGGAGCGCGGAAAGGGGGCCCGGGGGCGCAGCCCCCGGTTACGGGAAGGGGCGGGGTGGGGAACAAGCCCGCCGCAGGCGCACCCCCGCACCCACCCCCCCGTATCCCTGACTTTCGTCAGAGGCGCCGCACCCCCGCCCACTTGTACCGTCGACCCGGTGAGACGCACAGTCACCCCGCGCGGGGCCCTGCCCGACGCCCTGCTGTGGGCGGCGCTCGCCGCGCCCGCGCTCGTCGTGGGCCCGCTCGGGCTGACCGAGCCCCGGCCCTGGTGGCAGCACATCGCCGGGTACGCCGTGCTCGCGCTGGCCGTCGCCGTCTCCCGGGCCCGTCCCGTCCCGGCCCTGCTGCTGGTGGCCGGTCTCGGCCTCGCCCTCTCGCCGTCCCTGTTCACGCTGGCCTACGGGCCCGCCCTGGCCGCCCTCGGCTACCTCCTGGGCCGCCGTGCGACCGGGCCCCGCCCCGCGCTGTACGCCTTCGCCGGCATCGCCGCCGTGGGCACGCCGCTCGTCGTCCTGCGCGGCGCCGACCCGGTCGTCGAATGGCTGGTTCTGATCGGCACCCTGCTCTTCGGCGCCGTCTTCCCCTGGCTGATCGGCCGCTACGGGCGCCAGCACCGCGCGCTGGTGGCCGCGGGCTGGAGCCGGGCCGCGCAACTGGAGCGCGAACAGGAGATCGTCGCCGACCGGGTCCGGCTGCGGGAGCGCGCCCGCATCGCCCAGGACATGCACGACTCGCTCGGGCACGAGCTCAGCCTCATCGCGCTGCGCGCCGGCGCCCTCCAGGTGGCGCCGGATCTCGCCGCGCGGCACCGCGAGGCCGCCGCCGAGCTGCGCGGGGCGGCCGCCGACGCGACCGACCGGCTCCGCGAGATCATCGGCATCCTTCGCGACCCGTCGCCGCCCCCGCTCACCCCCGTGGACGAGACGATCGCGGCACTGGTCGCGCGGGCGGCCGCCTCGGGCCTGCGCGTGCGCCTGCGCGCCCCGCGCGAGGGAGCGGACAGGGCGCCCTCCATGGCGGCCCGCGCCGCCTACCGGGTCGTCCAGGAGGCGCTGACCAACGCCGCCAAGCACGCGCCCGGCGCCGAGGTGACCGTGGACGTCGAGGAGCGGCCGGGCGAGACCGTGGTGACGGTGGCCAACGGCCCGGCGCCGCACGAGTACCCGCTCCCCGCCCCGGGCCGCGCCGCCGCGCCGCACGGCGGCACCGGGCTGCTCGGGCTGCGCGAACGGGTCGCGCTGGCCGGAGGCGACTTCGCGGCGGGCCCGCGCGACGGGGGCTTCCGGGTCCGCGCGCGGCTCCCGCACACGGCGCCCGGGGCCGACGGCCCGGGGACCCGCACCCGGGTGACGTACGAGCCGGACGCCCGCGCGCCGGGAGCCCGCACCGGGCCGTCCGCCCGGCCGCTCCCGGATCCCCACGTACCGGACGGGCCGCTGTCCGGCGAGGAGGGCGGGGCGTCCGGCACCACTCCGCACGACGCCTTCGCCCGCGCGCGCCGGGCCACCCGGCGCGGGATCGTCGTGCCGTTCGCCGTGGCCGGCGCGGGCGCCGCCGTCTTCATGACCGCGGCCTTCGGCTGGTACGCGTATGTGAAGGCGCACTCGGTGCTCACCCCCGCCGACTACGCCGGGCTGCGCGTCGGCGCCCCGTACGCCGCGGTCGAGCCCGTACTGCCGGACCGTAAGGTCGCCGACCCGCCGTCCGACCGGGCTCCGGCGCCGCCCGCCGGGGCGGACTGCCGCTACTACCGGGCCACCGGTGAACTCTTCGTCGGCGTCGACCACTACCGGCTCTGCTTCCGCGACGGCCGTCTGGTGGCGAAGGACCGCGTCCCCAGGGTCGGCCCGGCGGAGATCGTGGAGCAGGAGGAAAGGGAGTGGGCAGGGTGATCAGGGTTCTCCTCGCGGACGACGAGGCGATGATCCGGGCGGGCGTACGGGCTGTCCTCGCGGCCGACCCGGCCGTGGAGGTGGTCGCCGAGGCCGCCGACGGCCGGCAGGCCGTGGAGGCGACCCGCGCGCACCGCCCCGACGTGGCGCTGCTGGACATCCGCATGCCGGTCATGGACGGCCTCGCCGCCTGCGAGGAGATCCGGCGCACCGTCCCCGGCACGGCGGTCGCGATCCTCACCACCTTCTCCGAGGACGACTATGTCTCCCGCGCCCTCGGCGGCGGCGCCACGGGCTTCCTCCTCAAGTCCGGCGACCCGTACGAGCTGATGGCCGGGGTGCGCGCCGTGGCGGACGGCGGCGCCTACCTCTCGCCGAAGGTCGCCCGGCACGTCATCGCCGAGCTGGGCGGCACGCGCCTGACGCGCGGTACCGCCGCCCGCGCCCGTACGGCCGGGCTCACCGCCCGCGAGCGCGAGGTCCTCGCTCTCCTGGGCGAGGGCCTCTCCAACGCCGGGATCGCCCGCCGCCTGCACCTCGTCGAGGGCACGGTCAAGGGGTACGTCAGCGCGGTCCTGGACCACCTGGAGGTCGACAACCGTGTGCAGGCCGCGATCCTCGCGTACGAGGCCGGACTGGTGACCGGCGACTGAGCGGGGTGGAATGGGCCCATGAGCGAGACGGAGAGCAGAGTGCCGCGTGAGATCCTCGCCGCCCTCGACGCGCACACGACCATGACCCTGGCCTATGTGGACGAGGACGGGCCGCAGGCGTGCGCCGTGCTCTACGCGGTCGCGGAGCCCTTGGCCGGTGGCGGGCCGTCGGGCGGGGCGTTCGGCGGGCCGCCGAGCGGGCCTTCGGGGGACACCGCCGGCGCGTCCGATGCCGCCGACGCGGCGGAGAGCGTGCGTCCGGCGGGTCCCGCCCTGCTCTTCGTCACCTCGGCCACCACCCGTCACGGCCGCGCGCTCCTCGCCGGCGACGGGCGGGCCGCGTTCACCGCCCAGCGCGAGGGCCAGGTGTGGACCGCCCTGACGGGTGTGCAGGGCCGGGGCGCGTGCCGCCGCCTGGAGGGCGCGGAGCGTGAGGCGCGCTGGCGCGCGTACGCCACGCGCTACCCGTATGTGGAACGCAACGACCGCCTTCGCCAGGCCATGGAGCGCACGGACCTGTGGGAACTGCGCCCGGACTGGCTGCGGCTGATCGACAACGGCCAGGGCTTCGGGCACAAGACGGAGTGGGTCCGCGCCTGACGGGCCGTCCGGACAGGTGATCCAGGATGCGGCTTCCCGGGGCGGTCCGCCCCGGGAAGCCCGTGTGCTCACGCCTGTACGAGCACCCGCAGCCGCCCCTCGCGCGCCCGCTCGACCAGGGCCGTACCGCGTCCCACGAGCAGCCGGGCGCCCAGCAGCGCGACGGCCGTGCCCAGCAGCAGGCCCACGGCGGCGTCGTGCGGGTAGTGGACGCCGAGGAAGACCCGGGAGAAGGCGATCAGCAGGGCCAGCGGCAGCACCAGCCACGCCACCAGGCGCAGGGCCAGCGTGACCCCGGCCGCGAGCGCCGCGGCGAGCGTGGCGTGGTTGCTGGGGAAGGACCAGTCGCCCGGCGCCGGGCAGGGCGCGAGGGAGGTGACCGCGCCCGCCACCGCCCGGCACGGCCGGTCCTCCTCGACGACGCTCTTGACGATCTCGCTGATCCCGTACGCCAGCGCCGTGGTGACCGGGACCAGCAGCGCCAGCGCGACCTGACGGGCCCGGCCGCGCCGGGCCCACCACCAGACGGCGACGGACACCGCCATCAGGAGCAACAGCCCGGCCTCCGTCCCCACTTCCGCGAGGTCCTGGAACCAGCCGGGTGTGGAGCGGGCGAAGTCGGTGATGTCGAGGTAGAGATCGTTGTCCATGGGCACAGGACCGTACGGACCGTCACCTCGCCACCACACCGGGCGATAGGCATAAGGCGACCCTGACTTTCGTCAGGTGCCGACAACGGAACGGCCGCCCCCGCTGGGCAGATGATGAGAAAAGTAGGCACCCATGCGGCGGGTATGGGCTGGTGCCCGGGCCGATCTCTCGTAGAGTCTTCGCGTGGGATCACTGCGCAATCCGATCGGGCCGCTTCCCTCCTCCATCTATTGGCGGCGGAGGGCAGTTGCGCTTGGCCTGCTCGGCCTTACCGTCCTGGTGGTGTTGTGGATGGTCACCCTTGGGGGTGATGACGGTTCCGGGAGCGAGCAGGGCAAGGGCTCGCCCGGCAAGGGGCCGGCCGACAGCACCATCACGCCCGGCCCGACGCCCTCGGGCCCGCACATCAGCCAACGTCCCGGCGGCCGGGGCGACTCGAGCACCGGCACCGGTGGGTCCAGTGGGACCGGTGGTGCCGGTGGTGACCACGCGGGCGGTGGGACAGGCGGCTCGGGTACGGGCGGCTCCGGCGTCCTCGGCAGCGGTGACGGCAGGACCGTCCCGGCCGGCTCCTCGGTGCCCGACTGCGCGTCAGGCACGGTGCGGCTGACGGTCCGCAGCGTCAAGGAAGCCTACGGCCCGGACGAGAAGCCCAAGTTCGAGATCGTGGTGAAGAACGCCGGCAGCGGCGCCTGCAAGGTGAACTTCGGGGCCCCCGCGGCCTTTATGAAGATCACCAGCGGTAGCGACCACATCTGGTCCTCCGACGACTGCGCCCGTGGCGCGGGCGCTCTGCTGGTCGAGCTGCCCGGCTCGGGCGAGACCAAGCGCACGGTGGAGTGGGACCGCAAGCGCACCGCCCCGCAGTGCGCGACGCCGGCCGGCGACGCCGTGGCGGGCTCCGGCACCTACCGGGTCGAGGTCAAGGTGGCGGGCGTCACCGAGCGGCTGGAGTTCAAGCTGGAGAAGGCGTGACGGGTGCGAGAGGGCCGGGCGGGCCCTGACCCGGAAACGCGCGAGGCGGCCCACAGGGGCCGCCTCGTTCGCATCTCGCCCGTTCTCGCGAGGTACGTCCGTTACGCGTACCTACATGCGCTTACGCGTACTTACACATACCGCTCGAGGATCGAGGACTCCGCGAGGCGCGAGAGGCCCTCGCGGACCGAGCGGGCCCGTGCCTCGCCCACGCCGTCCACGGTCTGGAGGTCGTCGACGCTCGCGGCGAGCAGCTTCTGCAGGCCGCCGAAGTGGTCCACCAGCCGGTCGATGATCGCACCGGGCAGCCGCGGCACCTTCGCCAGCAGGCGGTAGCCGCGCGGGGAGACCGCGGAGTCCAGCGTCTCCGGGGAGCCGCTGTAACCCAGGGCGCGCGCCACGATGGGCAGTTCGAGCAGCTCGGGGTGGGTGAGGGCGTCCAGCTCGGAGAGGGCCTCGGCGACCGTGCGGGTGCGCTTGGCGGTCGGCTCGGGGACGTAGTCCCGCACTACCAGGTCGCGCTCCGGCTCGACGCCGGCGATCAGCTCGTCCAGCTGGAGGGAGAGGAGACGGCCGTCGGTGCCGAGCTCGACGACATACTCCGCGATCTCCGTGGCGATCCGGCGGACCAGCTCCAGGCGCTGGCACACCGCCGTCACGTCGCGGACCGTGACCAGGTCCTCGATCTCCAGCGCGGAGAGGGTGCCCGCGACCTCGTCCAGCCGGAGCTTGTAGCGCTCCAGGGTGGCCAGTGCCTGGTTGGCACGGGAGAGGATGGCGCCCGACTCCTCCAGGACGCGCCGCTCGCCGCCCACGTAGAGCGCGATCAGCCGCATCGACTGGCTGACCGAGACCACCGGGAACCCGCACTGGATGGACACGCGCTGCGCCGTCCGGTGGCGGGTGCCGGTCTCCTCGGTGGGGATCGAGGCGTCCGGCAGGAGCTGGACGCCCGCCCGCACGATCTTGGTGATGTCCTTGTCGAGGATCAGCGCGCCGTCCAGCTTGCACAGCTCGCGCAGCCGGGTGGCGGTGAATTCCACGTCGAGGACGAAACCGCCCGTGCACATCGATTCGACGGTCTTGTCCATGCCCAGGACGATGAGACCGCCGGTGTTCCCGCGAAGGATGCGCTCCAGGCCGTCGCGCAGGGCCGTGCCGGGCGCGACGGCGCTCAGCGAGGCGCGCATCAGCCCTTCGACGGCGGAGCCAGCGGAGCCACCCCCGGCCCTGCCGGGGCCCGATGCCCGGTCGTTGGCTGCCACTGCACTCCTCCGGTCGCAAGGTCAACGGTGCCGCAGGCCGCCCTGCTGTCCGTACGTACGGGCGAGACCAGGGCGAAGTCTACTGGCGTATTCCGGCGCCCAGCCTATTAAAGAGGGCTCCCTTCCGGTTCAGAGAGGGCTCTCCTCGGGCGGTGCGTCCGCCCCGGCTTTGCGCCGGTTCTCCCGGGGTACCCGCTTGGGAAGCACTCGAAGCGCCTCGCCTATGTCGGCCACCTCCAGGACCCGCATCCCGCTCGGCACCTTCCCGGGGTCGCCCGGCACCAGCGCGTGGGTGAACCCCAGCCGGGCCGCCTCGGCCAGTCGCCGCTGCACGCCCGTGACGCGCCGGACCTCGCCCGCGAGCCCGACCTCGCCGATGGCCACCAGGTTCTTCGGCAGCGGGGTGTCGCTGGCGGCGCTGGCCAGGGCGAGCGCCACGGCCAGGTCGGCGGCGGGCTCGGACAGCTTCACCCCGCCCACCGTGGCGCTGTAGATGTCGCGCTTGCCGAGGGCGCTGATCTTGCCGCGCTGCTCCAGGACGGCGAGCATCATCGACACCCGGGACGTCTCCAGGCCGGAGGTGGTGCGGCGGGGCGAGGGGATCTGCGAGTCGACCGTGAGTGCCTGCACCTCGGCCACCAGGGGGCGGCGGCCCTCCAGGGTCACCGTGAGGCAGGTGCCGGGGACGGGCTCGGCGCGCCGGGTCAGGAACAGGCCGCTGGGGTCGGTCAGCCCGACGATGCCCTCGTCGTGCAGCTCGAAGCAGCCGACCTCGTCCGTCGCGCCGTAGCGGTTCTTCACACCGCGCACCAGGCGCAGCCGGGCGTGCCGGTCGCCCTCGAAGCTCAGCACCACGTCGACCAGGTGCTCCAGCAGCCGGGGGCCCGCGATGGCACCGTCCTTGGTGACGTGGCCGACCAGGAGCGTCGCCATGCCGCGCTCCTTCGAGGCGCGGATCAGGGCGCCGGCGACCTCACGCACCTGGGCCATCCCGCCGGGCGCGCCGTCGATCTCCGGGGAGGCCACCGTCTGCACCGAGTCCATGATCAGCAGGGACGGCTTGACGGAGTCGAGGTGTCCGAGGACGGCGGAGAGGTCGGTCTCCGCGGCGAGGTAGAGGTGGTCGGAGAGCGCCCCGATGCGGTCGGCGCGCATTCTGACCTGGCTCGCGGACTCCTCGCCCGTCACATAGAGCGTGCGGTGCTCGTCGGAGGCGGCCTTGGCGGCGACGTCCAGCAGGAGCGTCGACTTGCCGACACCGGGCTCGCCCGCGAGCAGCACGACGGCCCCCGGCACCAGGCCGCCGCCCAGCACACGGTCCAGCTCGGCCACGCCGGTGCTGCGCGCGGTGGCCTGTCGGCCGTCCACCTGCGCGATGGGCAGCGCGGCCGACGTGACCCGGCCGGGCGCCGTCGTACGGACGGCGGGCGCGCCGGACTCCTCGACCGTGCCCCACGCCTGGCACTCGGGGCAGCGGCCGAGCCACTTGGCGGTGGTCCAGCCGCACTCGGTGCAGCGGTAGGAGGGCCGGTCCTTGGCGGACGTGCGGGTACGGGCAGCCATGGGGGTCACCGTAGCGGGGGGCACTGACAGGTGGGGGTGCGGATCTTGTGCGGGCCCCGGCGGGGACGGGCGCAGGAGGGGCCCGGCCGGGCCCCTCCTGCGCCCCTCGGGCGGGGCGGGCGGCCCGGGCCCCTCTGGCGGCCTGGGCGGCTCGGGCGTGGGAGGGAGGCTGCGTGGCCCGGCGAGATCCGGGACCGGCCGCCGGTCGGCGTCGGCGAGTTCCTTCAGGTTCTGCCTGGCCCGTCGGGCCTTGCGGGCCCGGCAGGGTTCGCCGCAGGTTGCTGATCAGTTTCGGTGGGTCCCTCAAGGTCCGGTAGGTCGTGTCGGTCCCGCGCGGGCCCTGCCGGGTCTACGTGGCCCGGCAGGGTTCGCCGCAGGTTGCTGATCGGTTTCGGCGGGTCCCTCAAGGTCCGGCAGGTCCCGTCGGTCCCGCGCGGGCCCGGCCGGGGCTGCGTGGCCCCGGCAGGGTTCGCCGCAGGTTGCTGATCGGCCTCGGCGGATCCCTCAAAGCCCGGCGGCCCCCCGCCTGCCGACCCTCGCAGGCCCCCGGCAGGCCCCGCCTGCCCCCGCGGCCCCCGGACCAGGCGACTCGTGCGCGCGTACGAGTCGCCGCCGCTTCCACGCCGGGCCCAGGCGCATGCGGAATGACCTCCTCCTGTCCCCCTTTGAGCGAGAAGACCACCCGAACGGGTTAATCCTGTGTCTGCGGCGCGAGCGGGCACCCCTCACCCGCCTACCGTCGCCGGGATGATGACCAGGAGGCCCGAGCACCCTACGCACGCCACCGGCGCGCACCGTGCCCAGCGCGGTGCGCCGCGCGCCGTCCGCACGGACCAGGAAACGCTCGTCCAGCGGCCGCCTGTCCCGTACGAATCCCATGTCGACGGCCTGTTCACCTACTGCCTCTCGGTGCTGTGCGAGCACGACGCGGCCATCGCCGCGCTCGGCGAGGTCCTCGCCCTCGCCGAGCGGCGCGCCGACCGTTCCCCCGCGGGCGCCGACCTCCGCCGCTCCTGGCTCTACGCCCTCGCCCGCTGGGCCTGCCTGCGCCGCCTCATGGCCCAGGGCGCCGGAGCCGCCGCCCCCGCCGACACCGGCGTCCCCCGGGCCCGGCGCGAGGAGCTCGCCCTGCTCGCCTGGCCCGAGGCCGCCGGGACCACCGCCGAGCAGCGCGAGGCCCTCGAACTGGCCGTGCGCCACGGCCTCTCCCCCCAGGAGGTCGCGGCCGTCCTCAGACTGGAGCCGGACGCCGCCCGCGCCCTGCTCTCCAGCGCGGCCTGCGAGGTCGAGCGGACCCGGACGGCGCTGGCCGTCGTGGAGTCGGGCCACTGCCCGGTCGTCTCCCGCTTCTCCGGCGACGCCCAGATCCTGCTGGGCGCCGCCCTCCGCCGCGAGCTCGTGCGCCATGTCGACGACTGCGCCGACTGCCGGCGCACCGCCGAGCGCGCCACCGCCGGCGAACCCTGGCCCGGAACACCCGCGTCGTCCGCCGCCCTGCCCGTCGCCGAGGCGCCCGTCGCCGCCGTGCACGCCGCCATGCTGGACGCCCTGGCCGCTTACCGGCAGCGCGGCTCCGCCGCCCCGCCCACCCCGCGCTTCGACCGCCGGGGCTTCCCCCAGGACCCCAAGGACCGGGTGGCCCGGCGTGGGCGGCTGCGCAGCCGGGCCCTCACGACCACCGTCGTCGCCACCGTCGTCGCCGCGCCCGTACTGGCCCTGTGGGCCGCCTACCGGGGTGCGCCGGAGACCGGCGAGAGCCAGGAACCCGCCGCGGTCTCCGCCGAGGAGACCGGTGGCACGGCGCAGTATCCGTTCGACGGGCGGGGCCCGGCCCGGAAGACGTTCGATTCGCGGGCGCTGACCGCGCCCCGGGCGGCCGACGTCTCCGTCACCGTGGTCGGACCGGACGGCAGACCCGTGCCCGCCCCGCCCTCCGGCAGCGCCACGCCCTCGGCCGGGGCGAGCGCGGCCCCGGCGCCCGGCGGTCCGCCGCCCGCGCCCGCGCCGGGCCCCGGCAGGCTCACGATCGAGGCGCAGCCGAGCGGCACCACCACACTGATCACCCTCAGGGCGAGCGGCGGCGAGCCCGTCGTCTGGTCGATGACGACCGACGCGCCCTGGCTGCGCCTGAGCCGCACCGGAGGCGTGCTGCGCCCCGGGCAGTCCCTTACGGTCGTCGTCACCGTCGACCACGCGAGCGAGCCCGTCGGCCGCTGGAGCGCCCGCGTGGCCGTGGCGCCGGGCGGCGGGGTGGTCACGATCGAGGGTCAGGGCAGGGCCCCGGAGCCCTCCCCGAGCCCACCACGCCCGTCACCGCCCCCGCCGGACCCGACACCACAGCCACCGGGGCCGACCCCGGCGTCGTGACGGGAGTGCGGTCGGCGGTCAAGGGGCGCGGTGCCGGTGGCCGGGGCCGGGAGGCGGTCCCGCGCGGGAGTCCGGGACAGGGCAGTGGGAGTCCGGGACGGGGCAGCGGCGGTAGACCCGTAGCCCTGGCAGGGGCGGTCGCGGCAGGTCCCGGCCGGACACGGGACGTTCCCGTGCGGACGGGGGACGGGGGACGGGGGACGGGTTCAGCGCCCGCCCGCGCCCGCCCCCGGGAGGCCGCCGCGCGTCCGCCGGAGGCCGGACCGCGTCAGCGCGCGTCGGCCGGGTGCGGCGCCATCGGCAGCAGCGAAGCCATCCGCTCCTCGCAGAGCTCGACCAGGCGGGCGTACGCCTTCTTGCCCATCAGCTCGGTCAGCTCCGGCCGGTACGTGACGTACACCGGGTCGCCCGCGCCGTGCGCGGACGTCGCCGACGTGCACCACCAGTGCAGGTCGTGCCCGCCCGGACCCCACCCACGGCGGTCGTACTCACCGATCGAGACCTGGAGGATCCGGGTGTCGTCCGGCCGGTCGATCCAGTCGTACGTGCGGCGCACGGGCAGCTGCCAGCAGACGTCCGGCTTCGTCTCCAGCGGCTCCCGGCCCTCCTTGAGCGCCAGGATGTGCAGCGAGCAGCCCGCGCCGCCCGCGAAGCCCGGCCGGTTCTGGAAGATGCACGAGCCCTGCCAGCGGCGCGTCTGCCGCTCGCCGTCCTCGTCGAGCTGGGTCCAGCCGCTGTCCGTCCCCACCTCGTGGAACTGCCACATCTCGGGGGTGAGGCGCGCCACGTACCCGGCGACGCGCCGCTCGTCGTCCTCGTCCGAGAAGTGCGCGCCCAGCGTGCAGCAGCCGTCGTCGGCGCGGCCCGCCTGGATGCCCTGGCAGCCGCTGCCGAAGATGCAGCTCCAGCGGGAGGTGAGCCAGGTCAGGTCGCAGCGGAAGACCTGCTCGTCGTCGGCGGGGTCGGGAAACTCGACCCAGGCGCGCGCGAAGTCGAGCCCGACCTCGTCCGAGACCCGCGCCTGGTCCCCGGCGACCCGGTCACGGGAGATCTCGACGGCCTTCTCGCGCTTTTTGCCCGGCTTCGCCTTCTTCGTCTTTGCCACCCCTCAAGACTATGCGCCCCCGGGCGCCGCAGTAGCGTTCAGGCCATGAGACTCGGTGTCCTTGACGTGGGTTCGAACACGGTCCACCTGCTGGTGGTGGACGCGCATCCCGGGGCCTGCCCGCTGCCCGCCTACTCCCACAAGGCCGAGCTGCGCCTCGCGGAGCTCCTCGACGAGGGCGGCGCGATCAGCGACGCGGGCATAGACCGCCTCGTCGACGTGGTCCAGGGTGCGCTTCAGGCCGCCGAGGACAAGGGCTGCGAGGATGTCCTCCCCTTCGCCACCTCCGCCGTCCGCGAGGCCGCCAACGCCGACACCGTCCTGGCCCGCGTCGAGAAGGAGACCGGGGTCACCCTCACCGTCCTGAGCGGCGAGGAGGAGGCACGGCTGACGTTCCTGGCCGCCCGCCGGTGGTTCGGCTGGTCGGCGGGGAAGCTCCTCGTCCTGGACATCGGCGGCGGCTCCCTGGAGATCGCCTACGGCCTCGACGAGGAACCCGACACGGCCGCCTCGCTGCCCCTGGGCGCCGGCCGGCTCACCTCCGCCTGGCTCCCCGGCGACCCGCCCGACCCCACCGACGTACGGGCCCTGCGCCGGCACGTACGGGCGCAGATCGCCCGGATCGTCGGCGACTTCGCCCGGCTCGGCGCGCCCGACCGGACCGTGGCCACCTCCAAGACCTTCAAACAGCTGGCCCGGATCGCGGGCGCCCCCCGCTCCGTCGAAGGGGTCTACGCCTCGCGCTCGCTCACCCGCGAGGCCCTGGAGGAGTGGGTGCCCAGGCTCGCCGGGATGACCGCCCAGCGGCGCGGCGCGCTGCCCGGAGTGTCGGCGGGCCGCGCCCCCCAGCTGCTGGCCGGGGCGCTCGTCGCCGAGGCGGCGATGGATCTCTTCGGCGTCGACGAGCTGGACATCTGCCCCTGGGCGCTGCGCGAGGGCGTCATCCTGCGCAGGCTCGACCACCTGCCCGTCGGCTAGCGGCGTACGGCCCGGGCCCCGCCCCCGTGGCCGCCCGGTGAACCGGCCGAGCCGCCTTACGGTCGTCCCCGGCCACGCCGTGAACCGTCCCGGGCGTCCGTAAGGACGACCCGTGGCGGTTCCGCCACATGGGAGGCACCCGCCACGCGGCGCGGAAGGCGGTCGTACGCTGTCCCTCGTGACAGAGCCAGTGGTGCGCATCCCGGATGCGAAGGTCGCGCTGTCCACCGCCTCGGTCTACCCGGAGTCGACGGCGGCGGCCTTCGAGATCGCCGCGCGCCTGGGCTACGACGGCGTCGAGGTCATGGTGTGGACCGACCCCGTCAGCCAGGACATCGAGGCGCTCCGCCGGCTGTCCGACTACCACCAGGTGCCGATCCTGGCCGTGCACGCGCCCTGCCTGCTGATCACCCAGCGGGTCTGGTCCACGGACCCCTGGGTCAAGCTCCAGCGCGCCCGCGCGGCCGCCGAGAAGCTCGGCGCGAGCACCGTCGTCGTCCACCCGCCCTTCCGCTGGCAGCGGGGGTACGCGCGGGAGTTCGTCCGCGGCCTGTGGCGGATGGCCGACGAGACCGACGTCCGCTTCGCCGTCGAGAACATGTACCCCTGGCGCTACCGCGACCGCGAGATGCTCGCCTACGCCCCCGACTGGGACGTCACCAAGGACGACTACCGCCACTTCACCGTCGACCTCTCGCACACGGCGACCGCCCGCACGGACGCCCTCCAGATGATCGACCGGATGGGCGACCGGCTCGCCCACATCCACCTCGCCGACGGCAACGGCTCCGCCAAGGACGAGCACCTCGTGCCCGGCCGGGGCCGGCAGCCGTGCGCCGAGCTGCTGGAGCGCCTCGCGGTCAGCGGCTTCGACGGTCATGTGGTCATCGAGGTCAACACCCGCCGCGCGATGTCCACCGCGGAGCGCGAGGCCGATCTGGCCGAGGCCCTGGCCTTCACCCGTCTGCACCTCGCTTCCCCGACCGGTGTGCCGCGCGCATGACCGCCCCCGCCGCCGGCGCCCCGAAGAAGCGCGGCCGTCCCGTCCGTAAGGACACCGGCGGCCCCGGCGCCCGTGAGCGCATCCTTACGGCGGCCCGCGCGGAATTCGCCGAGCGCGGCTACGACAAGGCGTCCATCCGCGCCATCGCCAGGGGCGCGGACGTCGACCCGGCGCTCGTCCACCACTACTACGGCCCCAAGGAGAAGATCTTCGCCGCCGCCGTCGAGACGGACTTCGCGCCCGCGCTCGAAGCGGCCGACATCCTCCGTAAGGGCGAACACGACACCCTGGGCGAGCGGCTCACCCGCTTCACGCTCGGCATCTGGGAGAACCCGGCCACCCGCGAACCCCTCCTCGCGATCGTCCGCTCCGCCGTCGCCAACGACACCGCCGCGACGGTCTTCCGCGAACTCGTCACCGCCCAGCTGGTGGCCCGCATCGCCGACGAGCTCGAACTGCCGGATCCGCGGCTGCGGGCCGAGCTGGCGGCGGCGCATCTGGTCGGCGTCGCGATGCTGCGGCACGTGATCAAGGTGGAGCCGCTGGCGTCGGCGGATCTGGAGCGGGTGGTGGGGATAGTGGCGCCGGCGGTGCAGCGGCATCTGGCGGGGGCGGATCCTTCCCCTACCCGCCCCTTCCCGTAACCGGGGGCCGCGCCCCCGGGCCCCCTTTCCGCGCTCCGCGCGGTGTCCTCAAGCGCCGGACGGTCTGCATTTTCCGCCCGTCCGATGTCGGCTTCGGGGCGACAATTCAGCCCGTCCGGCGCCCCGGTTCGGGAAGCGGCGGGGCGGGGCGGGGACAAAGCCCCGCGCAGCGGCACCGCCCGCACCCCCACGTCTCACATCGCGGAAATTCCGTCCGCCCCCTGAGTCACGGGCGTAGGCTCGAAAGACGCCATACACGGCGCCGACACACTTCGAGGAGTCGAGCAGGATGCCCGAGCTGAGGTCCCGCACCGTCACCCACGGCCGCAACATGGCGGGCGCCCGCGCCCTGATGCGCGCCTCGGGCGTAGCGAGCGGCGACATCGGCAAGCCGATCATCGCGGTCGCCAACTCCTTCACCGAGTTCGTCCCCGGCCACACCCACCTCGCCCCGGTCGGCCGGATCGTCTCCGAAGCGATCCTGGCGGCGGGCGCGGTGCCCCGCGAGTTCAACACCATCGCGGTCGACGACGGCATCGCCATGGGCCACGCCGGCATGCTCTACAGCCTGCCCTCCCGCGACCTGATCGCCGACTCCGTCGAGTACATGGTCGAGGCCCACTGCGCGGACGCCCTGATCTGCATCTCCAACTGCGACAAGATCACCCCGGGCATGCTGATGGCCGCCCTGCGCCTCAACATCCCCGTCGTCTTCGTCTCCGGCGGCCCGATGGAGGCCGGCCAGGCCACCCTCGTCGACGGCACCGTCCGCAAGCTCGACCTGATCAACGCCATCGTGGACGCGGTCGACGAGAACGTCTCGGACGAGGACGTCCTCCGCATCGAGGAGAACGCCTGCCCGACCTGCGGCTCCTGCTCCGGCATGTTCACGGCCAACTCCATGAACTGCCTGACCGAGGCCATCGGCCTCTCCCTCCCGGGCAACGGCTCCGTCCTCGCCACCCACACCGCCCGCAAGGCGCTGTACGAGAACGCGGCCCGCACGGTCGTCGAGATCACCAAGCGCTACTACGAGCAGGACGACGCGTCGGTCCTGCCGCGCAACATCGCCACCCGCGCCGCCTTCGACAACGCCATGGCCCTCGACATCGCCATGGGCGGCTCGACCAACACGATCCTCCACCTCCTCGCCGCCGCCCAGGAGGCCGGGCTCGACTACGACCTCAAGGACATCGACGCGGTCTCGCGCCGTGTGCCCTGCCTGGCCAAGGTCGCCCCCAACGTCGCCCCCGGCGGCACGTACTACATGGAGGACGTGCACCGGGCCGGCGGCATCCCCGCGATCCTCGGCGAGCTCTACCGCGCCGGGCTGCTCGACGAGGATGTGCACACCGTCCACTCGCGGGGCATCAAGGACTGGCTGGGCACCTGGGACGTGCGCGGCGGCTCGCCGTCGGCCGAGGCCGTCGAGCTGTGGCACGCGGCGCCCGGCTGCGTCCGCTCCGCCACCGCCTTCTCGCAGTCCGAGCGCTGGGACTCCCTGGACACGGACGCCGCCGGCGGCTGCATCCGCGACGCCGCCCACGCCTACTCCAAGGACGGCGGCCTCGCCGTCCTCAAGGGCAATCTGGCGGTCGACGGCTGCGTCGTGAAGACGGCCGGCGTCGACGAGTCGATCTGGACCTTCGAGGGCCCGGCCGTCGTCTGCGAGTCGCAGGAGGAGGCCGTCGACAAGATCCTCCGCAAGGAGATCAAGGAGGGCGATGTCGTCGTCATCCGCTACGAGGGCCCCAAGGGCGGCCCCGGCATGCAGGAGATGCTCTACCCGACGTCCTTCCTGAAGGGCCGCGGCCTCGGCAAGTCCTGCGCCCTGGTCACCGACGGCCGGTTCTCCGGCGGCACCTCGGGCCTCTCCATCGGCCACGCCTCGCCCGAGGCGGCCTCGGGCGGCACGATCGCGCTGGTCCACGACGGCGACCGGATCCGTATCGACATCCCGGCCCGCTCCATCGAGCTCCTGGTCCCCGACGAGGAGCTGGCGGCCCGCCGCGAGGCGCTCGGCGGTACGTACGCGCCGCGCGACCGCGACCGCAAGGTCTCGGCGGCGCTGCGGGCCTACGCGGCGATGGCGACCAGCGCGGACAAGGGCGCGGTGCGCGACGTCAGCCGCCTGGACGGCTGACAGGCCCGAGGGGCCGGAGCGGGGACCCGGGCCTGGACCCGGACCCGTACTCGGACCTGGGCCTGGGCCTGGGCTCGGACCCGGGCTTGGACCCGCGCCCGCGCCCGGCCCCGGACCCGCGCTGGAGTCAGCGCCACGCGCCCGGATCGTGGTCGCTCACCGCGAACACGGTCCCGTCCGGCGCCGCCCCGAACACCTTCCCGTCCGCCGCGACCGGCGCCGGCAGCAGATCGAGATAGCCACGCCCGGCCTTGGTCAGGCGGGGCGCCGTCTGACCGAGCAGCGCCCCGCGGCCCGTGTCCACGGCCAGCAGCCGGCCGTCGGCGGCGGAGAAGTACAGCCGCCGGTCGGTGGCGACGAGCGCCGAACCGTTCGCCACCGCCGTGTCCAGCCGCCACAGCTGCCCGGGGCTCTTCGCGCCCTTCGCGGTCCCCACCGCCGTGAGCCCGCCGTCCGTGGACAGCAGATAGACCGAGTCCCCGTACGCGACGGCGCTCGTGGCGTTCAGCGGCGTGCCCAGCGGAACCCGCCGCTCGCTCCGGTCCGCCGGGTCGTACCGGACGACGGCCGAGACGCGGTTGTCGGAGTCGGCGGCCGTCAGATACAGCGCGTCGCGCGGGCCCGCGCCGACGGCGGTCAGATCACCGTCCACCGTCCGCTGCCACAGCGTCGTACCGCGCCGCGCGTCGAGGGCGAGGACCTGCGTCCGGTGCCCGCCGCCGCCCGCGGGGGAGACGGCGTAGGCGGTCCCGCCGCCGTAGGAGGAGAAGACGGGCTTGGCATGGCCCGGCAGGCGATGGCTCCAGAGCTGCCGGTCGGTGGCGCCGTCTACGGCGGTCACGGTGCCGTCCGCGGAGACCAGCAGCACGGTGTCGCCCGCGTGGTAGACCCGCCCGCCGTAGACCGACACGTTCCGTGTCCAGCGCGGCTCGCCCGTCGCCGGGTCGAGCGCCGTGAGCCGGCTGCCGTCCGGTGTCGTGACGTGCACGAGGCCGCCCGACACGACGGGGGCGGGCGGCGCGAGCCCGCCGGCCCGCTCGGCGTCGGCCGGAGCGGCGCCCTGACCGGGCTTCCCGTCCTCGGCCGGCCGCCGCCAGGCGACCTTGCCGCCCGCCGTGTCGATACGGGCCGCCTGGACCCCGGGCGCCGAGCAGTACAGCGCGGCCTCCCCGTACGCGCAGAACCCGGCCCGCACCCTGCCGTCGCCCGCTCCGTCCCCGGGGACGGAGGTCTCCCACGGCCTCCAGTCCGAGCCCGCCGCGGTGGGACGCGTCCGCAGCGGCGCGTGCGGGTCGTCGCCCCCGCGCAGCAGCCAGTACCCGCCGGCACCCAGGGCGGAGAGGGCCACGGCCGCCGCGACGATCCAGGGCGCGCGACGGCGCCGGGCCCGGCCGGCGGCCGGAGCGGGCCCGCCGGACCCGGGGGCTGCCGGGACGGGGGAGGAGGCGGCGCGTACGTGAGTGGGGTCGGAGTCACGCGGCGCGGGAGAGGAAGAGGAAGGGGAGAGGGAAGGGGGAGAGAGAAGAGAGGCGTGGGGGAACGTATCGGCACCCCCGGCGACGCCGTGGGCGGCGTACGGCAGCCGCGCCATGATCGCGTCCGGCGTGGGCCGCTCCGCGGGGTCCTTCGCCAGACAGGCACGGATCAGCGGTACGAGGTCCTCGGGCACCCCGGTCAGATCCGGCTCGTTGTGCACCACCTGGTACGCCACGATGTACGGGCTCTCCGACTCGAACGGTCCGCGCCCCGTCGCCGCGTGCACCAGCAGCGACGCCAGCGCGAACACGTCCGCCGCGGGACCCACCTCGCGCGGGCGCTGGAACTGCTCGGGGGCCATGAACGGCGGAGTGCCGATCAGCTTCCCGGTCTCGGTGCGCAGCTCGCTGTCGTAAGGGCGGGAGATGCCGAAGTCGATGACCTTCGGGCCGTCCTCGGCGAGCAGCACATTGCTCGGCTTGAGGTCCCGGTGCACCACGCCGGCCCGGTGGATGTCCCGCAGGGCCTCGGCCAGCCCGGCCGCCAGCCGCCGCACCTCGTCCGCGCTGAGAGGACCGTTCCGCTTCACTCGCTCGGAGAGGGTGGGGCCGGGAATGTAGAGCGTCGCCATCCAGGGCCGCTCGCCGTCCGGATCCGCGTCCACGACAGGAGCGGTGAACGCCCCGCTGACCAGTCGGGCGGCCGCCACCTCCTGCCGGAAACGCGCCCTGAACTCGGGGTCCACCGCGTATTCGGCGTGTACGACCTTGACCGCGAGGGGGAGTCCGGAAGCGGAACGGGCCAGGTGCACCACGCCCATGCCGCCGGAGCCGAGCCGCCCCTCCAGCCGGTACTGGCCGGCCTGCCCCGGATCCTCCGCTTCCGGGTCCGCCCCGGTCCTGCGCAGCGGCGGCATTCCCCCACCCCCGTGTGTTTTCGGCCGCGTGCGGCGGCTTCCGGAGCCTAATCGATGGGCCTGTCGAAACCGGGGAGGCATGCCGTGCCTTGCTAGCCTGCACATGACATTGACCAAGCGCGGGGGAGGGCCTGATGGCCGTCGGCGAGAACAACGAGATGAACGAGTCCAGCGAGTCCGCCGGGACGGCCGAGGCGCAGCAGCCCGCCGCGCTCTCCGTACAGTCCGCCGGCACCATCTATTACCCGGTCGCCCCCGGCGTCCAGGTCAACGTCCGGCGCGGCCCGAACACCGGCAGCCAGATCGTCAAGGTGCTCGGCGAGAACTCCCGGGTGGCGATCCGCTGCCAGACCCGCGGCGAGACGATCTCCGGCCCGTACGGCACCACCGACGTCTGGGACAGCATCGCGCCCGGGCAGTACGTGTCGGACGCGTATGTGAAGACCGGCAGCGACGGCTTCGTGGCCATCCGCTGCTCCTGATCCGCTGTTCTTGTACGGCGGCGCCTGTGGCTGCGGCGGCGTCCGCGGCTGCGGATACGGCCCGGTCGGTCCGGGGCCGGTGACGATAATCGACGTATGAGCGATGAGCACGAGGCAGCCGGGCCGCAGCCGGAACCGATCAGGTTCTTCGGCACGACCTGGGTGAACCACGACGGCGGATACGCGCTGCGCCGGGTCGGCGCGGGGCTCGGCGCACTGGTCGCCGCGGCGGCGGGAGCGTTCGTCCTGCGCTTCGGTTACGAGGGCCTGGCGGTCGCGGAGGTCGGCAACCTCGTCAACATGCTGGTGGTCGTGGCCTTCGCCGTGTGCAGCGCGCTGGCGTTCCGCCGCACGTGGGAGCGGTTCGGCAGCCGCACGGCCGGCCCGGCGGACGCCGCGGCCGAGCGGTCGACGCAGAGCATGATGATGATCGGCTTCATCGGGTCCCTGCTCGCGTACGCCCTCCGCATCCTCTCCGAGGCTCCTGGGGAGAAGCTGCGCCGCGAGGAGTACGAGGAGGCCACCGCACGCTACGAGCGTCGCCGGACCACTCGTACGGGAAACCCGGCGGCCCGGAAGAAGAAGCGCAAGGGCTAGGCCCAAGAGACAGGCCCAAGAGACAGGCTCAGGAGCCGGGCCCACCCGGGGCGGAGCACCCCTGGGGGTCGTGTAGAGTTCTCCGAGTTGCCACGGCGTCCGCGAGGACGGTGAGGCGGCACTTCACGCCTCACTGGCGGCACTCTCTACTGCACGGCCCTTGAACGGGATGGATTTCGGCGTGTCCGGAATTCGGAACGGACTCCGATTAGGAGTCGCGAGGGAAATCCGGTAAAGTAGTGATCACGCCGAAAGGCGCGAAACAAATCCCCGCCGACGGGGAATCGGAAACGAATTCGGGCCGGAAACGGTACGGAAAAGGATCTGATAGAGTCGGAACCGCCGGAAAGCGAAAGCGAGACGGTGGGACCCCGCTCCAGCAGGGGGCCAGGGCCGGAAACGGATCTGGTAAGGTTGGAAACAACGAAGGGAAGCGCCCGGAGGAAAGCCCGAGAGGGTGAGTACAAAGGAAGCGTCCGTTCCTTGAGAACTCAACAGCGTGCCAAAAGTCAACGCCAGACTATAAAATACCCCGTCTCCGGCCTTCTGGCCGGGACGCGGTTCCTTTGAAAAGTCCTGTGAGCCTTTCGGGGCTGGCAGGCAACAACACAGCGAGGACGCTGTGCACGACTGGTCCTATTCCGACCGGTTGTGCCGCTCTCGTGTGTGTGCACCCGATTACGGGTAAACATTCACGGAGAGTTTGATCCTGGCTCAGGACGAACGCTGGCGGCGTGCTTAACACATGCAAGTCGAACGATGAAGCCTTTCGGGGTGGATTAGTGGCGAACGGGTGAGTAACACGTGGGCAATCTGCCCTGCACTCTGGGACAAGCCCTGGAAACGGGGTCTAATACCGGATAATACCTGCCGAGGCATCTCGGTGGGTTAAAAGCTCCGGCGGTGCAGGATGAGCCCGCGGCCTATCAGCTTGTTGGTGGGGTGATGGCCTACCAAGGCGACGACGGGTAGCCGGCCTGAGAGGGCGACCGGCCACACTGGGACTGAGACACGGCCCAGACTCCTACGGGAGGCAGCAGTGGGGAATATTGCACAATGGGCGAAAGCCTGATGCAGCGACGCCGCGTGAGGGATGACGGCCTTCGGGTTGTAAACCTCTTTCAGCAGGGAAGAAGCGAGAGTGACGGTACCTGCAGAAGAAGCGCCGGCTAACTACGTGCCAGCAGCCGCGGTAATACGTAGGGCGCAAGCGTTGTCCGGAATTATTGGGCGTAAAGAGCTCGTAGGCGGCTTGTTGCGTCGGATGTGAAAGCCCGGGGCTTAACCCCGGGTCTGCATTCGATACGGGCAGGCTAGAGTGTGGTAGGGGAGATCGGAATTCCTGGTGTAGCGGTGAAATGCGCAGATATCAGGAGGAACACCGGTGGCGAAGGCGGATCTCTGGGCCATTACTGACGCTGAGGAGCGAAAGCGTGGGGAGCGAACAGGATTAGATACCCTGGTAGTCCACGCCGTAAACGTTGGGAACTAGGTGTTGGCGACATTCCACGTCGTCGGTGCCGCAGCTAACGCATTAAGTTCCCCGCCTGGGGAGTACGGCCGCAAGGCTAAAACTCAAAGGAATTGACGGGGGCCCGCACAAGCAGCGGAGCATGTGGCTTAATTCGACGCAACGCGAAGAACCTTACCAAGGCTTGACATATACCGGAAACGGCCAGAGATGGTCGCCCCCTTGTGGTCGGTATACAGGTGGTGCATGGCTGTCGTCAGCTCGTGTCGTGAGATGTTGGGTTAAGTCCCGCAACGAGCGCAACCCTTGTTCTGTGTTGCCAGCATGCCCTTCGGGGTGATGGGGACTCACAGGAGACTGCCGGGGTCAACTCGGAGGAAGGTGGGGACGACGTCAAGTCATCATGCCCCTTATGTCTTGGGCTGCACACGTGCTACAATGGCCGGTACAATGAGCTGCGATACCGTGAGGTGGAGCGAATCTCAAAAAGCCGGTCTCAGTTCGGATTGGGGTCTGCAACTCGACCCCATGAAGTTGGAGTTGCTAGTAATCGCAGATCAGCATTGCTGCGGTGAATACGTTCCCGGGCCTTGTACACACCGCCCGTCACGTCACGAAAGTCGGTAACACCCGAAGCCGGTGGCCCAACCCTTGTGGAGGGAGCCGTCGAAGGTGGGACTGGCGATTGGGACGAAGTCGTAACAAGGTAGCCGTACCGGAAGGTGCGGCTGGATCACCTCCTTTCTAAGGAGCATATGGCCGACTGCGAGCGAATGACTCGCACGGTTGCTCATGGGTGGAACGTTGACTATTCGGCACAGTTGTGAGGGATCACTAGTACTGCTTCGGCGTGGAACGTGGGTCCTGAATGACTGGGCCGGGCACGCTGTTGGGTGTCTGAGGGTATGGACTTCGGTCTGACCTTCTAGCGCCGGCCCCGGTATAGGTCTGCTTCTGGCAGGGTGTGACGGGTGGCTGGTCGTTGCTTGAGAACTGCACAGTGGACGCGAGCATCTGTGGCCAAGTTTTTAAGGGCGCACGGTGGATGCCTTGGCACCAGGAACCGATGAAGGACGTGGGAGGCCACGATAGGCCCCGGGGAGCTGTCAACCAAGCTTTGATCCGGGGGTGTCCGAATGGGGAAACCCGGCAGTCGTCATGGGCTGTCACCCGCTGCTGAACACATAGGCAGTGTGGAGGGAACGCGGGGAAGTGAAACATCTCAGTACCCGCAGGAAGAGAAAACAACCGTGATTCCGGGAGTAGTGGCGAGCGAAACCGGATGAGGCCAAACCGTATGTGTGTGATACCCGGCAGGGGTTGCGCATGCGGGGTTGTGGGATCTCTTTGCTGTCGTCTGCCGGCGACAGGACGAGTCAGAAACCGTTGGTGTAGGCGAAGGACATGCGAAAGGTCCGGCGTAGAGGGTAAGACCCCCGTAGCTGAAACATCAACGGCTCGTTTAAGAGACACCCAAGTAGCACGGGGCCCGAGAAATCCCGTGTGAATCTGGCGGGACCACCCGTTAAGCCTAAATATTCCCTGGTGACCGATAGCGGATAGTACCGTGAGGGAATGGTGAAAAGTACCGCGGGAGCGGAGTGAAATAGTACCTGAAACCGTGTGCCTACAAGCCGTGGGAGCGTCGCGCATCAAGCTTGCTTGGTGCGTCGTGACTGCGTGCCTTTTGAAGAATGAGCCTGCGAGTTTGCGGTGTGTTGCGAGGTTAACCCGTGTGGGGAAGCCGTAGCGAAAGCGAGTCCGAATAGGGCGGTTGAGTAGCGCGCCCAAGACCCGAAGCGGAGTGATCTAGCCATGGGCAGGTTGAAGCGGAGGTAAGACTTCGTGGAGGACCGAACCCACCAGGGTTGAAAACCTGGGGGATGACCTGTGGTTAGGGGTGAAAGGCCAATCAAACTCCGTGATAGCTGGTTCTCCCCGAAATGCATTTAGGTGCAGCGTCGTGTGTTTCTTGCCGGAGGTAGAGCACTGGATAGGCGATGGGCCCTACCGGGTTACTGACCTTAGCCAAACTCCGAATGCCGGTAAGTGAGAGCGCGGCAGTGAGACTGTGGGGGATAAGCTCCATGGTCGAGAGGGAAACAGCCCAGAGCATCGACTAAGGCCCCTAAGCGTACGCTAAGTGGGAAAGGATGTGGAGTCGCAGAGACAACCAGGAGGTTGGCTTAGAAGCAGCCACCCTTGAAAGAGTGCGTAATAGCTCACTGGTCAAGTGATTCCGCGCCGACAATGTAGCGGGGCTCAAGCGTACCGCCGAAGTCGTGTCATTTCAGCATGAGGGTTAACGCCCGCTGGGATGGGTAGGGGAGCGTCGTGTGCCGGGTGAAGCAGCCGCGGAAGCGAGTTGTGGACGGTTCACGAGTGAGAATGCAGGCATGAGTAGCGATACACACGTGGGAAACGTGTGCGCCGATTGACTAAGGGTTCCTGGGTCAAGCTGATCTGCCCAGGGTAAGTCGGGACCTAAGGCGAGGCCGACAGGCGTAGTCGATGGACAACCGGTTGATATTCCGGTACCCGCTTTGAAACGCCCAATATCGAATCAGGCGATGCTAAGTCCGTGAAGCCGTCCTGGATCCTTCGGGTGAAGGGGAGTGGTGGAGCCGACGAACCAGACTTGTAGTAGGTAAGCGATGGGGTGACGCAGGAAGGTAGTCCAGCCCGGGCGGTGGTTGTCCCGGGGTAAGGGTGTAGGCCGTGTGGTAGGCAAATCCGTCACACGTTAAGGCTGAGACCTGATGCCGAGCCGATTGTGGTGAAGTGGATGATCCTATGCTGTCGAGAAAAGCCTCTAGCGAGTTTCATGGCGGCCCGTACCCTAAACCGACTCAGGTGGTCAGGTAGAGAATACCGAGGCGTTCGGGTGAACTATGGTTAAGGAACTCGGCAAAATGCCCCCGTAACTTCGGGAGAAGGGGGGCCATGTCTGGTGATGAGTCTTGCACTCTGAGCTGGGTGTGGCCGCAGAGACCAGCGAGAAGCGACTGTTTACTAAAAACACAGGTCCGTGCGAAGCCGTAAGGCGATGTATACGGACTGACGCCTGCCCGGTGCTGGAACGTTAAGGGGACCGGTTAGCTCCATTTCGGTGGGGCGAAGCTGAGAACTTAAGCGCCAGTAAACGGCGGTGGTAACTATAACCATCCTAAGGTAGCGAAATTCCTTGTCGGGTAAGTTCCGACCTGCACGAATGGCGTAACGACTTCTCGACTGTCTCAACCATAGGCCCGGTGAAATTGCACTACGAGTAAAGATGCTCGTTTCGCGCAGCAGGACGGAAAGACCCCGGGACCTTTACTATAGCTTGATATTGGTGTTCGGTTCGGCTTGTGTAGGATAGGTGGGAGACTGTGAAGCATGCACGCCAGTGTGTGTGGAGTCGTCGTTGAAATACCACTCTGGTCGTGCTGGATGTCTAACCTGGGTCCGTGATCCGGATCAGGGACAGTGTCTGGTGGGTAGTTTAACTGGGGCGGTTGCCTCCTAAAGAGTAACGGAGGCGCCCAAAGGTTCCCTCAGCCTGGTTGGCAATCAGGTGTTGAGTGTAAGTGCACAAGGGAGCTTGACTGTGAGACCGACGGGTCGAGCAGGGACGAAAGTCGGGACTAGTGATCCGGCGGTGGCTTGTGGAAGCGCCGTCGCTCAACGGATAAAAGGTACCCCGGGGATAACAGGCTGATCTTCCCCAAGAGTCCATATCGACGGGATGGTTTGGCACCTCGATGTCGGCTCGTCGCATCCTGGGGCTGGAGTCGGTCCCAAGGGTTGGGCTGTTCGCCCATTAAAGCGGTACGCGAGCTGGGTTTAGAACGTCGTGAGACAGTTCGGTCCCTATCCGCTGTGCGCGTAGGAGTCTTGAGAAGGGCTGTCCCTAGTACGAGAGGACCGGGACGGACGAACCTCTGGTGTGCCAGTTGTCCTGCCAAGGGCATGGCTGGTTGGCTACGTTCGGAAAGGATAACCGCTGAAAGCATCTAAGCGGGAAGCCTGCTTCGAGATGAGGACTCCCTCCTCCTTTGAGAGGGTAAGGCTCCCAGTAGACGACTGGGTTGATAGGCCAGGTGTGGAAGACCGGTAACGGTTGGAGCTGACTGGTACTAATAGGCCGAGGGCTTGTCCTCAGTTGCTCGCGTCCACTGTGTAGGTTCTGAAGTAACGACCGTGTTGTATCCGGTTTCGTTAATTTCATAGAGTTTCGGTGGTCATAGCGTTAGGGAAACGCCCGGTTACATTCCGAACCCGGAAGCTAAGCCTTTCAGCGCCGATGGTACTGCATGGGGGACCGTGTGGGAGAGTAGGACGCCGCCGAACAATTTTTAGCCTCAGGCCCCGAGTTTTCACTCGGGGCCTGAGGCATTTTTGCGTTCAGGGGACTTCGCCCCCGGGTCCTCTTTTCAGCCCGTCCGGCGTTTGAGGACATTCGGGAAGGGGCGGGTAGGGGAAAAGAACCCCCCCACCCCTTACGCACTGCGATCCAGCATTCCCCTCCGCACCAGACCCCACAGCCCTTCCCCCCGTACCAACCGCCCGACCTCCCCCACCGCATACGCCCCCAGTCGCCGGACCTCGCTCCCCTGCGCGCCCGCGATATGCGGTGTGACCAGCACCTGAGACATGCGCAGCAGTGGATGTCCCGCCGGCAGCGGTTCCGGGTCCGTGACGTCGAGGATCGCGCTCAGCCGTCCCGAGGCGCATTCACGCGTGAGGGCGTCCGTGTCGACGAGAGCCCCCCGCGCCGTATTGACGACCGTGGCCCCGTCGGGGAGCAGCGCGAGGCGCCCCGCGTCGAGCAGACGGCGCGTCTCGGGCGTCTCGGGCGCGTGCACCGTGACGATCTCCGATCTCCGGCACAGGGAGACCAGGTCCACCGGTTCCGCCCCCAGGCGTTCCGCGTCCACCCCGGTCACGTACGGGTCGTGGAGCAGGATCCGGTACCCCGCGTCGGAGGCGCGCAGCCCGGCCAGGACCCGGCGGCCGATGCGGGACGCGCCGATGACGCCGACCGTCCGCCCGTCGGCCCCCTGCCGGCCCCGGAAGGCCGGCCACCCTTTCCCGTACGCCGCCGCCGTCGCCAGGGCCCCCTTCGCCGCCAGGGCGATGACGGCGAGGGCGTAGTCGGCGACCGGGCCCGCGTTGGCGTCCGCCGCCGACGAGACGAGGATGCCGCGCTCCCAGACCGCCCCCGACACCAACCCCTTCACCGAGCCCGCCGCGTGCACCACGGCCCGCAGCCTCGGGGCGCCGCGCAGCACGTCCTCCGTCAGCCGCGGACATCCCCAGCCCGTGAGGAGGATGCCGGCGTGCGCGAGCGCCTCGCGTGCCTCCGGTGCGGTGAGGTCGCCGGTCAGCACGCCGGGCGTCAGGGTCGCCAGGGTTTCAAGTTCGGCGCGGAGGTCACCGGGCAGCGCGGCCTCGGCCTCGTCCGCCCCCATGGCCACGACGACGGTGGGCCGTTCCGGAAAGAGCGGTGAAATCCCTGGACGATCGCTCATCTTGTGCAACCCCCGAGTTCCGTTCGGACCCTAGGACCGGCCTTCCTTCGCGTCAACGCGCCTGCTGATGCGGATTGAAGTTCGTTGACCGGGTCGTTCGTACGGGCGAACATCGGCGAATGGATCACCTCATCAGAACCGTACGAGCCGACGAATGGGCGAAGGTCAAGGAACTCCGGTTGACCGCCCTCGCCGACCCCGTCGCCCCGATCGCTTTTCTCGACACCTATGCCAATGCCGTCGTCCAGCCCGACGCGTACTGGAAGGGACGCACGGAAACGGCCGCCGAGGGGCGCACCGTCTGCGCGTTCGTCGCCGAGGACCAGGACGGTGAATGGGCGGGGACGCTGACGGTCTTCCTCGAACTTCCTGGTGAGGAAGGCACTTTCGGTGGCAGTGCCGCCGTGCCGCAGACGCACGTCGCCGGTGTCTTCGTACGCCCCGAGCACCGGGGCACCGGTATCACCCAGGCGCTCTTCCGCGCCGCCCTCGACTGGTCGTGGTCGCTGAGCGAACCCCGGGCGGAGCGCGCGCGGTTGTACGTGCACGAGGGCAACGGTCGCGCCCAGGCGCTCTACCGCAAGCTGGGCTTCGAACGGACCGGGGTGGTCGTGCCCATGGCCGGCGACCCCTCGTCGGAGGAGTACGAGATGACGATCGCCCGCCCGGCGTGCTGAGGCACGCCCTGGGACGGCGACTGCGGGAGGCCGGCCCCTGGGCCGTGGACGCGATGATCACCGCCGTCGTCCAGGCGGCGGTGACGATCCCCTTCGTCGTGCCGCGCCCGGCGGACCTGCCGCCCGCGACCTGGCCCATGTACGGGCTGACCTCGCTCCAGGTGCTGCCGCTGCTGTGGCGCACCCGGGCACCGCTCGGGACGCTGCTGGCCGTCACGGCCGCGGGGTTCGGGTATCTGATCGCGGACGGCCCCGGGCAGCCGCTGCCCTACAGCTCGATCGTCGCCATCTTCACCGTCGCGGCGGGGGCCGGACGCCGGCAGCGGCGTGTCACGGTGGTCCTCGGCCTGCCGCTGGTCGTGCTCGGAGTGGCCTTGCGCGAGAACACGGCGCGCGAGCACCTCTTCGCCCTGTTCCTGTTCGGCATGGTGTACGCGCTCGGGGTGCTGGCACGGACCCGGCAGGCGTACACCGAGGCGGTGGAGGCGCGGGCGGCCGAGCTGGAACGGGCGCGGGTGCTGGAGGCCGAGCGTGCGGCCGGGCGGGAGCGGGCCCGGATCGCGCGGGAGATGCACGACATCCTTTCCCACGCGGTGAGTCTGATGATCGTTCAGGCGGAGGCCGGGCCTCTGGTCGTACGGTCCGATCCCGCTCGTGCGGAGGCCGCCTTCGACGCGATTTCCGGGGCGGGGCGGGACGCGATGGCACAGCTGCGCCGGATGCTGGGGGTGCTGAAGGACGACCCGGGTGCCGGGCGCGGTCCGCAGCCGACGCTGGCGGGTCTCGGCGCGCTGGTGGACGAGGTGCGGCGGACGGGGCTCGAGGTGGGCCTGTCGGTGTCGGGAGAGCCGTGGGACGCCCCGCAGGACGTACAGGTGGCCGTGTACCGCGTGGTGCAGGAGGCGTTGACGAACGTCCTCAAGCACGCCGGCGCCCGGTCCGTGACCGTGCGGCTGGCCTGGGAGCCCGAAGGGCTCGTGGTGACGGTGGACGACGACGGTTCGGGCCTCGTGGTCCCGCGTCGCCGCGAAGGCGGTGGGCAGGGTCTGATCGGCATCCGGGAGCGGGCCGCCGCGCACGGCGGAACGGCCGCGTCCGGGCCCGGGCCGCGGGGGAGGGGGTTCCGCGTTGCCGTACGGCTGCCGCGCATGATCTCCTCCGGTGCGGAGGTGGGTGGGTGACGATCCGTGTGGTGGTGGCGGACGATCAGGAGCTGGTGCGCAGCGGCTTCGCGATGATCCTGCAGGCTCAGCCGGACATCGAGGTGGTCGCGGAGGCCGGGGACGGCGCGCAGGCGATCGAGGCCGTGCGCCGGTACGCCCCGGACGTGGTGCTGCTCGACATCCGGATGCCCGGTGTGGACGGTATCGAGGCGGCGCGGGCCGTCTGCGCGGAGACGGACTGCAAGGTCGTCATGCTCACCACCTTCGACCAGGACGACTATGTGTACGAGGCGTTGCACGCCGGCGCGAGCGGGTTCCTGCTGAAGGACGTGCGCCGGGGCGACCTCGTGCACGCGGTGCGGGTGGTCGTCGCCGGTGACTCGCTCCTGGCCCCGTCGGTCGCCCGCCGGCTCGTCGCCGACGTCACGGGCCGGGGAGCGCCGCCGGCTCTCCCGGGCCCGTCGGAGGAGCTGGGGGTGCTGACGGCGCGGGAGCGGGAGACGCTCGTCCTGCTGGGACGGGGGCTGTCGAACGCCGAGATCGCGGCCGAGCTGGTGGTCAGCGAGCACACGGTGAAGACGCACGTGAGCAATGTGCTGTCGAAGCTGGGGCTGCGGGACCGGATCCAGGCGGTCATCTGCGCGTACGAGACGGGGCTGATCACCCGGGGCGCATGACGGGCCCCCTCGTCCCCTCCCTCGCACGGGGGAGGGGACGAGGGCGAGAGACCGCTCGCGTCGGCGATTCGCGGGGGGCGCGGCGTTCCCGAGGATGGGACCCGTCCGGTCCACCGTCTGCCGATCACCCGGGGAACCACCATGCGCCGTAAGGGAATCACCGCCGTCGCGATCACGGTCGCCGCCATGAGCGTCGCCGCCACGCTCTCGTCCGCCGCGGCCTCGTCGCCCACCGAGCCCGGGCCGTCCGCGGCCGTCGCCGAGCGGGTGCCGCCGAACGCCGAGGCGATACGGGAGGCGATGGCCGGGCTGCCGTCGGCCGAGGCCACCGCCGCGCAGGTCCGGCTGGGCGGCAAGGGCGGCCGGTGGTCGGGGACGTCGGGCGAGGCGGACATCCGTACGCACCGGGCGCCGAAGGGGGACGAGCGCTTCCGGGCCGGAAGCATCACCAAGACGTTCACCGCCGCTGTCGTCCTCCAACTGGCGCACGAGGGCAAGCTGAAGCTGGACGGGACCGTGCAGCACTATCTGCCCGGCCTGCTGCCCGCCGGCTACCCGGAGATCCGGATCAGCCAGTTGCTGAACTACACCAGCGGCCTGCCGAGCGCCGGCCTTCCGGCGGACTTCGACTGGCAGTACGCCCACCGCTTCACGGCCTGGGACCACAGGGAGCTGGTCCGTCGTGCCGTCGGCCGGCCCATGGAGTTCACGCCGGGCACCAGGCAGCACTACTCCAACATCGGCTACAACGTGCTGGGGCTGATCATCGAGGAGGTGACCGGCCGGTCGTACGAGCGCGAGGTGCGGGACCGGGTCATCGAACCGGCGGGGCTCGAGAACACGTACAGCGCGGGCGACGACCCGAGGATCCGGGGGCGGCACACGCGCGGGTACCAGACGGTGAAGGCCGGGGACGGCTCGTCGCGGCTGGTCGACGTGACCGAGTGGAACCAGTCCATCACCTGGGCATCCGGGGATCTGGTCACCACCACGGCCGATCTGGAGCGGTTCTCGTCGGCGCTCTTCCGCGGCCGCGTCGTGCCGAAGCCCGAACTGAAGCTGATGTTCACCGTCCCCGACGTTCCCGTCCACAACCCGGACGGCGACCCGGCCGAGGACGAGAAGGCCACCCATACGAGCGGGTTGACCCGCGTCGAGGTCGGCAAGACCGTCGTCTACGGCAAGACCGGCGGCCGTTACGGCTACCTCAACGGCTTCGGCGCCACGGAGGACCTCTCCCGCACCCTCGTGTACTCGGTGAACTCCACGGACGCGAAGAGCGAGACCCCCACCGCGGTCGTCGGCAGGATCATCGAGGCGGGATTCCGCGAATAGCGGCGGAGGGGCGGCCGGGTCAGCCGACGAGCGTGCGGTGGGGCCAGCGGGCGCGGGCCTGTTCCTCGGAGCGCATCAGGGCGTACGTGGGGAGGCCGTGTCCGGCGCCCGTCGTCAGGAGCTCCGGAAGGGCCGGGAGGGGGGCGACGGCGGCGACATCGTCCAGTACGAGCGTGAGTGGTGGGTCGAGCCGACCGGAAGATGACCGTGCGGCCATGCCCCGGCCGTGCTCGACCACGCTCGCGGTGAGTGCGGTCAGCAGAGGCATCGCACCCGGGCGCGCCCGGGGATCCTCAATCGCCTCACCCACCACGTAGAGCGTTCCCCCTTCGGCGATGAATGATTCCCACGCGAGCGAATCGGCTCGATTTGGGTTGCAGGCGTCACGAATATGAAGGGAAGACAGCGAGTTCAGCGCGCGGGAGGTCAACTCCTGTGCCATGTCCTTCCGTTCCGGGTGCCCCGTCAGCGCGGACTCCAGCTCGCCCGCCGCGCCGCCCGCCGCCTTCGGGTGCGTCCGGAGGATCCGTACGGGCTCATGGGCCGCGTTCCCCTGCGCCCAGCGGTGCACATGGCGGAACGGCCGGCCGCCCACCGCGGCGGCGTGCAGCCAGCAGCGGAGGAGGACCTCCGCGGTGTCGGCGGTGGCCGAGTCCAGGGCGCTCAGGGGGCGCACGGGGGCGAGGAGCGCGGTGGCGCGCGCGGCGGCGGTCTCGCGGGTGCCGCAGCCGGTGGTGGGGCTCCAGCGGAGCCGGTCGGGGGTGTCGAGGAGGTGCCCCGGGTCGAAGACGTGGACGGGGCCGAGCTTCGCCCGTGCGTCCTTGGTCTCCGCCCACAGCGCCGGATCGGCGGTGGTGACGAGAACCGGTCCGGCCGCTTCGCGTACGAGACGGGCGGCGACGCCCTGGCGGTCGGCTCCGTAGAGGACCCGGGAGATGGCGGCGGAGGCGGCCGGGCTTCCGTCCGCCGGGGGTGTCGCGGCGGCGCCGACCGCCGTGCGGGCCGGTCCCCGCTCGACGGGCTGAGAGGCCGCTGGGGGCTGCGTGGGCCGCGCGGGCAGCGTGGGGGGCCCGGGAGGGCCCGGAGGCGCGGTCAGGGCGGTGGAGGCGCCAGGGGCGGCGCTGAGGGCCGCCGTGGCGGCAGCCGCTCCCACGCCGGTCGTACCGGCTCCCGCGCCGGTCGTACCGGCTCCCGCGCCGACCGGGCTCGTTCTCGTACCGGCCGCGCCCGTCCCT
This sequence comes from Streptomyces eurocidicus, assembly GCF_002891295.1. Lineage (GTDB taxonomy): Bacteria > Actinomycetota > Actinomycetes > Streptomycetales > Streptomycetaceae > Streptomyces > Streptomyces eurocidicus. The sequence goes on along the minus strand of NZ_LGUI01000003.1, from coordinate 217,985 downwards.
GCCGCAGCGGTCCCGTTCCCCGACCCCATTCCCGACCCCGTCGCCCCGGATCCGGCCGCCCAGGACTCCGTCCCGACGACCCCGCCCGTCCTGGCCTCCGCGCCGGTCACCCCGGCCGCCGGGATCGCCGGGTCCGTCCCCGCCGTCCCCGCCGGCGCCGCCGCCCGGGACTCTGCGGCCGTAGTCGTGGCCGTAGCCGTAGCCGTTCGTGAGGTCCCGGCCCGGCGTTCCTCCCCGCGCCGGGCCCGTACCGCCCGCCAGCGCGCCACCGTGCCGATCACGAACACCCCCAGCACGATCAGCACCAGCAGTTCGCCGATGAGGAGGCCCCAGAAGAGCCCGTACCCCGAGAGGGCGCCGGCCGGGGTGTCGGGCCAGGCGGCGGGCAGGTCGCCGGGTCTCGTCAGCAGGTGCCGCAGGGCCATGGGGGTGTGGGGGAGGCTGACGCCGTCCGGCCAGGAGCCGTGCGCGAAGAGCGCCGCCAGGCCGGTCGTCACCCACACCAGCAGCGTCAGACCCAGCAATAACGCGATCACACCGACCAGCAGGCCGTCCGGAACGCCACCTTCCGAGCGCTGGCCCCGCGGGGAACCCGGTCCGGCCACCGTCAGGCCACCGTCGACTCGGAGGAACCGTAAGCCTCGTCGGCCAGCTGGGCCTCGATCGCCGCCGAGGCCCGCTCGGCGGCGGCCGCCTCCGCGGCGAGCTCGCGGGCCGGGTCGCCGTCCTCGGTCATGGCGCGGTCGGTGTAGACCAGCGGGCGCTCGGCCTCGGTGATGAGGTGCTTGACGACCTGGACGTTGCCGTTGACGTCCCAGACGGCGATGCCCGGCGTCAGCGTCGGGATGATCTCCACGGCCCAGCGGGGCAGGCCCAGCACCTGGCCGGTGGCGCGTGCCTCGTCGGCCTTCTGGGCGTAGATGGTCCGGGTCGAGGCCATCTTGAGGATCGCGGCCGCCTCCCGGGCCGCCGCGCCGTCCACGACGTCGGAGAGGTGGTGGACGACGGCCACGAACGACAGGCCGAGCCGGCGTCCGAACTTCAGCAGCCGCTGGAAGAGCTGGGCGACGAACGGCGAGTTGATGATGTGCCACGCCTCCTCGACCAGGAAGATCCGTTTCTTCCGGTCGGGGCGGATCCAGGTGTGCTCCAGCCAGACGCCGACGATCGCCATCAGGATGGGCATGGCGATGGAGTTGCGGTCGATGTGCGAGAGGTCGAAGACGATCAGGGGCGCGTCGAGGTCGATGCCCGCCGTGGTGGGCCCGTCGAACATGCCCCGCAGGTCGCCGTCCACGAGCCGGTCGAGGACCAGCGCGACGTCGAGGCCCCAGGCCCGGACGTCGTCTATGTCGACGTTCATCGTCTCCGCGGACTCGGCCTCCGGGTGCCGCAGCTGTTCCACGATGTCCGTCAGGACCGGCTGCCGGCCGCGGATCGAGTCGTTCACGTACGCGTGGGCGACCTTGAGGGCGAAGCCGGCGCGCTCGTCGAGCCCGCGCCCGGTGGCCACCTCGATGATCGTGCGGAGGAGGGCGAGCTGGCCGGTCGTGGTGATCGCCGGGTCGAGCGGGTTGAGCCGGATGCCGCCGTGCAGGGCCGCGGCCGGGTCGAGACGGATGGGGGTTATCCCCAGCTGCTGCGCGATGAGGTTCCACTCGCCGACGCCGTCCTCGCCCTGGGCGTCGAGGACGACGACCTGCCGGTCGCGGAAGCGCAGCTGGCGCAGGACGTATGTCTTCTCCAGCGCCGACTTGCCGTTGCCGGACTCGCCGAGGACGAGCCAGTGCGGGGCCGGGAGCTGCTGTCCGTACAGCTGGAAGGGGTCGTAGATGTACCCCTTGCCGGAGTACACCTCGCGCCCGATGATCACGCCCGAGTCGCCGAGGCCCGGGGCCGCGGTGGGCAGGTAGACGGCCTGCGCCTGACCGGTGGAGGTGCGCACCGGCAGCCGGGTCGTCTCCACCTTTCCGAACAGGAAGCTGGTGAACGCCTCGGTCACTGTGGCGAGCGGGTCGAGCACGGCGGTTGCCCCTATCGTCGGATGCCGGTCGCGAACGGCAGCGTGTTGACGAAGGCCCGGTGGTGCTCGCGGTCGCACCACTCCAGCTTGAGATAGCTCTTGCCCGCCGAGGCTCTTATCGTCCGCTTGTCCCGCGCGAGCGCCTCCGGGGAGCGCGAGGAGACCGTGATGTAGCCGACGAGGTTGACGCCGGCCGCACCGCTGGCGAGGTCCTCGCCGCGCTGGTCGACGCGGGAGTGGTGGGCGACGTCGCGGGGGTCGACGACCCGGTTCATCTTGGCGGCGCGCGAGGCGTCCGCGTCGTCGTTCGTCTTCTCGGTGAGCATCCGCTCGATGGCGACGTCGGTGGGCTCCAAGTCCATGCAGACGGCGACGGTCCGGATGACGTCCGGGGTGTGGACCAGCAGGGGAGCGAGGAAGTTGACCCCCACGGGTGTCATCGGCCACTCCTTCACCCATGCGGTGGCGTGACACCAGGGTGCGCGTGTTGACGACTCGCGGGTCTTGGCCTGGAGGTAGGTCGGCTCCAGGGCGTCCAGCTCGGCCGGCCAGGCGTTGCGCTGCGTCATCGCCTGGATGTGGTCGATGGGGTGGTCCGGGTCGTACATCGAGTGCACCAGCGACGCCAGGCGGCCCTGCCCGAGCGGCTGCCGCACCCTGATGTCGGCCTCGGCGAGCCGGGCGCAGATGTCGGTCAGCTCACGGGCCATGACGACGGCGAGGCCGCCGTCCCGGTCCAGCCGCCGGGCGCCGCGCTCGTGCCGGGAGGCGCGGGCGATGGCCTGGGCCTCGGAGGCCAGCTCCCGGGTGTAGTGCATACAGGCGACGAGGTAGGCGCGGTGCTGCTCGGAGGAGGTCGACACCATCGACTGCAGCTGCTCGTAGGAGTCCTGGAGCCACTTGGGGGACTTCGTGTCCCCGCGCCGCTCCACGTCCTTGGCGTGCGCGTCGGGGTCGGCGGGCAGCGTACGGGCCAGTATCTGGAGCCGCGTCACATAGCCGTCGCCGTTGGCCACGTGCTTGAGCAGCGTCCCGAAGCGGTCGACCAGGGCCTCCTGGTCCTCCGAGTCGCGGAGGCCGACGCCCGGCCCCTCGATCTCGATCGCGGCGGTCACCGTACGGCGGTCGGCGTGCAGCAGCACGGCGATCTCGTCCGGGCCGAACGGCGCGGCCAGCCAGTTGATCCGGCCGATGCCCGGCGGTGGGCCGACCTCGAACTCCCGCCCGTCCAGGCGGGTGCCGGCCTCGGCCGCGCCCGAGCGGTACGTGGTGCCCCGGCGCAGGGTCCGCTTGTATGTGCGGTTGATCTCGAACCACTTGTAGAAGGTGCGGTGCTTGTACGGCACGTAGACGGCCGCCAGCGCCAGCGTCGGGAACCCGGTGAGGGTGAGGATCCGCAGCGGGAGGATCGGCACCAGGAGGCCGCTCATCATGCCGAGGAACGCGCCCGCGATGATCAGCGCGATCTCGCCGGTCTCCCGGTTCTTGCCGACGACCGCGTTGGGACGAGCGCGGCCGATCAGATACGTACGGCGGGCCGCGATTGGCTGGGACGGTGCCTGAATCGTCAACTCCGCTCACCTCCTGGCGTATTGCTGCGGTTCTGCGCGCGGGGCGCCGAGGCACCGGAAGCGCCGCTTCCGTTGCCGTTCCCTTCCGGGCGGGCGGGCGCGCGGGTGCTGTGGGCGGCGACGCCGCCGGAGACGGAATTGGCCGGACGGGCCTGCTGGCCGCCGTTGCCACCGCCCCCGGAGCCGCGGGCGCTGTGCGTGGTGATGCCCTGCTTGACCAGGGCGGCGGGCGAGGAGATCACGGCGGCGGCCTGCCGGGACGCCGCGTCCTTGCTCGCCCCGCGGGTGTTGACGATCTCGTCGCCGAAGCCGGGGACGAATCGATAGATCATCGCACTGGCGAAGATGGCAAGAATGATGATGGCGAGCCCGGACACGACCGCGGAGAAGGAGTTCGGCCCCTTACCGGAGGACAGCGCTCCGGCCAGGCCCAGCACCACCACGATGATCGGCTTGACCAGGATCACCGCGATCATGATGCCCGCCCAGCGGCGGACGTGCCCCCACATGTTCTTGTCGACCAGCCCCGCGTAGACGGCGGTGCCGAGCAGGGCTCCCACGTAGAGCAGAGCGGCCCGGATCACCAGCTCCAGCCAGAGCACACCGGCGGCGAGCACGGAGACGAGGGACACCACGATCAGCATGATCGGGCCGCCGCCGATGCCGTCGCCCTTCTTGAGCGCGTCGGCGAAGCCGCCGAAGAAGGCGTCGTTGTTCGCGTTCGTACCGGCGGAGATCACTTCGGTGACGGCGTCCGTGGCGGACACCAGCGTGTAGAGGATCAGCGGGGTGAACGCGGACGCGAGCACCGTCAGCCACAGGAACCCCACGGCCTCGGTGAACGCCTCCGTGAACGGCACACCCCGCACGGCCCGCTTGGCGACGGCGAGCAGCCACAGGACGAGCGTGAGGATGGTGGAAGCGGCGAAGACGACGGCGTACTGGCGCAGGAAGGTGGCGTTGGTGAAGTCGACGTTTCCGGTGGCCTGCACGGCGTCGGAGAGCTTCCGGATGATCCAGGAGGCGGCGTCGGCACAGCCTTTGCCGAGGGAGGCGAGGGGGTCGAGGGGGGTGTCGGGGGCGGTGGGGGTGTTGGTCAGCCCCTTGTTGTTTCCGGTGCCGCCGTTGCCGCCGGTGCAGTACTCCTTGGCGGGGCCATGGATGAGGTCACAGGCGTTGGTGCCCTTGGAGGGGAGATTGGAAGCGGGATCCTTGCTTCCGCTTGGCGACGGTGACGGTGTGCCGCTGGGTGATGGCGTGGGAGATGGCGCGGCGAGGGCTTTGGTCGCGAACACGATGACCGTTGCCTGTACGGACGCCAGAACGGCGGTGACCGACAGGGTCCGACGACTACCGGGCATACGTGAACCCTCCGTACCCATTGACCGCGTTGGCGATGGCTTCGGCGCTGGAGGCGGGGACATCTCCGCCGATGGGCGCGGGGCCGTCCTTCTGGGAGTGATCACTGGCCTTCCAGTCACTCCCGGTCCAGGTGAGCTGCATGGTGATCGTGAACCAGCCCGTGGTGACCGGCTTGGTCGAACCTTCGCCCGCCAGTCCGAGGAGTCCTGTGCACCAGACCTCGACGGTAGCCGCGTCCTGGCTGAACTTGGTGGCCTTGGTGCCGATCGGGATCGTGCGTGAGACGAAGGTGAAGCCCTTGGGGGCGGAGCCGTCCTCCTTGAGCCCGAGGCTCTTGAAGAAACTCGACGAGTACGCCTGGTCGAGGGTGCTCTGGTACTTGTCCACGGCGGCTGGGGCCATGACCGTCTTCACGATGTCGTGACGCTTGTTCGGGGCGAACATGTCCGACGAGCCCAGGGCCACCGCGTAGTTCGACGCGGCGGACTGTGCGCCCTGCTCCGTTTGGGCGAACCCGGACGCGATGCCTGTGGCGGGGTCCCGCCCAGGCACCGGCTTCGTACCCGTCGGAACAGTAGGCTGCGCACTAGCCGTTCTGCCGCCGCCCTTCTCCGAGTCGTCCGAAGCGGAATCCCCGCCACCTCTGTTCGCGAACGCGATCGCCGCGATGAGGAGGACCACGACCCCCACGACCGTCACCAGATTCCGGTTGGACAGGCCCGCACGCCCGCCGCCCCGGCCGCCGCGCCCCCCGCGCCGGGCCGGCGCGTAGGGATCGCCCTCGCCCTCCGGGAGGCGGGTGCGCGTCAGGTGGTGGTCGCCGTAGTCGCGGTAGTCACCGTCCGGCCGGCCGGAGCCCTGGCCGTTGCCGCCGTAGCCGTCGTCGCCGAGACTCATCGCCCGCACGTCCCCTCATACGTCGTCGCGTCTGTGGCACCCGCATATGACGGTAGCGGCGGGAGGGCAATCCGGGGGGAGGAGTACGAGGGGGTGTGAGGGGGCATCAGGTGGCAGCCTCGGTGCGGGGGGACTCGGGGACGAGAGGGTCTGCGCGGGGACGATGCGCGGGTGGAGCGGGCGGAAAGGGAGCGAAGGGGCGGTCGGGAGGGGCGCGTGGCCGGCCGGGCCGGTGGGCGGTGCCCTCGGGCGGGGCGGGTCAGACGGCCATGCCGTAGACGATGGTGAAGAGCGTGCCGAGCGAGCCGATGATGAAGACACCGGTCAGACCGGCCACGATCAGGCCCTTGCCCTGCTCGGCGCTGAACGTGTCGCGCAGCGCCGTGGCGCCGATGCGCTGCTTCGCCGCACCCCAGATCGCGATGGCTAGGCAGAGCAGGATGGCCACGGCCATCACGACCTCGACCATGACCCGGGCCTCCTGGCCCAGGTTGCCGAACGGCCCCCAGTTAGGGGCGATTCCGCCAATGATGGTGTTGATGTCACCCTTTTCCGCTGCCAGAAACATTTGTAACTCACCGCCCCTTATGGGTAGTTGTGTCACGCCCTTACCGCTCGGCAAAGGTCGGGACCTATCTTCGCTGACGATGCCGCCTCAGCATGTCGACTTGGCGTCATTTTTTGGCGCAACTCGTATGCATGGCGGTCGCTACCGGCCTGACCTGCGACGCGAGGCGTTGTCAGTGCGGAGTCCTATGGTGACTCTGTGTATCACGCGGGTGGACGCCGAGCAATGAGTGGTGGGCGGGGAGGCTGCGGGGATGTTCAAAGGACGATGTGATCGGTCGGTACGCTGGGGCCTGCGCCGCCCGGGTGACCACCGGGCCTTGTGGCTGTGGGGCCGTGTGGGGTGCGTCGGGGGCGTCGAGATCAAGGGTGGTACGGGTGCTGGTTGCCGATCGGTACCGGCTGGGGGAGCTTCTCGGCCGCGGCGGCATGGGCGAAGTCTGGCAGGCGCAGGACGAGGTGCTGGGCCGTCAGGTGGCGGTGAAGCTCCTCTTGGACGGCGACGGCGACGAGTCCGCGGCGAGCAGATTCCGGCTGGAGGCCCAGACGGCGGCCCGGCTGAATCACCCTCAGGTGGTCGCCGTCTACGACTTCGGCGCCTGGGACGGGCGCTTCTATCTGGTCATGGAGCTCGTCCGGGGCCCGAGCCTGGCCCAGGAGCTGTCCGCGCGCGGGCCCCTCGACCCGGCCCGTGCCGCCACCATCGCCGCGCAGACCGCGTCCGGCCTGGCGGTGGCCCACCGGCAGGGTGTGGTCCACCGGGACGTCAAGCCCGGAAACCTGATGCTGGACGCCGACGGCACGCTGAAGATCGGCGACTTCGGGATCGCCCGTTTCGTCGACGAGACCTCGGCCGCCCTGACCCGGGTGGGCCAGATCGTCGGCACCAGCACCTACCTCGCCCCGGAGCGGGCCCTCGGGCGGCCGGCCGGCCCGGCCTCCGACGTCTACGCCCTGGGGTGCGTGCTCTACCAGCTGCTGACCGGACACCCGCCCTTCTGGGCGGACAGCCCGACCGCGCTGCTCTATCTCCACGTCGACGCGGAGCCGGTCCCTCCGAGTGCGCACCGGGCGGATCTGCCGCCCGCCTTCGAGGACTGTCTGCTGCGGATGCTGGCCAAGCAGCCGGAGGCGCGGCCGTCGGCGCAGGAGGTCGCGGACTGGTTCGCGGGCGCGTCCTGGCGGGAGACGGCGCGGCCGTCCGTGCCGGTGTCCCCGCCGCGGCCGTTCCCCGCGCCCGCCGCCCGGCCCGCGCCCACGACCGCGCGGGTCCCCATGCCGCCCTCGGCGGCCCGCGGGTGCCCGGCCCGGGCCGGCCCCGCGGTTCGCCCCGCCGCCGGGCCCCGCGTCCCCCATGGTGCCCCCGGCACAGCAGCCCCCGTCCCGCCGCAAGGGCGGCGGTGGCCGTACGGGCGTGCGGCGCCCGAAGGTGCTGCTGAGTGTGGCCGCCGGCGCGGTGGCGTTCGTCGTCGCGACGCTCGTCGGGGCGTCGGTGTTCGGCGCCGGCGGCGACGGTGGGTCCGGTGGTGGGCATCCCGAGGCACAGCCCTCGGAGTCGGCCGTGGACGGTGGCGCGGACCGGCCCGCGCCCGACCCCGGTGCGGAGTCCCCCCGGGTCGTGCCCGCGGAGGCCACGGGGGTGCCGGAGTCGCCGCGGGCCTCGCAGTCGGAGAAGCCGAGGAAGGCGAAGCCCAAGCCGAAGGCGGAGAAGTCCAAGGAGGCGTCGAAGGACGCGTCCAGGGAATCGGAGAAGCCCAAGGACGGGGGCGGGAAGGACGCCGAGAAGAAGACCGAGGACAAGGGCGAGAAGAGCGACGACTGAGTCGTACGCCCCCGGTGGGGCGTGGCCCTGTGTGTCCCAGGGGGCGCCGGGCCCGCCCGGTGGCGGCCCGCGGCCCTATTCGATCCCCTCCACGAAGTGGTCGAACTCGCCCGCCTTCACGCCCAGTACGAACGCGTCCCACTTGGTCTCGGTCGTCACCACGACCTTCTCCGGCTTGTGGTTCTCACGGATGTAGACGTTGCCGTCCCCGCCGAAGGCGATCTCCAGATACTCCGTCTCGTCGCCGTCGGTCGCCGGAATCCATTCGAGCTCGTTCATGTTCATGGTCCCCCTCGCGGGATCTGCTCATGGGATCTACATCACGGCCGTCCGTGCCCGCGCCCACGATAGAGGAGCGGTCGTGGCGACGGGCGTTGACGGATCGACAGGTGGTCGCGAATCGCGGATATGCGACGGGATCGTGGGGGAGTATTGCGGGGTGCGGAAGCTCTGGGTGGGCGTGGGTGTCGGGATCGGGATGTGCCTGTGTTTCATCGGGCTGCTCGTCGTCGGCGTGTACTCGGCCGCGGGGAATCTGTTCGGCGAAAACGGAGGCGGGCGTTCCGTAGGGCTGGCGAAGGGCGCGGTGCCCGCGCAGTTCCAGCAGCTCGTCCAGGACTGGGGAAACCTCTGTGCCGCGCTCAACCCCGCGATCCTCGCCGCCCAGATCTATTCCGAGAGCGCCTGGAACCCCAAGGCCGTGAGCCCGGCCGACGCGCGCGGGATAGCGCAGTTCATCCCCGCCACCTGGGAGTCGCACGCGATCGACGCCAACAAGGACGGCAAGCGGGACATCTGGGACCCGCAGGACGCCATCCCGTCGGCGGCGGTGTACGACTGCGCGCTGGCGAAGGACGTCAAGGGCGTGCCCGGGGACCTCGCCGACAACATGCTCGCGTCCTACAACGCGGGCCCCTACGCCGTCATCCAGCACCGCGGAGTGCCGCCCTACGGCGAGACCCGGAGCTATGTGAAGGCCATCCGGACCCTGGAGAAGAGCTTCGCGCGGCCCGTGGGCCGGGTGGCCCCGTCGCAGCAGGCGGCCGGGGCGATCTACTACGCCCAGGAGAAGCTCAACACGCCCTATCTCTGGGGCGGTGACGGCACGGCCGAGGACGGCGGGCGGTTCGACTGCTCCGGGCTGACCAAGGCCGCGTACGCCTCCGTGGGCATCGAGCTGCCCCGCGTCGCCAACGACCAGTGGAACGCCGGCGCACACCCCCGGCGGGACGAGCTCCTCCCGGGCGACCTGGTGTTCTTCGCCTACGACCTGAAGGATCCCCGCAGCATCCATCACGTGGGGCTCTACGTGGGCGGCGGCTACATGATCAACGCTCCGTACACGGGGGCCGTCATCCGTTTCGACAAGATCGACTCACCGGACTACATCGGAGCGACCCGGGTCACCCAGGACGGCGCGAAGGCGCTGGCCGGCGGCAAGGTGACCTGAGCCGCGGGGCGGACCCTGGGCTGCGACGGCGGGTCACCCTTCGATAACGTCCGGGTGATCATTGAGTGGAAAGTGGAACGCCCGGCCGGAGTGGGGCGTTCCATGGAAGTGGGAAAGCAGCGTCGCGACACGGGCGCGAAGACCACGGGGGTCGGCAGCTGGACGTAGCGACAGATAAGGGGCCACGACACATGGCTGGACTCGCGGTGGGTTATCCCATGTCGGAGGCCAGGGGCGGGTCGAACCCCGACACCAGCACGTTGTACGACATCAACGGCATCGCCAAGGCCGCCCCCAACTGGCTGGACCGGCTCGTCGAGTTCATCGGCGAGTACGGGATCGTCCTCGGGCTCGGGGTGCTGATGCTCTTCACGTGGTGGAGCGTGCGCAAGCGCGAGGACGCCCCGGCGGGTGTCGCCGCGCTGTGCTGGGCGCCGCTCGCCGCCGGAATCGCGCTGCTGGTCAACATCCCTATCCGAGGCTTCGTCAAACGCCCCCGGCCCTTCCTCGACCACACCGGTCTGGAGGTCCTGGTCAAGGGCAAGACCGACTACTCCTTCGTCAGCGACCACGCGACGCTCACCATGGCGCTCGGCGTGGGCCTCTTCGTCGCCCACCGCAAGTACGGCCTGATCGGGATCGGCCTCGCGTTCCTGGAAGGTCTCTGCCGGGTCTACATGGGCGTGCACTACCCCACGGACGTCATCGGCGGCCTCGCCCTCGGCACGGCCGTCGCGCTGCTGCTCGCGCCCCTCGCGATGATGCTCCTCACCCCGCTCGCCCGGCGCGTGGCGGGCACCCGTGCGGGGTGGCTGGTGCGGTCGGACCGGGCGGTGGCGCCCCTCGTGGCCGCCGCCGGGCCCGCCGGGCGGGGGCTTCCCGAGCAGCCGCTGCACCGGGACAGCGACCTCGCCGCCTGACGGGCGGGCGGGAACGGCGGACCCGCGAGGGGAACCGAGGGGCCGGGGAAGATCTTCCCCGGCCCCTCGGCGGCTCACAGCGCCTGCGGGAAGTCGAAGAGGCGGTTCGGGTCGTACTGCCTCTTGAGCTTCGTCAGACGGCCCTCCGCGTCCCCGTAGTACGCCTTCCGCCAGTCCTTCAGCCCCGGGTCGACGTAGTTCTGGTACGCCGCGCCCGAGGCGTAGCGGCGCATCGCCGCGTGCGTGCCGTCCAGCCAGGACGTCTGCGGCGCGCCGGAGCCGCCCGCCGCCCAGGACGTCAGGTACTGGGCCAGGAACCGGGAGCGGCGGTGCACGAAGGCGGTGTCCAGGGGCTTGACGCGGTTGACCGCGCCGCCCAGCGCCGTCAGCTGGATGGCGCCGCCCCCGCTGCCGGCCTGCCTGCTGAAACGTTCCATCTGGTCGGCCAGGACGCGGTTGCCCGCCTCGCCCGTCGAGCGGTCGTAGAAGTCGGAGCGCGCCGCGTAGGTCTCCCGGGCGAGGGCGCCGGCGGACTCGCGGCCGGGCGTCCGGCCCGGCAGATGGCACTGCGCGGTGGACTTCTCCCCGCAGCCCGCGTAACCGCGGACCATGTCGAGGTGGCCGCGGCGGCGCAGCCGCACCCCGTTCGAGGCGCCGCCCACCTTGCCGACCAGCTGGTCGAGGCTGTTCTCCAGGTCGCCGTAGGTGCCGAGGGAGTACGCCGAGACGGACACGCGCGGGGTGCCGCCGGCCGCGGCCGACAGGTCGCAGGAGGACCAGATCTCGTCCGGGCGGCCCGGCCCCCACTCCTGCCAGACGCGCAGCACGTCGGCGGCCCGGGACCAGGGCCAGGAGACGTAGCCGGAGACGCCGTCCACGGCCTTGCGGGTGCGGAAGCGGAGCTCGGTCACGACGCCGAAGTTCCCGTTGCCCGCGCCGCGCAGCGCCCAGAAGAGGTCGGCGGCACGGCTCGCGTCGCAGTCCACGGTCCGGCCGTCGGCCGTGACGACCGTGGCACCGGTGAGGCTGTCGCAGGTCAGGCCGTACGCGCGGGAGGTGACGCCGTGTCCGCCGCCGAGGGCGAGCCCGGAGACGCCCACGGTGGGGCAGGAGCCGGCCGGTATGGTCACGCCCCGCGCGGCGAGGGTGGTGTACACGTCGATGAGCTTGGCGCCGGCCCCGACGACGGCGTCGGTGGCCGACGGCGTGCGGATCGTCCTGAGCCGTGAGACGTCGATGACGAGGCGGTCGGTGCCGCTGGACCAACCCGCATAGCTGTGACCACCGTTACGTATGGATATCCGGGTGGTGTGGCGGCGGGCGAAGGCGAGGCACTCGGCTATGTCGTGGGTGTTCTCCACATAGGCGACGGCGGCCGGGCGCAGCCCGTCGAAGCGGGTGTTGTAGAGCTGGCGGGCCGTGGTGTAGTCCGCGTCGCCGGGGCGGACGAGGCCGCCTGCCAGGCCCTTGCCGAGGGCCGTCCACTCCGCCGCGCCCGCCGCGGTGCGCGGGGCGGGCGTACGGCTCGCGACGGGGACGCGGCCGGAGGGGCCGTTCGGCTGGGCGTAGCCCGCGCTGTCACCGCAGGCCGCGGCCCAGACACCGGCGGCCGCCAGGCCCGTACCGGCCGCGAGGACGTGCCGGCGGTCCATGCCGCCGCCCCGGCCTTCCGGCCTGCCGCTCGCCCTGCCGTTCGCCGTGCCGGGGGTGCCGCTCCCGGCCCCGTCCGGCCGGGCGTCCGCGCCGCTCGCCGTGCCGTTCCCGCGCCCGCCCCTGGCCATGCCGCCCCGCCACCCCACCGCTGTCCGTCGTTCGACCGCCTAGACAGATGGTCTACCCACGGAAGCGGTTCCCTCACTTCCGGCGCCGGCGTGCGCCGCGGCGTCGTCGCGGGCGAGGGAGCGCGCCCGGCGGGCCGGGCCGCGCCAGCCGCACGTACAGCGGGCGCTGCAGAAGGAGCCCGTCTCGGCGGTGCTCGTGGAGTGGGCCGGGGAGAAGCTCACGGAGGCTGCGTCGGACACGCCATCACCGTACCGGGCCGTGACGGCCGCCCCGGAGTGGTCGTTGACAGTAACGGGTTCCACAGGTGGTGGCAGCGTGGCAGGGGGCTGACGGGCATGGTGGTGCGGCAGCACGGACACAGGGGCGCGGTCGTCGCCAACGCGGTGGCGGGCGGCCTCGCCCTCGGCCTGCTGCTGTCCGGCTGCGCGGCCCAGGACCCCGTCGTGCCTGATGGCAGGGGTCTGCGGGAGGACCTGAAGAGCCTGAGCACCCAGGCCCGGCCCGCGGGTGACGAGACCGACCCCCGCCGGGCGCGCGAGGCCCTGGCGCGCGCCGCCCGGGTGCTCGCGGGCGCCGGGGGCGCCAAGGTGCGCACGTCCATGGAGACGGTCAGCGGCGGCACCCGGCTCACCATCCACGGCAGCGGGCTCTACGACTTCTCCCGGCCCGCCGGGCAGCTGACGGTGCTCGTGCCCGAGGACGCGGCGGGCGACGCCGAACACCGGCCGATCACGGAGGTCTTCACCCCGGGGCGGCTCTTTATGAAGAACCGTGGCGCGGGCGTCCCCGGGGACAGCTGGGTCCGGCTCGCCACGGCCTCCCTCGCCGACGGCAACCTCCTCACCAACGGCGCCACCGACCCGCTCGCCGCGGCCGAACTGCTCGGCGGCGCCCGGGAGGTGACATACATGCGGGACGAGCGGGTAGGCGGCGTCAGGGTGCGGCACTATTGGGGGACGATCGACCTCGGCAGGGCCGCCCGTGCGGCGCCCGAACGGGACCGCGAGCCTTTGACCGTAGCGGCGAAAGGGTTCTCCAACGGGACAGTGGCGTTCGACGCCTACCTCGACGATCAGGGCCGGCCGCGGAGGGTGAGCCACCGTTTCAGCGTCGCGGGCCGTGGCCGCGGTGGCGCTTCGGCCTCCGCGGCCCCTTCCGGCTCACCGGCGGCCTCGGCGCCGCCGATGACCGTGGTCTCGACCGTCGAGCTCTACGACTTCGGCACCCCGGTGCGGGTGGCCCTGCCCGCTCCCGCCGATATCTATGCGGGGACGGTGGGTTCGCCGCGGAATTAACGCGGCAGGGCGTAGTTGGCCATGGAAATGGTCCTTCTGTGCCATGCGCGCCATGTGTACCGATCACTACGCTGGTGAATCGGAGAGCGGAGGCCCCGGGGAGGGGCCGGAGAAGGGCCTGAGTGGGCGAGACGAAGACCTGAGCAGACCCGAGGAGGTGAATCACGTGGTTTCGCGACGCGGTTCGTCGGGCGGGCCGGATCCCGTGGCCCTCATCGAGATCGATCTCTACGGTGATCTGATGATCGCGGCGTCGAGTGCGGATGAGGATCGGTTGAGTCCGGACCGGATTGACGAGGTGCTCAGGGTGGTGCCGCGGGTTTCGGATGCGGAGGGGGGCTGAGGGGGGGGCTTGGCCGTGGCTGTGGTGGGGCCCTGCCGGGGGCTTTCCCCTGCCCGCCCCTTCCCGAACGGGGCTCCGCCCCGGACCCCGGTCCTCAAACGCCGGACGGGCTGAAATCAGCCTGTCCGGCACTCGCCCGGGCTCACGTCCGCAGCAGTCTCGCGATTGCCGCCGTCGCCTCCGCGACCTTCGCGTCGATCTCCGTGCCGCCCTTGAGAGCCGCGTCCGCCACGCAGTGGCGGAGGTGCTGCTCCAGGAGCTGGAGGGCGAAGGACTGGAGGGCCTTCGTGCTCGCCGAGACCTGGGTGAGTATGTCGATGCAGTAGACGTCTTCCTCGACCATGCGCTGGAGGCCGCGGATCTGGCCCTCGATCCGGCGGAGGCGCTTGAGGTGCTGGTCCTTCTGGGCGCTGTAGCCGTGCGGGCCGTGGGCCGGGGCGCCGGCGGCCGGGTCGGCCGGTGCGGCGCCGTGGCAGGACGGCGCGGCCGGCCCGGTGGTGTCGCCGCTCACGTCGGCTTCCGTCGTCATGCCGTCGGTCATGGCGTCCTCCGTCGTTCCGCCGCGGAGCCGTCGGCGGTCCGCGGGCCCTGGGGTTTGTACCCCTGTCATGGCGTATACCCCACTCGTATACCCCCGCTGGGTATATGGTACAGAAATTCGCCGCCGGAGGCGGTACCTGGCTTGGTGAGCACTCTGCCCGATGGGCGACACTGAGGGAATGCCAGTTAGCTGTGGCCCGATGATGCGCCTAGCATCAACGAGACCGAATCCGCTGCACCCCGAGGATCCCACGTGCGTTTTCGTCTGACCCCCAGGGAGACGAGCTTCTACGACATGTTCGCCGCCTCCGCGGACAACATCGTCACGGGCTCCAAGCTCCTGATGGAACTGCTCGGAGCGGACACGTCCGCCCGAGCCGAGATCGCCGAGCGGATGCGGGCAGCGGAGCACGCGGGGGACGACGCGACGCACGCGATCTTCCACCAGCTGAACTCCTCCTTCATCACGCCGTTCGACCGTGAGGACATCTACACCCTCGCCGGCTCGCTCGACGACATCATGGACTTCATGGAGGAGGCCGTCGACCTGGTCGTGCTGTACCAGGTAGAGGAGCTTCCGAAGGGCGTCGAGCAGCAGATCGAGGTCCTCGCCCGGGCCGCCGAGCTGACCGCCGAGGCCATGCCGAACCTCCGGACCATGACCAACCTCACGGAGTACTGGATCGAGGTGAACCGTCTGGAGAACCAGGCGGACCAGATCCACCGCAAGCTCCTCGCCCAGCTCTTCAACGGCAAGTACGACGCCATCGAGGTGCTGAAGCTGAAGCAGATCGTCGACGTGCTGGAGGAGGCCGCCGACGCGTTCGAGCATGTCGCGAACACGGTCGAGACCATCGCGGTCAAGGAGTCCTGACCCCCGGTGGACACGTTTGCGCTTGTCGTGACCATCGCGGTCGCGCTCGGTTTCACATATACGAACGGCTTCCACGATTCCGCGAACGCCATCGCGACCTCGGTCTCCACGCGGGCGCTGACCCCGCGTGCGGCCCTCGCGATGGCGGCGGTGATGAACCTCGCGGGTGCCTTCCTCGGCAGCGGGGTCGCCAAGACCGTCAGCAAGGGCCTGATCGAGACTCCGGTGGGCGACAAGGGGATGGGCATCCTCTTCGCCGCCCTGATCGGCGCGATCGCCTGGAACATGATCACCTGGTACTTCGGCCTTCCGTCGTCCTCCTCGCACGCCCTGTTCGGCGGCATGGTGGGCGCGGCGCTCGCGGGCGGTACGACCGTCATCTGGTCGGGCGTCGTCGAGAAGGTCGTCATCCCGATGTTCCTCTCGCCGTTCGTCGGCCTGATCATCGGCTATCTGGTGATGGTCGCGATCATGTGGATGTTCCGGAAGTCCAACCCGCACAAGGCGAAGCGCGGCTTCCGGATCGCCCAGACCGTCTCCGCGGCGGGCATGGCGCTCGGCCACGGTCTGCAGGACGCGCAGAAGACCATGGGCATCGTGGTGATGGCCCTGGTCATCGGTGATGTGCAGTCCATGGACGACGCGATCCCGCTCTGGGTCAAGCTGTCCTGCGCGCTCACGCTGTCGCTCGGTACGTACGCGGGTGGCTGGCGGATCATGCGGACGCTCGGCCGCCGGATCATCGAGCTGGACCCGCCGCAGGGCTTCGCCGCCGAGACGACCGCCGCCTCGGTCATGTACACGGCGTCGTTCATGTTCCACGCGCCGATCTCCACCACGCATGTGATCACGTCCGCGATCATGGGCGTGGGCTCCACGAAGGGCTCGCGCGCCGTCCGCTGGGGCGTCGCCAAGAACATCGTGATGGGCTGGTTCATCACCATGCCGGCCGCGGCCCTCGTCGCCGCGTTCAGCTACTGGATCGTCAACCTCGCATTCGGATAGCGGACGCGATAGTCCGGAAATCGAACGGGCCCGCCCCCTGGTGTTCACCGGGGGGCGGGCCCTTCGCCTTGCGGCGGCACCGCCATGCAGCGCCGCAAGGCGGCTCGCGGCGGGCTCAGCCGAAGCGGCCCGAGATGTAGTCCTCCGTGGCCTGCACCGACGGGTTGGAGAAGATCCGCTCGGTGTCGTCGATCTCGACCAGCTTGCCCGGCTGGCCGACGCCCGCGAGGTTGAAGAAGGCCGTACGGTCCGACACGCGCGCGGCCTGCTGCATGTTGTGGGTGACGATCACGATCGTGAAGCGCTCCTTGAGCTCGCCGATCAGGTCCTCGATGGCGAGGGTGGAGATCGGGTCCAGCGCCGAGCAGGGCTCGTCCATCAGGAGTACCTCGGGCTCCACGGCTATCGCCCGCGCGATGCACAGACGCTGCTGCTGGCCGCCGGAGAGGCCCGCTCCCGGCTTGTTCAGCCGGTCCTTGACCTCCTTCCAGAGGTTGGCGCCCTGGAGGGACTTCTCGACCACGGCGTCCAGCTCGGCCTTGCGGACGCGGCCGCCGTTGAGCCGGATGCCCGCGGCCACGTTCTCGTAGATCGACATGGTCGGGAAGGGGTTCGGGCGCTGGAAGACCATGCCGACCGTGCGGCGCACGGAGACCGGGTCGACGCCGGGCCCGTAGAGGTTCTCGTCGTCGAGCAGCACCTTGCCCTCGACCCGGCCGCCCGGGGTGACCTCGTGCATCCGGTTCAGGGTGCGCAGGAAGGTGGACTTTCCGCAGCCGGACGGGCCGATGAAGGCGGTCACGGAGCGGGGCTCGACGGTCATCGAGATGTCGTCGATGGCCCGGTGGGAGCCGTAGAACGCGGAGAGGCCGCTGACGTCGATTCGCTTGGCCATGGGGATCACTTCTGCTTTCTGCTATCGCTGTCAGCGATGGGTCTGCGTCGAATGGTCGGACTTCGTTTCGCTTCCGCTCCGGCCGGGTGCCGCCCCCTCGTTCCTCGGGGGCGACCCCCAGCCTCCGCTGCAGCTCACCTGTGTCCTCCCTTCGGGGCCTTCCAGCGGGCGATGCCGCGGGCCACCAGGTTGAGGATCATGACGAAGGCGATGAGGACGAGGGCCGCTGCCCAGGCCCGGTCGTAGCTGGCCTCGTTGCCGGCCGCCCACTGCTCGTAGATGTAGTACGGCAGCGAGGACTGGGCTCCGTCGAAGGGGTTGTTGTTGATCAGCTGGGAGCCGAAGACCAGCAGCACGATCGGGGCGGACTCACCGGCGATGCGGGCGACCGCGAGCATCACACCGGTGGCGATGCCGCCGATGGCGGTGGGCAGGACGACCTTGAGGATCGTGCGCCACTTCGGCACGCCCAGGGCCAGGGACGCCTCGCGCAGCTCGTTCGGCACGAGCTTGAGCATCTCTTCGGTGGAGCGGACGACGACGGGCATCATCAGGATCGCCAGGGCCATCGACCCGGCGAAGCCGGAATAGCCGAAGTCCAGCATCAGGATCCAGAAGCTGAGGATGAACAGACCGGCGACGATCGACGGGATGCCCGTCATGACGTCGACGAAGAAGGTGACCGCCTTGGCGAGCCGGCCGCGGCCGTACTCCACCAGGTAGACGGCGGTCAGCAGGCCGATCGGGGCCGCGATGGCGGTGGCGATGCCGACCTGCTCCAGGGTGCCGATGATCGCGTGGTAGACGCCGCCACCCGGCTGGATGGTCAGCACGCCGGCCATGGAGTGCGAGAGGAAGCCCCCGTCGAGCACCTTGCTGCCGCGCGAGATCGTCTCCCAGCCGAGGGAGACCAGCGGGATCACGGCGAGCACGAAGCAGACCCAGACCAGGCTGGTGGCCAGCCGGTCCTTGGCCTGGCGGCGGCCCTCGACACGGGCCGCGAGGGCGTACGTACCGCCGATGAAGAGCAGGACGGCGATCAGGCCCCACTGGATGCGGCTGCTCAGCCCGGCGCCCAGGCCGATGCCGGTGCCCAGGGCCACCGAGGCGGCGGCGAGGGCGGCCGGGGTCCAGCGGGGCAGGCTCGGCCGGTTCAGGGTGCGCGAGGCGCGCGGGGCGTCGTCGGCGACCAGTGGCTCGTTCATGGTCACTCCGCTCATGCCGTGTACTCCTTGCGGCGCGCGATGATCATGCGGGCGGCGCCGTTGACCAGCAGGGTGAGGACGAAGAGCACCAGACCGGAGGCGATCAGGGCGTCCTTGCCGATCTCACCGGACTCCTTGAAGCTGCTCGCGATGTTCTGCGCAAACGTTCCGCCACCGGGATCCAGCAGGCTCTTGCCGATCTCGAAGCTGGGGGAGAGGACCGTCGCGACGGCCATGGTCTCGCCGAGCGCGCGGCCGAGGCCCAGCATCGAGGCGCTGATGACACCGGAACGGCCGAACGGGAGGACGGACATCCGGATGACTTCCCAGCGGGTCGCGCCGAGGGCGAGCGCGGCCTCCTCGTTCATCCTCGGGGTCTGCAGGAAGACCTCGCGGCTGACGCTGGTGACGATCGGCAGGATCATGATCGCCAGCAGGATGCCGATGGTGAACAGGGAGCGGGCGGCGCCGTCGTGGTACGCGAGGATCCCGGTCCAGCCGAGGTAGTCGTCGAACCAGCTGTAGAGCCCGCCCAGGTGCGGCACCAGGAAGAGGGCGCCCCACAGGCCGTAGACGATGGACGGCACGGCGGCGAGCAGGTCGATCACGTAGGACAGCGGGGTGGCCAGCCGGCGCGGCGCGTAGTGCGAGATGAAGAGCGCGATGCCGAGGGCGACCGGCACCGCGATGAGCATCGCGATGATCGAGCTGACCACGGTGCCGAAGGCCAGGACGGCGATGCCGAAGACCGGCGGGGTGCCGTTGGCGGCCCACTCGAAGGTGGTGAAGAAGTTGCCTTCGTTCTTCGAGAGGGCGCTGGTGGCCCGGACGGTGAGGAAGACCGCGATCGCGGCCATGATCACCAGGAGCAGGATCCCGGAGCCCCGGGACAGGGCGAGGAAGATCCGGTCACCCGGTCGGGCGGCCGGCTTCGTCCGCTCCACGGGGCGGGTACCGCCGGCCGGTGGCGGTGGGGAGTCTGCGGTGGCTGAGGATATTTCCATGGGTTTCTCCGGTCTGCGGGGCCGGCCCGGATGAGCGCGGCCCCTGGCGCGGCGGTGCACCGGACGGTGCGGCCGGGTCCCGGGTCGGGGCCCGGCCGCACACGGGTCAGGCGAGGCTCGCGACGGCCTCGCGGACCTTCTTCGCGATCTCGGCGGGCAGCGGGGCGTAGCCGAGGTCCTTGAGGACGGACTGGCCGTCCTCGCTCGCGACGTAGGTCAGGAAGGACTTGGTGGCGGGCAGGGTCTCGGCCTTGTTGCCCTTGTCACCGACGACCTCGTACGTCACCAGGGTGATCGGGTAGGCGCCCTCGGCCTTGGTGGCGTAGTTGAGCTTGAGCGCGAGGTCCTTGCCGGTGCCGTTGATCTTGGCCTCGGCGATCGCCTTGGAGGCGTTGTCCGAGGTGGCCTCGACCGGGGCGCTGGCGCCGGTGTTCAGCTTGACCGTGTCGATCTTGTTGGCGGTGGCGTAGGAGAGCTCGAAGTAGGAGATGGCTCCGTCGGTCTGCTTGACCTGCGAGGACACCCCGGCCGAGCCGTCGGCGGACTGGCCGCCCTTGGGCTTCCACGCCTTGGCGGGCTCATAGGGCCAGGACTTGTCGGCGGTGGCCTTGAGGTACTTGGTGAAGTTGTCCGTGGTGCCCGACTCGTCGGAGCGGTGGAACGCCTGGATCTTGAGGTCCGGGAGCTTGGCGTCCTTGTTGAGCTTGGCGATCGCCGGGTCGTTCCACTTCTCGATCTTGTTGTCGAAGATCTTGGCGAGCGTGTCCGCGTCCAGGACCAGGTCCTTCACGCCGGAGACGTGGTAGCCCACGGCGATGGGGCCGCCGACCATGGGGAGGTTGATGCCCTGGCCGCCCTTGACGACCTCCTTGGACTTGGTGACCTCCTCCGGCTTGAGCGCCGAGTCGGAGCCCGCGAAGGCGGTCTTGCCCTGGAGGAACTCCTGGATGCCCGCGCCCGAACCGGTGGGCTTGTAGTTGATCTGGATGTCCTTGCAGGCCGCCATGAAGTTCTTGACCCACAGGTCCATGGCGTTCTTCTGCGCGGACGAGCCCGAGGCCAGCAGCTGGCCCTTGCCTTCGCACTTGATGTTGCCGGCGGCCTTGGTGGAGCCACCGCCGGTGGATCCGCCGCCGCTGTTGTCGTCCGAGCCGCACGCCGTGAGGACCAGGGCGCCGGAGACGGCGATGGCGCCGAAGGCGACGGCGCGGAGCCGGTTCTTGCGCTGAAGCTTCACTTTCGGGTGTTCCTTCCGGGAGCCGCCGCTGGGGCGGCGTGCGAGAGGTGGGTGGTGCTCATGTTGCTGTGGTCGTGCCATGAGGGTGAGGGCCGTTCGGACGGTGGGGCTCACACCCTCTAGGGCTGAAATTAGGCAGAACAGGTGAAGCGGTCGAAGGGTGAGAGTGAACGGAGGGTGAACCTCACCCGTCAGGGTGGTAGCCCGGCAGAAAGGCCGATTTCCCCATCGAGTGTGACGCAGATCTCTGTCGGTTTGCGGGTGACCATGGCAGCATCCGAGTCTCGCGTGACGGTATGTCAGACGTGGGGGCGGACGCCGCGGAGGTGGCCTGTGAGGCGGAACGGCAGGGGTACGGGCGGGTACGCGATAGCGCTGACCGCGCTGGTCTGGGCGGTCGCCGTGCCCGGTGTGGCCTTCGCGGACCCGAAACCGCCGGCCCGGAGTCTGGAGGACGTGCACAAGGAGGTGGAGGGCCTCTACCGGCAGGCCGAGGCGGCCACCGACGCGTACAACGCGGCGGACGAGGCGACCCGCCGCCAGGAGAAGTCGATCGTGGAGATCGCGAAGAAGGCGGCCACCGCGCAGGAGCGGATGAACCGGCTCAGCAACCAGGCGGGCTCGCTGGCCCGCGCCCAGTACCGCGACGGCGCCATGCCGCCCCAGGTGCGGCTCTTCCTCTCCGCCTCCCCGCAGACCTTCCTCGACGGCCTCGCGCTCACCCATAAGGGGGAGGCCGCCACCCGCGGTCTGCTCGCGGAGGCCGCCGCCACCCGGAAGGACCTCGACGGCTACGCGAAGGCCGCGAGCGCGCGGTGGAAGACGCTCGACGACGAGCGGAAGCGCAAGGAGACCGCCAAACAGGAGGTCGAGTCCAAGCTGTCGGCCGCCAGGGCGCTGGAGTCGCGGCTGGAGGAGAAGGAGAAGGAGCGGCTGCGGCAGCTGGAGGAGGAACGGGCCAGGCAGCAGCAGAAGCAGTGGCTCTCCTCCGACGCCGTGAAGGGCATCACCCTCAAGGACGCCGGCTCGGCCACGGAGGAGGGCAAGCGGGCCGTGGCCTTCGCGACCGCCCAGATCGGCAAGAACTACGTGTGGGGCGCCGAGGGCCCGGACACCTTCGACTGCTCCGGACTGACCCTGAAGGCGTGGGGCGCGGCCGGCCGGGGCATACCGCGCACCTCGCAGGAGCAGTGGCGGCAGCTGCCCAAGGTGGACGTCAAGGACATGCGGCCGGGCGACCTGATCATCTACTTCGCGGACGCGAGCCATGTGGCGATGTACGTGGGCGACGGCACGATGGTGCACGCGCCGCGGCCCGGTCGGCAGGTGACGATGGCGGGGGCGGGGTCGATGCCGATACTCGGGGTGGTGCGGCCGGGGTAGGGCCCTGCGGGGCTTCTTCCCCTGCCCGCCCCTTCCCGTAACCGGGGCTCCGCCCCGGACCCCGTTCCGCGCGGTGTCCGCTGGGAAGTGCCCCCGGACGGGCTGATCTTCAGCCCGCCAGCGCCGCCTCGAAGGCTTCGAGCGCTGCCGCGTCGAACAGGACGAAGCGCGCCTCGGTGACGGCCGAGCCCGTCTCCTCCGCCGCCTCCGTGACCGCCCGGACCGCGATCCGCGCCGCGTCCGCCATCGGCCAGCGGTAGACGCCCGTGGAGATCGCGGGGAACGCGACCGTACGGGCGCCCAGCTCGTCCGCCACCCGCAGCGACTCCCGGTAACAGGACGCGAGGGTCGCTGAGCGGTCCTCGTCGGGCGAGAAGACCGGGCCCACCGTGTGGATCACCCAGCGGGCGGGCAGCCGGCCCGCGGTCGTGGCGACGGCCCGGCCGGCCGCCAGACCACGCCCGTAGTGGCCGGCCCGCAGGTCACGGCAGGCGGCCAGGATCTCGGGCCCGCCCCGCCGGTGGATGGCCCCGTCGACCCCGCCGCCGCCCAGCAGTGAGCTGTTCGCGGCGTTCACGACGGCGTCGACGGCCTGCTCTGTGATGTCGCCCCGTACGAGCGTGATGTATGTCATCGAGTGATTCTCCTCGGTCCCGCCAAACGCGTTTCCGGCTAGGGCATATGACAGCGGCGAGTGGCTTCGTTCCATTCCGTTCGACCGTGCCTGACGCTATGGTCGCGTTCGGTACCCGCCGGTCGGCGGGTCCGCCCTCCCGGGGGGAACCGGAAGGAAACCACCACCATGCCCGTACCCGCGCCGAGGCCCGCGGAGCCCTCCGCGATCCCGCCCGACGCCGGGCTGACCCTCCTGGTGATCGAGAGCGATCCCGCCGGACCGCTGTCGGTCCCGGAGCTCACCGGCATGTCCGGGGCCGCGGGCGGTGCTGTGGGCAAGCCCTTCCGTATCCGTACGGCCCGCAACCTCACCGAGGCGGAGCGGCTGCTCACCGACGACGTCGACTGCATCCTCCTCGACCTCACCACGCCGCCCGCCGACGGCACCGATGAACTGGCCGCCCTGCACGAGGTGCTGCTGCTCGCCCCGCGGCACGCGGTGCTCGCCCTGACGGCGGAGGCGGACGCCGAGCGCGCGGCCGAGGCGGTACGCGCCGGCGCGCAGGACTACCTCTTCCGCGAGGAGCTCGACGGCCGGGTGCTCGGCCGCGCCATCCGCTACGCCATCGCCCGCAAGCGCGCGGACCTCACCCAGCGACAGCTCAGCGAGTCCCGGCTGCGCGCCCAGGAGAACGCCCGGCTGGAGCGCGGCCTGCTGCCGACCCCGCTGCTGGCGGGCTCCGGGCTGCGCTTCGCCGCCCGCTACCGGCCGGGCCGCAGCCGCGCGCTCCTCGGCGGCGACTTCTACGACGCCGTGCGGACGCCCGACGGCACCGTGCACGCGATGATCGGCGACGTCAGCGGGCACGGCCCCGACGAGGCGGCGCTCGGCGTCGAACTGCGCATAGCGTGGCGCGCGTTGACCTTCGCCGGGCTCTGCGGCGACGAGCTGCTCGCCACGTTGCAGCAGGTCCTGGAGCACGAGCGGGCGGACGAGGAGACCTTCGCGACGCTGTGCGCCGTCGACATCTCGCCCGACGGCCGCCGGGCCGGGCTGAGCCTGGCCGGCCACCCCGCCCCGCTGCTCGCCCTCCCCGGGCAGGCGCCCCGGCTGCTGCCGCAGGACGACGGCGGCCCGGCCCTCGGCCTGCTCCGGCGCGCCCGCTGGCCGCGCACCCAGGTCGAACTCGGCGGCCACTGGAGTCTGATGATGTACACGGACGGCCTGATCGAGGGGAAGGTCGGCGCCGGTTCGGAGCGCCTCGGCCAGGACGGCATGGTCGAATTGATTGGCCGTCAGGTAAAGGACGGGCTCCGCGGGGAGGCGCTGCTGGAGGCGGCGGTGACGCGGGTCCGGGAGCTGAACGGCGGGGAGCTCACGGATGATCTCGCGGTGTTGTTGCTCGATCGCGGGGATCGGTCGGACCGGGCCTCGGGCCGGGAGGGCCGGGGTGAGGCCGGGGCGCTGCGGGTGATTCCGGCGCAGGGGCAGGGGTTGTCGAACGTGCGGGTGTGAGGGTGGGGGTGCCGCTGCGCGGGGCTTTTTCCCCTACCCGCCCCTTCCCGAGATGTCCTCAAGCGCCGGGCGGGCTGAAAATCAGCCCGCCCGGCGCTTGAGGACACCGCGCGTCAGCGCGGAAGGGGGCCTGGGGGCTTGCCCCCAGTTACGGGAAGGGGCGGGTAGGGGGAAAAAGCCGCCCGCAGGGCACCCGCTACCGGCGCCCGTTGTACGGCCCGTACGGCCCGTCCGAGCTGGACCCGCCTCGCCGCGGTCCACGACCACCCGACGCGTGCTTGAGCGCGGGCCGGACGTCCACCACGTACACGATCGTGGCGATCAGCCCCAGGATCGGCAGGAAGCCGAACACCCCCATGAAGAGGTTCACCGCGGCCGCGACACCCAGGATGATCAGCCAGAACGCCTTGGACTGCTTGTCCGCCGCCCGGTAGGCGTCCTCGCGGTGGACCGCGGCGTTGACGAACGCGCACAGGGCGAAGGCGAGCAGGCCGACGGACACCCAGGACATGACCTGGTTGAAGCCTTCTACCAGCACGTCGCTCACCTCTTGCTCTTGCCGGTTCTCGGTCGGGGCGCCGGGCGGCGGTCCGCCGCCACCGTACCGGGAGAACGATCCCGGCAGGGGAAATGTGCCCGGATGCTCCCGGTCCGGTGGCGCGCCCGGTGGTGCCTACTGCTCTTCGCCCGCCTTGGCGTCGGCCTTCTTGACGGGGGTCTTGCGCGCCGTGGTCCTGCGCGCGGCGGGCTTGGAGTCGGCGTCGGCCTCGTCCGTACCCTCCTGGGGCGCCTCGGTGCCGGCCTCGGCGGCGGGCTCGGCGCCGGGCTTCTCCTCGGCGGGCTTGGCGCTGTCCGGCTCGATGGCCACGGCGATGTCCGCGACCTCCTCGGCGGCCTCGCCGCGCCAGGTCTGCACGGCGACCCGGCCGCGCTCGGCCAGCTTCTCGTAGGTCTCGCCGGCCTTCGCCGCGACCCCGACGGCCTGGCCGACGCCCTGGAGCGCCAGGTCCTGCGCGGTCTGGGTGAGCTTCTTGAAGTCGGTGTCGAGGGTCGCGGTGATCTCCGTGAACTTCGCGGACGCGGTGGCCTGGGCCTCCTTGGCCTTCTGGGTCACCCGCTCCCGCACGACCTTCGGGTCGGTGTTCTTCAACTGCTGGAAGCGCTCGGGGGCCTCGGCGACGAGCTGGCCGATCTTCTCGGCGGTGAGGTCGGCGGCGCCGGCCGCGGCGTACGCGGTCTCGGTGGCGACCTTGCGGATGTCTTCGGTGGTGGCCATGACGATGGTCTCCCGGATCAGCTCGGAGGTTTGCTGTCGTCCGTCGCGAGCCCGTTCTCCTTGCGGAAGGACTCGTAGATCTGGAGCAGCGCCTGCTTCTGCTGCTCGTTGATCGAGGGATCGGCGAGGATCACGCTGCGGACCTCCGCCTCGTCCCGGTCCCGTTCGTCGAGGATCCCGGCCTGCACGTACAAGGTCTCGGCGGAGATCCGCAGCGCCTTGGCGATCTGCTGCAGGATCTCGGCGCTCGGCTTGCGCAGGCCGCGCTCGATCTGGCTGAGATACGGGTTGGACACTCCCGCGGCGTCGGCGAGCTGCCGCAGGGTGAGCTGGGCGTTGCGCCGCTGCTCCCGCAGGTACTCGCCGAGGTTGCCGACGTTGAGTGATGCCATGCGGACGATGCTGCCGCACGTTGCTAACTTTTGCAAGCGCCTTGCTTGCAAAAGTGTCCGGGAGGGTGTGCGGCTGAGCGGTTCGGTTGGCCGGTCGGGCATCGCGGTCGGCCGCTGCGCCGGCCTGTCGACCGGCCTGCGGCCATCCGATCAGCTCCCCGGGGCCAGTAGTCCTTGCAGGCGGGCGGCCTCCTGTGCGAGCTCCGGGTGCAGCTGCCGTGCCCGCTCCCGCAGGTCTTCGGGGACGTCGACGCGCACCATCAGCTCGGCGATGACGTCAGCCTGCTGCTTGGCCGGATACTTCTTGTCCAGTTGCTTCTGGAAGTCTCCCCATGCCTTCTTCGTCTCTCCCGCGGCGGAGGTGACCGCCTTCATGAAGTTCACCTCTTTGAAGTTACTCATGGTGGTCATTCAATCGCAGGGTGCAGCAGAATGTCGACGGGAGGGATGTGCCGCGCGGGTGTCGTGCTGAGAGTGAAGGGCTGCGGCAGTGGTCACGCGCGGGGTTCGATGCCGAGTTCCGCGAGCAGGCCGCGGACACGGGTCCCGATCTCGTCGCGGATCGGGCGTACGGCGTCGACGCCCTGGCCGGCCGGGTCCTCCAGCGTCCAGTCGAGGTAGCGCTTGCCGGGGAAGTACGGGCACGCGTCCCCGCAGCCCATGGTGATGACCACGTCCGAGGACCGCACCGCCTCCGCCGTGAGGACCTTCGGGGTCTCGGCCGAGATGTCGATGCCGACCTCTCGCATGGCCTCCACGACGGCCGGGTTGACCGTCTCGGCCGGGGCGGATCCGGCGGAGCGGACCTCGACGCGGCCGGCGCCGAGGTGGGTGAGGAAGGCGGCGCCCATCTGGGAGCGTCCGGCGTTGTGGACGCACACGAACAGCACCGACGGCTTGGACTCGGACACGGGCGGAACCTTCCGGGGTAGCGGCCGACAGGCCGGGGGCAGGTGAGGGGAAGAATCGGCGCGTGGCCGGAGCCACGTAGCCGGGGCCGATGAGGACGGGCACTTCCCCGTGGGCATCGTGCTCGGCGTGGCGCCCGTTACGACCGCGTCGCTCTCCCGCACCCGTCCCCGGAGGACTCGTTCCGCCCGACCGGTGTGCTGCGGTCGTACGGGTCGATCTCCGTGCCCGCCCCGTCCGCCCGGCGGTCCGTGCCGAAGGGCGGGGTGAAGTAGCCCGTGGGAGCGCCGCAGCCGCCGTTGGTCATGTCGTACTTGTACGAGACGATCGAGAACGTGCCCGGCTCGGTGCTCACCTTGCCGGGGTCGTCCCAGCTCAGGACCAGCTCGCGCCGGACGATCGTGCGTACGATCTCGTCGCCGCCGCCCGCGTCCGCGCGGGTGACCGGGTAGACGAAGGTGACGTCGGCGGTCACCTGGAGCGCGCCGCGCTCGCCCTCCCGGTAGGTGAGCCGGCCCCGGGTCTTCACGACGTCGCCGACCAGGCGGGCGCGGGAGGGCTGGAAGCGGCTGAAGAGGAGGAGGGGGTCGTTCTTCTCGCTCGGGGTGCGGAAAGCGGTGCCCAGCAGGTCCTGGACGTCCTTCTGGCGCGGGTTGATCCGTGCGATCGCCTTCTCGGGGCGCTCGCCCCGCAGCACCCCGCGGTCCAGGCCGGACTCGACGAGGAAGTCCCGGCTTCCGGTGAGGGCCCGTTCGACCTCGGCCGCGCTCATCCAGCCGACCGCCTCGGCCTTCGGCACGGTGATTCCCGCCGCTCCGCTCGCCCAGCTCGCCGCGGGCGAGCCGCGGAACGGCTCGTCCACGGTGGGGCGTCCGGCCGCCTCCGCCGGGGGTACCCGGGTCGGGCGGGCCGCCTGCGGGGAGTCGTCGTCGGCGAACAGGTCCACCACCCGCCCCGGCACGAGCGCCACCACCAGCAGCGCCAGCGAGGCCAGCAGCCCGATCACGTACCAGCCCGTGCGCCGCTCGGGCCGCGCAGGCGTGTGGTCGCGCCGGCCCTCCGGGGCGTGACCGGGCTCCGCGCGCAGCCGCTTCGCCACCTCGCGGGCCCGCGCCGACGGCTCCTTGGGCGCGTCGGCGGCACCCGCCACCGACTCGCGCAGAAACCGCTCCCACTCCTCGTCGGACCTGGACGAGCCGTCCGGCTCCATACCCGCGCCCATCCCCAACCCCCGGCAATCAGTAGTCCGTGGCCCACTCCCCTGGGGCGCGTCCGCATGATGGCACAGGGCGCTGACAGTACCCCCGGCCGGGCGGCCGGGGGCGGTGCCCCAAGTCGTCCGGAGAGCAAGGTCGGCACACCGCGGCCCGGTCTGTCCGGGAAGGTGCCTGACGGTGAGTCGGCTGGGCGTGGGGCCGGCTCAGTCCAGCCGAGGCGAGACCCAGGCGTGGTGCCGGAGGATCATGCGGGTCGCGGCACGGGAGGGCGTCAGCCGCATCGCCGTGTTCCGCAGGGCGACGGCCAGCGGGTGGGAGAGCCGCTGGCCCATCGTCCCGGCCTGCCGGGCGGCCCGGGCGACGGCCTGGCTGCGCGGTCGGCGCTCGGCGTCGTAGCGGACGAGCGCGGCTTCGACGGTGGGCTCGGTGCCGAGGGCGGCGGCCAGGGTGACCGCGTCCTCCAGCGCCTGACAGGCGCCCTGCCCGAGGTTGGGGGTCATCGCGTGTGCCGCGTCGCCGAGCAGCGCGATCCGGCCGGCCGTGTACGAGGGGAGCGGTGTGCGCAGTTCGTTGACGTCGTGGTGCAGTACGTCCTCGGGCCGGGTCGCGTCGAGGAGGGCGGGGATCGGGTCGTGCCAGGCGTGAAACCTTCGGCGCAGTTCGGCCAGGGGGTCGGCGTACCTCGTGCCGGCGGGGACGCTGAGGACGGCGTGCCACTCGGCCCGGCCGTCCAGGAAGGCGATGTGCCCGAACTCCGCACCCCGGCCCCAGGTCAGCTCGAAGTCGGTGCGCGGGTCGACCGCGTGCTCGGTGATGGCGCGCAGCACCGTCGAGCCGCTGTAGACCGGGCCGGGGTGGTCCGGGAAGAGACGGCGGCGGACCTTGCTGCCGATGCCGTCGGCCGCCACCACCAGACCGGCTTCCAGGAGCCGGTCGCCGCAGCCGACCCGGACCGTACCGGGGCCGGTCTGCTCGACCGTGACCGCCTCGGCGCCCGTCAGCAGTGCCCGGGCGGGCAGGGAAGCGCGCAGCAGCCGGTGCAGAGTGGCGCGGGGGATGCCCATGATCGGCGTGCCCACCGCCCTCTCCAGCGCCGCACCGTCCATCCGGGTCAGCCAACCGCCCCGCGGCGTGCGGGTGCCACCGCTGTACTGGCCTCGCGAGGCGTCCCGTACCGCCGCGCCGACGCCGAGCGCGTCCAGCGCCCGAAGGCCGTTGGCGGCCAGTGAGATGCCCGCCCCCGCGTCCTCGAGCGTGGCCGCGCGCTCGACCACCGTCACGTCCCATCCGAGGCGGCGCAGGCCGATCGCGGCGGCCAGCCCGCCGATGCCCCCTCCGACCACCACTGCCGTGCTGCCCATGCCGAAGCCCCCGTTCTTCTACATCTGTAGAAGAAGATCTTATCTGAGCCTCTACAGGTGTAGAAAGAGGTATGTCTTCTGATCGGCGCACCCTCCTCGCGGACTCGGCCATCGACGTACTCGCCGACGAAGGGATCCGCGGCCTGACCCACCGCGCGGTCGACCGCCGGGCCGCCATGCCGCCCGGCACCACCTCGGCCTACTTCCGCACCCGGGCCGCGCTGCTCACCGCACTCGTCACCCGCCTGGTCCGGCTCGACCAGGCGGAACTGCAGACGATGCCCGGAGAGCTTCCGGCCCTGCGCACCGCCGAGGATCTGGTGAACGGCATGGCGCTGCTCACCCACGAGCGACTCACCGGCGAGGGCCGCCGCCGCTCGCTCGCCCGCTACGCCTGCACGATTGAGAGCGTGCGTGACCCGGAGCTGCGCGAGATCCTCGTACCCCGTGAGAACGCCGGGCGTGAGGCCGTCCGGCTGTTCCTCGCCGCGCACGGCGTCGAGGATGTCGAGAACCGCACCCACACCCTGCTGACCTGCGTCGACGGACTGGTCTTCGACGGGCTGGTGAGCGGCGGCGAAGTGCCGCGCGAAGCCCTTGAGGGCCTGGTCGCCGCCGCCCTGCGCTAGGCCGGGCACCGACGGTCCCGCTCGGACCGCCCGACGGCATCCGAACGGAGGGTCAGAGCGTGCCGCCGCCGGGGAGTTCCTTCTTCGCGTCGACCACGGCCCGCTTGACGACCACGGTCTCGTGGGTGACGGCGCCGGGTTCGAGGCCGCGGTACGGCTTGACCAGTACCTCGCGCTGGCCGAGGTATTCGTAGGTGTTCCTGTCGAAGATCCACTCCTGGCGGCGGTCGGGGCCGGTGTGGGTGAGGGCGATGCCGGCCCGGCCGGTCGCGTCGGTGGTCCTGTCCATGAGGGTGACGCCGGGGATCCCGGCGGCAGCCTTGAACAGCGCGGCGCTGATCTCCGGCGTCGCGATCTGCTCCTCCAGCAGCCGGCCCACCTCCCCGAACGCCGTCCAGTCGGCCTGGGGATCGCCCATCCTGCCCCCCTGGTAGAGGTTTTCGAGGAGGACGCCGGGGTCGGTGGGGAGCGCCTTGACGCTGTTGTACGAGCCCCGGTCGGGGACTTCACGGGCCGGGTCGAGGTCGAGGTCCTCGCCGTTCCGGTCCATGAACGTGTGGTCCGGCTCGTAGATGAAGCTCTTGAGGCCGTCGGGCGAGCGCCAGACCTGGCGCGAGTGCAGCGGGCTCACCACGAGCCGCTCCTTGCCGCCCGTCCTGTCGACCCACCCTCCCGTCACCTTGCTCTCCACGTAGATGTACTGGTCCTGCCGGGGCTCAAGGGCCGGCTGCCGTGCCGCCGCGAGCGAGATGCGGTCGACGGTCGCGGGCAGCCCCGCGGCGGTGCCCGCTTCCAGGCTCACCCCGGCCCGCGGCGAGCGGGTGTCCGTACCCGAGCCGTCCGGGACGACGACCACGGCGCACCCGATCACGGCCGCGGCGACCGGGAGGGCGATCCAGGCCGTACGGCGCGCACGGGCGCGCGGCGCGTCCGGAGCCGTCCGGTGCGCCTCGGCCCACAGGGCGTCTTCCAGCAGGTCCTGCCGGGCCTCCGGCAGGGCGGTCCCGGGCTGCCGGGGGAGCAGGAGGTCGAAGTCGGCGAGGTCGAGCGGCTCTTGGGGCCGCCGGGAGGTACGCATCATCGGTTCCACTTCTCGTCGGGCCGGTTCAGGTGCAGGCGGAGGCGCTCGGGCCGCCGGGCCGCCGTCTCGTGCGCGTGCTGCCGGAGTTCGTGCTCGGCGAGCTTGCGCAGGCGCTCGCGGGCCCGGGACAGCCGCGACCGTACGGTGCCGACGGCCACGCCCAGGGCCTCGGCCGCTTCCGCGTAGCTCAGGCCGGACCAGACGCAGAGGGTGACGACCTCGCGCTCCGGCCGCCGCAGCTTCCCGAGGGCGTTCTTCGCGGCGGCGAGCTGCTCGGCGTCCGCCATCCTGCCCACCACCTCGCCCGCGATGTCCGGCACGGCCTCCTTGGCGGGCATCCGGCCCAGCGCCCTCTCGTGGCGGCGGGCGGCGCGGCTGGTGTTGCGCTGGACGTTCACCGCGATGCCCATCAGCCAGGCCCGCGCGCCGTCCGGCTCCTCGGGGAGCCGGGCACGGAGCCGCCAGACTTCCAGGAACGTGAGCGAGACGACGTCCTCGGCGGTGGCCCAGTCGGCGGTGGCGCGGAGGGCGTAGCGGTGGACGAGCTGGGCGTGCGCGCGGAAGAGGTGGCGGAAGGAGTCCGGGTCGCCGTCCCTGATGCGGGTGTGTAGTGACGTCACGTCTGGATATGTCCGGTGGGGGGTGCGGGTTCCCATGAGGTGGATCACAGGCTTCCGCGTGGCGGGCCGCCCTCCACGGGGGCTACCGCTCAGCGGCCGCCTGGCGCGGGTGCCGGCTCACATCGCCGACGAGGCTGATGCGGACATGGTCTCCTGTGGGCGGTACGGGCGGTACGGGCGGTACGGGCGGTCCACGGCGCGCTGCCGCTGGTGGCGGCGAGGCCGTGGATCCGGCCTGTCATCGAGGTGCGACGGCCCTGGCGCTCGCCCGTGGGGGCCGGTCGCCGCGCCGGTAGGATTCCGGGCGATCATGTCCGTGACGACGGGGCGTGTGTGCTCCGGGCCGGGGCGCGCGGGTCCGGACGAGGGAAGCGCTGTGGCTCTGGCGGAACGGCCTTCGCCGGCGTGGGATGTCGCCGACCTGGTGTGTCAGCGGTTGCTCGTGGTGCCGAATCCCCTGGCCGCGTGGGACAGCGACACGGTCTGGGTCTCCGTGTGGGACTCGGATCCCGGACAGGTCCTTGTCTCCCTGGTGCTCCCGCGCGAGAGCGCCGATCCGTCCGTCCAGCTGAGGATCGGGTTCGCGGTGACCGAGGAGAGCCCCGAGCTCCAGGCCGAACGCGTCGTCGCCGCCCTCCGGCGCCCGCACCCCCTGAACGGCGCGGTCGTCTGCGGGGGCTACCGGGAGTGCGCCGAAGCGTACGGGTACGTCTGGCCGCCGTCGCTGGAGGAGTGAGCGCCCGCGCCTCCTGTGAAACGAATCACAGTGCAGGGGTGTCACGGTCCGCCCGTCCGCCGTGTCTCGATGGGCGTCCGGGAGAAAGGACCGGTGCGACGACCGCGCACCGGCCCGCGCCCCGGGGAAGGGTGGCATTCGTATATGGCCGAGGACGTCTTCACCGAACACCGTCCGCTGCTGTTCACCATCGCCTACGAGATGCTGGGCAGCGCCTCCGACGCCGAGGACGTGCTCCAGGAGAGCTATCTGCGCTGGAGCGCGGTGGATCCGGCCGAGGTGGAGCACCCGCGCGCCTATCTGGTCCGCGTGGTGACCCGGCAGGCACTCAACCACCTGCGCGCGGTCCGGGCCCGGCGCGAGGAGTACGTCGGCACCTGGCTGCCCGAGCCGGTCCGGACCGGGCCCGGGGTGAGCGAGGACGCCGTCCTGGCCGAGTCCGTGTCGATGGCGATGATGCTCGTCCTGGAGACCCTGAACCCGACCGAGCGCGCGGTGTTCGTGCTGCACGACGTGTTCGGCTACACCCATGGCGAGATCGCCGTCTCGATCGGCAAGGCCGAGGCCACCGTCCGGCAGATCGCCCACCGGGCGCGCCGGCACGTCCACGCGCGCCGCCGCCGCTCCGAGCCCGACTCCGCCACCGGCCGGGAGGTCGTCCGGCGGTTCCTGCGGGCGGCGGCCACCGGCGAGGTCCGGGCGCTGATGGACCTGCTGGCCCCCGACGTCGTGGTGTTCGCCGACGGCGGCGGGAAGGTCCGGACCGTACGCCGCCCGGTCCACGGCCGCGACGACGTCGCCCGGTTCGTCCTCGGCGTGACCCGCGCCGGCACCTCGGCGGCCCGCTTCGAACACGTCACCTGCAACGGCATGCCCGCCGCGCGGTTCCCCGGCGCCGCGGAAGCCGACGGGGAGCCCGGCTGGCTGCTCGCGTTCGAGATCCGCGACGGGCGGATCACCGGCCTGTACGGCATGCGCAACCCGGACAAGCTGCACCGCGCCGACGCGGTGCGCCCACTCGACAGAGGAGGAAACCGGCCGTGGAAACCATGACCGCCGAACGTGTCATCGACGCCCCCATCGACGAGGTCTTCGACTGGCTCACCACGACCACCAACTACACGGACTCGCCCATGGTGCTGCGCTGCCGGCTGACCCGGCGCGGCGAGGGCGCGCCCTACGGCGTGGGCGCGGTGCGTGTCCACCTCTGGCTGATCGGCTGGTTCCGGGAGCGCATCACCGGCTACGACAGGCCGTACTCCACCGACTACGTCGTCGACCGCAGCGTGCCGCCGTCCCGGCACGAGTCCGGCCGGATGACGTTCACCGAGGTCGACGGGGGCACCCGGGTCGTCTGGACCACCCGCGCCGAGATCCCCGTACCGCTGGTCGGCCCCTTCCTCACCCGGCGCGTCGCACGGCCGATCATCACCGGCACCTTCCGCAACATCCTCGCCGCCGCCGACACCGCGCTGTCCCGGCACCCGGACCGGAAGCGGGCCTGACGGCCGTCCGGCGGGCACCGGCAGCGATTCGGCTTGCGGTTGCCGCCGCGTCAACTTCTACGGTCTTCCTTGTGGCCGGAAAGACCGGCCGGCGAAGGAAGGCGGACCGGATGGCCTGGTCGATCGCGGACGTGGCCCGGATGTCCGGGGTGACGTCCCGGACGTTGCGGCACTACGACGAGATCGGCCTGCTGCCACCGGCGTGGATCGGGAGCAACGGGCACCGCTACTACGAGGAGGCCGATCTGCTGCGGTTGCAGCAGATCCTGCTGATGCGGGAGCTGGACCTGGGGCTGCGGGAGATCCAGGCGGTCCTGGACAGCCAGATCGACCGGGTGGCCGTGCTCCGGGAGCACCACCAGCGGCTGCTGGCGGAGCGGAACCGGCTGGAGACGCTCGCCCGCACGGTCGGCCGCACCATCGCCGAACTGGAGGAAGACAAGGGTGACGACGCCATGACGAAGATCAACAGGCCGGAGAACCTGTTCGAGGGGTTCGACTCCGCCGTCGACGACGAGGCGCGCGAGCGGTGGCCGGCGGCGTGGGAGGAGTCCCAGCGGGCCGCCGGGGCGATGACCACCGAGGACATGGAGCGGTGGCAGCGGGAGGTGACGGCGCAGATGGTCCGCTTCGCGGAGTTCATGGTCGCCGGCACGCCGGTCGACGACCCCGCGGTGCAGGCCGAGGTGCGGACCCACTACGAGTCCGTATGCCGCTTCTGGACCCCGAACGCGGACGCGTACAAGGGGCTGGGGCAGACCTACGTCGACGACCCGCGGTTCCGCGCGAACTACGACAAGATCGCCGACGGGCTGGCGGTCTACCAGCGCGACGCGATGGTCGTCTACGCCGACGAGCGGCTGAGCTGACGGCCCGCCGGGCCGCCGGCGGGGAGAGGGGGAACTGACGGGGAGAGGGGGAGCTGACGGGGAGAGGGGGAGCTGACGGGGAGAGGGGGAGCTGACGGGCCGAGGGGGAACTGACGGGCCGAAGGGGAACTGGCGGGCCGATCCCGCCGGGGGGGGCTGCAGACCTCCGGTGGCCGCGGGCCGCCCCGGGGTTCCACGGGGGCCGGGCCGTGACGGGGCCGGGCTGCCACCGAGCGCCCGGCGCCGCGTGCGCCTCGCCGGCGTCGGCGCGAATCCGGAATGGGCCGACTCCGCCCCGGCCGAGGCCGGCCTCACCCTCGCCTCGGTCGGCCTGACGGCCGCCGCCTGGCGGGCGTGGACTCCCATCGCTCTCCGGAGTACGAGACGCCGGTGCGGTGCCGCCCGGCCCGGTACGAGCGTCACACAACTCCCTTCCCACCGCGCCGGTTTCGGCGCACCCGGCCGCGCGGGGGTACGGCCGGGCGCGTCGTCCGCCCACGGAAGCGCCTGGTGGGATCGCGGCCGGCAGGCTACGATCGCCGCGATGATTACTCCTTCTGGTGACAGAATGGGGGCCCCGTCCGCGCAAGGTGAGTGCTGATGCTCACTCAGAACGCGACAGGGGACTCCCGACTTTCCTTCTGGCTGCGCGTGCGCGAGTTCGCCGTGCCGCCGTCCATGATCGACACCGCGACCGCTCGCCGCCGGGCCGGCGACTGGGCCGGGGCGTGCGCCGCCGCGGCCGTCGACGTCGATCTCGACCTCCGTACCGTGGCGCGTGTCCACGGCAGTGAACTCGCGGCCCGCGTCCGGGCCGATCTCCGCCGTCTGGCGCCCGATCTGCTGCGCTGGCACATGCCGAGGATCGCCCCGGACGGGCTGCTGCGCCCGGGCCTGACCCTCGCGCTGGCCAGATACGACGCCATGGGGCGCGCCGATGGGCCGCCGCCGTGCCTCGTGGCCCGGACGCCGCCCGCCTGGGCGGACGCCGGCCAGCGGATCAGCCTCGCGCTGTGGGACGGTTCGCACACCGGGCCCGCCGCGCGCCGTCATCCGCACCCCCACCCCGACCGGCGGTTCCGCCTCGACCTGCACCGCCATCTGTGGGACGCGCGCAGGGCGGACGAACTGCGGGTACGGGCCGGGGTGGACGGACCCGGGCACGGGCACGGCGCCGGGGGGCCCGGCGGCCTGGAGCCGCCGGCTCCGTACCCGCTCGGACCCGAGCCGCCCGGGGCGGTGCCGCACGGGTACCGCTGCGCCGTCGACCGGTGGGCGGCCGAGGCGGGGATCCTGCTCCGCGCCGAGGGGCGGCCCACCGGTGCCGTGACCGTACGACTCGGGGGCGGGCACCGGCTGCTCCTCGACCTGACCGCGGAAGGGGACGGGCGCGAGCATCCGTACGCGTCCGGCACCGTGCCGCCCGTACCGCGGATCGTGCCGGCGGACTCCGCGGGCGACGTGTCCGCGCTGCCCGTCCTGCCCGACGCGGCGACCTGGGCGCTGCCCGACCTGGAGCTGCTGCGCGCCGGGGCGATCGACGCCGGGCGGCTGCATCCGCTGGTGGCCCCGGTGCTGGCGCCGGGCCACTCGCCGGCCGGTCCGCCGCGGACCTCCCACGGGCCGGGGGACCCGCATCTCGTGGAGTGCCGGGGGGCCCGGCACCGCATCGGTCTGGTCGACGGGGTGCTGGTCCCGCTGGACCACGACCCCGCCGAGATCCGGCGGGAGGAGCTGCTGGCCGCCCTGACCGGCACCCCGCTGCCCTGCCTGCGGGTCATCGACGAGGCGCACCGCCGCCCGGACTGTCTCGCCGGTGTGCGCGACCGCCTGGTCCACGGGGACACGGCCGGCGCGCTGGCCGTCGTCGAGGGCCTGCTGGGGCCCGGTGCGGCGCTGCGTGCCGGTGCGCTGCGGGACGAACTGGAGACGGCCGCGCGGCGGCGGATCACGTACGGGCTGTACCGGGCGGGCCTGTTCGGGCCCGGGCCCACGTCCGGCCGTTTCTGCCCCGAAGGCCGCCCCGAGGACCGCCCTCGCCGTACCCGGGACCGCCGCTCACGCGTCGCCCGCTGAACCGCCGCCGACCCGTCACGGCCCGGTGGGGGTACCCCCTGCCTTCCTTCGCTTTCCCGCGCCTTCCTCCGGCGCGCCACGAACCCATAGGTGATCACATATGCCCGTTCACGCCCCGCTCGCTCCCGCCTCCCAGCTCGACGTCGCGGGCGAGCTGCTGACCCTGCTCCGCGACACGACCACGGAGCCGCGCCCCGACACCCAACTGGCGGCGCTGACCCTGGCGGTGGCCGCCGACCTGCCCGTCCTCCTGTGGGGTGAGCCGGGCATCGGCAAGACCGCGGCCCTGACGCAGCTGGCCGAGTCCCTGGACCTGCCGCTGACCACGGTGATCGCCAGCGTGCACGAGCCGTCCGACTTCTCGGGCCTGCCGGTCGTCGGGGACGACCCCGCCGAGCAGGGGGTGCCGATGGCGCCGCCGGACTGGGCGGTGCGCCTGGTACGGGCCGGCCGGGGCCTGCTGTTCCTCGACGAGCTGTCCACCGCGCCGCCGGCCGTGCAGGCGGCCCTGCTCCGGCTCGTACTGGAGCGGCGGATCGGCGCCCTGCGGCTGCCGCCCGGGGTCCGGATCGTGGCCGCCGCCAATCCGCGGTCCTCGGCCGCGGACGGCTGGGAGCTGAGCCCGCCGCTGGCCAACCGGTTCGTCCACCTCCAGTGGACCCACGACCACGAGGTCGTCGTACGCGGCCTCGGCGGGACGTGGCCCCGGGCGACGTTTCCGGAGCTGGCCCCGGAGAAGCTGCGGGAGTCCGTGGACTTCGCCCGCCGCGCGGTGTGCGGACTCCTCGCGGCCCGCCCCAAGCTCGTGCACCAGCTGCCGAGCGGCGAGGCGCGCCGGGGCGGCGCCTGGCCGTCGCCCCGGAGCTGGGAGACGGCCCTGTGCCTGATCGCCTTCGCGACCGCGGCCGGTTCTTCCCGGGAAGTGCTGTCCTTGCTGGTCAGGGGCGCGGTGGGGGACGGCCCGGGGCTGGAGTTGCTGGCGAGCCTGGACCGTATGGACCTGCCGGACCCCGAGGAACTGCTCGCCGATCCCGCCGGAGCCGTCCTGCCCGAGCGGGGTGACCTGCGGCAGGTCGTGCTCGAGGGCGTGGTGGAGGCGGTCCGCGCCCGCCCGGAGCGGGCCCGCTGGGACGCGGCGTGGGAGCTGCTGGTCAAGGCGGTGGAGACGGGGGCTCCGGATCTGGTGGTCGTCCCCGCGAGCACGCTCGCCGCGCTGCGGCGGGAGGACTGGGACGTCCCGGCGGCGATCGAGGGACTCGCGGGGGTGGTGGGGCTGTCCCGGCGGGCGGACCAGGCGGCGGAACGGACGGCGGCGCGGGTGGCCGTGGTGAGCGGGAAGGCGGGGCGATGACGGGGGAGAGGGGAGGGGTGGCGGTATCGGCATCGGCGGTACCGGGTGCCTTGGCGGCGCGGGGTTCTTGGGTGGCGCCAGGCTCTTCGGCGGTACCGGGTGCTGCGGTCGGCGCGCCCGGCGCGCCCGGCGCGCCCAGTGTGCCTGGTGCGCCCGGGCCGTCCGTCGTACCCGACGCCCCCCGGCCGCTGGACCTCGACAAGCTCTACGCCGCCCGGCTGCACGCCGCCCGGGTCCGGCCCTATCTGGCGACGGCCCTGTTCGCCCTGCACACCGTCGAGTCGCGGCAGGTGCCGACGATGGCCGTGGACCGGTACTGGCGGTGCTACGTCTCACCGGTGTTCGTCGAACGGACGCCGGTGGAGGAGCTGGCCGGGGTGTGGGTGCACGAGGTGTCGCACCTGCTGCGGGACCACCACGGGCGCAGCGACCGGGTCGCGCGGGAGCGCGGGCTGACCGGGCCGGGCGAGCGGCTGCGGATGAACATCGCCGCGGACTGCGAGATCAACGACGACGTGTTCGGCGACGGGCTGGTCCGGCCCGAAGGCGCCGTCGACCCGGCGTCCTTGGGGCTGCCCTCGGGGGAGCTCATGGAGGACTATCTGCGCCTGTTCCGCCTCGGGCCGCGCATGGCGGACGCGGCCTGGCTGGACTGCGGCAGCGGCGCCGACGGGGTGGAGCGGGAGTGGGAGCTGGGGCCCGATGGCGCGCACGGTCTGAGCGAGCAGGAGCGTGACGCGGTCCGGTTCCGGGTGGCGGAGGGCATCAACGGCCGCCCGGGGTCCGCGCCGAAGGGGTGGCGGCGGTGGGCGGAGGAGGCGTTCCACCCGCCGCAGGCGTGGCGGGAGTTGCTGGGTTCGGCGATCCGCTCGGCGGTGGCCGGCTCCGGCGCGGGTGAGGACTACACCTACGGCCGGCCGTCGCGGCGCTCCGCCGGGGTGCCCGGCGCGGTGCTGCCGAGCCTGCGGCGCCGGCCGCCCCGGGTCTCCGTGGTCATCGACACGTCGGGCTCGGTCAGCGACGCCGAACTGGGCAGCGCGCTCCTGGAGGTCACCGCGATCTCCCGGGCCGTGGGCGGCCGTCGCGATCTGGTCACCGTGGTGCCGTGCGACGCGGCGGCCGGGATCGCGCACCTGCTGTGCCGTGCGGAGGGGATCCCGCTGACGGGCGGCGGGGGCACGGACCTGCGCGAGGGCTTCGCCCGGGCGCTCAAGGGGCGGCCGGACGTGGTGGTGGTCCTGACGGACGGCTGGACGCCATGGCCTGCGGAGCGGCCTTCGTGCCGGACGGTGGTGGGGTTGTTTCCCCGGGGGTCGTCCTGGCGGGAGGACGATCCTTCGTATGTGCCGGGGGGTCCGCCGGGGTGGGCTCGGGTGGTTTCGATCGGGTAGGGGGTGGGGGTGCGGTGGGTGGGGCGGGCTGCTGCCGCTGCGCGGGGCGTTTTCCCCACCCCGCCCCTTCCCGAACCGGGGCTCCGCCCCGGACCCCGGTCCTCAAGCGCCGGACGGGCTGATTTGTTGCCCGGACCGGGCGGAAAGCCGAGCTCGGACAGGGCGAAAATCCAGCCCGGCCGGCGTTTGAGGCCACCGCGCGGAGCGTGGAAAGGGGGCCCGGGGCGCCAGCCCCGGTTACGGGAAGGGGCGGGGCTGGGGAAAGGCCCCGCGCAGCGGCAGCAGCCCGCGCCCCCGGGCCGGTCATCATTCATCGCAGGGTCATACAACCGGTTCGCAAGGCCGTGGAACGGGCGCGGTCGGCCGCGACGCCGTGGCCCGGCGTACGGTCGTGCTCCCTGTGAACCGTGACCCCGGGTGGGAACGTGAGGCACGCGCGCCCGCCGAGAGGGTGAAATTCCCGTGCGGCGTGCGGAGTTCGGCGCGCATGCCGGGTGGGGAGGAGCTCGCGGGGGGCGGTGCGCTGGTCGTCGCCGGGTGCGCCTCGGGTGGGCGCCTTC
The DNA here is from genome assembly GCF_002891295.1 of Streptomyces eurocidicus. GTDB lineage: Bacteria > Actinomycetota > Actinomycetes > Streptomycetales > Streptomycetaceae > Streptomyces > Streptomyces eurocidicus. Next base: position 177,706 of record NZ_LGUI01000003.1, on the reverse strand, counting down.
ACCTCGGGTGGCGGTCCGGTCGGGCGTGGCGTGGCCGCTACGCCGCCGATGCCGTCGCCGCGTTCGCCTCGTGTTCCGCTTGGAGCATCGCGATGCGCTCCTTGCCCCACGCGCCCAGCGGGGCGAGCGCCGCGTTGAGGGCGTGGCCGCGCTCGGTCAGGGAGTACTCCACCTTCGGCGGGACCACGTCGTAGACCTCGCGGTGCACGATGCCGTCGGCCTCCAGCTCGCGGAGTTGCTGGGCCAGGACCTTCTCGCTGACGCCGGGGAGGAGGCGGCGGGTCTCGCCGAAGCGGCGGGCTTCGCCTTCGCCTTCGCCGAGGGCCCAGAGGATGAGGACTTTCCACTTGCCGTCGATGACGTCTATGGCGGCGTCGAGTCCGCAGGTGTAGTGCTTCATGAGTGCCCCCTGTGGATGCGGGTGTCCTGGGGGTTCAGGGTACGGCGGGGGCGGGTGCCGCTGCGCGGGGCTTGTTCCCCAGCCCCGCCCCTTCCCGTAACCGGGGGCTCCGCCCCCGGACCCCCCTTTTCCGCGCTCCGCGCGGTGTCCTCAAACGCCGGACGGGCTGATTTTCAGCCCGTCCGGGGGCACCTCCCAGCGGTAGCTGGGGGAGTTTGAGGACCGGGCGGGGTCCGGGGCGGAGCCCCGGTTCGGGAAGGGGCGGGGTGGGGAAAAAGCCCCGCGCAGCGGCCACACCCCGCCGCACACCCCGCCGCACACCCCCCGTCAGGGAAACGCATCCTGCCACCGGCCCGAGCGGGGGTATGGCCGATGGCAGGAAGTTCACGCGGGCGCTCATGGCGCCCGTACAGGCCCCGAGGGCCCGGGCGTTACGCGCCGTACGGCCGCGCCGCCCGCGCCTCGCGCAGCGACAGCGCCCACCACGCCAGCTGGTCCAGCATGACCTTCGCCGCGCCGGCCGCCGCCGTCGCGCCCTCCTCGTCCAGGATCTTGCCCTCGTCGTCGAACTTGCCCCAGGGCAGGTGGAAGCTGACGGCGTCGCGGATCGTGACCGCGTGCAGCTCGGCGAAGACCGGGCGCAGGTGCTCGACCGAGCGGAGGCCGCTGGCGAGGCCGCCGTAGGAGACGAACGCCACCGGCTTGGCGCGCCACTGCGTGTAGTGCCAGTCGATGAGGTTCTTCAGCGAGGCCGGGTAGCTGTGGTTGTACTCCGGCGTCACGACGACGTACGCGTCGGCCTGCTCCAGCCGCGGGCTCACCTTGGCGAGCAGGGCGGCGGCCTCCGGGCCGGGCTCGTTGCTGAGGGCCAGCGGCAGCGGGTGGTCGGCCAGGTCGATGACGTCGACCTCGACGTCCTCGCGCAGCGCGAGCTGCTGGTCGAGCCACTTCTTCACCGTGGGGGCGAAGCGACCGTCGCGGGTGGATCCGATGATGACGGCGAGGCGGTACGTGTTCTCGGACATGGTGTCCCTCTCTCGGAGTTCCGGCGGTCGGGTCGCGCTCCGCCTCGTCGGCGGGCCGTTGAACCGTTGATGAAATCGTGCGACCTCAAGTCAGGTCGAGGTCAAGACGAGACAATTAATCGGTCGCAATTGCCCGTTAAAGTCCGGTAATTACCGGCTGGATTCAGCCGTCATGGACCCGAGCCCCACCCGCACCAGAAAGCGGAATGCGTAATTCGGCGTCAGAACACATCCGGGCACCACGGCCGCCGCGCCGTCCGCAGCATCCCGTCCGCGACCGCGAGGGCCCCCGCCCGCTCTTCGGACACCCGCCCCAGCACGGCCAGCCGCGAGGCGGCCTCGTCGCCGAGGAAGAGGGTGCCCAGCTCCGCCACGTCCAGGGCGAGTTCGGCGCCGCGCCTCGTGGCCACGCACGTGGCGCCCTCCGGCCCGGCCTCCAGCAGGAACCGCCCGCCCGCCAGTCCGGCGCGGTCGGTGACGTCGAGGACCAGCGAGCCGGTCGTCCCGTACGTACGGGCCGTCAGCAGCGCGGGCACGTCCAGCGGCCGTACCCACAGGTAGTCGGCGTGGGTGACGACCCTGGCGGCGCGTGGGTCCGGCAGCAGCAGCGGCAGGACGTCGTCGGGGGCGCGGTAGCCCGTACGGACCTTTGCCACCAGGTCCGTCGACAGCAGGAAGTGCCACAGGGCCCGTTCGGCTTCCGGGGAGACCGCGATGTGGTCCAGGACCTGGGCGGTGCCCTGCGGGACCTTGGCCTCCCAGCGGTCGTCGCAGGTGTAGGCCAGCAGGCCCTCGACGACGCCCTCCGGCGACCGGTACAGCGCGTAGAACGGCTCCGTCCACGGCCGGTCGTCCACCACCAGGGCGCCCGTGTTCCGCAGCCACAAGCGCTCCGGGCGGTCGATCACGCCGTGCCGGACCGCCCGCAGCCGCTCGTGCAGGCCGGGGCCGTGCTCGCGGACCTCGGCGGGGTCGGCGAAGTCCACCCGGCCGCCGTCCGAGGGGCCGGAGTAGCGCGGGTCGAGCCCGGTGCGGGCGACGTCCACCTCCCACTCCGTGGTCCAGGTGGCCGGCCCGAAGCCGTGGCGCCCGTAGATCGGGTACTCGGCGGCTATGAGCGTCGAGACCACGTCCCCGCGCTCCTTGGCGGCCCGCGCGTCCGTGTCCACCATGCGGCTGAGCAAGCCGCGCCTGCGGTGCGTCGGCGAGACGGTGACGTTGCTGACCGCGTTCGCGGCGACCTCGGCGCCCCCGGGAACCGTGAGCTTCTGGGCGAAGCTGCGGAACGTGGCCACGCAGCGCCCGGCGTCGAACGCGCCCTGGGTCCGTTCGGCGACGTAGCCGCCTCCGGGGGTCGCCATCAGCGTGCGGCGGGACTCGACCTCCTCCTTGCTCACCGCGGGGGAGCGGAGGAACCCGGTGTGCAGGGCGCGGATCCAGTCGGGAAGGTCGGGTTCGGTGATCGTACGGACTTCGGGGTTCATGCGGTCACGCTAGGGGGCCGACGTGCGGACGTCCCACAGGTTTTCCGGCGGGCGGAGGAGTGCCGGACGGAGGGTGGCGGGGCCGCAGGGGGTGTCCCGGAATGCTGCCGGATATTTGCGGGCGGCGACGGTTCGGGGCACGTGTGACAGGAACGGCTCCCGCCCGTAAATATCCGATTCCGGGACACCCCCGGAGGCCCCGGCGCCCGGCCCACGGCACAGCACCGGCCGCCACAGGGCCCAGAGGCCGCCCAGAGCCCACCCCAGGGCTCAGAGGATCAGGGCCCACCCCAGGCGCCCAGAGCCCGCTACGCCCTCAGAAAGCTCAGACGCTCAGAACGCTCAGAAAGCCGCCCTGACCTCGCCCACCCGCTCGCCCCCACCCAGCAGCGGGCTCTCCGCGATCCGCGCCACGACCGGGTCGTCGATCCCCAGCAGCTCCAGACCGCGCGCCAGCACCGGCCCCGCCGCCCGCATCCCACCGTCGTCGATCTTGAAGGCCAGGGCACGGCCGTCCGGCAGGGCCACCGCCTGTACGGCCTCGGCGCCCATCTTCGACAGGGCGCCCGGCACCGCGCGCATCAGCCAGGTGTCGGGGCGGCGGGTGCCCGCCACGTACTCCGGGTGGGCGCGCATGGCGTCCGCGACCCGGCGTTCCGGCGTGCCCGGCCCGGCCAGGACGAAGCTGCGGAAGGCGCGCGCCAGGCCGGTCAGGGAGATCGCCATCAGGGGGGCGCCGCAGCCGTCCGTGCCGACGTGGCCGACGCGCTCGCCGCTCGCCTCCTCCACGACCTGAAGCGTGAGCCGCTGAAGCGGGTGGTCCGGCGCGAGGTAGCTCTCCACCGGCCAGCCGTTGCGGGCGCAGGCCGCGATCATGGCCGCGTGCTTGCCGGAGCAGTTCATCGTGACGCGATCGCGGACGTGCCCGGCGGCCAGGTAGTGCTCCGCCTCCTCCGGGTCGTACGGGAGGTCCGGCGGGGTCCGCAGCTCGTCCTCGGCGACGCCCAGCTCCGCGAGCATCTTCCGCACCAGATCCAGGTGGAACGTTTCTCCGGAGTGGCTGGCGGCCGCCAGGGCCAGCCGTTCCCCGGACAGCTCCAGACCGGCCCGCAGTACCGCGGCCGCCTGCATCGGCTTGTTCGCCGAGCGCGGGTAGACCGGGGCCGCCACATCGCCCAGGGCGAGCTCCACACCGCCGTCCGCGGCCAGCAGCACCAGCGAGCCGCGGTGGTGGCCCTCGACGAAGCCGGAGCGCACGACCTCGGCGAGGACCGGGGGTATGGAGGTGTCCGTGGCCGCGGTGGCGACAGGGGTCGAGGAGGTCATCGTCGGCCTTCCGGGGGAGGTGGTGCGGACCGCCCCCGGTGGTTCACGCGAGGAGGTCGTCTACTTGTGCTTCCCCTTCACGGTACCTGCGGGCGATCTCCGCGCTGCAATCGTCCGCCGTCCGCTGGAGGGTCTGCCGGCGCACCGAGACCTGCCGTTCGTACGCGCCGAGGCGCCGCATCCCGTCGTGCAGCTCGTGGTCCGTACGGGCGCCGAGGTCCGACAGCTCCACCTCGGACAGCGCGTCCTCCGCCAGCCGCCGGCACTCCTCGCTGTGCGGGGTCCCCAGCGTCACATGGCGGGCGGACGAGCGCTGGGTGGACGGCCCGTCGGCGAGGATCTCTGACAGCCGCTCGACCACCAGCCGGGACATCACCGGCGCGTCCGGCACGGCCCGCCGCGCCAGCTCGGCCCGGAGGATGTCGATCCGGCCCTGGAGCAGTCGCCGCACATAGCTGAGGTCCGCCTCGTCCCGCTGGGCCTCCCTGCGCAGCGCGCGGAGCTCCGTGAGGCGCAGCTCGCCCAGCCCGCGCCCCGGCACGTCCGCCAGCCGGCCGGAGCGCTGACTCGGCGGCCGGGGGTGCAGGCCGTCGGCTGCCTTGAGCATGGGGCCGTCCTCAATGGGTGTGGTCATGCGTTTCCGATCCCCTCGGGCGGTGGGGTCCCGGGTCACGTTGCCCGCATAAAGCACCGCCTGGACGCATCGTGCCACTCTGTGAGGCACGGGCGCAGGGTCTCGGCACCCGAACGGCCCTGGATGGACGCAGGGCATCATGGTCCGTATGCGTGCAGTGGTGCAGAGGGTGGACGGGGCCGCCGTCGTCGTCGACGGCGAGACGGTAGGCGAGATCATCGGACAAGGGCTCTGCGTCCTTGTCGGAGTGACGCATGAGGACACTCCGGAGAAGGCCGCGCAGCTCGCCCGCAAGCTGTGGTCCGTACGGATTCTTGAGGACGAGAAGTCCTGTTCGGACGTGGCGGCGCCGCTGCTGGTGATCTCCCAGTTCACTCTCTACGGTGACGCCCGTAAGGGGCGACGCCCCACGTGGAACGCGGCGGCTCCCGGCGGGGTGGCGGAGCCCTTGGTCGACGAGGTCGTCGCTCGGCTTCGCGCGCTCGGCGCGCACGTGGAGACCGGACGCTTCGGGGCGGACATGAAGGTGTCACTGACGAACAACGGCCCGTTCACGGTGCTGATCGAGGTCTGAGGCGGGGGTTCGGCACCTCCGGTCACCTCCGGTGGGGGCCGCGCGCCGCCGCGGCGGAAGGAATTCTCCGCCGCAGCGGTGATCAGCCACGGTGGTGATCAGCCACGGTGGTGTGGTCCGGCGGTGCCCGACCGGGCTCGGGCCGTACGCCTGCGAACCCCGCCGGACGGCGCTACGGCTCGACCACGACCTCCTGCGAAGCCGCCGTAGCCTCGCCCACCAGCAGCGCCGCGTCCACCGGGACGTTCCGCTTCACCAGGGCCAGGGCCACCGGGCCCAGTTCGTGGTGGCGGGCCGAGGTCGTGACGAAGCCCAGCTGGCGGCCCTCCGGGCCGTCCGAGGCGAGGCGGACGGGGGCGCCGTGGCCCGGCAGGGACACCTCGCTGCCGTCCAGGTGCAGGAAGACCAGCCGGCGCGGCGGCTTCCCCAGGTTGTGGACGCGGGCGACGGTCTCCTGGCCGCGGTAGCAGCCCTTCTGCAGATGGACGGCCGTGCCCAGCCAGCCCAGCTCGTGCGGGATCGTGCGGTGGTCGGTCTCCCGGCCCACCCGCGGCCGGTGCGTCTCGACGCGCAGCGCCTCGTAGGCCAGGATCCCCGCGGCCGGGCCGTGCGCGGCGGCGAAGTCCGGCAGCTCCGCGCGCGGCAGGAACAGGTCGCGGCCGTGCGGCGTCTCGCGCACCGTCACCCCGTCGGGCACCTCGGCGATGGATCCCGCCGGCAGGTGCACCACGGCGAAGTCGGCCGTCCGGTCGGCGACCTCCACCTGGTAGAAGAACTTCATGCTCTCCAGGTAGGCGATCAGGTCGCCCTCGGTGCCGGGCTCGACGTGCGCCCACGTCGTGGTGGCGTCGTCCACCAGGTACAGCGCGTGCTCGATGTGGCCGTTGGCCGAGAGGATCAGCGCCTCCGTGGCCTGGCCCGGCGGCAGGGCGCTGACGTGCTGGGTGATGAGGAGGTGCAGCCAGCTCAGCCGGTCGGGGCCGGTGACGGTGACCACCCCGCGGTGCGAGAGGTCGACGAAACCGGACCCGCCGGCGAGGGCGCGCTGCTCGCGGAAGAGGTCGCCGTAGTGCGCGGCGACGCCTTCGTCCGGGGCCTCGGCGGCGACGGCGCCGGGCAGCGACAGCAGCGGGCTGGCTTTCGATTGACGCAGCATACGGACAAGCCTACGACTCGTCCGGTGTCGCCTTCGAGGAGCAGCCCGCGCACCGGCCGAAGATCGCGAAGTGCTTCATGTCCGTCTCGAAGCCGAAGGTCTCGCGCAGCCGGTCGGTGAACGGGCCGGCCAGCGCCAGATCCGCCTCGATCACGCCCGTGCAGTCCCGGCAGACGAGGTGTATGTGGTGGTGCCGGTCGGCCAGGTGGTAGGTCGGGGCGCCGTGCCCGAGGTGGGCGTGGCTGACCAGGCCCAGCTCCTCCAGGAGCTCCAGGGTCCGGTAGACCGTGGAGATGTTGACCCCGCCCGCGGTCCTGCGGACCTCGGTGAGGATGTCGTCCGGCGTCGCGTGCTCCAGCCGGTCCACCGCCTCCAGGACGAGCTGGCGCTGCGGGGTCAGCCGGTATCCGCGCTTACGGAGATCGCTCTGCCAGTCGCTGTCGACCACGCCGACAGTCTAGGCGGCGTCACCGCTCGCGCACCCCCTTCAGATACGCGGCGAGGGCGGCGATCGCGGCCGGGTTGCGGGGGCTTTCGACGAGGTCGACGTAGTCGAGGACGAAGATCCGGTCGTTCTTGACCGCCGAGACGCCGGCGAGCGGCGCGTACGACTTCAGGAAGTCCTTCTTCTGCCGCGCGGTGACGTCCCCGTAGTTGTTGATCACGATGACGTCGGGGTCGCGCTCGACGACGGTCTCCCAGCTGACCGAGGTCCAGGAGTCCTTGAGGTCCTTCATCACGTGGTCGCCGCCGGCCTTGGTGATGATGTCGTGCGGGCCCGCGAACGCGCCGGAGGTCAGCGGCTTGTCCCGGCCGTCGTCGTAGAGGAAGACGGTGGGCCGCTTGCCCTCCGGGATCCCGGCCTGGGCGTCCGCGACCTGCTTCTTGAAGCCGTCGACGAGCTTCTTCGCCCGGTCCTCGACGTCGAAGACCTTCCCCAGCGTCTCCAGGTCCGTGTAGAGCGCCTCCAGCGGCGGCATCACCCCGCGGGAGGTGGCGTTGCCGTTGTTGCGGCAGGACTCGGTGAGGACGTACGAGCCGATGCCGAGCTTCTTCAGGCCGGCGGGGGTGAAGTTGTTGCCCTCGCCGAAGCCGTAGTTCCAGCCCGCGAAGACCAGGTCGGCCCTGGCATCGAGGACGATCTCCTTGGTGATCTCCTTCTTGGACAGCCACTTGACCTTCTGGTAGCCGTCCTTCCACGCCACGGCCTCGCGGTCGCCCTTGTAGTCCGGCGCCACATAGCCCGCCATGTGGTCCTCCAGCCCCAGCGCGAACATGATCTCGGCGATGCCGACGTCATTGGTCACCACCCGCTGCGGTGCCTTGTCGAACGTCGTCTTCACCCCGCAGTTCTCGACGGTCACGGGGTAGTGGCCCGAGGACTTCGCGTCGTCGGCGGCGTCCTTCCTGTCGGTCTCCGAGACCTCGGCCCCGCACCCGGCGAGGGCCAGGGCGGTCAGCAGGGCGAGGGCGGTACGGGCGGCGCGGGCGGCGGCCATGGCGGGTCCTTACGAGGCGGGGAGGCGGTCGAAGAGCAGGTGCGGGGTGCCGGACTCGGGGTGCGGCACCCGGAGCGCCCGGACGCCGAAGACGTCGGCGAGCAGCTCGGGGGTCAGGACGGCGTCCGGCGGGCCGGACGCCACGATGCGGCCGCCCGCGATCACGTACAGGGCGTCGCAGTGGGTGGCGGCGAGGTTGAGGTCGTGCAGGGCGGCGAGGACGGTCAGGCCGGCGCCGCGCACCAGCGAGAGGACCTCCAGCTGCTGGGCGATGTCCAGGTGGTTGGTGGGCTCGTCGAGGACGAGCACCTTCGGCTCCTGGGCCAGCGCGCGGGCGATCAGCACGCGCTGCTTCTCGCCGCCCGACAGGGTCGGGAAGCTCCGGTCGGCGAGGTGGCCGCCGCCGACCCGGGCCAGGGCCGCCGCGCAGATCTCCCGGTCGCGGTCCGTGGTCCGGCCGGCGGCGCTCTGGTGCGGCAGCCGGCCCATGGCGACGACCTCGGCGGCGGTGAAGTCGAACTCGCTCGTCGACTCCTGGGGGAGCGCGGCCAGCCTGCGGGCGCCCTCCCGGACGCCGAGCGCGTGCAGGTCGTCGCCGTCCAGCCGGACGGTGCCCGCGGCCGGCTTCAGCGCGCGGTACACGCAGCGCAGCAGCGTCGACTTGCCGCTGCCGTTGGGGCCGATCAGGCCGACGAAGCGGCCGCTGTCCGCCCGGAGCGCGATGTCCTCCACCAGCCGGGCGCCCGCGATCTCGACCGCGAGCCCCTCGATGTCCACCCGCACGCTCACGCACCTCCGAAGACGTAGCCCCGGCGGCGCATCAGCAGTACGAAGCACGGCACGCCGATGAGGGCGGTGATCACCCCGACGGGCAGTTCGACGGGGGCCAGCAGCAGCCGGGAGACGATGTCGACCCACACCAGCAGCACCGCGCCCAGCAGCGGGGCCACGGCCAGCACCCTGCGGTGGTCGGCGCCCACCAGCATCCGGGTGACGTGCGGGACCATCAGGCCGACGAAGCCGATCGCCCCGCTGACGGCGACGACGGCGCCGGTGACGGCCGCCGCGACCACGAACAGCCGGCGGCGCAGCCGGTCGGCGTCCACACCGAGCGCCGCGGCCGTCTCGTCGCCCATGGCCAGCGCGTTGAGGCCGCGCGCCGTCCACAGCAGATAGCCGAGCCCCGCCAGCACGGCGCAGGCCGCGATCGGCACGGACGACCAGGTGGCCCCGCCGAGGCTGCCGAGCAGCCACATCATCGCGGAGCGGGCGGACTCGCCGCGCTCGGCGCTGAAGACCATCAGGGTGGTGATCGCGGAGAAGCCGTAGTACATGGCGGAGCCGGTCAGCACCAGCCGCAGCGGGGTCAGCCCGTGCGGGGTGCGGGCCGCCAGATAGACCAGCAGCATGGCGGCGAGCGCCGAGGCGAAGGCGGCGCCGGACAGTGCCCAGACGCCCAGCGAGCCCAGCGCGCCGAACAGCAGCACGGCGTTGGCGCCGACGGCCGCGCCCGAGGAGATGCCGAGGACGAAGGGGTCGGCGAGCGCGTTGCGGACCATGGCCTGCACGGCCACGCCGATCGCGGAGAGCCCCGCGCCGACGACGGCGGCCAGCAGGGCGCGCGGGAACCGCAGCTCCCAGACGATGGTGTAGGCGGCGACCTCGTCCGGCGCGATGCTCCCGCCGGTCAGCCCCGCCCGCATATAGCGGAGGGTCTCGCCCCAGGTCACCCCGGCGGCGCCGAGTCCCACCCCGCACACGAGCGAGACGAGCAGCGCCGCGGCCAGGGCGCCGGCCAGCGGTGGCACCGGCAGCCTTCTGGGCGGCGGCCCGCCGGTGGTGCGGGGAACGGTGGCCTGCGCGGGGATCGCCACGGGCGGTACGCCTTCGCCTCGGGCCGTGGCTCCGCTGCGTACGTACGGGCTGTACGTACCGAGGAACGGCCCGGGGCGGTCGAGCGCCCGGGTGATCCCCTCGCAGTCCACGGCGAGTTGTGCGGGGAGCGCACGCCGCCGTGGGTGATCGGGCTCGCGGCACGGGAGTGCCGCCTACCGTTGCGGGTCAGCGCCGGATTTCGACCGGACTTCCCCCACGGGGCGCGGTGAGAGCGGTGCTCTCGGGTGGTGCGGTTCAGCTGAGCGGGCTCGGCGGAGTCCGGTGCGGTTCGGCAGCGCCCGAAGTGGCGCGGGGAACCGTGCGACCGGCCACGACGCACCCGCGGACGGCGCACCGGACTTTACGCGGAGCGCTCAGCGGTCAGGCGTTGGGGTTGTACGGCGTGCCGTCCTGGTTGAAGAAGGCCACGCCGTCGGGCATGTCCTCGGGCAGGTTCTTCGCCCACTCCTCCAGGGACGCCTGGTCGGCGACCTTCTTCAGGTGCGCCGACATGTAGGGGCGCAGCGGCACCTCGGGGGTGGCCTTCTCGCCGACCCACATCAGGTCGCCCTTGACGTAGCCGTACAGGCGCTTGCCGCCGGTGTACGGGCCGGACGCCCCGGTCCGGGCGACGGCGTCCGTCGCCAGGTCGATCTGCGGCTTCTGGTCGGCCAGCTCGCCGTACCAGACCTCGGCGACGCCCTGGTCGCGGACCATGACGATCTCGACCTTGCGGTCCTTGTCGATGCGCCAGAAGCCGCTCTCGGACTCCAGCGGGCGGCCCATCTTGCCGTCGGCGTCGAGCACCCAGCTGTGCGACGTGTACTCCAGGAAGTCACGGCCGTCGTGGCTGAAGACGACCTCCTGGCCGAAGTTGCACTTCTCGGCACCCGGGAAGTCGGCGACGCCCGCGCCCTCCCACTTGCCGAGGAGGAAGACCAGGGGCACGAGGTCCGGGTGGAGGTCGGACGGAATCTCGATCATTGGGTGCTCAGACGATCTGTGGGAGGACGGACAACGACGGGGGTCAGCGCTGGCCCTGGTACAGCTTCTTCCAGGTCAGCCCGGCGAACGCGAGAACGCCGACGACGACCAGTACCAGCAGGGAGGTGAAGACTGCCTCAAGCACGAGCGCGCTCCTCGGTCGGAGTGAGGGTGTACGGACCGCTGCCGAGTCTAGTCGGACGTGTCCCGGGTGGCGCTGTGAGGTCGATCGTCCCGGGCCGCGCCCCCGCCCGGGCCCTAGAGTGATCGCATGGCGTACAAGAAGCTCGTGATCAAGGTGACGGCCGGGGCGGACGCGCCCGAGCGGTGTTCGCAGGCGTTCACGGTGGCCGCGGTGGCCGTGGCGAGCGGCGTCGAGGTGTCGCTGTGGCTGACCGGTGAGTCGTCCTGGTTCGCGCTGCCGGGGCGGGCGGCGGAGTTCGCGCTGCCGCACGCGGCGCCGCTGCCCGAGCTGATCGAGGGGATCCGGGTCGGCGGCGGGATGATCACGGTGTGCACCCAGTGCGCCGCGCGCCGGGACATCGAGGAGAAGGACCTGATCGAGGGCGCGCGGATCGCCGGTGCGCAGGTGTTCGTCAGCGAGATCATGGCGGACGGCGTGCAGGCGCTCGTCTACTGATCCGGCCGGAGGGGTCCGCTACTGACCCGGCCGGAGGGGTCCGCGCGGCCCGTCCGGGGCGGGCGGCTACTGGTCGTGGGACTCGGGCCGGCGGCGCTTGCCGTCCAGCTCGTCCCACCACTCGTCCGACTTGGGGTCGCCGGACGGATCGTCCCACCAGCGGTCGTCCGGGCCCCTGCGGTTGGCCATGATCGCCGCCACGGGCGGGATCACCATGGCCACCAGGCACATCGCCACCGCGGCGGGCACCGACCACAGCCGCACGACGGCCCACGCCAGGACGAACAGGCCGATGCAGCTGCCCATCATGGCGAAGTACCAGCGGCGGCGCCGGGCGTACATGCCTCCACGGTACGACCGGGAGGACCACGGCGCGAAGGGCCGCACCCCCGTCAAGGCGTCCAACCCCGGGGTGCGGCCCTCCGGCCGTTCAGCGGTCCGCCGGTCAGACGGCGATGGCGACCTCGGCCAGGCCGCCCTTCTCGGCGACGACCGTGCGGTCGGCGGTGCCGCCGGGCACCAGGGCCCGCAGCGTCCACCTGCCCTCGGCGGCGTAGAAGCGGAACTGACCCGTGGCGGAGGTGGGCACCTCGGCGGTGAACTCGCCCTGCGAGTCCAGCAGGCGGACATAGCCGGTGACGGGCTCGCCGTCGCGGGTCACGGAGCCCTGGATGGTCGTCTCACCGGGCTTGGCGGCCTGGGCGTCGGGGCCGCCGGCCTTTGCTCCACACATAAGTGATCCTTCGGAAGTCGGGCGGGGAGGAGGGGTCAGCCGTCGGCGCCGAGCTCGATCGGCACGCCGACCAGCGAGCCGTACTCGGTCCAGGAGCCGTCGTAGTTGCGGACGTTCTGCTGGCCGAGCAGCTCGTGCAGGACGAACCAGGTGTGCGCGGAGCGCTCGCCGATGCGGCAGTAGGCGATGGTGTCCTTGGCCAGGTCCACGCCGGCCGCCTCGTAGAGCGACTTCAGCTCGTCGTCCGACTTGAAGGTGCCGTCGTCGTTGGCCGACTTGGACCAGGGGATGTTGCGGGCGCTCGGCACGTGGCCGGGGCGCTGCGACTGCTCCTGGGGGAGGTGCGCCGGGGCGAGCAGCTTGCCGCTGAACTCGTCGGGGGAGCGGACGTCGACGAGGTTGAGCGAGCCGATGGCGGCGAGGACGTCGTCGCGGAAGGCGCGGATCGAGCTGTCCTGGGCCTTCGCCCGGTACGTGGTGGCCGCGCGCTGCGGGACCTCGGCGACGAGGTCGCGGGAGTCCAGCTCCCACTTCTTGCGGCCGCCGTCGAGGAGCTTGACGTCCTGGTGCCCGTAGAGCTTGAAGTACCAGTAGGCGTACGCCGCGAACCAGTTGTTGTTGCCGCCGTAGAGGACGACCGTGTCGTCGTTGGCGATGCCCTTCGCGGAGAGGAGCTTCTCGAAGCCCTCCTGGTCGACGAAGTCACGGCGCACCGGGTCCTGGAGGTCGGACTTCCAGTCGATCCGGACGGCGGTCTTGATGTGGTTCTTGTCGTAGGCCGAGGTGTCCTCGTCGACCTCGACGATGACGGTCTTCGGGTCGGCGGCGTCGATGCGGGCCTGTACCCAGTCGGCGTCCACCAGGACGTCACTGCGGCTCATGCTGTTCTCCTCCGGGGCAGTTGCGGGGTGTGCGCGGGCGCGAGCGGGCGCGCGGCGCCGCGCAGCGGGTGGTGTGGGAGGGCCTCGGCGGGGCCGAGGGGAAGGAGTGTCGGGGCTGATGCCGGACGGGGCCGGAGAGGCCGGCGGACCCGGAAGGACCGGCGGGCGGAGGCGAGGGCGTCCGTCCGCCGGGGGCGTGCGCCCCGGTCAGACACGGCGACAGAGCATGGCGGCGACGCGGCACAGGTCGACTGCCCGCCGCTTCGTGAGGTCCGCCTGTCGCTTCATGCGTCCGATCGTAGGGACGGACGGGTGCGCGTGTCACCGGTATGTCGAATATTGAGACAGGATCTTCCGGATTCTGGGACGGATGTATCCGGAAGCGGGTCCGGAGGGGCGGGTTCCGGCCGTCCTGAGGGCAACCGGTCTGGCGTGCGGACGCACCCGTCTCGCGGAGTGGACGGGCCCGTTTCCACCGGGCCTCGGCCGGCTCCCGCCGGGTCTCAGCCGGCTCCCGCCGGGCCTCAGCCGGCCAGGTTGACCTTGGTGCCGGCCAGCGTGATGTCGATGCCGTCCGGCGTCGTCACGACCTTGTCCAGGGTGATGCCCTTGGGCAGGCCGTTCAGCTTCCGGTCGATGTCGATCTTCTGCCGGACGGCCTGCTCCACGCCCGGGACGCCCTCCGAGGGGACCTCGTCGGCTCGCACCCGGATGGTGTCGCCGTTCTGCACGCTCACCGTGGAGTTCACGCTGCGCTCGACGGTCCGGCCCATCACCATGACCTTGCCGGTCACCTTCACCTGGCTCTTGCCCGCCGCGTCGGTGCCGCCGTAGCCGATGGTCACACCGGGGTCGGCGGCGGCCTTGGTGAGCTCGGCGTACGAGATGTGGGCGGTGCCCGAGGCCCGGTCGGCGACGGCGGAGCTGAAGCTGCTGTCGATGCGCACACCGTGCAGGGTGGCGTCGAAGCCCGAGACCTTGATCGACTCACGGCCGGCGCTCGCCGTGACGGCGTCGTCCAGCTTCACCTCGACCTCGTCAAGGCTGGAGTTCGCGATCTGGGTGAGGAAGGGGAAGCCCTTGATCGAGACCTCCGGGGTGCCCGAGAGGCCCTGGCTGCTGCGGATCTTCTCGGCCGCCTGGTCCTCCGCGAAGTACACGGCGATCCGGTCGGCGGCGACGAAGAGCGCCCCCAGCACCACCACGATGATCAGGGTTGTCCGTATCGCGCGCATCGAAATCTCTCGCTCCCCCGGGTCTTGGGTCAGGCCCCTGCTAGTGCAGTGAGCCTAACCGGACCCGGGGGAAGAACGACGAGAACATGATCGGACAGCCCGGCCGGGCGGGGGCCTAGGTGAGCGCGCGGCCGATCACATAGACCGCCGGAGCCGCCGCGGCCAGCGGGAGCGCGACGCCCGCCGTCATGTGCACGAAGCGGGACGGGTAGTCGTAGCTCGCGACCCGCAGGCCGACGAGCGCGCAGGCGCCCGCCGCCAGGGCGAGCAGCGCCGCCGAGGCGCCCACGCCCGTCAGCTGGCCCGTGGCCACGCCGGAACCCGCCGCCGCGATCAGCGCCACGACCGGGGAGGCCATCGACGGCAGCGGCAGCGCGCGGGCCAGGGCCGCGACCGCGACGCCCGCCGCGCCCACCACGACGGCGTCCGGCGCGGCGGCCAGGTGCCCGGCCGCGACGACCGTGACGGCCGTGGAGGCGGCCGCCGCCGTGAGCCCGTACAGCCGCTCGTCGGCCCCCGCGTGGCTGCGCAGCTGGAGCACGATCACCAGCAGCAGCCATACGCCGAGCGTGCCGATGAGCACCGTCGGCGCCTGGTCGGCGTCCGTGGCCAGCAGCCCGGCGTCCGCCGCCACACCGCTGAGGAACGCCAGGGCGATGCCCTGCCGCGCGGGCCACATGCCGTTCAGCCGGAACCAGCCCGCCGCCGTGACCGCCTGGAGCAGCACCACCGGCACCGCCAGCGCGAACTCGCCCAGCGGGGCGGCCACCGCGAGCAGCGCCGCCAGCGCGGACGTCAGCAGCGCGGGCTTGAGGCCCGGCGACAGGATCTGCGGCCGGCCCTCGGCCTTCGCCTTCTCGGCGGCGGTCGGCTGCCGCCCCGGGGCGTCCGCCCCGGGGCCCGGCTCGTCGGCGGCCGGGCCGGGCAGCCCATGACCGCCGGTGCCCGCCGGGTCGGCCGCCCAGGCCGGGCCGTCGTGCCCGGCGAGGCCGTTCCGGCCGGAGGCGTGGGCGTAGGAGCTGTCGAAGGAGTCGCCGCGCGAGGCCCTGTGCGCGCCGCCACCGTTCGGGCCGCCGTTCAGGCCGTTGCTCAGGCCGCCGTGCGAGCCGCCCTGCGGGCCGTCGAAGGCGCTGTCGTAGGCGCTGTCGTAGGCCGCGGCCGGGTAGCCGTGGCCGCCGTCGGACGCGTACGGGCCCGTGCCGCCCGTGCCACCGGCGTGCCGGCCGCCGGCGCGCGGGCCCGGCGCGGACCGGGCGTCCGGGGTCTCCTCCGGCAGCGCGCCGCCCTGCCACGACGGGGTGTCGTAACCGGACCGGGCGGCCGGACCGGGCGCCGGGTCCGCCGTGTCGGCGGGCCGCTGCCAGGTCTGGGTGTCCCAGGTCTGCGTCTGCCAGGTCTGCGTCACGGGCTCCTGCTGCGACGCGTAGTCCTGCCCGGCGCCGCCCTGGGTGGTCGGCCATGCGGCCGGGCCCTGGGGCTGCTGGGTATGCGGCTGCGGCTGCGGCTGGTGCTGCACGTGCTGCTGCCCCTGCCCCTGTCCGTGCCCGCTGCCGTAGGGGTCGTACGACTGCTGCTGCGGCGCCTGGGGCTGCCGGCCGTACGGGTCGTACGCGTCGTAGCCGGACGGTGCCCGCTGCGGTTCGTACTGCTGGTGCTGCTGGGCTTGCTGTCCCTGCTGGTCGTGCTGTCCGTAGCCCTCGCTCCGGCGGCGGTACGGGTCGTACGGCTCACGCGGCTCGTACGCGTTGTGCGGCTGATCACTCATGGTGCCGGGGTCACCCTCCTGCGAAGGGCGGGAGCACCTCGACGGTGCCGCCCTCGGCCAGTTGGACCGTCGTGTGGTCGCGCGTGCCGACCGGGTCGCCGTCCACGAGGAAGGAGCAGCGCAGCAGCACCCGGGCGAACTCGGGCCGCTCGGCGTGCCGTCGCCGGGCCGCGTCGAGCGCGTCGGCGAGCGTGTGCGCCGCGTAGCCCTCCTCGGCCGTGCCCGCGGCGGCCTTCGCCGCGGCCCAGTACCGGATGGTGCCCGCCGGTCCCGGCTGCTTCGGCAGCTCTCCCGGCAGGGCCGGTTTCACCGGATGTGCCGGTTGTGTCGTCGCCACGGCGACCCCTTTCCTTCATCTGCGCCTCCCATGATGACGGGTGCCGGGCGGCCCACGGCCGTCACGGGCGAAAACCGGGAGCCGCGTGGCGGGCCGCTCTCTTACGCTTCAGGGTGTGTTGGTACGACTAATGCGGGCGTATTTGAGGCCCCACTCCAGACCGATTGCGATGGTCGTGCTGCTCCAGCTCGTCCAGACGCTGGCCACCCTCTACCTCCCGACCCTCAACGCGGACATCATCGACAACGGTGTCGTGAAGGGGGACACGGGCTACATCCTCGGCCTCGGCGGCTGGATGCTCGGCGTCACCGTCGTCCAGGTCGTCTGCGCGATCGGGGCGGTGTACTACGGCGCCCGCACGGCCATGGCGCTCGGCCGCGACCTCCGGGCCGCGGTCTTCGACCGGGTGCAGTCCTTCTCCGCCCGCGAGGTGGGGCGGTTCGGCGCCCCCTCGCTGATCACCCGCACCACCAATGACGTGCAACAGGTCCAGATGCTGGTCCTGATGGCGTTCACGCTGATGGTCTCGGCGCCCATCATGTGCGTCGGCGGCATCGTGATGGCCCTCAACCAGGACGTGCCGCTCTCCGCGCTGCTCCTTGCCATCGTGCCCGTCCTCGGCGCCATCGTCTCCCTGATCATCTGGCGGATGCGACCCGTTTTCCGGGGCGTCCAGGAGCGCATCGACACCGTGAACCGGGTGCTGCGCGAGCAGATCACCGGTATCCGGGTGATCCGCGCCTTCGTTCGCGACACCCATGAGCGCAAGCGCTTCCAGGGCGCGAACGCCGAGCTCATGGACGTGTCCCTGCGGGCCGGGCGGCTGATGTCGCTGATGTTCCCGTCCGTGATGCTGGTCGTGAACCTCTCCTCGATCGCCGTCCTCTGGTTCGGCGGCCACCGCATCGAGAGCAACGGCATGGAGATCGGCGCGCTGACGGCCTTCCTCAACTACCTCATGCAGATCCTGATGGCGGTGATGATGGCCACCTTCATGTTCATGATGGTGCCGCGCGCCGAGGTCTGCGCCGAGCGCGTCCAGGAGGTCCTGGCCACGGAATCCAGCGTCGTACCGCCCGCCGAGCCGGTCACCCGGCTGCGCCGCGCCGGGCACCTGGAGCTGGCCGGCGTGGAGTTCCGCTACCCCGGCGCCGAACAGCCCGTCCTCAAGGACGTCTCGCTCGTCGCCCGCCCCGGGGAGATCACCGCGGTGATCGGCTCCACCGGCAGCGGCAAGTCGACGCTGCTCGGCCTGGTGCCCCGGCTCTTCGACGCCACGGCCGGCACGGTCCTCGTCGACGGCGTGGACGTACGCGACCTCGACCCGGCCCTGATGTCCGAGACGGTCGGCTTTGTCCCGCAGAAGCCTTACCTCTTCTCCGGCACCGTGGCCTCCAACCTCCGCTACGGCAAGCCCGACGCGACCGACGAGGAGCTGTGGCACGCGCTGGAGACCGCGCAGGCCCGGGAGTTCGTCGAGAGCATGGAGCTGGGCCTGGCGGCGCCGATCGCGCAGGGCGGCTCCAACGTCTCGGGCGGCCAGCGCCAGCGCCTGGCCATCGCCCGCACACTGGTCCGGCGCCCGGAGATCTATCTCTTCGACGACTCCTTCTCCGCGCTCGACTACGCCACCGACGCGCGGCTGCGCGCCGCCCTGGCCCGGGAGACCGGGGACGCGACGGTCGTCATCGTCGCCCAGCGGGTGTCCACCATCCGCGACGCGCACCGCATCGTCGTCCTCGACGAGGGCCGTGTCGTGGGCACCGGCACGCACAACGAACTGATGGTCTCGAACGAGACCTACCGGGAGATCGTGCTCTCCCAGCTCACCGAGGAGGAAGCGGCGTGACCACCCCGCAGAAACCCGCGGGCGGCGGCTCCGGTGCGGGCGGGGGCTCCCCGGAGACGCCCGCCGCCGGCGGTCCGGCCCGCAGGGGCCCCGCCCCCGCGACGGGCATCGCCCGCTTCATGGGCGGCCAGCCCACCGAGCGGTCCATGGACTTCGCCGGCTCCGCCAAGCGGCTCCTCGGCACGCTCCGCCCCGAGCGCGCCCTCATCACCCTCGCCCTGCTCCTGACCGTGGCGAGCGTCGCGCTCGCCGTCATCGGCCCCAAGATCCTCGGCCGTGCCACCGACCTGATCTTCGCGGGCGTCGTCGGCAAGCAGTTCGACGAGGGCGGCACCAAGGCCGAGACCATCGAGCGGATCCGGCGGGGCGGCGAGGGCAAGGTCGCCGACCTGCTCTCCTCGGTGGACTTCACCCCCGGCCGGGGCATCGACTTCGACGCCGTCGGCCAGGTGCTGCTGTGGGTCCTGCTGATCTACGTCGGCGCGTCCCTCTTCGGCTTCGTCCAGGCCCGGATCGCCACCGTCGTCGTGCAGCGCTCCGTCTTCCGGCTGCGCGAGCAGGTCGAGGAGAAGCTGGGCCGGCTGCCGCTGAGCTACTTCGACAAGCAGCAGCGCGGCGAGGTCCTCTCCCGCGCCACGAACGACATCGACAACATCGCCCAGACCCTCCAGCAGACGCTGGGCCAGATCGTCACCTCACTGCTGACGATCATGGGCGTGCTGGCCGTGATGTTCTGGATCTCCTGGCTGCTGGCCCTGGTCGCGCTGGTGACCGTGCCGGTGTCGGTGATCGTCGCCACGAAGATCGGCAAGCGGGCGCAGCCGCAGTTCGTCGCCCAGTGGAAGACCACGGGCAAGCTGAACGCCCACATCGAGGAGATGTACACGGGCCACGCCCTGGTGAAGGTCTTCGGCCGCCAGAAGGAGTCCGCGGAGCTCTTCCGCAAGGAGAACGACGACCTCTACGAGGCCGGGTTCAAGGCGCAGTTCATCTCCGGCGTCATCCAGCCCGCGATGATGTTCATCGGCAACCTCAACTATGTGCTGGTCGCCGTGGTGGGCGGGCTGCGGGTGGCGAGCGGCGCGCTGTCCATCGGCGACGTCCAGGCGTTCGTGCAGTACTCCCGCCAGTTCAGCCAGCCGCTCACGCAGGTGGCCTCCATGGCCAACATGGTGCAGTCCGGCGTCGCCTCCGCCGAGCGGGTCTTCGAGCTGCTCGACGCGGAGGAGCAGTCGCCCGAGGTGACGACCGCCCCGGTGCCCGAGCGGGTGCGCGGCGAGGTCGCCTTCGAGGAGGTCTCCTTCCGCTACGACCCGGACAAGCCGCTCATCGAGGACCTGTCGCTCACGGTCCGGCCGGGCCAGACGGTCGCCATCGTCGGCCCCACGGGCGCCGGCAAGACCACCCTGGTGAACCTGCTGATGCGGTTCTACGAGGTGAACGGCGGCCGCATCACGCTGGACGGCGTGGACGTCGCCCGGATGTCCCGCGAGGAGCTGCGCTCCCACATCGGCATGGTCCTCCAGGACACCTGGCTCTTCGGCGGGACGATCGCCGAGAACATCGCCTACGGTGCCGAGGGCGCCCCCATGGAGAAGATCGTCGCGGCGGCGAAGGCCACCCACGTCGACCGCTTCGTACGGACCCTGCCGGACGGCTACGACACCGTCATAGACGAGGAGGGCTCCAACGTCAGCGTCGGTGAGAAGCAGCTCATCACCATCGCGCGGGCCTTCCTCGCCGAGCCGGAGATCCTGGTCCTGGACGAGGCCACCAGCTCGGTCGACACCCGCACCGAGGTGCTCATCCAGCACGCCATGGCCGAGCTCCGCACGGGCCGCACGAGCTTCGTGATCGCCCACCGCCTGTCCACGATCCGCGACGCGGACGTGATCCTGGTGATGGAGTCGGGCCACATCGTGGAGCAGGGCACGCACGACTCCCTCCTGGCGGCGGACGGCGCGTACGCCCGCCTGTACGCGGCCCAGTTCGCGGAGGCGGTGGTGGAGAACTAGCCCGTCCGGCGATTGAGGACACCGCGCGGTAGCGCGGAAAGGGGGGCCCGGGGGCGGAGCCCCCGGTTACGGGGAGGGGCGGGTAGGGGAAAAGCTCCCCACCGCCCACTCCCCGATCCGCCCCAGCAACCCCACCCCGGCCGCGGACTCCGCATGCCCGAACCCGGGCTCGATCCACAACGTCGCCTCCGGACCCGCCGCCGCGGCCAGCATCCGCGGATGATCCAGCGGAAAATACGAGTCCCGGTCCCCGTGCACGATCAGCAGCCGCCGCGGCGCGATCAACGGCACCGCCTCCGTCGGCGACATCGGCACCGGATCCCAGTCCGACGCCCGCACCCGCGTCCGCAGGACGCACCGCGCGAGGAGCCGTCCCGACGGCCGTGAGATGGCCCAGTGCAGGCGCCGCATCGGCGCCGTGCCCCGGTAGTACCAGCGGGCCGGCCCGCTGACGGACACGACCGTGTCGGCGTGTGCGTCGATGCGCCCCCCGTGCTCCTCGTGCCGCTCCGCCGTGGGCGCGTCGGCCCCGGCCGGAACCGGCCGGTGGAGCGCGGCGTGCCGCAGGGCCACCGACGCCCCCATCGAGAAGCCGACCGTGGCCACCCGCTCGTGCCCCAGGGCCCGCGCCCACCCCACCGCGGCGGCGAGGTCGAGCACCTCCAGGTCGCCGAGCGTGGACCGCCCGCCCGAGCCCCCGTGGCCCCGGAACGAGAACGTGATCACGCCCGCGTACTGGGCGAACGCCCGCGCGGCGCGCCGTACGGCCGGACGGTCCAGCGAGCCCGTGAAGCCGTGCGCGACCACGATCGCGGGCGGTGTCGCGGCGCCCGTGTCCGGCCCTCGGTACGGCGTGTATTCCGCCTCGATCCGGACATTGTCCGCTGTCAAGAGGACGAGCCGATGACCACTCGAAGTGATCGACGAAACACAAGGTCGTGCAAAATCGTCCGTACCTCCGAAAGTCATGTGGGCTATTCTGCTGGGCAGAGAGGATCCGGGCAGAGTAGCCCCCGGATCCTTTTGTGCATTCATACGCGCACGCGCGCTTATGAGCGCACGCGTGCTCCTAGGGTGCGCAGCCCTAATCCGTACGAAGCAGAGCCGCATACTCCCCCGGGCCGGGGCCCGGGTGGTGCCCCCTTCGCAGGGACCGAGGAGGAACCGACGTCATGGGCGAGCGACGCGCGCAGATCCGCCAGAACGGCACGACGACCGAGGCGGGTGGCGGCCGATGAGCTCCCTGCTGCTCCTGACCAACGCCCTCCAGCCGTCCACCGAGGTGCTGCCCGCCCTCGGCCTGCTGCTGCACAGCGTGCGGGTGGCCCCCGCCGAGGGCCCGGCCCTCGTGGACACCCCCGGGGCCGACGTCATACTGATCGACGGCCGCCGCGACCTCCCGCACGTCCGCAGCCTCTGCCAGCTGCTGCGCTCCACCGGGCCCGGCTGCCCGCTGCTCCTGGTGGTCACCGAGGGCGGCCTCGCCGCCGTCACCGCCGACTGGGGCGTGGACGACGTCCTGCTGGACACGGCGGGCCCGGCCGAGGTCGAGGCGCGGCTGCGGCTGGCCATGGGCCGCCAGCAGATCTCCGTGGACGACAGCCCGATGGAGATCCGCACGGGCGACCTCTCCGTCGACGAGGCGACCTACAGCGCCAAGCTCAAGGGCCGGATACTGGATCTGACGTTCAAGGAGTTCGAACTCCTGAAGTACCTCGCGCAGCATCCCGGCCGGGTTTTCACCCGCGCCCAGCTGCTCCAGGAGGTCTGGGGTTACGACTATTTCGGCGGCACCCGTACGGTCGATGTCCATGTGCGCCGGCTGCGGGCGAAGCTCGGTCCGGAGCACGAGTCGCTGATCGGCACCGTCCGGAATGTTGGGTACCGCTTCGTGGTGCCGGAGAAGCCGGAGAAGGCCGAGCGCGCCGAGGACGGCAAGGCTTCCGGCAAGCCCGCCGGGGAGTCCGCGGCCGCCACCCGGACGGAGCAGCCGGCGCCCTCGGAATCCGGGGCCGCTCGCCCGGTCAAACGCTAGGTGGACCCGCGTAGACTGCCCGGCGTGGCCAAGGTGACGCGGGACGATGTGGCGAGACTTGCGGGGACGTCGACCGCGGTCGTCAGCTATGTCATCAACAACGGGCCGAGGCCGGTGGCCCCGGCCACGCGCGAGCGTGTGCTGGCCGCGATCAAGGAGCTGGGCTACCGCCCCGACCGGGTCGCCCAGGCGATGGCGTCCCGGCGGACGGACCTCATAGGTCTGATCGTCCCGGACGCGCGCCAGCCGTTCTTCGCCGAGATGGCGCACGCCGTCGAGCAGGCGGCCGCCGAGCGCGGGAAGATGGTCCTCGTCGGCAACTCCGACTATCTCGACGAGCGCGAAGTGCACTATCTGCGCGCTTTCCTGGGGATGCGGGTCTCCGGCCTGATCCTGATCAGCCAGGGTCCCAGCGAGCACGCCGCGACGGAGATCGACGCCTGGGACGCCCGGGTCGTCCTGATGCACCGCCGCCCGGACGCCATCGACGACGTCGCCGTCGTCACGGACGACGTGGGCGGCGCCCAGCTCGCCACCCGCCACCTCTTGGAGCACGGCCACCCGTACGTCGCCTGCCTGGGCGGCACCGAGGAGACCCCCACCGTCGGCGACCCCGTCACCGACCACGTCGAGGGCTGGCGCCGCGCCATGCGCGAGGCCGGGAAGTCCCTGGAGGGCCGGCTCTTCCCCGCCCCGTACAACCGCTACGACGCCTACCAGGTCGCCCTGCGGATCCTCTCCGGCCCCGACCGCCCCCCGGCCCTCCTCTGCGCCACGGACGACCAGGCCATCGGCGTCCTGCGCGCCGCCCGTGAGCTGCGCATCGACGTGCCGGGCGAGCTGGCCGTCGCGGGCTTCGACGACGTCAAGGAAGCGGCCCTGACGGATCCGCCGCTGACCACGGTCGCCTCCGACCGCATCGCGATGGCCCGCTCGGCGGTCGATCTCGTCCTGGACGACGCCCTGAGGTTCGCGGGCTCGCGCCGCGAGCGGCTGAAACAGTTCCCGTCGGCGCTGGTCATCCGCCGCTCCTGCGGCTGCGGGGGCTGAGCGGGGCTGAGGCGCCCGCCCGGCACGGCCTTCGCCCGGCACGGCCTTCGCGCACCGCGGCCTTCGCGCACCGTGGCCTTCACAAGCCACGCCTTCACCCGTCACGCCTTCACACGTCGCGGCGTCGCACGACGATCAGCGCGAGGGCGACCGCGATCAGCGGCCACAGCGCGTACACCGTCCAGGACCCGCTGATCGTGGCGGTGTGCAGGGGAACGAGGGAGTCGGCCTGCGACGGCACCCAGTCCATGGTGAGCCGCCGCCAGGAGCTGTCCACCATCCCGTTCCGGATCGCGGCGGACCACTGCTTCTCCGTCGAGAAGAACAGCGGCAGCATCAGCAGCGTGAACGTGGTGGTCACCATCGTGGTGGCGCTGTGCCGGATCAGGGCGCCGAGGCCCAGCCCCAGCAGCGCGCAGACCGGGGCCAGCAGCGCGGACGCCACCAGGGCCCGGACCGCCCCGGAGTGGTCCAGGGTGATCGCGGCGTCCCGCCCGTCGAGGATGGCCTGCGAGACGACGAACGAGCCGGTGGCGACGACCGCGCCGACCACGGACCACAGCGCGGCGGTGACGACCGCCTTGGCGGCCAGCATCGCGCCACGCGCGGGGACGGCCACCGTGGTCGTACGGATCAGCCCGGTCCCGTACTCGCTCGTGACGGTGATCGCGCCGATGCACCCGGCGGCGAGCATCAGGCACATATAGCCCTCCGCCGGGAAGGCGTCGTGCAGCGAGAACGCGTGCTCCCGCCGGGCCTCGGGGCTGTAGTGCGGGAACCTCTGGTAGTCGGCCACGGCCGCCGCCACGGACGAGCCGATGACGACGAGCGCGACCAGGGCGAGCGTCCACGGTGTGGAGCGCAGCGACCGGATCTTGATCCATTCCGCGGCGACGAGGTCGCCGAAGCGGGCGGGCGGTACGGCGGTGGGGGGCGTGGTCCTGCGCGTGGTCATCGGGTCTCTCCCGCCAGGTATTCGACGCTGTCGGCCGTGAGTTCCATGAACGCCTCTTCCAAGGTGGCGGCACGGGTGGTCAGTTCGTGGAGCAGGACGCGGTGTTCGAACGCGAGGGCGGCGATGCGGTCGGCGGGCAGCCCGGTGACGGTGAGGGTCGCGGCGGCCCCGGAGGCCGCTTCCGGCCCGTCTCCCGGCCCGTCTCCCGGCTCGACCGTGGCGCCCGCGGTGGTGAGTACGGCGGTCAGCTCGGTGGGCCGTGGCGTGACCACCGTGACGCTCAGCCGGGTGCCCCGGGCGGCGAAGTCCCGTACGGACTCGGCGGTGATGAGCCGTCCCTGGCCGATGACGACGAGGTCGTCGGCGGTCTGTTCCATCTCCGACATCAGATGGCTGGAGAGGAAGACCGTGCGCCCCTCGGCGGCCAGCCTGCGGAACAGCCGGCGCACCCAGAGCACGCCCTCCGGGTCCATTCCGTTGACCGGTTCGTCGAATATCAGTACTGGTGGGTCGCCGAGCAGGGCCGTCGCGATGCCGAGCCGCTGCCGCATGCCGAGCGAGAAACCGCCGACCCGGCGCCGCGCCGCGTCCGCCAGCCCCACCTCCTCCAGGACCTCGGCCACCCGCCGCGCGGCGATGCCGTTGCTGCGGGCGAGGGCGGCCAGATGGGCCCGCGCGGTGCGCCCGCCGTGCACATGGCCCGCGTCGAGGAGGGCACCGGCGTGGTGCAGTCCGCGCGGGTGGTCGCGGAAGCGGACGCCGCCGACGGTGGCGGTGCCGGAGGTGGGCGCGTCCAGACCCAGGAGCACCCGGAGCGTGCTGGTCTTGCCCGCGCCGTTGGGCCCGAGGAACCCGGTGACGCGGCCGGGCCGGACGGTGAAGGACAGGCGGTCGACGGCGGTTTTGGCGCCGTAGCGCTTGGTGAGTTCATTGACCTCGATCATGGAGACCACTCTGCTGCGGCGGCCGCGTCCGGACATGAGCCCACGGGCGGCAATCCGCGGGGGCGGACCCACCCGTGGGCGTAAGCCCGGGGGACGACGCCCCGGGCGGCGGCATCTGGTTAATGTCCCCTCATGAACACCACAGCTTCCGCCTCGCCGCCGCCCTCCGTGCCACGCCGGGGCGTCGCCTGGGCCGGGGGCGTCCTGTACTTCGCCGCGCTGGTCGTGCTGGTGGGAGGCGCGCCCCTGGCCGGCGCCGGCTTCCACGCCGTCGGCTCGCTGCTCGCGGTGAGCCTGCTCGCCGGCCTGCTCCGGCGGGCGCCGGCGGCGGCGCTGGCACTGATCCTCGTCGGTTCGCCGGCGGTGCTCCTGACCGGTACCGACCACGGTCCGAGCCGGTTTCTGACGTTCCTGGCGGTGGACTTCGCCCTGGGCGTCGTCGTCGCGACCCGGCGGGGATGGCTCCCGGTCGTCGCGGGCGCGGTGACGTTCACGGTGCAGTTCCTGGCCCTGGGGCTGTTCTGGCACCAGCCCGGCACCCTGCTGGGCACGGCGGTGATCGCCCTCATGGCGCTGGTGACCTCCTGGGCGGTCGGCACGCTGACCCGCGAGCGACGCGAGCACGCGGTGGCGCTGCGCACCCAGGAGGTGGCGGAGGCCGTGACCGCCGAGCGGTTGCGGATCGCCCGCGAGCTGCACGACATGGTCGCGCACAGCATCGGCATCATCGCGATCCAGGCCGGGGTGGGCAGCCGGGTCATCGAGACACAGCCGGCGGAGGCCCGCGAGGCACTGCGGGCGATCGAGGCCACGAGCCGGGAGACGCTGTCGGGGCTGCGGCGTACGCTGGTGGCATTGCGTCAGACGGGGCCGGTGGGGGAGCCGGAGGCAGGGGCGTCCGGCGCGTCCGGGCGGCCACCGCTGGAGCCCGCGCCGGGGCTCACGGACCTCGACCGGCTGGCGGCGGCGACCGCCGACGCGGGCGTCCATGTCGACATACGGCGGCGCGGCACACCGCGCCCGCTGCCCGCCGACATCGAACTGTCCGCCTACCGCATCGTGCAGGAGGCGCTGACCAACGTGGTCCGCCACGCGGGCACCGGGCACTGCCGGGTGACCGTCGACTACGGCGAGGAGGAGCTGGCGGTGGAGATCGTCGACGAGGGGCGAGGGGGGACGGCGGGAACCGTCCCGGGCCACGGTTTCGGCCTCGTGGGCATGCGGGAACGGACGGCCCTGCTGCACGGCGACTTCACGGCGGGCCCGCGCCCGGAGGGCGGCTTCCGGGTGGCGGCGGACCTGCCGATCCCGGAGCCGGCCGGGCGCGTGGGGGAGGGGGTCCGGTGAGCGGCGATTCGTACGACGGGGCGGTGACGGTGGTGGGTGGTGCGGTGCCCGGGGGGCTTGTGCCGGGTGGTGCGGCGGCTGCGGGGTCTGACGGTGTCGCGTCAGGCCGTCCGGTGTCCGACGGTGGCACGTCCGACTGTCCGGTGTCCGACGGTGGCACGTCCGACTGTCCCGTGTCTGACGGTGGCGTGTCCGGCCGTCCCGCGTCCGGCACCCCCGTGCGCGTCCTGCTCGCCGACGATCAGCCGCTCGTCCGCTCCGGCCTCCGCGTCCTCATGGCCGACACCCTCGACCTGGAGGTCGTCGGCGAGGCCGCGACCGGCGCCGACGCCGTACGGCTCGCCCGCGACGTACGCCCCGACGTGGTCGTGATGGACATCCGGATGCCCGGCATGGACGGCATCGAGGCCACCCGCCGGATCACCACCGACCCGGCCACGGCGACCCGCGTCCTCATGCTCACCACCTTCGACGAGGACGACCACGTCTACGGCGCCCTCCGCGCCGGGGCGAGCGGTTTCGCCGTCAAGGACATGGCCCTGGACGACATCCTCGCGGCGGTCCGCGTCGTCGCCGCCGGGGACGCCCTGATCGCCCCCGGCGTGACCCGCCGCCTGCTCGCGGACTTCGTCCGGCGGCCGACGGAACGGGTGGCCGCACGGCCGGTCGAGGGGATCACCGAGCGGGAGCGGGAGGTGCTGACCCTGGTCGGGAGGGGGCGCTCCAACGGGGAGATCGCGGCGGAGCTGTTCATCACGGTGGCTACGGCGAAGTCGCATGTGGCGCGCCTGTTCACGAAGTTGGGGGCGCGGGATCGGGTGCAGTTGGTCATCGCGGCGTATGAGATGGGGTTGGTGGCGCCGTAGGTGGGGTGAGGGCGGGGTGCCGCTGCGCGGGGCTTTTTCCCCACCCCGCTCCTTCCCGAATGTCCTCAATCGCCGGACGGGCTGAAATTCAGCCCGTCCGGGGGCACCTCCTGGGGGCACCCCCAGCGGTAGCTGGGGGAGGTAGCTGGGGGAGTTTGAGGACCGGGGTCCGGGGCGGAGCCCCGGTTCGGGAAGGGGCGGGGCGGGGAAAAAGCCCGCCGCAGGCGCGGCCCGGACCTCAGCGGAAGTCCGCCGCATGGTCCCGCGCCCACTCGTCGAACGACCTCGCCGGACGCCCCGTCACCCGGGCCACCGCATCCGTCACCAGTGCCTCCGTCCCCACCGTCGCCTCGAAGTTCCGCAGCACGTCCTCCGCGACCTCCCGCGGCGCGCCCCAGCCCTCCATCAGGGTCACGCCCTCCTCGAAGGAGACGCGTTCGAAGCGGACCTCCGGGCGGCCCAGGGCGCGGCCGATCGCCGCCGTCTGCTCCTCGAAGGTCACGCCGGCCGGGCCCGTGACCACGTAGACCTGGCCGGCGTGGGTGCCGTCCGGGTCCAGGAGGGCGTGGGCCGCGATCGCCGCGAGGTCCGCCTCGTGGACCGGGGCCGCGGTCGTGCCGGGGAACGGGCCGCGCACCAGGCCGTCCGCGCGGATGCCGGCCGCCCACATCAGGGCGTTCGTGGCGTACATGCCGCCGCGGACGAAGCACCACTCCGCACCCGACTCGCGGACCACGCGCTCCGCCTCGGCGTGCCACACGGCGATGGGGGCCGTGTCGTCCTCGGGGACCCCCGTGACAGCCATGGAGGAGTTCAGGACGATCCGCCGCACGCCCGCCGCGACCGCCGCCGCGACGAGGTCGCCGATGTGCGCGCCGCGGGTCGCGGCCAGGTTCAGGAACAGCGCGTTCGCGCCCTTGAACAGGGCCTCCAGGGACGCGGTCGACGAGAGGTCCGCGCGGACGACCTCGGCCTCCGCCGGGAGGCCCGCCCGTGCGGGGTCACGGGTCAGCGCCCTTACGGGCACCCCCTGGGCGACGAGCTGTTCCACCAGGCTGCGGCCGATGTTGCCGGTCGCTCCGGTCACGACTATCACGGGCGCTTCTTTCTGTCGGAGCCGCGAGGGCGAAACTCGTTGACCTATGCACGGTAGTTGCCGCATATGCTCATCGCAACGGCCGGAAAACGTGGCGGAATTGCGGATACCGACGGTAGGGCTTGCGTTCGGGACCCGCACCCGTGGTGGGATGTGGTGATGCGAACCCCCACACGCATACCCGACCTTCCGCCCAATCCCTATGACGAACTCGCCGCACTGGCCGACCCCGTTGACCCCGGGGCGGAAAAACCGGAGGACGGGCCGGAGGGAAAACCGGAGGACGAACCGGAGGAACGCGGGGAAGGCTGCGAAGGCCGGGAAGGCGGTGACTTCCACCCGCCGTCCCCTTTCCCCGAGGCGCCCCACGCCCCGTCCCCCGGCCCGCTCCACGACCCGCCCCGCATCCCGCCCCCGCCCCGTCCCCCGATTCCGTCCGCTCCACCGATTTCGCCGACTTCCTCGACATCCGGCTCGTCCCCGACAGCCCCGAGAGCCTCGACGCCGCCGCTCTCGCCCGCCTCGCCCCGCCGGCCGGTCACCGCCGCCCCGGCGCGGGCGCCGCGCCTCCCGGACCGCCGCCCGCCGCCTCCGGCACCGCCGCCGCTTCGCGGCCGTCCCCCGCACCCTCAAGTGGCTGATCGCTGTCGCCGCCTGCGCGGCCTTCCTCGTGCTGGGCGACCGCTGCGCGGTCCTGTACGCCGAGAAGAAGGCGTCCGAGAAGATCCGGGACAGTCTCCACCTGGCCGCCGCGCCCCAGGTCGACATCCATGGCTTCCCCTTCCTCACCCAGGTGCTGGGCAAGCGGCTGAAGCGCGTCGACATCACCGTGCCGCACGTCGACGCCGGCCGGGTCTCCGTCGCCGAGGTCCGGGCGAGCGGCCGGGACATCCGGCTCACCGGCGACCTGCCCACCGCTGTCCGCGGCGCGGTCGTCGGGCGGCTGGACGGGGACGTACGCCTCTCCTTCGCCGACCTCAACCGTGAACTCGGCGCCTCGCAGGTGCGGTTCAGCGACGCGGGGGCCGACACGATCGCCGCCGACGGGCGGCTCGACCTGGGCGGCCAGGAGCTGCGCGTACGGGCGCGGGTCCAGCTGCGGCGTACCGGCGACCGGGGCCTCGTCACCGACATCGACGGGATGAGCGTCGACGTCCCGCACGTCGCCACCTACCGGCCCGGCCGGGACAAGGGCCTCACCCTGCACCGCGAGGCGGCCGAGCGCGTCGCCCGCGACGCGGCCCGCGCCAAGGCGCTGCTGTCCGCACCGTCGCTGGCCGCGCGGCTGGGAGTGGGCCCGGAGGAGGTGGCGGCCGCCCTGCGCAGCGAGGACCGGCTGCACGAGCTCACGAGTGCGCCCCGGTTCGTCGAGCGCCTGACGAAGGTCAACCTCGTCGACGCCGTGGCCGACCATCCGTGGGTGCTGCGGAAGATCGGCGTCGACCCCGAGGTGATCGCCGGGCTGATGCGGCTCCGGCCGCCGGAGCTGACCGACCGGCTGTCCTTCTCCTTCCGGCTGCCGGAGCGGGCGAAGGACCTGAAACTGCGCGCCGTGACCGTCGACCACGACGGGATCCGGGCCGGGCTGGGCGGGGTCGCCTTGCCGGTCGGAAGGGCGGGTTAGCGTGCTTCCTTCACCCGGAATTCATAAGAACTCTTCAAAATAAAGGTCTAGATGATCTTCGGCCTTGCATTCATTGAATGGAGGGCTAGATCACACTCGCATTTATTGAACCGACCATACGGTTTGTGTTTGGGTCTGGGTGTGCGGACGACAGCCGGCCCCGTGGCCGGGCTGCCGGCCGCGCATGGCTGCCGTGCCGGGGGAGGGGGGCACGGCAGCCCGAAAGCAACCTTGAGGACCACGCGTCATCATGAGCAATGCGACGGAATCCGGACCGGACTCCACGGCGCGATCCGCCGCGGAACCGGCGCCGGAAGCGGAGGCGGGGCCGGAAGCGGGGGCTGGGCCACCGGGGGCCGCGATGCCGGGCCTGTGGCCGACCCTGGCCTCACGGGCACTCGGCAGTAGCGCCTACTACGTGATCTCGCCGTTCCTGGCGATCTGGCTGCACAGCACCCTGGGGATCTCCGTGTCCCTCGCCGCCACGGCGGTCGGGGTGCACCTGCTGAGCATGCGCGCCGGAGCCGTCTGCACCCAGTTCGTCGTGGTGCGCTTCCGGCTCCGGGCGGTCCTCGTCGGCGGCTATCTCGTCGCCGGAGCCGTGCTGCTCGTACCCGTGGTCCTCGGGCTGGACGACCCCGCCTCCTGGCTCGCGGTGCTGGCGGTCAACGGCACGGCCGTGTCGTGCGCCAACGTCGGCACCAAGGCCATGATCGCGAACGGCTGCGACGAGAGCACCCGGCTGCCGGCCTTCGGCCGCCTCAACGCGGCCATCAACGGCGGCGCGGCGCTCGGGCCCGTCGTCGGCGGCTGGCTGATGTCCGCGACGGGCCGCGCCTTCCCCCTCGTACCGGCCGGTGTGTTCGCGCTGGCGGCGCTGCTGGCCGCCCGCGCGCCGGGTGACGTGACGGCCACCCCGCCGACCGGGGGCGGCGAGGGCGGCGCGGCCCGCTTCGGACTGCCGGGCCGCCAGGTCCTGCTCTGGGCCGCCGTGACGGCGACCCTCTGGCTGGCCTACGCGCAGTTCGCCAACGTGCTGCCGATGTACGTGGGCGGCTCGGTCTCCACCCGCGTCATCAGCATGCTCTTCCTGGTCAACGCGATCCTCATCGTGCTGTTCCAGGGCGTCGTCGCCCGCCGCATGGAGAGCCTGGCCCGCCGTCGCGGTGACCGCGCGGTCCTCGTGCTCGGCATGGTCCTGCTCGCCGCCGGCCTGGTGCTGTTCGTGCCCGGCCGGGGCCCGGCCTGGCCCGTGATCTTCCTGGGCGCCGCCGTGTTCACCTTCTCCGAGCTGGTCTGGTCGCCCGCCGCCGACACCCTCATGGCCGAGAAGGCCCGGGGGAACAGCTTCGCCGCCTTCGGCTTCGCCGGCCTCATCTGGGGCGTCGCCGAATCCGCCGGCGGCGCGCTCGGCACGGCCGTCGCGGGCGGTACCGGCGACAACACCTGGGTCAGCTGGTCGCCGTTCCTCGTCGCCGCCGCCCTGACCCTGCTCACCGCCCTGGGCATCGCCCTGGCCCCGCGCGGGCCGGTGGAGGCCGCGGCCGGTCCGGCCGCCTCCGAGGCGTGTCCCGAGCCCTCCGGCAAGGCGCTCTGACAGGGATCCACCCGGCCGCGTGCCCGTACGTACGCCTGCACTCCAGTACGCCTGTACGCCCCTCCTCCCGCACACCCCTCCACCAGAAACGGACCGGCAACCATGGCCGACCACATCGTCATCGTCGAAGCGCTCACCAGCGGCACCGGCCTCCGGGTCGTCGAGGCCGCCACCCGCAAGGCGGCCCGCGTCACCTTCGTCACCCGCGACAAGGCCCGCTACGTCAACGATCCACTCCGCGACCTGCTGGAGCCGGGCGGGAGGGTGGAGACGTACATCAGCGAGACCCGGTCCGTCGAGGAGCTCACCGTCCTCTTCGAGGCGCTCGGCGCGGACGGCGCGTTCACCCTGATCGCGCCCAACGAGCAGTACCTGCTGCCCGCCGCCACCGCGGCCGAGAAGCTCGGCATCCCCTTCCTGCCGACAGCCTCCGTGCGCCTGACCCAGGACAAGCACGCCTTCCGCCGGGCCTGCGAGGCCGAGGACATCCCCGCGCCGCGCAGCACCGCCGCCCCGGACGTCGAGGCCGCCGTCGCCGCCGCCGCGGCCACCGGCTACCCCGTCGTCCTCAAGCCCTCCATCGGTACCGGCAGCTACGGGGTCGTCTCCGCCGCCGACGAGGAGGAGGTGCGCTGGCACTTCACCGAGGTGCTGGCCGAGTCCGACGGGCAGGGCGGTGTGCCGCTCGTCGAGGAGTTCCTGATCGGCCCCGTCGTCAGTGCCGAGGTGCTCTACACCGGCGGCGTCCCGCACGTCCTCGGGATCAGCGACCGGATCATGAGCGAGCTCCCGTACTTCATGGAGCTGGCCATCCGCTTCCCCGTCGACCTCTCCGCCGACGCCCACCAGCGGATCGAGCGGATCTGCGCCGACCTCGCCCGCCTGATGGCGTACGAGAACGGGCCCGCCCACATCGAGTTCGCGCTCACCGCCGACGGCCCCAAGGTCGTCGAGTTCAACCCGCGCTTCGCCGGGCGCAACGTCTCCACGATGGTCTCCGCGGCCCTCGACTGGAACGTGTTCGACGGCGTCATCGCCTCCTACCTCGGCGAGCCCGTGCACGCCCCGGAGCCGGTCGGCGCCGCCGCCGAGCAGGCCCTCTACGCCAAGCGCGGCGGCCGCTTCGAGGGCGTCGCCGGACGGGAGCTCGCCCAGCGCGTCCCCGGCCTGCGCGACATCCACATCACGGCCCGCAGCGGTGACGAGCTGCCCGACGCCAAGGACCAGCGCAGCGAGTACGGCACTCTCTGGTGCACCGGCGCCACCGCCGACGAGGCCGGCATCCGGGCGGCCTCGGCCGCGGGGTATCTGCGGCCGGTGTTCGACGAGCGGTAGGCGGCCCGCGCCGCCGGGTCGCCGGGCCGCCGGTAGGCCCGGTGCGGTCCCGGTAGGCCCGGTGCGGCCACCGGTGGCCCGGCCGGGCCCCGATAGGCCGGCATAGCCGGTGTGGCCGGTGCGGCCCCTTCCGGTCAGGCTCCCGCGGGCCGGTCCGGTGGCGGGCCCCGGTTCCCTCCGCTCCACCCTTACTTCGTCACACTCCGTGACGAATCGTGGCGCCCCGTCATATCCCGGCGGGCGCCGCCCCCGCGCCCCATCACGGCGCGGACCCGCAGCGTCGGACCCGACGAAAGAGCACGCACGTGAGTACTCCTGCCCAGGTACAGCGTCCGCTTGTCGACCTGTACAGCGACACCATCACGCTTCCCACCCCCGAGATGCGCGCCTTCATGGCCGAGGCCCCCCTCGGCGACGAGCAGAAGGGCGAGGACCCCAGCGTCAACGAGCTCACCGCCATGGCCGCCGAGCTCCTCGGCAAGGAAGCCGCCGTCTTCCTGCCCTCCGGCACCATGTGCAACGAGATCGCGCTGGCCGTCCACTCCCGGCCCGGTGACGAGGTGCTCACCGACCGGACCGCCCACATCATCAACTACGAGGTCGGCGGGCCCGCCGCGCTCAGCGGCATCAACGTCCGGGCGCTGGACGGCGAGCGCGGCGTGTTCACGGCCGAGCAGTTCCGCGCGGCGATCCGCCCCGCCAGCCGCTACGCGCCGGTCACCAGCGGCGTCGTCATCGAGCAGACCTCCAACGCGGGCGGCGGCACGATCTGGCCGCTGGAGCGCATCGAGGAGATCACCGCGATCGCCCGCGACCACGGCATGTGGGCCCACATGGACGGCGCCCGCCTGCTCAACGCGTCCGTCGCCAGCGGCATCGAACCCCGTGTCTACGCCGCCCACTTCGACTCCGTCTTCGTCGACCTGAGCAAGGGCCTCGGCGCCCCCGTCGGCGGCATCCTCGCCGGCACCCAGGACTTCATCGACCAGGCGTGGCGCCTCAAGCAGCGCTGGGGCGGCGCCATGCGCCAGGCCGGCGTCATCGCCTCCGCCGGCGTCTACGCCCTCCGCAACCACGTGTCGCGACTGGCCGAGGACCACGAGAACGCACGGGCGCTTGCGGCCTCGCTGGCCGCGATCGAGGGGCTGGAGATCCGGCCCGAGCACGTCGACACGAACATCGTGCTGTTCGACGTGGCGGCCACGGGGCTCACGGCGGCGGAGTTCGGGAAGCGGACGCACGAGCGGTTCGGGGTGCGGGTGAGTGTGTTCGGGCCGACGACGGTGCGGGTGGTGACGCACATCGATGTGACGGCCGCGCAGATTCCGGTGGCGGTGCGGGCGATCGCGGCGGTGACGGGGGAGGCGTTGGCGGGGCGGTAGTGGGTGCGGGGGTTGCCGTCTGCGACGGGCTTTGTCCCCGCCCCGCCCCTTCCCGAATGTCCTCAAGCGCCGGACGGTCTGATTTTCAGCCTGTCCGGCGCTTGAGGACCGGGGTCGGGGGCGGAGCCCCGGGTGCCAGGGCACGGACGAGGAGGGTGCCGGTCTTCCATCCGTCGGGCGCGGCGATCTCGGTCGCCAGCGCGCAGCGGAATCCGTGTCGCTTCAGACGCTCGATCCACGTGCCGGGGGCGTAGTCCCAGTGTCCGACGGCCAGGGGGTCCGGGGCGTCGGACCGGTCGAGGTGGGACGCCTGGCAGCCGTAGCGGCCTTCTGCCGCAGGGCGCTGGGAAAAGGCCAGGACACCACCGGGTGCGAGGACCCGGCGGATGGCGGGGAGCATCTCGTCCGGGTCGGTGAACCAGACGGCGCCGAAGACGGAGTACACGGCGTCGAAGCGGTCGGCGGTCCCGCTCATGAAGTCGAGTGCGCCGCGCTGGTGCAGCTCCAGGCCCGGCAGATCGCCCCAGCGCTCGCGGGCGGCGTCCAACTGGACGGGCGAGACATCGACGCCGACGGCGCGGTGACCGAGGGTGGCGAGATGGGCGAGGTTCCCCCCTGTCCCGCACCCGAGCTCCAGGAACGCGGCCTTCGCGGCTCCGCCCAGGACTTCGGCACCGGGCCCGTGGTCGGGGTACTGGGTCCAGTTGAACCAGGTGGTCTCCCCCTTGGCGTTTCTCTCCCGCCGACCACCGGGCTTCCTGCGGGCGTAGGCGTCCCATGCGGCGCTGTCGGTCACGCGCTTCTCCTCGTGTGCTCGGAGGGGTGCGACCGGCCGCACCCGGACGGTACGGCCGGCCAGGGGGAGTGCGCCGGGTTCAGCCGGCGGGAGTGGTGTTGTGTGTCGGGCTGTTGTGACAGCCGGCGTGGCACTGCGAGCAGTCGGCGACGTTCGGCTCAGGCCAGAACTCCAGGTCGACGGCGTATCCGGCCGCCTGGATGGCCTCCACGGTCCGGGCGCGCAGTTCCTTGCCCCCGCCGTGCTCCTCGCGGTCCAGGACACCGGGCTGGTGGTGGACGAACCTGCCGAACCGCTCCTGGCAGAAGTCGGCGTACGCCTTGGTGCGCAGAACGAAAGCGTGCCAGAAGTCGTCCACGAGCGGAGACGGGCTCAGCGGCTGCCCGCCGGCCGCGCTGGCGGCCACGAACGCCAGCATCTGCCCCACACCCCGCTGCGCCATGTCCGCCGGGACATGGTCGTACTTGGCGCACACGTCGGCTGCGATGATCTCGCGCAGCTCCGGGCTGACGAGGGTTCCCGCGTCGACGGCGGGGCGTTCCTCAACGATGGTCACGGCCGTACCTCCCTGTCGGGTGGTGCTCGGACACCGGCTGTTCGCCGCTTGCCATGCCGACACGCTAGGAAGGCGGACGCGAGAGTCCCAACGAAGTGCTACGAAGTTGCACGCCGATCAGCCGACCGCTGCGATGGCGGACGTGACCAGCGCCCGCGCCGCAGTTCCGTAGAGTGCCATCTTCCGCAATTCGCGGAAGGCTTTGACGTACAGGGCTATTTCACCCGGAGCCGTGACGGTGACCTGCGCGGTCAGCAGCTCCACATGGACCCGCTCCTCATCGAAGATATTGAAGGTCTCCAAGGTCCACATGCCTCGCTCCCGCGCGCCGAACGGAATGACGCCGAGCGAGACGGAGGGCAGGGCCATGACCGAGAGCAGGTGCCCGAGTTGCTCGGCCATCGTCGCGGCGTCCCCGATCTGATATCGCAGGACGGACTCCTCCACGAGCAGGGCGAACCGGTGTTCACCCTCGTGCAGTACGCGTGCACGGGACATGCGGGCCCGTACGGCCTCGGCGGTGTCGTCGGGAGTTCCGTGAAACCGGCCGATGACCGACAGCAGGGCGGAGGCATAAGCGGGCGTCTGAAAGAGCCCCGGTACGACATGTGAGGCGTACCCCCGGAAGTTCTTCGTGCGCTCGTAGAGCGGCATCCGGGATTCCTGCAATCGACGCAGCCCCGTCCGCTGAAGCCGCCGCCACTCGGTGTACATGGAGTCGGCCGTCCGCGAAGCGGCGACGATATCGGCCGCCTGGTCCGCCGCCCCACACGCCTCGCACCATTTACGGATGTCCGTGTCGGACGGCGGCGTCCGTGCGTTCTCGATACGGGACGACTTGGACTTGTGCCACCCGCACCGGACCGCCAGCTCATGCCCGGTCAGGCCGGCCTCCAGGCGCACTTCGCGAAGCTTCGCCGCGACGGCCCTGCGGGCCGCTTCGACGCCGGGCGACCGATAGGAAGACATGAACCGGCAGTTCGGTCCGTGTCAGACCGTGAAGCGCTCGTGCGGCACGGCGCGCTCCCACACTGCTTCGAACGCCGCACCGCACAGCTTGATCACCGCTGGATCGTCACACATCTCATGTCCGGCGGAAGCGCCGTCGCCGGTGAAATGACCGAACCGGATCAGCCGGTCGTCGAACAGCCACAGATCGTTCCCGGGGAGAGCGAGGTCCGACGCCAGCCGCCGTGGCAGCCAGCGCACCGACTCTCCGGCTTCGGCATTCAGGTAGGTGCCGGCGTGTTCGTACCGGATGTATTCGGAGACCGGAGTGGAGACGATCCTGGCCCGCCGCATCGCCACACCGCGACCCACGGTCTCGCGTACGAGGTCGAGCCACGGGCGGCGCCGTTCGACGGACGTGGCCGTGATGGTGCCGCACGCTTTCCATTCGGCGAAGTCCTCGGCCTCCGAGGCGACCCCGTAGACGTCGCGCATCTCCAGGTGAATCGCCGAACGGTGGCATCCGGCGATCAGCTCAGAGAAGCTGGGAGCGCTGTTCCGCGGCATCACAAGCCTTCCTCACCAGCGGCACCATCCGGGCCGGAATCCTGATTACGGCCTCGCCATCGGGAATGCGGCCCACCGAAAGGCACTCCGCCTCGGTCGCCTCGTCGGCCTTCCAACCCTGGAGGACCATGTCCGCCGTGCCGTCGTCGACCCAGACCGTCGGGCAGTCGTCACCGTTGGTGTCGGGATCCTTGCCGAAGAACCGCAGCGCCATGACCAATCCCCCTTGCCGAGTGGGTTGTGTCCGGTTGCGCAGACGGTGACATCGGGAGCGGCGGAGCGTCAAGGTGCCGCCTGCGGCGGGCTTTTTCCCCACCCCGCCCCTTCCCGTAACTGGGGGCTTCGCCCCCAGACCCCCTTCCGCGCTGACGCGCGGTGTCCTCAAGCGCCGGACGGGCTGAAATTCAGCCCGTCCGGCGCTTGAGGACCGGGGTCCGGGGCGGAGCCCCCCGCGCGGCGGAGCCGCACATCGGATACTGCGGGAAGGGGCGGGGCTGGGGAAACGCCCCGCGCAGCGGCGCGCCCTCAGCTCACCACCGCCGGCACCCTCCCCCGCGAAGACCCCCGCGAAGCCCCCCGCAGCGTCTCCGTCAGAATCTCCCGCACAGACCCCATCGTCCGCCGCGCCTCCGCCGTATCGACGTAAATCGAGTTCATGTGCAGCCCCGACACGTCACGCTGGAACCACGAGCACGTCCCATTCGCCGCAGAGGCCCACACATGCGCCGTCGGCTGCCACTGCGGGTGGTGCTCGGCCCCCGGCGTCTTCCGCATGTCCATGTACGAGAAGAAGTTCACCGGGTACGGCCACGTCCGCAGCGCGAAGTGCTCCGGCGCGAGCAGTTCCCACGCCCGGATGAACGGCACCTCCAGGCTCCCCATCATCGCGCCGAACCCGGCCTTCACCCCCGCGATGAGCTCGTCGAATTCCCGCCCCTCCGCCACGGAGAACTCGATCGGCAGCGTATTCACGAACCACCCCACCGAATGCGTCCACGGCCCCCGCCCCCGCTCGCTCACGGGCATGAACCCCCTGTACGAGTCCGGGCCGCCCAAGGTGTGGAGCGCGGTCCCGACACTCGCGAGCAGGCCCATGAAGAACTTCCCGCCCGCCTCCCTGCACCGGGTCTCCAGCGCCTCCGTCTCCCGGGCGTCCAGCAGCCGGTCCGCCTCGTTGACCGTCGGGTACATCAGCCCCGGCTCGATGCCCAGTTCCAGCGGGAAGCGCGGGAAGAACTCCCCCGCACCCGCCCGCATGAAGGACTTCCAGTAATCGAGGCGCTCGTCGTCCGCCCCCAGCGACAGATAGCGGCTCCGCTGCTCGTGCGCGAAGTCCAGATAGCTGCCCGCGACCGGAAGCACCGGCTCCCGGCCCTGCGTATAGGCCGCGTACGCCGTCTGGATGTCGTTGACGACGTTCGGCATCGACACCCCGTCCGACACGATGTGGTCGAAGGCCATGTACACCGTCGAAGAACCGGTTTCCCTGGCCACGGCCCCCATCATGAACAGCGGCCAGGCCAGGGTGTCGATCTGCTTCTGGAAGCTGTCCGACATAAACGCCCGCAGCTCGGCCGACGTGTCGAAGTGGCCCATCTCCACGACGTCGAGAGCGATCTCGTCCGCGTCGATCGCCCCGCACGACAGGTCCCCGGCCAGCCGCTGGAACTCGCACCTCAGCACCTCGTGCCTGCGCGCGAGGAACAGCAGCGCCGACTCCAGCGCGTCCTTGTCCAGCGACCCCTCCACCTCGAACGTGACCGCCAGCCACGACGCGAGCGAGTCGTTGGCCTTACGGGCCTCCTCGACCACCGAGAAGTGCTTGTCCTGGTTGAACGAGGCGCTCTTACGGACCCCCTCCGGACCTCCCCCTTCGCTCGGCCTCGTCGAGCGCAGGCGCCACTCCACCACACGCCCGGGAGCGATCTCCAGGAATTCCAAGGGGAACTGACGCATGCTGACTCTCTCCCGCGATGGAGGAAAAACGGCTCTTCGGCTGACAACGACGCCAAGCCGAACGGGTGACGGCGGTGCCGTAAAGCACCAGGGCGCATCACCCTTCCGCCACCCCTCCGCTCCCTCCTTCCCCACGGATCGCTGACCGCCCCAAGGGGGTACGGGCCTCCCAGCCCTTGCCGCACTCCCTACGCGGCGAGCCGTGCCACGGGCGATTTCGCGCCGATCTCGCACCACAGCAGCTTCCCCCTGAACCCCGCCCCGGACGCGGGTCCGCCGAACGTCTGCGCGCCCCAGTTGTCCGCGCACAGCCGCACGATGACGAGTCCGCGCCCATAGGTGTCGCCGGCGTCCGGGACGCCCTTGCCCGCACCCGGCGGCGTCGCGAAGGCCGCAGGCACGACGGGGTTCGAGTCCCACACGGTGATCCGCACCCCCGCCTCCCACGCGTGCCGCACGCGGAGTTCTACGGGGCCGTCGGAGTAGCGGTAGGCGTTGGTGACCAGCTCACTGGTCAACAGGACCGCGTCGTCCACCAGTTCCTCTCTGTCGTGGCACGCGAGCACGCTGCGCAAGGTGGTGCGGGCGATTCGCGCGGAGTGCGGGTCGTGCGGCAGGTTGAGCGTGTACGACCAGGGGTTCTCCGGGGATACGGTTGCCATGCGGGGCTCCTTATCAGGAGGTGATTGGCTGACTTGCCGCACTTGCGGTGTCCTGTCGCCGACGCATCGGCGGTGCGCTTCCGCTTCGCGGTGGGCCGGTGAGTGGCTTGGCTCACACCGTAGACCTTCGCGCTAAAGGTATTTAGCGCAATCGGCAGAATGGCTTGAGTTGCACCCGTGTGGGTGACGCACGTCCGTACATGCGCAGAGGAGAGACCGCACGATGCCCGTGAGAAGCAGCCCGACGGCACGTCAACTCCGCTTAGGAGCAGAGCTGCGAAAGCTGAGGGAACGGGCAGGGCTGTCCTCCACCGAGGCCGGACGCCTTCTCGGCACCAACCAGGCGCAGATCAGCAACATCGAAGCGAGCCGGTTCGGTGTGAGCGCCGAGCGCCTCCAGGCGCTGGCCCGCAACTACTCGTGTGCAGACCAAGCCCTGATCGATGCGCTCATTGCGATGGCAGGGGAACGAAAACGGGGCTGGTGGGAGGAGTACCGGGAGATCCTGCCAGCGGGCCTGCTCGACCTGGCCGAGATGGAGCACCACGCCGTGGCGCTGCGAACGGCTTTCATCTCGCACTTGCCCGGCCTCCTCCAGACACCGGAGCACGCCCGAGAGATCTTCCGTCAGGGAGTACCCCCGCTGGCGCCGCCTGAGGTCGAGCATCGCGTATCGCACCGGGTCAAGCGGCAAGCAGTGCTCTACCGCGACACCCCTACGCCCTATACGGCCATCGTCCACGAAGCTGCCCTGCGCATGCGGTTCGGTGGTCCGGCCACCGCCTGCCGGCAGCTGGAGCACATCGTCGACATGAGCCGGCACAAACACATCAGGGTGCTGGTAATCCCCTTCGAAGCCGGATCGTTTCCAGGCTCCGGGCAGTCGATCTCCTACGCCGTGGGCCCGGTACCGCAGTTGGACACCGTGCAACTCGACACGGAGCACGGATCGGAACTGCTGGACGCTGAGGCTCAGCTAGAGAGATATCGAACGGTACTTGATCGGATGGAGTCCGTCGCGCTGGATGATGACGCGTCTCGCGACATCATCCTCAGCATTATCCCGACCTTGAGAGGAGCCTGAGTTGCCCACATGGATCTGGCAGAAGTCCTCATTCAGCAGTGAGGGCAACGCCTGCCTGAACATATCCGCCGATTGGCAAAAGTCTTCCTACAGCGGCGACGCTTCGAACTGCCTCGACGTTGCTGCCGAGTGGCAGAAATCGTCGTACAGCTACGAAGGGGCTAACTGCCTCGGCCTGGCCACTGCCCCCGGCCGGATCTTCCTCCGGGAGAGCGACGCCCCCGACGTCATCCTCGCCGTCGCCCCCCAGGCGCTCCGCGCCCTAATACGTACCCTAAAAACTGGCTGACCTGGGCCGATAGGTAGGTTTACCCTCAGTCGACCTACCCTCGGCAGGAGAGCCATGCCCAGTCCCACCCGCAGGCCCGCGCACAAGCGCCCCCGCGTCCTCTTCGTCACAGATCTCGCATACCCGGCGAAGGGGCGCCGCTACTGCGACGAGGACATTTTCCTGACCTCCCGCCTGCGGCAGGAATTCGACATCGCGCTGTGCCACCCGCTCGACGCGACGGCGATCATGGACGGCTTCGACGCGGTCGTGGTCCGTAACAGCGGGCCCGTCCTGCACTACCAGGCGGAATACGACCGCTTCCGCCAGGAGGCGGAGGCACGCGGGGTACTCGTATACAACGAACTCCGCGGCAAGGCCGACATGATCGGCAAGCAATACCTGCTCGACCTGACCGCCGCCGGATACCCCGTGATCCCGACGATCGACCGGGCCGAGGACGTGTCCCGGCTCCCGGACGCCGCCGAATACGTCGTGAAGCCGAAGGCGGGCGCGGACTCCATAGGTCTGGAATTCGTGCCGGGGAGCGCGCTGCCGGGGCTCGCGTACGGGGACGTGCTCGTACAGCCGCGTATCGACTTCGCCTACGAGGTGTCGTTCTACTTCATCGACCGGGACTTCCAGTACGCGCTGTACGCCCCGCGCCCGGAGGAGCGCTGGAAGCTGGAGCGGTACGAGGCGACGGACGCCGACATCGCGTTCGCGCGGCGGTTCGTCGACTGGAACGACATCGAGCACGGCATCAGCCGGGTCGACGCGTGCCGCGCGCCCGGTGGCGAGCTGCTGCTCGTCGAGCTGGAGGACCTCAACCCGTACCTGTCGCTGGAGCTGCTGGACCCGGACACGCGCGAAGCCTTCGCCGCGAACATGGCGGCGTCGGTCCACGGCCTGCTGGCGGCCCGCCGTGACTGAGCAGAAGGAGCAGAAGGAGCAGACGGAGCAGACGGAGCAGACGGACGGAGTACGGCTGCTCCTCGCGGCGGTGGACGCGTACGACTCCAAGTTCGCCGACGGCCTGATGTCGGGGATGTCGCCGGACGAGGTCAACGGCGTCGTGGCGGAGGACGGCCGCAGTCTGCTGCTGCGGGCGGTCGACCGGGGCGCGTACTCGCTCGTGGAGCGGATCCTCGACCGTGGCGGGGACGTCCGGCTCACGGACGCCGACGGGCGGGACGCCCTGGCCCTGGCCACGTACTGGCACGGGACCGGCGTCGAGGCGGAGCTGCGCCGCAGGACCGGGGCGACCGGGCCCGTGGAGCGCGTGAAGACCGAGGAGGACTCCATGGGGTCGACCACGGAGTTCACGCTCGGCGGTCGCACGGTCCGCGACGGGCACTCCGCGATCGTGACGCTCCTGGAGCCCGTGTACGGGATCACGCGGACCTTCGGCGAGCTGCTGGCCCGCGCCTTGGCCGAGCCGGACGTGGACCATTCGGTGTGGTGGGCGGCGACGTTCGAGGCCGCCTCACCCGGCCCCGCCGTCTGGGACACGGCCGCGGCCCTGCGGGACCGGCCGGACCCCCGGGAGCGGTACTTCGGCGCCGAGATACTCCGTTCCGTCGTCATCGGCGAGCGCCTCAACGAGGTGAGCGAGGACGACGAGGACCCGTACGACGGCCTGCTCGTCGACCTCTTCCTGCCCTGGCTGGCGGAGGAGACGGATCCGCGCGTCGTACGGTCGCTCACGGCGGGCCTGGCCAACGCGCGGGACCCCCGCGCCGAGGAGCCGCTGCCCGCGCTCGCCCGCCATCCCGACGCGGGCACCCGGAGGTGGGCGCTGTCCGGGCTGAGCTATCTCGTCACGGGGGGCCGGCCCGAGGCGGTGGCCGCCGTAGTGGAGTGCCTCCGGGACGAGGACCCCACTGTTCGGCAGGCCGCCTGCGCGGCCTTCGTGTGGACCCGCGCCGCGTCCCCGGCCGTCAAGGACGCGCTCGCCGAGCGCCTTACGGACGAGGAC
Source organism: Streptomyces eurocidicus (assembly GCF_002891295.1). GTDB lineage: Bacteria > Actinomycetota > Actinomycetes > Streptomycetales > Streptomycetaceae > Streptomyces > Streptomyces eurocidicus. The sequence continues at coordinate 134,248 of NZ_LGUI01000003.1, read as the reverse complement.
CTGGACGTACGGGTCATGGCCGCGGTCCGGCTGGGGCTGCTCGACGACCCGCGCGGTGACGAGGTCGTCGCCGGCCTGGACGAGGTCGAGGAGACGGACCGGTACCGCTGGGGGCTCCTCGACCTGTGGTCGCACCAGAGGGCGCGCGCGAACTCCAGCATGAGGACTCCTTGAAATCGCCGTTTCCGGCAAGGGAAAGCTACGTTGCGTTTCGGCAAGCAGAAACGCATTCTTTGCAGGCGGCACACCGGGGACCATGAAGGAGACGCACGATGCCGGGAGGCAGGCTCACCCAGCAGGAACGCCAGCAGATCGCCCTGGGTCTGGCCGACGGCCTCGCTTACGCGGAGATCGGCAGGCGCCTCGACCGCCCCACCTCGACGGTCACGCGTGAGGTGATGCGCAACGGCGGCCCCACCGCCTACCGCGCCGACCTGGCCCACCGCGCCACCGAGCACCGCGCCACCCGGCGCAGGCAGCCCGCGCCCCGGGGGCCGCGGACGGCCCCGCAGGCCCATGGCCGCGACCCCGAGGCCGTGCGCGAGTACGGGGAGACGTTCACCACCGTCCTCATGCAGTCGGGCATGCCCAAGATGACGGCCCGGGTGCTGGCCAGCCTCTGCACCAGTGACGCGGGCAGCCTCACCGCGGCCGAGCTCGCCCAGCGGCTTCAGGTCAGCCCGGCGACCGTCTCCAAGGCCGTCGCGTTCCTGGAGAGCCAGGGCCTCGTCCGCCGCGAGCGCGCCGAAGGCCGCCGCGAGCGCTATCTCGTCGACGACGACGTCTGGTATCAGTCGATGATCGCCAGCGCCCGTGGCACCGCGCAGCTCGCCGAGACCGCGCGGCAGGGTGTCGGCGTCCTCGGGTCCGGCACGCCGGCCGGTGTCCGCCTGGAGAACATCGCCCGCTTCGTCGACTTCGTCTCCGAGAGCATCACCCGTGCGGCGAATCAGGCTCGCGAGATCCTCTACACGAAGCCGGAGCCGGGGCCGGGGCCTGAATCGGAGCCGGGCCCGGAGCCGGGCTCCGGCGGCACCGCCGCGTGACCCCGGGCGCATGGACAAGAGCCGGCTTCAGGGTGTGCGGGGCGTGCAGGTCACGATCGTCCCCTCCGAGGGGACGATCATGTCGCCGACGAGCCGGCCGGGGCTGACCGCGGGAGAGACCAGGCGCAGGTTTTCCTCCAGCAGGAGGCTCGCGGCCATGGCCTGGAGTTCGTGCACGGCGAAGTGAGCGGCGATGCACTTGCGTGCGCCGCCGCCGAAGGGGACCCAGGTGTAAGGGGCCGGTCCTTTGCCCAGCCACCGTTCGGGACGGAAGCGGCAGGGGTCGGGATATGTCACCGCCCGGCGGTGGGCGCCACAGCCGTTGACGGCGACGTGCACACCGGCGGGCAGGGGAAAGCCCGCGACGGTGAATCCGGGCCCGAGCACGCGGCGGAGCACGATCGGGTTGATCGGGTAGAGGCGCAGCGCTTCGGTGACGGCCGCCATGAGGTAGGGGAGCCGGGGCAGATGGTCCACGGTGAGAGGGGAACCCTCGGTCACGTGGCGCAGCTCGGCCCGGGCGCGATCGGCCGCCTCCTGGTGGGCCAGGACGGCTTCCATGGCCCACGCCAGGCTGTAGGTCACGGTCTCCGCACCGCTGCCGAGCACCACCACGAGGATGTCGCGAAGGGTCTCGTCGTCCAGTGGCGCGCCGTTGGGGCCGTCCGCCCGGAGCAGCGCGGTCACGAGGTCGTCGTCCGTCGTGCGGGGGGACGTACGACGCGTGGCGCAGAGCTCTCGCAGGCAGGTGTCCAGCCGGTCGCGGGTGCGGCCGTACCGCCGCCAGGGCCCCACGGCCAGCGCGGGCGGGAACTGTGGCAGGTGGAACACCAGCGGCTGGTGAGCGGCTTCGATGAACGCGAGCAGGAGTTCTTTGACGCGCAGAGAGGTATGCCGGTCGGCCTTGAGGAACTTCTGCACGAGGATGTCGGTAGTGATCGACATCAGGCGGGGTACGAGGGGGAAGGGGCGGTCGGCCGGCCAGGTCGCCATGGCCTCACGCGTGGCCTCCAGCGCCAGTTGTTGCCCGTGGGCGATGTGGGAACGGTGGAACAGTGGCATGAGGAAGCGTCGTTGCCATGCCTGTCCGCCACCGTCCAGGGTCAGCAGTGAGCGGGTCCCGTAGATCACGTCGAGTATCCCCCGGGCCCGGCCCGCGGCCAGCACGTCCGGGGGAGCGGTGACGATGTCCCGGATCCCTTCGGGGTCGCTCACCATGACGAGGGTGCCCACGCCGACGACACGCAGGGTGAAGGTGTCGCCGAAGCGGGCGTGTTGTCCGGCCAGCATCGCGTAGGGGTCGCGCAGGAAGCGCACCGACTGGACGAGGGACGGTGCCGCAGGGCCCGGAGGCAGGCGACAGCGCGCGCTCTTCGTAGCCCTGATAGCCCTGTCCTCCTGAACGCCCATGAGAACGTGCCTGTACGGCCGTGTTTCCCCGGCTTCCCTGCCGGAAACCGCGTGGAGGGGGAGCCGGCGCGTCGCCCGTGTCCTCAGGGGGGCGTCCGTCCCCCGGACACCGCCCCCGTCGCCCGCCCCCGAGCGCCCTGGTACGCCCGGTCCCGGGATGGGACCGTGAGGGAGGTGCCGGAGCAGCGCCCTCCGTGTGCGCACCCGGGCCCGGAAGCGAGGACGCACGTTGGCACCGACCCGCGAATCCCTTGCCGACCGGCTGGCGTCCGTCGTCGCCTTCGCCATCAACCCCAACAAGTGGATCCACTGGTTGAACCCGTACATCTGGTACCTGGCCCTCCGGGGCGGGCCCGTTCCCAAGGGGCCTTTGGGCAAGGGCATGCACGCCGCCCAGGTCCGGGCCTGGCAGGCCGAGCGCCGTTCCCGCGAGCCTCGCTGAACCCGCTCCGAGTCCGTCGAAGACCTTCGAGAAGGCTGGAGAGGCGAGTCATGGACATCGTCGGCAGGTGTGCGTCCTTCACCCGCTCCCACCAGGCGAAGAGCCTCGGTCTGTACCCGTTCTACGCCGCGTTCTCCGGCCGGGGCCCGGGCGCCGCCTGCACGGTGGGCGGCCAGGACGTCATCGTCTGCGGGTCCGGGGACTACCTCGGGCTCGCCACCGACCCGCGCGTGACCGAGGCCGCCGCCGAGGCGGCCCGCCGTTACGGGACGGGTCCCTCGGGCTCCCGGCTGCTCAACGGCAACCTCGATCTGCACGAGAGACTGGAGGACGAGCTCGCGCAGTTCTTCGGCAAGCCCGCCGCCCTGGTCTTCGCCACCGGCTATCAGGCGGGTCTCGGTGCCGTCGCCGGACTGTGCCGGACCGGTGACCACGTGCTCGTCGATCAGGAGGCCCATGCCTCCCTCGTCGACGCCGCACGGCTCAGCCGCGCCAAGGTCCACTGGTTCCCCCACAACGACACGGACCGGCTCGCCGCCGAGCTGAAGGCCCTGCCGGGCAACGGCGGCCGCATGGTGGTCGTCGACGGCGTCTACAGCATGCGCGGTGATCTGTGCCCCCTGCCCGACCTGGTCCGCGTCTGCCACGAGCACCGCGCCACCCTGGTCGTCGACGATGCCCACGGTGCCGGAGTGCTCGCCGGAGGGCACGGCACCTGCGCGCGGTACGGCCTCACCGACGACGTACCGGTCATCTCCCTGGCCTTCTCCAAGGCGTTCGCCTCCGTCGGCGGTGCCGTCCTCGGCGACCGGACCGTCATCGAGTACCTGCGCCACTACGCCCGTCCGCTGGTCTTCTCGGCCGGGGCCAGCCCGGCCAACACCGCGGCAGCCCTGCAGGCCCTGCGCATCGTGCGCGACGAACCCTGGCGCGGCCGGGCCGCCCTCGACAACGCCCGTCACATGCGGCACGCGCTCTCCGCACTCGGATACCGGGTGCCGCACGGCGACACCCCCCTCGTTCCCGTCGACATCGGTGACGAACTGCGCACGGCCATCGCCTGGAAGCTGCTGCTGGACCGCGGCGTGCACGTCAACGCGGTCATGCCCCCGGCCGCGCCCGCCTGTCTGCGCGCGAGCTTCTGCGCCTCGCACACCCGGGAACAACTCGACGCAGTCACAACGGCGTTCGCGGACATCCGTGAACCGCTGGCCGCGCTCGCCCTGCCGGAAACCGGTCTCGCCGCCTCGCACACCAGCCACCTCCGGCTCCCCGGCGCCGGGGAGCCCGCCGAGACCTGGCTCGCGGGGATCCGCCACCTGCTGCCCTGAGCCGCCCGCGCCGTACCGCCCTGGAGGAACCGTGGCCACCGCCCTCGTCACCGGCGCGACCGCAGGACTCGGCAAGGCGCTCGCCCGGGCCCTGGCACGGGAAGGAGCCGCCCTCGTCCTCGTCGCCCGGACCCGGACGAACCTGGAGGAGACCGCCCGGCAGCTGTGCGCCGCGGGCGCCGCGCACGTGGACATCCTCCCCGCCGACCTGGCCTCGGCCACGGGCTGCGCCGCGGTCGCGGCACGGCTCGCCGACCAGGGAACACCGGTCGATCTGCTCGTCAACAACGCCGGTATGGGCTATGCCTCGTCCTTCCTCGCGAACGCCGTCGCGGATGAGGAGTACCTCCTCGACGTCAATGTGCGCGCGACACTGCGGCTGACCCACGCCGCCCTCGGCGCGATGATCCCGCGCCGCTCCGGAGCCGTCGTCAACGTGGCGAGCGTGGCCGGACTGGGGCCCGCCTGGCTCGCCTCCACCTACCCGGCCAGCAAGGCGTGGACGGTGAACTTCACCGAATCGCTGGCCCGTTCGTGCCAGGTCCGGGAATCGGGGGTACGGCTGATGGCGCTGCTCCCCGGGTACACCCGCACCGAGTTCCACCAGCGCGCCGGTATCGGCACGGCCTGGCCCCCGGCGTGGCTGTGGCTGGACGCCGACTACGTGGCCCGTACGGCCCTGCGGAACCTCCGGCGCGGTTCCGTCATCAGTGTCCCGAGCCTCCGGTACAAGGCCGCCGCCTGGGGGCTGCGCCACCTGCCCCGCACCCTCGTCCGGCCCTTCGCCTGGGAGGCGGCGCCCCGGTGAACCGGCGCGCCGTCACGGCCGGGTGAACACCAGGCAGGCGTTCTGGCCGCCGAACCCGTAGGAGAAGTCGGCGACGGCCTCCAGGCGGCACGGCCGCGGTCCCCCGTGGACCACATCCAGATCGATCTCCGGATCCAGCCGGTCCAGATTGGCGGTGGGGTGGATCAACTGCCGCTGTACCGAGAGGACGCAGCACACGGCCTCGATGGCGCCCGCCCCGCCGATGGCGTGCCCCAGCACGCTCTTGGTCGCGGTCACCGCGGGCGGAGTGCCGAACACCCGGCGCAGCATACGGGCCTCGGCCAGGTCGTTGAGCCGGGTGGCCGTCGCATGCGCGTTGACGTGCCCGATGTCCCGGGGCGCCAGGTCCGCGTCCGCCAGGGCGGCGCGCACCGCCCGCGCGGCACCTTCGCCGTCCGGGTGCGGCTGCGTCGGGTGGTAGGCATCGGCCGAGGCGCCGTAACCGGAGAGCAGGGCGTGGACGCGCGCGCCGCGGGCCCGCGCGTGCTCCAGCCGTTCCAGGACCAGTATCCCCGCGCCTTCACCCAGGACGAACCCGTCACGCCCGGCGTCGAAGGGGCGCGACGCCGTCGCGGGATCGTCGTTGCGGACGGACAGGGCGCCCATGCGCCAGAACGCCGCCACGGCCAGTGGCGAGGCCGGTGCCGATTCGCTGCCTCCGGCGACCACGATGTCGCATTGCCCCGACTGAAGAAGCGACTTGGCCACCCCGATCGCTGTCGCACCGGACGCGCAGGCGGTGCTCACGCAGAAGTTCGGCCCCAGCGCCTTCAAGTCGATGCCGACTTCGCCCGCCGCCATGTTCGGCGCCGACCGCGGGACAGTGGTGGGGGAGATCGCCTGGTAGCGGCGCTGCGCGAGGTGCGCGTAGGACTGTGCGCAGGTGTCGTGGCTGCCGGTGCCGACGCCGATGACGACTCCGACCCTGCTTCCCTCCCACGCGAGGGGATCGAGCCCCGCGTCCCGCACGGCTTCCCGCGAGGTCACCAGCGCCAGCTGGACGAACCGGTCGAGGCGCCAGCCCAGCCGGCGCCCCACCGCGGCCTCCAGGGCGCCGTCCGGGACCCGGCAGGAGAACGTCACGGGCATCCCGGCGAGGCGCGGGTCGGCGGTCGCCGTCGACCCGCCCGCGCAGAGGGCCCGCCATCCCGTCTCCACGCCCAGCCCGGCCGGGGTCGTCAGCCCGAGCCCGGTGACGGCCACCTGCGTCCGGCTCAACTCCCGCTCCGCGAGACGGCGTCATCCATCCGCTCGCGCTCACCGACGGCCGGTGCGGACGGCGACGGGGCGACGGGACGCCCGGCCCGCTCCAGGAACTCCACGGCCCCGGCCAGTGTGGTCGACAGCCCCAGCCCGTCGGCATCGCCGGGCAGCCGCACACCGAACCTGTCCTCGACGATCACCGCGATCTCCACCAGAGCGAGGGAATCCATCTCCAGTTCCTCGAATGTGGCCTCCGGGCGCAGCTCCGACTCCTCGATACCGAAGTGTTCCGACAACAGGCGCGCCAGGACGGGGAATGAGATCACAGAGGCATCCTCGCTCAGCTCCGGCGAATACTTCTCTTGACCATCCCCTGTCGACCACGGGGGCGAAAGGGCGCAGAGGCGCACGCCGGGGCAGATCCCCCGCCCGGGTGTGACAGGGCGAGCCCACCGATGCGCGGGTGTGTGCTGACGTATCGCTGATTCCGCCCGGACCGGGCTGATTTTCAGCCCGGCCGGCGCTTGAGGCCATTCGGGAAGGGGCGGGTAGGGGAAAACCCTCACAACGGCGGCGGCGCCGTCCCCGCACCCGGGATCCGGACCGTCGCCACCGTCCCCCCGCCCTCCGCGCCGGAGAGTCGTACGACCCCGCCCGCCCGCTCCACCGTCCTCGCCACGATCGACAGGCCCAGCCCGCTCCCCGGCAGGCTCCGGGCCGACGGGGAGCGCCAGAAGCGGTCGAAGACGTGCGGGAGTTCCGACTCCGGGATGCCCGGGCCGTGGTCCCGCACGGTCAGTTCGCCCGCCGACAGGGCCACCGACACCGTGCCCCCCGCCGGGCTGAACTTCACCGCGTTGTCCAGCAGGTTGACCAGGGCGCGCTCCAGCGCCGCCGGTTCGGCGCGGACGTACCAGTCCTCCAGGTCCACCTCGAAGGTCAGGCCCGAGCCGCGCAGCCGGGCCCGTTCGACCGCGCGGGCGGCGGCCTCGTGGAGGGCGATGACCTGGACCGGGCCGGTGCCGGGCGCGGCCTCCGGGCGGGAGAGTTCCTGGAGGTCGCCGATGAGCGCGGCCAGCTCCGTCATCTGGGCCTTGACGCTGGTCAGGAGCTCGCGGCGGTCGTCGGGAGGGATCGCGCGGCCGGTCTCCTCGCTGCGGACGAGCAGGTCGATGTTGGTGCGCAGCGAGGTGAGCGGGGTGCGCAGCTCATGGCCGGCGTCCGCGATCAGCTGCTGCTGGCGGTCGCGGGAGGAGGCGAGGGCCGCCGTCATCGAGTTGAACGAGCGGGACAGCCGCGCGATCTCGTCCTCGCCCTCGACGGGGATGCGGACGGCCAGGTCCTCGGTCCGGGCGATGTGCTCGGCCGCCTCCGTGAGCCGGTCCACGGGTCTCAGGCCCGCGCGGGCGATGCCGAGGCCCGCCGTGGCGGCGCCGAGCACGCCGAAACCGGCCGTGAGGATGAGCACGAGGGCGAGTTTGTTGAGCGGTTTGTCGATGTCGCTCGCGGGCTGGGCGATGGAGACCGCGTAGACGCCCCGGACGTCGCTGCGCGAGGTCGCGACCCGCATCTCCTGGCCGTCCTTCGCCCGTGCGTCGTGCAGCACCGGGTCCTGGCCCCGCTGCACGGCCAGGTCCCGGGAGTCCACCGTGACCGGCGACTTCCCGGGGGTGGTGCAGACCGCGCCCGTCGCCGTGATGATCTGCACGGTGTACGGGCTGGGGTACGGGCGCGCGCCGTTGCCGCAGGTGTTGAGCAGGTCGACGACGGTCTCGTCCGCCGGGCGCACATTGGTGAGGGTGGTGTCCCGCTGCTGTTCGAGCTGCTGCTTGAGGACGACCCAGGACACGGCCGCGACGACCGCGACCGCGACGGCCACGGCCCCGGCCGTCAGCAGGGCCAGCCGCGACCGCAGCGGCAGCCGGCGGAACCGTCCGATCACTCGGCGCCGCCGCCTTCCGCGCGCAGCACGTAGCCGACGCCGCGCACGGTGTGGACGAGGCGCGGCTCGCCGCCCGCCTCGGTCTTGCGGCGCAGGTACATCACGTAGACGTCCAGGGAGTTGGAGGAGGGTTCGAACTCGAAGCCCCACACGGACTTGAGGATCTGTTCCCGGGTGAGGACCTGCCGGGGGTGGGCGAGGAAGAGCTCCAGGAGGGTGAACTCCGTGCGGGTGAGCTCCACGGCGCGGCCGCCGCGGGTGACCTCGCGGGTGTCGGGGTCCATCCGCAGGTCCGCGAAGGTCAGCGCCCGGTCCTCGGCGGGCGCCGCCACCGCGTAGGAGCTGCGGCGCAGCAGGGCGCGGATCCGGGCCAGCAGCTCGTCCAGCTCGAACGGCTTGACCAGGTAGTCGTCGGCGCCCGCGTCGAGCCCGGTGACGCGGTCGCCCACGGTGTCGCGGGCGGTCAGCATCAGGATGGGCACGGTGACGCCGGAGGCGCGCAGCCTGCGGGCGGCGGTGAGGCCGTCCATGCGTGGCATGAGCACGTCGAGCACGATCAGTTCGGGGGCGTAGGCGTCGACCTTGCCGAGTGCGTCGAGCCCGTCGACGGCCAGTTCGGTGCCGTATCCCTCGAAGGCGAGGCTGCGGCGCAGTGCCTCACGGACGGCGGGTTCGTCGTCCACGATCAGGATGCGGGCGGGCTGGTCGCCGTGGTCGGCGGGGCTCATCGGCTTTACCTCGCGGTTCGGGTGTCAGGGGCCTGGATCAGCCTCGCACGCCGCCGGGGCCGACGGGCGGTCAGCCGCCGGTGCCGCCCGCGCGCAGCTTGGCCAGGTCGGCCTTGACCGTGTTGATCGGGATGGAGAAGCCGAGGCCGACGCTGCCCGCGGAGTCCCCGGATCCGGCGCTCGCGTACATGGCGGAGTTGATGCCGATGATCTCGCCGTTCATGTTGATCAGCGCGCCGCCGGAGTTGCCGGGGTTGAGGGAGGCGTCGGTCTGGATCGCCTTGTAGGTGGTCTTGGACGAGCCCGTGTCGCCGTTGTACTGGTTGCCGCCGAACTCGAACGGCCACTGGGGGAGCCCGCCGCCCTGCCGCTGCCGCTGGCGGCCGTCCTGGCCCTGTTCCTTGGAAACGGTGACATCGCGGTTGAGGGCGGAGACGATGCCGCTGGTCACGGTGCCGGTGAGGCCCTCGGGGGAGCCGATGGCGACGACCTGGTCGCCGACCTGGACCTTGCCGGAGTCGCCGAGCGCCGCGGGCGTGAGGCCGCTCGCGCCCTGGACCTTGATCAGGGCGAGGTCCTTGTCGGGGTCGGTGCCGACGACCTTCGCGTCCTTGGTGCTGCCGTCGCTGAAGGAGACCTTCACGGTGTCGGCGCCGGCCACCACGTGGTTGTTGGTGACGATCTCGCCGTCGGCGGTGATCACCACGCCGGAGCCGGTGGACTGGCCGGAGGCGGTGGCGGCCTTGATCTCCACGATGCTGGGCATGACGGCCTTGGCGACGGCGGAGACGCCGCTGCTCTTGGAGGAGGCGTTCTGCACGGGGGTGGAGTGGCTGCTGCCGCCGGAGCCGTCGGTCAGCTGTCCGACGAGCGCGGCCGAGCCGCCGCCGACCACGGCCGCGAGGATCGCGCAGGCCGCGAGCAGGGCGACGGGGCGGCGTGCGCGGGGCGCGGCGTGCGCGGCGGGGCGCCGTCCGAGCCGGGCCCGGGAGCGGCGAAGTCCGCGTAGCCGGTCGGGGTGCCGCCGCCACCGCCGTGGCCGCCACTGCCGTCGCCCGGCCAGACGGTGACACCGCTCGCCGTGGTCACCGGCCGCTGCGGCGCGTACGCCGGCGGTGCCGGGTAGGCGTAGGGCTGCTGCGGGTGCTGCTGGGGGTCCTGGGCGCCGTCGCGGCGGTGGTTGTCGGTCATGGCTACGACTGTGCTCCGGCCGGATGAGAACAGTCTGAGTGTGTGCTGAGAAGCCCGGCAGAAGTAGGTATGTCGGGTATAAGGAAGATCAAGCCCGTCCGGCGGGCGAGGACGCCGCGCCCGGCGCGGACCCGGCGCCGAGGATCAGCGGAGGAGACACCCATGCAGGTAGCCGGCTGGCACGTGGAAGTCGAGTTCGAGGAGAACGACACGCACACCCGCGCGGCCGCGCTGCTGCGGCTGCGCGACGGCAATGAGCTCCGGGGCCGGGGCCAGGCCACCCGCGACCCCCGGGACCCCGACGAGAAGCGCATCGGGGAGGAGCTCGCGGGCGGCCGGGCGCTGCTGGACATCGGGCAGCAGCTGCTGGCCAAGGCGGGCGCGGAGGTGGAGAGGCTCTGAGCCGGCCCGGCGAGGTCCGGTGCGGTCCGGCAGTGCCCCGAAGGGGCGCGGGGAACCGCGCGGCCGGCCACGACGCACCCGCGGATGACTCGCCGGAGTTCCAGCGGAGCGCTCGGCGGCGCGGCCCGGCTCGTACGGCTCAGAGGCCGAGGAGGTTCGGGAGGCTGAGGATCGTCTGTCCTACGAGGGCCACGTCGATCGTGCCGTTCGTGCCGTTCGTGTTCGCGGTGACGACGCCGCCCAGCACGTTGGCGTGGACGTCCGCCTGCGCGGGTGCCGCCAGCGCCGCCGCGCCGACGCTGAGCAGGGCGGTGGCGGCGAGGGCGGTCAGGACGCGCCGGGTGGTCGACATGGGACTCTCCTGGGGTCGGGCGTGGCGGGTGTGCCAGTTCTTTCCCTTTGGTTGTCCGACAAACGGCGGCCGCCCGGAGCGCGGTGGCCCGCGCCCGGGCCCGTACGCACGGGAGCGCCGGCGCGCGTTGCCACGCACCGGCGCTCGTACATCCTCCGCGCGGTACTTCACGACCGTGCTACTTCACGACCGTTACTTCCTGACCGCGTTACTTCACGGCCGCGTTACTTCACCACGGTGATGCGGTCCGCCTTCGGCGGGGCCAGCGGCGAGCTCGCCGAGGAGTGCGCCGTCAGGTAGGCGTTGAAGACGTCCAGGTCGGAGGCGCCGACCCGCTTGTTCGTGCCGTCCTTGAAGGCCACGAAGCCGTCACCGCCGCCCGCGAGGAACTCGTTCGCCGCGACGCGGTACGTCTTCGCCGGGTCGATCGCGGTGCCGTTCAGCTTCACCGAGGCGGCGTCGACGCGCGCCGCGCCCTTCTTGGTGAGGTCGAGCGTGTAGGTGAAGCCCTTGCTGACCTGAAGGATCTTCGGCTCGGCCTCGTTGGGGCCGCTGACCTGCTGCTGGAGCAGGGCGAGCAGCTGGGCGCCGGTCAGGTCCTTCGTCTGCATCATGTTGGTGAACGGCTGGACGGTGAACGCCTCGCCGTACGTCACGACGCCGTCGCCTTCGCCGCCCGACGCCTTGTGGGCCAGGTCGGAGCGGATGCCGCCGGGGTTCATGAAGGCGATCTGCGCGCCGCCCTTGTCGGCCGGGGCGAGGGCCTCCAGCTGCGCGTCGGCGATGACGTCGCCGAGCGGCTTCTCGTACGCCTCCGAGCCGCGGCCGTTGATGTCGGCGCTGATGTAGCCGACCGGCTTGTTGGCCACCGGGGCGGCCAGCTTCTTCCAGCGGTCGATGAGGGCGGTCATGTCGGCCGCCTTCGGCTGCTCCCGGCCCACGATGTGGTTCGCGGCCCTGGGGCTCTTCACGGGCGTCCGGACGATGTCCTTCGTCCGCCGGTCGTACGTCAGGGTCGTGTCGGTGTAGAGCCGGCCGAAGGACGCCGCCGAGGTGACCGTGCGGGGCGCGCCCGAGGGGTCCGGGATGGTGCAGGCGTACGCCTGGTGGGTGTGGCCGGTGACGAAGGCGTCGACCTTCGGCGTGGCCTTCTTCGCGATGTCCACGATCGCGCCGGAGATCCCGGCGCCCGCGCCCGGGGTGTCGCAGTCGTAGTTGTACGAGCCGGAGGCGGGCATGCCGCCCTCGTGGATGAGGGTGACGATGGACTTCACGCCCTGGCGGTCGAGCTCCTTGGCGTACTTGTCGATCGTCGCGACCTCGTCGGCGAACTTGAGGCCCTTGACGCCCTCGGCCGTGACGACGTCGGGCGTGCCCTTCAGGGTGAGGCCGATGATGCCGATCTTCACGCCCTTGTGCTTCCAGACCGTGTACGGCTTGAAGAGCGGCTTGCCGGTCTTCTCGTCCGTCACGTTCGCGGCGAGGTAGGGGAAGTCCGCGCCGCGGAACTTCTTGCCCTTCTCGAAGCAGCCCTCCTTGGGGTGGCAGCCGCCGTTCTGCATGCGCAGCAGCTCGGCGCGGCCCTCGTCGAACTCGTGGTTGCCCACGGAGGTGACGTCGAGGTCGAGCTTGTTGAGCGCCTCGATGGTCGGCTCGTCGTGGAAGAGGCCGGTCATCAGGGGGCTGGCGCCGATCATGTCGCCGGCCGCGGCGGTGATCGAGTACTCGTGACCCTTACGGGCCGTGCGCAGCGAGTTGGCGAGGTACTCCACGCCGCCGGCGGGTATCGCCTTCTTCGTGCCGTCCGCCTGCGTCTCGGTCACGGTGCCGGAGGAGCCCTGCGGCGGCTCCAGGTTCCCGTGCAGGTCGTTGAACGACAGCAGCTGGACGTCCACGGTCCGCTTCTGCTGCCACAGTCCGCCCCACGAGGTGTCGGCGCTGGCCGGGGCGGCGGAGGCGAGGACACCGGCGGTGGCGGTGAGGGCGACGGCGGTCGCGGTCAGCCGGGTGGCGAGGCGCTTCCGGGGCGGCGGCGCGTGCATTTGTTCCCCTTTGTGCAATTGGCAGGTACAGCGGGTACGTCGGTCGGCCGCAGCCTATGTCAACGCGCGTAGCGTGACAGGAGGGTTGAGGTGACGAATCGGTAGCTGTTGTCCTCGCGGATGTCCCGCCGCCGTCCTTACGGATGTTCCGCCGTCATCCATGCGGATACCCCGCCGTCCCCTGCCCGTAGGCTCGGACCCATGACTGACGTGGTGAATGACGTGGGCGGGCAGCGGTCGATCGAGGTGCTGGAGGAGCTGGCGCCGGAGCCGGTGCGGGACGTGCTGGCGCTGGTGTCGGAGGCCGCGGCCGTGGACGGGCAGCCGGCCGTCTCGGAGCAGGGCAGGCTCCAGCTCAAGGGGCGGCGGGCCGGGGTGCGGCACGTACTGGTGCGGAACGCCGAGGGGGAGCTCGTCGGCTACGCGCAGCTGGAGGACAGCGACCCCGTGGAGGCCCCGGCCGGTGAGCTGGTCGTGCACCCGGAGCACCGCGGGCGTGGCCACGGGCGGGCCCTGGGCAGCGCCCTGCTGGCGGAGTCCGGCAAGCGGCTGCGGGTCTGGGCGCACGGCGGGCACCCGGCCGCCCGGCACCTCGCGCAGGTGCTCGGCCTGAGCCTCTTCCGCGAGCTGCGCCAGATGCGCCGGCCGCTGGCCGGCCTGGACCCGGCCGAGCCCGTACTGCCCGAGGGCGTGACCGTCCGCGCCTTCCGGCCCGGCGAGGACGACGCCGCCTGGCTCGCCCTGAACGCGGCGGCCTTCGCGCACCACCCGGAGCAGGGCTCGCTCACCCAGCGCGACCTCGACGACCGTAAGGCCGCCGACTGGTTCGACCCGGAGGGCTTCTTCCTGGCCGAGAAGGACGGCGAGATCGTCGGCTTCCACTGGACCAAGGTGCACGCCGCGGAGGGCCTCGGCGAGGTCTACGTGCTCGGGGTGCGGCCCGGCTTCCAGGGCGGCGGGCTCGGCAAGTCGCTCACCACCCTCGGGCTGCGGCACCTGGCGGCCCAGGGCCTGCCGACCGCGATGCTGTACGTCGACGCGGACAACCTGCCCGCCGTCGCCGTCTACGAGCGGCTGGGGTTCGCCGTGCACGAGACGGACCTGATGTACCGCACCGAGAGCTGAGCGGGCACGGATCGAGGGGCCGCGGCCCTTACGGTCATCGTTTGACAGGTGTCGGGCGCTTCCATCACCCTTTCACTAGTCAAGTAGTGAAAGGGTGATGCGCGTGGTCGAGTTCCGCATCGACCGGCGCAGCGGTGTCGCCACCTATCTGCAGATCGTCCAGCAGGTCAAACAGGCCCTGCGGCTGGGTCTGCTGACCCCCGGCGACAAGCTGCCCACCGCCAAAGAGGTCGTCGCGGCCACGGCCATCAACCCGAACACCGTCCTCAAGGCGTACCGCGAGCTCGACCGCGAGGGCCTCGTCGAGGCGCGCCCCGGGCTCGGCACCTTCGTCCGGCGCTCGCTCGCCCGGCCGCAGGCCGCCGCCGACTCCCCGCTGCGCGCGGAGATCGCCGACTGGATGGGCCGGGCCCGCGCGGCGGGACTCGACCGGGAGGACGTGGCCGCGCTGGTCACGTCCGTACTGGAGGACAGCTTCTCAGGGCCGGAGCCGGGGCCGGGAGCGGCGCCGGCGGCCCCGCACGACCCGCAGCACGTGGACAAGGGGACGACGACCGGATGACCGAGCTGACCTTCTACCCCGAGCGCACCGCCCTGGAGGCCGTCGGCCTCGGCGTGGCGTACCGGCGCGGCCCGGCGCTGCTCGACTGTTCCTTCCGGGTGCCCGCCGGCCGGGTCTGCGCGCTCGTCGGGCCCAACGGCGCCGGCAAGTCCACCCTGCTCTCCGTCGCCGCCGGGCTCCGCCGGCCCACCCGGGGCTCGCTGACCGTCTTCGGCCGCCCGCCCGGCGCCCCGGAGGTCCGCCCGCACGTCGCCTTCCTCTCCCAGGAGAAGCCGCTCTACCCCAGCTTCACCATCGCCGACACCCTGCGCATGGGCCGCGAGCTCAACCCGGGCAGCTGGGACCAGGCCACCGCCGAGCGGCTCGTCGGTGACGGCGGCCTCTCCCCGCAGGCCCGCGTCGGCGACCTCTCCGGCGGCCAGCGCACCCGGGTGGCCCTCGCCCTCGCCCTCGGCAAGCGGCCCGCGCTGCTGCTCCTGGACGAGCCCATGGCCGACCTCGACCCGCTCGCGCGCCACGACATGACGGCCGCCCTCATGGCCGCGGCCGCCGAGCACGCCATCACCGTCGTCATGTCCTCGCACGTCCTCGCCGAGCTCGAAGGGGTCTGCGACTACCTGCTGCTGATAGCCGACGGGCGGGTGCGGCTCGCGGGCGAGGTCGAGGACCTGCTCGCCGCCCACACCCTCCTCGTGGGCAGGCACGAGACCGCCGGGCCGCCCCGGGAGTTCGCCGCCCACACGGTCGTCGAGTCCCGGGTCACGGGCCGCCAGCTCACCGCGCTCGTACGCCCCGAGGGCCCCGTGGCGGGGGAGTGGCGGGCCTCCGAGCCGTCCCTGGAGGAGATCCTCCTGGCCCACCTCCGGGTGCCCGGCGCCCCCGCGCTCCTGACCCCGAGCGCCGAGCCGCGCGTCGCCTGGAAGAAGGCCGCGTGAGCACGGCCCTGACCTCCCGGCCCCTCGCGGACGCCCCGGCGGCCCGCCCGGCGACCCTGCGCGGACTCGCCTGGGTCGTCTGGCGCCAGCACCGCCTCACGTCCTGGATCGCGCTGGGCGCCCTCCTCGCCTTCGGCGCCGAACTGGTCTGGCTGCGCTTCGCCATGACGTCGTTCGTCGACCGGCACGGGCTGCGGTCGGCGTGCGCCGGGCCGGAGGCGTGCGAGCGGTGGAACATGGCCGTCGCCTCGTTCCAGTACGAGTACGCCGACCTCCTGCGCTACAACGGACTTCTGCTCACCTGGCTGCCGCTGCTGTTCGGGCTGTTCGTCGCCGGCCCCGTCGTCGCGCGGGAGCTGGAGACCGGCGCGTACAAGATGGCCTGGACGCAGTCGGTGTCGCCGGTGCGCTGGTTCGCGGCGAAGCTCGCGCTCCCGGCGGTGGCCGCGCTCGCCGGTGTCTCGCTGCTGTCGGCGCTCCACACCTGGGCCTGGCGGTCCGTGGTCTCCGTCCAGTCCGGGGCCCTGCTCGCCGACCGGCGCTGGTTCGACGCCTTCGACGCGCTGGGGGCCGTCCCCGTCGCGAACTCGCTGGCCGCCATCGGGCTCGGCGCCCTCGTCGGCCTGCTGGTAAGGCGGGTGCTGCCGGCCATGGCCGGCACCGCCGTGGCCTCGCTCGCGCTGTACTGGCCGCTGGTCACCGCCCGCCCGCACCTGATGGCCTCGGAGACCCTGCTCGACCGCGAGGTGCCGAACCTCGTCGGCGGCGACTCCTGGCGCTTCGAGCGGGGCGTCGTCTCCGCCACCGGCCGGCGGATGCCGGAGCCCGACTGCACCCTGCTGGACAAGTTCCGGGGCGACTGCCTCACCCGGCACAACGCCACGGGCTGGTACGTCGACTACCACCCGGCCTCCCACTTCTGGCCGCTCCAGGGCATCCACACGGGCATCGTGCTGGCCGCGGGGGCGGCCCTCGGCGCGGGCGCGCTGTGGTGGACGCGGCGGGGACACCGCTGACGGGCGGGGCGTAGGCGGGTACGGGCGGGGCGTAGGCGGGTACGGGCGGGCACGGGCGGGAGGGGCCCGGGGGCCGTCCCGGGGATCGTCCCGGGCCCGCCGTGCCCGGTCGTCGCGGGGCGGTGACGCTCCGGAGTGGGCTGCCGCTTCCCTGCGCGCCATGTGAGCGTTACCCGTGATTCAACCGCGGTTGCGAGTCTTGCCGAATGCAGCCCGCCGTGCCCGACGCACCCGAACGAAGGCTCCACATCGCCCCGCGCCCCTCCGGGCAGCGCTCCGGCGCGCCTGTGGGAGCCCTCGCGCGGAACAATGAGGACATGACCCAGTCCTCCAGCGTCCCGGCACACGGTCCGTCCCCCCGGCCGCACGGAGACCGGCCGCGCGGCGGCCCGTCGCACGAGGGCGGCCTGTCGCACGCGGACGGTTTCGGCAATCCGCAGCCCTCGGTCGGGTCCATCGCCGCCCACCGTCCGTACGCGGTCGCGGGCCCCTCCGCCCCGGTCCTGGAGCCCGACCTCGACGCCTCGGACCTGGGTACCTACGGCGACGCGGCGTACGCGGACGAGGGCGCCGGGCCGTACGACGAGGAGCCGCTGCCGCAGGGCCGGTTCCTGGACCGGGAGCGCAGCTGGCTGGCGTTCAACGAACGGGTGCTGGAGCTGGCCGAGGACCCGGTCACGCCGCTCCTGGAACGGGCGAACTTCCTGGCCATCTTCGCCGGCAATCTGGACGAGTTCTTCATGGTGCGGGTGGCCGGCCTCAAGCGCCGCATCGCCACCGGAGTGGCCACCCGCTCGGCGTCCGGCCTCCAGCCGCGCGAGGTCCTGGAGCTGATCTGGGCCCGCTCCCGCGAGCTCATGGCCCGGCACGCCGCCTGCTACCAGCAGGACGTCGCACCCGAGCTCGCCGAGCACGGCATCCACCTGATCCGCTGGGGCGAGCTGACCGAGAAGGAGCAGGAGCGGCTCCGCGCGCTCTTCCAGCAGCAGATCTTCCCCGTGCTGACCCCGCTGGCCGTCGACCCCGCGCACCCCTTCCCGTACATCTCCGGGCTGTCCCTGAACCTCGCCGTGGTCGTCCGCAACCCGGTCAGCGGGCACGACCACTTCGCCAGGGTCAAGGTGCCGCCGATCCTCTCGCGCTTCCTGGAGGCGTCCGCGCGGCGGTACGTCCCGCTGGAGGACGTCATCGCCGCCCATCTCGGGGAGCTCTTCCCGGGCATGGAGGTCCTCGCGCACCACATGTTCCGGGTCACGCGCAACGAGGACCTGGAGGTCGAGGAGGACGACGCGGAGAACCTCCTCCAGGCGCTGGAGAAGGAGCTCATGCGGCGCCGCTTCGGCCCGCCCGTGCGGCTGGAGGTCGAGGAGACCATCGATCCGTACGTCCTGGACCTGCTCGTCCGCGAGCTGAAGATCTCCGATGCCGAGGTCTATCCGCTGCCCGGCCCGCTCGACCTCACGGCTCTCTTCCGCATCGCCGCCCTCGACCGCCCCGAGCTCAAGTACCCCAAGTACGTGGCGGGCACCCACCGGGACCTCGCCGAGGTCGAGTCCGCTTCCGCGCCCGACATCTTCGCCGCGCTGCGCGAGCGCGACGTCCTGCTGCACCACCCGTACGACTCCTTCTCCACCTCCGTGCAGGCGTTCCTGGAGCAGGCCGCGTCCGATCCCGACGTGCTCGCCATCAAGCAGACCCTGTACCGGACGTCCGGCGACTCGCCGATCGTCGACGCGCTCATAGACGCGGCCGAGTCCGGCAAGCAGGTGCTCGTCCTCGTCGAGATCAAGGCCCGGTTCGACGAGCAGGCGAACATCAAGTGGGCGCGGAAGCTGGAGGAGGCCGGCTGCCACGTCGTCTACGGCCTGGTCGGGCTCAAGACGCACTGCAAGCTGTCGCTGGTGGTCCGGCAGGAGGGTGAGACGCTCCGCCGCTATTCCCATGTGGGAACGGGCAATTACCACCCCAAGACGGCCCGGCTCTATGAGGACCTCGGCCTGCTCACCGCCGACCCGCAGGTCGGCGCCGATCTCTCCGACCTCTTCAACCGGCTGTCCGGCTACTCCCGCCGCGAGACCTACCGGCGGCTGCTCGTCGCCCCCAGATCGCTGCGCGACGGACTGATAGCCCGGATCGGCAACGAGGTCGCGCACCACCGCGCCGGGCGGCCCGCCTCCATCCGCATCAAGGTCAACTCGATGGTGGACGAGACCGTCGTCGACGCCCTCTACCGGGCGGGCCGGGCCGGTGTGCCGGTGGACGTGTGGGTGCGCGGCATCTGCTCGCTGCGGCCGGGGGTCGAGGGCCTCTCGGAGAACATCCGGGTGCGGAGCGTGCTGGGCCGGTTCCTGGAACACTCACGCGTCTTCGCGTTCGGGAACGGCGGCGAGCCCGAAGTCTGGCTCGGCAGCGCCGACATGATGCACCGCAACCTCGACCGGCGGATCGAGGCGCTCGTCCGGGTCACCGACCCCGCGCACCGCGCCTCCCTCAGCAGGCTGCTGGAGACGGGGATGTCGGACTCCACCGCCTCCTGGCACCTGGGCGGGGACGGCGACTGGACCCGGCACGCGACGGACGCGGACGGGCAGCCGCTGCGGAACGTACAGGAGATGCTCATCGACGCGCGGAGGCGCCGGCGTGGCTCAGCGACCCCATGACCCGCCGAGCGCGGTCACCCAGGAACACTCCGCCGGGGGGCAGGACGTGACGACAACGACCACGACGACCACTACAGCCACGACGACTACGACCCGGACTCCGGCGAGGGTGGGGGAGCGGGGGGCCGGGCAGGGGGCTCCGGCCTCTTCGGGACCTTCGGGACCGGCCTCTTCGGAAGCGACCGCCGGGACCGTTCTGGCGGGCTATCTCCACGCGCAGGCCGCGGAGTTCCTGCGCAGCCTGCGGCTCCACCGGGAGAGCGGCTCCGATGCGGAGGACGCGACCGAGGCGTCCCGGCTGCTGCGCCGCTCCGCCCGCAGGATCGCGGGGACGCTGCACGTCTACCGCCCGCTCACCGACGTCGACTGGACGGATCCGCTGCGGGCCGAGCTGCTGTGGCTGTCGGACACGCTCGGCCGCGAGCACGCCCACGCGGCCCGGCTGGCCCGGCTGCGGGGGGCGCTGCACCGGCTGTCCGGGGCGGAGGGGCCCATGGGGCAGACGGGGGCGGGCGCTTCCGGCGCGCGGGCGGCCGGCCGCGGCGGGTACGGCGACGGGGGAGGCATGACGGTCGGGGCGGCGCGCGCCGGGGCGCTGCTGGAGCGGCAGTTGACCCTGGCCCGTACGCGGGCGCACTCGGCCGCGCTCCAGGCGCTGGGCTCCTCGCGCTTCCACGCCGTCGCGGACGCGGCGGCCGTGCTGGCCTCCGAACTGCCGCTGGACCCGGCCGCGCACGACCTGCTCGCCCGGGAGGCGCTGCCGTGCCTCGCCGAGCAGGCGCACCGGCGGCTGACGGACGCCGCGGACGCGCTCCCGCTGTCCGTGGCCGGCCATCCGTACAACGCCGAGGCGCTCACCCACGGCCTCGCCGCCGTCCCGGCCCCGGACGCGCCGCCCGCCGAGGGGCGGCAGGACGCGCCCTGGCACCAGGTGCGACGCCTGGTGCGCCTCCGGCGGTACGCGCAGGAGGTGCTGGACGAGCACGTGGCGTCCGAGGCCGAGCCCACGCTCTCCGTACGGCTGCTGGGTGCCAACCAGGCCCTGGACCGCCACCGCGACGCCGCCGAGGCCGCGGCCGCCGCCTCCGCCGCGGCCCGCACGCCCCGGATCGCCCCGGCCACGGCCTACGCGCTGGGCGTCCTCCACGCGGACCAGCGCCACGAGGTCGAGGCCGCGCGCTACGCCTTCGGCCGGATCTGGCAGCGGCTGGCGGTGCCGACGGCATGACGGCATGACGGCCAGGGGCCTCGTCCGGGCGGCCGGCCGCGCTCTTCGGCGGCCCGGCCCGGCGGGCGCCGCGCCGGAGAGCGGTCGGGGCTCCTCGCGGAAGTCCCCGCCCTTGCTCTCGCCTCCCCTGGATGGTTACATGCTCAACCAATGAGGTGCGGTGACGGGAATCCGACTCGTTGAAGCGTGGGTGCGCGAGGGCGGAGGTCCTGCGGCCCACCGCCCCGGTCCCCGGCCTTAGGGCCGGCGGAGGGGAGCGTTCCGGTCTATGGCCCGACGCGGGCTCCGCCCCTTCTCCATACCGTCGTGACCAGGCGACGCACGAGTACCGACCGCTCCAAGGACAGCGCGGCCAGGCCGTTGGTGTGTGTGGCCCGCTGCGCACCTGTCCTCTCGTCGGAGTTTTCCCCATGCCTGTGATGACGGCGGCCCTCGTGCTGCTCTCGTTCGTGATGCCGCTGGCCACGGACATGTACCTGCCCGCCTTCCCTCAGATGACGGGGGACCTGGGCGCCGACGCCTCCGGTGTCCAGCTCACCCTCACCACGTTCCTGATCGGCATGGGCCTGGGGCAGCTGATCCTCGGACCGCTCTCGGACCGGTTCGGGAGGCGTACGCCGATCCTGGTGGGCACGGCCGCCTGCGTCGTCGCCACCGCCCTGTGCGCGCTCACCCCCTCGCTCGGCACGCTGGTCGCCCTGCGCTTCCTCCAGGGCTTCACCGGTGCCGCCGGCGTGGTCATCGGCCGCGCGGTGATCTCCGACATCGCCACCGGCGAGAAGGCGGCGAAGCTGCTGGGCGTGCTGATGTCGCTGCTCGGCATCGCCCCGGCCGTCGCGCCGGTGCTGGGCGGCGCCGTGATCGAGGCCGCCGACTGGCGCGCGGTGTTCTGGGTCCTGGCCGCCACCACGCTCCTCGCCCTCGTCGGCGCGCTCTTCGCGATACCCGAGACCCTGCCGCGCGAACGCCGCCGGACCGGCGGCGCCCGGGCGACGGTCCGCTCCGTGTCCGAGGTCCTGGCCAACCGCCCCTACCTGGGGCACACGCTCTGCTTCGGCATGGCCCTGGCCGTGCTCTTCTGCTACCTGGGCGGTGCGTCCTTCCTCTTCCAGAACCTGTTCGGCCTGAGCGTCGGCCGGACCTCCGCCGCGTTCGCCTCCGTCGGCGCCGTCAGCGTCGTGTCCGGCCTCGTCATCACCCGGCTCGTCGGCCGCTTCACCCCCAAGGGGCTCCTGCGCACGGGGCTCTGGGTGATGCTCGCCGGCTCCGCCGCGCTGTGCGCGCTCGCGCTGGCCGACCTGCTGAGCCTGCCCGTGGTCCTGACCCTGCTCTACGTCACGTTCGTCGGCATCAGCCTCGTCAGCATCAACGCGGCGGCACTCGCCCTGGAACGCGTCCCTCACGCCGCCGGAACCGGCTCCGCGCTCCTGGGCACGGTGCAGAGCATCCTGAGCGCCGTCGCCGCCCCTCTCGTGGGCATCGGCGGCGACCGCACCGCACTGCCCATGTTCGCCGGCATGACCCTCTCGGCCGTCCTCGCCTTCCTCGTGCTGGGCCTGACGAGGACCACCGGCCGGGCGACCGCCGCCCGCTGACCGGCCCCGCGGTCACCGGTTCTCCTCGCCGCTGCCGAGTTCGAGGAGGGCGGCGTTCAGGAAGGTGATCAGCTCCCTGTCCCGGTGGTGGGTGAGTCTCCCGTGCGCGTCGTCGGGCGTGAGCCAGACCAGCCGGCTCGTCTCGCTGTTGGGTACGAACTCGCCGCTCACCGCCCGCGCGGCCCAGTAGCGGACCTCTTTCGGACGGCCCTGCGCGTCGATGTACCGCGCGGTCGGCAACGCGGCTCCGAGGACGCATGTCATGCCGGTCTCCTCCAGCACCTCGCGCACGGCCCCGGCACGGGCGCTCTCGCCGCGCTTGAGCTTGCCTTTCGGATGTGACCAGTCCGCCCACTTGGGCCGGAAGACCAGCGCGAGCTCGATGCCTTCGCCGGTGGGGGAGCTGCGCCACAGGACGCAGCCCGCAGCCTGAACTGTCCGCGGCTCTTCCATGCCTTCCATGGTGCCGGTGGGTTTGCCGCTGCGCGGGGCTTGTTCCCCTCCCCGCCCCTTCCCGTAACCGGGGCTGGCGCCCCGGGCCCCTTTTCCGCGCTCCGCGCGGTGTCCTCAAGCGCCGGACGGGCTGGATTTCGCCCCTGTCCGGGGACGGCTTTCCCGTGCCACGGGCCGGCTTTTCTGCCCGGTTCCGGGCAACAACTCAGCCCGTCCGGCGCTTGAGGACCGGGGTACGGGGCGGAGCCCCGGTTCGGGAAGGGGCGGGGAGGGGAAAAAGCCCGCCGCAGGCGGCTACCCGCGCGGCGCCAGCGCCTCCCAGCGCACCGTCACCTCACCCTGCCGCCACCGCCGCCCCCCGTCCACCAGCGGCCAGTCCGCCTGCAAGGACCCCACCGCACGAATCCACCGCTGCCGCGCGCTCAGCGACGCGTACGGCGCCGCCGCCGCCCACGCCCGGTCGAAGTCGCGCAGGAAGGCATGCACGGGCTCGCCCGGCACATTGCGGTGGATGAGCGCCTTGGGAAGGCGTTCGGCCAGGTCGGACGGGGTGTCCAGCGAGCCCAGCCGGGTCGCGAAGGTGACCGTGCGCGGCCCCTCCGGGCCCAGCGCGACCCAGACGTGCCGGCGGCCGATCTCGTCGCACGTGCCCTCGACGAGCAGCCCGTCCGGCGCGAGCCGCGCGCACAGCCGGGCCCATACGCCGGCGACCTGCTCCTCGTCGTACTGCCGCAGGACGTTCGCGGCGCGGATCAGCGCGGGCCGGCGGCCCGCCGCCAGCGGCACCTCGAACCCGCCGTGCCGGAAGGTCAGGCCCTCGCGTTCGTACGGCCGGGCCGCCTCGACCCGGGCCGGTTCGATCTCCACGCCGACGACCTCGGCCGCCGGGCACACCGTGCGCAGCCGCCCCAGCAGCTCGACGGCCGTCCAGGGCGCGGCGCCGTAGCCCAGGTCGACGGCGACGGGGTCCGCGCTGGCCCGTAGCGCCGCGCCGTGCGCGTCGGCGATCCAGCGGTCCATGCGGCGGAGGCGGTTGGGGTTGGTGGTGCCGCGGGTCACCGAGCCGATCGGGCGGTGGTGCGGGGTGGTGCGGGCGGCCATGGGCAAGAGCCTAAGCCTCTCCGGCCGCGTCCCACTCCCGTGTGTCGGAGACGTTCGCCCCGGCCTGCCGGCCGGCCTCCGCCGGGTCGCGGCCGCGCAGCGCGGCCAGCAGCGTCTCGTGGCCCACCGGGTCGGCGCCCTGGAAGCCCGGGTTCGCCCAGGCGCCGGTCATGGCGGCGCGCAGCGGGCCGGCGAGGTTGCGGTAGAGCTCGGCCAGCAGCGGGTTGCCCGCCGCGTCGGCGACCCCGGCGTGGAAGTCCCAGTCGGCGGTGACCCACGCCTCGAAGTCCCGCGCGTCCCAGGCGGCGGCGCGCCGCGCCAGGCACGCCGCGAGGGCGTCGAGCGCGGCCTCGTCGGCCCGTACCGCGGCCAGCCGCGCGGCCTGCGCGTCCAGCGCCTCGCGCACCTCCAGCAGCTGGCCGAGACCGCTGCCGCCGTAGAGGCGGGTGACGGCGCCGGACAGTTCGCTGGTGGCGTTCACGTACGTGCCGTCGCCGCGCCGTACGTCGAGGAGGCCGCTGTGGGCGAGCGCGCGCACGGCCTCGCGGAGGGTGCCGCGCGCCACCTGGAGCTGGCGCATCAGCTCGGGCTCGGGCGGGATGCGGGTGCCGACGGGCCATTCGCCGGAGGCGATGCGGGCCCGGATCCGGTCGATGACCTCGTCGGAGAGCGCCGGTCGGCGTACCGGTTCCAGAGTCATGCGGACACCGTACCCGTCCTTTCCGCATGGACATCAAACGTCAGACGTCTTACGTTTGATGTCATGAGTCCCGCCCCGCCGCCCCCGGGTTCCGCCACCGCGCCCCCGGGTTCCGCCCGGCCCCGAGCCCGCCCCGTCCGCCCCCGCCTCCCTGGCGGCGGGTCCGGTACCGGGCCCCAGCCCGTCCCTGTCCGCGCCCCTGGCCCCGAGCCCGAGCCCGAGCCCGAGCCTGACCACAGCCTCGTGCCGGACCTCGACTGCCTCCCCGGCCTCGACTGCCTCCCCGGCCTCGACTGCCTCCCCGGCCCGGCCCGGCCCGGCCCGGTGCCGTCCACGCCCCCTCCCCACCCACCCCCCACTCCCGCCCGCCCTCCTCACCCTCCTCGCCGTTCTCCTCACCGCCCTCAACCTCCGTCTCGGCATCAGCAGCGCCTCCGCGCTCCTCGACGCCCTCCGTGGTTCCCTCGGCCTGTCGCCCCCCGTCGTGGCGCTGCTGCCGACCCTGCCGACGCTCTGCTTCGCGGCCGCCGGTGCCGGTACGGGCACCCTCGCGCGGCGGCTCGGTGCCGAGCGGACCGTTCTGCTGGCGACCGCCGCGCTCACCGCCGGGCTCGCCGTCCGGGCCGTGCCCGCCACCTGGGCGCTGCTCGCCGGCACGGTGCTCGGCATGTCCGGGCTCGCCCTGTGCAACGTCCTGCTGCCCACGCTCGTCCGGTCCCACTTCCCCGACCGGATCGGCCCGCTCACCGGGCTCTACACGACCGTCCTCGCCCTCGGCGCGGCCCTGGCCTCCGCCGCCGCCGTGCCGGTGGCCGACGCCGTGGGCTCGCCGTCGCTCGGGCTCGCGGTCTGGGCCGCGCCCGCGCTCGTGGCCGCGGCGGTGTGGGCCGGGATCCGCGCCCCACGGGAAGGGCCCCGCCGGGCCGCCGGGCACGGCCCCGCGCGGCAGCCCTCCGCCCCCGTCTCCCCCTGGGCCATGGCCCGCACCCGGACCGGCGCCCTGGTCACCGCCTACTTCGGCCTCCAGGCGCTGAACGCCTACGCGGTGGTCGGCTGGCTGCCCTCGCTGCTGTCCGGGCAGGGCATGTCCGAGGGCCGCGCGGGCGCCGTGCTCGCCGTGACCCAGGCCGTGGGGATACCCGTGTCGTTCGCGGTGCTGGCCCTCGCCAAGGAGCCCGGCCGGCTGCGCGGCGCCTTCGTCGCGGTGTCGCTGGCGATGCTCGCGGGGTTCGGCGGACTGCTGGTGGCACCCGTGGCGCTGCCCTGGGTGTGGGCGGTGCTGACGGGGCTGGGGATGTGCTCGTTCCCGCTGGTGCTCGCCGTGATCGCACGGAGCGGCGGCAGCCCGGCGGAGACCACGGCCCTGTCCACCCTCGCGCAGTCCCTCGGCTATCTCGTCGCCGCGCTCGGCCCCCTGGCCGTGGGGCTGCTGCACGGTGCCACCGGTGGCTGGACGGCGCCCATGGCCCTGCTCCTCGCGACGGCCGCGGCGCAGCTCGCCGTGGGGGTGGCCCTCTCCCGACGGTGAGGGCTCCGGTGCGCTACGTCACTTTTTGGCAAAGCGGGAAGGGGACCCGGCACCGTCGGTGTTGGGAGGGCTGACAGGTGGTGTACGCCTCGGGCGGCGCACGCCCCAGGCCCCAGGCGGACGGAGGACTCGTACGGTGAGCCAGTACGCATCCAGGCTCGGCGCCCGCAGGGGCCGCGCGCTCGGTACGCTCGCCAACACCCCGCTCCGGCGCCTCGGCGGCGCCCGCAGGCCGCGCCGGGTGGCGATGCTCAGCGTCCACACCTCGCCCCTGCACCAGCCGGGCACGGGCGACGCGGGCGGCATGAACGTCTACATCGTCGAGCTGGCCAAGCGCCTGGCCGCCATCGGCATCGAGGTCGAGATCTTCACCCGGGCCACCACCGGCGGGCTGCCGCCGGCCGTGGAGCTGGCGCCCGGCGTGCTCGTCCGCCACATCGACGCGGGCCCGTACGAGGGCCTGGCCAAGGAGGAGCTGCCCGCCCAGCTCTGCGCCTTCACCCACGGTGTGATGCAGGCGTGGGCCGGCCACCGGCCCGGCCACTACGACCTCGTCCACTCCCACTACTGGCTCTCCGGCCACGTCGGCTGGCTCGCCGCCGAGCGCTGGGGCGTCCCGCTCGTGCACGCCATGCACACCATGGCCAAGGTGAAGAACGCCGCGCTCGCGGCGGGCGACACCCCCGAGCCGGCCGCCCGCGTGATCGGCGAGACCCAGATCGTCCGGGCCTCCGACCGGCTGATCGCCAACACGGACGGCGAGGCCGAGGAGCTCGTCCACCACTACGAGGCCGACCCCGGCAAGGTCGCCGTCGTGCACCCGGGCGTCAACCTCGACCGCTTCACGCCCGCCGACGGCCGGGCCGCCGCCCGGCAGCGGCTGGGCCTGCCCGCCGACGCGCTGGTCCCGCTCTTCGCCGGGCGGATACAGCCCCTGAAGGCCCCCGACATCCTGCTGCGCGCCGTCGCCGACCTCCTCGACCGGCGGCCGGAGCTGCGTACGCGCGTCGTCGTCCCCGTCGTCGGCGGGCCCAGCGGCAGCGGTCTGGCCAAGCCCGAGGGCCTGCAGAAGCTGGCCGCCAAGCTGGGCATCGCCGACGTGGTCCGCTTCCGTCCGCCGGTCGGCCAGGACCAGCTCGCCGACTGGTACCGCGCCGCCTCCGTACTGGTCATGCCCTCGTACAGCGAGTCCTTCGGCCTGGTCGCGGCCGAGGCGCAGGCGTGCGGCACGCCCGTGGTCGCGGCCGCGGTCGGCGGGCTCCCGGTGGCCGTGCGCGACGGCGTCAGCGGCTTCCTGGTCTCCGGCCACGACCCCGCCGACTACGGCCGCGCGCTGGACCGCTTCGCCGACGACTCCGCCCTGGTGGGCCGGATGGGCGAGGCCGCGGCCCGGCACGCGCGCTCCTTCGGCTGGGACACCGCGGCGGCCGCCACGGCCGAGGTGTACACCGCGGCGATCAACGAACGGCGCCGTCGCCTACGCTCGAACCATGTCTGACGCGAAATCCGTCATCGAGCAGACGTTCCACGAGGCAGGGCTCGAATGGGAGAGCCCCGCCGACGGCACGTATGTGGTCAAACTCCCCGGCACGCGCAAGCTGTCGACGACCGTCTCCCTGATCGTCGGCAAGCACTCCCTGTCGGTCAACGCCTTCGTCGTCCGCTGCCCCGACGAGAACCACGCGGCGGTGCACCGCTGGCTGCTGGAGCGGAACACCCGCCTCTACGGGGTGGCCTACGCCACCGACCGGCTCGGCGACATCTACCTGGTCGGCCGGCTGCCGCTCGCCGCGGTGACCCCGGACGAGATCGACCGGATCCTGGGCACCGTGCTGGAGCACGCGGACGGCAGTTTCAACACGCTGCTGGAGATGGGCTTCGCGACGGCGATCCGTAAGGAGTACGCGTGGCGTACGGAGCGGGGGGAGTCGACGCGGAACCTGGACGCGTTCACACGGCTCACCAAACCGAGCGGGTCCGACGGGGCCTAGGACGGCCCGAAGCGCGATCGCCCGGCCCCCGTGCGCTGCGGCGCGGGGCCGGGCGCGCCGCTATCACGGACAGCGCGCGCTGCGCCACCCTTACCGTCGATTACGCTCAGGGGCATGGCCGACGCACCGTACAAGCTGATCCTCCTCCGCCACGGCGAGAGCGAGTGGAACGCCAAGAACCTGTTCACCGGTTGGGTGGACGTCAACCTCAACGAGAAGGGTGAGAAGGAGGCAGTCCGTGGCGGTGAGCTGCTCAAGGACGCCGGCCTGCTCCCCGACGTGGTCCACACGTCCCTCCAGAAGCGCGCCATCCGCACCGCGCAGCTCGCGCTGGAGTCCGCGGACCGCCACTGGATCCCCGTCCACCGCTCCTGGCGGCTGAACGAGCGCCACTACGGCGCCCTCCAGGGCAAGGACAAGGCCCAGACCCTGGCCGAGTTCGGCGAGGAGCAGTTCATGCTCTGGCGCCGTTCCTACGACACCCCGCCGCCGGCCCTTGAGGACGGCACGGAGTTCTCGCAGAGCGACGACCCGCGCTACGCCGCCATCCCGCCGGAGCTGCGCCCGAAGACCGAGTGCCTCAAGGACGTCGTCGTCCGCATGCTGCCGTACTGGTACGACGGCATCGTCCCGGACCTCCTCGCGGGCCGCACGGTCCTGGTCGCCGCCCACGGCAACAGCCTGCGCGCGCTGGTCAAGCACCTCGACGGCGTCTCCGACGCGGACATCGCGGGCCTGAACATCCCGACCGGCATCCCGCTGGCCTACGAGCTGGACGCCGACTTCAAGCCGGTCAAGCCGGGCGGCACCTACCTCGACCCGGAGGCCGCCAAGGCCGCCATCGAGGCCGTGAAGAACCAGGGCAAGAAGAAGTAGCCCCTTCGAAGCAGCCGTAGGTCCCCGACGGGACATGAGCCCCCTGCCCGCGACGTGCGCGGGCAGGGGGCTTCGTCGTGCCCGGGCGCGTACGGGTACGCGGGCCCGGTCGTGGGTCTACTCGCCGCCCCGGCCCTCCGCTCCCGCCGCCCGCGCGGCGAGGGCACGCGGGCGGCCCGGCGGCGAAACGGGTGGATCGGTCACCGAATGGAGCAAGTCGACCACGCAGCGGATGCGCGCGGGAGGTGCCCGGGTGAGCCTCGTGAATTGAAGGAGGTACCACCATGGTTTCCATCCGCTCCGCCATATGCGGTGCTGCGACGGTCGTCGCTGTCTGTGCGGCCCCCGTCGTCCCTGCTTACGCCTTCGGCTCCTCGGTCCCTGCGGCCGGTGAGGTCGGAGCCGTCCCCGAGACCGACGGCCCCGGTCATCACGACGGTCGCCACGACGGGCGTCACGACCACGACGGCCGTCATGACCACGACGGTCGCCACGACCACGACGGCCGTCACCACGATGACGACGACGACTGCGACGACCACGACGGCCGCGGTGACCACGACGGTCGCCACGACCACGACGGTCGCCACGACGGGCGCCACGACCACGACGGCCGCGACGACGACGGCCGCAAGGACCACGACGACGACTGGGGCGACCACGACGGCCGCGGTGACCACGACGGTCGCCACGACCACGACGGACGTCACGACCACGACGGTCGCCACGACCACGATGGCCGCCACGACCACGACGGGCGTCACGACCACGACGGTCGCGGTGACCACGACGGCCGCGGCGACCACGACGGGCGTCACGACCACGACGGCCGCCACGACGGTCACCGCCCGCACCACCCCTCGCACGCGGGTGGCGGTGCTGCCGCGCTCGCGGCCACGGCCTCGTCGGTCCCCGACGCTCCTGTCCTGATCCTCGGCGCCACCGCGGCGGCGGGCCTCGTCGGCGGCATGGTCTGGTACCGCCGTCGCGTCAACACCGCCAAGCAGTGACGGGAAGAGAACGGGCGTCATGTCAGAACCGCGCACAGGTGGCGGACGCCGCCTGCTGACAGGAGTGGCCTGGGCGGCCCTGCTGCTCGCCCTGTGCCTGTGTGGCAGCGGCACCACGGGAGAGCTCGCCAAGGCTCCCGGCGGCGTCGCGGCCAAGGGCCACTCTCCCGCGCACGGCCTGCCCCCGGCACACGACCCGCTGCCGGGGGCGGGCCCCCAGACCGATCCCAAGGCCCTGGCCATCAAGGCCATCGGCCTGAAGGCCCCGATCGAGGGCCACGGCCTCGACCCGCTGGGCGGGGTCGAGCCACCGCCGTACGAGCGGGCCAACTCCGTCGCCTGGTACAAGGACGGACCGCAGCCCGGCAGCGCCGGCGCCGCCGTCCTCGTCGGCCATGTCGACACCGACCGGGCCCTCGCCGTCTTCGCCGGCCTCAGCGTCGTCAAACGCGGCCAGCACATCTGGATCGCCCGCCAGGACGGCTCCGTCGCCGAGTTCGTCATCGAGGACATCTCGGTCGTCGCCAACGACCAGTTCGACGCCGAGAAGGTCTACGGGGCGCGCGAGCCGGACCGCGCCGAGCTCCGGCTGATCACCTGCGGCGGCAGCTACGACCGCACCCAGCGCGCCTACAGCGCCAACGTCGTCGTCTCCGCCTATCTCACCGGCGTGACACCGGCCAAGGTGCCTCCGACCCCCGTCGCGGAAGAGGACGACGAGGGCGAGACGGAGACCGGCGGCGACAGCGGCACGGCGTAGTCACCACCCGTGAGAAAGACGCGCGCCGCACCTCGTAAGAGACGCCGCACCTCGTAAGAGAAGGGCCCCGGCCGGACCGACCGGCCGGGGCCCCTCCCCGTGAGTGGCATGCGCACCGGCTGCTATCCGCAACCGCCGCCGCACTGGCACGGCCCGCCGGACTGGCAGCCGCAGGAACAACCTGGACCGCACGTGCAAGCGGACCTGGGCTGTGCCGCAGGAGGGGTCTGGGTCATATGCGGTACCTCCTCGAAGGGTGGTCTGCTGTCACCCAGTCAAGGACCGCCCGCCTCGGTCGTCAATGCCCTGCACGCACGCCTGTACGGGCGCATTCAGGGCGCATGGAAGCACGTACGGCGATTACGCGCTCTCCACCGTGCTGGTGCGCCCCTCGGACTGGGTGAGCTCGTCCGCGTGCTCCCCGGTGACCAGATACACCACCCGCTTGGCCACCGAGACCGCGTGGTCGGCGAAGCGCTCGTAGTAGCGGCCCAGCAGCGTCACGTCCACGGCCGTCTCGATGCCGTGCTTCCACCGGTCGTCCATCAGGTGCTGGAAGAGCGCGCGGTGCAGCAGGTCCATCGCGTCGTCGTCCTGCTCCAGCTGGAGCGCCAGGTCGACGTCCTTGGTGATGATCACTTCGCCGGCCTTGGCCATCAGCCGCTGCGCCAGCTGGCCCATCTCCAGGATGGTGGCGTGCAGGTCGCGCGGGACCGCCGTCTCCGGGAAGCGCAGCCTGGCCAGCTTGGCCACGTGCTGGGCGAGGTCGCCCGAGCGCTCCAGGTCCGCGCTCATCCGCAGCGACGTCACCACGATCCGCAGGTCCGTGGCGACCGGCTGCTGCCGCGCCAGCAGCGCGATGGCCCGCGCCTCCAGGTCCCGCTGGAGGTCGTCGACCTTCGAGTCCGCGGCGATCACGGACTCCGCCAGCTTGAGGTCCGCGTCCAGGATCGCCGTGGTGGCGCGCCCGATCGCGGAGCCCACGAGCCGGGCCATCTCGACCAGGCTCTCGCCGATCGAGTCAAGCTCCTCGTGGTACGCGTCCCGCATGGCCTGAACCTCTTTCTCCGGAAAATCACTGGGGCGAGGGATCCGACGTCCTGCCCACGGTCCCACGTTGCGGCCGGAACGCGACGGCCGTCGGCATCCGGAGTGAACCGACGCCGACCTGAAGGTGAACTCTCGGCAACGTATGTTCGAGCCGCCCCCCGTTTGGCTGTGGATGTGCCCTCGCCGCCGCATAACCTGGACTCATGAACGTGGACGCGGCCGTCGCCGCAGCGGCAGCGATCGCCGGTCTCTGCACCGGAGTGATCGCCATGCTGGCGTTCCGCTGGAGCGAGCGCGATCAGGCCAGGCCCACCCGCAGCTCCCTGCACACCGACGCCGTGCTGCCGCCCGGCGTGGACACCGTCCTCTCCGTGCTGCGCTCCTCCGCGGTCGTCCTCGACGAGGCCGACGCCGTGGTCAAGGCCAGCTCCGCCGCGTACGCCCTCGGACTCGTCCGCGGCGGCAAGCTGGCCGTCGAGCCGATGCTCCAGATGGCCCGCGACACCCGCCGCGACGGTGAGATACGCCAGGTCGAGCTGGACCTGCCGCGCCGGGGCACCGGCCGGGGCGAGGCCCTCGCGGTCTCCGCCCGGGTCGCGCCGCTCGGCTCCCGGCTCGTCCTGCTGCTCGTCGAGGACCTCACCGAGGCCCGCCGCATCGAGGCCGTCCGCCGGGACTTCGTCGCCAACGTCAGCCATGAGCTCAAGACACCCGTCGGCGCGCTCTCGCTGCTCTCCGAGGCCGTCATGGACGCCTCCGACGACCCCGAGGCCGTCCACCGCTTCGCCGGCCGGATGCAGATCGAGGCCACCCGGCTGACCAACCTCGTCCAGGAGCTCATCGACCTCTCCCGGGTGCAGAACGACGACCCGCTGGAGGACTCCGAGCCCGTCCGGGTCGACGAGCTCGTCGCCGAGGCCATCGACCGCTGCCGCCACCAGGCCGGCACCAAGCAGATCACCATGGCCGCCGGGGGCACCGCCGACCTGCACGTCTGGGGCAGCCGAGGCCAGCTCGCCGCCGCCCTCGGCAACCTCGTCGAGAACGCCGTCAACTACAGCCCCGCGCGCACGCGCGTGGGCATCGCCGCCCGCCACATCACCGCCCCCGGCGGCGACCTCATCGAGATCGCCGTCACCGACCAGGGCATCGGCATCTCCGAGAAGGACCGCGAGCGGATCTTCGAGCGGTTCTACCGCGTCGACCCGGCCCGCTCCCGCGCCACCGGCGGCACCGGCCTCGGCCTCGCCATCGTCAAGCACGTCGCCGCCTCGCACGGCGGCGAGGTCACGGTCTGGAGCGCCGAGGGCCAGGGCTCCACCTTCACCCTGCGGCTCCCCGAGGCCGGCGCCGTGCGCGACCGCGACCCCTACAGCGACCACACGCTGCTGGAGCCGCACGAAAGCCTTTCCTCCTTCCCCGACGACACCCTCCCCG
Source organism: Streptomyces eurocidicus (assembly GCF_002891295.1). Classification (GTDB taxonomy): domain Bacteria; phylum Actinomycetota; class Actinomycetes; order Streptomycetales; family Streptomycetaceae; genus Streptomyces; species Streptomyces eurocidicus. The sequence continues at coordinate 101,303 of NZ_LGUI01000003.1, read as the reverse complement.
CCCGGGAGGTCCGTCCGTGAACCGCGGCCGGGAAGCGACCCCCCGTACCCGCACAGAAATCCGACCGGAGGTCCATCCGTGACGCGTGTGCTCGTCGTAGAGGACGAGGAGTCCTTCAGCGACGCCCTGTCCTACATGCTCCGCAAGGAAGGGTTCGAGGTCGCCATCGCGGCCACCGGCCCCGACGGGCTGGACGAATTCGAGCGCAACGGCGCCGACCTCGTCCTGCTCGACCTGATGCTGCCCGGCCTGCCCGGCACGGAGGTCTGCCGGCAGCTCCGCGGGCGCTCCAACGTGCCCGTCATCATGGTCACGGCCAAGGACAGCGAGATCGACAAGGTCGTCGGGCTGGAAATAGGAGCCGACGACTACGTGACCAAGCCCTTCTCCTCCCGGGAGCTGGTGGCCCGCATCCGGGCCGTCCTGCGCCGCAGAGGCGAGCCCGAGGAGGTCTCGCCGGCCGCGCTGGAGGCCGGCCCGGTCCGGATGGACGTCGACCGGCACGTCGTCACCGTCTCCGGCGCCAAGGTCGACCTGCCGCTGAAGGAGTTCGACCTGCTGGAGATGCTGCTGCGCAACGCCGGCCGGGTGCTCACCCGGATGCAGCTCATCGACCGCGTGTGGGGCGCCGACTACGTGGGGGACACCAAGACCCTCGACGTCCATGTGAAGCGGCTGCGCGCCAAGATCGAGCCCGACCCGGGCGCGCCCCGCTACCTGGTCACGGTCCGGGGCCTGGGCTACAAGTTCGAGCCGTAGGGAGACCCGGTGGCGCGGCGGGGCGGTCCGCCCCGCCGTACGGCCGGGAGGACCGCCCGTACGGGGGACGCGCCGTCGCCTCGCGCGGGACGTACGGGACACGCCGAGGGGCCCGGAAGCGGAATGCTTCCGGGCCCCTCGGCGTGCGCGGGGTGTCCCCGTCAGTGGCCGGCGTGCTGCTGGCCGTCCTGCTCGCCCTGCTGGGCGCCCGTGGCGCCGGCCGGGGTCCCGGGGGTGCCCGAGGGCTTGCCGGACGGGGTGCCGGACGGCTTGCCGGGCTTGTCGCCCGGCTTGGCGCCCTGCTTGTCCGACTGCCCCGGAGCGGCCGACTCGGGGCCCCACTCCTTGAAGTAGCTGGTCGCCGGGACGACGAAGGCGCCGATGTTCACGTCGCCCGTCTCGCTGAAGTCGAAGGTCAGCTTCTGCTGCTCGCCGTCCTTGAGCGCCTCACGGCCGTTCGGCAGCACCGCGGCGGCGTTGCCCTTGCCGCCGAGGACGATCGAGCCGCCCGCCGGCACGACGAGGCGGCCGGAGCCGCCCGCCGGGGTGAGCTTCACGGTCGCGCCGGACTTGCCGGGAAGGGTGACCTTCTCCAGCGTCTGGTCCGTGCGGCCGTTGTTGAAGAGCTTGCCGGTGATCACGGCCGGGCCGGTGGACTTGAGGTCCGGCTGGGTGATCACGCTGATGTTCTGGAGCTTGATGGCGCCGACCGACGTGGCGGCGTTGTCCGGCTTGACCTCGAGCGTCTGGGCGCTGTTACCCGCCGCACAGGCGGTGAGCGAGGCGATCGAGAGCACGAGGGCGGAAGCGGCGAGAGCGCCGCGTCGAAGGCTGCTGCTCACGGCGGCGGCATCTCCTTGGACGAAGTAAGAGGTGTGTCAGCGGGGCTTAGGTTACCGAGCCGTCTCCGGGGCCCCGCACCCGACCCGCCCTCATGGTCAACTAGCCCTCGCTCGGGCGCACGGCCGAATATCGCCCATCAACACCGCGAGGAACGTCCCGCACTCCGCGCGGGGGATTATCCGCGAGGAATGCGAGGGGCTCCGGGAAGGCGTTCGGGAATTGATCAAGTTCAAGGTGATCAATTCCGGAATCGGGGCGCCGAAGGGCGGCCCGCCCCGAACGGAGTAGCGGAAGTCCGCCGACCGGACCCCGGCAAAACGGGACGTTCGGTAGCGCGCGAGGGACTCCGGGCGGGTGTAACGTGCCCGTTTCGCCCCGCCCGAAGAACCGCTCCGACCTGCGAATACCCGCTTCCGGAACCCCTCCGCAGCACGTTCCGGTTGCTGTTGTCAAGCCCCGAGATATGCCCTGACCTGCGAAAACGCCATTCAGAACGGGCAGTTCCCGTGTTAGACTGGATAGCCACGGAAGGGGTACCTGTCACATGACGTTCAAGGTTGGCGACACCGTGGTCTATCCCCATCACGGGGCCGCGCTGATCGAGGCCATCGAAACTCGCCAGATCAAAGGCGTGGACAAGACCTACTTGGTGCTGAAGGTCGCCCAGGGTGACCTGACGGTTCGGGTGCCGGCGGACAATGCGGAGTTCGTCGGTGTGCGCGATGTGGTCGGCCAGGACGGGCTGGACCGGGTCTTCGAGGTGCTGCGCGCACCGTATGCCGAAGAGCCGACGAACTGGTCCCGTCGCTACAAGGCGAATCTCGAGAAGCTCGCGTCCGGTGACGTGATCAAGGTCGCCGAGGTCGTGCGCGACCTGTGGCGTCGTGAGCGCGAGCGCGGTCTCTCCGCCGGTGAGAAGCGCATGCTCGCGAAGGCGCGCCAGATCCTGGTGAGCGAGCTCGCCCTCGCGGAGAACACCAACGAGGACAAGGCCGAGGCCCTGCTCGACGAGGTCCTCGCGTCCTGACGTCGTCATGCCCCGAAGCGGTGACGACACGAGGCGCCGTCCTGGGACGCGCCGGGATGACGCACCGCCGGACATGAGGCGCCGGACATGAGGCCAGGTGCCGGACGTAAAGAAGTGCCGCGGTGCCCGCGTGATGACGACAGTCATCCGCCGGGCGCTGCGGCATCTCTGCTCGGTGGCACCTCTGCTCAGTGACCGTGGGGCGCCGACCGTTCACACCGTGCTCGATGTGCCGGGCTCGGGCAGCCGACCCGACCAGCTTGTCACGGAAGGGGCTGGTCGGAGCGGAGTGCCCGGCACGCTGAGGCCATACCCAATTCGGCCGAGGAAGCAAACCTGAACGCCATCGCAATGTCTGATCGAGCACCCGCCGCCACCCTTTCGCGCACCGCCGCCGTCATCCCCGCGGCGGGCCGCGGGGTCCGGCTGGGCCCCGGTGCGCCCAAGGCGCTGCGCACCCTCAACGGCACCCCGATGCTCGTCCACGCCGTCCGGTCGATGGCCGCCTCGCGCGCCGTCTCCCTCGTCGTCGTGGTCGCACCGCCGGACGGCGCCGCCGAGGTCCGCTCCCTCCTCGACGCGTACCCCCTCACCGGCCACGACCGCGCCGAGCTGCTGGTCGTCCCCGGTGGCGAGAGCCGCCAGGAGTCCGTGCGCCGCGGCCTGGCCGCCCTGCCGGAGGACGTCACCACCGTCCTCGTCCACGACGCCGCGCGCCCCCTGGTGCCCGTCGAGACCGTCGACTCCGTGATCTCCGCCGTGCGCGCGGGCGCGCCCGCCGTCGTACCGGCGCTGCCGCTGGCCGACACCGTCAAGCAGGTCGAGCCGCGCACCGGCGCCGCCACGGGCGAGCCCGAGCCGGTCGTGGGCACCCCCGAGCGCGCGCTGCTGCGCGCCGTGCAGACCCCCCAGGGCTTCGACCGGCGCACGCTCGACGCGGCGCACGAGAAGTTCGCCGCCTTCGCCACCGAGGGCGAGGGCGCCACGGACGACGCGGGCCTCGTCGAGCGGCTCGGCTCCCCGGTCGTCGTGGTGCCCGGCCACGAGGAGGCGTTCAAGGTGACCCGCCCGCTGGACCTCGTCCTGGCCGAGGCCGTACTCGCCCGCAGGAGGGCCAACGATGGCTTCTGACACCCCCGGCACCCCGCTGCTGCCCCTGGTGGGCATCGGCACGGACGTGCACGCCTTCGAGGAGGGCCGCGAGCTGTGGTGCGCCGGCCTGCTCTGGGAGGGCGCCTCGCACGGCCTGGCGGGCCACTCCGACGGCGACGTCGCGGCGCACGCCGCGTGCGACGCGCTGTTCTCCGCCGCCGGGGTCGGCGACCTCGGCGCGCACTTCGGCACGGACCGCCCCGAGTGGTCGGGCGCGGCCGGCGTCACCCTGCTGGCCGAGGCCGCCCGGATCGTCCGGGCCGAGGGCTTCGAGATCGGCAACGTCGCCATCCAGGTGATCGGCGTCCGCCCCAAGATCGGCACCCGGCGCGAGGAGGCGCGGAAGGCCCTCTCGGCGGCGATCCAGGCCCCCGTGTCGGTCTCCGGCACCACCACGGACGGGCTCGGTCTCACGGGCCGCGGCGAGGGCCTGGCGGCGGTCGCCACGGCGCTGGTGTACCGCACGGCGGGCTGACGGGCCGGAGGGCTCTCACGGGCGCCGTCCGCGCCGGAGGGCTTCCCGCCTCGCGAGAAGTACGCGAGAGGGCTGTTCGGGGGCTGTCGGCCCCCTTACGGCCCTTTTCGCGTATCCGGCGCCTTACGGTGAGGCGACGCCGCCCACGGCCGTCCGTCCGGGCCGCGTCCGCCACGTCGTTCGTCAGCCGAGGGAAGGACCCGTACCGTGTCAGCCGCACTCTCAGACGACCTGAAGAAGCTCATCGACGACAGCCCGGTCTTCGCGACCGTGGCGACCGTCCAGCCCGACGGCAGCCCCCAGCTCTCGGTCACCTGGGTCATCCGCGACGGCGAGGACCTGCTGATCTCCACCACGGTGGGCCGCCGCAAGGAGAAGAACCTCCGGCGCGACCCGCGCGTGAGCGTGATGATCAACCCGCACAACGCGCCGTACACGTACGCGGAGGTCCGCGGGACGGCGACGATGACCACGGAGGGTGGTCAGGACCTGATCGACATGCTGTCGCGGAAGTACACGGGGAAGGACTACGCGGCCTTCAACCCGGCGGCGGGGGAGGATGCGGAGCGGGTGGTTGTGCGGGTCGCTCCGCGGCGGGTGGTCGGGTCGATCTAGGGTTCCCCACCCCGCCCCTTCCCGCTGTATCCGATGTGCGGCTCCGCCGCGTGGCGGGGGCTGGCGCCCCGGGCCCCCTTTCCGCGCTGCCGCGCGGTGGCCTCAATCGCCGGCCGGGCTGGATTTTCGCCCTGTCCGAGCTCGGCTTTCCGCCCGGCCCGGGCAACAACCTCTCAGCCCGGTTCCGGGCAACAATTCAGCCCGTCCGGCGATTGAGGACATTCGGGAAGGGGCGGGTAGGGGAAAACCCCCCGCCCCACACTCACGTCCCGTCCGGACGCCCCGCGCCCACACGGTCCGGCTCCGCCGGCCCGTACGCGCGCAGCCGCTGCGCGGCCACCCGCTCCGGCTCCGGCGCCGCCGCCTTGTCGGCCGCTCGCGCCGCAGGCGCCCCCGGCGAGTGCCGCCGCACCTCCTCCATGCTCGACCGCATGATCTTCCGCAGCCAGGACCCCATCGGCCGCTCCACCAGCCGGTGCAGCAGCCACGCCGCCCCCATCATCGCCACGATCAGGCCGAAGACCAGCACGTACGGCGGCAGCTTCTCCCGCAGGGCGTAGATGACGGTCATGCCGATGTACTGGTGGAGCAGGTACAGCGGGTACGTGAGCGCGCCCGCCGTGGAGAGCCAGCGCCACTGGATCCTGTTGAAGGCGCCACAGGCGATCAGGGCCATGATCACGAACGCGGCGAGGACGATCAGCCGGGCCGGCCAGACCGCGATGTCGTGCGTGGAGTTGTCCGTGACCCGCTTGGTCAGGTGGTGCTGGGCGAGCAGCAGGGAGAGGCCCGCGATGCCCCAGAGCAGTGCCGTGGGGCGGTAGCGGTACATCAGGTAGAAGGCGATGCCCGCGACGAAATAGGGCGCGTACAGCGGCATGGCCCACATGGTGAGCAGCTTGCTGTCCGCCTGGGTGGAGGTCATCGCGACCACGGTCCAGATCGCGCAGAACAGCACGCACTTGCGGTACGTCACGCCCGTGGCCACCACGACCGCGAACAATACGTAGAACTTCAGCTCGACGAAGAGCGTCCAATAGACGCCGTCCACGTCCCAGACACCGAAGCCCGTCTGGAGCATCGTCAGGTTGGTGAGGACGTCGTCGTAGCTGTGCACCTGGCGGACCTGCGGCCAGAGCGAGACGATCAGGGTCGTCAGCCCGATCGCGACCCAGTAGGCGGGGTAGACCCGCGACACCCGGGACAGCACGAAGTCGCCCAGTGACCTGCCCCAGGTGCTCATGCAGATCACGAAGCCGCTGATGAGGAAGAAGACCTCCACACCGAGCCACCCGTACTGCGCGAGCGGCTTCAGCTCGGGGAAGATGCCGCTGGTGTCCTGCCCCCAGCCGCCCCGCAGGGAGACGTAGTGGAACATCACGACCATCAGGGCCGCGATGATGCGGAGCCCGTCCAGGACGTAGAGCCGTGGGGCGGACCGCTGGACGGCTGCTGCACGGCCGCCCTCGAGTTCACCTCGTCCGGCGAAACGCATGTCGTCCTCTTCCAGTGAATTTGGTCGGCTCATCCTACGCAGGGGCCGGTCGCACGCATGCTGACACAGAAAGTCCGCGCACCGCCGTGACAGTTATCTCCCGTCGCTCCCGTAATTCCAAGACCCTTCCGTAACCGATCTTGTGCAGGGGTTGTGCAGGGCCGGTACGGGCACGCGCGCGGACGCCTTCCATGGAGGGTGTCACCCGGACCGGATGTCCGTCACGGCCCGCCGCAGGCCCCGGCCGAGCGCCCGGGCCAGCGGGCGTTCCACGAGGCGGTGGACGAGCCAGGCCGTCAGGAGCATGGCCAGCACGAGCGCGGGCAGCAGTACGTGGCGGGGCACCCGGTCGGCGCCGTGCTCGATGACCGTCCAGCCGAGGCGTTCGTGGATCAGATAGAGGGGATAGGTCAGCGCCCCGGCCGCGGTGAGCCCGCGCCACTCCAGGCGCCGCGTCCAGCCGAGCGCGACGGCCATGACGGCGAGAAAGAAGAACGCCATCAGCGCCACCGTCGGCCACTGCGGGACCTGGCGTCCCATATGTCCCTCCGCCCGCGTCTGGGCGATCAGCAGATAGTGCTGCGCGATCACGAAGCTGCCGGCCACGAGCAGCCAGAGCACCAGGTTCGGGCGGAAGCGGTGCATCAGGTAGAAGGCGATGCCGGCGATGAAGAACCAGCAGTCCTCCGGCATCAGGACCTGGTCGAGCACCGGGTTGCCCACCGCCCTCGCGACGGCCGCCGCCAGGGCCCAGACCACGCAGAAGCCGACGGCCCTCCCGTACGTGAGCCCCTTACGGACGACGAGCGCGAAGAGCAGGTAGAAGCGGAGCTCGATCCAGAGCGTCCAGTACACCCCGTCGACGGGGTCCACCCCCAGGGGGGACTGGAGCATGGTCAGGTTGACGGCGATGTCCCCCGGCTCGGGGGTTTCACCGTCCGGCGGCCACAGATGGACGGTGAGGGCCACGGCGAGTACGGCGAACCAGTACGCGGGGAAGAGCCGGGTGACACGGGAGACGGCGAACTGGCCCACGCCCTTGCCCCAGCAGCTCATGCAGATCACGAAGCCGCTGATCAGGAAGAACAGCTGCACGCCCAGCCAGCCGTACGACGCCGGCAGGTGCGCCCCGGGGAACGCCTCCGCCACCGGCCGCCCCCAGACGTCGCTGCCGAAGGCCATGTAGTGGTACGCGACCACCATCAGCGCCGCGCACAGCCGCAGCCCGTCGAGCGCGCCCAGCCGGCCGTGCCGCGGCGGGCCGTCCTCCGGCACGGCACGGCCGGCTGGGCGCGCCGTCGCCGCTCCTGGGGCCGCTTCCGGGGCCGCCTGTGTGCGGGCACCCGGCTGCTCGTGCTGTACCGGCAGCGTGGAGTGCAACGTCCCTCCAGGGTTCCGCGGCGCCCGCCGGGAAGCGGAAGGCGTGCCGGGAAGCTATCACGGCGAATTGTATTTTTGGTGCAAAAAGCAAATAAGGGGCAAAGTGTGCCGTCTGACGAATGAACCGGCCGATTGCCCGGGGCACTGCTCAGGGCCCACTACCCTGGTTGCGTGACCATTCGCCTGTACGACACCAGCGCCCGGCAGATCCGTGACTTCACCCCGATCGTCCCGGGCTGCGTCTCGATCTACCTGTGTGGCGCGACCGTGCAGGCCGCCCCGCATATCGGGCACATCCGCTCGGGGCTCAACTTCGACATCATGCGCCGCTGGTTCACCTACCGCGGCTACGACGTGACCTTCATCCGCAATGTCACGGACATCGACGACAAGATCATCAAGAAGTCCGGCGAGCAGGGCCGCCCCTGGTGGTCCATCGGCTACGAGAACGAGCGCGCCTTCAACACCGGCTACGACGTCCTCGGCTGCCTGCCGCCCACCTATGAGCCCCGCGCCACCGGCCACATCACCGAGATGGTCGAGATGATGCGCGGCCTCATCGAGCGCGGCCACGCCTACGAGGCCGACGGCAACGTCTACTTCGACGTGCGCTCGTTCCCGGGCTATCTGGAGCTCTCCCACCACGAGCTGGACAACCTCCTCCAGCCGTCCGCCGAGGGCGAGACCGGTAAGCGCGACCCCCGCGACTTCGCCATGTGGAAGACCGCCAAGCCCGGCGAGCCCTCCTGGGAGACCCCGTGGGGCCGCGGCCGCCCCGGCTGGCACCTGGAGTGCTCCGCGATGGCCCACAAGTACTTGGGCGAGGCGTTCGACATCCACGGCGGCGGCCTGGACCTGATCTTCCCGCACCACGACAACGAGATCGCCCAGGCCAAGGCGTTCGGCGATGCCTTCGCCGCCTACTGGGTGCACAACGCCTGGGTCACCATGAGCGGCGAGAAGATGTCGAAGTCCCTCGGCAACTCCGTCCTCGTCTCCGAGATGGTCAAGCACTGGCGCCCCATTGTGCTGCGCTACTACCTGGGCACCCCGCACTACCGCTCGATGATCGAGTACAGCGAGGAGGCGCTGCGCGAGGCCGAGTCCGCGTTCGCGCGGATCGAGGGCTTCATCCAGCGCGTCGTGGAGATGGCCGGCCCGGTCGAGCCGTCCGCCGAGGTCCCGCCCGCGTTCGCCGAGGCCATGGACGACGACCTGGGCGTCCCGCAGGCCCTCGCGATCGTCCACACCACCGTCCGGCAGGGCAATTCCGCGCTGACCGCCGACGACAAGGAGTCCGCCGTCGCCCGGCTGGCGGAGGTCCGCGCGATGCTGGGCGTCCTCGGCCTCGACCCGCTGGACGAGCAGTGGGCCGGCGCGTCGGGCGGCCGCGGTGACGACCTGCACGGCGTCGTCGACTCTCTGGTGCGCCTGGTGCTGGAGCAGCGCCAGGCCGCCCGTGGGCGCAAGGACTACGCCACCGCCGACGCCATCCGCGATCAGCTCCAGCAGTCCGGCCTCGCCATCGAGGACACCCCGTCCGGCCCCCGCTGGTCCCTGTCCTAGCCCGCGATCCGAGCGTCGCGGTCCGTCCTGAGGGACACTTTTCGTACGTACGTTTACAGAAGTCGCGGCCAGCGACTCTGAGCAGTGAAGAAACAGGTGCACCCATGGCCGGCAACAGCCAGCGCAGGAACCGCCGCACGTCCAACAAGAAGGGCGCGCAGGTCGGCAGCGGCGGTCAGCGACGCCGGGGCCTGGAGGGCAAGGGTCCGACGCCGCCCGCGTCCGCGCGCAAGGGCCACAAGAAGAACCGCCTCGCCAGCGCCAAGGTCCGGCACGAGTCCAAGCGCCCGGCCCCGCGCCGCGGCGGCCCCAAGGGCACCAACGAGCTCGTCGTCGGCCGTAACTCCGTCGTCGAGGCGCTGCGCGAGGGTGTGCCCGCCAACACCCTGTACGTCCAGCAGTACGTCGACAACGACGAGCGCGTCCGCGAGGCGCTCCAGCTCGCCGCGGACAAGGGCCTCAACCTCATGGAGGCCCCCCGCCCCGAGCTGGACCGGATGACCAACGGCCTGAACCACCAGGGCCTGGTCCTCTCCGTGCCGCCTTACGAGTACGCCCACCCCGAGGACCTCACCGCCGCCGCGTTCGACGACGGCGAGGACCCGCTGATCGTCGCCCTCGACGGCATCACCGACCCGCGCAACCTGGGCGCCGTCGTCCGCTCCGTTTCCGCCTTCGGCGGCCACGGCGTGGTCGTCCCCGAGCGTCGCGCGGCCGGTATGACCGCCAGCGCCTGGAAGACCTCCGCCGGTACCGCCGCGCGCACCCCGGTGGCCCGCTGCACCAATGTGACGCGGATGCTGGAGGGCTACCAGAAGGCCGGTCTCACGGTCGTCGGCCTCGCGGCCGACGGCGACGTCGAGCTGCACGAGCTCGACGCCCTGTCGGGCCCCGTCGTGATCGTCGTGGGCAGCGAGGGCAAGGGCCTCTCCCGGCTCGTCGGCGAGACCTGTGACTTCCGCGTCCGCATCCCGATGCCGGGTGGCGCCGAGTCGCTCAACGCCGGTGTCGCGGCCGGTGTCGTGCTCTACGAGGCGTCGCGCCGCCGGGCCTGATCGCCGCCGCGGTGACCGCTCGCGGTCACTGTGCACCGAAATACGCCGTTAAACGCCGGACGGGGGTTTTTCCTCCCGTCCGGCGTTTGCCGTTCGGAGCCTTGACGCGTCTCGGACAGTTCGAACCGGTCAAGGCAGTGTCCTAATCAGAAGTCACTCGGTTAGATGAGTGTGGACACCAGAACACCCCGCACACCCACGGGGGGAAGCTCTTCCGGGTACGACGACCAGCCCGCGCTGAGTACGGTGAAGGTTCCGTCCGACCCGGCGCAGATCGTCGTCAACCACCTGAGTTTCCGCGTGCAGCTCGCCCGGCCGCCGCGCGTCGCCCGCCAGTTCGCCGGGGTCGCCGACACCGCGCGGCTGCCCACGGTCAAGAGCACGGCCAAGCGCCGTGCTCCCGTCGTGTGGAGCGGCCGCACCGCGCCCGGCGACTCGGCGCCCACCGAACTCCTGCAGGCCGTAAGGGACTCCGCCGTCCCCGGCGACGCGGGGTCCACCCAGGTGCTGCCCAGGATCCGGGTCGACGACCCGCCCACCACGGTCGTCGGTCCGCGCGGTCCCGCGGACCACACCGGCCCCGGTGAGCTCGTGGACCCCGTGGGTCCCGGCAGCCCCAGCGCCCCCCGGCCCCAACTGCTGCGCGGCGTACGCCCCACCGGCAGCGCGTACGACGAAGATCAGTACGGCTACGACGAGTTCGGCCCCGGCGAGGGCGAGTACGGCGACGACGGCGACGCCCCCCGGCGCCAGGGCAACGACGCCGTCCGGCACGCCTACTACCCCGGCCGCCGGATGAACCTCGGCGTCGTCCTGCTCCCGCTGCGGATCTTCCTCGGCTTCATCTCGATCTACGCCGGCATGGGCAAGCTCTGCGACCCCGTCTACTTCGACGGCGGCCGCCGCGGCTCCATGGTCACCTGGCTCACCCAGCTGCACCCCTGGGCGGTCGCCTCCCCGCTGCGCGACCTCGCGCTGAGCCACCCCGTGGGCGCCGGCCTCACCGTCGCCTTCCTCCAGGTCCTCGTCGGTGTCCTCACCATCTTCGGGCTCTGGCAGCGCCTCGCGGCCGGCATCGGCGTCCTGCTCTCGGTGGCCCTGCTGGTCACGGTCAGCTGGCGCACCGTCCCCGCCTACGACGCCCCCGACATCATCTATCTGGCCGCCTGGAGCCCCCTGGTCATCGCGGGCGCCCCGTTCTACTCCCTGGACGGCCGGCTGGCCGGCGAGGCGTGGCGGCGCCTCGGGCCGCGCGCCGAGCTGTGGGAGCTGCGCCGCCGCGTGCTGCGCCGGGGCACGATCATGGCCACGGTCCTGATCGGCCTCTCCCTCCTGGTCGGCTCGACCCTCGGCGGCGCCGTCCGCTCCTCCGACGTCGCCCGGGTGCCCAGCCCCGCCGACCCGCCGGCCAACAACCTCCCCGGCTCCCCGCTCCCGCGCCCCGGCACCGGCTCGCCCTCGCGCGGCCACCTGGGCTCGGCCACCCCGGGCACGCCCAAGCCCACGCTGCCGGGCCGTAAGACGGCCACCCCGAGCGCGACCGCGTCGGCCGTCCCCGGTGCCGCGCGGACCCCGGCGAGCTCGGCCGGCACCGCCGGGCGCCCCGGCGCCAGCCAGGACGTCCACCCCGCGCCGCAGACGCCGCAGCGGCCCGCCGCCCCGGCCGCGCCGCGCACGCCCACCGGCTCCTCGACGTCGACGGGCACGGGCAGCGGCAGCACGGGAGGCGGGTCCGGCTCCTCCACCGGCGGTTCCTCCACCGGCGGCTCCCGCAGCGGGGGCGCCCTCGGCGGTCTCCTCGGCTGACGCGCGGTACGTACGACGCCCCCGCACCGGATCGGTGCGGGGGCGTCGTACGTACCGGCGGGCGGCCCGCTATCCGGCGAGCTCCTTGGCGGCCTCGGTGAGGTCCTTGGCGGTGTCGATCGCCCGCCAGTAGGCGCCCTGCGGCAGCGGGAAGCCGGCCAGCCGCCGCTCGCGGGCGAGCCGGGGGAAGGTGGTGCGCTCGTGGTCGCCGTGGTCGGGCAGCAGCTCCCGGAAGGCGGCGGAGAAGACGTACACGCCCGCGTTGATCAGATAGGGCGAGGGCGGGGACTCGATGAAGTCCAGGACCTGCCCGAACTCGTTGGTCTCCACGGCGCCCCAGGGAATCCGGGGGCGGGCCAGGGCCAGGGTGGCCACCGCGTCACGCTCGTGGTGGAAGGCGGCCATCTCGCGCAGCGAGAAGCGGGTCCAGATGTCGCCGTTGGTGGCGTACCAGGGCCGGTCCGGGTGGGGCAGCGAGGCGGCGGCGAACTTGAGGCCGCCGCCACGGCCCAGCGGCTCCGGCTCGACGACCGTGGTCACCCGGAGGGGCAGCTCGGCCGACGCGAGCCAGTCCTGCAGAACCTCGGCCAGATGGCCGCAGGACACGACGGCGTCGGTGACCCCCTCGGCGGCGAGCCAGGCCAGCTGGTGGCCGATGATCGGGGTTCCGGTGCCGGGGATCTCGACCATCGGCTTGGGGCGGTCGTCGGTGTAGGGGCGCAGCCGCGACCCCTGGCCTCCGGCCAGGACGACGGCTTGGGTGGGGTACGGGTCGGTGCCGGTCATGCTCCGCACGATATGCGGCTGCCCGGGCGGGGGTGCGGGCGGCATGACGGGCGGTCCGTACGGGGTGCTGCGCGAGGCGCTCCGCGGAGCGCCCGGTGGTGCGGGGTGTTACGGGGTGTTACGGGGTGGGGCGGCCGGGCCCGAGCGGAACGGTCAGGGGGTCTGGGCGACGCCGGCGGCGTACGAGGTGTCGCAGACGGGGCGGGCGAAGGACTGGGCGCCCTTGAGGCCGTACTTGGCGACGGCGGCGCGGCCGAGGGCGCGGGCCAGCTCGGCGCAGTGCCGGGCCAGCGAGGGGCGGCCGTTCACGGCCGTCTGGAGGCCGGTGAGCGCCTCGCCGGGGTTCTTCTCCTGGAGCTCGGTCAGCAGCCGGTCCCGCAGCACCTCATGGGCCTGACGGGGGGCCTTGGCCTGGGTGGAGGCGGTCTCGGACGAGGCGGTGAGCACCTGCGACTCGGATGTCGGCGCCGCCCACGGGACGCGGGTGACCGCGAGTGTCCCGGAAAGGACGAGAACGACGGGGAGGACGAGGGCGAGGGTTCTGCCGATGCGGCGGGCGGCCTGGTTCATGTCGCAGATGGTAGCGAGGGGTAACGATAGGGCGACATTTAGTCACCCGTTCGAGCGAGTAATTTCGGCGAGTGGGCGGGCGTGAAATTGACGAACGCTGCTCGAAAGGCGCGGTCTGCGTGGATATTTATCGACAGATGGGGATCTGCCGTGCCGAGGGGGAAATGCGTACCGCCCCGCGCCGGAGCGGCGCGGGGCGGTACGGGACCCGGTGGGATCCGTGCGGTCAGTCGCTCAGCCGCTCGCCCGAGGACGTCGAGAAGACGTGCAGCTCACCGGCGCGCGGAACGACGTGCAGCTGGGCGCCCTTCTCCGGGACGCGCCGGCCGTTGACGCGGACCACGAGGTCCTTGTGGTCGCCGCCGACCTCCGCCGTGCCGTACACATATCCGTCGGCGCCCAGCTCCTCCACCACGTTGACGGTGACGGCGAGACCGGCGGGCGCGCCCGCGCTCTCCTTGCTGAGCGACTGCGCCGCCGCGCCGCCCTGCTCGACCACGTCGAAGTGCTCCGGGCGGACACCGACCGTGACCGTGCGGTCGCCCCGGTCGGCGGCGGCGGTCAGCGCCTCGCGCGACACGGGCACCACGCTGTTGCCGAACTTCACCCCGCCGTCGGTGATCGGCACCTCGACCAGGTTCATGGCCGGCGAGCCGATGAAGCCCGCGACGAAGAGGTTGGCCGGGCGGTCGTACATATTGCGCGGCGAGTCGACCTGCTGGAGCAGGCCGTCCTTCAGGACCGCGACCCGGTCGCCCATGGTCATGGCCTCGACCTGGTCGTGCGTGACGTACACCGTGGTGATGCCGAGGCGGCGCTGGAGCCCGGCGATCTGGGTGCGGGTCTGCACGCGCAGCTTGGCGTCGAGGTTCGACAGCGGCTCGTCCATCAGGAACACCTGGGGCTCCCGGACGATGGCCCGGCCCATCGCGACGCGCTGCCGCTGGCCGCCGGAGAGCGCCTTGGGCTTGCGGCCCAGGTACTCCGTGAGGTCCAGGATCCGCGCCGCGTCCTCGACCTTCTGCCGGATCTCCGTCTTGTTGACGCCCGCGATCTTCAGGGCGAAGCCCATGTTCTCGGCGACCGTCATGTGCGGGTAGAGCGCGTAGTTCTGGAACACCATCGCGATGTCCCGGTCCTTCGGGGGCAGGTGCGTCACATCGCGGTCGCCGATGCGGATGGCGCCGCCGTTGACGTCCTCCAGCCCCGCGAGCATCCGGAGCGAGGTGGACTTGCCGCATCCGGAAGGCCCGACGAGGACGAGGAACTCACCGTCCTCGATCGCGATGTCGAGCTGGTCGACGGCGGGCTTGTCGGCACCCGGGTAAATGCGGGTCGCCTTGTCGTACGTGACCGTGGCCATGGTGTTGCGGTCCCTTCACCGGCAGGAACGTGCCGGACGATCCGAGTAGAGGGAGTGGTCCAGTCCATTTGGACCGGGTTGCCGGTGACGGTACCCGTGGAGTGGCCGGTTGTCAGCAGTGGAGGGCCGCGGACCGGGGGAAAAAATTCATGGCCTGGCCATGGGCCGAGTCTGGGTAGACTGCATCGCACACGCCGACTTAGCTCAGCTGGTAGAGCACCGCTCTTGTAAAGCGAAGGTCGTCGGTTCGAATCCGACAGTCGGCTCGTACGAGAACCGCGGGTCCCGGAAGGGACCCGCGGTTCTCTGTTTTTCAGGGGCCGTTTGCACGGGGCCCGCTCCCCGGATTCCGTACGTCCGGGGAGCGGGCGCCGGCCGCTACCGGCGGGCCTCCTGGGTCTCGGCCCAGGCCGGGGCGGAGGGGTGGGCCGGCGGTGCCACGCGCGGTGCGTCCTGGTGGCCCGGCCACCACGCCTTGTGGCCCAGCAGGGACGTGATCGTCGGCACGAGCAGCATGGCCATGACGAAGGCCGTGAGCAGGATGCCGAAGGCGACCGCGAAGCCCATCTGCTGGAGCATGGAGTTGTCGGCCAGCATCAGGACGCCGAACGTACCGGCGAGGATGACCGCCGCCGAGGCGATCGTCGGCGTCGAGCGGGCGACGGCCGTGCGGACGGCCTCGCGGGCCGGGACGCCGCGCCGGACCTCCTCGCGGAGCCGGGCGACCATCAGGATGTTGTAGTCGGTGCCGATGGCGACGACGAAGAGATAGACGATGACCGGCAGCATGAACAGCAGGCCGTGCTTGTGCTGGAGGTCCTGGAAGAGCCAGACCGTCGCGCCGAGGGTCGCCGTGAAGCCCAGGGCGACGGAGACCATCAGATAGACGGGCGCGACCAGACTGCGGAGCAGCAGGCCCAGGATGATCATGATGGCGAGACCGGCGACGGGGAAGACCAGCTTGTAGTCGTGGGTGACGGCCTTCTCGACGTCGGAGAGGACCGCCGACGTGCCGCCGACCAGCGCCTTCGTTCCCTCGGGGGCCGTCGAGTGCGCGGCGTCCCGCAGTGGGCCGCCGGCCAGCTCGATGGCCTTGTCCTCGGTGGGGCGGTATTTGAGGACGACGCTGTACTGGGCGACGGTGCCCTGGGGGTTGGTCGTGGTCAGGGTGGCGGAGCCGACGCCGTCCACGCCCTCCAGCTTGGTCTTGTACGTGTCCAGGGCGCCCTTGTCGAGCGGTGCGCCGGACTTCGACTGGACGTAGACCATCGCCGGGTCGGACTGCCCGGCGGAGAACCCGCGCTGGAGGTCCTTCATGGCCTGGACGGACTCCAGCTTGGACGAGAGCGAGCTGTCGGTGTCGAACTCGGCCTTGAAGCTGAAGGTGCCCACGGCGAGGACGGCGAGGACGGCCGCGGACAGCGCGGCGATGACGCCGGGCCGGCGGGCGACCAGGGAGCCGAGCCCGTCGGCGAGGCGGGTGCGGGGCCGCTTCTTCCACGCCTTGGAGGGCCAGAACGCCTTGGTGCCGAGGAGCGAGAAGACGGCGGGCACGAGCGTGAGCGCGGCGACCAGCGTCACGGCGACCGAGATGGCGAGCGAGGGGCCCATCGCCCGCATCATGCCCATGGTGGACAGCAGCAGGGCGAGGAAGGCGACGATCACGGCGCCGGCGGCCGAGGCGATGGTCTCGCCCACCCGGGCGACGGAGTTGACCAGCGCCTCCTTGGGCTGCGTCCCGGCCCGCAGCTCCTCGCGGTAGCGGAAGAGGAGGAAGAGGATGTAGTCGGTCCCGACGCCGAAGAGGACGACGATCAGGATCGCGGAGATGGAGTTGTCGGCCTTCAGGCCGCCGAGGTCGGCGGCGGTGCCGATGAGGCCGAGGGCCACCATGAAGACGACGGCGATGATGAGCACCGGCATCAGGGCGATCAGCGGGCTGCGGAAGATGACGAGCAGCAGGACGACGATGAGCACCAGCGTCGCCATCATGATCATGGCGTCGGTGTCACCGCTGGACTCCCGGGAGTCCAGCGCGGTGGCCGCCTGACCCGTGATGCCCATCTTCAACCGGGTCTCCTTGAGGAGCGGTTTGGCGTCCTCACGGAGGTCCTTGACGGCGTTGGGCACCGTCTCGTCGGCCGGGTTCTTGCCCTTGTCCTTCTCGGCGACGATGTTGGCCAGGGCGATCTCGCCGTTGGGGGACACGGCCTGGGGGCTGGTCGCCACCTTGGCTATGCCCTCGCGGTGCTTGTCCTGGAGGCCGGCCGCGATCCTGGCGACGTCGGCGCGGTCGGCGGTGGTGAGCTTTCCCCCGTCCGCGCGCTGGAAGACGGCGATGGCCGAGGGCTGTTCGGTCTTGGGGAAGGCGTTTTCCTGAAGTTTTCCCGCCTGTACGGACTCGTAATGTGAAGGGAGGAATTCCGTTTCATCCGTGGTCGACTTGAGGCCCGGGGCGAGCATGGCCAGGGCCACGGCGGCGATGAGCCACCCCGCAATGGTCAGCCAGGGTCGGTGGACGGCGAACCGACCGATCGCTCGGAACATGGTGCTCCTTCAACGTGTGATGCGCCCGGCGGAAGAACGACTGGATAAGAGTTCGGTACGGGCGACAACACGCTAGGCGTGGAAGTTCCGTGGTCACAACGGAATCCGGGGGAAATCGGCCCTGGGTCGGGGTGCGTCTCATCCGGCCGGATGAGGGGCTCTCCACCGTGGGGTAGAGAAATGCTCCGCCGACCGCCTCCCTGCGGATTACTCTGCCCCCATGAGCGATACAACTGCCGTTCCCGGCAAGCAGTCCGGAGGTCCCGTGGACCCCGCCGTGTACGCCGCCCGGATGGAGCGCGCCGCCGTGTCGGCCGCCGACGCCGGCCTCGCCGGTGTGATCGTCACCCCGGGTCCCGACCTCGGCTGGCTGACGGGCTACCGGCCGCACACCTCCGAGCGGTTGACGGCACTGCTGCTGACCCGGGGGAAGCGGCCGCAGCTGCTGGTGCCGGCGCTGGAGCGGCCCGACGCCGAACGCGCGCCGGGCGCCGGAGCGTTGGCGGTCACCGGCTGGACGGACGGCCAGGACCCGTACGCCGCGCTGGCCCCGCTGCTCGACGAGCGCGGCCGCTACGGCGTCTCGGACAACGCCTGGGCGCTGCACCTGCTGGCGCTGCAGCGGGCCCGACCGGCGGTGGCGTACGGCGCGTTCACCGAGGTGCTGCCGATGCTGCGGGCGGTCAAGGACGCCTATGAGGTGGACCGGCTGGCGGCGGCGGGCGCGGCGGCGGACGCCACGTACGAGGAGATCGTGAAGCTCCGGTTCGCCGGGCGGCGGGAGCGGGAGGTGGCGGCCGACCTGGCGCGCCTGCTGCGCGAGAACGGCCACTCCCAGGTCGACTTCACGGTGGTGGGCTCGGGCCCCAACGGCGCCAATCCGCACCATGACGCGGGCGACCGCGTCATCGAGACCGGCGACATGGTCGTGATGGACTTCGGCGGCCTGCTGGACGGCTATGGCTCGGACACGACGCGCACGGTCCATGTGGGTGAACCGTCCGCCGAGGAGCGTAAGGTCCACGACGTGGTGCGCGAGGCGCAGCAGGCGGCGTTCGAGGCCGTACGACCGGGCGTGGCCTGCCAGGACATCGACCGCGTGGCGCGCCAGGTGATCCGCTCGGCCGGATACGGCGAGTACTTCATCCACCGCACCGGCCACGGCATCGGCGTGACCACGCACGAGCCGCCGTACCTGGTGGCGGGCGAGCATTTGCCGCTGGTGCCGGGGATGTGTTTCTCGATCGAGCCGGGGATTTATCTGCCGGGCCGATTCGGTGTACGGATCGAGGATATTGTCACGTGCACGGATTCGGCCGGGCGGCGGCTCAACAATACGGACCGGGAGATGCGGATCGTGGCGTGACGGAGCGTCGGGAAGGGCGTCCGGACGGTTACGTGGAAGACCCGTGGAAGACCCCTTGGATTACCGGGCCGGACGCGTGATGCGCGGGCCGGTGCAGCCGCCTTCCGGCGGCCGGAATCCCTCGGGGAGCGTGCCGGTCACCGGGAATCCCGGGGACTTCCGGAGCCGGACGGCCCGGGTGCTGCTCTCGGCGGCGGCATTGAACCGGATCGCCCGGTAGCCCTGTTCCCGGGCCCCTTCAGCGTTCGGCGGGGAACTCGTCGGTCTCGTTCCCCTCGCCCTCCTCGTAGGCCCGCATGTGGTGGCGTTCGGCGGCTTCCACGGCGGCCTCCGAGGGACGGGCGAGGTCACCGGCCGGGCTCGCGTGTTTGGGGGCGCCGGTGGTGACCAGCAGCCAGCCGACGGCGCCGGCCAGCAGCATGATGCCCGCGCCCCAGGCGATGGCGATGTTGAAGCCGTGCACGACACCGGTCTTGACGATGTGGTCGCGTACCGGGGCCGTGAGCTGCCCGCCGCTGGTGGCGGCCGCCGTCTTCAGATGAGCCGTGATGTACGTGGTGCTGGCGGTGGTCGCGATCGTGTTGAGGAGGGCGGTGCCGATGGAGCCACCGACCTGCTGGGCTGTGTTGACGGTGGCGGAAGTGACGCCGGCGTCCTGAGGGGCGACACCCGCCGTGGCGGTCGCCATCACCGGCATGAAGATCAGACCCATGCCGAGGCCGACGAGCAGCTCGGCGGGCAGCACATGGGTGACGTAGGCGGGTTCGGCGGTCAGGAAGGTCAGCAGGAAGAGCCCGCACGCGGCCAGGACGGCGCCCGGGACCATCAGGGTGCGCGGCGGCACATGGGTCATCAGCCGGGCCGATATCTGGGTGGAGCCCAGGATGATCGCGGCCGTCATCGGGAGGAACGCCAGGCCGGTGCGGACGGGGGAGTAGCCGAGCACGACCTGGAGGTAGTAGGTCATGAACAGGAACATGCCGAACATCGCGATCACGGCGAGCCCCATGACCAGGAACGAGCCGGCACGGTTGCGGTCGCGGAGGACGTGCAGCGGCAGCAGGGGGTTCCGGGCCCGGCTCTGCCACCAGGCGAAGACGCCCAGCAGCGCCACGCCCCCGCAGAGCAGCCCGAGCACCAGTGGGTCGCCCCAGCCGCGCGGCTCCGCCTCGCTGCATCCGTAGACGATCGCGACGAGGCCGCCGCAGCCCAGGACGGCGCCGGGGATGTCCAGACGCGGCCGGCCGTCCTCGCGGCGGCGCCGGTCGTCATGGAGGAAGACGAGGGCGCCGAGGAAGGCGATGACGGCGATGGGGATGTTGACGTAGAGGCACCAGCGCCAGTCGAGGTACTCGGTGAGCAGCCCGCCCGCGATCAGGCCGATGGCGGCGCCGCCGCCTGCGATGGCGCCGTAGATCCCGAACGCCTTGCCGCGCTCCTTCCCGTCCGTGAACGTGGTCGTCAGCAGGGAGAGCGCGGAGGGCGCCAGGAGCGCGCCGAAGGCGCCCTGGAGGGCGCGGGCCATGAACAGCAGACCGGAGGTGTGCGCGGCGCCGCCGAGCGCGGAGGCGCCCGCGAAGCCCAGCAGACCGGTCATGAAGGTGAGCTTCCGCCCCACCAGGTCGGCGATCCGCCCGCCGAGGAGCAGCAGCCCGCCGAAGGCGAGGGTGTAGGCGGTGATGACCCACTGCCGGTTGCCGTCGGACATGTGGAGTTCGCGCTGCGCGGAGGGGAGGGCGATGTTCACGATGGTCGCGTCGAGGACGACCATGAGCTGTGCGATCGCGATGACGACGAGGGCCCACCAGCGGCGGGGGCCGGGGGGTGTCGGGCTGGCGCTCATCGGACCCTCGCTTCCGATCGCGGGCGATCACCCACCAGGTTAGGCCGGATGGGGATGGGGCGCGCGTCGGGAGTGGGGGGTGTTGCCGCTGCGCGGGGCTTTTTCCCCAGCCCCGCCCCTTCCCGAATGTCCTCAATCGCCGGACGGGCTGATTTTCAGCCCGTCCGGCGATTGAGGACCGGGGTCCGGGGCGGAGCCCCGGTTACGGGAAGGGGCGGGGTGGGGAAAGGCCCGCCGCAGGCGCACCCCACCCCACCCCACCCGCTCAAGGAATGAGCACAACCTTCCCCACCGTCCCGCGCGATTCCAACGCGCGATGCGCCGCCGCCGCCTCCGCCAGCGGAAACCGCGTGATCAGCGGCGTGAAATCTCCCGCCGCCGCCCGCCGCAACGCCTCCGCCCGCAGCCGCCGCATCCCCTCCGGACCTCCGACCCGCTTCAGCATCGGGTCGCCGAGTACGTCGTGCGAGGTGAGGGAGCGGGCCGTGAGTTCCTCCGGGGTGAGGACCGGTCCGGGGGTCTCGCCGGTGGTGACGGCCGAGGCCCAGCCGTAGGCGACATGCGTGCCGCCCGTGCCGAGCAGCCCGGCGGCGGCACGGGCCGCCGGGCCCCCGACGCCGTCGAAGACGACGGTCGCGGCGGCGCCGCCGAGGGCGGTGCGGGCCGCGTCGGCCCAGTCCGGCCGGGTGTAGTCGAGGGCGATGTCGGCGCCCAGCCCGCGCACCCGCTCCACCTTGGAGGGGCCGCCCGCGAGGCCCACGACGCGGGCGCCCGCGCCCTTCGCGAGCTGGACGAGGAGGGCGCCGATGCCCCCGGCGGCGGCCAGCACCACGACGACGTCGTCGGCGGTCGGCTCCCGGAAGGAGAGGATGTCGAGGGCCATCCGGCCGGTGCCCACCATGGCGATGGCGTGCTCCTCGCGCAGCCCCTCGGGGATCTCGTGGAGGTTGCCGACGTCGGTCACGGCCAGCTCGGCGTAGCCGCCGGGGACCATGCCGAGGTGGGCGACGACGCGGCGGCCCAGCCACGAGGGGTCGGTGCCCTCGCCCACGGCGTCCACGGTGCCCGCGACCTCCCGGCCGGGGATCGTGGGCAGCTCGGGCGGCCCGTACGGCCCCTTGGTGGTGCCCTTGCGGAGCGCGGTGTCGATCAGGTGCACCCCCGCGGCCGTCACCGCCACCCGCACCTGCCCCGGCCCCGGCTCGGGATCCGAGGTCCGCTCGTAGGTGAGGTTCTCGGCGGGGCCGAAGGCGTGGAGTCGGACGGCGTGCATGCGGTGCTCCCTCGGGGGCGGGGCGGGTGGTGGTGCTTCGAGCTTCGAGCGGCGTAGTCGAGCTTTCAACCTCAACCGCGATCGAGGTCAAGGCCGTTGTCAGTGCCGTGTGCCACGGTGGATCCATGGCGATCGGCAGCGGGGCAGACGGCGGGACGGACGGCGGGACGGGCGGCGCCGGGCGGGGTGCGGCCCGGGCCGGGGCGCGCGGCGGCCCGCGCGGGAAGGGCGCGCGGAAGGCGGCCCCGATGGCCAGGCTGCCAGATGTGAGGCTGCCTCCGCTGCGCCCGTACGGGGGATCCGGGCTGGAGCCCGAGGGGGATTACGACGGCCTGGAGTTCATCGAGGCGGACTTCGTGGGGCAGCGGGCCCGGGGCGCCCGCTTCATGGACTGCCGGTTGCGCCGCTGCGCGCTGGACGAGGCGCGCTTCGGCCGCGTGCGCTTCACGGACTGCGTCCTGGACGGCGTCCGCGGTGTGGGCACGGACCTGGCGGAGGCCACTCTGCGGGACGTGGAGCTGACGGACGCCCGGCTCGGCGGCGTCCAGCTGCACGGCGCGACCCTGGAGCGGGTCGTGGTGCGCGGCGGCAAGATCGACTATCTGAATCTGCGCAAGGCCACGCTGAAGGACGTGACGTTCGAGGGCTGTGTGCTCTCGGAGGCCGATTTCGGGGCGGCGACCCTGGAGCGCGTGGTCTTCCGCGACTGCGCGCTGCGCCGGGTGGACTTCTCGGCCGCCCGGATGAAGGACGTCGATCTGCGGGCGGCCGCCGAGCTGGACATAGCGCGCGGGGTCGACCGGCTGTCGGGGGCCGTCATCAGCCCCGCGCAACTGCTGGACCTGGCCCCCGTGTTCGCCGCGCAGATAGGGGTGCGGGTGGAGCCGCCCACCGACTGACCAGGGGGTGGGGGCGGCCGGTTCAGATGCGCGGGAAGCGGCTCTGGAGGTCCCAGACGACCGGGTTGTCGGCGAGGCCCTCGTGCATGTCCGAGAGGTCGGCGATCAGGTCGTGCAGGAAGTCGCGGGCCTCGCGGCGCAGCGCCTTGTGGTTGAAGGTGAGCGCGGGCTCGTCCGCCGGCATCCAGTCGGCGGAGACCTCCACCCAGCCGAAGCGCCGTTCGAAGATCATGCAGTCGGTGGACTCGGTGAAGTCCAGCTCCGCGAACTGCGGGGTGGACGCCCGGTTGCCCCGGGGGTCGCGGTCGACCTGCTCGATCACGTCGCACAGTGCCCAGGCGAAGTCCAGGACCGGCACCCATCCCCAGGCTGTGGACAGCTCGCGGTCGGTCTTCACGTCGGCGAGGTAGACGTCCCCGCAGAAGAGGTCGTGGCGCAGCGTCCGCACGTCCGCGGTGCGGTAGTCCGTCTGCGGGGGGTCGGGGAAGCGGCGCGAGAGCGAGTAGCCGAGGTCGATCACGCCTCGATGGTGTCACGCCCACCGGGTCTGTGCGTAAACGTGTACGAGCAGGTCCGCGCCCCCCACCTGTGGAGGCGGTGGGGGGCGCGGGGTGCGGTGATTCGGTGGAAGGGGGGTGTCACCGCACGGTGACCGGTCCGGACGGGCGGGGTGTCACCGGGTGCCGACCACCCGGTGCCGCCGCCCGGAGCCGGTCATCCGGCGTCGGTCACCCGACGTCGAGACACTGGCGACGATCACCTGGCGCCGGAGCCTTCGAGCACTTGCCGTCGATCGCTTGCCGTCGATCGGTTGAGGCCGATCGCTCGGCGGCGATCACCTGACGTCGATCACTTGACGTTGATCGCGGTCCAGGTGGCGGCGACCGTCTTGTACTCGGTGCTGGTGGCGCCGTAGAGGTCCGCGGTGGCCTTCAGGGTGCCGGCGCGGGCCGCCTTGTAGTTGGTGGTGGAGGTGAAGTACGTGGTCAGGGCCTTGTACCAGATCTTGGTGGCCTTGTCCCGACCGATGCCCGTGATCTTGGAGTTGTTGTAGGTGGGGCTGTTGTAGCTCACACCGTTGATGGTCTTCGCGCCGCTGCCCTCGGACAGCAGGTAGAAGAAGTGGTTGGCCGGGCCCGAGGAGTAGTGGACGTCGGTGTTGCCGAGGCCGGAGGACCAGTAGTCCTTCGACGCGCCGTCCTTGCTCGGCTTGTCCATGTAGCGCAGCGGGGTGCCGTCGCCGTTGATGTTGATCTCCTCGCCGATGAGGTAGTCACCGGTGTCGGAGGAGTTGTTGGCGTAGAACTCGGTGGCGGTGCCGAAGATGTCGGAGGTGGCCTCGTTGAGGCCGCCCGACTCACCGCTGTAGTTCAGGTTGGCGGTCGCCGAGGTGACGCCGTGCGACATCTCGTGGGCCGCGACGTCGAGCGCGGTCAGCGGGTTGGCGTTGTTCTCGCCGTCGCCGTACGTCATGCAGAAGCACTCGTCGTCCCAGAAGGCGTTGACGTAGCCGTTGCCGTAGTGGACGCGCGAGTAGGCACCCTTGCCGTCGTTCTTGATGCCGCTGCGGCCGAGGACGTTCTTGTAGAAGTCCCAGGTCGTGGCGGCACCGTAGTGGGCGTCCACGCCGGCGGTCTGACGGCCGCCGCCCCAGATGTCGTCGGCGTCGGTGTAGAGCGTGCCGGTGCCGGAGGTGCCCTGGTTCAGGTCGTACGTCTTGTGGCCGCCGCGGACGCCGTCGGTGAGCTGGAAGGTCGAGCCGCTCTTCGTGGTGGTCAGGTCGACCTTGCCGCTGTAGGTGCTGGTGCCCGTGCCGGTGTGCACGCCCTCGCGCTGGAAGAGCTTCTTGCCGGTGGCCGCGTCGGTGATGACGTGCAGCTTGCTGGGCGTGCCGTCCTTCTGGACGCCGGTGACGACGGTCTCGTAGGCGAGGACCGGCTTGCCGCTCCCGGCCCAGATGACCTTGCGCGGGGCCTGGGTGTCGGTCTTGGCGGTCTTCTCCTCGGCGGCGGCGCTCAGGGCGCTCTTCTTCGCCGCGGCCGGGGCGAGGGACGGCGTCGTGGTGGGCACGGCTATGTCGGCCTCGGTCGCCTTGTCGACGCTGCGCTTGCCGCTCTTGGCCTCGTGGACGACGAGGTCGCCGCCGAGGACGGGCAGGCCGTCGAAGGTGCGCTCGTAGCGCGTGTGGACGGTGCCGTCGGCGTCCTTGATCACGTCACGGACGACGAGCTTCTCCTTGCCGCCGAGACCGATCTTGGCGGCGGTGGCGGCCGCGTCGGTCTGCGCACCCTTGATCGCGGCGACCCGCTGGTCGGCCGAGAGCGTCAGCTGCTGGCCGCCCGTCGCGCGGTCGGCGGACGCGTTCGCCGCGCCGCTCTGCACGCCGACGACGACCATCGCGGCGGAGGCGACCAGGGCGGCGGCACGCAGGGTGTTCTTGCGGGAGGTGGAGGTGATGCTTCTCAACTCTGACTCCTAAGCAGGCGGGCCATGAACAGATGGCCCTGTATGGGGGGTTGGGGCAGCCGGGATCACCGACCGCCCGATGAAGCGAGGGTGAAGCCTGGGTGGTGCAGGAGTGGTGCAGGAGCGAATTGAGGAGAGAGTGCCACCGATCCGAGGACATTGACAGGGGCGCAACAAGGATTTGACCTGTCGTTCTCCGATGAGCGGTGGATTGATTCCGCTATGCGGTGAACTGCTCCGCGTTGGTCCGGACTTGAATTGTCACGTATGGACGTTCCGCGATCAGGATTGGATGCGATTGCATACGGAGCAGCGAGATTGCATGCAATCCGAAAGCCGGGAGCGAAGGGGTGTATCGGAACGAAGGGTGCGTCAAGGGCGGTTGTCACGAAGGGGGTCGGGGCGACGGTGGTGAAGGGGGGCGGGGTGGCGGTGGCGAAGAGGGTCGGGGCGACGGTGGCGACGTACACCGGAAGTCGCTGTTCCGCTCCCGGGGTTGTGCCGGTCGCCGCCGAGCCCCGACGCGCGCCGCGCCGCGTCGCGCTCCGTCAACCGTCCTGTTGGATCCGCCCGTCCGCCCGTCCGCCCGTCCGCCCGTCCGCCTGCCTTACCGATCCGCCCCGGCCCCGCCGGCCGGGTGCCGCGCCGGCTCAGGGCAGCAACCGCTGCTCCTTCGCCACGGCGACCGCGCCGGAACGGGTATCGACCCCCAACTTGTCGTAAATACGCCCCAAATGAGTTTTCACCGTCGCCTCGCTGATGAACAACGCGCGGGCGATCTCACGGTTCCCGAGCCCCCGGGCGAGCTGTCCGAGGATGTCACGCTCCCGCTCCGTCAGGGAGGGCCGAACGGCCCCCCTCATCCGGGCCATCACCCGCCCGGCCACCGGGGGCGAAAGCGCCGTCCGCCCCTCGGCCGCCGCCTGGATGGCCGAAAAGAGCTCCTCGGGGCGTTCCGCCTTCAACAGATAGCCTGTTGCGCCGGCCTCGATCGCGCGCGTGATGTCGGCGTCCGTGTCGTACGTCGTCAGCACCAGCACGTACGGCCCACCGGAACCGCCACCTCCGGCCGCCTCCGCGACGATCCGCCGGGTCGCCTCGATGCCGTCCATCCCGGCCCCGAGCTGGAGATCCATCAGTACGACGGCGGGCCGCAGCCGCGCCGCCAGCGCCACGGCCTCGGCGCCGTCGCCCGCCTCGCCGACGACCTCGACGCCGGGCGCGCTGGCCAGGAGCGCGCGCAGGCCGGCTCGTACGACGGCGTGGTCGTCGCAGAGCAGGACGCGTACCGGAGGGGAGGGATCCGGGAGGGCGGCCGACTGATCCGGCTGATTCATGACGTCTCCAGGGGCGGGGCCAGGGGCGGGGCCAGGGGCGGGGCCAGCGGCACGGCCGCCGACAGGACGGTGCCCTCACCGGGCGCGGACTCCACCGTGAGCGTCCCCCCGAGCCGGCGCACCCGGGCCCGCATCGCGGGCAGCCCGTACCCGCGCTCCCCGGCGGCCGGCGCGGGCGCGGCGGGGTCGAACCCCCGCCCGTCGTCGGCGACGTCCAGGACCACCTGATCACCCAGATAGCTGAGGGTGAGCGCCGCCGTGGTCGCGCCGGCGTGCTCCCGTACGTTCGCCAGGGCGCCCTGTGCGATCCGCAGCAGCGCCGACCGCACCCGCTCGGGCAGCGGTACGGGCGCGCCGTCGACATGGAACCGCACCTCGGGGGCGGCGCCCCCGTCACCCCGCTCCGTGGCCAGCTCCCGGAGCGCGTCCGCCAGGCCCAGCCCGCCGTCGAACTGCGGCGGCGCCAGGTCGTGCACGAACCGCCGGGCCTCGGCGAGCCCGCGCGCCGCGACCTCCGCCGCCGTACGGACGTGGCGGCGCGCCGCCTCCGGGTCGGCGTCCCAGGTGCGGTCCGCGGCCTGCAGCAGCATCCGCTGGCTGGACAGGCCCTGCGCGAGCGTGTCGTGGATCTCCATCGACAGCCGCTGCCGCTCGGCGAGCGCGCCCTCGCGCCGCTCGGTGGCGGCCAGCTCGCGCCGGGTCCGCAGCAGGTCCTCGATCAAGGACCGCTGCCGGGCCGACTGCCGCTGGGTGCGGACGAGCACGGCGGTGGCGATGGCCGCGACGGCGGGTGGCGCGAGTACGAGGTTGGGGTCGAAGCCGGCGGCGAGTCGTAGCTGCGCCACGACGACGAGGGTGGTGAGGAAGACGACCAGGGCCAGGGCGGCCCGGGTGGGCAGGGTGCGCAGGCCCGTGAAGAACAGCGGCACCGCGCACCAGGCGAAGCTCGGCGCGAGCACGACCAGTACCGCCCACACCGCGACGACCGCCCCCAGCCACAGCCGCTGCCGGGCCCGGGTGACGGGGCCCACGGCGCCCAGGATGTGCAGGAGGGCGAGGGTGACGCTGAGGGCGACGATCCAGGGGGTACGGGGCTCGCCGGGGTGACGGATGAGGAAGCGGGCGAACGAGGCGCCGAGGAGCAGGAAGAAGGCGACGTGCATGACCGCGCCGAAGCGACGTCCGTCGGGGTCGGCGGCGACGTCCGGTTCGGGGTGGTGCACGGTGCTCCTTGCCGGAGTGACGGGTTCCTGTGGACGGGGGTCCAGACCGTTCTAACCCGCGTGGGCCGCGCCCGCATCATCCGATCGGTCGACCCCCGGGTCGGCCGACGGGCGCCGCCGGAGCAGCCGGGACGCCGATGCCCGTGGGGGGAGGCCGCGCCAAGGATGGAAGGGCAGGCCGGCGGCCCGGGGAGGCCCGGCACGATCCAGCGGCTGCGACCAAGACAGCTACAGCGACAGGGAGCCCGTCATGACGAACACGCCGACCGCGCACGAGGCGACGACCACCGAGGGCGCGAAGAAGCGGAAGCTGTCCACCCGCGCCCGTCTGATCACCGGCGGCGCCGCAGTGGCCGTGGCCGCCGCCGGTACGTTCGGCGCGGTGGCCGTCGCCGCGACCCCGGCCGCCGCGACCAAGAAGGCCGGCGCCTCCGCGCAGGGCGAGCACCTGACGCAGTCGACCCACCTGACGCTGGACGCGGCCACCAAGGCGGCGCAGGGCGCCCTGGCCGCGGCGAAGAAGGGGGGCCAGAAGGTCTCCGTCGCCGTGGTCGACCGCAACGGCAACACCCTGGTCACCCTGCGCGGCGACGGAGCGGGCCCGCAGTCGTACGAGTCCGCCGTCCGCAAGGGCTACACGGCCGTCTCCTGGAACGCCCCCACCTCGGAGCTGGTCAAGCGCCTCCAGAGCGCCCCGAACCTCAAGGACATCCCCGGCACCCTCTTCCTCCCGGGCGGCGCGCCGGTGCAGGCGCAGGGCGGTCCCGTCGCGGGCATCGGCGTCGCGGGCGCGCCCAGCGGCGACCTGGACGAGAAGTTCGCCCAGGCGGGTGTCGCGGCGCTCGGTTAACCTGCGCGGAGACATGGGGGATGGCGGTGGCTGTCCCCGGCCGGAGACGCGAGGGGGAACAGCGGTGCGGATCATGACCTTCGCCGAGGAGGACGTACCGGCGGAGCTGCGCGCCCGCGCCGACGCCCTGCGCGAGCAGGCGTGGCCGGGCGGCGGCCCGCACGACCCCGCGCTGCGGCCCGTCACCATGCTCCTGGTCTCCCCGGACGGCGAGGTTCCCGCCGCGCTCGACATCCTCACCAAGGAGATCGTCCACGGTGGGCGGCCGTACCGGGCCGCCGGGCTGAGCGCCGTCGTCACGGACGCGGCGCGGCAGGGCCGGGGATACGGCCGGCGGCTCGTGGCCGCCGCCCGCGAGACGATCCGGGAGAGCGGCGCCGACCTGGGCCTCTTCACCTGCGACCGCCCGCTGCGGGGCTTCTACGAGAGCGCCGGGTGGGACGAGCTGGAAGGCGCCGTCCTCATCGGCGGCACCCCGCGCGAGCCCTTCCCCAGCGACGGGCCGGGCTTCGACAAGGTCACGATGGCCGGATTCTTCACGGCACGGGCGAAGCGCGACGCGGGTGCCTTCCGGGGCAGCCGCGTCGAGCTTTATCCGGGCGAGATCGACCGGCTTTGGTGACCACTCTCCGATCGTTCCTGATCGGTTCTCCGATCGTCGGAGCCGGCACGGCTGCGGCTGCGGCTAGGGCTGCGGAGGGCGCTGTTCGCCTTCCTGCCCACCGATCTGTTCGTTGAGCTTCTGCTGGACCGTGTCGGTCTGGCTCTGGTACTTGTTCCCCGTCTTGGCGTCGAAGGCGTCACCGGCCTTCTCGACGCCTTGGCGGGCCTGTTCCTCGTGCCCCTTGAGTAGACCCTTGAGCTTGTCGAGCATGGACATAACAGTCCTCCTCACGGAACGCTGACGCACCCAGCATCTCCGCATTCCGGCGGGACCGCACCTCCGGCGCAGGGCGCGCGGGAGCCCTCGGACGGCGCGCGGGGTCCGGAAAGCGCCAGGGGCGCGTCAGCCGGTGCTGGTGTATCCGCAGTTCCAGCACTTGTACACGCCGTTGCCCATCGACTGCATCATGTTCTGGCAATTCGGGCAGGCCATCGCCAGCGGGGGTATCGCGAGCGGCGATATCAGGTGCCGGCGCTCAGCCCTCTCGGACATACAGGGCAGACGCCACGGACGACCACCGGCGAGCTGGCGTCCCCGGGGCTCTCCGCCGTGACGACGACATGCAGCGGGTGGCTGCACTCCGGGCAGCGCTCGTGCTCGTGGTCCCGGTCGCCGATCGCCGCGGCAAGGATCCGTTCGAGCGAGTCGCCATTGCCGTTGCCGTCGTCCATGGTGCGTGTTTCCTGTCTCCACGGGTTCCCCTCCTTGGGTAACTATGTACCCGACCCGTGGATGCCCAACTCCGGCCCCGAGCCCGTGGTTACGCGCCCGTAGGGCACCCGGGAATCCCCCGGGACACCCTGCCGGGCGCGTCACATGCCTCCGCTACACGCAGTGGGCGCTACGCCAGTGACGGCGGAGCAGGACGGTGTAGTCGGTGGCCTTGCTGTGGTCCCCGGCGAGCCATGCGGTGTGCCGGGAGACGCTGAAGTGGGTGCAATCGGGGCAGGGGAATCCGGTGGGACGTTCGTCTGTGCCCGTGCCTGGATTCGTGTCCGTGTTCGTCTCTGCGGTGGTGTCCGGCTCGGCCTGGTCGATCACTGCTCTGATCCCCTCGCGGTGTTCCTTACTGACTGTGTTCGTAGCGTTGTGGGGTGGGGATAGCCTCGGAAGGGGTGGGCCCGCTACAACGGGCATGCGGAGCAAGGGAGTTAGGTCATGGCCAATGGTCGCGGTGCCGGGGGATTCGGTCGGTCCAAGGTCGGGTGGGAGTTCTTCGGCTCCGAGCTGAAGCGTCGCCGGGAAACGGCGGGGTTCACGCAGCAGGAACTGGGGACGCGGGTCTTCTGCTCGGGGTCGTACATCGGCCAGTTCGAGACAGGGATCCGCAAACCGCAGCTCGATGCGGCGGAGCGGATCGATGAGGCGCTGAAAACCGATGGGTTCTTCGCGCGGATGTGCGAAGGGCTGATCAACAGCTCGCCGTACATCGACTACTTCTCAGAGGTGGCGTACCTCGAAGGGCTGGCCGATTCGATCCGGGCGTATGCGCCCATGTTCGTGCCCGGTCTGTTCCAGACGGCGGCCTACGCTCGTGCCATCCTCCTGGCAACCTTCCCCTTCACGCCGGACGAAGAGCTTGAGTCGCGGGTGGCCACGCGTCTCGCGCGCCAAGGCATCGTTGACCACCCAACAGAGCCCATGTTGTGGGTGGTCCTCGACGAAAGCGTGCTCCGCCGCCAGGTCGGTGGCGCTGTGGTGATGCGTGAACAGCTGATGCGCGTAGTGACGCTGGTGCGGAATCGCCGGATCGGCATGCAGGTGCTGCCGTTCGGCGCGGGCGCCCCTGCGCTGAGCGGCATGCTCAAGCTCATGACCTTCGAGGACGCCCCTCCGGTGGCATATTCCGAGGGCGTCATGTCCGGCAGCTTGTTGGACGATCCGGCATTGGTGGCTCGTTGCGAGCGGACCTACGATCTCGTCGGGGCCGCCGCGCTGTCGCCGGAAGCGTCCTTGTCCCTGGTTCAGTCAGTGGCGGAGGAATACGCAGATGATTGCTGAGCGCGACCCGTGCGGCCCGGTGTGGCGGAAGAGCAGCTACAGCGGTGGCGGAGGCGCCACTGGGACCGACGACTGCCTCGAAGTCGCCGACAACATACCGGGCGTTGTCCCGGTCCGGGACTCGAAGACCCCCGGCGGCCCGATCCTCCTCTTCCCGACCCCCGCGTGGACCGCCTTCGTCGCCACCTTGGGGGAGGGCCTCCGTGCTCGACGGGGATGAGTTCGGTCAGGTCTTCGAGACCTTCCAGCGGTCCGCCTGGCCGTGTACCCGGGGAACATCACCGCAGTGGGGTGATCGGAACCATCGACCTGGAGGTGAGGGCGGCGGTGTCCGTAACCCGCGAGGCTCCCGTGCCGTCGAGGGAGGCTTTCGAAGTTTCAACTCACCGACACAAAGGCTACGTTGGATCCCTTCCCTGCCGCGCTCGACCTGCCTCGCGCCTTGGCCGAGTGGGTCGCGATGCTCATCGTCGCCCGCCCGGGCTGCTGCGAGTCCTGCGCTAAGCCGGCCCCGACTACGTGCAGGGCAAGCAGGGCGAACGGTCAAGCCGGTCAGGTGATTTCGACCGCTCAAGAATCGAGGCTAATCACCTGCAAGCCCTGAAGAGGGTTGCTGTGCGAGTGCAGCGCAACCTCGGGAGGGTGGTGCGACGTATGTCACATCCGCTGGATGCGACGTTCCGTTACGTCTTCATGGGTGCCACCAGCGCGAAGGCCGCCCCGAAGGGGGTGTGAGTAACCCTATGTCGCCAAAGTGTTCAGTGTGCGCGTGCGGATCGCCTTAAAGTCCAGACTTTCGAACTTGCTTTTGGATAAGGTTTGTTCGGTCACCTTGGTGTCCACACGCATCAGCCGGCAAGCCCCGTTAGGTGGATAGGGCCGCACTAGTGGCACCACTCATCAGTTCCACCGGAGGAGAACCTTCATATGGCCAAGCTCAGACCTGTCTTAGGTGCGACCGTCGTCGCCACCGCGCTTGCTGTGAGCGTCCTCGCAGTCCCGCAGGCAGTAGCCGCTGAAAAGCCTGTCGTTCGCATAGCCGATTATGCCGACGCTCAAACCCGGGCCTTTGCCCAGGCCAACCCGCAGGAAGTAGCCGCGGCCATGCTGGCTTGTGGCCCTGACTACAAACTCAGTACTGCCATCCCGCTGCCCAAGGGCACGGACCCGAAGATGCGTCTGGCTACGCTCTTCAGTTACACGAGGGGCGGCAATGACTTCGGCTGTTCGATTCTCGACAACAACATGGGCAGCGCCTCGTACAAGATGAAGGTCTCGGTCTGCGGGAGCGCTGGCGCCTGTTCGACCGATCAGGGAAACTATCTCAACTACGCTGGCCCGGTCTTCACCGGTCAGCCGGTCTGCGCTACGGTCAGCGCTTTGATGTGGAACCCCTCGGGCGGCAACATCATCGACTACAAGACGCAGCATGCTTACCTCTGTGACTAGGCGTTGTGAGGTAGCTTCCGCTCTGGCGGTCTTCGCCGTTGGCACACTCCTGACTGCTTGCGGAGCGCAGACTTCTGCCGACACTTCGGCTCAAAGCCCAGCACGTTCTTCGGCGCAAAATTCCACGACGCCGACAACCTCTCACCCTCCCTTGAGTGACGCGGCGCGTAAGGCTGCTGACGAGCGAGCTGTGGCGGCGCCCACCGGGAACCCGGTCATTCGCCAGACCGGCATACCCGCACCGAACGGCTATGGATTCGGCAAGCCGGTCGCCAAGGGGAGGGACGGTGAGGTGATCGTGTACCAGCCTACCCGGAGCGATGGTGGGCTGAAGGTGCCGATCACGATCACCAATAACGGCAAAGATCGGGCCTTCTACAAGGTGAGTGTCAGGGTCACTGGTCCCAGTGGATTCAGCACTACGGTCCATGTCGAAACGAGTACTACAGGTGTATACCCAGGCGTCACCTGGCCGACTGAACTTATCGCCCGTGACTCCGACCACCCGGTGCCCGACAAGGCCAGCGCCGAGATCGCTGACATCACCAAAAGCTCGCGCTGATCTTTGCGTCACTCCGTAGATTCCTGGGCCGGGGATGTCTTCCTGGCGTTCCCGGCCCAGTCAGCGTTGCTGGTCATATCCGCCGGATGGCGGAATCCCCGATACGTCGGCGGCGCGGATTTCACGGGCAGGCCCTCCCTGAAAACAACCATTCCGAAGATCGTCTCACAGGCCCACTCAAAGTTGACGATGGCAAAGGGATTGTTATGGCTGATGAAATGGTGCTCCGTGCGCAGAAGTTCGTGAACTCCGTCTACGGGGCGCGGATCGGGATGAGAGTGACCGAAGATGGGAGGACGAGCTGGAACACCATGTACGCCCTCACTCGTGCTCTCCAGTACGAGCTGGGCATCCCCGAGCTCTCCAACAGCTTCGGTTCGACGACCCTTTCCAAGATCGCGGAGAAATACGGCAAGCTCGACGAGACCACCATCCCGTCGGCGGACTTCTGCCGGATCATCCAGTCCGCCCTGTACTGCAAGGGGTACGACGGCGGCGACATCAACGGGACGTACCACTCCCGAGTCAAGGCTGCGGTGACGAAGCTGAATCAGAACATGGGTGTTGACGGTACCTACCCCGGCAGTTCCCTGTGGCCCAAGGTGGTCAAGGGCCTGTTCAACATGGACGCTTATGTCTCTGTCAACAATGGCTCGGAGACGATCCGCTCCATCCAGCAGTGGTTGAACGGGCGGTACGTCCTCCGCAAGGACTACTACATCATCCCTTGCGACGGCCATCATTCCCGTGATGTCGCGAAGTCGATGCTCTTTGCCCTCCAGTATGAGCTGGGCATGGCCGACGGCGTCGCGAACGGAGCTTTTGGCCCCGGCACACAGGCCGGCCTCAAGAGTCACACGCTGTCCACCGGCTCCTCCGGAGTGTGGGTGCAGCTGTTCACCGCGGCCATGGTGCTCAACAAGCGCCCGGTTTCCTTCTCAACTTCGTTCACCTCCTCGCTGGCCGACAGCGTCACTGCGTTCCAGGCGTTCATGAACCTCGCCGCCAACGGGCAGGCCGACTTCCAGACGTGGTCCTCCCTGCTGGTCTCCTACGGCGACCAGACCCGACAAGGCGCGGCGTGTGACGGCGTCACCAAAGTCACCCCCGCCCGTGCGCAGGCACTCAAGGACGCCGGCTACAAGTACATCGGCCGGTACCTGTACAACCCCTCCACCACCAGCCTCCCGGAAAAGGAGATCCAGCCGGGAGAGCTCGCGACCATCCAGCAGTACGGACTGCGCTGCTTCCCCATCTATCAGACGTGGGCCCGCTCGGTGGACTACTACAGCGTCGCGCAAGGCGTCACGGACTGTATGAACGCGGCGTTCAAGGCGGAGGAGCACGGATTCAAGCCCGGTTCGCGCATCTACTTCGCGGTCGACTACGACGCGGTGGACGATGAGGTGACCTCGTACATCCTGCCGTACTTTCGGAGTGTCAGGGACGAGATGGTCAAGCTGGGCAGCCCCTACAAGGTCGGGGTCTACGGCCCGCGCAACGCGTGCTCCCGGATCTCCGCGGAAGGTTACGCAGACACCAGTTTCGTCTCCGACATGTCGTCAGGCTTCTCTGGCAACCTTGGCTACACGATGCCGGAGAACTGGGCCTTCGACCAGATCGTCACCAAGACGATCGGCTCCGGTGACAGCAAGATCGAGATCGATAACAACATCGCTTCCGGACGAGACACGGGGCAGGGCGACTTCTACCCCGCGGCGTCCCAGAAGCTCGACATCGGCTTCAACCTGAGCTACTGGGCCGCCTTACTCAAGGAGGCCGACGAGTACATGGCATCGATCGGCAGGCCCGGAGGTACGGGCTACGTCTACACCCGGCAGCAGTGCCTCGAAACGATCATGACCGCTGACGCAGCCATCTCCTCGGCGTCCCGCAGGTACCGCATGCGTAAGGCGCTCATCCAGACGTCGGCGTTCTGGGAGTTCTGCCACTACAGCTACAAGGATGTAGTCGAGGACGCGGGGGTGGTGATGTACCACACCGGCAAAATTCCCGACTGGGGCAAGGACCTGCCTGGCGTCGTCAGGTTGGTCGACAGCAGCACCGGTGTCGCCAAGGTGTCCGGGCGTACGTGCATCCTGTCGCGGAACAACTCGATCCGTGCAGGGCTCCTGGAGGGCGACATCCTCGATGCAACCTCCGAACGCGACAGATGGGCGATGTGGCAGAAGGTCAACCAGGACAACGTGTTCAATCTGAGCACCGTTCCGCACCTGCACATCTGGGCAGCCGACGGCAAGGGGGGAGACCATGCCGAGAACCCCATACGCCGCCCCGCACTCGACTACACCGACACCGAGACCTTTGAGATCCTCCGCCGCTACCAGGGCTTCGGCGACCAGGCAGTCGCTGACGCGAAGCTGCGGATGCCCCTTTACGCAATCTTCGAGAAGTACAACCGCATCATCCGCGAGTCCTGACAGATCATGATCACGGCATCCAACCCCTGGCAGGGGCACAACTTCACAGGCTTGCTCACCATCCTGATCGCCGGCGCGGCGACCTTACTGGGCCTCATCGGGTACCTGTGCTCGCGGCTCACCCCACAGGCGCACCGGGGCCCCTTCCGCCTATGGCGGGACCTGTCCCTGCTGACGAGCGCCGCCGCACTCGCCGTCTACTTGTGGGGATGTCTCCACCTCCTCTTCCTCGAAGACCAGGAGCTGGCCGAGAGATGCGAGCGGCAACGACCTGCGGGAACACCGACCCTGGTCGGCCGAAGAGGCGACTTCATCCCGCTGCGTCTCGTGTGCGAGGCATCGAACGGGCACGACTATTCCATTGTCATCCCCGGCTACATCAACCCAACCGTCGCTCTCCTGCTACTGCTCGCGCTTAGCTGCGCCCTCACCTCCGTCGTTCTCCACCACAAGCAACGCACAACAACACGGAAGAAAGGCTGACCCGTTGAGCCTCACCGGCATATCCCGCAGACACGCTCTCACCGTCGCGGCCGGTGTCACTGCCGCCGCAAGCCTCGCCTCCACCGGGCTCCTCGCTACCTCGGCCGTTGCCGCACCGCAGCCTCTCAGGGACGACAGACTGAAGGAGGCCCTGCGCCGCGTCGAAGCCCGGCGCCGTCGGCTTCTCACCAGCCGGCCGTCGGCCAATGGATGGGAGATGCAGAAGGCCGCTGACGACGGCGGTGACAT
Source organism: Streptomyces eurocidicus (assembly GCF_002891295.1). Lineage (GTDB taxonomy): Bacteria > Actinomycetota > Actinomycetes > Streptomycetales > Streptomycetaceae > Streptomyces > Streptomyces eurocidicus. Next base: position 64,758 of record NZ_LGUI01000003.1, on the reverse strand, counting down.
CGGGACCCGTCACGTGGCTGGCACCGGCCTGAACGTCTCCGTACGCATGGAAGATCCCGAGACGGTCCTGGTTCATGTGATCCGCCGCTTCCACTACGAGGTCGATGCACTCGGCCTGCACGGCGAGCCGAACCCGGTTGAGGGCTGGGTGGCACCATCGGTGGTCCGCGACAGCCGGCTCCCGGAGTCGAACCAGGCTTCCGGCACCGCCGTCGTCATCCGTCCGGCCTTCTACCCGCCTGGCGTACGGGGCGAATTCACTACGGCGCAGCAGCTGATCATTCGTGACATCGTCGCTGACACCGAAGGCGTCGTCCGCTGGGGTGGCGACGACCGCCGCCCCTACGAGGGCCTGTTCTACCTTACTGTGCGTCCGGGCGACGCACGTCTGGCACGGGTCGCGGCCAAGATCCGGACCTGGAACGAAACTCCTGGCTCGGGGGCCGGGTTGGTACCCGATGTGACGGAGCCCTCCCGGCGCCGCAAGGCCGCCCGCTACCGCTGAGCGAACCGACACCTGGGCGCGTCGTCACCCCTGCCGGGGGCGGACTCGTGGTGGCTCTGTTTCACATTCCGTGCCAGAGCCACGATTCGCGCGTCGCCAGCACCTGATTTGGTGCGCCCGGAGCGTGGCACGCCGGTGTACGAGGCTCCTTGACCGGACGCCCGCCCAGTGGGTGCGGGCGTCCGAGGGGAAAGGGGTGGGGCTGCTGTCGTCCGCGATGTGGGCGGGGCCGTCGTGGGCGCGCCCGCGCCGGGCGGCGGCCCCCGTGTTCCGGGCCGTCAGGTGCCTGGTTCCCCGGCTCCTCATCCGAGTGAGTGGTGCATGTCCGACCATGGGCTTGGGCAGTCGGGATGGGACTCGATTCGGCCACCGGGGCGAGCGTCAACTTCCCTGCTCTGAAAGGCGTATAGCCATGCGTCGTATCACTGCCGTACTGCTGGGGGCCGCCGCGCTCCTCGGCGTCCTCACCACCCCTGCGATCGCCGCGCCCGGCGACGGGACCGTCGAGACCCTAGCCGGCTCCGCTGTCATCACGGTCCAGAACGCCCTGACGGGCGCCGTTGTGACCATCACCAACGTGACGGGCACTCTGTAGCCGGCACCACGGAACAGCGTCGCCCGCCTCGCCCGGCCCGCGTTACGGCTGTGGGGGGCGGGCGACGCCTTTTCTCAGGGGGTTACTTCGAACGAGGTATGGATAAACGTTTCGTCATCCTGATGCGGGTGAGGCGACGCATGGCCGGGAACCGCGCTGGACAGTACAGACAGGCATGCAACTCCCTGCCACGTGAGGACCCGCTTCATGCGCCTGCGCGCCCCCGCCCTCGCCACCTGCACCCTGACGTTCCTCCTCGCCGCTGCCGGCCCCGCCTCCGCCGGCAACACAACGGGTGATTTCCACTACAGGCACCTGGACACGAACGGTGTCGAGCAGCAGGAGAAGTGGACCAACCCTCTACAAAGTGAGTGCATCGACGTTCCGGATGTGACCGCTGACAGGCCCGCGTACAGTCCCATCAACGAAACGGATTCCAAGGCATACGTCTACGCGGACACTGATTGCACGGGCACGGAATACCTCCTGGCGAAAAACGTCGGCAAGGGCGGCGAGGACATGAAGTTCCTCTCCGTGGTCTTCGTGTAAGTCCAACAGCGGCGCCCCGGCGCGAACCAGACCAAGGCCCGCACCGGGCGGGGTGCGTGGTTCGTGGGGGCCGGGGCCCGGTGTCACAGCGAGCGGGCCGCGCCCCCGTCGATGCGGATGGATTCGCCGTTGATGTAAGCGGCGTTGTCCGAGACGAGGAAGCGGGCGAGTCTGCCGATCTCCTCGGTGGTGGCGTAGCGGCCGGCCGGGATCTTCGGCGAACGGTCGCGTGCGACATCATGGGCGGATGCCGTGGCGAGGGGTCTCTCGTCGGGGTTGCCGGGTTTCCTTTTGGCGAGCAGGTCCGGCCCCCACTCCCTCAGTGCGGGATCCATCAGCGGAATTCCTTCTGCCCGGGTCTTTCAACGGAGTGTCGCGGGGGCACACGCTGGTGTACCCCCAGGCCCGTCCCACAAGCCATCGGCGGGATCAGATCCGGTCGGCGGCGATCAGCAAGTACTGGAAGCTGCCGTTCCTGTACGCGGTCAGGAACGCATCCTCGATGCCGGTGGCCAGGGAGGACTTGGCTCGCAGCTCCCAGTACGGGATGGTCGCCCCGGTGAGGTCCACCACGCTGATCGGCACGAGCCGGTTGTTCGCCATCTCCCGGAAATAGGCCGAGCGCGGGTGGATATCGCAGATGTAGTGGGCGTTGATCATAGAGACCTCGCGGGAGGGCAGCCCGTAGGTGTCGTTGTAGCAGCCGGTGATGGTGACGTACCGGCCGCCGCGCGCGAGGAGGCGAGCGTATTCGGGGAACAGTGCCGACAGGTCGACGTACATCGTGGACTCGTTGTTCCAGATACCGCGGAACGAGCCGGTCTCGAAGCCGGTGTCGAGCATGTTCCTGAGATGGAAGCGCACCTTGTCGTCCACGCCGCGCTTCTTGGCCTGTGCGGTGGCGAAGGCCACCTGGGTCTCGGAGATGGAGACCCCGTCGACATGGCAGTCGAACCGCTCGTTGGCGACCAGGCTGCCGCCGCCCCGGCCGCAGCCGGAGTCCAGGAGGCGGTCGTCGGGGGCGACGGCGCCGAGGTGATCGGTGAGGAAGTCGGCCTGGGCGCATTCCAGGCGGTGCAGTTCGGCGATGATGCGCTCGTCGCGGGTGTCCTGGGGGCCCTTCAGGACCGACCAGTCGACGTCGCCGATGCCGTAGTGGTGATGGTAAAAGCCGTCGACCTCGCCCAGCCGGAGGTTGACGGGGTTCTTCTCGCGGTTCCAGTAGTCGGCCACCGACACCTGGTAGGGGCTGATGGCCGGAGCTGATGCCGTGCTGACGCGGTGCGCGGTGGTGGTCATGCGGTTACGTCTCTCTCACCAGTAGTTGGGCAGGGAGTAGCGGTAGGTGTTGGTGTGGTGCCATTCGTGGTTTCCGGCGACCCAGGCGGCGAGACCGGTGGTGTAACGGGCCAGAAGCGGCCCTCCGGTGGCGACGGCCGCGGCTTCGTCCTCGAAGGCGTGCATGATCTCGTTGTGGATGTCGACGGCCTTCAGAAAGGCGTCCTTGAGGCCGCATCGCTCCTCGACGGCGATCACCACCGGAAGGTTCAGATGGTGCTCGTCGGCGGCCATCTCCTTGGTGAAGGAGTACAGGTCATTGACGAGCGTGGCGGCGTTGCAGGCCAGCGCGGTGACGCGCTGCACTTCGGGGCGGGAGTAGAGCGGCTCGGGCAGCTCGTAGCCGTCCACGGCGTCCACGAGGGACAGGCAGGGACGGAAGTTGTTGAACTGGCGCATCACCAAGTACTGCCACACCGGCGGGGTGGTACGGGTCTGAGCCCAGGAGCCCTCGGCGAGGTACCCCAGGTGCAGGCGCGCCATGTCATGGACGAACCGGGTCACCTGACTGGGCGTGGCGATGTCCCGGTAGGACTGGATCGCATCGGCGTATGAGCGCAGCGGAGCGTCCGTGCCCAGCCCCTCGTGCCACTGCTGCTGGTAACCGTCCGCGGTGTGCAGGGGGTCAAGGGCGCTCTGCGCGATGATGAGTCGGCCGCCCAGGCCGATGGGGGACCCGCCGTAGTCCTCGCAGTAGCAGTCGTCGATGGCGTTCTCCGCGACCAGGAGTTTGCCCGCGACGACGAGGCGCTCCAGGTCGGCCGCGCCCGGGTGTTGCAGGACGACCGCACGACCGAACTGGAATCCGGCGAAGTCCCCGGCCCATTCCGGGGGAAACAGACTGATCTCATGGGCCCAGGCTTCGAGCCGCCGGTCCACTTCGGCGACCTTGGCCGGGTCGGCCGGCACGGCGGGCGGGCAGTGCAGGCCCGGAATCGGGTCGCCGGCCCGAGGCGTTGCTGCGGGTGCGGGTGCGCCATGGCCTGCGGTCGGCGGAAGGAGAGCCCTCGCCGCTGATGTGCCCAAGCCGGCCGGGCCGCCGGGCAGCCACACCTCCGGCTCCGCCGGCCGCCCGGCCGCCGGTTCCGGCGGCGAGGCGGACGGATCCCGCTTCCCGGAGCGTGCGGGATCGGACAGCAAGGCGTCCACCTGGCCCGCCGCCCCTGGGGCGGCCGGGGCGGAGAGCACCCGGGACAGCGGCGACACCGTCTCAATCTCCCCTCACTCGCGGTGCCGGATGCTCAGTCATGCGGTCGTACCTCGACGTTTTCGAGGATGCCGATCGCGTCCGGGACGAGTACGGCGGCGGAGTAGTAGGTGCTCACGAGGTAGGAGATGATGGCCTTCTCATCGATTCCCATGAACCGCACATTGAGTCCGGGCTCGAGCTCGTCGGGGAGGCCGGTCTGGTAGAGGCCGATGACTCCCTCGTCGTCCTCTCCGGTGCGCATGGCGATGATCGACGAGGTCTGGTACTCGGTGATCGGGATCTTGCCGCACGGCAGGATCGGTACGCCCCGCCAGGCGGGAATGTGGTGGCCGTCGACGTCGACGCTGCCGAAGTAGATACCGCGCTTGTTGCACTCCTTGCCGAAGGCGGCGATGGCGCGCGGGTGGGCGAAGAGATACCTGGTCCCACGGCGCATGCTCAGCAGGTCGTCCAGGTCATCCGGGGTGGGCGGGCCGGATTGGGTGGGGATGCGCTGGTCGAAGTCGGTGTTGTGGAGCAGCCCGAAGTCGGGATTGTTGACCAGTTCCTTCTCCTGGCGCTCGCGCAGCGCCTCGACGGTGAGCCGCAGCTGCTGCTGCGTCTGGTTCATGGGCTCGTTGTAGAGGTCGGCGACCCGGCTGTGCACCTTCAGCACGGTCTGCGCCACGCTCAACTCATACTCGCGGGGGTTGAGTTCGTAGTCCGCGAACGTGGTCGGCAGGCTCGGTTCGCCCTCGTGGCCGGAGAGGAACTCGATAGCGGCCTCACCGGCCTTGTTCGTCGGCTTCTGGGCCCGGGCGCGGAGCCGCTGGACGTGGGACTGCAGTCCTTCGTACTGGCCTGCGATCGCCTTGTACGCGGTGTGCGGCAGAGCCAGGACCGTGGTCGCGGTCACCGCCCGGGCCGTGAAGTCCCACTTGCCCTCTCCGTCGGCCAGCATGTTGCCGCCGAAGCTGTCACCGTCGGCAAGCCGGCCCACGACGGCGTCGCCCTCGTACTTCGCGGGCCTCATCTGTTCGACCTTGCCGTGCGCGACCAAGAAGACGTGATCGGCTTTCCGGCCCTGCTGCACGATGATCTGACCGGGGTCGTATTCCTTCTGGACGAACTTGTCGGCCAGCGCACCCAGCGCCGTGGAGTCGTCGAACCCGCGCAGCAACGGCAGTTCGGCCAGCTCCGCGGGGACGACACGAAGCTTGGACCCGTTCTTGTCGAACGTTACCTTTCCGTCCCCGACCGTGAACGACAGACGTCGGTTCACCCGGTAGGCGCCGCCGGGGACGTTGACCCACGGCAGTTTCCGCAGCAGCCACCGTGAGCTGATCCCCTGCATCTGGGGTTCGGACTTGGTGGTGGTCGCGAGGTTCCGCGCCGCCGCGGTGCTGAGGCTGAGTTGCTCCTGCTCCTGCGCTTGTTCCTGTGCCTTCGCGGCCTTTGTCGGGGGCGTCTCGACAGCCATCGACTACCTCTCCCAATGCATGAGACGATCCGCCCGGCTGTACCTGGGCAGGCTTCAGCCAAGAGGCCGGGCGGCATCGCTTTACGTATGCAGAGGTAACACACGGTGACGTTCGGGTGTGACAGGCGCGCATGTCCTGCGGATATGCGTCCCCATACGGATGGTGTCCCTCGTCGTGGTGCGGCTGATTCACGCCCACCGCGCGTCAGTCATTGGCACCCCGGACCGGCGCCCCCTGTCGCCCGTTGTTTGATTCCGTGTCGGGAAGAACTCAGCCCTCGCTGCCGTTCCATGCAAGCAGTCGGCATATACGGAATGCCGGACAGAAGGGTGAGACCGTGTCAGTCGAGTTCAACGAGGAAACGCGCAAGCTTCTGGACGGGCGGAACTTCGCCACCGTCGCGACCCTGAACCGGGACGGCGGGCCGCAGACCTCGGTGGTCTGGATAGCGAGGGACGGAGACGCGGTGGTGTTCTCCACCACGGCGGGGCGGCTGAAGGCCCGGAATCTCGCCCGGGACCCGCGGATCAGCCTCACTGTTTACGACACCGAGAACCCGTACCACTCCGTGGACATCCGCGGCACCGTCGAACTGATCGAGGATCCGGAGAAGTCGCTTCCGCGCGAGCTCTCGCAGAAGTACCTCGGCGAGGACCCGCCCCCCGAGTCGGACGATGTTCCCCGGCTGATCGTCCGGGTGACTCCGCGGAAGATCTCCGGCTTCTCCGTCTGAGGGCCGTAGCTTCCTGTTACGGGTGCGCGGTTCGTGGAGGACGTCATAGCGAGCGGGCCGCGCCCCCGTCGATGCGGATGGATTCGCCGTTGATGTAAGCGGCGTCGTCCGAGACGAGGAAGCGGGCGAGTCTGCCGATCTCCTCGGTGGTGGCGTAGCGGCCGGCCGGGATCTTCGCCAGGAACTCCGGGTCCTCGGGCCAGCTGTTCACGAAGCCGGGCAGCAGGCTGTTCATGCGGATGCCCTTGGCCGCGTACTGGTCGGCGTACAGCTTGGTGAAACTGGTCAGGGCCGCGCGCAGGCTGGAGTTGACGGGGATCTGCCCCATCGGCTCGAAGGCGGTGTACGAGGACAGGTTCACGAACGCGCCCTTTCCGGCCGCTTCCATGTGTGGGGTGACCAGGCGGGCCATCCGGACCACGGAGAGCAGGAGCATGTCGAGGCCGTCGTGCCAGTCCTGGTCGGTGACCTTCAGGAGCTGGTCGTTCCGGGCGTGTCCGGCTCCGTTGACGACGGCGTCGATCCGCCCGTACCGCTCGACGGTGGTGTCGACCAGGCGGGCCAGGTCGGCGGGGTCGGTGAGTGAGCCGACGGTGGCGATGCCGCCCAGCTCGTGAGCGAGGCCCTCGATCGTCCCGTCGATGTCGAGCAGCGAGACGCGGTACCCCGCCTTCGCGAGCTCGGAGGCCATGCCCCGGCCGATGCCGGACCCGGCGGCGGTGACGATCGCGACGGGGGCGGTGCCGGGTATGAGGGGGGTGCTCATGGGGGTGCTCCTGAGGTGGGCGTGGCGGACGCCGGTCGACTGTACGGCATTCAGCGTACAGTCGAACTGAGAAAACGGACAAATGTGTCGGTATGTGATTCGTCGTACAATCGAATGCATGGCCACTTACCACCCCGACCGCGATCAGCTCCTGATCGAGGACGTCCTGGCCGCGCTCGGTCACCCGGTCCGGCTCGGCATCGTGCGCGAGCTCGCCGCCTCCGAAGGGGAGCGCACCTGCGGGAGTCTCCCCGTGGAGGTCACCAAGGCCACCGCCACCTTCCACTGGCGCGTCCTTCGCGAATCCGGCATCACCCGGGAGCGCAAGGCCGGCCGCTACAAGGCGGTGGAGCTGCGCCGCGCGGACCTCGACACGCGCTTCCCGGGACTCCTGGACGCGGTCCTGAACGCCACGCCCCCCGCCGACGGGGCCTCCGCCGGCAGCGCCTCGTAGCCTCCTTCTCCAGGCCGCTGGAAGGCGGTGTCCGACGGGTCTGGTGATCAGCTAGTGGCGTCCCGTCGTGCGGTGCCCCACTCCCACATGCTGCGGACCACCGGCTCCAGCGCCCGGCCCTGGTCGGTCAGAACGTAGCGGACCCGGGGAGGCCAACTGGATGTGCGGTGGCGCTCGATGACGCCTGTACCGGTCAACTGAGCCAGGCGGTCGGAGAGGACCTTGTCCGACAGGGCGGGCAGGGCAGCGGAGAGCTCGGAGTATGTGACCTGACCGCGGCGGAGGAACTCGCGGACCACCAGCGGCGTCCATCGCCCGCCCAGCGTGGCGAGGGTGACGTCGACAGGGCATCGCGGTTCGCGGCCCGGCGGCACGAGGGCGCTGTCCGGACAGTCCGCCAGCGGGCCGTCCTGATCACCCGCCGGTGCGTGTCCAACCGTTTGGTAAGTCACGAAGGCTCCTCCTAGCGTCCGTCGTGAACAGCCCACCCGCTTCGCTTGCCTCCAGGGGGCCTCGTGCGTATCCACCACCTCAACTGCGGATCCCTCCGGAAGATTCCACCGCTCGGGGAAGAACCCACGCCGGACGCTGTGAACCGCGAACTGGCCGCTGTCTGCCATTGCCTGCTCATCGAGACGGACTCGGACGGGCTGGTCCTGGTCGATACCGGCCTCGGCACCGCCGATCTGCAGGACCCTGACCGGTCGCTGGGGACGGACTGGGTGGCCTACGCCCAGCCTGTGCTGGACCTTGAGGAGAGCGCGTTGCGCCAGGTCGTCCGCCTCGGGTACGCGCCACAGGACGTGCGGCATATCGTGCTCACCCACCTGCATCGCGACCACACGGGAGGGCTGCCCGACTTCCCTCACGCACGGGTGCATGTCCACCCCGACGAGTACCGGGCCGTCACCGACCCGGAGGCGCCGCATCACCGGCACAGCCTCGACCGTTTCATGCCGGCACACCGGGCACACAACCCGCTGCTGACACCCGCGCTCGTGGAGGAGCGCACGGAATGGTTCGGCTTCCCGGGCGTGGCGCGGCCGCAGGGGCTGGCCTGCGACCTGCTGTTGGTGCCACTGCCCGGCCACTCGGCGGGACACGCGGGCGTCGCCGTGCGTGACGGCGACGGACGGTGGCTGTTGCACGCGGGCGACGCGTACATGTACCACGGCGAGCTCGAGCACACCCCGCCCCTTTCCCATCCCATCCTCGAGCCGGTCCAGCAGGGAGCGCAGACCGATGTCGCCGCTCGTGCTGTGGCCCGCGACCGACTGCGCGGCCTCCGCCGCGACCACGCGGATGAGGTCACCGTCTTCAGCGCACACGACCCGTGGGAGCTTGCCCGCCTGGTCGTGCCCACGGGCTGAGGGCTGTCCGGCGGATCACGAGCGAAGTCCAGAGGCGAACGGTGACGACGGTCACGGTGCCGTGGAAGGCGTACGCCTTTTTGCCGAACCGGGTGGCTACGGCGCGGAATCGGTCGAGCCGACTGTGGTGATGCTGCGTCACCTGGTTCAGCGAATTCCGCCGTATGCGCCCCGAGTTGGAGTACGACAGCGGTAGTGTTCGTGGTGGCGCCCCTTCGTGGGCGCCCCCCTTTCAAGGAGGAGCCGACGACGGTTGTCGGGTTCGCGGAGGGCCCGGGTGCCGGGTTCCTCCGGAGCGGTTACCGGCTTTGACCGCGTGCTGAAAGGGGGGCGCCCCTATGGCGGGACGCCACCGGAAAAAGCCTTTGCGGGAACGGATCGCTGCGGTGATCCGGGAACTGTGGAGGTGGATGTGCCGACGATGACCGGAGGCTAGAAGGATTAGCCTCCGGCCGGAACATCGTTTCCGGTGCCCTCGCCGCGGACAAGCCGGTCCGTGGCGGGGGTTTTTGTGCGCGCTACCGGTAAAAACATAGCCGACCCGGAAGCCCGCACGCCTGGCCGAATACACGGTCAAGCGGGCATCAGTCTAGCGCCCGTACCGCTCGGACGCACTGGTTTGGCGACTGAGGTACGCCTGGCGGGTTGGGGTTCCGAGTCCGCGCGGTGGGCGGGGGAAGAGCCCCTTCGCCCGCTCCCGGACGCGGGCCTCGTGTCAGGAAGACGCGCCGAAGTTCTGCGTCCACCACGGGCCGTTCGCGCTGAAGTTGATGCCCACGCCCATCTCCTTGAAGGAGCAGTTGAGGATGTTGTCGCGGTGGCCCTGGCTCTTCATCCAGCCGTCCATCGCCGTACGGGCGTCCTTGGGGCTCTTGAAGATGTTCTCGCCGTACGTGCTCCAGCGGTAGCCGGCCGCCGTGATGCGGTCGCCCGGGCCCTTGCCCTCGGGGGTGGTGTGGTCGTAGTAGTCGCGCGCCGCCATGTCGTCGGAGTGGCCCTGGGCCGCCGCCTGGAGCTTCGCGTTGACGGTGACCGGCGAGCAGCCGTGCTTGGCGCGCTCCGCGTTCACCATGTCGACGACCTGCCGGACGTGCGAGCTGTTCTTGCCGCCCGCCGGAGCGGCCGCCGCCGGGGCCTTACGGGTCCTGTCCTCGGCCGACGCGGCGGCCTTCGGGGCGGACTCCCGCTCGTCGCCGGGCCCGGCCTCGGCACCGGCCTTCCCGACCGCCGCCTCCTTCCCGTCCTTCCCAGACGGCTTTGACGAATCGTTTCCGCCCTTGGACTCGGCCTTCTCGGACGTCTTCCGGCCGGACTTCCCGTCCGCCTTCCCGTCCGTCTTCGCGCTCGCGCTCGGGGACGCGCTGCTCGGTGCCGCCGAAGGGGTCGCCGAGCCGTCCGGCGTCGGCACGCCCGGCTGCCCCGGGGCCCGGTCCGCCGCCTGGACGTTCGCCGACCCGGCCGCCACCGGAGCCGTCTCCCCGTCGCCGCCCAGCGACCGGGCCACGCCGTAGCCGCCGCCCGCGATGGCGATCAGGGCGACCGCTCCGGTCACCACCACCGCCCGGCGGGGCCGCTTGCCCCGGCGGCGGCGCGTGCGGTCGGTCGTCGAGGTCGTGGGCTCATGGTTCACGAGGATCACTTCCGGTCTACTGAGTACGGGGCCTGTCACTCAGGAGACGCGGGGGGTGGAAGCGGATAACAGAAATCCTGGAAAGATTTTCTGGTATCGAACGGCTGGGTCCCGGAGTGTGGTCGGTCGCGGGCTACAACTTCGCACATAGATGCGGGGTTTGGCGTGCCGCTCAGCCTGGCGCGCTCGCGATACGGTGGCCTGGAATCGGCTGCCTCGTTGCGAAACGAAGGCGGCCCTCGACGGTGCTAGCAACACCGGTCGAGGGCCTACACCGCGAGGACCCAAGGAGTCCCCCGAGATGCTTCGGCATGTTATCGCCCCCGAGCGATTCTTTTCCCAAGTACCGAACGACATCATCCGTCATCCACGCCTGTCGGCGGCTGCCGTTCGCCTTCTGACCTGGCAGTTGTCGCTGCCGGGCGAGTCGGAAACCTGCCTGTCGGAAACGGCGGAGAAGGCAGGTATCAAGAAGACGGCGTTCATCCGCGCCAAGCGGGAGCTGATGACGGAGGGCTATGTACACGAATGGCGCCGTCAGAGCGCGCGCGGCCGGTGGAAGACGACGCAGTTGGTGTCGAACGTGCCGCTGTCCGCCGAGGAGGCGATGGCCTTACGGGACGGGTTCCGTCCGACGGCCGCCGTACCGGCCGTCGGTGAGCCGACAGGTCCGGCCGTCGGCCGTCACCCACACAACACTGAAGAGAACACGTACAACCCTCCCTCCCAGCCCTCCCGCGAGCCGGAGGCGTGCGACGTGCCGGGGCCGCTGGTCGAGCGTGGCGGGCTGGTGATCGCGGCCGTCTCCCACCGGGACCGCAGGCTCCGTCTGAACGGGCGTGACGTGCAGCAACTCGCCGCCCTGGCCGGGGAATGGCTCCTGCGCGGCGCCTCGGTCAAGGAGCTGCGCGAGGCCCTGACGGACGGGCTTCCCGAGCGGGTGCACTCACCCGTCGCCCTGATCAGGAACCGCCTGGTCCGCAAGATGCCGGAGGCGCCGCCCCTCGGCCTCCCGGCCCCCGGGCCCCGGCCGTTGCGTGAGTGTGCCGGTGGCTGCGAGCGCGTTTTCCGGCCGGTGGGGGACGAGACCCGGTGCCGGGACTGCCGGCTGGAGGCGGCGGAGGCGGCGGAAGCGGCGAAGGCGCGGCAGGCGGAGGGCCTGCCCCCGTCGCCGGGTCGGTCGGCTCAGCCGGTCCAGCCGGTTCGGTCGGCTCGGCCTGTTCAGCCCGTTCAGCCCGTTCAGCCCGTCGTCGCCCGGCTCTCCGCCTCGGGCGCCTTCCCCGGCAGCGGCCCCGGCAGCGGGCCCGCCTGACGCGCGCGCAGGCCGTCCAGGGTGATCCGGAGGTTCCGTTCCCACTGGCGGTCGCTCGGCCGCAGGCCCAGCGTGCGGGCGTTCGTCGACGCGGCGGCGAGGAGGAACGGCACGTCCTGCCACGGCACGTCCGGCCGTACGACGCCCGCCTCCTGGGCGCGTTCGACCAGGCGGCGGAGCCGGTCGCCGAGGCCGGAGAGGCGGTCCGCCAGGGCGTCCCCGCAGGCCCCGCCCAGGGCCTCGGCGATCCCGCAGCTCTCCGTCCGCAGCGCCACGTACGCGGTGGCGAAGGCGGCGAACCCGGCCCAGGCGTCCGGGTCCTCCAAGGACCGGTCGGCCGCGGCCAGCAGGTCGTCGAGGACCTCGTCGAGCACCGCGCGGAGCAGCGCTTCCAGGGACGGCACCCGCCGGTAGAACGTGCCGACGCCGACCCCCGCGCGGCGGGCGATCTCGTGCGCGGAGACGCCGACGCCGACCTCCGCGACGGCCACCCGGGCGGCCGACACGAGCCGTTCGGCGTTGCGGCGCGCGTCGGCCCGGGGGAGCCGCCCGGAGGCGTCGGCCAGCAGGAGACCGGGCAAGTCGGCGGCGGTGTCGCCGGGTTGGTTCATGGAACGACCCTACCCAACATCTGGACCGATCTTGTCCGCTTGACTAGGGTGGCCCGGTACCCAAGCGGACAAGTCCTGTCCGTTTGCTGGGAGGGGATGGCTGATGGCTATGGAAGCGAAGAAGATACGCGTGGGCGTCATCGGCGCCAACGCGGAACGGGGCTGGGCCCTCCGGGCGCACCTCCCGGCCCTGCGGGCGCTGCCCGACTACGAGATCACCGCCGTCGCCACCAGGAGCCCGGACAGCGCCCGCGCGGCGGCGCGGGTGTTCGGCGCCGCGCACGCGTTCGCCGACGCGCGGCAGCTCGCCGCGCACCCGGAGGTCGACGTCGTCGCCGTCACGGTCAAGGTGCCCGCCCACGCCGAACTCGTCGGGGCGGCGCTCGCCGCGGGCAAACACGTCTACTGCGAGTGGCCGCTGGCCCCGACGACCGAGGAGGCCCTGGCGCTCGCGGAGTTAGCGCGCGGCGCGGACGTCCACCACACCCTCGGGCTCCAGGCGCGGTACGCCCCCGCCGTCGGCCGCGCGCGGGAGCTGATCGCGGACGGCTACGTCGGGCGCGTGACCTCCGCGACCGTCTATTCCGCCCTGGGCATGGGCGCGGCGGGACGGGTGCCGGCCTGGGCCGCGTACACCCTGGACCGGCGCAACGGCGCCGGGCTGCTGGAGGTCGCGGGCGGCCACACCCTCGACGCCCTCCAGTACATCCTGGGCGACTTCGGCGAGCTCTCCGCCGACCTCTCCGTGCGGACCCCGGTGCGCACCGTCGCCGGAACCGCCGCCTCCGTCGAGGTGACCAGCCCCGACCACCTGCTCCTCAACGGCACCCTGGCCGACGGGGCCGTCGTCTCGGCCCACATCCACGGCGCCAAGGTGTCCGAGGCCCGCACCCGGCTGGAGATCTCCGGCACCCGCGGGGACCTCGCCCTCGTCACCGTCGGCCCGCACAGCGCGGCGGGCATCCAGATAGGTGAACTCCGCCTGCTCGGCAGCCACACCGTGGACGGCGCGCACCGGGAGCTGCCCGTCCCCAGGAGGCACCGCCGGGTGGACGGGATCCCCCTGGGGGCCGAGGGTCACAACGTGGCCCAGACGTACGCCCGTCTCGCCTCCGACCTGCGCACCGGCGCCCGGACCACCCCCGGCTTCGACGAGGGCGTACGGCTGCACCGGCTGCTCGACGCGATCCGGCTGTCCGCCGGGACGGGCACCCGGCGGACGGTCGGGGAGGCGCCGGCCTGAGCGGGGGCCTGAAGCCGGTGACCCCGGAGCCACCGCCCGGCGGGCCGGGGGCCTTGCCCGTCAGTCGTCCGGGCCCGCCTGTCAGGCGTTCGGACTGGTGCCCGCTGAGCCGGCTCGGCTCGCCAAGCTCCTGCGGGTGCCGACCCCGGCCGATCGGCGCCCGGGGCAGTCGAGGCGGCCCACACCGACTTCGCCGCCCTCCAGAACGGCGTGGTCCCCGAGCCCCGCTCGGCCCGCGTCCTCACGCCCGGCGACGGACTGACCGGGCAGCAGACCGCACTCTGTGAACGGCCGCGGAACCAGGAGTGCTGATCAGGATGGCTCGGCGTCGTCATTGAGCGAGGTCCATGCGCCGGTGATGGAACGGTCGGACTGCACGATCTTGTCGGTGTGTGATCCGCCGTCGGCAATGGAGATCTTCCGGTACTGGGAGCGGTGGAATACCCAGTACTGGCTGCTGCCCTCCACGCGCTGCTGGTCGGGCACCGCAAGGATGGCCTCCACCCGGTCGATCCCGGTGAGCGCGGCCCATTGGGCAAGGGGGCGGTCGCCGGTGACCACGGCGTCGGTGTGCGCGCTGCCCGCCGCGATCGAGATCAGCCGGTAGCCGTCCTCGTGGAAGACCCAGTACTGGCTGATTCCGCTGGGGTGCTGCTGGTCCGGGACGGGCAGGATCTCGTCGATACGCCGAACGCCGGCCAGGGACGTCCAGTCGCTGGCCGGATGGTCTTCCTTCACGACGGCGTCAGTGTGCGCGGCACCATCGGCAACCGAGATCTTCCGGTACAGCAACTCCCCACCAGACCCGTAGTGGAAAAGCCAGTACTCACTCACCCCGCCCACCCGCTGCCGGTCCGGCACAGGCAGGAACGCGCCGATGCGGGTGACCCCGGCCAGGGACGTCCAGCCGCTGGCGGGGTGGTCCTTCTTCACGACGGCATCGGTGTGCGCGGCACCATCGGCAACCGAGATCTTCCGGTACAGCAACTCCCCACCACGGCCGTAGGAGAACGGCCAGTACTCGCTGATCCCGCCTACCCGCTGCCGGTCCGGAACCTGCAGGAACCCAGCGAGCACCTGGACGAGCTCGGCTCTCCTCTCGCGGTCCAGCTTGTCGGAGAGCTCCCGCATATCTTTATAGAGCGGGTGGCTCTCCATAGCTTTCTGGGCGTCTTCCGTACCCTGTCTCAGCATCGCCTCGAACTCGAACTTCCATGCGAAGCGGCGCGGTTCCTTGCCGTAGTCCCAGAGTTCGAACCGCACCGAGCGTCGGTAGATGAGGTCGGTCCCGTGCTGCGCCGTCTTTTCTCCCGTGTAGGACAGCCACGCCGCGTCCCGTTGCCCCTGGATGTGCCGCTTGAACCCCTTGCCGTCGGAGACTTCGACAGATTCGAACATCCAGTCGTCGTCGCCGTCGATCTCCAGCGTGATCGCGTCGGGCGGGCCGAAGCCGTCGGGAACCTGCACCGTGTAGGAGTCGGTATGACCCTGCTCCAAGTCGTCATGACCGGATTTCGCCAGCATGACCCGGTCGCTGGTGCGGTGGCCGCTGTGGAGCCTGACGTAGACGTCGGAGTCGGTGCCGGCTCGCCATTGGTTCACCGTATGGACCGTGACGGTGTATGTGCGGGCCATGATGAGCTCCTTGTCGCCAGCGCCGAACCGCTATGAATCACCCAGACTTGGGCACCGGGTTCAACGCTCCCCTGACAGGGAAGTCACCCCAGCCCGGCCAGTGTCACGACCGTGACCAGTGGCAGCACGCCGGCCCGTCAGAAGTTCTGCTGATCGCCCCTGGTCAGGCGGCCTGGCCGAATCCGTCGGCGGCCGGGTTCTCGCCGCGGAGCTGGGTGAAGTCCGCGTCCAGCTTCGAGTCGTACGCCTCCGGGGTGATGCCGAGCTCGTGGGTGGAGTACTCACCGAACCGGTTGATGTGCGCGGTCAGGTACGGCGTGATCTGGGCCAGGTCCTCGGGATCGATCTCCCAGCTCTCCTGAAGGAGCTGGCGCTCACCGCCTCGCCGGTCATGGCCGCAGCCTTCACCAGCGCGGCCTGGGCCGGGCCGTCGGCGTCGATGTTCTTCAGGACGGTCAGGTAGTTCCCGATCAGGGCCTCGACCATCTCTTGCTCACGCAGGCGGATCTCCTCCAGCTCCGCCTTGGCCGTTTGACCTTCGTTGCCACCCGCTTGCAGAACATCGTCGCCAGGTCATCACGGACCCGCATCCTCGCCTTGTGCGCCAGGCACGCCAGCACCGCGACCCGCTTCACCACGGCGTAGTCCCGCAGCACCGAGGCGTCCGCCGCGTCCGCCTCCCCGGCAAAATCGGTGATCTTCCCCGAGGCCACCGACTCCATCCACACACCGGTGTCACCGAGCTTGTCCACCCACTCCAGGTGATCGGCCAGACGACGGAAATGCGACCAGCTCGGGCCCTGCGCGGGCTTCTGCAGATGATGGAACGGCGTCTTGCCGTCCTCGCCACGTTCCTCCAGCAGCCGCAGCCGCAGCCGCAGCCGCAGCCGCAGCCGCAGCCGCAGCCGCAGCCGCAGCCGCAGCCGCAGCCGCAGCCGCAGCCGCAGCCCCGCCCGCTGCCCCGCGCTCATCCGGCCGTGGATGCCCGCACAAATCGAAGCGTTCACCTCACCGCGGATCTTCGAGGCCATCGCATCGAAGGTGGAAAACGCCGGCAGCTCCAGCCCGGCCGCGACCACCTTCTCCAGCGCGATATTGATCAGATCGGCCGGGCGGTTCTTCGCCGCAGCCTCCTTCCGGATCGCCTCCGCAACGATCCGGCGGGCCTTGGCCTGCCTGTATGTCGCCCCCCACCCGCCGGCGCACATCCGTACGCTGACGCTCAGCGGTCCGGCCCGCCGCGAACAAGGGCTTGGTCCCCTCCGGCAGCTCGACCACCCGGCGTACGAAATCGACCACTATCTCCGGGTACTCGCCGGACTTCGGGAAACGTCCCATCCTCTGGTACGACTTCAGAGCCGGCAGCAGCGCGAGCTGATGTCCGTTGGAATCCATCCGCTCAGCTGCCCACGCCGCCCCTCCCGCGTCGGCGAGAAGAACAGATGGAGCTCCTGAGCGGTGATCAGCCGCTTGAACCGCGGGTAGCGCGGTCCGTTCGATCGAGGTCACAGCTCACTCCGGCCCAGGCGGCAGCCAACATCGCGATCAACGACACTGAGTCGAACGGGTGACGGCTACCACCATCCGGAACCCTCAAGATCAACTACTGGCGGCTTCTCGTCTTACCTGGGTCACACCCCGACCAGCCACGACGCACTCACGGACGACTCGCCGGAGTTCCGGCGGAGCGCTCAGGCGTTCGGGCCCACGTCCGTGGCCGTGAGGGGGCGGCGGACCGGGGGCGCCGTCGCGTACTGGTCCGCGCCGACGTCACGGGAGCCGCCGCGCGGGTGGCCGTCGATGTCCTCGGTGACGGTCCGGCTCTTCAGCGTCGCCGCGCCGATCGCGGGGCTGCCCGCCGACAGCCGGTACACCCCGTCGGACTCCTGCCGCAGCAGCGGGTCGACCCGGCGGAAGCCGCCGGAGGGGATGTTGCCGTCGGACGCGGAGCCCCACAGGATGTTGCCCTGCCAGGTGAAGCCCTCGGTCTTCCCCATCGAGACCAGGCTGCCGGAGCCGCCCACCAGCAGGTTGTCGGCGACGACCACGTCCTTCGGCGCGAAGTCGCGGCCCTCGCCCGAGAGCGACTTGGGGTTGCCGTACAGGGTGTTGTGCACGATCACCGCGCGGTCGCACGCGTCGTTGCCCCGGCGGTCGCCGGCCGGCTCGTCGGGGCGGTGGTCGCGGGCGGTGCCGCTGCCGATCACCAGGGCGCGCCCCTTGAGGTCGCCGAGGTAGTTGTTGACGATCAGATGGTCATTGCCGTAAACGCGGATGCCCTCGGTGCCGCCGAGCAGGTAATTCCCCTGCACTGTGGAGCGGTTGCCGTGGCGCAGCACGATTCCGCCGCGGCTGTCGCGCACGGTGTTGTACTGAACGGTGTTCTCCGAGGTCTTGACCGAGATCGCCTCGGGGTCCCCGTCGCACTTCTCGAAGAGGTTGTATTCCACGACCGCCTTCGCGCTGAGCAGCGCGCGGGCGCTGTCGCCGAGCCGGACGGCCTCGCCGCCGTTGTCACCGGCGAAGCTGTGCCCGAAGAAGTGGTTCTTGAACAGGTGCAGGTTCTGCGCGACGGTCTTCGCGTCGGCGCCGTCGAGGACGACGAAGATGCCCTCGGTCTTCCGGTCGTGGAAGCGATTCCGGTCGAGCTTGACGTTGTCGCCCCGTACGACGACCCAGTCGCGCCCGCTGACGTCGGCGAACCGGAAGTCGTTGCGGGTCAGCCGGATGTCCGAGGAATTCGCCGGGATCTCCAGGGTGCCGCTCTGCCGGAAGGCGAAGCCGCTGACGGTGATGAAGCTGGAATTCCGGAAGACGAAGCCGAGTTCGCCCTGCAGCACCGCGCCGCCGCGCGATTCCGAGACGATTTCGATCGGCGCGTTCCCGGTGCCGTTCCGCCCGGTGACGCGGATGCCCCCGGACGGGGCGGTGTACGTGCCGTCGGCCAGGACTATTCGGTCGCCGGGCGCCGCGCGGTCGATCTCCTTCTGGAGGTCGGCCAGGGAATTCACCTTCGGTGAGGCCGCCGAGGCGCCGGTCGGCAGAGCGGCGAGGCCGGCCGCGCCCAGCAGGGTGCCGGCGAGGAAGACGCGTCTTTTCATGATGACTCCCGTGAGACCGTAAATATGCCGAGTCGATCGCTATGTACCGTCGTGACGTTACGCGATAGCTGACGGTTGATCCCCGGCTTCTGCCTCACGGTGCGTCCGGGCGACGCCCGTCCGACGCGGGCCGCGGCCGAGGCCGGACCCGGAACGAAACCGACTGCGTCGTCACCCCTGCCTGCCGGGCGTGCCACGGCCCTTTTCGTTACGCGCGGTGGACACTGCGCCAGTGGCGTCGGAGGAGGACGGTGTAGTCGGTCGCCTTGCTGTGATCCCCGGCGAGCCGGGCGGTTCGGCGTTCCCCGCTGAGGCAGGCGCAATCCTGGTAGCCCGCCGGGTTCCGGAACCCGCTTCCGGCCGCCGCCGGGGAGGCCGGCTCCGTCGAGGGAACCGGGGAGGCGAAGGAGGGGAGAGGACCGTCGGAGTCGTGCATGGGTACCCCCAAGTCGTCGGTGACCGTGTGAGGAACCTTGGGGGACGGCAGGGGCCCGGCCCAGGGGCGGGGCGTCCGAGTCATCGGACGGGGTAGGGCGTGGCGTCCTACCCGGCCTCGATCTCCAGGCGGAGCGCGAGATCCTTGATGGGCGAGCTGCGGCGCAGCTCACGCCCCCGGAGCTCGGCCACGAGGTGGCGGGACGACGCGTGGTACCGCATCCACTCCGGGGCGGTGCGCTCGGCCGCCAGCAGGGCGCGGGTGGCCTCGCCGTCCCGCCGCATCTCCGCGTATGCCTGAGCGCGGTCGAGGAAATGGCGCGCGAGCCATGTGGGGGGCAGGCTTCCGAGACCGGGGATGAGCGCTGCCCGGTCGAGGGCCTTGTCCGGCTTGCCCATGTCCACAAAGGCGTTCACCGCGGCGACCCCGGCGTTCGTGGGGCCGAACGGCGTCGCGTAGTCGAGTCTGTCGGTCCCGATCCTGGCCGCGGCCGCGGTCGCCAGGGACAGCAGTTCCTCCGCGGTGTCCCCGTGCTCCGCCCGCACGGCCGCCGTCGCGCCGCGCAGCAGCAGGATCCCCCACAGGGAGAGGTCGAGGGGCGCCGACCGGAAGCCCGGCTCGATCCGCTCGGCCATGCGTACGGCGGCTCGCTCGGCATCGGCCACACGCCCCTGCTTCGTGAAGATCCACGACAGCGTGGAGACCCCGATGACCTCCAGATGAGGGTCGTCGGACCGCGCCGCCGCTTCCATCGACCGCTCCAGCGCGGTGTACGCCGCGTCCTCCTTGCCGAAGGCCGTAAGTGTGGTGGCGGCCACCTGATATGCCTCGGCGAGCACCGCGTAGCAGGCCGCCCGGTCCGCGCCGGAGTGCTGGCGTACAGCGGCGCGGGCATCGGCCAGCAGCGTCGGCAGCAGCGCGGTGATCTTCGTCAACTCGCCGCGTCGGCGGACGGTTTCCGTGCTGCGGATGGCCTCGCGCAGCTCCACCACGGTCGGGGGTTCGCACTCCTCCTCCGTGGCGGGGCCGAGGCCGGGAAAGCCTGACAGCGGTGTCACCGCCTGCCGGAGAGCGAGAATGCTCGGCGGGTCGTGGCCGGGGGCCGACTCCAGCACGGCGGGCGGACCCAGCAGCACGGACGTCTCGACGTCGAGAGCGCGCGCGAGATTGTTGAGGGTACTCATCCGTGCGGTGAAGCGTTGGTTCTGCTCCAGCTTCCGCACGGTGTCGACGCTGAGCCGGGCCTTCTCGGCCAGCCCCTCCTGGGTCAGCCCGCGCCGTACACGCAGTTCGCCCAGCCGGTCTCCGAGTGTCGTCGCCGCCATGACCCCGCCCGTCGGGAGAAGTTGAACGCCTCGGACCACAGTACGCCGGGTGGGTGAGGGGAACCGGAGCGCGCCGGCTGCTCGACGGGATCAGGCGGTCCGCGGGGACGGGCGCCCGGCAGCCGGTGGGGGAGGCGCCGGGGAGCGAGGCGTCCTGGGCGGGGAGGGGGGCGGTCCGCTCCTCGGCAGGGTTACTTCGGCAGCGTGCGCAAGCTGCTACTTTATCCACACTTTAAGTATTTTTTAATATCGCGCGCGCGACCAGACCCAAGAGGAGTCGGGTACTTGTCCATACCGATATCAGCGGCGGTATCCCGCCGCGGACAGCGGCACAGACCGTCACGTAGAGGACAACCGCAGGGGATCGGGGCGATGGCGCAGGCGCTCTGTCTGGTGCTGCTCGCCTCCGCCGCCGTGCTGCTGACACCCGCACAGGCCCATGCCGTCGCCGACGTCACGACGAGAGCCCTCACGTTCAACGCGCAGGGCGGCACGCGATGGGAGCACATCCAGTCCGCCCTCACCAAGGAGTCCGACCTCCTGGCGCTCCAGGAGGTCAACACCCCGCCCAAGGGTTATGACTCGAAGGAGCTTTTCAACAACCGCGGCGACACCTCGAAGACCGTGACCGGCCTTCCCAGCCTGAAATACGGGCTTTCCATCGGGGGCTGGGGCGACGCGGGCCGGGGTGATCCGGGGGAGCCCAGGAGGAAGGGGACCCTGGTGTACCTGAACATCCTGGACAAGAGGTACTGGGGCACCGGGGGCTCCGACGACGACGAGGAAATCGATCCGGACGCGCAGCGGAATTCGGCGAAGTCCATGGCGATCTGGCTGAGGAATCCGCTGGCCGGGCCCGCCGACATCAAGGTCATCACGGCGGTCGACAGCGGCCCGAACCCCGCCAAGTGGATCCGGTCGCGCCCCGCGGTCGGTGTGCGGGTCAACGGCACGTGGTACTTCGACATCCACGCGGCATCGATCCGCTCCGGCGACACCCCCAATCCGCATTCCGTCGCCCTGATCAACACCATCAACCAGCAGATGGCCGGTCAGCCGTGGCGGGCGCTGGGCGACTTCAACAGCCACGCCTGGACATTCCGTCAGGGCTGGCCCGCCACCTACTACGCCAGCGGGAACGGCCAGCCGGACGGTTTCCCGGTCCCCACGCAGCTGTCCGGCTTCCCGCTGGACTTCATGGTCTCCAGCGAACCGCTGACGAACCTCGCGGTATCGGTGAACAGCAAGAACGGCGGCTCCGACCACTGGCCGGTGAGATTCGCCCCCGTGACGGCTCCCGTGTGCGACGCGTACTGGAGCGCTCCCACCGTCTACCAGCAGTTCGCACGCGCCTCCCGGTCCCTCGCCGCGCCGGCCCCCGGCATGTGCGGCAATCCCGGGGCCGTCGTCTCGATGGGCGACAGCTATATCTCCGGCGAGGCCGGGCGCTGGGCGGGCAATGCCAACAGCTATGCCGACGGTTCGGCCTGGGGCACGGACCGCGCGGCCGTCGACTGCAACGCGGACGAGAGCAAGTGCGGCCACGACCCGGCGCGGGTCTACGGCGACACCTCCTACGCCGAGAAGGGCGACAAGGCATGCGACCGCTCGGACTCCGCGGAGATCCAAGGCGCCGAGCTGGCGAGGTTCCCCGGGGCCAAACGGTTTAACATCGCCTGCTCGGGGGCGACCACCGCCCATGTCACCTCGGAGCCGTTCAAGGGCCAGCGGCCCCAGGTCGAGGCCCTGCGGGAGATCGCCGACACCCACGAGATCGGCCTGATCGTCCTGTCCATCGGTGGCAACGACCTGAAGTTCGCCGAGATCCTCCAGGAATGCGCCAAGGCATACCTCTACCCGTCCGTGAACAACCACGGATGCCGTGCCGCGAAGGAGCAGGGCTTCGCCGAGGGCCTGGCGACGACGAAGGCCGATGTGATCAAGTCCCTCGACGCGATCCGCACGACCATGCGCGCCGCCGGCCGGGGTGACGACAGCTACCGGATCGTGCTCCAGTCCTACCCGAACCCGCTGCCCGCGAGCGGTGACTACCGCTACCCGGAGAAGTCGGCCAAGCCCTTCGGGCGCTACGCCGACGGCGGCTGCCCGTTCCTCGACCAGGACTCCGACTGGGCCCGCGATTCGGTGATCCCCCGGATCAGCACCATGCTGAGCGAGGCGGCCGGCCAGGCGAAGGTTTCCTTCCTGGACCTGCAGAAGGCGTTCGCCGGGCATGAACTGTGCGGGAAGGCCGCCCAGCAGGCGGACTCCTCCCACACCCTGGCCCGGCCGCTCGACGCGGAGCGCGCCGAGTGGGTGCGCTGGGTGCCCTATCTGTTCGAAGGCACCAAGGACGCCGGCTGGACGTCGCAGGGCCACCAGCAGGAGGGCATCCACCCGAACTACTACGGGCAGCGGGCGCTCTCGGCCTGCCTGGCCAAGGCGGTGGCCGAACTCGACGACACCACTCCGGTGACCTCCGTGTGCGCCGGCAGACCCGGCGATTCCCCGGACACCCTCGACGACGCCAGCCAGGTCTTCGCCAAGGGCAACCGCCGGGGACCGGTCGGAGGGCTGCCGGACTGGAGCGGGGCCGGCTACCGGGGCGGCGAACCGCTGCCGGGCAGCTCGGCGTACACCCGGGAGCCGCGCTGCCGGATCAGCCCGTCGGACCTGAAGAGCAAGTACGGGGTGTCGCCCAATGACGGCGCCGACGACACGGCGGGCCTGCAGAAGGCCATCGACCACATCCGCACCGACTGCACCCCGGGTGCGAGCCGCAGCAGGCTGTCCGTCATCGAGCTTCCCGAGGGGGAGCTCAACGTCAGCAAGCAGCTGTCCGTCGACGCCTCTTACCTGGTGATACGAGGCCAGGGGGTCGCCACCCGACTGGTGTTCCGCCCGGACGCGGCCACCGCGTACGACACCCTGGACGACAAGGGTGCCCGGTGGGACCAGCTCTCGATGACCTACAAATGCCCCGGAAAGATCGGGGAGATCGTCGGAACGGGCGGGTGGATCTGGCCCGGACGCGGACTGTTCCGCGTCCAGACGCGGGAGGTGTCGGCCAAGCACCTCAGGATGTGCGGTGACATCTCGAAGCTGCCGGAGAACCGGCGGGACATCTTCGAGGGGTCGGTCAACCAGCACTGGGAGTCCGGTGTGGAGCTGAGCGGCTCCTCGGCGGACGCGAACTACTCCGCGCGCCAGGGCGACAGGGTGATCCGCCTGAAGGCGGGGACGAACATGTCGGTGTTCAAGCCCGGCGGTTTCCTGTGGGTCGGCGCCGCGAACAGCCTGAAGTTCTACCAGACCCAGCAGGTCGACACGACCGCCAACGCCGGCCGGCTGGAGAACCTGCATATGCGTCAGCAGGTTTTCAACATCTCTTCCGTCGATGCCGCCGGAGGCACCGTCACCATCGACAAGCCGCTGGAATTCGACCTGCCGGTCAATTCCACCTCCGATGGTTCCCCGCTGCTGCAGGACGGCACCAAGGCGCCCTACCCGAGCAAGGTGACGCCGCTCAAGATGATCACCGATGTCGGGTTCGAGGACTTCTCCTTCACCCAGAAGCTCGACGGGATGCCCAAGCTCGGTGGTGGCAGCTATCAGGCCGACCCGCAGTGCGAGGCATCGAAGCCGAACTGCCCGGTCCACAACTACGGGAACATCGCCCCCGAGTACGCGATGCACGGCATCGTCTTCAAATGGGCGGCGAACTCATGGGTGCGCGGGGTCCGCGGGGAAATGGCCGGCTCCCATCCGGTGGTGACCGAGGTGGCCAAGAACCTGCAGATCGAGCACAACCACTTCGACGGGGCCTGGAACAAGGGCAAGGGCGGAAACGGCTATATGCGCGGTTCCCGCGTCTGGGACTCGCTCTATGCCTCGAACACGACCCGGAACCTCCGGCACTTCACCTTCCAGTGGTCGTCCTCCGGGAACGTGGCCATCGGGAACGATTTCGACTCCGACCTCAACCTGCACGGCGGCTGGGAGCGCCGGAACCTCTTCGAGAACAACAAGGTGAACGTCCCCTACGAACACGCCTCCTCCCGCTGCTCCGTCAACTGCGGTGGCGAAGGCGGTGGCGGTGACGCCGGAACCTGGTGGCCGATCTACTGGAGTGCGGGGAACAAGGCGGTCAAATGGTCCGGAAGCTCCGGCCCGCAGAACATCTTCTTCCACAACATTCTCACCAAGCAGACAAAACAGGGCGGAGCGTACAAGGAATATCGGCCATACGCGTATTCCGACGATGTCTTCCAGTTCGGTTCGGCGGACTCCGACCCGAGCGTGTTCCAGCACCTGGCGGAAGGCGGTACGCCCCTCTCCGACTGGGCGGGAAACGAGACGAAGGTCTACACGGGCGGCCAGGGGATCAACAATCGCCTGAGTAACACCACCACCTCGCTCTTCCTGAAGCACTACCCGACGCAGTAGGCGACGCGGTAGAAAGCCGTCGCGGGCGTCCTCGCCCGGAGACGCCGAGGGGCCCCCGCCACAGCGGGGGCCCCTCCTTCACTTCCGCGGACGCGGACGTCAGACGTTGACGCCGAAGTCCGGAGCCTGTCTGACCAGGGCGCATAGCACCCCTGGCCCAGTAGGGCCAAACGCCCTGGTCAGAGGTTACATGCCTTGTTCACGCTTCGGACCGCTCAGGAGCGTTTCCGTGGGGTTGTGGGCACCGTGCTGACTTCGTGCTGACCCAGATGAGCCCGGAACCACCTTGGCCACGACAGAGCCCCCCAACGTCGGCCGGGGGGCTCAGGTGCGCTCTCAGAAGTCTCGTCAGGCGGCCGTGAAGCCGCCGTCCTTCACTCCCGCGATGAACGAGTCCCAGGCGCTCGCAGGGAAGGCCAGGGCGGGGCCGTGGGGAGTCTTGGAGTCACGGACGGGGATGACGCCGGATGATGCGTACCCGGGGGCCCACTCGACGCACTGACCGCCGGTCCCTCCGCTGTAGCTGGACTTCGCCCATATGGCGCGGGTGAGGTCGGGGGGCGTGCTCATGAGTGAACTCCTCCAAAATGCTGTAAATCAGTGCCATGGATCGATCAGGCGACAGCGCGTCGGCACGGAGACGCTCGTAGACATCTCTTGCTTCCGCGACGGCCCCTGCGGAGTCGTCCACACGCGAGTGGTGCCGGATTTCCTCGTACACAACGGCGGGGCCGTCGTGCGGGGTTAGTAGCGTGAGCGGCAGGTGAGATGCGGGAGTGCTCGCGTCAAACGGCAGGACCTGAACCGTAACGGTGGGTGCCTGTGCCTCAATCAGTAGGTGCTCAAGCTGTTCCCCCATCGTCGCAGCATTGCCGACGATCATACGGAGACTGGCCTCACTGAGTACCACCCAAAGGCGGGGAGGGTCTTCCCTCTCTATCACGCTGTGACGGGCCAGCCGAGCCTCTACCTTCGCCTTGATCCCCGCATCGCTCTCAGTGGGGTACGCGGCCCGAAACACGGCCTCAGCGTAGGCGGGCGTTTGCAGCATCCCCATGATGAAGGTGGTTGAGTAGTCCTCAATCACCCGCGCCTCGCGTTCGAGTTTCACGTACGCGGCGAACCACTGAGGGTGCCCAGCGTCCGAGATCCTGCGATGCAGCCGCAGGAAGTGCCCGGCCGTGTTGAAAAAACGGTCACATCCTTCGGCGAACCGCTCGCTCCCAAGGGCGTGCCCGTTCTCGACCTTGGACACATAAGGCACTTTGTAGCCTGTCGCCTTCGCCAGTGCGCTTTGCGACACGCCCGCCTGTTCCCGTGAGGCCAAGACTTCGTCACCGTAGAAGGCCGGTCCGTCTTGTGTCCCCTCGCGCATAGTGCCCAACTCCTCCCGTTTCCATCGGTGGTTGGAAACATCCAAGCACTGTTCGCGGGACTACCGGCGCGCAACCCTTCGTCTATGTAAGGGAGTTCCCGCCGATCGGCGATGGGACACACGGAGGGTCGAACAGATGGCGAACACGGGTCAGGAACCCCCTGCGTGGGTGGTGGACACGCGAAAGGGCCGCTTGGGGCAGCGCATGGACAAGGTGGGCCCGTACGTGCAGCTGCGGGCGCCCGGAGGCGGCCGGGAGTGGGATGCCGACCCGGATGCGCTCAAGCCGGCCAGCATCAGCGAGATGCGGCGGGCGGGCGTGATGGAGGACCCGACGCATGTGGCCGACACGGCGACGAGACGTGCGTTCACGACCGGAACGGGCGGCATCATCCAGCGGCCGGAGAGCGAGCCCATCCCGTACCCGCTGGTTGGCGACACGTCGGCCGAGGCGCTGGAGCCGGTACGCCGAAGGGGGCGGTCGTGCTGATCCCTAGGCCGATCTTCGACGTGGTGCGCTCCCCCTAGACCGCCTGCCCCTCCGCCGGATGAACCCACCAACTCCCATGGGTTCCCTTCCTCCCCCTCCCGGCACAGGGGCGGGCTTCAAGGCCCCGTCCGGACGTCGGATGTGGTGTTCAGCGTCCGGACGGGGTTCCAGATGGACACGAAGAGGGTGGTGCACCTATGGGTGGTTGGGCAAGTGGCCCCGGGCATCCGGCCGACGACGACGAGGGCGACGGCCTCGAACACGACATCAACGAGGGTGAGGGGAACAACGAGGACCCCACCAAGGGGCGGAAGTAGACCACCCGGCGACCACCGTCGGGCCGACCTCTCGGTTGTTGGTAGCTGGCCGGGCTCACCACCTAAGAGGACGGAAAGTGATCTTCAAGCGAGGCGGAGGCGGCTCTGGGTCGGACGGCGACGGAATGTCCGCCCGCAAAGACAAGTCGTCCAAGACCGCCGACCCCAACGGGAACCGCGCCGAGCGTCGGGCGGCTGACCAAGCCGCCAAGAAGAAGGGATAGCACCCGCTTCCGGCTGTACGGGGGACAGTCGGAAGGCGCCAAAGGCTCCGCCCCGCCGGGTCATGGGTAGATGCACCTCTTACACATCACCTATCCCGGCAGGGGCGGGGACCACGCCCGCTCGGTCGCCCCCTGAGGACGGTCGGCGGCCGAGCGGGACTCTGAAAGTAACCCGACCATAGGAGAGGACCCATGGGCGATACTCCGTGCCTGAGTTGCAACGGAACCGGGTACAAGACCGATGACCATGGTCTGACGAACCAGTGCGACAACTGCAACGGGACCGGGCGCGTCGAGCACAGCTAGGAGGGAACGGTATGTGCAGCAAGTGCTACGGCACTGGGTTCATTACTGAGCAGATGCCAGGTGGCGCAAAGCTGGCACGTGCGTGCGACGCCTGCAACAGCCCCGAGGCGGTCAACCGCAAGAGGGAGCCGCGCCGCCGGGACGGGAACAGCGGCGGGAAAGGCTCCCGCACCAAGTAGGTGGTTGAGGCAGTAGAGGGCCCTTCCCTGGACGCCGGGAAGGGCCCTCCGGTTCCTCTGGCGCCCCGCCGCTCACGTGGGTACCGTGATCACCACAACAAAACAAAGCGCCCTGGTAACCGTTGGAGCGGATACCAGGGCTTCGCCGACAGCTATAGAGGAGCTGACGACATGCGCGAGTGTATCTTGCGTGCCCTGGAATGGGTGCTGGCCCTGCTGTTCCCTGCCCCCGGGCGGCATAGCGTGAAGACCCACGGCCGCCACCGTGTGGCCCAGGAGATCACCCCTCAGACGGCCCCCGTGCCGATTCCCCCGGCTCCGGTTCTGTGGCCCGAACTGTCCGAGGCCCCGGAGGACGAGGTGGCGGATGAGGTGATCTGGTTCCCCCGCCCCTTGGTTGGTCAGCATGTGCAGTACTGGGAACGGGTGGCGGAACGGCGGGCCGCTGTCGAAGCAGTGTGGCGTGGTGAGGACTACCCCTATACGTATCCCGGGGCGCAGTGCCTTCCGCAGAGGTCAGCCGCCGCCTAGCCGCCCCCCGGGTCACCGTCAACGAAGAAACGCCCCCGCCAAAGCGGGGCGTTTCTTCGTTCGTTCGCGTCTCAGAGCAGGGCAAGGAATGGGTTGTCGTTGAGGGCAGGTGCGGAAGCGGCCGACCGCTTCACCGGCTGGGGAACGGTGGGCTGCTCCGCCGCCGGGCGGTAGATATCCAGGCGGACGACCGTGGCGCGGTTCCCGTGGCGCTCCGGAGTCGCCGGCTGCGGTTCTGCGTGAGGGAAAGCGTCCTGGTTCTCCTCACGATCCGCGCTGGCCGGCTGTCGGTCCGGGTGACGGGAAGTGTCACCGTGGAGCGTGAAAACGGTGGCCGGTCGGCCGGTCTTCCCTGACCGGTCGGCGGTGACGGCGATTCCCGGCAGTGCCTTCACCTCAGCGGCCGTCGCCCCCACGAAGGGGAGGATCTGGGAGGACGTTGCCCGGCCGCCGTGCATCTCGATCCGGGCCCGGACCTTGTCGGCAAGGCTGAGCGGCTGCCGCTTCACCTTCGGCGTGGTGGCGCCCCGGGCGATCCGGACCGCGTCCTGCACCGAGCGGCGTACGAGGGTGAACGCGGCGAACAGCGTGTCGTCCGTGATGGTCTCGGAGCGCTCGGAGGCGGCCAGGCAGGCGGCGACCCTGAGGGTTTGTTCTGCGGTCCGTTCGATGAAGACGGCCTGTTCTCCGGGCAGGGTCTCGCCCAGGATGCGGGCGTAGCGGCGGATGAGGCGCCACAGGGGCCGGGCGTCCTCGGCGAGGGTGATCGCCCGGGGGCGGGCCGTGGCCCATGCGTAGGCGTCGGAGAGTTCCCTGCCGTCGAGCTTCGGCAGGATCACCCGGTCGTCGTCGAGCATGGGCACCGAGCGGAGCAGGAAGGGCAGGATGCGGTTGTACGAGCCGCCCGCCGCCTCGGACTCGCCCACGTAGCGGGCCCAGTCGGAGGGCGTGATGTGGGAGTGGAGGACCATGGCGGGGTCCCGGATCTCCTGGGCCTCTTCCTTGGTGGTGTTGCGGAGCGTCGTGCCGTCCCACGCGGCCCGGAGTTTCGTGGTGAACGACGGGTCCCGCTTGACCCGCTTGAGCACCTCCGTCCATTCCTCCTCCACCACCAGGGCCCGGACATCACGGCCCCGTTCGGTCTCGGTGGTCGCTTCCTGCTGCTCCCACAGGTGGTTGACTATGCTCGCCCCGGACGTGATCCCGGATGTGGTGTGGGTGGCGAGGAACCGGCCCAGAGACGGGTCCAGGACGTGGAGGGCGGCCCGCAGTGCGGTCCCTTTGCCCCTGCCCGTACCGGCCACGAGGGCGGACCACAGCAGCACGGGCCGGGCGCTGCCACGGGACGAGACCTTGACCGTGCCGCCGATGGCGGCCGACCACATCGACAGAGCGGCCACGTACACCCCCAGGGCGTCTGCTTCCACGAAGGGGGCGATCTTGCGGACGGCCCGGCCGATCGGACCGTAGAGAACCGGGGTGCTCATGGCGCCTCTATCTCGAACAGGGTGGGTTGGGTGGCTGGGGGCCGGGGGCGCCGGGCGCTCAGTGCGCCCGGCGCGGTGCGGGCGGCTCTCAGGCCGCGACCGCTTTTCCCTCGGTGTCCTGCTGTGCGAGGTCCCAGCAGTGCCGGACGTGCATCGGGACGCGTCCCTGAGCGGGGAGGTTCGGCCAGCCGTTCTCACGGGCCCACGCCCGGATCACACGGTTGCGCTCACGCTCGGACATGACCTTGGGGCCGACCTTGACAGGCTCGGGAAGCGGGTCACCACCGACCAGCTCACCGGCCCGTACCGCGTCACGGAACCGCCCCGGAGCACGCACGTCCATGCAGGGGATCGACCGTTCCGCAGCGTCTCGCAGCTTGATCTCGTTCCGGTCCCCGCCCTCACCCAGGATGAGCAGGACAGTGCTGTCGTCCGCTCGCCCCACCACCCGGTACCCGGCGTTACGCACCGCCTCCCGCGCGTCGTCCCACGAGTACCACGGCACATCCCCACTGACCATCACCGAAGGCTGCTCCGGGACAACGGGGTGATCATCGTGTCCACGCTGGGCCTCATGCCACTCGGCAGGACAGATGATGCGGGGCTGCTCCTCCTGCTCCTGGCCGTCGCGCTCATCCTCAGCAGCGACAGGCGACGGCTTCATGGACGTCGGCGACGGCTCAGGCTCGGCCGGCACGGCCTCAGGCTCGGCCACGGCCTCACCGGGCACTCCAAGGGCATCCACCAGGTAGCGGCCGAACGTGACGTCGTGTTCCACGCAGAGATCCCAGGCGTGCCGCCCCAGAGTCAGGGTTGCCGTCGCTTCCACCTCCGACCCGTCACGGGCCAAATGCGCGTCACAGAACGTCTTCTCAACGGGTACCAGGATCGTCTTACGCACAAGATTCCTTAGATAGCTGAAGTCGAGATAAGTAATCGGCCGGAGCGTTGCTCTTACGGCTTTTCCTCTTCCGCCCCGACTCATGGTCGGCGGAACTGATCTCATCTTGCAGCATCAGCAAATCAATTCAAGACCACGATGGGCGTGAAGTGGATCACATTAGGCATTTGAAGTCGATTACCTGATGGAAAACATGCAGGTCAGAGGGTGTTTCGCCGTTCACTCAGTACACCCGGGGGTAATGCCTAGTTAGACGGCGATAGGACCCACCGGGGGTGCCTCTTTCCGACCGTGTACGGGTATCAAATATTCGAGAATGCGGCCCGAATGAAGCGATTTTGCGGACACCCTCCCCACTGGGTATCGGGTTCACCCCGTAGCAATTTCCGCTGGAGCCCTTGAGGCAGAGCCTCTTCGGGGTAGGCCGGGTAATAATGTTGCTGTTGGCCGTTACGGTTTCGGCGGATAACACCTAGTGAGCCGGAACAGGGTTATTTTCGGGGCTGTTTCAGCGCAGTAGCAGGGACCCGTGGGCGGCCACGCCTGGGGCCGCCTCGTCGCTCTGGGCCACGGCCGGCTGACCTCTGGGTCACACGCACGAGGCAAGAGGGGTACGTCCCACGTATGCGTGCCTTGAAGGCACGTAGTAGCTGACCTGCGGAAGCCCCTTGGCGCCGAACAAAAAAAGGGGGCCTCCACCGAATCGGCAGAGACCCCCAGGGCTCACGGCACTACGCCGCCCACTCCACGGCGGCCTTCACGATGCCCTTGGTGGGCTTGGACTCATCGAAGGTGTTGTCGGCCTTCTTGGTGTCGAGGCCAGGGAATCGCAGGATTTTAGAACCAAACAAATGGAGGGTATCTATGTAATTGGCTCGGTACTTCTCAGACTGGCCGAGGCGGAATCCTTGGAACTGGCTCGCGAACGTACTGAACTCCGGGTGTCCGGCGACGATATCCACTCCCTTGGGCATTGCCGTGGTGGACAGGACCGTGAACCCGGCGAGACGGGCCACCACGCCGTTCGTGGTCACGCCGCCCTCGCCGTAGGCGCCAGCGTTGGCAATGGCCGGATGCTCGATCAGATGCCGCTTCACGCGGGGCGAGACGACCACGTAACGGCCGTCGGGGACGTCGTTGCCATCGAGGGCCAGCATCATGTCCAGGATGGCGCTGAAGAGGGCCTGAGGGGCGTTCGCGGCACCGGCCTTGATGTCGGGGAGGGCCGTGGCGCCCTTGGCGATCACGTTGCCCATGAACGTGTCAGCATCGCGGGCCATGGCCCGGATCATCTGCTGGTTGATCGGCGACTTCAGGCCCCCGGCGGACTGCAATGCCTCCGCGTTCTCCACGAGCACCTGGAGGTACTTCGCCTCGCTGATCTCCAGCACCTGATCAACGGTCTCCGGCCGCTGTGAGGTCATGCCCTCAGGAAGCCGGTAATCCCCCACGGTCGGGCGCAGGAGAGAATTGATGTGCACGATGTCACCGCGCTGCTTGATATCCCCCTCGTACTTGTTATTGCAGACGAGCCGGGAGCACCAGACGAGCAGCGGATCAAATTCTGTGAGGAGTGCCGAGTCCCAAATCTCCGGCGTGAAGGTGGTAGATCCGGGATTCTGGTAAGGAAAGGTCATGCATTATCTCCGGGGGTTGTTATCGGTTGCGGATGTCGAGGGACTTGACCGGCGCGGCAGGCCAGGAGCCTCCCCGGTGGTACCCGGCCCCCATGAGCTGAGGGAGCTTCGGGGCCTTGGGCGTGAACGGCTCCACAACCCGGGCGATGGCCTCGGCGGAAGGCAGGCCGTCCTCGCCCAGCAGCTTGGACGTGTCGAGGTAATCCATGAATCCGTCCGGGATCTTGGCTCCAGCCTCGGCAGCCTGGACCTTGAACTCAGCCCGCGTCAGTTCGTCGGCGTACTCCCGTATCACCTCAGCCCGGATCGCATCGAGGTCCACAGCAGCCGGCATGGAACTCGGGATTTCGGAGTTGGGGGTTTCAGAATTCGGCATTGCGTCGCTCATGGGGCGACACCTCCTTACAAATATTCGACCTGGAATCAGAATCCACGTCAGGACGGCCCTGGGGGCCGAGGGTGATGAGGGGATGGGAATATCGGTCAACAGGTCAGGCGCCCCTCGGAGGGGCCGCACAGCAACCAGACAGGCCAGATCAACATAGGGATACCAGAGAGAGATCAGGAACTAACAGTCAGTCACTACCTCACAAAAGGACAACGTAAGAGAAAACACTGCCCCCCTTACCCCCCACTGCGGTTGAACCTCAGCAGGGCGCAAGGGGAGGAGTGTTTCCCTACGTTGCCTCTCACAGGAAGGTATCCGCAGAGCCTCATGACGACTTAGGAACTGCCCGGCCCGCAGGCCGTGCCAGAGGCACACCGCCGAGTGTGCATGGCCCCAGAGGGAACTCCCTCCACCAGCTCTGAATTAACGCGACACGACTGGAGGGGCCGCCCGGAAGCGGCCCCATGCTGGTCACACCGTCGGAGTGTTGACGCGGCTCCACAATTCCCGATACCCGGAGAGATCCTGCTGCTCCAGGCCGTGGAATCGGTAGACCAGGTTCCTGTTTCTGCCGACGAGAACCCCCCGGCGCTGACGCGCCTTCCTGCGGGTGCTGGCGGCCTTTTTGTGGGTGGTGCAGTACTTCCGGGGCTTCCCTCTCCCGCGTGACGCCTCAGGGGCATACAGGGGCTCTGCGCAGCTACTCCACCGACACTGTTCAGAGGGAAAGTTCCGACGCTCCACCGCGAACCCGGACCCGTACGTGTCGCTGACGTCCGTCGCGTCAAGAAACTGAGCGAGCACGCTGGACTCTCCCGCCCCCGGGCGCTCCTGCATGAGGTTTCGCGTGATGCTGCGTGCCGTCTGAGGGTCGAAGCCCGGCAACGCAGCAACGATGGGAGCTGCACTCAGGGGAACCATGCCGGTGTGGGCCGCTGCTATTCGCTCGAACTCCGACTCTTCCCCCTCTGGCCAGCGCCCCGGCCACTGCTCCCACACCTCGTCACACGCAGCGTCCAGGAACTCGTCGGCCCGCCGCTCCAGCTTCTTCCGCTTCTTCTCGCTCAGCGGGGGAATAATGACGTTTTCTTCGGTCACGGAACCTCTCGCGCATGGAAAGGCCCCCGAGTCGCCTCGGGGGCCAGAATTCCAACGAAACAAATCAAGCTGTCTGCCGATCGAACCACTTTTCCAAATCATTCGGCCGGATCCTGAGTGACTGGCCGATCTTCCGGAACGGCATCTCCTCCCGCTTCCAGTTGTCGTACACCCACGACTTCGGCACCTTCAGCCGGTCGGCAACGTCATCAACAGTCATCAGGCTGTGCGTCACAGGCAGCCCGCCTCCCAGGTGATGTGGCTCGCCCCCGAGCTCACTCCGTCTCCTATCGGTGGTATCCGGTGGGCAGCGATTCCGCCCCGTTGTCGACCGGACGCCCCACATTACGGCACTCCGAACCTGTTGCAAGCAGTTCGAAGATGTGTCGACCCTCACACTTCCGAACCTGCCGCACCTGGTTCGGTAGCGCTAGTGTCGTCGCCGTGAACACACCTGACGACAACACCGCGCCTCCCGAGTGGACACGCCACGGCGGCGAGCTGGTCTGGCATCGCATCTACGGGCCCTGGATGGTGACGGCACGCTGCCCTGTGCATGCCCCGTTCAACGGGCCATCCGAGCTGGTAATCCGCTTGGGTATCGGTGGCTCCGACCCGGAGAGCGAAATCTTCCGCCTCATGGACGAGGCGCAGGAGACAGACGGCATCCCCGCCGCGCTGCTGCGGCAGATCCCACTTGCGGAGATCAAGGCACAGGCCCGCGCCGCCTTGGCCAAGCAAGAGGACCGGGCGATGAACGCGGCCTACCCCGTCCCGGCGCGCTGCCGGGCGGAGGAGGACTACACGCTCCTCGTCGCAGAGCTGGCCCGCATGCGCGCCACCGGCACCACCGCGCCGCAAGCCGAGCTAGCCGGCCGTTTGGGGATCGGCAAAGCCACCATGTCCGAGCGCATCAAAAGATCTAAAGAACTCGGACTGTGGGACGGGAAGCAGCTCACCGACAAGGCGCGGGCCATCCTCACTCAGTGGCATCAGGATCAGGAAGGCAACTAACCAAAGTGGCAACCGTTTTCCAGCCCTGCAAGACGAGTAAGACGAACAAGCACTACCCGTGCGAGGGGAAGCGCTGCGGGCACACCTGGACCGTTCGCTACCGGGAGCCGGGTGGCCGGTCCGGGCGTCAGCGGGAGAAGACGTTCCTCAGTAAGAAGCAGGCCGAGGCGCACGGCAACAAGATGGAGGCGGACAAGGTTGCTGGGGTCTACCTCGACCCCGACCGAGGCAAGATCACCGTTGAGGCGTGGTGGCATGAATGGATCGGCGCCCAGATCCTCAAGCCGAACACGCTGCGCGACTACACGGGTTTCGCGAACAACTACCTGATACCGACCCTGGGCCGGAAGACGCTTGCCGGAGTCGCGCTCAACGACGTACAGCGCGTAGTAGCTGTCATGGACGCGGCCGGGCTGGCCGCGACGACCATCGAAACCCGCGTGATCCCGATGAAGGCCATGTTCAAGGCCGCCGTGGACAACGGCCGTATCGCCAAGGACCCCTGCAAGGGCCTCAAGCTCCCCCGCACCGCTTCCAAGGCCGTGGACCCGGACGAGATCCCCACGCCCGCTGAGGTCATCTGTATCGCGGAGGAGATGCCCGACGAGTACGAGCTGAACGTGTGGCTGATCTCCGGCGTGGGCGTGCGCCCCTCAGAGGCGTTCGCCGCCTCCGAGGACTGTTGCCGGGGCGACGTCTACAGGGTCTGCCGCCAGACCACGGAGAAGGGCGACGGCAAGGGCAATCGCAAGGGCCTCGTGCCGCTCAAGCACCGCGCGGAGGGCGACTACCGCGAGGCTCCGTTGGCCATGTGGCTAGCCGAGAAGATCACCAGCCACGTAGCGCGGTTCGGAACCCACACGATCTTGACGGCCTCCGGGTTGTTCTTCGCGACCAAGGCCGGAGACCTGCTCACCCACGAAGGGTTCTACTACCACTGGCGACGCGTCATGAAAAAGCTGGGGTTGAAGTACCACCCGCACTCCCTGCGCCACTTCTTCGCCTCCACCATGCTGGCCGCTGGCTGCTCACTGCTGGAGGTGAGCCGCTGGCTCGGACACAAGTCCATCCGCATCACCGCCGACACGTACGGGCACCTCGTACCGGAGTCCTGGGAACGCGGCCGGAAGGCTATGGAAGCCGCCATGCGGCCCCAGCTCACGGCCATCAAGGGCGGAGCCCCGAGCGGGCCAGAA
The DNA here is from genome assembly GCF_002891295.1 of Streptomyces eurocidicus. Lineage (GTDB taxonomy): Bacteria > Actinomycetota > Actinomycetes > Streptomycetales > Streptomycetaceae > Streptomyces > Streptomyces eurocidicus. Next base: position 28,896 of record NZ_LGUI01000003.1, on the reverse strand, counting down.
GAGATGGCACAGGCCGCCTAACGAGCGACTGACCCGCACATGAAGAAGACCCCCCAAGGGTTAGTTGGGGGGTCTTCGTGCTGACCAGGGTAATACGGTGCTGGTTCCGTGCTGACTCAGCACCAGTCAGCACCGTGTTTCCGCAGGTCAGGCCGCTAGTCTTAGACGTTGACGCCGAAGTCCTGCGCGATGCCGACCAGGCCCGACGCGTAGCCCTGGCCCACGGCACGGAACTTCCAGTCCGCGCCGTTGCGGTACAGCTCGCCGAAGACCATGGCGGTCTCGGTGGCGGCGTCCTCGCTGAGGTCGTAGCGGGCGATCTCGGCGCCGCCGGCCTGGTTGAGGATGCGGATGTACGCGTTGCGGACCTGGCCGAAGTTCTGGCTGCGGTTCACGGCGTCGTAGATGGAGACCGGGAAGACGATCTTCTCGACGTCGGCCGGGAGGGCCGCCAGGTTGACGTTGATCTGCTCGTCGTCGCCCTCGCCGGCGCCCGTGACGTTGTCACCGGTGTGGACGATGGACTGGTCCGGCGTCGACTTGTTGTTGAAGAAGACGAAGTGGGCGTCGGAGTAGACCTTGCCCGTCGGGTTCACGGCGATCGCGCTCGCGTCGAGGTCGAAGTCCGTGCCCGTGGTGGTGCGGACGTCCCAGCCGAGGCCGACCGTGACGGCCGTCAGGCCCGGGGCCTCCTTGGTGAGGGAGACGTTGCCGCCCTTGGACAGGCTTACAGCCATGGGGATGGTCCCTTTCTGAGTGCGTCGCGGCCATGCGGCCACCGTCACCCTGACTAACGCCGTAAGGGGGACCCAGGGTTCCAGGCTGCTTTACTTTCTTTGCCAATTCCTGATGCGCCGCCACCGCGCACGAGGCGCAAAACGAGGTGACGCGCCGGGTTCCGACGCGGGATCATGGGAGGCATGTCCGGTCCTTACGTCATCCGCGGTGCGGTCTCCCTGCCGGAGGCCGAGCTCCAGTGGCGTTTCTCGCGCTCCTCGGGCCCCGGCGGCCAGCACGTCAACACCAGCGACAGCCAGGTCGAGCTGCGCTTCGACCTCGCGGCCACGAACTCCCTGCCCGAGGTGTGGAAGGAGCGGGCCCTGGAGCGGCTCGCGAGCCGGCTCGTCGGCGGCGTCGTCACCGTAAGGGCGTCGGAGCACCGGTCCCAGTGGCGCAATCGCGAGACCGCGGCCGTCCGGCTGGCCTCACTGCTCGCGGAGGCGACGGCGCCGCCGCCGCGGCCCCGCCGGGCGACGAAGATCCCCCGGGGGATCAACGAACGGCGGCTGCGGGAGAAGAAGCAGCGGGCGGACACGAAGCGGGGCCGTTCGGGGCGGGACTGGGGGTAGGGCGCCCCTCACCGTCCGGCTGGGCCCCCTGTCCGGCTGGGCCCCTCGTCCGGCTGGGCCCCGCCGTCGCGGGCCGCGTCCCGTTGCGGCCTCGGCCTTTACGCCCCCGCCCGGTCCTTTACGGTCTCAGCCTCTTGCGGCCCCCCCTACGGCCTCAGCCCAGCAGCCGGTACTTCCCCCGGAAGTACGTCAGCGGTCCGCCCTCCGTGGCCGGTGCCGTCGCCGTCAGGACCCGGCCGATCACCAGCGTGTGGTCCCCGGCGAGCACCCGCTGCTCCGTACGGCACTCCAGCACCGCGAGCGCGCCCCGCACCAGCGGTGCGCCGACCGCCTCGCCGCGCTCATACGGAATGTCCTCGAAGAGCAGCCTGTCGCTGATGCGCCCCTTCATCGCGAAACGTCCGGCGATATGACGCTGGCTCTCGGAGAGCACCGAGACCGCCCACAGGGGCTGCCGCTCCAGGAGGTCGTCCATCCGGGAGTCGTTACGGACGCTGACCATCACCAGCGGCGGATCGAGCGACACCGACAGGAACGCGGTGGCCGTCATACCGACGTCCTCGCCGCGCGGGCCGTGCTCCGGGTCGTGGGCGGTCACCAGCACCACACCTGCCGCGAGGCGGCCCAGGGCGGCTCGGAAGTCATCGGCGCTCACCCCCTCAGCATGGGGTATGGCGGTCTCGTGGGGCGAAGTCGTCTGCAACACGCTGTGCACGCTAGCCGTCCGGCCAGGTCTGCCGCATCGGGCTTCAGGACCAGGACGGTCCTAGGTCAAAAGGGTGTCTAAAGGGTGCTCGAAGCGTGACCGAAGAGTGCCGTAAGCATTTCGCCCGGCGTCCGAATCCGATCCCCCGGTCGGCCGGAATGGCGCCCGTCGGCCGGTCGCGCGCCCCCGGAAACCCCCGTAAACCTCCGGAACATCCACCGACGGGCATCCGGCGGGGGCCGCACGGCGTCTGTAGGGATGGATTGCTCCGCTTACGGATTTGCGTTCACGAAGCATAAGAGCGCGCTCGAACGCCAGTGGTAGTACTTCATCACGCAGTGTGACATGAGTCACAGAGGGCGGTAATTGTTGACCCTGTGTACCGAGTGGTCAGCTCGCTGTGATTCAGTGGCCGTGGTAAACGGACGACAAGAAGCTTTTGGAGTTGCTGTCGAGGTCTCGGGGGAGAGCGAAGATGGAGACCGAGTCGGAGCCGTATGTCCGCCTGGCCACCTTGCGGGGCCTGCACCAAGTGGTCGCCGATCTGAACACGGCGCGCAGCCTCGCGGACACCTTGCAGACCGTCGCGGACGGCATCATCACCGGGCTCGGGTACGAGCTCTCGGCCGTCAACCTCGTACGTCCGGACGGTGATCTGGTCGTGGCCGCCGTCGCCGGGAGCGCGGGCGCGGAGGCCCTGATGGCGGGCCGGGTCGGCTCGCGGGTGTCGTGGGAGCGGCGCCTGGCGATGGCCGACCGGTGGGGCTCGCTGTGCTTCATCCCGTACACCGAGGGCTGGGTCCTCGACAACGACGACGTGCCCCAGTGGCACACCGCCGGGCCCGCGCCGCGGTTCCCCGACGAGTGGCACCCCATGGACCGCCTTTTCGCCCCGATGTACACCGCGGGCGCGGCCGGCGGCGAACTCCTGGGCGTCATCTCGGTCGACCAGCCGCGCAACGGACGCCGTCCCGGCGCCTGGGGCCGGGAGGCGCTCCAGATGTACGCCTTCCAGGCCGCGATTGCGATCAGTAACGCTCGTCTTCGCGCAAACATGCAACGGGCACTGGTCCGTCTGGAGCGGGAGCAGCAGGCACTCCGCGCAAGTGAGGAAAGCTTCCGCCAGGCATTCGAGTACGCGCCGAGCGGCATGGCCATCGCCGAGATGGGCGGCGACCAGCACGGCAGGCTGCACCGCACCAACGACGCGCTCTGTCGGCTCCTCGGCCGCCCCGCCTCCCAGATGCGCCGCTACTCCTTCTCCGACCTCGTCCACCCGGAGGACGTCGGCACCCTGCTGCGCACCTCGGCCGAGGGCGGCCGGGCCGAGCTGCGGCTTGCGCGGCGGGACGGCACGTACGTCTGGGTGTCCCTGCGCAATTCGGTGGTCGCCGACGCCGCCGACGGGCCGCGCTACCTCCTCACCCACGTCGAGGACATCGAGGAGCGCAAGCGGCACGAGCTCCAGCTCGCGCACCGCGCCAGCCACGACTCGCTGACCGGCCTGCCCAACAGCGCGGAGCTGCGGGCCCGGCTCAGCAGCCGGCTGTGCGGCACCCCGCCCGGCGGCGAGCCACCCGTGGCGGCCATCGCGCCGTACGGGGCGCTCGACGCCTTCGCCGAGGCGGAGGGCGGGGGCTTCGGGCAATACGGGCAGCACGGCTTCGGCGCCGAGCCCGGGGCGGACTATCCGCCGGAGTACGCCAACGACTGCGCGCCGGACTGCGCGACCGGCGAGTTCGGCGCGGAGCACAGCGGCACGGGCTGCGGCGTGGGCACGACGTATCCCGGCCATGTCCACGCCGTCGCGCCGGACGAGGACGGCGAGGAGGACGGGACGAAGGGGCTCGCGGTCCTCTTCTGCGACCTGGACGGCTTCAAGTCCATCAACGACCGGTTCGGGCACCACACCGGGGACGCGGTCCTCATCGAGGTCGCCCGGCGGCTCAGCAACGGCGTGCGCGACGGCGACACGGTGGCCAGGCTCGGCGGCGACGAGTTCGTGGTGCTGGCGGACGGCCTGGGCCAGGCCGACGCGGAGGACCTCGCGGCGCGGCTGCGCAACGCGATCGTCCCGCCGATAAGGGTCGACGGGCGGGCCGTGCGGGTCGGCGCGAGTTTCGGGATCGGCTGGGCGGGCTGCGGAATGTCCGCCGACGAGGTGCTGCACTCCGCCGACCAGCGGATGTACGTCGAAAAGCGGTCACGGGCCAAGGCGGGGCGGCGGGCGGGCTGAGGTCCGTACCAGGGCGTGGTATCGCCGTATCGGGGTAGGCTGCGCCGATGCGGCACCGCCGCGTACCGTGAATGATCGTGAATTTTTGGCCATCCGGACCGTTTGAGCCTCCCGGGCCGCCCCGGCTCGGCAGCGGCGGTCCCTGACGCGTACGCACGTGGGCGCCGATGGTCATACCAGGTTGGGAGTGACAGGGGATGACGGCCGGTAATAACGGCACGGGAACGCCGGAGAACGACGACCCGTTCGCGCACCTGTACCGCTCGGAAGGCGGCGACGGGAACAGCGCCGACAGCGGCCCGGAAGAGCGCCGGCCCGGCGTCCCCCGCACCTCGTACCACCAGGTCCGCCCGGTCGGCTCCCGCCAGTACGGCCCGCAGCCCCCGCGCCAGCAGTCCCCGGCGCCGCACTACGCGGCCCCGGAGACGCTCCCGGGCGGCGCCCCGCGCCAGCCGATGCCCCCGGCCGCCCCGGGCGGCCACGCCCCGCGCCCGAAGCGGCGCGGGCTGCTGATCGCGGCGATCGCCGTCGTGGCGGTGGTCGCGGGCGGGATCGGCGTCGCGATGATGACCAACAGCGGCGACGGCAAGAGCAGCACGCAGGCGGGGGCGACGGGCGGCGGGGACGACAAGCCGGCCGAGGACGACGGGAAGAAGGGCGACAAGCCCAAGGAGCCGGAGAAGAAGCAGCAGCCGAGCAATCCCTCGGCGGCGGGGCTCCAGAAGCGGGACGCGGCCAGCCTGCGGCTGCTGGGCGGGGCGACCACGGCGAAGGACGTGAAGGGCGCCGAGGCCGACGGCAACACCTACATCGAGGGCATGAACAAGCCGGGTGCCGGAATCGAGTGGGAGGTGGAGGTGAAGGCTGCGGGCGAGTACAAGCTGAACCTCCGCTACGGCGTGCCCGGCACGGACGCCAGCCTCTCGGTTACCACTAACGGGAAGCGCGACGACCGGTCGATAGCGATGCGCAACTACGGCTCCACGGCCTACAGCGAGGTCTGGTACACGTCCTGGCAGTACGTGACGCTCAAGGCGGGCAAGAACACCGTCAAGATCTCCTGCGAGAGCGGCAACAAGTGCGAGTCGCACCTCGACTGGGTCTCCTTGGCGCCGAGGTAGCCCTCAGCCCGCGACCGCCCGCAGGAACCCCTCCACCGCCCCCGTCATCGCCTCCCGCGCGGGAACCAGATACCTGCGCGGGTCCGTCGTCGACGGGTGGGCCTCCAGGAACGCCCGTACCGCGCCTGTGAAAGCCGTGTTCAGGGCCGTGCCTACGTTGATCTTGGTCATGCCCGCCGCCACCGCGCGGCGGAGTTCCCCGTCCGGGACGCCCGACGAGCCGTGCAGGACCAGGGGGACCGGGACGGCCTCGCGGAGGGCCGTGATCAGGGTGTGGTCGAGGGCCGCCGTGCGGGTGGTCATCGCGTGGGTGCTGCCCACCGCCACGGCCAGGGCGTCGACGCCCGTGTCGGCCACGTAGGCCGCCGCCTCCGCCGGGTCCGTGCGGACGCCCGGCGCGTGGGCGTCCAGCGGGGGCTCGTCCGCCTTGCCGCCGACGCGGCCCAGTTCCGCTTCCACCCAGATGCCGCGTTCGTGGCCCCAACGGACCGCTTCCGCCGTCGCCTTGACGTTCTCCCCGTAGCCGCGCTTCGATGCGTCGAACATGACCGAGCCGAAGCCGTGCGCGTGCGCCGCGCGCAGCAGGTCCGGGGACTCGACGTGGTCGAGGTGGAGGGCCAGCCGGGCCCCGGACGCCGCCGCCACGGCCGCCGTCGCGGCCGCGAGGGGGCCCACGTCCCCGCCGTGGAACTTCACGGCGTTCTCCGAGATCTGAAGGATCGCCGGCGCGCCCGCGCGTTCCGCGCCCGCCGCGATCGCCTCCGCGTGCTCCAGGGTGATGACGTTGAAGGCGACGACCGCGCGGCCCGTGTCGCGGGCGGCGGTGACGAGTTCGGCGGTGCGTACCAGGGGCATGAGCGGCCTTCCGTGACGGGACGGTTCAGGGGCGGTTCATGGCTGTGGGCTGTGGGCTGTGGGCTGTGGGTCGCGGTCTGCCGGTGTGGGTTCTCGTGCGTTCCGCGCGGTGGCCCGTGCCCGTGCCCGCGCTCGCGCCGCCCCCTCGTCCTACGCCTGTGCCACCTTCACCTGCGGCAACAGCGCCTCGTACGCCGCCGCGTCGAACTCCCCGGCCGCCGGCGTCCGTACCGTCGCCGCCGACAGGGCCACCGCCCGCGCGATCCGGTCCGGCCACGGAAGGTTCTCCACCCAGCCCGACAGCAGGGCCGCGGAGGCCGAGTCGCCCGCGCCCGTCGGGTTGCCGGGTATCCGGCGGGGCGGTGCCGCGCGCCACGTCCCGTCGGGGGTCACGGCCAGCATCCCGGCCGGGCCCAGCGTCGCCGCGACCGCGTGGGCGCCGCGCCGCCTGGTGTCCAGGGCCGCCCGCAGCGGCTCCGTGGAGCCCGTGAGAGCCGCCAGTTCCTCGGCGTTCGGCTTGACCACGTCCGGGCGCGCGGCCACCGCGCGGCGCAGCGGCTCGCCGCTCGTGTCCAGCAGCACCGGCACGCCCAGCGCCCGTGCCTTCCGTACGAGCAGGGCGTACGCGCCGACCGGGACCCCCGGTGGCAGGCTGCCGCACAGCGCCACCGCGCGGGCCTCCGGCAGGAGCCGGGCGTAGGCGTCGGCGAATCCCGCCCACTCCTTGGGCGTGACGTCCGGGCCCGGTTCGTTCAGCTGGGTGGTGTCGCCCGTCGAGGCGTCCACGACGCCGACCGTGCGGCGCGTACGCCCGCCGATCGGGACGAGCGCGTCCGTCAGCCTGCCCGCCGTACCCGCGACCCCGCCGACCGCGATGCCCTCGCTCGGGGCGCTCTCGGCCAGCAGGCGGCGCACGGTGCTGCCCGTCGAGCCCCCGACGAACCCCGTGACGACCGTGTCGTGCCCCAGCGCGGCCAGCACCCGCGCCACGTTGAGCCCCTTGCCGCCCGCCCGTTCCGTGACCTCGGTGACGCGGTGCGAGCCGTGCGGCTCCAGGCGTGGGACGTGATACGTCAGGTCGAGCGCGGTGTTGAGCGTGACCGTAAGGATCATCGGCGGCTCTCCCATGACCAGGCCGGCGTGACGGCGGTGTCGACGGCGGTGCTTCTGCGGTGTCGGTGCGGTGTCCGTGCGGTGTCTGCGGTGTGTCGCCGTATGACGACCGCCGTATGACGACCGCCGTATGACGACCGCCGTATGACGGCTGCTGTATGACGACTGCGCGAGCGATCATGCCAAAACAGCGGCGGCAGGCCCAGACCGTGGGCACCGCCGCCGCTGTTCGATGCCCCGTCAGGGGCGGGAGAAACTACCGCGCTTCGGGAGAGACCACCCATTCGCCCTTGCGCATCACGCCCACCAGGTCGTACGACGCGTCGAGCACGACGAGGTCCGCGTCCTTGCCGGGCTCCAGCGAGCCGACCCGGTCGCCGACGCCCAGCAGCCGCGCCGGGTTCGCCGACAGGGCCCGTACCGCGTCCTCGACGGGCAGCCGGTCGACCGTCACGGCCCGCTTGAACGCCGTGTCGAGCGTCAGCGTCGAGCCCGCGATCGAACCCGCCGTCGGGCCGTCGGCGATGCGCGCCACCCCGTCCTTGACCTCGACGCTCATGGGGCCGAGCGGATACATCCCGTCGTTCATCCCGGCCGCGCCCATCGCGTCCGTGATGAACGCGACCCGGTCCGCGCCCGCGCGGGCGAACGCCAGTTCAAGGACGGCCGGGTGCAGATGCGTACCGTCGTTGATCAGCTCGACCGTGACCCGGTCGTCCTCCAGCAGCGCCGCGATCGGGCCCGGCGCGCGGTGCAGCAGCGACGGCATCGCGTTGAAGAGGTGCGTCGCGACGGTCGCGCCCGCCTCGACCGCGTCGAGCGTCGCCTCGTACGTCGAGTCCGTGTGGCCGACGGCCGCGATCACGCCGAGGTCGGCGAGCAGCCGGACCGAGTCCAGGCCGCCCGGCAGCTCCGGGGCCAGCGTCATCATCCGGGCCGCGCCGCGCGCCGCGTCCACCAGCTTCCGCACGTCGGCCGGGTCCGGGTCCCGCAGCAGCTCCGGCTGGTGCGCGCCGCAGCGGTGCGGGGAGATGAACGGGCCCTCGAAGTGGATGCCCGCCAGGTCGCCCTGCTCGGTCAGCTCCGAGAGGACCGCCGCCTGCCGCGCCAGGTCGTCCAGGTCGCCCGTGACCGTGGACGCGACCATGGTCGTGGTGCCGTGCGCGCGGTGCGTACGGATCGCCGTCAGCGCCTCCTCCGCGCTGCCGGCCGAGAACGACGCGCCACCGCCGCCGTGCACGTGCACGTCGACGAAGCCGGGGACGATCCAGTGGCCGGTGAGGTCGAGCGTGCGCTGTCCGTCCCGCGCGCCCGGCGGGTCCTGGACCCCGCACCCGGCGATGCGGCCGTCCTCCACCGTGACGTGGCCCCCCGCCACGACGCCGGTCGGCAGCACCACGCGGGCACCGGCGAGAACCGTTCGTTCGACCATCAGGCGGATACCTCCGTGGGAGTGGTGGGCTGCTGCGCGGCCAGCAGGTCCCAGGCGAGCAGACCCGCGCCCAGGCAGCCGGCGGTGTCCCCGAGCGCGGCGGGGACGATCAGGGGGAGTTTCTGGAATGTGACCCGCCGCTCGACGGCGGCGCGCAGGGGAGCGAACAAGGTTTCCCCCGCTTCGGCCAGCCCACCGCCGATGATCAAGGTCTTCGGGTCGAGCAGGGTGAGGGCGGTGACCAGGCCGTCGGCGAGCGCGTCGACCGCCTCCCGCCAGACCTCCCGCGCCCTCGGGTCGCCGGACTCCACGGCCTTGGCGCAGTCCGCCGCGTCCGCGTCCGGGTCGCCGCTCGCCGCCGCCCAGGCGCGGGACACCGCCGACGCCGACGCCAGGGTCTCCAGGCAGCCGCGGCCGCCGCAGCCGCACTCCGGGCCGCCCGGGCGTACGGAGATGTGGCCGATCTCGCCCGCGTAGCCGTGGGCGCCCTTCTCGATGCGGCCGTCGATGCCTATCGCGCCCGCGATGCCCGTGCCCAGCGGTACGAACAGGAAGCGGTCGGCGCCCCGGCCCGCGCCCACCCGGCCCTCGGCGAGGCCGCCGGTGCGGACGTCGTGGCCGAGCGCGACGGGCGTCCCGTCGAGCCTGACGCTCAGCAGGTCGCGGAGGGGGACGTCGCGCCAGCCCAGGTTCGCGGCGTAGACGGCGGTGCCCGCCTCGTCGTCGACGATGCCCGGCACGGCCACGCCCGCGGCCTCGGCCGGCCGGCCGTACCGCTGCCGCCCCAGCTCCCGGAGCTCGGCGGCGAAGTCCAGGATGCCGCTCACGACCGCCTCCGGGCCCCGCTCGCGGCCGGTGGGCCGACGGGCCTCGTGGAGGAGGCGGTGGTCGGGGGCGACGAGGGCGGCCTTGATGGCGGTGCCGCCTACGTCGAGGGCGATGACGTGGTTCACGGGGACAGTGTCGCGTGTGGCGTGGTGAAAGGTCTAGTCCACGTGGTTCGCGGGCGGCTGCCCCTTGCCGGTGCCCGCTGGGCGGATCTTTCCCCAGCCCCGGCCCTTCCCGTGACCGGGGGCGAGCCTCCGAGCCCCCTTTTCCGCGCTACCGCGCGGTGGCCTCAAGCGTCGGCCGGGCTGAAATCAGCCCGGCCGACGCTTGAGAAGCCGTTGTCTTCCTGATGTGGTCACTGAGTTTCCGCTGGTCGGGCATGGTTTTGGTGTCGTCGTGGGAGGGGTTGGACGTTCTGTTCGTCCTCGACGGTGCGGAGGTGGACGGTGGCATCGGTGATGGGGGTTCCTTTTCCGCCCCCCTTCGCCGGGGAGCGGCTACCGGCGCTCGCGGCGGGCGTCGCGGACCCGCCGCAGCCGGTTGACCGTGACCGGGTCGTGGGCGAGCGCCCGCTCGTCGTCGAGCAGGGCGTTCAGCAGCTGGTAGTAGCGCGTCGGCGTGATGCCGAGCCGCTCCCGGACGGCCCGCTCCTTCGCGCCGGGGCCGGGCCAGGTCCGCCGCTCCAGGGCGAGGACGGCGCGGTCCCGCTCGGAGAGGCCGGACTCGTCGTCCGAATCGTTCGCGCTCACGTCACGCAGCCTAACGATCCGCGATCTCCCGGGCGTCGGCGTCGCGCTTGATCTCGCTGAGCACGCTGGACGGGTCGCCGCCCTTCTTGACCACGGAGCCGATCTTCTCCTTGAGCTCCTTGCTCACCTGGGCCCAGGAGGTCTTGTCGGCGGGGTAGAAGGTGGCGTTCTCCACCTGCTCCAGGAACTGCCGCAGGTCCTTGTGCTTGTCGTCGCCGTGCATCGCGGCCAGGGCGCTGGAGGTCACGGGCAGCAGGTCGTACTGGCCGGTGAAGTCCAGGACGTTCTTGGTGCTGTAGACGAAGTCGAGGAACTGGCCGATCTGTTCGCGGTGGCCGTTCTGCTTGAAGGCCATCATCCAGTCGGCGACGCCCATGGTCGACTTCGCCTTGCCCTTGATGCCGGGCAGCGGCGCGGTAATGAACTTCACGCCCTTGGCGTTGGCCTGCTGCATCAGCGTGGGGTGGCCGTGGAGCATGCCGACCTCGCCCCGGCAGAACGCGTCGAAGACATCCTGGCGGTTGGTGCGGGCGGGGTCGCCGGAGCCGGTGAGGCCGGCGCCGACGAGATCGTCGCGTAGCCACTCGAAAGTCTTGACGTTCTCCGGCGAGTAGATGACGTACGCGCCATTGTGATCGGTGTAGCCACCGCCGCCGCTGAGCATCCACAGCATCGTCTCGGCGGGTGCCTCCTCGGGGCCGAGCGGCAGCCCGAAGGGCATCGTGACGCCCTTGACGGCCTTCAGCTTGGTGGCGGCCGCCTTGAGCTCGTCCCAGCTCTCCGGCGGCTTGGCTATGCCGGCCTGGGCGAAGAGCGTCTTGTTGCAGAAGAGCAGACGGGTGGAGGAGACGAAGGGCAGCCCGTACTGCACCCGGTGCACCTCGCCGGCCTTGGCGATCGAGGCGATGAGGTCGGCCTGGGTGGGGACGGTGAGCAGCTGCTCGGCGGAGTAGAGCTTGCCTTCGGCGGCGAAGTCGGCGTAGGCGCCGATCTGCGCGAGGTCGGGGGCCTTGCCGGCCTCGACCATCTCGGCGACCTTCTTGTCGACGTCGTTCCAGCTGTAGACCTCAACATCGATCTTGATCTTGCCGTGCTGCTCGTGGAATTCGCGCGCGAGGGTGTCCCAGTACTTCTTCGAGCTGTTGCCCGGCTTGTCGCCGTAGTCGGCCGCGACCAGCTTCAGCGTCGTGGTGCCCGACCCTTCGCTGCCGCACGCCGTCAGAGCGGGCGCCAACGCCGCCGTGGCGGCACCCGTCGCCGTCAGACCCAAGAACCGCCGCCGCTGCACTACCGCTTCCCGCCTTCGTGGTTCGTCCGTCGCTGGAGAGCGTGAGTCTCTCCCGCGCGCCACCTTACGGTCTAGCCGACTCCGGTTGCGCTTCGGTATCGCTCTTCCCCCCTGTGGCAGCGGGCTGCTATTCACGGTCTGACGCGTTCCGCACCTGGTAAGGAGCACCGGCACATGTCCGACATCACCGCTTCCGCCACGCCTTCCGGCCGCACCTCCGCCGAGATCCTCACCCAGCCCTCGTGCTGGCGCCGGGCGGCCGGGGCCGCGGCCGGCGCACCGGGCCTGCCCCGGCCCGGGGAGCGGGTGGCCGTGACCGGCTGCGGCACGTCGTGGTTCATGGCGCAGGCGTACGCGGCGCTGCGCGAGGCGTCCGGGCAGGGCGAGACGGACGCGTTCGCGGCGTCGGAGTTCCCGGTGTCGCGGACGTACGACAGGGTCGTGGCGATCACCCGCTCCGGGACGACGACCGAGGTCCTGGACCTGATCGCCGAGGTGCGCGAGCGGTGGGAGGTCCTCGCCGTGACCGCCACCCCGGGGACGCCGGTGATACCGGCGGCGGACGGGACGGCGCTGCTCGACTTCGCGGACGAGGAGTCGGTGGTGCAGACGCGCTTCGCGACGACCGCGCTGGCGTTCCTGCGGGCGGGCCTGGAGCGCCACGGCCACGGGGGCGCGGCGGGGACGGTGGCGGAGGCGGCGGAGGACGCCGAGTCGACGATCACCGCCTCGCTCCCGGCGGCCGCCCTGACGGCTGAGCAGTGGACGTTCCTGGGCACGGGCTGGACGTACGGCCTGGCCCAGGAGGCGGCCCTGAAGATGCGGGAGGCGGCGGGGGCGTGGACGGAGGCGTACCCGGCGATGGAGTACCGGCACGGCCCGGTGTCGATCGCGGGCCCGGGGCGGGTGACATGGGTCCTCGGGGAGGTGCCGGCGGGCCTGGGGGACGAGGTGCGGCGGGCGGGCGGCACGCTGATCACGTCGGAGGGGCGGGATCCGATGGCGGATCTGGTGCGGGTGCAGCGGGTCGCTGTCGCGGTGGCGGAAGGCCGGGGCCTGGACCCGGACCGGCCGAGAGGGCTGACGCGCAGCGTGATCTTGAACGGGTAGGGGTACGGCGGGGTGCCGATGCGCGGGGCCTTTCCCCAGCCCCGCCCCTTCCCGATGCCGGGGCTCCGCCCCGGCCCCCGGGTGGCCTCAGGAGTCGTATCTCTATCGACCATAAGGACGGCTCCGTTCGAAGGCGATCCTTGGCCGGTGACCTCGGCTGGGTGGATGCGTGAGTACCGGATCCTTGGCAGCTGGGGTCTGCGACCACTCGAGTGCCAGTGCGACGACGGTGGCACTGTCGGCCGACTCTGGAGTTGGAGGGCCCCCAATGCCGACACCCCGGCGGGGCCCGTCCATGACACCGATGAGCACTGCCCGGTGCTGTCCGTACTTCTCGAAGAGCATGGCGGAGGAGTGCCTCCGAGTGAGGAGTCCTGACCAACTGTCATGTCTATGGACAGGCGGGTAAGATCATCTTTTCTGCTGGTTGCAGCAGCTAGATCCGTGTTTTCCTGTGCGAAGAGAGTTGCCTTGAACCGCCTTTCGAAGGTGGCGTCCATTGCCGCCGCCGCTGGTGCCGTCGTCGTCCTGCTCCCGGGCACGAGCCAGGCAGCGCCCGCCTTCCAGCTCTACAACCGCAACGGCGGCGCCAAGTGCCTGGAGATCGAGAACTCCAGCGTGAGCAATGGTGCCCGCGCCCAGTCGTGGGGCTGCCGTGGGCAGGCAGGCGCCTACTGGTACATGAGGACCAAGAGTGACGGCACCTTCGAGCTGGTCAACCGCAACAGCGGCAAGTGCCTGGAGATCGAGAACTCCAGTAAGAGCAACGGCGCCCGCGCCCAGCAGTGGGAGTGCGTCGGCAACGACACCCAGCGTTGGTACTGGGGCCGTTCGAGTTCGCTCGTGAACGCCAACAGTGGCAAGTGCCTGGAGTTCGCGGACTCCAGCTGGAGCAACGGAGCCCGGGCCCAGCAGTGGGAGTACGCATACATCGACGGCCAGTCGTGGAACCAGATTGCCTGAGAGTCGTATTCCTGTCGATCGCGGGGGCGGTTCTGATTGAACAGGGTCCCTGGTCGGGTGATCTCGGCCGGGCGGGTGCATGAGTACAGGGCCCCTTGGTAGCTCGGGTTTGTGAACACTCGAGTGCCAGGAGGCCCTGCGCTGTTCCGGTCTTGCGTGCAGGTCTCGGTTTCGTCCAACTCACGTGTGTCGTCGTGCGATTGCCTCGTGCACCGGTTCAGGAGCGCGGCCGATCGTCCGGACCGGGTGCGGCGGATCCGTCGGACATGACGGATGCGGAGTGGGCGGTGGTGCGGGACGCGCTGCCGGTGCCGGCCTGGATGAAGGGCCGGGGCGGCAGCCGGAAGGCTACTGTCACCGCGTGATGTTGGACGCGCGATTATCCGGTGCTCCAGCATCGCCTCGGCCGCACCGAGTTCTGCCAGGGCCCGGCCTATCTCCGCCTGCAGCTCCTCCACCCGCACCCGGGCAGCCGTCTCCCGCTCCTCCAGCCCCGCACGCGCCCCCCCCCGCAGGGTACTGTCACCCCCATGGGCAGTCACCCGCTCCCCACCCCCGTCACCCCCGCAGGCCGTGACGGGCTCGCCGCCCTGCTGGCGAGCCCCGGCCGCGCGGTCGTCGCCCTCGACTTCGACGGCACCCTCGCCGAGATCGTGCCCGACCCCGAGCGGGCCCGCGCGCACCCCGGTGCCGTGCCCGCGCTCGCCCGGCTCGCACCGCACCTCCGCTCCGTCGCCGTGATCACCGGCCGGCCCGCCGGGGTCGCCGTGCGGTACGGCGGCCTCGCCGGGGTGCCCGAGCTCGCGCACCTCGTCGTCCTCGGGCACTACGGCGCCGAGCGCTGGGACGCCGCGACCGGCACCGTGAGCGCGCCCGCCCCGCACCCCGGCGTCGCCGCCGTCCAGGCCGAGCTCCCCGGCGTGCTGGACGCCTCCGGCACCTGGCGGGGCACCTGGGTCGAGGACAAGGGCCGCGCCATCGCCGTCCACACCCGGCGGGCCGCCGACCCGCAGGCCGCCTTCGACGCCCTGCGCGGCCCGCTCGGCGCCCTCGCGGCCCGGCACGGGCTGATCGTCGAACCCGGGCGGCTGGTCCTGGAGCTGCGCCCGCCCGGCGTCGACAAGGGCGCCGCCCTCGCCGCCTACGTCCGCGAGACCGGTGCCGGTGCCGTCCTCTACGCCGGTGACGACCTCGGCGACCTCGCCGCCTTCGCCGCCGTCGCCGCACTGCGCTCCGAAGGGCTGCCCGGCGTCCTGGTGTGCAGCGGCAGCGCGGAGGTCACCGAGCTGGCCGAGCGCGCCGATCTCGTCGTCGACGGGCCGGGCGGGGTGGTGGAGCTGCTCACCGCCCTCGCGGAGCGGATCGGGTGAGGCCGCGGCCACCGGCCGTGGCTCAGTCCGCGCCCGCCGCGCCCGTCGTGTCTTCCTGGGGGCCCTCCTCCGCAGCCTCGCGCCGCCAGTGCTCCAGCGTCGGGTCCAGCTCGGAGTCGTAGACCCCGCTGCCCCGGCAGTGCTTGCACTGGCCCGCCCGCACCGCCGACTCCCCTTCGCCGCCGAACGGATCGGGGCCGGGGACATGGAGCAGCGAACGCTGCACGAAGCCGGAGCCCGTGCACCACTGGCACGTCATACACAGTTCGTCGGTGGGCTCGGGACCGGAATTGTCCTTGGGCTGCACCCGCCCAGCGTAGCCCCGGGAACTAAGCGCTCCGCGCAAAGTCCGGTGCACCGTCTGCGGGTGCGTCGTGGCTGGTCGCGCAGTTCCCCGCGCCCCTTCGGGCGCTGCCGAACCGCACCGGACTTCGCCGAGCCCGCTCAGCCGCCGAGGGCCCGTAGCTGATCGAGGAACCAGCGCGCCGGGGGCAGCGCCGTCGCCGCCGCGGCCAGCCGCTTGGTGCGCTCCGCCCGCTCCGCCGGATCCATGAGCAGCGCCTCGTGCAGCGCGCGGGCGGTGGCCTCCACGTCGAACGGGTTGACCGTAAGGGCGTCCTCGGCCAGCTCCGCCGCCGCGCCCGCCTCCCGGGAGAGGACCAGCGCGCAACCGTGGTCGGAGACCACCGGGACCTCCTTGGCGACCAGGTTCATCCCGTCGCGGACGGGGTTCACCAGCGCCACGTCGGCCAGCCGGTACGCCGCCAGGGAGCGCGCGAAGTCGTCCTTCACATGCAGCACGACCGGCTCCCAGCCCTCCGTGCCGAACGCGGAATTGATCTCCCGGGCGACTCGCTCCACCGTGGCCGTGTAGTCGCGGTAGACCGCGAGGTCCTGCCGCGAGGGGTACGCGAAGGCGACGTGCACCACCTTGCCGCGCCACTGCGGGCGCTCCTCCAGCAGCCGGCGGTAGGCGAGCAGGCCGCGCACGATGTTCTTGGACAGCTCCGTGCGGTCCACCCGGACGATCGCTCTGCGGCCCGGCCCGATCTGGGCCCGCAGCGCCGCCATGCGCTCCTCGACGTCCGGTTCGTGCGCGCGCCGCCGCAGGAAGTCGGCGTCCGCGCCGAGCCCGTGCACCCCCAGCAGGGTCGTGCGCCCCTCGAAGCGCACCGCCGCCGCCCGCCCGTCCTCGCGGACCACCTCGGCGCCCAGCTCGCTCGCGCAGCACTCGGCGAACGCCTCGGCCCAGCGGTGGGTGAGGAACGCGGCGCGGTCACCGCCCAGGATGCCGCGCAGCACCTGCCCGGCCACGTCGTCCGGCAGCATCCGGAAATAGTCCGGCGGCGCCCACGGGGTGTGCGAGAAGTGGCCGATGCGCAGGTCGGGGCGGCGCTCGCGGAGCAGCCCCGGCACCAGGGTCAGGTGGTAGTCCTGGACGAGCACGGCCGCGCCGTGCGCCGCCTCCTCGGCGAGCGCGTCGGCGAACGCTCTGTTGTACGCCTCGTACGCGGCCCACTGGCGGCGGAATTCCGCGTCGAACGTGGGCTCCAGGGGCGTCTGGTACAGCAGGTGGTGCACAAACCACAGCACGGAGTTGGCGATGCCGTTGTACGCGGCGGCGAAGGTGTCCGGCGGGATGTCCAGCATCCGCACCCGGTGGCCGCCGGTGTCCGCCGCGCCGAGCCGCCGCCCGGCCGCCCGGGCCGCCTCGCGGTCGCCCTCGCCCAGGGCCGCGCACACCCACACCGCGCCCGCGTCCGTCCCTATGGCGCCGAGCCCGGAGACCAGCCCGCCGCCGCCGCGCCCGGCGACCAGGGTGCCGTCGTCCTGGCGGCGGTACGAGACCGGGCCGCGGTTGGAGGCGACGACGATGGGGGCGGGGGGTGTGGGGGCGGCGACCATGACGCGAGCTTTGCCGCGATGCGGAGCGTTCAAACGTTTGTCCTCGGGCACGACGCTCGAACCGGGGCTCCGGGCGACGCCGGGGGGTGCCGCTGCGCGGGGCTTTTTCCCCAGCCCCGCCCCTTCCCGAACCGGGGCTCCGCCCCGGACCCCGGTCCTCGAACGCCGGACGGGCTGATTTGTTGCCCGGAACGGGCGGAAAATTCAGCCCGTCCGGCGCTTGAGGACATTCGGGAAGGGGCGGGGTGGGGAAAAAGCCCCCCGCCGCCTACGCCGCATGCCGTCGCCGATACTCCGGTATCTCCACCATCGGCGGCCTCTCCTCCGTGTCCACCGCGTACGTGCGGGGCACGAACCCCTCCTCCGTGCGTTCGAACTGGGTCAGTGACGGGCGCACCAGATGGCCCCGGGCCAGCCGCAGCTGGGCCGTGCGGTAGATCGCCGCCGCCATCCGGCCCAGCGCCCGGCCGTCCTGGTGGCGGTGCTTGCGGACGCCGACGTCGACCTGGGCCAGGGCGTCCAGGCCCACCGTGTGCAGCGAGTCCACCAGAAGGCCCAGCTCCACCCCGTACCCGACCGGGAACGGCAGCCGCTCCAGCAGGGCGCGCCGGGCCGCGTACTCGCCGCCCAGCGGCTGGACGAAGCCCGCCAGCAGCGGCCAGTGGAGGTTCAGCAGCGGGCGGGCCACCAGCTCGGTCACCCGGCCGCCCTGGCCGACCGCCTCGCCGAGCGGGCGGTCGTACATGGCCTTGACGAACTGCACCTCGGGGTCGGTCAGCAGCGGGCCGACGATCCCCGAGACGAAGTCCGCGGAGAAGTCCCGCAGGTCGGCGTCGACGAAGCAGACGATGTCACCGTCCGTCGCCAGCAGCGACCGCCACAGCACCTCGCCCTTGCCGGGCAGCGCGGGCAGCCCCGGCAGCACCGCGTCGCGGTGCACCACCCGGGCGCCCGCCGCCGCCGCGACCTCGGCCGTCCGGTCCGTGGAGCCCGAGTCCAGCACCACCAGCTCGTCCACGAGCGGCACCGCCTCCGACATCAGCTCGGCGCGGATCGTGGTCACGATGGTGCCCACCGTGGCCTCTTCGTTCAGCGCCGGCAGCACCACGCTCACCGTGGTGCCGGCGCCGCGTTTCGCCGCGAGGAGCTGGTCGAGCGGGCGGTCGGCTGCGGACCAGGACCGCCGGCTCAGCCAGCGCTCCACCTCATCCAGCACGTGTTCGACTCCTCCTGTGTGACGCGGCGTTCGAGCTGCGTGTGATCCATCTCGCGGTACGGACGACTGTCTCGGGCGCCCATGCCTTCGGTTACAGTCTGAACAACGCGGAACGCCGTCGTATGTCGGGGTCGCCGCTCATAAACGCCTGGGCCCTGCCCAGTGCCATACCGCTCATCCAGAGGGGCAGAGGGACACGGCCCGTTGAAGCCCCGGCAACCCTCCAGCCGGTCTCACCTTTCACAAGGCGAGGCTCCCGGCGGGGAAGGTGCCAATTCCGTCTCGTGGCGACGTCCGCCGCGGGGAAGATGAGGAGAAAGGGCCTCGCCTCCATGGCTGTGCAGTCTGTTGAAAGCTCCACCACTCCGGTAGCTCTCGGTCCCGCCGCCGCCCTCTCGTGCCGTGAGTGCGGAGAGCGCTTCGGCCTCGGTCCCATTTTCGCCTGTGCCGTCTGCTTCGGCCCGCTCGAGGTGGCCTACGAGCTGCCCGCCGGCGACCCCGAGGCGCTGCGCCGCCGCATCGAGGCCGGACCGCAGAACATCTGGCGCTACGCCCCCCTGCTGCCCGTCCCCGCCGACGTCGCGGACAAGCCCGGTCTGAACCCCGGCTTCACCAAGCTCGTCAAGGCCGACAACCTCGCCCGTGAGCTCGGCGTCACCGGCGGCCTGTACGTCAAGGACGACTCGGGCAACCCCACGCACTCCTTCAAGGACCGCGTCGTCGCCATCGCCGTCGAGGCCGCCCGCGCGTTCGGCTTCACCACCCTCTCCTGCTCCTCCACCGGCAACCTCGCGGGCGCGGTCGGCGCCGCGGCGGCCCGCGCGGGCTTCAAGTCCTGTGTCTTCATCCCGCACGACCTGGAGGCCGGCAAGGTCGTCATGGCGGCGGTCTACGGTGGCGACCTCGTCGGCATCGAGGGCACGTACGACGACGTCAACCGCTTCTGCAGCGAGCTGATCGGCGACCCGCTGGGGGAGGGCTGGGGCTTCGTCAACGTCAACCTCCGGCCGTACTACGGCGAGGGGTCGAAGACGCTCGCGTACGAGATCTGCGAGCAGCTCGGCTGGCGGCTGCCGGACCAGATCGTCGTACCGATCGCCTCGGGCTCCCAGCTGACGAAGATCGACAAGGGGCTGAAGGAGCTCATCGCGCTCGGGCTGGTCGAGGACCGCCCGTACAAGATCTTCGGGGCGCAGGCGGAGGGCTGCTCGCCGGTGTCCCGGGCCTTCAAGGACGGGCACGAGGTCGTCCGCCCCGTGAAGCCGGACACCATCGCCAAGTCCCTCGCCATCGGCAACCCCGCCGACGGGCCGTACGTCCTGGACATCGCCCGGCGGACGGGCGGCGCGGTCGAGGACGTCACGGACGAGGAGATCGTGGACGCGATCCGGCTGCTGGCCCGTACGGAGGGGATCTTCGCGGAGACGGCGGGCGGGGTGACGGTGGGCGTGACGCGGAAGCTGGTCGAGAGCGGCTTGCTCGACCCCTCCCTCACGACGGTCGTGCTCAACACGGGTGACGGGCTCAAGACGCTCGACGCCGTGGCGGCGGGGCCGACGGTGACGATCCGGCCCTCGCTGGACGCGTTCCGCGCGGCGGGCCTGTAGGGCCTCCCCCTCGCCGCTCCGCCCTGCCCCGCCCTTCCCGAACCTTCTTCCACCGAAAGGTGATTCCCATGAGCGTCAGCGTCCGCATCCCCACCATCCTCCGCACCTACACCGGCGGCCTCAGCGAGGTGTCCGCCGAGGGCGCCGTCCTCTCCGAGGTGATCGCCGACCTGGAGCGGAACCACGCCGGCATCGCGGCCCGGGTGCTCGACGAGACCGGCCGGCTGCGCCGCTTCGTGAACGTCTACGTCAACGACGACGACGTCCGCTTCGAGCAGGGCCTGGAGACGCCGACCCCCGACGGCGCCGGCGTCTCGATCATTCCGGCCGTCGCCGGCGGCTGATCCCCGGCCCGGCCCGCGCCCGCCTTTTCGAAGGCTTCCTTCGGAATCGCCCCGTCCAGTAAGTGGACGGGGCGATTCCGTGTGTTGACCGCGATACAGTTGGGACGTTCCCCCTCCGGCGTCAGTGCCGAACGCATATGAGAACCCGTCAAGTTGTGCGCGAACTGTGCGCACGAAATGCCGGGTTACTTGTGTTATGCCCGGCCCGACTTGCCCTGGATTTCCCCTAGTTCGCCGCATATCGACTCTCAGCCGCGCCGGGAATTCTCGTCCAAGTGACCTGTTGCAGAGGGCATCCGTGCAGATACATTCGGCCGCGGTCGACGCGTTCCGGCGCACACCAACTGGGTTCGCCCTGCCGCTGGTGGGGGAGAGATCCGGGTGGTGAGGTCTGACCCGGGCCCGCGAAGTGCGGTCCTGCGCAAGGGCCAGTAATAGGGGAGTTAGGCATGGCTCAGGGCACCGTCAAGTGGTTCAACGCGGAGAAGGGGTACGGCTTCATCGCGGTCGACGGTGGTGCGGATGTTTTCGTCCACTACAGCGCGATCCAGATGGACGGCTACCGCACCCTCGAGGAGGGTCAGCGAGTCGAGTTCGAGATCTCGCAGGGCCAGAAGGGGCCGCAGGCGGACATGGTCAAGCTCGCCGTCGGCTGATCTCGGCGCATCGACCACACCAGGCTCACGAAGCTCGCGCGTGGGGCCCGCACCCGTCACCGGGTGCGGGCCCCTCGTGTGTATCGGCGCGTCCCACGTCCTGGTGTGACTCCCTCTTCCCCTGGGTAACAGTCCGCGCGACCGGCGGGCCGGGCCCCGGTGTGCGGACGTCGGCCCGCTTGTCCTCCCAGCTACCGCTGGGAGGTGCCCCCGGTGCCCCTTGCGGCTGGAACATGAGCAGACCGCTTGCACTCGCAGGGGTCGAGTGCTAATCATTGGCGTTAGCACTCTCCAAGTGAGAGTGACAGATTTGGACCGTCGGTGAGGTCGGCGGGCAGGGCGGGGAAGGAACCGTCAGGCTCGTGGGCCGTCCGTCGCGGGCGCCAGCGCGGTCCGGAGAAATCCACCCCGTCCTGGGAGGACCACTTCACATGGCCAAGATCATCGCGTTCGACGAGGAGGCACGGCGCGGTCTCGAGCGCGGGATGAACCAGCTCGCCGACGCCGTCAAGGTCACCCTCGGCCCCAAGGGCCGTAACGTCGTCCTCGAGAAGAAGTGGGGCGCCCCCACGATCACCAACGATGGTGTTTCCATCGCCAAGGAGATCGAGCTCGAGGACCCGTACGAGAAGATCGGCGCCGAGCTGGTCAAGGAGGTCGCGAAGAAGACGGACGACGTCGCCGGTGACGGCACGACGACCGCGACCGTCCTCGCCCAGGCGCTGGTCCGCGAGGGTCTGCGCAACGTGGCCGCGGGTGCCAACCCGATGGCCCTGAAGCGTGGCATCGAGAAGGCCGTCGAGGCCGTCTCCGCCGCCCTGCTCGAGCAGGCCAAGGACGTGGAGACCAAGGAGCAGATCGCCTCCACCGCCTCCATCTCCGCCGCTGACACCCAGATCGGCGAGCTCATCGCCGAGGCGATGGACAAGGTCGGCAAGGAAGGCGTCATCACCGTCGAGGAGTCCCAGACCTTCGGTCTGGAGCTGGAGCTCACCGAGGGTATGCGCTTCGACAAGGGCTACATCTCGGCGTACTTCGCCACCGACATGGAGCGTATGGAGGCGTCGCTCGACGACCCGTACATCCTGATCGTCAACTCCAAGATCGGCTCGGTCAAGGACCTGCTGCCGCTCCTGGAGAAGGTCATGCAGTCCGGCAAGCCGCTGCTGATCATCGCCGAGGACGTCGAGGGCGAGGCCCTGTCGACCCTGGTCGTCAACAAGATCCGTGGCACCTTCAAGTCCGTCGCCGTCAAGGCCCCGGGCTTCGGTGACCGCCGCAAGGCCATGCTCGGCGACATCGCCATCCTCACCGGTGGCACCGTCATCTCCGAGGAGGTCGGCCTCAAGCTGGAGAACGCCGGTCTCGACCTGCTCGGCCGCGCCCGCAAGGTCGTCATCACCAAGGACGAGACGACCATCGTCGACGGTGCCGGTGACAGCGACCAGGTCCAGGGTCGCGTCAACCAGATCCGTGCCGAGATCGAGAACAGCGACTCGGACTACGACCGCGAGAAGCTCCAGGAGCGCCTCGCGAAGCTGGCCGGCGGCGTGGCCGTCATCAAGGCCGGTGCCGCGACCGAGGTCGAGCTCAAGGAGCGCAAGCACCGCATCGAGGACGCCGTTCGCAACGCGAAGGCGGCCGTCGAGGAGGGCATCGTCGCCGGTGGTGGCGTGGCTCTGCTCCAGGCTTCCGCGGTCTTCGAGAAGCTCGAGCTCGAGGGTGACGAGGCGACCGGCGCCAAGGCCGTGAAGCTGGCCCTGGAGGCCCCGCTCAAGCAGATCGCCGTCAACGGTGGTCTCGAGGGTGGCGTCATCGTCGAGAAGGTGCGCAACCTGCCCGTCGGCCACGGCCTGAACGCCGCGACCGGTGAGTACGTCGACATGATCGCCGAGGGCATCATCGACCCGGCGAAGGTCACGCGCTCCGCGCTGCAGAACGCCGCGTCCATCGCCGCGCTGTTCCTCACCACCGAGGCCGTCATCGCCGACAAGCCGGAGAAGGCCGCCGCGGCCGCTCCGGGCGGCATGCCGGGCGGTGACATGGACTTCTGAGCTGATTCCTCCTCACGCGCCCCTCGCAGTGCTCGGCCGTAGCCGGCCTCACACGCTTCGGGACGCTGCACCGGACTCCGTCCGGTGATCGGGAGCAGCTCCGGTCCTGCCGAGGGCGGTACCCCCCACCGTGGGGGTACCGCCCTCCGGCGTTTCCGGACCGGCGTTCAGCTCCGCGACCCGGCCCTTGCC
Organism: Streptomyces eurocidicus; assembly: GCF_002891295.1. Taxonomy (GTDB): domain Bacteria; phylum Actinomycetota; class Actinomycetes; order Streptomycetales; family Streptomycetaceae; genus Streptomyces; species Streptomyces eurocidicus. Next base: position 5,802 of record NZ_LGUI01000003.1, on the reverse strand, counting down.
GAAGCCGAAGAAGTACGTCGCCGCGAAGCCCGTCGCGTAACCGACCAGCAGCCCGGCCCCGTAGACGGCCACCGCCGGGCCCGGCCCGTGGTTCCCCCTGAGCAGCGGGAAGAGGGCCCAGCCCGAGGGGCCGATGGCGGTCGAGCCGACCGCGTGGCCCAGCTGTCCCAGCAGTCCCACGAAGCCCCCGCCGAACGCGCCGCCCACGCACGCCGTGACGAACGGGCGGCCCAGCGGCAGCGAGACCCCGTAGATGAGCGGCTCCCCGACGCCCAGGAGGCCGGCCGGGAGCGCGGAGCGGATCGTCCGGCGGACCGAGCCGTTGCGCGCCAGCCGGACGTAGACCGCGAGCGCCGCGCCGACCTGGCCCGCGCCCGCCATCGCCAGGACGGGCAGCAGGACGGTGTGGCCCTGCTGCTGGATCAGGGTGGTGTGGATGGGGATCAGCGCCTGGTGCAGGCCCAGCATCACCAGCGGCAGGAACAGCCCGCCCAGTACGAAGCCCGCCGCCGCGCCGCCCTCGCCCAGGAGCCGGTCGGTGAAGCGCCCGATGGCCGTGCTGACCTCGCCGGCGACGAACATCAGCCCGTAGAGGGTGGTGAACCCGGCCACCAGGACCGTCAGCGTGGGGGTGAGGAGGACGTCCAGGGCCTCCGGCACCCAGGTCCGGCACCACCGTTCGACGTACGCGGCGAGCACGGCCGCCGCCAGTGCGCCCAGTACCCCGCCCTGGCCGGGCGCGAGCCGTTCGCCGAAGACGTTCACCCGCTCGACGCCCGGGTACACGACGACCGCGGCGACGGCGCCGCCGAGTACGGGGGTGCCGCCGAACTCCTTCGCCGCGTTGTACCCGACGAACACCGCGATCAGCGACATAAAGCCGGACGCCACCGCGGCCAGGCCCGGGGCGAGGGCGGGCAGCCAGCGCAGGTTCGCCAGCAGCCCGGCCAGGCCCGCGACGACGCCGCAGCCGATCAGGGCCGGGATCAGCGGGACGAAGACCGCGGCGACCCGGCGCAGGAGGAGCTTCACCGGGGTGGCGTTGCGGGCCTTCCGGCCGGCCCGCAGCGCGGCCCCCCGCTCGGCGAGCGCCGCGGCGGTAACGGGCGCGGCGGTGACGGGTTCGGAGGTAACGGGCCCGGCCTCCGTGGCCGGGCCCGGCACGGCACCCGGTCCGGCGGCGAGCCGGGCGAGCTCGGGGGCCACCCGGGCGACCGTGCCCGGCCCGAGGACCACCTGGTACGAGGTGCCGTCCTCGACCACGCCCAGCACCGCGGGCAGCGCCCGCAGCTCCGCGTGCCGGACCAGGGCGCGGTCCCGCAGCTCCAGACGCAGCCGGGTCATGCAGTTCGCTACGGACAGGACGTTCCCGGCGCCGCCCAGGAGGGGGAGCAGGGCGGCGGCGGTGGCGCGGTGCCGCGCCGCCGGTTCGTCTGGTGCCATGGTGCCTTGCCTGCCGGTGGGGCGCGGGGCTCAGCCCCGCGCGAGGTGGAGTGCCGCGCGCAGATGCCCGTCCGCCTCCTCCAGGAGCCGGGCGGCGGTGCGGCCGTCGACGCCGCCGAGGACGACGAGGATGGCGTTCTTCACCTCTCCTCCCGTCTCCTCCAGGGCGGCTTCGGTCTCGGCGTCGGCGGCGCCGGTCGCGAGCGCGACGATGCGCCGGGAGCGGGCGCGCAGCTTCTCGTTGGAGGCGCGGACGTCGACCATCAGGTTTCCGTAGGTCTTGCCGAGGCGGATCATCGTGATGGTCGAGAGCATGTTGAGGACGAGCTTCTGGGCGGTGCCGGCCTTCAGCCGGGTCGAGCCGGTGATCAGCTCGGGGCCCACGACGACCTCGATCGCGTGGTCGGCCGCCGCGCCCAGCGCGGAGCCGGCGTTGCAGGACAGCCCGATGGTCAGCGCGCCGGCCGCGCGGGCGTACTGGACGGCCCCGACGGCGTACGGGGTGCGGCCGGAGGCGGAGACGCCGACGACGGTGTCCGCCGGTCCGACGCCGAGCGCGGCCAGGTCGCCCGCGGCCAGCTCGGCGCTGTCCTCGGCGCCCTCCACGGCCGTGACCAGGGCGGGCGCACCGCCCGCGATCAGCCCTACGACCTGGGCGGGGTCGGTGTTGAACGTCGGTGGGCACTCGCTGGCGTCGAGCACGCCGAGCCGGCCGGCCGTGCCCGCGCCGGCGTAGACGAGGCGGCCGCCGAGGGCCATCCGGGCGGCGGTCGCGTCGATGGCGGCCGCTATCTCGGGGAGCCGGGCGGCGACGGCGGCGGCGACGGTCGCGTCCTCGCCGTTCATCAGCCGCGCGAGGTCCAGGGTCGGCAGCCGGTCGATGTCCGCGAGGTCCGGCCGGAACGCCTCGGTGGTGAGCGTGGCGAGCTCGGCGCGGAGGGCGGCGTGGGACGGGGACGAAGCAGAGGGAGCCATGGGGTTCGGCGCCTTTCCAGGGTTCGTCGGAGGGGGGTGTCCGTCGAAGGTGTGTCCGCCGATGGGGATCAGGGGGCGTGCCGGTGGGCGAGGGCCTCGTAGGTGTCGGACAGGGCGGGCGCGGCGGTCTCGTACGTCCGCTGGGCGACGCCGATGAACAGGCAGTCCACCACGAGGAGCTGGCTGGTGCGGCTCGACATGGCCGCCGGGCGCAGCTCGCTCTCCCGTGCGGACGAGGTGGTGAGCACGTGGTCGGCGTACTGGGCGATCTCGCCCTGGGGGCGGCCGGTGATCGCGACGGTGGTCGCGCCGTGCTCGAAGGCGACCCGCAGCGGCTCGATGACGTCGGTGGTGCGGCCCGAGTGGGTGATGGCGACGGCCACGTCGCCGGCCCGCAGCTGGACGGCGTTGGTCACGGCCAGGTGGGGATCGGCGGGGGCGTGCGCGAGCAGCCCGATGCGGAGCAGCTTCTGCACGAGGTCCTGGCCGACGAGGTTGGAGGCGCCGATGCCGTAGACGTCGATGCGGCGGGCGGTGGCGAGCGCGCCGACCGCGGCCTCCAGCTGGGTGGTGTCGAGCCCGGCGGCGGTGTCCGCCAGGCACTGGGCCTCCTCCTGAGCCAGCTTGGCGACGACCTCGGCGAGGGGGTCGTCCACGGCGATGTCGGCGGTGACGGCCGGGGCGCGGCCGGCGGCCTGCTCGGCCGCGAGGGCGGCGAGGGCGAGGCGCAGGTCGCGATAGCCGGGATAGCCGAGGATGCGGGCGGTGCGGACGACGGTCGCCTCACTCGTACCGGTGCGTTCGGCCAGGCCGGTGACGGTGAGCGCGGCGGAGCCGGCCGGGTCGCCGGCGACGGCCTCGGCGACGCGCTGCATCGAGCGCGTCATGGAGGGGGCGAGCGTACGGACCTTGGCGGCCAGGGCGCCGGGCGCGGGCGGAGCGGAGGGCTGTGGCCCAGAGGTGACGGCTCCGAAAGTTTCTTTCAATTTGCTGCTCACCTTTTGAAAGGTATTTTCGGCCTGGTGAGCCGTCAACCCTCGCAGTCTTGGACAATGGACCGTATGGAGCTCGAACAGGCACTGCACACGGCGCGCGCACTCGTCCTCGCCGATCTCGTCGCGGGTGACGTCGCGGAGGCCGACGTGGTCTCCCTGGTGGAGGACGCGATCACGCACCGCCGGTGGTGGGTCGAGCAGTGGCCGGAAGGCGCCGCGTATCTGGTGGGCCTCGTCGCCCAGGACGTGCAGGACGCCCTGCTGGAGCGGCACGGCCGCTGGCCCCTCTGCCCGGTCTGCACGGACTCCGGCGACCCGCACGCCCTGGAGGTCGAGCCGGAGCTGGGCGCCGACCCGCACTGGGCCTGCGCCAAGCAGGTCGTCCTGGTGGCGCCGGTGGGTTCGCTGGGGAAGGCGCTGCGGTGAGGCGGTCGCGCCGGTGACGCTGTACATCGATCCGCCCACCTGGCCCGGGCACGGCCGGATGTGGTCCCACCTGATCAGCGACGTGTCGTACGCGGAGCTGCACGCCTTCGCGGCCCGGCTGGGCGCCCCGCCGCGCGCCTTCGACCGCGATCACTACGACGTGCCGTCGACGTCCTACGGGCAGGCCGTGCGGATGGGGGCGCGGGAGGTGGGCAGCAAGGAGCTGGTGCGGCTGCTGGTGTCGGCGGGGCTGCGGCGGCCCAAGCACGAGCGGCCCTGACGTCTTCGCGTCAGGGCCGTGCCGGGCGTCGCCCCGGCGGCCGCTGTCTCAGGCGTTCAGCAGCTCCAGCTCGGTGGTGAGGTTGCGGCGGGCGACCGGCTCCCACCTCGTCCGCCCCAGGGGGGTGCGGAAGAGCTCCGGCAGCCCCAGGAGCTGCCGCAGCACGGCGGCCCGCCCCTCGCGGAAGACGGCGTCGGGCACGAAGCCGTACTCCTCCCGGACGGCCGCCGCGTAGGCCGCGTACTCCTGCGGGTCGCCCGCCAGGACGGCGAGGTCCGCGTCGCAGAGCACCTCGCCGTCGCGGTCGCCGGGCGCGGGGTCGTGGCCGACGGTGAGCCGTACGAGCCGGGCGACCTCGGCGGTGCGCCGGGCGTCCACGCCGAGCTCGGGCAGGGCGCGCTCGGCGAGGTGGGCGCTGCGCTCCTCGTTCTCGGAGCGGTCCGGGCGGTAGACGGCGTCGTGGAACCAGGCCGCGAAGCGGACGGTGTCGGCGTCCTCCGCGTGTGCCGAGAGGTCGTCGACGCGGTCCAGGACCGCCTTGAGGTGATCCACCGTGTGGTACCTGCGCTGCGGCTCCGACCAGCGGCGCAGCAGGTCGTCGGCGTACGGGTCGGGGTCCGGCCCGGCGGTCCCCGGGCGGGTCCGCGCGACGGTCTCCCGCCAACGGGCGCGCAGGGCGGGGCCGGACGGGTGCTCGTACACAGAAGCCATGGGCTAATTGTGGGGCACGGCTTTCGACGTGGGCGGCGGGTGTGGCAGTCTTGCTACATGTCTAGACCAATTCTTGAGGTGATCGCGCTCGACTCCGAGGACGCGAGGGCGGCGGAGGCCGGTGGGGCCGACCGCCTCGAACTGGTCACCGACATGGCCGCGGACGGGCTCACGCCCGCCCTGGAGACCTTCGCGGCGGTGCGGGCCGCCGTCGGCATCCCGGTACGGGTGATGCTGCGCGACACCGACGGCTTCTCCGCGGGCGGCGCGGCCGCGCTGGAGCGGCTGTGCGCGTCCGCCCGGGCGCTGGTGGCGGAGGGGGCGGACGAGTTCGTGCTCGGCTTCCTCACGGACGACGGCCGCGCCGACCTCACCGCCGTGACCGCCCTCGCCGAGGCGATCGGGCCGCGGGCGCGCTGGACGTTCCACCGCGCGATCGACCGCGCGGCGGACCGCGACGCCCTGCGCAAGCAGCTCGCGGACCTGCCGGGCCTGGACACGTACCTCACGGCGGGCTCGCCGACGGGCGTCACGGACGGCCTCCCCACGCTCCTCGCGGAGGCGTCCCGCGGCGACGAACCGGGCTACGAACCGCGCATCCTGGTCGGCGGCGGGCTCCAGCTGGGGCATGTCCCTTCCCTGCTGGCGGCCGGGATCACGGCGTTCCACATCGGTGGGGCGGCGCGGCCGGAGGGGTGGGGGGCGCCGGTTTCGGCGGCGGCGGTGGGGGTTTGGCGGGCGGAGCTCGGCGGGTAGCGGGGGTTCTTTGCCCTTTGCCGGGTGCGGCGTCGCTGCGCTTGCGGGTTCTGTGCCGGGTGCGGCGTCGTTTCCCGCTGCGGGTTCGCTGCGCGGCGGGTTCTTTGCCGGGTGCGGCGTCGTTTCCCGCTGCGCGGGGCGGGTCCGCTGCGCGGGGCTTTGAGGTCGGTGCCGGGCCGGAGGGGTGGTCGCCGGGCTGCTTCGCTTTACGCCCGG
>NZ_LGUI01000004.1 GCF_002891295.1 Streptomyces eurocidicus | reverse complement strand
GAGATGAATCAGACCCTCATCGAACAGCGGGGCGTCGCCGCGCTGACATTCGCCCGCATCGCCGGCGCCCTCTACGTGGAGGCCATCGGGGCCGGAGTGCCTCACGACCTGGCCAAGGAGATGGCGACGGACTACTGGGTGAAGGAGGTGCATCCCTCCGCAGCGGTGTTGGAGGAGGGTGATGAATGACTCGGATTTTTTCAGGGTTTGACACGTATGAGGGCGGAGGGTGCTCGATGCGTGTAATTACTGTTCGCGTTGACGCAGACGGTAATGAGACTACCGTTCGGGAAAGGGTGTATGACTTCTCAGAGCCCCCCGATGTGTCAGAGTGGGGGTAAAGATCAGCCTCCGCCATCCCTTTCATGCCAGGGATGGCGGAGGCTTTTCTGTGCTCAGGCCCCTGTCGCCACCTTGCTCCGAAGTCTTCCTTCGGAGAAGTAGTTTTCTCGCAGGATCAGTCTCTTCTTTACGTCCTCGGGAACTATTAGCTTGGCATGGTCGTCGTAGACCATGAACTTGATGCTGCCTCGTCTGAGGTCTTCTTCCATCCTCTCTGTGTCTCCCATGAGCCAGCGTTGACGGTAGGTTCCCTCAAGCTGCTTGTACTTCCACCTGTCCGTAGAGGCTTCCTCCGGTAGGCTGCTCAACTCTGCGTTGTGCTTCTGTAGTGCGTCCTCTGCCGTCTTCTGGAGGAATCCTCCGACAGCGAACTGCCCGCCCGGTGCGATGCCTCCCACGTAGAACTGGATGGACTCCTCCAACTCTTTCCGGCGCTTGGCGGTCTCCTCTCCCTTGTGGTAGACCCGCTCAATCACCTCGTAATCGCCGATTTCATCCAAGACAGCCTGGATCAGTGAGCCGTACACGTCATTTGGTTTACCGGACGGCCTGTGCTCGCATGGCTTGCTGACCGTGGAGAAGCAGCGGATGTATTCCAGGATCTTGGTGACGTTCCCCTTCTTGTCCTTCTTCTTGTTGGCCTGATAGGTCATGTTGCCCATGCAGTACCCGCACTTTATTACGCCAAGGAAGTTCGTGGACTTCTTTTGCTTCGGCGGGTGAACCTGAGTCTTGGTCATATCGAACTCGATGAGCTCGGTGTACTCCAGCTCCGTGTAGATAGCCTCTGCCACCTTCACCGGATTTCCGTCCGACCCGTAGAAGATTCGCGGGGGGTTGTACCTTCCAGGCTTCCCGTCAGAGATGATCCTGACTCCCATGAGCGCCGGATTCCTCATGATCCGGACTAGGGATGTGACCCTCCACAGCTTCCCTTGTGCGGTCCTGAAACCTGCGAGGTTCAGTACCTTGCAAATGAATCCGTAGGATCGCTTTCTCTTCACTCGCATTAGTCGAGCCCACCTAAGCATCATTGCCCGATCTTGGGTGACGGCTAGGGAGACTTCCTTAGTCTTGGGGTCCTTGACGGTGTGATAGCCGAACACTGGCTTGCCGACCACCCATCGCTCAGTGGTCCGGGCGTACTGCCAGAGAGAGGTGAGGCGGATTCCAAGATTCTCGGCTTCGATCCTCGCCATGCCGGCGATCATCGTGACCATCATCTGGCCGAAGGTGGACTTGAAGTCCAGCTCTTCAACCTTCGAGATCATGTTCTTGCCGAAGTCCTGACACCACTCGATCATCAAGTGCAGGTCATAGATCTGGCGAATGAATCGGTCAAGCTTCCAGAAGAGGATCACATCAAACTCAGGGGCCTTCTCGTGAAGCCAATGCCCGAGAGCCTTCCGCTTCCACGGCGGGATCTTGGTTGCCGACTGGTTCAGGTCAGAGGCGACACCTACGACCCGGATGCCCTTCGCTGTCGCCAGGGCCCACAGGTCCAACTCCTGACGGATGGGAGAGGTCGTCTCGTCCGTGAAGACGGAGAGACGCACCGACAGGAGCCCTCGGGGTGCATCGCTCGGCAGTGACGCTTGCATCTCGCGCCATCGGCCCAGCTCTGCCAGCTCGGTGGCGCCCCAGGTCGATCGGTTGGGTTCAAGGCCGACTTGAGCTGGTCGGGTGGCGACTGCGCCTGATGATGTTGCCATGACGAGATGTATACACTCTTTCGCTTTTGCAGCAGTTCGAGAACTACGTGCTCCAGCCCCGGATCACCGCCAGGACCGTGGACATCCATCCCGCCGTGGCCTTCGGCTCGGTGATCGCCGGCACCGCGCTGCTCGGCGCGGTGGGCGCGCTCGTCGCCATTCCGGCGACCGCGACACTACAGGCTTTCCTGGGGGCGTACGTGAAGCGGTACGACGTCACGGACGACCCGCGTGTCCAGGGGCGGCCTGCTTGACACCAAAATCGAACATCCATTCTCATGGGTGTTTCCGGGCCTTCTGAGGGGCGGGTTATCCACAGGCTGGGGCGGTGCCCGGGGCCATTGTCAGTGGCAGGCGTTAGCGTCGTTGACGTGAAGCGATCGACTCAAGCAAACCGGGTGGAGCCCATGGCAGGAACCGACCGCGAGAAGGCGCTGGACGCCGCTCTCGCACAGATTGAACGCCAATTCGGCAAGGGCGCCGTGATGCGCCTCGGCGACCGGCCGAACGAGCCCATCGAGGTGATCCCCACCGGGTCGACCGCTCTCGACGTCGCCCTCGGCGTCGGCGGACTGCCCCGCGGCCGTGTCGTGGAGGTGTACGGCCCGGAGTCCTCCGGTAAGACGACCCTGACCCTGCACGCCGTGGCCAACGCCCAGCGGGCGGGCGGCACGGTCGCCTTCGTCGACGCGGAGCACGCGCTCGACCCGGAGTACGCGAAGGCGCTCGGCGTCGACACGGACAACCTCATCCTCTCCCAGCCGGACACCGGCGAGCAGGCGCTGGAGATCGTGGACATGCTGGTCCGCTCCGGCGCCCTCGACCTGATCGTCATCGACTCCGTCGCCGCCCTGGTGCCGCGCGCGGAGATCGAGGGCGAGATGGGCGACTCGCACGTCGGTCTCCAGGCCCGGCTGATGAGCCAGGCGCTCCGTAAGATCACCAGCGCGCTCAACCAGTCCAAGACCACCGCGATCTTCATCAACCAGCTCCGCGAGAAGATCGGCGTCATGTTCGGCTCCCCGGAGACGACGACCGGTGGCCGCGCGCTGAAGTTCTACGCCTCCGTGCGTCTGGACATCCGCCGCATCGAGACCCTCAAGGACGGCACGGAGGCGGTCGGCAACCGCACCCGCGTGAAGGTCGTGAAGAACAAGGTCTCGCCGCCCTTCAAGCAGGCCGAGTTCGACATCCTCTACGGCCAGGGCATCAGCCGCGAGGGCGGCCTGATCGACATGGGCGTCGAGCACGGCTTCGTCCGCAAGGCCGGCGCCTGGTACACCTACGAGGGCGACCAGCTCGGTCAGGGCAAGGAGAACGCCCGCAACTTCCTCAAGGACAACCCCGACCTCGCCAACGAGATCGAGAAGAAGATCAAGGAGAAGCTGGGCGTGGGCGTCCGGCCCGAGTCCCCGGCGGCCGAGCCCGGCACGGACGCGGCCGGTGCCGCGGCGGCCGAGCCGGCCAAGTCGGTGCCCGCCCCGGCGAAGTCCACGGGCAAGGCGACCAAGGCCGCGGCCGCCAAGAGCTGACCCGTGACACGGCGATCGGAATACCCCCTGCCCGGCGCCGGGGGAGACCGGCCGGACCGGCCGTCGGCCGACCCGAACGGCGGTGACGCCCCGTCCTCGTCGAGGGCCGGGGGCGGAGCGCCACCGCGACCGGAGGAGCAGGCGCGGGCGATCTGCCTGCGCCTGCTCACCGGATCCCCGCGCACCCGCAAACAGCTCGCGGACGCCCTGGCCAAGCGGGACATCCCGGCCGAGGTGGCGGAAGAGGTCCTCTCCCGTTTCGAGGACGTGGGCCTGATCGACGACTCGGCGTTCGCCGGCGCGTGGGTGGAGTCCCGGCATCACGGCCGGGGCCTGGCCCGCCGTGCCCTGGCGCGCGAGCTGCGCACCAAGGGCGTGGACGCCGCGGTGATCGACGAAGCGGTCGGCCGACTCGACTCCGAGCAGGAGGAGCACACCGCCCGCGAGCTGGTCGACCGCAAGCTGCGGGCCACCCGAGGGCTGGACCGGGAGAAGCGGCTCCGCCGCCTCGCCGGAATGCTGGCCCGCAAGGGATACCCCGAGGGCCTCGCCCTCCGGGTGGTGCGCCGGGCCCTGGAGGAGGAGGGCGAGGAGCCGGAGCTGCTGGAGCACTGGCTGCCGGACGCCTGAGCGCTCCGCTGGAACTCCGGCGAGTCGTCCGCGGGTGCGTCGTGGCCGGCCGCGCGGTTCCCCGTGCTCCTTCAGGGCGCTGCCGAACCGCACCGGACTCCGCCGAGTCGGTTCAGAGGCGGATGGCCGGATCCCCGCTGCCCGGATCTCCGGTTTCCGGATCCCAGGGCCCCGGCCGCCGGGTCCCGGCCCTCGGGGCCCCGGGCTCCGATCCTCGGCCGAGGCACCCTGCCCGTCCGGCGTGGGTCCGACGGCGGGGCGGTCCCCTTACGGAGCCGTCGCTTACGGGAGCGGGCCCGGCGGGGGCGTCACCGGCAGGCCCGCCGCTCGCCATGCCTGGAAGCCGCCGGCCAGGTCCGTCGCGCGGTGGAGACCCAGCCCTCGCAGGGAGACCGCGGCCAGGCTGGAGGCGTAGCCCTCGTCGCAGACCACGACCACACGCAGGTCGTGCCCGGTGGCCTCCGGCGCGCGGTGCTCGCACGCCGGGTCCAGCCGCCACTCCAGCTCGTTGCGCTCGACGACCAGCGCACCGGGGATGGTTCCGTCGCGCTCCCGGAGCGCCGCGTAACGGATGTCGACGAGCAGTCCGCCCCCGTCCCGTGCCGCGGCGGCCTCCGCCGGACCGAGGCGGTCGAGACCCGCCCGGGCGGCCGCCAGCAGTTCCTCGACCCTCATGCCCACTCCTCCGGCCACTCGACCTGCTCCAGCCGCAGCACCTGCCCCGAGCGGCTGTACCGCCGCATCATCGGCAGCGGCGGGTAATAGGCGTGCACGGACACCGCGTGCCGGTCCGGTGCCGGATTGAGCACCTGGTGCACATGGTGCGGGCCGAAGGCCCGGCCGTCTCCCTCGGACAACTGCCGCTCGCGGTCGACGCCTTCCACCAGCTCCAGCGTCCGCCATCCCTCCGTGGGCAGCCGGGCCGCGAGCGACTGCTCGGTCAGCACGCCCGCCGCCGCGACGAAGGCCCCATGGGAACCACCGTGGTCGTGCCAGCCGGTACCACTGCCCGGTGGCCAGCCGATCAGCCACGCCTCACTGCCGCCCGGCCCCTCCAGGCGGGCCCAGGTGCGCCCCTCGGGATCCAGCGGGAGCGCGGCGACGAGCGCGGGATCACCGGCCGTCCGGCGGGCGAAGTCGAGGAGATCGGCGGCCGAGGGCGCGCCGGGGAACACCGGCGTCACCGCACCGGACAGTGCGGGCGTTCGGGCAGGAGAAGACACGGAAGACCGTCCTGAGAGATCGCGAGGAGCGCGCGGCGACACGGCCGCGCGGCGGGGAGCGGATCAGCAGGACGGACGACAGACACAGCCCGCGTAGCGGACGAGGTCCAGATGGACCCTCCGCCAGAAGCGCACGCCGCTGTCAGTCACAGTGAGTAGTCCACCACGACCGTCAGGAGCGGGTCAACGGTTGGCCGTGGCTTCACTGGGGGCGCCGTCGGACGCGGACGTGCCCTCGGCGCCTCCGCCACCGGCCCGCGCGGACGGTTCCACGCCCCCGTCCGCACCCCCGTCCGCGTCGCCGCCGGTTCCGTCGGGGCCGGTGTCACCCACCGGACCGGCCGTCGACGGGCCGCCCGGGGCCCCGCCCCGTACGGCGTCCGCGCACGCGGCCAGCTCCGCCGCCCGCACCCCGGCCAGTGCCGCCACCAGACAGCCGTCCGGCCGCACCAGCAGCACGGTGTGGGCCGCCGCCCCCGGATACCCCTCGGCGACCAGCAGCTCCGCCGGCAGCGGCAGGGCGCCGACGGCGGCCGCCAGCCGGGGCATCAGCCCCGCGCCCAGCCAGTGCCGCCGCTCCCACACGCCCGTACCGGGCGCGACGAGCACCACGAGCAGCGCGCCGCCCAACCGGTCCCGCAGCGCCGCCGCCGACCCGTCCGGCGCCGTCACGGGCACGTCCTCGACCTGTTCCCCCACCGCTGTGCCCACCGGGACGGAACCGGTCGGCGGCCCCGCGGGAGCCAGGGGCGTACGGGCGTGGAACGGGGGCGCGCCCAGGGAGCCGCGCCCTAGGTGCCCGTCCGTGAGCAGTTCGTCGTGTCCGCGCACGGCCCCCGGCACCAGGGTGCGCCGCACCGCGCTCCAGCCGCCCTCGCCCCGCACGGCCGGCAGCACCCGGTCGGCGGCCCGCAGCCGGGCCACGAGCGCTCCGCGCCGCTCCGCCTGGTAGCTGTCGAGCAAGGTCTCCGAGGCGCCCTGGTGCCAGGCCAGAGTGAGCTTCCAGGAGAGGTTCTCGGCGTCCCGCAGCCCTTCGTCGAGCCCCTGGGTGCCGAGCGCCCCGAGCAGATGGGCCGCGTCCCCGGCGAGGAACGCCCGTTCCGTGCGCATCCGGCGGGTGAGCCGGTGGTGCACGGCGTGCACGCCGGTGTCCAGGAGCTCGTACGGCGGCGGCTCGCCGCACCAGGAGGTCAGGGAGTCGCGCACCAGCGCCAGGAGGGTGTCGGGGGTGACCAGGTCGTCGCCCGGCGGCAGCAGCCAGTCCAGCCGCCACACGCCGTCCGGCAGCGGACGCGCCGTCACCTCCGGGCCGCGCGGCGGCGACCTGTGCAGCACGGCCTCGCCGGGCCAGGGCAGCTCGGCACGGAGCGCGGCGACCGCGTACCGCTCGACGGCCGTCCGGCCCGGGAAGCGCGCGCCCAGCAGCTTGCGGACGGTCGACCGGGCGCCGTCGCAGCCGACGAGATAGCTGCCCCGCCAGTGCGAGCCCTCGTCCCCCCGGGTGTGCACGCTGATCCCCGCCGGGTCCTGCCGCAGGGTGTCCACCCGGGTGCCGGGGACGATCCGCACCTTCTCGTGGCGGGCGAGCCCGGCCCGCAGCTCCCGCGTCAGGACGTGCTGCGGCAGGTGCAGCGGGGAGCCGGCGTCGGCGCCGGCCTCGTACTCCTCACCCGGCTCCGCGGGCTCCCCGTCCGCCACCGCTCGCGCCTGATCGGCGAAAGACACCCGTGCGGCGACCGCGCGGCGGCGCAGGGTGCGCCAGCCCGTCCACCGGGCCCCTCCGGCCGTGGCGCACCCCAGCCGCTCCAGCAGGGCGGCGGTGTCCGGTCGCAGCACGGCGGTACGGGCGAGGCGCTCCTCCGGTCCGCCCTCCCGGGCGGCGGCTTCGTCGAGGACGACCACCGGCACCTCGTTCCGGGCCAGGGAGAGCGCGAGCGTGAGGCCGACCGGGCCGGCCCCCACGATGATCACCGGATCCACGACACGGCTCCCTCGCCCGCTCCGGGCCGGCGGACGAGTCCGCCACGGGCACCGCGTGGCGCACGCGCGGTGCGCGACACGCGGGACGTACGGTCGCCGGAGGGGGGAACACGGTGCTCGATCACAGAACGTATGCAACCCACTGCGGGTGCCCGCGTCAAGCGATCAGGCGGCCGCCCGAGGTGCGCCGGAGCGGGCGCGCCCCGTCGGCCGTGCCGGCCGACGGGGCGTCAAGCGCGTGGTGTCCGGCCGGTCCTGACGCGGTGTGCGCCGGAGGCGCCGGACCGGGCGCCGGTCATCCTATCTGTCCCGCCTCCGAGGCGAGGGCGGCGTTGTTCACGGGCATGGCGGGCGGAGCGCCCTTGCGCGAGCGCTTCGTGCGCCGTTCGACCCAGGTCGCGAGCGACGACAGGGCCAGGCACAGCAGGATGTAGATCGAACCGAAGACGATCACCATCGGGATGAAGGCGTAGACGCCGTTCACCGGCTCGGTCTGCTGGGCGAACGCCCGGCCGACGAACAGCAGCTCCTCGTACAGGATGATGAATCCGAGAGAAGTGTCCTTCAGGGTCACCACGAGCTGGCTGATGATCGACGGCAGCATCGAGCGCACGGCCTGCGGGATGAGGACGCTGGTCATCACCTGGGTCTTGCGCAGCCCGAGCGCGTACGCGGCCTCGCCCTGCCCCTTGGACACGGCGTTGATGCCGGACCGGAAGATCTCCGCCTGCACCGAGCCGTTGTACAGCGTGAGGCCGATGACCAGGGCCCACATCGGGTCGGAGGTGAACACCGCCGCGAACAGCAGGAAGATCATGATGAGCAGCGGCATGGCGCGGAAGAACTCCACGACCGCGGTCGCCAGCCAGCGCACCGGCCGGTGGTCGGAGAGCCGGGCCGCGGCCAGCACCGCGCCGAGCGCCACCGAGAGGACGGCGGCTATGGCGAAGGTCTTCAGCGTGGTGAGCAGCCCGTCGAGGATCCGCTCGTGTGTGTTGCTGTACTCGTAGTCGTCCCACAGCTCCGCCTGGAACTGGCCGGTGTCGTCCAGTTTGTAGACGATGAAGGCCAGCAGGCCGAGCAGGGCGACGGTGGACAGCGCGCCGTAGATCCGGTTGCGCACCCGCGCCTTCGGGCCGGGTACGTCGTAGAGGACGCTCGCGCTCATCGGGCCACCGCCAGCCGGTTCTCCAGCAGCCGGAAGAGGCCGCTGATCGCGAAAGTGATGATGATGTAGCAGACCGCGATCCACGCGAAGATCACGTAGATGTCGTAGCCCGCGTCGGCGTTGAGGGTCTTCTGCACCGAGCCGAGCTCGGTGACGTTGAAGCCCGAGGCGATCGCCGTGTTCTTGGCCAGCGCGATCATCAGGCTGCCGATCGGCGGGATCGCCGTCCGGGTCGCCTGGGGCAGCACTATCTGGCCCAGGGTCTGGCTGAAGGTCATCCCGATCGAGCGGGCCGCCTCCGCCTGTCCCACGGGAACGGTGTTGATGCCGGACCTGATGGCCTCGCAGACGAACGCCGAGGTGTAGCAGCCCAGTGCCATGACGGCGAGCCAGAAGGAGTCCCAGCCCTTGAGGCCGAGGGCCGGCAGGCCCAGGGTGGCCACGAGGAAGAGCAGCACCAGAGGGGTGTTGCGCAGCAACGTCACCCAGGCGGTGCCGAAGACGCGCAGGGCGGGCACCGGAGAGACGCGGAACGCCGCGATCAGGGTGCCCAGCACGAGGGCGAGCAGGGCGCTGAGCGCCGTCAGCTCGACGGTGCCGAGAAAGCCTTCGCGGAACATCGCAAAGTTGTCCGACAAAACGTTCAAGTCAAGTCTCCGGGATTCGCGTGGCGGGTATCCGCGGCCCCGGCGGCCGGAGCCCTGCGGACCGGTGGGGTCCAGGGCTCCGGCCGCCGCCGCGGGACCGGTCGGACGCCGGCCGTCAGTAGCGGTCGACCGCCGGCGGGTTGGAGGCCGCGACGCCGGAGAGCCCGAGCGTGGCGTCGTACGCCTTCTTCCAGTCGCCGTTCTTCATGTGTGCCTCGAGGGCGTCGTTGACGGCCATCCGCAGCGCCTTGTCGTCCTTCTTGAGACCGACGCCGTAGGGCTCCTTGGAGAACGGGTTGCCGACGACCTTCAGGGCGCCCTTGTTCTGCGCGGCGTAGCCCTTGAGGATCGAGTCGTCCGTGGTCAGGGCGTCCGCCGTGCCGTTGACGACCTCCTGCACACAGAGCTGGTAGGTCTGCTGCGCCTTGGCCTCGGCCACGCCGTACTTGGGCTCCTTGATCCGCTTGAGCGGCGTGGAACCGCTCGCCGAGCAGACCTTCTTGCCCTTGAGGTCGTCCGGGCCCTTGATGCTGCTGTCGGCCTTCACCAGCAGGTCCTGCCCGGCGATGTAGTACGGGCCGCCGAAGCCGACCTGCTTCTTCCGCTCGTCGTTGATCGTGTACGTGCCGACGTAGAGGTCGACGCCGCCACTGGCGATCTGCGTCTCACGGGCCTCGGAAGGAATCGTCTGCCACTTGATGTGCGCCTCGTCGAAGCCGAGGTCCGCCGCGATCATGCGAGCGATCTCCACGTCGAACCCGGTGCGCTTCTTGGTGCCGGGGTTCTCGTAGCCGAGGCCGGGCTGGTCGGCCTTGGTGCCGATGGTGATGGTCTTGCCCTTGATCTTCTCGAAGACCGGCGAGTCCTTGACATCGGCGGCGGTGTTCACCTTGTAGGTCGGCGTGGGCGGCGCGGACTTGCTGTCGCCGGCCTTGTCGCTCTTGTCGTCGGGGCTGCCCGACTTGCCGCAGGCGGTCGCGGTCGCGGTGAGCGCCAGCACCACGGCGGCCGCTGCGGCGGTTTTGCGGAGCTTCATGGTGAACATCCTTTGCGTCTACGGGTGTGACGGGACCACCGGTCGGCGGCGGGCGGCCGCCGGGCCGGCAGGCGTCGGATACCTCCGGAGCCGAGCGGTCCGTCGGGTGGTGACAGGAGGGCGTGACCGGGTCAGTGGTGCAGGATCTTCGACAGGAAGTCCTTGGCCCGGTCGCTGCGCGGGTTGCTGAAGAACTGGTCCGGCCGCGCCTCTTCGACGATGCGGCCGTCCGCCATGAAGACCACCCGGTTCGCGGCGGAGCGCGCGAAGCCCATCTCATGGGTGACGACGACCATCGTCATCCCGTCCCGGGCGAGCTGCTGCATGACCTCCAGCACCTCATTGATCATCTCCGGGTCCAGCGCCGACGTCGGCTCGTCGAACAGCATCACCTTCGGGTCCATCGCCAGCGCCCGCGCGATCGCCACCCGCTGCTGCTGACCACCCGACAACTGCGCCGGATACTTCTCCGCCTGGGCGCCCACCCCGACCCGGTCGAGCAGGGCGCGGGCCTTCTGCTCGGCCTGCTTGCGGTCGGTCTTGCGGACCTTGATCTGACCCAGAGTCACATTCTCCAGGACGGTCTTGTGGGCGAAGAGATTGAACGACTGGAAGACCATCCCCACGTCGGCGCGCAGCCGCGCCAGCTCCTTGCCCTCCTGGGGCAGGGGCTTGCCGTCGATGCTGATCGACCCGGAATCGGTCGTCTCCAGGCGGTTGATGGTCCGGCACAGCGTCGACTTCCCTGAGCCCGAGGGCCCGATGACGACGACGACCTCGCCGCGCGCGATCGTCAGGTCGACGTCCTGGAGCACATGCAGCGCGCCGAAGTGCTTGTTCACGTTGTGCAGGACGACCAGCGCGTCCGCGGGGGCCGCCGCGGCGTCCTTGGTCACCGATACTTCGCTCATCGGCGTTCCTCGCTCCATCCTCCTCGGTTGGGGAGGACCCTAATGAGCGTGAACTACCAGCGTCATTACATCTGAGCTGAAATTGAGCATAACGATCCGGCCGCAAAGGGACACACGGCGTGAAGGGGGCGCACGGTGTGTACAAGGGTTGTGCGGGAGTACCGGCTGCATAACGGAAGCGCCCTCACACCTGCAACCCCCTTGACGAGGCGGGCGTCCATCAGCGTGGATGCGGTGTTGCCACAGCGTTGCCACAGCCACACACGAGCCGGACGGAGGGAGGCGGATGAGACTGCTGCTCGTGGAGGACGACGACCATGTGGCCGCGGCCCTGGCGGCCGTTCTCGCCCGGCACGGCTTCTACGTCACCCACGCCCGCAGCGGCGAGGAGGCACTGCGCGCGCTGCTGCCCGACGCCGGCGCGCCGTTCGCCGTCGTCCTGCTCGACCTCGGCCTGCCCGACCAGGACGGCTTCGAGGTCTGCGGCAAGATCCGCAAGCGCACCGCCACGCCCGTCATCATGGTCACCGCCCGCGCCGACACCAGATCGAAGATCCACGGGCTCAACCTCGGCGCCGACGACTACGTGGTCAAGCCCTACGACACCGGTGAACTCCTCGCTCGCATCCACGCGGTGGCCCGCCGCACCCCGCCCGCCGAGAACGGCGGAACCGAGGAGCAGCGCGGCGCCGAGGACCAGCAGCCCCTGCGCCTGGGCCCGCTCACCATCGAGCTCCCCAACCGCCAGGTCTCCGTGGGCGGCGCCACCGTCCCGCTCACCCGTAAGGAGTTCGACCTGCTGGCCCTGCTCGCCCAGCGCCCCGGCGTCGTCTTCCGCCGCGAACAGATCATCAGCGAGGTCTGGCGCACCAGTTGGGAGGGCACGGGGCGCACGCTGGAGGTGCACGTGGCCTCGCTGCGCGCCAAGCTGCGGATGCCCGCCCTCATCGAGACGGTGCGCGGCGTCGGCTACAAAATCGTCGTCCCGGCCGCGTGACGGCCGGCCTGCCCCGTGCGCACCCGACTCCTCCCGCTCCTCATCGTCCTGCTCGCGGGCGTCCTGCTGGCCCTGGGCTTCCCGCTGGCCGGCAGCATCGCCGCGGCCGAGCAGCAGCGGCTGGTCGTCGACCGCATCGACGACACCGCCCGCTTCGCCTCGCTGGCCCAGTACGTCACCGCCCGGCCCTTCGAACCCGACGCGGGCAACGACGAACGGCTCAACACCCTGCGCGACGAACTCCTGCGCTACGAGGACGTCTACGGCATCAAGGTCGGCATCTTCTACCGCGACGGAAGGGCCATGGCCGTCGCCCCGGCGGGCTGGCCCGTCCCTCCGGAGGGCGAGGGGCAGCGCGCCTTCCAGGAGGCCCTGGCGGGGCGGCGCAGCCACGATCCCAGCCAGGTCTGGCCCTTACGGCACACCCGGCTGACCGTCGCCTCACCGGTCATCCGCGACGGGGACGTGGTCGCCGTCGTCGTCACCGACTCGCCGACCGGGGCGCTGCGCTCCAGGATCCTGCACTCCTGGCTGCTGCTGGTGGCCGGGGAGATCGCGGCCATGCTCGTCGCGGTGGCGGCCGCCTTCCGCCTCACCGGCTGGGTGCTGCGGCCCGTAAGGACTCTCGACGCGGCCACGCACGGTATAGCCACGGGCCGGATGAACTCCCGCGTCGCGGTGGACAGCGGACCGCCGGAGCTGCGCCGGCTGGCCCGGTCGTTCAACGAGATGGCCGACAACGTCGAGACGGTCCTGGAGCAGCAGCGCGCCTTCGTCGCGGACGCCTCGCACCAGCTGCGCAATCCTCTCTCCGCCTTGCTGCTGCGTATCGAGCTGCTCGCCCTCGACCTGCCGGACGGCCATGAGGAGATCGCCTCCGTGCGGACCGAGGGCAAGCGCCTCGCCCGCGTCCTCGACGACCTGCTGGACCTCGCCCTGGCGGAGCACGCGGCGGCGGACCTCCAGCTCGCGGACATAGCGGAGATCGTCACCGACCGGGTGGGCGCCTGGTCGCCGGTCGCCGACCGGGAGCGCGTCACCCTCATCTACCGCGGCCCGGCCGCGGCCACCGGCTGGGCCGACCCGGTGGCCCTCTCCAGTGCTCTGGACGCCGTGGTCGACAACGCCCTCAAGTTCACGCCCGCGGAGGCCCGTGTCGAGGTCAGCGTCGCCGTCGAGGGCGACACGGTGGGCATCACGGTCGCCGACGGCGGTCCGGGCCTCACCGAGGACGAGCTGACCCGGATCGGCGACCGCTTCTGGCGCAGCGGCCGCCACCAGAACGTCTCGGGCTCGGGGCTCGGCCTGTCGATCTCCCGCGCCCTCCTCGCGGCGGGCGGCGCCACGCTCTCGTACGCGCCGAACGAGCCGCAGGGGCTGCGGGCGGTGATCAAGGTGCCGCGGCACTGCGCCGAGAAGGGGAGCAAGGGCGCTTCTTCGCGTAAGTGAACGTCACTGGTGGGCGGAGTCGCGCCTTACGGCTTCACCGACAGGTAGTAGCGCCGGGCTCCCTTGTGCAGGGTCAGGGGGTCTGTGAAAATCGCCGTCCGGAGGTCTACTTTCTGCGCGGCGTGCACCTTCTGCCCTATGCGGTCGCGACTGTTCATCACCGAGCGGGTGACGCTCTCCGCCAGCTCCGGGTCAGCGCTGTCCATGGTCATCAGGAGATTCGCGACCGCTATCGTCTTCACCGACTGCGACGCCTGGAGCTCCGGATAGGCGTCCACCGGCATGACCGCGGCCCGGTAGAAGCGCGTCTCCGGCCCCAGGGCGTGCAGCGGGCCGATCAGGTCGTCCAGCGGGACGAGCCGGATGGACAGCCGGCGGCCGAGCGCCGACACGGCGTTCGTCGGCAGGCCGCCGGACCAGAAGAACGCGTCGAGCTGCCCGTCCTCCAGCAGACCGGGCATCCGGTCGATGCCGACCCGCACCGGCGTGATGTCCCTCTCGAAATCGAGCCCGGCGGCCGTCAGCAGCCGCCGCGTGATCAGCTGCACGCCCGAGTCGTCGGTGCCGACGCCGACGCGCAGCCCCTTGAGGTCCCGCGCCGACCGCACCCGGGAGTCCTTCTCGACCACCAGCTGGATGTAGTCGTCGTAAAGCCGCGCACAGGCCCGCAGCCCCTTCGCGCCCGGCTGCCGCCGGTCCTGGTAGGTGGCGACCGAGTCGGCGGTGGCCAGGGTGAAGTCGGCCTTCCCCGATGTGAGCTGCTGGAGGTTGTCCAGCGACCCCTGGCTGCTCCTGAGGCGCACCTCCAAGGAGGGCATGTCGTGGCCCAGGTCCTCCTTCAGGAGGTCGCCGTACTTCGCGTACACCCCGGTCGGGACCCCGGTCGCGAACGACAGCCGCCCCGAGGGCGACGAGGTGCCGTGCAGGGACACGAGCCACCACAGGAACAGCGCGAGCGCGAGGGCCGCCGCCGCGCCGGCCCGTACCGCACGGCGCCCGCCGGGGCGGGGGAGTCGGGGAACCATGGGCGGATCCTGCCAGGCCCGGCCGGGCTTGGGCAGTGCCTTGGCACAGGACGCCACCCGGACCGGTGCAGGGGGGGCGCGGAGCGCCGCACGTGGGGACGGGGAGGCGGGCCGGGGACGGGAGGAAGCGGGCTGTCCGGGCGACCACGTACCCTGGTCGATTGAGATGAGTGCGAAGACATACGAGGTGCGCACCTACGGGTGCCAGATGAACGTCCATGACTCCGAGCGGCTGTCCGGCCTGCTGGAGGACGCGGGCTATGTCCGCGCGCCCGAAGGCACCGCCGAGGGCGACGCCGACGTGGTCGTCTTCAACACCTGCGCGGTGCGGGAGAACGCCGACAACAAGCTGTACGGCAATCTCGGCCGGCTGGCCCCGATGAAGACGAAGCGGCCCGGCATGCAGATCGCCGTCGGCGGCTGTCTCGCCCAGAAGGACCGCGACACCATCGTGAAGCGGGCCCCCTGGGTCGATGTCGTCTTCGGCACGCACAACATCGGCAAGCTGCCCGTCCTGCTGGAGCGCGCCCGCGTCCAGGAGGAGGCTCAGGTCGAGATCGCCGAGTCGCTGGAGGCGTTCCCCTCGACGCTGCCCACGCGGCGCGAGAGCGCGTACGCGGCCTGGGTCTCCATCTCGGTCGGCTGCAACAACACCTGCACCTTCTGCATCGTCCCGGCGCTGCGCGGCAAGGAGAAGGACCGCCGCCCCGGCGACATCCTGGCCGAGGTCGAGGCACTGGTGGCCGAGGGCGTCAGCGAGATCACCCTGCTCGGGCAGAACGTCAACGCCTACGGCTCCGACATGGGCGACCGCGAGGCGTTCTCCAAGCTGCTGCGCGCCTGCGGCGAGATCGAGGGCCTGGAGCGGGTCCGCTTCACCTCGCCGCACCCGCGCGACTTCACCGACGACGTGATCGCCGCCATGGCCGAGACGCCGAACGTGATGCACCAGCTGCACATGCCGCTGCAGTCGGGTTCGGACCCGGTGCTCAAGGCCATGCGCCGCTCGTACCGCCAGGACCGCTTCCTGGGCATCATCGAGAAGGTGCGCGCCGCCATGCCGGACGCCGCCATCTCCACCGACATCATCGTGGGCTTCCCCGGCGAGACCGAGGAGGACTTCGAGCAGACCATGCACGTGGTCCGCGAGGCCCGCTTCGCGAACGCCTTCACGTTCCAGTACTCCAAGCGCCCGGGTACCCCCGCGGCGACCATGGAGGGCCAGATCCCCAAGGAGGTCGTGCAGGCGCGCTACGAGCGTCTCGTCGCCCTCCAGGAGGAGATCTCCTGGGACGAGAACAAGAAGCAGGTCGGCCGCACCCTGGAGATCATGGTCGCCGAGGGCGAGGGCCGTAAGGACGGCGCCACGCACCGCCTGTCCGGCCGCGCCCCCGACAACCGCCTGGTGCACTTCACCAAGCCGGACGAGGACGTGCGCCCGGGCGACGTGGTGACCGTCGAGATCACCTACGCCGCCCCGCACCACCTGCTGGCCGAGGGCCCCGCCAAGGCCGTGCGCCGCACGCGCGCGGGCGACGCCTGGGAGAAGCGCAACGCCGCACCGGCCGAGAAGGGGGCGGGCGTCATGCTGGGCCTCCCCGGCATCGGCGCCCCGGCTCCGCTGCCCGCGCCGACGGGCGGCTGCAGCCTCGTCTGACGCGGCCCGGGCCGGGGAGCGGCTCCGGCCGCTCCCCGGCCCGTACCCGCGCCGTCGCGGGCCGGTGGACGCCCCGGGCCCCCGGGTGCCCACCGCGACCAGGGGCCGCCGCCCCACTAGGCTGCGGATCATGCTTGTCGCCGCCGCCGTATGCCCCTGCCCGCCGCTGCTGGTCCCCGAGGTCGCCGCCGGAGCCGCTCCCGAGCTGGACGGCCTGCGCGCCGCCTGCCTGGACGCCGTGGGCGTGCTGGCCGCCGCGCGGCCCGACCGGCTCGTCGTCATCGGCCCCGCCGGCCCGTCCGGCCGCGGCTCGCACCCCCAGGGCGCCACCGGATCGTTCCGCGGCTTCGGCGTGGACGTCGACGTGCGGCTGGGACAGGGCGGGACCACAGGGGAGAGGGCGCTGCCGCAGTCCCTGGCGGTGGCCGCGTGGCTGCTGGGCCGTACGGGCTGGGCCACCGCGCCCGTCGAGGGCCTGGGCGTCGGCGAACCGCTGGAGACCGGGCGCGCCGTGGCCACCGGCCGAGAGCTGGCCACGGCCGAGGAGCGGCTCGCGCTCCTGGTGATGGGCGACGGCAGCGCCTGCCGCACCCTCAAGGCACCCGGCTACCTCGATCCGCGGGCCGAGGACTTCGACGCGGCGGCGGCGCGGGCGCTGGGCGCCGCCGACACCACCGCGCTGACGGCGCTGGACGCGGAGCTGGCTCATGAGCTGAAGGCCGCGGGGCGGGCGCCCTGGCAGGTGCTCGCGGGCGCGGGTGAGGGCGCCGGGCTGACCGGCGAGCTGCTGTACGACGAGGCGCCCTACGGCGTCGGCTACTTCGTGGCGACCTGGTCCTGAGAGGCTCCACGAGCCCCTTGGCGGGCCTCCTGGGCGACGCGTAGGGGCGCGAGGCCCCCAGGCGACCGCGGGGCCGTCAGGGCGGCGCACACGGACGCGGAGAGCGAGTGAACGACGACGGGCCGTGGAGCACCGGCTCCGCGGCCCGTCGCCGACGAGGTCTCAGTGGGCCGTGGAGCCCGGACCGCCGTCCTTGCCATCCTTCTCGGCGAGGCGGTCAAGGGCGTCCTTGGCCTTGCCGGTGCCCGTCTGGATCTGGCTGCTGTACTTGCCCTTGGTCTTCTCGTCGACGACCTTGGCGGCCTTCTCCAACCCCTGCTCGATCTTGTCCCCGTGCTGCTGCGCGAGGTCGCCGACCTTGTCCTTCACGGGACCGAGCTTGGCCTTGAGATTGTCCAACAGGCCCATGGCGCCTTCCCTCGTCTTTCCTCGTCAAAGCTACTTACGGGCGCCCTCACCGGCCTCGCTGTCAGCCGCCTTCTCCGCGGACTGCTGCTTGGGAATCTCGACTCCCTCGGCCGCCGCGGATTCCGCCTTGGCCTCGCCGGACTGCTCCGGCTCGGCCTCGGCGGTCTCGGTGGTCCCGGCGTCCTCGACCGATTCCGTCGTCAGAGTGGCTGTCGCCGCCTCTTCGGTTGACGCTTCGGCCTTCTTACGGCGAAACCTTGAAAACACGCCCATATCTACTCCATTACCTTACTGGTGTGAGCGAAATCCCGCGTCGCCCGGGGCGGTCCATTGCGCCGCTTCCGGACACCGACCTGTGAACCGGCTCTCGGAACCTCGCAACAGGCAACGAAAGCGGCAGCGTCGCGTCACGTCGCTCGTTCGTGGGGTGCTGCAAAGGTTTGCGAGACTGATCCGGTGAGAAACCAGGTGAAAAACGCAGTTCCCGTACCGCGGGTCATCGCCGTCGTGGGCCCCACGGCGGCCGGCAAGTCCGACCTCGGCGTCGCCCTCGCCCGGCACCTGGGCGGCGAGGTGGTCAACGCCGACTCCATGCAGCTCTACCGGGGCATGGACATCGGCACGGCCAAGCTGACCCTGGAGGAGCGGCAGGGAGTGCCGCACCACCTGCTCGACATCTGGGACGTCACCGAGGCCGCGAGCGTCGCCGAGTACCAGCGGCTGGCCCGCGCCGAGATCGACAAGCTGCTCGCCGAGGGCCGCACGCCGGTGCTCGTCGGCGGCTCCGGGCTCTACATCAAGGGCACGATCGACGCCCTTGACTTCCCCGGCACCGACCCGGCCGTACGCGCCCGCCTGGAGGAGGAGCTCGCCGAGCGGGGGCCCGGGGAACTCCACGCCCGGCTCGCCGCGGCCGACCCCGCCGCCGCGCGCGCGATCCTGCCGGGCAACGGCCGCCGTATCGTGCGCGCCCTGGAGGTCATCGAGCTCACCGGACGCCCCTTCACCGCCAACCTGCCGGGTGAGGAGCCCGTGTACGACGCGCTGCAGATCGGTGTCGACGTCGAGCGCCCCGAGCTCGACGAGCGGATCACCGTCCGGGTGGACCGCATGTGGGAGGCGGGGCTCGTCGACGAGGTGCGCGCGCTGGAGCGCGAGGGCCTGCGCGAGGGGCGTACGGCGTCCCGCGCGCTCGGGTACCAGCAGGTGCTCTCCTTCCTCGCCGGGGACTGCACCGAGGAGGAGGCGCGCCTGGAGACCGTAAGGGCCACCAAGCGCTTCGCGCGCCGACAGGACTCGTGGTTCCGGAAGGACAAGCGCGTCCACTGGCTGAGCGGCGCGGCCGACCGCCGGTCGGAACTCCCCGGGCAAGCGCTGACGTTGGTCGAACGGGCGGTCACAGCCTGATCACGTGATGGCATCGGGACGCTATGCACGCCCTTACGGCCTGCGGGAGCGTGCCATCATCAAGCTTCGATCGAGCCGTGAAGTCCGAGTTGGGAGGGCGCGTGGCGATGGAGGCCGGCCCTCGCGACAGACCGCAACAGCCGCCCCGGCGGGGGCACCGCCCGGTGGTGGCCGGGGGCGAATCGGAAGCACTGACTCCGGATGGCCCCGAGGACACCGGCGAGACGGACGGCGCCGCCCCCGACGCGACCGCCCCGGCCTCCTTTCGGGAGCTGCGCCCGCAGCGCAGGCTGCGGGTCTGGCAGATCGCGCCCATCGTCGTCCTCGCCGCGATCGGGTCGCTGATGTTCGCCTTCCCGCTCGCCTTCGAGTTCGGCGACGGCGGGCCCGTCGTCGCCATGCTCGGCCTGCTGATCAGCTGCTGCGCCGCGGGCTGGGGCGTGATGGCGGCCCGCCGCGTCGGCTACACCTGGCCCGGCCTGCCGCCCCGGGGCTCCGGCACCCGGCCCGACTGGCGCTACGTCGCCTCGTACACCGCCGTCGTCGCCCTGGTGGTCGTCCTCGCCGTGTGGCGCGTCGCCCGCCTCCGCTAGCGGGCAGCCGGCCCCGAGGGGCCTGGCCAGGGGCGATGTCGTACCCGCCCCGTACCATCGAAGCGTGAGCACTCAGATCGCCTTCCTCAAGGGCCACGGCACGGAGAACGACTTCGTGATCGTCCCCGACCCCGACGGCCGGATCGAGCTGTCCCCGGCCGCCGTCGCCCGCCTGTGCGACCGCCGGGCCGGGCTCGGCGCGGACGGCGTGCTGCGCGTCGTCCGTTCCGCCGCCCACCCCGAGGCGCGCGCGATGGCCGACGAGGCCGAGTGGTTCATGGACTACCGCAACAGCGACGGCACCGTCGCCGAGATGTGCGGCAACGGCGTCCGCGTCTTCGCCCGCTACCTCAGGCACGCCGGGCTCGCCGAGGAGGGCGACCTCGCCGTCGCCACCCGCGCCGGCGTCCGCCGCGCCCACATCGCCAAGGAGAGCTCCGGCGGCGGGATCACCGTCTCCATGGGCAAGGCCCTGCTGCCGGCCGGCCCCGTCACGGTCACGGTCGGCACCCGCAGCCGGCCCGCCCTCCACGTCAACATGGGCAACCCGCACGCGGTCTGCTTCGTCGAGGACCTCGCCGACGCGGGCGATCTGTACACGGCCCCCGCCGTAGCCCCGGAGGGCGCGTACCCCGACGGCACCAACGTCGAGTTCGTCGTGGACCGCGGCCCGCGCCACGTCGCGATGCGGGTGCACGAGCGCGGCTCCGGCGAGACCCGCTCCTGCGGCACGGGCGCCTGCGCCGTGATGGTCGCGGCGGCCCGCCGCGACGGCCTCGACCCGGCGGTCACCGGCCTGCCCGTCACGTACACGGTGGACCTCCCCGGCGGGCGCCTGGAGATCGCCGAGACGCCCGACGGATCCGTCGAGATGACCGGTCCCGCGGTGATCGTCGCGGAGGGCGTCTTCGACGCGTCCTGGCTGGACACCGTCCTCGGCTGACGCCCGCCCGCCACGGGCGCACTACCCCGGCCCGGGACCGTTTGCCGAGCGACCGGCAGCGTGGCTCGCTCGAATGGGTGATCCGTTTCACTCTGGGCGAGAGCGGGCGAGCAGTGCGTGATGGGCTCGGTAGCATCAAGCACCGGTCCGGAGGCGTGAGCCGACCGCCGGTCGACGCTGCCGGAGGTGCCCATGAGCGCAGACGCCCCGAACGACGGTGCTCCCGGCCGCTGGCGCGGCCGGGCCCGTCTCGACCTGAGACGGCTGGGGCGCGCCGCGCTGAGCGGCTCCGGCTCCCGGGGCCGGCTCCCGGACGCGATCGACCACGTCGCCAAGGTCCACCGCGCCCACCACCCCGGAGCGGACCTCGACATCCTCCGCCGCGCCTACCTCCTCGCGGAGTCCTCGCACCGCGGTCAGACGCGCAAGAGCGGCGAGCCGTACATCACCCACCCGCTCGCCGTGACCCTGATCCTCGCCGAACTGGGCGCCGAGACGACCACCTTGACCGCCTCCCTGCTGCACGACACGGTCGAGGACACCGAGGTGACGCTGGATCAGGTGCGGGGGCAGTTCGGCGAGGAGGTCCGCTTCCTCGTCGACGGCGTGACCAAGCTGGAGAAGGTCGACTACGGCGCGGCGGCCGAGCCGGAGACCTTCCGCAAGATGCTCGTCGCCACCGGCAACGACGTCCGCGTGATGTCCATCAAGCTCGCCGACCGCCTGCACAACATGCGCACCCTCGGCGTGATGCGCCCCGAGAAGCAGGTCCGCATCGCCAAGGTCACCCGTGACGTGCTGATCCCCCTCGCCGAGCGGCTGGGCGTCCAGGCCCTCAAGACCGAGCTGGAGGACCTCGTCTTCGCGATCCTCCACCCCGAGGAGTACGCCCGCACCCGCGACCTCGTCCTCTCCCACACGTCCCACGCGGCCGGGCCGAACCCGCTGGAGGCGACCGCCGAGCGCATCCGCTCCGTCATGCGCGACGCGGGCATCGCCGCCGACGTCCTCGTCCGCTCCCGGCACTTCGTCTCCGTCCACCGGGTGCGCCTCAAGCGCGGCAAGGTGACCGGCTCGGACCTCGGCAGACTCCTGGTGCTCGTCGGGGAGGACGCCGACTGCTACGCCGTCCTGGGCGAACTGCACACGTGCTTCCAGCCGTTCGTCTCCGAGTTCAAGGACTTCATCGCCGTCCCGAAGTTCAACCTCTACCAGTCCCTGCACACCGCGGTGGCCGGCCCGAGCGGCGAGCCCGCGCAGGTCCTCATCCGCACCCATCAGATGCACCGCGTCGCCGAGGCCGGCGTCGTCGCCCTCGGCAACCCCTACGCGGCGCCCGAGACGCCCGACGCGACGGACGGCGAGCGCGTCGACCCGACCCGGCCGGGCTGGCTCTCCCGGCTCCTGGAGTGGCAGCGCGCCACACCCGACCCCGACACCTTCTGGACCTCGCTCCGCGACGAGCTCGCCCAGGACCGCGAGGTCACCGTCTTCCGCGCCGACGGCGGCACCATCGGCCTGCCGGCCGGTTCCAGCTGCGTCGACGCCGCCTACGCCCAGCACGGGGAAGGCGCGCACGCCTGCATCGGGGCGCGGGTCAACGGCCGTCTGGCGACCCTCAGCACCGTCCTGCGCGACGGGGACACGCTGCACCTGCTGATGTCCCGTGACACCGTGTCCGGCCCCTCTCCCGACTGGCTGGAGCACGCCCGTACGCCCGCCGCGCGGATCGCCATCGAGCGCTGGCTGGCCACCCACCCGGCCCCGGACCCGGCCGCTTCGCCGGCGCCGGCGGCCGCGGACCGCCCCTGCCCGCCGCCCCGCTCGACCGCCCCGGCCCTGCGCTGGCCGGTGGTCGTCGCGGCCGACGGCGCCGACCTCGCGGCCGCGAGCGTCCGGCTGGCCGGCTGCTGTACCCCCGTGCCGCCCGACAAGGTCACGGGCTTCGAGGTGCGGGGCGGCACCGTCACCGTGCACCGCGCCGAGTGCCCGGCCGTGGGGCGCATGACCGCCTCGGGCCGTGAGCCGGTGGACGTGCGCTGGGGCGCGCCCGACGGCGCCGTCGCCTGCGACTACCGCGTGACCCTCCGGGCCGAGTCGTTCAGCAGGCCGCACCTCCTCGCGGACCTCACGGAAGCCATCGCCGCCGAGGGCGCGGCCGTGATCTCGGCCGCCGTCGAGCCGCCGCACGAGCAGCGGGTGCGCCACACCTACACCCTCCAGCTCACCGACGCGGGCCGGCTGCCGGAGCTGATGCGGGCGATGCGCCGGGTGCCGGGGGTCTACGACGTCGAGCGGGCGGGGCGGGCCGTCGCGGGCGCCCCGCTGTGACCCGAGGGCGGCCCAACCGCTCGCCCGGTGGCCGCACATCCTTCCGGAACGCTCATATGGGTGGGGCGGCGTCGTGCCGCCGACGGCGGGGGCCCCGGCGCTGATAGCGGTGGACGCATGCCCCAGACACCCGGGAGACGCTCCCCGATCCCCTGGCGGTCCGCGTGCCGCCGGGCCGCCCTCGCCGCAGCCGTCTCGGCCCTCCTCCTGGGCGCCGCCGCCCCGCCGTCCGCGACCCCGCAGGGCATCGGCGACCGGCTCTT
This sequence comes from Streptomyces eurocidicus, assembly GCF_002891295.1. Taxonomy (GTDB): domain Bacteria; phylum Actinomycetota; class Actinomycetes; order Streptomycetales; family Streptomycetaceae; genus Streptomyces; species Streptomyces eurocidicus. Next base: position 778,636 of record NZ_LGUI01000004.1, on the reverse strand, counting down.
CCCGGAGCTGGGCAATCCAGGCTTCGACGTCATCGCCTACGACATCGCGTTCACCTATCACGGCAACGACAAGCCGCTCGACGCCGTCACCACGCTCCAGGCCGAGGCCACCGACCGGCTGGACCACTTCAACCTCGACTTCGCGGGCGGCGCCGTCCGCTCCGTGGCGGTCAACGGCCTGCCCGCCGAGTTCACCCCCGCCAAGGAGGACCTGGTCGTCACCCCGGCGGTCGCCCTGCCCGACGAGGGGCACTTCACCGTCACCGTGCACCACACCAGCGATCCGCGCGCCGCCGACACCGGCTGGGTGCCCACCAGCGACGGCCTGGTCATGGCCAATCAGGCCGACGCGGGCCACCGCGTCTTCCCCGGCAACGACCACCCCTCCGACAAGGCCCGCTTCACCTTCCGCGTCACCGCCCCCAAGGATCTGACCGTGGTGGCCAACGGGCTCCCCGACGGGCGCTCGACCAGCGGCGCGCAGACCACGTGGACGTACCGCAGCCCGCACCCGATGGCCACCGAGCTCGCCCAGGTCTCCATCGGCCGCTCCGCCGTCCCCCACCGCACCGGCCCGCACGGCCTCCCCGTCCGCGACGTCGTGCCCGCCGCCGACCGGCGCCGGCTGGAGAAGTGGACGGCCAGGACGCCCGCCCATCTGGCGTGGCTGGAGAAGAAGATCGGCCCGTACCCCTTCGAGACGTACGGGGTGCTGCTGGCCGACGCCTCGACCGGCTTCGAGCTGGAGACCCAGACCCTCTCGCTGTTCGAGCGCAACCTGTTCGTCAGGACCGACATCCCCGGCTGGTACCTCGAGTCCGTCATGGTCCACGAGCTCGCCCACCAGTGGTTCGGCGACAGCGTCAGCCCGCGCGCCTGGTCCGACCTCTGGCTCAACGAGGCCCACGCCACCTGGTACGAGGCGCTGTACGCCGAGGAGAAGGGCGGCACCTCGTTCACCGCCCGGATGCGCACCGCCTACGAGCACTCGAACGCCTGGCGCGCCGACGGCGGCCCGCCCGCAGCCCCCAAGGTGCCCCAGCCGGGGCGGAAGACGAGTATCTTCCGCCCCAATGTCTACGACGGCGGGGCCGTGGTGCTCTACGCGCTGCGCCAGAAGATCGGCGCTCCCGCCTTCGAGCGCCTGCAGCGGGAGTGGGTCGCCGGCCACCGCGACTCCACGGCCGGCACGACCGACTTCGTCGCCCTCGCCTCGCAGGTCTCCGGCCAGGACCTGACACAGTTCCTGAGGGCCTGGTTGTACGAAGCAACGACCCCGCCCATGCCTGGTCACCCGGACTGGAAGCCCGTCTCGAAATCCGCGTGACGACCAGGCCACGGCGTGGCACGATCAACAGGTCGGCGCGGCGGCCGAACTCGGGAATCTCCGGGCGTCGTCACGCGTTGTCGACGGTGTGGCTCCGGTCAGGAGCCACCTCTTCCCAACGACGTAAGGATCAAATGACCTCCTCTTCTTCCCTTCCCCAGGACCGGCAGAACCTCCCGGATGGCCTTCGGGCCGACGCCCTGATGGAAGAGGACGTCGCCTGGAGCCACGAGATCGACGGGGAGCGCGACGGCGAGCAGTACGACCGCTCCGAGCGCGCTGCGCTGCGCCGTGTCGCGGGTCTCTCCACCGAGCTGGAGGACGTCACCGAGGTCGAGTACCGCCAGCTGCGCCTGGAGCGCGTGGTGCTGGTCGGTGTCTGGACGTCCGGATCGGCGCAGGACGCGGAGAACTCCCTCGCGGAGCTCGCCGCCCTCGCGGAGACCGCCGGCGCCCTCGTACTCGACGGTGTCGTCCAGCGCCGCGACAAGCCCGACCCGGCCACGTACATCGGCTCCGGCAAGGCCCAAGAGCTCCGGGACATCGTCCTGGAGACCGGCGCCGACACCGTGGTCTGCGACGGTGAGCTCAGCCCCGGTCAGCTCATCCACCTCGAGGACGTCGTCAAGGTCAAGGTGGTCGACCGCACCGCCCTGATCCTCGACATCTTCGCCCAGCACGCCAAGTCCCGAGAGGGCAAGGCCCAGGTCGCGCTGGCCCAGATGCAGTACATGCTGCCGCGGCTGCGCGGCTGGGGTCAGTCGCTCTCCCGGCAGATGGGTGGTGGCGGTGGCGGCGGCATGGCCACCCGCGGCCCCGGTGAGACCAAGATCGAGACGGACCGCCGGCGGATCCGCGAGAAGATGGCGAAGATGCGCCGGGAGATCGCGGAGATGAAGACCGGGCGCGACATCAAGCGCCAGGAACGCCGCCGGAACAAGATCCCGTCGGTCGCCATCGCCGGTTACACCAACGCCGGCAAGTCCTCGCTGCTCAACCGGCTCACCGGTGCGGGCGTGCTGGTGGAGAACGCCCTGTTCGCCACCCTCGACCCGACCGTCCGCCGGGCCGAGACGCCCACCGGGCGGCTCTACACCCTGGCCGACACCGTCGGCTTCGTCCGGCACCTGCCGCACCACCTCGTCGAGGCGTTCCGCTCCACCATGGAGGAGGTCGGCGACTCCGACCTGATCCTCCACGTGGTGGACGGCTCGCACCCGGCGCCGGAGGAGCAGCTGGCCGCCGTGCGCGAGGTCATCCGTGAGGTCGGCGCGGTCGACGTGCCCGAAATCGTGGTGATCAACAAGGCCGATGCCGCGGACCCGCTCGTCCTGCAGCGCCTGCTGCGGGTCGAGAAGCACTCCATCGCGGTCTCGGCGCGCACCGGCGAGGGCATCGAGCAGCTGCTGGGTCTGATCGACACCGAGCTGCCCCGGCCCGCCGTCGAGATCGAGACGCTCGTGCCCTACACCCAGGGCTCGCTGATCGCGCGGGTCCACGCCGACGGTGAGGTGATCTCCGAGGAGCACACCGAGGAGGGCACCCTCATCAAGGCGCGGGTGCACGAGGAGCTCGCCGCGGAGCTCCAGCGCTGCGGGACGACCGGCGACTGACCGGTCCCACCCGGAACGTAGGAACGCGAAGGCCCGCCCCCGATACCGGGGGCGGGCCTTCGGTCTTGGAAGACCGTTTCTCCGACCGCTTCCCGGAGCCGCTCAGGGGGCTCCGGGCGGTGCCTCAGCGCTTGGCGAACTTCTGGCTGAGCGCGTCGTAGACGCCCTTCGCCTCGGTGCCGAGGCGCGGGCCCGCGAGCCATGTGCTGTCGGACGGGCCGATGGAGGTGTTGGAGACCAGCACCACCTTGCCGTCGCGCTTGGCGAACCAGCCGCCGCCCGACGAACCGCCGGTCATGGTGCAGCCGATGCGGTACATCGTGGGCTGCGACGGCTCGATCGTCAGCCGGCCCGGCCGGTCGACGCAGTCGTACATCTTCTGGCCGTCGAAGGGCGGCGCGGCCGGGTAGCCCCAAGCGCCCATGGACTGGATGGACTTCACCTGCGGAGCGTTGAAGTCGACCGTAAGGGCGTTGCCGACGGTCTCCTCCAGTGACTTGCCGGCCCCGGCCTCGGGCTTCACGTGCAGCACGGCGAAGTCGTAAGGAGCGCCCGCGCCACCGGTCTCCGAGCCCTGGGTGATCCACTGGCCGGAGGTCTGGGCCCAGTCCGCCCACCACACGCCGTACGGGGCGACGTCCTGCACCGGAGCGGTGTTGACCTGGGCGCCGGGCAGGCCCTTGTCGTTGTAGGACGGCACGAAGGCGATGTTGCGGTACCAGCCGCCCTTCTTGCCGGCGTGCACGCAGTGGCCCGCGGTCCACACCATGTTGGACTTGCCGGGGTGCGCCGGGTCCTTGACGACCGTGGCCGAGCAGACCATGTGGCCCTCGGGGCTGTCGAAGAAGACCTTGCCGACCGGGGCGGCGTAGTTGTGGTAGGGCAGTTCGACCGACTTGGCCTGGACCGGGTTCGGCTCCGGGTCGGTGACGCCCTGGTCGCCCGAGGCGCCCGGGGCCGCCCCGGGAGCGCCCTTGCTGGTGAGCGTCTTGTCGCTGGAGCGCGCGTCCTTCATCGTGTCGGGCTTCCAGTGCCCCTTGATCATCGGGTTGATGAAGTCGCGCGCCTCACGGAGCCACTGATCCTTGTCCCAGTTCTTCCAGGCGCCGTTCTTCCACTTGTCCAGGTCCTTGAGGGAGGACGGGAGGTTCTTGGGCAGCTGGATGACGTCGTCGCCCGTCTGCGCGGCGGAGGCGCTGGGCTTGTCGCCGCCGGCGGCCTTGTCCTCGGAGGGGCCGCACGCGGTGGCGGTCAGGGCCAGCGCGGCGGACAGGACGGCCGCGGCCAGCGCGGGCCGGCGGATGGAAGGCATGGAGTGGGTTCCCCCTGATCGATCTGCTGTGTGACGGTGTGCCCGCTCTGCTCGGAACACCCTATGAAGTTGTCATGCACCGCCCCAGTGGAGGAGCAGGGCCCCACTATGCCGGTGGAAGGGGAGACGGAGGAGGCCGGGTCCCCGGTTCCGCACCGAAGGATCTTGACCGTCGGCCGTGTTCCGTGGCCCGTGGCGTCGTTGGTACGTACGGGAGAGAACCGACCGGCGTTCATCAGCAGGAGGATCCGAAGCCGTGGCCGTGACCCAGCTACCGCCGACGGCACAGTCGTCCACGGCCCACGACGGCATTCTCCGGCGGCAGTCGGCACGGGAACCGGCCGCCCGGACGTACGCACGCTCCCTGCCCATCGTGCCGGTGCGCGCCCGGGGCCTGACGATCGAGGGCGCCGACGGACGCCGCTATCTGGACTGCCTCCAGGGCGCCGGGTCACTCGCGCTGGGCCACAATCACCCGGTCGTGCTCGAAGCCATCCGCGCCGTCCTTGACTCGGGGGCCCCGCTGCACGTCCTGGACCTCGCGACGCCCGTGAAGGACGCCTTCACCAGCGAGCTGTTCGCCACCCTGCCCCGGGAGCTGGCCGACTCCGCGCGCATCCAGTTCTGCGGACCGGCCGGCACGGACGCCGTGGAGACCGCGTTCACGCTCGTCCGCACCGCCACGGGGCGCGACGGGCTGCTGGCGTTCACCGGCGCGCACCACGGCATGGCGGAAGGGCCGATGGCCGCGCCCGGCGCCCGGGTGACCTGGCTGCCCTTCCCGCAGGACTACCGCTGCCCGTTCGGCATCGGCGGCGAGGACGGCGCGCGCCTGGCCGTGCACTGGACCGAGAGCCTGCTCGACGACCTCGGGAGCGGCGTCCGCGCCCCGGCCGGCATGGTCGTCGAGCCCGTACAGGGCGAGGGCGGGGTCGTCCCCGCGCCGGACGGCTGGCTGCGCCGGATGCGCGCCGTCACGGCGGCCCGCTCCATCCCTCTGATCGCCGACGAGGCGCAGACCGGCGTGGGCCGCACGGGGACGTTCTGGGCGGTGGAGCACAGCGGGATCGTGCCCGACGTGATGGTGCTCTCCAGGGCGATCGGCGGCGGCCTCCCGCTCGCCGCCGTCGTCTACCGCGCGGACCTCGACGCCTGGCGGCCCGGCGACCACGCGGGCACCTGCCGGGGCAACCAGCTGGCCATGGCGGCCGGCACCGCGACCCTGCGCCACGTCCGGGAGAACGGCCTCGCCGGCCGCGCCGCGGCCCTGGGCGAGCGGATGCTCCGCCGCCTCCGCGAGCTCGCCCGGGAGTACGACTGCGTAGGGGACGTGCGCGGCCTCGGGCTCATGACCGGCATCGAGTTCGTCCGCCCCGGCGGCCCCGCCGGGCAGCCGGCCCCGGAAGGCGCCGGCGACGCCGCGACGGGCCCCGGCGCGGACGGTGGACGGCCGGAGTCCGATCTGCTCGCGGACGGCCTCTGGCTGGCGGGCCCCCAGCCGGGCGGCGCCGGGCAGCCCGGGTCGGCCCTGCCGCCGCAGGCCGCCGGGCGGCCGGGCCGTGCGGCTCCCGCCGGGGCGGAGCCGTACGGCTTCCGCGCCTCCCACCGGCCCGAGCCGCCGCCCGCCGCTCCGGAGCTGGCCGTCGCGGTCCAGCGGGAGTGCCTGCGCCGGGGCCTGATCGTGGAGCTGGGCGGCCGCCACTCCTGCGTCGTACGCCTCCTGCCACCGCTCACCCTCACCGACGAGCAGGCCGAAGCGGTCCTCGACCGGCTCGCCGACGCCATCGCCGCGGTCTGCCGGACGGGCCACCGCGCAGCCACCCTGAGCACGCCGAAGGAGGCAGGCGCCGCATACCCGGCCTGAAGCCGTGGCATGCCCGCCGCACACCGTATGAACGCACCCCACGGGACGGACGCGTCCACCGCCGCCCAGGAGCGCGAGCCGGGCCGGCCGCCCGGGCCCGTGCCGCCCCCTGCGGTGCCCCACCAGAGCGGCCGAGCCGCCCCCGTGGCGGCCGCCACGGACCCACTCGAACACCCCGACCCGAGGATCGCGGCGGACGCCGCCACGGTCGAGAGCCTGCTGCGCTGCTGGGTCAGGGAGAACGACCTCTCCCGGCCCGAAGGCGACGCCCTTACGGTGCCCCTCACCGCCAGCGGCACCGCGCTGACCGTGCCCGTACGCCACTGGTCCGCCGCCGGCTGGCACCGCTTCGGTCCGGCCGCCCTGACGGGCGGCCCCGCCGACGCGTCGGCGGTCGACGCCGTCACCCTGGCCGCCCTCCTCGTCCGCGAGGCGGCGCACCACGCCGTACGCTCCGGCGGCACCCCCGCCGAGGACGGCGCCGCGCTCGTCGGGCGGGTCGCGGACTCGGCCCGCCGCACGGCGGGGTTCCTGGCCGCCCGCCGTGCGCGGCCCGCCGACCCCGACACCCGTAACCTCTTCCTCCACGCCGAGCAGTCCCTGCTCCTGGGCCACCCGCTCCACCCCGCCCCCAAGAGCCGCGAAGGGCTCTCCGAGGCGGAGTCCCACCGCTGTTCCCCGGAGGCGCGCGGCTCCTTCCCCCTGCACTGGCTCGCCGTCCACCGCTCCCTGCTCGCCACCGACTCGGCCTGGACCGAGCGCGGCCGCGCCGTGGACGCCGTCACCCTGGCCGTCCGGCTCGCGGGGCCGGGCCTGCGCGTCCCCCCGGACACCGTGCCGCTGCCGCTCCACCCCTGGCAGGCGCGTGACATCCGCTGCCGCCCCGCCGTGGCCGCCCTCATGGACGCCGGGCTGCTCCGCGACCTCGGCCCCTTCGGCGAGCCCTGGCACCCCACCTCCTCCGTGCGTACGGTCCACCGCCCCGGCGCGCCCGCCATGCTGAAGCTTTCCCTGGGGCTGCGCATCACCAACTCCCGCAGGGAGAACCTCCGTAAGGAGCTGTGGCGGGGGGTGGAGGTGCACCGCCTGCTGCGCAGCGGCCTCGCCGAGCGGTGGCGCGCGGCCTGCGCCGGCGGGCTCGGCTTCGACATCGTCCGCGACCCGGCCTGGCTGGCCGTGGACGCCCCGGACGGTACCCCGCTCCCCGGCCTGGACGCCGTCGTCCGGCACAACCCCTTCGGCCCCGGGGACGACGCCGCCTGCCTGGCCGGGATCGTCTCGCCGCGCCCTTGGGCGGACGGCCTCGAAGCCCCGGGACCGGCGGGGCACCTCACCATGCACTCCCGGCTCGCCGATATCGTCGGCCGACTCTCCCTGCGCACCGGCCGGCCCGTCGGAACCGTCTCCGCGGAGTGGTTCCTGCGGTATCTGGAGGCCGTCGTCCGCCCTGTGCTGTGGCTCGACGGCGAGGCGGGCATCGCCCTGGAGGCCCATCAGCAGAACACCCTCGTCCTCCTCGACCGGGACGGCTGGCCGGTCGGCGGGCGCTACCGCGACAACCAGGGCTACTACTTCCGTGAGTCCCACCGAGAGGCGCTCGACCGGCTGTTGCCCGGGATCGGGGCGGAGAGCGACACCTTCGTCTCCGACGCGGTGGCCGACGAGAGGTTCACCTACTACCTGGGCATCAACAACGTCCTCGGGCTGATCGGCGCCTTCGGTGCCCAGCGCCTCGCCGACGAGCGGATCCTGCTCGCCGCCCTCCGGCGCTTCCTCCAGGGCGCCGCCGGCGGACCGGCCGCGACCCGCTCGTCCCTGCCCGCCCGTCTCCTGGAAGCGCCCACCCTGCGCTGCAAGGCCAATCTGCTGACCAGGCTGCACGGGCTCGACGAGCTCGTGGGACCGGTCGACACCCAGTCCGTCTACGTCACCATCGCCAACCCCCTGGTCACGTCCGCCGGATGACCCGTGGCCGGTGCCCCGGACTCCGGGGGCTGGGCGAACGGGGTCCGGGATCCCGGAGCGGCCGAGGCCGGACGGACCTCCGGCCCGGCCGAAACCTCGAAAGGAGCGTGTGTCCGTGCAACCCACCGACCCCGGTGTCCACTCCAGCACCGAGGACACCCTCGACCTGAGGCTGCCGGACGACTTCGTCGAGCTCATCGCCTGCGACCGGCCGGAGGCGGCCGGGGGAGGGCTCGGCCAGGGCGCCGGGCAACCGATGGGCGGGTCCGGCCAAGGGCTCGGCCTCGGTGGCCACGACCTCCTCGACTTCCTCGCCGACTGGGGACCCGTCGCCACCCCGGTGGGCGGCTTCCAGCTCGTCCCCGTCCGGCTGGAGCGCGATCTCCCGCTCCTCGCCCGGTGGATGAACGACCCGGCTGTCGCGGCCTTCTGGTCGCTCGACGGCCCCGAGAGCGTCATCGAGGCCCACCTGCGCGCGCAGCTCGACGGGGACGGCCGCAGCCTCCCCTGCCTCGGCGTGGTCGGCGGCGTCCCCATGAGCTACTGGGAGATCTACCGCGCGGACCTCGACCCCCTCGCCCGCCACTACCCGGCCCGGCCGCACGACACCGGCGTCCACATCCTCATCGGCAAGGTCGCCGACCGGGCCCGGGGGATCGGGAGCCGGTTGCTGCGCGCCGTCTCCGACCACATCCTGGACCACCGGCCCGCCTGCGCCCGGGTCGTCGCCGAACCGGACCTCCGCAACACCCCCTGCGTGGCCGCGTTCCTCAGCGCGGGCTTCCGGCTGACCGGCGAGCTCGACCTGCCGGGCAAGCGCGCGGCCCTGATGATCCGCGACCGCGCCCTGCGCGCGCTCCTCTGAGCCCCCGGCGCGCCCCTCTTCACGCCGTCGCGGCACAACTGGGCACGCCCCGGCCCGATTTCCGCTCACTCGTACGGGCGGATGTCGCGCGCCGCCACCCGTACCGCCCCGGGCCCACGAGCCGTGGTGCCGGTCCCGTACGCTCCCGCCCGCCGGACGCGGCCGCCCGGATCTTGCCCACCCGGTCTCCGGGCGCCGCGCTCCGTCCGGCCGATCCCCGGAGAGCGTCGGGGATGTCAGTGCCGCCCCTTAGGGTGGAAGAGCTATGACTCCCTCCTCCTCGCCCTCCCTCGCCGACCTGCTCCACGCCGCCGTCACCGCCGTCGGCGGCACCGAGCGGCCCGGCCAGGTCACCATGGCCGAAGCCGTCGCCGAAGCCGTCGACGGCGGTGACCACCTGCTCGTGCAGGCCGGCACCGGCACCGGAAAGTCCCTCGGCTATCTGGTGCCCGCCCTGGCCCACGGCGAGCGCGTGGTCGTCGCGACCGCCACGCTCGCGCTCCAACGCCAGCTCGTCGAGCGCGATCTTCCGCGCACGGTCGACGCCCTCCAGCCGCTGCTGCGCCGCCGCCCGCAGTACGCCATGCTCAAGGGCCGGTCGAACTACCTGTGCCTGCACCGGCTCCACGAGGGAGTGCCGCAGGAGGAGGAAGAGGGCCTCTTCGACCCCTTCGAGGCGGCGGCGCCGACGAGCAAGCTGGGCAAGGACCTGCTGCGCCTGCGCGACTGGTCGGACGAGACCGAGACCGGTGATCGCGACGACCTCACCCCCGGGGTCTCCGACCGGGCCTGGTCCCAGGTCTCGGTGACCTCCCGGGAGTGCCTGGGCGCGTCGAAGTGCGCGTACGGCGCGGAGTGCTTCGCCGAGGCGGCGCGCGAGCGCGCCAAGCTGGCCGATGTCGTGGTCACCAACCACGCCCTCCTCGCCATCGACGCGATCGAGGGCGCCCCGGTGCTGCCCAGCCATGAGGTGCTGATCGTCGACGAGGCCCATGAGCTGGTCTCCCGGGTCACCGGCGTGGCCACCGGCGAGCTCACCCCGGGCCAGGTCAACCGCGCGGTGCGCCGGGCGGCCAAGCTGGTCGACGAGAAGGCGGCGGACGGCCTCCAGACGGCCGCCGAGGGTTTCGAGCGGCTGATGGAGCTGGCGCTTCCGGGTCGCCTGGAAGAGCTCCCCGAGGATCTCGGGTACGCCTTGGCGGCGCTGCGCGACGCCGCCCGCACGGTGATCACCTGCATCGGCAACACCCGCGACAAGTCCGTCCAGGACGAGGACGCCGTCCGCAAGCAGGCCCTCGCCGCCGTGGAGAACATCCATACCGTCGCCGAGCGCATCGTCGAAGGCTCCGAGTACGACGTCGTCTGGTACGAGCGCCATGACCGCTTCGGCGCGTCCCTGCGCGTCGCCCCGCTCACGGTGTCGGGGCTGCTGCGGGAGAAGCTCTTCGCCGAGCGGTCCGTGGTCCTGACCTCCGCCACGCTCAAGCTCGGCGGCGACTTCAACGGGGTGGGTGCCTCCCTCGGCCTCGCGCCGGAGGGCACCGGCGGCGCCGACGTCCCGCAGTGGAAGGGCGTCGACGTCGGCTCGCCCTTCGACTACCCCAAGCAGGGCATCCTGTACGTCGCCCGGCACCTCTCCCAGCCCGGCCGGGAGGGCAGCCGCACCGACATGCTCGACGAGCTGGCCGAGCTGGTGGAGGCCGCCGGCGGCCGCACGCTGGGCCTGTTCTCCTCGATGCGCGCCGCCCAGGCGGCCGCTGAGGCGCTGCGCGGGCGGCTGGACACGCCGATCCTGCTCCAGGGCGAGGAGACCCTCGGCGAGCTCATCCGGAATTTCGCCGCCGACGCCCGCACCTGTCTGTTCGGCACGCTGTCGCTGTGGCAGGGGGTGGACGTGCCGGGGCCGAGCTGCCAGCTCGTCGTGATGGACCGGGTGCCCTTCCCGCGCCCCGACGACCCGCTGATGAGCGCCCGGCAGAAGGCGGTGGAGGAGGCCGGCGGCAATGGCTTCATGTCCGTCGCCGCGACGCACGCGGCGCTGCTGATGGCGCAGGGCGCCGGCCGGCTCGTGCGGGCCTCGGGCGACCGGGGTGTGGTGGCGGTGCTCGATCCCCGGCTGGCCACCGCCCGCTACGGAAGCTTCCTGCGGGCGTCCATGCCGGACTTCTGGTACACCACGGACCGTAACCAGGTGCGCCGCTCGCTGGCCGCGATCGATACGGCGGCCAAGGCCGAGGAGAAGTAAGCGGGGCGGGCACGGTGCTGCGCCGCTGCTCCCGGACGCGCGGCGGGGCTCCGGGCCCGTACCTGCTGGGCCCGGTCGGGATACAGCAGGGCCCCGGAACCGGCGCAGTGGTTCCGGGGCCCGGTCTTGCGATGCTCCTTCAGACCCGGCGCAGCACCGCCACCACCTTGCCGAGGATGGTGGCCTCGTCGCCGGGGATGGGCTGGTAGGCGGCGTTGTGCGGGAGCAGCCACACATGGCCGTCCTCGCGCTTGAAACGCTTGACCGTGGCCTCGCCGTCGAGCATCGCGGCCACGATATCGCCGTTCTCCGCGACCGGCTGGCGGCGCACCGTCACCCAGTCACCGTCACAGATGGCGGCCTCGATCATGGAGTCGCCGACCACCTTCAGGACGAACAGCTCCCCGTCGCCGACGAGCTGCCGGGGGAGGGGGAAGACGTCCTCGACGGACTCCTCGGCCAGGATCGGACCACCGGCGGCGATACGGCCGACCAGCGGGACGTACGAGGCCGCGGGCTTGCCGGTGGTGTCGGTCGGCTGGGTGCTCGGCTGGTCGGAGCCGCGCACCTCGTACGCCCGGGGGCGGTGCGGGTCCCGGCGGAGGAACCCCTTGCGCTCCAGCGCCATGAGCTGATGGGCCACGGAGGAGGTGCTCGACAGCCCCACCGCCTGGCCGATCTCGCGCATGGAGGGTGGGTATCCCCGCCGCTGGACGGAGTCCCGGATCACTTCGATGACCCGCCGCTGCCGGTCGGTGAGTCCCGAGCTGTCCGCCCGGATTCCTGGAGGTCGTCCGGGAAGGGCGCGGGCGGGCTTCTGCCCCTCCCCGGTCATGGCTGCGTCATTCATCGGGTGTGCCTGGTCGAGTCGGTTCTGGGAGCGGTCCTGGGCGGTGATGGTGGCGCTGTCTGCGGTGGTGGTCACGTCGGCCCCTCTCGAAATGTTCTCCCTAGCTGGACAACGGTAGTTGCTTTCGAAAGGTTGCGCCAAACACACGTTCGAGTGAAATATCGAAGATTGGCTGACGCGATCAGGTGAGAAGGTGTACGGCCGAAGATCAATTCGGGCGATTACGGTACCCTTCGGTGCGAAGCCCGAACGGCCGTGCCGCACCCCGCAGGCCCCGCCGAGCGGGTGGCCGCGGCGGCCTCGGGCGGTGGTGCCGTGCCTCGTGAGCGCCGTGCGGGCGTCGCGCCCAGTGTGTCATCAGCGTGCCACGGATGCTCCCGTCGGGCTCCGGCCGGAGCGTCCCCCGTGGGGACGGAATCCGGGCGTGGCGTGCGACACGCATCCGGCGCGCTTGCCCACCCGGCACCAGATCTAGTGGTTTGATGGGTGGCGGCTTCCCACTGGTTGTGGTCCATGAGTCTCGGCTGGTCATCTCCGGCCGTGGGCATCGCCTATGCTGGGAGCTGCTTCGCAAGAGCCCGAACGAGGGGCCCGGCGAAGCCGGAGATCGTGCACAGTCTTACGAGGGTGAGGAGGGTGGAGAGCCATGCACTGCCCCTTCTGCAGGCACCCCGACAGCCGAGTGGTCGACAGCCGGACCACCGATGACGGCTGCTCGATCCGCAGGCGCCGCCAGTGCCCCGACTGCTCCCGCCGCTTCACGACGGTAGAGACAGCGTCACTGATGGTGATCAAGCGCAGCGGGGTCACCGAGCCCTTCAGCCGCACCAAGGTCATCTCGGGCGTCCGCAAGGCGTGCCAGGGCCGCCCCGTCACCGAGGACGCCCTGGCGAAGCTGGGTCAGAGGGTGGAGGAGGCGGTGCGCGCCACGGGCAGCGCCGAGCTCTCGACGCACGACGTCGGCCTCGCCATACTCGGCCCCCTCCGGGACCTCGACCTCGTCGCCTATCTGCGGTTCGCGTCCGTGTACCAGGCGTTCGACTCGCTCGAGGACTTCGAGGCCGCCGTCGCGGAGCTCCGCGAGCAGCGGCCCGTCACCACCGCCGGCGAGCGCGACGGGGCCCCCGGGGTCCCCGCACCCGCCGCGGCCGCCGAATAGCGCGGCGACACATACAGAGACCTGCCCGGCGCGCCTCGCGCGCCGGGTGAAAGACAGACATCCGCGCCACGGAAGAATTGGGCGCATTAGGGCGTTTTGCCCGTAGAGGGAGGCGGCATGACCGAGACGACGAGCGGCCCGGCACGAGGTTCCCGTTCCAAGGGCACCAAGGGCGGCAAGGGTCTGCGCATCGAGCGCATCCACACGACTCCCGGCGTGCATCCGTACGACGAGGTGGTCTGGGAGCGCCGTGACGTCGTCATGACCAACTGGCGCGACGGCTCGATCAACTTCGAGCAGCGTGGCGTCGAGTTCCCCGACTTCTGGTCGGTGAACGCGGTCAACATCGTCACCAGCAAGTACTTCCGTGGCGCCACCGGCTCCCCCGAGCGCGAGTCCAGCCTGCGCCAGCTCATCGACCGCGTCGTCCTCACCTACCGCAAGGCCGGTGAGGAGCACGGGTACTTCGCCTCCCCGGCGGACGCCGAGATCTTCGAGCACGAGCTGACGTACGCCCTGCTCCACCAGGTCTTCAGCTTCAACTCGCCGGTGTGGTTCAACGTCGGCACCAAGCAGCCGCAGCAGGTCTCCGCCTGCTTCATCCTCTCCGTCGACGACTCCATGGAGTCGATCCTCGACTGGTATAAGGAAGAGGGGATGATCTTCAAGGGCGGCTCCGGCGCCGGCCTGAACCTCTCCCGCATCCGCTCCTCCAAGGAACTGCTGTCCTCCGGCGGCAACGCCTCCGGCCCGGTTTCCTTCATGCGCGGCGCCGACGCGTCCGCAGGAACGATCAAGTCGGGCGGTGCCACCCGCCGCGCGGCCAAGATGGTCGTCCTCGACGTCGACCACCCCGATGTCGAGGCGTTCATCGAGACCAAGGTCAAGGAGGAGGAGAAGGTCCGCGCCCTGCGCGACGCCGGCTTCGACATGGACCTGGGCGGCGACGACATCACGTCCGTCCAGTACCAGAACGCCAACAACTCCGTCCGCGTCAACGACGAGTTCATGAAGGCCGTCGAGACCGGTTCGAAGTTCGGCCTGCGCGGCCGGATGACCGGCGAGGTCATCGAGGAGATCGACGCCAAGGGCCTCTTCCGCAAGATGGCCGAGGCCGCCTGGGCCTGCGCCGACCCGGGCATCCAGTACGACGACACGATCAACCACTGGCACACCTCGCCGGAGTCGGGCCGGATCACCGCGTCCAACCCGTGCAGCGAGTACATGCACCTGGACAACTCCTCGTGCAACCTCGCCTCCCTCAACCTCATGAAGTTCCTGCGCGACGACGCCAACGGCAACCAGTCGTTCGACGCCGAGCGCTTCGCCAAGGTCGTCGAGCTCGTGATCACGGCGATGGACATCTCCATCTGCTTCGCCGACTTCCCGACCGAGAAGATCGGCGAGACCACTCGCGCCTTCCGCCAGCTGGGCATCGGCTACGCCAACCTCGGCGCCCTGCTGATGGCCACCGGCCACGCCTACGACAGCGACGGCGGCCGCGCCCTGGCCGGTGCCATCACCTCGCTGATGACCGGCACCTCCTACAAGCGCTCCGCCGAGCTGGCCGCCGTGGTCGGCCCGTACGACGGCTACGCCCGCAACGCCGACGCCCACAAGCGCGTCATGAAGCAGCACGCGGACGCCAACGGCACCGCCCCGCGCATGGACGACCTGGACACCCCGGTGTGGGCCGCGGCCACCGAGGCGTGGCAGGACGTCATCCGCCTTGGCGAGAAGAACGGCTTCCGCAACGCCCAGGCGTCGGTGCTCGCCCCCACCGGCACCATCGGCCTGATGATGGACTGCGACACCACGGGTGTCGAGCCGGACCTGGCCCTGGTCAAGTTCAAGAAGCTCGTCGGCGGCGGCTCGATGCAGATCGTGAACAACACGGTCCCCAAGGCCCTCAAGCGCCTCGGCTACCAGTCGGAGCAGGTCGAGGCGATCGTCGCCCACATCGCCGAGCACGGCAATGTGATCGACGCCCCGGGTCTGAAGGCCGAGCACTACGAGGTCTTCGACTGCGCCATGGGCGAGCGCGCGATCTCCGCCATGGGCCACGTGCGCATGATGGCCGCCGCGCAGCCGTTCCTGTCCGGCGCGATCTCCAAGACCGTGAACCTTCCCGAGTCGGCCACCGTCGAGGAGGTCGAGGAGGTCTACTACGAGGGCTGGAAGCTCGGCCTGAAGGCGCTCGCGATCTACCGCGACAACTGCAAGGTCGGCCAGCCGCTCTCCGCGAAGAAGAAGGAGGAGGCGAAGGCCCCGGAGGCCGTCGCCCCCGCCACGGAGAAGGTCGTCGAGTACCGTCCGGTCCGCAAGCGCCTCCCCAAGGGCCGCCCGGGGATCACCACCTCCTTCACGGTCGGTGGCGCCGAGGGCTACATGACCGCCAACTCCTACCCGGACGACGGTCTCGGCGAGGTCTTCCTCAAGATGTCCAAGCAGGGTTCGACCCTCGCGGGCATGATGGACGCCTTCTCCATCGCCGTCTCGGTCGGCCTCCAGTACGGCGTGCCGCTGGAGACCTACGTCTCGAAGTTCACGAACATGCGCTTCGAGCCGGCCGGCATGACGGACGACCCGGACGTGCGGATGGCGCAGTCGATCGTCGACTACATCTTCCGCCGCCTGGCGCTGGACTTCCTGCCCTTCGAGACCCGCTCGGCGCTCGGCATCCACTCCGCCGAGGAGCGCCAGCGTCACCTGGACACCGGTTCGTACGAGCCGGCCGACGAGGAGGTCGACGTCGAGGGTCTGGCCCAGTCGGCCCCGCGCCAGCTGGCCGCGCCGAAGGCGGAGGCCCCGGCCCAGCCCGTGGCCGCCGTCCCGGCCCCGAAGCAGGCCCACAACTCCACCGAGCTGGTGGAGATGCAGCTCGGCCTGAACGCCGACGCCCCGCTCTGCTTCTCCTGCGGCACGAAGATGCGCCGCGCGGGCAGCTGCTACCTCTGCGAGGGCTGCGGCTCGACCAGCGGCTGCAGCTGAGTGTGAGCCCTGCTCGGGTGTGAATTAGTTGCTCCGTGAGGTGTCGGCGGTCTCCGCCGGCACCTCACTGGCGTACGAGGCCCGTGACCACCGCACTCGACGCGGCACCGGCCGCTCGGCTACTCGGCGTGCTCGGCCGCCGCGATGGTCCGCTGCAGGGCCGTACGGGCTCGAGCCAGTTCGTCCGCCCGCTGATCGAGACGGGCGAGCCGGGAGCGCAGCTTGTCCAGGACCCCCGGGCAGGGACGCAGTGAGCCGTCCGCGACGGAACAGGGCAGCACCTGCCGGATAAGGCTGGTGGGCAGCCCGGCCGCCAGCAGGGCGCGGATCTGCCCGACCGTCTGCTCGGCGGCATCGTCGTAGTCGCGGTATCCGTTGGCATGGCGGACAGAGGTGAGAAGGCCGACGCTTTCGTAGTAGCGGAGCAGACGCTCGCTCGTCCCGGTCCGTCCGGCCAGCTGCCCGATCAGCATTGCTTCTCCACGATCTTGACCTTGCCATGGTGTCAACCTTCAACGATAGGGGCCGGCGGCGGAATTCCGTCGTCGTCACCGCTCCTGAACAGGGGAATTCGTTGATCATCGACGCGCACAGCCATGTCCACGATCCCGCGCACGGTCATATCGCCCTGCTGGACGAGGCGGGAGTCGACCTCGCCGTGCTCTTCGGCACC
Organism: Streptomyces eurocidicus; assembly: GCF_002891295.1. Taxonomy (GTDB): domain Bacteria; phylum Actinomycetota; class Actinomycetes; order Streptomycetales; family Streptomycetaceae; genus Streptomyces; species Streptomyces eurocidicus. The sequence goes on along the minus strand of NZ_LGUI01000004.1, from coordinate 761,772 downwards.
CGGCCGCACCCCGAGCGGGCCACCGATCTGGCCTCGTTCCGGCGCGAGATGCGTGTGCTGGACGAGACGGTCAGCGGGCGGTCCGGCGGCCCGGACAGCCATCAGGCCGCAGGGGAGGAGCTCGCCGCGGCGTGCGCCGCGTATCCCGATCGTTTCATCGGCTTCGGCAAGGTCCGCATGGACCGGTCGGCCGCGCAGATCGCGGCGGACGTGGAACGGGAGGTCGTCGGCCGGGGCTTCCGGGGCATCGGCGAGCTGACCCCGCCACCGGACGGGGCCGGCCGGATCGAGCCCGTTCTGCGGGCGGCCGCCGATCATGGTGGGCTGCCTGTCGTCGTGCACGGGTTCGCGCCGACCACGGCGGGAGACCTGGCGACTCTGGCCGGACTCGCGCGCCGTCACCCGACCGTCCCCTTGGTGATCAGCCAGCTCGGCGGGCTGAACTGGCTGACGGCCATCGAGCTGGCCCGGGAGACCCCGAACCTGTTCCTGGAGCTGTCGACGGCGAGTGTCATCTTCGCGGTTCGGCTGGCGATCGAAGAGGTGCCCGATCGCACGATGTTCGGCTCGGACGCGCCCTATGGCGACCCGCTCCTCGCCCGCGCCACCGTCGAGCGCGTGACCGGGCCGGGCGCGCTGCGCGATCGCGTCCTCGGCGGCACTCTCGCGGAGCTGCTCGACCTCTGACCATGTGTGGTCGCGCCCGCCATGGCGCTGCGCCGGGGTCCCGGGCTCCGACCCGAGCCGCACGGTGCAGGGGGCGGAGCCGGTTCCCGGCTTCGCCCCCTGCGGCGTACGTGGTGCCCTCGTGCGCTCCTTGCCTCCCTCAGGGCGCTCACGTCCGGTGCGTCACACCGTCCGGGCGCTGCCCATGCGGGCCGCGAAGGTCGTCGGATCTGTGTCGAAGCCGTGCGCGCTCGGGTGGAAGCGCCAGGCCCCGGAGTCGTCGCGGGTGAATTCCGCGACGGTCGTGGCCGTGCAGCCGGTCACACCGGAGAAGTCGTGGGCCACGAGCTCGGTGCGTCCTTCGGTGATCCGGACGGCCGTGTTGGGTACGGCGCCGAACAGCTTATGGTCGTCCTGCTGCTGGATGGCGACGCCTACGACGACCCGGCCGTACGTGTCCGACAGCCGGTCGAACTCCAGGATCATGACCTCGTCGAAGCCGAAGCCCTGGCCGGTGCGGCTGTCCCTGTTGAGGGTGATGGTGCCGTCCGGCGAGCGGCTGCCGAAGTGCACGAGGTACGAGGGTTTGCCGTACGGATCGTGCGCGGGATAGGTCGCCGCGATGATGTCGAGGTCGTGGTCCGGGTCGCCGGAGGGGCTGGGGTCCCACTTGAGTGCCACTTCGACCTTTCCGAGCCCTTTGTTGAGACCGCTCACGGGGCCTCCCCCTTCCTCGGAGCTGCATGCCCGGCGGGATGATGTCGGCAACTGCCAGGAACGTGGCGTTGGTTGTCTCATGCTGTCATGAACGTCCACAGGTCGTCCCTGCGTTCGCCATGGCTTCCCGTGCCGATCGCGTCGGACCCGTCGATCCGGAGGTCGTTGATGCTGGCCTCGCGGCGGCGCATCAGCCCGTCGGCGTCGAATTCCCACTGCTCGTTGCCGTAACTGCGCCACTGCTGTCCCGTCGCGTCCTGCCACTCGTACCGGAAGCGGACGGAGATGCGGTTGTCGGTCCAGGACCACAGGTCCTTACGGAGGCGGTAGTTCAGCTCCTTCTCCCATTTGCGGCGGAGAAAGGCGCGGATCTCCTGGCGGCCGACGATGAATTCGTCCCGGTTCCGCCAGACGCAGTCCTCCGTGTACGCGAGGGCGACACGGTCGGGGTCCAGGCTGTTCCACGCGTCCTCGGCCGCCCGCACCTTCGCGCGGGCGGTCTCCTCGTCGAACGGCGGCAGTAGCGGGCGCTGTGTCATGGCGTGCCTCTCTCGGTGCGGGTGATGCTCTCGCATCGAGAGAACGTGCGTTCTCCCGATGTTCGAGTAGCCTAGAGAATGAACGTTCTCTTCGCTAGTGGGGTGTGGCATGGAAGACATCGAGGCCGAAGACCGTCTGCTCGACGCGGCCGAGACCCTGTTCTACGGGCATGGGGTCCAGGCGGTCGGCATGGACCGGATCCGGGCGGCTTCGGGCGTCTCCCTCAAGCGCCTCTACCAGTGCTTCGCGTCGAAGGAGGAACTGGTCGAGGCGTATCTGCGACGGCGGGACCGGCGCTGGCGGGGGGCCCTGGCCGCCCATGTCGCGGCCGTGCCCTCGGCCGCGGTGCGGCCGCTCGCGGTGTTCGACTGGCTCGAAGCGTGGTTCGGTGAACCGGACTTCCGGGGCTGCGCCTTCATCAACGCCTTCGGCGAGATGGGCGCCGGCTCGGCGGCCGTGGCCGAGGCGGCCCGCGATCACAAGGCCGAGGTGCGCGGCTACCTCCTCGGTCTCGTCCGCGCCGCCGGCGCCACGGACCCGGAGCCCCTGGCTGATCAGCTGGCCCTGGTCGTCGACGGGGCGATCACCACGGCCGCCGTCACGGGCGCGCCCGAAGCGGCCGCCCGGGCGAGGGACGCGGCCGCCGTGCTCCTCGCGGCCGCCGGCGTCACGGGTGTGAATACTGAGGGGCGCGAGAAAACGCGAGGGAAGCGGAGTCGGGCGACGGGATGAGTGAGGCCATGTGGGGTGGCAGGGAATTGGACCTGGGCGCCTATCTGGCACGCATCGGTCTGGAAGGGGTTGTCGGCCCCGACCTCCCGACGCTGCGGGCGGTCCACCGCGGTCATGTGGCGGCCTTTCCCTTCGAGAACCTGGAGATTCTGCTCGGCCGGCCGGTCCGACTGGAAGTCAAGGCGCTTCAGGACAAGATGGTGGCGCAGGCCAGAGGCGGCTACTGCTACGAACAGAACCTCCTGCTCGCGGCGGCCCTGGAACGCATCGGATTCTCCTTCACCGGGCTCGGCGCGCGGGTCCGCATGGGTGCCGACAAGCTGCGCCCCGTCACGCACATGGCGCTGAAGGTGGCCGCCGACGGCGGGGAATGGCTGTGTGACGTCGGCTTCGGCGGGGAGGGCCTGCTGGAGCCGCTGCCCTTCCACGACGGCGCCCGGGCCCGGCAGGGCGACTGGACGTTCGGGATCGAGCACCGGCCCGACGGCACGCGCGTGCTGCGCTCGCTGCACCAGGACGGCTGGTTCGACCTCTACGCCATCGGCCCGGAGGAGCGCTTCCCGGTCGACTACGCGGTGATGAACCACTACATCTCCACACACCCGCACTCGCCCTTCGTCTCCCGCGTCGTGGTGCAGCGGACCACCGAGGGGTCGCGACGGAACCTGGTGGGCTCGGTGTTCTCCGTCGCCCGCGCCGACGGTTCGCAGGAGCAACGGGAGATCTCGGCGGAGGAGTTGACGGAACTGCTGGCGAGGGAGTTCCGGATCGAGCTCAGTGAGACGGACACCGGCAGGCTCCTGGGGGCGTACTCCTCCGGTACGTGATGTGCGCCCCCTCCGGCGCCGTACGATGGCGCGGTGCTGGTCAAGTGGATTCGCTGCACCGTGGTGGACCGTCGCGGTTTCGAGCGGGGGCAGCGGAAGTGGGCGGGGTTGCTCGGCGAGCCCGGGTTCCGGGGCCAGGGAGGGGGCTGGAGTCGAAGTCGTCCGCATGTGGCGCATCTCTTCGGTTTCTGGGAGAGCCGGGCGTTCTACGACTCCTTCATGGCGCGTTCGCACGACAGGCTGGCCGCCGCACAGGCGGGGACGTACAAGGACATCCAGGTGCGGCTCTTCGAGCACCGCTTCGATGTGAAGGTGGGTTTCCGTCCCCAGTTCGCGGACGCGGACGTGGTGCGCTTCGCCCACTGCCGAGTCCGGGAGGACCGGGTGGAGCACTTCACGCTCATGCAGGAGAAGGTCTGGAATCCGGCGATGGCCGGCTCTCCGGGGATGCTGCGCGGCCTGTTCGGTGAGGCCCCGGGCCCGGAGTTCCTGGTGCTTTCCCTGTGGAACTCCGAGGCCGAGCACGGCAAGTACCGGGCCGAGCGGGTGGAGCGGCTGGCCCTGCGGGCCCAGACCGAGACGGACGTGGCGGCCATCGGGGGCGACATCGTCGCGATAGAGCCCTCCTGGACGGTGTGATCCCTCTCCGGCGGCGCGCCGGTGCCGACGGGATCCGGCGTCCGGCTCGGGCGGGCCGTCCTGGGCGCCTGGGGGCGGGGGAGCCAGCGGGGGCGCCTGGGGCGGGCGAGGTGCCGGGGCGGGTCCGGGAAGGTAAACGCAACATTGATTGCATTAGGTGGAGGGGTGCGCCGGGTCGACCGGACACCGCTCCCGGGGCGAGACGAGGCGGACGGCCCCCGCTCGATCTAGGGTGGCGGCATGTCACGGCCCCGACGCATCGTCCTCATCCGACACGGAGAGTCCGTGGGCAACGTGGACGACACCGTCTACGAACGGGAACCCGATCACGCCCTGAGCCTCACCGAGACCGGCCGCAAGCAGGCCCAGGAGGCCGGCGGCCGGCTGCGCGAGCTGTTCGGCGGCGAACGGGTCTCCGCCTACGTCTCCCCGTACCGCCGCACGCACCAGACCTTCCACGCCCTGGGCCTGGACCCGAGCCTGGTCAGGGTCCGGGAGGAACCACGCCTGCGCGAGCAGGACTGGGGCAACTGGCAGGACCCCGCCGAGGTGCGCAAGCAGAAGGCGTACCGGGACGCCTACGGCCACTTCTTCTACCGCTTCGCCCAGGGCGAGTCCGGCGCCGACGTCTACGACCGGGTGGGAGCCTTCCTGGAGAGCCTGTGGCGCAGCTTCGACGATCCCGGCCACCCGCCGAACGTCCTGCTCGTCACCCACGGCCTGACCATGAGGCTCTTCTGCATGCGCTGGCTGCACTGGACCGTCGCGGAGTTCGAGTGCCTCTCGAACCCTGGCAACGGCGCGACGCGCGCCCTGGTCCTCGGCACCGACGGCCGGTACCACCTGGACCGGCCCTTCGAGCGCTGGTGCACCCCTGAACCGTACGGCTTCACCGGTTAGAGTTCGCTGCGATGACCGCTGACCGATTCCATCGAGCCCTGGCGAGCCTGCGCGGGCTGGCCCTGGGTGACGCCCTCGGGTCCCAGTTCTTCGTCCCCGCCAACTACCCCTCCCTCAAGCGCCGTGAGCTGCCGCCCGCTCTCTGGCAGTGGACCGACGACACCGAGATGGCCTGCTCCGTGCTGGCCGTCCTCGTCGAGCACGGCCGCATCGACCAGGACGCCCTCGCGCGTTCCTTCGCCGAGCACCACGACTTCGACCGCGGCTACGGCCCGGCGGTCAACCGGATGCTGCGCCTGATCAGGGAGGGCGGCGACTGGCGTGAGCTGGCCGCCGCCCTGTTTAACGGCCAGGGATCCTGGGGCAACGGCGCGGCCATGCGCATCGCGCCCCTCGGCGCCTGGTACGCCGACGACCCGGAGCAGGCGACGCACCAGGCCGAGATCTCGGCCTACACCACCCACCAGCACCGCGAGGCCGTGGCCGGGGCGATGGCCGTGGCCGCGGCGTCGGCCATCGCGGCCGACCCGGCCGGCGACGTCGGCCCCGAGGTGCTGCTGGACGGAGTGATCGCGCTCGTGCCCCGCAGCGCCGTGCAGGCGGGGCTGCGGCGGGCGCGGGACATGCTGGACTACGCCGACGCCAACACCGTCGCCGCCGTCCTGGGCTGCGGCCGCCGCACGAGCGCCCACGACACGGTGCCGTTCGCACTGTGGGCGGCGGCCCGCAACCTCGGCTCCTACGAGACCGCGTTCTGGACGACGGCGCAGGCGGGCGGCGACGTGGACACCACGTCCGCCATCGCCGGCGGCGTGGTCGGCGCGGCGGAACGAGGGGCTCCGCCCGCGGCCTGGCTGGAGCGCACCGAGCCCCTGCCTGCCTGGCTGCCCGCCCTCGGGGGCTGACCCGGCGAAAAGGGGAGGGGGCGGGGCTACTCGGGTCGGCGACGGGGGCGTACGCTTGCTGGCGCCATGCCGTACGAACCGCCTACCCACAGCGTCGAGCGCTCCCTGCGCGCCACGACCGGAGCCAAGATCGTCGCCGGAGTCGACGAGGTCGGTCGAGGGGCCTGGGCCGGGCCGGTCACCGTGTGCGCGGCTGTCACCGGCCTGCGCCGCCCCCCGGAGGGGCTGACCGACTCCAAGCTCCTGACCCCCAAGCGGCGGACCGCGCTCGCCGACGTGCTGGAGAGCTGGGTCACCGCCCACGCCCTCGGCCACTCCTCCCCACAGGAGATCGACGAGCTGGGTATGACGGCGGCGCTGCGGCTGGCCGCGACACGTGCGCTGGAGGCGCTGCCCGTACGGCCCGACGCCGTGATCCTCGACGGTAAGCACGACTACCTCGGGGACCCGTGGAAGGTCCGTACGGTCATCAAGGGCGACCAGTCCTGTGTGGTGGTCGCCGCCGCCTCCGTGATCGCCAAGGTGCGGCGCGACGCCATGATGGCCGAACTGGGCGCGGAGTACGCCGAATTCGGCTTCTGCGACAACGCCGGATATCCCTCGCCGGTGCACCGCACGGCCCTGGAGGCGCTGGGCCCCACCCCGCACCACCGACTGTCCTGGTCCTATCTGGACGCGCTGCCCAGGTGGCAGCACCTCAAGCGGGCCCGTAGCGCCCCCGAAGCACTTGCTCTGGAGGCGGGTGGCCAGCTCGGCTTTGACTTCTGAGTGGCCCGAACCGCCACCCGCCGACGCGACTCGCACCGGCGTTTGATAAATATCAACTCATGCCTCTCATCCCCGAGGAGCCTCAGATTCACGAGAGTGTCCCGGGTCCCCGCGCCGTTCCGAACCCCGGCCGCAGCGCGCAGACCCCCCGTCCCGTTCCTGGCCCCGGCCCCCGACCGGTCCCGACGCGGCCCGGCGGCGCCGGAGCCGACCGCGCCCCGATCCCGTCGCCGCGCGCTCCGCGCACCACGGCGGCGGCCCCGGCCACCCCGGTTCCCGCCGCCGGACCGCAGGTCCAGCTGATCCCCGCGCCCGCGCAGGGTGCGCTGGCCGCGGCCGACGAGGCCGTCGACCTGCTGCTCGACACCGGCCGTGAGCCGGGCGAGATCCTGGTGCTCACCACCGGCGACCCGCACCCGTGGGCCGCGCACGAGCTGTCGTTCGGCGAGGCGTCCTACTGGGCGCAGCACGACGCCGGCGACGACGTCTTCTACGCGGCGGCCGACGCCACCCGTGCGAAGGGCCGTCCCGTCGTGATCGTCGCCGTCAACGGCGGTGGCGACGAGGCGGTGGCCGCCGCGGTGGCCCGCGCCGGTGCGCTGCTGGTTGTCTGCGGCGACCCGCAGCGGGTCAATGCCCTTCTTCCGGCGGGCGTCTGAGCCCGAGCCGTCCGGCGGCCGCCCACCCCCCCCCGCGGGGAGGACGGCCGCCGTTCGCGTACCCGGACGGGGGAGGGCGCTGCCAGGGCCGGGGCGTCAGCGAGCCGCCGTGTGGCGGTGCGCCTCGGGCGCCCCGCCGCCGGAGGTGAGCCGCGCCGTCCGGTGTACGGGCGAGCGGGGCCGGCGCCCGCTGCGCCCCTCGCCGAGGATCCGCCAGCCGCTCGTGGTCAGGGTGATGTACGCGCCGCAGCGCAGCCCGTGCAGGGTGCAGGCGTCCCGCAGCCCCCACATCCACGCCCCGTCCTCCTCCGTCCAATGGGCCTCACCGGCCCGGCAGTAGAGCAGCACCGCCGTCCTCACCGGGGTGCGGCGGCGCAGATCGTGGGGGATCACCAGACGCAGCTGGGTGAGGAGCTCGTTACGGAGCTCCCAGCCGTCCGGGGCGGTGGCCCGCCGGGCGAAGGACGCGCTCGCGGTGACCCGTTCCTCGTGGTCGAGGACGGCGACGACGGCCGTCGACGGTGCCGGACGGTGCCGGGTGTGCAGACCGGTGATCACTTCGCGGGGGTTGCGCAGCAAAGGGATTCCGGCGGCGGTCCACTCGGCGGGTTCGAGCAGCCGGCCGATGCGGGGGCCGGAGTCGGCGGGCGGGGGCGGAGCGAAGCCGAAGGCCATGAGCCTCCCTTCGTCTGCGGGCCCACGGGCAGGGCGGGCGTCGGCCGGGGTACGCGCGAAGGCAGTCCTGCCCGTGGGCCCGTGAGCGGTCAGGTCGGGCGGGGCGGGGAGCTGCTCCAATTCTCCCGGCCGCACCGGCAGGCGGCAACGATCAATTGGCGCCACTCACGAGGGCCCGCCCCGTGCCGCGCTGCAGGCGCCCGGGCGCGCTCTGCCGCCCCGTCGGCCCCGCGCTCCTACCCCTGCACCGCCAGCACCAGCGGGAGCACCTCCCGCGCCCCGGCGCGCCGCAGCAGCCGGGCGGCCACGGCGAGCGTCCAACCGGTGTCGGAGAGGTCGTCCACCAGCAGGACGGGCCCGCCGGCCTTGGCCAGGGCGGCGGCGAGGTCCGGCGGCACGGTCAGGGCGCCGTCCAACGCCCGCAGTCGCTGCGCGCTGTTGGTCCGCGGCAGCCGGGTGTCCGTCCCCGTGTCCCGGTAGGAGACCGTGCCGAGCAGGGGCATGCGCCCGACCGTGGCGATGCGCTCGCCCAGCGACCGGATCAGCTGCGGCCTGGTCCGGGAGTCGAGGGTGACCACGCCCACCGGCCGGGCGAGCGCGTCGGGAGCGCCGGTCGCCCAACCGCCCGGCCCCCGGGCCCAGTCGGCGAGAACGGTCACGACCGCGTCCGCCACATCATCAGGAATGACGCAGTCCGGTGACTGCGCGGCCAGGAGGGGCCGCAGTCGGTTGCCCCAGCCGATGTCGGAGAGCCTCCCGAGGGCCCGGCCCGGAGCGGCCTGCTCGCCCGCCGGGATGCGCCCCTTCAGATCCACGCCGACCGCGGCCATCCCCGTCGGCCACATGCGGCGCGGCTCGACCTCGACGCCCGGCCTGCCCAGCTCTCCCCGGGAGGCGTCGAGCGCCACGGAGGACACCTCGGCGGTGAACCGGGAGCCGGCGCAGTTGTCGCAGCGGCCGCAGGGCGCGGCTTGTTCGTCGTCGAGCTGCCGCCGCAGGAACTCCATCCGGCACTCCGTGGTGGCGGCGTAGTCGCGCATGGCCTGCTGCTCCGCCTCACGCTGCCGGGCGACCCAGGCGTAGCGCTCGCCGTCGTACGCCCACGGCCGGCCGGTCGCCGTCCAGCCGCCGCGGACGCGGTGCACCGCGCCGTCCACGTCGAGGACCTTGAGCATCGTCTCCAGGCGGGAGCGCCGCAGCTCCACCTGCGGCTCCAGGGCGGGCAGGGAGAGGGGCCGGCCGGCGGCGGCCAGGACGTCCAGCGTGCGGCGGACCTGCTCCTCCGGGGGGAAGGCGAGGGACGCGAAGTACTTCCAGATCGCCTCGTCCTCCCGGCCCGGCAGGAGGAGCACCTCGGCGTGCTCCACACCGCGCCCGGCGCGTCCCACCTGCTGGTAGTAGGCGATGGGGGAGGAGGGGGAACCCAGGTGGACCACGAAGCCCAGATCCGGCTTGTCGAACCCCATGCCCAGCGCGGAGGTGGCGACGAGGGCCTTGACGCGGTTGGCGAGGAGGTCCTCCTCCGCCTGCTGCCGGTCGGCGTTCTCCGTCTTGCCGGTGTAGGAGGCGACCGTGTGGCCGCGGCGCCGCAGGAACGCCGTGACCTCTTCCGCCGCGGCCACCGTGAGGGTGTAGATGATGCCGGACCCCGGCAGATCGCCGAGCCGGTCGGCGAGCCAGGCGAGCCGGTGGGCGGCGTCGGGCAGGTTCAGCACGCTCAGGCTGAGGCTCTCCCGGTCCAGCGGCCCCCGCAGCACGAGCGCCTCCTCGGCCCCTTCTCCCGTGCCCAGCTGCTCGGCGACGTCCGCCGTGACCCGGGCGTTGGCGGTGGCCGTCGTCGCGAGGACGGGGACGCCGGGGGAGAGCTCGGCCAGCATCGTCCGCAGCCGGCGGTAGTCGGGCCGGAAGTCGTGACCCCAGTCGGAGATGCAGTGCGCCTCGTCGACGACCAGGAGGCCGGTGGCGGCGGCGAGCTTGGGCAGGACCTGATCGCGGAAGTCCGGATTGTTCAGCCGCTCCGGGCTGACCAGGAGCACGTCGACCTCGCCCGCGGCCACCTCCGCCTGGACGGTGTCCCACTCCTCGGTGTTGGACGAGTTGATCGTGCGCGCGCGGATGCCGGCCCGGGCGGCGGCCTCCACCTGGTTGCGCATCAGCGCCAGCAGGGGCGAGACGATCACCGTGGGGCCGCTGCCGCGCTCGCGCAGCAGCGCCGTCGCGACGAAGTACACGGCCGATTTGCCCCAGCCCGTGCGCTGGACGACCAGCGCACGGCGGCGGTGGGCGACCAGCGCCTCGATCGCGCGCCACTGATCCTCGCGCAGTCTCGCTGTGCCCGTGCGGTCTCCGACGAGGCGGGCCAGGACGGTGTCGGCCGAGTGGCGCAGATCTTCGTTGGTCATGCCCCCATGCAACACGAGCCCACTGACATCGCGCGAACGAGACCGCCCGCCTGTGGAAAACCCGGCGGGGAGATCCGGGCGAGGCGAAGGAGCGTTGTCCACAGAGGTTCGTATGACCATCATTCTGGAGTTATCCACAGGGCTGGTGGGACGTGCCGGATCCACGCGACTCTCTCGCCATGACTCAGCACAACGACTCGCCCCGCCCGTCCACCTCCACCACCGCGTCGGGCTCGCACGCGGAACAGCAGGTCACCCTGTGCAGCCCGGCCGAGCTGGCCGACGCGCTCCCGTATCTTCTGGGCTTCAGGCCGGACGACTCCGTAGTCATGGTCGCGCTGCACGGTGAGCGCGGCCGCTTCGGCGGCCGGCTCAGGCTCGGCATCCCGCCCCTCCGCGAGGAGTGGCCCGACGTCTGCACCCTGCTCGCCGAGACGCTGCTGTCCGGCAGCAGCAAGCGCGGCGCCCGCCCCGACGGAGTCGTCCTCTTCTTCTGCCAGGACCCCGCGCCCGGCGAGACCCCGGGCGAAGTGATGGAGCGGCTGCGTCCGCTCGCCCAGACCCTGCGCCTCGCGTGCGGCCGGCTCGACATGCCGGTCCACGAGGCACTGTGCATCTCCGACGGCCGCTTCTGGTCCTACTGCTGCCCCGACCCCCGCTGCTGCCCGCCCGACGGCACGCCCCTGGCCCTTCCCGGCACCTCTGTCATGGCGGCCGCCGCCACCTACGCGGGCATCGAGGTGCGGGGGTCGCTGCGTCAGATGGAAGCCCGGTTCGCCCCCCTGTCCGGCGACTGCGCCGACGAGCAGGAGCGGGCGCTCGACGCGGCGGCCTTCGCGCTGGTCCCGCGCATCCTCCGCGGCGCCGACTGCGAGGACGTGCGGCAGGAGACCCTGGCCCTCACCGGCCGGTTGGTGCGCCGGTTCGACGAGGCGCCGCCCGTGCCCGGCCGGGCCGAGTCCGACGCCCGTGACGACACCCTCCTCACCGCCGAGGAGGCCGCCGCGCTGATCATCGGGCTCCAGGACCGCACGACGCGCGACCGCGCCGCGGAATGGATGGAGGGCCCGCAGGCCCCGGCGGTGCTCCGGGTGTGGCGGGCCGTCGCCCGGCGCTGTGTGCCCCCATACACCGAGCACGCGACCGCTCCCGTGACCCTGGCGGGCTGGGTCGCCTGGTCCATCGGCGACCACCCCGAGGCCCGGGTCGCGCTCAGCCGCGCCCTGAGCCTCGACCCCCGGTACCTCTTCGCCCAGCTCCTGCACAGGGCCTGCAACGAGGGCCTGGACCCGGAGCCGCTGCGCCACTGCCTGCGCCGGGAGCAGGCCGACCGGGCGCTGCAGGCCGCCGTGCGGGCAGAGGCCGCCGCGACCCGGGTGGAGTCGGCGGCCTCGGCGGTGGAGGAGGAGCGGCCGCGCCGGGCCGCGCGGCGAGGCGGCAGGCCCGGGGCCCCGCCGGCGGGTCGGGCCCGGGTGGTGCCACCGGGCCCGCGGGCCGCCCGCGCGTGCGGCGCAGGAGCTCGGCGCGCGAGGTCCGCGACGGGCAGAGGGGCTCCCGGTGACACCCGTCGGCGCGGCCCGGGCGCGCGACGTGCCGAGCGTCACCGTGACTTCGACCGGTCCGGTGCCGTTCATCCGGGTGGCCCGTAAGCGTTGCCCGTCGTCCTGGGCCATGACACCCGCAGGGGAGTGCAGACACGTGCAAGGCATCGCCCCCCAAGGCAGGCCGACCCGCCGTCCCCCGGCGCCGCAGCAGCGGACCGGCGGTGTGCGGCCGTCCGGTCCGCAGGCCGTGCACACGGCCCTGATCTGTGTCGCGCTGCCGGCCCTCGCTATCTCCGGGGAGCACGGACAGATGACCGGCCAGGGGCTCGACGGGTTCTACCGCGGCGGGCGGCGGATTCTCGCGCGCTGTCTGGTGCGGGTCGGAGGAGAGCACCCGCTGCCCGTCCAGGGCCGGATGCTCGCCGCCGACCGCGCCCGCTTCGTCGGCACCGTGCGGACCGCCGCGGACTCCGGTCCGGATCCGGCCGTCACGGTCGAACGGCTCCGCTCCGCCGAAGGTGTGGAGCGCGTCGTCCTGCGCAGCACCGCCATCCGTCCGCTGCGGCTGCGGGTGGAGGTGTCCCTGGGCACCGACCTGGCCGAGCTGGGCGCTGTCGCGGCGGGAATGCCCGGCCCGGAGGTGCCCGCCGCCGTGCACGCCTCCGGACTGCGGTGGGCGGCGCCCGGCGCGCAGGCCGTGGTCACAGCCGAGCCCGCGCCCGGTGACACCCTGGCCTCCGCCGGCCTGCTGTGCTGGGAGATCGACCTGCCCCCGGGCGGCACGAGGGCCATCGAGCTCCGCGCGGGGCTGGAACAGCCGGGCCGGGCACGCCCGCCCGAGGCCGCGGCCTCGGGCGGGCGGGGAGCCACCCTGCCCTGGGGGGACGCGGAGGCCGACGGGGACGACCCCCGCGCGGCGGCCCTCTTCGCGGCGGCCCTCGACGACCTCCGGGCGCTGCTGCTGCGCGACCCCGCGCAACCGGGCGACGTACACCTCGCGGCCGGCGTCCCCTGGCGCTGCGGGCTGGCCCCGGCCGAGGCGCTCTGGGCGGCCCGGATGACGCTGCCGCTGGGCGTCCGGGTCGCCGCCGGGACCCTGCGGACCCTGGCCCGCACCCAGATCGCCGGCACCGGCCCGGACAGGGGGAGCTTCCCCGGAGCGCTGCGCCATACGGGGTCCCATCTGCCGCCGGGCTGTACGGGCATCGAGGCGACGCTGCTCTTCCCGGTCGTCCTCGCCGAGGCCCGGCGGTGGGGGCTGCCCGAACGGGAGGCCCAGGCGCTGCTGCCGGCCGCCGAGCGGTGCCTGGAGTGGCTGCGGTCCGCCGTCGCGGGGGACGGTACGGCGGCGGGCGGCTGTCTCGCCGACCCGCTGCCCACCGGGCCGTACCGCTGTGAGGTGCAGGCGCACGCCCACCGGGCGGCGCTGCTCGGCGCCGATCTCCTGGAGGCCCACGGCCGGCCCGGGGCGGAGTGGTGGCGGACGTGGGCCGCCGGGCTGCGGAGCCGCTTCCGCGAGGAGTTCTGGATCGAGGACCCCGGGGGCGGCCGCCCCGCCGCCGCCCGGACGCCCGACGGGCGCCTGATACCGCACCTCGGCTCCGCCGCCGCACACCTGCTCGACACCGGCCTGCTCGGCGCGGGCACCCACGCTCCCGGGCTGCTCGACAAGGTGCGGACCGAGCAGCTGGCCCGGCTGCTCGGCGGGCCGGCCCTCGACTCCGGCTGGGGGCTGCGCAGCCTCGGCGCCAAGGAGCCCGGGCACAATCCGTTCGGGCACCGCAGCGGGGCCGTGCGGGTCCATGAGACGGCCGTGGCCGTGGCGGGGCTGGCGGCCGCGGGCTATGAGCAGGAGGCGGGCGGGCTGCTGCGCGGCGTCATCGACGCCGCCGAGTCCTTCGGCCACCGCCTGCCGGAGATGTACGCGGGCGAGCAGCGGGTGACCGGAAGCACTCCGCTGCCCCACCCGGCGGCCTGCCGCCCGGCCGCCGTCGCCGCCGCGGGCGCGGTGCAACTGCTGACCACGCTCGCCGGGGTGCGGCCCGATGTGCCTGCGGGCAGTGTGGCCGTCCGCCCGCTCCGCACGACGCCGCTCGGTGCGCTGCGGTTCACCGGCCTGCGGGTGGCCGAGCAGCCGTTCGCCGTGCGGATCAGCAGACTCGGGCTCGGGATGGTCGAGGAAGCGGCCGATGGCCTGCAGCTGGGGGTGTGAGTGGAACTCTTCGACGGGACGCTTCAGGGGCGTCCGCAAGACCCTGTTTATCGTCAAGCAGACGACTATGATCGCGTCATGCCCTACGACCCGTCGGCCTTTCCGCCCTTCGCTGTCACTGTCGACCTGGTCGTGCTCACCGTGCGCCGCCACGCGCTGTGCGCGCTCGCCGTCCGCCGCGGCGAGCCTCCGTACCAGGGTCGCTGGGCGCTCCCGGGCGGGTTCGTGCGGGGCGACGAGGACCTCTCGACGGCGGCCGCGCGGGAGCTCGCCGAGGAGACCGGGCTGCACGCCCACGACCCGGCCGGACCGTTGCTGCCCAACGCCGCCCATCTCGAGCAGCTCGCCACCTATGGCGACCCCAAGCGCGACCCCAGGATGCGGGTGGTCAGCGTGGCGCACCTCGCGCTGGCGCCGGACCTGCCGGCGCCGCGCGCGGGTGGTGACGCCCGGAGCGTGCGCTGGGCGCCCGTCGAGGACCTGCTGGACCAGGAGGTCGGGTACGCCCGCGAGGACGAGCAGGCGGCCCCGCTCGCCTTCGACCACGCCCGGATCCTCGCGGACGGCGTCGAGCGCGCCCGCTCCAAGATTGAGTACTCCTCGCTCGCCACCGCCTTCTGCCCCCAGGAGTTCACCGTCGGGGAGCTGCGCCGGGTGTACGAGGCGGTGTGGGGCGTCGCGCTGGATCCGCGCAACTTCCACCGCAAGGTGACCGGCACCCCGGGCTTCCTGGTGCCGACGGGAGGGACGACGACGCGTCAGGGCGGGCGGCCCGCTCAGCTCTTCCGGGCCGGCGGGGCCACCCTGCTCAACCCGCCGATGCTGCGGCCGGAGGCGTAGCGGCCACCGGAGTGCGGCACGGGCGGTGCGGCCGCGGGCATGGCGACCGGGAGATACAGCGACCGGGAAGGCCGGCGACCGGGAAGGCCGGCGCTCGGCCCGGCCGGAGGGTGCTTCCGGCCTCCTTCCGTCCTGCCGTGTGCCTTCCTCGGCCGTCTGCCCGGGCCCTGACGCGCGCTTGCCCGGAAGCCGGCTTTCCGGCCCCGGTGGCCCCACCTTGGCCCTGTCCCGGCCCTGTCCCGGACCCGCCCCGAGCGACCGGTCGGCGGCCCGGTCGGCCGCGCGGTCGCCCGGTGCTCGCGGCTGCCCCGGGCCGGTGCGGGACACGCGGACACCCGGCGCATGTATTGCGTAACAAATAGGACATACCGGGTTACCGTGCTCCCGTGCGTCCTCACGTTCGCGTGCGCCCTGGCGCCGCCGAGCCGTCTCACGCCCTGCGGGAGAAGCCATGATCCAGGCCATCGGACTGACCAGCGCTCCCCGCCGCAATCAACCGCTCGCCGTGGCCGACCTCACCTTCGAGGCGCGTCCCGGGAAGGTCACCGTCCTGCTGGGGGAGCACGGTGCCGGAAAGACCAGCGCGCTGCGTCTGGTCCTGCGCCTCGACCCCGGCCGGGGTGTCGCGCTCTTCCGGGGCCGCCCCCTCGACCGCGTCCCGCACCCCACCCGTGAGATCGGGGTGCTGCTGGGCGACGTCCCCGGGCACCCCTCCCGTACCGCCCGGGGGCATCTGCGCATGCTCAGCGCGGCCGCGGGGGTCCCCGTGGCCCGCGCCGACGAGGTCCTGGAGGTCGTCGGCCTCAGCGGTCTCGCCGACCAGCGCCTCGGCACCTTCTCCCTCGGCATGGACCGCCGCCTCGGGCTCGCCGCCGCCCTCCTCGGCGACCCGCACTCGCTCGTCCTCGACGAGCCCGCCCATGAGCTCTCCCCCCGCGAGACCGCCTGGCTCCACGGGCTGTTGCGCGGCTACGCGAGCCAGGGCGGCGCCGTCCTCGTCACCTCGCGCGACCCCAAGGAGGCCGCCCGCCTCGCCGACCAGGTCGTCACCATCGACCACGGCCGCCTCGTGGCCGACCAGGTCGTCGACGACTTCGCCCGCACCCGGCTGCGCCCTCGCGTCGCCGTGCGGACCCCGCTCGCCGACCGCCTCGCCCATGTCCTCGACTCCGAGGCCGACGCGGGCCGTGCCGCGGAGGTCCGGGGTGCCACGGATGCCGCGGGAGCCGCCGACGCGGGGCCGCGCATGGAGGTCGTCAACGAGGGCGGCGGCCGGCTCTCCGTCTACAACAGCAGCTGTGCCGCCGTGGGGGAGGTCGCCTACCGCCACGGCATCCTCGTCCACCGGCTGACCGAGGAGGTCGGCGACACCGGCCCGGTGGCCCCCCTGCCGCGCGCCGACGGCAGGCGGCCCGTCCCCGACCCCACCGGCCTCCCTGATCCCACTGGCCTTGCCGCCCCCGCCGACACCGCCACTCCCGCCGAGTCACCGCCCAGGGCGCCTGAGGCACCTGATGCGCTTGAGGTGCCCGGAAAGCCCGGTGCGCCCCTCGGTCGGGCGGAAGCCCGTGGCCGGTCCGCCCGGAGCGGCCGCGCGGCAGCCCGCTCCGCCCTGTCCCCCCGCGTCCAGCCCCGCCTCCCGGCGTCCGACCCCGCCTGGCCGCTCCGCTACGAACTCCGCCGCACCGCCGGGGTGCGTACGGCCTGGGTGGCGGCCGCCGCAGCGCTCCTCGTCTCGGTCCTCGCCTCGGTGCTCCTCGCCCGCACCGGATCGCCCGAGCCCCGCCTGTTCACCGGCTGGCCCACCCTGCTGCCGCTGCCCCCGGCCGCCTTCGGCGCCGGGTTCATCGGCGCGCTCTCCTTCGGCCAGGAGTTCCGCTACCCCGCGCTCGCCCCCGACCAGGGCACCGTCCCCCGCCGCCTCGGCCTCCTCGGCGCCAAGCTCGCCGTCACGGCCGCCGCCGCCCTGCTGCTCGCGCTCGCCTCCGTCGCCCTCGACGCGGCGGCGGTCGGGCTGCTCTTCGGCGACGTCACCGTCGGCCCCTCCGGCGAACTGGCCGTCGCGCTCGCCGGCTGGGCGGGGCTCACCCTGGGCTGCGCCTGGGCCGGCCTGCTCGCCGCCGGCCTGTTCCGGTCCACGGCGCTCGGGCTGGTGGCGGTGCTGGCGGTGCCGACCCTGGTGGTCCCCGTGCTGGGCGGGCTGCTGGCCGAGCCCGCGGCCCGGTCGCTGGTCGGGCTCCCGGAGCGGCTGCGCTCGGCGGCCGTCGTGCAGTGGCCCTCCGGTGTGGACCAGGGCGTCTCGGCGGCCCTGCGGCTGGTCTCCCAGCCCGTCGGGTGGGGCCTCGCGCTCTCGCTGACCGCGCTCCTCGGCGCGTACGTTCTCACCGTGTTCCGCGGTCGCCCGCGGTGAGGGCGCGCGCCCGCCCGCTCACGCCCATGAACTCCCCGTGAGCCCGGCGCCTCGAATGTCACGCTCCGCATTCAAAGCGCCCAGGAAGTACGCCCGTTTCCGCACAGTTAGGCGTCAATTATGAGGTAATGGGCGATCACCCTTTCGTGTGCTTTTCACCAAAGACCTCAAGGGAGCTGGAGGTGTCGCCGACAAAGGAGGCGTGAGTACCCTTGCGCACACCATGATGACCGCGGCTCGCCCCTCCGACTCCGGCCTCACAGGCCCGGGCGAGCTGGACCGATACTCCTACGGAGAGGCCCCCGGGGCCGACCGTGGGACCCCACCCGCCTGGGACAGCGAGGCGGAGCTCAGCCGGGCCGGCCGCCGCGCGGCCGGCAGCCGGGGCCGAGGGCTGCACGGACAGCTCGTGCAGCAGCTGGGCCAGATGATCGTCTCCGGGGACCTGGGGGCCGACCGCCCCCTCGTCCCGGAGGAGATCGGGCAGCGCTTCGAGGTCTCCCGCACCGTCGTCCGCGAATCCCTGCGCGTCCTGGAGGCCAAGGGCCTGGTCAGCGCCCGGCCGAACGTAGGCACCCGGGTCCGCCCCGTCGCCGACTGGAACCTCCTCGACCCGGACATCATCGAGTGGCGGGCCTTCGGCCCCCAGCGCGAGGACCAGCGCCGCGAGCTCTGCGAGCTCCGCTGGACCATCGAGCCGCTCGCCGCCCGCCTCGCCGCCGGGCACGGCCGGGAGGACGTCCAGCAGCGCCTCGCCGACATGGCCGAGATCATGGGCCACGCGCTGGCCCAGGGCGACTCGCTCACGTTCTCGCGCGCCGACGCCGAGTTCCACTCCCTGCTCCTCCAGGTCGCGGGCAACCGCATGCTGGAGCACCTCTCCGGCATCGTCTCCGCCGCGCTGCACGTCTCGGGCGCCCCGGCCGGCGGCTGCGACCGCCCCACCGAGGCCGGCGTCGGACACCACCTCCGGATCGTCGACGCGGTGGGCGCGGGCGACGCCGCCGGGGCGGAGGCCGCCATGCGCCAGCTGCTGATCGCCCACCCCGACGTCGAGCGCGTGGTGCCCGCGCCGCGCGAACACTGACCGCGGGAGAGGCGGGACGGTACGGGCCGGGTCGTACGGCCGGGCCGCGCGCGGGACCGCGGGAGCGGATCGGGCGCGCGGCCGACACCCCGGCCGGGCGCGCCCGATCCGTCGCGGGACGGGCGCCGCCGGCCGCCCCTCGGAGCTCGGACGGGGGCCTCGGCGGAGAGCGACGGGATGCTATGTCCTCTTGTATGGCCTTTCACTCCGTTATGTGGTGTGACTCGGGCCACGAGGATTGGGCGTAACGCTCTTTGAGGCAGTGCGATGACTAAAGAGGTGGCAGCGGCGGAGGGAATACCGGCCTCGTTCGAGGTGCTGTGTCCGTCCGTACTCACCACCCGCGCGCCGTCGGTTCATCCTTTGCCGGCGGTCGTCGGAACCGGTCCGTCGTTCAGAGCGGACCGGGGCCGGAAGCCGTTTCCATCGTTCCGAGAGGTTGTTCGTGTCGGCCAGCACATCCCGTACGCTCCCGCCGGAGATCGCCGAATCCGAGTCTCTGATGGCGCTCATCGAGCAGGGAAAGGCCGAGGGGCAGATCGCCGGCGACGACGTGCGTCGGGCCTTCGAGGCTGACCAGATTCCGCCAACCCAGTGGAAGAATGTTCTGCGCAGCCTCAACCAGGTCCTCGACGAGGAGGGTGTGACGCTGATGGTCAGTGCCGCCGAGGCGCCCAAGCGCACCCGCAAGAGCGTCGCAGCGAAGAGCCCGGCGAAGCGCACCGCGACCAAGACCGTCGCCTCCAAGACGGTCACGTCCCGGCAGGCCACGTCCGGCGCGTCCGTCGGCGCGTACGGCGACGCCGAGGGTGACGAGACCGCGTCGCCCGTGAAGAAGGCCGCCGCCAAGAAGACGGCGGCCAAGAAGACGGTGGCGAAGAAGGCCACCGCGAAGAAGACGGCGGCCAAGAAGACCGCCTCCAAGAAGGACGCCGACGAGCTGCTCGAGGACGAGCTCGTCGAGGAGACCCCCACCCCCGGCAAGGCCGGCGAGGAGGAGGACGAGACCGGCGAGAACAAGGGCTTCGTCCTCTCCGACGACGACGAGGACGACGCTCCCGCGCAGCAGGTCGCGGTGGCCGGTGCCACCGCCGACCCGGTCAAGGACTACCTCAAGCAGATCGGCAAGGTCCCCCTCCTCAACGCCGAGCAGGAGGTCGAGCTCGCCAAGCGCATCGAGGCGGGCCTGTTCGCCGAGGACAAGCTGGCGAACTCCGACAAGCTCGCCCCGAAGCTCAAGCGCGAGCTGGAGATCATCGCCGAGGACGGGCGCCGCGCCAAGAACCACCTCCTGGAGGCCAACCTCCGTCTGGTGGTCTCCCTGGCCAAGCGCTACACCGGCCGCGGCATGCTCTTCCTGGACCTCATCCAGGAAGGCAACCTGGGTCTGATCCGTGCGGTCGAGAAGTTCGACTACACCAAGGGCTACAAGTTCTCCACCTACGCGACCTGGTGGATCCGCCAGGCCATCACGCGCGCGATGGCCGACCAGGCCCGCACCATCCGTATCCCGGTGCACATGGTCGAGGTCATCAACAAGCTCGCGCGTGTCCAGCGCCAGATGCTCCAGGACCTGGGCCGCGAGCCCACCCCGGAGGAGCTGGCCAAGGAGCTCGACATGACCCCCGAGAAGGTCATCGAGGTCCAGAAGTACGGCCGTGAGCCGATCTCCCTCCACACCCCCCTGGGTGAGGACGGCGACAGCGAGTTCGGTGACCTCATCGAGGACTCCGAGGCGGTCGTGCCGGCCGACGCGGTCAGCTTCACGCTCCTCCAGGAGCAGCTGCACTCCGTCCTCGACACGCTCAGCGAGCGCGAGGCGGGCGTGGTCTCCATGCGCTTCGGCCTCACCGACGGTCAGCCGAAGACGCTGGACGAGATCGGCAAGGTCTACGGCGTGACGCGCGAGCGCATCCGCCAGATCGAGTCGAAGACCATGTCCAAGCTGCGCCACCCGTCCCGTTCGCAGGTCCTGCGCGACTACCTGGACTAGAAACCGGGGCGGTCGCCCGTTCCCCGAAAGTCCCCGAAGGCCCGGCACCTCTTCCGAGGTGCCGGGCCTTCGGGCTTCGGGATGCGATGATCGGCGGACGGGGTGACCCTGGGTATGCAGGGGACTTCATACGGTCAGGAGTGTGCATGCGTTCGCTGAGCTACCCGTTGGCCGGCGCGGTCGCGCTGCTGCTGGCGGCGCCGGTCCCCGCGCAGGCGGACCTGGCGGTCGTCGGAGGGCAGTCCGTCCGGGCCGCGGAGGCGCCCTGGGCGGTGGCCCTGGCCAGCCGCCAGCGGTTCGGCCCCGCCCGTTCGGGGCAGTTCTGCGGCGGTGCCGTGGTGGGGCAGCGGACCGTGCTCACGGCGGCGCACTGCCTCAGCCGCGAGGTCCTCGGGACGGACGTGAGCGAGGCGAAGGACCTCCGGGTGATCTACGGCCGGGACGATCTGAGGGGCGTGTCCGGGTCCGAGCTGGAGCTGCGTGCCACCTGGGTCAACCCGGACTTCGACACCGAGACCAACGAGGGCGACCTGGCCGTGCTCACGCTGAAGGACCCGCTGCCGCACGACAGCGCGATCGCGCTGGCGCAGGCGGGCGACGGCGTCTACCGCACGGGCACGCCGACGGCGGTCTACGGCTGGGGCGACATGTTCGGCAACGGCACGTACTCCGAGACCCTGCGGGCGGCGGGGCTGGTCATGATGGACGACGCGCAGTGCGAGCGGGCGTACCCCGGCAGCGCGGAGGGCGTGTACCGGCGGGCCACGATGCTCTGCGCGGGGCTTCCCGCGGGCGGCCGGGACGCCTGCCAGGGCGACAGCGGAGGACCGCTGGTGGCCCGGGGGCGGCTGGTGGGGCTGGTGTCCTGGGGGAGCGGCTGCGCCCAGCCCGGCCACCCGGGGGTGTACACACGGATCTCGGCGGCCATCGACAAGGTGAAGGAGCACAGCGTCGACGTACTGAAGCCCGCTCCGCCGATATCGCCCTCGGAGGCGCGGTCGGGCCGGGTCACGGGGGGCGCCGGGCCGGTCGCCCGGAAGCACGGCCGGCAGCCGGCGTCGCACGCCGGCCGGCCGGCACGGCCGAAGGGCCGCTCGCACGCCGTGCCGCCCCCGCCGGTGCCGGTGAGGGGCCAGAGGCCCGTCTCGCCGCCTCGTGGGGCGGCGGGGCAAAGGAGTGCCGGGGAGCACCCCCGGAGGCCGTGGTGACGGCAGTGAGGGCCTGTGGCGGCCCGCTGGGGGTGACGCGGGGGTTGCGGGCCGGGGGTCGTACGGGTCCGTGGGCCGAGGTGCGTACGGGTCCGCGGGCCACGCCGCTGCCGCGGCCGGGAAGGCCGGCTACACGCGCCCCGGCGTCGCCCGGCTCGCGCCCGGCCCGCGGTACGCGCTGCCACCCGGGTCGCCGTCAGGCCGCCGGGCCGCGACACGCGCAGGGTCGCCGCGGCGCGCCGCCGGAGAGGCCCGCCGGCCGGGCGCGCGCACGAGAGCGGGCGGCCTCCCCCGTGGGGGTGGCCGCCCGCGGCTGCCCGGCCCTGGATGGCCGGACCTCGCTCGTCGTCGGATGCGATGTGTCAGCGTTCCACTGCGGACTCAGCGGTCCTCGTCGGACGCGGACGCCGGAGGGGTGGTGAGCCGCTCCGTCTCGTCCTGTATTTCCGCGGCGATCTTCTTGAGTTCTGGCTCGAACTTACGCCCATGGTGGGCGCAGAAGAGCAGTTCGCCGCCGCTCATGAGAACGACGCGCAGGTAAGCCTGAGCGCCGCACCGGTCGCAGCGGTCAGCGGCCGTCAGCGGGCTCGCGGGGGTCAGAACAGTAGTCACGTCGCCTCTTCTCTAGCTCGACGAGCTGTCGTACCAGGGTCAACATCCAACCAGGCCGAAAACGTTCCCGCTCGCGGCTTTTCCTCGAAACTTCCTTCGGAGCAGGCCGGATCTTGACGGTTGGCGGCGAATGAGCCGTATTGCGTGGGCTTACGGTTTCACATCGCTGGGGAGTTCTCGTCCACCCGGCCGGCTTGCCGGGTTGTTGTTCAGGACGTGCCCGGAGCCTAAATGGTTCATGCCTCCAAGGGAACGTGATGTGCACGTCACCCCATCGAGTCATCGAACATCTGATCGACCCTGGACTAGCATGGGCGTTCCCACGGGTGGCTGCGCAAAGGCTCTACCAGGCGTCGGTACCCTCTGAACGGCGACAGAGCCATCACTGCGCCCGACCCGGGCCAAAAAGAAATTCAGCGAGGAGCGAACCGCGTGACCGCCGATATGTCCGTGCCGTCCACTGCGTTGCTGACCGGGGCAGACCGGGACGGATCCAACTACACCGCGCGGCACCTGCTCGTCCTCGAGGGCCTCGAGGCCGTTCGCAAGCGCCCCGGCATGTATATCGGCTCGACCGACAGCCGCGGTCTGATGCACTGCCTCTGGGAGATCATCGACAATTCCGTGGACGAGGCCCTGGGCGGCTTCTGCGACCGGATCGACGTGATCCTCCACGACGACGGCTCCGTGGAGGTGCGGGACAACGGCCGCGGCATCCCGGTGGACGTCGAGCCCAAGACCGGCCTGTCCGGCGTCGAGGTCGTCATGACCAAGCTGCACGCCGGCGGAAAGTTCGGCGGCGGCTCGTACGCCGCCTCCGGCGGTCTGCACGGCGTCGGCGCCTCCGTCGTCAACGCCCTCTCCGCCCGGCTGGACGTCGAGGTCGACCGGAACAGCCGGACGCACGCCATCAGCTTCCGCCGCGGCGTCCCCGGCATCTTCACCGAGTCCGGCCCGGACGCCCCCTTCGACCCGGGCAACGGCCTCCTCAAGGGCAAGAAGGTGCCCAAGACCCGCACCGGCACCCGGGTGCGCTACTGGGCGGACCGCCAGATCTTCCTCAAGGACGCCAAGCTCTCCCTGGAGACGCTCTACGGGCGCGCCCGGCAGACGGCGTTCCTGGTGCCGGGCCTGACGATCGTCGTCCGGGACGAGCGCGGCCTCGACGGCGAGGGCGCCACCGAGGAGACGTTCCGCTACGACGGCGGCATCAGCGAGTTCTGCGAGTACCTCGCGCAGGACAAGGCCGTCTGCGACGTGCTGCGGCTGACGGGCCAGGGCACCTTCAAGGAGACCGTGCCGGTCCTCGACGACCGCGGCCACATGACGCCGACCGAGGTCACCCGCGAGCTGGGCGTGGACATCGCCCTGCGCTGGGGCACCGGCTACGACACGAACGTGAAGTCGTTCGTCAACATCATCGCCACCCCCAAGGGCGGCACGCACGTGTCCGGATTCGAGCGCTCCATCACCAAGACCGTCAACGAGGTGCTCCGCTCGTCGAAGCTGCTGAGGGTCGCCGAGGACGACGTCGTCAAGGACGACGCCATGGAGGGCCTCACGGCCGTGGTGACGGTCCGGCTGGCCGAACCGCAGTTCGAGGGGCAGACCAAGGAGGTCCTGGGCACCTCGGCCGCCACCCGGATCGTGGCGAACGTGGTCGCGAAGGAGCTCAAGGCGTTCCTGACCTCCACCAAGCGCGATGCCAAGCAGCAGGCCCGCGCCGTCATGGAGAAGGTCGTCGCGGCGGCCCGTACGCGCATCGCCGCCCGGCAGCACAAGGAGGCCCAGCGGCGGAAGACGGCCCTGGAGTCCTCCTCGCTGCCGGCCAAGCTCGCCGACTGCCGCAGCGACGACGTCGAGCGCAGCGAGCTGTTCATCGTCGAGGGAGACTCCGCGCTCGGCACCGCGAAGCTCGCCCGGAACTCCGAGTTCCAGGCGCTGCTGCCGATCCGCGGCAAGATCCTGAACGTCCAGAAGTCGTCGGTCTCCGACATGCTGAAGAACGCCGAGTGCGGCGCGATCATCCAGGTCATAGGAGCCGGGTCCGGGCGGACCTTCGACATCGACGCCGCGCGCTACGGCAAGGTCATCTTCCTCGCCGACGCCGATGTCGACGGCGCGCACATCCGCTGTCTGCTGCTGACCCTCTTCCAGCGCTACATGCGCCCCATGGTGGAGGAGGGCCGGGTCTTCTCCGCGGTGCCGCCCCTGCACCGGGTGGAGCTCACCCGCCCGAAGAAGGGCCAGGACAAGTACATCTACACCTACTCCGACAGCGAGCTGCGGCAGACGCTGCTGGAGCTGGACCGCAAGAACGTCCCGTACAAGGACGGCATCCAGCGCTACAAGGGCCTCGGCGAGATGGACGCCGACCAGCTCGCGGAGACCACGATGGACCCCCGCCACCGCACCCTGCGCCGCATCAACATCAGCGACCTGGAGGCGGCCGAGCGCGCCTTCGACCTGCTGATGGGCAATGAGGTGGCCCCCCGTAAGGAGTTCATCACCAACTCGGCGGCGACGCTGGACCGCTCGCGCATCGACGCCTGACGGTCCCTCGGGCGCCTTGACGAGCGCGGTGGCCGGCCCGCGTCAGCCGGCCACCGCCCAGGTGTAGCGGTGCTCCGGACGGCCCGTCTCGCCGTACTTCAGGGTGAGCCGGAGCCGCCCGGACTCCTCCAGCCGTTTGAGGTAGCGCTGCGCCGTCGAGCGGCTCAGCCCGGAGCGGGCCGCCACCTCGTGCGCCGACAGCGGCCGGGCCGCGTCCGAGAGCACCCGGCGGATCAGCTCGGCCGTCGGCGCGGAGTGCCCCTTCGGCAGGGGCGCGCTGGTGGCCGCCGTCCGCAGCGTGCCGAAGATCCGGTCGACCTGGTCCTGGCCCGCCTCCTCCGCGTCGTCCAGGGTCCGCCGCAGCTGCGCGTACGCCTCCAGCTTCACCCGCAGCCCGGGGAAGGTGAACGGCTTGACGAGGTACTGCAGCGCGCCATAACACATCGCCGCCTGTACGGTCGCGATGTCGCGCGAGGCCGTCACCATGATGACGTCGGTGAGGTGCCCCCGCTGACGTATCCGGCGGACCAGGGACAGCCCGGTCTCGTCCGGCAGGAAGTGGTCCAGCAGGACCAGGTCGATGCCGCCGCGCTCCAGGACCGCCATGGCCTGCGCCGCGTTGTGGGCCTTGGCGCCGACGTGGAAGCCGGGGACCCGTGCGACGTAAGCGGCGTTGATCTCGGCGACGCGGAAGTCGTCGTCCACGACCAGGACCTCGATCATCGATTCACCCTTTCGAGGTGGTTCAGTGCTTCCGGCAGCTCCACGGTGAACACCGCGCCGCCGCCTTCCCGATCACCCGACCGCGCCGAGCCGCCGTAGCGCTCGGCCAGTCGCCGTACGAGCGCGAGGCCGAGGCCCCGGCGGCGGTGCGGGGACGACTCCTTGGTGGACCAGCCGTCCGTGAACACCAGCTCCCCGGCGGCCTCCGGTATGCCCGGCCCGTTGTCCGAGACCCGGAGGACCACGGTGGAGCCCACCGCGCGCAGGTCGACCTCGACCCAGGGCTCCCCGCGCGGTCCGGCGGCCAGCGCGTCCAGGGCGTTGTCCACGAGGTTCCCGAGCACCGTCACCACGTCCCGCGCGTCCACCACCCGGTCGGGCAGCCGGCTGCCGGGGCTCACCCGCAGGGCCACCCCGCGCTCCGCGGCCACCGCGCCCTTGCCCACCAGCAGGGCGCTGACCACGGGGTCCCGGACCCGCTCGGTGACCTGCTCGGCGGTGGCCCGGTGCGCGCCCGTCACCTCCGCGACGAACTCGGCGGCCTCCTTGTGCAGCCCGAGCTCCAGCAGGCCCAGGAGGGTGTGCAGCCGGTTGGCGTGCTCGTGGTCCTGGGCGCGCAGCGCGTCGGTCAGCCCCCGGGTGCCGTCCAGCTCCCTGCGCAGCTGCTCCAGCTCCGTGCGGTCGCGCAGGGTCGCCACGGTGCCGCCGTCGGCGGTGTCCATCCGGTTGGCGACGAGCACCCGGCCGTCCCGCACGGTGAGCAGGTCCGTACCGGTCACCCGGCCGGCCAGGACATCGGTGGTCCTGCCGGGCGGCAGGACGGTGTCGAGGGGCTGTCCGATGGCGTCCTGCCCGAGGCCGAGCAGCCGCTGCGCCTCGTCGTTGACCAGGCGCACCCGGCCGCGCCGGTCCAGCGCCACCACGCCCTCGCGGATGCCGTGCAGCATGGCCTCACGCTCGTTCAGGAGCGCTGATATCTCGGTGAGTTCGATGCCGTGGGTGCGCTTGCGCAGCCGCCGGGACACGGCGACCGCGGCCAGCGCGCCGGCCGCGAGCGCGGCCCCCGCGTAGAGCAGGATGCCCGGCACCGCGCGGATCAGCAGGGCGTGCACGTTGTCGTAGGCGATGCCTACGGAGACGGCGCCGACGACGGCCCCCTCGCCGTCGCGCAGCGGCACCTTGCCCCGGGCGGAGCGGCCGAGGGTGCCCCGCCCGATGCCCGTCCACTCACGGCCGCCGAGGGCCGGGCCGGGGTCGGAGCTGACGCGGCCGCCGATCCGGGAGGGGGTGGTGTGGGAGTAGCGGATGCCCCGGGTGTCGACGATCACCACATAGCTGGCGCCCGTGGCCAGCCGGACGCGTTCGGCGCCGGCCTGGACCGGGCCGTCCGGGGTGGGCCTGCCGGCCAGCAGGTCGTGGGCGAGGCCCGGCTGGGCGGCGGTGGCCTGGGCGATGGACAGCGCCCGGCGCTCGGCCTGTTCGTCCAGCTGGGCACCGAGGGGCGCGAGGAAGAGCCCGGCGGCGAGCCCGGTGACCCCGGTGATGATCAGGAGGTGGACGAGCAGGACCTGGGCGAAGACGCGGCGGGGCCACCGGGGGCGCATCTCTGTCCCTTTCATGTCGTCTCCCGCCCATGCGGGACCGGCCAGTCGCCCAGCCGGACCGGATTGGTCAATTCCGGTTCAGCGGCTGTCCGCTTCTGCGGCGTCAACAGAACGTATCCGGGCCCTGCCCCCGTAGCCCAGCCCCGTGGCGCATTCGTTGCGCTACCGCGAGGTTCCACCGTGAGCAGAACGAGCAGAACGGGGTTCGTGCGCGGAAGCCGCACAGCGCCCACAAGCCTGTGCCGTCGCCGCGCGCCGCACCTAACCTCCAGCACCGGCCGACCGGGCCCCAGGACAGCGGGGGTCCGACGAGGCGGCCGGGCGAAGGAGGCATGCGGATGAACGGCGACAGGCGCGGCGGCCCCGCGCCGGGCGGGCACACCCCGGCGATCGAGCTGCGGGGCGCGAGCAAGGTGTTCCGGACCCCCTCGGGGGCCGCGCACACGGCCGTACGGGATCTCGACCTCACCGTGGAGCGGGGCGAGTTCGTGGCGGTCGTGGGACCGACCGGATGCGGCAAGTCCACCACGCTCACCCTGGTCAGCGGGTTGGAGGAGCCGACCGAGGGCGAGGTGCTGGTCGGCGGCGAGCCGGTGCGCGGGATCCGGCCGGAGGTCGGCTTCGTCTTCCAGCAGGACGCGGTCTTCCCCTGGCGCACCGTGCTCTCCAACGTGACGGCCGGTCCCCGCTTCCGCGGCGTGCCCAAGGCCGAGGCCCGGGACCGGGCCCGCGACTGGCTGGGCCGGGTCGGCCTCGACGCCTTCGCCGACCGCTATCCGCACCAGCTCTCCGGCGGGCAGCGCAAGCGCGTCGCGCTCGCCCAGACCTTCGTGTGCGACCCCGCGATCCTGCTGATGGACGAGCCCTTCTCGGCGCTCGACGTACAGACGCGGGCGCTGATGTCGGACGAACTCCTGGAGCTGTGGAGCGCCAGCCGCGCCGATGGGGCGGCGGCCTCCGTCGTCTTCGTCACCCACGACCTGGAGGAGGCGATCGCGCTCGCCGACAAGGTCGTGGTGATGACCGCCGGCCCGGCGACCGTCAAGGAGGTCTTCCCCGTCCGGCTGCCCCGGCCGCGCAAGGTCGAAGCCGTCCGGCTGGAGCCGGAGTTCGTGGAGATCTACCGCGAGATCTGGTCCTCCCTCGGCGAAGAGGTCCGCATCACCCGGGAGAGGGGGGCCTCCCGTGTCGCTTGAGTCCGTGGAGTCCGTCGGCGCGCCCACCGCCTTCCGCACCAGCCGGACGGTGACCCGCGCGCAGGCCGCCCGCCGCCGCAGGGCGCTCGTGTACGGGGCCCGGGTGCTGCTGCTCGTGGCGGTGCTCGCCGCGTGGGAGGCGCTGTCCCGGAATGGCTTGATCGATCCGTTCAACTTCTCGATGCCGTCGGCGATCTGGGACCAGATCGTCCAGTGGACGCTGCACGGCACCGCGCAGGGCTCGCTCGGCGAGCAGATCTGGTACACGCTCTACGAGGCGCTGCTCGGCTGGGTCATCGGCGTCCTCGCCGGTGTGGTGCTCGGCATCGTGCTCGGCCGGGTCCGCTTCCTGGCCGACGTCTTCGGCCCGTACATCAAGGTGCTCAACGCGGTGCCGCGGATCGTGCTGGCGCCGATCTTCCTGATCTGGTTCGGGCTGGGCCCCGCGTCCAAGGTCGCCTCGGCCGTCGTGCTGGTCTTCTTCCCGGTCTTCTTCAACGCCTTCCAGGGCGCCCGCGAGGTCGACCGCAATCTGGTGGCCAACGCCCGCATCCTGGGTGCGAGCAACCGCCGGGTGACCCTTCAGGTCGTCGTCCCGTCCGCGACCTCCTGGATCTTCACCAGCCTCCATGTGAGCTTCGGCTTCGCGCTGATCGGCGCGATCGTCGGCGAGTACATCGGTGCCATGAAGGGCATCGGGATGCTCATCGCCAGCGCCCAGGGCGCCTTCAACACGGCCGGCGTCTACGCCGCGATGGTCATCCTCGCCGTCGTCGCCCTCCTCGCGGAGGGGCTGCTGACCTTCGCGGAGAAACGCCTCTTCCGCTGGAAGCCCACCGATCCGGGCGCGGGCGGCTGAGACCGCCCACCGCACTCCCCACGCCCCGTCCGTCACTTCCGGCCGTGCGTTCCGGCGTACGTCCCGACCGTAGGGAAACTTGATGCCCATCTTCAGCAAGCGCGCCCCCGTCCGTACGGCGGCCGCCGCGGGATCACTCTGCCTCCTCCTCACGGGGAGCCTCGCCGGGTGCGCCGACGATTCCTCGGCGACGCACACCGCGGAGAAGGCCGCCGAGGCGGCCAAGGGGGACACCGTCAAGATCATGGTCGGTGGCCTGGACAAGGTCATCTACATGCCGGCCGTGCTCACCCAGCGGCTGGGCTACTTCCAGGAGGAGGGCGTGGCGGTCGTTCTGCTGAGCGAGCCGGCCGGGGTGCAGGCCACCACCGCGCTCGTCTCCGGGGAGGTCCAGGGCGTCGTCGGCTTCTACGACCACACGCTCGACCTTCAGGTGAAGGGCAAGAACGTGGAGTCGGTGGTGCAGCTGGCCCGGACGCCGGGCGAGGTGGAGATCGTCTCCAAGAAGGCGGCACCGGACCTCACCTCGCCCAAGGACTTCAAGGGCAAGAAGCTCGGCGTCACCGGACTCGGCTCCTCCACCGACTTCCTGACGAAGTATCTGGCGGTCAAGAACGGGGTGAAGGTGAGCGACATCACGCCCGTGGCCGTCGGCGCCGGCCAGACCTTCCTCGCCGCGCTCCAGCAGGGTTCCATCGACGCGGGCATGACGACCGACCCGACGGTCGCGCAGATCCTCGCCAAGGACGCGGGCAAGGTGCTCGTCGACATGCGCACCCCGGAGGGCTCCCGGGCGGCGCTCGGCGGCCTCTACCCCGCGTCGAGCCTCTATATGAACACCGGCTGGGTGAACGACCACAAGGAGACCGCGCAGAAGCTGGCCAACGCCTTCGTGAAGACCCTGAAGTGGATGTCCACGCACAGCCCGGAGGAGATCGCCGCCAAGATGCCGGAGGACTACGCGAAGGGCGGCAAGGAACAGTACGTCGAGGCGGTGAAGAACACGCTGCCGATGTTCACCCCGGACGGCGTGATGCCCGCCGACGGGCCGAGGACCGTCCACGAGGTGCTCAAGTCCTTCAACCCCAACCTCAAGAACGCCAAGGTGGACCTGGAGAAGACCTACACCACGGAGTTCGTGAAGAAGGCCGGGTGACGTCGGTCTGACGGCTTCCTGAGCCGGCTGACGGCTTCCCTAAGGGGAGACGGGCACCAGCGGGGTGACCGACGCGACGTCCATCCGGGCCGGGCTGCCGGGCACCCGGCCGCAGCTCTCGGGCCGGGGCGGCTCGGCGGCGCCCTGCTCCACCGCGACCCGCCAGGCGCGGCCGTCGGCGTGGGTGACGGTCACGGACCAGTGCGGGGCGGGTCCCTCCGCCCGCGTCACGTCCAGCGCGCCCGCGCCCTCCTCGCCGGTGAGCTCGCGCACCGCCAGCTCGGCGGCCTGCGCCGGGCGCTCCCAGGCCGAGCGGCCGCGGCAGTTCCCGGTGGTGATCCGGCCGTCGCGGGCCGCCTCGACGATGTCCTTGACCTCGTGGGCGGTGACCCGTCCGTAGGCGTAGCCGTACGGCAGGACGAAGAGGGTGGGGGAGAAGCGGTGCCCACCGATGTGGGTGATCTCCCAGGTGTCGATGGACCCGGTCGCGGCGAGTTCGGCGGCCAGCGGGCGGCCCAGCAGGGCGCAGCAGCGGTCGCGCTTGCCGTTGGTGCAGACGAAGACCAGCGGTTCGCCGGTGTGCGGCTCCCACAGGCCGCCGTGCTCGCCCGCACCGAGCGCCGCGAAGTCCAGCGAGGTCAGGGACGCCGGGTCGGCGAGGGCGGCGGTGCGGACCCAGGAGCGGCCCGGCGCGGTGTGGGCGGCGAACACCCGCTGCGTCGTGGGCCCGTGGCAGTCGGCGTGCCGGCCGGGGCGCCGGATCAGCGCGACCCGTACGCCGGTGCCCTCGGTGGCCGCCGCCAGGGCCCGGCCCACGGCGGGGTCGAGGTGGCTGGTGGTGAGGGCGTCGGCGCCCCACGGGCCGGGCTGCTCGATCAGCAGCCACGTCCGGGCGGTGGCCGCGGTACCGGACAACGGCTCGGCAAGGCGGCGAGAGGCGGTCGCGCACGTACTCACGAAGGTTAGCCTAACCTACCTCGGCGTAGATTGTATGTTCGGATCGGGCCGAACGGGCGTGGCGGGCAGGGCGATACGAACCGTTCACGGCATCGCCCGAGGGGGTTTCGGGCCGCAGTACTGGCCGACGGGCCGGAGCCGCAGCGGACGCTCCGCGTACTCCTCCAGGGCATGGGCGATCCAGCCGGCCGTACGGGCCACGGCGAAGACCGTCTCGCCCGCCTCCGGGGGCATCCCGGACGCGACCGTGAGCACCGCGAGCGCGAGGTCGGCGTTGGCGTGCGGGGTGCCCTGCCGGGCCGCCGTCGCCTCCACCTCCCGCGCCGCCGCCAGGGCGTCCCGGGCGCCCGGGACGGACTCCAGGCGGGCGAACAGCGCCCGCGCCCGGGGGTCCGGGCCCGCGTAGAGCCGGTGCCCCAGCCCCGGGACGCTCCGCCCGCCCCGCAGATGGTCCGCCACCACGGCCGCCGCACTGCCGCGCTCCAGCACCTCGGTGAGCATCCGGTGCGCCAGGCCGCTCGCCGCGCCGTGCAGCGGCCCCTCCAGCGCGCCGAGCCCGGCCGAGACCACCGCGTACGGGTGGGCCCGCGCGGAGGCCGCGACCCGCACCGCGAGCGTGGAGGCGGCGAGGTCGTGGTCGATGAGCAGCACGAGGGCGGCCTCCAGGGCCCGCAGTGACGCCGCGTCGGGCATCCGGGGCGTCAGCTCTGGGAATGGCTCCTTCGACGCGGGGCCACGAAGAGGCGGAATTCTCTTCGGCGCGGCTCCGAGGGCAAGTTGTCTCTCTGTGGCGAGTCGTACTAGCGTGTTTTGCGTGAAGATTGTCGCGCAGGTGAAGTTGGTGCCTGTGGCCGCGCACGACGCGGACGCACTGGCAGCGACTCTGCGTGCTTGCAACCGGGCCGCGAACCACGCTTCCGGGGTGGCGTTCGCCAAGGGCCTCAAACGGCGAAACGTGTTGCAGAAGGAGGTGTACTTCGCGCTCAAGGCTGACTACGACCTCGGGGCCCAGCCCTCTGTGCGGGTGGTGAAGAAGGTCTGTGACGCCTACGCCACGCTGAAGGGCAATATCAAGGCCGGGAATCTTGGCCCGGAGGGTTCGAAGGGTCGCCGCCGCGCGGAGTCCAAGCCCATCGTGTTCCGAGAGGACGCGGCGCAGCCGTTCGATGACCGCATCCTGACGTGGAACCTCGATCAGCGCACGGTGTCGATCTGGACCGTGGCCGGACGGTTGAAGGGCATCCCGTTCGTCTGTTCCGAGCAGACCATGAAGTTGCTGGCTTCCCGTAAGGGGGAGTCCGACTTGGTGATGCGGGACGGGATGTTTTTCCTCATCGCCACTATCGACGTGCCAGAGCCCGAGGTGTTCGAGCCGGACGGGTTCCTCGGCGTGGACCTGGGCATCGTCAATATCGCCACCACCAGTGACGGTCAGATCATGGCCGGGCGTGGGCTCAATCGGTACCGCAAGCGGCAGCGTGATCTGCGGACCAAGTTGCAGAAGAAGCGGACCAAGTCCGCGAAGCGGGTCCTGAAGCGTGTCCGCCGCCGCGAGGCCCGGCACGCCGCGAACACCAACCACATCATCGCCAAGAAGCTCGTTGCCACCGCTGAACGCACCTCGCGCGGGATCGCCCTGGAAGACCTGGGCGGTATCCGGCAGAGGGTTACGGCCAAGAAGGACCAGCGGGCACGGCTGCACTCCTGGGCTTTCGCCCAGCTCGGCGCATACGTCGAGTACAAGGCGCGACGGGCGGGTGTGCCCGTGGTCTTCGTGGACCCGCGCAACACCTCCCGCCAGTGCTCGGAGTGCTGGCACACCCACCGGACCAACCGGGTGGATCAAGCGCGGTTCGTATGCCGGTCCTGCGGGACCGTGCGGCACGCGGACCACAACGGCTCCCGCAACATCGCCTATCGCGGCGAGGCTGCGTGGCAGCGGGGCGCAGTCAACCGCCCCAGAACCGGCGCGAGCCGGTTCCGGACGCAGGGGAACCACGCGGTAGCCGGCCGCGCTCCACTTGTAATCAACGCCCTCCCGACCGAGCCGGCAGGCCCGGTCCCTTCAGGGCCGAGAAGCTGACCCCGACCTTCTGCGCGGCCCGGGTGATCGGCTGGAGCGCCAATATCCTGGAGCAGGCGGAGGACTCGAAGATCATCCGCCCGGCGGCCCGCTATGTCGGCCCGCCCCCGCCGCAGCCGGTTCCCGCTGCGTCCGACATGTGAGGGAGGCGCCCCCGTTGGCGAAACGACAGATCCCGGTCATCGTGCTCGCGGGCTTCCTGGGCTCCGGCAAGACCACCCTGCTCAACCACCTGCTGAGCAGAAGCGGGGGCAGCCGGATCGGCGTGGTCGTCAACGACTTCGGCAGCATCGAGATCGACGCCATGAGCGTGGCCGGGCAGGTCGACTCGATGGTGTCGCTGGGCAACGGCTGCCTGTGCTGCGCCGTCGACACCAGCGAGCTGGACGGTTTCCTCGACCGGCTGGCCCGCCCGGCCGCCCGGATCGACGTCATCGTGATCGAGGCCAGCGGGCTCGCCGAGCCGCAGGAGCTCATCCGCATGATCCTGGCCAGCGACAACACCAGCATCGTCTACGGCGGACTGGTCGAGGTCGTGGACGCCGCCGAGTTCGCCGGCACCCGGGCCCGGCACCCCGAGATCGACCGGCACCTGGCCCTCGCCGACCTCGTCGTCCTCAACAAGGCGGACCGGGTGCCGGAGGACGCGCGCCGGGCCCTGCGCGAGGAGCTCGGCCGGATCGGCCGCCCCGGCACGCCCGTCGTCGAGGCGTCCTACGGGCGGGTCGACCCGGAGCTGCTCTTCGACCGCAAGCCGCGCGAGGAGGACACCGCGGCGATACGGCAGCTGTCCTTCGAGGACCTCGTCCGCGAGGAGCGGGAGCGGGCGGACGCGCGGGAGCACGGGCACGGCGCCGACGGGCACGGCGACGGCTGCACGGACGGCTGCGCGGACGCCTGCGGCCACGGCGCCCACCTGCACGCCGCCTACGACAGCGTCGCCTTCACGGCCGACGGGCCGATGGACCCGCGCCGGCTCATGGACTTCCTCGACAACCGCCCCGACGGCCTCTACCGCATCAAGGGGTACGTCCGCTTCGGCGCGGCGGGACACCGGCGCACGCGGTACGAGGTGCACGCCGTCGGCGACTTCCTCCGCTTCTACGCCACGCCCGCGGCGCGCGGCGAGGACGGGCCGACCGAGCTGGTGCTGATCGGCACGGGCATCGACCCGGAGGCCCTGCGGTCCGGGCTCGAAGCGTGCCGGCACCTGGCCGAGGAGGACGCGGAGGAGCACACGATGTGGGGCGTGCTGCGGTACGCGCAGGGCTGACCCCGCGATCCGGCCGGGCGCCGGACCGGAAAGCCGGGGCTCGCCCGGAGACGCCGGGGCTCGCCCGGAGACGCCGGGGCTCGCCCGGAGACGCCGGGCGCGCGGCCCGG
Source organism: Streptomyces eurocidicus (assembly GCF_002891295.1). GTDB lineage: Bacteria > Actinomycetota > Actinomycetes > Streptomycetales > Streptomycetaceae > Streptomyces > Streptomyces eurocidicus. The sequence goes on along the minus strand of NZ_LGUI01000004.1, from coordinate 726,922 downwards.
GCACGGACGCCCCGGGCCCCGCACGCCGGACGGTCCTGGCCCAGGACAGCGCCGGCGGCCGTCGTCCCCGGCCCGCGCACCCGACGGCCCGGCACGGCGGGCGGACGCGTACGCCCTTCCGCGCGCCGGGCCGCCGACGTGCGACCCGGTCGACGTGCGACCCGGCCGCCGTCGCGCGCCGACGGGCTACGGGCCCCGTACGGCGGCCCGGGCGTCGCCCGCCCGGGCCGCGCCACGGACCGCCTACACCGGCCCCGCCACCGCCTCCACCGCCTTCGCCAGCGGCGTGCCCGATCCGTCGCGGCGCGGGTCCGGCTCCGGGAGGTCGACCGGGGTGCCGTTCGCGCCCGCGGCCAGTGCCGGGGCCGGGCCCGCCCAGGCCAGGACCAGGCAGTCCTCGCCCTTCAGGAACCGCTGGCAGCGCACGCCGCCCGTCGCCCGGCCCTTGCGCGGGTACTGGTCGAACGGTGTCAGCTTCGCCGTCGTCTCCGAGGCGCCCAGCAGCGTGCCCGCCGCGCCCGCGACCGTGAGCACCACGGCGTCCGCCGCCGGGTCGACGGCCGTGAAAGAGATCACCTTCGCACCGGCGGTCAGCTTGATGCCCGCCATGCCGCCCGCCGGGCGGCCCTGCGGCCGCACCTGCCCCGCCGGATAGCGCAGCAACTGGGCGTCGTCGGTGACGAAGACGAGGTCCTCCTCACCGGTGCGCAGCTCGACCGCACCGACGACGCGGTCGCCGTCCTTGAGGGAGATGACCTCCAACTCGTCCTTGTTCGCCGGATAGTCGGGGACCACGCGCTTGACGACGCCCTGCTCCGTGCCGATCGCGAGGCCCGGCGAGGACTCGTCCAGGGTGGTGAGACAGACCACGCGCTCACCGTCGTCCAGCGACAGGAACTCCGTCACCTGGGCGCCGCCCGAGAGGTTCGGCGCGGCCGCCGTCTCCGGCAGCTGCGGGAGGTCGATCACCCGCAGCCGCAGCAGCCGCCCGGCCGAGGTCACCACGCCCGCCTCGCCCAGCGCCGTCGCCGGCACCGCCGAGGCGATCACGTCGTGCTTGACGCGCTTGGCCTCCCCGGAGCCGGGCGGGAAGGGCTCGCCCGAGGCCGTACGGGCCAGCAGGCCGGTGGAGGAGAGCAGCACCCGGCACGGGTCGTCCGCGACCTGGAGCGGCACGGCCGACGCCGGGGCGCCCGCCGACTCCAGCAGCACCGTGCGCCGGTCGGTGGAGAACTTCTTCGCCACGTCCGCCAGTTCCCCGGAGACCAGCTTGCGGAGCTCGGCGTCGGACTCCAGGATCCGGGTCAGCTCCTCGATCTCGCCCGTCAGGCGGTCGCGCTCCGACTCCAGCTCGACCCGGTCGAACTTCGTCAGACGGCGCAGCGGGGTGTCGAGGATGTACTGCGTCTGGATCTCGGAGAGGGAGAACCGCGCGATCAGGGCCTCCTTGGCCTGCGCGGCGTTATCGCTCGATCGAATGATTCTGATGACCTCGTCGATGTCGATGAGGGCCACCAGCAGACCCTCGACGAGGTGCAGCCGGTCGCGCCGCTTGCCGCGCCGGAACTCGCTCCGCCGGCGGACCACCTCGAAGCGGTGGTCGACATAGACCTCCAGCAGCTCCTTGAGGCCCAGGGTCAGCGGCTGGCCGTCGACCAGGGCGACGTTGTTGATGCCGAAGGACTCCTCCATCGGCGTCAGCTTGTAGAGCTGCTCCAGGACGGCCTCGGGGTTGAAGCCGTTCTTGATCTCGATGACCAGGCGCAGGCCGTGCGAGCGGTCCGTGAGGTCCTTGACGTCGGCGATGCCCTGGAGCTTCTTCGAGCCGACCAGGTCCTTGATCTTGGAGATGACCTTCTCGGGGCCGACCGTGAAGGGCAGCTCCGTCACGACCAGGCCCTTGCGACGGGCCGTCACGTTCTCCACGGCGACCGTGGCGCGGATCTTGAAGGTGCCGCGGCCGGTCTCGTAGGCGTCGCGGACGCCGCCGAGGCCCACGATCCGGCCGCCCGTGGGCAGGTCCGGGCCGGGGATGAACCGCATCAGCGTGTCGAGGTCGGCGCCCGGGTGCTTGATGAGGTGCCGGGCGGCGGCGATGACCTCGCCGAGGTTGTGCGGCGGCATGTTCGTCGCCATGCCGACCGCGATCCCGGACGAGCCGTTGACCAGCAGGTTCGGATAGGCGGCGGGGAGGGCTACGGGCTCCTGCTCGCTGCCGTCGTAGTTGGGCGCGAAGTCGACGGTGTCCTCGTCGATCGACTCCGTCATCAGCGAGGTGGCCGAGGCCATCCGGGCCTCGGTGTAGCGCATGGCCGCGGGCGGGTCGTCATTGCCCAGCGAGCCGAAGTTGCCGTGGCCGTCGACCAGCGGCACCCGCATCGAGAACGGCTGGGCCATGCGGACCAGAGCGTCGTAGATGGAGGCGTCGCCGTGCGGGTGCAGCTTGCCCATCACCTCGCCGACGACCCTGGCGCACTTCACGTACGAACGGTCGGGGCGCAGGCCCATCTCGTTCATCTGGAAGAGGATGCGGCGGTGAACGGGCTTCAGGCCGTCCCGGGCGTCCGGCAGGGCCCGGGAGTAGATGACCGAATAGGCGTACTCGAGGAAGGAACCCTGCATCTCGTCGACGACGTCGATGTCGAGGATGCGCTCCTCGAAGTTCTCCGGCGGCGGGGTCTTCGTGCTGCGGCGGGCCATCGCGGCTGCGGCTCCTTCGATCGATTGCCGAGGCAGGGTTCTGACGCCGACCATTGTGGCCCGCCCCACCGACATCGCCGACCGCGACCCGTCCGTAAGGGCGGACCGCCCCGGGAACTTCGCCAGATGTCGGCGCGCTTGCATACAGTGACAGGACTGTTCATCACGCGAGTCATCGCGGACCATCGCGAGATTTCAAGCGATCGAAGGGACGTACATGCCCATGGGTCACACGGCCACGCAACAGGCCGGTTCCGGCGGCCTGACAGCGACCGAGCACCGGCTGGCCAACGGCCTGCGGGTGGTGCTCTCAGAAGACCATCTGACCCCGGTCGCCGCCGTCTGCCTCTGGTACGACGTCGGCTCGCGCCATGAGGTCAAGGGCCGCACCGGGCTGGCCCACCTCTTCGAGCACCTTATGTTCCAGGGCTCCGCCCAGGTCAAGGGGAACGGCCATTTCGAGCTGGTGCAGGGCGCCGGCGGCTCGCTCAACGGCACCACCAGCTTCGAGCGCACCAACTACTTCGAGACCATGCCCGCCCACCAGCTGGAGCTCGCCCTCTGGCTGGAGGCCGACCGCATGGGCTCGCTGCTGACGGCTCTCGACGAGGAGTCGATGGAGAACCAGCGGGACGTCGTCAAGAACGAGCGCCGCCAGCGGTACGACAACGTGCCCTACGGCACGGCCTTCGAGAAGCTGACGGCCATGGCCTACCCCGACGGCCACCCGTACCACCACACCCCGATCGGCTCCATGGCCGACCTGGACGCCGCCTCCCTGGAGGACGCCCGCGCCTTCTTCCGGACGTACTACGCGCCGGGCAACGCCGTGCTGTCGGTCGTGGGCGACATCGACCCCGAGCGGACGCTCGCCTGGATCGAGAAGTACTTCGGCTCCATCCCGGCGCACGACGGCAAGCAGCCCCCGCGCGACGGCACCCTGCCCGACGTGATGGGCGAGGAGCTGCGCGAGGTCGTGCGCGAGGAGGTGCCCTCGCGCGCCCTGATGGCCGCCTACCGGCTGCCGCACGACGGCACCCGCGAGGCCGACGCCGCCGACCTGGCCCTGACCGTCCTCGGCGGCGGCGAGTCCTCCCGGCTGCACAACCGCCTCGTCCGCCACGACCGCAGCGCCGTCGCCGCCGGCTTCGGACTGCTCCGGCTCGTGGGCGCGCCCTCGCTCGGCTGGCTGGACGTCAAGGCGTCGGGCGGCGTGGAGGTCCCGGACATCGAGGCCGCCGTCGACGACGAGCTGGCCCGCTTCGCCGCCGAGGGCCCGACCCCGGAGGAGATGGAGCGCGCCCAGGCCCAGCTGGAGCGCGAGTGGCTGGACCGGCTCGCCACCGTCAGCGGCCGCGCCGACGAACTGTGCCGCTTCGCCGTGCTCTTCGGCGACCCGCAGCTCGCCCTGACCGCCGTGGAGCGCGTGCTGGACATCACTCCGGAGGAGGTGCGGGCGGTCGCCGAGGCCAGGCTGCACCCCGACAACCGCGCGGCGCTGGTGTACGAACCGACCGCCCCCGAGGCCGCCGAGGCCGATGTGACCGCCGAAGACGCTGAAGAGACGGAGACGGCCCAGTGAGCGACGCCGCGGCCACCATGACCTTCCACCCGCAGCCCCAGCCCGGCCCGGCCACGCCGTGGGCCTTCCCGGCCCCCGAGCGCGGTCAGCTGCCCAACGGCCTCACGGTGCTGCGCTGCCACCGCCCCGGCCAGCAGGTCGTCGCCGTCGAGATCAACCTCGACGCGCCCCTGGAGGCCGAGCCGGCCGGCCTCGACGGCGTGTCCACCATCATGGCGCGTGCCCTCTCCGAGGGCACCGACAAGCTGACGGCCGAGGAGTTCGCCGCCGAGCTGGAGCGGTGCGGCGCCACCCTCGACGCGCACGCCGACCACCCGGGCGTCCGGATCTCCCTGGAGGTCCCGGCCTCCCGGCTGGTGAAGGCGCTCGGCCTGCTCGCCGACGCGCTGCGCGCCCCCGCCTTCCCCGACGGCGAGGTCGAGCGGCTCGTCCGCAACCGCCTGGACGAGATCCCGCACGAGCTGGCCAACCCCGCCCGCCGGGCGGCCATGGCCCTCTCGGCGCAGCTCTTCCCGGCCGACTCGCGGATGTCCCGCCCCCGTCAGGGCACCGAGGAGAGCGTCGAGCGCATCGACGCGGCCGCCGTCCGGGCCTTCTACGAGGCGCACGTCCGTCCCGTCACCACGACGGCCGTGGTCGTCGGCGACTTCACCGGCGTCGACCTGGACGCCGCGCTCGCCGACACCCTCGGCGCCTGGACGGGCTCCCCGGCCGCCCCCCGGCAGGCCCCGCCCATCACGGCGGACGACAAGGGCCGCGTGGTCATCGTGGACCGGCCCGGTGCCGTCCAGACCCAGCTGCTCATCGGCCGGATCGGCGCCGACCGGCACGACCGCGTCTGGCCCGCCCAGGTGCTCGGCACCTACTGCCTCGGCGGCACCCTCACCTCCCGCCTGGACCGCGTCCTGCGCGAGGAGAAGGGCTACACCTACGGCGTCCGGGCGTTCGGCCAGGTGCTGCGCTCCACGCCGGACGGCACGGGCGCGGCCATGCTCGCCATCAGCGGTTCGGTGGACACCGCGTCCACCGGCCCGGCTCTCGACGACCTGTGGACCGTGCTGCGCACCCTCGCGGCCGAGGGCCTGACGGACGCCGAGCGCGACGTGGCGGTGCAGAACCTCGTCGGCGTCGCGCCGTTGAAGTACGAGACGGCGGCGGCCGTCGCGGGCACGCTGGCCGACCAGGTCGAGCAGCACCTCCCGGACGACTTCCAGGCGCATCTCTACGAACGCCTCGCGGCGACCGGCACGGTGGAGGCCACGGCGGCCGCGGTCAGCGCGTTCCCGGTCGACCGGCTGGTGACGATCCTGGTGGGTGACGCCGCGCAGATCGAGGAGCCCGTGAAGGCGCTGGGCATCGGCGAGGTGACGGTCGTCACCGGCTGACGCTTTATCAGGGTGCGGGGAGGCGCGTGGGGTCGGCGAGACCCACGCGCCTCCCTTATGTCCGATTTAGTGGAGTGGTTGCACGTCTGGTGTGTGGCGTACGCCACAAAACATGAGTTCTGTTTGCCGTTCGAATCGGGCGCCGTTTAGCGTCAGGGCGGTTGTCCGTCAGATGTGAGTCGCATCCGCGGCCCCGGGCAACCATCGCCGAGTCCCCGTACGGCGCGAGCCAGGGGAGCCGGGGACCCACATGTCCCCTGGGGTGAATCGGTTCCCTTTCCGGAGGGCGCCGTAGGAGACCTTCCTGCTCCGAACCCGTCAGCTAACCCGGTAGGCGAGAGGGAAGGAAAGGAATAGCCGCACCTATGGCGTTCACTCGTGCCACCGGGAAGCACCGTCGTCCGAGCCGCGCCGTGCGCACCGGCGCGAACATCGCGGGCATAGCCACCCTGACGGCCACCGGCGTCGTCGCCGGCTTCGCCGCCCCCGCGCTCGCCGCCACCGACGACGCCCCGCGCACCGAGGACACCGGCCTCACCCAGGCCATCGTCATCGGTGAGGACACCGCCAACCGCGTGGGCGAGCAGGCCGAGGTCCAGCGCAGCTCCGCCGACGAGGCCAGCGCCCGGCTGCACGCCGAGGCCGAGGCCCGCCAGCAGGCCGCCGCGACCAAGAAGGTCGCGGACGAGGCCGCCCGCAAGGCCGAGGCCGAGCGCAAGGAGCGGGAGCGCGTCGCCCGCGAGGAAGAGCGCAAGAAGCTCAACGCCTACGTGTCGCCGATCGACGGCTCGTACGTCTCGACCTCCTACAAGGCGTCCAGCGGCCTCTGGTCGTCCGGCAGCCACACCGGTGTCGACTTCCACGCCGAATCCGGCACGTCTGTCCACGCCGTCGGCGCGGGCACCGTCGTCGAGGCCGGCTGGGGCGGCGCCTACGGCAACAACGTCGTCATCAAGCACAACGACGGCACCTACACCCAGTACGGCCACCTGTCGTCCATCGGCGTCAGCGCCGGCCAGACGGTGACCCCGGGTCAGGAGATCGGCATCTCCGGCGCCACCGGCAACGTCACCGGCCCGCACCTGCACTTCGAGGCCCGCACCGGCCCCTCCTACGGCTCCGACATCGACCCGGTGGAGTACCTGCGCTCGCACGGCGTCGGCATCTGACCCTCGCGCGCACCGCGTCGTTCCACGAAGGCCCCGGCCCCCGGCCGGGGCCTTCGTGTTGGCCAAAACATATCGATGAAATCTTCGGTGCCATCGGAAATCGCGGGCCGCTGCAATAGAGTCATTGACCAGGCGTCAATCGGCCGCGTTTCGCGGGGGTCAATGCGGAGGTTCACCCATGCGGGGCCGTACGTGAACGGCGATGGTAAAGCGGCACCGAACGGCGGCCGCATTTCGGCGCACGCGGTCTGCACGGCGATCCGCGACGACATCGTCACGGGCGTCTTCCCACCCGGCGGCCGGCTCACCGAGGAGGTCCTCGCCCGCCGGTACGGCGTCTCCCGGGTGCCCGTCCGCGAGGCACTGCGCACCCTCGCCTCCGAAGGGTTCGTGACCACCCGCCGGCACGCGGGCGCCTGTGTCGCCGAGCCCACCGAGCAGGAGGCGGCCGACCTCATCGAGGTCCGCGCGCTGCTGGAGCCGCTGGGCGCCGCACGCGCCGCCCAGCGCCGCACGGAGGCGCACCTGAAGGTGCTGCGCGGGCTGGTCAGGCTCGGCCAGGAGCGCGCCCGCGGCGGCCGTGCGGGCGAGCTGCGCCCGCTGGACGACTGGTTCGACGAGACGCTCGCCCAGGCGTCCGGCAGCCCCAGCCTGGCCGCCCTGCTCACCCAGCTCCGGCTCAAGATCTCCTGGGTGTACGTGCCGGAGCCGCCGGCCCGGCCGGTGGAGGCGTGGGGCACCTGCGCGGCCCTGGTCGACGCCGTCGCGCGCGGGGACGCCGACCGGGCGCGGACGCTCGCCGAGGCCCGCGCCGAGCGGGCCCCCGGCGCCTACCGGCTGCGGGCCGCCGCCGGGCCGCGGCGCCCCCGGGACCCGGAGCGGACCCCGGACCGCGACCCGGGCCGTACGGACGGGCGGCACGGAAAACAATCCCCGAAACAATCCGTGCACACGGCGAGCGCACGTTCTTAACAATTGGCTGCTATTCCCGCCCGGCGGGAACGCCGGAATTCCCCGGCGGCACGCACCGGGAAACCGGTCCGGGAACGACAACGGGGCCGCGGTGGCCTCTCCCGGCCACCGCGGCCCCGCCGCGCGCGATTCCCGTGAATCAGACGGTCTCCGGGAGCTCCTCGAGGCCCTCGGCGACCAGCTTCGCCAGACGGTCCAGGGCGGCCTCGGCACCCTCGGCGTCGGACGCGAGCACGATCTCCTCGCCACCCTGGGCGCCCAGGCCCAGCACGGCCAGCATGGAGGCGGCGTTGACGGGGTTGCCGTCGGCCTTGGCGATCGTCATCGGGACGCCGGCGGCGGTCGCCGCACGAACGAAGATCGACGCCGGACGGGCGTGCAGGCCCTCGGCCCAGCCGACGTTGACGCGGCGCTCAGCCATGGTGTTGCCCTTCAAGTCGTAAGGAGTTGTCTAGACCAGTGTTGCACAGGGGTGACGGTGCTCCCGTGCACCCCGGTCGGCCCTGGGCGGCTTGTCGGTGCCCGGCCTTACGCTGGCCCCATGCAGACGCCGTCCGAGCAGGTGTATCCGGCCCACTGGGAAGCCGACGTGGTGCTGCGCGACGGCGGTACCGCGCACCTCCGCCCCATCACGGCCGACGACGCCGGGCGGCTGGTCAGCTTCTACGAACAGGTCTCGGACGAGTCGAAGTACTACCGTTTCTTCGCCCCCTACCCCCGCCTCTCCGACCGGGACGTGCACCGCTTCACCCATCACGACTACGTCGACCGGGTCGGCCTCGCCGCCACCGTCGGCGGCGAATTCATCGCCACCGTCCGCTACGACCGCATCGACGCCCGCGGCCAGTCCTCCTCCGGCCCGGCCGACGAGGCGGAGGTCGCCTTCCTCGTCCAGGACGCCCACCAGGGCCGCGGCGTCGCCTCCGCCCTCCTGGAGCACATCGCGGCCGTCGCCCGCGAGCGCTCCATCCGGCGCTTCGCCGCCGAGGTGCTGCCCGCCAACACCAAGATGATCAAGGTGTTCACGGACGCCGGCTACACCCAGAAGCGCAGCTTCGAGGACGGCGTCGTCCGCCTGGAGCTGGACCTGGAGCCCACCGACCGCTCCCTCGCCGTGCAGCGCGCCCGCGAGCAGCGCGCCGAGGCCCGCTCCGTCCACCGCCTGATCGCCCCCGGCTCCGTCGCCGTCGTCGGCACCGGCCGCGAGCCCGGCGGGATGGGCCGCGCCGTGCTGCGCAATCTGCGCGAGGGCGGATTCACCGGGAGTCTGTACGCGGTCAACCGCGCCTTCCCCGAGGGCGCCTCCGTCCTGGAGCCCGAGGGCGTGCCGGCCCACCGCTCGGTCCTCGGCATCCCCGGCCCGGTCGACCTCGTCGTCGTCGCCGTCCCCGCCGAGCAGGTCCCCTCCGTCGTCGCCGAGTGCGGCGAGCACGGCGTCCAGGGGCTCGTCGTCCTCTCCGCCGACTACGCCGAGAGCGGCGCCGACGGCCGCGACCGCCAGCGCGAGCTGGTCCGCCAGGCCCGCTCGTACGGCATGCGCCTCATCGGCCCCAACGCCTTCGGCCTGATCAACACCGCCCCCGGCGTCCGGCTCAACGCCTCGCTCTCGCCCGAGCTGCCCGCCGCCGGCCGGCTCGGCCTCTTCAGCCAGTCCGGCGCCATCGGCATCGCCCTGCTCTCCGGGCTGCACCGGCGCGCCGCCGGCCTGGTCGGCGTCTCCAGCTTCGTCTCCGCCGGGAACCGCGCCGACGTCTCCGGCAACGACTTCCTCCAGTACTGGCACGACGACCCGGACACCGACGTCGTCGTCATGTACCTGGAGTCCATCGGCAACCCCCGCAAGTTCGCCCGGCTCGCCCGGCGCACCGCGGCCCGTAAGCCGGTCGTCGTCGTCAAGGGCGCCCGGCACGGCGGCGCCGCCCCCACCGGCCACGCCGTCCCCTCCACCCGCATCCCCGACGCCACCGTCTCCGACCTGCTGCGGCAGGCCGGCGTCATCCGCGTCGACACCGTCACCGAGCTGGCCGACACCGGGCTGCTGCTCGCCTCCCAGCCGCTGCCGGCCGGCCCCCGCGTCGCCATCCTCGGCAATTCCGAGTCCCTGGCCCTCCTCACCTACGACGCCTGTCTGACCGACGGCCTGCGCCCCCAGCCGCCGTACGACCTGTCGACCGCCGCCGAGCCGGAGGACTTCCGCGCCGCCCTCGCCCTGGCCCTGGCGGACGACGAGTGCGACGCCGTCGTCGTCACCGCCATCCCCTGGGTCGGCGAGGCGTCCGCGGCCGACCTCGCCACGGCGCTGCGCACCGCGGTGGCCGCCTCCCCGGCGGCGAAGCCGGTGACGGTGGTCCACCTGGAGATCCCGGGCCTCGCCGAGGCCCTCGCGGCACCGGCCCCCGGCCCCACCGGCGAAGCCGAAGCCGATGACGACGAACGCGGCGAGGACCGCGGGCACCCGGCCCCCGCCGTCCGGATCCCCGCCTTCCCCGCCGCCGAGCGCGCCGTGCGCGCCCTGGCCGAGGCCGTGCGGTACGCGCGCTGGCGCCGGCTGGCCGCTGAGCCGGGCAAGGTGCCCGAATACGACGACATCGACGAGGCGGGCGCCGCCGCCGACATCGACGTCCTGCTCGCCGCCCACGGCGCCCTGCCCGGCGGCCCGCTCCCGGAGCCCGCGGACCCCCGCGCCGTCACCCTCTCCGCCGCCGACACCCAGCGGCTGCTCGCCCGGTACGGCATCGCCGTGCTGCCGGCGCTGCCCGCGCCCGACCCCGACACCGCCGTCCGGGCCGCCCGGCGGCTCGGCTTCCCCGTCGCCCTCAAGCCCACCGCCCCGCACCTGCGCCACCGCGCCGACCTCGGCGGCGTCCGGCTCGACCTGGGCGGCGAGACGGAACTCCGCCGGTCCTACGCCGAATTGACCGAGCTCCTCGGCAAGCCGGAGGAGACCCGCTTCGTCGTCCAGTCGATGGCCCCGCGCGGCGTCGACACCGTCGTCCGCGCCGTCATCGACCCCGCCGCCGGCGCCGTCCTCTCCTTCGGTCTCGCCGGGGCGCCCTCCCTGCTGCTCGGCGACACCGCGCACCGCCTCGTGCCCGTCACCGACCGGGACGCCGCGGAGCAGATCCGCTCGATCCGCACCGCCCCGCTCCTCTTCGGCTGGCGCGGCAGCACCCCCGTCGACACCCGGGCCCTGGAGGAGCTGCTGCTCCGCGTCTCCCGCCTGGTCGACGACCACCCCGAGGTCGTCGGCGCCGACCTGGAGCCGGTGATCGTCGCACCCCGGGGCGTCCATGTGCTCGGCGCCGTGATCCGCCTCGCCCCGCCCCCGGCCCGCACCGACCTGGGCCCGCGCAGCCTCCCGGCCTACTGACGGCCCGCCGCCACCGGCCCCGTGCGACCCCCGGGGCTCCGCCGTCCGTCCGTGCGGGCACGCACGGGCAGACCCCGTACGCCCCGTAGGATGGGCGTATGGCGAAGACCGGTACGACGACCCAAGGGCTGCGCGCGGCGATCGAGCGCAGCGGCTACTACCCGGCCCTCGTGGCCGAGGCGGTGGAGGCCGCCGTGGGCGGGGAGCCGGTCGTGTCGTACCTCGTGCACCAGGAGACGACGTTCGACTCCAACGAGGTGCGCCGCCATGTGACGGTCCTCGTCCTCACGGGCAACCGTTTCATCGTCAGCCACACCGACGAGCAGGCGGCCGACGGCACCTCCCCGTCCCCGTACGCCACCACCTCCACCGAGTCCGTGAAGCTCGACCGGATCTCCTCGGTGGTGCTCAGCCGCGTCGTCGCCAACCCCGAGGCGTACACCCCGGGCACCCTGCCCCGCGAGGTCGTCCTCACCATCGGCTGGGGCGCGGTCTCCCGGATCGACCTGGAGCCCGCCGCCTGCGGCGACCCCAACTGCGACGCCGACCACGGCTACACCGGCTCCGCCACCGCGGACGACCTGAGCCTGCGGGTCAGCGAGGCGGGCGACGGCCCGGACACCGTCCGGCAGGCCCTCGCCTTCGCCCAGGCGCTCTCCGAGGCGACCGCGGCGACCGGCCGCTGATGTCCTACCCGCTGACCTCGGGCGGCCCGTCCTCCTGGTCCGACCCGGCCCCGCTCGACCCCCGCTCCGCCCCCCTCCCGCGCTACGGCACCGGCTCGCTGGCCGACCTGCTGCCCGCCGTCGCCTCCGGCATGGGCGTCCCCGGCCTCTCCACCGGCCTGGAGCTGGCCCCCGCCGACCGGGTCTGCGTCTTCCTGGTCGACGGCATGGGCTGGGAGCAGCTGCGCGCCCACCCCGCCGAGGCGCCGTTCCTGCACTCGCTGATGGCCGGTTCCCTGAACGGCACCGGCGAACCGATGACCGCGGGCTTCCCGTCCACCACCGCGACCTCGCTGGCCTCCGTCGGCACCGGCCTGCCGCCGGGCGCCCACGGCCTGCCCGGCTACACCGTCGCCGACCCGGCGACCGGCGCGCTGATGAACCAGCTGCGCTGGCGCCCGTGGACCGACCCGCACGTCTGGCAGCCCTACCCCACGGTCTTCCAGCTCGCGGACGCCGCGGGCGTGCACACCTGCCAGGTCTCCGCGCCCGACTTCCAGCACACCCCGCTGACGAAGATCGCGCTCAGCGGCGGCACCTTCCACGGCCGGCTCTCCGGCGAGGACCGCATGGACCTCGCCGCCGACCGGCTCGGCGCCGCCGACCGCTCGCTCGTCTACACCTACTACAGCGACCTCGACGGCAAGGGGCACCGCTTCGGCGTCGACTCCGACGACTGGCGCGGTCAGCTGATGTACGTCGACCGGCTGGCCCAGCGCCTCGCCGAACAGCTGCCGCCCCGCTCGGTGCTCTACGTCACCGCCGACCACGGCATGATCGACATCCCGTTCGACCCCGAGTCGCGCATCGACTTCGACGAGGACTGGGAGCTGCGGGCCGGCGTCGCCCTCCTCGGCGGCGAGGCCCGCGCCCGCCACGTCTACGCCGTGCCCGGCGCGGCCGGCGACGTCCTGGCCGTCTGGCGCGAGGTGCTCGGCGAGCAGATGTGGGTCGCCGGGCGCGACGAGGCCATCGAGGCGGGCTGGTTCGGCCGGCCCGGCGACGGCGTGGACGACCGGGTGTACGGCCGGATCGGCGACGTGGTCGCCGCGGCCCGCGACGACATCGCGATCGTCGCCACCGAGACCGAGCCCAACGAGTCCCGGATGGTCGGCCTGCACGGCTCCATGACCCCCGTGGAGCAACTGGTGCCGCTCCTCGAAGTCCGGTCCTGAGCCACCCACGCCTCTACCGCCCCACCCGCCCCCCACCCGACGACGTATGAAAGGCATTGGCTTCCCCATGCCCGAGCTGGTGTTCTTCTCCGGAACCATGGACTGCGGAAAGAGCACCCTCGCTCTGCAGATCGAACACAACCGTTCCGCCCGCGGCCTGCAAGGGATGATCTACACCCGCAACGACCGCGCGGGCGAGGGGAAGCTCTCCTCCCGGCTCGGCCTGGTCACCGACTCCGTCGAGGCGGGCGAGGGGTTCGACTTCTACGCGCACATCGTCGCCCATGTCTCCGCCGGCGGCCGTGCCGACTACGTCATCGCCGACGAGGCGCAGTTCCTCACCGCGGAGCAGATCGACCAGCTGGCCCGCATCGTCGACGACCTCGAGCTCGACGTCTTCGCCTTCGGCATCACCACCGACTTCCGCACCAGGCTCTTTCCCGGCTCCCAGCGCCTGGTCGAGCTGGCCGACCGGATAGAGGTGCTCCAGGTCGAGGCGCTCTGCTGGTGCGGCGCGCGGGCCACCCACAACGCCCGCACGGTCGGCGGACAGATGGTCGTCGAGGGCGCGCAGGTCGTCGTCGGCGACGTCAACCAGCCGGAGACCGTGGTGGGTTACGAGGTGCTGTGCCGCCGTCACCACCGGCGCCGGCTGACCGCGGCGGCGGCTCGCGCCGCGGCCCTGTCGCCCGACGTGCTGCCCGTGGACCCCGTCAGCGAGCCGACCGCCTGAGCGTGAACACGGCCCCCTCCGGGTCCGCGACGGTGGTCTCGTCGCCGCCCGGCCCCTGCCGCGGGGGCAGCAGCACCCGGCCGCCCAGCCCGGTCACCCGCGCCGCGGCGGCCTCGGCGTCTGCCACCTCGAAGTACGTCATCCAGTGCGGGCCCCGCTCCCGGGGCAGCTCGGCCCCGACGCCGCGCATCCCGGCGACCGGCCGGCCGTCCAGGTGCAGCGTGAGGTGGTCGGTGTCCGGCGTCTCCGCCCGCTTGGTCTGATAGCCGAACAGCGCCTGGTAGAACTTGACGACCGTGGCCGTCCGCCGGGTCACCAGCTCGTGCCAGACCGGGGTGCCCGGCACCCCGCTCAGCTGGGCCCCGGGCATCCGCTGCCCCTGCCACACGCCGAACGGCGCCCCGGCCGGATCGGAGGCGATCACCAGCCGCCCCGCGTCCTCCGCGGCCAGCGGCCCCACCCCGACCGTGCCGCCGCAGCAGCGGATCCACTCCGCCGCCTCGTCGGCGTCGTCACTGGCGAGATATGTGGTCCAGACGGTCGGTAGCCGGCGGCCGGGCGTCAGCTCACCGAGCCCCGCGACGTCCCGGCCGTCGAGGGTGGCACGCACGTACGGGCCCAGCTGGCGGGGGCCCGGGCTGTAGTAGGCCCAGCCGAACAGGCCGCTGTAGAAGTCCTTGATCGATTCCAGGTCGTGCGCCAGCAGGCTCGTCCAGCACGGGGTGCCGGGGGTGTGCCGAGCCTCCCCGGTATCGCTCTGGGGAGACCCCCAAACCTCGGTCATCGTCATTCTCTCCTCGGACCATCGGGGTGGCCGCGCGTCCCGCACCGGCACGCGGCGCGCGGGTGGTACGGGACGGGGCACGTGGAGATGTTTGCACCACCGGCCGTGGCGCGCCCCCCGGCCGCGCCGGGTTTCACGGGTTCCCGCAGGAGAATGCCCGGATTCGCCTTTCGGTCCCGCTCCGATGTCATGGCGGTCCAGTATCGATCGACTGTGTGCGGTCTGGCCAGAGGACCGTTCGGCCCAATGCCCGGTACGCCAGGATGGGGTCATGACCCCACTCATCACCGCAGTCGAACTCATGAACGCGGCGGCCGGCGAGCGGCCGCCGACCCTGCTGGACGTCCGCTGGCAGCTCGGCGGCCCGCCCGGCCGGCCGGCGTACGAGGCCGGGCACGTGCCGGGCGCGGTCTATGTGGACCTCGACACCGAGCTCGCCGGTCCGGCGGGGGAGGGCGGCGGCCGGCACCCGCTGCCGGACCCCGGGGAGTTCGGGGCCGCCATGCGGCGGGCCGGGGTCCGCCGGGACCGCACGGTCGTCGTGTACGACGGCGGGCAGGGCTGGGCCGCCGCCCGCGCCTGGTGGCTGCTGCGCTGGGCCGGGCACGGGGACGTACGGGTCCTCGACGGCGGGCTGGCGGAGTGGACCGCGCGCGGCGGGGCGCTGACCACGGAGGTGCCTGCCGTGGCGGAGGGCGACTTCACCCCGGAGCCCGGGGCGCTGCCGCTGCTCGACGCGGACGGCGCGGCGGCGCTGGCCCGGCGGGGGCTGCTGCTGGACGCGCGGGCCGGGGAGCGGTACCGCGGCGAGGTCGAGCCGATCGACCGGGTCGGCGGGCACATCCCGGGCGCGGTCTCGGCGCCGACCACCGAGAACGTCGGCGAGGACGGACGCTTCCGGCCCGCGAAGGAGCTCGCCGCGCGGTTCGCGGAGCTCGGGGCGGCGGGGGAGCCGGGCCCGGAGGTGGGCGTCTACTGCGGCTCGGGCGTCTCCGGGGCCCATGAGGTGCTGGCCCTGACGGTGGCGGGCACTCCGGCGGCCCTCTACGTGGGCTCCTGGAGCGAGTGGTCGGCGGACACGTCCCGCCCGGTGGCCACGGGGGCCCTGCCGGGCTGAGCGGGGCGGGGCGGGGTCCTGGGGGGCGGGTTGTGGGCCTGGTCCGGGTGGGGCGGGCGGGGTAACTCGGCCGGGACCGGGGTTCCTGGGGTGCGCGGTCAGCCGGTTCGTCCTGTCCGGTCGTGGCGGGCGTGGGCCTGGTCCGGGAGGGGCGGGCAGGGGAGCCCGCCGGGCCCCGGGACGCTGGAGCGCGTGCTCCGCAGGTGCGCCTGTCCGGTCGTGGCGGGCGTGGGCCTGGTCCGGCTGGAGCGGGTAGGTGAGTCCGCCGGGCCCCGGATTCCCGGAGTACGCGGTCCGCCGGTTCATCCGCCCCGCCGTCACGGCGTGGACCCGGTCCGGGAGCTACGGGCCGGGGAGCGGTGGCCGGATCCGGGTGGGCCGGGCGCCTGCCGACAGGGCCCGGCAGCCGTCCGTCACGTCCCGGCCGGGGCGTGACGGATGGTTACTTCTCTTCTCTTCTTCTCGTCATTCCTGTTTTTTCCGGCGTGTGCCGAAGACGATCTCGTCCCAGCTGGGCACCGCCGCCCGGCGGCCCGGCCGGACGCCGTCCGCCTCCGCCTGACGGTCCGTCGTCCCGGTCAGCCGGTCGCGGTGACCGGCCACGGACCGCGGCATCAGCACATCGGCGTACGCCGCGCCCGCGCTGGCCGCGGGGGCCGGCGGTTCGACGGCCTCCGCCTCCTCGCCCGGCTCCTCGGCCGGCACCGGGGCCACCGAGGGCGGCTCGGGCACGACCATGTCACCGCGGAAGCTGGGCACGGCCTCCAGCAGGCTCGTCAGCGAATCCCGCTCCTTGGACGCCTCCGCCGTCGCGGCGCCCGCGTCCTCGTCGGAGCCGGTGGGCGCGCCGGACTGCCTGTCGGCAGTCCGGTCCTGGCTGCGGTCCAGCGGCCTGTCCCGGGGCAGCCGGGCGATGCGCGGCACGAAGGGGAAGCTCGGCTCGGGCGTGTCGTCGGTCTCGCCGATGAGCGCCCGGGCCTCGTCGTCCATCGCCTGGACGATCCGCCTCGGCGGGTCGAAGCTCCAGCTGGCGGCACGCGGCTCACCTGCCGCGCGGTAGACGAGCAGGACCTCCCAGGTGCCGTCGTCGCGCCGCCAGGAGTCCCACTGCGCGCTGTCCTTCTCGGCGCCGCGCAGCACCAGCCGCTCCGCCACGGACTCGCCGAGCGGGGGGCCGGTGTTCTCGCCGGGGCGGCGCACGGGGGTCTTACGGGCGCGCTCGGCCATGAACGCGCGCTCGGCGAGCACCGGGCCCTCGAACCTGCGGACGCGCTCCACGGGGATGCCCGCGAGCTGGGCGACCTCCTCGGCGGAGGCGCCTGCGCGTATACGTGCCTGGATGTCACGGGGGCGGAGATGGCTCTCCACCTCGATCTCGATCTGGCCCAGGCGAGCACGGTCGTTACGTACGGCCGCACGCAACCGTTCGTCGATGGGAAGGGTGTACTCCGTGCTGTCCGCAGCCTTGAGCACCAGCCGTGTGCCGTCGTTGGAGACGGCCACGACACGCAGTTCGGGCATGGGGACCTCCCGGGTGGTGCCTGCCGACGTCACCTGCGTCGCTGCTTCCGCTAGTCGAGTGTGGCCTGCCCGGGTGCAGCCTGCCACAACATTGCCGAGTTGACGGGGCGAGAGCCGCCTGGATCCCTCCCGTTGGGTCCGGGCAGCCGGACGGGACACCGGGCCAGGGCTCGCCACAGTACTCCATTCGGGCCACGGGGGGGTGGATCGGCGCGCCATCGAAGTTCACGCGGGAGAAGGGAGTTGGTCGGGAGCCACCGACACGGACGGCTGTTGTCCGGGTGTCGAGGTTCACACAATCGCCCGAATCGGAACTGTTCGTTACGCTCGAATGTCTCTTCTAGCTGCAAGAGGGACCGAAGAGCTAACAGAGGCAGGAGATGGACGGCAAAGGCGAAAGCGAGGCAAAACAGAAGAACAAGCGTCTGGAACTGAGCGTCGCGCAGGTCGCCGGCAGCGCCCTGGCGGCGGTGATCGCCGCTCTGCTCGCCGGCAAGCTCGGGGTGTACGGCACCGTCATCGGTGCCGGCGTCGTCAGTGTCGTGGCCACGTCGGGCGGCACGATCTTCCAGCACTTGTTCAAACGCACGGGCGAGCAGCTCAGAGAGGCGACGACCCAGGCCGCACGGCCGAAGATGCGGCAGGTCCCGGTCCGGGACGCGGGTCGCGCGGTCGGGCGTGGCGGCCCCGCGTGGGATCGCACCCAGCTGTTGGGCCAGGTGGGTGACGCGGACGCCACGCGGCTGCTCCCCGGCGTCGACCCGGCCGCCGCACGGCCCGCCGCCGACGCGACCCAGCTGTTGCGCAGCGTGGATCATCCGCCGGAGCGAAACGGCGCACACGCGGGAGCGAATTCCACCCCGCACGCCGATCCGCACTCCGATGGTCATGACGGCACGGCTGCCCCGTTCGATGACGAGTACACGTCCGGCATCACGCACGGCACGCGGTGGCGCGGCTACAAGCGCCCGCTGCTGGCCGCCGCCGCGATCTTCGTCCTGGCCATGGGCACGGTGACCGCCGTCGAACTGGTCAGCGGCAAGACCGCCGACGGCGGCAAGGGCACGTCCGTCAACCAGATCCTGACCGGCGGGGGCGGGAACTCGGGCAAGAAGCAGGACCCCGGACCCGAGCGGGGCACGGAGCAGGGCGGCGGCCGGGAGAGCGGCAAGGACCGGGACGGCGGCGCGCCGGACCCCGGTACGTCCGAGCCGGGCGGCGACCCGGGCAAGCGGTCGCCGGACCCGTCCACGTCCCCGGACCCGGTGGACCCGTCCACGGGCGGCTCCTCGCCGTCCCCGAAGCCGAACCCCTCCGGGGGCGGGCAGTCGCCCGACAGCGGCAAGGGGGGTTCCGACGGCGGCAAGACCGACGGCGGGACGACGACCGGCGGGCAGGGCACGAGTGGCGGCCAGAGCACGCCGAAGCCGCCGGAGCAGAACGCGGCGGCGGGCGCCGCCACAACGGGCAAGCAGACCCCGGTCTCATAACGGGGACCCGCCCCGCCCTTTCTCGAATGTCCTCAAACGCCGGACGGGCTGATTTTCAGCCCGTCCGGCGTTTGAGGACACCGCGCGGAGCGCGGAAAGGGGCCCGGGGCGTCAGCCCCGGTTACGGGAAGGGGCGGGTAGGGGAAAAAGCCCCGCGCAGCGGCACCCCACCCCCGCCCCCCACCCGCTCACCCGCCCAGCACCCGCCGCAGATACTCGTTCCCGAACACCCGCCCGGGATCCACCCGATCCCGCACCGCCATGAACTCCCCGAACCGCGGATACACCCCGGCCAGATACTCCGCGTCGCGCCCGTGCAGCTTCCCCCAGTGCGGCCGCCCCCCGTGCGCCGTCATGATCCGCTCCGCCGCCGCGAAGTACGCGCGATAGGGCGCGCCCCGGTACATGTGCACCGCGAGATAGGCCGTCTCCCGGCCCTGCCCGGTGGACAGCGGGATGTCGTCGGCCGGCGCGATCCGTACCTCCACCGGGAACCCGATCCGCAGCCGGGAGCGTTCGATCATCGCCTTGAGCTCGGCCAGCGCCGCCAGCGCGGTCTCGCGCGGCAGGGCGTACTCCATCTCCACGAAGCGGACCCGGCGCGGGCTGGTGAAGACCTTGTAGGCGACGTCGGTGTAGGTGCGGGCGGACAGGGCGCGGCCGGCGACCCGGGCCAGGCCCGGCACGGCCGCGGGCACGGCGCGGCCGGCCGTGCAGACGGCCTGGAAGAGACCGTTGGAGACCAGCTCGTCCTCGACCCAGGCGCCTATTCGGCCGGGCGGAGCCGCGGGGCCCGCGCTGCGGTTGTTGCGCTTGGTGACACAGCCGGAGGTGTGGGGGAACCAGAAGAACTCGAAGTGCTCGTTCTCGGCCACGAGCTGATCGAACTCGGCCGTCACCCGGTCCAGCGCCATGGGCTCCTCGCAGGCCCTGAGCAGGAACGACGGCTCCACCGCGAAGGTGAGCTCGCTGATCACGCCCAGCGCGCCCAGCCCCAGCCGGGCCGCCGCGAAGACCTCGGGGTGCTCCCGCGCCGAACAGCGGAGCGCACGGCCGTCGGCGGTCACCAGCTCCAGGGCTCTGACCTGGGCGGACAGTGAGGCCGAGTCCCGTCCCGTGCCATGGGTGCCGGTGCTGACGGCCCCGGAGACGGTCTGCTCCATGATGTCGCCCATGTTGGCCAGCGACAGGCCCCGCGCGGCCAGCTCCGTGTTGAGCCGCCGCAGCGTGGTGCCGGCGGCCACCGTCACCGTCCCGGCGCGCCGGTCGACGTCCCGGACGCCGGTGAGGCGGTCGGGGCGGACCAGCAGGCCGTCGGTGGCGGCCGCCGCGGTGAAGGAGTGGCCCGAGCCGACGGCCTTGACCCGTAACCCGTCCGACGCGGCCCGGGCCACCGCCGCCGCCAGTTCCGCCGTGCTCGCGGGTGCCACGGTCCGCGCGGGCCGGGCGGTGACGTTCCCCGCCCAGTTACGCCACGCGCCCCTTGTCCCGCTTCCCGTCGCGGTCGTCGTCTCCGCCATCCGCCCCAGCCCCTCCCCTTGCCTGCGGCGCGGACGGGCCGGGCCGCTGCGGCGCCGGCTCCCGGAGCCGGCGGTATCCCAGGAACGCGACCGCCGCCGCGAGCACCCCCGCCACGCCGGCCACCCCGTACCCCGCCTCGGGCCCCGCGGCGTCGACCGCCCAGCCGGCGGCCGACGACCCCAGCGCCACGCCGACCGCGAGCCCGGTGCTCGTCCAGGTCATGCCCTCGGTCAGCTTCGCGCGCGGTACGTGCTGTTCGACGAGGGCCATCGTCGTCACCATGGTCGGCGCGATGGACAGGCCCGCGACGAAGAGCGCCACGGCCAGGAGCGGCAGGCTCCCGACCAGTTGGAGGGGGATCATACTCACGGCCATCGCACTCACGCCCAGGAGCCAGCGGAGCGCCATATCGCTCTTGAGGTGGAGCAGCCCGAAGATCGCGCCGGCCAGGCAGGAGCCCAGCGCGTACACGGCGAGCACCAGGCTCGCCATCGCCTTGTGGCCCTCGTCCTCGGCGAAGGCGACCGTCACCACGTCGATCGTGCCGAAGATCGCGCCCATCGCGACGAAGGTCGCCACCAGCACCTGGAGGGGGCGCGAGCGCAGCGCGGAGCCCCCCGTGTGCTGCCCGCGGGGGTGCGGGGCGGGCTCGGTGCCGCGCTGTGCCGTCAGCCACCAGACCCCGGCCGCGAGGAAGGCGGCGGCCAGCAGCGGTCCGGCCTCCGGGAACCAGGCCGTGGACAGCCCGATCGACAGGATCGGCCCGAAGATGAAGCACACCTCGTCGACGACGGACTCGAAGGCGTAGGCCGTGTGCAGCTCGCGGGTGCCGCCGTAGACCGCCGCCCAGCGGGCTCGCACCATCGACCCCACGCTGGGCGTGCTGCCCGCGCAGGCCGCGAAGACGAACAGGGTCCAGTCCGGCCAGCGCTGCTGGGCGCTGAGCACCAGCCCCGCCACCGAGACCACGGCGATCAGCATCGCCGGGCGCAGCACCCGGCGCTGTCCGTGCCGGTCGACGAGCCGGGACACCTGCGGGCCGAGCACGGCGGCCGAGACGGCCAGCGCCGCGGAGAGCGCGCCGGCCAGCCCGTACCGGCCGGTGAGCTGGGAGATCATCGTGACGATGCCGATGCCGAGCATGGACAGCGGCATCCGGCCGATGAGGCCGGCGGCGGAGAAGCCCCTGGCGCCGGGGACGGCGAATATGTCGCGGTAGGAGCTGGGCAAGAGGACCGCCAGGAGGCTCGGGAGGGGGACGGGCGGGCGGGACGGCACGGCGTGGGGGCCGGGCGGGGCACGAGCGGCGACGGGACGTCCGTAAGGGCTGTAAGTGGCCGATACAGCTTACGTGCGTACGCGCGTCCTACGCACGGCCATTTCCTGCCCGTCAGGACAGGGTGGCAGGATCGGACGCATGTCGGACCAGACAGCAGACAAGCCAGCAGACCAGCAGGCACCCCCGTCGGCAGCCGCGCCGTACGACGCCCTGTTGCTGCTCTCCTTCGGCGGCCCCGAAGGCCCGGACGACGTCGTCCCGTTCCTGGAGAACGTCACCCGGGGGCGCGGCATCCCCCGCGAGCGGCTCAAGGAGGTCGGGCAGCACTACTTCCTCTTCGGCGGCGTCAGCCCGATCAACGACCAGAACCGCGAGCTGCTCGGCGCGCTGCGCGAGGACTTCGCCGAGCACGGCCTCGACCTGCCGGTCCACTGGGGCAACCGCAACTGGGCGCCGTACCTGACCGACACCCTGCGCGAGCTGACGGCCGCCGGCCACCGCCGCGTCCTGACCCTGGCCACCAGCGCCTACGCCTCCTACTCCGGCTGCCGGCAGTACCGCGAGAACCTCGCGGACGCCCTCGCCGCCCTGGAGGCCGAGGGCCTGACCCCGCCGCGCGTCGACAAGCTGCGGCACTACTTCAACCACCCCGGCTTCGTCCGACCCATGGTCGACGCGACGCTCGCCGCGCTCGCCGAGCTGCCCGAGGACGTACGGGCCGGCGCCCACCTGGCCTTCACCACACACTCCATCCCCACGGCCGCCGCGGACTCCTCCGGGCCCGCCGAGGGCCACGGCGACGGCGGCGCCTACGTCGCCGAGCACCTCGACGTCGCCCGGACGGTCGCCGAGGCGGTCCGCGAGGAGACCGGCGCCGACCGCCCCTGGCGGCTCGTCTACCAGTCCCGCAGCGGCGCCCCGCACATCCCCTGGCTGGAGCCCGACATCTGCGAGCACCTGGAGACCCTGCACGGCGAGGGCGTCCCCGCCGTCGTCATGGTCCCCATCGGCTTCGTCTCGGACCACATGGAGGTCAAGTACGACCTCGACACCGAGGCCACCGCCAAGGCCGCCGACCTCGGACTGCCGGTCGCCCGCGCCGCCACGGTCGGCGCCGACCCGCGCTTCGCCGCCGCCGTCCGCGAGCTGGTCCTGGAGCGCGCCGCCACCGAGCGCGGCGAGCGGCCCGGGCGCTGCGCCCTCGGCGCCCTCGGCCCCTCGCACGACCTCTGCCCCGTCGGCTGCTGCCCGGCCCGGGCCCCCCGCCCGGCCGCCGCCGGCGCCGACAGCCCGTACGCCTGAGGAGCCCCCGCACCATGACCGACCCCCTGAAGGCCGAACTCCTCTCCGTCGCCCTGGAGGCCGCCGCCCGCGCGGGCGCGCTGCTGCGCGACGGCCGCCCGGCCGACCTGGGCGTGGCCGCCACCAAGACCAGCCCGATCGACGTCGTCACCGAGATGGACCTCGCCGCCGAGAAGCTGATCACCGACTTCCTGGCCGAGCGCCGCCCCGCCGACGGGGTGCTGGGCGAGGAGGGCGCCAGCACCGCCGGCACCAGCGGAGTGCGCTGGGTCGTCGATCCGATCGATGGCACGGTCAACTATCTGTACGGGCTGCCCTCCTGGGCCGTCTCCATCGCCGCCGAGATCGACGGCGAGACGGCCGTAGGCGTGGTCGCCGCCCCCGTACGCGGCGAGACGTACCGCGCGGTCCGCGGCGGGGGCGCCTTCGCCGGCGACCTGCCGCTGACGGTCCGGCCCGCGCCCGCCTTCGGCCAGGCCCTGATCGGCACGGGCTTCGGCTACCTCACCGAGCGCCGGGCCGCCCAGGCCGAGGTGCTGCGGGCGCTGCTGCCCGAGGTGCGGGACATCCGGCGCGGCGGTTCGGCCGCCATCGACCTCTGCGACGTGGCCTGCGGCCGGCTCGACGGCTACTACGAGCGGGGCCTCAACCCCTGGGACCACGCGGCCGGCGCCCTCATCGCCCGGGAGGCGGGCGCCCTGACCGGCGGCCGCCCCGGCGAAGCGGAATCGGGCGAGCTCACCGTGGCCGCCCCGCCCGGCCTCTTCGAACCCCTCCAGGCCCGCCTGGACGAGCTCGGGGCCTGGCGGGACTAGACCGGGACCCCGGCGGGCCCGGCAGGTCGCGAGGCGGCCGCACAGAGCGCACAGAGCGCCCCCGTGCCGACCGGCACGGGGGCGCTCCGCTGCGTGGATCGGCCCCTTACGGCCTAAGCGGCCGTGACCTGGACGCCGTGTTCGGCGGCCAGGCGGTGCAGATCGTCCAGTGCGGCCTGCTCCACCTCGGCGAGGAATTCGTCGCCCGACCTACGGGCCTGGTCCAGGTCGGACCGGGTGGTCTCTATGCGCTGCAGAATGCCAGCGGTGAACGCGTCCATGGTGCTGCGCCCCCTCGTCGTGGGTCGATGGCACGGGGGTGTGCCGACGGCGAAACGATCACGACCGGGCCCGGAGGGCGGGTGGCACACGGCGTGCGGCCGCCAGGGCCGGTGTGATCGCGGGTGTGCAGACGTCTTCCCCACCGTGCTCCGCGCGGAAACCTGCCGCCACACGCCAATCCGGAATCTCGCCGGAACCCGATGCTCACTGGCTGCCAGGAGCCCCTTACGGCCGGTTTACCGGCGTTGCAGGCAGGATGGATATACCCGGGAACCGGGTCTCATCATGTGCCCCCAGGGCTCAAAGGGAAGGAAGAACGCCGTGCGCGTACTCGTCGTCGAGGACGAGCAGCTGCTCGCAGATGCCGTCGCCACCGGACTGCGCCGGGAGGCCATGGCCGTCGACGTCGTGTACGACGGGGCCGCGGCCCTGGAGCGCATCGCCGTCAACGACTACGACGTCATCGTGCTCGACCGTGACCTGCCCGTCGTCCACGGCGACGACGTCTGCCGCAAGGTCGTCGAGCTCGGCATGCCCACCCGGGTGCTGATGCTGACCGCCTCCGGCGACGTCAGCGACCGCGTGGAGGGCCTGGAGATCGGCGCGGACGACTACCTCCCCAAGCCCTTCGCCTTCAGCGAGCTGACCGCCCGCGTCCGGGCCCTCGGCCGCCGTACGACCGTGGCCCTGCCCCCGGTCCTGGAGCGGGCCGGCATCAAGCTCGACCCCAACCGCCGCGAGGTCTTCCGCGAGGGCCGTGAGGTCCAGCTCGCGCCGAAGGAGTTCGCCGTCCTGGAGGTCCTCATGCGCAGCGAGGGCGCCGTCGTCTCGGCCGAGCAGCTGCTGGAGAAGGCGTGGGACGAGAACACCGACCCGTTCACCAACGTCGTCAGGGTCACCGTCATGACCCTGCGCCGCAAGCTCGGCGAGCCGCCGGTCATCGTGACCGTGCCCGGCTCGGGATACCGGATCTGATCCCCTTGCCCTCCACACCCCCCGCCTCCGCCGCCCCGGCCCCGCCGGCCGGCTCCCGGCCCACGCCGCCCAAGCCCAGCTGGGACCCCCGCCAGCCGGTCGTGCGGCCGTTCCCCTGGCTGCGCCCGACCATCCGGATACGCCTCACGCTGCTGTACGGCGGGATGTTCCTGATGGCCGGGGTGCTGCTGCTGACGATCATCTACCTGCTGGCGGCGAGCGCCCTGAGCCAGGGCAACGAGCTGCCGTTCCGGATCGTCAACGCGCGGGTCGAGACGAGCGGCACCTGCGGGTACCTGACCTCGACCAACGACAGCGACGTCTTCATGAGCGGCCTGCGCCGCTGCATGGAGCACCAGCGCGCCGTGGCCCTCGACGGCCTGCTCAAGCGCTCCCTCCTCGCCCTCCTCGGCCTCGCCGTGATCGCCTTCGCCTTCGGCTACGCGATGGCCGGCCGGGTCCTCTCGCCCCTGGGCAGGATGACCCGCACCGCCCGCCGGGTCGCCGCCACGGACCTCTCCCGGCGGATCGAACTGGGTGGGCCGGAGGACGAGTTGAAGGAGCTCTCGGACACCTTCGACGAGATGCTCGACCGGCTGGAGCGGGCCTTCACCGCGCAGCAGCGCTTCGTGGCCAACGCCTCGCACGAGCTGCGGACCCCACTGGCGATCAACCGCACGCTGCTGGAGGTCCACCTCTCCGATCCGGGGGCCCCGGTGGAGCTCCAGCAGCTGGGCAAGACGCTGCTGGCCACCAACGAGCGCAGCGAGCAGCTCGTGGAGGGCCTGCTGCTGCTCGCCAGGAGCGACAACGAGATCGTGGACCGCAAGCCCGTGGACCTCGCCGAGGTGGCCTCCAGGGCGCTGGACCAGGCCCGTGCGGAGGCGCAGGGCAAGGGCGTGGAGCTGCGGGGCACCCGGGAGCCCGCGGTGGTCCAGGGCAACGGCGTGCTCCTGGAGCGCATCGCGCTGAACCTGGTGCAGAACGCCGTGCGCTACAACACGGACGACGGCTGGGTGGAGGTCACCACCCAGGCCATGCCGGGCCACGCCCTGCTGGTGGTCGAGAACACCGGGCCGGTCGTCCCGGCGTACGAGCTGGACAACATCTTCGAGCCGTTCCGCCGGCTGCGCACGGAGCGCACCGGGAGCGACAAGGGGGTGGGCCTCGGACTGTCGATCGTGCGCTCCGTGGCGCGCGCCCACGGCGGCCGGATCACGGCCGAATCACGCGAGGGGGGCGGATTGATCATGAGAGTGGTACTGCCCACCTGACAGATTCTGCGAGAATAGGGCGGCTGCGGGTTCGCTTTGGGCGGAATTTTCACGGTCCGACCCTTGCTGTAGGCGTGTGTGATCGCTCACATGCGCAAACTTCAGGCCATCCACTCTCCGTGATCGACGGGACCGGCGGAACGCCGGGAAAATGGGGGTTTCCATTGGTCCTGATCACGGGAAGTACACGGGATGGCGTATCCGCATGCGGCTTTCGGACCGTGTACGGTCCGGTTCGCCACCCAACCCCATCACCTCTTCAGGTGTGCGGTTGGGTGTCGATTGAGTAACAGACCTTGATGTGAGGCAAAATCTCCGCCTCAGGTCGGGCACAAGTCCGGCCTCTCACGCGTTACGTGCGCTGGAGACACCGCAGACACCCAGAGGGGGAGAGCGACATGGCAACGGACTACGACACCCCACGCAAGACCGACGATGACGTCAACGAGGACAGCATCGAGGAACTGAAGGCACGGCGGAACGACAAGTCGGCTTCGACGGTCGACGTCGACGACTTCGAGGCCGCCGAGGGCCTGGAGCTGCCCGGCGCGGACCTCTCCAACGAGGAGCTGTCCGTCCGGGTCCTGCCTCGGCAGGCCGACGAGTTCACGTGCATGAGCTGCTTCCTCGTGCACCACCGCAGCCAGCTGGCCCGCGAGAAGAACGGCCAGCCGATCTGCCGCGACTGCGACTGAGGACCGGGTCTGCCATGGCAGGCTCGACCCCGTTCCGGAAGCGGCGTTCCCGCCGGCCCGAGCTGACCAGCGGGCCGACCGGTGACGCCGCGCGGCAGGACGACACTGCCGGGGCCGTGGCCGGCACCGGCGTCGAGCGGGGCCGCACGGCCTCGCTCGCCGCGGCGGTCGGCCACGGCGCCAGGATGGGCGGCCGGGGGGCGCGGGCGGGCCTGACCGCCGTCGTCGACCGGATCATCGCGACCGCCCCGCGCGTCCCGGTGCGCGACCTCGCGACCCTGCGCGAGCAGTTTCCCGGCCTCGGCCCGGAGGAGCTCGCGGACAAGCTGGTGACCGGCGCCGCCAACGGCACGTCCACCGTCGGCGCCGGCGTCGGCGCCGCGGCGATGATGCCGGTCCCGCCGGCCATGCCGGCCGAACTGGCCGCCGAGATCATCGGTGTGGCCACCGTGGAGTTCAAGCTCATCGCCGAGCTGCACGAGGTCTACGGCGTACGGGCCCCGGGCAGCGCCCGGCAGCGGGCCACGGCCTACCTCGCCGCCTGGGCGGACGAGCGGGGCATCGACGTCACCGCCCCCACCTCCGTCAACGCCGCCCTGGGCGGCCAGCTGAAGCGCGAACTGCGCCAGCAGATCCTCAAGCGCACGGTCCGCAATCTGCCGAGCCTCGCGCCGTTCATGGTGGGCGCCGCCGTCGGCGCGGTGATGAACCGCAGGGACACCCGGAAGCTCGCCGAGAAGGTCCGCAAGGACCTGCGCCGCAAGCAGGTGTCCTGGGACGCCCTGCCGCCCGGGACGCCCTGAGGCGGCCCCCGGGGCTCGCTCAGGTCCGTACGGCCGCCAGAGCGGCCGTCAGGCGCTCGGGAGAGCGTGTGGAGAGATAGACGTACGGCGTCGGGTCGGCCGGATCGGTGATCTCGATCCGCACCGCGGTGGGCACATAGCCGCGCAGCAGCATGAACGCGCGGGGGTCGGCCTTGTGCGTGCGCCAGGCCAGGGCCTCCGCCGCGTCCAGGACGTCCGCCCGCCCCAGCGCCTCGACCGGGATCCGCGCGTCGCCCGCCACCAGATCGCCGCCGACCACGCGGATCCGCACCGACCCGTAGGAGCTCACGGCCACCGCGGCCAGCGCGCCGCCGCCGATGAGCCCGCCGATCATCGGAACAGGTCCCAGCGGCAGCATGATCAGCCCCATGGCGATCCCGACCAGAACCGCGACGAACCACCAGGAACGGGGCGCGGTGAGGCGTTCTTCGTAACCCTGCATGGGCCCAAGCTTGACACGGACGGGACCGGGCCCGGCCGTCGCGGGTAAGGTCAGCCCCTGTGAGTGGAAGAACGACAGCGCTGGCGCCGCCGGACGGGGCCGAGCCGCCGGTGCGGCACCCCGACGCGCCCGCGCCCGGAGAGGTCATCGGGTCGCATTACGAACACTGCTTCGGATGCGGCGGAGGCGTCCCGCACGGACTGCACCTGGAAGCGCGGGCGGGCGAGGGCGTGAGCGTCACCGCGGAGTTCCGCGTCAAGGAGGCGCACCAGGGCGCCCCCGGCCTCGCGCACGGCGGAGTGCTGGCCACCGCGCTGGACGAGACGCTGGGCTCGCTGGGCTGGCTGCTGCGGGTGATCGCGGTGACCGGCCGGCTGGAGACCGACTACGTACAGCCCGTACCGGTGGGCACCGTGCTGCACCTGGACGCCGCCGTGCACGCCGTGCACGGCCGTAAGATCTACGCCACGGCCACCGGCCGGATCGGCGGTCCCGAGGGCCCCGTCGCGGTGCGCGCGTCGGCGGTGTTCATCGAGGTCAAGATCGACCACTTTATCGAGAACGGCCGTCCCGCCGAGATCCAGGCCGCCCTGGCCGACCCCGACCAGGTGAAGGTCGCGCGAGCTTTTGAGGTGAACCCATGAGTCATGCGCCCAGCGGCGCGCCCGTCGACGTGCTGATCCGCCGGGTGGACCCCGAGGTCCCCATCCCGGCCTACGGGCACCCCGGCGACGCCGGCTGCGACCTGGTCACCACCGAGGCCGCCGAGCTGCCCCCGGGGGAGCGGCTGGTCCTGCCCACCGGGATCTCCATCGCGCTGCCCGACGGGTACGCCGCGTTCGTGCACCCGCGTTCGGGTCTCGCCGCCAGGTGCGGGGTCTCCATGGTGAATGCCCCGGGGACCATCGATGCCGGGTACCGTGGAGAGATCAAGGTGATCGTGGTCAATCTGGACCCGCGGGAGACCGTCCGGTTCGAGAGGTTCGACCGCATCGCCCAACTGGTCGTCCAGCAGGTCGAGAAGGTCCGCTTCCACGAGGTGGCGGAGCTTCCGGGCTCGGCACGGGCCGAAGGGGGCTTCGGGTCCACCGGTGGCCACGCTGCCGTGGGGAATGGATTCGCTTCGGTCGCCAGCGACCGGGAAGGACAGTGACGTGTTCGGTCGTCGCCGCAAGCGCAGCGAGGACGCCGTCGATCACATCGACGACGTGACCTCCGATGAGTCGGCAGAGGACACCCTCGCCGACGAGTCCGTGACGGACACCGCGGCCGCGAGCCGGGTCCGGCTGGAGCCGGAACCGCGCCCCGACGGGCCGTGGGACCTCTCCGAGGTGCGGGAGGCCGGCGAGGGCCGGGTCGACCTCGGTGGACTGTTCGTGCCCGGGGTCGAGGGCATGGAGCTGCGGGTCGAGGTCGCCGGCGACGCGATCGTCGCCGCGACGGTCGTGCTGCGCGACAGCGCCGTGCAGCTCCAGGCGTTCGCCGCCCCCAAGCGCGAGGGCATCTGGCACGAGGTGCGCGAGGAGATCGCCTCGGGCATCACCCAGCAGGGCGGTGTCGTCGACGAGACGCAGGGCCCGCTCGGCTGGGAGCTGCGGGCCCAGGTGCCGGTGGCGCTGCCGGACGGCACCCAGGGCGTGCAGCTCGTCCGCTTCGTCGGCTGCGACGGCCCGCGCTGGTTCCTGCGCGGGGTGATCTCCGGCCAGGGCGCGGTGCAGCCGCAGACCGCCGGCCTGCTGGAGCAGATCTTCAAGGACACCGTCGTCGTGCGCGGCGACTCCCCGATGGCGCCGCGCGACCCGATCGTGCTGAAGCTGCCGGACGACGCCCAGATGGTGGCCGAGGGCCTCCAGCAGGACGACTCCGAGGGCTCCCGCTTCGCCGGTGGCGTGGAGCGGCTGGAGCGCGGTCCGGAGATCTCCGAGATCCGCTGAGAAAACGCTCGTCAAACGGCTGGATTACGCCGTTCCGCTGGGCCGTGACCCCCTTCCGGGGTCGCGGCCCAGCGGCGTTTTCGCAGGTCCGGGAGGTGCCCGTATGGATTCCGTCAAGGGCGCGCTAATGGCCGTAAGGGAGGCGTCAACGGGGCGCTCATACGTTGATAAGAGCGGTTTGCTGTGGAGGTCCGTTCCTATCCGACCTCTCTAGGAGCACACGATGGCCGACGTGGCCTTCGTCGTCACCACGATCGCGGTCTTCGCGCTGGTGGCTCTCGTCGCCAAGGGGGTGACGAAGCTGTGACCGCCGAGAACGTCGTCGGCCTGGTCGTGGCCGTCGCCCTGCTGGGCTACCTGATCCTCGCCCTCGTTTTCCCGGAGAGGTTCTGACCGCCGACATGAGCCCCGTCCTTTCCGGAGTTCTCCAGCTCACCGCGCTCGTCGCGGCGCTGGCCCTGGTGTACCGCCCGCTCGGCGACTACATGGCCCGCGTCTACAGCTCCGAGAAACACCTGCGCGTCGAGAAGTGGATATACCGCTCCATCGGCGCCGACCCGAACGCCGAAATGCGCTGGCCCGCCTATCTGCGCGGCATCCTCGCCTTCTCGGTGGCCGGCGTTCTCTTCCTCTACCTGCTCCAGCGGATCCAGGGCGTGCTGCCGGACTCGCTGTCGCTGGGCTTCACCGCGATCAGCCCGGACCAGGCGTTCAACACGGCCGCCTCGTTCGTCGCCAACACCAACTGGCAGTCGTACTCGGGCGAGCAGGCCATGGGCCACGCCGTCCAGACGCTCGGCCTCGCCGTGCAGAACTTCGTCTCGGCCGCCGTCGGCATGGCCGTGGCCGTCGCGCTCGTCCGGGGCTTCGCCCGCTCCCGCACCGGCGAGCTCGGCAACTTCTGGGCCGACCTGGTGCGCGGCACCGTCCGTGTGCTGCTCCCGATCTCCGTGATCGGCGCGCTGGTGCTCGTCGCCTGCGGCGCGATCCAGAACTTCGCCGGCATCCACGAGATCGGGCAGCTCACCGGCGGCACCCAGCAGGTGAACGGCGGCGCCGTCGCCTCGCAGGAGGTCATCAAGGAGCTGGGCACCAACGGTGGCGGTTACTTCAACGCCAACTCCGCCCACCCCTTCGAGAACCCGGACGCCTTCACCAACCTGTTCGAGATCTTCCTGATCCTGGTCATCCCCTTCGCGCTGACCCGGACCTTCGGCAAGCTGGTCGGCAACGTCAAGCAGGGCTACGCGATCCTCGCGACCATGGGCCTGATCTGGCTCGGCTTCACGGCCCTGATGATGTGGACGGAGTTCGCGCACCACGGCCCCGCGCTCCAGGCGGCGGGCGGCGCGATGGAGGGCAAGGAGCAGCGCTTCGGCGTCGGCGGCACCGCGATCTTCGCGACCACCACCACCCTGACCTCGACCGGCGCGGTGGACGGCTTCCACTCCTCGCTCACCGGCCTCGGCGGCGGCATCACGCTGCTCGGCATGATGCTCGGCGAGATCGCGCCCGGCGGCGTCGGCTCCGGTCTGTACGGCATGCTCGTGATGGCCGTGATCGCGGTCTTTATCGCGGGCCTGATGGTCGGCCGGACCCCCGAGTACCTCGGGAAGAAGATCGGCACCCGCGAGATCAAGCTCGCCGCCTGCTACATCCTGGTCACCCCGACCCTGGTGCTCGGCTTCACGGCCCTGTCCATGGCGCTGGCGACCCCGCCGGACTCCATCCTCAACACGGCGGAGAACTCGGTCAACGGCAGCGGCGCCCATGGCTTCTCCGAGGTCCTCTACGCCTTCACCTCCGGTGCCAACAACAACGGCTCCGCGTTCGGCGGCCTCAACGCCAACACCCAGTGGTACAACACCACGATCGGCCTCGCCATGCTGCTCGGCCGGTTCGTCCCGATGGTGTTCGTGCTGGCGCTGGCGGGCTCGCTCGCCGAGCAGAAGCCCGTGCCCGAGACCGCGGGCACCCTGCGCACGGAGAAGCCGCTCTTCGCCGGCCTGCTCGTCGGCGCGATCCTCATCATCACCGGCTTGACCTACTTCCCGGCCCTGGCCCTTGGCCCGATGGCGGAGGGACTCTCATGAGCACGACCACCCCTGTCCGTACCGCCCAGGAGGGGCCGGAGGCGACGCCTCCGCAGGGCCCCGAGGAGCACGGGCGCGTCTCCGGTGGCCTCTTCGACCCCGCGCAGCTGCTGAAGTCGCTGCCGGACGCGTTCCGCAAGCTCGACCCCCGGGTGATGGTCAAGTCCCCGGTGATGTTCGTGGTCCTGGTGGGCTCGGTGGTGACCACCGGGCTGGCGCTCAAGGACCCGGGCGCCTGGTTCGGCTGGGCGATCACGGTGTGGCTGTGGCTGACGGTGCTGTTCGCCAACCTCGCCGAGGCCGTCGCCGAGGGCCGCGGCAAGGCCCAGGCCGACACCCTGCGCAAGGCCAAGACCGACACGGTCGCGCGCCGGCTGAACGGCTCGGCCGAGGAGTCGGTGCCCGGCACCGAGCTGCGCGTGGGCGACCTCGTCGTCTGCGAGGCCGGCGACATCATCCCCGGTGACGGCGATGTCGTCGAGGGCGTCGCGTCCGTCGACGAGTCGGCGATCACGGGTGAGTCGGCCCCGGTCATCCGGGAGTCCGGCGGCGACCGCTCGGCGGTCACCGGTGGCACCAAGGTCCTCTCCGACCGCGTCGTCATCAAGATCACCACCAAGCCCGGTGAGACCTTCATCGACCGGATGATCAACCTGGTCGAGGGCGCGGCCCGGCAGAAGACGCCGAACGAGATCGCGCTCAACATCCTGCTCGCCTCGCTGACCATCGTCTTCCTGCTGGCCGTCGTCACCCTCCAGCCCTTCGCGATCTACGCGGGCGCCGAGCAGACGATGATCGTGCTGGCGGCCCTGCTGGTCTGCCTCATCCCGACCACCATCGGCGCGCTGCTCTCCGCGATCGGCATCGCGGGCATGGACCGGCTCGTCCAGCGCAACGTCCTGGCGATGTCCGGGCGCGCGGTGGAGGCCGCGGGCGACGTCTCGACGCTGCTGCTCGACAAGACCGGCACCATCACCTACGGCAACCGCCAGGCTTCGGAGTTCGTACCCGTCAAGGGCACCACGGACGCCGAGGTCGCGGACGCCGCCCAGCTCTCCTCGCTCGCCGACGAGACGCCCGAGGGCCGCTCGATCGTCGTCCTCGCCACGGGCAGGTACGGCCTGGACGAGCGCCACCGGAGCGAGCTGGCCGGCGCCGAGTGGGTGCCGTTCACGGCGCAGACCCGGATGTCCGGCGTCGACGTGGCGGGCCGCAAGGTCCGCAAGGGCGCGACCGGTTCGGTCATCGCCTGGGTCAAGGAGCAGGGCGGCACGGTCGCCGAGGACGCCACCCGGCTGACCGACGACATCTCGCAGGCCGGCGGCACCCCGCTGCTGGTCGCCGTGGAGGACGACAAGGGCGCCCGCGTCCTGGGCGTCATCCACCTCAAGGACGTCGTCAAGGAGGGCATGCGCGAGCGCTTCGAGGAGCTGCGCGCCATGGGCATCAAGACCGTCATGATCACGGGTGACAACCCGCTGACGGCCAGGGCCATCGCGGAGGAGGCGGGCGTCGACGACTTCCTGGCCGAGGCCACGCCCGAGGACAAGATGGCGCTCATCAAGCGTGAGCAGGCGGGCGGCAAGCTCGTCGCCATGACGGGTGACGGCACCAACGACGCGCCCGCGCTGGCCCAGGCGGACGTCGGTGTGGCCATGAACACCGGTACCTCGGCCGCCAAGGAGGCCGGGAACATGGTGGACCTGGACTCCAACCCGACCAAGCTCATCGAGATCGTCGAGATCGGCAAGCAGCTCCTGATCACCCGGGGCGCGCTCACCACCTTCTCGATCGCCAACGACGTCGCGAAGTACTTCGCGATCATCCCGGCGATGTTCGCGGTGGCCTACCCGGGCCTGGACAAGCTCAACATCATGAACCTGACGTCGCCGGAGTCGGCGATCCTGTCGGCGGTCATCTTCAACGCCCTGATCATCGTGGCCCTGGTCCCGCTCGCCCTCAAGGGCGTCCGCTACCGCCCGATGAGCGCCGACAGCATGCTCCGGCGCAACCTCTTGATCTACGGACTGGGCGGCCTGATCTCCCCGTTCATCGGCATCAAGATCATCGACCTGCTCATCTCCCTCATCCCTGGCATCGGGTGACCTCTCCATGAACACTTCCGTAAGCGGTACGGCCCGCCTGGTGGCGGCGGGCCTGCGGGCCCTGCTGGTCCTCACGGTGGTCTGCGGCGTGATCTACCCGCTGGTCGTCACGGGCATCGCCCAGGTCGCCTTCCACGGCAAGGCCAACGGCTCCGAGCTGAAGGTGAACGGCAAGTCCGTGGGCTCCGAGCGCCTCGGCCAGAGCTACAACCTCGACGCCAAGGACAAGGACGGCAACCCGCTGCCCGACCCGAAGTACTTCCAGCCCCGCCCGTCGGCGGCCGGCGCCAACACGGAGAACACGAAGTACTCCCTGCTGGTCTCGGGCCCGTCCAACCTCGCCGCCGACAGCAAGGTCCTGCTGGCCAACGTCGAGCAGCGCCGCGCCGACGTCGCCGCCTTCAACGGCGTCCGCCCGTCGTCGGTCCCGGTCGACGCCCTCACGGCCTCCGCCTCCGGCGTCGACCCCGACATCTCCCCGGCCTACGCCCGCCTCCAGGCCGACCGCGTCGCCAAGGCGAACCACCTGCCGTCGGCGAAGGTCCGCGAGCTGGTCGACCGGCATGTGGACGGCCGCGCCCTCGGCTTCATGGGCGAGGAGCGGGTGAACGTCCTCAAACTGAACATCGCGCTCCGGGAGCTGGCCAACGGCTGAGACGGCCGGAGTCCGCAGCGCGGCGTCGTGAAGTCGCCCGCGCGGGAACCGTGATGAGGACACGAGGGCCGGGGCACATCGCCCCGGCCCTCGGCGCGGTTGCGGGATTCGAACGGCTGAACAAGGCACTCTGTTGAGGTGGTCACTCTTCCTCAGCAGCCTCAAGTCGCGCCGAGCGTCCCGCACATGGTCGTGTGCGGTGACGACGGGCTCGCGCACCGGCTCGCCGCCGAGCTCTCCGGGGTGTACGGCGAGTGCGTCACCCTCGTCCTGCCGTCCGCGCGGGACGGGCGGCCGCGGCGTGCCGGGGCGGCGGCCGGGCGGGCCGCGGCGCTCCTCGGGCGGATGACCGGGGCCGTCGGCCGGGTGTCCGGGGCCAACGGCGGGCCCCCGGTGGCCGGCAGGAACGGCGCGGCCCATGGCCCGGTGCGGATCGTCGAGGCCGCCGGGCCCGACGACGAGGCGCTCGCCGAGGCCGGCGTCGCCGACGCCACGGCCCTCGCGCTCGTCTACGACGACGACGAGACCAACATCCACGCCGCCCTCCGGGCCCGCCGCCTCAACCCCCGGCTGCGGCTCGTCATCCGCCTCTACAACCGCCGGCTCGGCCAGTACCTGGAGGAACTCCTCGACCAGGCGTCCCTGGGAGGCGGCGGCGAGGCGACCACGACCGTCCTCTCGGACGCCGACACCGCGGCCCCGGCCCTGGTGGCCACCGCGGTCTCCGGGCACAACAAGGTCGTCGAGGCCGGCGGCCTGGTGTTCCGGGCCGTGGAGCGGCCGCCGGGCGCGCCCGGCGGGAGCCCCGGCGCCGGCACCCTCGCCCTGCTGTCCGCGCCGGGCGCCGACGCGGACGGCCCCGACATGCTCCCGGACGAGGCCGCCGTCGCCGCAGCCACCGGCCGCACCCGGGTCGTCCTGGAGGCCACCCACTACTCCGGGCCCCCGCCCGCCCGGCTCACCGCCCGCAGCCTGCCGCTGGGCTCCTTCTTCTCCCGGCGGCTGCGCTGGTCGATGGTCTGGCTGGCCGCCGCCGTCGGCGGACTGGCCGTCGCCTCCTGGCTCGTCACCGGCGAGCACCCGATGCGCGCCGCCTATCTGTCACTCCTCGACCTCTTCGCCATCAACGACCCCGCCATAGGGGAGGGCCTGGGCCGCCAGATCCTCCAACTGCTCTCCGGGCTGACCGGACTGCTGCTGCTCCCGCTGCTGGTGGCCGCCGCCCTGGAGGGGCTCGGCACCTTCCGCTCCGCCTCGGCGCTGCGCCGCCCGCCGCGCGGCCTGTCCGGCCACGTGGTCCTGCTCGGCCTCGGCAAGATCGGGGCCCGGGTGCTGGCCCGGCTGCGCGAACTGGACATCCCGGTGGTCTGCGTGGAGCGCGACCCGCAGGCCCGTGGGGTGGCGCTGGCCCGCTCGCTGCGGGTGCCCACCGTCATCGGCGACGTCACCGAGGAGGGCGTCCTGGAGGCCGCCAAGATCGGGCAGTGCCGCACCCTGATGGCGCTCACCAGCAGCGACGTCACCAACCTGGAGGCCGTGCTGTACGCCCGCGGGGTCCGGCCCGACGTCCGGGTGGTGATGCGGCTGTACGAGGACGGGTTCGCGAAGGCGGTCTACCGCACCCTGCGCGACTCCCACCCGCAGGGCCTGACCCGCAGCCGCAGCGTCAGCTACATGGTGGCGCCGGCCTTCGCCGCGGCCATGGTGGGCCGTCAGGTCCTGGGCGCCGTTCCGGTGGAGCGGAAGGTCATCCTGATCGCCGAGCTGATGGCCGGCGCGCACGCCGGGCTCGCGGGCCGCCGGGCCGCGGACGCCTTCGCGCCGGGGGCCTGGCGGGCGGTCGCCCTCGTCGAGGACCGCCCCGAGCCGGCCGGTCCCGGCGGCCGGCTCCCGGTGCTGCTCCGGGACCTGCCGTCCTCCTACGTCCTGCGCCCCGAGGACCGGCTGATCGTCACCGCGACCCGGCAGGGCCTCGCGGACCTGCTGGGGCGGCGGCCCGCGCCGCGCACCCGCTCGGACGTGGGCTGAGGAGACGGGACGACGGCGCCCCCGCCCGGCAGTGGAGCTGCGTCGACGGCGTCGGCACCCGGCTCTGGCGCTTCGACGTCATGAACGACATCACGCCCGTCATCAACAAGAACAGCGGCAAGTTCCTGGAGATCGACAACTCCGGCCTCAAGCCCGGCGCCCGTGCCCGGCAGTGGACGGAGGCCGTGACGGCCCCGGGCCGGCAGTGGCGCGCCCCGGAGGTACCGGGCAGCCGCCCGGCCCGCTAAGCGCTCCGCCGGCACTCCGGCGAGTCATCCGCGGGTGCGTCGTGGCCGGCCGCGCGGTTCCCCGCGTCCCTTCGGGGCGCTGCCGAACCGCACCGGACTTCGCCAATCCGGCTTAGCCGGCGACGTGCCTCGGTCCCGCCGGCCGGAAGGTCGGCGGGACCGGTCGGCGTCACCAGACGTCCCCGGGCCGCCAGTCGCACACCAGCTCCCCGTCCAGGTCGAGCTCCGCCGTCAGCGGCAGGACGTACAGAAAGCCGTCCTCCTCCTCCGTGCGCACGATCCCGCCGGGGGAGAGCACCGAGGACGGACCCCGCCACAGCCGCCAGCCGCGCCCGGTGTACAGCGGCGCGGCGGCCTCCGCCGCGCCGAGCGCCCCCAGCTCGTACGCCCCGTGCCGCAGCACCCGCTCCAGCTCCGCCATCACGGCCGAGCCCACGCCCCGGCGGCGCCGGTCCGCGCGGGCCGCCACGGCCTCCACGTAACCGGTGCGCAGCGCCCGCCCGCCGTGCAGCAGCCGCCGCTGCACCACCGAGCCGTGGCCGACCAGCTCGTCGCCGTCGTGCGCCAGGGCGTGCACGCCGCCCACCGAGTGGTCCCAGTCGTCGTCGGAGAAATTGCCCTCGAACGCCGTGTCCAGCAGGTTCCGGATCGCCGTGAGCTCGCCTTCGCCGAGCTCCGAGGTGTGCGCCGTGCGTACGTGAATCATGGTCGTCATGCTGCCAGAGAGCCCGTCCCGCCCCCGCAGGGCCGTCCGCGGGGGAGTATGAACGCCCAGGCGGGCCAGGACACGGGCGCGTGGCGTCAGAACCGCGTCAATACCCGGGGCCTCCCCACCTCCCGCCCCAAATGTCCAGAACATTGGCCGTATGGTCAACAGAGCGCGACGATGTCGTACCTCGGGACGGAGAACCGGCCCGAACACCGTCACGATTCGTGAAAGACAATGGGGCCATGGGACGCGGCAAGCTTCGGATCTATCTCGGTGCGGCACCGGGCGTCGGCAAGACCTACGCCATGCTCTCCGAGGCCCACCGCCGCATGGAGCGCGGCACCGACCTCGCCGTGGGCTTCGTGGAGCACCACAACCGGCCCCGCACCGAGGTCATGCTGCACGGCCTGGAGGAGGTGCCCCGCCGGGAGCTCGCCTACCGGGGGACCGTCTTCACCGAGATGGACGTCGACGCCCTCCTGGCCCGCCGCCCCGCCGTCGCCCTCGTGGACGAGCTCGCGCACACCAACGTGCCCGGCTCCCGCAACACCAAGCGCTGGCAGGACGTCGAGGAGCTCCTCCAGGCCGGCATCGACGTGGTTTCGACCGTCAACATCCAGCACCTCGAGTCGCTGGGCGACGTCGTCGAGTCGATAACCGGCGTCCGGCAGCGCGAGACCGTGCCCGACGAGGTCGTCCGCCGGGCCGACCAGATCGAGCTCGTCGACATGTCGCCGCAGGCGCTGCGCCGCCGGATGGCGCACGGCAACATCTACAAGCCGGACAAGGTCGACGCGGCCCTCTCCAACTACTTCCGCCCCGGCAACCTCACCGCCCTGCGCGAGCTGGCCCTGCTGTGGACCGCCGACCGCGTCGACGAGTACCTGCGGCAGTACCGCACCGAGCACAGCGTCTCCACCATCTGGCAGGCCCGCGAGCGCATCGTCGTCGGCCTCACCGGCGGCCCCGAGGGCCGCACCCTGATCCGCCGCGCCTCCCGGATGGCGGCCAAGGGCTCCGGCAGCGAGATCCTCGCCGTCTACATCGCCCGCAGCGACGGGCTGACGTCGGCCTCGCCGAAGGAGCTGGCCGTCCAGCGCACCCTGGTCGAGGACCTCGGCGGCACCTTCCACCACGTGATCGGGGACGACGTGCCCGCTTCGCTGCTGGAGTTCGCCCGCGGCGTCAACGCCACCCAGATCGTGCTCGGCTCCAGCCGCCGCAAGACCTGGCAGTACGTCTTCGGCCCCGGCGTGGGCCAGACCGTCGCCCGTGACTCCGGACCCGACCTCGACGTCCACATCGTCACCCACGAGGAGGTGGCCAAGGGCCGCGGCCTGCCCGTGGCGCGCGGTGCCCGGCTGGGCCGCCCCCGGATCGTGGCCGGCTGGATCGTCGGCGTCGTCGCGCCCGCGCTGCTGTCGCTCGGGCTGACGGCCCTGGAGAACGGCCCCGGCCTCGCCAACGACGTCCTGCTCTTCCTCTTCCTGACCGTCGCCGCCGCCCTCCTCGGCGGGCTGCTGCCCGCCCTGGCCTCCGCGGCCTTCGGCTCGCTGCTGCTCAACTACTACTTCACCCCGCCCACGCACAGCATCACCGTCCAGGACCCGAAGAACTTCGTCGCCATCGTGATCTTCTTCGCGGTCGCGGTGTCGGTCGCCTCCGTCGTGGACGTCGCCGCCCGGCGCACCCACCAGGCGGCCCGGCTGCGCGCCGAGTCCGAGATCCTCTCCTTCCTCGCGGGCAGCGTCCTGCGCGGCGACACCAGCCTGGACGCCCTGCTGGAGCGGGTCCGCGAGACCTTCGCCATGGAGTCCGTCGCCCTGCTGGAGCGGGTCAGCGAGGTCGACCCCTGGACCTGCGCGGGCAGCGTCGTGACCAGCACGGGCAAGCCCCTGCTGCGGCCCGAGGACGCCGACGTCGACATGCCCGTCGGGCACAACATGGCCCTCGCCCTCTCCGGCCGGGTGCTGCCCGCCGAGGACCGCCGGGTGCTGGCCGCCTTCGCCGCCCAGGCCGCCGTCTTCCTGGACCGCCAGCGGCTGGTCGGCGAGGCCGAGCAGGCCCGCCAGCTCGCCGAGGGCAACCGGATCCGGACCGCCCTGCTCGCCGCCGTCAGCCACGACCTGCGCACCCCGCTCGCCGCGATCAAGGCCGCGGTGACCTCGCTGCGCTCCGACGACGTCGCCTGGTCCGAGGAGGACGAGACCGAGCTGCTGGCCGGCATCGAGGAGGGCGCCGACCGCCTCGACCACCTCGTCGGCAACCTCCTGGACATGTCCCGGCTGCAGACCGGCACGGTCACCCCGCTGATCCGCGAGATCGACCTCGACGAGGTGGTGCCGATGGCCCTCGGCGGCGTCCCCGAGGGCAGCGTCTGCCTCGACATCCCCGAGTCGCTGCCGATGGTCGCCGTCGACCCCGGGCTGCTGGAGCGCAGCGTCGCCAACATCGTCGAGAACGCCGTCAAGTACAACCCCGACGGCCGGCCCGTCCTCGTCGCCGCCAGCGCCCTCGGCGAGCGGGTGGAGGTACGCGTCGCCGACCGCGGGCCCGGCGTCCCCGACAGCGCCAAGGACCGCATCTTCGAGCCGTTCCAGCGCTACGGCGACGCCCCGCGCGGCGCCGGGGTGGGCCTCGGCCTCGCCGTCGCCCGCGGCTTCGCCGAGGCCATGGGCGGCACGCTCGCCGCCGAGGACACCCCCGGCGGCGGGATGACCATGGTGCTCACCCTGCGGGTCGCCGCGGGCCGCCCGCCCGTGCGCCCGGACCTGCCCGCCCAGGCCACCTCATGACCCCGGCGCCCCGCCGTACGGACAGACCCACAGAACCGGACACCGGGCCCAGCGGATGGGCCCGGACGAACAGCAGAGGTGGTTACCGATGAACCGGGTGCTCGTGGTGGATGACGAGCCGCAGATCGTCCGCGCTCTCGTGATCAACCTCAAGGCGCGGAAGTACGAGGTCGACGCGGCGCCCGACGGCGCCACCGCCCTCCAGCTCGCCGCCGCCCGCCACCCCGACGTGGTCATCCTCGACCTCGGCCTGCCCGACATGGACGGCGTAGAGGTGATCAAGGGTCTGCGCGGCTGGACCCGGGTGCCGATCCTGGTCCTCTCCGCCCGCCAGACCTCCGACGAGAAGGTCGAGGCGCTCGACGCCGGCGCCGACGACTACGTGACCAAGCCCTTCGGCATGGACGAGCTGCTCGCCCGGCTCCGCGCGGCCGTGCGGCGCGCCGAGCCCACGGGGGCGGCCGCGGCCGGGGACGACGCGATCGTCGAGACCGAGGTCTTCACGGTCGACCTCGCGGCCAAGAAGGTCAACCGCGAGGGGCGGGACGTCCGCCTGACGCCGACCGAGTGGCACCTGCTGGAGGTCCTGGTCCGCAATACGGGCCGTCTCGTCAGCCAGAAGCAGCTGCTCCAGGAGGTCTGGGGGCCGTCGTACGGCACGGAGACGAACTATCTGCGGGTGTACATGGCGCAACTGCGGCGGAAGCTGGAGCAGGACCCCTCGCACCCGAAGCACTTCATCACCGAGCCGGGGATGGGGTACCGGTTCGAGGTGTGAGGGGTGGTGCGGGTGCGGCCGGGGGTTCGGGGGTTGCCCCCGAGGGCTGCGGCATTACGGAGCCGGGGATGGGGTACCGCTTCGAGGTGTGAGGGGTGGTGCGGGTGCGGCCCGGGGTTCGGGGGTCGCCCCCGAGGGCTGCGGCATTACGGAGCCGGGGACGGGATACCGCTTCGAGGTGTGAGCGGGCTTCCTCCGGGTACGGGGCCGGGCCCCGTACCCCCTTGTCGCCCGGGAGCCCGTCGCCCGGCGCCGGAAGGACCGGCCCGCCGCCCCCGGCGGACCCCCGGCGCGCCCGTTCGCACTGGACAACCGGCCCTCCGGGCGTACGCCCGCCCGGGGGGCCACCGGTACGCTGGACGCATGAGCGCCGTACCCCGTCCCGAGAAGCCGACCGGCCGTTTCCGCCGGATGCTCGACCGGCTGTCCACCTCGCAGGAGGACCTCCACTCCGCCGAGCTGCAGCAGGACGCCGAGGCCGTGGGCTGCACGAAGATACGCGACTGCGACGACCGCCAGATAGTGAAGGTCACCGGTACGCTCCGGACGGTCACCCTCCGCCCGCGCGCCGGAGTGCCCGCCCTGGAGGCCGAGCTGTTCGACGGCTCGGCCGCGCTCGACGTGGTGTGGCTGGGGCGCCGCTCCATCGTCGGGATAGAACCCGGCCGTAAGCTGATCGCCTCCGGCCGGATCTCCATGAGCCGCGGCCGCAGAGTGCTGTTCAATCCCAAGTACGAACTCCGACCGCTCGGACAGGAGTAGCGGGTGACGTCTCTCGACAAGCCGACCGACCAGCGAGGGCAGGGCGCCGGCGGTGACGCCGAGGCCAGATCGGCCACGGAGGCCGCCCTGTTCGAGGCGTTCGGCGGAGTGCGGGGCATGGTCGAGACGACCGTCCCGGGCCTCGTCTTCGTCGCGATCTACACAGTGAAGCGCGACATCCACATCGCGGCCATCGCCGCGCTCGGCCTCTCCGTAGCGCTCGGCATCGCCCGGCTGGTCGGCAAGGACACCCTCAAGCACGCCTTCAGCGGCGTCTTCGGGGTGGCCTTCGGCGCCGTCTTCGCGATGATGTCCGGCGACGCCAAGAACTTCTACCTGCCGGGCATGCTCTACAGCCTCGGGCTGGCCGTGGCGTACATCGTCACCTCGCTCTTCGGCTATCCGCTGCTCGGCCTGATCCTCGGCCCGGTGTTCAAGGAGAACCTCTCCTGGCGCACCCGCAACCCCGGCCGCAAGGCCGCGTACACCAAGGCCAGCTGGGCCTGGGGGCTGATCCTGCTCGCCA
Source organism: Streptomyces eurocidicus (assembly GCF_002891295.1). Classification (GTDB taxonomy): domain Bacteria; phylum Actinomycetota; class Actinomycetes; order Streptomycetales; family Streptomycetaceae; genus Streptomyces; species Streptomyces eurocidicus. Next base: position 684,157 of record NZ_LGUI01000004.1, on the reverse strand, counting down.
AGTCGGCGATCCTCTTCCCGCTCTACTGGTGGGGCGACGCCACCCAGCTGGGCTGGGTCAAGGTGGCCCTCGGCATTCCGCCGATGCTGCTCTCGGTCTATCTGACCTGGATCTTCCTGGCCAAGGCGCCGCCGCCCATCGACGTCTTCGCGGAGATGGAGGCGGCGGAGGCCGCCGAGCGCGAGAAGGCGGCCGCGGACAAGGCCGCCGACAAGGCCGCGGACGTCGCGAAGGTCGCCGAGCCGCTGCTCGCGGAGTGGGCCGACCGGGCCGTGGACGAGGCCGGCGCGACGGCCGACCGCGCGGCGCCGCCGCGCCACTGAGCCCGCGCCGCACACGACACCGGGAGGCCCCGGGAACCTTGAAGGTTCCCGGGGCCTCCCGGCGTCCGGCGTCCGGGCCCTCAGTCGGAGGTGCCCTCACGGCGGACGGACAGCAGGTCCTCCAGCTGCTCCTCGCGCGCGGGGGCGGCGACGAAGAGGAGCTCGTCGCCGGCCTCCAGCGCGTCCTCCTTGCTGGGGGTCAGCACCCGGTTGCCACGGATGATCGTGACCAGCGAGGTGTCGTCCGGCCAGTCCACGTCGCCGACCCGGGTGCCCGCCAGCGCGGACTCCGGCGGCAGCGTCAGCTCCACCAGGTTGGCGTCACCCTGGCTGAAGCGCATCAGGCGCACCAGGTCGCCGACGCTCACGGCCTCCTCGACCAGCGCCGACATCAGACGCGGCGTGGACACGGCCACGTCCACGCCCCAGGACTCGTTGAAGAGCCACTCGTTCTTCGGGTTGTTCACCCGGGCCACGACCCGGGGCACCCCGTACTCCGTCTTGGCGAGCAGCGACACCACCAGGTTGACCTTGTCGTCACCGGTGGCGGCGATCACGACGTTGCAGCGCTGGAGCGCCGCCTCGTCCAGCGAGGTGATCTCGCACGCGTCGGCCAGCAGCCACTCCGCGAGCGGCACCCGCTCCACCGAGATGGCCGTCGGGGCCTTGTCGATGAGCAGGACCTCGTGCCCGTTCTCCAGCAGCTCGCCCGCGATGGAACGGCCCACCGCACCGGCGCCCGCAATAGCGACCCTCATCGGTGTCCCTCCTCGGGCCCCTGCGCGAACGCGGCCTCGACCTTCTCGACCTCGTCGGTGCGCATCATCACGTGCACCAGGTCGCCCTCCTGCAGCACCGTCGTGGACGACGGCAGCATCGCCTCGCCCAGCCGGGTGAGGAACGCCACCCGCACGCCGGTCTCGTCCTGGAGCCGGCTGACCTTGTGGCCGACCCACGCCTCCGAGGCGGGCACCTCCGCGAGCTGCACACCGCCGCTCGGGTCGCGCCACAGCGGCTCCGCGCCGGACGGCAGCAGCCGCCGCAGCATCTGGTCGGCGGTCCAGCGGACGGTGGCCACCGTCGGGATGCCGAGCCGCTGGTAGACCTCGGCGCGCCGGGGGTCGTAGATACGGGCCGCGACGTTCTCGACGCCGAACATCTCCCGGGCCACCCGGGCCGCGATGATGTTGGAGTTGTCGCCGCTGCTGACCGCCGCGAAGGCGCCGGCCTCCTCGATGCCCGCCTCGCGCAGGGTGTCCTGGTCGAAGCCGACGCCGGTCACCCGGCGGCCGCCGAAGCCGGAGCCCAGGCGACGGAAGGCCGTCGGGTCCTGGTCGATCACGGCGACCGTGTGCCCCTGCTGCTCAAGGGTCTGCGCGAGGGCCGAGCCCACTCGCCCGCAGCCCATGATCACAATGTGCATGTCGATTACCCCGTGCTCCGGACGACCGCGCTGACCTGCACCAACAACCTGCTCACATCTTCCCTTGTTGTTCTCGGGTTCCCCTCACGGGCCCGCGAGAGCTTTCCGCTCGCGTAACGACGCGATGCGCCTGCCACGGGGTGAACCGCTTCGGCGCATGGGACCACCGTATCCGCTGCGCCGCGCCGCGCTGAGACCCCCGTCCGCCGATTGGCCCCCGCGCGCCCGTAGGCCGGGTCCCCGGGCCCGGCCCGCCGCGCCCCCGGAACCGCGCCCATGGTGGTGCGGGCACACCCGGAGGCCCCCGCGAGGCCCTCCGGCCGGGCTCCGGACCGCCGGGGTGGTGGTGGGAGCACCTGAGGAGGCCGTACGCGGGTGCGCTGCGCACCTGTGCGCGAGGGGGCGCCCGCACGCACCGTTGAAGAGCCACCCAGCAGCGCGTCCGCGAAGCCGAGATGGGGGAATTCCGATGAGTGGTGTTGCTCTCTCCACACGGGCCGGTCAGCGGGTACGGCCCGTACCGGCCCACCCCGGGACACGGGACGTCGTGCTCGCCGAGCTGTGCGCCGCGCTCTTCGCCTCGCTGCCCCGCAGCGATCAGCGCCGCCGCGGCGAGGCGTACGTACGGGGCTTACTGGGCGCGCGGGGGCGCAAGTCCATCCGCAATATCGCGGCGCTGACCGGCGGCCAGGCGGCCGAGCAGAGCCTGCACCACTTCATCGCCAGTTCCACCTGGGAGTGGGCGCCCGTGCGCCGCGCCCTCGCGCACTATCTGGCCCGGGTCTCGCCGCCGCAGGCATGGGTCGTCCGCCCCATGGTCATCCCGAAGGCCGGCGACAACTCCGTCGGCGTGGACCGCCGCTTCTGCCCGGCCGTCGGGCAGGTGCTCAACGCCCAGCAGGCGGTGGGCGTGTGGGCCGCCTCCGTCGAGCGCAGCTCGCCCGTCAACTGGCGGCTGCACCTGTCGGACGCCTGGCTGGCCGACGGGGCGCGCCGCGACCAGGCGTCGATCCCGGACTCGGTGCGGCCGGAGACGCTGGGGGAGTGCACGGTCGAGGCGTACCTCGGGATGATGCGGGACTGGGGGCTGCCGCCGCGCCCGCTGGTGCTGGACGCCCGGGAGGCGGACGCGCCGGCCGTCTTCCAGCGGCTGCGCGCCACCGGGGTGCCGGTGCTGGCCCGGGTCGGCAGCTCGCTGCGGATGGTGGTCGCGGACCCGGCCGTGCCCGGCCGGAGCCCCGAGGCCCTGCCCGCGCACCAGATCATGGGGGCGGCCCGCGACATGCGCCGCCCGGTCATGTGGCGCGACCACGGACCGGCGCGGACGGTGCGGACCGCGCTGACCGCCGCCGTACGGGTGGGGCTGCCCACCCGCGCCGCCCCCGGGCACCCCGTGCGCCGCCGGGACCTGCTCCTGCTGGGCGTGGGCGAGAACGGCCGCCAGTGGCCCGCCGAGCTGTGGGTGACGGACATGGTGAACGTGCCGCCGGCGGCGCTCGTCCGGCTGGGCAAGCTCATCGACCGGGTCGACCGGGACTTCACCGAGATCGCCGACGAGGTCGGCGTCCGGGACTTCGCGGGCCGCTCGTTCAGCGGCTGGCACCGGCACGTCACGCTGGCCTCGGCGGCGCACGCGGTCGCCGCCCTGACCGGGCGGTACGAGGCCGGGCACCGGTTGGAGCGGGTGTCCTGAGACGTGCCGGGGGAGGGGCGGCGACACCTCCCGTCCGGCGGGCGGCGCGGGGCCGCCGGGCTCAGCCCTCCCGGTCCCCGGCCGGGTCCGCGCCCTCCTCGGCCATGGGCCGGTCCGGGCGGCGCAGGCTGTGCCGCACCCGGAAGACCCGCAGCGCCAGCTGGACCTCCAGCGCCCGGTCGGGCTGCTGCCACTCCGGGCCCAGCAGCTCACTGATCCGTTCCAGCCGACGGGCCACCGTATTGGGGTGCACATGAAGCTTCTTGGCCGCGTTCGTCGGGCTGCCGCCCGCGTCGAAATAGGTCTCCAGAGTGCGGGTCAGATCGGTGAACCGCTGCTGGTCGTAGTCGATGACCGGGCCGATGGCCGAGTCGACGAACCCCTCGACGTCGTGGTTGTCCGAAAGCAGCACCCCGAGGAAGCCCAGCTCCCGCACCGACGCCGAGCGGCCGGTGACCCCGAGCGAGGTCATGGCGTCCAGGCAGCGCAGCGCCTCCTGGAAGCCGTGGTGGACGGAGACCGGACCCGTCATCGGGCCCGCGGAGCCGACCGTCACCGGGTGGCCGAGCAGCGGCGACAGCTCCGCGGAGACCGCGCGGGCCGCGCCGCCCGCGTCGGTCCCGGGCAGCAGCAGCACCGCGCAGCCGTTGTGCATGCTCTTGAGCCCGCTCAGCCGGTGGGCGTACGAGGCCGCCCAGATCGCCATCTTGCCCCGGGCGTCGCCCTCGGGCCGGGCCACCACCAGCACGTGCGGCTTGCTCAGGTCGATGCCGAGCCGGCGGGCGTGCTGCTCCAGCTGGTGGGGCGGGCGCTGCGGGCTGGCCAGCAGGTCGCCCAGGAAGTCGTCGCGCACCTGTCCCTCGGCGATCGCCGTGCGCCGGCTCTCGACCAGCAGCTGGACGGCGACGACCTGGGCGACGAGGCGCAGCAGCCGCTCGTCCTGCACCTCGTCCGGGCGGTCGGGGCGCAGCAGCAGGGTGCCGAGGTTCCCGGTGCCGGCGGAGATCGGCACCGCCCACAGGCCGCCCTGGAGGGCGACGGGTTCACGGGCGGCGTGGGCGTCCATGGTGGCCAGCACCAGCGCGGACTCGGCGGCGTCCGCGGCCCCGTCCGGGAATCCCGGGCGGGCGGCGGAGCCGGTCATGTCGCCCGCCGTGGTGAGGATGGTGCCGTTGGCCGCGCAGACCTGCACGGCGGCGCCCAGCTCGGTGCCGGCCGCGCGGGCCAGGGTGTCGAGGTCGCAGTCGCCGAGGACCAGCTGCATCAGCCGGTGCTGGATGTCGCCGAGCTCCTGCGCGCCGCGCAGCCCGGCCTCGACCTGGCTCGTGTACCGCTCCAGCTCGCTCACCAGGGCCGTGCTGCGGTCCAGCAGCTCGGCCTTCTCGATGGCCACGCCGGCGAGGTCGCCCAGGGAGCTCAGCAGGGCTATCTCGTCGGTGGTGAAGTGGCGCACCTTCCGCTCCGCCACGTAGAGGGTGCCGAACGGCCGGGCCCCTCTGCTGAGCGGCACCGCGAGGATGGCGTGCAGCCCCTCGGCCTTGACGACGTGGTCGACGTCGCCGCTGTGGTGGATCCGCTCGTCCGCGAGGTAGTCGGGGCTCCAGAACGGCGACGGCTTGGTCATGACGACATGGCCGAGCCCCGTGCCGCTCGGCAGCCGCAGCCCGATGTTGAGCGCGGTGGTGTGCCCGTCGGAGGCGCGGACGCTGAAATGGCGCTGGTCGTCCTCGTACATGCCGATGTACGCCATGTCCACGGCGAGCAGCAGCCGGGCGCGCCGGAGGATCACCTGGAGCAGGGTGTCGACGTCGTGCGGGGTCGCGAGGTCGCGCGCGGTGTCGACGAGGGCGGAGAGGCCGGCCTCCCGCTGATGCCGGCGTTCCGTCAAAGTCCTTATGGCGAGGCCGAGTCGCTTCGCGCGCTCCAGTTTCGCCAGCTCGTCCGGGGCGGCGCCGGTACGTCGTCCGGCCTCGGTCAGCGCTTCGTATTCATGTGCCGGGGCCTCGCCGGCCAAAAGCTCCAGCATGGCGAATATTCCGTCCTCGGCCCTGCCATGTGACACGATGCCCCCCGGGTCCAGCGCGCTGCCGCACGGATGAGCCACGGCACGGTATGCCGGGAAGCTATGCACCCCGGCAGTGGTGCGTCAACCACGACCGATCAAGCTATGCGAGGCACCAGTGGGCCGCAAGCCAGGTGGCGCCGGACCGATGGTGTCCGGACCACCGCCGTCTGCCGTTGGTGTGTTACTGGATCACCTTCCTGTAAACGCCCCTTATAGGTGAAGGTTGATGAACACCCGGGGTTCAGCCGGGAGTTGTCGCCGATTCTGGGGGGATCAGGATGCTGGAGACGCGGGACTACAGACTCTCGCTCGAGCGCGGCCGTGCGGCACTGACAAGGAAGGACCGGCCGTCGGTTTTCTCGATGTGCGGACGCGAGTGGGAGCTATTACCGGAGGTGTTTGCTCCGATTTACACGCCGGCCACGAGGATTGCCCTGGAGTTCCTGGGGCTCGACGAATGGGTGGGAGTTCCCCGGTCGGGTTCGATGCTGGAGATGGGCTGCGGCACCGGAATCATCGCGGTGACGAGCGCGCTGGCCGGCTGTGACCGGGTGGTCGCCGCCGACATCCACCCCGCCGCCGCGCTGAACGCCTCGGTGAACGCGGCCCGGCACGGTGTGCTCGACCGCGTCCGCGGTGTGCACAGCGACCTGTTCGACGGAATCGACGAGAACGAACGCTTCGACACCATTTTCTGGCACTCCAATTTCGTGCTGGCCCCGGCGGACTACCGCCCGCGCAGCCTGCACGAGATCGCCTATGTGGATCCCGGCTATGCCGCGCACCGCCGCTTCCTCGCCGAGGCGACCGACCGGCTGACCCCCGGCGGCTCGGTGTTGCTGCACTTCAGCACCCGGGGCGACGTCGCGGCCCTGCTCCGTATCGCCGGCGAGGCCGGCCGCCGGCTGCGGGTGCTCAAGAGCGCCGTGCGCCGCGAGGGCACGCAGCGGGTCGAACACCTGCTGATAGAGGTGACACCGGCGGAAGTGCCGGTCCGCCGGGCGGCGGCCGTCCGATAAGGGGGAAGCTCGTGCGCACCTTGCTCGTGGACAATTACGACTCGTTCACCTACAACCTCTTCCACTATCTCGCCGAGGTCAACGGGCGGGAACCCGAAGTCGTCGCCAATGACGACCCGGCCTGGCGTACGGCGCATCTCACCGCATTCGACAACGTCGTCCTCTCGCCCGGGCCGGGAAATCCGGAACGGGCCGCGGACTTCGGAATCTGCCGGGAAATCGTCGAGACCGGCGGACTGCCCACCCTCGGCGTCTGCCTCGGCCACCAAGGCATCGCAAGCGTGTTCGGCGGTGAAGTGGGGCGGGCCCCCGAGCCCTGCCACGGGCGCGTCTCGCCCGTCCTGCACGATGGGAGCGAGCTGTTCCGGGGACTGCCGTCCCCCTTTCGGGTCGTCCGCTACCACTCCCTCGCCGTCCGTGCGCTGCCCTCCGCGCTGGAGGCGACGGCTTGGACGGCCGACGGCGTCGTCATGGGCCTGCGCCACCGGGAACTCCCGCTGTGGGGAGTGCAGTTCCATCCGGAATCCGTCAACAGTGCCTATGGGCACCAGCTCCTGCGCAACTTCCGGGCACTGACCGAGAAACACGGCCGGAGCGGCGTCCGCCGCCTCGTACCACCGGCCGCCACCCCGGCCGCTGTGGTCCCACCACCACCGGCCGTCACCCCGGCCCCCGCGGCGCCCCGCCGGCTGCGGGTCCTCGCCGCCGCCCTGCCCACCCGGTGGGACGACGAGGCCGCCTTCGACCACCTCTTCCGCCGGGGCCCGTACGGCTACTGGCTCGACAGCAGCCGCCGCGACGAGCGCCAGGGCCGGTTCTCGATCATGGGCGACGCCTCCGGACCGCTCTCCCGCGTCGCCTCCGCCGACGTCGAGAGCAGCACCGTCACGGTCCGCTCCCGGCACACCACCGAGGTCGTGACCGGCGAGTTCCTCGACTGGCTCGACCGCGACCTGCGGGCCGCCCGCACCACCGTCCCCGACCTGCCCTTCGACTTCGCCCTGGGCTGGGTGGGCTACCTCGGCTACGGCCTCAAGGCCGAGTGCGGCGGCGACCGCGCCCACCCCGCCGAGGAGCCCGACGCCACCATGGTCTTCGCCGACCGGGCGCTCGTCTTCGACCACGCCACCGCCACCACCCATCTGCTCGCCCTCGCCGAGGACGGCGACGAACGCGCCGCCCGCTCCTGGATGGACGCGACCGCCCGCCGGCTCACCGCCCTCGCCGGCGCCCCGGCCCGCCCGACCGAGCCCCCCGCACCCCTGGGCGCCCTGCGCCTGCGCCACGACCGCGCCGCCTACCTGGGCCTGATCGACGAGTGCCTGCGGGAGATCGCCGCAGGCGAGACCTACGAGGTCTGCCTCACCAACATGGCCGAGGTGCCCGGCACCATCGACCCCTGGAGCGGCTACCGCCTCCTGCGCCGCACCAGCCCCGCGCCCTTCGGAGCCCTGCTCAGCTTCGGCGCCCTGTCGGTGCTCAGCACCTCGCCCGAGCGCTTCCTCCGCGTCGACCGCGAGGGCCTCGCCGAATCCCGCCCCATCAAGGGCACCCGCCCCCGGGGCACCACCCCCGAGGAGGACGCGGCCCTCGCCGACGACCTCCGCACCAGTGAGAAGGACCGCGCCGAGAACCTGATGATCGTCGACCTCGTCCGCAACGACCTCGGCCGCTGCGCCCGGGTCGGCACGGTCGAAGCGAAGGAGATCTTCCAGGTCGAGAGCTACGCCAAGGCCCACCAGCTGGTCAGCACCGTCCGCGCCCGGCTGCGCCCGGACCGCAGTACCGTCGAGTGCGTCCGCGCCGCCTTCCCGCCCGGCTCCATGACCGGCGCGCCCAAGATCCGCACCATGCGGGTCATCGACCGGCTGGAGGCCGGCCCGCGCGGCGTCTACTCCGGCGCCATCGGCTATTTCTCCCTCACCGGGGCCGCCGACCTCAGCGTGGTCATCCGCACCGCGGTGATCACCCCCGGGCGGGTCCGCTACGGCGTCGGCGGTGCGATCATCGCCCTCTCCGACCCCGGGGAGGAGTACGAGGAGACGGCCGTGAAAGCCGCCCCCATGACCGCCCTGACCGGCACGGACTTCCCCGAGCGGCGGCGCGGCTCCGTACGGGTCTGAGCCCGCCCCCGGGCGACGGCCGCGTACGGGGCCGGCACCCCGTACGCGCCCCGGCCCAAGGCCGTACGCCGGTACGGCCCCGCACCGGCGCGGCGGGCGCCCCGCCGGTACGGACGGTCCGGCACCGGGTCACCCCCGGGGACGGCGCAGCCGGTCGTCGACCGCGCCGCGCAGCGCCCGCCAGGAGGAGACGAGCCGGTCCACGCCGTCCGTCTCCAGCTTCTTCGCGACCTCCTCCAGCGACACCCCGCGCCGCTCCAGCCCCGTCACCACGGCGCGCGCCGCCTCCGCCTCGCCGGACAGCGTGTCGCCCTGGAGCCGGCACCCCCGGGCCACCGCCTCCAGGGTGGCCTCCGACATCACGCTGACCGTGCCCCAGGCGACCAGCCCCGCCACGTACGGCACGGCCGGCGCCGGGTCCTCGGGGGTGTCGACCTCCCACATCAGCCGCTGCGGATGCGCGTGCGCGGCCGCCAGGATCCGCCAGCGCTCACTGCCGAGGCGCTCCTCGTACAGCCGGTACACCAGCCGGGCGACGGCCGGCGAGGCCGTGCCGGGCTCCGCCGTCCCAGCGCCGGACGCGCGCAGCCGCGCGTCGATCTCGGCGTCGAGGCGGGCCACGGGCAGCGAGGCCAGCGAGGAGATCGCCGCCAGGTCGCGGCCCGCGGCCAGGGCCCGCTCCAGCCCGTCGAAGTAGGCGTCGACGACCCGCTCGTAGCGGCGCACCGAGAAGATCTCCGTGACGTGCACCCCGATGCCCCGCGCCAGACAGTCCCCGACCGCCACGATGCCCTCGTCCGTCGCCGGTATCTTGACCAGCGCGTTCGGCCGGCACGCCGCCCGGTTCAGGGCCACGGCGGCCACCGCCGTGGCCCGCGCGTCGTGCGCCAGCCGGGGGTCCAGGTCCATCGACACATGCCCGTCGCGGCCTTGCGTGGACACGAAGACCGGCAGCAACTCGTCGCAGGCGGACCGCAGATCGTAGGCGCACAGCGCCTGCACGGACGTGTCCAGCGGCACCGAGCGGCACGCCAGGTGGGAAAGCTGCTGCCGGTAGGCGGTGCCCCGCGCCACATCGGCGGCCAGCGCCCGCGGGTGCGACGTCGCCCCCCGCACCCCGGCCTCCCGTACGAGGGCCGCGAGCCGTCCCGGGGCGAGCAGTGACCGGCACAGCCCGCCGAGCCAGGGTGAGACGCCTTCCGCGAGAAGTTCGCGCAGTACCTCACCGTCCGAAATCACCGAGCGCTCTCCCATGAGGCGTTGCCCCCTCTCCGGGCCGGTCGCGGAAATGGATAGGGCAGAGGGCACGACAGTAAAGCGGATACGCGACCGCGCCGAACAGTCCGCGCTTACTCCGTCACATTGGCGTGATCGCGGACTTGACAGCGATCTGATGGAGTCCCGCCCATCTGACGGAGTGAGCGTGCCGCCTTTGGCGGAATGCGCGGCACCGCCGGACGATCGAGAACCCCCGGTCCCCGCGGTGAAGGGAGTTCCGAAGCCTGCCACCTCCTTGGTTCCACCCCTGTTTGAGAGCGGCCCATTAACGAAACGCTTTTGGAGTCATCCGTGAACGACACTCTGCTCGCCACCCGGCTCAAGCCCGCGCCGCAGCAGCCCGATTGGAGAGACGCCCCTCAGGTTCAGCGGGTCCGCGACGAACTCGCCTCCCGCCCCGCGCTCGTACGCTCCGCCGATGTGAGGACCCTGCGCGCCCATCTCGCCCAGGTCGCCCGGGGGGAATCCCAGGTGGTGCAGGCGGGCGACTGCGCGGAGGACCCGGCGGAGTGCACCTCGGGCTACGTCGCCCGGAAGGCCGGCCTGCTCGACATCCTCGCCGGCGTGCTGAAGATGATCACCCATAAGCCGGTGGTGCGGGCGGGCCGGATGGCCGGTCAGTTCGCCAAGCCGCGTTCGCGCCCCACCGAGCTGGTGCGGGGCGTGGAACTGCCCGTCTATCGCGGTCACATGGTCAACAGCCCCGAGCCGCACCCCGAGCGCCGCCGCCCCGACCCGCAGCGCCTGCTGTCCGGCTACCTCGCCGCGAGCGAGGCCATGACCCACCTCGGCTGGCTGGCCCCCGCGCGCCGCTCGGGCGTCTGCCCGCCGGTGTGGACGAGCCACGAGGCCCTGCTCCTCGACTACGAGGAGCCCATGGTCCGCCGGGACGAGACCGGGCGCGCCCTCCTCACCTCCACCCACTGGCCCTGGATCGGTGAGCGCACCCGGCAGGTGGACGGTGCCCACGTCGCCCTCCTGGCCGAGGTGGCCAACCCCGTGGCCTGCAAGGTCGGCCCCGGCATGGACGCCGACGAACTCCTCACGCTCTGCGAACTCCTCGACCCGGGCCGGGAGCACGGCCGGCTCACCCTGATCGCCCGCATGGGCGCCGACGCCGTGTCCGAGCGGCTCCCCGCGCTCGTCGAGGCCGTACGCGCCGCCGGACACCCGGTCATCTGGCTCACCGACCCCATGCACGGCAACACCGTCACCGCGCCCGACGGCCTCAAGACCCGGCTGCTCGACACCGTGGTCCGCGAGGTCCGCGGCTTCCAGTGCTCGGTCAGGACCGCGGGCGGCGTCGCCGGTGGCCTGCACCTGGAGACCACGCCCGAGAACGTCACCGAGTGCGTACGGGACGAGTCCGGGCTCGCGCACGTCGGCGACAAGTACACGAGCTTCTGCGACCCCCGGCTCAACCCCGCCCAGGCCATCGAGGTCGTCTCGGCCTGGCAGGGCTGACCGGGGAAGCCCTGCCGGGCCCCGGGCGACCACCGGAGGACCGAGAGCGAAGGAGAGGAAGTTCCATGGCTGGTATCCCCCCGATAGAGCCGTACCCGATGCCGACAGCGGGCGAGCTGCCCGGGAACACCGCCCGCTGGACGGTGGATCCCGCCCGCGCCGTGCTGCTGGTCCACGACATGCAGCGCTACTTCCTGGCCCCCCTGCCCGAAGGCGTCCGGGACGCCCTGGTGCGGCACACCGCCCTCCTCCGGGAGAGCTGCGCGGCGGCCGGCGTGCCGGTGGCGTACACGGCGCAGCCGGGCGGGATGAGCGAGGAACAGCGGGGCCTGCTGAAGGACTTCTGGGGGCCGGGCATGCGGGTGGCCCCCGCGGACCGGCTGGTGGTGGACGAGGTGGCGCCACGGGTGGGCGACTGGGTGTTCACCAAGTGGCGCTACAGCGCCTTCTTCCGCTCCGGACTGCTCGCGCGGATGCGCGCGGCCGGGCGGGACCAACTGGTGGTGTGCGGGGTGTACGCGCACGTGGGCGTGCTGATGACCGCCGTCGAGGCGTTCACGAACGACATCGAGACGTTCCTGGTGGGCGACGCGGTGGCGGACTTCTCCGCCGAGTACCACCGGCTGGCCCTGACCTACGCGGCGGAGCGGTGCGCGGTGGTCGCCACGGCCGGGGACCTGGCGGCCGCTCTGGCGGCGGACACGACGAAGGACCCCGGGGCGGCCTTCCCGGCCGGCCCGGCACAGTGGGAAGGAGTCACGGCATGAGCACGGGCACGGGGGATCTCCTGGGCCGGATCCTGGGCGGCGAGGTGCCCGCGTACGCGCTGGTGCACCGCCCGGACGCCACCGGGCCCGGGGCCATGGACCTGCTGGTGGGCGAGGTGTCGACGCCCGGGACCCTGGCCGACGTCCGGCTGCCCGCACCGGGCGGCGCGGGGCACGAGGCGCTGGTGGTGGTCCCGTACCGGCAGATCGCGGAGCGGGGTTTCGCCTGTGCCGATGACGGTGCTCCGTTGCTGGCGATGACGGTGACTGATCAGGCTGTTGTGGGTGTGGCGGAGGTTCTGGCCCGGATTCCCGAGGTGCCGCTCGCTCTTACCGGGGAGCATTTCGACGTCGATGATGACGCGTATGCCCGGATGGTGCGGCGGGTGATCGCGGAGGAGATCGGTGAGGGTACGGGTGCCAATTTCGTCATCAAGCGGTCTTTCACCGCGGACATCACCGGATACGGGCCCGAGCATGCTTTGACGTTCTTCCGGCGGTTGCTGGAGCGGGAGTCGGGGGCGTACTGGACGTTCCTGGTGCATACGGGTGAGCGGACCTTCGTGGGCGCGACTCCGGAGCGGCACATCAGTGTCGCGGGGGGCCGGGCGGTGATGAACCCGATCAGCGGGACCTACCGTTACCCGGCCGCGGGGCCCAGTCTTCCCGAGGTCATGGACTTCCTCGCGGACCGTAAGGAGACCGATGAGCTGTACATGGTGGTCGATGAGGAACTGAAGATGATGGCCCGGATCTGCACGGGTGGCGGCCGGGTGGTGGGGCCGTATCTGAAGGAGATGGCGCGTCTCGCGCACACCGAGTATCTGATCGAGGGCAGTACGGACCGGGATCCGCGCGAGATCCTGCGCGAGACGATGTTCGCGCCGACGGTGACGGGCAGCCCGCTGGAGAGTGCCTGCCGGGTCATCGACCGCTATGAGGAGTCGGGCCGCGGCTATTACAGCGGGGTGCTCGCCCTCATCGGCAGGGACAGCGCCGGGCAGCGGGTCCTGGACTCCTCGATCCTCATCCGCACCGCCGACATCGACCGTTCGGGGCGGGTGCGGATCGGGGTCGGGGCCACGCTGGTGCGTCATTCGGATCCGGGTTCGGAGGTGCTGGAGACGCGGGCGAAGGCGGCGGGGCTGATCTCCGCGCTGAAGGACGACGGGGCCGGCCGTTTCGGCCGTCACCCCCGGGTGCGGGCCGCCCTGGCGGAGCGGAATACGGGTATCGCCGGGTTCTGGCTGGCCCCCGACACCGAGCGGGCCCGCACCGTGCCGGTGCTGGCCGGGCGGCGGGTGCTGGTCGTGGATGCCGAGGACACCTTCACCTCCATGATCGACCACCAGCTGCGCGCCATGGGTTTGACGGTGACGGTTCGCCGTTTCGATGAGCCGTATTCCTTCGACGGGCACGATCTGGTGGTCATGGGCCCGGGCCCGGGTGATCCGAGGGAGCTTTCCCATCCCAAGATCGCCCATCTGGACGCGGCGATCGGCACTCTGCTCGATGAGCGGCGGCCTTTCCTCGCGGTCTGTCTCAGTCACCAGGTTCTCAGTTTGCGTCTGGGGCTGGAGCTGGGCCGTCGTGAGGTGCCGAATCAGGGTGTCCAGCGGGGGATCGATCTCTTCGGCAGTCCTGAACGTGTCGGTTTCTACAACACCTTCGCCGCCCGCAGTGCTACGGACACGGTCCCGTACGGCACTGCCGGGACCGTGGAGGTCAGCCGCGATCCCGCCAATGGTGAGGTGCATGCCCTGCGGGGCCCGCACTTCGCGTCCATGCAGTTCCACGCCGAGTCCGTCCTCACCCAGGACGGACCACGGATCGTGGGGAACCTGCTCGCCGGCCTCGTCGAAAAGGTGCCCGTCGCATGAGCCCGGCAGTGGTACGAACACCCCTGGAAACCCTGGCGGCCCCCGCCGCCGACCGGGTCGCCCGAGGCGGCTACGTCCTGGCCGAGGCCGAGGCCGACGCGGGCGGCGGCTCCCGCGACCCCGACGTCGTACTCGTCGCGGGCGGCGGCGAGGTGCCCGTCGCGCTGGACGCCCGGCGGATCCTCCAGCGCGAGGGCATCGCCACCCGCGTGGTCGCCATGCCGTGCGCCAAGTGGTTCCACGAGCAGGACCCCGCGTACCGCGACGCCGTCCTGCCGCCCGGCGCCCGCGCCACCGTCTCCGTCGGCGCGGGCACCGCCCTCGGCTGGTACCAGCTCCTGTGCCCGGCCCGCGAGACCGTCGGCCTGGACGGCGCCGGCGCCTTCGCCTCGTACCGCGCCCTTTACGAGCAGGGCGGGCTGACGGCCCAGCGGGTCGCCGCGGCCGCCCGCGCCGGACTGGCCCGCGGGCCGGGAGGGAACCGGCCGTGAGCACGGACGGGCTCGGGCGGCCGGCCGCGGCGGCTGCTCTGGGCGGACACGACCGTACGGAACCCCGCCTACCGCGACACCCGCCACGCCGACCGGCTGACCGCCCGGTCCACCGTCACCGCCCTCGCCGAGGAGACCCTCGAAGCCGTCGCCGACCACGGCAAGGCCACCGGCCGGCCCTGGACCGACGTGGGCCACGCCGCCGCCCGCCGCCTCCTCGGCCAGCTGCGGTGGTGCGGCATCGACCACCGCGAACTCACGACCCGCCTGGAGGCCGAGGCCCTCAAGGACCTCGACGAGTCCTGGCACCGCCTCCTCGACACCCTGACCCTCGCCCTGGAGACCGCCGCCGGGGCCCGCCCCGACGCCCGTACCCTCGACCGCCTCGACTTCCCTGACCGCCCCGACCAGGAGACTCCATGACGACCTGGCAGCCGCCCGTCACCGCGCTGACCGCGCGGATCCCCGGCTCCAAGAGCATCACCAACCGCGCCCTGCTGCTGGCCGCCGTCGCCCGCGGCACCACAGGCATCCGGGCACCCCTCGTCAGCGACGACACCCTCGCCTTCCGCACCGCCCTCACCACCCTCGGCGTGACCGTCCGCAGCGCCCCCGACGACCGCTGCTGGGAGGTCACCGGTACCGGCCGCGGCCCCACCGGGCCCGCCCGTGTCTGGTGCGCAGACGCAGGCACCGCCGCCCGTTTCCTGCCCCCCTTCGCCGCCACCGGGCAGGGCGAGTTCGTCTTCGACGGCTCCGCCCAGCTGCGCGCCCGGCCGCAGCGCCCCCTCGCCGAGGCGCTCGCACGCCTCGGCGCCGCCGTCCGCCCCGCACCCGAGGACGGTCCGCCGCTGCACTTCGACACCACCGGTCTGGACGGCGGGCGGCTCGTCCTCGACTCGTCCATGAGCAGTCAGTACCTCAGCGGGCTGCTGATGGCCGCGCCCCTGATGCGCGCCCCGCTCACCGTCGACGTCCACCACCTCGTCAGCCGCCCGTACCTCGACATGACCCTGGCCCTGATGCGGCACTTCGGCGCCGACGTCACCGAGGGCCCGCACGGCCGCATCACCGTACGGCCCGGCGGCTGCGCCCCCGCGGACCTGGTCGTCGAACCGGACGCCTCCACCGCCTCCTACGTCTTCGCCGCGGCCGCCGTCACCGGGCGCGCCGTCACCGTGCCCGGCCTCGGCACCCGCAGCGTCCAGGGCGACCTGCGCTTCGTCGAGGCGCTGCGCCGGGCCGGGGCGCACGTGGAGGTCGGGGAGACGGCCACCACCGTCGCCGGGACGGGGCCGCTGCGCGGCGGCTTCGACATCGACATGGGCGATATCTCGGACACGTTCATGACGCTCGCGGCCATCGCCCCGCTCGCCGACGCGCCCGTCACCGTGCGCGGCGTCGCCCACGCCCGGCTCAAGGAGTCCGACCGGGTCGCCGCCGTCGCCGAGAACCTCCGCGCCTGCGGCATCACCTGCGAGGAGGGCCCCGACCGGCTCACCGTCCACCCCGGCACACCGCGGCCCGCCCGTATCGCCTGCCACCGCGACCACCGGATCGCCATGGCCTTCTCCGTGCTCGGCCTGGCCGTGCCCGGCACCCTCACACTCGACGACCCCCACTGCGTGGCCAAGACCTTCCCCGGCTTCCACGCCGAGCTGCACCGGCTCTTCCCCGAGCACCCGCTCCCGCCGGGCGGTCCCCGCTGACCCCTTCACCCGGGAGCGGACACGAGCGGTCCGAGGCTCCAGGGCCTCGCCCGTTCGTCCGGGTCCCCGCTCCGGAGACCGCGCGTCGCGGCCGCACCGGGGCGGGCCGGTCCCGTCAGGCGAGCGCCGACCGACGCTGGCCCGCCAGGATCGCCACCGCTTCGAAGGTGGCGTCGACCAGCCCGCGCAGGGCGGCCAGCACCTCCGGATCGCTCATCTCGCCCGCCGCGTCCAGGCGGCGATCCGCCCGGCGGATGGCCACGGGCGGGTGCTCGACGACGACCGCCTCACAGGCGTCGAGCAGGTCCATCAGCGCGGGCTGGGCGTCGATCGCCCCGCGCCCGCTCGGCGAGGCGCTCAGCACGGCCACGACCCGCCCGGCGAGCGGGCTCGCGCCGTCCGGGCGGGACAGCCAGTCCAGCGCGTTCTTCAGCACCCCCGGCACCGCGCCGTTGTACGAGGGGGTGCTGATGACCAGGGCGTCGGCGTCCGCGACCAGCGCTCGCGCCGCCTGCACGGCCGTGGCCGCCCCGGAGCGCTCGACGTCCCCGTCGTAGAACGGCAGCCGGCCGATGGGCAGCGAGATCACCTCCGGGGCGCCCGGGGCGCTCTCCACGATGCGCCGCACGGCGCGCAGCGCCGCGGAATTCACGGACCCGCGGCGCAGGCTCCCGGAAATCAGCACCACCCTGGACATGTCGGTCTCCGTTCTCCCGGTCGTCGGCACGGTGCGGCCGGTGTCGGCGACCGGGAGAGTCCCCGTCGCCGACACCGAAGCGGTACCTCTCCGGCACCGCGCCCGCGTTTCCTTCCCGGCCCCTGGAGCGCTCGGCCCCCGGAGCGCTTTACGGGGACGCTCCCGTGACACCCGGGAGGACGGTCCCGCGGCGCGGAACGTCCGTGTGCGCCCGGGCGGGTTCCCGGCCCGGGCCCGCCGAGGCCCCGCGCCGCCGGTCGACCGCCCAGGCGAGCACCGCGCACACCCCGTGGACGCAGGCGAGGCCCCGGAGCGCGGGCGCCGCCGAACCGCCGCCGGAGGGACCCGCGTAGCAGGCGGCGAAGGTGAGCAGCACGACGACGGCACCGAACGCGTCGGCCACGCGGGGGCCGCCGCCCGCGATGCCGCGGCTCCTCCGGCCGTCCCGGATGACGCCGGGCAGGCCGGTTCCGGCGCGGCTGTACGTGGTGGGGTCGCTGTTCATGACCCCGCTCGGGCCGTTTCTCCGGCTGTTCTCGGTGACGTCGTGCAGGCTGGTTCCGGTGCGGCCGTACGCGGTGGGGTTGCTGTTCATGGCCCCACCCGGGCTGTTCCTCCGGCCGTCCCCGATGGCGTCGTGCAGGCCGGTTCCGGTGCGGCCGTACGCGGTGGGGTTGCTGTTCATGGCCCCACCCGGGCTGTTCCTCCGGCCGTCCCCGATGGCGTCGCGCAGGCCGGTTCCGGCGTGGCCGTACGCGGTGGGGTCGCTGTCCATGACCCCACCACGGCCGTTCCTCCGGCCGCCCCCGGCGACGTCGCGCACGCCGCTCCCCGCGCGGCCGTCCACGTCGTCGGCCGTACGGCTCAGAGCCCCCGCCCCCACGCCGCCGCACACGCACAGCGCCGTGAAGCCGGCCGCGAACCCTCCGCACGTGCCCCCAACCGTCGGCAGCAGCGCGGCCGTCACGGCCATGCCGAGCGTCCCCGCGAGGACGGCGCGCCCCGCGGTCCGGGGGCCGGGCGCCCTGCCGCCCAGGCTCCGGGCCGCCCGGCCGAGCAGCGCGCCCAGCAAGGCGTACGCGGCCGCCCGGCGCGGCGAGCAGCCGAACTCGCTCCGCAGGACCAGGCCGAAGGCCAGGCAGTGGCCGAGGAGCGCGCCGGACGTGCCCGCGCGCAGTGCCGCGGCCCAGCGGGCGCGGCGCGGCGCCACCGCCCGGGGCCGGACGGGAGGCACGACCCGCAAGACCCGTGCCGGCCGTAACGGAACCGGATCGTCCATCAGCAGCGCGGCCGCCGCCGCGACCAGCGCGACCGGGGGCAGCAGCGCGACGGCCACGTACGCCGGGCCCGACTCCCCGGCCGCCGCGATCACCAGCAGTCCCAGCGCCTGCGCGGTCACGACGCCGGACAGGCCGCCGCCCACACCCGGCGCGAGCCCGCGCTCCCGGTGGGGATACAGGGACGCGAGGTGCCGCGCGCCGACGGCGGGAAGCGTCCCCCCGCCCGCCCCGGCGGTCGCCGCGACGATCAGGAGCGTCCACAGCGGGGTGCCGGGCCGCTGTACGAGCCAGGCGGCGGCCAGGGCGGGCGGCAGCAGGGCGGCCGTCCCGAGGACGACCCGTGCCCGGCCGCCCGGCCGGTCCACGGGACCGGGGGCGCGCCGCCCCCGTGAACCGGCCCACCGCAGCGCCGCCCCGGCCGCCACCGGCGCGGCGACCAGCAGAAAAGCGCCCCCGGGACCGTACGCCGGGCCGGTTCCGGGGGACCCGAACAGCAGCAGCGCCGACCACATGCCCCACACGGAGAGGGCGAGGTGTCCGGAGAGGACGGTCACCGTCAGATTGCGTCGCGCGATGTGCTTCCCACCGCGCTCCCAGAAGTCCTCGTCCTCCGGGTCCCAGCTCTCGGTCCACGGACGGGAGGGTGCCGCTCGGGTCGTCATCTCTCCTCATCTCACGCAGGCAGGCGCCTAGGGGCGGTCGGGGCGGTCGAGGGGCGGTCCGGCCCACCGCGCCGGGTCCGGTCGCCCGAAGACCTCGGCGAGTCCCTCGGCCGGTCCTTCGGCGAGGTGCCCCGGCGCACGGGCGGGCACGGCTCATGGCACGAGACTGCGCGGCGGCGGCCGTGCCGGACAAGGCCGCCCCGGTTGATGCGTCAGGTCAGGGGGGCCGGGCCGGGGCCGTGAAGCGCCCAGAGGCCGGGGAAAAAGGGAGGACCTGACGGACCCGCAGACCGGCCGTTGACCCGTGAAAACGGAGCCGTCCAGATTGACAGGCGTGGGAAGCCGCGCCGGCCGGCGGCGGCACGTTCCGGACCGCTCGCGCGCGGCCGGCGAGGGGGCCGTGTCTCCCCCCGGGGCGGTGTCCGAGCCGCTGTTCTCTGGAAAAGAGGAGCCCCGCATGAGTGACAGCCATGTCGAGGTCTGCGTCGTCGGTGTCGGCCCGCGTGGCCTGTCCGTCCTGGAGCGGCTGTGCGCCAACGAGCGCGTCGCGCCCACGCATGCGGCCGTCACGGTGCATGTCGTCGATCCGTCGGCGCCCGGCGCGGGCACCGTGTGGCGCAGTGACCAGTCGCGTGAGCTGCTGATGAACACGGTGTCGTCGCAGATCACGGTGTACACGGACGACAGCGCCCGGATCGAGGGCCCGATCGAGCCGGGGCCGAGCCTGTACGAGTGGGCGCGCGGCGTGGCGGGGCGCGCCGGGGGAGCGGCCGGTCCGTACGACGGGGCGACTCTGGCCGAGGCCCGCGGACTGGGCCCGGACGCCTATCCGACCCGGGCGTTCTACGGCCGCTACCTCCACGACAGCTTCCGGCGGATCGTCGCCCGCGCCCCCACGCACATGACCGTCGAGACGCATCGCTCGCTGGTGGTCGCCATGGCCGATGTCGAAGGCGTGCCCGGCGGCCCCCAGGGCGTCCGCCTGGAGGACGGCACCCGGCTGAACCAGCTGGACGCGATCGTGATGGCGCTGGGCCATGTGCCGGCCCATCTTTCACCGCGCGAGGCCCGTACCGCGTCGCTCGCCCGTATCCACCACCTCGACTACGTCACCCCCGCCAACCCCGCCGATCTGGACCTGAGCGGGGTCCGGGGCGGCGAGCCGGTCCTGCTGCGCGGTCTGGGCCTGAACTTCTTCGACTACATGGCGCTCTTCACGGCCGGGCGGGGCGGGCGGTTCGTCCGTGCGGGCGGGAAGGTGGCCTACCGACCGTCCGGCCGGGAGCCGAAGATCTACGCCTTCTCCCGGCGTGGCGTCCCTTATCACGCACGGGGTGAGAACGAGAAGGGCGCATACGGCCGTTACCTTCCCAGGCTGCTGACGGCCGAGTACGTGGCCGGGCTGCGGGACCGCGTCCGTCGTGGGGGACCGGTGCGCTTCGGTGCCGATCTGTGGCCGTTGATCTCCCGTGAGGTGGAGAGCGTCTATTACGCCACTCTGCTGCGCTCCCTGGGGCGTGGTGGGGAGGCGGAGCCGTTCGCGGGCAGGTTCCTGGCTCTGGAGTCGGAGGAGGAGCGGGCGGGGCTGCTGGAGGCGTTCGGGATCGGCGGGGACGCGCGGTGGAGCTGGGAGCGGCTCTCGCGCCCGTACGGGGAGCGGGAGTTCGCCGGTCGCGGGGAGTTCCACGCGTGGCTGCTGGGGTATCTGGCGGAGGACGTGCGGGCGGCCCGCGCGGGCAATGTCAGCGGGCCGCTGAAGGCGGCGCTGGACGTGATGCGGGATCTGCGCAACGAGATCCGTCTCGCGGTCGACCACGGCGGTCTGGAGGGCACCTCGCACCGTGACGACCTGGAGGGCTGGTACACCCCGCTGAACGCGTTCTTGTCGATCGGCCCGCCCGCGTCGCGGATCGAGGAGATGATCGCGCTGATCGAGGCCGGGGTGCTGGAGGTGACCGGGCCGGGGACGGTCGTGCGCATCGACACCGCGGACCCCGCGTTCGTGGCGACCTCCACGGCGGTGCCCGGGGCTCCGGTACGGGCGCGCACGCTGATCGAGGCCCGGCTTCCCGAGCCTGACCTGCGGCGTACCGCGGATCCGTTGCTGCGGCACTTGTTGAACACTGACCAGATCACGACTTTCCGTATCGACGCGGCGTCGGGTACGAGTTATGAGACGGGCGGTCTCGCGGTCACCGAGCGGCCGTACCACGTGATCGACGGGAGAGGCCATGTCCATCCTCGACGGTTCGCCTACGGCGTGCCGACCGAAGCCGTGCACTGGGTGACCGCGGCCGGCATCCGTCCCGGAGTCGACTCCGTCACCCTCGGCGACTCCGACGCCATCGCCCGCGCCGTCCTCACCCTCCCACCCGTCGCCCACATCCCCCACGCCCTGCGGCCGGTGACGGAGGACACGGATCCGTCGGGCGTGATCGTATGAGCGCGGTCCCGGGGCCGCCCGTACGGGGGCCTCTGACGCCCTGAAGGGACGCACGCTACGGTCGTGACATGAGGCGTATGTCTGTTCGGTAACTCGTGAAACGAAGATCGGCCAGACGCCCAGCCGCGTGGTTAGGATGATCCGCGTATTCCGTTTTGGACGGGACGTCAGGACACCACCTGTCCACGCCGACCGTATGCCCCCTTCGCCCACGAGGAATTGATGTCACATCACATACCGGAGGTGGTGAGCTGGTGTCTGGCCGTCGCGCTGGTCGCCGTGGCGGTGCTGCTCGTGCGCCAGCGGGGGATCACCGCCGCCGTGCGCCGGCGGGTCAGCGCGCTGGAGGACGGCCTTCAGGCACGTGACACCGAGGTGCGGCACCTGGTCGCCGTCCGGCTGCCCGCCGTGACGGCCTCCATGCACCAGCCCGTGCCCCTGCCGGGGCTGCTCGACGAGCGGCTGACCGGCACCGTGTTCGCCCAGGGCCTTCAGTCCGTGATGGAGACCTTCACCCAGGCCGTGGACAAGGCGCAGGCCCGCGCCGACCAGTCGGCGAAGGCCGCGCTCAAGGCGTCCATGCGCGCCTTGCAGGGGCTGGCGCACGAACAGCAGCTGGCCATCTCCGACATGCAGGAGCGGCACGACAACCCCGACGTGCTGCGCGACCTCCTCCAGATCGACCACGCCAACTCCCAGTTCGGCCGCCGCGCCCAGGCCATCTCCGTGCTGTGCGGCTCCTGGCCCGGCCGGCAGCGCAGTGCGTCCCCGCTGACCGACGTCGTACGCGGCGCCACCTCGCGGATCCGCGACTACCGGCGCGTACAGGTGCACAACCAGGCCGATCTCGCCGTCGTCAGCAGGGTCGTGGAGCCCGTGGTGCTGGCCGTCGCCGAGCTGCTGGACAACGCCGCCCGTCACTCGCAGCCCAACACCACCGTGCAGGTCGGCCTCCAGCCCGTGCACAACGGCGCCTGCGTGGTCATCGACGACGCGGGCGTGGGCATGGACGGCCAGGAGGTGCAGCGGGCGGCCGCGCTGCTGTCCGGCCAGCGGACCGTCGACGTCTCCCGGCTCGGCGACCCGCCGCAGTTCGGCTTCCCCGTCATCGGCGTGCTCGCCGCCCGCTACGGGTTCAGCGTCTCCGTCGACACCCGCTCGCCGTACGGCGGTGTGCGGGCCGTGCTGTTCCTGCCCAGCGCGCTGCTGGTGCACCTTGAGATCGACGGGCCCGACACCACGCCGCTCGGGCCCCCCGGCCGTACGGCTTCCAAGGGCGTACGGCACGACGAGGTCCGCGATGCCCCCGGGTCGCACGAGGTTCCCGGAATGTCCGAGGCTCCCCGTGCCTCCGGTGCGGCCGGTGTTCCCGGCGGTGCCGATGCCGCCGGAGCCGCGTTCCCCGGACAGCGGGTCCCGGGCGGCGTTCCGCACGCCGCCGATGCCTTCCCGCCGCCCGCCCCTCGCGGCGGCCCCGCCGGCCCCGCCGGCCACCCGGACCCTCCGCCCCCTCCGGCCGTACCGGCGACACCGCCCCCATGGCGCCCGCCCCCGGCGCCTTCCCGCCCGCCCGCCCGGCCGTCGGCTCCCCGGACGGCCACCCGGGAGCCGTCACCGGCTCCACCGCGGGCGGCCTGCCCAAGCGCCGCCGCAGGCAGCCCACGGCGGGCGCCGGGCAGGCGCCCGCCGAGCAGACCGTGGAGATCCTGGGGCTGGGCGGCATGACGACCCCGCCCGGCGGTACGCCCCTCGACCTGGACGGACCGCCGCCCCGCAGCCCGGAGGAGACCGCCCGGCGCATGGGCGCCTTCGCGCGCGGCACCCGCTCCGGCCGCACCGGGCACCCCGGCCACGCCCCCCGCCACGGCGGCCACCCCGAACAGGCACCCGAAGACGACGAAGGGAACACCCCAGCGTGAACGACCACCTGAACAACGAGCTGGGCTGGATGCTGGACGAGGTCGTGAAGATGCCGGAGGCCCGGCACGCGATCCTCCTCTCCTCCGACGGAATGCTCCGCGCCCGCTCCGAGGGCATCGAGCGCGACGAGGCCGAGCGGCAGGCCGCCGCCCTCTCCGGCCTCCAGTCCATCAGCCGCTCCACCGCCGAGTTCTGCAGCCCGCAGATCCAGCAGTCCGGCCCCTGGCGGCAGACCCTCGTGGAGTTCGCGGGCGGCTACGTCTTCCTCATCGCCGCCGGCCCCGGCGCCTACCTCGCCGTCTCGGCCACCGAGCACGTCGACATGGAGGCCGTGACCTACCGCATGCAGAAGCTCGTCGACCGGCTCGGCAAGGAGCTCACCAGCCCGCCCCGGCGGGACGCCTGGCAGGGCGGCAGCCCGGCATGACCCCGCCCACGCCGAGGCGCGGACAAGGATTAGTACGGCCGTACGTCGTCACCGACGGCCGCGCCCACCCGACCCGCAACACGTTCGACCTGGTCACCCTCGTCATCGCCCAGTACGACCGCCCGCTCGGCGGACTGAGCCCCGAGAAGTACCGGCTCATGGAACTCTGCCTCGGCGGGCCGCTGTCCGTCGCCGAGATCGCCGGCCATCTGATGCTGCCCGTCAGCGTCACCAAGGTGCTGCTCGGCGATCTCGTGGACAGCGGTCACCTCATCACCCGGGCCCCCATCCCCTCGGCGCAACTTCCCGAGGCCCAGATTCTTCAGGAGGTGCTGGATGGACTCCGCGCTCGCCTCTGACGGAGCGCTCTACCTGCGGCGGTCCGTGCGGACCGCCGCGAAGCTCCTCGTCGTGGGCCACTTCGCGGTGGGCAAGACGACCTTCGTCGGCTCGCTGTCGGAGATCCGGCCGCTGCGCACCGAGGAGACCATGACGCAGGCCGGGGCGCTCGTCGACGACCTGGCCGGCATCGACGGCAAGACGACCACCACGGTCGCCATGGACTTCGGCCGGGTCACCCTCAGCGACAGCCTCGTCCTCTATCTCTTCGGCGCCCCCGGCCAGCAGCGCTTCACCCGGCTCTGGCAGGACATGACCCATGGGGCCCTCGGCGCGCTCGTGCTCGCCGACACCCGTCGGCTTGAGCAGTCGTTCGACGTCATGGGGCTGCTGGAGGAGCACGGCCTGCCGTACGCCGTCGCCGTCAACCATTTCGACGGCGCCCCGGCCCACCCCGAGGAGGAGATCCGCGAGGCCCTCGACCTCCTCCCCGAGACCCCGCTGATCACCTGCGACGCCCGCGACCGGATCTCCTCCACCCGCGCCCTGATCGCCCTCGTGGAATACCTCCAGGCGCGACAGGCGGCCCCGGCGGGTCCGGCGGGTCCGGCACCGGTCCCCGGCGGTCCGGCCGGGCACGCCGCCCCGTACGCCCAGGAGCCCGTGTGACCCACCGCCCCGACGCCGGCCCCGGAGCGGGGTCCGGCGCACCGCCGGGCTGCCCCGCGCACCACGGCGGCGCCACCCCCATGTACGGGCCGGACTTCGCCGCCGACCCGCACGCCGTCTACCGGCGGCTGCGGGCCCTCGGGCCGGCGGCCCCGGTCGAGCTGGCGCCCGGCGCCCACGCCACCCTCGTCACCGACTACCGGGCCGCGCTGGAGGTGCTCCGCAGCCCCGAGATCTTCGCCAAGGACGCCCGCCGCTGGCGCGCCCTCGCCGACGGCCGGGTCGCCGCCGACAACCCCGTCGTCCCGATGATGGCCTACCGGCCCAACTGTCTCTTCTCCGACGGGGACGCCCACCGCCGGCTCCGCCAGGCCGTCACCGACTCCCTGTCCCGGATCGACCCCAACGCCCTGCGCGGCTATGTCGAGCGCAGCGCCGACACCCTCATCGACCGCTTCGCCGGCCTCGGCGAGGCCGACCTCCTCGGCGCCTACGCCAAGGTCCTGCCGCTCCTGGTCTTCCAGCAGCTCTTCGGCTGCCCGCCGGAGCTCGGCGACCGCCTCGTCGAGGGCTTCTCCGGGATCTTCGACGGCGTCGACGCCGAGCGCGCCGACGCCCTCATCGCCGACAGCCTCGTCGAACTCATCGGCCTCAAGCACACCGAGCCCGGCGCCGATATGACCTCCTGGCTGATGGCCCACCACGCCCGGCTCACCGACGAGGAGATGATCCACCAGCTCGTCGTCCTCATCGGCGCCGGCACCGAGCCCCAGCAGAACCTCATCGCCAACGCGCTGCGGCTGCTGCTCTCCGACGACCGCTTCGCCGGCGACCTGGCCGGCGGCAGCATGCCCGTCGAGGACGCCCTGGACGAGGTCCTCTGGCTCGACCCGCCGATGGCCAACTACGGCGTGCACTACCCCGTGCAGGACGTCGACTTCGGCGGCGTCCCGCTGCGCGCCGGCGAGCCCGTGGTCGTCAGCTTCGCCGCGGCCAACACCGACCCCGCCCTCCTCTCCGACCAGCGCACCGGCAACCGCGCCCACCTCGCCTGGAGCGCCGGCCCGCACACCTGCCCCGCCAAGGACGCCGCCCGGCTCATCGCGGCCGTCGCCGTCGAGAAGCTCCTCGACCGGCTGCCCGACCTGGAGCTGGCCGTCCCCGCCGACCGCCTGGTCTGGCGGCCGGGCCCCTTCCACCGCGCGCTCACCGCCCTGCCCGTCCGCTTCCCCCCGGTCCACCCCACCAGGCCCGCCCCCGCGCCCGTCCACGACCTCGCGGCGTCCGGCGTGCCCGGTGCCGCGGGAGGGCCCGGAGCCCCGTACCACCACCGTCAGCAGCAGGCCGAGACCCCTGGAGACCCCCGATGGAAAGCCAGCTCAGTCAGCTCAGCAGGACCGGTGCCGTCGCCATCGACCCCACCGGCAGTGACATCCACGGCGAGGCCGCCCGGATCCGGGCCCGCGGAGCGGCGACGCCCGTGGAGCTTCCTGGGGGAGTGGTGGCATGGGCAGTGACGACCCAGCCGCTCCTGAAGCAGCTCCTCACCGACCCCCGCGTCTCCAAGGACCCGCGCCGCCACTGGCCGGCCTGGATCAACGGTGAGATCTCGCCGGAGTGGCCGCTCTTCACCTGGGTCGCGGTGCAGAACATGTTCACCGCCCACGGCGCCGACCACAAGCGGCTGCGGAGCCTCGTCGCCCGCGCCTTCACCGCCCGTCGCACCGCCGCCCTGCGCCCCCGCATCGAGGAGCTCGCCCAGGGCCTCCTCGACGACCTCGCGGCCACCCCGGCCGGCCGCCCGGTCGACCTCCGCGAGAACTACGCGTACCCCATCCCCATCCAGGTCATCTGCGAGCTGTTCGGCGTCACCGACGAGGCCACCCGCGAGGGCCTGCGCGCCTGCGTCGACAGCATCTTCCACACCTCCGCCGACGCCGACGAGGTCACGGCCACCTACGCCCGGGTCTACGAGATCCTCGCCGGCATCGTCGCCGCCAAGCGCGCCACCCCCGGCGACGACATGACCAGCATCCTGATCTCGGCCCGCGACGAGGACGGCTCCCGCCTCACCGAGCAGGAGCTGATCGACACCCTGCTGCTGGTGATCAGCGCCGGTCACGAGACCACCGTCAACCTCCTCGACAACGCCATCCACGCCCTCCTCACCCACCCCGGCCAGCTCGCGCTCGTCCGGGACGGGAAGGCCGACTGGGACGCGGTGATCGACGAGACCCTCCGCGTCCAGGCCCCCGTCGCCAGCCTGCCGCTGCGCTACGCCACCGAGGACATCGCCCTCGACGGCGTCACCATCCGCCGCGGCGAGCCCATCCTGGCCGCCTACGCCGCCGCCGGCCGCGACCCGGAGCTGCACGGCGAGGACGCCGACCGCTTCGACGTCACCCGCGCCGTCAAGGACCACCTCGCCTTCGGCCACGGCGTCCACTTCTGCCTCGGCGCGCCCCTCGCCCGGCTGGAGGCCGCGGTCGCCCTGCCCGCCCTCTTCGCGCGCTTCCCCGACCTGGCCCTCGCCGACCCGGAAGGGCTGCGTCCGGTGGAGTCCTTCATCTCCAACGGGCACCGGAGCCTGCCCGTACTGCTGACGCGCTGACGCGCTGACGGGGCGGGGCCGGCGGGTCGGCGTACCGGCCGCCGGCCGGACTGTCGCGTTGGCCACTTTCCCCGGATCCGAGGAGCCCGTTCACCCACCGCTTCCCGGGCCCCCGCACCCCTTTCCGGAGTCCGCTTATAACCCCGGCCGGCGCCCTCGGGCGCCGGTACCGGCCCGTCTTAACGCCTCTTTAACGGCTTTCGCCTCGCATAGGCAGCCAGGTGGGGCGGCGTGGATACGAATGCCTTGCCATCCTCTACGATCCTCTGCGTGTCCAAATTGACCGACCTGCCGAAACGGATCCTGATCGGGCGGGCGCTGCACAGCAACAAGCTGGGAGAAACCCTTCTCCCCAAACGTGTCGCGCTCCCCGTCTTCGCCTCCGACCCCCTCTCCTCCGTGGCGTACGCGCCGGGCGAAGTGCTTCTCGTGCTCTCCGTGGCAGGTGTGTCGGCCTACCACTTCAGTCCCTGGATCGCCGTCGCGGTCGTGGTGCTGATGTTCACGGTGGTCGCCTCGTACCGCCAGAACGTGCACGCGTACCCCAGCGGCGGCGGTGACTACGAGGTCGCCAACACCAACCTCGGGCCCAAGGCCGGCCTCACCGTCGCCAGCGCCCTGCTCGTCGACTACGTCCTGACCGTCGCGGTCTCGATCTCCTCCGGCATCGAGAACCTGGGCTCCGCCGTCCCGTTCGTGGTCGAGCACAAGACGGCCTGCGCCGTCGGGGTGATCGTGCTGCTGACCCTGATGAACCTGCGGGGCGTCAAGGAGTCCGGGAAGCTCTTCGCCATCCCGACGTACATCTTCGTCGGCGGCGTCTTCATCATGATCGTCTGGGGCGCGGTACGCGGCCTGATCATGGGCCAGACCATGAAGGCGCCCACCGCCGACTACACCATCCACGCCGAGCACCAGGGCCTGGCCGGCTTCGCGCTCGTCTTCCTGCTGCTGCGCGCCTTCTCCTCCGGCTGTGCCGCGCTCACCGGCGTGGAGGCCATCAGCAACGGCGTGCCCGCCTTCCGCAAGCCCAAGAGCAAGAACGCGGCGACCACCCTCGCCCTCATGGGCGGCCTCGCCGTCACCATGTTCTGCGGCATCATCGCCCTGGCCATGACCACCAAGGTGCGGATGGCCGAGCACCCGGCCACGGACCTGCTCAAGGACGGCCGGCCGGTCGGCTCCGGCTACACCCAGAACCCGGTGATCTCCCAGGTCGCCGAGGCGGTCTTCGGCAACGGCTCGTTCCTCTTCATCGTGCTCGCCGCCGCCACCGCCCTCGTGCTCTTCCTGGCCGCCAACACCGCGTACAACGGCTTCCCGCTGCTCGGCTCGATCCTCGCCCAGGACCGCTACCTGCCGCGCCAGCTGCACACCCGCGGCGACCGGCTCGCGTTCTCCAACGGCATCGTGCTGCTGGCCGGCGCCGCCGCCATACTCGTCGTGATCTACGGGGCCGACTCCACCCGGCTCATCCAGCTGTACATCGTCGGCGTCTTCGTCTCCTTCACCCTCAGCCAGATCGGCATGGTCCGGCACTGGAACCGCCACCTGGCCACCGAGGGCGACCCGGCCGAGCGCCGCCGCATGGTCCGCTCCCGCGCGATCAACACCTTCGGCGCGTTCTTCACCGGCCTGGTCCTCGTCGTCGTGCTGCTGACGAAGTTCACCCACGGCGCCTGGGTCGCGCTGCTCGGCATGGTGATCTTCTACGCCACCATGACCGCGATCCGGAAGCACTACGACCGGGTCGCCGAGGAGATCGCCGCCGAGGACGAGCCGGGCGACGAGACCGTACGCCCCTCCCGGGTGCACTCCATCGTCCTCGTCTCCAAGGTCCACAAGCCCACCCTGCGGGCCCTGGCCTACGCCAAGCTGATGCGCTCCGACACCCTCGAAGCGCTCAGCATCAGCGTCGACGCGGCCGAGACCAAGGCCCTGCGCGACGAGTGGCACCGCCGTGGTGTCGACGTCCCGCTGAAGATCCTCGACTCGCCGTACCGGGAGATCACCCGCCCGATCATCGACTACGTCAAGAGCCTCCGTAAGGAGAGCCCGCGCGACGTGGTGAGCGTGTACATCCCCGAGTACGTGGTCGGGCACTGGTACGAGCACCTGCTCCACAACCAGAGCGCGCTGCGCCTCAAGGGCCGGCTGCTCTTCACCCCGGGCGTCATGGTCACCTCGGTGCCCTGGCAGCTCGACTCCTCCGAGGCCGCCAAGCGGCGGGCCCGCAAGCGAGCCGAGTGGAACGCGCCGGGCTCGGTGCGCCGCGGCCCGGTCGCCGAACCGAAGCGGGAGAAGGCCGCGACGAAGCGGTAGCCGCGTGGCGGCGCCGGAACGTCAGGAGTGCGGCGCGGTGGGACGTAGACTGGACGGCTGATGTTGTCCGGCGAGTTCCACCGCGCCGCACTTCTCCTTTCTTCCTCTGACCTCTGGAGCCGATCCCGCCATGCAGCACGACACCGACGCATCGCTGATCGGCCACGAGTACGAGGTCGAGGTCGGCCCGGTGGCGCACGGCGGCCACTGCGTCGCCCGCACCGATTCGGGCCGCGTCCTCTTCGTCCGGCACGCCCTCCCCGGCGAGCGCGTCCGCGCCCGCGTCACCGAGGGCGAGTCGACCTCGCGCTTCCTGCGCGCGGACGCGGTCGAGATCCTCGAAGCCTCCAAGGACCGGGTGCCGGCCCCCTGCCCGTTCTCGGGCCCCGGTATGTGCGGCGGCTGCGACTGGCAGCACGCCAAGCCCGGCGCCCAGCGCCGCCTCAAGGGCGAGGTCATCGCGGAGCAGCTCAAGCGCCTCGCGGGCCTCACCCCCGAGGAGGCCGGCTGGGACGGCACCGTGATGCCGGCCGAGGGCGACAAGCTCCCGGCGGGCGAGGTCCCGGCCTGGCGCACCCGCGTCCAGTACGCCGTCGACGCCGAGGGCCACGCGGGCCTGCGCAAGCACCGCTCGCACGAGGTCCAGGTCATCGACCACTGCATGATCGCCGCGCCGGGCGTCACCGAGCTGGGCATCGAGAAGCGCGAGTGGCCGCAGATCGCGACGATCGAGGCCATCGCGGCCTCGGGTTCCGCGGACCGCCAGGTGATCCTCACCCCGAAGCCGGACGGCCGCCTCCCCATCGTGGAGCTGGATAAGCCGGTGTCGGTGATGCGCGTCGGCGAGAACCGCCGGGGCGAGAAGCAGGTCCACCGCGTGCACGGCCGCCCCTTCGTCCGCGAGCGCGCCGACGAGCGCACGTACCGCGTCGGCGAGGGCGGCTTCTGGCAGGTCCACCCGCAGGCCGCCGACACCCTGATCAAGGCCGTCATGCAGGGCCTGATGCCCCGCAAGAACGACATGGCCCTCGACCTGTACTGCGGCGTCGGCCTCTTCGCCGGCGCGCTCGGCGAGCGCATCACGGACAAGGGCGCGGTCCTCGGCATCGAGTCCAGCAAGCGCGCCGTAGAGGACGCCCGCCACAACCTCCAGGACCTCGACCGCGTCCGCATCGAGCAGGGCAAGGTCGAACAGGTCCTCCCGCGCACCGGCATCGACAGCGCCGACATCATCGTCCTCGACCCGCCCCGCGCGGGCGCCGGCAAGCAGACGGTCCGCCACCTGGCTTCGCTGGGGGCGCGCCGGATCGCTTATGTGGCTTGCGACCCGGCGGCGCTGGCACGGGACCTGGCGTACTTCGCGGAGGAGGGGTACAGGCCGGTGACGCTGCGGGCGTTCGATCTGTTCCCGATGACGCATCATGTGGAGTGCGTGGCGATCCTTAAGCCTGCCGAGAACGGCTCCTGACCTGCAATTTTAGGTGTGCGTATTATTTTCGGTGGGCGTTACGGGCGATATCTTGACGCTGAAATGACGCCCATTGCTCGCCAGGGACGTCTCGTTGATCCCCAGGTCTTTCGCAACCTCGGGATCGGCTTCCCGGACTCCGTCACGATCCGTACTGCCCCTCACGAAACTCCGCCGCGAACTTGCGACGCTTCTCCGCCATGACAACCAACGTCCCCTGCTGTCACGGACTCCATGCTGCGAGGGGAACCTCACAAGGACTATTCCCCCCGATAGGGTGTTGACGATCTGAGGCGTTGACAGGGGTGGACCGTGAGCAAACTGCACGTGGGGTACGTCCGCAAGGCGATCGAGGACCGGTTCACCGGTCTTATCGACATGTCGGACCAGGCGCGGCTGTCGGAGGCCAGTCGCCATCAGGCGTTCCTGAGCCGTGGTCTGGCCGCGCTCGCCGCGCAGATCGAGCACCCGTGCAGCGACCGGGTCGCCGCCACGAGGGTCTTTGACGGGCAGGACGACCAGGGCCTCGACTCGATCGCGGTGGACTTCGGAACCACGCGCTCCCGGATCTGCCTGGTGCAGGCGAAGTGGAGCGACCAGAACAAGGGCGGTTTCGGCGAGGCCGAGGTGCACAAGATGTTCCACGGTCTGGAGCTCATGCTCGACCGGAACTTCGGCCGGTTCAACCGCCGTTTCCAGCCGTTCGTCCCTGACATCGAGCGGGCCTACGACTCCGGCACCCCGAAGATCACCCTTGTGCTCGCCCTGATGCGCGAGGCGCCGCTCAGCGACGGCGTGCGCGAACTGATCAGGATGAAGCAGGAGGAGCAGAACCAGGTTGTCCGCGACATGGTCGAGGTCAAGGTTCTCGACCTGCGGGACTTCCATCGAGCGATTCTCGGCGACGCCGCCGCACCGAAGATCGACGCCAAGGTTCAGCTGGAGTGCTTCGGCCAGGAGTCGACGCCGTACAAGGCGATGTACGGCACCATGACCGTCCCCGACCTCGCCGATCTCTATGAGGAGCACCGGCGCGGCCTCTTCGCCCGGAACATCCGTGACTCCCTCGATGAGAGCGACGTCAACTCCAAGATCAGAGAGACCCTGCGGGAGGAGCCCGAGCACTTCTGGTACTTCAGCAACGGCATCACCATGCTGTGTGAGTCGATCCAGTCGATCGGCCGGGCGCTGCCCGGCAAAGTGGGCAACTTCCAGCTGTCCGGCGTCAGCGTGGTCAACGGCGCGCAGACGGTGAGTGCCATCTATCGGGCCTTTACCGAGGACACGGGCGCGGCGCAGGACGGGCGGGTCCTTGTGCGCCTGATCTCCCTGGAGGACTGCCCGCCTGGCTTTGGCGACCAGGTCACCACCACCACGAACACACAGAACCCGATCGAGGAGCGCGACTTCAAGTCCCTCGACCCCGGCCAGGTCAGGCTCCGCGACGACTTCGCCATGCTCCTCAAGCGCAGTTACGTCATCAAGCGCGGCGAGACGGTCCCCGACCCGGCGCACGGTTGCTCCATCACCGAGGCCGCCGAGGCGCTTGCGGCTGTCAGCCCGAACGCCCGGCTCGCAGCCGTGGCCAAGCGTGATGACAACCTCGCCGGGCTGTGGGAGGACCACAACTACCAGGAGACCTTCGGCCCCGAACCGAACGTCTTCAAGGTCTGGCGCAGTGTCGAGCTTCTCCGTGAGGTCCGGGCGCAGCTGCAGCTCCTGCGTGAGGGGCTGGTGTGGCGCGCCGACGCGGCGGCCTTCTACGGCGACCTCCTGGTCACCCACATCGTTTACCGCCGCCTGGATACCCGGGCCATCGAGGATCCGGAGTGTGACTGGGCGACGGAGCTCGCCAAGGTGCCCGACCTGGTCCGCGAGTCCCTGTCCTGGGTGCTCGATGCGATCGACAACGAATACGGCACGTCCAGCCACATCATCGCCGCCGTCCGGAACACGGAACGGATCGAGCGAGTGGTACGTGCGGCCCTGCGCAAGCTCGACTCCGAGGAGAAAGCCCCGGAGCTCAACCAGGACTACCAGGTCGCCACGGCCGAGGCCCGGGGGCGGAAGGTGAACGCCGTGACGACCCTGGTCGCCGCTGGCGAGATCGAGGAGGGCACGGTCCTGGAATTCCGCCCGTACAGCAAGCCAGAGCGCCGTGAGATGGCCGAGTGGCTGGCGGTCGACCCACGGCGAGCTCAGGCGACCTGGAGCAACGCGGCGGGTCGCTACCCCCTGCAGTGGCACGCTGACGATGAGTGGTACTCGCCCAGTGGCCTCGCGCGGAAGATGCGCTGCGAGGCGTCCGGAGTAAACAGCTCGGCACAGGGCACGATCCGGTGGTTCGTGCCGGGGCAGGGTTCGCTGGACGAGCTGGCGCTGGCAGTACGGCTGCGAGAGGGAAACGAGCCGACGGAGGAGTGAGCGCGGCCAGGGGATCGGGGCGCCGCCGGCCCAGCCTCGTCGCCCCGCTTCCGCCCAGGCGTTGTCAGTAGCTCCCTGTAGGGTCCGGAGACATTGAACCGCGCACCTTCCGGCCTGGCGGAACGCACCTTCGGAGGTACCCGTGGGGCCGTAGAATCCCAGGTGGCGACTGTGACGGCGCACGCACGGACCGCCCGGGGCGCAGACCCCTGCCCGCACCACTGAGCACAGGAAAGAAGCAGCACGCCGATGGAGGAACTGGCCTTGGACCTGGACATCCCGCAGCAGCCCGAGGACGGCGCGGGGCCTGCCGCGGAGGGCTCCGCGCCCAAGGTCACGGCCCTCAAGGAGGGCCAGGTCGTCGACTACATCTCCGGCGATGCGATCAAGGAGACGGAGAAGGAGAAGGTCCGGCAGCGGATCGCCCGCGGGCTGGTGCACGAGCACGGCATCGACCCCGGCGACATGCAGCGCGACTTCTCCGTCACGATCAGCGAGGAGGGCGCCAAGCGGAAGCGGAGCAAGAAGGCCGACATCGCGATCTTCGAGTCCGGCGCCCCGCACACCACGGCGAACCTCCGGCGGGTGGTGATCTGTAAGCAGGAGCCCAAGCGCGGGAAGAACGTCGTCAAGCTCCGCGAGCCCGACCAGGCCCGGAAGGACCTGGAGGAGCTCCAGGAGCTGATGGGCAACGAGGACCGCCCGCAGTGCGCGGACGGCATGTGGACCGACGGTGTCGACTTCTTCTTCCTCAAGAAGGTGTTCGGCGACTTCGGCGCCGACTTTGAGGACCGCAGCGACTGGGAGGTTGCCGACGGCACCCTCGGCAGCCGCACCGTCGCCTCGCACCAGCGGTTGCGCCAGGCCGACCCGGAGATGCTCAAGATCGCCTTCCGGCGCTGCCACAACTACATCCACGGCAACGAGGGCATGCCGAAGGACGCCGCATTCTGGCAGTTCCTCTACCTGCTCTTTGCCAAGATGTACGACGAGCGGGTCAGTCACGGCTCCGTGCACGGCCGGTTCCGCACCGGTCTGAAGGAGATGTTCGACGAGAATGGGCGCGCGGCCATCAGCAAGCGCGTCAAGGAGCTCTTCGAGGACGTCAAGAGCGAGTACAAGGACGTCTTCAAGCCCACCGACGAGATCACCCTCTCCGACCGGGCCCTCGCTTTCATCGTCAGCGAGCTTGCCCCGTACGACCTGATCGGCACGGATGTCGACGCCAAGGGCATTGCCTACCAGGAGCTCGTCGGCACTAACCTGCGCGGCGACCGAGGCCAGTACTTCACCCCGCGCGGCGCAGTCAACTTGATGGTCGAGATGCTCGACCCGAAGGAGGACGAGACCGTCCTCGACCCGACTTGCGGCACCGGCGGCTTCCTCCAGGCCACCCTCAAGCACCTGCACCACACCTGGAAGAAGGAGGCCGGCACGCTCGGCTTCCCGGACGAGAAGGAGGAGCGGGAGCGGTATGGCGACAAGCTCAAGTCGTACGCGGAAAAGCACCTGTTCGGCTCTGACTTCGACCCGTTCCTGGTGCGTGCGACCACCATGGCGATCATGACGCTCGCACAGACCACAGGGAATGTCTTCCACATGGACTCGTTGGCCTTCCCGCGCGGACACCTCGCGGGCGTGGAGGCGGCGAAGGAGAAGATCCCGCTCGACAAGCCCACCGTGGACGTACTCCTGACCAACCCGCCCTTCGGCGCGGACATCCCGGTCAGCGACGAGTCGGTGCTCGGGTCGTTCCGTAACGGGATCGCCAGGTCCTGGGGGCGCAACAAGGAGACCGGCGAGGTCGAGGCGAGCACGACCAGCATGCCGTCGAGCATGGCGCCGGAACAGTTGTTCATCCAGCGCGCCATCGAGTGGGTCAAGCCCGGTGGACGGATCGGCATCGTCCTGCCGAACGGCATTCTGTCGAACCCCGGGCCGACGGACGAGGCGATCCGCCGCTACATCCTGCGGAACTGCTGGGTCCTCGCGAGCGTCGAGCTGCCGGTGGAGACGTTCATCGTCGACGCCAACGTCAACATCCTCACCACGCTCCTCTTCTTGAAGCGCAAGACTCGCCAGGAGATCCAGAACCACGACCTCGGGACGGAGAAGACGTACCCCGTCTTCATGGCGGTCGCCGAGAAGGTCGGCTTCGACCGGCGTGGCAACGACCTCTACAAGCGTGAGCCCAACGGGGAGATCGTGGTGGAGACGGAGGTCGTCATGGAGCGGCTCCGGATCCGGGGCAAGGAAGTAACCCGGCCGCTGACCCGCAGCAAGAAGGTCATCGACAACGATCTGCCGGTGATCGCGGAGAAGTACCGGGAGTTCCGGGCCAAGTACCCGGTGCCGGGCGTGGACCCGCGTACGGCTGGGTCGGCGGGAACGGGGGCAGGGGCGTGAAGATCGCCGAGCTGTCCAACCCGGTGAAGTCTGACTGGTTCGCGGACCAGGGACTTCGGCTGGATGCCTCGCCGTATGTTGCGGGGTCGATGAAGACGAAGAAGCTGCTGGAGCAGTTGCCAAGGACGGAGCTGCTGGCGAGCCTGACGGCGGGGCACAAGGGCGGAATTTTCAGCGGGCCCATGTTCCGGCGGGTTTTCCTTACCGATCCTGAGCACAGCGTGCCGTTCATCGGCACCAAGGACATGATGGCGGCCGACCTGACTGGGTTGCCCCGGCTGCGTAAGGCGGATGCGGAATCGCCAGCCCTGTCATATCTCCAGCTCAAGCCTGGAATGACCTTGATCTCGCGCTCGGGATTTAACGCAGGAAGGCGGGCGTACGTCCGGCCCGACATGGGTGATTACTGGGCCTCGGAGGACATTGTCAAGGTCGAGCCTGATCCGGAGAAGATCAAATCCGGATATCTGTACGCCTTCCTGCTCAGCAAGTTCGGCGAGTCGCTCGTGCGAGGGTCGGTGTACGGCTCGGCCGTGAAGCACATCGAGCCGCATCACATCGCAGGGCTGCCGGTGCCGCGATTGGGAACGAAGCTCGAGGGCCAGATCCACGACCTGGTGGAAGAGTGTGCGCGGCTGCGTGCTGAGTTCCAGTCGTCCTCGGTCAAAGCGACGAAGGACCTCTTCACGAGCGTGGGGCTGCCCGAGCTGATCGATGTCGGATGGCATCAGCAGGAGCGGGACCTCGGGTTCAAGGTCGATGGGCTGGGCCCTGATTCCCTTCGGGCTCTTAACTTCTCTCCGCGAGCCCAAAATTTGGCACAAAGGCTGAGCTCGGTGCCTGGAGAGTCGTTCGGGGAAGTTTGCACAGAATCCAGCTTGAAAATCGGGTCACGATTCAAGAGGATCGACGTTGATTCTGCGAATGGCATTCGCCTACTCGGACAGCGGCAGGTATTTTGGCTCCGACCGGAAGGGCGATGGATTAGCGCTGCTCAAGCGCCTAGCAATTCAAGCCTTCCGGATGAAACAATCCTAATTGCCGGACGTGGAACTCTTGGTGAAAATGAGGTATACGGCCGCGCAATCTTCGTCACCGGATCTTGGTTGGCGAATGCCTACAGTCAAGATTTCGTGCGGGTTTCGAGTGGGAATTCTGAAATTCCAGGAGCCTATCTTTTTGCGTTCTTCCGCTCTGCTGTGGCCTTCAGGCTACTTCGTGCCATGAGCTATGGGGGAAAGCAACAAGGTTTTCTACCCAGTAGGCTCCAAGAGCTTCGCATCCCCCTCGCCCCCCCGGCCGACCGTAAGCGCATCGCCGCCACCGTCCGCCACGCCTACAAATGCCGCGACGAAGCTGACGTCCTCGAAGACCAGGCCCTCGCGCTGCTCACCACCGCCATCGAGGAGGCCGCCGGCTGATGGGTGCCAGGATCGTTGCTGTTGGGGAGGCCGTCAACGATGCCGAGAGGAGGGTGATCGCGCACCTGCGTGATCACGCCCCCGACGACTGGACGGTCCTGCACTCCGTCGAGATTCCGTACAACCGGAACGAGCTGTTCGAGGTCGACCTCGTCGTGGTCACCGGGCACGCCGTGTACGTCATCGACGTCAAGGGCGCCCGGGGCCGCATCGAGGTCGACGGCGGCCGTTGGCAGCCCTCGCACCGGGCGCCATTCCGCTCCCCGCTGCCGAAGCTGCGCGGGCACGCCAAGCAGCTGAAGACGCTCCTGGAGACGGCCCACCGTACGCTGTCCCGGCTCTACACGGACGCACTCGTCGTCCTGCCCGCACCCGACGCCCTGCTCGTCGACCGGACGCCCCGCCAGCACGACGCCCGTGACACCGTCAACCTCCCGGACCTGATCGGCCGGCTCGCGGACGTGAGACGCGTACCCACCTCGACCAACCGCTTCGACACGGACGTCTCCGCGCACCACGAGCTGATCGTGCGCGCGGTGCAGGGTTCGTCCCGGCCGCCGTCGGGCCCCCTGCGGTTTGGCAGCTGGGAAGTGATCGAGCGACTGAGCGAGACGGGACCGGAGGAGGGTGACGACGTCCACCGCGAGTACCGGGCGAAAAACGCCCTCGCGGTGCAGGGGTCGGGCACGGTCCGGCTCTCCGTCCGCAGGGCCGATCCGTACGCGCCGGAGGCCGAGCGGCTCCAACAGCAGAAGCGGATCGGCATCGCGTACGAGGCACTCGGCAAGCTGCCCTCGCACCCGAACATCGTCGGGGTGCGGGACTTCTTCGCCGACGAGGACAAGGACTCCTTCGTCACCGTCTACGACGACGTTCCGGGGCACGCCCTCGCCCTGCACCTGAACGGGGCTGCAGACCCGCTGACCGCCGACGCGAAGCTGCGGACGATCCGTCACATGCTGATGGGCCTAGCTCACGCGCACAGCCGCCTGATCGCGCACCGCGAGCTGAACCCGTCCACCGTGCTGATCGCGCAGGATGGCCGGGCGATGCTGACCGGTTTCGAATATGCGAAGACCGCGCAGCGCCGTGCCCACACGGTCATGCGGGAGGCGTACCAGGTCGCCGACCGCGCGTATCTGGCGCCCGAGTGCCATACCGACCCGGCGGCGATGGGCATGAAGACGGACATCTACGCGGTCGGTGTCCTCGGGTTCCAGCTCCTCACCGGCGAGCTGCCGTTCACCTCCGCTACCGAGCAGGCCGACGAGGCAGGACGGCTCCCTGCGCAGGTCCTCGAAGCCGCCGAGGTACGCGTCGAACTGGCCCACTGGCTGCAGAAGTTGTGCGCGATGGCTTCGGACGCCCGGCCGACCGGCGTAGAGGCGCTGCGCCGCCTGGATCTGGTGATGGGAGCGCGGCGGGCTCCGGCCCGGCGTATCGGCTCCTCGGCCGCAGTTCCCCCGGCTCCTCCTGCGCCCTCCGCCGGGCAGCCCGTGCAGGACGGTCCGCGAGGCCCGGAGTTCTTCCGTGACCTGCCGGCTGACCACCAGCTCGGTACGAAGTACCTGGTGCGCCACCGTCTCGGCCGTCCCGGCTCGTTTGGTGTGGCCTACCGGGTGTACGACACGATAAGGAGTGTCGACCGGGCGGTGAAGCTGGTTCTGCGGGACCGGGACTCCGTCCTGGAGCGGCTGCGCCGTGAGGCGGGCGTCCTTGACCGGCTGCAGAACGCCCCGCACCCCAATGTAGTGTCGATGGTGGACGCGGACCGGCTGATGCCACCGGACGAGTACCCGTACTTGGTCTTCGAGTTCGTCGACGGCAAGGACGTCGCCGAGGTGATCCGCGGCGGCCGGATGGGCGCGGCGGACGTGCTGCGGCTCGCGATCGACACCGCGCGCGGGCTGCGTCACATCCACGAGCGCGGGGTGTGGCACTGCGACATCAAGCCGAGCAACCTGCTGTGGACCGACGACGGCGTCAAGCTGATCGACTTCGGGATCTCCAAGACCTCCGACTCCTCCGAGGGCCACAGTTACACCAGCCCCCGCTACACCCCGCCGGACCTGGACCAGGTGCCCGCCGACGCCTCTGGCTACACCGACCGGGACCTGTTCGGCCTCGGCGTCACCCTGTACGAGGCGCTGACTGGCGGGCAGTACCCGTGGGAGGGTGTCGGGCGGCCCTCGCCCGGTGTGCCGCCGGTGGACCCGCGCACCGCGTACAGCGGTTTCGGTGATCTGGCGCCCGGCTTCGCCGAGATCATGCTGCGCGCGATCTCTCCGTACCGGGCGGAGCGGTTCTCCACGGCCGAGGAACTGCTGCGCGCGCTGGAGGCGCTGGAATCCGCCCGCGTCGCCCCCGCACTGCCACCACCGGCCGTGGCCCCGTCGTCCACATCCGAGCGAGCCGAGCAGCCCCCGGCGCCACCATCGGAACCCGGCACAGGTCAGGAGCCTGAGCCGAATACCAACCCGTTCGTGGCCCACCTGCAGACGCTGTACAGCCAGAGCCGCCGCAGCAACCGCGGTACCCGCGGCCTCGACCCGCACACAATGTCCGTGTACGTCGAGACGGCCCTGGACCGGGAGCTCGTGCCCGCACTGCGGGAAGGCCGGCATGCGCTGGTCGTGGTGACTGGTAACGCGGGCGACGGCAAGACGGCCTTCCTGGAGCGATTCGAACGCCAGGCGCGCGAGCTAGGCGCCGAGTTCGGGCCCCGCCGGGCCAATGGCAGCGACTTCACCCTGGCCGGGCAACGGTTCCGCACCAACCACGACGGCAGCCAAGACGAGGGTGGGGTCAGCGGCGACGACGTACTGGACGAGTTCTTCGCACCCTTCGCCGGGACCGACGCATCGGCGTGGCAGGTCGCGGGGGAAACCCGGTTGATTGCCATCAACGAGGGGCGTCTGGTCGACTTCCTCAGCCACCACCACGACCGCTTCCCGCACCTCGCCAAGGTGGCCAACCTCGGCCTGGCGGGCCGGGACACCGGGCAGGCCGTCGCTGTCGTCAACCTCAACGCACGTGATGTCGCGGCTCGTTCCCTCGACGCCGACGGCGAACCGCAGGACGGCGCATCGCTCCTGGAGCGCATGCTCGACCGGATGACACACGACCGGTTCTGGGAGGACTGTGAGCGCTGCGACCTGGCCGCCACCTGTTATGCCCGGCACAACGCCCAGACTTTCCAGCACCCCGCCGCTGGCCCGCAGGCTGCGCGTCGTCTGCGCCGCCTTTACGAGATGACCCAGCTGCGCGGTAGGCTCCACATCACCCTGCGCGACCTGCGCTCCGCGCTCGCCTACACCCTCACCTCGGGCCGCGACTGCGCCGAGATCCACCAGCTGTACGCGGCCAGTTCCGGTCAGGAGATCCTGGACAGCTTCTACTTCTCTGCGCATCTCGGCGCCCCGGCCACCGCCGACGGCAGTCCGCGTGAGCGGGACCGTCTGCTGACCTTGCTGCGCGAGGCCGATGTGGCGGCGGTTCCGCAGCCGCAGCTCGACCGTCGTCTGGACTACGCCGGGCTCCTAGAGGACCGGGCGTTGGTCGCGGTCGACGGGCGCGGCGACCGCGATCGCGTACTGCTGCGCGGCGCGTTCGAGCAGCTCGGCCGGTCGGTCACCGAACGCGTCTCCCAGGCCGCTGCCCACCGCCACTACGTGGACGCGGCCCGCCGCCTGCTCTACTTCGAACTCCACGACGAGGACCGAGCGGAGCGGATGCTGCCGTACCCGTCGGTGCTGCACTTCATGGCGCTGTTGTCCCGCGTAACGCAAACGGGCACCAAGGAGCGGGATCGGATCCTGCGGGCGCTCAACCGTGGTGAGGGACTCGTGGCCCCCGAGCGGATCGGCGATGCGCTTGCGCTGAAGGTGCGCGACGTACCCGGCGGCACCATCCGTACCTTCCGCCGCTTCCCCGCAGAAGGGTTCCGGCTCGAACCAGGTAACGCGGCGGCCTCGCCGTATATCGAGTCGGGGCGCACCTCGCTGCGGCTGAGCTACCGGGATCCGGCTGGCAGCCAGGGCGGCACGGCCGAACTAGACATCCGGCTCGACCTGTTCGAGCTTCTCCAGCGGTTCGAGCGCGGCTACCGGCCGTCTGTGACCGACCTGCAAGGGCAGCAGCTCGCCCTCGCCGTGTTCAAGAACCGGCTGGCGGCCGTGCCGTACCAGGAGATCCTGCTCACCACACACGGACACGACCTGCGACGGATCCACCGCACCGAAGACTCCGTCCTGCACATGGAAGAACTGACAGCACGGTCTGGCGACGACAACGGCGGTGCGGACGGCGACGATCCGGCTGGCGCGGGCACCGCGACCGACACCGTGGCCGGCATCGCAGGGGGCGTCGCGAGGACGGAGGAGACGACATGGCGCTGAGCGGTTCCCTGGGGACGTTCCACCACCCCGGCA
Source organism: Streptomyces eurocidicus (assembly GCF_002891295.1). Classification (GTDB taxonomy): domain Bacteria; phylum Actinomycetota; class Actinomycetes; order Streptomycetales; family Streptomycetaceae; genus Streptomyces; species Streptomyces eurocidicus. The sequence goes on along the minus strand of NZ_LGUI01000004.1, from coordinate 642,403 downwards.
TCAGCCGGCTCGACTACAAGACACTGGACATGGACCGTGTCCTGACCGGGCTGCTCGCGCGCCTGTGGCACCAGGGCATGCCCAGCAAGATCAACCGCTCCAACGAGCTCAAGGTCGACGTCTTCGTCAAGCTGTTCCTGGACCATCCGGAGGTCTTCGACGGCTTCGACCGGGAGACCACCACCCGGTGGGCCTCCACCCATCTCCTCGACATGGTCAACCGGGGCAGGGCCACCGAGGCGGTGGCCGGCCCCAGACCGCTACACGGTCTCACCTACCGGTTCCGCAACAAGCGCAAGTCCCGCCCGTACGGGGCTGACGAGCAGTTGTACGAGATGCTCGCCACCGACGAGGGGGTCCTGGACCAGCTCCGCGAGTTCTTCTTCTCCGATGTCGACCGCGCCACCTCGGAGATCACCCCGGGGACGGACACCGACGTGGAGACCCAGGCGCTGCTCCACCTGGTGGAACAGGCGGGCGGACAGATGCGGGACCGGCCCGACACCACTCGCCCCCGCACCCCCTACCCCGCCCTGTGCGCCGAACCGGCCCGCCAGCTGTGCCGGGACGTCCTGCGGCTGCTTTACCATCAGGACCACATGCCCCGGACCGTCCTCGTGGACTACCTGAAGATCCTCTTCGCCTTTCACCTGGCCCTCTACCACCTGCGGATGATGAAGCTGCTGCCCGCCGTGATCGATGCCGGATCGGCGCCCGCCACCTGCCGGACCGGGCATCAGGACATGCGGACGGGGGACCGCTGCCCGCACCGCGTCCGGCTCTTCGTCGACGTCGAGGGTGTGCCCGGCACCCCGGCGGCTGCGCTCGCCGAGCGTAGCGCCGCCATTTGGTACGGGCGGATCACGCGGTTCGTCCAGGCGACCTATCAGATCAAGAAGCTTGACGAGTTCTCCGAGGACCTCGTCAAGAGCCAGAAGCTGACCTCGCCCGTTGGCCGGAGCTACTTCACCCCGGTCGAGGTCCTGCGGCGGCTCTCCACCCATCCCAAGGAACGCGAGGCGTTTTTCCTTCAGCGTGCCACCCGCGTACGGGACGAGGAGAAGGACCTTCCCCCGGAGCTGAAGCAGATCACACAGCTCGGGCTCAATGCCTTCGACGAGTACATCGAGATGCTGATGCACTACAAGGGCAGCTACTACCGCAGCTACTTCATCGACTGCCTCGACTCGATGCTGCTCAAACATCGGCCCGGTGCCCTGCTCGCCCAGCCGCGCGGCAGACGCGACAGTGCCGTCCGGCGATTCGTCCTGGACGCGCGCCTGCTCGAAGTGCTCCTTCAGGTGTCGCTCCTGAGGGAGGGCGACGACGCCAGCGGCAATCTGCGTACCGCCCCCATGCGCGTGGACGAGTTCCTCACTCTGCTGCGCGAACGGTACGGACTCCACATCGATCAGCTGCCGGACGGCGACGGCTTCTCTGGCGCCCACCTGGACGACCAGGCAGCCCTACGGGCCAACGCAGCGGCCTTCCTCAATCGACTGCGCGAGATCGGCTACTACCAGGACATGTCTGACGCCTATCTGACGCAGACCATCACGCCCCGGTACACCATCGGGGCCGCGACGACGGGGGCGACGGCCTGATGAGCAGCGCCAGCACCAGCGCCGGCCTTGCGGAGCCCACCGCGAAGGACCTCCGCGAAGCCCTCGAAGGCGTCCTTGTACCGCGCCTGGCCAAGCTGGTCGGCGAGCGGGGCGCCGGACACTGCATGCGGGTCACCGAGGTGGAGCCCGAACTGGCGGCCGCGCTGGTCCGTCGGCTCCGAGGAGCGCTCGGGCCCACCGCCACCGTCTGTGTCCTGGGCACCGCCGACGACCTCGCTCCCGAACAGCCGTACCGTGACACCGTCGTCACCAGCACCAAACTGGTCGAGCTCCGCAACCGCACCGAAGGCGACGACGGGAACGGGAACAGCCTGCCCGGACCACTCCTCGTCTTCGTCCCCCCGGGCACCCGGGTCAGCGCCGAGGATTCCTTCGGTATCGCGACCTTCGAGGAAGTGCCCCTCGGCGACGCCTACGCGCAGCTGGCCGACCACCTTCTGGACCAAGTACCGGACCGGCTGCGGCCCGGCGTCGACGAGCTGCTCGCCGTACTCCGTGACCGGCCCGGACACCGGACGGGCGACCGTGCCATCGCCCTGTACTTGCTGACGCTCCGGACCAACGACTACCGCGACCAGGTCGCGGGGGCCGCTATCTACCACTTCGGCCTGGTACCCGACTTCGAGCTGTACGCCGATCCGTCGCTCGTCAAGGATCGGGCCGAGCGGAACCGCAAGCTGGTCGGCAAACTCACCGCCTCCAGCCGCTCGGAGCGCCAGCGCGTCCTCGATCTAGGGCTGACCGACGCGGACTTCGCCGGCAGGCTCGCGGGATTCGCCACCCGCTGCGGCCTGGAGGACCCGGCGACATGGACCCGCCGTATCGTCGTTGACCGAGAGAACTGGACACTCTCCTTCGGGAACTGGCGCATCGACGAACGGCGCCGCGCCACCGTCTCCATCGAGGTACGCGAACTCGGTCTGCCCGCCGCCGGCGACAACGCCGAGGAGCTAAAGGCCCACCCGGCACTCGAAGCCATCGTGGGGCAGCCCTACCTGCTCGCCGGGGACAAGGGCATCCGCGAACTGACACCCCGGTTCACCGTTGAACCATCCCCGCTCAAGGTGGAGGGACTTGAACGCTTCCGCGTGGAGATCGTCTCGGAAAGCGGCGGGCCGATCGGCCGGATCGCCCACGTTACCAAGGGGACCCGGGCCAAGCCCGATTACAAGGCACCGCTGCGTCGCCTGAACAAGATCGACTGGGAGGAAGGGTGGCACTACCTCAAAATCACCCCGCTCGATGCCTCCGGTGACGCTCTCGACATCGCCCCTGGTGTACATGGCCTGCCCGGCGGCGAGAGTGAACGTTTCTACGTCGTGCCCGAGGGAGAGGCCGAGGAGCCGCTGGAGCGCAGCGTCGGGCGCTACGACGGCATCACTCAAGCGCTGCGCTCACTGCAGTTCGAGGCGCTGACCGCCGGGGACGATCCGACCCGTGTCACGCTGACGGACGTCCGTTGGAAGTCCACGTCGGCGCGCAGCCCCCTGCGCGTCCTTAACGCCCGCATCCACACGGCGGGAAGCGCGGAGATCCGGCTCTCCCCGCTGCTCGTGCAACTCCAGCAGGACCTACTGGCTCGCCCCCAGGACACTTCTCTGCGCCGACTCGTACTGTGCCCCAACGGCACCAGCGAGACCCCGGAGGGGAACGAGGAGGACCTGTCCCTCGCCCTGAACGGGCGGGCTGCCGAGGCCTACGACCGCTATCTCGCGACGCGGCACGCCTATTTCGCCGCCCTGTGCGGCCAGGCGGGAGACCCGGCCGATACCGATCAGCTCCTGGTCAGCGAGGCTGTCGACTTCGAGGTGGTCCGGGACGAACTGGTCGCTTACACGGAGGCGTACGCGGAACTGGTGGAAGCCCAGTCGCTCCAGGCCGAGAGGGCTGGTGACGGCGCCCGGGGCGCCGCGCTGGTGGCGCTGGCCCGCATCCAGCAGGCCGATTGTGCGGCCGTCACCCTCACCGACGGTCTCGGCGGGCGCGACACCGTTCTGCTCGTCTCCCCGACGCACCCCCTCCGCGCACTCTGGCTGGCGACCTGGTCGGCCCTGGGCCGGGACTGGGCCGCGCGCCTCGTCGGCGAGGAAAAGCGACGGGTCATCGCCACCCGCGACTCCTTCTTCCAAGCCCTCTCGCCCTTGGGCTTCCCGTTCGCCGTCCCCCGCCAGGACGGACGGCTCATGACGGCCGCTGACAACCTCACCCCGTACTGGGCCGCCTACCTACCTAGTGAGACAGCCGACCCCCGTGGCCTGCTCGGCCGACTCACCACCGCGCTGCATCTCCCGGCGGTCGGCCCTCGCGCCGCAGGCGGAGCCGGTGCGTTGTCCGGTACGGCGCTCGCCGATCGGATCGAGCGGTACGTAAGTCTCCACCCGTACGTCCGTACCCTGGTCATGAACATCGTCAACGCCGGCCGCGCCGAGATCGTCGCCGACGCCCTCCTTGAACTGCAGCGCCGCACCCCCACCAGGGACCTCACCTACGACATTCGGCTGTGCGTGTCCGACCCGGAAGCCCCCGAGTCCGGTGCAGCGCTGGATGGGCTGATCAGCGCGCAGAGTCAGTTCACCTCGACAGAGGCGGAGGCGTTCCTACACGCCGCGGAAGGCACCCGGAGCCCGAAACTCGTCTACTCTGTCCGCTCGGTGGAGGAGTTCGGCGAACCCGGAGCCGAGTTCGACGCCCATCTGACCGTGCTCATCGACGCCTTCGGCGGGGAACAGCACGGCTCCGTCACGCGCCACGACATCGCGCACGCCCCCGTCCACGGCCTGGTACAGCCGACGTCCTCCACGTACGAGGACAACGAACAGCAGATTGTGTGGCGGACCATGCCACGCCACGGCGTCGCCCTGCCCGCCGAGGACGCGGAGGACCTTGCCATTCTCCTGGGTCGGCTTCCCGGACTGCTCGCCGGCGCCGCGGCCAACGTCGCCACCGCGGGACAGGCGCCGCGCCATGTGCCGTGTACCGTCCTTTCCCTCGACAACACTGACCGAGCCTTGCTCTACCAGGCCCACCAGGTCGGCGACTGGGTCGTCACGATCGACAGGACCCTCGGCCTGGAGTACTTCGACCACGCCGGACAACGCGACCGGCCCGAGTACGTCATCGACTACGCGCCCTCGCTGGACAGCGGCCTCGGCCACCAGATCATGGTCAGCTCGAACTCGGTCGACGAACTGCGCACCCTGCTTGGACCGACCGCCCAGCAGCACGGGCTCGACGTCGAACAGCGCCACCTCAACACCTTCTTCGAGCAACTGCGCCTGCTCTCCGGCAACCTCGCCTTCAAGTTGGCCTCCACCGCCCCCACTCAGCGCACCGAAGTACTCGGCCTCGCCTTGGCCCGCCTCTACCTGGACTACCAGGGCGCCCTGCACAACCAGATCGTCGTCCCCCTGGACGCCCACCCCGAGCTGTACGCCGAAGTCCGCCGCCAGGCCCGGGAACTCGGCTACGCCCTCACCTTCCAGCGCAGTGACCTCGCCCTGTTCCACCTAGACGCATGGACCCGAGCCATCACCTGCCGCCTCGTCGAGGTCAAGTGCTACACCACGCTCGACGACATCGGCGCCTACCAGCGCCTCAAAGCCAAGGTCGCCCAGCAGCTCAGACGGAGCCAGACCGTGCTCACCGAGTCCTTCGATCCGGCCCACACCTCCCCGGACCGGCTGGACCGGCCGGTCAAGAACCTGGCACTCGGCTCCCTGCTCCGCTTCTACCTGGAACGGGCGGCACGCCACGGGACCATGGGGCACGCCCCCCGGAAGGCGGCCCACGCCCTGCTCGATAGCCTTGACGACGGCTACGCCCTCCACTTCACCCGCAGCGGCCTGATCTTCGACCTCGCCCGCGAGGGAACCGACCGCGAACTCGACGACGAGGTGGAGTTCCACCGCATCGGTAGCGATCTGATCACCGAGCTGATCAATGCGATTCCCACTGTTCGGCCGGGCGTACCCGCGCCCACGGACCTAGCCGTTGAGGAGGAGGACGGAGCGGCCACCGCTCCCACCCTGGCCCTGTCGCAGTTGGCCGTGCCGCGGCTCCCCAACGCCGAGTTCCGGGCACCTGGCGACGAGCGGGATGCCAAAGATGCCCAGGAGGAAGACCGCGGGCAGGGTGGTGCGGGCAAGGCAGTGACTATCCTCGACACGGACGAGGCCGCGAACGGCAACGAGACCACGCCACTCACCGCACCTGAGCGTGCAGGCCGTGAGACAGGTCCGGCTCAGTCCGTGGCAACTTTGGCCGTGCCTGGTGCAGACACGGCGGGGGCGGTCCCGGTGTCTCCTTCTTCGGAAGGAACCTCATCGGCTGCTCCTCCTCCGGGCGGTACCGGAAATCCGCTGCGGGCGGGCACCGTCCCTGAAAGCCAGGGCTTCCACGAGTCGCCGACCATCGATGCCCAGCCCACCCCTGTCACACCAGGATCGGCTTCACCAGGGGGCCTCCCCGAGATCTTCCTCGGCGTCACCCGCCCCTCCCCGCAACACGGTGTACTCGGCGAAGTAGTCGGCCGGAAAGTCGCGGTCGATCTCGACGAAACCCACACCATCAGCCTCTTCGGCGTACAAGGAGGCGGCAAGAGCTACACCCTGGGCAACATCATCGAGATGGCCTCGCTGCCCACCCCGTCGGTCAACGAACTTCCCCGCCCTCTCGCGACCGTGGTGTTCCACTACAGCCGCACCATGGACTACGCACCGGAGTTCACTTCCATGGCGCGCCCAAATGATGACCAGGTGCAGCTCCAGGTCCTGAAGGAGCGCTATGGAGCCGAACCCCAAGCGCTGTCGGACGTGCTGCTGCTCGCTCCCGCCGACCAGGTCGCCGACCGCCGACGGGAATTCCCCGGTATCGACGTCCAGCCGCTCGCCTTCTCCTCCGCCGAACTCCAGGCATCCCACTGGCGCTTCCTCATGGGCGCGGTCGGCAACCAGTCAACGTACATCCGGCAGCTGACCCGCATTATGAAGTCGAACCGCAACAACCTGAACCTCGGCGTCATCCGGCAGGGCGTGGCCGATTCCGGTATGCCCGACCACGTCAAGCAACTGGCCCAGGAGCGGCTCAACCTCGCCGAGGGCTACATCGACGACAATGCCCGGCTCGCCAGTCTCATCCGACCCGGCCGACTGATCATCGTTGACCTCCGCGACGAGTACATCGAGAAGGACGAAGCGCTCGGTCTCTTCGTCGTCCTGATGCAGCTCTTCGCCGAGGCACGCAGCGGGGACGAACACTTCAACAAGCTGGTCGTTTTCGACGAAGCGCACAAGTATATCGACAGCCCGGACCTCGTCGCCGGCCTAGTCGAGACCGTCCGCGAGATGCGCCACAAGGGAATAAGCGTCCTGGTCGCCAGCCAGGACCCGCCCTCCGTACCGATCTCCCTGATCGAACTCTCCGACCACGTCATCCTGCATAAGTTCACCTCGCCGGCCTGGTTGAAACACCTCCAGAAGGCGAACACCGCCTTCGCTAGTCTGCGCGCTGAGCAGATGGCGCAGCTTCAGCCCGGCGAGGCGTACGTGTGGGCGAGTAAGTCCACTGACCCGGCGTTCACTCACGGAGCCGTCCGAATGCGATGCCGTCCTCGGGTAACCCGGCATGGCGGAGGGACGAAGACGGCAACGGGTGGACAGTAAGCACGCTCCAGGATCCTGATGGCCTCGCTCTGGCAACCTAAAATACTCTGACCCGCGATTTCTTCGGGAAGTCGTCGTCTCGGCACCTTCCCGAAGACGCATCATATAGAGTGCGTGGTGGTCCTGAAGCCGGTCGAAAGGACTGCCTGACCTGTATCAGAGCGTCCTGCCCGGGGAATTGGTCCCGGGCAGGACACTCGGCTTTGCGGCAGTCAGCTGTCGCGGATTCCCGCTCCCGCCGGAGCGGTCTTCTGGCGCTCCCTCAGCTGGCACAGTGAGCAGGGGTGGGTGCACGGCTTCACGGGTTCAGACGTCGGCACGTAGACGACTCCGTTCCCGCCGAGTTCCAGCGGTGGCCGGATCGCCCCGGCCTCGCACCCCTGATGTTCCCCCGGGGCCCTCACGCGTGCGCCTTCCAGATGTGGACGCCCATGGCCCGGGTCATCTCCTCGGCCGTCCGGCGGTCGTCGACCACCAGCGCTTGAGCCCTCGTGCGCTTGATGTCCCAGCACTCCTGGCACCGAGGGCGCCGGGGTTCGGGCGCGGTTCCGTGTTCGGCGGTGGTCTTCTCGCTCATGCCGTGCCCCGCTCTCGCCTGCTCCGGTCGTTGGCCTCCGTCACTTTCGCCCGCAGTTCGTCGCTCGCGGTCATCGAGCGGACGTCACAGGGGAACGCCTCCCACTCCCGTCCGCCGGACGGGGGCCGCAGCGACAACCGCCCGCCGGTCGAGGCCATCACCTCACCGACACGATCCCGCCGGAGGTCTACGACCAGTGCCCCTACGTTGGGCACCCGCCCGTCTCCTCGGCGCTCGTCGGCGGCCGTCACCGGCTCACCTCCGCACCGTGGGGCTGGCGAGGCCGGAAGTCGATGCCGTGTGCCGTCACCCACAGGAAGACGGGGCCGGCGCCGTCACCCATCGGCACCTCGGCAAGGGACGGGGCCTTCGGCGCCGGGGGCGTCATGGGTTGCGGGGTGGGTATCTGTGGAGCCCGGGTGGCTCGGCCGGTGCGGTCGGCAGCACCGGGCCAGAAGGTTGTTCTCGCCCACGTGAGGCATCGGAGGATAAGGTCGTGCATTGCTAGCGCTCCTTGTCAGCGTTGGCCACGCCCCCGGACCGACGCCACGGTCGCGGGGGTCTCGCATGTGGCACGTCTTGTGCCTGCCGAAGGGCAGGGGCGTCAGCGCCTCCTGCGCTCTGTGATCAGGCGATTACCAGGATTGAGCAGAGGGGCATACCCTCACCAGAGGAGGCGTGTACACAACTCGCAGATGGTGACGGGCGGTTGTTCGATGACTGAGCGGGAACAGGACGAACGGCTGACGATACGTCAGGCGATCGGGTTGATGATTCAGCATCTGCGCAAGCGTGCGGGGTTGTCGTTGCGAGACCTCGCCGAAGAAACACGCTATGGGCACAGCTATATCAACAGGGTGGAGCTTGGCACTCAATTGCCGTCCGACGCCTTGATGGCCGCCCTTGATCAGCGATTTGAAATGGGTGGAACGCTCATCCAGCTCCTCGACACCGTCCGCGGGGGATCGGTGCAGGAGTACGGGCGAACGGCTGCCACAAGGGAGGCTCAGGCCGAGCGGATTCAGGTCTTCACGAGCAGCACGATCCCTGCGCTACTGCAGATCGAAGATTACGCGAGTGCTCTACTGCGAACAGCTCGCCCTAAGGCGCCGAAGGGTCACTTCGATGAGGCCGTAGTCAACCGGATGGGTCGGCAGCGGGTCTTCAGCCGGGAAGAGCGGCCCCCGTACTGGGCGGTCATGGACGAGTCGGCGCTAAAGCGGCCAGTCGGCGGGAAAGTGGCGATGATGAGGCAACTTACCCACACCCTGAAGGTCGCTGAAGACCCTGACGTAACCATTCAGGTCCTGCCATTCGAGCGAGGGGAGTATTGGATGCTTGGGGGTAGCCTGACGCTCCTCACGGCGCCCAATGGTGCGACGCTCGCCTATGTCGAATCGTTCGGATCCGGCGAGTTGGTAGGGTCCCCGAAGAGGGTTGTGGAGCTCTCGCAACGATTCGATGCGGTGCGCGGGTTGGCGCTACCGGAGTGCGAATCGCTGGAGCTCATCCGTAAGTACTTGGAGGGATACCAGTGATTGAGATACCCGGCCTGGGCATAGCCGGATGGCGAAAGTCCAGTTATAGCGGTTTGGAGAACGATTGCGTTGAGGTTGCCGATGGGTACCCCGGCATCGTTCCCATCCGTGACAGCAAGGCCCCAGGCGGGCCCGTGGTCGTTCTCGACTCCGACGCCTGGTCGGCATTCGTGGACGGAATCAAGGCCGGAGGCTTCCCGGCCGCCGCCGGTTAAGCCCGGCGCGACCATGAACAGCCCTGGTGCGAACCTCCGGCCGTGGCTGACGCACCGACCGTCAGCCGGCCTCGCGCGACTGCTCCCCGCCCCGACGCCCGGGCCGAATCCGGCCTCCCGCCACCCTGACCTGATCGCCCGTCCTCTATAGGCTGGCCCACAGGCCAAAACCACACGCGGCGGCGAGCGGAGCAAAGGTGACGGGGAGCCATGGCAGGGCTTGAGGACAGCGGTAGCGGACGCGCGCGGGCGGGCCGTGGGATTCCAGCGGTATCAGCTGCCGGCGGAGGACACAGAGCTGCTGCAATCCGGACTCTTCCCTTCGCTGAACAGTCCCGTCGAGGTCGGAGCCGACGGGCTCCCCGGTGTGGAGCTGGAGCAGCCCGCCGACGAGGAGGGCGCGGAGGGAATCGAAGGCGCCGAAGGCGCCGACGGCGCGGCCGACGCCGATGGGATCTCCGCGCCCTTCCGGCCCGAGAGCATCAAGATCGAGACGCAGGACACCACGGTCGACCTCCTCCTGTCTCGGCTGCGGGAGGGGATGATCGACCTGGCGCCGGACTTCCAGCGCCGGGCCGGCATCTGGACCGACGTGCAGCAGAGCCGCCTCATCGAGTCGCTGCTGCTGCGCATCCCCATCTCGTCCTTCCACATGGCGCAGGACGAGGAGGACAACTGGGCTGTCGTCGATGGTATCCAGCGGCTGACGGCGATCGCCCGGTTCATCGCGCCCGAAGCCGTCGGCATGCCGCCGCTCGCCCTGTACGGGCTCGACTACCTGAGTGACTTTCACGGCAAGGGATACCGGGACCTGACCGGTCGGCTGCGGATCAGGCTGCGTGAGACCCAGCTCGTGGTGCACATCATCCAGCAGGGCACCCCCGGAGGCGGTGAAGTTCCACGTCTTCTCGCGGATCAATACGGGCGGGCTGCCGCTCACTCCGCAGGAGATCCGGCAGGCCATGATCGAGGGTCCGGTCCGCGGCTACCTCGCCGACCTCGCGGAGGACCCGGCCTTCGGCGATACCACGGGCAACAGCGTGTCCAACGAACGCATGGCCGACCGGGAGATGGTCCTGCGTTTCCTGGCGTTCCGGCTCACCGACCCGTCCCGGCACGCGCAGCGGGATCTCGACCAGTTCCTCGTGGACTCCATGCACCGGGTCAGCCGGCTGACCGCGGAACAGCGGGAGGCGCTGGCCGTGGAGTTCCGCGGCCGCCGCCGGGCGCCGGGCACGGGAGGCGACCGCCGGAGCTTCGCGAATCGCGACTGTGTACCGCTCCCCGCCCTCCCCGGACCGATCCGGCCGGCTTCTCGGCGTTCCCGCTTCCCGTGGGCCGTCGCCGCGCCGGGCGTGTCCACCGAACGGTGGACACCACTCCGACCTACCGGTCGTCCCGCCGGTTTCTCCGTCCCGCCATGCTGGAGCCATGGCAGAAACAGCAGTACGGGTCCGCGGATTGCGGAAGGTCTACGGGGACCACGTCGCCGTCGACGGTCTGGACCTCGATATCCGGCGGGGCGAGATATTCGGCATCCTCGGGCCGAACGGCGCGGGCAAGAGCACCACCGTGGAGATCCTGGAGGGTCACCGCAAGCGGGACGCCGGTGAGGTGGACGTGCTCGGGGAGGACCCGGGCAAGGCGTCGCGGCGGTGGAAGTCGCGGATCGGGATCGTCTGGCAGAACGAGATCGTCATCGGCGATCTGAAGGTCGCCGAGGCCGTGCGGCACTTCGCCAGCTACTTCCCGAACCCGCGCGACCCCGAGGAGATCATCGAGCTCGTCGGGCTCACCGAGAAGGCCAACGCCCGAGTGGGCGGTCTCTCCGGTGGGCAGCGGCGCCGCGTCGACGTCGCCATCGGGGTCATCGGCCGGCCCGAGCTGCTGTTCCTGGACGAGCCGACCACCGGGTTCGACCCCGCGGCCCGGCGGCAGTTCTGGGACCTGATCCGCTCCCTCGCCGACGGCGGCACCTCCATCGTGCTCACGTCGCACTACCTGGACGAGGTCGAGGCGCTCGCCGACCGGCTGGCCGTCGTCGTCAAGGGCAAGGTCGTCGCCGAAGGCGACCCGGCCACCCTCGGCGGACGGGCCTCCGCGCAGGCCCAGGTCTCCTGGCTCGGCGCCGACGGGCCCATGACGCACCGCACCGACTCGCCGACCACGGTCGTCAGCGAGCTCGCGGCGTACTTCAAGGGCGAGATCCCCGAGCTCACGGTCACCCGGCCGTCCCTCGAAGACATCTACCTCGGCCTCATCAAGGAGCAGGAGACAGTGGCATGACCCAGACTCTCGCGGGTGGTCCCACCGCATCCGGCCTGCACGCCGGCGGGTCGGGCAAGCTCCCCGGCGCCTTCCGTCTCGGCCTGCTCCGCGGCGGCCTGGAGATCAAGGGGTTCTTCCGCAACCCGGGCGCCGTGGTCTTCACCTTCGCCCTGCCGATCATGATGATGACGATGTTCGCGTCGATCTTCCACGACAAGGTCGAGGGCGCCGGGGTCACCGTCTCCCAGCTCTACGTGGCCGCGATGCTCGGCGCCGGTCTGATGTCGACCAGCTTCCAGGCCATCGCCATCGGCATCGCCACCGAGCGCGAGGAGGGCAACCTGCGCCGCCTGGCGGCCATGCCCATCCCGCGCAGCTCGTTCTTCTTCGGCAAGCTGTGGCTGGTCCTGACGACCGGCATCGCCGAGACGGCGCTGCTGCTCGCCTTCGGTGTCTCCTTCTTCGGTCTGGAGCTGCCGTCCGACCCGGCCAAGTGGTTCACCTTCGCCTGGGTGCTGATCCTCGGCCTGATCGCCTGCTCGCTGCTGGGCATCGCGATGAGCAGCGTGCCGCGCGACGCCAAGAGCGCGACGCCGATCGTGACCCTCCCCTTCCTCGTGATCCAGTTCATTTCCGGCGTCTACATCCCCATCAACTCGATGTCCGGATGGATGCAGAACGTGGGCGCCTTCTTCCCGCTGAAGTGGATGTGCCAAGGTTTCCGTTCGGTCTTCCTTCCTGACCAGGCGAAGATGCTGGAGCAGGCCGGAGACTGGGAGCTCGGCCGGGTCGCCCTCGTCCTGGGCGCTTGGTGCATCGGAGGATTGGTTCTGTGCTTGACGACATTCCGCTGGAAGGGCCGGCGCGACGGATGACCGCGCCCTCCGCGGCACCACAGCCGGGCGTACGCGTCACGCATGCGTGGCAGCGGCACGCCCGGCTGTGGGATTTCCACTGCGGTACGGCGCTGGTGGCCGCCGAGCTGTTCGTCGCCTTCTCGCACGGGCCCGGCCTGTGGGTCTGGCTGATGAACGGCTGGCTGCTGCTGTCCGTGCCGCTGTACGTCGCCGTCGGCCGCCCGGCGCTCCAGGGCGACCCGGAGAACTCCCGGCGGGCCGTCGCCTTCTGCGCCGGCATGGCCGTGCTCTACACCCCGGCGGCGATCCTCGCCCAGGAGGCGTCCGTCGCCATGGTCGCCCTGGCGCCGCTGGCGTACATGCTGCTCGACCGGCTCCGGGCCATGGCCGCCCTGCTGGTCTACAACCTCGTCCCGCTCGTGGGCTGGACCCTCCTGATGTGGGACGCCCCCGGCCACCTGCTCCGTACGACGCTGATCGCCGTCGTCGTCACCGGCTCCTCACTGGGCATCGGCGGCTGGGTCGAGAGCATCGTCGTACAGAGCAGCGAGCGCGCCGAGCTGATCCGCCGCCTCGACGAGAGCCGTGACGAGCTGGCCCGCCTCTCGGTCGCCCACGGCGCCATCCTGGAGCGCGAGCGCCTCGCCCGGGAGATCCACGACACCCTCGCCCAGGGCTTCACCAGCCTCGTCATGCTCTGCCAGGTGCTGGAGGGCGAGCTGGAGAAGAACCCCGAGCAGGCCCGCCGCTACCTCGACCTGATGCAGCGCACCGCCCGCGAGAACCTCGCCGAGTCCCGTTCCCTCGTCGCCTCGCTCAGCCCCGCCCAGCTCGACGACAGCTCGCTCGACGAGGCCGTACGACGCCTCGGCGACCGGCTCGCCGAGGAGCTCGGCATCGAGGTGGCCGTGCAGGTCTCCGGCACCCCCTGCGAGCTGCCGCCCGCCGTCGAGGTGGTGGCCCTGCGCGCCTCCCAGGAGGCGCTGTCCAACATCCGCAAGCACGCGCACGCCACCCGCGTCGAGCTCTCCCTGACCTACACCCCCCAGGGCCTGGAGCTGACCGTACGGGACGACGGCCGCGGCTTCGTCCCCACCGCCCGGCGCGCCGGCAAGGGCTACGGTCTCCCCGGCATGCGCGCCCGCGTCTCGGAGGTCGGCGGCACCACGGAGCTGACCAGCGCCCCCGGCGAGGGCACCCGGCTGACCGTACGGCTGACCGCCGCGGCCTGTCCCCCCGACGCGCACGCCCCGACCGCACCGCACCAGGAGGCCCCCCGATGATCCGGATCCTGCTCGTCGACGACCACCCCGTCGTACGGGAGGGACTGCGCGGCATGCTCGACGTACAGCCCGACCTGGAGGTCGTCGGCGGCGCCTCCTCCGGGCCCGAGGGCGTCGCGCTGTGCGCCCGGCTGGAGCCCGACATCGTCCTGATGGACCTGCGGATGCCCGGCGGGGACGGGGTGGAGGCCACCCGGAAGATCCGCGCCGCCCACCCCGGCACCCGCGTCGTCGTGCTGACCACCTACGAGACCGACCGCGACATCCTGCGGGCCGTCGAGGCCGGCGCCGCCGGCTACCTCCTCAAGGACGCCTCCAGCGGCGACCTCGCCGACTCCGTACGGGCGGCCGCGCGCGGCGAGACCGTGCTCGCCCCCACGGTGGCGGCCGCCCTGGTCTCCCGGCTGCGCGGCGGCGAGCCCGACCGGCCGCAGCTCTCACAGCGCGAACTGGAGGTGCTGCGGCTGGTCGCCGAGGGCTGCACCAACTCCGAGATCGGCCGCCGCCTCTTCGTCGGCGAGAGCACCGTCAAGACCCATCTGCTCCGGAGCTTCAACAAGCTCGGGGTATCCGACCGCACGGCCGCCGTCACCCGGGCGATGCAGTACGGGCTGCTGACCACCGACTGACCGGCCGCCTACGCCTCCGCGCCCACCGGCCACCGCTCGGCCGTCACCTGCTGCGGAAGGCTGTAGTCGCCGTCCTTGAGCCGCAGGGGCAGATCCGTCCGCCGGGTCACGTCCAGCTTCCGGTACACCCGCGTCAGATGCTGCTCCACCGTACTGACCGTGATGTACAGCCGGCTGCCGATCTCCCGGTTGGTGTGCCCCATCGCGGCCAGCGCCGCCACCCGCCGCTCGGCGTCGCTCAGGGCCTCGGCGCTCTCGGCGCCGTGCGCCTCCGCGCCCTCGGCGCCGTCCACCACGTCCTGGTCGGCCAGCAGCTGCCGGCACAGCTCCTCGGCCCCGCAGTCCTTGGCGACCTGCATGGCCCGGCGCCCCATCATCCGGGCCCGGTTGAACTCGCCGAGACCGTGGTGCGCCCGGCTCAGCTCGGCCAGGGCGCGGACCAGCTCCACCCGGTCGCCGGCGGCCTGGAGCAGGTCGACGGCCTCGCGCAGCAGCAGCGGCCGCTGCTTGACGTCACGGGCGGCGGCGAGCACGCGCAGCGCCACACCACGGGAGCGGGCACCGGTCGCACCGGGCAGCGCCAGCTCCTCGGTGACCAGCTCGCGGGCGGCCTCGCGCTGGTTCAGGGCCAGGTGGACCCGGGCGACGTCGCTGCGCCAGGGCACCAGGGCCGGGAGGTCCAGGGCCCACTCCCGCATCAGCTCGCCGCACCGCCGGAAGTCGGCGAGCGCGGCCTGGAGCCGGCCGACGGCGAGGTGGTGATGGCCACGGGCGTGCAGATACTTCAGGCCCCACCGGGTCTCGAACATCGCGTCCGGCACCACGTGCCGCAGCAGCTGGGCGGCCTCCTCGTGGCGGCCCATCGCGGTCCGCGCCAGCAGCAGCACCGACAGCGGCTCGCCGACGGCGACGCCCCAGCAGCGCGGCGAGATCAGGGACAGCGCCTCCTCGGCCCACCGGGCGGCGGTCGGCAGATCGCCCTGGCGCAGCGCGATCTCCGCCCGTACGCCCTTGAGCAGGGCCTCCCAGGTGGTGGCCTGCCGGGCCCGGGCCTCGGCGATGAAGACGTGGCACCACGGCGCGGCCTTGGCGGCCCGGTCGCAGTGGATCAGCGCGTACAACGCGGACTGCACGGCCGCGACGGTGCTGTCGGAGAGCGTGCAGTCGGCCAGGACCTGCTCGGCCCAGCCGATGGCCTTCTCGCCGGGGCCCTCGATGAGGGCGGAGGTCAGCGCGGCGGAGGCGGTGAGGCCCACATGGCCGGGTATGCCGTGGCGCCCGTCCCTGGCCAGGTTCTGCGGGGTGCCGGGGCGGCTCAGGTGCATCCACGGCTGGAGGTGGCCGGGGTGGTAGGGGTCGGTGACGGACCACGGGCCCGAGGTGCCGCCGTCGGTGTCGAGCAGCCCCAGGACGGTGCGCGCCTCGTCGGCCCGGCCGTGCCAGAAGAGGTAGTCGGCGATGGTGACGGCGTCGTCCCGCTCCAGGTGGCCGGCGTCGAGGGCCTCGGTGAGCGGGGTGAGGTGGCGGGCGGCGGCGGAGGGCCGGCTGCGCCATTCCAGGCGGGTCAGGGTGAGGGTGAGGGCGGCGCGCTGGCGTTCGTCGGTGCAGGTGGCGCAGGCGAGGGTGAGGCACTCCACGGCGAAGTCGACGCGGTCCTCGGCGAGGGCCTGGACGGCGGCGTTGCGCAGGATGGCGATGCCGGACCGGTCGTGGATCTGGCCGGCGGCGACGAGGTGCGCGGCGACGTCGGTCTCCCGGACGCCGCTGTCGTGCAGGAGCTCGGCGGCGCGGGCGTGCATCCGGGTCCGCTCGTCGAGGCCCACGGTGCCGAGGACGGCGGCGCCCACGGCGGGGTGGCCGATCCGGCCGTCGGCCAGGAAGCCCGAGCGGCAGAGGTCGGCGCCGCCCTCCTCCACGCGTTCGGCCTTGACGCCGACGAGCGCGGCGACGAGCGCGGGCGTGGCCCACTCGCCGAGCACGGCGAGGCCGTGGGCGATCCGGATGGTCTCGGCGTCCCAGCGGTACAGACAGGCGAGCACGGCCTGCTGGAACGATTCTTCAGTGATCGGCCTGGTCGACAGCGCCTCGGTGCCGCCCGCCAGGCGGACCATGCCGTCCTCGACCAGCCCCCGCAGCAGGAGCGGGTTTCCGCCGCTGACCTGGTGGTACGCGGGGGCGAGCCGGCCGGCGGTGTCCTCGTCGGTGACCTCGGTGAGCAGTTCCCGCACACCCTGCGGTGAGAGCAGCTGGAGCCGGACGCGGTGGCAGTTGCGCTGCCGCAGCAGCTCGGCGTGGAAGGCGGGGTGCGCGGGGCGTGCGGCGGCGCACTCGCTGAGCACGACCATGAGACGGCCGTGGGTCAGCCGGCGCATCAGATAGAGCAGGAACTGCAGGGACGGGCCGTCGGCGTGGTGGATGTCGTCGATGACGAGGGCGACGCTGCGCTCGGCGGCGAGTTCGAGCAGCATGGTGCTCAGCCCGCTGGCCACCTTCGCCGAGGTCTGCTGGAGCGCGGCCGGTTCCCGCTCGGGGTCGTCCGGGTGCTGGATGCCCTGGTTGAGCAGGGAGTCGGCCTGCTCGACCAGGTCCGGCGGCAGATCGCCGGTGTGGACGAGCTGGCAGATGACGCCGAGCGCGAGCCCGCGTTCGGCGCGCGCTCCGGTCGCCGTCAGGACGAGGGCGCCCGAACGGGCCGTCTCCTCGGCGAAGGTGTGCAGCAGTTCGGTCTTGCCGCTGGCGACGGCTCCGCTGATGACGACCGTCTGTGCCCTGCCCTGTTCCGCTTGCGCGAACAGCTCCCGCAGGCGCGCCATCTCCGTACACCGCTCGACAAATGCCATGCAGTTCTTTCCCCCGTTCGGGAGTGTCTCCCGGCACCGCATGAGGAATTCATTTGCAATCTCTTGGGAATCCCTTTACCCATGCAGTGTCTGAAAAGCACTCATTCCCAATTGCGGCTCAATCTACCCCATGCCTTACCGGGGCGGCGATCGGTCGGGGCGGGTAAGTGGAAGCTCTACTTCCGGTGTGCCGAACGGTGGGTGACGGGGCGTCGGCGGCCCGACGCCGGGCGTGTGTCGCAAGGTGTGAGGCCCTGGTGACGGCGTCGGCCCCCAGGACCGGACGGGTCTCGGGGGCCGATGTCGCACCTGGCCTGAATTGATCCATGATGTCAATCCAGGTTTGGGCCGCTATTTACTTCACGTTTCAATCTTGAATCAGGGTCAGCTTCCGCTATTGGTCCGGACCATGCTCGCGCGGACGAAATCCGCGAGCGTCGAAGGTGTCGGGTAAGAGAAGATTTGCGCCAATTTCAGGGTGACCTGCACCGTTTCTTCCAGACGCTGCACCAACCGCACGCCCAGCAGCGAATGGCCACCATGGGTGAAGAAGTTGGTGTCCGGCGTGATGCCGTCCCGGCCGAGCACCTCGCCCCACAGCCCCATCAGGGTCGCCACCAGCTCGTCCTCATGGGCGGCCGGGGAACCGCCGTCCGCGGGCGCCGCGCCCTCCGCGCCATCGGCGTCGGCGGCCGCGCGGGCCAGCCGCTCCGAGGCGGCACGCGTCAGCGCCGGATAGTCGACCTTCTGACTGGCATTGGTCGGCAACGACTCCACCACCACGAACTCCTGGGGCACCGAGGCGCGCGGCAGCCTGGCCGACGCCTGCCGCCACAGCTCCTCCACCAACTCCTCGCCCGCCGCGGACTCGGCGAACGCGACCAGCACACCGTCACCGCCGGCGTCGCCCGCGACGACCACCGCGCACGCCCGCACGTCCGGGTGCCCGGCCAGCACGGCCTCCAGCTCGCCCAGCTCGATGCGCACGCCCCGCAGCTTGATCTGCCGGTCCACCCGGCCGAGGACCTCCACCGTGCCGTCGGCGAGCCAGCGCGCCCGGTCGCCGGTGCGGTAGAACCGCCCGTACGACGCGTGCTCGCCGAACCGCTCCGCCGTCAGCTCGGGGCGCCCGTGGTACCCGGCGGCCACACCGCCACCGGCCACGCACAGCTCGCCCGGCACCAGCACGGGGAGCTCCCGGCCCGCCGGGTCCGCGACGAACACCCGGGTGTCCCGCACCGGCCGGCCCGCGGCCACCCGCTCGACATCCGGCCCGACCAGCCCGGACGTCGACCAGATCGTGGTCTCCGTCGGCCCGTAGACGTTCCGCAGCACACAGCCCGTGGCCGCCAGCGCGCGGGCGAGCGCCACCGGCAGCGGCTCACCGCCGCACAGCACCCGCCGCCCGGCCAGCACCGGAGCCGCCGCCTCCACGACCAGCCGCCACGTCGTGGGCGTGGCCTGCACGATGCCCACGTCGTACGAGGTCAGCAGCCCCGCCAGCACCGCTCCGTCGGTACGCGCCTCGTCCGGCGCGACCACCAGCCGGCCGCCCGTCACCAGCGGCAGGAACAGTTCCAGCGCCGAGATGTCGAACGTGAACGTCGTCAGCCACAGGGTGCTCTCACCCGCGGCCGCGCCGAGTTCCTCGCGGAAGTGCTCCACGAGATTGGCGAGGTTCCCATGGGTGAGCAGGGTGCCCTTGGGCAGGCCCGTGGAACCCGAGGTGTAGATCAGATAGGCCAGGTCGGAACCGCCGACCGCGGCCACCGGCTCCGCCGGCACCTCCCCGGCCCCGCCGGCCTCTCCGACGGGAGCCATCGGCGCTGCGAAGACGCCCGGCCCCGCCGCCAGTTCGACGCCCGGCCCCAGCAGCACCGCCCGCGCGCCCGAGTCCGACAGCTGATGGGCGATCCGCCGCTCGGGGTGGTCCGGGTCGATCGGCAGATACGCCGCACCCGCCAGCCAGACGCCCAGCGTCGCCGCCGCCAGCTCCGCACCGCGCGACGCGGCCACCGCGACCACGTCGCCCCGGCCGAGCCCGGCGGCCGCGAGCCGCTCGCGGTTGCGCACCGCCGCCGCCCACAGCTGCCCGTACGTCAGCTCGCGTCCGCCGTCGACGACCGCGACCGCGTCCGGCGTGCTGCGCACCCGCTCGGCCACGGCCTCCGGCACGCTCGGCACCGCGCCCACCGGACCCGCGCGGTGCGCGGCCCCGACGACCTCGTGGTCGGTGGGGCTCCACGCGGACAGCTCGCCGACGGGACGCTCCACATCGGCGCCCACCGCGATGAGCAGCGCCTCGTACCGCCCGATCAGGGCCTCGACCTCGTCCCGCGCGAAGGCACCCGTGTGGTACGCCGTCCGCAGCCGGATGCCGTCGTCCGAGGGGAGGACGAAGAACTCCAGGTCGAACTTGCTGAAGCCGTTCTCGACGGGCTGGAAGCGGGCCGGCATGCCGTCGAGGGTGAACTCGTCCGTGCCCACGCCCGGCACATAGTTGAAGACGTGCTGAAAGAGGGTGTTGCGCCAGCCCGCCGAGTCCGCGCGGTCGACCTCCAGCAGCAGGGAGTCCACCGGCACGTCGGCGTGCGAGATCGAGTTGATGAACACGCTGCGGGCCTTGCGCACGAGCTCCGTGAAGCCCTGCTCCGGGTCGACCCGCAGGCGCAGCGGCACCACGTTGACGTGGTAGCCGATGGCGGCGGCGTCCTCGGGCCGCCGGCTGTTCACCGGCGAACCGACGACCAGGTCCGGACCGGCGCCGTGCTGGGTGAGCAGCAGGTAGTAGACGGCGAGGAGCACCACGGCCTCGGGCGCGCGCAGTTCCTCCTGCAGCCGGCGTACGACGGCGACGGCCTCGTCCGGCAGCGGACGCGTGATCGTCGCACCGACCAGGTCCGGCTCGTCACCCGCGTCGGCCCCCAGCCACAGCCGCGGCTGCACGGAACCGAAGTCGCGCAGCTGCTTGCGCCAGAAGCGGCGGCTGCGGTCGGTCGGCTCGATGTCCTGAGCGGCCGGTACGACGCCGCCCAGTACCTCCTCCGGCCGGCCGCCGGCCGCCAACGTGCTGTAGACGACGGCGAATTCGCCGAGCAGCGTGGTCGCGGAGATGGTGTCGAAGACCAGGTGGTGCAGGGCGACGCAGAACACGTCCTCCCGCGGGCCGTGGAACAGCCGGGCGCGCACCAGCGGGCCGCCGTCCATGACGAAGCCGGCGCCCACGTACCGGGTGAGGATCCCGTCCAGGACGTCGTCGGCGGCCGCGGCACCGTCGCCGTCGGCGAAGGCCCCGGCCGGCAGGTCCTCCTCGGTCACCAGGACCTTCGCGTCATCGGCGGCCAGCACTCGCCGGGCAAGGGTGACGTCGCCCGCGACGAACGTCGTCCGCAGCACCTCGTGCCGGCGGATCAGGAAGGCCAGCGTCTCCTGGAGAAGCTCCGGCCGCAGCCGGCCCGTCACCCGGAAGGCGAGCGAGAGGTTGTTGACACCGGTGCCCGGAACGAAACGCTCCAGCAGCCACAGGGCCTCTTCCTTACGGCTCGCGGGGACGGTCGCCGGCCCGTTCGCCGCGGAGCGCCCCTCGTTCCCGGCGTTCTCGGCCACGTATTGCATCCCGGTTCCTCTCACTCGGCTTCCCGGCCCCACTCGGCCCGACTTGTTTGCGGCGCGGCCCGGTTCAGGCGCGCGCGGGGCGGGACAGCAGCTCGTCCACCTTCGCGGCGATCACGGCATGGCCCAGCATCTCGGCGTGCGCGATGTCGAAGCGGATCTCCTCGCCGACCGCATCGGCCCGGTCGGCCTCCGGCGGCAGGAGGTTCAGCCCGTTGGTCGGGGTGTGCGAGGACAGGGCGACGCCCCGGTCCCAGCCGCGCGTCGCGTCCAGCTGCGAACCCCCGACGACGTACTTGGCGAACGCGTCGAACACGTCCAGCAGACCCGAACCGTGCCGGGGGTCGATGTTGATGTGCGCGAAGGACTCCATGCCCACCTCGCGGAACATCCCGGTGACCGCGGGCAGCAGCAGGTCGATGTCGTGCCCCAGCTCGTCGCAGAGCGCGCGGGCGTCCTCGCGCATCCGCGTCGCCCGCTCCTCCGGGTACATCACGGCGAACTGCTCCAGCGCCCGCAGGAAGTGCGCCTTCAGCGTGAGCGACGCCGGCACCTCGGGGTCGATCATGACGATCGCGGGCGCCTCGTCCTGCCACTGCGCGATGCCGTCGGACAGCGCGCCCAGATAGGCGGCGCCCGCGCAGAAGCTCAGCATGCCGCGCACGACGAGGCCGCTCGCGCGGACGTCGGCGAGCCACCGCGCCACGAACTCGGCGCCCGTGGCGGGGGTGCCCTCACCGACCGGCGGCGGCAGCGTCTCCCACACGGCGAGCGCCGGGTCCAGCAGCTGCGCGAGCTCGGCGAACCCCGCCTCCGACCGCCCCGTCATCGGGAAGTCGACGGCCAGCACGACCTCACCCGAGGTGCCGGTCCTGTGCACTCGCCATCCGTCGAGATCGTGCACGAATTCCCCCTTTGGTTCGCTGGGCGCCGGTTCCGTCCGGCAGCCGGTCCGCCGACGTCGGGCCGCATGGCGCCGGAAAATATGGGCACCGTAATTAAGGGCACGCGACTTCGGTCAATAATCGCGTCAAGGGTATGAAGCCGGTGATCCGCCGAGAAACCCCTAGGGGCCCCCTACCCACCCCTATATTCGCCCCGAGGTCTTGCGAATTGGGTGGAACCGGTGCCAGGTGATGACGCCCACTAGGGGGAAACGTCAGGGGCGGGTTAGGGGTTGGTGAGATCCTGTGCCACGTCTACCCTTCTATGTGTAGTGCCATGTATGCAATGTGAAGAATTCAACGGGTGAATTCATCCCGGCCGGCTCGGGCCGATGCCTTCATGGCATCCCGAACGGCGATTTGTGGGGGCGTGGCGGCAGATGGAGGGCGAAGAGAAGCTCCTCGGCTATCTCAAGCGGGCGACGGCCGATCTGCGTGAGGCCAAGCGCCGCCTGCGGGAATCCGAGGACCGCCGGCGCGAGCCCATCGCCATCGTGGGGATGAGCTGCCGATACCCGGGCGGGGTCACCTCGCCCGAGGGTCTGTGGGACCTCGTCGCGGGTGGCCGGGACGGAGTGAGCCGGTTCCCGGAGAACCGCGGCTGGGACGTCGAGGGCCTCTTCGACCCCGACCCGGACGCGGTGGGACGCACCTACACGGACGAGGGCGGATTCCTGCACGACGCGGGGGACTTCGACCCCGACTTCTTTGGCATCTCACCGCGTGAGGCCCTCGCGATGGACCCGCAGCAGCGATTGCTGCTGGAGGCGTCGTGGGAGGCGTTCGAGCGCGCGGGCATTCAGCCGTCTTGGCTGCGCGGTTCACGTACGGGCGTTTTCGCCGGCGTGATGTACCACGATTTCGCCTCGCGACTCCGGGTGATTCCCGAGGGCCTTGAAGGATTCCTCGGCAACGGCGGCCTCGGAAGCGTCGTCTCGGGCCGGGTGGCGTACACCTTCGGCCTCGAAGGCCCCGCCGTCACCGTCGACACCGCGTGTTCGTCGTCGCTGGTCGCGCTCCACTGGGCGATCCAGGCGCTGCGTACGGGCGAGTGCTCGCTCGCGCTGGCCGGTGGCGTGACCGTGATGACGACTCCGGACACGTTCGTGGACTTCTCCCGTCAGCGAGGACTCGCGGCGGACGGCCGGTGCAAGGCGTTCGCGGCGGGCGCGGACGGCACCGGCTGGGCCGAAGGCGTGGGCATGCTCCTTGTCGAGCGGCTCTCCGACGCGCGGCGCAACGGTCACCGGATCCTCGGCGTCATCCGGGGCTCCGCCGTCAACCAGGACGGCGCCAGCTCCGCGCTCACCGCCCCCAACGGCCCCTCCCAGCAGCGCGTCATCCGGCAGGCCCTGGCGGACGCCCGCGTCTCCGCCACCGACATCGACGCCGTCGAGGGACACGGCACCGGCACCCGCCTGGGCGACCCCATCGAGGCACAGGCGCTCCTCGCCACCTACGGCCAGGAGCGCGCGGGCGACGAGCCGCTGTGGCTCGGCTCCCTCAAGTCGAACATCGGCCACGCGCAGGCCGCCGCCGGCGTCGGCGGCGTGATCAAGATGGTCATGGCGATGCGCAACGGCGTGCTGCCCAAGACCCTCCACGTCGACGAGCCCACCGACCAGGTCGACTGGTCGGCCGGAGCCGTGGAACTGCTCACCGAGGCCCGCGAATGGCCGGCCACCGGGGACCGGCCGCGCCGGGCCGGCGTCTCCTCGTTCGGCATCAGCGGCACCAACGCCCACGTCATCCTGGAAGAGGCCCCGGCCGACCCGCCCGCCGACGAGGCCGGGACCCCCGTGGCCCTGCCCGCCGTCCCGTGGCTGCTGTCCGCCAGGACCGCCGACGCCCTGCGCGCCCAGGCCGCGCGGCTGAGCGAGGCGGTGGACGGGCAGGCACCGCTGGACGTCGCCTACTCCCTGGCCACCGGCCGCGCCGCCCTCGACCACCGCGCCGTGCTGACCGGCGCCACCCCCAAGGACTTCCAGCGCGGCCTGGCCGCCCTCGCCAAGGGCACCACCGTCCTCGGCACCGCACAGGGCACCGCGGGCGAAGGCGGCCGCCTGGCCGTCCTGTTCACCGGCCAGGGCGCCCAGCGCGCCGGAATGGCCCGCGAACTCCGCACCACGTTCCCCGCCTTCGCCGCGGCCTTCGACGCGGCGTGCGCGGCACTGGGCCTGGACCCGGCCGTCCTCGACGACGCGGAGGCCCTGGCCCGTACGGAGCACACCCAGCCCGCGCTGTTCGCCGTCGAGGTCGCCCTCCACCGGCTCGTCGAATCCTGGGGCGTCCGCCCCGACTTCCTCGCCGGTCACTCCATCGGTGAGATCGCCGCCGCGCACGTCGCCGGGGTGTTCTCGCTGGCGGACGCGGGCAAGCTGGTCGCCGCCCGCGCCCGTCTGATGCAGGCGCTGCCGGCCGGCGGCGCGATGATCTCGCTCCAGGCCACCGAGCCGGAGGTCCTGGCCGCGCTCGCCGACGGCGCCGACATCGCGGCCGTCAACGGCCCCGAGTCCGTGGTGATCTCGGGCGACGAGGACGCGGCCGAGCGGACCGCCGAGCACTTCCGGGGCCTGGGCCGCAAGACCAAGCGCCTCAAGGTCTCGCACGCGTTCCACTCCCACCGCATGGACGGCATGCTGGCCGAGTTCCGTACGGTCGCCGAGTCCCTCACGTACGCCGCCCCTGCCATCCCGGTCGTCTCCAACGTCACAGGCGAACTGGCCACGGACCTGACGTCCCCCGAGTACTGGGTCCGCCACGTCCGCGACGCGGTCCGCTTCGCCGACGGCATCCGGACCCTCCACGGCCAGGGCGTCCGCACGTACCTCGAACTCGGCCCGGACGCCGTGCTCACCGGACTGGCCCAGGACTGCCTGCCCGCCACGGGCGCCGACGGCGACGGCGCGGTGCTCGTGCCCGCCCTGCGCCGCAGCCGCCCCGAGACCGCCACCCTGGCCGCCGCGCTGGGCCGCCTGCACGTCAGCGGCCACACCGTCGACTGGACCGCGTTCTACGAGGGCACCGGCGCCCGCCGCGTCGACCTGCCGACCTACGCCTTCCAGCGCCGCCACTTCTGGCTCGAGGACGGCGCCGACGGCCTCGGCGACCTCTCCGCCGCCGGCCTCGACGCCCCCGGCCACCCGCTGCTCGGCGCGGCCGCCGAACTCCCCGACGGGCACCTCTTCACGGGCCGCCTCTCCCTGCGCACCCACGGCTGGCTCGCCGACCACACGGTCGCCGGCCTCGTGATGCTCCCCGGCGCGGCCCTCGTCGACCTCGCGCTGACCGCCGGCGACCGCCTCGGCAGCGCCCTCCTCGACGAACTCACCCTGGAAGCACCCCTCGTCCTCCCCGAGCGCGGCGCGGTCCGCCTCCGCGTCGTCGTCGCCGACCCGGACGACACCGGCCGGCGGGCCCTCGGCATCCACTCCCGCACGGAGGACGGGGACGCGTCCGGCGAATGGACCCGCCACGCCTCCGGCACCCTGGCCACCGCCGCGGGCGAGCCGACGGCCGCCCTCGGGACGCAGTGGCCGTCGGCCGGCGCCCGTCCCCTGCCCGTGACGGACTTGTACGACCGGCTCGCCGACGCCGGCCTGGGCTACGGCCCCCTGTTCCAGGGCGTGACGGCGGCCTGGTCGCACGACGGCGGGATCCTCGCCGAGGTGGCCCTGCCGGAAGGCACGGACACCACCGCGTACGGGCTCCACCCGGCGCTGCTGGACGCGGCCCTGCACACCATCGGGCTGGGGACCTCCGAAAGCCGCGCCGAACTCCCCTTCTCCTGGTCGGGCGTCACCCTCCACGCGACCGGCGCCACCGCGCTCCGCGTCCGCGTGACGCCGCGCGGCGACGCCGTGGCCCTGACCCTCGCCGACGCTGACGGCAAGCCCGTCGCCACCGTCGACCGGCTCACCCTGCGCCCCTTCACCCCCGACCAGCTGGGCGCGGACGCCCTGTTCCACCTCGACTGGAACGCGGTGGAGCTCCCGGCCACACCGCCCGCCGACTGCGCCGTCCTCGGCGACGACCGCCTCGCGGGCCTGCTGGGCGCCCGCGCCCACGCGGACGCCGCCGAGCTCGCCGCGAGCGGCACGACCCCCGCGTACGTGCTCGTGCCCGGCCCGGCGGCCCAGGACGGCACGGCCGCCGACCGCGCCCACACCCTGGCCGCCCGCACCCTCACGCTCGTACAGCAGTGGCTCGCCGAGGACGCGCTCGCCGGTTCGCGCCTGGTCCTCGTGACCCGCGGGGCGGAGGCCACGGGCGACGCCGACGCCGTGGATCCGGCACAGGCCGTCGTCCGGGGCCTCGTCGCCTCGGCGCGGGCCGAGCACCCCGGCCGCTTCGCCGTCGTCGACACCGACGGCACGGAAGCCTCCGACCGCGCCCTGCCCGCCGCGGCCGCCACCGGGGAACCGCGCCTCGCCCTGCGCGCCGGCCAGGCCCGGGCACCGCGCCTGGCCCGCACCACCGAGGCCGCCCCCGGCCGGTACGGCGACGGAACCGTGCTGGTCACGGGTGGTACGGGTGGTCTGGGTGCGCTCGTGGCCCGGCACTTGGTGGTCGAGCACGGTGTGCGTGAGCTGTTGCTGACGAGCCGTCGTGGCCCTGAGGCCCCGGGCGCGGCCGAGCTGCGCGAAGAACTCACGGCTCTCGGCGCCGAAGTGACCGTCGTGGCGTGTGATGTGTCGGACCGTCAGGCACTGGAAGGGTTGCTGGCGGGCGTCGAGCTGTCGGCGGTGGTGCACACCGCCGGTGTCCTCGACGACGGTGTGATCAGTTCCCTCACCCCCGGGCGTCTGGACGCCGTCTTCCGTCCGAAGGTCGACGCGGCCTGGCACCTGCACGAGCTGACCGCGGGCATGGAAGGTCTCTCCGCCTTCGTGCTGTTCTCCTCGGTGGCGGGAGTCTTCGACGCGTCCGGGCAGGGCAACTACGCGGCCGCCAACGCGTTCCTCGACGCGCTCGCCGTCCACCGCCGCCACCTCGGCCTCCCCGGCGCCTCGCTCGCCTGGGGCCCCTGGGAGTCCACCGGCGGCGGCATGACCGGCACCCTCGACGACGCGGACGTGCGGCGCATGGCCCGCGACGGCTTCCGGCCGCTGACCGCCGACGAGGGCCGGGCGCTGTTCGACCGCGCCGCGGGCACCCCCGGGCTCCGCGTACCCGTCCGCCTCGACCTCCGCGCCGCCGCGGGCGACGGCCCGGTGCCCGCGCTGCTCACCGGACTCGTCCGCACCCCGGCACGGCGCCCCCGCCCCGCCCCGGGCACGGGAACCACCCCGCCGGCCGTGGACCTGGCGGACCGGCTGCGCACCCTCCCCGAGGCCGCCGGCACACGGATGCTCGTCGACCTCGTACGGGAGCGGGCGGCCGCCGTCCTCGGCCACGACGGGACGGAAGGCATCGGCGCGAACAGGGAGTTCAACGAGCTCGGCTTCGACTCGCTGACCGCCGTAGAGTTCCGCAACGGACTGCAGAACGCGACCGGCCTGCGGCTCCCCGCGACGCTCATCTTCGACTACGCCACACCGCGCGCCCTCGCCGGACACCTGCGCGCCGAACTCGTCACGGTACCGGCCGACGGCGACGGCACCGGCGAAGCCGCGATCCGGGAGGCCCTGGCGTCCGTCCCGCTGACGCGGCTGAGGGAGGCCGGGCTGCTCGACAGCCTGCTGGAACTCGCCGGAGCGGCCGGGCTCCTGTCCGGCTCCCCCGCCGCCGCCGACGACCCGGCCGCGCGGGACGCCGACGACACGGGGGAGCCCGCCGGGTCGATCGACTCCATGGACGCCGAAGCACTGGTGCGGATGGCGCTCGGCCAGTCGGGGGAGCCCTGGGAGACGCCGGAGCAGTCGGGACCGTCCGACCTCTGAAACCGGCTCGGTGACCGGCCCCGGTGAGACCCGGGGCCGGTCCGGCCCCACGACACGAGCGAGAACCCGCGCACAAGCGAGAACCCGCGAGAACCGCGAGAAACCGCGAGAGGTAACAGCCCAAATGAGTTCTTCCGACGCACGCATCATCGAGGCGCTCCGCGCCTCCATGAAGGAGACCGAGCGCCTGCGCGAGCAGAACCGGAAGCTCACCGCGGAGGCTCACGAGCCGATCGCGATCGTGGGCATGAGCTGCCGCTTCCCCGGCGGCGTCCGCTCTCCCGAGGACCTGTGGGACCTCGTCGCCACGGGCGGCGACGCGATCGGCGGCTTCCCCACCGACCGCGGCTGGGACCTCGACGGGCTCTACCACCCCGACCCCGACCACCAGGGCACCACCTACACGCGCTCCGGCGGCTTCCTCGCCGACGCCACGGCCTTCGACCCCGCCCTCTTCGGCATCTCGCCCCGCGAGGCGCTGGCCATGGACCCCCAGCACCGGCTGCTCCTCGAAGCGACCTGGGAGGCGTTCGAGCGGGCCGGTATCAGCCCGGACGACGCCCGGGGCAGCCGTACCGGCGTCTTCGCGGGCGTGATGTACCACGACTACATCTCCGTACTGGAGCAGACCTCCGAGCAGGTCGAGGGCTTCATGGGCACCGGCGGCAGCATCGCCTCCGGCCGGGTCGCCTACACCTTCGGCCTGGAGGGCCCGGCGGTCACGGTCGACACCGCGTGCTCGTCCTCGCTGGTCGCCCTGCACTGGGCCGTCCAGGCGCTGCGCCGGGGCGAGTGCGACATGGCGCTCGCCGGCGGCGTCACCGTCATGGCCACCCCGGAGACCTTCGTCGACTTCTCGCGGCAGCGGGGCCTGGCCGAGGACGGCCGGTGCAAGGCGTTCGGCGCGGGCGCCGACGGCACGGGCTGGGGCGAGGGCGTCGGCATGCTGCTCGTCGAGCGGCTCTCGGACGCCCGCCGCAAGGGCCACCGGGTGCTGGCCGTGGTCCGCGGTTCGGCGATCAACCAGGACGGCGCCAGCAACGGCCTGACGGCGCCGAACGGCCCGTCGCAGCAGCGCGTCATCCGCCAGGCCCTGGCCGGTGCCCGCCTGTCCGCCGAGCAGATCGACGCGGTCGAGGCGCACGGCACCGGCACGGTGCTGGGCGACCCGATCGAGGCCCAGGCGCTGCTGGCCACCTACGGCCAGGAGCACGCGGCCGACCGGCCGCTGTGGCTCGGCTCGCTGAAGTCCAACATCGGGCACGCGCAGGCGGCGGCCGGTGTCGGCGGAATCATCAAGATGGTCATGGCCATGCGCCACGGCGTCCTGCCGAAGACCCTGCACGCCGACGAGCCGTCGCCGCACATCGACTGGACGGCCGGCGCGGTCGAGCTCCTCACCGAGGCCCGCGAGTGGACGACGGCCGAGGGGCGGCCGCGCCGGGCCGGTGTGTCGTCGTTCGGCATCAGCGGCACGAACGCGCACGTGATCATCGAGCAGGCTCCGGCGGAGGAGACCGCGGAGGCCGCCGCCGGGCGCGCGCTGCCGGTGGTGCCGTGGCTGGTCTCGGGCCACACGGCGGAGGCGCTCGACGCGCAGACCGCCCAGGTGGTGGAGGCCGCCGCCGGACTGGACGCGGTGGACGTCGCCTTCACGCTGGCGACGGCGCGGGCGCGCTTCGAGCACCGGGCCGTCCTCCTGGACGGCGAACCGGCGGCCTCGGGCCGGGCCTCCGAAGGCAGGCTGGCCGTCCTCTTCACGGGCCAGGGCGCGCAGCGGGCGGGCATGGGGCGTGAGCTGTACGCGGCGTACCCGGTGTTCGCCGCCGCCTTCGACGCGGCGTGCGCGGCGCTGGGCCTGGACGCGGCGGTCCTCGACGACGCGGAGGCCCTGGCCCGTACGGAGCACACCCAGCCCGCCCTGTTCGCGGTCGAGGTGGCGCTGTTCCGGCTGGCCGAGTCGTACGGCGTGCTGCCGGACTTCGTGGCCGGCCACTCCGTGGGCGAGATCGCCGCCGCGCATGTGGCGGGAGTGTTCTCGCTGGAGGACGCGGCGAAGCTGGTCGCGGCGCGCGCCCGGCTGATGCAGGCCCTGCCCGCCGGTGGCGCGATGGTGTCACTGCGGGCGACGGAGGCCGATGTTCGTGCCGTGCTCGTCGACGGTGTCGACATAGCGGCGATCAACGGCCCGTCGTCCGTGGTTATTTCGGGTGCTGAGGCCGTTGTTGAGGCGGTGGCTGGTCGTTTCGAGAAGGCGCGCCGCCTGAACGTCTCGCACGCGTTCCACTCGTCGCTGATGGACGGGATGCTGGCGGAGTTCCGCGCGGTCGCCGGGTCGCTGACGTACGACGCCCCGGTGATCCCGGTCGTCTCCAACGTGACGGGTGAGCCGGCCACGGATCTCACCTCGCCCGAGTACTGGGTGCGGCACGTCCGTGAGGCGGTCCGTTTCGCCGACGGCGTGCGGACGCTGCACACGGAGGGCGTACGCACCTTCCTGGAACTCGGCCCGGACGGCGTCCTTTCCGCGATGGCGGAGGAGTGCCTGGCCGACGCCGAGGGCGTGACGTTCGTCCCGACGCTGAGCAAGGCGCGCCCCGAGCCGGCCTCGCTGGTCACGGCCCTCGGCCGGCTGCACGTCGCGGGCTGCGCGGTGGACTGGGCGGCGTTCTTCGCCGGTACGGGCGCCCGCCGTGTCGACCTGCCGACGTACGCCTTCCAGCACCTCGACTACTGGCCGCACGGCGGCCGCCCGGCCCTGGACGCCTCCGGCCTCGGCCTGGGCGCGGCCGGACACGCGCTGCTGGGCGCGGCCGTGTCCCTGCCCGACTCGGACAGCGTGCTCCTGACCGGCCGGGTGTCCCTGCGGAGCCACCCGTGGCTGGCGGACCACGTCGTGATGGGCAGCGTCCTGCTGCCGGGCACCGCCTTCGTGGAACTCGCCGTTCGCGCGGGCGACGAGGCCGGTTGCGCCGTCGTCGACGAACTGACCCTGGAGGCACCGCTCGTACTCGACGAGCAGGGCGCCGTCCAGCTCCGCGTCACCGTGGGCGAGCCCGACGCCGCGGGCCGGCGCGGGCTGTCCGTCCACTCGCGCCCCGAGGGCGACGGGCTCTGGACGCGGCACGCGTCCGGCTTCCTGTCCGCCTCCTCCGCGCGGCGGGACGAAGCGGCCCCCGGCACGGCCGCCTGGCCGCCGGCCGGGGCCGAGGCCGTCGACGTCGAGGACATGTACGCCGGGCTGGCCGAATCGGGTCTCGCGTACGGGCCGGCCTTCCGTGGCGTACGCGCCGCGTGGCGCAAGGGCGAGGACCTCTTCGCCGAGGTGGCCCTGCCGGACGGCACGGACGTGACGTCGTACGGGCTGCACCCGGCACTCTTCGACGCGGCACTGCACGTGAGCGCGGCGGCGGGCGCGGGACGCGGCGGGTCCGGCGCCGAACTCCCCTTCGTATGGCGCGGAATGACGCTGAGGGCGGCGGGCGCGAGCGTGCTGCGGGTCAAGGTCTCGGCCTCCGGCCAGGGGACCGCGATCGAGCTGACGGACGCCGACGGTGCCGCCGTGGCGTCGGTGGAGTCGCTGGTGGTACGACCGGTGGCCGCCGACGAGCTCCGTGCGACCGGCCAGGCGCTGCGGGACGCGCTGTTCCGGGTGGAGTGGGTGCCGGTCGCGGCACCGGCCTCGGGCGTTCCGGTGGCGGTGCTGGGCCGGGACTTCGTGGATCTGGCGGCGCTGGGCGGGACCTCAGAGGTGCCCGGCCTGGTCGCGGCTCCTGCGGGCGACGCGCGGGACGCGCTGGGCCTGGTGCGGGAGTGGCTGGCGGACGAGCGGTTCGCGGGGTCACGCCTGGTGCTGGTGACGCGTCGTGCGGTGGTCGTCGCCGGGGATGTGGACGTCGACCCGGTGCAGGCGGCCGTGTGGGGTCTGGTGCGTTCGGCGCAGTCGGAGAACCCGGAGCGTTTCGTCCTCCTGGACCTCGACGGAGAGCTGTCAGCCGGTGCTCTCGCCCTTGTCGGTGACGAGCCGCAGGTGGCGGTACGCGGGGGAGCGGTCTTCGCCCCGCGCCTGGTGCGGGCGGCCGTCGCGGCCGTCGCGG
This sequence comes from Streptomyces eurocidicus, assembly GCF_002891295.1. Taxonomy (GTDB): domain Bacteria; phylum Actinomycetota; class Actinomycetes; order Streptomycetales; family Streptomycetaceae; genus Streptomyces; species Streptomyces eurocidicus. The sequence continues at coordinate 610,376 of NZ_LGUI01000004.1, read as the reverse complement.
CCGGATCCCGGCCCGCGTGGGATGCCGAGGGCGCGGTGCTGGTGACGGGCGGTACGGGTTCCCTGGGTGCGCTCGTGGCCCGGCACCTGGTGGCCGAGCACGGTGTGCGCGGTCTGGTGCTGACGAGCCGTCGTGGCCTGGACGCCCCGGGCGCCGTCGAGCTGCGGGATGAGCTCATGGCCCTTGGTGCCGAGGTGACCGTCGCCGCGTGCGACGTCGCCGACCGCGAGGCTGTGGCCGAGCTGCTGGCCGCCCACCCGGTCACCGCGGTCGTGCACACGGCCGGTGTTCTCGACGACGGTGTGATCGACTCGCTGTCGGCGGAGAGGCTGGAGGCGGTGTTCGCTCCGAAGGCGGACGCGGCCCGTCATCTGCATGAGCTGACCGCCGGTATGGATCTGTCGGCGTTCGTGCTGTTCTCGTCCGCTGCCGGTGTGTTCGGCAATGCGGGTCAGGGCAACTACGCGGCCGCCAACGCTTATCTGGACGCTCTCGCGCAGCAGCGTGTCGCCGCCGGTCTGCCCGCGACGTCCCTCGCGTGGGGCCTGTGGGAGAGCGCCGACGGCATGGGGCACGGTCAGGCCGGCGCGGCGCAGGACGGCTTCCCGGCCCTCACGCCGGGGGAGGGCCTCGGGCTGTTCGACGCCGCCGTGGCCTCGGGCGAGCCCGCGCTCGTACCGATGCGACTGGACCTCGCGGCTCTGCGCGTGAGTGCGACGGCGAGCGAACTCCCCTCTCTGCTACGGGCCTTGGTGCGCGTACCGGCTCGGCGGGCCCTCGCCGGGCGGGCGGCCGATTCGCTCCGCGGCCGCCTTCTGCGGCTGGCGGAGGACGAGCGTACGAAGCTGCTGCTGGACCTGGTGCGGGAGGAGGTCGCGGGGGTCCTCGGCCATGCGTCGGGTGCGGCGATCGAGCCGGAGCGGGCGTTCACGGAGCTCGGCTTCGACTCCCTGACCGCCGTCGAACTGCGCAACCGCCTCAACACGGCCACGGGCCTGAAGCTGTCGGCGACCCTCGTCTTCGACCACCCGACGGCCGTCGCCATCACCGGCCACCTCACGGCCGAACTGCTGGGCGACCTCGACGTCGCGGCCTCCGCCGTCGCTGTCGCGCAGGAGGCCGCCGCGACCGTCGTCGCCTCCGACGACCCGATCGCGATCGTGGGCATGGCCTGCCGCTACCCGGGTGGGGTGAGCTCGCCCGAGGGTCTGTGGGACCTGGTCGTCAACGGGCGTGACGGGGTGACGTCCTTCCCGACCGACCGTGGCTGGGACCTGGAGAACCTCTACGACCCGACGGGCGAGCGGTCCGGCTCCTCGTACACGCGTCAGGGTGGTTTCCTTCACGAGGCCGCTGAGTTCGATCCGGCGTTCTTCGGGATCAGCCCGCGTGAGGCCATGGCGATGGACCCGCAGCAGCGCCTGCTGCTGGAGACCACGTGGGAGACGATCGAGCGGGCGGGCATCGAGCCGTCCGCTCTGCGCGGCAGCCGGACGGGTGTCTTCGCCGGTGTGATGTACCACGACTACGCGCTGGGCATGGACGCCATCGCACCGGAGGGCGTGGACGGCTTCCTGGGGACGGGTACGGCGGGCAGCGTGGCCTCGGGCCGGGTCTCGTACCTGTTCGGGCTGGAGGGTCCGGCGGTGACGGTGGACACGGCGTGTTCGTCGTCGCTGGTGGCCCTGCACATGGCGATCCAGGCGCTGCGGGCGGGTGAGTGCGACATGGCGCTGGCCGGTGGTGTGACGGTCATGTCGACTCCGGGTGCGTTTATCGACTTCTCGCGGCAGCGGGGGCTGTCGGCGGATGGTCGTTGCAAGGCGTTCGGTGCGGGTGCGGACGGTACGGGTTGGGCCGAGGGTGTGGGCATGCTGCTCGTGGAGCGGCTGTCGGACGCGCGGCGTAACGGCCACCAGGTGCTCGGCGTCGTGCGTGGTTCGGCGATCAACCAGGATGGTGCGAGCAATGGTCTGACCGCCCCGAACGGTCCGTCGCAGCAGCGGGTGATCCGGCAGGCGCTGGCGTCGGCTGGTCTGTCGGCTGCGGATGTCGATGCTGTTGAGGCGCATGGCACGGGCACCACGCTGGGTGACCCGATCGAGGCACAGGCGTTGCTGGCCACGTACGGTCAGGAGCGTGGTGAGGGCGAGCCGCTGTGGCTGGGCTCGCTGAAGTCGAACATCGGGCATGCGCAGGCGGCGGCCGGTGTCGGCGGGATCATCAAGATGCTCATGGCGATGCGTCATGGGGTGCTGCCGAGGACGCTGCACGCCGACACGCCTACGGACCAGGTGGATTGGGCCGACGGCGCTGTCCAGTTGCTGACGGAGGCCCGTGACTGGCCGGAGGCGGGTCGTCCGCGTCGTGCGGGTGTGTCGTCGTTCGGCTTCAGCGGCACGAACGCCCACGTGATCATCGAGCAGGCGCCGGAGGTTACGGCCTCTGTGACCGCTGGTGATGCTGTTCTGCCGGTGGTGCCGTGGGTGGTTTCGGGTAAGTCGCCGGAGGCGTTGGAGGCGCAGGTCGTACGGGTGCGGGAGGCGGGTGCCGACCTCGACCCGGTGGATGTTGGTTTCACGCTGGCGACGGCGCGGGCGCAGTTCGACCACCGGGCTGTCGTGGTGGACGATCACACGCTCTTCGGCCGGGTGCTGGGCGGCAAGGTCGCCGCACTGTTCACGGGCCAGGGCGCTCAGCGGCCCGGGATGGGCCGTGAGCTGTACGTGGCCTTCCCCGTCTTCGCGGAGGCTTTCGACGCCGCGTGCGCCGCGCTGGGTCTGGACCCGGCCGTTTTCGACGATGTGGAGTTGCTGGCTCGTACGGAGAACACGCAGCCCGCGCTGTTCGCTGTTGAGGTGGCGCTGTTCCGTCTCGCCGAGTCCTTGGGTGTCCGGCCGGACTTCCTGGCCGGTCACTCGATCGGTGAGATTGCTGCTGCGCATGTGGCGGGTGTGTTTTCGCTGGAGGATGCGGGCAAGCTGGTCGCGGCCCGTGCCGCGCTGATGCAGGCGCTGCCTGCCGGTGGGGCGATGGTCTCCCTGCGTGCCACCGAGGCCGAGGTGCGCGAGGCTCTCGTCGATGGCGTCGACATTGCGGCGGTCAACGGCCCGTCTTCCGTGGTGATCTCGGGTGACGAGCACGCGGTGGCGCAGGTCGCCGGTCGTTTCGAGAAGGCCCGTCGCCTGAACGTCTCGCACGCGTTCCATTCGTCCTTGATGGATGGAATGCTGGCCGGTTTCCGCGAGGTCGCTGAATCCCTCACCTACGCCGCCCCTTCTGTCCCGGTCGTCTCCAACGTGACCGGTGAGCTGGCCACGGATCTCGCTTCCCCCGAGTACTGGGTGCGGCACGTCCGTGAGGCCGTCCGTTTCGCCGACGGCATCCAGACCCTCCACTCCGAAGGCGTTCGCACCTTCCTGGAGCTGGGCCCGGATGGCGTTCTCTCCGCGATGGCTCAGGAGTGCCTGGCCGACGCCGAGGACGTCGCCTTCATCCCGGCCCTTCGCAAGGACCGCCCCGAGCCGACCGCCCTCGTCACCGCCCTCGGCCGTCTCCACATCACCGGCGCCAGCGTCGACTGGTCCGCCTTCTTCTCCGGCACCGGCGCCCGCCGTGTCGACCTGCCGACGTACGCCTTCCAGCACCAGTCCTACTGGCTGGAGTCCGCGCCGCTCGGCAACGACGCGAGCTCCTTGGGCCAGGGGTCGGCCGGTCACGCCATCCTGGGCGCCGTCGTGGCACTCCCCGACGGTTACGTCCTCACCGGCAGGCTGTCGCTGCGTACGCACCCGTGGCTGGCCGATCACGTCGTCGCCGGGAGCGTCCTGCTGCCGGGCACGGCCTTCGTCGAGCTCGCGGTCCGCGCGGGCGACGAGGTCGGCTGCGTCACCGTCGACGAACTCACCCTGCACGCCCCGCTCCTGCTCACCGAGCGCGGTGGCGTCCAGCTCCGCGTCACCGTCGGCGAGCCCGACAGCGCGGGCCGGCGCGCCCTCGCCATCCACTCGCGACGCGAGGAGGACGCCGAGCAGCGCTGGACCCGGCACGCGGACGGCTTCCTTTCGCTCAGCGCGACCACCGTCCGGATCGCCGATACGGCCGTGTGGCCGCCCGCAGGCGCCGGCGGCATCGATGAGCTGCCCATGGACGGGTTCGCCGGCATCGTCGCCGCCTGGCGCGCGGGCGACGACGTCCACGCCGAGGTGGCGCTGCCCGAGGACGCGGACGTAGCGTCGTACGGCCTCCACCCGGCGCTGCTCGACGCCGCCTTCCGCGTCGCCGGCCTGGGGGGTACGTCTCCGTCCGGCGGCCCGGCCACGGCGTACGCGCTGCGTGGCATGACGCTGCACGCCTCCGGGGCGGTGCGGCTCCGTGTACTGGTGCGCCCCTCGGAGACGGAAGGCGTGTCGGTGACGGTCACTGACACGGCCGGTGCTCCTGTGGCGTCCGTCGAGTCGCTCGTCCTGCGCGAGCTCTCCCACGCCGAACTCGGAGCCCTTCCGCAGTCGTCCGACGCCCTCTTCCGCGTCGAGTGGAAGCAGCTCCCCGCGTCCGCCGCGCCGGACCCGGCCGTCTCCTGGGCCATGCTCGGCGCCGAGGACGCCGACGGGCTCTGCCGTCTGGGCGGCGCGGTCGAGGCCACCGGTGCGTTCGCCGGTCTGGCCGAGCTCCGTCAGGCGGAGGAGATTCCCGAGTACGTGATCGCCGTCTGCCCGGCAGGCCCGGCCGGGCCGGTTGCCGGCGCGGTGCGTGACGTGACCCACCGGGTTCTCGGACTGGTGCAGGAGTGGCTGGCGGAGGAGCGGTTCGCCGACTCCCGTCTCGTGCTGGTCACGCGGGGCGGTGTGTCCGTCGCCGCCGGAGAGGTCCAGGACCTGGCGCAGGCCGCCGCCCGGGGCCTGGTGAAGTCCGCGCAGTCGGAGAACCCCGGCCGGATCGTCCTCGTCGATGTCCCCGCCGACCTGAAGGGGCTGCCCGCCTCCGCGCTGACCTGCGACGAGGCGGAGCTCGCGGTCCGCGACGACGCCCTGTGGGCGCCGCGCCTGACGCGAGCTTCGGCAACCTCCGGAGCCCAGGGGCGCTGGGACGCCGACGGCACGGTTCTGATCACGGGTGGTACGGGTGCGCTGGGTGCCCTCTTCGCCCGTCATCTGGTCACCGAGCACGGTGTGCGTCACCTGCTGCTGACCAGCCGCCGTGGTCTCGGCGCGCCCGGTGCCGCCGAGCTGCGCGACGAACTGACCGCCCTCGGTGCCGAAGTGACCATAGCCGCGTGCGACGTCGCCGACCGTGCCGCGCTGGCCGGGCTGCTCGCGTCCGTACCGGCCGCCCACCCGCTCAAGGGCGTCGTCCACACCGCCGGGGTCCACGCCAACGGCTTGATCAGCGCGCTGTCGCCCGAGGACGTCGACACGGTATTCGGCCCCAAGGCCGATGCCGCCGTCAACCTCCACGAGCTGACGGAGGGCCTCGACCTCTCCGCGTTCGTCCTCTTCTCGTCCGTCGCCGGCGTCATGGGATACCCCGGCCAGGGCAATTACGCCTCCGCCAACTCCCTCCTGGACGCCCTGGCCGAGCGGCGCCGGGCGGCGGGTCTGCCGGGTCTGTCGCTGGCGTGGGGCCTGTGGGCCGGGGCGAGCGGCATGGGCGCCGAGCTGTCGGCGGCCGACGTGGAGCGGATGAACCGCTCGGGGATGCCGCCGCTGTCCACCGAGGAGGGCCTGGCCCTCTTCGACACGGCGCAGACCCTGGACGACGGTCTGCTCGTGGCCTTCCGGCTCGACACGGCCGCGCTGGCCGCGTCGTCGGCCGCCCCGGTCTCGCCGTTGCTGAGCGGGCTGGTGCGGGCGCGTACGCGGCGTACCGCGGCGCGTTCGTCGGCCGCGGCCGAGGGGCTGCGGCAGCGGCTCGCGGGGCTGAGCGAGACCGAGCGCGAGGACGCGATCCTGGATCTGATCCGGGCCGATGTGGCGGCCGTCCTCGGTCACGCGGGTGCTGAGGCGGTGGATCCGGAACGGTCGTTCAAGGAGAGCGGGTTCGACTCCCTGACGGCTGTGGAACTCCGTAACCGGCTCAATGCCGGTACGGGTCTGCGACTTCCCGTGACGCTGGTCTTCGACTACCCGACGCCGCGCGTGCTGATGGAGTACGTGCGTGACGAGCTGGCCGGCGGGCTCACCGCCGCTGCCGCCGCGCCGGTCCGGGCGCTCGACGACGACCCGATCGCGATCGTCGGTATGGCCTGCCGTTACCCGGGTGGGGTGACGTCGCCCGAGGGCCTGTGGGATCTCGTTCTCGACGGGCGGGACGGGGTGACCGGGTTCCCGACCGACCGTGGCTGGGACATCGAGGGCCTCTACGACCCCGAGCCGGGCCTCCCGGGCAAGAGCTACGTCCGTCAGGGCGGCTTCCTGCACGAGGCCGGCGATTTTGACCCCGGCTTCTTCGGGATCAGCCCGCGTGAGGCGCTGGCGATGGACCCGCAGCAGCGTCTGCTGCTGGAGACGACCTGGGAGACCATCGAGCGGGCCGGGATCGACCCGTCCACGCTGCGTGGCAGCCGTACTGGTGTTTACGCGGGTGTCGGCTATCACGACTACGGTACGCAGACGGTGAACGTTCCGGAGGATGTTGAGGCGTTCCTCGGTACGGGTACGTCCTCGGCGGTCGTTTCGGGTCGTGTCTCCTATGCCCTGGGGCTTGAGGGTCCGGCGGTGACGGTGGACACGGCGTGTTCGTCGTCGCTGGTCGCGCTGCACATGGCCGTCCAGGCCCTGCGCGGCGGTGAGTGCGACATGGCGCTGGCCGGCGGTGTGACCGTGATGTCGACTCCGGGTGCGTTTATCGACTTCTCGCGGCAGCGGGGGCTGTCGGCGGATGGCCGGTGCAAGGCGTTCGGTGCGGGTGCGGATGGGACCGGTTGGGCCGAGGGTGTCGGCATGCTGCTCGTGGAGCGGCTGTCGGACGCGCGGCGCAACGGCCACCAGGTCCTCGGCGTCGTGCGTGGTACGGCGATCAACCAGGACGGCGCCAGCAATGGTCTGACCGCTCCGAACGGCCCCTCGCAGCAGCGCGTGATCCGTCAGGCTCTCGCTGTGGCGGGTCTGTCTCCGGCGGATGTCGATGCCGTTGAGGCGCATGGCACGGGTACGGTCCTGGGCGACCCGATCGAGGCGCAGGCGCTGCTGGCCACGTACGGTCAGGAGCGTGGCGAGGGCGAGCCGCTGTGGCTCGGTTCGCTGAAGTCGAACATCGGGCATGCGCAGGCGGCGGCCGGTGTCGGCGGGATCATCAAGATGGTCATGGCCATGCGCCACGGCGTCCTGCCCAAGACGCTGCACGTTGACGCTCCCACGGACCGGGTGGACTGGTCGGAAGGCGCGATCGAACTCCTCGCCGAGGCCCGTGACTGGCCGGAGGCGGGTCGTCCGCGCCGTGCGGGTGTGTCGTCGTTCGGCTTCAGTGGCACGAACGCGCACGTGGTCCTTGAGCAGGCACCTGCGGTGGCGGCCTCCGAGTCCGTTGCCGACCGGAAGCTTCCCGCCGTACCGCTCCTCGTGAGCGCGAAGAGCGAACAGGCCCTGGCCGCCCAGGTGTCCCGCGTCCGCGAGGCCGTGGCAGGACGCGAGGCGCTGGACGCCGGTTTCACGCTGGCGACGGCTCGTGCGCAGTTCGAGCACCGGGCTGTAGTGGTGGGCGACCAGGTCGTTCCGGGCCGGGTGTTGGGTGGCAAGGTTGCCGCGCTGTTCACGGGTCAGGGGGCGCAGCGGGCCGGTATGGGGCGTGAGCTGTACGCGGCCTATCCGGTGTTCGCGGGGGCGTTCGACGCTGCTTGTGCCGCGCTGGGTCTGGACCCGGCCGTCTTCGATGATGCGGAGGCTCTGGCTCGTACGGAGAACACGCAGCCCGCGCTGTTCGCGGTCGAGGTGGCGCTGTTCCGTCTCGCCGAGTCCTTTGGTATCCGGCCCGACTTTGTCGCGGGTCACTCCATTGGTGAGATTGCGGCGGCTCACGTCGCGGGTGTGTTCTCGCTGGAGGACGCGGGCAAGCTGGTCGCGGCTCGTGCGCGTCTGATGCAGGCGCTTCCGGCTGGTGGGGCGATGGTCTCCCTGCGTGCCACTGAGGCCGAGGTCCGTGCCGTGCTCGTCGATGGCGTCGACATTGCGGCGATCAACGGTCCGTCGTCCGTGGTGATCTCGGGTGACGAGCACGCGGTGGCGCAGGTCGCCGGTCGTTTCGAGAAGGCCCGTCGTCTGAATGTCTCGCACGCCTTCCATTCGTCCTTGATGGACGGGATGCTGGCTGGTTTCCGCGAGATCGCAGAATCCCTCACCTACAGCGTTCCGGCGATCCCGGTCGTCTCCAACGTCACGGGTGAACTGGCCACGGATCTCACCTCTCCCGAGTACTGGGTCCGCCACGTCCGCGAGGCCGTCCGTTTCGCCGACGGCATCCAGACCCTCCACTCCGAAGGCGTCCGTACCTTCCTGGAGCTGGGCCCGGACGGCGTCCTCTCCGCGATGGCCCAGGAGTGCCTTGCCGACGTCGAGGACGTCGCCTTCATCCCGGCCCTCCGCAAGGACCGCCCCGAGCCGACCTCTCTCGTCACCGCTCTCGGCCGTCTCCACATCACCGGCACCCGCGTCGACTGGTCCGCCTTCTTCTCCGGCACCGGCGCCCGCCTCACCGACCTCCCCACCTACCCCTTCCAGCACCAGCACTTCTGGCTGCTGTCCTCCGCCCCGGGCACCGGCCGCGACGCCGCGTCCGGAGCCGAGGCCGGGCCGGACCCCTTGCGGTACCGCACGGTCTGGCAGCGGGTGGTCGAGACCTCGGTGCGGGCACCGGGCGGTACGTACCTCGTCGTGGTCCCCTCCGGCGGTGACCGCCACCCCTGGGCCGATGCCTCCGCCGACGCGCTCCGCAAGGCCGGTGCCCAGGTCGTGGAGCTCGTACTCGACGCCGACACCGACGCCCACCGCCTGCCGCCTGTGACCGGTGTCCTGTCCGGCGCCGGTGTGGATCCCGCCTCCGTGACGGGCGTCCTGGCCTGGGAGCCCTCCGTGGCACTCCTGCGGGCGCTGGACGAGGCCGGTGTCGGGGGCAGGCTGTGGTTCGCCACGCGGGGCGCGGTGGCCACGAGCGGCACGGACACGATCGCCGACCCCGTGGGGGCCGCGGCGTGGGGGCTCGGCCGGGTGGCCGGGTTCGAGCTGGGGGAGCGCTGGGGCGGCGTCGTCGACGTGCCGGTCGCCGTGGACGAACGGACCGTCGCGCGTCTGCTCGCCGTGCTCGCCGGATCGGTCGACGAGGACCAGGTGGCGGTGCGCGACACCGGTGTGTTCGCCCCCCGCCTCCAGAACCTCCTGGCCTCCGCTCAGGGCGAGGACTGGACCCCCCGGGGCACCGTCCTGGTCACCGGCGACGACTCCGAGCTGCGGGCGCGTACCGTACGCCTGCTGACCGACCGCGGTGCCGAGCGCGTCGTGGTCGCCGACACCCGTACCGGCGGCCGGCCGGCGCTCGCCGCGTTGCTGGAGGAGCTGACCGGCGGGCCCGAGGTGTCCGCCCTCACCGCCGTGGTGCACGTACCGGCCCTGCCCGCCGACGGCCGTCTGACGGCCCTCGACCCGGCCGGGTTCGAGGCCGAGTCGCGTGCGCGGATCGACGCCGTCCTCATGCTGGACGAGCTGACCCGTGGGCTGGACCTCTCGGCGTTCGTGCTGTTCGGCTCCGCCGCCGGCACGATCGGCGGGCCGGGTCAGGCCGGAGCGGCCGCGCCGAGCGCCGTGTTCGACGCGCTCGCCCGGCGGCGCCGGGCGGCGGGCCTCCCGGCGACGGCCATCGGCTGGGGCCCCTGGGTCGGCGAGGACGAGGACGCGGGCGTACTGCGCGGCCTCCCCGACTCCGCGCTCGGGACGGTCCTCACCCGGGCCCCGGCGGCGACCGCCGAAGCCGCCGTCTCCGTGGTCGACTTCGACTGGCCCGAGCTCCTCAAGGGCGTGTCGGCGGCCGGGGCCCACCCGCTCTACCGCGAGCTGCCCGAGATCCGGCGGATCGAGGCCGAGCGCGCCGAAGCCGCCGCGGCGGGCGCCGAGGCGCTGGTCGGACGGCTGGCGGAGCTGCCGGACGCCGAACAGTACGACGTGCTGCTCGACCTCGTACGCATCCAGGTCTCGGGAGTGCTCGGCCTCGCCGTACCGGGCGACATCGAATCCGGACGTCCCTTCCGGGACCTCGGTTTCGACTCGCTCACCGCGGTGGAACTGCGCACACGGCTCCAGCGGGCCACGGGGCTCCGGCTCCCCGCGACGCTCGTCTTCGACCACCCGACGCCCGACGCCGTCGTCGCACTGCTCCGCTCGGAGCTCGTGCCCGACGCCATGGGCACGGAGCGGCTGCTGGCCGACCTCGACCGGCTCGAAGCCGTGATCTCGGCCATGGACGCCGCCGACCTGGCGGGAGCCCGGACCGCCGACCGCCTGCGCGCGCTCCTCGCGCGCTGCGCGGCCGCGACCGGCGCGCCCGCTTCCTTCCATGCGGCCGCACCGGCCGTGCCGACCGCGCCCGACGCGGCCTCATCCACCACCACGACCATCGACGACCAGCACGAGGAGGTCGTCGCGGACAAGCTCGAAGCCGCGACGGCCGACGAGATCTTCGCCTTCATCGACAACGAGTTGGGGCTCTCAGAATGACGAACACGAACCACCGCGACCCCTCGAAGGCTGAGTCGATGAACGACCAACAGAAGCTTCTCGACTACCTCAAGCGCGTCACCTCCGACCTGCACCAGACGCGCCAGCGGCTGAAGGACGTCGAGGCCGCCCACTCCGCGCAGTCCGCCGCGCTGTCCGAGCCCATCGCCATCGTCGGCATGGCCTGCCGCTTCCCCGGCGGCGTCGGCTCCCCGGAGGACCTGTGGAAGCTGGTCGCGGAGGGCGCCGACGGCATCTCGCCGTTCCCCGAGAACCGCGGCTGGGACGTCGAGTCGCTGTACGACCCCACCGGCACCAAGCCCGGCACGTCCTTCACCCGGCACGGCGGGTTCCTGCACGAGGCCGCCGACTTCGACCCCGACTTCTTCGGCATCAACCGCCGTGAGGCGCTGGCCATGGACCCCCAGCAGCGCCTGCTGCTGGAGGCGTCCTGGGAGGCCGTCGAGCGCGCCGGTATCGACGTCGAGTCGCTGCGCGGCAGCCGCACCGGAGTCTTCGCGGGCATCGCCTACCACGACTACGCCACCGTCCTGGAGAACACCGAACCCGAGGGGATCGACGGCTACTTCGGCACCGGTACGTCCAGCAGCGTCGCCTCCGGCCGCATCTCGTACGTCTTCGGCCTCGAAGGCCCCGCGGTCACCATCGACACCGCCTGCTCGTCCTCGCTGGTGGGCCTCCACCTCGCGATCCAGACGCTGCGTGCGGGCGAGTGCGACCTCGCGCTGGCCGGTGGCGCCACGGTCATGGCGACGCCCGGTTCGTTCGTCGACTTCTCGCGTCAGGGCGGCCTCGCGGCGGACGGGCGCTGCCGCTCGTTCGCGTCCGGCGCCGACGGCACGGGCTGGGGCGAGGGCGTCGGCATGCTCCTCGTCGAGCGCCTCTCGGACGCCCGCCGCAACGGCCACCCGGTCCTCGCCGTGGTGCGCGGTTCGGCCATCAACCAGGACGGCGCCAGCAACGGCCTCACCGCCCCCAACGGCCCCTCCCAGCGCCGGGTGATCCGCCAGGCCCTGGCCGACGCCGGGCTGTCCGCCGTCGAGATCGACGCGGTCGAGGCCCACGGCACGGCCACCGTCCTGGGCGACCCGATCGAGGCCCAGGCCCTCCTCGCCACGTACGGGCAGAACCGGCCCGCCGGCCGCCCGCTCTGGCTCGGCTCCCTCAAGTCGAACATCGGCCACGCGCAGGCCGCCGCCGGTGTCGGCGGTGTGATCAAGATGGTCATGGCGATGCGCCATGGCGTGCTGCCGAAGACCCTGCACGTCGACCGGCCCACGGACCAGGTGGACTGGTCGGCGGGCGCGGTGGAACTGCTGACCGAGCCGCGCGAATGGGCCGTGGCCGACGGCCGGCCGAGGCGCGCGGGCGTGTCCTCGTTCGGCTTCAGCGGTACGAACGCGCACGTCATCGTGGAGCAGGCGCCGGAGGCGGAGACCGAGGCCGGGGACGTCCTCGAACTCCCGGCGGTGCCGTGGGTGCTGTCCGGCAAGACGGCTGAGGCCCTGGACGCGCAGATCGCCCAGGTCGTGGACGCCGCAGCCGGTCTGAACCCGGTGGGCGTCGGCTTCACGCTCGCGACGGCACGGGCGCGGTTCGAGCACCGGGCCGTCCTGGTGAACGGCGAGCCGGTGGCCTCGGGCCAGATCTCCGAGGGGAAGCTGGCCGCGCTGTTCACGGGGCAGGGTGCTCAGCGGGCCGGGATGGGGCGTGAGCTGTACGCGGCCTACCCGGTGTTCGCGGGGGCTTTCGACGCTGCTTGTGCCGCGCTGGGTCTGGACCCGGCTGTTCTGGACGATGCGGAGGCTCTGGCGCGTACGGAGAACACGCAGCCCGCACTGTTCGCCGTCGAGGTCGCGCTGTTCCGTCTCGCCGAGTCCTTCGGTGTCCGGCCTGATTTCCTCGCGGGTCACTCCATTGGTGAGATTGCTGCTGCGCATGTGGCGGGTGTGTTCTCGCTGGCGGACGCGGGCAAGCTGGTCGCGGCTCGTGCACGTCTGATGCAGGCGCTTCCGGCCGGTGGCGCGATGGTCTCCCTGCGTGCCACCGAGGCCGATGTCCGTGCCGTGCTCGTCGACGGTGTCGATATCGCCGCGATCAACGGCCCGTCCTCCGTGGTCATTTCGGGTGCTGAGGCCGCTGTCGAGGCGATGGCCGGTCGTTTCGAGAAGGCCCGTCGTCTCAACGTCTCGCATGCCTTCCACTCGTCCTTGATGGACGGGATGCTGGCCGAGTTCCGTACGGTCGCCGAGTCCCTTACGTACGCCGCCCCTTCCGTCCCGGTCGTCTCCAACGTCACGGGCCAGCTGGCCACGGATCTGACGTCGCCCGAGTACTGGGTGCGTCACGTCCGTGAGGCCGTCCGTTTCGCCGACGGCATCCAGACCCTCCACGACCAGGGTGTTCGCACCTTCCTGGAGCTCGGCCCCGACAGCGTCCTCTCCGCGATGGCCCAGGAATGCCTGCCGGACGCCGAAGACGTCGCCTTCATCCCGGCCCTCCGCAAGGACCGCCCCGAGCCGACCTCCCTGGTCACCGCCCTCGGCCGTCTGCACGTGACCGGCGCCCGCGTCGACTGGTCCGCCTTCTTCTCCGGCACCGGCGCCGCCCTCACCGACCTCCCCACCTACCCCTTCCAGCACCAGCGCTACTGGCCGCAGGGCTCGGTCCACGGCAAGGGCGTCTCCGGGCTGGGTCTCGGGTCCGCCAACCACCCGCTGCTGGGCGCTTCGGTGATGCTGGCGGGTTCGGGCGAGTTCCTCTTCACCGGGCGGCTGTCGCTGCTCTCGCACCCTTGGCTGGCGGACCGTACGGTCCTCGGCGCGGTGGCCGTCGCGGAGTCGGCCTTCGTCGAGCTGGCCGTTCGCGCCGGTGACCAGGTCGGCTGTGACGTACTCGACGAGCTGACGCTGGAGACCCCGCTCGTCCTGCCCGAGCACGGCGGCGTCCATGTGCAGCTCACCGTCGAGGCGCCGGACGCGGACGGCCGACGCCGCCTGAGCGTCTACTCGCGGCCCGAGGACGACGCCGACGAGCAGGTGTGGACCCGTCACGCCACGGGCGTCCTCGCCGTCGCCGCCGGAGCGCCGGCCGCGGCCACCGGCCTGGAGTCGTGGCCGCCGGCCGCGGCCGAGCGGGTCGACGTCGCGAGCGTGTACGAGCGCGCGGCGGCCTCCGGGCTGGAGTACGGGCCCGTGTTCCAGGGCCTGACGGGCGTCTGGCGGGACGGCGACGACGTCTTCGCCGAGGTCGCCCTGGCCGAGGAGCTGGGCGCGGACACCGGTGCGTACGGCATCCACCCGGCGGTCCTCGACGCGGCGTTCCAGGCGGTCGCCCTGACCGGTGCCGCGCCTTCCGGCGGCCCGGTCGTGGCGCACGTGCTGCGCGGTGTGACGCTGCACGCCTCCGGCGCCGCACGGCTGCGGGTGAGGGTGCGCCCCTTCGCGACGGGCGACGTGTCCGTCCTGATCGCCGACGGCGTCGGGGCCCCGGTCGCCTCCGTCGACGCGCTCACTCCGCGCACGCTCACCACCGCGGACCTCGCCACGTCCGCCGCCCACGTCGACTCGCTGTTCCGCCTGGAGTGGAACCCCCTCGCGGCCGAGGCACCGGGCGACCTCACCTGGGCCGTGCTCGGCGACCACGTGCCGTACGAGCTGGTGGGCGCCGCGAACGCGGCGACCGGCGTGTTCGCCGACCTCTCCGCACTCGCGGGTGCCGCCGGCTCCGGCGACCTCCCGGCCGTCGTGCTCGCCACCGCCCCGGCCGTCGCCGACGACGTCCACGCCGCTGCCCACTGGGCGCTCGCACTCGTCCAGGAGTGGCTGGCCGAAACCGCCTTCGTAGCCTCCCGCCTGGTGATCGTGACGCGCGGAGGCATGCCGGTCACCTCCGGCGAACCCGTCGCCGACCTGGGTCACGCCGCGGTCTGGGGCCTGATCCGCTCCGCGCAGACGGAGAACCCCGACCGCGTCGCGATCGTCGACCTCGGCGCGGAGTCGGCGGGCGTCATGCCCGTCGCCGCGATCGCCTCCGACGAGCCGCAGACAGCGGTCCGCGGCGACGCCGTGTACGTACCGCGCATCGCCCGCGCGACCGTGCCCGAGACCGAGCCTGCGGGCCGTTGGGACACCGACGGCACGGTCCTGATCACCGGTGGCACGGGCGCACTGGGTACGCTCGTGGCCCGGCACCTCGTGACCACGCACGGTGTGCGGCACCTGCTGCTGACCAGCCGCCGTGGCCCGGACGCCCCCGGTGCCACCGAGCTGCGCGACGAACTGACCGGCCTCGGCGCCGAGGTGACCGTAGCCGCCTGCGACATCGCCGACCGCGGCGCGCTGGCCGGGTTGCTCGCGTCCGTACCGGCCGCCCACCCGCTCAAGGGCGTCGTCCACACCGCCGGCGTCATCGACGACGGCACCATCGACGCGCTCACCCCGGCCCGTGTCGACGCCGTGTTCCGGCCGAAGACGGACGCCGCTCTGATCCTGCACGAGCTGACCGCGGACCTGGACCTGACCGCGTTCGTCCTCTTCTCGTCCGCCTCCGGCACGTACGGCAGCCCGGGCCAGGGCAACTACGCCGCCGCCAACGCCTGCCTCGACGCGCTCGCGCAGAACCGGCGCGCCGCCGGGCTGCCCGGCGTCTCGATGGCCTGGGGCGCCTGGGCCGCGGCGGACGGCATGACCGGGACGCTCAGCGAGGTCGACATCAAGCGCATGGCGCGCGACGGCGTCACGCTGCTCCAGGCCGAGGACGGCATGGCCCTCTTCGACGCGGCCCACGCCGCCGAGGACGCCCACGCCCTCCCCATGCACTTCGACCCGTCGGTGCTCGCCCCGGTCGCCGAGGAGGTGCCGCACCTGCTGCGCGGCCTCGTGCACGTACCGCGCCGCCGCGTCGCGTCGGCCGGCACCGCGGTCGCCGACGCTCTGACGCAGCGCCTGGCCGCCCTGCGCGAGTCCGAGCGCGAACGCGTCCTGCTGGAACTGATCCGTACGAACGTGGCGGCGGTCCTCGGATACGCCGGGCCGGAGACCGTCGACTCCGAGCGCTCCTTCAAGGAGATCGGCTTCGACTCCCTCACGGCCGTCGAACTCCGCAACCGCCTCAACACCGCCACCGGCCTCCGCCTGCCGGCCACGCTCGTTTTCGACTACCCGACGCCGCGACTGCTGACGGAGTTCGTCGGCGAGGAACTGGCCGGTGGCCTCATCGCGCAGGCCGCGGCCTCCGCCGCGCCGGTCCGGGCGCTCGACGACGACCCGATCGCGATCGTCGGCATGGCCTGCCGTTACCCGGGCGGGATCACTTCCCCCGAGGGCCTGTGGGATCTTGTCCTCGACGGGCGGGACGGGGTGACCGG
Organism: Streptomyces eurocidicus; assembly: GCF_002891295.1. Lineage (GTDB taxonomy): Bacteria > Actinomycetota > Actinomycetes > Streptomycetales > Streptomycetaceae > Streptomyces > Streptomyces eurocidicus. The sequence continues at coordinate 594,287 of NZ_LGUI01000004.1, read as the reverse complement.
GTTCCCGACCGGCCGAGGCTGGGACATCGAGGGCCTCTACGACCCGGAGCCGGGTGTGCCCGGCAAGATCTACGCCCGCGAGGGCGGTTTCCTGCACGAGGCCGGTGACTTCGACCCGGGGTTCTTCGGGATCAGCCCGCGTGAGGCGTTGGCGATGGACCCGCAGCAGCGTCTGCTGCTGGAGACCACGTGGGAGGCGATCGAGCGGGCCGGGATCGACCCGACTGTCCTGCGTGGCAGCCGTACCGGTGTTTACGCGGGTGTCGGCTATCACGACTACGGCACGCAGACGGTGAACGTTCCGGAGGATGTTGAGGCGTTCCTCGGTACGGGTACGTCCTCGGCCGTGGTTTCGGGCCGTGTCTCGTATGCGCTGGGCCTGGAGGGTCCGGCGGTGACGGTGGACACGGCGTGCTCGTCGTCACTGGTGGCCCTGCACCTCGCGGTGCAGGCGCTGCGGCAGGGCGAGTGCGAGATGGCACTGGCCGGTGGTGTGACGGTCATGTCGACTCCGGGTGCGTTTATCGACTTCTCGCGGCAGCGGGGCTTGGCGGCGGATGGTCGTTGCAAGGCGTTCGGTGCGGGTGCGGATGGGACCGGTTGGGCCGAGGGCGTCGGCATGCTGCTCGTGGAGCGGCTCTCGGATGCCCGTCGTAAGGGTCACCAGGTATTGGGAATCGTGCGTGGTTCGGCGATCAACCAGGATGGTGCGAGTAATGGTCTGACGGCGCCGAACGGTCCGTCGCAGCAGCGGGTGATCCGCCAGGCACTGGCCACGGCCGGTCTGTCGGCGGCGGATGTCGACGCGGTCGAGGCGCATGGCACGGGTACGGTCCTGGGTGACCCGATCGAGGCGCAGGCGTTGCTGGCCACGTACGGTCAGGAGCGCGGCGAGGGCGAGCCGTTGTGGCTCGGTTCGCTGAAGTCCAACATCGGCCACAGCCAGGCCGCCGCCGGAGTCGGCGGTGTGATCAAGATGGTCATGGCGATGCGGGCCGGCGTGCTGCCGAAGACGCTGCACGCCGATGAGCCGTCGCCGCACATCGACTGGGCGGACGGGGCCGTCGAGCTCCTCACCGAGGCCCGCGAGTGGCCGGAGGGCGATCAGCCCCGGCGCGCGGGTGTGTCGTCGTTCGGGTTCAGTGGCACGAACGCGCATGTGATCGTGGAGCAGGCTCCGGCGGAGGAGGCCGTCGAGGTCTCCGGCGATGTCGTTCTGCCGGTGGTGCCGTGGGTGCTCTCGGGTAAGACGGCTGAGGCGCTGGAGGCGCAGGTCGCCCAGGTGGTCGAGGCCGCTGCCGGTCTTGATGCGGTGGATGTCGGTTTCACGCTGGCGACGGCTCGTGCGCAGTTCGAGCACCGGGCTGTGGTGGTGGGTGAGCAGACGGTCAAGGGCCGGGTGCTGGGTGGCAAGGTCGCTGCCCTGTTCACGGGTCAGGGTGCTCAGCGGGCCGGGATGGGGCGTGAGCTGTACGCGACCTTCCCCGTCTTCGCGGAGGCGTTCGACGCTGCTTGCGCCGCGCTGGGCCTGAACCCGGCCGTTTTCGATGATGCGGAGGCTCTGGCTCGTACGGAGAACACGCAGCCCGCGCTGTTCGCGGTCGAGGTGGCGCTGTTCCGTCTCGCTGAGTCCTTCGGTGTCCGGCCGGACTTCGTCGCGGGGCACTCCATTGGTGAGATTGCTGCTGCTCACGTTGCGGGTGTTTTCTCGCTGGAGGACGCGGGCAAGCTGGTCGCGGCCCGCGCGCGCCTCATGCAGGCGCTTCCGGCTGGTGGGGCGATGGTTTCCCTTCGTGCTACCGAGGCCGAGGTGCGCGAAGCCCTCGTCGATGGCGTCGACATCGCGGCGGTCAACGGCCCGTCCTCTGTGGTGATCTCGGGTGCTGAGGCTGCTGTTGAGGAGGTGGCCGGGCGTTTCGAGAAGGCTCGTCGCCTGAACGTTTCGCACGCGTTCCACTCGTCGCTGATGGACGGGATGTTGGACGAGTTCCGTGTGGTTGCCGAGTCGCTGGCTTACAGCGTTCCGGCGGTCCCGGTGGTCTCCAACGTCACGGGTGAACTGGCCACGGACCTGACGTCCCCCGAGTACTGGGTGCGGCACGTCCGTGAGGCGGTCCGTTTCGCCGACGGTATCCAGACCCTCCACTCCGAAGGCGTTCGTACCTTCCTGGAGCTGGGCCCGGACGGCGTCCTCTCTGCCATGGTGCAGGAGTGCCTGCCGGACGCCGAGGACGTCGCGTTCGTACCGGCCCTCCGCAAGGACCGTCCGGAGCCGACCTCCCTGGTCACCGCTCTCGGCCGTCTCCACATCACCGGCGCCCGCGTCGACTGGTCCGCCTTCTTCTCCGGTACCGGCGCCCGCCTCGCCGACCTCCCCACCTACCCCTTCCAGCACCAGCACTTCTGGCTGAGCGCCTCGGGTTCCATACCCGGTGACGTCACCGCCGCCGGGCTCGGTGTGACCGGTCACCCGCTGCTCGGTGCGGCGGTGGCGCTGCCGGATTCGGAAGGGTTCCTGTTCACGGGGCGGCTGTCGCTGCGTACGCACCCGTGGCTGGCCGATCACGTCGTCGCCGGGAGCGTCCTGCTGCCGGGTACGGCCTTCGTCGAGCTCGCCATTCGCGCGGGCGACGAGGTCGGCTGCGGCACCGTCGACGAGCTCACCCTCGAAGCGCCCCTCGTACTCGCCGAGCACGGCGGTGTCCAGCTGCGCGTCACCGTGGGTGAGCCCGATGGCGAGGGCCGGCGTGCCCTGGCCGTCCACTCGCGCCCCGAGGACGACGAGCTGTGGACGCGTCACGCGTCCGGTTTCCTGTCCGCGGCTGCCGCTGCCGGTGGTACGGACCTCACCGAGTGGCCGCCCGCCGGTGCGACCCCGGTGGACACGGAGGGCTTCTACGCCGAACTCGCCGACGGCGGTTTGCAGTACGGGCCCGTCTTCCGTGGTGTCACGGGCGTCTGGCGCAAGGGCGCCGAGGTCTTCGCCGAGGTCGCGTTGCCGGAGGGCGCCGACGCCGAGACGTTCGGAGTCCATCCGGCGCTGCTCGACGCCGCGCTGCACTCCATCGTCCTCGGTGGTTTCGTCGCGGACCAGGATGGTCCGCAGCTTCCGTTCGCCTGGTCGGACGTGAACCTGCACGCCAGTGGCGCTACGGCGCTCCGGGTGCGGATGCGTGGCACGGCCGGTGGTGGCGGTGTGGCGCTGGAGATGGCCGACGACGCGGGTGCGGCCGTGGCCTCGATCGGCTCCCTGGTGGTGCGTGCGGTGGGCACGGACCAGCTGCGTGCGGCCGACCGGGCGCTGCGGGACTCGCTGTTCCGGGTGGAGTGGGTGCCGGTTCAGGCGCATGCCACGGACGTTCCGGTGGCGGTGCTGGGCCGGGACTTCGCGGATCTGGCGGCGTTGGGCCTGGGTACGGAGGTTCCGGCGCTGGTCGCCGCTGTCGTCCCTGATGCTCAGGGTGCGCTGGGTCTGGTGCAGGAGTGGCTGACGGGGGAGCGGTTCGCCGACTCCCGGCTCGTCGTGATGACGCGTGGCGCGGTGGTCGTCGCCGGGGACTCGGCTGTGGACCCGGACCAGGCCGCTGTGTGGGGTCTGGTGCGTTCGGCGCAGTCGGAGAACCCGGACCGTTTCGTTCTTCTGGACCTCGACGAGGAGCCGTCCGCCGGCGCTCTCGCTCTTGTCGGTGACGAGCCGCAGGTGGCGGTACGCGGAGGCGCGGTCTTCGCGCCGCGCCTCGCCCGTGCCTCGGTCGCCGTCGGCGGCCAGGGCGTCTGGGATGCCGAGGGAACGGTTCTGATCACGGGCGGTACGGGTGCGCTCGGTGCGCTTGTGGCCCGGCACTTGGTGGTCGAGCACGGCGTACGCGGTCTGGTGCTGACGAGCCGTCGTGGCCTGGACGCCCCGGGCGCCGTCGAGCTGCGGGATGAGCTTGTGGCCCTTGGCGCGGAGGTGGCCGTCGTCGCGTGCGACGTAGCCGACCGTGACGCCGTGGCAGCCTTGCTCGCCGCCCACCCCGTCACCGCCGTCGTCCACACCGCCGGCATCCTCGACGACGGCGTGATCGGTTCGCTGACCCCGTCCCGCCTGGACGCGGTGTTCGCCCCGAAGGCGGATGCGGCCCGTCACCTGCACGAGCTCACCGCCGGTATGGACCTGTCGGCGTTCGTCCTCTTCTCCTCCGTCGCCGGTGTGTTCGGCAACACCGGCCAGGGCAACTACGCGGCCGCCAACGCCTACCTGGACGCCCTCGCCCAGCAGCGCACCCTGGCGGGCCTGCCCGCCACGTCCCTCGCCTGGGGCCTGTGGGCGGAGGCGAGCGGCATGGGCGGTGTCCTGGACACCACTCACACCTCGCGCATGACCAAGGACGGCGTCCGCGCCCTCGGCGCCCGAGAGGGCCTGGCCCTGCTCGACGTCACCGTGGCTTCGGGCGAGCCCGCGCTCGTACCGGCTCCCCTCGACCTCGCGGCCCTGCGGTCGAACGCCTCGGCCGCCGACCTGCCGTCGATGCTGCGGGGTCTGGTGCGGGTGTCGGTGCGCCGTACGGTCGACGCCCGGCAGGCGGACTCCCTCCGCCGGCGGCTCCTCGGCCTCGCGGCCGACGAGCGTCCGGCGGCGCTGTCGGACCTGGTGCGCGACGAGGTCGCGGAGGTGCTGGGCCACGCGTCGGGTGCGGCGATCGAACCGGAGCGCGCGTTCACGGAGCTCGGCTTCGACTCGCTGACCGCCGTCGAGCTGCGGAACCGCCTCAACACGGCGACCGGACTCCGGCTGCCCGCGACGCTCGTCTTCGACTACCCCACCGCCGCCGCCATCGCCGGATACCTCGGTGAGACGGTCCTCGGTACGGGGGACGGCGGCGCGCAGGATGCCGCCGCGTCCGTCGTCGCCTCCGACGACCCGATCGCGATCGTGGGCATGGCCTGCCGTTACCCGGGTGGGGTGAGCTCGCCCGAGGACCTCTGGAACCTGGTCGTCAACGGGCGTGACGGGGTGTCCGAGTTCCCGGTCAACCGTGGCTGGGATCTGGAGAACCTCTACGACCCGACGGGTGAGCGGTCCGGCTCCTCGTACACGCGCGAGGGCGGATTCCTCCACGACGCGGGCGAGTTCGACCCGGCGTTCTTCGGGATCAGCCCGCGCGAGGCCATGGCGATGGACCCGCAGCAGCGTCTGCTGCTGGAGACCACCTGGGAGACCGTCGAGCGGGCGGGCATCGACCCGGGTGCGCTGCGCGGCAGCCGAACGGGTGTCTTCGCGGGCGTGATGTACCACGACTACGCCACCGACATCACCGGCGCGCTTCCCGAGGGCATCGACGGATTCATCGGTACGGGCACGGCGGGCAGCATCGCGTCCGGCCGCGTGTCGTACCTGTTCGGCCTCGAAGGCCCGGCGGTGACGGTGGACACTGCGTGTTCGTCGTCGTTGGTCGCGCTGCACATGGCGATCCAGGCGCTGCGGGCGGGTGAGTGCGACATGGCGCTCGCCGGTGGCGTGACCGTGATGTCGACTCCGGCGGCGTTCGTCGACTTCTCGCGGCAGCGGGGTCTGTCGGCGGATGGTCGTTGCAAGGCGTTCGGTGCTGAGGCTGATGGGACTGGTTGGGCCGAGGGTGTGGGCATGCTGCTCGTGGAGCGGTTGTCGGATGCCCGTCGTAACGGTCACCAGGTCCTCGGTGTCGTGCGTGGTTCGGCGATCAACCAGGATGGTGCGAGCAATGGTCTGACCGCCCCGAATGGCCCCTCGCAGCAGCGGGTGATTCGCCAGGCTCTCGCTGTGGCTGGTCTGTCGGCGGCGGATGTCGACGCCGTCGAGGCACATGGCACGGGCACCACGCTGGGTGACCCGATCGAGGCACAGGCGCTGCTGGCCACCTACGGTCAGGAGCGTGGTGAGGGCGAGCCGCTGTGGCTCGGTTCGCTGAAGTCGAACATCGGTCACGCGCAGGCGGCGGCCGGTGTCGGCGGGATCATCAAGATGGTCATGGCGATGCGTCATGGGGTGCTGCCGAAGACGCTGCATGTGGATGAGCCGTCGCCGCACATCGACTGGTCCGAGGGTGCTGTCGAGCTCCTTGGTGATGCTCGTGAGTGGCCGGCGACCGGTCGTCCGCGTCGTGCGGGTGTGTCGTCGTTCGGCTTCAGTGGCACGAACGCGCATGTGATCGTGGAGCAGGCGCCGGAGATTGCGGCCCCTGTGACCGTTGGTGATGTCGTTCTGCCGGTGGTGCCGTGGATCGTCTCCGGTAAGTCGCCGGAGGCGTTGGACGCGCAGGTTGCACGGGTGCGGGAGGCGGGTGCCGACCTCAACCCGGTGGATGTTGGTTTTACGCTGGCGACGGCGCGGGCGCACTTCGAGCACCGTGCTGTGGTGGTGGACGATCACACGCTCTTCGGCCGGGTGCTGGGCGGCAAGGTTGCCGCACTGTTCACGGGGCAGGGTGCTCAGCGGGCGGGGATGGGCCGTGAGCTCTACGCGGCCTTCCCCGTCTTCGCGGAGGCTTTCGACGCCGCGTGCGCCGCACTGGGCCTGAACCCGGCCGTCTTTGACGATGCGGAGGCTCTGGCTCGTACGGAGAACACGCAGCCTGCCCTCTTCGCGGTCGAGGTGGCGCTGTTCCGTCTCGCCGAGTCCTTCGGCGTCCGGCCGGACTTCGTCGCCGGTCACTCCATTGGTGAGATTGCTGCTGCGCATGTGGCGGGTGTGTTCTCGCTGGGGGACGCGGCGAAGCTGGTCGCGGCCCGTGCCCGCCTGATGCAGGCGCTGCCTGCCGGTGGTGCGATGGTCTCCCTGCGTGCCACCGAGGCCGATGTCCGTGCCGTGCTTGTCGACGGTGTCGACATCGCCGCGATCAACGGCCCGTCGTCCGTGGTCATTTCGGGTGTTGAGGCCGCTGTTGAGGAGGTGGCCGGTCGTTTCGAGAAGGCTCGTCGTCTCAACGTTTCGCACGCGTTCCACTCGTCGCTGATGGACGGGATGCTGGACGAGTTCCGTGCGGTCGCCGAGTCGCTGGCTTACAGCGTTCCGGCGATCCCGGTAGTCTCCAACGTCACGGGCGTTCTGGCCACGGATCTCGCTTCCCCCGAGTACTGGGTCCGTCACGTCCGCGAGGCCGTCCGTTTCTCCGACGGCATCCAGACCCTCCACGCCCAGGGTGTCCGTACCTTCCTGGAGCTGGGCCCCGACGGCGTTCTCTCTGCCATGGCGCAGGAATGCCTGCCCGACGCCGAAGACGTCGCCTTCATCCCGGCCCTCCGCAAGGACCGCCCCGAGCCGACCTCCCTCGTCACCGCCCTCGGCCGTCTCCACATCACCGGCGCCCGCGTCGACTGGTCCGCCTTCTTCTCCGGCACCGGCGCCCGCCGTGTCGACCTGCCGACGTACGCCTTCCAGCACCAGTCCTACTGGCTCGAAGGCCGGCCCGGTCAGGGCGATGTCGAGTCCGCCGGTCTTGGTGCCGCTGGGCACGCGATGCTCGGTGCCGTCGTGGCGCTGCCCGACTCGGGTGGTTCCGTCTTCGCGGGCCGTCTGTCGCTTCGTACGCATCCGTGGCTCGCGGACCACGCGGTGGCCGGCAGCGTCGTGCTGCCGGGCACGGCGTTCGTGGACCTGGCGATCCGTGCGGGTGACGAGGTCGGCTGCACGGTCGTGGACGAGCTGACCCTTGAGGTTCCGCTCGTGCTCGCCGAGCGCGAGAGTGTTCAGCTGCGCGTGCTGGTCGGTGAGTTGGATGACTCGGACCGCCGGGCCCTGGCTGTGTACTCGCGGCCGGAGGGCGCGTCGGAGGATGAGGCGTGGACGCGTCATGCGTCCGGTTTCCTGTCCGTTGCCGCCGTTGCCGGTGGCGCGGACCTCACTGAGTGGCCGCCTGCCGGTGCCGAGGTCCTTGACGTCGATGGTCTCTACGCCGGTCTGGCCGAGGCCGGGCTGGAGTACGGTCCCGTCTTCCAGGGCGTGACCGCCGCGTGGCGCGTGGGTGATGAGGTCTTCGCCGAGGTCGCGCTGCCGGACGGTACGGACGTCGCTTCGTACGGCCTGCACCCGGCGCTGTTCGACGCCGCGCTGCACTCCGTCGTCCTCGGTGGTTTCGTCGCGGACCAGGATGGTCCGCAGCTTCCGTTCGCCTGGTCGGACGTGAACCTGCACGCCAGTGGCGCTACGGCGCTCCGGGTGCGGATGCGTGGCACGGCCGGTGGTGGCGGTGTGGCGCTGGAGATGGCCGACGACGCGGGTGCGGCCGTGGCCTCGATCGGCTCCCTGGTGGTGCGTGCGGTGGGCACGGACCAGCTGCGTGCGGCCGACCGGGCGCTGCGGGACTCGCTGTTCCGGGTGGAGTGGGTGCCGGTCGCGGCACCGGCCTCGGACGTTCCGGTGGCGGTGCTGGGCCGGGACCATGAGGACCTGGCGGCCTTGGGCCTGAGTGCGGAGGTTCCGGCGCTGGTCGCCGCCGTCGTCTCTGATGCTCAGGGCGCGCTGGGTCTGGTGCAGGAGTGGTTGGCGGCCGACGAGCGGTTCGCCGACTCGCGGCTCGTCCTGGTGACCCGGGGTGCGGTGGCTCTGGTTGGCGACGCCGACCTCGACCCGGCGCAGGCCGCTGTCTGGGGCTTGGTGCGTTCGGCGCAGTCGGAGAACCCGGACCGTTTCGTCCTCCTCGACCTCGACGAGGAGCTGTCTGCCGACGCGCTCGCTCTTGTCGGTGACGAGCCGCAGGTGGCGGTGCGCGGAGGCGCGGTCTTCGCGCCGCGCCTCGCCCGCGCTTCGGTCACCACTGCCGACCAGGGCGTCTGGGATGCTGAGGGCACGGTTCTGATCACGGGTGGTACGGGTTCCCTGGGCGCCCTCGTCGCCCGCCACCTGGTGGCCGAGCATGGCGTACGCGGTCTGGTGCTGACCAGCCGTCGTGGCCTGGACGCCCCTGGGGCAGTCGAGCTCCGTGACGAACTGACCGCTCTCGGTGCCGAGGTGACCGTCGCCGCGTGCGACGTAGCCGACCGCGACGCCGTGGCGGCCCTGCTCGCCGCCCACCCTGTCACCGCCGTGGTTCACACGGCCGGTGTTCTCGATGACGGTGTGATCGGTTCGCTGTCGCAGGAGCGTCTGGACGCGGTGTTCGCTCCGAAGGCGGACGCGGCCCGTCACCTGCATGAGCTCACCGCCGGCATGGACCTGTCCGCGTTCGTCCTCTTCTCCTCCGTCGCCGCGACCCTCGGCGCCGCGGGTCAGGGCAACTACGCGGCCGCCAACGCCTACCTGGACGCCCTTGCCCAGCAGCGTGTCGCTTCCGGTCTCCCCGCCACGTCCCTCGCCTGGGGCCTGTGGGAGGGCGCCGACGGCATGGGGGGTGCGCTGGACACGGCGCACACCTCGCGCATGGACGGCAACGGCATGGTGGCCCTGACGCACGACGCCGGCCTCGCGTTGTTCGACGCCGCGGTGGTGTCGGGCGAACCCGTCCTCGTACCCGCTCCGATGGACCTGCGGGCCATGGCTCGTGGCGGCGGCGACCTGCCGTCGATGCTGCGGGGTCTGGTACGGGTGCCGGTGCGCCGTACGGTCGACGCCCGCCAGGCGGATTCCCTGCGTCGACGACTGCTCGGGCTGCCCGAGGGTGAGCGCGCGGGTGTGCTGCTGGATCTGGTTCGTACGGAGGTGGCCGGGGTTCTGGGTCACGCTTCGAACGCGGCCGTGGAGCCGGAGCGCGCGTTCACGGAGCTCGGCTTCGACTCCCTGACCGCCGTCGAGCTGCGGAACCGCCTCAACACGGCGACCGGCCACCGGCTGCCCGCGACGCTCGTCTTCGACTACCCCACTGCCGCCGCCATCGCCCACTACCTCGGTGAGACGGTCCTCGGCGCGGGCGACGACGATGTCGTGGTCACCACCACCCAGGTCGCGGCGGACGACCCGATCGCGATCGTCGGCATGGCCTGCCGCTACCCCGGCGGCGTGACCTCGCCCGAGGACCTCTGGGACCTCGTGATCAACGACCGCGACGGCGTCACCGCCTTCCCGGACAACCGCGGCTGGGACCTGGAGGACCTCTACGACCCCGAGCCGGGCCTGCCGGGCAAGAGCTACACCCGTGAGGGTGGTTTCCTGCACGAGGCGGCCGAGTTCGACCCGGCGTTCTTCGGGATCAGCCCGCGCGAGGCGCTCGCGATGGACCCCCAGCAGCGTCTGCTGCTGGAGACCACCTGGGAAGCCGTCGAGCGGGCCGGGATCGACCCGTCCGCTCTGCGCGGCAGCCGGACCGGTGTCTTCGCCGGTGTGATGTACCACGACTACGCCACCGGCCTCACGGGTGCGGAGCCCGAAGGCGTCGACGCCTTCGTCGGCACGGGTACGGCGGGCAGCGTGGCCTCGGGCCGCGTGTCGTACCTATTCGGCCTCGAAGGCCCGGCGGTGACGGTGGACACGGCGTGTTCGTCGTCGCTGGTGGCGCTGCACCTGGCCGTCCAGGCCCTGCGCGCGGGTGAGTGCGACATGGCGCTGGCCGGTGGTGTGACGGTCATGTCGACTCCGGGTGCGTTTATCGACTTCTCGCGTCAGCGGGGCTTGGCGGCGGATGGTCGTTGCAAGGCGTTCGGTGCGGGTGCGGACGGTACGGGCTGGGCCGAGGGCGTGGGCATGCTGCTCGTGGAGCGGCTGTCGGATGCGCGGCGCAACGGCCACCGGGTGCTGGGTGTGGTCCGGGGTTCGGCGATCAACCAGGACGGTGCGAGCAATGGTCTGACGGCACCAAACGGTCCGTCGCAGCAGCGGGTGATCCGCCAGGCGCTGGCCACGGCCGGTCTGTCGGCGGCGGATGTCGACGCCGTCGAGGCACATGGCACGGGCACCACGCTGGGCGACCCGATCGAGGCCCAGGCGCTGCTGGCCACCTACGGTCAGGAGCGCGCGGGCGACGAGCCGCTGTGGCTCGGTTCGCTGAAGTCCAACATCGGCCACAGCCAGGCCGCCGCAGGTGTCGGCGGTGTGATCAAGATGGTCATGGCGATGCGTCATGGGGTGCTGCCGAAGACGCTGCACGTGGATGAGCCGTCGCCGCACATTGACTGGTCCGAGGGTGCTGTCGAGCTCCTTGGTGATGCTCGTGAGTGGCCGGCGACCGGTCGTCCGCGTCGTGCGGGTGTGTCGTCGTTCGGCTTCAGCGGCACGAACGCCCACGTAGTCCTTGAGCAGGCACCGACGGTCGAGTCCGCAACGGTCTCCGGCGATGTCGTTCCGCCGGTGGTGCCGTGGGTGATCTCGGGTAAGTCGCCGGAGGCGCTGGACGCGCAGGTCGCCCGGGTTGTGGGTGCTGCTGCCGATCTGAGCCCGGTGGATGTCGGGTTCACGTTGGCGACGGCGCGGGCGCAGTTCGAGCACCGGGCTGTGGTGGTGGATGGCGAGCGGGTCGTGTCCGGCCGGGTGCTGGGCGGCAAGGTCGCTGCGCTGTTCACGGGTCAGGGTGCTCAGCGGGCCGGTATGGGGCGTGAGCTGCACGCGGCCTTCCCCGTCTTCGCGGAGGCGTTCGACGCTGCTTGTGCGGCGCTGGGTCTGGACCCGGCCGTCTTTGACGATGCGGAGGCTCTGGCTCGTACGGAGAACACGCAGCCCGCGCTGTTCGCCATCGAGGTTGCGCTATTCCGTCTCGCCGAGTCCTTCGGCGTCCGGCCCGACTTCGTGGCCGGTCACTCCATTGGTGAGATTGCCGCTGCTCACGTTGCGGGTGTGTTCTCGCTGGAGGACGCGGCGAAGCTCGTTGCCGCCCGTGCCGCGCTCATGCAGGCGCTTCCGGCCGGTGGGGCGATGGTCTCCCTGCGCGCCACCGAGGCCGAGGTGCGCGAGGCCCTCGTTGATGGCGTCGACATAGCCGCCATCAACGGCCCTTCCTCTGTGGTCATTTCCGGTGACGAGCACGCGGTGGAGCAGGTTGCCGGTCGTTTCGAGAAGGCGCGCCGTCTGAACGTCTCGCACGCGTTCCATTCGTCCTTGATGGACGGGATGCTGGCCGGTTTCCGCGAGATCGCAGAATCCCTCACCTACAGCGTTCCGGCGATCCCGGTCGTCTCCAACGTCACGGGTGAACTGGCCACGGATCTGACCTCCCCCGAGTACTGGGTCCGTCACGTCCGCGAGGCCGTCCGTTTCGCCGACGGTGTCCAGACCCTCCACGCCCAGGGTGTTCGTACCTTCCTGGAGCTGGGCCCGGACGGTGTCCTGTCGGCGATGGCGCAGGAGTGCTTTGCCGACGCCGAGGACGTGGCGTTCGTCCCGGCGCTGCGTAAGGACCGTCCGGAGCCGGCCGCCCTGGTCGCCGCTCTCGGCCGTCTGCACATCACGGGTGCCAGCGTCGACTGGTCCGCCTTCTTCTCCGGTACCGGCGCCCGCCGTGTCGACCTCCCCACCTATCCCTTCCAGCGCCAGTCCTACTGGCTCGAAGCGGCAGTGAGCGGCGGTGACGTCAGCTCTGTGGGGCAGGACCCGGTCAGCCACTCGCTGCTGGGCGCTGTCGTCGGTACGCCCGACTCGGAGGAGTTCCTCCTCACCGGCCGGGTGTCGCTCAAGAGCCACCCGTGGCTCGCCGATCACGTGGTCATGGGGACGGTTCTGCTCCCCGGCACGGCGTTCGTCGATCTCGCGATCCGCGCGGGTGACGAGGTCGGCTGCACCGCGGTCGACGAACTGACGCTGGAGGCGCCGCTGGCGCTTGCCGAGCAGGGCGGTGTCCAGCTGCGGGTCACGGTGGGTGAGCCCGACGCCGAGGGGCGTCGGAGCGTTGCCGTCCACTCGCGTCCCGAAGGCGATGACACGTGGACGCGTCACGCGTCCGGTTTCCTGTCCGCCTCCTCCGCTGCCGGTGGCGCGGACCTCACCGAGTGGCCGCCCGCCGGTGCCGAGATCGTCGATGTCGATGGTCTCTACGCCGGTCTGGCCGAGGCCGGGCTGGAGTACGGTCCCGTCTTCCAGGGCGTGACCGCCGCGTGGCGCGTGGGCGACACGGTCTACGCCGAGGTCGCGTTGCCGGACGGTACGGACGTCGCTTCGTACGGCCTGCACCCGGCGCTGTTCGACGCCGCGCTGCATGTCAACGCGCTGAACATGGGCGCGGGTTCGGGTCGGCCCGAGCTGCCGTTCGTGTGGCGTGGAGTGTCGCTGGCCGCTGCCGGGGCGTCCCGGCTGCGGGTGCGGCTGGTTCCGGGCGCGGAGGGCTTCGCGCTGGAGCTGGCGGATGCCGCCGGTGTCGCCGTGGCCTCGGTGCAGTCGCTGGTGGTGCGGCCGGTTGCCGCAGACCAGCTGGCTGGACCGGACCGGGTGCTGCGGGATTCGCTGTTCCGGGTGGAGTGGGTGCCGGTCGCGGCGTCGCCCTCGGAGGCTCCGGTGGCGGTGCTGGGCCGGGACTACGAGGATCTGGCGGCGTTGGGCCGGAGCGTGGAGGTTCCGGCGCTGGTCGCCGCTGTGGCTTCCGACGTTCGTGGTGCGCTGGGTCTGGTGCAGGAGTGGCTGGCGGGGGAGCGGTTCGCCGACTCGCGGCTCGTCCTGGTGACCCGGGGTGCGGTGGCTCTGGTCGGCGACGCCGACCTCGACCCGGTGCAGGCCGCCGTCTGGGGCTTGGTGCGTTCGGCGCAGTCGGAGAACCCGGACCGTTTCGTTCTCCTGGACCTCGACGAGGAGCTGTCTGCCGGCGCTCTCGCTCTTGTCGGTGACGAGCCGCAGGTGGCGGTGCGCGGAGGTGCGGTCTTCGCCCCGCGTCTGGCGCGGGCGGCTGTCGCTGCCGAAGCGCGGCCCACGTGGGACGTCGAGGGCAAGGTTCTGATCACGGGCGGTACGGGTGCGCTCGGTGCGCTCGTGGCCCGTCACCTGGTGGCTGAGTACGGTGTGCGCGGTCTGGTGCTGACCAGCCGTCGTGGCCTGGACGCCCCGGGGGCAGTCGAGCTGCGGGATGAGCTTGTGGCCCTTGGCGCGGAGGTGGCCGTCGCTGCCTGCGACGTAGCCGACCGTGACGCCGTGGCGGCCCTGCTCGCCGCCCACCCTGTCACCGCCGTGGTTCACACGGCCGGTGTTCTCGATGACGGTGTGATCGGTTCGCTGACGCCGTCCCGCCTGGACGCGGTCTTCGGCCCGAAGGCGGATGCGGCTCGTCACCTGCACGAGCTGACCGCCGGCATGGACCTGTCCGCGTTCGTGCTGTTCTCCTCGGCTGCCGGTGTGTTCGGCAACGCCGGTCAGGGCAACTACGCGGCCGCCAACGCCTACCTCGACGCTCTCGCTCAGCAGCGTGTCGCCGCCGGTCTCCCCGCCACATCCCTCGCCTGGGGCCTGTGGGAGGACACGGACGGCATGGGCGCCGAGCTGGACACCGTCCATACGTCCCGTATGGCGCAGGAAGGCGTCATCGCCCTCACCCCCGCCCAGGGGCTCGCTCTCTTCGACGCCTCGGTGGCGTCGGGCGAACCCGTGCTCGTACCCGCCCCGCTCGATCTGCGGGCCATGGCCCGTGGTGGCGGTGACGTGCCGTCGCTGCTGCGCGGGCTCGTACGCGGCCGGGTGCGTCGTACCGCTGACGCCCGGCAGGCGGATTCCCTGCGTCGTCGGCTCCTCGGGCTGCCCGAGGGCGAGCGTGCGGGTGTGCTGCTCGACCTGGTCCGTACGGAGGTGGCCGGGGTCCTCGGTCACGCTTCGAACGCGGCCGTGGAGCCGGACCGGGCGTTCACCGAGCTCGGGTTCGACTCCCTGACCGCCGTTGAGCTGCGGAACCGCCTCAACACGGCGAGCGGCCTGCGGCTGCCCGTGACTCTCGTCTTCGACTACCCGACGGCCGCCGCGATCAAGGACCACCTTCTGGAGGAGCTGGCCGGCGGCGCGGCACAGGATGTTCGGCCCGCGCTGGTACGGGCGTCCGCCAGCGACGACCCGATCGCGATCGTCGGCATGGCCTGCCGCTACCCCGGCGGCGTGACGTCGCCCGAGGACCTGTGGAACCTCGTCCGCGACGGCCGCGACGGCGTGTCCGGTTTCCCGGTCGACCGCGGCTGGGACCTCGACTCCCTGTACGACCCGACGGGCGAGCGCCCGGGGACTTCGTACACGCTGGAGGGTGGTTTCCTGCACGAGGCGGCCGAGTTCGACCCGGGGTTCTTCGGAATCTCGCCGCGTGAGGCCCTCGCGATGGACCCGCAGCAGCGTCTGCTGCTGGAGACCACCTGGGAGGCCGTCGAGCGGGCGGGCATCGACCCGTCCGCCCTGCGCGGCAGCCGGACCGGTGTCTTCGCCGGTGCGATGTACCACGACTACGCGCAGGGTGTCGGCTCCGAGGGGTCGGTGAAGGAGGTCGACGGCTTCCTGGGTACGGGTACCTCCGGCAGTGTCGTGTCGGGCCGCCTGTCCTACGTGTTCGGGCTGGAAGGTCCGGCGGTCACTGTCGACACTGCGTGCTCGTCGTCGCTGGTCGCCCTGCACATGGCCGTCCAGGCCCTGCGCGCGGGTGAGTGCGACATGGCGCTGGCCGGTGGTGTGACGGTCATGTCGTCGCCGGGTGCGTTCGTGGAGTTCTCGCGTCAGCGGGGCTTGGCGGCGGATGGTCGTTGCAAGGCGTTCGGTGCGGGTGCGGACGGTACGGGTTGGGCCGAGGGTGTGGGCATGCTGCTCGTGGAGCGGCTGTCGGATGCCCGTCGTAAGGGCCACCGGGTGCTGGGTGTGGTGCGTGGTTCGGCGATCAACCAGGATGGTGCGAGCAATGGTCTGACCGCTCCGAACGGTCCGTCGCAGCAGCGGGTGATCCGGCAGGCGCTGGCGTCGGCTGGTCTGTCGGCGGCGGATGTCGACGCTGTTGAGGCACATGGCACGGGCACCACGCTGGGTGACCCGATCGAGGCGCAGGCGCTGCTGGCCACGTACGGTCAGGAGCGCGCGGGTGACGAGCCGTTGTGGCTCGGCTCGCTGAAGTCGAACATCGGCCACAGCCAGGCCGCCGCAGGTGTCGGCGGGATCATCAAGATGCTCATGGCGATGCGCCATGGGGTGCTCCCGAAGACGCTGCACGCCGATACGCCCACGGATCAGGTGGAGTGGACCGAAGGTGCGGTCGAACTCCTCACCGAGGCCCGGGAATGGGCGGCGGCCGAGGGCCGCCCGCGTCGCGCGGGCATCTCCTCCTTCGGCTTCAGCGGTACGAACGCCCACGTGATCATCGAGCAGGCGCCGGAGATTGCGGCCCCTGTGACCGCTGGTGATGTCGTTCTGCCGGTGGTGCCGTGGGTGGTCTCCGGTAAGTCGCCGGAGGCGTTGGAGGCGCAGGTCGCACGGGTGCGGGAGGCGGGTGCCGACCTCAATCCGGTCGACGTCGCTTTCACGCTGGCGACGGCGCGGGCGCAGTTCGACCACCGGGCTGTCGTGGTGGACGATCACACGCTCTTCGGCCGGGTGCTGGGCGGCAAGGTCGCCGCACTGTTCACGGGTCAGGGTGCTCAGCGGGCCGGTATGGGCCGTGAGCTGCACGCTGCCTTCCCCGTCTTCGCGGAGGCGTTCGACGCCGCGTGCGCCGCGCTGGGTCTGGACCCGGCTGTTCTCGACGATGCGGAGCTGCTGGCTCGTACGGAGAACACGCAGCCCGCCCTCTTCGCCGTCGAGGTCGCGCTGTTCCGTCTCGCCGAGTCCTTCGGCGTCCGGCCCGACTTTGTCGCGGGTCACTCCATTGGTGAGATTGCGGCTGCTCACGTTGCGGGTGTGTTCTCGCTGGAGGATGCGGGCAAGCTGGTCGCGGCCCGTGCCGCGTTGATGCAGGCCCTGCCTGCCGGTGGGGCGATGGTCTCCCTGCGTGCCACTGAGGATGAGGTGCGCGAGGTCCTCGTCGAGGGTGTCGACATTGCGGCGATCAACGGCCCGTCGTCCGTGGTGATCTCGGGTGACGAGCACGCGGTGGCGCAGGTCGCCGGTCGTTTCGAGAAGGCCCGTCGCCTGAACGTCTCGCACGCGTTCCACTCGTCCTTGATGGACGGGATGCTGGCCGGTTTCCGCGAGATCGCTGAATCCCTCACCTACAGTGTTCCGGCGATCCCGGTCGTCTCCAACGTCACGGGCGCTCTGGCCACGGATCTGACGTCCCCCGAGTACTGGGTGCGTCACGTCCGCGAGGCCGTTCGTTTCGCCGACGGCATCCAGGCCCTCCATTCCGAAGGCGTCCGTACCTTCCTGGAGCTGGGCCCCGACGGCGTTCTCTCCGCGATGGCCCAGGAGTGCCTGGCCGACGCCGAGGACGTCGCGTTCGTCCCAGCGCTGCGTAAGGACCGTCCGGAGCCGGCCGCCCTGGTCACCGCCCTCGGCCGTCTCCACATCACCGGCGCCCGCGTCGACTGGCCCGCCTTCTTCACCGGCACCGGCGCCCGCCGTGTCGACCTCCCCACCTACCCCTTCCAGCGCCAGTCCTACTGGCTCGAAGCCGCTACGACCAGCAGCGACGTGGCCTCCGTCGGGCAGGGTTCGGCCGATCACCCCATCCTGGGTGCCGTGGTCGCGCTGCCCGAGGGCTACCTGCTCACCGGCAGGCTGTCGCTCCGTACCCACCCGTGGCTGGCCGATCACGTCGTCGCCGGGAGCGTCCTGCTGCCGGGTACAGCCTTCGTCGAGCTCGCGGTCCGCGCGGGCGACGAGGTCGGCTGCGCCACCGTCGACGAGCTCACCCTTGAAGCGCCGCTCGTGCTCACCGAGCGCGGGAGCGTTCAGCTGCGCGTGCTGGTCGGTGAGTTGGACGACTCGGACCGCCGGGCCCTGGCCGTGTACTCGCGGCCGGAAGACGCGCCTGAGGACGAGGCGTGGACGCGTCACGCGTCCGGTTTCCTGTCCGCCTCCTCCGCTGCCGGTGGCGCGGACCTCACCGAGTGGCCGCCCGCCGGTGCCGAGGTCCTTGACGTCGATGGTCTCTACGCCGGTCTGGCCGAGGCCGGGCTGGAGTACGGTCCCGTCTTCCAGGGCATGACCGCCGCCTGGCGCGCGGGCGACACGGTCTACGCCGAGGTCGCACTGCCCGAGGACACCCCTGGCACCGACACCTTCGGCGCGCACCCCGCCCTGCTCGACGCCGCGCTCCACGCCATCGCGCTGGGCGACCTCGCGGCCGGCGCGGGCGCGGACGCCGCAGGCCCGCGGCTTCCCTTCGCCTGGTCGGGAGTGACCCTGCACGCCGGTGGCGCCACGGCGCTGCGCGTCGCGCTGCGGGCGACGCCCGACGGCAGCGGTGTGACGCTGGAGCTGGCGGACCCGAGCGGTACGGCGGTGGCGACGGTGGAGTCGCTCGTCGTCCGGCCGGTCGCCGCCGACCAGTTGCGCCAGGCGGGCGACCCGGGCATGCGGGACGCGCTGTTCCGTCTGGAGTGGGTGCCGGTCGCGACCCGCACCGACGCCGCATCCGCATCCGTGACCGCATCCATGACCGTCCTCGGTGTGGACCACGCGGATCTCGCGGCGCTGCACACGGCCGTGGAGGCGGGCGCGCCCGTACCCGGCCTGGTCGCCGCACGGGACCTCGACGCCCATGGCGCGCTGGCTCTGGTGCAGGAGTGGCTGGCGGCCGATGAGCGGTTCGCCGACACCCGTCTCGCCCTGGTGACCCGGGGCGCGGTGGCTGTGGCCGGTGACGCGGACGTCGATCCCGTACAGGCCGCCGTGTGGGGTCTGGTGCGTTCGGCGCAGTCGGAGAACCCGGACCGTTTCGTCCTCCTCGACCTCGACGGGGAGCTCTCCCCGGAGGTCCTCGCTCTCATCGGTGACGAGCCGCAGGCAGCGGTCTGTGGCGGAGAGGTCTTCGCGCCGCGCCTCGCCCGAGCCTCGGTCACCACTACCGACCAGGGCGTCTGGGACGCCGAGGGCACGGTCCTGATCACAGGCGGTACAGGCTCCCTGGGTGCCCTCGTCGCCCGTCACCTGGTGGCCGAGCACGGCGTACGCGGCCTGGTGCTGACCAGCCGCCGCGGTCTGGATGCCCCCGGTGCGGCCGAGCTCCGTGACGAACTGACCGCCCTCGGTGCCGAGGTGACCGTCGCCGCGTGCGACGTAGCCGACCGCGACGCCGTGGCGGCCCTGCTTGCCGCCCACCCCGTCACCGCTGTCGTCCACACCGCCGGCGTCCTCGACGACGGCGTGATCGGCTCGCTGACCTCGTCCCGCCTGGACGCGGTGTTCGCTCCGAAGGCGGACGCGGCTCGTCACCTGCACGAGCTCACCGCCGGTATGGAGCTGTCCGCGTTCGTTCTGTTCTCCTCGGCTGCCGGTGTGTTCGGCAACGCGGGTCAGGGTAACTACGCGGCCGCCAACGCCTACCTGGACGCTCTCGCCCAGCAGCGTGTCGCCGCCGGTCTCCCCGCCACGTCCCTCGCCTGGGGCCTGTGGGAGGACACGGACGGCATGGGCGCCGAGCTGGAATCCGCCCACACCTCCCGTATGGGTAACAGTGGTGTGCTCGCGATCGCGCCCCGGCAGGGTCTGGAACTCCTCGACGCCGCCATGGTGTCCGGCGAGGCCCTGCTGATACCCGCGCCGCTCGACCTGCGAGCCATGGCCCGTGGTGGCGGTGACGTGCCGCCGCTGCTGCGCGGGCTCGTACGCGGCCCGGTGCGCCGTACCGCCGACGCCCGTCGGACGGACTCGCTCAGCAGGCGTCTCCTCGCCCTGCCGGAGCACGAGCGCGCGGGTGCGCTGCTCGACCTGGTCCGTACGGAGGTGGCCGCCGTCCTCGGTCACGCTTCGAACGCGGCCGTGGAGCCGGACCGGGCGTTCACCGAGCTCGGCTTCGACTCCCTGACCGCCGTCGAACTCCGCAACCGCCTCAACACGGCGACGGGCCAGCGGCTCCCCGCGACGCTCGTCTTCGACTACCCCACCGCCGCCGCCCTCTCCGGCCACCTCGGTGAGGCGCTGCTCGGCGGGCGGCAGGAGACGGCCGCCGTCACCGCGGTGGTCACCGCCGACGAGCCGATCGCGATCGTCGGCATGGCCTGCCGCTACCCGGGTGGCGTGAGCTCGCCCGAGGACCTGTGGAACCTCGTCCGCGACGGCCGCGACGGCATCACCGCCTTCCCGGACAACCGCGGCTGGGACGTGGAGAACCTCTACGACCCGACGGGTGAGCGCCCGGGGACCTCGTACACGCGTCAGGGCGGCTTCCTTCACCAGGCCGCCGAGTTCGACCCGGCGTTCTTCGGGATCAGCCCGCGCGAGGCCCTCGCGATGGACCCGCAGCAGCGTCTGCTCCTCGAAGCGACCTGGGAGGCCGTCGAGCGGGCGGGCATCGACCCGTCCGCCCTGCGCGGCAGCCGGACCGGTGTCTTCGCCGGTGCGATGTACCACGATTACGCGTCCGGCGTCGGTGCCGCGGCTCCCGAGGGCGTCGACGGATTCCTCGGTACGGGTACCTCCGGCAGTGTCGTGTCGGGCCGTCTCTCCTACGTGTTCGGGTTCGAGGGTCCGGCGGTCACCGTCGACACGGCGTGCTCGTCGTCGCTGGTCGCCCTGCACATGGCCGTCCAGGCCCTGCGCGGCGGTGAGTGCGACATGGCGCTCGCCGGTGGTGTGACCGTCATGTCGACTCCGGGCGCGTTCATGGAGTTCTCGCGCCAGCGGGGGCTCTCGGCGGACGGGCGCTGCAAGGCGTTCGGCGCCGGCGCCGACGGCACCGGCTGGGCGGAGGGCGTCGGCATGCTGCTCGTCGAGCGGCTCTCCGACGCCCGCCGCAAGGGCCACCGCGTCCTCGCGGTCGTGCGCGGCACGGCGATCAACCAGGACGGCGCCAGCAACGGTCTGACGGCGCCCAACGGTCCGTCCCAGCAGCGGGTGATCCGCCAGGCCCTCGCCGTGGCCGGCCTTTCCCCGGCCGACGTCGACGCCGTCGAGGCGCATGGCACGGGTACGACGCTGGGTGACCCGATCGAGGCCCAGGCGCTCCTCGCCACCTACGGCCAGGAGCGCGCGGGCGACGAGCCGCTGTGGCTCGGCTCGCTGAAGTCCAACATCGGCCACAGCCAGGCCGCCGCGGGTGTCGGCGGGATCATCAAGATGGTCATGGCGATGCGTAACGGCGTGCTGCCGAAGACGCTGCACGCGGACGAGCCGTCGCCGCACATCGACTGGGCGGACGGGGCCGTCGAGCTCCTCACCGAGGCCCGCGACTGGCCGGAGGTGGGTCGTCCGCGTCGTGCGGGCATCTCCTCCTTCGGCTTCAGCGGCACGAACGCCCACGTGATCGTGGAGCAGGCGCCGGAGGCGGAGACTGGGGCCGGGGACGTCCTCGGGCTCCCGGCGGTGCCGTGGGTGCTCTCGGGCAAGTCGCCGGAGGCCCTCGACGCGCAGCTCGACCGGGTCCGTAAGGCCGGGGCCGGCCTCGACCCCGTGGACGTCGCCTTCACCCTCGCGACGGCCCGCGCGCAGTTCGACCACCGCGCCCTCGTGGTGGACGGCGGGGCCCAGGCGCTCACCGGCCGGGTGCTCGGCGGCGCCACCGCCGCGCTGTTCACCGGCCAGGGCGCGCAGCGGGTCGGCATGGGACACGAGCTGTACGCCGCGTTCCCGGTGTTCGCGGCGTCGTTCGACGCCGCCTGCGAGGCGCTCGGCCTGGACCGGACGATCCTCGACGACGCCGCGCTGCTGGGCCGTACGGAGAACACGCAGCCCGCGCTGTTCGCCATCGAGGTCGCGCTGTTCCGCCTCGTCGAGTCCTTCGGCGTCCGGCCGGACTTCGTCGCCGGACACTCCGTCGGCGAGCTGGCGGCGGCGCACGTCGCCGGGGTGTTCTCGCTGGCGGACGCGGGCAAGCTGGTCGCGGCCCGTGCCGCGCTTATGCAGGCCCTGCCCGAGGGCGGTGCGATGGTGGCGGTCCGCGCCACCGAGGCCGAGGTGCGGGCGGTGCTGCTCGACGGCGTCGACGTCGCCGCGGTCAACGGCCCGTCCTCGGTCGTCATCTCCGGTGACGAGGACGCGACGCTGGCGGTGGCCGCGCTGTTCGCGACCACCAAGCGCCTCAACATCTCGCACGCCGCCCACTCCCACCGGATGGACGGCATGCTGGAGGGCCTCCGGGCCGTCGTCGAGGGCATGACGCTGCACGCCCCGGTGATCCCGGTCATCTCCAATGTGACGGGCCGGGTCGCCGAGGCCGGGGAGCTCTGCTCCGCCGACTACTGGGTGCGTCACGTCCGTGAGGCGGTCCGTTTCGCCGACGGCGTCCAGACCCTCCACGACCAGGGTGTTCGTACCTTCCTGGAGCTGGGCCCGGACGGTGTCCTGTCGGCGATGGCGCAGGAGTGCCTGCCGGAGACCGACGACATGGCGTTCGTCCCGGCGCTGCGCAAGGACCGCCCCGAGCCGACATCTCTCGTCACCGCTCTCGGCCGTCTCCACATCACCGGCACCCGCGTCGACTGGTCCGCCTTCTTCTCCGGTACCGGCGCCCGCCTCGCCGACCTGCCCACGTACCCCTTCCAGCACGAGTCCTTCTGGCTGGAGGCCATCGTGGCCGGCGGTGACGCCGCCGCCATCGGCCAGGGCTCGACCGGGCACCCGCTGCTGGGTGCGGTCGTCGCCCTGCCGGACTCCGAGAGCTTCCTGCTCACGGGCCGGGTGTCGCTGCAGAGCCACCCGTGGCTCGCGGACCACGCCGTCATGGGTACGGTCCTGCTCCCCGGTACCGCGTTCGTCGATCTGGCGATCCGCGCCGGTGACGAGGCCGGTTGCGCGACCGTGGACGAGCTCACCCTCGAAGCGCCGCTGGTCCTGCACGGGAACGGTGGTGTCCAGCTGCGGGTGACCGTGGGCGAACCGGACGACACCGGCCGCCGCTCCGTCGTGATCCACTCGCGCCGGGAGAGCGCCGGACCGGACCAGGAGTGGACGCGTCACGCCGTCGGAACCCTCTCGGAGGAGGCCCCTGAGGAGCCCGTCACCACGGCCTCCACCTGGCCGCCGCTGGCGGCCGAGGAGGTCGACGTGACCGCGCTCTACGGTGAGCTCGGTCTGGCCGGGCTGGAGTACGGCCCGGTGTTCCAGGGCGTACGGGCCGCCTGGCGCGGCGAGTCCGAGGTGTTCGCGGAGATCGAGCTGGCGGAGGAGACGCGGGCGCAGGCCGGTTCGTTCGGGCTGCACCCGGCGCTGCTGGACTCCGCGCTGCATGTGATCGGCCTCGGCGGATTCACCGGTTCTGGTTCTGATTCCGGCTCCGGCTCCGGTTCCGGTTCCGGCGAGGAGCAGGGTGGCGGCACCGCCGCGCTCCCCTTCGCCTGGTCCGGTGTCACGGTCCGCACGCCCGGCGCCTCGGTGCTCCGGGTACGGGTGGCACCGGCCGGGTCCGGAGCGGTCGGCCTGTGGCTGACCGACGAGGACGGCGCGCCGGTCGCCTCGGTCGAGTCGCTCGCCGTACGCCCCGTCTCGCCCGAGCAGCTCGCGGCGGCCGACGGCGGCGAGGAGGGACAGAACTCGCTGTTCCGGGTGGAGTGGACCCCCCGCCCGGCCGACGGGGCCTCCACGGCGGAGACCACCACCTGGGCGATCCTCGGCGAGGACGCCTTCAAGCTGGGCCCGGCCCTCGGTTCGCGGGCCGCCGGTCACGCGGATCTGCCGTCCCTGACCGCCGGCTCCGTCCCCGGCACCGTCGTGACGTGCGTCGACACCGCCGGTACGCGCGCCGGCTCCGGGGTCTCCCCGGCCGCCGCCGCCCGGGAGGCCGTGCACGGCGCCCTGGAGCTCGTACGGGCATGGCTCGCCGACGACCGCCTCGCCGACTCCCGCCTGGTGCTGGTGACGCGCGGCGCGATGGCCGGCCCCGGCGGCGACGCCGTCGGCGACCTCGCCGGTGCGGCCGTGTGGGGCCTGGTGCGGTCCGCGCAGTCGGAGAACCCGGACCGGTTCACGCTGGTGGACCTGGACGAGCACGACACGACGCGCCAGGCGTTCGCCGGCACCGTCGGCGCCGGAGACGAGGACCAGCTGGTCATCCGGCGGGGCGAGGCGTTCGTACCGCGCCTCGCCCGCGCCGGCGCCGCTCCGGACCCGGCCGGGGAGTGGAACCCCGACGGGACCGTCCTGGTCACCGGCGGCACCGGCACGCTCGGTGCGCTGCTGGCCCGCCACCTCGTCACCGAACGCGGCGTGCGCCACCTGGTGCTGACCGGCCGCCGGGGCCTCACCGCCCCCGGCGCGGCCGCACTGCGCGACGAGCTCACCGGGCTCGGCGCGCACGTCACGGTCGCGGCGTGCGACGCCGCCGACCGCGAGGCGCTCACCGCGCTGCTCGCGTCCGTACCGGCCGCACACCCGCTGACCGCCGTCGTGCACGCCGCGGGCGTACTGGACGACGGTGTGGTGGCGGCCATGACCGCCGAACAGGTCGACCGGGTGCTGCGCCCGAAGGCCGACGCCGCCTGGAACCTGCACGAGGCGACCAAGGACCTCGGTCTCTCCGCCTTCGTGCTGTTCTCCTCGGCGGCCGGCGTCTTCGGCAACCCCGGCCAGGCCAACTACGCGTCCGCCAACGCCTTCCTCGACGCGCTCGCCCAGTGGCGGCGCACCGCGGGCCTGCCGGCGACGTCGCTGGCGTGGGGCCTGTGGGAGGAGACCAGCGACATGACGGGCGGCCTCGGTGGCGGGGACGTCTCCCGCCTCTCCCGGGGCGGCGTCGAGGCGATGGGCTCCGACGAGGGACTCGCCCTGTTCGACACGGCCGTGGCCCGCGACGAGGCGGTGCTCGTACCGATCCGCGTCGACCTCGCGGCCCTGCGTGAACTCGCCCGCGACGGCGGCCTGCCGCCGGTCCTGCGCGGCCTGGTCCGGACGCCGGCCCGGCGCGGTTCCCGCTCCGGCGCGGGCGGCGGCTCGGCGGCGGCGCGGGCCTTCCGCGAGCGGGTGCAGGCCGCGCCCGAGGCGGAGCGGACGGCGCTGCTGCTGGAGCTGGTCACCGGCCAGGTGGCGGCGGTGCTCGGCCACGCCTCGGCGGACGCCGTGGACGCGGAGCGGGCGTTCCGCGAGACCGGCTTCGACTCGCTGACCGCGCTCGAACTCCGCAACCGGCTCAACGCGGCCACCGGCCTCCGGCTCCCGGCCACCCTGGTGTTCGACCACCCGACCCCGGCCGCCATCGTCGAGTACCTGGGCTCCGAGCTCAGCGGCGCGGGCAGCCAGGAGGCCGCCGTCCAGTCGGTGATCGCCGAGATCGACAGGCTGGAGGCCGCCCTGACGGCCGTCGCCGCACGGGCCGAGGAGGCCGCGGGAAC
Source organism: Streptomyces eurocidicus (assembly GCF_002891295.1). Lineage (GTDB taxonomy): Bacteria > Actinomycetota > Actinomycetes > Streptomycetales > Streptomycetaceae > Streptomyces > Streptomyces eurocidicus. The sequence continues at coordinate 569,048 of NZ_LGUI01000004.1, read as the reverse complement.
CGCCGGTGCCGCCGGTGCCGTCGGTGAGGACAGTGGCGCCACGGCACGCGAGCGCATCGCGATCCGGCTGGGCGACGTCCTGGCCCGCCTCACCGCGGCCCCCGGCGGCGGTACGGACACGGCGGCCGAGACCGAACAGGAAACGATGAGGGACAAGATCGATTCAGCGAGCGACGACGAGATCTTCGACCTCCTCGACGGATTCGGCCTCTGACGTCCGTACCCGGCCCGTATCCAGCCCGTGAGCGGTCCGGGCGCGCACCCCGCGCCCGGACCGCCCCCGGCCCCTCACCCCAGACTTCCCGGCCCGGCCGGATTCCCCAAGCACGCTCCAAGGAAGAGACGACACAGGACATGGCTCACGCTAACGAGGACAAGCTCCGCGACTATCTCAAGAAGGCGGCGGCCGACCTCCACGACTACCGGCAGCGGCTCCAGACGGTCGAGGCGAAGGCCCACGAGCCGATAGCCATCGTCGGCATGGCCTGCGCGCTCCCCGGCGGGATCGACGGCCCCGAGAAGTTGTGGCAGCGCCTCGTCGAGGGCGCCGACTGTGTCGGCCCCTTCCCGGCCGACCGCGGCTGGGACCTGGAGTCGCTCTACGACCCCGACCGCGAGAACGCCCGCCGCGGCACCTCGTACGTCCGCGAGGGCGGCTTCGTCGACGACGCCGCCGGCTTCGACCCGGGCTTCTTCGGCATCTCGCCCCGCGAGGCCATGGCGATGGACCCGCAGCAGCGCCTGCTGCTGGAGGCGTCCTGGCAGGCGTTCGAGCGGGCGGGCATCGACCCCACGACGCTCCGCGGCAGTCGCACCGGCGTCTACGCCGGTGTGATGTACAAGGAATACGCGGGCGACATGAGCGGCGTGCCCGAGGAGATCGACGCCTTCCTCGGCACCGGCACGTCCAACAGCGTCGTCTCCGGCCGCGTCTCGTACGCGCTCGGCCTCGAAGGCCCGGCCATGACCATCGACACGGCCTGCTCGTCGTCGCTGGTGGCCCTGCACCTCGCCGTCCAGGCCCTGCGCCAGGGCGAGTGCGAGCTCGCCCTCGCGGGCGGTGTGACCGTCGCCGTCACCCCGGACACCTACCGTGAGTTCAGCCAGCAGGGCGCCCTCGCCGCCGACGCCCGCTGCAAGCCCTTCGCCGAGGCGGCCGACGGCACGTCGCTCAGTGAGGGCGTCGGTGTGCTCCTCGTCGAGCGCCTGTCCGACGCCCGCCGCAACGGCCACCCCGTCCTGGCCGTGGTCCGGGGCTCGGCGGTGAACCAGGACGGTGCGAGCAACGGTCTGACGGCGCCGAACGGCCCGTCGCAGCAGCGGGTGATCCGTCAGGCCCTGGCCAACGCCCGGCTGGAGGCGGCCGACATCGACGCCGTCGAGGCGCACGGCACGGGCACCACGCTGGGCGACCCGATCGAGGCCCAGGCCCTGATCGCCACCTACGGGCAGGAACGTTCCGCCGACCGCCCCCTCTGGCTCGGCTCGCTGAAGTCGAACCTGGGCCACACCCAGGCGGCGGCCGGTGTCGGCGCGGTCATGAAGATGGTCCTCGCGATGCGCCACGGCCACCTGCCGAAGACGCTGCACGTCGACGAGCCGTCACGGAAGGTGGACTGGTCGGCAGGCGCCGTCGAGCTCCTCACGGAGGCCCGCGACTGGCCGGAGGCGGGCCGTCCGCGCCGTGCGGGTGTGTCGTCGTTCGGCTTCAGCGGTACGAACGCCCACGTGATCGTGGAACAGGCTCCGGCGGAGGAGGCCGTCGAGGTCTCCGGCGATGTCGTTCTGCCGGTGGTGCCGTGGGTGGTGTCGGGCAAGACGGCTGAGGCGCTGGATGCTCAGGTCGCGCAGGTGGTGGGTGCTGGTGTTGACCTGAGCCCGGTGGATGTCGGGTTCACTTTGGCGACGGCTCGTGCGCAGTTCGAGCACCGGGCTGTGGTGGTGGACGGCGAGCAGACGGTTAAGGGCCGGGTGCTGGGCGGGAAGCTTGCCGCGTTGTTCACGGGTCAGGGTGCGCAGCGGGCCGGTATGGGGCGTGAGCTGTACGCGGCCTATCCGGTGTTCGCGGGGGCGTTCGACGCTGCTTGTGCGGCGCTGGGTCTGGACCCGGCTGTTCTGGACGATGTGGAGTTGCTGGCTCGTACGGAGAACACGCAGCCCGCGCTGTTCGCTGTTGAGGTGGCGCTGTTCCGTCTCGCCGAGTCCTTGGGTGTCCGGCCGGACTTCCTGGCCGGTCACTCGATCGGTGAGATTGCTGCTGCGCATGTGGCGGGTGTGTTTTCGCTGGAGGATGCGGGCAAGCTGGTCGCGGCCCGTGCCGCGCTGATGCAGGCGCTGCCTGCTGGTGGGGCGATGGTCTCCCTGCGTGCCACCGAGGCCGAGGTGCGCGAGGCTCTCGTCGATGGCGTCGACATTGCGGCGGTCAACGGCCCGTCTTCCGTGGTGATCTCGGGTGACGAGCACGCGGTGGCGCAGGTCGCCGGGCGTTTCGAGAAGGCCCGTCGCCTGAACGTCTCGCACGCGTTCCATTCGTCCTTGATGGATGGAATGCTGGCCGGTTTCCGCGAGGTCGCTGAATCCCTCACCTACGCCGCCCCTTCTGTCCCGGTCGTCTCCAACGTGACCGGTGAGCTGGCCACGGATCTCGCTTCCCCCGAGTACTGGGTGCGGCACGTCCGTGAGGCCGTCCGTTTCGCCGACGGCATCCAGACCCTCCACTCCGAAGGCGTTCGCACCTTCCTGGAGCTGGGCCCGGATGGCGTTCTCTCCGCGATGGCTCAGGAGTGCCTGCCCGACGCCGAAGACGTCGCCTTCATCCCGGCCCTCCGTAAGGACCGCCCCGAGCCGACGGCCCTCGTCACCGCCCTCGGCCGTCTCCACATCACCGGCGCCCGCGTTGACTGGCCCGCCTTCTTCTCCGGCACCGGCGCCGCCCTCGCCGACCTCCCCACGTACGCCTTCCAGCACGAGCGCTACTGGCTTGAGGGCGGTCCCGCGTACGGCGACATGCAGGCCGCCGGCCTCGGCGCGGCCGAGCACCCGCTGCTCGGCGCGGTCGTGGCCCTGCCCGACTCCGACGGCTTCGTCTTCGCGGGCCGGCTGTCGCTGCGTACGCATCCGTGGCTCGCGGATCACGTCATAGGCGGCAGTGTGCTGCTTCCGGGCACGGCCTTCGTCGAACTCGCCATCCGCGCGGGCGACCAGGTCGGCTGCACCACCGTCGAGGAACTCACCCTTGAGGCCCCGCTGGTCCTGGCCGAGCAGGACGCCGCCCAGCTCCGCGTCACGGTCGGCGCCCCCGACGCTACGGGCCGCCGCGAGCTGACCGTCCACTCCCGTGCCGAGGGCGCCCCCGACGACGCCCCCTGGCAGCGGAACGCCTCCGGCACCCTCACCACCGAGGCCCCCGCCTACGCCGTCGACCTCATCACCTGGCCCCCGGCGGACGCCGAGCCCGTGGACGTCGACGGGCTCTACGAAGGTCTCGCCGCCGCCGGCCTGGAGTACGGGCCGGTCTTCCAGGGCGTCACCGCCGCCTGGAGCAAGGGCGACGACATCTACGCAGAGGTCTCGCTGCCCGAGGGCACGGACGTCGCGTCGTACGGGCTGCACCCGGCGCTGCTGGACGCCACGCTGCACACCATCCCCCTCTCGGCTCACATACGCGCCGAGGGTTCGCCGTCCGAGGAAGGCGGCGTCAAGCTGCCGTTCGCATGGCGCGGAGTGACCCTCCGCGCGACCGGGGCCGGTGCGCTGCGGGTCAAGGTCACGCCCTCGGGCGACAGCGCGACGCTGGAGCTCGCCGACGCGGCGGGCATGGCGGTCGCGTCGGTGGAGTCGCTCGTCGTGCGGCCGTTCGCCGCCGACCAACTGCGCACGGCTGACCAGGGCATGCGGGACGCGCTGTTCCGGGTGGAGTGGGTGCCGGTCGCGACCCGCGCCGACGCTGTGTCCATGTCCGTGTCCGTCCTGGGCGCGGACCACGCGGACCTCGCCGCGCTGCGCGCCGCTGTGGACGGCGGCGCGCCCCTGCCCTCCGTCACCGTTGTGCCGTGCCAGTCCGGTGCGGTGCGCGAGGTCGTGCACGGCGTACTGGGCCTGGTGCAGGAGTGGCTCGCGGACGAGCGGTTCGCCGACTCCAGGCTCGTCCTGGTGACCCGGGGCGCGGCGGCTGTGGCCGGTGACGCGGACGTCGATCCCGTACAGGCCGCCGTGTGGGGTCTGGTGCGTTCGGCGCAGTCGGAGAACCCCGGCCGCGTGGTCCTCGTCGACACCGACGCCGGCCCCGAGACCTTCGGTGCCGCTGTCGCCGCCGCCGACGCGGGGGACGAGCACCAGATCGCCGTACGCGGGGGAGAGGTCTTCGCGCCTCGTCTCGCCCGTGCCTCGGTCACCGCTGCTGACCAGGGTGTCTGGGATGCTGAGGGCACGGTTCTGATCACGGGTGGTACGGGTTCCCTGGGTGCGCTCGTGGCCCGGCACCTGGTGGCCGAGCACGGCGTACGCGGTCTGGTGCTGACCAGCCGTCGTGGTCTGGATGCCCCGGGCGCGGCCGAGCTGCGTGACGAACTGACCGCTCTCGGTGCCGAGGTGGCCGTCGCCGCGTGCGACGTTGCCGACCGCGAGGCTGTGGCCGAGTTGCTGGCCGCCCATCCCGTCACCGCTGTCGTGCACACCGCCGGAGTCCTCGACGACGGCGTGATCGGTTCGCTGTCGGGGGAGCGTCTGGACGCGGTCTTCGGCCCGAAGGCGGATGCGGCTCGTCATCTGCATGAGCTGACCGCCGGTATGGAGCTGTCGGCGTTCGTGCTGTTCTCTTCCGCTGCCGGTGTGTTCGGCAACGCCGGTCAGGGCAACTACGCGGCTGCCAACGCCTACCTGGACGCTCTCGCTCAGCAGCGTGTCGCCGCCGGTCTCCCCGCGACGTCCCTCGCCTGGGGTCTGTGGGAGGACACGGACGGCATGGGCGCCGAGCTGGAATCCGCGCATGCTTCCCGTATGGGCAGCAGTGGTGTGCTCGCGATCGCGCCCCGGCAGGGTCTGGAACTCCTCGACGCCGCCGTGGCCTCGGGTGAGCCTTTGCTCGTACCGGCTCCGCTCGACCTGGCCGTCCTGCGGGCGGGTGCGGCGACGCACCCGCTCCTGCCGCTGATGCGCGGCCTGGTGCGCGTGCCCGCGCGTCGCACGGTCGACGCCCGTCAGGCGGAGTCCCTGCGGCAGCGCCTGCTCACGCTGCCCGAGGCCGAGCGGGCCGGGACGCTGCTCGACCTGGTGCGCGACGAGGTCGCCGGGGTCCTCGGCCACTCCTCCGGCGCGGTCATCGAGCCGGACCGGGCGTTCACGGAGCTGGGCTTCGACTCCCTCACGGCGGTCGAGTTCCGCAACCGCCTCAACGCCGTGACGGGCCTCCGGCTGCCCGCCACGCTGATCTTCGACTACCCGACGACCCGCGTCCTCATGGAGTACGTGCGTGACGAGCTCGCCGGCTCCCTGCCGCAGGCGGCCCTCGCGGTTCCGGTGCGTACGGCCCGTGTGGACGACGACCCGATCGCGATCGTCGGCATGGCCTGCCGCTACCCCGGCGGTGTGAGCTCGCCCGAGGGTCTGTGGGACCTGGTCGTCAACGGGCGCGACGGGGTGACGTCCTTCCCGACCGACCGTGGCTGGGACCTGGAGAACCTCTACGACCCGACAGGTGAGCGCCCAGGGACCTCGTACACGCGTCAGGGCGGCTTCCTCCACGAGGCCGCCGAGTTCGACCCGGCGTTCTTCGGGATCAGCCCGCGTGAGGCCCTCGCGATGGACCCGCAGCAGCGTCTGCTGCTGGAGACCACCTGGGAGGCCGTCGAGCGGGCGGGCATCGACCCGACCGGCCTGCGTGGCAGCCGGACCGGTGTTTTCGCCGGTGCGATGTACCACGACTACGCGTCCGGCATCGGCACGTCCGTCCCCGAGGGCGTCGACGGCTTCCTGGGCACCGGCACCTCGGGCAGCGTCGTCTCCGGCCGTCTCTCCTACGTGTTCGGGCTGGAGGGCCCGGCGGTGACGGTGGACACGGCGTGCTCGTCGTCGCTGGTCGCCCTGCACCTGGCCGTCCAGGCCCTGCGCGCGGGTGAGTGCGAGCTCGCCCTCGCCGGCGGTGTGACCGTGATGGCCACCCCCAGCTCGTTCATGGAGTTCTCCCGTCAGCGCGGCCTGGCCACGGACGGCCGGTGCAAGGCGTTCGCGGCGGGTGCGGACGGTACGGGCTGGGCCGAGGGCGTAGGCATGCTGCTCGTGGAGCGGCTTTCCGACGCGCGGCGCAACGGTCACCCGGTCCTGGGCATCGTCCGGGGCTCGGCGGTGAACCAGGACGGCGCCAGCAACGGTCTGACCGCCCCGAACGGTCCGTCGCAGCAGCGGGTGATCCGCCAGGCGCTGGCCACGGCCGGTCTCTCTCCGGCGGATGTCGACGCTGTCGAGGCGCACGGTACGGGTACGACGCTGGGTGACCCGATCGAGGCGCAGGCGTTGCTGGCCACGTACGGTCAGGAGCGCGCGGGCGACGAGCCGCTGTGGCTCGGCTCGTTCAAGTCGAACATCGGTCACGCGCAGGCGGCGGCCGGTGTCGGCGGGATCATCAAGATGCTCATGGCCATGCGCCATGGGGTGCTGCCGAAGACGCTGCACGTCGACGAGCCGTCGCCGCACATCGACTGGGCGGACGGGGCCGTCGAGCTCCTCACCGAGGCCCGCGACTGGCCGGAGGTGGGTCGTCCGCGTCGTGCGGGTATCTCCTCCTTCGGCTTCAGCGGCACGAACGCGCACGTCATCGTCGAGCAGCCTCCGGTGATGTCCGAGGCCGCCGCCGTGGACGCCGTGTTGCCCCCGGTGGTGCCGTGGGTGGTGTCGGCCAAGTCGCCGGAGGCCCTCGACGCGCAGGTCGCACGGGTGCGGGAGGCGGGTGCCGACCTCAACCCGGTCGACGTTGCCTTCACGCTGGCGACGGCTCGTGCGCAGTTCGAGCACCGGGCTGTGGCGGTGGGCGAGCAGACGGTCAAGGGCCGGGTGCTGGGCGGCAAGGTCGCCGCGTTGTTCACGGGTCAGGGTGCTCAGCGGGCTGGGATGGGCCGTGAGCTGCACGCTGCCTATCCGGTGTTCGCGGAGGCTTTCGACGCTGCGTGTGCGGCGCTGGGCTTGGACCCGGCCGTCTTCGATGATGCGGAGGCTCTGGCTCGTACGGAGAACACGCAGCCCGCGCTGTTCGCGGTCGAGGTGGCGCTGTTCCGTCTCGCCGAGTCCTTCGGTGTCCGGCCGGACTTCGTGGCTGGTCACTCCATTGGTGAGATCGCGGCGGCTCACGTTGCGGGTGTGTTCTCGCTGGAGGATGCGGGCAAGCTGGTCGCCGCTCGTGCCGCGCTGATGCAGGCCCTGCCTGCCGGTGGGGCGATGGTTTCCCTTCGTGCCACCGAGGCCGATGTCCGTGCCGTGCTGGTCGACGGTGTCGACATCGCCGCGATCAACGGACCTTCCTCTGTGGTCATTTCCGGTGTTGAGGCCGCTGTCGAGGCGGTGGCCGGTCGTTTCGAGAAGGCTCGTCGTCTCAACGTTTCGCACGCCTTCCACTCGTCCCTGATGGACGGGATGCTGGCCGGTTTCCGCGAGATCGCCGAGTCCCTCACTTACACCGTCCCCGCCATCCCGGTCGTCTCCAACGTCACGGGCCAGCTGGCCACGGATCTGACGTCCCCCGAGTACTGGGTCCGTCACGTCCGTGAGGGCGTCCGCTTCGCCGACGGCATCCAGACCCTCCATGATCAGGGTGTTCGCACCTTCCTGGAGCTCGGCCCGGATGGCGTTCTCTCCGCGATGGCGCAGGAATGCCTGCCCGACGCCGAAGACGTCGCGTTCGTACCGGCCCTCCGTAAGGACCGCCCCGAGCCGACCTCCCTCGTCACCGCCCTCGGCCGCCTCCACATCACCGGCACCCGCGTCGACTGGCCCGCCTTCTTCTCCGGTACCGGCGCGCGCCTCACCGACCTCCCCACCTACCCCTTCCAGCACGAGAGCTTCTGGCTCGGCAGTGCGGCGAGCACCGGTGACGCCACCGCCATCGGCCAGGGTCCGGCGGATCACCCGCTGCTGGGTGCGGTCGTCGCTCTGCCGGACTCCGAGGGGCTGCTCCTCACAGGCCGGGTGTCGCTCCAGAGCCACCCGTGGCTCGCGGACCACGCCGTCATGGGTACGGTCCTGCTCCCCGGTACCGCGTTCGTCGATCTGGCGATCCGCGCCGGTGACGAGGCCGGTTGCACGACCGTCGACGAGCTCACCCTCGAAGCGCCGCTGGTCCTGCACGGGAACGGTGGTGTCCAGCTACGGGTGACCGTGGGCGAACCGGACGACACCGGCCGGCGGAGCCTGACCGTCCACTCCCGGCCCGAGGGTGCTCCCGAGGACATGCCCTGGGTCCGCCACGCCTCCGGCCTCCTCGCCCCGGCAGCCGAGGACGCGTCCCCGGCTGCCCTCGCCGTCTGGCCGCCCGAGGGCGCCGAGCCCGTCGGCGTCGGCGACCTCTACGAGGGGCTCGCGGGCATCGGGCTGGAGTACGGCGCCGTCTTCCGTGGTGTGACCGCCGCCTGGCGCGAGGGCGGTGACGTCTACGCCGAGGTCGCCCTCCCCGAGGACGCCGACGCCGCCAGGTTCGGGCTGCACCCGGCGCTCCTGGACGCGACGCTGCACGCCATGGCGTTCGGTGATTTCGTGGCCGGTGGCGAGGCGGGTCCGCAGCTGCCGTTCGCGTGGTCGGGGGTCACCCTGCACGCCAATGGCGCCACCGCCGTCCGCGTCCGCCTCAGCCGTACCCGTGACGGCAGCGGCGTCACGCTGAGCCTCACCGACACCACCGGTGCCCCGGTGGCCACGGTCGGGTCGCTCGTCCTGCGTACCGTCTCCGCCGACCAGCTCAGCGCGGGCGCCTCCCGTGACGACTCCCTCTTCCGGCTGGAGTGGAACGCCCTCTCGACGGACGTACCGGAGGAGGCGGTCCTCGGCCACCTGGCCGATCTCGATCTCACCGGGACCACCGGGACCACCAAGGCCCCCGAGGCCCCCGACACCCCCGAGTTCGTCCTCGTCCCGGTCCCGGCTCCGGCCACCGCCGACGACGCCCCGCACCCCACCGGGGACGGGTACTCCGCCGCCCCGGCCCACACCGCCGCCCACCGGACCCTCGCCCTTGTGCAGCGGTGGCTGGACGACGAGCGGTTCGCCGAGTCGCGGCTCGTCCTGCTGACGCGCGGCGGGGTGTCCGTCGAGGCGTCCGAGCCGGTCGCGGACCTGGCGCAGGCGGCCGTCTGGGGCCTGGTGAAGTCCGCCCAGTCGGAGAACCCGGGCCGCTTCGTGCTCGTCGACACCGACGGGTCGGAGGAGTCGCGCGAGGTGCTCGCGCGTGCCCTCGCCGCCGGTGAGCACCAGCTGGCGCTGCGCGGCGGTGAGGCGTTCGTGCCCCGGCTGGCACGGGCGTCCGCCTCGGAGGTGCTGGCGCTGCCCGCCGACACCTCCGACTCCTGGCGGCTCGACATCACCGCGAAGGGGACCTTCCAGGGCCTCGGTTTCGTGCCCGCCGCGCCCAACCTCGCCCCGCTGGAGCCGGGCCAGGTCCGGGTCTCGGTGCGGGCGAGCGGTCTGAACTTCCGTGACGTGCTCAACGTCCTGGACATGTACCCGGGCGACGCCGGCGAGCTGGGCATGGAAGGCGCGGGCGTCGTCGTCGAGACCGGGCCGGGCGTGACGGACCTGGCGGTCGGGGACCGGGTGATGGGCCTGCTGTCGGCCTCCTTCGGCCCGTACAGCGTCTCGGACCGGCGGCTCGTCGTCCGGATGCCGGAGGGCTGGACGTTCGCCCAGGCCGCGGCCGCCCCCGTCGTCTATCTGACGGCCTACTACGCGCTCGTCGACCTCGCGGGCCTGCGCGACGGCGAGTCGATCCTCATCCACGCCGCCGCCGGCGGTGTGGGCACGGCCGCCGTGCAGCTCGCCGCCCACCTGGGCGCCGAGGTGTACGGCACGGCGAGCCCGCGCAAGTGGCCGACGCTGCGGGCCTTCGGCCTGGACGACGCGCACCTCGCCTCGTCGCGCGACCTGGAGTTCCACGACGCGTTCATGGCCGCCACCGGCGGTCGTGGCATGGACGTGGTGCTGGACTGCCTGGCCGGCGAGTTCGTGGACGCCTCGCTGCGGATGCTGCCGCGCGGCGGCCGGTTCGTCGAGATGGGCAAGACGGACATCCGCGACGCCGCCGAGGTGGCCGCCGCCCACCAGGGTGTCGCCTACCAGGCGTTCGACATGATGGAGGCGGGCCCGGACCGCATCCAGGAGATGCTCGTGGAGCTGGTGGCGCTCGTCGACGCCGGTGTCCTCAAGGCCCTGCCGGTCACCGCGTGGGACGTGCGCCGGGCCCCCGAGGCGTTCCGCTACCTGGGCCAGGCCCGCAACGTCGGCAAGGTCGTCCTGACCGTGCCGCGCCCGTGGGACGCCGACGGCACGGTTCTGATCACGGGTGGTACGGGTGCGCTGGGCGCCCTGTTCGCCCGTCATCTGGTCACCGAGCACGGTGTGCGTCACCTGCTGCTGACCAGCCGTCGTGGCCTCGGCGCGCCCGGTGCCGCCGAGCTGCGCGACGAACTCGCCGCCCTCGGCGCCGAGGTGACCGTAGCCGCCTGTGACGCCGCCGACCGCGACGCGCTGGCCGCGCTCCTCGCGTCCGTACCCGTCGCGCACCCGCTGTCCGGTGTCATCCACACCGCCGGCGTCCTCGACGACGCGACCGTCTCCTCCCTCACGCCCGAGCAGATCGACACGGTCTTCGGCGCCAAGGTCGACGCGGCCGTCAACCTCCACGAGCTGACGGAGGGCCTCGACCTCTCCGCGTTCGTCCTGTTCTCGTCCGTCGCCGGAGTCTTCGGCAACCCGGGCCAGGCCAACTACGCCTCCGCGAACGCGTTCATCGACGCCCTGGCCCAGCGCCGCCGCACGGCGGGTCTGCCGGGTCTGTCGCTGGCGTGGGGCCTGTGGGCCGGGGCGAGCGGCATGGGCGGTGAGCTGTCGGCCGTGGACCTGGAGCGGATGAACCGCTCGGGGATGCCGCCGCTGTCCACCGAGGAGGGCCTGAGCCTCTTCGACACGGCGCAGAGCCTGGGCCTGGGCGCCCTCGCGCCCGTGCGGCTCGACATGGCCGTCCTCGCGGCGGCCGCGGGCGAGCAGCTTCCGCCGCTGCTGAGCGGGCTGGTGCGGACGCGTACGCGGCGTACCGCGGCGCGTTCGTCGGCCGCGGCCGAGGGGCTGCGGCAGCGGCTCGCGGGGCTGAGCGGGGCCGAGCGCGAGGAGGCGATCCTCGACCTCATCAGGACCGATGTCGCGGCCGTCCTCGGGCACGCCGGGGCCGACGACGTGGACCCGGAGCGGTCGTTCAAGGAGAGCGGCTTCGACTCGCTCACGGCCGTCGAGCTGCGGAACCGTGTCAACGCGGGGACGGGGCTGCGGCTGCCGGTGACTCTCGTCTTCGACTACCCGACGCCGCGCGTCCTCATGGAGTACGTGCGCGACGAGCTGGCCGGCGGGCTGGCCGAACAGACCACCGCCGCGCCCGTCAAGGCCGTGGACGACGACCCCGTCGCGATCGTCGGCATGGGCTGCCGCTACCCCGGCGGCGCCTCCTCCCCGGACCTGCTGTGGGACCTGGTGGCCTCCGGCGGCGACGCGATGACCACCTTCCCGACCGACCGCGACTGGAACCCCGAGCGGCTCTACGACCCCACGGGCGAGCGCCCGGGGACCTCGTACACCCGCGACGGCGGCTTCCTCCACGAGGCGACCGAGTTCGACGCCGGGTTCTTCGGGATCTCGCCGCGCGAGGCCCTCGCGATGGACCCGCAGCAGCGTCTGCTGCTGGAGACCACCTGGGAGACCATCGAAGGCGCGGGCATCGACCCGACCACGCTGCGCGGCAGCCGCACCGGCGTCTACGCGGGCGCCATCCACTTCGACTACGCGTCGCGCCTCGGCGGCTCCGTGCCGGACGACGTCGGCGGCTTCCTCGGCACCGGCACCTCCGGCGGTGTGATGTCCGGCCGTGTCTCGTACGCGCTCGGCCTGGAGGGCCCGGCCGTCACCGTCGACACGGCGTGCTCGTCGTCGCTGGTCGCCCTGCACATGGCCGTCCAGGCCCTGCGCTCCGGCGAGTGCGACCTCGCGCTCGCCGGTGGTGTCACCGTGATGTCCACCCCCAACGCCTTCGTCGACTTCTCGCGCCAGGGCGGGCTCGCCAGGGACGGGCGTTGCAAGGCGTTCGCGTCGGCGGCCGACGGCACCGGCTGGGGCGAGGGCATCGGCATGCTGATGGTGGAGCGGCTGTCGGACGCGCGCCGCAACGGCCACCGGGTCCTCGGCATCGTCCGGGGCACCGCGATCAACCAGGACGGCGCCAGCAACGGCCTGACCGCCCCGAACGGCCCCTCCCAGCAGCGGGTGATCCGGCAGGCCCTCGCCGTGGCCGGGCTCTCCCCGGCCGACGTGGACGCGGTCGAGGCGCACGGCACGGGCACCACGCTGGGTGACCCGATCGAGGCCCAGGCCCTCCTGTCCACTTACGGTCAGGAGCGTGCGGGTGACGAGCCGCTGTGGCTCGGCTCGCTGAAGTCCAACATCGGTCACACGCAGGCCGCCGCGGGCGTCGGCGGCGTGATCAAGATGGTCATGGCGATGCGCAACGGCGTCCTGCCCAGGACGCTGCACGTCGACGAGCCCTCCAAGCACGTCGACTGGGCCGACGGCGCCGTCGAGCTGCTGACCGAGAACCGCGACTGGCCGGAGACCGGCCGGCCCCGGCGCGCCGGTGTGTCGTCGTTCGGCTTCAGCGGTACGAACGCGCACGTCATCGTCGAGCAGGCGCCGCCGGCCGAGGAGGCCGAGCGGACCGCCGAGCGGGAACTGCCCGTCGTGCCGCTCGTGATGAGCGCCAAGAGCGAGAAGGCCCTGGCCGCCCAGGTGGCCCGGATCCGTACGGCCGCCGCCGGGCGCGACCTGCGCGACGTCGGTCTCACGCTGGCGACGTCGCGGGCGCACTTCGACCACCGGGCCGTGGTGGTGGGCACCGAGTCGGCGACCGGCAAGGCGGTGGGCGGAAAGCTCGCCGCGCTGTTCACGGGTCAGGGTGCTCAGCGGGCGGGGATGGGGCGTGAGCTTTACGCGGCCTTCCCCGTCTTCGCGGAGGCGTTCGACGCCGCGTGCGCCGCGCTGGGTCTGGACCCGGCCGTTCTGGACGATGCGGAGGCTCTGGCTCGTACGGAGAACACGCAGCCTGCCCTGTTCGCGGTCGAGGTGGCGCTGTTCCGGCTGGCCGAGTCGTGGGGCGTTCGCCCTGACTTCGTCGCCGGTCACTCCATTGGTGAGATCGCTGCTGCTCACGTCGCGGGTGTGTTCTCGTTGGAGGACGCGGGCAAGCTGGTCGCCGCCCGTGCCCGCCTCATGCAGGCCCTGCCTGCCGGTGGGGCGATGGTCTCCCTGCGCGCCACCGAGGCCGATGTCCGTGCCGTGCTCGTCGACGGTGTCGACATCGCCGCCATCAACGGCCCGTCGTCCGTGGTGATCTCGGGTGACGAGCACGCGGTGGCGCAGGTTGCCGGGCGTTTCGAGAAGGCCCGTCGTCTGAACGTCTCGCACGCGTTCCATTCGTCCTTGATGGACGGGATGCTGGCCGGTTTCCGCGAGGTCGCCGAGTCCCTCACGTACGGCGTTCCGGCGATCCCGGTCGTCTCCAACCTCACCGGCCACCTCGCCACCGCGCAGGAGCTGTGCTCGCCCGAGTACTGGGTCCGGCACGTGCGGGGTACCGTCCGGTTCGGTGACGGCGTCCGTACGCTGCACGACCAGGGCGTGCGGGTGTTCCTGGAGATCGGTCCGGACGCCGTGCTGTCCGCCATGGCCCAGGAATGCCTGCCGGGCGCCCGCAACCTCGCGTTCGTGCCCGCGCAGCGGCGGGACCGCACCGAGGCGCAGGCGGTCGTGACCGCCCTCGGCAAGCTGCACGTCGCGGGCGGCCGCGTCGACTGGGAGGCGTTCTTCGCCGGCACCGGCGCCCGCCGCGTGGACCTGCCGACGTACCCGTTCCAGCGCCGGCACTACTGGCTGGAGAGCACGCCGGACGCCGCCGGGGACGGTGACACCGAGGGCGGCGCGTCGCTCGGTTCGCTCGACGCGGAGTTCTGGGGCGCGGTCGACCGGCAGGACCTGAACGCGCTCGCGGCCCTGCTGCCGTCCCTGGCATCATGGCGCGCCCGCAACGGCTCCGGTGCGCCGGCCGCGGCGGAGGCGGCCGCGCCGCGTGCCGAGGCACCGCGAGTGGAGGAAACCCGGGCGACGGCACCCCGGACGGAAGCGCCCGGGGCCGGGGCGCCCCGGGCGGAAGCACCCCGAACGGAGGCGTTCACCATGGCGAAGAAGCCGGTCGAGGCGTACCAGGCCGAGGACCGTTCCTCGCGGCGCCGGTCGTCCGGGAGGTCCGCCCCGGCGGCCCCCTACGGCGTGTCGGCCCCGCCCGCCCCTTACGGGGTCTCGGCACCGGCCGCTCCGCCGGCGCCGTACGGGGTGTCCGCCCCCGCGGCCCCGCACGGAGGCTCCGCCCCTGAGGCTCCGGCGGGTGACGTGCGCGCCTTCTACGAGCGCGTGGCCGACCTGTCGGAGGGGGAGCGGCTCGACATCCTCTGCGAGATCCTGATCCGGGAGACGGCCGCGGTGCTCGGCCTCGACGACCTGGACGAGATCGACGAGGACGCCGACCTGCTCAACATGGGGTTCACGTCCCTGACGGCGGTGGAGCTCCGCAACAGGCTGGAGCGGATCACCGGCCTTGAGCTGCCGGCGACGCTGGTCTACGACCACCGGACCATCTACGACGTCTGCGAGTTCCTGCTGGAGGAGCTGGAGGACATGGCGGAGGAGCTGGACCTGTAGAAACGGACCGGGGCCCGGGCCGGGCGGGGGAGCACCCCGCCCGGCCCGGGCCCCGGTGGCTTCCGTCAGCCCAGCGAGCCGAGGTATTCCGTCATCACCTCGGTGAACCTCTCCGGCTCCTCGACGTGCGGCATGTGGCTGGAGTTCTCCAGGATCTCCCAGCTCACATCGGGTATCTCGTCGTAGAACGGCTGCACCGTCGCCGGGGTCGCCTCGTCGTGCCGCCCGCTGATCAGCAGCGTCGGCACCTCGACCGCGTGCAGCCGGTCGACGACGGACCAGTCGCGGAGGGTCCCGATGACGGTGAAGTCGTTGGGGCCGTTCATCGTGCCGTAGACGGTCGGGTCGCTGCCGAGCGCCATGAGGGTGCGCATGACCTCGGGCGGGATCGGGTCGGCGCGGCAGACGTGGCGCTGGTAGTAGGCGTACATGGCGTGCTGGTACTCCGGGTCGTCGAACGCCCCGGTCGCCTCGTGCCGGTTCAGGGCCTCCTGGAGGGCCTCGGGCAGTCCCGCGCGCAGCCGCAGGGCCTCCGCGCGCCACAGCGGCATGGACGCGGGCGAGTTGGCGATCACCATGCCGCGCAGGCCGGCGGGCTGCCGCACGGCGTGCTCGGCGGCGAGCATGCCGCCCCAGGACTGGCCGAAGAGGATGTAGTCGTCGGCGACGCCCAGGTGCTCCAGGAGGTTGTCGAGCTCGCGGAGGAAGAGGTCCACCGTCCAGAAGTCGGCGTCCCGGCCGGGCAGGTGGGTCGAGGCGCCGTTGCCGAGCTGGTCGTAGTGGATGACCGGCCAGCCCTGCCCGGCCAGCTCCGTCAGCGACAGCAGATAGTCGTGGGTGCTGCCGGGGCCGCCGTGCATGACGACCAGCGGGGGGTTTCCCGCGTCGAGTTCACCGGTGACGCGGTACCAGGTCCGGTGTTCGCCGAACGGAACGGTTCCGGTGGCGCTGGGAGTTGCGAACAAAGCTGGAGACACCCCATCTGATAGTGCTGCGACGTGCACCTCAGAGTGCCTCTCCGGGCGCCCGCCCGGCCACCCCGATAGGGGCTGGATCCGGGCCGGTAGGGGTATCGCGAAGGCCCCTGCGGAGCCGACGATTTGATGTGTTGCCTGAGGTATCACTCGATATCACTCGGTATCGCTCACCGACGACGACAGGTTACTGGATGAGTACGGCTGTTGTATTTCCCGGAATGGGACCGAACCGCTTCGCGGACGCGGCGAAATTCATGATGGTCAACCCCTCGGCGAGGCGGCTGCTCGCGGCCGCCTCCGATGCCGTCGGGTATTCCGTCATGAACCGGTTCAGGGATTCCGAGGACGACTACTCCGAGGCCGCCCAGGTCGCGTTCTTCGTGAATTGCGTGGCGCTGGCGGAGTGGGCGCGCGAGCGGTACGGGCTGGAGCCCGCGTTCTGCGCCGGTCCGAGCTTCGGGCAGAAGGCGCTGACGGCGTTCACCGGCGCGCTGCCGTTCGAGGACGCGGCGCGGCTGACCGCGCTGCTGGCCCGCCGCACGGCCGAGTACTTCGCGACCGAGCACCGGGACCTGGTGACGCTGTCGTTCGTCCGGGCGCCGTGGGAGGCGCTCGCGCCCCTGCTGGAGGAGCTCACCGAGCGCGGCGAGTGGCACGACTTCTCCTGCTATCTCGACGACGGCTTCTACATGCTCACCCTGCGCGCGCAAGCCGTCGAGGAATTCGAGCGGCGTATTCGGTCGATCGGCGGTCTGCCGCTGTACACGATGCGCCCGCCGATGCACTCCTCGCGCTTCTCCGGACTGCGCGAGCAGGTGGCGGACGAGGTGCTCGGGGAGTTCACCTTCAGTGACCCGGAGATACCGGTGGTCGCCGACGGCGACGGCTCGGTCGTACGGACCGGCGAGGGCATCCGGAACATGCTGCTGGACGGCTATGTGACGGCCGTCCGCTGGCCTTCCGTCGTGGCGACGCTCAAGGAACTCGGCGTCACCAGGCTGTGCGTCGCCGGACCGGACAGGCTGTTCGGCCGGGTCGACTGCACCGTCAGCAATTTCGAGGTACTGGCCGCCGATCCGGTCCGCGCGATGCGCCCCCGTACCTGAGCCGAACCGCGCCCCGAGGCAAACGAACCGTGAAAAACGTGGAAGAGGAGACGACCCGTATGTGGGACCAGCAGTTCGAGGACATTCTGCGCCGCGCCCTGCCGTACATGGAGCCCGGGGAGACGATCCTCGCCGACCTGGAACTGCGGGACTACGGACTCGACTCCCTCGGCATCGTCGATCTCCTGATGGACCTGGAGAGCACCTACGGCGTGCAGTTCCGTGACGAGTCGCTGTCCCGGGAGACCTTCGCCACGCCCGCCGGGCTGTGGGCGACGCTCTCCTCGCTGACGGGCGCCGGGCCGCTGCCGGCGGCCTGACCCGCACGGACCGACCGAACCACGCACACGAGGGGGCGAGGGGCATGGGGCCCGACTTGGAGAACACGCTGCACGGACGGTTCCTGCGGGGACTGGCCGTGGCCGGGGACCGGGACGCGTTCCGGGTCGGGGAGCACGGCGTCACCTACGCCGACGCCCACGCCACCGCGCTGACCTGGGCGGGCACCCTGCTGGACGCGGTGGGCGGCCCACCGCGCGCGGTCGGCGTGCTCGCCAACAAGAGCGGCACGGCCTACGTGGGCGTGCTCGCCGCGCTGTACGCCGGAGCCACGGTCGTACCCCTGCACCCCGACTTCCCCGCCGCGCGCACCCGGCAGGCGCTGGCGGACGCCGGGGTGGAGGCCGTCGTCACCGACCCGCGCGGGCCGGGGCTCCTCGCGGAGATCCTGCCGCCCGGCTCGGAGCTCCCCGTGCTCGTCGACGGGGACCACGCCGGTGACGGCCGGGGCCCCGGGCGGATCCTGCGCCCCGACCCGGAGCTCGCCCTCGCCGCGCCCCGGCCCGCCGGCCCGTCCGACGCCGCGTACGTCATGTTCACCTCCGGCTCCACCGGCCGCCCCAAGGGCGTCCCGGTGAGCCACGGCAGCGCGGCCCGGTACTTCGCCACCCTCGACGCGCGCTACGACTTCACCCCCGACGACGTCTTCTCGCAGACCTTCGACCTCACCTTCGACTGCGCCGTCTTCGACCTGTTCTGCGCCTGGGGCGCCGGAGCCCGGGTCCAGCCCGTGCCCGGCCCCGCCTACCGGGCCCTGCCGGAGTACCTCGCCGAGCAGGGCGTGACGGTGTGGTTCGCCACCCCGAACAGCATCGCGCTGACCCGCCGCACGGGCGCGCTCACCCCCGGGGCGATGCCGGGGCTGCGGTGGAGCCTGTTCGCCGGGGAACCGCTCATGGACGCGGACGCCGCCCAGTGGCAGGCCGCGGCCCCCGGCTCGGCGGTGGAGAACCTCTACGGGCCCACCGAGCTGACCATCACCTGCACCGCCCACCGCTGGTCGCCCGCGACCTCGCCCGGCCGCAGCGTCAACGGCGTCGTCCCGATCGGCCTCCCGCACCCCGGTCTCGACGTCTTCCTGCGGGACGACGACGGCACCCCGCACGACACCGAGGGCGAGCTGTGCGTGGCCGGCCCGCAGACCTGCGCCGGCTACCTCGACCCCGCCGACGACGCCGGCCGCTTCCTCGAACGCGACGGGAAGCGCTGGTACCGCACGGGCGACCGGGTGCGCCGCGACCCCGACGGCGAACTCTCCTTCCTGGGCCGGGTGGACGACCAGGTGCAGCTCCAGGGCTGGCGCGTCCAGCTGTCGGAGATCGCGCACGCCGTGCGCACCCACTGCGCGGGCGTCGAGGACGCGGCGGCCGTGACGGCCCACCTGGGCGGGGAGAGCGAAGAGCTCGTCGTCTACTACACCGGCCGCCGCGCCACCCCCGTCGAGCTGGCCAGAGGACTCCGGGCGGCGCTGCCGCAAGGGCTCGTCCCCCGCCGCTTCCAGCACTTGGACGTGTTGCCGTTGAACGCCAATCGCAAGATCGACCGGGCCGGGCTCAAGGCCCGGGCGGCCCGGGACTTCGGCGCGGCCGGGGAACCCGTACGGGATGCCGCCCCCGCGCCCGGAGCGGCGGAGCAGGCCGCTCCGGGGCTCCTGCACAACATCCTCGCCGAGGCCATGGCAGCCCGCCCCGACGCGCCTGCCGTCCGCGACGGCCGCGTCTCGTGGACGTACGCGGCACTCGCCGCCGAGGCCGCCGCCGCCGGCCACTGGCTGGAGCGGCGGGGCGTCGTACGCGGCGACCGCGTCGTCGTCCAGCTGCCCAACACCGGTGAGCTCGTCGCCCTGTTCCACGCCTGCGCCCGGCGCGGCGTGACCGTCGTGCCGCTCAACCCCGGCATGAAGCAGTACGCGCTCCGGCAGGTCCTCGCCGACTGCGGGCCCACGCTCGCCGTCACCACCGACGAGGGCGCCGGGCAACTGCGCGACGCCGCCGCCGGCCTGCCCGTCCACACGGTGTCCGCCGTGTGGGAGGAGATCGCGGCGCTGCGCGGCCTGCCCGAACCCGCACCGGCCGCCCGGCCGGGCGACATCGGCGTGCTGATCTACACCTCCGGCAGCACCGCGGCCCCCAAGGGCGTGGTGTGCCCGCAGGAGCGGATGGCCTTCGCCGCCCGCGCCATCCAGCACGAGCTGGGCTACCGCCCCGACGACGTCGTGTACTGCCGGCTGCCGCTCTCCTTCGACTACGGCCTCTTCCAGATCCTGCTGTCGGCGCTGGCCGGCGCCGAGCTCGTACTGGCCGGCGCCCAGCCCGAGGTGAAGCTGCTCAACGAGATCCGCGAGTGCGGTGCGACCGTCTTCCCGGTCGTCCCCTCGCTGGCCGCCATCCTCCTGCGGCTCGCCGCCCGCGCCCCCGGCGACACCCGGCTGCGGCTGTTCACCAACACCGGGGCCGCCCTCCAGCAAGCCACCATCACCGGGCTGCGGGAGAACTTCCCCGGCGCCCGGGTGGCGCGGATGTTCGGCATCACCGAGTGCAAGCGCATCTCGATCATGCCGCCGGACCAGGAGCTGGAGCGCCCGGAGTCGGTGGGCCGCCCGCTGCCCGGGACCCGGGTGGAGATCCTCGGCCCGGACGGCGGCGTGCTGCCGCCCGGCGAGGTCGGCGAGATCACCGTCACCGGCCCGCACGTCATGGCCGGTTACTGGCGCGCCCCGGAGATCACGGCCCGTACGTTCCGGCCCGACGCCCGCAGCGGCGGCACCCGCCTGCACACCGGCGACTACGGGCACCTCGACGCCGACGGCTACCTCTACTTCGAGGGCCGCCGCGACGACATGTTCAAGCGCCACGGCGTCCGGATGAGCACGATCGAGATCGAGGCCGCCGCCATGGACGTCCCGGGCGTACGGGCCGCCGCCGCGCTGGTGCCGACCGCCGACCGGGACCTCACCCTGTGCGTGGCGGGCGACCTCACCCCGCAGGAGATCCGGCGGGCGCTGGCCGAGCGACTGGAGCCGGCGAAGGTGCCGGCCGACGTCCGGGTGCTCGCCGACGTCCCGCTGACGCTCAACGGCAAGAGCGAGAAGAAGCAACTCATCGCACTGCTCGAAGGGGCGCACGCCCCCGGGCGGACGGCCGGCGCCCGTGCCGGCGAGGGCAAGGAGGGCACGGCGTGAGCCGCACATCCGCAGAGCTGACCGAGCGGTTCGGTTCGCCGCTGTACGTCTACGACCTGGACCGGCTGCGGGAGGCGCGGCGCGCGCTGCGGGCCGCCCTGCCGCCCGAGTTCACGCTGTTCTACTCCCTCAAGGCCAATCCGCACCCCGAGCTCGCCCGCGCGCTGGGCGAGGGCGAGGGCGCCTGCCGCGCCGAGGTCAGCTCCACCGGCGAGCTGGCCTCGGCCCTCCACGCGGGCTTCCCCGCGGCGGAGATCCTCTACTCCGGACCGGGCAAGACCACCGGGGAACTGCACGAGGCCATCGGCAGCGGAGTGCGACAGTTCTCCGTCGAGTCGCTGACGGACCTGCGGCGGGTGGGCGCGGTCGCCGAGGCGCACGGCGTCGTCGCCGACTGCCTGCTGCGCGTCAACAGCGAGGCGGGCGGCGCCTCCACCAGCATCCGTATGACGGGCACCCCCTCGCAGTTCGGCATCGACGCCGAGACCCTCGCCGACACCGCCGCCGACCTGCTGGCCGTGCCGCACACCCAGGTCGTGGGAGCCCACTTCTTCCCGCTGAGCAACTCCCGGGACGAGGAGAACCTGATCTCCGAGTTCCGGCAGAGCATCGAGACCGCGGCCCGGCTCCGCGACGAACTCGGCCTGCCGATGCGCTTCCTGGACATCGGCGGCGGCTTCGCCGCGCCCTACGCGACCCCCGGCCCCCGGCCCGTGTACGAGAAGCTCCGCCACGAGCTGGAGTCCGCCCTCGACCTGCACTTCCCCGGCTGGCGCGAGGGCTCCGTGGAGATCGCCTGCGAGTCGGGCCGCTATCTGGTCGGCGGCTGCGGCGAACTGCGCACCACCGTCACCAACATCAAGGAGAGCCGGGGCCGGAAGTTCGTCATCCTCGACGCCGGCATCAACACCTTCGGCGGCATGGCCGGCCTGGGCCGCCTGCTGCCGCTGGCCATCGACCTCGACGCGGCGGACCCGGCGGAGCCGGGGGACCAGATGAGCCCGGTGAGCCCGGCGGAGACGGTGAGCCTGGTCGGCCCGCTGTGCACGCCCGGCGACGTCCTCGGCCGCAACGTGCGCGTCCCCGCGCTCGCGGAGGGCGACGTGGTGACGATCCCGAACGCGGGGGCGTACGGCGTGACGGCGAGCCTGCTGCACTTCCTGAGCCGGCCGGCGCCGGGTGAGGTGATCCTGTCGGGGGGTGAGGTCGTGTCGGCGACGCGGCTGGATTCCGTACGGGGCGTGCTGCCGGGCTGATGTTTTCTGCCCCAGCCCGCCCCTTCCCGTAACCGGGGGCTGCGCCCCCGGCCCCCCTTTCCGCGCTGACGCGCGGTGTCCTCAAACGCCGGACGGGCTTGATTGTTGCCCGGAACCGGGCAAATTCAGCCCGTCCGGCGTTTGAGGACCGGGGTCCGGGGCGGAGCCCCGGTATCGGGAAGGGGCGGGGCTGGGGAAAAGCCCCGCGCAGCGGCACCCACCACCGCACCCGCAACCCACCCCCACCCAACCCCCAGAACGGCGAAGCAAACGCAATGACCGGTGAACGCGACCTCCTCGACCTCGTGACCGAGACGGCCGTGGCGGCGCTACGCCACGCCGGCCGGGACGTGCCCGCGGGCCCCGCCCCCGACCGCCCCTTCCAGGACCTCGGCTTCGACTCGCTCGCGGCAGTCGACATGCACCGTCGCCTCACCGCCGGGACCGGCCTCGCGCTCCCCGTCACCGTCGTCTTCGACCACCCCACCCCCGCCGCCCTCGCCCGTCACCTGCACGAGCTGCTCACCGGCGGCACCGAGGCCGTGGCGGCCGGACGGCCCGCGCCGCGCCCGGCGGACGACGAGCCCGTCGCCATCGTCGGCATGGCCTGCCGCTACCCCGGCGACGTCCGCTCGCCCGAGGACCTGTGGCGGCTCGTCGCAGGGGAGCGGGACGCGATCTCCGGGCTGCCCGAGGACCGCGGCTGGGACCTGGAGGCACTGTTCGACACCGACCCGGACCGGCCGGGCACCAGCTACGTCCGCAGCGGCGGCTTCCTGCACGACGCCGCCGAGTTCGACGCGGAGTTCTTCGGCATCTCGCCCCGCGAGGCCACCGCCATGGACCCCCAGCAGCGGCTGCTGCTGGAGACGTCGTGGGAGGCCCTGGAGCGGGCCGGGATCGCCCCCGGCTCCGTACGCGGCTCCGGCACCGGAGTCTTCATCGGCGCCGAGCCGCAGGAGTACGGGCCCCGGCTGCACGAGGCCCCCGACGGGCTGGAGGGCTACCTCCTCACCGGCAACGCCACCAGCGTCGTCTCCGGGCGCGTCGCCTACGCCCTCGGCCTCGAAGGCCCCACGCTGACCGTCGACACGGCCTGCTCCGGCTCGCTCGTCGCCCTCCACCTGGCCGTCCAGTCGCTGCGGCGCGGCGAGTGCGACCTGGCCCTCACCGGCGGTGTCGCGGTGATGGCCGGCCCCGGCACGTTCACCGCGTTCAGCCGGCAGCGCGGCCTGGCCACGGACGGCCGCTGCAAGGCGTTCTCGGCCGACGCGGACGGCACCGGCTGGGCCGAGGGCGTCGGCGTGCTCGTCGTCGAGCGCCTCTCGGACGCCCGCCGCAACGGCCACCGCGTCCTCGCCGTCGTCCGGGGCACCGCCATCAACCAGGACGGCGCCAGCAACGGTCTCACCGCGCCCAACGGCCTCGCCCAGCAGCGCGTCATCCGCACCGCCCTCGGCGACGCCGGCCTGTCCGCCGCCGACGTCGACGCCGTGGAGGCCCACGGCACCGGAACCCGGCTCGGCGACCCCATCGAGGCCCAGGCGCTCCTGGCCACCTACGGGCGGGAGCGCCCCGGCGACCGGCCCCTGCGGCTCGGCTCGCTGAAGTCCAACATCGGGCACAGCCAGGCCGCCGCCGGAGTCGGCGGTGTGATCAAGATGGTCATGGCGCTGCGGGCCGGCACGCTGCCGCGGACCCTGCACGTCCAGGAGCCCACGCCCTTCGTGGACTGGTCGGCGGGCACCGTGGAACTCCTGACCGAGGCCCGCGCCTGGCCCGCCGAGGAGGGCAGGACGCGCCGGGCCGGTGTGTCGTCCTTCGGCATCAGCGGCACCAACGCGCACACGATCATCGAAGAGGCGCCCCGGTCGTCCCGGCCGATCGACGAGCTGCCCGCCGGGCCGAACGCGGACACCGGGCCCGCCGAGGGAGACCGGGCCGAGCGCCCGGCCGTGGACGTGCCGCCTCCGGCCTCGGTAGGAACCGCCGACAGCGACCCGGCCGGGTCGCCGGGCGCCGCCTCCACGGAGCCCGTCGCCCTCCCCTGGCTCGTCTCCGCCCGTACCCCCGAGGCGCTCGCCGCGCAGGCCGGTCTCCTGCGCTCACACCTCGCCGAGCGCGAGCCCGGCGCCCCCGGGGACGCCGCCGACATCGCGTACGCCCTCGCCACCACCCGCACCGCCCACGAGGAGCGGGCCGTGCTCCTCACCGAGGCCGGTGCCGGCGGACACGGGCAGGCCGTCCTCGCCGCCCTGACGGCCCTCGCCGCCGGCGAGGAGGCCCCCGGCCTGGTCACCGGCACCGCCAAGCCCGGCAAGCTCGCGGTCCTGTTCACCGGGCAGGGCGCGCAGCGCGCCGGGATGGGCCGCGAGCTGTACGAGGCGTTCCCCGTCTTCGCCGCGGCCCTGGACGAGGCGTGCGGCCACCTCGACCTCCAGCTCGACCGGCCGCTGCGCGACGTGCTCCTCGCCGGGGCGGACACGCCCGAGGCCGGGCTGCTGCACCGCACCCAGTACACGCAGGCCGCGCTGTTCGCCGTCGAGGTCGCACTTTTCCGCCTGGCCGAGTCCTGGGGCGTCACCCCCGACTTCGTCGCCGGGCACTCCGTCGGCGAGCTCACCGCGGCGCACGTCGCGGGCGTCCTCACCCTGGAGGACGCGGCCCTGCTCGTCGCCGCCCGCGGCCGGCTGATGCAGGAGGCCCCGGCGGGCGGCGCGATGGTGTCGCTGCGCGCCACCGAGGACGAGGTCCGTGCCGCGCTCGTCGACGGCGTCGACATCGCCGCCGTCAACGGCCCCACCGCCGTGGTGATCTCCGGTGACGAGGAGGCCGTCGAGCGCGTCGCGGCCGGCTTCGCCACCGCGAAGCGGCTCAACGTCTCGCACGCCTTCCACTCCGCGCACATGGACGCGATGCTGGCCGAGTTCGCCGACTTCGCGAGCATCCTCGACTACGCGCCGCCGCGCATCCCCGTCGTCTCCAACGTCACCGGCCGCCTCGCCACGGCGGAGGAACTGTGCTCCCCGGACTACTGGGTGAGCCACGTCCGCCGGGCCGTCCGCTTCGCCGACGGCATCCGCACCCTGGACGAGCAGGGCGTCCGCACCTACCTCGAACTCGGCCCGGACTCCGTGCTCACGGCGATGGCGGACGGCTGCCTGCCGGACGCCGACGGCGTCGCGTTCGTCGCGGCCCTGCGCCGCGACCGGCCGGAGCCGGCCGAGATCACCGCCGCCCTGGCCACCCTCCACACGCGCGGCACCGACGTCGACTGGGCCGCGTACTACGCCGCCCGCCTCCCCGGCCGCACCCCGGCCCCCGTCGACCTGCCCACCTACCCCTTCCAGCGCCGCCGCTACTGGCTGGACGCCCCCGCCGCGCACGGCGCCGCCGCCGGGCTCGGCCTCGTACCGGTCGCCCACCCGCTGCTCGCCGCCGAACTCGGCCTCGCCGAGGCGGGCGGCCTGGTCCTCACCGGCCGGATCTCCCCGCGCACCCACCCCTGGCTCGCCGACCACGCCGTCGCGGGCACGGTCCTCCTGCCCGGCACCGCCTTCGTCGAACTGGCCCTCCAGGCCGGCGAGCGCACCGGCTGTGAGCTCCTCGCCGAGCTCACCCTGGAAGCACCCCTCACCCTGCCCGGGCGCGAGGCCGTCCGCCTCCAGCTGACCGTCTCCGAACCGGACGGCACCGGCCGCCGAACCCTGGAGATCCACTCGCGCCGTGAGACGGCCGACGCCGGAGAGGCGTGGACACGGCACGCCACCGGCGCCCTGGAGCCCACGGCCGCCGACCCGGCCGACCCGGGCCTCACGGTCTGGCCGCCCGAGGGCGCCACCCCCGTCGAACTCGGCGACCACTACGGCGAACTGGCCCGCCAGGGCTACGACTACGGGCCCGCCTTCCAGGGCCTGCGCGCGGTCTGGCGGCGCGGCGAGGACCTCTTCGCCGAGGTCGCCCTGGAGCGGGCCGGCGACGCCGGGTCCTTCCTCCTCCACCCGGCGCTCCTCGACGCGGCCCTGCACGCCATCCCCTCCGAGACGGCCGAACTGCCCTTCGCCTGGACCGGCGTCACCGTGCACGCCGTCGGCGCCGGGGAACTGCGCGTCCGGATCACCCCCACCGCCTCCGGCGCCACCCTGGCCGTCGCCGACGGCACAGGCGCACCCGTCGCCGACATCGGCTCCCTCGTGCTGCGCCCCGTCTCGGGCGAGCTGCTCGCCGACGCCCTCCACGACTCGCTGTTCCGCCCCGGCTGGACCCCGGTCCAGGAGCCGGGCGGAACGGCGGCGCCCGTCGCCGAGCCCGCCCCCGGCGAGCCGCTCACCGGGCCGGACGCCGCCTCCGCGGGTGTCCTCGTCCGCCCCGCTACGGCGGCCGGCGCCCTGGCGTCGATCCAGGAATGGCTGGCCGGCGACCGTCCCGTCGGCCACCGGCTGGCCGTTGCCGTCGACGCCGGCACCGCGCTCGCGCCCGTACGCGGCCTGGTCCGCGCGGCGCAGGCCGAGCACCCGGACCGCTTCGTCCTGATCGAGACGGACGGGGCCGCGGAGTCCGCGGACGCCCTTCCCACGGCCCTCGGCCACGCCCTCGCCACGGGCGAACCGGAACTGGCCGTACGCGCCGGGGCCCTCTCCGTGGCCCGGCTGGCCCGGGTGCCCGTCCCGCACGGTGCCGGTCCCGTCTGGTCCGCCGACGGCACGGTCCTGATCACCGGAGGCACCGGCGGCCTCGGCGCCGTCCTGGCCCGCCACCTGGTCACCGAACACGGCGTACGCCACCTGCTGCTGACCGGCCGCCGCGGCCCTGACGCCCCCGGCGCCTCCGGGCTCCGCGCGGAACTGGAGGGCCTGGGCGCCACGGTGACCCTCGCCGCCTGCGACGTCGCCGACCGCGACGCGCTGGCCGCGCTCCTCGCCTCCGTACCCGCAGGGCACCCGCTCACCGGAGTCGTCCACGCGGCCGGCGTCCTGGACGACGGCACGGTCACCACGCTCACGGCGGACCGCCTCGACGGCGTCGCGGCCCCGAAGGCCGACGCCGCACGGCACCTGGACGAGCTGACGCGCGGCACGGAGCTGACCGCGTTCGTCCTCTTCTCCTCGGCGGCCGCCACCCTCGACGGCGCGGGCCAGGGCAACTACGCCGCCGCCAACGCCTCCCTCGACGCCCTGGCCCGCAGGCGCCACGCCGAGGGCCTCCCCGCCACGGCCCTCGCCTGGACCCTCTGGGCGGAGAGCGGCGGCATGGCGGGCCGCCTGGACGAGGCGGCCCTGCGCCGCGTCGCCCGCTCCGGCCTGCCCGCGCTCACCACACGCGAGGGCCTGGCCCTCTTCGACGACGCCCTGGCCACCGGGGAACCCGTCCTGCTGCCCA
The DNA here is from genome assembly GCF_002891295.1 of Streptomyces eurocidicus. Lineage (GTDB taxonomy): Bacteria > Actinomycetota > Actinomycetes > Streptomycetales > Streptomycetaceae > Streptomyces > Streptomyces eurocidicus. The sequence continues at coordinate 541,822 of NZ_LGUI01000004.1, read as the reverse complement.
TGCGGCTCGACACCGCCGCCCTGCGCGCCCGCGCCGGGGGAGTGCCGTGGATGCTGCGCGGCGTCGTCCGCCCCGGCGCACAGCCCACCCGCCGGCAGGCACGGGCGGCGGCGTCCGCCGGAGCCGACACGGCGGACGAGACCCTGCGCCGCCGTCTGGCGGCCCTGGCCGCACCGGAGCGGACGGAAGCGGTACTGGACCTGGTCCGTACCCAGGTGGCCCTGGTCCTCGGCCACGCGGGCCCCGAGGCCGTCGCCACCGACCGGGCGTTCAGCGCCATCGGCTTCGATTCCCTCGCCGCCGTGGAGCTCCGCAACCGCCTCAACACGGCCACCGGCCTGCGGCTGCCCGCCACCCTCATCTTCGACTACCCGACCTCGGAAGCCCTCGCGGAACACCTGCTGGAGGCCCTCGGCGTCACCACGGAGCAGACCGCGTCGGGCGGGGGGACGGAACTCCCCGCCGCCGTGGCCGGTGACGACGACCCGATCGCGATCGTGGGGATGAGCTGCCGTTACCCGGGCGGGGTCACTTCGCCCGAGGGTCTGTGGGATCTCGTCGCGGGTGGCCGGGACGGAGTGAGCCGGTTCCCGGAGAACCGCGGCTGGGACGTGGAGGGGCTGTACGACCCCGATCCGGACGCGGTGGGGCGTACGTACGCGGTGGAGGGCGGTTTCCTGCACGACGCGGGGGACTTCGACCCGGACTTCTTCGGTATCTCGCCGCGTGAGGCTCTCGCGATGGACCCGCAGCAGCGGTTGCTGCTGGAGGCGTCGTGGGAGGTCTTCGAGCGGGCGGGGATCGAGCCGTCGTCGTTGCGGGGTTCGCGTACGGGCGTTTTCGCGGGTGTGATGTACCACGATTTCGCGTCGCGGTTGCGGGTGGTTCCCGAGGGCCTTGAGGGTTTCCTGGGGAACGGTGGTCTGGGGAGTGTGGTCTCGGGCCGGGTGGCGTACACGTTCGGCCTCGAAGGCCCGGCGGTGACGGTGGACACGGCGTGTTCGTCGTCGCTGGTGGCGTTGCACTGGGCGATCCAGGCGCTGCGTACGGGCGAGTGCTCGCTCGCGCTGGCCGGTGGCGTGACCGTGATGACGACCCCGGACACGTTCGTGGACTTCTCCCGGCAGCGAGGACTCGCGGCGGACGGCCGGTGCAAGGCGTTCGCGGCAGGCGCGGACGGCACCGGCTGGGCCGAAGGCGTGGGCATGCTGCTCGTGGAGCGGCTGTCGGACGCGCGGCGCAACGGCCATCAGGTGCTGGGCGTCATCCGGGGTTCGGCGGTGAACCAGGACGGTGCGAGCAATGGTCTGACGGCGCCGAACGGCCCGTCGCAGCAGCGGGTGATCCGGCAGGCGCTGGCGTCGGCCGGTCTGTCCGCCGACCAGGTCGACGCGGTCGAGGGGCACGGTACGGGTACGACGCTGGGTGACCCGATCGAGGCGCAGGCGCTGCTGGCCACGTACGGTCAGGAGCGTGCGGGCGACGAGCCGCTGTGGCTCGGTTCGCTGAAGTCGAACATCGGTCACGCGCAGGCGGCGGCCGGTGTCGGCGGGATCATCAAGATGGTCATGGCGATGCGGGCCGGAGTGCTCCCGAAGACCCTCCACGTGGACGAGCCCTCGCCGCAGGTGGACTGGTCGGCGGGCGCGGTCGAGCTCCTCACGGAGGCCCGCGAGTGGGCGACGGCGGGGGACCGGCCGCGTCGTGCGGGCGTGTCGTCCTTCGGTATCAGCGGCACCAACGCCCACGTGATCATCGAGGAGGCACCGGAGGCCGGGACTGCGGCGACTGGTGGTGATGTCGTTCTGCCGGTGGTGCCTTGGGTGGTGTCGGGTAAGACGGCTGAGGCGCTGGACGCGCAGGTCGCCCAGGTGGTCGAGGCGGCTGCCGGTCTTGACGCGGTGGATGTCGGTTTCACGCTGGCGACGGCGCGGGCGCAGTTCGAGCACCGGGCTGTGGTGGTGGACGGCGAGCAGACGGTCAAGGGCCGGGTGCTGGGCGGGAAGCTTGCCGCGTTGTTCACGGGTCAGGGTGCTCAACGGGCCGGTATGGGGCGTGAGCTGTATGCCGCTTACCCGGTGTTTGCGGGGGCTTTCGACGCTGCTTGTGCGGCGCTGGGCTTGGGCCCGGCTGTTCTGGACGATGCGGAGTTGCTGGCTCGTACGGAGAACACGCAGCCCGCGCTGTTCGCCATCGAGGTTGCGCTATTCCGTCTCGCCGAGTCCTTTGGCATCCGGCCGGACTTCGTGGCCGGTCACTCCATTGGTGAGATCGCCGCCGCTCATGTCGCCGGTGTGTTCTCGCTGGAGGATGCGGGCAAGCTGGTCGCGGCCCGCGCCCGCCTGATGCAGGCCCTGCCTGCCGGTGGGGCGATGGTCTCCCTGCGTGCCACCGAGGCCGATGTCCGTGCCGTGCTCGTCGACGGTGTCGACATCGCCGCGATCAACGGCCCGTCGTCCGTGGTGATCTCGGGCGACGAGCTCGCGGTGGCGCAGGTGGCCGGTCGTTTCGAGAAGGCGCGCCGCCTGAATGTCTCGCACGCGTTCCATTCGTCCTTGATGGATGGAATGTTGGCCGGTTTCCGCGAGGTCGCTGAATCTCTCACCTACGCCGCCCCTTCTGTCCCGGTCGTCTCCAACGTCACAGGCGAACTGGCCACGGACCTGACGTCCCCCGAGTACTGGGTCCGTCACGTCCGCGAGGCCGTCCGTTTCGCCGACGGCATCCAGACCCTCCACTCCGAAGGCGTCCGTACCTTCCTGGAGCTCGGCCCGGACGGCGTTCTCTCCGCGATGGCTCAGGAGTGCCTGCCGGACGCCGAAGACGTCGCCTTCATCCCGGCCCTCCGTAAGGACCGCCCCGAGCCGACCTCCCTCGTCACCGCCCTCGGCCGCCTCCACATCACCGGCGCCCGCGTCGACTGGTCCGCCTTCTTCTCCGGCACCGGCGCCGCCCTCACCGACCTCCCCACCTACCCCTTCCAGCACCAGCACTTCTGGCTCAGCGCGTCGGAGACCGAGCCCGGTGACGTCACCGCCGCCGGGCTGGGCGAGGCCGGGCATCCGCTGCTCGGCGCGGCCGTCGAGTTGCCGGAGGGGCAGCTGTTCACCGGACGGCTGTCGCTGCGTACGCACCCGTGGCTGGCCGAGCACGCGGTCGGGGGCGTGGCCGTTCTCCCCGGTACCGCCTTCGTCGAGCTGGCCGTCCGGGCCGCCGACGACTGCGCGTGCGCGACCGTCGACGAGCTGACCCTCGAAGCGCCTCTCGTCCTCCCCGAGCGCGACGGTGTGCAGCTGCGCGTCTCCGTCGGCGCGCCCGACGCCGACGGCCGCCGTTCCCTGGCGGTCCATTCCCGGCGCGAGGGCGACGGCACCTGGGTGCGGCACGCCTCCGGTGCGCTGGCTCCGGAGGCCCGGCAGCCGGCGTACGCGTTCTCCGAGTGGCCGCCCGCCGGGGCCGCGCCCCTGGCCGTCGAGGACCTCTACGACCGCTTCGCCGCCCTCGGCCTGGACTACGGCCCCGTCTTCCAGGGCCTGACGGCGGCCTGGAGCGGCGGCGGCGCCGACGAGGTCTACGCGGAGGTGGCCCTGCCGGAGGGTACGGACGCCGCCGCGTACGGGCTCCACCCGGCGTTGCTGGACGCGGCCCTGCACGCCATCGGGCTGGGGGGCTCCGAAAGCCGTGCCGAACTCCCCTTCGCCTGGTCGGGCGTCACCCTCCACGCGACCGGCGCCACCGCGCTGCGGGTGCGGGTCGCCCCCGCCCCGGGTGGTGTGGCGCTGGAGGCCGCCGACGTGTCGGGCGCGCCCGTGGCGTCAGTGGCGTCCCTGTCGCTCCGGCCGGCCGACCTCGAACCGGCTGCTGCGGGCCGGGACAGCCTGTTCCACGTCGAGTGGACCGCCGCCGCCTCGGACGGGGCCACCACCGCACGGAACGAGGACGTCTGGGCCGTTCTGGGCGAAGGCGGGCAGCGGCAGCCCCTGGCTGCGGCCCTGCGCGCCGCCGGGCTGCGGACCGAGGAGCTCGCGGACCTCTCGGGGGCCGTCGCGGGCCGTCCCCGCCCCGACGTCGTGGTCCTCGACGCCCACGTCCCGCATGACGGGACCGGCCTGCCCGCCGCCGTACGTGCCGCCACGGCACCCGTCCTCGACGTGCTGCGCACCTGGCTCGCCGACGACCGCTGGGCCGCCGCCCGGCTCGTGGTCGTCACCCGGGGTGCCGTCTCCACCGGCCACCCGGCCGAGCGGGCCGTCGATCCGGCCGGTGCCGCCGTCCGTGGTCTGGTGCGCGCGGCCCAGGCCGAACAGCCGGGCAGGATCGTACTGATCGACCTGGACGAGGCGGCGGAGACGGACGGGACGGCCACTGCCCTCGCCACCGCCCTCGTCTCCGACGAACCCGAATTCGCCCTGCGCGGCGCCTCGCTGCTCGTCCCCCGCCTGGCCCGCACCACTGACGCCGCGCCCGCCGCCCCCGGCCGGTACGGTGCTGGGACGGTGCTGGTCACGGGTGGTACGGGTGGTCTGGGTGCGCTGGTGGCCCGGCATCTGGTGGTCGAGCACGGTGTGCGTGAGCTGTTGCTGACGAGCCGTCGTGGCCCGGATACCCCGGGTGCGGCCGAGCTGCGCGAAGAACTCACGGCTCTCGGCGCCGAGGTGACCATCACCGCCTGTGATGTGTCGGACCGTCAGGCGCTGGAGGGGTTGCTTGCAGGTGTCGAGCTGTCGGCGGTGGTGCACACCGCCGGTGTCCTGGACGACGGTGTGATCAGTTCCCTCACTCCCGGGCGTCTGGATGTCGTCTTCCGTCCGAAGGTCGACGCGGCCTGGCACCTGCACGAGCTGACCGCCGGTATGGAGAGTCTGTCGGCCTTCGTGTTGTTCTCCTCGGTGGCGGGAGTCTTCGACGCTTCGGGGCAGGGCAATTACGCGGCCGCCAACGCGTTCCTCGACGCGCTCGCCGTCCACCGCCGCCACCTCGGCCTCCCCGCGGTCTCCCTGGCCTGGGGGCTGTGGGACGGTCCCGGCGGCATGGGCGCGGAGCTCGGCGCCGCCGACCTGCGCCGCATGGCGCGCTCCGGGATGCTGCCGCTGCCCGAGGCGGACGGTCTGGCGCGGCTCGGCGCCGCCCCCGACCCGGCGGGCCGGGCCGTCCTGGTGCCGATGCGGCTGGACGTGTCCGCCGTACGCGCCCAGGCCGGTACCGACCCGGTGCCGCACCTGCTGCGCGGGCTCGTCCGGGCCGCCGCCCGGCGCTCGGCCGCCGCGCCGGCCTCCGGTGCGGAGCGGCCGTTCGCCGAGCGGGTCGCGGCCCTGACCCGGGCGGAGCGGGAGCGGGCGCTCCTGGAGCTGGTCCGTACCGAGGTGGCCGTGGTGCTCGGGCACCCGGGTCCCGAGGCCGTCGAGCCCGGCCGCGCGTTCGGTCAGCTGGGCTTCGACTCGCTGTCGGCCGTCGAGCTGCGCAACCGTCTGCAGACGGTCGCGGGGCTGCGGCTCCCGGCCACGCTGATCTTCGACTATCCGACGGCGCACGTGCTCGCGGAGTACCTGGACTCCCTGCTGGCCCCGGCGGAGGAGACGCGGCGGCTGTCGCTGGAGGACGAGCTGCTGCGCCTGGAGACGGCGGTGGCGGGCGAGCGGCCGGACGAGGAGGAGCACGCCCGGATCGCGGCCCGGCTGCGCGCGCTGACCTCCGCCTGGCAGGCGCTGGGCGCGCCCCCGGCGGAGGAGCGTTCGCTGGAGTCGGCGACGGCGGACGAGCTGTTCGACATCCTCGACGGCGAGCTGGAGCCGCTGGACCTGGACGGCTGAGCCCGGGAACGGCGGGAGCCGGCCGGTCCGCGGACCGGCCGGCTCCCGCCGTTCGTGGTGCGTCAGCGCGTCACTTCGGTGGTGGCGTACACCTCGTCGTAGAGCGCCTTCAGCTGGGCGCGGCCGTCCGCGTCCACCTGGAGGTCCTTCGCGCGCGGCTTGGCCACGCGGGTCGCGGAGCGCCGTGCCCACTCCTCGGCGTCCGTCAGCTCCAGGAAGCGGGCCAGGCCGCCGAGTTCGCCCTGCGGGTCGGCGAGCAGGTCCTCGTAGACCATGCGGTGCACCCGGTCGGCGGGGAGGCCGCTCAGCGCGTCGTCGGTGTACTTGGCCATCATGGCCTGGAGCCCGGTGAGGTTCATCAGGGACTCCACGCTGCCGGAGCGGTAGTCGAGGACGAACGGGGAGAGGTTCTCCGGCATCAGGTGGTCCATGTCGGCCGGGGCCTCGAAGCCCTCGGGGACGCCGCCCGCCTGGTACGGGTCGACGTCGCAGCGCTGCTGGAAGGCGATGCTGAGGTCGGCCATGAGGAACATGGGGTGCCCGGTCATGGAGACGGAGACGTCCACGACGTCGCGGGTCAGGTAGACGAACCGGGCGTCCGGGAACATGTCCAGCAGGTCGTGGACGAAGACGCCGGAGGTGGCGGACTTCTCCACCCAGCGGGGGCGGCCCGCGTGCCGGGTCAGCAGGGTGAAGAACCGCCGGTAGTGCGCGCCGAGAGGCTGGGTCTCCCAGCCCGGGACGACCTGGGACAGCTCCTCCAGGAGCCGGTCGGGGTCCTCGGTGAGCGCGGGGAGGGTGAAGCCGAGGAGGCCGCTCAGCTCGGTCTCGGGGTCCAGGCCGGTGACGTCGTAGCGGACCTCTTTGGGGACCCGGCCGATGCGCAGCGCGGTGTTCATCGAGATCCACGGTGCGGTGAGCAGTTCCCAGAATTCCTGCCCGGTCATGGGTTTCTGCACCATGCCCGCCTGATACTGGGAGCCGAAGAACTCCAGCAACGGCGTCATGTCGGGATGCTCGGCGAGCAGATCGGCGATCAGGGTGGAACCGCACCGCCCGCTGCAGATGACGAATGTGCCGGGGGCGGAGTCGCGCCGCTGTTCGGACATCGCTGCAATTACCTTCCGGTCCGGGTGCTCGGAAAACTCTCGGGCTGTGCCGCGCAGGCGATGTGGTCGGAGATCCGGTTGACGATCTCCTTCTGGTATTGGTTGAGGTAGAAATGCCCGCCGGGCAGCGCCTCGAATTCGAAGGGGCCGGTGGTGTGGTCGCGCCAGGCGCGGACCTCGTCGAGGGTGGCCTTGGGGTCGGCGTCGCCGACCATGGCGTGCACCGGGCAGGTGAGCGGGGGGCCGGGCTCGTAGCGGTAGGTCTCGATGGCCTTGTAGTCGCCGCGGATCGCGGGCAGGACCATCCGCAGCAGCTCCTCGTCGCCGAGTACGCCGCTGTCGGTGCCGTTGAGCTGGTGCAGCTCGCTCACGATGCCGTCGTCGGAGCGCAGGTGCACGGTCTCGGTGCGGTGCGTGGACGGGGCGCGCCGGCCGGAGACGAAGAGGCCGGAGACGGGGGCGCCGACCTGCTCGAACCGGGTGGCGACCTCGAAGGCGAGGGTCGCGCCCATGCTGTGGCCGAAGAACGTCAGCGGCCGGTCGGCGAAGGGCCGCAGGGCGGTGAAGATCTGGTCGGCGAGCTCGGGGAGGCTCTCGATCAGGGGGTCGGTGCGCCGGTCCTGCCGTCCGGGGTACTGCAGTGCCAGCACCTCGATGGAGGGCGACATGGCGGCCGAGACCGGGAAGTAGTAGCTCGCCGAGCCGCCGGCGTGCGGGAAGCAGACCAGGCGGGTGCCGGCGTCCGGCGAGGGATGGAACCGGCGTACCCAGGTGCCGCTGTCCACAGGTGTTGCTGACATTGTTGGCTGGTGTCCTTCCGAGACGGGAACCAGCGCCATATCCGGGTCGGTGGTCGGATACCGGGTTACCATCCCCTGTGAACACTGGTCGGTCCGGCCGTTGTCCAAGTGAAGCCTATATTTCCGGTATTGACGCTGCCAGATGAACTGCCGGTGACCAACCCCTAGGCCGCCCCTAACGTCCCCCTAACCGGGGGCGGCAATGCGTGCCGGGCAATGCCCCGCTCGACCGCACGGGCCGCCGCCGCATAGCATTGGCGATGGATTTTCGATAAGTACGCGGTGTGCCGGGCGATTTCGAGCGGCCGGGCCGTGTTCCTGAGGACATCGACAGTTTGGGATCCCGAGTGGACGTGCCCGAGGAGTGGGGAACACCGGCGGACGATCACCGGTTGGCGGCGGAGCTGGCCGCCGGTGCCGGCCGGCTGCTGCTGGCGGTGCGCGCGGAACGGGCGCTGTCCGGCGCCGCGCTGGGCGCCGCCGGGGACGCGGTGGCCCACCAGTGGCTGGCCCGCGCGCTCGCCGCGCACCGGCCCGGCGACGCGCTGCTGTCGGAGGAGGGCGCGGCCGATCCGGCCCGCCTGGCGGCGAGCCGGGTGTGGATCGTCGACCCGCTGGACGGCACCCGTGAGTACGCCGAGGGGCGCGCCGACTGGGCGGTGCACGTGTGCCTGGCCGTGGACGGCGTCCCCGTCGCGGCGGCGGTGGCGCTGCCGGACCGGGAGGCCGTGCACGGAACGGGCGGGCCCGCACCCCTCGCCCCGGCCCCCGAGGGGCCGTTGCGCATCCTGGTGAGCCGCAGCCGGCCGCCCGCCGCGGCGACCGCGGTCGCCGGGCGGCTCGGCGCGGAGCTGGTGCCGATGGGGTCGGCGGGCGCCAAGGCCATGGCGGTCCTGACCGGCGAGGCGCACGCCTATGTGCACGCCGGCGGGCAGTACGAGTGGGACTCCGCCGCCCCGGCCGGAGCGGCCGCCGCGGCGGGGCTGCACGTGTCCCGGCTCGACGGTTCGCCGCTGCGCTACAACCGCCCCGACCCGTACCTGCCGGACCTGCTGGTCTGCCGGCCGGAGCTGGCCGGGGAACTGCTCGACGCACTCAGGACGACCGCCGGCGGGACCGGCACGGGGGAACGGGACATACGGTGACGGCCGACATCAGCACACGGGCCGGGGGCGGAGCCGCGATCGGCCACCTCGAACGGCTCGAAGCCGAGAGCATCCACATCCTGCGGGAGGCGGTGGCCGAGAGCGAGCGCCCCGTGATGCTCTACTCGATGGGCAAGGACAGCACGGTGATGCTGCACCTCGCCCGGAAGGCGTTCCACCCAGGACGGCTGCCGTTCCCGCTGCTGCACGTGGACACCACGTGGAAGTTCCGCGAGATGATCGAGTTCCGGGACCGCACGGCCCGCGAGCTGGACCTGGAACTGCTGGTCCACCGCAACCCGGAGTGCGTCGAGCGGGGCATCGACCCCTTCACGCACGGCTCGTCGGTGCACACCGACATGTGGAAGACCGAGGGCCTCAAGCAGGCCCTGGACGCCCACGGCTTCGACCTGGCCTTCGGCGGGGCCCGCCGGGACGAGGAGAAGTCCCGGGCCAAGGAGCGGGTGTTCTCCATCCGCTCCGCCCAGCACCGCTGGGACCCCAAGCGGCAGCGCCCCGAGCTGTGGCGGCTCTACAACGCCCGTACGGCGCCCGGCGAGAGCGTCCGGGTGTTCCCGCTGTCCAACTGGACCGAGCTGGACATCTGGCTCTACATCCACCGCGAGAACCTGCCGATCGTGCCGCTGTACCTGGCGGCGCCCCGCCCGGTGGTCGAGCGCGACGGCACCCTGGTCATGGTCGACGACGAGCGCTTCCCGCTCCGGCCGGGCGAGCGGCCCGGGCTCCGGGACGTCCGCTTCCGCACCCTGGGCTGCTATCCCCTCACGGGGGCCGTGGAGAGCACCGCCCGCACCCTGCCGGAGGTGATCCGGGAGATGCTGCTGGCGACGACCTCCGAGCGGCAGGGGCGGATGATCGACCACGACTCCTCGGCCTCCATGGAACGCAAGAAGCAGGAGGGCTACTTCTGATGGCCACCCCCACGAGCGCCGCGATCGGTGACATCGAGGAGTACCTGCGCGGGCACGAGCGCAAGGACCTGCTGCGGCTGATCACCTGCGGCAGCGTCGACGACGGCAAGAGCACCCTCATAGGCCGGCTGCTGTACGAGTCGCACCTCGTCTTCGAGGACCAGCTCGCCGCCCTGGAGGCCGACTCCGCGCGGTCCGGCACCCGGGGCGGTGACCTGGACCTCGCGCTGCTGGTGGACGGCCTGGCCGCCGAGCGCGAGCAGGGCATCACCATCGACGTGGCGTACCGTTTCTTCACCACGGACAAGCGGAAGTTCATCGTCGCCGACACCCCGGGGCACGAGCAGTACACCCGGAACATGGTCACCGGCGCGTCCACCGCCGACCTCGCCGTGATCCTCGTCGACGCCCGCAAGGGCGTCCTCACCCAGACCCGGCGCCACAGCTACCTGGTGTCCCTGCTCGGCATCCGCAGCGTCGTCCTCGCCGTGAACAAGCTGGACCTCGTCGGCTACGACCAGGGCGTCTTCGACGGCATCTGCCGCGAGTACCGGGAGTTCGCCGGGGAGCTCGGCCTCACGGACGTCACCTGCGTGCCGACGTCCGCGCTCAACGGCGACAACATCGTCGACCGCAGCCCGCACACGCCCTGGTACACCGGCCCCACCCTCATGGGGCACCTGGAGACCGTCGTCCCGGCCGGCGGCGAGACGGCCGCCGCCGAGGGTCCCTTCCGGATGCCCGTGCAGTACGTCAACCGCCCCGACTCCGACTTCCGGGGCTTCTCCGGCACGATCGCCGGGGGCACCGTACGGCCCGGCGACCCGGTGCGCGTCCTGCCCGCCGGCACCACCAGCACCGTCGGCCGCATCGCCGGCTGGGACGGCGACCTGGCCGAGGCGGTCACCGGCCAGGCCGTCACCCTCACCCTCGCCGACGAGATCGACGCGAGCCGCGGCGACCTGCTGTGCGCCGCCGGCGAACCCGCCGCCGTCGCCGACCGGTTCGCCGCGCACCTGGTGTGGATGGCGGAGACGCCACTGGTCCCGGGCCGCGCGTACCTCGTCAAGAGCGGCACCCGCACGGTCGGCGCCACGGTCGCCCGGATCGACCACGTCGTCGACGTCAACACCCTGGAGCGCCGGCCGGGCGCCGAGCTGGGCCTCAACGCCATCGGCCACTGCGAGCTGGTGCTCGACCAGCCGATCGCCCACGACCCGTACGACGGCAACCGCCACACCGGCGGCTTCATCGTCATCGACCGCCTCACCCGTACGACCGTGGGCGCCGGCATGCTCCGCACGCCCCTGCGGGCCACCGGCGACCTGCACTGGCAGGCCGTCGACGTCGGCAAGGCGGAGCGCGCCGCCGCGGCCGGTCACCGGCCGTGCGTGGTGTGGCTGACGGGGCTGTCCGGCTCGGGGAAGTCGACGATCGCCAACCTCCTGGAGAAGCGCCTGCACGCCCTGGGCAAGCGCACCTACCTCCTGGACGGCGACAACGTCCGCCACGGCCTCTGCCGCGACCTGGGCTTCGGCGCGGCGGACCGGGCCGAGAACATCCGGCGGGTCGCCGAGGTCGCGGCCCTCATGGCCGACGCGGGCCTGATCACGATCGTCTCCTTCATCTCGCCGTTCCGCGCGGAGCGGGACCTCGCGCGCGGCCTGGTGGCGGCGGACGAGTTCTGCGAGGTGTACGTGGACACACCGCTGGCCGTCGCGGAGGCCCGCGACCCCAAGGGCCTCTACCGGCGCGCCCGCGCGGGCGAGGTCCGCGACTTCACGGGCATCGACTCCCCGTACGAGGCGCCGGAACGGCCCGACGTCCGGATCGACACGACGGCCTGCGCGCCGGAGGAGGCCGTCGAGGTACTGGTGGGGAAGCTGGGGGAGATGGGCGTGCTGTAGTCGGTCGGCCGCAGTACCGACCGGGCGGGGCGGGGCCGGGGAAGTTCCCCGGCCCCGCCCTTTCGCGCTCCGGCGGCCTGTGCCGCGTCAGGAGTACGTGCGCACGTCGCGCCGGTACTGCTCGGCGAGTTCGGTGACGGCGGCGGGCAGCGCGCCGGCGTCCAGGTCGGCCAGGGTGACCTGCTCCAGGACGTTGCGGAGGCTGCTGCGCGCGGCCATCCACAGCTCGCGCAGCGGCTCGGCGGGCCCGGCGTACCCGATGTCGGACAGCCGGGTGTCGCGGACGTTGATCAGCGGCCCGTCGATCGCCCGGTAGACGTCGGCGAGCGTGATCTCCGCCGCCGGGCGGGCCAGGACGAAGCCGCCTTCGGGGCCCCGGGTGCTGTGCACCAGCCGGGCGCGCCTGAGCTCGGAGAGCACGCCCTGGAGGAACTTCAGCGGGATGTCCTGCTCGGACGCCAGCCGGCCCGCCTTGACCGGGGAGCCGTCCGCGCCGTCACGGGCGAGCTGCGCCATGGCGCGCAACGCGTAGTCGGACTTGGCTGAGATCCTCACAACGGGGTCCTCTCCGGCCTTTTCGGCATGAACTAGGGGGTGGCTAAGGGTATATCCGGGGATCCCTGGCGCCCGGCGGTGAGAGAGTCTTGGATGTACCGAGACAACTATGTCCATCGAAAAAGTAGACATTGTGCTGCGCTGGGGGACTCGCTCTATGGCTGGGGTACATCCATTCTGCACCGTCGCGGTGGTCGGGGCCGGTGCCGCCGGTACGATGACCGCCGCCCGGCTGCTCGACGCGGCCGCCGCCGCACGCCTCCCCCTGGAGGTGGTGCTGATCGACCCGGCCGCGGAGAACGGGCGGGGGGCCGCGTACTCCACCACCGACGCCCGGCACCTGCTCAACGTCCCCGCCGAACGCATGACCGCGGACCCCGGCCGCCCCGAGGACTTCCTCGACTGGCTCCGCGACCGTGAACCCGGCGCGGGGAAGGGCACCTTCGCGCCGCGCGCCCAGTACGGCGCCTACCTCGCGGACCACCTGCGGCGGAGCGCCCTGCGGGCCGGCGACACCCGGCTGCGCCGGCTCCGCGACCGCGTCGTCCACGCCGCCGCGCGCCAGGACGGCCGCGTCACGCTGCGCCTGGCCTCCGGCGGCGGCCTCACCGCCGAGGCGGTCGTCCTGGCCACCGGCAACCACGCCCCCGGCACCGACTGGGCCCCGGCGGAACTGCGCGGCGCGGCGGGGTTCGTCGCCGACCCGTGGGCGCCCGGCGCCCTCGCCCGGGTACCGGAGGGCGCGGACGTCCTGCTCGTCGGCACCGGCCTGACCATGGCCGACGTGGCCGTGACCCTGGAGCGCCCGGACCGCGTGGTCCACGCCGTCTCGCGCAACGGGCTGCTGCCGCAGGAGCACGCCCCCGCGCCCGCCGCCGGCCCGGTACCCGCCCCCGACCTCACCGGAGTGACCGGCCTCCCCGCCCTGCGCGCCGCCGTCCTGCGCCACATCGCCCGTACCCGGCGCACGCACGGCGACTGGCGGCCCGCGCTCGACAGCCTGCGCCCCCTCACCACCGCCCTGTGGCAGGGGCTCCCCGCCGCCGACCGCGCCCGTTTCCTGAGCGAGGACCTGCGCCGGTGGGAGGTGCACCGGCACCGCATGCCCGGCGCCACCGCCGCCAGGATCGCCGGGGCCCGGCGCACCGGCCGGCTGGCCGTACGGGCCGCCGAGGTCACGGCGGTCACGCCCGACGGGGACCTCCTGCGCGTCGAGTTCGCCGACGGCGCCGCGGTCACCGTCGGCGCGGTCGTCAACTGCACCGGCCCCCAGGGCGACGCCCGGCGCGCCGCCGACCCCCTGCTGGACTCCCTGCTCGACGGCGGCCTCGCCCACCCCGGCCCGCACGGCCTCGGCCTGGGCACCGGCCCCGACGGACGCCTGCGCGGCGCCGGGGACGCCCGGCTGTGGACGCTGGGCGCGCCCCGCCGCGGCGAACTGTGGGAGACCACCGCCGTACCCGAGATCCGCACCCAGGCCGTCGCCGTGGCCGCCGCCGTCGTCGAGACCCTCGGCACGGCCCCGGCCGCCCGCCCCCGCACCCCCGCCGACCGCTACGGGCTGCGGCTCACCACCACCCTGGAGGCGGCCGCCGCGTACAACCGCGCGCTCGACGGCATCCTGCGCGTGACCTGCGGCGCCGAGGAGAACCTGAAGGAGGCCGTCGCCGCCGACCCCGGCTTCGCCCTCGGGCACGCCACCCTCGCCCTCCTCGGCCACGAATGGGGCGCCGACGTGGACGTCCCCGCCGCCCTGGCCGCCGCGGCCGAGGCCGCCGGCAAGGGCTGCGACGAACGGGAGCGCAGCTTCGTCGCGGCGGCCGCGAGCGCCGTGGCGGGCGGCTCCGACGCGCTGCTGCGCCACATCGACGACCACCCGCGCGACGCCCTCGCCGTGAGCCTGGCCGTGCCGACCATCGCCTTCGGCGGTGTGACGTGCGGCGAGCAGACCTGGGACCTGGTCGAACGGCTCGCGCCCGCCTACGGCGACGACTGGTGGTACCAGGGCCAGCTCGCCTTCGTCCGCCAGGAACAGGAACGCTGGGACGAGGCCGAGGAGCTGACCTCCCGCGCCCTGACCGCCGAGCCGGGCTCCGGCCACGCCGTCCACGCGCGGGCCCACGTCTTCTACGAGACCGGCCGGCACACCGAGGGCCTGGCCTGGATCGACCGCTGGATCGACGCGGAGGGCCGGCGCGCCAACAACCGCGCCCACTTCAGCTGGCACGCCGCCCTGCACGAACTGGCCACGGGCGACACCGGCGCCGTACGCGCCCGCTACCTCGCCCAGCTCGCGCCGCCCACGGTCACCGGCGCCCGCGCGCTGGTGGACTCCGGCGCGCTCCTGTGGCGCTGCCGGATGACCGGCGCCTGGGACGGCCCGCTGCCGGCCGCGGCGGTCCTCGCCGGGGCCCCCGCGAGCTGGCGGACCGCGCCGCCGACCCCGTTCGCCGCCCTCCACACCGCCGTCACCCTCGCGGCGGCGGGCGACGGCGCCGCGCTGGCGCGCCTGCGCGCCCACGCGGGCGCCCACGGGGACCGGGCCTTCCGCGAGGTCGTCGCCCCGCTGTGCGCCGCGCTCACGGCGGTCGTCGAGGAGGACTGGGCGACCGCCCTGCCCGTACTGCGCGCGCTGATGCCCCTGCTGCCGGCCCTGGGCGGCAGCGCGGCCCAGCGCGACGTCGTGGAGGAGACCCTGCTGTTCACCCTGGTCTCGGCGGGCCGGTACGAGGAGGCGGCGGCCCTCCTGGACGCTCGCCTCGACCGCAGGCCGTCGCCGCTGGACCGGCTGCGGCGGGGGAGCCTGGAGCCGGCTTCCTGACGAGGCGAGTACAGGCTGCCGCCGCCCACAGCCGCGTCGGCCCGCCGCTCGGCACGGTGGCGGAGCCGGTGCGGTGCGGCGCGGCCACCGGGTCAGCCGCGCCACCGGGGAGTTCGCACCACTGGAGGAGGCGGCCGCGGGGGCCACTGCCGCCGGCTTCCGCTCCACCCTGCCCGCTGCCCCGGACGCGGAGGCGCACTGCCCGGGCCTTCCGGGACGTGCCCGGCGAGCCGGATTCCGGCAATTCCCGCCGTCGCCCCGTCCCGGCCGCGGCCGCCGTACCGCCACGCGTTACGGTCGGGTCATGACGACTGTCGCGATGGCCACCGGAGTGGGCGCGCTGTTACGCGAGTGGCGGGAGCGGCGCCGGATCAGCCAGCTGGAGCTGGCGCTCCGGGCCGATTCGTCCGCCCGGCACATCAGCTTCGTCGAGACCGGCCGCTCCCGGCCCAGCCAGGAGCTGCTGCTGCGCCTCGCCGACCGGCTCGACGTGCCCGTACGCGAGCAGAACGCCCTGCTGCTCGCGGCCGGTTACGCCCCGCTCTTCCCCGAGCGGCCACTGGAGGACCCCGCGCTGTCCGGGCTCCGGGACGGCCTGGACGCCCTGCTGCGCGGCCACGAGCCCTACCCGGCGCTGATCGTCGACGGGGCCTACGACGTGGTGGCCGCCAACCGCGGCGTCGGTGAGCTGCTCCAGGGCGTCGCGGAACCCCTGCTCGAAGCCCCGCTGAACGCCATGCGCGTGACCTTGCACCCCCAGGGCCTCGCCCCGCGCATCCGTAACCTCCCCGAGTGGCGCGGCCATCTCCTCCACCAGATGGAACGCCAGCTGGCCCTGGTGCGCTCCGCCCCGCTGCGCGCGCTGTACGAGGAGGTCAGCGCCTACCCGCTGCCCGACGGGTGCGCCGGCGGGCCGGTGCCGGCCGGTACCGGCGGGGCGCCGTACGCGCTGCCGATGATCGTCGAACTCGGCGGCCGCACCCTGTCGTTCGTCTCGACCATCACGACCTTCAACACCCCGATGGACGTCACCGTCTCCGAGCTGGCGATGGAGACCTTCCTCCCCGCCGACCCGGAGACGGCGCGGCACCTCCGGGAGCGTCAGCTCCTCACGCCGTAGGGATCCGGTCCAGGAAGCCGAGCACCGACCGGATCCGGCCGTCCTCGGCCAGGGTGATGACGTCGAACCCGGCCACCGGCGCGGACCCGTCGGCCGGGGACACCAGCTCCCAGCCGAAACGCGCGGTGTCGTGGTGCCCGTCGACCTCGCCCGTCGGCCGGAATTCGAAGCCGGGGAACTGCTCGTGGACCCCGGCGATCACCGCGGCGACGTCCGCGTGCCCCCGGGCCTCGCTCAGCGGGTCGGTGAAGGACCCGTCCTCGCTCCACGCGGCGGCGACGGCCTCGGCGAGCGTGTCCGCCCCGGTGGCGTTCCACGCCTCGAAGTAGCGGGTGACGGCGGTCTCGTACTGCGACATGGTGTGCTCCTCTGTCTCCAACGGGTGTTCCCCCTCGCGGACCCCCGGCCGGAGTGCGCCGGCCCGGGGTCCGCTTGCCGCCAGCTTGCCGGGCGGCGGGGAAGGGTGCGATTACCCGTGGGGTAATGAGGACGGCCACCCCGGAGGCAAGGGGAACGGCGGGACCGGGAACAGATCGAGTGGGAGGTCGGCCCGCTCGGCTCCGGCGCCGTCGGCGGCCGCGAACCGGACGCCGCCGAGGGGCTTTCGCCGGCCCGTCCGCCGCCCCCCAGGACCTGACGAAGTCCCCCGCCCGATCGCCCCGGCGGGCCCGCGACCCGTGGCGATGACGTTGAATCCAGGGGACTTCGATCGTGTGCGCTGTGCGGGAGGCCGTGTGAAGGACATCGCCGGGTTGCTCGACGGGCCGGACGACCCGCGCGGGCCGTCGGTCGTGGTGCTCGGAGCCTCCGGGTTCGTGGGATCCGCCGTGGTCGCCGAACTCGCCCGGCTGCCGGTGCGGTTACGGGCCGTCTCGCGCGGGCCCGTCGCCGTACCCGCGACGGCGGAGGCCGCCGTCGAGGTGCGGCGGGCGGACCTCGCCCTGCCGGGGGCCGTCGCCGACGCCGTCGAGGGGGCCGACGCCGTCGTCCACCTCGCCGCCCACATCGGCGGCGCGCAGTCCTGGCGGGCGGCCGACGAGCGCGCCGAGCGGGTGAACGTCGGCCTGGCGCGCGACCTGGTGGAGGCGTGCCGGGGCCACCCCGGCACCCCACCCGCGGTGATCTTCGCGGGAACGATCCAGACCGGCTCCGCCGCCGCCCCGGGGCCCGGCTCGTACGCGGCGCAGAAGACCGCCGCCGAGGAGATCCTGCGCGCGGGCACCGCCGACGGCGCCGTGCGCGGCGTCGTCCTGCGGCTGGCGACCGTGTACGGCCGCAGTCCGCTCTCCGGGTCCACCGGCCGGGGCGTCCTCTCCGCCATGGCGGCGCGGGCCCTCGGCGGGGAACCCCTCACGATGTGGCACGACGGCTCCGTCGAACGCGACTTCCTCCACGTCCGCGACGCCGCCGCCGCGTTCGCCGCCGCGCTGCGGCACGTGCCGCGGCTCCAGGGCCGCCCCTGGCTCGTCGGCTCCGGGCGGCCGGAGCGCCTCGGCGACGTGTTCACCGCGCTCGCCGGCACCGTCGCCGCGCGCACCGGGAAACCCGCCGTCCCGGTCCTCTCCGTACCGCCTCCCGCCTACGCGGAGGCCGGCGACTTCCACACCCCGGAGTCGGACCCCGCCGCCTTCCGGGCGGTGACCGGCTGGCGGGCCGGGGTGCCCCTGCGCGAGGGGCTCGACGACATGGTGGCGGCGATGGCCGGGGCGGCCGGGGCGAAGGGCGAGGACGCGGAATGAGCGAGAACCGGACGCACGTGCGGCTCGGGCGCAGCGCGACGCTGGTCAGCCGGCTCTGGCTGGGCACGGTGAACTTCAGCGGGCGGGTCGAGGACGACGACGCGATGCGGCTGATGGACGCGGCCCTCGACCGGGGCATCAACTGCGTCGACACGGCGGACATCTATGGCTGGCGGCTCTACAAGGGGCACACCGAGGAGCTCGTCGGGCGCTGGCTGGCCCGGAGAGGCGCCCGGCGCGAGGACGTCGTCCTCGCGACCAAGGTCGGCGAGGACATGAGCGAGCGCCTCAACGACGGCGGGCTCTCGGCCCGGCACATCGTCGCCGCCTGCGAGCAGTCCTTGCGCCGCCTCGGCGTCGACCACATCGACCTGTACCAGATGCACCGCGTCGACCGGGCCGCCCCGTGGGACGAGATCTGGCAGGCCATGGACCGTCTGGTCGCCAGTGGCAAGGTCGGCTACGTCGGGTCGTCGAACTTCGCCGGCTGGAACGTCGCCGCCGCGCAGGAGAGCGCCGCCCGCCGCCACTCCTTCGGGCTGGTGTCCGAGCAGTGCCTCTACAACCTGGCCGTGCGCCACGCCGACCTCGAACTGCTCCCCGCCGCCCGGGCCTACGGCCTCGGCGTCTTCGCCTGGTCGCCCCTGCACGGCGGACTGCTCAGCGGCGCGCTCGCGAAGCTCGCGGCCGGCACCGCGGTGAAGTCGGCGCAGGGCCGGGCGCAGAAGCTGCTGCCGGAGATGCGGCCCCGGATCGAGGCGTACGAGCGGTTCTGCGGCCGGATCGGGCGCGATCCGGCGGAGGTGGGGCTGGCGTGGGTGCTGTCGCGGCCGGGCATCAGCGGGGCGGTGATCGGGCCCCGGACGGTGGAGCAGCTCGACTCGGCGGTGCGGGCGCTCGACCTCGTCCTCTCCGAGGCGGAGTCGGCGGAACTGGACGCGATCTTCCCGCCCGTCGGGAGCGGCGGGCCGGCGCCGGGCGCCTGGGCGGAGTGAGTCCCGGCCCGGACCCCGCGCCCCACGGGCCGGGGTCCGGGCCGGGCGTACGACGGACCCCGGGCGGGCCGGATGTTCCGGCCCGCCCGGGGTCCTCGTCGTTTCCCCGTCCTTCAGACCACGCTCAGCCCCGGCAGCGGGAACACCAGCTTCCCGCCCCGGTCCCGGAAGTCCCGCTCGCGCTCCAGGAAGCCGTCGCGGTAGATCCACGGCAGCACCAGCAGCTGGTCCGGCTTCTGGGACTTGGCCTCCTCCTCGGAGACGATGGGGATGCCCGTGCCGGGGGTGAAGCGGCCGGCCTTCTCCTCGCTGACCTCGCCGATGCACGGCAGGTCCCGCTCGGTGAGCCCGCAGTACTGCAGGATCACATTGCCCTTCGTCGACGCCCCGTACCCCAGGGTCAGCAGGCCCGCGTCCCGGGACCGGCCCAGGAAGTCGACGAGGGCGTCCCGCTGGTCCCGGACGCGCCGGGCGAAGGCGTCGAACGGCGCCATCGTGTCGAGACCGGCCGCGGCCTCGCGGGCCCGGATCCGGGCCAGGCCGGCCTCGTCCTTCGGGTACGGGGACCCCTTCCTGGCCAGGGTCGCGCAGAGGCTGCCGCCGTAGACGTCCGTGAGCTCGGCCTTGAGCACCGTGAGACCGGCCCGCTCCGCCATCCACTCGATCTGCCGGAGCGCGTAGTACTCCAGGTGCTCGTGGCACACCACGTCGTAGGCGTCGGCCTCCAGCATGGCGGGCATATAGCTCTGCTCCAGCATCCAGACGCCGTCGTCGGCGAGGACGTCGTGGACGTCCCGCATGAAGCGCAGCGGGTCCGGGAGGTCGTAGAACATCGCGATCGACGTGACGACCTTCGCGCGCGCGGAGCCGAAGCGCTCCACGAACGCCTCGCGCGAGAAGTAGTCGACGACGAGCTCCACGTGCGGCGGGTACAGCTCGCGGAACTTCCCGCCGGTCGGGTCCATGCCGACCAGGCGCGGGCCGTCCGCGGGGTAGCCGCGCAGCAGGGTGGAGTCGTTGCTGCCGATGTCGAGGACCAGGTCCCGGGGACCGAGTTCGACGAGCTCGCGCAGGGCCGCCACCTTGCCGTGCAGGTGGTTGATCATGAACGGGCGGATGCCGGAGCGGTATCCGTAGCCCTCCCCGTACATCAGGTCGGGGTCCGGGGTGTGGCGCAGCTGCACCAGGCCGCACCCGGCGGGGGAGCACCTGACGAGCTCCAGAGGGACCGACGGGACGACCTCGTCGCGGCGGGCCGGGAAGACCCCGGTGAGCGCCTGCTCGCCCAGGTCCAGTACCGGCAGCAGTTCGTGGTTGGCGCAGACACGGCACGCGGTGATGATCATCGGGTCCTCTCGAAAAGGTCGGGGGCCTCCAGGTGGAGGGTGTCGGGGGCGGGCTGGGCGGTCGGCACGAGGTGCAGCCGGCCGACGGGGGAGCCGGGGGCGGCGTCCGGGCCGGTCAGGCACGGGCAGGGGGCCTCGTCGGCGCCGGTGAACCCGGCGAAGCGGTACGCCACTTCCATCATCCGGTTGCGCTCGGTGGGCCGGAAGTCGGCGGTCAGGTGCACGCCCGCCCGGTGCGCCCGGTCGGTCAGCCAGCGCAGCAGCGCGCTGCCGGCCCCCAGCGACACCACCCGGCACGAGGTGGCGAGCAGCTTGATCCGCCAGTGCGCGGCGGAGCGCTGGACGAGAACGACGCCGACCGCGCCGTACGGGCCGAAGCGGTCGATGACCGTGGTGACCAGCACCTCGTGGTCCGGGTCGTCGATCAGGGCGAGCAGGTCGGCCTCGGAGTAGTGCACGCCCGTCGCGTTCATCTGGCTGGTGCGCAGGGTGAGTTCCTCCACCCGGGACAGCTCCGCCGGGGTGGCGCGGGCGATCCGCATCCGGATGTCCAGCGAGCGGAGGAAGTCCGCGTCCGGCCCGTCGAACCCGGCGCGTTCGGCGTCCCGCCGGAACGACGCCTGGTACATCGAGCGGCGCCGGCGCGAGTCGACCGTGACCGTGGCCGGGCTGAACTCCGGCAGCGAGGTCAGCTCCGTGGCCTGCTCGGCGGTGTAGGTGCGGACCTCCGGCAGGGAGTGGGCGACCTCCGCGCGCTCGAAGGGCTGGTCGTCGATGAAGGCGAGGGTGCCGGGCGCGAAGTTCAGCTCCTCGGCGATCGCCCGGACCGATTTCGACTTGGGCCCCCAGCCGATCCTGGGGAGCACGAAGTACTCGGCCAGGCCGAGCTCCGTGAGCCGCGCCCAGGCGTGGTCGTGGTCGTTCTTGCTGGCCACGGAGTTGAGAATGCCGCGCGAGTCCAGCTCGACGACCGTCTCGCGCAGGCCCGGCCGCAGCCGCACCTCGCCGTCCTCCAGCAGGGTGCCCTGCCAGAGCGTGTTGTCGAGATCCCAGACCAGGCACTTCACCGTGGTGGGGGCGGGGTTCTCCCGGTGCACAGTCGTTCCCTCCTCGTCGTGCGGCCGCGCTGACACGCGGCCGGGCGTCATCCCGCGGTCGCCAACGCGTGCCGGGCCAGCATCAGTTCGCAGATCTCGCTGCTGCCCTCGATGATCTCCATGAGCTTGGCGTCGCGGTGCGCCCGCGCCACCGTGTGGCCGTCGCGGGAGCCCGCGGAGGCCAGCACCTGCACCGCCCGGGCGGCGCCGCGCGCGGCGCCGGTGGCGGCGACGTGCTTGGCGAGGACAGCGGCGGTCACCATGTCCGGGCTGCCCTCGTCCCACAGCTCGCTGGCGTGCTCGCACGCCCGGCTGGCGCCCTGCTCGGCGATCAGCAGCTCGGCGAGGTGCCGGGCCACGAGCTGGTGCTCGGCCAGCCGGACGCCGAACTGCTCGCGCGCGTTCGCGTGCCGGGCGGCGGCGGTCAGACAGCCGCGCAGGATCCCCGTACAGCCCCAGGCCACGGACATCCGCCCATAGCTGAGCGCCGTGGTCACGAGCAGGGCCGGGGTGCGGTCCACCCCGTCGAGCAGGGCGTCGGCCGGCAGCCGGACCCCGTCCAGCCGGATGTCGGCGTGCCCGGCCGCGCGGCAGCCGAGCGGGTCGGTGATCCGCTCGATACGGACGCCGAGGGCCGTCGCGGGCACCACCACGGCGCCCGCGCCGTCCTCCGTGCGGCCGAACACGACGAGCAGGTCGGCGTAGGCGGCGTTGGTGGTCCACACTTTGGCCCCGTCGACGACGACCTCGTCGCCGTCGCGGGTGATGCGCGTCCGCAGGGCGGACAGGTCGCTGCCCGCCCCGGCCTCGCTGAAGGCGACGGCGGCCAGTTCCCCGCCGGTGAGCCGGGGGACGAGAGCGGCCTGCTGCCCGGCACCGGCCAGTCGGCGCAGCGTCCAGGCGGCCATGCCCTGCGAGGTCATGACGCTGCGCAGGGAGCTGCACAGCGCGCCCACATGGGCGGTGAGTTCACCGTTGCGCCTGCTGGAGAAGGCGAGGCCGCCGTGGGCCGCGGGCACCTGCGCGCACAGCAGACCCTTGGCGCCGAGGCCCCGGAGCGTGTCCAGTGGTATCCGGCCCGTACGGTCCCACTCCGCGGCCCGGTCACCGACCAGATCGGTGAACAGCTCCTCGGGCCACCGGTCCGCCCCGCCGGCCGCCGTCGCCTCACTCACCGGCCGTGGCCCCGGCCGATGCCCGGGACCCGCCCAGCTTGTGGACGAGCCGGACCATCGCGTCCACCGTGCGGAAGTTGTCGAGCATCAGGTCGGCGCCGCTGATGGTGACGCCGTACGTCTTCTCCAGGTGGACGACGAGCTGCATGGCGAACAGCGACGACATCCCGCCGACGGCGAAGAGGTCCTGGTCGTGCTCCCACGTCGACTTCGTGCGCGCGGCGAGGAAGCCGAGCAGCTCGTCGGCGATGCCGGGGGCGTCCTGGCCCGTCCCGGCGGCGGAGCCCGCCTGGTCGGAGGTCTGGGTCATGGCGTGATCTCCTCGTAGTCGTATGTGTAGAACCCCCGGCCGCTCTTGCGGCCGAGCTCGCCCCGCCGGACCTTCTCCAGCAGCAGTTCGCTCGGGCGGAAGGCCGCGTCGCCGGTCCTCTCGTGCAGCACCCGGAGCGAGTCGGCGAGGTTGTCCAGGCCGATCAGGTCCGCGGTGGCCAGCGGGCCGGTGCGGTGGCCGATGCAGTGGCGCATCAGGGCGTCCACCGTCTCCGGCCCGGCCCGGCCCTCGCGCACCACCTCGATCGCGTCGTTGAGCATCCGGTGCAGCAGACGGCTGGTGACGAAGCCGGGGCCGTCGCCCACGACGATGCCCTCGCGGCCCAGCCCGGCGAGCAGCTCCCGGACGGCCGTGGCCGCCGCGGCGCCGCTGCGCGGGCCGAGGATCACCTCCACCGTCCGGATCAGGTACGCCGGGTTCATGAAGTGCACCCCGACGAGGTCCTCGGGGTGCGGGACGGCGCCGGCCATCTCCTCGATGGGCACCCCAGAGGTGTTGCTGACCAGCAGGGTGCCGGGGCGGACCGCCGCCGCGAGCTCCGCGAGCACCGCGGCCTTCTCCCCGGGGTCCTCGGTGACCGCCTCGATCACGGCGGCCGCCCCGGCGGCGGCGTCCGGCGTGCCCGCGGTGGTCAGCCGGCCGAGCCGCCCGCCGGCGGGCAGCGCGCCCATCATCCGGGCCGTGCGCAGGTGGAGTTCGATCCGCTCGGGGGCGGCCGCGCACGCCTCGGGGGAGTGGTCGATCAGTCTGACCGGGTGGCCGTGGCCGACGGCGAGCGCGGCGATGGCCGTACCCATGACGCCCGCGCCCACCACGACGAGCGGATCCTCCGCGTTGTTGTCGGTGCTGTCGGTGTTGTCGGTCACCGGACCTCCCTGTTCCCCGGGGCGCCGACGGAAAAGGGGGCGCCTCCGGTCAGTGCCCCCTTCCGGGCGCATTCACAGCAACAATTCGGGATTCTCTCCCGGGGCATTCGCGTGATCAATGAATCCGGAAGGGACTGTGTCATCTCATGGCGAGGGCCGTCCCGGAGCGCCCGGGAATGGATTACGCGCAGGTCGTACGGGATTTTCGCGGCGGCGGGAACTATGTCATCTCACGCTTGCCCCATTACCGGAGCCGCTCTTAACGTGCGCCCCTCCGACCCCGCCTGGGCGTCATTCACGTGACCACACCCTATGAAGGGTTTCGCATGGCTCATATCGCATTCTTCATCCTCCCTGTCGCCGGGCACGTGAATCCGACGCTGGGCGTGGCCGAGGAGCTGGTGGCCCGCGGGCACCGGGTGACCTACGCCCTGCCCGAGGGGATCGCGGACCGCGCCGTGCGCGTGGGCGCCGACGTCGTCACGTACCCCCTGGACAAGGAGCGGTTCCTCGCGCAGATGGTCCCCCGGCAGGACGCCGACGCCTACACGGACGAGGGCGAGTTCCTCAGCATCCTGGAGTGGCTCCTGGACATGACCCGCGAGACGCTGCCGCTGCTGGAGCCGCACTTCGCGGCGGACCGCCCCGACGTGATCGTCAACGACCCGTCCACGCTGTGGACGGGCCGGCTGCTCGCCGACCGCTGGGACACCCCCGTCATCCGCAGCACCCCGACCTACGCGGCCAACGAACACTGGTCGCTGCATCCGCCCGTCGACTCGGCCGAGCCGCCGGACGACCCCGAGCTGCACGAACTGCTCGCGCGGATCGGCCGGCTGCTCGCGGACGAGGGCGCCAAGGGCGACCTCGCCGCCTTCACCGAGGTGCTGCACGGCGGGCCCGCCCTGCTCTACATGCCCCGCTTCTTCCAGTACGCGGGCGACACCTTCGACGACAGCCACCACTTCGTCGGACCGTGCTCGCCCAAGGTCGCCTTCCACGGCACGTGGGAGCCGCCGCGCGACGGCAAGCCGCTGGTCATGGTGAGCCTCGGCACCCTCTACAACGAGCGGCCGGAGTTCTTCCGCACCTGTGTCGAGGCGTTCCGCGACGAGCCCTGGAACATCGTCCTGGTGCTCGGCGGCGGCCTCACCCCGGAGCAGCTCGGCCCGGTGCCGGACAACGTGCGGGTGCACGACTTCGTGCCGCACGGCGATGTGCTCCCGCACGCGGCCCTCGTGGTCAACCACGGCGGGATGAGCACGGCCATGGACGCCTTCTCGCACGGCGTCCCGGTGCTGGCGGTGCCGGTGATGCCCGAACCGCGGGCCACGGCGCGCCGGATCACCGAACTCGGGCTCGGCGCCCAGCTGCTCACCTCCGAGGTGACGGCCCGGACCCTGCGGGACACCGCGCGCCGCGTGCTGGCCGACCCCGGCGTCCACGACCGGCTGCGGGCGATGGGCGAGCGGATCCGGGAGGCCGGCGGCCCGGCCGCGGCGGCCACGGCGGTCGAAGCGCTGCTGCCGGCCGGGAGCTGAGGGACGGGCGGGGCGCGACGGGCGATCCGAGGACCGCCGCCCCGCCGGGCCCACCCGGCCCGGCGGCCGCCGCGCCCGCCCCCTCGGCCGGTTCCCTTCCCCCGCGCGGTCCCGCCCGCCCTTTCCGGTCACCGCGCCCCCGCGCGTTCCCGACCGCCATTTCCGGCCACCGGGAGCCGCGTGGCTCCCACCCCTCCGATCACCGGGACGACACACGCATCATGCGCATCACCGAAACGGCCGTCCGCGACGCGTACCGCATCGAACCGGAACCGATCCCCGACCACCGGGGCACCTTCCGCGAGGGACTCCGCCACAGCGCGCTGCTGGCGGCCACCGGCCATGACTTCCGGGTCCGGCAGGTCAACTTCACCGTCTCCGGCCGCAATGTGCTGCGCGGCATCCACGGCACCACGGTGCCGCCCGGCCAGGGGAAGATCGTCACCTGTGTGCGGGGCGCGGCGCTCACCGTGCTCGTGGACCTCAGGGTGGGCTCGCCCACCTTCGGGCACCACGACTCCCTCCGGCAGGACGCCGGGTCCGGCACCGCCGTGTACCTGCCCGACGGCCTCGGCCTCGGCTATGTCGCGCTCACCGACGACACCTGCATGAACTACCTGTGCACGGAGGAGTACGTGCACGGCACCATCGTCGACGTCGACGCCCTCGACCCCGAGCTGGCGCTGCCCTGGGGCCTCACGGAACCCCCGGTGCGGTCCGCCAGGGACGCGGCCGCCCCCTCCCTCGCCGCCGCCGCGGCGGCCGGGCTGCTGCCCACCTACGAGGAGTGCCTGCGCGCGTACCCGAAGGCACCCGCGCCGCGCGGCTGAACCCGACCGAAGGCTCGAACGGACCGACCGGAGGCCAAGGCATGAGACACCGAACCCGGCCCGCCGCCATGCTGGAGGCCGAGGGGGTCTCCCTGTGCGCGGAGGGGCTGACCCGGGAACCGGAATGTCCCGGACGGCTGGCGGAGCTGATGGCCGAGACCGGACTGTGCGGCGCGTCCTCCCGGCTCGCGGCCGTCACCGAGGGCGTCCGCGACGGCAAGGCGTACCGGGAGCACCTGGCCGACCTGGCGGTGCGCCGGGTGCCCGTCGGCGAGGCCGTGCGCGGCCTGCTGAACCGGGACGCGCGGGCCGCCTGCGACTCCCTGCTGGCGCTCCACCGGGAGAGCGGCGGCCGCAACGGCTGGGTGTTCGTCCCCCTGGACCCGTACGCGGGCGGCCGGCGCGCGGTGGCGGAGGCCGCGGCGACCCGGTGGGCGGTGGACCGTCCCAACCTGGTGCTCGGCACCCACCTCGCGGCCGGCGGGGCGGGGCTGATCGGCGACCTGCTCGCCCGGGGCATCGGCGTGGACGTGCGGTCGGTGTTCTCGCCGGAGCAGTTCGACGCGGTCTTCGCGATGTACCTCACCGGCCTGGAGCGCGCCCGGGACGACGGGCACGATCTCTCGGGGATCCACTGCGCCGTCTCCTTCCCGCTGCGCGTGCTGGACGAGACGGTCGCGGCCCGGATCGGCGCCGCGGCCGGGCGGCGGGACTGGGCGGTGGCGGTGGCCCGGCTGGCGCACCACCGCCGTGAGGAGCTGATGGCCGGCGCCCGCTGGCGCGCCCTGACCCGGGCCGGGGCCCGGCCCCTGCACTTCGTGTGGTCCTCCTACGGCGCGCCGGTGCCGGAGGGCGTCCGGTACATCGAGGAGCTGGTGGCCTGGAACAGCGTCTCCTCGGCCGGGCTCGACGTGCTGCGCGCGCTGGGCAGCCGGGCCGCGCTGCGCGGCGACACGGTCAGCGGCATGGAGGCGGCCTCCCGGGACGTGCTGGCCGCGCTCGGCCGCGCGGGGGTCGACATCCGGGCCCTGGGCGCGGAGTTGCAGGAGACCCAGCTCGCGGCCGCCCGCGCGGAATGGACAGAACTGCACAGGACGGTCGAGGCCGCGCTGAAGTACGTCTGACGGATTTTTCCGGCGTGCCGCACCGAGCGAAGACGGGCGAACGGGATGAAAGGAATACGGCACGGGGTGAAAACCGGTCCGTGGCACGGTTATCGGCGGCCCGCATACGGGGCGCAAATCATGCTGGACGCAACTGCTGGGCGTGTAATAACCTGTTCTTGAATTCGTAAAGTCTCGGAACGGGGGCACTCTGAGGTATGAGCGGCCTGGATTCTCGTGACGAGGCGGACGGAGAGAAACAGGCGGAGGACGCTCTCGCCTTCCTCGAATTCGTCGCCCGCACCGCCCCGCGAGCGGAATACGACCAACTCATGGCACGGGCCGAGCGCGAGGGCGCCGGTGAGGCGCGTATGCGCCGGCTGGAGCGGTTCAGCCGGCTCGCCCTCACCGCCCAGTCGATGATCGAGTATCGCCGCGACCGCGAGGCCGAGCTCGCCTCGCTCGTCGACGCCGCCCATGAATTCGTCGGCGCCCGTAACGACCGCGAGCTCCTCGATTCCGTCACCCGCCGCGCCCGGCTGCTCCTCAAGCTGGACGTCGCCTACATCAGCCTGCACAAGGACGGCGAGGACGACACGGTCGTGCAGAGCGCCGACGGTGCCGCCGACGCCCTCACCGTCGGCTTCCGGGTGCCCTGCGGCGGCGGCCTGGGCAGCATGGTGCGCGCCCGCCGCGCCCCCTTCTGGACCTCCGACTATCTGGCCGACCCCAGCATCCCGCACGACGACGCGATCGACGACCTCGTCCGCGCCGAGGGCTTACGGGCCATCCTGGGCGCCCCGTTGCGGGTGGGCGAGGAACATATGGGCGTGCTCTACGCCGCGGACCGCCAGGTCCGCCACCTCACGCCCAACGAGGTCACCCTCCTGTGCTCGCTCGCCGACCTCGCGGCCGCCTCCCTGGAGCGCATCCGCCAGATCGACCGGCTCCGCGAGGACAACGGCCGCCTCCGCGAGGAGGCGTGGGAGGCCCGCTCCGCCCTCGCGGACACCCGCAGGGCGACCGAGCTCCAGTCCCACCTGCTCGCCCTCGTCCTCAACGGCCGGGGCCTCGACGCCCTGTTGTCGACGGCCGCCGAGGCCCTCGGCGGCGGCGCGGGCCTCTGCGGACCCCTCGGCGAGCCCCTCGCCGAGCACGGGCAGCTGCGCCACGTCGCCCGTACCGACCTGCGTTCCGCCTGCCGCACGGCCGCCGACTCCGGCCGGCCGGTCCCCGTGCAGTCCGGCTTCTGGGTGGTCCCCCTTCAACCGGGCTCCCGGGACGCCGGGTTCCTGCTCGCCGACCTCGGCCGCGAGGCCGGCCACGGCGCCGTCCCCATGCTGCTGGCCGTCTCCCGCGCCTGCGCTCTGCACCTGCGGACGCAGCGCGGCGGAGCGGGCAAGGACCTCGGCTGTCAGGAGTTCTTCGACGACCTGGTCGGCGCCCCGCCCTCCGCCGAGCTGCTGCGCGAGCGCGCCCTGATGTTCTCCCTGCGCTTCCGCCGCCCGCACGTCGTCCTGGTCGCCTCCGGGCCCAAGCGGCTCGGCGCCCTGTTCGAGGCCCACGCCTCGGCCTACGCCCAGGAGCGCGACGGGCTGTGCAGCGTGCGCGACGGCTCCGTCACCCTGCTGGTCCCCGGCGACGACCCCGTCACCGTGGGACAGGCCGCCACCCAGGAGCTCTCCACCCTGCTGGGGCACCCGGTGACCGTCGGCGCCGCCGGCCCGGCCGGGACCGTCGACGCCATCGCCGACGCCCACCGCGAGGCCGCGCAGTGCCTGGAGACGCTCCGCGCCCTGGGTGGTGACGGCGGCACCGCCTGCGCCTCCGACCTGGGCTTCCTCGGCATGCTGCTGGCCGAGGAGAACGACATCCCCGGCTACATCGACCAGACCATCGGCCCGGTCGTCGACTACGACACGCACCGCTTCACCGACCTCATCCCCACCCTGCGGGTGTACCTGGAAGCCGGCCGGAGCCCCACCCGCGCCGCGGAGACCCTGCGCGTCCACCCCAACACCGTGTCGCGCCGGCTGGAGCGCATCACCCAGCTCCTGGGCGAGGAGTGGCAGAACCCCGAGCGGGTGCTCGATATCCAGCTCGCCCTGCGGCTCTACCAGGTCCGCTCCGCGCTGTCCGCGCGCCGCGCCTTCCGGCCGCTGCCCGACTGACCGGCACGGCCCGGGGCGCCCGGCACCGGGCGCCCCGCCGGGCGTCAGACGGCGACCGGCGCCGGAAGGCACCCCGCGCCCTGCGACAGCCGCAGCGCGTGCGCGATCGACGCGAGCGTCACGTGCCGGTGCCAGCCCTGGAACGAACGCCCCTCGAAATCGCGCATCCCCACCCCCACGCTCACCGCCCCGAAGTCGGCGTCCACCCGGTCGGTCAGCATGGCCAGCCGCAGCAGCGGACCGCGCCCCCAGGAGGTGAGGTCGGTCAGCCACAGGTCCGCGGGGCGGCGGCGGTTGGCCCGCCACACCCCCATCAGCAACAGGGTCCGCTGCGGCAGCAGTCCGGGCAGCACCACGGGCAGCGGGGTGACGAAGCTGACCGAGCCATGGCACTCCACCGGGTGGCTCAGCCGCTTCACCTGCTCCATCAGGGCCTGCGCGGGGGACGTCGGGGGCCGCCTGTCCACCTGCACCCGGCCCGCGGCGGGCGCCAGTGGCAGCTCGGCCCCCACCCGCAGCATGAACGGCAGGCCCGCCGAGGTCAGGGTGCGCACCAGCGCGGCCGGCGCGGCCGCCCGTGCGTCCATCACCACCGGCCGGGCCACCGTACGGGTCTCCTGTGCGATCTCCGCCACCAGGCGGACGAGTTCCTCCTCCTCGCCCCGGGTGCCGAGCGGCCGGCCGTGATCGCCGTCCGGTTCCCCGCCCAGCGTCAGGTGCCAGCTCACCGGGGCCGACAGCGAGTCCGAGGCCAGCCACAGCCCGTGGCTGCGCTGACAGGTCATCACCCGGCCCAGATCCGGGACGAACCGCCGCCGCACGCCCACCGAGTTCGCCCCGGTCTTGGACACCACCATCGGCCGGACCACCCAGGCGTCCGGGCACAGCACGTCGTCCGCGTAACGGGCCAGCGCGGCACGCACCGGCCGCCAGTCCCAGGTCGAGGCGGCCACGAAGTGGTGCAGGCTCTGCGCCGCGGCCCCCTCGCCCACGAAACTGGCCAGGTTGCGGGCCGTCTTGCGGCCCCTGGCGGTGAGCAGCCCGCGGACGTACTGCTCACCCCTCCTGCGCTGGTCGGCCCGGCGCAGCGAACCCAGCAGCTCCGCGCAGGTGCCGGTCACCAGCGAATCGAAGTCCTCGTCCACGACGGGACCCGCCGGGGAAACCAAGGGTTTCGGGCCGAACGGAGCAGTGATCATCGAGATCCCCCACAGCGCTTTGAATTTCCCGGTAATGACCTGCGGAACAGCCTTGCGGAATTCTCGACGCGCTCCCAGATAAGCGGATCACACTCTTCCCCGCCCCTTCCGGCCAGGACCGACCGTTCGGCCCGGAGGCCGCCCGGCGGCGCGGAATGCGGTGCTGATACCACCGGTTGCGCCCGTTGGGTGGTGGCGATCCGACACATCGCGCTGCACCGTGCCACGCAGACGCTACGTTCGGTGATATCCGGCGGTGCGCGGGAGCGGTCCGCCGGATATCGCCGCCACTGTGTCAGCTATGCCTTGTCGGTCCCGGTGCGCATGGCCTAGAAATCCCCGATCAGCCACGCTTCGCCCGTCCCGAGGATCCCCATGCCCTTGCCGAAACACTTGCCGTCACTCGGTGGGATGCGTTTCATCGCGGCCCTGACGGTGTTCACCGCGCATATCGCCGCGCAACCCATCTTCCGGAACTCCGAGATCAATTCCACGGCACAGGTCCCGCTGAATGTGCTGGGGCCGTACGCGGTGTCGTTCTTCTTCATGCTCAGCGGGTTCGTCCTCACCTGGGCCGGCCTGCCCGACAAATCCCTGCCCGCCTTCTGGCGGCGCCGGGTGACCCGTGCTTTCTCGCTGCACCTGCCCATGCTCCTGGTGACGCTCGCGATCGTGCTGTGGCTCCAGGAACCATCCATGGGCCGGTCCGTGTGGGACGGGTTCCTGACGAATCTCTTCCTGGTCCAGGCGTGGTTCCCGGACTTCCACGAATACGCCAGCATGAATCCGGTGGCGTGGTCGCTCTCCGCCGAGATGCTCTTCTACGCGTCGTTCCCGTTCCTGTTCGCCGCACTGTCCAAGGTGCGCGTCGAGCGGCTGTGGAAGTGGGCCGCCGGCCTGGCCGTCGCCGTCGTGGCGGTGCCGTCCGTCGCCCTGCTGATGCCGTCCGACCCGGCGCTGCCGTGGGACGCCGGGATGCCGGAGATGGAGTACTGGTTCATCTATGTGTTCCCGCCGATCCGGCTCATGGAGTTCACCCTCGGCATCGTCATGGCGCTGATCGTGAAGAACGGCCGCTGGGCGGGCCCCAAGCCCCTCGTCTGCGCCCTGGCGTTCGGCGCGCTGTACGGGATCTCGTTCGCGGTGCCGGACTGGCTGGGCCGCAGCCTGGCGGTCCCGGCGGTCGCCCTGCTGCTGGGCTCGCTCGCCGCGGGCGACGTGCGCGGCGCCCGCTCGCCGCTGGCCTCGAAGACGATGGTCCTGCTCGGCGAACTCACCTTCGCCTTCTACCTCGTCCACTACCTGGTCATCCAGTACGGGCACCGTTTCCTCGGCGGTGAGCTGAGCTACTACCGCCAGTGGGACACCCCGGCCGCGGCGGGCCTCGTGGTGCTCGCCTTCGCGCTGAGCCTCGCCCTCGCCGCCTTCCTCCACTTCTTCGTGGAGAAGCCCGTCATGCGGACCATCGGCCGGCCGCGCCGCCCGGCCCGCCCGCCCGGACCCGGCCCGCGGTCCGGCCCGCCGGCCGCCGCCGCGAAATAGCGGCCGGGGCACCCGGACCGAGGGGGAACACACAGAAGGCCCGTGGGGGGCGCGCCGTCCGGCGCACCCCCCACGGGCCTTTTCCTGCTCGGCCATCACCGGCAGTACGCGCCGCGCGGCCTCGGTGATGGCCTCCCGGCCCTGGCTGAGGTGGCCCAGGGCGCCCGGTTCCGGCACACCCATTCGACAACCTCGATCAAGATCGAGGTCAAGGGGGTGGGGTGTGGCGGAACCGGCAGCGGCCGGGGCGTCAGTACGCGGCGTGCGCGCACGCGATCAGGGTGCGGAGTTCCACATTGAGGTAATGGCCGTGCGCGAGCAGCTCCGTGAGCTGGCCGAAGGTCGCCCAGCGGAAGCCCGGCGGGCAGTCCACCGGAAGTTCCGGGCCCGCCTCGATCACCAGATAGCGGGTCCGCGCGTGGTAGAAGCGGCCGCCCTCCTCCGACTGGACCGCGTCGTAGCGGATCCGGTCCGGGCCGCAGGCCCGTACGTAGTCCAGGTACGGGACGGCCGTGGCGCCGCTCCCGGCCGACCGGTGCTGGACGGTCGGGCCGAACTCCGCCACGTTCAGCGTCCCGACGTCCGACCGCGCCGCCACCAGGGCGTGCAGCACCCCGCCGATCCGCCGCACGGCCAGCGCCGCGAGCCCTTGCGAGCAGGGCCGCAGCAGCGGCTGCGTCCACGCCGCCACCTCGCGCCGCTCCGCGGTGACCTCCACCGCCATGATCTCGAAGCCCTGGCCGCCGCGGTGCCGTATCGCGTGCTCGTCCCGCCGCCACCCGTCCTCGTAGGCGCGCTCCAGCGGCACGCTCTGCTGGCGCAGCACCCGCAGCGCCTGGACGTCGGTGAGGCAGCTGGTGACCGCGTGCAGGTCGTGCCGCGGCGCGGGATCCCCGTAGAAGGACCGCCGGAGCGCGGCCCCGAAGCCGTCGCCGGGGCAGGCCGGCGCGGCGTGCGCGGTCGGCAGGCAGGCCAGCACGGAGCGGGTGTCCATGTTCACCAGGTCGTCGAGCCTCAGCAGCCCCCGGATCTGACCCAGGGTCAGCCAGCGGAAGGAGTCGTCCGCCGGTACGTCCGCGTCGATCTCCACGACCATGTTCCGGTTCCGTTTGTGCAGGAACCAGTCGGCCTGCTCGGACTGGATCGCGTCCACCAGGACGCGCCGGCCCGGGTGCTGGATGAAGTGGCCGAGGAACGGTGTCGCGCGGCCGTGGTGCACCTCGTCGAAATTGCTCCGGGTGGCCTGCACGGTGGGGGAGAGCTGGAGCCCGTTGACGTTGCCCGGCTCCGGTTTGGCCTGCATCAGGAAGTGCAGCACCCCGTCGAACTCCCGCGCGAGGATCCCCAGCAGCCCCACCTCGGGCTGCACGATGATCGGCTGCACCCGCTCGACGGGGTCGGCGTCCGAGCTGGTCCGCAGCCCCTCGATGGAGAAGAACCGGCCCGTCTCGTGCCGCAGGTCGCCGGTGCCCGGCTCGAAGTACCACCGCCGGAGGCCGGCGAACGGGATCGGCTCGGCGCGGAAGTGGTGCGCCCGCCCGTACGCGGCCAGCCAGCCGGACACCTCCGCCGTGGGCGTGACCCGGCTGTCGGGGGTGTCGGCCGAGAGCCGCACCCGCTCGGCCGTGGTCCGGCGGTCGGCGTAGTCGGCCTCCGCCACGGACCCCGGTTCAGGACGCATGGCTCCCCCTGGTGCCGTAGGAGCGGCGGGGCCGCGGGCCCCGGCCGAGCGGCCTTGCAGTTGCGGACACGAAGGTCATCGTCCTTTCATGAGGGGCTCCCACCACGCGCGGTTCTCGCGATACCAGCGCACGGTCGCCGCCAGGCCCTCGTCGATGCCGATCTCCGGCGCGTAGCCCAGCTCGGCGGAGATCTTGGCGAAGTCGACCGAGTAGCGCCGGTCGTGGCCCTTGCGGTCGGGCACCCGCCGCACCGCCGACCGGTCCGCCCCGCACAGCTCCAGCAGGCGGTCCGTCAGCTCGGTGTTGGTCAGCTCGGTGCCGCCGCCGATGTTGTAGACCTCGCCCGGCCGCCCGCCCCGGGCCACCAGCGCGACGCCCCGGCAGTGGTCGTCGACGTGCAGCCAGTCGCGCCGGTTGCCCCCGTCGCCGTACAGCGGGACAGTCCCGCCGTCCAGGAGCCGGCCCGTGAACAGCGGGATGACCTTCTCCGGGTACTGGTACGGGCCGTAGTTGTTGGAGCAGCGCGTCACACACACCGGCAGCCCGTGCGTACGATGGAAGGCCAGCGCCAGCAGGTCCGACGACGCCTTGGACGCGGCGTAGGGCGAGTTGGGGCCGAGCGGCCGGTCCTCCCGCCAGGAACCCTCCTCGATCGACCCGTACACCTCGTCCGTCGACACGTGCACAAACCGCCCGGGACCCGCTTCCAGCGCCTCCCGCAGCAGGGTGTGCGTGCCCAGCACATTGGTGCGGACGAACGCGTCGGCGTCCTCGATGGACCGGTCCACATGCGACTCGGCCGCGAAGTGCACCACCAGGTCGGCGCCCGCCATGGCCCCGGCGACCGCCTCGCGGTCGCAGATGTCGCCCGTGACGACCCGCAGCCTCGGCGACCCGGCGACCGGGGCCAGGTTGGCGAGGTTGCCCGCGTAGGTCAGCGCGTCCAGGACCACCACCTCGGGCTCGCCGAACCCCGGCAGCGAGCCGTCCAGCAGCCCGGTCACGAAGCGCGAACCGATGAAGCCGGCGCCGCCCGTCACCAGGACCCGCCGGAAGGCCGCGTCAGGCAGCTCCCGCATGGGACGCCACCTCCATCAGATAGGCGCCGTACGCCGACGAGCCGAGCTCGCGGCCCATCCGGTACACGGCCTCCGCGTCGATGAACCCCATGCGCAGGGCGATCTCCTCGACGCAGGCGATCCGCACGCCCTGCCGCTGCTCCAGCAACTGCACGTACTGGCCGGCCTGCAACAGGGAGTCGTGCGTCCCCATGTCCAGCCAGGCGAACCCGTGACCCAGCTCGATCAGCCGGGCCCGGCGCTGCTCCAGGTACACCTTGTTGACGTCGGTGATCTCCAGCTCGCCGCGTGTGGAAGGCCGGATGTTCTTGGCGATGTCGACGACGTCGTTGTCGTACAGATAGAGCCCGGTGACGGCCAGGTTCGAGCGCGGCCGCGCGGGCTTCTCCTCCAGCGAGAGCAGCAGCCCGTCCTCGTCGATCTCGCCGACGCCGTAGCGCTGCGGGTCGCTCACCGGATAGCCGAACAGCACACAGCCGTCCAGGTGCCGGATGCTGCCCTGGAGCACGGACGAGAACCCGGGCCCGTGGAAGATGTTGTCGCCCAGGATCAGCGCCACCGGGGAGTCCCCGATGTGACCGGCGCCGATGGTGAGCGCCTGGGCGATGCCCTGCGGCTCGGGCTGCTCCGCGTAGCTGATCTCCAGGCCCAGCCGGGACCCGTCGCCCAGCAGCCGCTGGAACATCTCGACGTGCTCGGTCGAGGAGATCACCTGGATCTCGCGGATGCCGCCCAGCATGAGCATCGCCAGCGGGTAGTAGATCATCGGCTTGTTGTAGACCGGGAGGAGCTGCTTGGAGAGCGTCCCGGTCAGCGGCCGCAGCCGGGTGCCTCCGCCGCCGGCGAGGATGATCCCCTTCATTGGGGGACGCCCCGGTGTCGTCTGGGTCATCGTGTCTCCGTCGGTTGGGGAAGAGGGCGGCCCGCCCGCGCTCCCGCCGCGCCGGCGGCCGCCACCGCCGCCGCCACGGCGTCGGCCTCGTCGTCGCCGAGATGGGGCCCGAACGGCAGGCTGAGCGCCTCGGCCGCCAGCCGCTCGCTGCGCGGGTGGGTGCCCTCCGGCGCCCCGGCCGGGTCGTCCGCGTAGGCCGGGGAGCGGTGCGGCGGTACGGGGTAGTGGATCAGTGTGGCCACCCCCGCCCGGTCGAGCTCCCGGCGCAGCGCGTCGCGCTCCGCGCTGCGGATCACGTACAAGTGCCACACCGGGTCGGCCCAGGGGGCGGCCCGCGGCAGGCCGATGCCCGGCACGGCGGCCAGCGCCCGCCCGTAGCGGTCGGCGAGCGCGGCCCGGCGGGCGTTCCAGGCGTCGAGGTGCGGCAGCTTGGCGCGCAGCACCGCGGCCTGGAACTCGTCGAGCCGGGAGTTTCCGGAGCGCACCTCGTGCCGGTACTTCTCCCGGGAGCCGAAGTTGCGCAGCAGCCGGACCCGTTCGGCCACGGCGGCGTCGCCGGTGACGACCGCGCCGCCGTCGCCCATCGCGCCCAGGTTCTTGCCCGGGTAGAAGCTGAAGGCGACCACGTGCCCGGAGCCGATCCGGCGGCCCCGGTAGCGGGCGCCGTGCGCCTGCGCCGCGTCCTCCACGACCGCGAGGCCGTGCCGGGCGGCGAGCGCCAGCAGCGGGTCCATGTCGGCCGGGTGGCCGTACAGATGGACCGGCATCACCGCCCGGGTCCGCGGCGTCAGGGCCGCCTCGACCAGCTCCAGGTCCAGGGACAGCCCGTCGGGGGACGGGTCGACGGGCACCGGCCGGGCCCCCGTCGCGGACACCGCGAACCAGGTGGCGATGAAGGTGTGCGCGGGCACCACGACCTCGTCGCCGGGGCCGATGCCCAGGGCGCGCAGCGCCAGCTCCAGCGCGTCACAGCCGCTGCCGACGGCGACGCAGTGGTCGTTGCCGCAGTAGGCAGCGAACTCGGCTTCGAAGGCGTCCAGTTCGGGCCCCAGGAGATAGCGGCCCGAGGCGGCGACCCGGCCGAGCGCCGCGTCGATGTCGGACCGCAGCTCCCGGTAGGGGGCCGTCAGGTCGAGGAAGGGCACCTTCACGTCAGGCTCCGTGCGTCGCGCAGGAATGTGTCGTAGTCCCGGTAGTAGTCGGACTCCTCGTAGTGCCGGGAGGCGAGCACCAGGGCGACGGAGTCGGGTGCGAAGTCCTTCAGCACCCGCCACACCATCGGCCCGATGTAGAGCCCGGCCCCCGGCTCGTCCAGCCGGTACGTGGCCCGCCGGAACCCGTCGTCCAGGGTGATCGAGAAGCCGCCGTGGACGGCGATGACGAGCTGTTCCAGGGTGCGGTGCCCGTGCAGCCCGCGCGGTGGCGAGGACGCGGCCTGGCCGTGCATGTAGTAGACCCGCTCGATGGCGAAGTCCACGGTCATGCCCGACTCGACCACGGAGAGGCTGCCGCGGGGGTCGATGTGCTGTTCGAGCCTGATCAGCCGGCACGGCTTGACCCGGCCGACCGGGCCGTCCCCGGCCGGGGCCTCGGCCGGCTGTCCGGCGGTGTTCTCGGCGATGGCGGCGCTCCTCTCGGGACGGGGCGCGGCTCCGCGGCCGGCGCGGACCGCGGCACCCGGGGCCGGCGGTCCGGTCAGCTCCACTCGATGTGGACGGGCAGGTACTTGGCCGTGAGCTGGTCGGCCTCGTAGTAGAGGGTCTTGTCGTGGTCGATCCGGAACGAGCTGATCTGGTCCAGCAGCAGCTCCAGCAGCACCTTGCCCTCCAGCCGGGCCAGGAAGGCGCCCAGGCAGTGGTGGATGCCGTGCCCGAAGGCCATGTGCCGGGTGCCCGTACGACGGATGTCGAAGGTGTCCGGGTCGGGGAACTGCGCGGGGTCGCGGTTGGCCGACTGGCTCCACGCGATGACCATCTCGCCCTTCTTCATGACCGGGCCGAGGATGTCCGTGTCCTCCTTGAGGAAACGGAAGATGTTGTTGAACGGGCTGCGGTAGCGCAGCGTCTCCTCGATCGCGCCCGCCGCCAGCTCCCGGTCGGCGCGCAGGTCGGCGAGGGCGCCCGGGTTCTCCTCCAGCACCAGGAAGAGGTTGCTGAGCAGGGTGCTGGACGACACGTGCCCGGCGGTCAGCAGCAGCGCGACGATGTTGACGATCTCCACATCGGTGAGCCGGACGCCGTCCTGCTCGGCCTGGACCAGACCGGTGATCAGGTCGTCGGCCGGGTTCTCGCGCTTGCCGCGGATCTGCTCCAGGAGGTAGTCGGTCATCTCCTGGAGGGCCGGCCCGATCGTCTCGCTGAAGTTGTCGGGCAGGTTCGGGTACTCCAGGCCCTCGTTGGTCAGCAGCGTGTCGACCCACTCCCGGAACACGTCGCGGTCGGACGTCGGGATGCCCAGCAGCTCGGCGATGACGATGACCGGCAGGGCGTACGAGAGGTCGCCGACGACGTCGATCGTCTCCTGGCCCCGCACCTGGTCCAGCAGCTCCTGGTTGATCTCCCGGATCCGCGGCTCCAGCGCGGCCATCCGCTTGGGCGTGAACGCCTGGCTGACCAGCTTGCGCATGGGCCCGTGGGCCGGCGGGTCGAGGGCGCCGATGGTGCCCGGCCCGATGATCATCTCCAGCTCGGGCGGGGTCGGCATGACCTGGTTGAAGTCCGAGGAGAAGAACTCCGGATGGGTCGAGACGGTCAGGTAGTCGTCGTAGCGGAAGACCTGCCACGCCTGCCGGCCCTCGTCCCAGAAGACCGGGTGGTGGGCCCGGTTGAAGGCGAACCAGGCCAGCAGCTCCCCGGCATCGGCCTCCTTGCTGAGCTCCAACGGCTCTGTCACGGCCTCGGTCATCGGCCATTCTCCTTGGGAAAGTAGTGGTACGACGCCGGCCGACCCTACGAATCGCCAAGATCGCCGACAAGGTGGACCTGACACACCATTGCCCGCGGCGCGAAATCCCCGATCCGCGAGAACTTGACACAATGCCGGGTGAATTGTTGTCCAGGGATTCCCGGTCCTGTTCAATTCGCTGTTCGGGCCGTGGTGGCGACGCGTGCGCCGAGCCCCGCACGGGCGCTCCGGACCCCGGTCCTCATTTCCCGGGCGGGCCGGATCCCCGGTCCGGCCCGGCACTTCCCGGCGAGAACCGGGGGAGACCGAGGGCACCGCGCGCAGCGCGCGAGGGGTGCCGGCCGGCGAAGCCGTCCGCCCCTTCCCGTGCCGGGCCCCACCCGGCCATGGCCTCTCCGGACCAGCAGGAGGACGTACACCCGTGAAGATCCTTGTCATCGGCGGCTCACAGTTCGTGGGGCGTGCCTTCGTCACCGAGGCCCTGGCCCGCGGCCATGCGGTCACCACCTTCAACAGGGGGATCAGCGCCGCCGACCTCCCCGGCGTCGAGGCGGTCCGCGGCGACCGCGAGGTGCCGGCCGACCTGGAGCGGCTCGTCGCCGGCCGGCACTGGGACGCGGTGGTGGACACCTGCGGCTACGTGCCCCGCGTCGTCGGCGAGGGAGCCCGCCTCCTGTCCGGCCACGCCGACGCCTACCTCTACGTGTCCAGCCTCGCGGCCCTCCGCGGCTGGGGTGTCGACCCGTCGGTCGACGACGCGTCCCCCGCCCACGACTGCGCCCCGGACGCCGGCCCCGACGACGGCGACTACGGCGTCCTCAAGGCCGGCTGCGAGCGGGCCGTCACCCGCCACTTCGACGGCCGCACCCTGCTCTTCCGGGCCGGGGTGATCACCGGCCCGTACGACAACGTCGGCCAGCTGGACGCCTGGCTGTGGCGGCTGCGGACCGCCGAGGGCGCGCGGCGCCGCGTCCTCGCCCCCGGCAACCCGGACCTCGCCATGCGCGTCATCGACGCCCGGGACATCGCCGCGTTCGGCCTGCGCTGCCTCGACGAGCACCGCACAGGCCCCTTCGTGGTCGCCTCCCCCGAGGGCCACACCACCTACGGCGAATGGCTCGCCGCGTGCGCCGCGGCCACCGGGACCGAACCCGAACTGGCCTGGGTCGACGACGCCTTCCTCCTCGGCCACGGCGTGACGCCCTGGACCGACCTGCCGATGTGGATCCCCGACGCGCCGGAACACGTGTGCATGTGGGCCACCCCGGCCACCCGCGCCGAGGCCGCCGGCCTCGTCTGCCGCCCGGCCGCCGAGACGGTGCGCGACACCTGGGCCGTACTGCGCGACCGCCCCCTCCCCGAACTGCCCCTGGTCAACACCCACGGCCACCGGAGCGGCCTCGCCGCCGACCGGGAACGCGAACTCCTCACCGCCTGGGACGCCCGGCAGCGGCCGGCCGCACCGGCAAGCCGGACCTGACACAATTCCCCGGCGAATTCCGGAAAACAATTCACGTATTCCTGACCTGACACAATTACTTCTCGGTTGTTGACCGTTCCGTCGGCCGAGTGCTGCCCCGCTGTACGATCTTGGGGAATCAGGAATTCACATGACATGGCACGGCGAGCACATGGGGAATGCTGGTGTCTGAAGATCTCGCGATTTCGAAAAGCGGCGACCGGAACGACGGCCGAGCCGATTCCTTTGTGCCCGCCCCGGCGGGAGCCGTCGCCGTCGTCGGCATGTCCTGCCGCCTCCCCGGCGCCCCCGGCCCCGAAGCCTTCTGGGAGCTGCTGAGCACCGGCACGGAGGCCGTCGGCAGGGCCGCCGACGGCCGCCGGCGCGGCACGGTCGACGGGGCCGCGGAGTTCGACGCCGCCTTCTTCGGCATGTCACCGCGCGAGGCCGCGGACACCGACCCCCAGCAGCGCCTGATGCTCGAACTCGGCTGGGAGGCACTGGAGGACGCCGGGATCGTCCCCGGATCCCTGCGCGGCGAACCGGTGGGCGTGTTCGTCGGCGCCATGAGCGACGACTACGCCACCCTGCTGCACCGCACCGGCGCCCCCGTCGGCGCGCACACGGCCACCGGCCTCCAGCGCGCCATGCTCGCCAACCGCCTGTCCTACTTCCTCGGCACCCGCGGGCCCAGCCTCGTCGTCGACACCGCGCAGTCTTCCTCCCTGGCCGCGGTGGCCCTCGCCGTGGAGAGCCTGCGCAACGGCACCTCGCGCCTGGCCGTCGTCGGCGGCGTCAGCCTGATCCTCGCCGACGACGGCTCCGCCGCCATGGAACGCCTCGGCGCCCTCTCGCCCGACGGCCGCTGCCACACCTTCGACGCCCGCGCCAACGGCTACGTACGCGGCGAGGGCGGTGCCGCGGTCGTCCTCAAGCCCCTCGCCGACGCCCTGGCCGACGGCGACCGCGTGCACTGCGTCGTCCGCGGCGCCGCCCTCGGCAACGACGGCGGCGGCCCCGGCCTCACCGCCCCCGACCGCGCGGGCCAGGAGGCGGTCATCAGGGCGGCCTGCGCCCAGGCCGGGATCAGCCCCGCCGACGTACGGTTCGTCGAACTGCACGGCACGGGCACCCCGGTGGGCGACCCCGTCGAGGCGCACGCCCTCGGCGCGGTGTACGGCCGGGAGCGGCCCGCCGACGACCCGCTGCCGGTCGGCTCGGTGAAGACCAACATCGGCCACCTGGAGGGCGCGGCGGGCATCGCGGGCCTGGTGAAGGCGGCACTGTGCCTGCGGGAAGGAATCCTCCCGCCCTCCCTGAACTTCACCACCCCCAACCCGGCCATCCCGCTGGACCGGCTCCGGCTCAAGGTCCAGACGACCCGCGCGGAACTCCGCCCCCGGACGGCCGGCGCACCCCTGCTGGCGGGCGTCAGCTCGTTCGGCATGGGCGGCACCAACTGCCATGTGGTGCTGGAGGCGGCGCCGGACACGGGGTCCGGAGCCGAGGGGGAGGGGCGGGAGCCGGCGCCCGTGACGGTGCCGCTGGTGCTGTCGGGCCGCACCGAGCCCGCGCTACGGGCCCAGGCGGCACGGTTGCGCGACCACCTGGAGCGCACCGGAGCCGAACCCCTCGACGTCGCCTACTCCCTCGCCACCACGCGCACCCTCTTCGACCACCGCGCCGCCCTGTACTGCGACGACCGCGAGGAACTGACCACCCTGCTCGACCACCTCGCCCACGGCGGCACGCCGACGGGCGTACGGACCGGGGAAGCCCACCCGGGCGCCCGGGTGGCGATGCTGTTCACGGGTCAGGGGGCGCAGCGCGCGGGTATGGGTCGGGAGTTGTACGCCTCGGACGGGGTGTTCGCGGCGGCTTTGGACGAGGTGTGTGCCGAGCTGGGTCCGGTGGGTGGGCGTGCGCTGCGGGATGTGATGTTCGGCGGGGATGCGGGGCTGTTGGAGCGTACGGAGTTCACTCAGCCTGCGTTGTTCGCGTTGGAAGTGGCGTTGTTCAGGGCTGTGGAGGCGCGGGGTGTCCGTGCTGATGTGGTGTTGGGTCATTCGGTGGGTGAGATTGCGGCTGCCTGTGTGGCGGGTGTGTTCTCGTTGTCGGATGCGGCGCGGTTGGTGGTGGCGCGTGGTCGTTTGATGGGTGTGCTGCCGTCCGGCGGGGCGATGTTGTCGGTTCGTGCTGCGGAGGCGGATCTGCCGGATCTGCCGGTGGGTGTGTCGATCGCGGCCGTGAACGGTCCTGCCTCGGTGGTCCTCTCCGGTGAGAAGGCCCCGTTGGAGGGCTTGGCGTCGGAGCTGGCGGCCCGTGAGGTGAAGTGCACGTGGCTGTCGGTCTCTCACGCGTTCCATTCGGCGTTGATGGATCCGATGCTGGAGGAGTTCCGTCAGGTCGCCGCGACTGTGGAGTTCCACGAGCCGCGTCTGACGGTGGTCTCGAACGTGACCGGTGAGATCGCGGCTTCCGGTGAGCTCGGTACGGCCGAGTACTGGGTGCGTCATGCCCGTGAGGCGGTCCGTTTCGCCGATGGCGTCCGTGCGGCCCGTACCGCCGGCGCGGACGTCTTCCTGGAGATAGGCCCGCAGGCCGTCCTGTCCGGCATGGCCGGGCACTGCCTCGGCGACGACCCCGTACCCCTCCTCGTACCGGCCCTCCGGCGTGACAGGCCCGAAGCCGAAGCGTTCTCGTCGGCGCTGGCCGCAGTCCATACCCGGGCCCCCCGCCTCGCCGTCGCGGCGGCGTACGAGGGGTCCGGCGCCCGCCGGGTGCCCCTGCCCACGTACGCCTTCCAGCGCCGTACCCACTGGGCGCGCGGGCTCGACCCCCGGCAGCCCGCCCCCGCCGTGGCGCAGGCCCCCGACCGCGCGGAAGCCGTCCGGGAGGCCATGGCCCCCGGCCCGCGCCGGACGGCGGAGCCGATGTCGCGCGGCAGGCTGCTCCGGCTCGTCCGGGAGACCGCCGCGACCGTCCTGGGCCACGACGATCCC
The DNA here is from genome assembly GCF_002891295.1 of Streptomyces eurocidicus. GTDB lineage: Bacteria > Actinomycetota > Actinomycetes > Streptomycetales > Streptomycetaceae > Streptomyces > Streptomyces eurocidicus. Next base: position 498,670 of record NZ_LGUI01000004.1, on the reverse strand, counting down.
GCCGGGATCGCCCTCGACCGCCCCTTCACCGCGCAGGGGATGGACTCGGTGACGGCGGTCGAACTCCGCGACCTGCTGAGCGCCGCCACCGGCGTGCCCCTCGCCCCCGGACTCGTCTACAACCTGCCCACCCCACGCGCCGTGGCCGACCACCTGGCCGGCGCCCAGCTCGGCGTCCCGGCCGCCACGCCCGGCGCCACCGCCGTCGCACGGGCCGTGCCGCGCGGCACAGAGGAGGACGACGACCCGGTCGTCATCATCGGCGCGGGCTGCCGCCTCCCCGGAGGCGTCGACTCGCCCGCCGGCCTGTGGGAGCTGGTGTCCACGGGCACCGACGCGATCTCAGCTTTCCCCGCCGACCGGGGCTGGGATCTCGACGCGCTCTACGACGCCGAACCCGGCGCGCCGGGCAGGACCTATGTGCGCCAGGGCGGATTCCTCCACGGGGCCGCCGGGTTCGACCCGGACTTCTTCGGGATCAGCCCGCGCGAGGCCACCGCGATGGACCCCCAGCAGCGGCTGCTCCTGGAGACCTCCTGGGAGGCCCTGGAGGACGCGGGGGTCGTCCCGGCGTCGCTGCGCGGCGGTGACACCGGCGTCTTCATCGGCGCCGTCGCGCCCGAATACGGCCCGAGGCTGCACGAAGGGGCCGACGAGTACGCGGGCTACCTGCTCACCGGCACCACGCCGAGCGTGGCCTCGGGACGGATCGCCTACGTCCTCGGGACGCGCGGCCCGGCCGTGACCGTGGACACCGCCTGCTCGTCGTCGCTGGTCGCGATGCACCTCGCGGTGCAGGCGCTGCGCCGTGGCGAGTGCGGCTTGGCGCTGGCCGGCGGTGCCGCCGTGATGTCCGGCCCCGGCATGTTCGTGGAGTTCTCCCGCCAGCTGGGCCTGGCCCCCGACGGCCGGTGCAAGCCCTTCTCCGCCGACGCCGACGGCACGGCGTGGTCCGAAGGCGTCGCCGTGCTCGCCCTCGAACGCCTCTCGGACGCGCGGCGCAACGGCCATCGCGTGCTGGCGGTCGTGCGCGGCACGGCCGTGAACCAGGACGGCGCCAGCAACGGCCTGACGGCGCCGAGCGGCCCGGCGCAGGAGGACGTGATCAGACGGGCCCTGGCCGACGCGGGCCTGACCCCGGGCGACGTGGACGCCGTCGAGGCGCACGGCACCGGCACCGCCCTCGGCGACCCGATCGAGGCGGACGCGCTGCTGGCCACGTACGGCCGGGAGCGCGCCGGCGACCCGCTGTGGCTGGGGTCGCTGAAGTCGAACATCGGGCACGTCCAGGCGGCGGCCGGAGCCGGCGGCGTCATCAAGATGCTCCAGGCGATGCGCCACGGCGTACTGCCGCGCACGCTCCACGCCGGCAGCCCCAGCCCGCACGTCGACTGGGCGTCGGGCGCCGTCGAGCTGCTGGCCGAGGAGCGCCCCTGGCCCGTACGCGACGGCCGCCCGCGCCGGGCGGGAGTCTCCTCCTTCGGCATCAGCGGCACCAACGCCCACGTGATCCTGGAGGAGCCGCCCACCGCACCGGCCGAAGCGCCCGACGACGAGCACTTCGAGCCGCCCGCGGTCATGGCCTGGCCGGTCTCGGCCCGCTCCGAGCAGGCGCTGCGCGCCCAGGCGGCACGGTTGCGCGACCACCTGGAGCGCACCGGAGCCGACCCGCTGGACGCCGCCCACTCGCTCGCCGCCACACGCTCGTCCTTCGGCGAGCGGGCGGTCGTCCTGGGCCGCGACCGCGGGGAACTGCTCGCGGGCCTCGACGCGCTCGCCGCCGGGAGCCGGACGCCCCAGGTGGTCAGGGGCACGGCCGACCCGGAGACCGTCGTGGCCGCGCTGTTCACGGGCCAGGGCGCACAGCGCGTCGGCATGGGACGGGAGCTCTACGTCTCCGACGCCGTCTTCGCGGCGGCGCTGGACGAGATCTGCGCGGAACTGGGCCCGCTGGACGGGCACTCGGTGCGGGATGTGATGTTCGGCGGGGATGCGGGGCTGTTGGAGCGTACGGAGTTCACTCAGCCTGCGTTGTTCGCGTTGGAAGTGGCGTTGTTCAGGGCTGTGGAGGCGCGGGGTGTCCGTGCTGATGTGGTGTTGGGTCATTCGGTGGGTGAGATTGCGGCTGCGTGTGTGGCGGGTGTGTTCTCGTTGTCGGACGCTGCCCGGTTGGTGGTGGCGCGTGGTCGTTTGATGGGTGCGTTGCCGTCGGGTGGGGCGATGTTGTCGGTTCGTGCTGCGGAGGCGGATCTGCCGGATCTGCCTGCCGGGGTGTCGATCGCGGCGGTAAACGGCCCGGTGTCGGTGGTCCTGTCGGGTGAGAAGGCCCCGTTGGAGGCCGTCGCGTCGGAGTTGGCGGCCCGTGAGGTGCGGACGTCCTGGCTGTCGGTCTCCCATGCGTTCCATTCGGTGTTGATGGATCCGATGCTGGAGGAGTTCCGCCGGGTCGCGGCCACGGTGGAGTTCCGGGAGCCGCGTCTGACGGTGGTCTCGAACGTGACCGGTGAGATCGCGGCTTCCGGTGAGCTCGGTACGGCCGAGTACTGGGTGCGTCATGCCCGTGAGGCGGTCCGTTTTGCCGACGGCGTCCGTGCGGCCCGTGCCGCCGGTGCGAGCGTCTTCCTGGAGATAGGCCCGCAGGCCGTGCTGACCGGCATGGCCGGGCACTGCTTCGACGGCGACCCCGAAGCTCCGCTCCTCGTACCTGCCCTGCGCCGTGACCGGCCGGAGACCGACACCCTGCCGGAGGCGCTCGCCGCCCTCGCGGTCCAGGGCGTCGACGTCGACTGGGCGGCGCTCTACGAGGGAAGCGGCGCGCGGCGCATCGACCTGCCGACGTACGCCTTCCAGCGCACCCGCTACTGGCTGGACGCCCCCGTCGGCGCGCGTGCGGTCGCCGACACGGACCCGGGTACGGACGACCTCCGGTACCGCGCCGTCTGGCACCCCGCGGCCGCCTCCGGTCCCACCGCGCCCTCCGGACCGCCGGAGCCGTGGCTGCTGCTCGCCCCGGACGACCCCGCGGACGCCCCACTCACCGCCGCCGTCGCGCGCGAGCTCGCCGCGCGAGGTGCCGGCGTCCACGCCCTCGGCCTCCCCGCCGGAGCCGACCGGGACACCGTCGCCCGGCTGCTGCGCGAGGCCGGTGACGCGGCCGCGCGGTGCGGGCGCGTCCTGTGGCAGGCACCCGCCGAGCCCGACCTCGCCGACGCGGTGGCGCTCCTCCAGGCCCTTGGCGAGGCCGGGCCGGACGCCGCCCCGCTGTGGATCGCCACCCGGGGCGCGGCGGCCGTCCGGCCGGGCGAGTCGCCGTCCCCCGCCGGGGCACGGCTCTGGGGGCTGGGACAGGTCGCGGCGGTCGAACTCGGCCCCCGCTGGGGCGGTCTCGTGGACCTGCCCGCCGAGCCCACGCCCGCGGCCCTCCGCGCGCTCGGCGCGGCGGCCCTCGCGGACACGGCGGACGCCCGTACCCCGGAGGACCAGATCGCGGTGCGCGACTCCGGCGTCCACGTCCGGCGGGTGGTGCCCGCCCCCGCCCCGGCCGTCCGGCACGACTGGAAGCCCTCCGGAACCGTCCTGATCACCGGCGGCACCGGCGCGCTCGGCGCCCGGGTGGCCCGTAGGCTCGCCCGCGCCGGCACCCCGCACCTCCTCCTCACCGGCCGCCGGGGACCGGCCGCCCCGGGCGCCGCCGAGCTGGCCGAGGAGCTGACCGCGCTCGGTGCCGGTGTCACCGTGGCCGCCTGCGACGTCGCCGACCGGGACGAGCTCGCCGCCCTCCTCGCGGGCATCCCCGGTGACCGGCCGCTGACCGCCGTGCTGCACGCGGCCGGTGTCCTCGACGACGGCGTCCTCGACGCGCTGACGCCCCGGCGGATCGATGCCGTACTACGGGCCAAGGTCACCGCCGCCACCCACCTGGACGACCTCACCTCCGGGCTCCCCCTCGACGCCTTCGTGCTCTTCTCCTCGATCGTCGGAGTGTGGGGCAACGGCGGCCAGACCTCGTACGCGGCCGCCAACGCCGCACTCGACGCACTCGCCCACCGGCGCAGGGAACGCGGGCAGCGCGCCACCTCGATCGCCTGGGGGCCCTGGGCGGGCGCCGGAATGGCGGCCGGCGCGGGGGCCGGGGCGGCCTTCGCCCGGGACGGCATCGCGGCGCTGGACCCGGAGCGCGCGCTCGACGAGCTGGAGCGTGCGGTCGGCGCCGACGAGACGTCGGTGATCGTCGCCGGTGTGGACTGGGCGGTCTTCGCCGGACCGTCGGCGCCCCGGGGCTCCTGGGCGCTGTTCGACGGGGTTCCGGCGGTCCGCGCCGCCCGCGCGGCTGCCCCACGCCCGGTCCCCGCCACCGGCCCGGCCGGGGAACGCGCCCGGCTGTCGGAGAAGCTGCCGGAGGCGGAACGCCGGCGTGAACTGCTCGACCTGGTGCGTACGGAGGCCGCCCTGGTGCTCCGGCGCGAGTCGGCGGCGGCCGTCGACCCGCGGATCGCCTTCAAGGCCAGCGGGTTCGACTCGCTCACCGTCCTCGAACTGCGCAACCGGCTCACCGCCGCCACCGGCCTCGCCCTGCCCAGCAGCCTCCTGTTCGACCACCCCAACCCCACGGCCCTCGCCCGGCACCTGCATGACGAACTCTTCGGCGCGGGCACGGAGACGGCGCCGGAGGCGAACGGCGCGGCGGCCCGCCCCACGGCCGGCGCGGACGAGCCGGTCGCGATCGTGGGCATGGCGTGCCGCTACCCCGGCGGCGCCGCCTCGCCGGACGCCCTCTGGGACCTGGTGGCCGCCGGAACCGACGCGATCTCCGCCTTCCCGGCCGGGCGCGGCTGGGACCTCGACGGGCTGTACGACCCGGACCCGGACGCGCCGGGCAAGTCGTACGTCCGCGAGGGCGGCTTCCTGCACGACGCGGGCGACTTCGACCCGGAGTTCTTCGGGATCGGCCCGCGCGAGGCCACCGCGATGGACCCCCAGCAGCGGCTGCTCCTGGAGACGTCCTGGGAGGTCCTGGAGGACGCCGGGATCGTGCCGGAGTCGCTGCGCGGCACCCGCACCGGAGTCTTCGCCGGCATCTCCCAGCAGGACTACGCCGGGCGGATGCACGACTCGGCCGACAAGTACGGCGGCCACATGCTCACCGGAACCCTGGCGAGCGTGATCTCGGGCCGCGTCGCGTACACGCTGGGCCTGGAAGGTCCGGCGTTGACGGTGGACACGGCGTGTTCGTCGTCGTTGGTGGCGTTGCATCTGGCGGTGCAGTCGTTGCGGCGGGGTGAGTGTGATCTGGCGTTGGCGGGTGGGGTGACGGTGCTGGCGTCGCCGACGGTGTTTGTTGAGTTCTCGCGGCAGCGTGGGCTGGCCGCCGACGGGCGGTGCAAGGCGTTCGCCGAGGGTGCCGATGGGACGGCGTGGTCGGAGGGTGCCGGGGTGCTGCTCGTCGAGCGGCTCTCCGACGCGCGCCGCAACGGTCACCGGGTCCTCGCGGTCGTACGCGGCACGGCGGTGAACCAGGACGGCGCCAGCAACGGGCTGACCGCCCCGAGCGGACCGGCGCAGCAACGGGTGATCCGTGAGGCGCTGTCCGACGCGGGAGTGGCCGCCGGTGAGGTCGACGCGGTGGAGGCGCACGGTACGGGTACGGCGCTGGGTGATCCGATCGAGGCGGGCGCGCTGCTGGCGACGTACGGCCGGGGCCGTGACGCCGGTCCGTTGTGGCTGGGGTCGCTGAAGTCGAACATCGGGCACGCCCAGGCGGCGGCGGGAGTCGCCGGCGTGATCAAGATGGTGCAGGCGATGCGTCACGGCCTGCTGCCCCGCACGCTGCATGTGGACGCTCCGTCGTCCCGCGTGGACTGGTCCACGGGCTCGCTGCGGCTGCTGACCGAGGCCCGGCCGTGGGAGGGGCGGGCGGACCGGCCGCGCCGTGCGGGCGTCTCGGCCTTCGGCGTCAGCGGTACGAACGCCCATGTCATCGTCGAAGAGCCGCCGGTGGAGACGGAGAAGACCTTGACAGGGCCGATGGCCCCTTCGGTCGTGGCCTGGCCGGTGTCGGCGCGTACGGAACCGGCGTTGCGTGCTCAGGCGGTCCGGCTGCGCGGTCACCTCGAAGGGCTTCCGGCTGCTTTCTCACCTCTCGATGTGGGGCATTCGCTGGCTGTTACGCGTGCGTCGTTCGGTGAGCGGGCGGTGGTGCTGGGGCGTGATGGTGGGGAGCTGTTGGCGGGTCTGGATGTGCTGGCTGCTGGTGGTGAGGCGGCTGGTGTGGTGCGGGGGACGGCGGTGCGGGGGAGTCGTGTCGCGGTTCTCTTCACGGGTCAGGGTGCGCAGCGTGCGGGTATGGGGCGTGAGTTGTGTGCCTCGGACGGGGTGTTCGGGGCGGCTTTGGACGAGGTGTGTGCCGAGCTGGGTTCGGTGGGTGGGCGGTCGCTGCGGGATGTGATGTTCGGCGACGACGCGGGGCTGTTGGACCGCACCGAGTTCACTCAGCCTGCCTTGTTCGCGCTGGAAGTGGCCTTGTTCAGGGCGATGGAGGCGCGTGGGCTCCGTGCCGATGTGGTGCTGGGGCATTCCGTGGGTGAGATTGCGGCTGCCTGTGTGGCGGGTGTGTTCTCGTTGTCGGACGCTGCCCGGTTGGTGGTGGCGCGTGGTCGTCTGATGGGTGCGCTGCCGTCGGGTGGGGCCATGCTGTCGGTACGCGCCCCGGAGGCGGATCTGCCGGATCTGCCGGTGGGTGTATCGATCGCGGCCGTGAACGGTCCTGCCTCGGTGGTCCTGTCGGGCGAGAAGGCCCCGTTGGAGGGCTTGGCGTCGGAGCTCGCGGCCCGTGAGGTGAAGTGCACGTGGCTGTCGGTCTCTCACGCGTTCCATTCGGCGTTGATGGATCCGATGCTGGAGGAGTTCCGCCGGGTCGCCGCGACCGTGGAGTTCCACGAGCCGCGTCTGACGGTGGTCTCGAACGTGACCGGTGAGATCGCGGCTTCCGGTGAGCTCGGTACGGCCGAGTACTGGGTGCGTCATGCCCGTGAGGCGGTCCGTTTCGCCGACGGCGTCCGTGCGGCCCGCGCCACCGGCGCCGATGTCTTCCTGGAGATAGGCCCGCAGGCCGTCCTGTCCGGCATGGCCGGGCACTGCTTCGACGACGAGCCCGGGGCGGCCCCCCTCCTCGTACCGACCCTGCGCCGTGACCACCCCGAGCCCGAGGCCCTCGCCACCGCCCTGGCCACCCTCCACACCCATGTCGCCGAGCTCGACGCCGCCTCCGTGTACGAGGAAACCGGCGCCCGCCGGGTGCCGCTGCCCACGTACGCGTTCCAGCGGCGTACCTACTGGGCGTCCGGCTCGGCCCCCGGCGCCGGTACCGCCGCCGCGGCCCACTTCGGGCTGACCTGGAAGGACCACCCGTTCCTCACCGGCGCGACCCCGATCGCGGGCTCCGGCGCGACCCTCTTCACCGGCAGACTGTCGCTCGCCGCCCACCCGTGGCTGGCCGACCACGTCGTGTCCGGCTCGGTGCTGCTCCCCGGGACGGCCTTCGCCGACCTCCTGCTGCGCGTCGCCGACGAACTGGGCGCGGGCGCGGTCGAGGAGTTCGACCTCCGTGTCCCCCTGGTCCTCCCCGAGCGTGGCGTCACACAGATCCAGGTGCTGGCCGAGGCGCCCGACAAGCGCGGGCTGCGCGCCGTCACCGTCGCCGCGCGCCCGGAGGGGCCCGGCCCGTACGGCGAGGAGCCGGAGTGGACCGAGCACGCCGGCGGTGTGCTCGCGCCCGAGACGCCCGGGACGCCCGCCGCGCCGCCCGCCGCGTGGGCGGCGGGGGCCTGGCCGCCGCCGCGCGCCGAGAAGGTGGAGGTGGCCGGGCTGTACGAGGAGTTCGCGGCGCGGGGCTACGGCTATGGACCGGCCTTCACCGGGCTGACCGGGGTGTGGCGCCGGGGCGCGGAGCTCTTCGCCGAGGTACGGCTGCCCGGCGCGGCCGGCGGCGCGGGCGGATTCGGCGTCCACCCCGCCCTGTTCGACGCCGCCCTGCACCCCTGGCGCGCGGGCGGGCTGCTGCCCGGGGCGGGTGACGGCGACACCCTCGTACCGTTCTCGTGGCAGGGCGTCTCCCTGTACGCGACCGGTGCCGACGCCCTGCGCGTACGGCTGGCCCCGGCCCGGGACGGCGGCGCCTTCTCGGTGCACGCGGTCGACGGGACGGGTGCGCCCGTCCTCGCCCTGGACGCGCTCACGCTGCGTCCGGTCACCGTGGGCCCCGAGGCCGCCGGACCCGTCCCGGTGTACCGCGTCGACTGGCGGCACGTGCCGCCGTCGCCCCAAGGCGCCGACGCCGCCGCGGAGCCCCGCACCCGGGCCGTCGTGGGGTCCGCCACCGACGGCATCGCGGCGGCCCTGCGCTCGCCCGCGGGCGCCGGGCCCGCGTCCTACGCCCACCTCGCGGCCCTCCGCGAGGCGCTGGACGGGGGAGCGCCCGTACCCGACGTGGTCGTCCTCACCCCCTTCGACACCGGCTCCGAGCCCGACCCCGTACGCGCGCACCTGCGCCGTGGCCTGTCCCTCGTCCAGGAGTGGGCCGGGGACGAGCGCCTGGCGGGCGCGCGGCTGGTCGTCCTCACCCGGAACGCCGTCGAGGCGGGGGACGCCGACGTGCCCGGTCTCGCGGGCGCCGCCCTCTGGGGCCTGCTGCGCTCCGCCCAGGCCGAGTACCCGGACCGCTTCACCCTCCTCGACCTCGACGGATCCCCGGCGACCCGGGCCGCCCTCCCCATGGCCCTGGCCTCTGACGAGCCCCAGCTCGCGCTGCGTACGGGCGCCCTGCTCGCACCCGCGCTCGCCCCGCTGCCGGCGCTCCCGCGGGCGGCGGACGGCGACGCCACCGGCCCCGGCGCGGCCTTCGACCCCGACGGCACCGTCCTGATCACCGGCTGCACCGGAGCCCTCGGCCGGCGCGTCGCCCCGCACCTCGCCCGGCGCCACGGGGTCCGCCGCATGCTGCTCGTCAGCAGGCGCGGCCCGGACGCCCCCGAAGCCGCCCTCCTGGAACGGGAACTCACCGGGCTGGGCGTCTCCGTCACCTTCGCCGCGTGCGACCTGGCCGACCCGGCCGACGTCGGGAAGGCGCTCGCCGCCGTCCCGCCCGAGCACCCCCTCACCGCCGTCGTGCACACCGCGGGCGTCCTCGACGACGGCGCGCTCGCCGGCCTGACCCCGGAGCGGATCGACACGGTCCTGCGGTCCAAGGCCGATGCCGTCCGCAATCTGCACGAGGCCACCGCGGGCCTGCCACTGCGCGCGTTCGTCCTGTTCTCCGCCGCGGCCGGGCTGCTCGGCCGCCCGGGGCAGGCGTCCTACGCGGCGGCCAACGGCGTCCTCGACGCCTTCGCCCGCACCCGGCGGGCGGCCGGCCTCCCGGCGGTGTCCCTGGCCTGGGGGCTGTGGGACGAACAGGACGGCATGGCCGGCGGGCTGGACGACACGGCCCGCCACCGGCTGCGCCGCGAGGGCATCGCCCCCATGCCGCCCGCACAGGGCCTCGCCCTGCTCGACCGGGCCCTGGCCGCGCACCGGGACGGCGACGGCCCCGCCGTCCTCGTACCGCTGCTGCTGGACAGGTCCGCGCTGCGCCGCCTCGCCGTGGAGCGGGGACCGGGCGCGGTCCCGCCCCTGCTGCGCGCCCTCGTCCCGGCGGGCCCGCGCCGGACGGGCACCGCACCGACGGCCGGGACCGGGGCCGGATCCGGAGCAGGTGACGGCGGGGCCGGGGAGGCGGCGCGGCTCGCGGCGCTGCCCGCCGGGGAACGGGCGGCCGCACTGCTGGAGCTGGTCACCGGACAGGTCGCCGACGTCCTCGGACACGCGTCCGCCGCCGAGGTCGACCCGGAACGCTCCTTCCGGGAGATCGGGTTCGACTCCCTGGCGGCGGTGGAACTCCGCAACCGCCTCGGCCGCCTCGTCGACCTCAGGCTGCCCACCACGCTCGCCTTCGACCGCCCCACGCCGAAGGAGATGGCCGAGTGGATCGACGGCGAACTGCCCCGGGCCGCCGAGGCGTCCGCCGCCCCGCCCGCCGTCGAATCCATCCTGGCCGGTATCGAGGACCTGGCGCGGACCGTGGCATTGATGGAGGCGGACGACGGCCTGCGCACCGATGTGCGCGAGCGGCTCGCCGGGCTGCTGGCCGCGTTCGACACCCCGCGGCCGGCGGCACCCGGTGCCTCCGGGGCCGCCGGGACCCCCGTGACCGTCGCGGACCGGATCGACGAGGCGACCGACGACGAGATCTTCGCCTTCCTGGACGAGCAACTATGACCGACCTGACCGACCCGACGGCCCTGACCGCCCTGACCGGCCCGACCGCCCCGTGGACCGACGACCGCACGCCGAGGAGTGAGTGGCAGCGATGAACACCGAGAACGACAAGATCCGCAGCTACCTGAAGCGTGCCACCACCGAACTCCACCGGACCAAGACCCGGCTGGCCGAACTGGAGGCGGCGGGCCGCGAACCGATCGCGATCGTGGGCATGGCGTGCCGTTACCCCGGCGGGGTGGCCTCGCCCGAGGATCTGTGGGACCTGGTCGCCGGGGGTACCGACGCGATCTCGCCGTTCCCTACGGACCGGGGCTGGGACGCCGACGGGCTGTACGACCCGGACCCGGACGCGCCGGGCAAGTCGTACGTCCGCGAGGGCGGCTTCCTGCACGACGCGGGCGACTTCGACCCGGAGTTCTTCGGCATGTCCCCGCGCGAGGCGACCGCGGTCGACCCGCAGCAGCGCCTGTTGCTGGAGACGTCCTGGGAGGCGCTGGAGCGTGCCGGGATCGTGCCGGAGTCGCTGCGCGGCACCCGCACCGGAGTCTTCACGGGCGTGATGTACGACGAGTACGGGTCCAGGTTCGACCCGGCGCCCGCCGAGTTCGAGGGCTATCTGGTGAACGGAAGCGCGGGGAGCATCGCCTCCGGCCGGGTCGCCTACACCCTCGGCCTTCAGGGGCCGGCGTTGACGGTGGACACGGCGTGTTCGTCGTCGTTGGTGGCGTTGCATTTGGCGGTGCAGTCGTTGCGGCGTGGTGAATGTGATCTGGCGTTGGCGGGTGGGGTGACGGTGCTGGCGTCGCCGACGGTGTTTGTTGAGTTCTCGCGGCAGCGCGGGCTGGCCGCCGACGGGCGGTGCAAGGCGTTCGCCGAGGGTGCCGATGGGACGGCGTGGTCGGAGGGTGCCGGGGTGCTGCTGGTGGAGCGGTTGTCCGATGCCCGTCGCAATGGTCACCGGGTGCTGGCCGTCGTCCGGGGTACGGCCGTCAACCAGGACGGTGCCAGCAACGGTCTGACCGCGCCCAGCGGCCCCGCCCAGCAGAAAGTCATCCAGGACGCCCTGGCCGATGCCGGTCTGACGCCGGGTGAGGTCGACGCAGTGGAGGCGCACGGTACGGGTACGGCGCTGGGTGATCCGATCGAGGCGGGCGCGCTGCTGGCGACGTACGGCCGGGACCGTGACGCCGGTCCGTTGTGGCTCGGCTCGCTGAAGTCGAACATCGGGCACGCGCAGGCCGCGGCGGGCGTAGGCGGTGTGATCAAGATGGTGCAGGCGATGCGGCACGGCCTGTTGCCCCGTACCCTGCACGCCGATTCCCCCACCTCCCGGGTGGACTGGACCTCCGGCGCGGTGGAACTGCTGCGCGAGGCCCGGCCGTGGGAGGGTCGGGCGGACCGGCCGCGCCGTGCGGGCGTCTCGGCGTTCGGCGTCAGCGGTACGAACGCCCATGTCATCGTCGAGGAACCGGCCACGACCGAGGCTCCCGCCGAAGCGCCCGTCACCGAACCGCCCGCCGTGTTCGCGTGGCCGGTGTCGGCGCGTACGGAACCCGCCCTGCGTGCCCAGGCGGTCCGGCTGCGCGGCCACCTCGAAGGGCTCCCGGCCGCCTTCTCGCCCCTCGACGTCGGGCACGCCCTCGTCACCACGCGTGCGTCGTTCGGTGAGCGGGCGGTGGTGCTGGGGCGTGATGGTGGGGAGTTGCTGGCGGGTCTGGATGTGCTGGCTGCTGGTGGTGAGGCTGCTGGTGTGGTGCGGGGGACGGCGGTGCGGGGGAGCCGTGTCGCGGTTCTCTTCGCGGGGCAAGGGGCTCAGCGTGCGGGTATGGGGAGTGAGTTGTGTGCCTCGGACGGGGTGTTCGCGGCGGCTTTGGACGAGGTGTGTGCCGAGCTGGGCCCGGTGGACGGGCACTCGCTACGGGACGTGATGTTCGGCGACGACCCCGGGCTGTTGGACCGCACCGAGTTCACCCAGCCTGCTTTGTTCGCGCTGGAAGTGGCGTTGTTCAGGGCGATGGAGGCTCGTGGGCTCCGTGCCGATGTGGTGCTGGGTCATTCGGTGGGTGAGATCGCGGCCGCCTGTGTGGCGGGTGTGTTCTCGTTGTCGGACGCTGCCCGGTTGGTGGTGGCGCGTGGTCGTTTGATGGGTGTGCTGCCGTCCGGCGGGGCCATGCTGTCGGTACGCGCCCCGGAATCCGGCCTCCCGGAGCTGCCCTCCGGCGTCTCCGTCGCCGCCGTCAACGGCCCTGCCTCGGTGGTCCTCTCCGGTGAGAAGGAAGCCCTGGAGCCGGTTGCCGCTCACCTTGCCGAGCAGGGGGTACGGACGTCCTGGCTGTCGGTCTCCCACGCCTTCCACTCCTCGCTGATGGATCCGATGCTGGAGGAGTTCCGTCAGGTCGCCGCGACCGTGGAGTTCCACGAGCCGCGTCTGACCGTGGTCTCCAACCTGACCGGCGAGATCGCGTCCTCCGGCGAGCTCGGCACCGCCGACTACTGGGTGCGCCACGCTCGTGAGGCCGTCCGTTTCGCCGACGGGTTACGCGCGGCCCGCGCCACCGGCGCCGACGTCTTCCTGGAGATAGGCCCGCAGGCCGTCCTGTCCGGCATGGCGGGCCACTGCTTCGACGACGAGCCCGGGGCGGCCCCCCTCCTCGTACCGACCCTGCGCCGTGACCACCCCGAGCCCGAGGCCCTCGCCACCGCCCTGGCCACCCTCCACACCCGTGGCCACCGCATCGCCCTCCTGCCTCCCGCGCCCGACGCCCCGTACGGCGCCCGGCCCGACCTGCCGACCTACCCCTTCCAGCGGGACCGCTACTGGCTGGCCGTCCCGCCGAAGCCCGTGACCGGGGGCGACCTGCCGGCCGCCGGCCTCACCGCCTTCGAGCACCCCCTGTTCGCCGCGGCCGTGGAACTCCCCGAGGCCGACACCACCGTCTGGACCGGCAGGCTGTCCTCCCCGGAACTCCCCTGGCTCGCCGGTCATCTGGTGTGGGACCGGGGCGTTGTTCCGGGCGCGGCCCTGCTGGAGGCCGTGCTCCGGATCGGTACGCGCGTCGGCCTGCCCCGGGTCGCCGAGCTGGTCCTGGAGACCCCGCTGACCTGGAGCCCCGACGTCCCCGCGCAACTCCGCGCCGTCGTGGGCGCACCCGGGGCCGGGGGAGCCCGTGAGATCACCCTCCACTCCCGCCCCCAGCCCGAAGACGCCCGGGACGACGGCGCCCCGTGGACCCGGCACGCCTCCGGTCTGCTCGCCCCGCCCGTCGACGGGTCCGGCCCCGACGCCGCCGTTTTCGCCGGCCTCGCCGGAGTCTGGCCTCCCGCAGGTGCCCGCCCTCTCGACGTCTCCGGCCAGTACGCCCTCTTCGCCGCCGCCGGAATCGGTTACGAAGGCGCCTTCCGAGGGCTGCGCGCGGCATGGCGGCGCGGCGACGAGGTGTTCGCCGAGGTGCGGCTGCCCGACGAGTACGCCGCCGACGCCGCCCGCTACGGAGTCCACCCGGCGCTGCTCGACGCGGTGCTCCACCCCATCGCGCTCCTCGACACGCCCGCCGGCGGCGGGCACGGCCCGCTGCCCTTCTCCTGGACCGACGTGGTGTGCCACCCCCGGACCGCCGGTGCCGGACACGCCCTGCGCGTACGCGTCGCGCCGGGCGGCGCGGGCGGTGACGGCGCCGTGTCGATCGCGGCCGCCGACCGCGAGGGCGTCCCCGTCCTCGGCGTCCGCGCGCTGGCGCTGCGCCGTGTCGCCGCCGACCGCCTTCCGGCCGCTCCCGCCGTCCCGCTCCACCGCGTCGACTGGGCGCCCCTCCAGGGCGCCGCACCCGCCGCCACGGCGGGCAGCTGGGCCGTCACCGGGCCCGTGGACGCGGCCACCCTCACCGGACTGCGGGCGGCCGGTGTGGACGTACGCGTCCTCCCCGGGCCCGGAGGGACGGACGAGCCCGCCGGGCCGCCCGCCGAGGCCGTCGTGCTCGACCTGACCGCCGCCGCGAGCGGGGCCCCGTCCCCGGACCTCGTCGACCGCGTCCGTACGGTCGTGCGCCGGGTGCTGCGCGCGGTGCAGTCCCCGCCGCCGGCCGGTCCGGGCGGCACGCCGCCACGGCTCGTGGTCCTCACCCGGGGCGCCGCCGGGCCCGCCGGTCCGGCGGCCGACCCGGCGGGGGCCGCCGCCTGGGGACTGGTCCGCACCGCGCAGACCGAACAGCCCGGCCGCTTCGTCCTGGTCGACGTCGACGACCGGCAGGAGTCGCTCCGCGCCCTGCCCGGCCTCCTCGCGACCGGCGCCACCCAGCTCGCCGTACGCGCCGGCCGCGCCACGGTGCCCCGCCTCGTACCGGTGACCGGTGAACCCGCGCGCCCCGAAGGCCCCTTGGGTCTCGTGGGTGAGGAGCCGGCATGGCCGCCCGTCCCCGACGGCACCGTCCTGATCACCGATGGAACCGGCGCCGCCCAGCTCGACGGCCGCGCCACCGTGCCCCGCCTCGTACCGGTGACCGGTGAACCCGCGCGCCCCGACGGCCCCTCGGGCCTCGCGGACGGGGGAACGGCGTGGCCGCCCGCCCCGGACGGCACCGTCCTGATCACCGGCGGAACCGGCGCCCTGGCCGCCGAGACCGCCCGGCACCTGGTGACCCGGCACGGCGTACGGCGCCTGCTGCTCGTCAGCAGGCGCGGCGCGGACGCTCCGGGCGCCACGGCCCTGGCCGCCGAACTCACCGGTCTCGGCGCCGGGACCGAGGTCCGGGCCTGCGACGTCGCCGACCGCGACGCCGTCCGCCGGCTGCTCGCCGGGATACCCGCCGAACACCCGCTGACCTGCGTGGTGCACACCGCCGGGGTCCTGGACGACGGCGTGCTCCCCGCGCAGACGCCCGAGCGGATCGACGCGGTGCTGCGGCCCAAGGCCGACGCCGCCGTCCACCTGGACGCCCTGACGCGCGAGGCGGGGACCCCCGTGTCGCTGGTGCTGTTCTCCTCCGTCTCCGGCGTCCTCGGCAGCGCGGGCCAGGCCGGATACGCGGCGGCGAACGCGTTCCTCGACGCGCTGGCCGTCCGCCGCCGCGCCGACGGCCACCACGCCCTCTCGCTCGGCTGGGGCTGGTGGACCGGCGCCGGCATGGCCGACGGGCTCGGCGGCGCGGACGCCGCCCGCATCCGGCGCTCCGGCATCGCCCCGGTCGACACCCGGACCGCCCTCGGCCTCCTCGACCGGGCGCTCGCCCGGCCGGAGCCCGCCCTGCTGCCCGTACGGCTGGACCTGCCCGCGCTGCGCTCCGCCGCGCGTGACGGCATGGCACCGCCGGAGGTCCTGCGCGACCTGGCGGGGGAGCCGGCCGCCCCCGCCGGGGGCCCGGGCGCCGACGACAGGGACCGCTCGCCCGCCTCCCCCGGCCCGACCGCCGCCGAAGCCCTCGTGGAGCGCCTCGCGCGCCGCTCGGCCCCCGAGCGGACGGCCCTGCTGCTCGACCTGGTGCGTACCGAGGTGGCCGCCGTGCTGGGGCACGGCGACCGGGGCGCCGTGGGAGCCGGGCGGTCCCTCAAGGAGGCCGGGTTCGACTCCCTCACCGCGGTGGACCTCCGCAACCGGCTCACCGCGCGCACCGGCCTCCGGCTGCCCGCGACCCTCGTCTTCGACCACCCGACCCCGCTGGCCCTCGCCGAACTCCTGCTCGCCGAACTGGACGAGGCCGCCGCGGCCGCCGGCCCGGCGGCCGACGATCTGAGCACCGCCCTCGACCGGCTGGAACGCAGCCTCATGGCCGCCACCGCCGATGGCCCCGGCCGGGCCCGGGCCGCCGAACGGCTGCGCGGCCTGCTCGCCGGACTCACCGCCGGATCCCCGTCCGGACCGGCCGCCGCCGGCCGGGCTGCCGCGCCCGGCGGCGAACTCGTCGCCGACCGGCTCGAGTCCGCCTCCGACGACGAGCTCTTCGACTTGTTCGACAGCGACTTCCGATGAGGCGCGCCGCGCCGCCACCGGACCGTCGCCGCACCACTTCGCACCACCCGGCCCCGGCCGGCCCCGCCCAGCCCTGATCACCATGAGAACGACGCAGAGGAGAACCGTGTCCGCAACCAACGAGGAGAAGCTGCGGGAGTACCTCCGGCGCGCGATGGCCGACCTGCACAGCACCCGTGAGCGGCTGCGCGAGGCGGAGTCGGGCGACCGGGAGCCGATCGCGATCGTGGGCATGGCGTGCCGTTACCCCGGCGGGGTGGCCTCGCCCGAGGATCTGTGGGACCTGGTCGCGGGGGGTACCGACGCGATCTCGCCGTTCCCTACGGACCGGGGCTGGGACGCCGACGGGCTGTACGACCCGGACCCGGGCGTCCCGGGCAAGAGCTATGTGCGCCAGGGCGGATTCCTGCACGAGGCGGCCGAGTTCGACCCGGGCTTCTTCGGGATCAGCCCGCGCGAGGCCGCCGCGACGGACCCGCAGCAGCGGCTGCTCCTGGAGACGTCCTGGGAGGCGCTGGAGCGCGCCGGGATCGTGCCGGAGTCGCTGCGCGGCACCCGCACCGGAGTCTTCACCGGCGTGATGTACCACGACTACGGCAGCCACCAGGTGGGCAGCGCCGCCGACCCCAGCGGCCGGCTCGGCCTCGGCACCGCGGGCAGCGTCGCCTCCGGCCGGGTCGCCTACACCCTCGGCCTCCAGGGCCCCGCGATCACCGTCGACACGGCCTGCTCGTCCTCCCTGGTCACCCTGCACCTCGCCGTCCAGTCGCTGCGCCGGGGCGAGTGCGACCTCGCCCTCGCGGGCGGCGTCACGGTCCTGGCGTCGCCCACGGTCTTCGTGGAGTTCTCCCGCCAGCGCGGACTGGCCGCCGACGGGCGGTGCAAGGCGTTCGCCGAGGGCGCCGACGGCACCGCGTGGTCCGAGGGCGCCGGGGTGCTGCTGGTGGAGCGGCTCTCGGACGCGCGCCGCAACGGCCACCGGGTCCTCGCGGTCGTCCGGGGTACGGCCGTCAACCAGGACGGTGCCAGCAACGGTCTGACCGCGCCCAGCGGCCCCGCCCAGCGCAAGGTCATCCAGGACGCCTTGGCCGATGCCGGTCTGACGCCGGGTGAGGTCGACGCGGTCGAGGCGCACGGCACCGGTACGCCGCTGGGCGATCCGATCGAGGCGGGCGCGCTGCTGGCCACGTACGGCCGGGACCGTGACGCCGACCCGCTGTGGCTCGGCTCGCTGAAGTCGAACATCGGCCACACCCAGGCCGCCGCCGGCGCCGCGGGCGTCATCAAGATGGTGCAGGCCATGCGGCACGGCCTGCTGCCCCGCACCCTGCACGTCGACGCCCCGTCCGCCAAGGTCGACTGGGACTCCGGCGCCGTACGCCTGCTGACCGAGGACCGGACGTGGGCGGAGCGGGCGGACCGGCCGCGCCGGGCCGCGGTCTCGGCCTTCGGCGTCAGCGGGACGAACGCCCACGTCGTCCTGGAGGAGCCGCCCGCCGAGGAGGCCCCGGCGGCGCCCGCCGCCGACGTACCCTTCTCCGGGGCGCCTTCCGTCGTGGCGTGGCCCCTGTCCGCCGCCACCGCCCTCGCCCTCCGGGCACAGGCCGCCCGCCTCCGCGCCCACCTCCGGCGCACGCCGGACGCCCGACCCGCCGACATCGGCCACTCCCTGGCCGCCGGCCGCGCCGCGCTCGCCCACCGGGCCGTGCTGCTCGGCGACCGGGCCCACGGAGCGCCCGTGGACGCCCTCGCCGCCCTGGCCGCCGGGGAGATCACCCCGGACGCCGTCACCGGCACCGCGGCGGACGTCCGCCGGGTCGCCTTCGTCTACCCCGGCCAGGGCTCGCAGTGGGCCGGCATGGGCGCCGAACTCCTCGACACCGTCCCCGCGTTCGCGGCGGAGCTGGAGCGCTGCGCGGACGCGCTCGCCCCGTACGTGGACTGGTCGCTCACCGACGTCCTGCGGGGCGCCCCCGGCGCGCCCGGCCTCGACCGCGTCGACGTCGTACAGCCCGCGACCTTCGCCGTCATGGTGGCCCTCACCTCGCTCTGGCGCTCCCTCGGCGTCGAACCGGCCGCCGTCGTCGGCCACTCCCAGGGGGAGATCGCCGCGGCCTGCGTCGCCGGGGCGCTCTCCCTGGACGACGCCGCCCGCGTGGTGGCCCTGCGCTCCCGGATCATCGCCCGGGAGCTGGCGGGCCGGGGCGGCATGGCCTCCGTCGCGCTCCCCGCCGCCGAGGTCGAGGCGCGGCTGGCCGCAGGCACCGCCGGGCTCGACGGCGTCGAGATCGCCGCCGTCAACGGCCCGCAGTCGACCGTCGTCTGCGGGGAGCCCGAGGCCCTGGACACGCTCCTGCGCGCCCTGGAGGCCGAAGGGGCCCGGGTCCGCCGCATCGACGTCGACTACGCCTCGCACTCCCACTACGTCGAGCGGATCCACGACGAGGTCCTCGCCGAACTCGCCCCCGTCCGACCGCGCGACGCCCGGATCCCGTTCTACTCCACCGTCGACGCGGCACCCGTCGACACGACCACGCTCGACGCCGCGTACTGGTACCGCAACCTGCGGCGCACCGTACGGTTCGAGCCCGCGGTGCGCGCCATGCTCGCCGACGGGATCGACGCCTTCGTGGAGTGCTCGCCGCACCCCGTGCTCACCGTCGGGATCCGCCAGACCGTGGAGAGCCCGGCGACCGAGGACGGGACCGACGGCGGGAGCGTTCCCGCCGTACCGGCCGTCGGCTCCCTGCGCCGCGGCGAGGGCGGGCTGCGGCGCTTCCTCACCTCGGCGGCGGAGGCCCAGGTCGCGGGCGTGCCCGTGGACTGGTCCGCGCTCCACCCCGGCGGACGCCCGGTGGACCTGCCGACGTACGCCTTCCAGCGCGAACGCTACTGGGTCGGACCGGCCTCGGGCACCGGCCCGGCACCCGCCCCGGAGTCCGCCGCCGGTCCCCTCGCGGACCCGGGGACGACCACGGCCGGGACCCCCGAGGAGACCGCCCCCACCGGCGACCGCCTCGGCTACCACGTCTCCTGGCAGGGGCTGCGCCCCGCCACCGGAGGCTGGCGCCCGGGGCTCCGCCTCCTCGTCGTACCGGCCGGAGACGCCCACACGGCGGTCGCCGACGCCGTGGAGGAGGCCGTCGCCTCCTTCGGCGGCACCGTCCGCCGCGTCACCGTCGACGCCGCCCGCGTCACCCACGACGACCTGCGCGCCCTGCTCGAACCCGCCGTCAACGGCGACACCGCCGTGACCGGCGCCGTGTCCCTGCTCGGCCTGTGCGCGGACGCCCACCCCGGCCACCCCGCCGTGTCCACCGGCGTCGCCGCGACCCTCGCCCTGGTCCAGGCGCTGGCCGCGCTCGGCGGCACCGCACCGCTGTGGACCGTCACCCGGGGCGCGGTCGCCACCGCGCCCGACGAGGTGCCGTCCACCGCGGGCGCCCAGCTCTGGGGCCTCGGCCGGGTGGCCGCCCTGGAACTGCCCGAGCGCTGGGGCGGCCTCGTCGACCTGCCGGAGCGCCCCGACGCCCGGGTCTACGACCGGCTCGCCGGGGTCCTCGCCGAACCCGGCACCGAGGACCAGATCGCCATCAGGACCTCCGGCGTCTTCGGCCGCCGCGTCCTCCGCACCCCGGCCGGACCGGCCCGGCCCGCCTGGCGCGCCCGGGGCACCGTCCTCGTCGCGGGCGACCTCACGACCGTGCCCGGACCGCTCGTACGCTCCCTGCTGGAGGACGGCGCCGAACGCGTGGTGCTCGCCGGACCGGAGACCGGCGCGGACGCCCTCGCGGCGGCCGGGCTCTCCGGTACGGACGCCGTCGTCCCCGTCCGGTGCGACGTCACCGACCGGGCCGCCCTCGCCGGACTCCTCGACACGTACGCGCCCACCGTCGTGATGCACGCCCCGCCCCTCGTACCCCTGGCGCCCCTCACCGCCACGACACCGGCGGACATCGCCGCCGCGGTATCGGCCAAGACGACCACGGCGGGCCATCTGATCGACCTGCTCGGTGAGGCGGCCGGGGTGGCGGGGGCCGCCGGAGCTGCCGGTGCCGCCGAGACCTCCGGTGCGAGTGGTGTCGGTACGGCCACGGGTGTCTCTGTGACTCCCGGTGCGTCCGGCCTGGTTGCGACTTCCGGCGTCACCTCCGCCGGTGTCTCCGGCTCCGCCGCGGTTGAGGGTGCCGCCGAGTTTCCCGGTGTGGGCGGTGTCGGTGTGGCCGCGGATGCCTCCGTGACTTCCGGTGCATCCGGCCTGGTTGCGGCCACCGGCGCCACCACCGCCCCCGAAGACCCCATCCCCGACGGTCACCCCGGCACCCCCCTCCAGGCCCTCGTCCTCTTCTCCTCCGTCTCCGGTGTCTGGGGCGGCGCCTCGCAGGGCTGCTACGCCGCCGCCACCGCGCACCTCGACGCGCTGGCCGAACGCGCCCGCGCCCAGGGGCTGCCCGCCCTCTCGGTGGCCTGGAGCCCCTGGGCGGGTGCGGTGCCCGCCCCGGGCGCCGACCCCGAGTTCATGAGCCGGCGCGGCCTGGCCCCCCTCGACCCCGGTGCCGCCGTGCGGGCGCTGCGCCGCGCGCTGGAGCGCGGCAGCGCCACCGGCGCCGTCGCCGACGTCGACTGGGACCGCTTCGCCGCCTCCTACACCTCCGTGCGCCCGGCCGTCCTCTTCGACGACATCCCCGACGTACGGCGGCTGCGGGCCGCCGAGCGCGCCGCGGCCGGCGCCGACCCGTCGACCTCCGGGCTCGTCCGCGAACTGGCCGCGCAGTCGGGCCGCAAGCGGCACGTCACCCTGCTGCGACTGGTCCGCACCCACGCCGCCGCCGTCCTCGGCCAGACCTCCGGCGAGGCCGTGAACAGCGCGCGGGCCTTCCGCGACCTCGGCTTCGACTCGCTGACGGCCGTCGAGCTCCGGGACCGGCTCGCCGCCGCGACCGGGCTGACCCTGCCCGCCTCCCTGGTCTTCGACCACTCCAACCCGGCCGCGCTCGCCCGCCACCTCGGCGAGGAGCTCCTGGGCCGCGGCGACACCGCCGCCACCGGGCCCGCCGTCCCGGCCCGTGCCGACGAGCCCGTCGCCATCATCGGCATGGCCTGCCGGCTGCCCGGCGGCGTCCGGTCCCCGGAGGACCTCTGGGACCTGCTGACCGGCGAGACCGACGCCATCACGCCCTTCCCCACCGACCGGGGCTGGGACAACGACACCCTCTACGACCCCGACCCCGGCTCCCCGGGCCACCACACCTACGTGCGCGGCGGCGGATTCCTGCACGACGCAGCCGAGTTCGACCCCGGCTTCTTCGGGATCAGCCCGCGCGAGGCCCTGGCCATGGACCCCCAGCAGCGGCTGGTCCTGGAGACGGCCTGGGAGTCCTTCGAACGGGCCGGCATCGACCCGGTGGAGCTGCGGGGCAGCCGCACCGGCGTGTTCGTCGGCACCAACGGGCAGCACTACGTGCCGCTGCTCCAGAACGGCGACGACAGCTTCGACGGCTACATCGCCACCGGCAACTCGGCCAGCGTGATGTCCGGCCGCCTCTCGTACGTCTTCGGCCTCGAAGGGCCCGCGGTCACCGTCGACACGGCGTGCTCGGCCTCGCTCGCCGCCCTGCACCTGGCCGTGCAGTCGCTGCGCCGCGGCGAGTGCGACATGGCGCTGGTCAGCGGTGCCACGGTGATGTCGACACCGGAGATGCTCGTCGAGTTCGCCCGGCAGCGGGCCGTCTCGCCGGACGGCCGGTCCAAGGCGTTCGCGGAGGCCGCCGACGGCGTCGGCCTGGCCGAGGGCGCCGGCGTGCTCCTCGTCGAGCGGCTGTCCGAGGCCCAGGAGAAGGGCCACCCCGTACTGGCCGTCGTCCGGGGCACCGCCGTCAACCAGGACGGCGCCAGCAACGGCCTGACCGCGCCCAGCGGCCCCGCCCAGCAGAAGGTCATCCGGGAGGCACTGGCCGACGCCGGGCTGACCCCGGACGAGGTCGACGCCGTCGAGGCGCACGGCACCGGCACCTCCCTCGGCGACCCCATCGAGGCCGGCGCGCTCCTCGCCACCTACGGCCGGGACCGCGACGGCGACCCGCTGTGGCTCGGGTCCGTGAAGTCGAACATCGGCCACACCCAGGCCGCCGCCGGAGTCGCCGGCGTCATCAAGATGGTCCTCGCCATGCGGCACGGCCTCCTGCCGAAGACGCTGCACGTCGACGCCCCCTCGTCCAAGGTCGACTGGGCCGCGGGCGCGGTCGAGCTGCTGACGGAGGCCCGGCCGTGGCCCGGGAGCGCGGACCGGCCGCGCCGGGCGGGCGTCTCCTCCTTCGGCATCAGCGGCACCAACGCCCACGTCGTCGTCGAGGAACCGCCCGCGCCCACCGCGCCCGCACTGCTCTCGCCCGGCCCGGACACCGCCGGCGACGTGTGGTCCGAGGAGTGGTGGCACGGGGTGACCGTGCCGCTGATGATGTCCGCGCACAACGAGGCGGCGCTGTGCGACCAGGCGCGCCGGCTGCGCGCGGACCTGCTGGCCCACCCCGAACTGCACCCGGCGGACGTCGGCTACACCCTCATCACCACCCGCAGCCGGTTCGAGCAGCGGGCCGCCGTGGTCGGCGAGAACTTCACCGAACTGATCGCCGCGCTCGACGACCTCGTGGAGGGGCGCCCGCACCCGCTCGTGATGAAGGGCAGCGCCGGTGGCACCGCCGACCAGGTCGTGTTCGTCTTCCCCGGCCAGGGCTCGCAGTGGGCCGAGATGGCCGACGGACTGGCCGACCGCTCCCCGGCGTTCCGGGACAGCGTCCGCGCCTGCGACGCCGCCCTCCGGCCGTACCTCGGCTGGTCCGTCCTGGACGTCCTGAACAGGGAGCCCGGCGCCCCCTCGCTCGAACGCGTCGACGTCGTCCAGCCCGTGCTGTTCACCATGATGGTCTCGCTCGCCGCGACCTGGCGCTCCCTGGGCGTCGAACCGGCCGCCGTCGTCGGGCACTCCCAGGGCGAGATCGCCGCCGCGTACGTCGCGGGCGGGCTCTCCCTGGACGACGCGGCGCGGATCGTCGCCCTGCGCAGCCGGGCGTGGCTGCGGCTGGCCGGCAAGGGCGGCATGGCCGCCGTGTCGCTGGGCGCCGCCGCCCTGCGCGTCAGGCTCGCGGCGTGGGGCGACCGGCTCGCCGTCGCCGCCGTCAACAGCCCCGAGACGTGCGCCGTCGCGGGCGACCCCGACGCCCTGGCCGAGCTCGTCGCCGAGCTGACCGCCGAGGGCGTGCACGCCCGCCCGATCCCCGGCGTCGACACCGCCGGTCACTCGCCGCACGTCGACGCCCTCCAGGACCACCTGCTGGAGGTCCTGGCCCCGGTCGCGCCCCGGTCCTCCGGGATCCCCTTCTACTCGACCGTCACCGGCGGGCTGCTCGACACCGCGAAGCTGGACGCCGACTACTGGTACCGCAACATGCGCGAACCGGTGGAGTTCGAGCAGGCCACCCGCGCCCTCCTGGAGGACGGCCACGACGCGTTCCTGGAGACGAGCCCGCACCCCATGCTGGCCGTCTCGCTCCAGGAGACCATCACCGACGCCGGTGCCTCCGCCCCGGTCCTGGGCACCCTGCGCCGGGGCCAGGGCGGCCCGCGCTGGCTGGGCGTCGCCGTCTGCCGCGCGTACACGCACGGCGTGGAGATCGACGCCGAGGCGGTCTTCGGCCCCGGCTCCCGCCGGGTCGCCCTGCCCACCTACCCCTTCCAGCGGGAGCGCTACTGGTACAGCCCCGCGGCCCGGGGCGGCGACCCCGCCTCCCTCGGCCTGGACGCCGCCGACCACCCCCTGCTCGGCGGGGGAGTGGAGCTGCCCGGCTCCGGCGAGCACGTCTACACCGCCCGCGTCGGCGTCGACGCCGCGCCCTGGCTGGCCGACCACGCGCTGATGGGTACGGTGCTGCTGCCCGGCGCCGCCTTCGCCGACCTCGCCCTGTGGGCCGGCCGGCAGGCGGGCACCGCCCGGCTGGAGGAACTCACCCTCGCCGCGCCCCTGGTGGTGCCCGGCACCGGCGGCCGCCGGCTGCGGCTGACCGTCGGCGGCTCCGGCGCGGACGGCGCCCGCCGCTTCACCGTGCACGGCCGCGCCGAGGACGCCACCGCCTGGACCCTGCACGCCGAGGGCCTGCTCACCGGCGAAGACGGTGCGGACAGTGCGGACGGCGCGGGTGGCACGGGTGGCGCCGACGGTTCCGCGGTGGCCCCGCCGCCCGGGGCCGAACCGCTGGACACCGGGGACTTCTACGACCGGTTCGCCGAACTCGGCTACGGCTACGGCCCGTACTTCCGCGGCCTCGTCTCCGCGCACCGCGCCGGCACCGACCTCCACGCCGAGGTCGCCCTGCCCGAGCGGGCCCGCACCGACGCCGCCCGCTTCGGACTGCACCCGGCCCTGCTGGACGCCGCCCTCCAGGCCATGAGCCTCGGCGGGTTCTTCCCCGAGGACGGCCGCGTCCGGATGCCGTTCGCGCTGCGGGACGTACGGCTGCACCGCACCGGTGCGGACCGGTTCCACGTCCGGATCTCGCCCGTCGCCGAGGACGCCGTACGGGTCGAGTGCGCCGACGCCGACGGACGGATGGTCGCCGAGATCGGCTCCATCCTCATGCGGACCGTCGAGGCCGAACAGCTCCTGGACGGCCGCCCGGTGAGCGCCGACTCGCTGTTCCACGTCGCCTGGCGCGCCCTGCCCGGCGCCGCCACCCCACCGGCCCGCTGGATCCTCGCCGGGCCGGACGCCCTGGGCCTCGCCGACACCGCCGACGCCCACCTGCCCGGCCTGCTCACCACGCCCGGCGAGCCCGCGCCCGAACCCACCGACGGGCCTGCCTCGGATGCCGTGGTGTCCGGGGCGCCCGCCGGGGTGGGGGAGTCTGCCGGGGTCGCGGCATGGGACGCGCGGGCGTTCGCTGACGGGCCCGCCTCGGATGCTGTGGTGTCCGGTGTGCCCGCTGGGACCGGGGAGTCTGCCGGGGTCGCGATGGGTGACGCCCAGGCCCTCGCCGACGGGCCTGTCCCGGACGTCGTGGTGTCCGGTGTTCCCGCCGGGGTCGGGGAGCCCGCCGGGGTCACGGTCGGGGACGCCCAGGCCCTCGCCGATGGGCCCGCCTTGGACGTTGTGGTGTCCGGTGTGCCTGCCGGGGTGGGGGAGTCTGCCGGGGTCGCGGTCTGGGACGCCCAGGCCCTCGCCGATGGGCCTGTCCCGGACGTTGTGGTGTCCGGTGTGCCTGCCGGGGTGGGGGAGTCCGCCGGGGTCGCCACGTGGGACTCGCGGGCGCTCACCGACGGGTCCGCCTCGGACGCCGTGGTGTCCGGTGTGCCCGCCGGGGCCGGGGAGTCCTCCGGGGTCGCGGCCTGGGACGCCCAGGCCCTCGCCGACGGGCCCGTCCCGGACGCCGTCGTGTTCGGCGTGCCCGCCGGGACCGGCGGTGCCACCGGGGACCCCGGCCGGGACGCCCAGGCCCTCGCCGACAGCGTGCACACCGCCGTCCGCACGGCCCTGGAAGCCGTACAGCGCTGGCTCCGCACCGCCTCGGTGCCCGAGCGCACCCGGCTCGTCGTCGCCACCCGCGGCGCCGTGGCCGTACGCGGCGACGGCGACGTCACCGACCCGGCCGCCGCCGCCGTGTGGGGCCTGCTGCGCTCCGCGCAGGCCGAGGAGCCCGGCCGGTTCCTCCTCGTCGACCTGGACGACGACCCGGCCTCGGCACGGGCCCTGCCCGCCGCCCTCGCGGCCGGCGAACCCCAGACCGCCGTCCGCGCCGGCACCGTCCACGTCCCCCGCCTGACCCGCCCCGGCGCACCTGGCGCACCCGGCGGGACCCGGGCCGGATCCCTCACCCCGCCCGACGGGCCCGGCGCCTGGCGGCTCCGGCGCGGCGCGGACGCCACCCTGGAGGGCCTCGCGCTCGTCCCCGCCCCCGACGCGGACGCCCCGCTGGAGCCCGGCCAGGTGCGCGTCGCCGTGCGCGCCACCGGGGTGAACTTCCGCGACGCCCTCATCGCCCTCGGCATGTACCCCGGCGAGGCCGAGATGGGCACCGAGGGCGCCGGCGTCGTCACCGAGACCGGCCCCGGCGTCACCGGGTTCGCCCCCGGCGACCGCGTCCTCGGCATGTGGGACGGCGGCTTCGGCCCGGTGTGCGTGGCCGACCACAGGCTGCTCGCCCCGATACCGGACGGCTGGACCTTCGCCACGGCCGCGTCCGTGCCCGCGGTGTTCCTCAGCGCCTACTACGGCCTGGTAGAACTGGCCGGACTGCGCGCCGGGGAGACCGTCCTGGTGCACGCCGCCGCAGGCGGCGTCGGCATGGCCGCCCTCCAGATAGCCCGCCACCTCGGCGCCGAGGTGCTCGCGACCGCGAGCCCCGGCAAGTGGGACACGCTGCGCGCCCTGGGCGTCCCCGGCGACCGCCTCGCCTCCTCCCGCACCCTGGACTTCGCCACCGCCTTCGCCGGTGCGAACGGCGCGGCCGGCGCCGACGTCGTCCTCAACTCGCTCACCAAGGAGTTCATCGACGCCTCCCTCGGACTGCTCGCCCCCGGCGGCCGGTTCCTGGAGCTCGGCAAGACCGACCCGCGCGACCCGGCACGCGTCGCACAGGACCACCCCGGCGTCCGCTACCGGGCGTTCGACCTCAACGAGGCCGGGCCCGAGGCGCTCGGCCGGATGCTCACCGAACTGATGGACCTCTTCGCCCGGGGCGCCCTGCACCCCCTCCCGGTCACCCCGCACGACGTCCGCCGCGCCCCCGAGGCCCTGCGGACGATCAGCCAGGCCCGGCACGTCGGCAAGCTCGTCCTGACCATGCCGCCCGCCTTCGGCCCGTACGGCACCGTCCTCGTCACCGGCGGCACCGGCACCCTCGGCGCCCGCGTCGCCCGGCACCTCGTCGCCCGGCACGGCGTACGCCGCCTCCTGCTCGCCTCCCGGGGCGGCCCGGACGGCGCCGGCGCCCCCGAACTCGTCGAGGAGCTCACCGCGCTGGGCGCCGCCGTCACCGTCGCCGCGTGCGACGTCGCCGACCCCGGCGCGCTCCGCCGCCTCCTCGACGGCGTCCCCGCCGCGCACCCGCTGACCGCGGTCGTGCACAGCGCGGGCGTCCTCGACGACGGCGTCCTGCCCGCCCTCACTCCCGACCGGACGCGCCGCGTCCTCGCCCCCAAGGTCGACGCCGCCGCGCACCTGGACGCGCTCACCCGCGACCTCGACCTGTCCGCCTTCGTCCTCTTCTCCTCCAGCTCCGGCCTCCTCGGCAGCCCCGCCCAGGGCAACTACGCGGCGGCCAACGCCGCGCTCGACGCCCTGGCCGCCCGCCGCCGCGCCGCCGGCCTCCCGGCCGTCTCCCTCGCCTGGGGCCTGTGGTCCGACGCCAGCCGGATGGCCGGCAGCCTCGACCAGGAGAACCTGCGCCGCCGCTTCGCCCGCAGCGGCTTCCCGCCCATGACCGCGGGCCAGGGCACCGCCCTCCTCGACGCCGCCCTGGCCGTCGACGAGGCCGTCCAGGTCCCCATGCGGCTCGACCCGGCCGCGCTGCGCGCCGCCGGCACCGTCCCGCCCCTGCTGTCCGAACTGGTCGGCGCCGCCCCGGCGGACCGGCGGCCGGGCAGCCGCGCCGACGAGGGCCCGGGCACCGGCGAGGAGCTCGCCGCACGCCTCGCCACGCTCTCCCCGGAGGAGCGCCACGACCGGCTCCTCGACCTCGTCCGCGAGCACGTCGCCGCCGTCCTGGGCCACGACTCCACCGACGGGATCCGCTCCGACCGGCCCTTCAAGGACGCCGGCTTCGACTCGCTGACCGCCGTGGAGATGCGCAACCGCCTGGGCGCCGCCACCGGGCTCAGGCTCCCCGCGACCCTGGTCTTCGACCACCCCACCCCGGCCGACATGGCCGCCCACCTCGACGGCCTGCTGGCGGCGGACCGGCCCGGCGCCACGGCACCGCTGCTCGCCGAGCTCGACCGGATCGAGGCGGCCCTCGCCGCCCTCACCCCGGGCGTCCTCGTGACCACCGGGCCGGCCCCGGACGGCGACCAGGGCTGGGCGGGCGTCGCCCGGCGCCTGGACGCCCTGGCCGACCGCTGGCGCGGCCTCCACGACACGGCGGCGGTCCCCGGGGACCCCGGCGGTCCCGGCGACGCGGCCGGCGGGCCCGCCGAGGACATCGCCGACGCCCTCCAGGGCGCGGACGACGACGAGATCTTCGCGTTCATCGACGAGCGCTACGGCACCTCCTGAACCTCCGGCCGGAACCGGGTCGCCCCGGAACGCGCCGCCCCCGAAGGGAAGAACCACTGTGGCGGATGAAGAGAAACTGCGCGCCTACCTCAAGCGCGTGACGGCCGAGCTGCACAAGGCCACCGAGCAGCTGCGCGCCGTCGAGGACCGGGCCCACGAGCCCGTCGCGATCGTCGGCATGGCCTGCCGGCTGCCCGGCGGGGTCCGGGGCCCGGAGGACCTGTGGGAGCTGCTGCGCACGGAGACCGACGCCGTGGCGCCCGCCCCGGCCGACCGTGGCTGGGACCTGGAGTCGATGTACTCGCCCGACCCGGACCGGGCCGGCACCACGTACTGCCGCGAGGGCGGATTCGTCCGCGGCGCCGACGAGTTCGACCCCGGCCTCTTCGGGATCTCCCCCAACGAGGCGCTGGCCATGGACCCGCAGCAGCGCCTCCTCCTGGAGACGTCCTGGGAGGCCCTGGAACGCGCCGGCGTCGACCCGCGCTCCCTGCGCGGCAGCCGCACCGGCGTCTTCGCCGGCGCCTGGGACAGCGGCTACCAGAAGGCCGCCGGGCACCCCGACGCGGACCTCGACGCGCAACTGGAGGCCCAGCTCCTGGCCGGCATCGTCAGCTTCACGGCCGGCCGCGTCGCCTACGCCCTCGGTCTGGAGGGCCCCGCCCTGACCGTCGACACGGCCTGCTCGTCCTCCCTGGTCACCCTGCACCTGGCCGCCCAGTCGCTGCGCCGGGGCGAGTGCGACCTCGCCCTGGCCGGCGGTGCGACGGTCCTCGCCGACCCCGCCCTCTTCGTCCAGTTCTCCCGGCAGCGCGGGCTGGCGCCCGACGGCCGCTGCAAGCCCTTCGCCGAGGCCGCCGACGGCTTCGGACCCGCCGAGGGCGCCGGCATGCTCCTCGTCGAGCGGCTGTCCGACGCCCGCCGCAACGGACACCGCGTCCTGGCGGTGGTGCGGGGCAGCGCGGTGAATCAGGACGGTGCGAGCAATGGTCTGACGGCGCCGAGTGGTCCGGCGCAGCGGAAGGTGATCCGGGAGGCTCTGGCGGACGCCGGTCTGACGCCGGGTGAGGTCGACGCGGTGGAGGCGCACGGTACGGGTACGCCGCTGGGTGATCCGATCGAGGCGGGCGCGTTGCTGGCGACGTACGGGCGGGAGCGTGCGGGTGACCCGTTGTGGCTCGGCTCGCTGAAGTCGAACATCGGGCACGCCCAGGCCGCGGCCGGTGTCGCCGGTGTCATCAAGATGGTGCAGGCCCTGCGGCACGGACTGCTGCCCCGCACCCTCCACGTCGACCGGCCCAGCCCCCACATCGACTGGGACTCCGGCGCCGTCGCGCTCCTCACCGAGGCCCGCCCGTGGCCCGCCCGGGACGACCGGCCGCGCCGCGCCGCCGTCTCCTCCTTCGGCGTCAGCGGCACCAACGCCCACGTCATCCTGGAACAGGCGCCGCCCGCCCCCGCCGACGCCCCGCGCCCCCGGCC
Source organism: Streptomyces eurocidicus (assembly GCF_002891295.1). GTDB lineage: Bacteria > Actinomycetota > Actinomycetes > Streptomycetales > Streptomycetaceae > Streptomyces > Streptomyces eurocidicus. The sequence continues at coordinate 468,650 of NZ_LGUI01000004.1, read as the reverse complement.
GCCGGGCCCGCCGCGACCGTCCTCCCGCTCTCCGCCGACGGCACGGAACCCCTGCGCGAACAGGCCCGCCGGCTCGCCGCGCACCTCGCCGCCGACCCGGACCTCGCCCCCGCCGACGCCGCCTGGTCCGCGGCCACCACCCGCGCCGCGCTCACGCACCGGGCCTCGGTCCTCGCCGACGACCGGGAGGCGCTCGTCGCCCGGCTGGAGGCCGTCGCCGAAGGCCGCGCGGACAAGGACGTCACCCTCGGCGAGGCCGGCAGCGACCGCGCGCCCGTCTTCGTCTTCCCCGGCCAGGGCTCCCAGTGGCCCGGCATGGGCGCACGGCTCCTCGCCGACGCCCCCGCCTTCCGGGCCAAGGCCGAGGAGTGCGCCGCCGCCCTCGCGCCCTACCTCGACTGGGACGTCCTCGACGTCCTCAGGGGCGCCCCGGACGCCCCGCCGATCGACCGCGCGGACGTCGTCCAGCCCGTCCTGTTCACCATGATGGTGTCCCTCGCCGCCCTCTGGGAGGCGCACGGAGTACGGCCCGCCGCAGTCGTCGGGCACTCCCAGGGCGAGGTCGCCGCCGCCTACGCGGCCGGCGCCCTGTCCCTGGCCGACGCCGCCCGGGTGATCGCCGAACGCAGCAGGCTCTGGGGCCGGCTGGCCGGCAACGGCGGCATGCTCTCGGTCATGGCCCCCGCGGCGAAGGTCCGTGAGCTGATCGGCCCCTGGGCGGACCGGATCTCCGTCGCCGCCGTCAACGGCCCCTCCTCCGTCACCGTCGCGGGGGACGCCGCCGCCCTGGAGGAGTTCGGCGTGCGGCTCTCGGCCGACGGGGTGCTGCGCTGGCCGCTGGCCGGCGTCGACTTCGCCGGGCACTCGCCCCAGGTGGCGGAGTTCCGCACGGAACTCCTGGCCACCCTCGCCGGCGTCCGGCCCACCGCCGCGCGGCTGCCGTTCTTCTCGACGGTCACCGCCCGGGAACACGCCCCCGAGGAACTGGACGCCGCCTACTGGTACCGGAACATGCGCGAACCCGTCGAGTTCGCCGCCACCCTGCGGACCCTCCTGCGCCAGGGCCACCGCACGTTCGTCGAGATGGGCCCGCACCCGCTGCTCGGCGCGGCGGTCGACGAGGTCGCCGACGACGAGGGCGTCCGCGCCGTCTCCCTGAACACCCTCTACCGGGACTCCGGCGACCTCGCCCGGTTCCGCGCCTCCGTGGGCGCCGCCTTCGCGCACGGCGTCCGCGTCGACTGGACCGCCCTGTTCGCCGGTACCGGCGCCCGCCGGGTGCCCCTGCCCACGTACGCCTTCCGCCGCGACCGCTTCTGGCTGCCGACCACCGTCGCCCGCCGCGCCGCGCCCACGGCGGTCACGCCCGCCGCGGCCTGGCGCCACCGCGTGACGTGGACCGCGCTCGACACCACCGGCACCACCCCGCCCACCGGTCGCTGGCTGCTCCTGGCCACCCCCGCCACCGAGCCGGGCGCGGCCGACGCCGCCGCGACCGCCCTCGGCTCGGCCGGGGCGACGGTCCTGCGGTGGACGCTGGACCCGGCCCGCGAGGACCGGGCCGGGCTCGCCACCCGCCTCGGCGGCCTGTCCGCCGACGCGGCCGGGCTCACCGGCGTACTGCTGCTGCCCGCCGACGCCGCCGGGGACCGGGCGCTCGACGAGGGGACCGCGGCCGCCCTCCTGCTGGTCCAGGCCGTCACGGACGCCGCCCCCGAGGCGCGCGTGTGGGTCGCCACCCGGGGCGCCGTCGCCGCCGGACCGGGCGAGTCCCCCTCCCCGACGGCCGCCCGCCTGTGGGGCCTCGGCCGGGTCGCCGCCCTGGAGGAGCCCACCCGGTGGGGCGGCCTGGTCGACCTGCCCGCCGACCCCGCCGACCGGGACTGGGCGCGGCTGGCCGGCGTCCTGTCCGGGACGACGGGCGAGGACCAGATCGCCCTGCGGGCGTCCGGCGCGTACGGCTGCCGCATGCTGCCCGCCCCCGACGGGACGGTGGCGGCACGCCGCGCCTGGCGGCCGCGCGGCACCGTCCTCGTCACCGGCGGTACGGGCGGGATCGGCGGTCACGTGGCCCGCTGGCTGGCCCGCGAGGGCGCCGAACACCTGGTCCTGGCGGGCCGCCGGGGCGCCGACGCCCCGGGAGCGGCCGCCCTGGAGGCCGACCTGAACGGGTTGGGGGCGAAGGTCACTTTCGCGGTGTGCGATGTGGCGGAGCGGTCTTCGGTGGCCGGGTTGCTGGCGGGTATCGAGGGGTCGGGTGTGCCGTTGCGTTCGGTGTTCCATGCGGCGGGTGTGCCGCAGGTGACGCCGTTGGGTGAGGTGACGCCGGAAGAGGCGGCGTATGTGCTGGGTGCGAAGGCGGTGGGTGCGGATCTGCTGGACGAGCTGACGTCCGGTCTCGAACTGGACGCCTTTGTGTTGTTCTCCTCCGGTGCGGCGGTGTGGGGCAGTGGGGGTCAGTCCGTTTACGCGGCCGCCAACGCCCACCTCGACGCCCTCGCCCAGCGCCGCCGGGCCCGGGGCCGTACCGCCACCTCCATCGCCTGGGGGCTCTGGGGCGGCGGCGGGATGGGCGCGGACGACGGCGTCACCGACTTCTACGCCGAGCGCGGGCTCTCGCCCATGCCCCCGGAACACGGCATCGAGGCGCTCCGCCGCGCCCTCGACCTCGACGACACCTGCGTCACCGTCGCCGACCTCGACTGGGCGCACTTCGTCACCGGGTTCACCGCCTTCCGCCCCAGCCCGCTGATCTCCGACGTCCCCGAGGTACGCGCCCTGCGGGCCGCCGCCCCGGCCGCCGACGCCTCCGCCGGCCTGCGGCGCCTCCTCGCGGAGGCCCTCACCCCGCGCGAGCGCGACAAGGTGCTCTTCGACCTCGTCCGTTCCCTGGCCGCCGAGGTCCTCGGCCACGACGGCACCGGCCGCATCGGCCACGACGTCGCGTTCAGGGAACTCGGCCTCGACTCCCTCGCCGCCGTACGGCTGCGCACCCGGCTCGCCGAGGCCACCGGGCTCGCCCTGCCCGCGACCGTCATCTTCGACCACCCCACGGTGGACCGGCTCGGCGCGGCCCTCCTCGACGGGCTCGACGGGCTCGACGGCGAACCCGCGCCCGAGGCCCCGGCCACCACCCGGCCGGAGCCCGCGGCCGGATCCGGCGACGACGGCGACACGGCCATCGACGGCCTCGGCGCCGACGAGCTCATCCGGCTGGCCAAGGCCGGCGCGGCCGGCGACTGACCGCCGGACCAGGGCCGCCCTCACCACACCCCACCACAGCGAACAGACGAGGACCCGAAGATGTCACCGTCCATGGACGAAGTGCTCGACGCGCTGCGCACCTCGGTCAAGGAGGCCGAGCGGCTGCGCCGCCGCAACCGCGAGCTCGTCACCGCCGCCCACGAGCCGGTCGCGATCGTCGGCATGGCGTGCCGGTACCCCGGTGGCGTCACCACCCCCGACGAGCTGTGGGAGCTGGCCGCCGAGGGCGTCGACGCGATCACCCGCTTCCCCGCCGACCGGGGGTGGGACGAGGCCGCCGTCTACTCGCCCGACGGCCACCCGGGCACCACGTACTGCCGCGAGGGCGGCTTCCTCACCGGCGCGGGCGACTTCGACGCCGCGTTCTTCGGCATCTCGCCGAACGAGGCGCTGGTGACGGACCCCCAGCAGCGCCTCCTCCTGGAGACGTCCTGGGAGGCCCTGGAGCGGGCCGGGATCGTCCCCCGGTCGCTGCGCGGCGGCCGCACCGGGGTGTTCGTGGGCGCCGCCCACACCGGCTACGTCACGGACACCTCCCGCGCCCCCGAGGGCACCGAGGGCTACCTCCTCACCGGCAACGCCGACGCGGTCCTCTCGGGCCGGATCGCCTACGCCCTGGGCCTGGAGGGCCCCGCCCTGACCGTCGGCACCGCCTGCTCGTCCTCCCTGGTGGCCCTGCACCTGGCCGTCCAGTCGCTGCGCCGGGGCGAGTGCGACCTCGCTCTGGCCGGCGGGGTCGCGGTCATGCCCGACCCGACGGTGTTCGTGGAGTTCTCCCGGCAGCGCGGGCTGGCGCCCGACGGCCGCTGCAAGGCGTTCGCCGAGGCCGCCGACGGCACCGCCTGGGCCGAGGGCGCGGGGATGCTGCTGGTGGAGCGGTTGTCGGACGCCCGTCGTAACGGTCACCGGGTGCTGGCCGTCGTCCGGGGTACGGCCGTCAACCAGGACGGTGCCAGCAACGGTCTGACGGCGCCGAGTGGTCCGGCGCAGCGGAAGGTCATCCAGGACGCCCTGGCCGACGCCGGTCTGACGCCGGGTGAGGTCGACGCGGTGGAGGCGCACGGTACGGGTACGGCGTTGGGTGATCCGATCGAGGCGGGTGCGTTGCTGGCGACGTACGGGCGGGAGCGTGCGGGTGACCCGTTGTGGCTCGGCTCGCTGAAGTCGAACATCGGGCACGCGCAGGCGGCGGCCGGTGTCGGCGGGATCATCAAGATGGTCCTCGCGATGCGGCACGGGCTGCTGCCCCGCACCCTCCACGTCGACGCCCCCACCTCGCGGGTCGACTGGGACTCCGGGGCGGTCGCGCTCCTCACCGAGGCCCGGCCCTGGGCGGAGCGCGAGGACCGGCCGCGCCGCGCCGCCGTCTCCGCCTTCGGCGTCAGCGGCACCAACGCCCACGTCGTCATCGAGGAGCCGCCGGCCCCCGAGGAGGCCGCCCCGGCCCGGCGGGACGCCCTCCCGTTCCCCCTGCCCTGGGTGCTGACCGCCCGCACCGGACCGGCGCTGCGCGGCCAGGCCGGCCGGCTGGCCGCCGTGGCCGGCGCGGCGCACCCCGCCGACGTCGGCCACTCCCTGGCCACGACGCGCGAGATCCTGGGACACCGCGCCGTCGCCCTGGTCACCGACCCCCGTACGGCCCGGGAGGAACTGGCCGGACTCGCCGCCGGCCGGACGCCCGAGACCCTCGTCACGGGCGTCGCGCGGCGCGGCGGCGGCACCGCGTTCCTGTTCTCCGGCCAGGGCGCCCAGCGCCCGGGAGCGGGCCGGGAGCTCCACGCGGCGTTCCCCGCCTTCGCCCGGGCGCTCGACGAGGCGGCGGCCGAGCTGGACAAGCACCTCGAACGCCCGCTGCTCCAGGTGATGTTCGCGGAACCCGGCACCCCGGACGCCGCCCTGCTCGACCGCACCGCCTACACCCAGCCCGCCCTGTTCGCCGTGGAGACCGCCCTGTTCCGGCTCTTCGAGAGCTGGGGGCTCGTACCGGACGTCCTCCTCGGGCACTCCGTGGGCGGCCTCGCCGCCGCCCACGCCGCGGGCGTGCTCTCGCTGCCGGACGCCGCCACGCTCGTCGCGGCCCGCGGCCGGCTGATGCAGGCGCTCCCCGAGGGCGGTGCCATGGTCGCCGTGCGCGCCACGGAGCGGGAGGCGGCCGGGCTGGCGGCCGTCACCGGCGGCGGGGCCGTCGTCGCCGCCGTCAACGGACCCGGGTCGCTCGTCCTCTCCGGCGACGAGGCCGCCGTCCTGGACGCGGCCGGGGAACTGGCCGCCAGGGGCCGCCGGACCAAGCGGCTCACGGTGAGCCACGCCTTCCACTCGCCCCGCATGGACGCGATGCTTGACGACTTCCACGCCGTCGCCGCGACCCTCGACTACCGCGCCCCCCGGCTGCCCGTCGTCTCCGACACCACCGGCGCCCTCGCCACGGCCGCCGAACTCACCGACCCCGCCTACTGGACCCGCCACGTACGGGAACCCGTGCGCTTCGCCGACGCCGTGCGCACCGCGCGCGCCCGCGACGTCACGACCTTCGTCGAGCTCGGCCCCGGCACCGCCCTGACCGGCATGGCCGAGGAGTGCCTGACGGACGCGGAGGGCACCGTGACCGTCCCCGCGCTGCGCCGGGGGCGGCCCGAGGCCGCGACCGTCCTGCGGGCCGCCGCCACCGCCTTCGCGCACGGCGCCGACGTCGACTGGGGCGCCCTGTACCGCGGCACCGGGGCCCGGGCCGTCGACCTGCCGACCTATGCCTTCCAGCACGCCCGCTACTGGCTCGAACCCGCGCCCGCCCCGGCCCGCCGGACGGACCGGGAGGCACAGGACGGCGCGGTGGGCACGGACGACGAGGAACTGTGGGCCGCGGTGCGGGCCGGCGACGCGAAGGCGGCAGCGGCCCGGCTGGGCACCGGAGGCGCCGACGTCGAGGAGCAGCTCCGCGCCGTCCTCCCGCACCTGGCCGCCTGGCGCGAACGCCGTGGCGCCGCCGCCCGGACGAACGGGCTGCGCTACCGGGTCACTTGGCGTTCCCTCCCCGCAGACGTTGTCAGGTTCACCCCCTCGGAACGCTGGCTCATGGTCGAACATGGGCACCGCACGGACTCCGGGGACGCCGCGGAGCGGACGCTGCGCGCGTCCGGCGCGGACGTCCTGCGGGAGGTGCTCGACGTGGGGGAGTGGGACCGGGCGGGCCTGGCGGCCCGGCTGGCGGCCCTCGCGGCCGAACCGGCGGGCCTGGCCGGTGTGCTGGTGCTCCCCGGCTCCGGGGAAGCCCCGCCGGCCGGGCGACCGGGACTCGACGACGGAACGGCGGGGGTGCTGCTGATGGTCCAGGCGCTGGCGGACTCCGCCGTGCCCGCCCGGATGTGGGTGGTCACGCGCGGCGCGGTCGCGGTCCGGCCCGGCGAGGTGCCCGATGGCCCCGGCGCCCGGGTGTGGGGCCTCGGCCGGGTCGCGGCGCTGGAGGCGTCCGCGTGCTGGGGCGGCCTGGTCGACCTGCCCGCCGCCCCCGCCGACCGGGACTGGAAGCGGCTCGCCGGGGTGCTCTCCGGCGGCAGCGGCGAGGACCAGGTCGCGATCCGCCCCTCCGGCGCGTACGGGCGGCGGATGCTGCCCGCGGGCCCGCCGGCGGGCGGCCCGGCGTGGCGGCCGCGCGGCACCGTCCTGGTCACGGGCGGTACGGGCGGGATCGGCGGCCATGTGGCCCGCTGGCTGGCCCGCAACGGCGCCGAACACCTCGTGCTGGCCGGACGCCGGGGCGCGGAGGCGCCCGGCGCCGCCGAGCTCGAATGGGAACTGAACGGGTTGGGTGCGAAGGTCACTTTCGCGGTGTGCGATGTGGCGGAGCGGTCTTCGGTGGCCGGGTTGCTGGCGGGTATCGAGGGGTCGGGTGTGCCGTTGCGTTCGGTGTTTCATGCGGCGGGTGTGCCGCAGGTGACGCCGTTGGGTGAGGTGACGCCGGAGGAGGCGGCGTATGTGCTGGGTGCGAAGGCGGTGGGTGCGGATCTGCTGGACGAGTTGACGGCGGGTCTTGAGTTGGACGCGTTTGTGTTGTTCTCCTCCGGTGCGGCGGTGTGGGGCAGTGGGGGTCAGTCCGTTTACGCGGCCGCCAACGCCCACCTCGACGCCCTCGCCGAACGCCGCCGGGCCCGGGGCCGTACCGCCACCTCCATCGCCTGGGGCGTCTGGGGCGGCACCGGCATGGTCGAGCTCGCCCCCGACGGATACCTGGACCGGCACGGGCTCGCCCCCCTGCCGCCGGAGACCGCCCTCACCGCCCTCCAGCAGGCCCTGGACGACGCCGACACCACCCTGACCGTCGCCGGTCTCGACTGGGCGCGGTTCGCCCCCGGGTTCACCGCCTTCCGCCCCAGCCCCCTGCTCGCCGACCTCCCCCGGGCCCGTACGGCCGCGCCCGCCGGCCCCGGCGGCGACCACGTGGCGTCCGGCCTCGCCGACGCCCGGCCCGAGGACCGGCCGCGGCTCGCCCTGGACCTGGTGCGCGCCCACGTCGCCGCCGTCCTCGGCCACACCGGCACCGAACGGGTCGACGAGCGGGCGCCCTTCCGCGACCTCGGCTTCGACTCCCTGGCCGCCGTACGGCTGCGCACCCGGCTCGCCGAGGCCACCGGCCTCGACCTGCCGGCCGGCCTCGTCTTCGACCACGCCGACGCCGCCGCCCTCGCGGACCACCTCGCCGCGCTGGCGGCCGAAGGCCCCGCCGCGCGGCCCGCGCACACCGCGCCGGAAGGCACCCTCCTCACCACCTTCCGGACGGCCGTCGCCCAGGGCCGGTCCGCCGAGGCCGTGGACCTCATGGCGTCCCTGGCCGGCTTCCGGCCCGCCTTCACCCACGACGCCCCCCGCCCCGAGGGTCTCGCCCCCGTGGTCCTCGCCACCGGGCCGGCCCGCCCCGTGCTGTACTGCTGCGCGGGCACCGCGGCGACCTCCGGCCCCGCCGAGTACGCCCGCTTCGCCGCCGGCCTGGGCGACGCCCGTACGGTCGCCGCCCTGCCGCTGCCCGGCTTCGGCGACCCGGCCGAGCCCCTGCCCGCCACGCTCGACGCGCTGCTCACCGCGCAGGCCGACGCGCTCCTCGAACACGCCGCGGGCGAGCCGTTCGCGCTCGCCGGCCACTCCGCCGGCGCCAACGTCGCCCATGCCCTGGCCGCCCACCTGGAGGCCCGGGGCACCGGCCCGACGGCCGTCGTCCTCATGGACGTCTACCGCCCGGAGGACCCCGGCGCGATGGGCGTCTGGCAGGACGACCTCCTGCGCTGGGCGCTCGAACGGAGCCCCGTCCCCCTGGCGGAACACCGCCTCACCGCCATGGCCGGCTACCACCGGCTGCTGCTCGGCACCCGCCTCACCCCGCTGCGCGCCCCCGTCCTGCTCGTCCGCGCCGGCGAACCCCTGCGCGACTGGCCCGAGGACGGCGGCCACGGCGACTGGCGGTCGAGCGTCCCCTTCGCCCGGACCGTCCTCGACGCGCCCGGCAACCACTTCACCATGCTCACCGAACACGCGGCGCGCACCGCCTCGGCCGTCCACGCCTGGCTGGACTCGCCACGACCCGGCGAGCCCGCGCCCACCCCGCCCCGCGGAGGAGAACACTGATGTACGCCAACGACATCGCGGACGTCTACGACCTGGTCCACGAGGGCAAGGGCAAGGACTACCGGCGCGAGGCCGAGGAGATCGCCGCCCTGGTACGGGAGCACCGGCCCGGCGCCGCGTCCCTGCTCGACGTCGCCTGCGGCACCGGCCAGCACCTGCGCCACCTCGCCGGCCTCTTCGACCGCGTCGAGGGCCTCGAACTCTCCCGCGACATGCTCGGCATCGCCGCGGACCGCAACCCCGGGACCCCGCTCCACGAGGGGGACATGCGCTCCTTCGCCCTCAGGGCCCGCTTCGACGCCGTCATCTGCATGTTCAGCTCCATCGGCCACCTGCGGGACCAGGCCGAACTCGACGCCACCCTCGGCCGGTTCGCCGCCCACCTCGAACCCGGCGGCGTCATCGTCATCGAACCCTGGTGGTTCCCCGGCTCCTTCACCCCCGGCTACGTCGGCGCCAGCGTCACCGAGGCCCGCGACCGCACCATCAGCCGCGTCTCCCACTCGGTGCGCGACGGCGACGCCACCCGGATCGAGGTGCACTACCTGATCGCCCGGCCCGGGGAGGGCATCCGGCACCTCACCGAGGAACACACGATCACCCTCTTCCCACGCACCGCCTACGAGCAGGCGTTCGAGCGCGTCGGCTGCCGGGTGCGCTACCAGGAGGGCGGCCCGTCCGGCCGCGGCTTGTTCATCGGCACCCGCCGCTGATTCAGCCCGTCCGGCGCTTGAGGACACCGCGCGGAGCGCGGAAAGGGGGCCCGGGGGCGGAGCCCCCGGTACGGGAAGGGGCGGGTAGGGGAAAAGGCCGCCCGCAGGGCACACGCACACCCCCCCCCCCCGCCCACACAAAGCCCGCAAGGCCCACGAGAGGAAGCCATGCCCACCACCGCCACGGACGACACCACCCGCGAGCTCGGCCGCAGGCTCCAGCTGAGCCGCGCCGGCCAATGGTTCGCGGGCAACCAGGGCGACCCGTACGCCCTGATCCTGCGCGCCGGCACCGACCACCCCGCCCCGTACGAGGACCTCGTCCGCGACCGGGGCCCCTGGTACCGCAGCGACCTGCTCGGCACCTGGGTCACCGCCGACCCCGCCACCGCGGCCGCCGTCCTGTCCGACCCGCGCTTCGGGACCCGGGACCGGGCGGGCGCCCGCCCGGACGCGGACCTGCTACCGCTCTCCACCGCCTTCCCCGGCCACGAGCGCGCCGAGCTCGCCCGGCTGCGCGCCACGGCGGAACCGGTGCTCGGGCGCACCGCCCTCGCCGAAGGGTCCTGCGACGCGCCCGGCGCGGCCCGCCGGCTGCTCCGCAGGCACCTGCCCGCGGCGGGCGCCGGCTTCGACCTGGTCGCCGAGCTCGCCCGCCCCTGCGCCGCCGGGCTCGTCCTGCGGGTCCTCGGCGTCCCGGAGGGCGACCGGGAGGCAGCGGCGGGCCTGCTCGCCCGCTGCGCGCCCCAGCTCGACGGCCGGTTCACCCCGCAGACGCTCGCCGTCGCGCGGGATTCCGCCGCCGCCGTCGAGGAGACGGCCGGCCTGCTCGCGGAGCTCGTCGCCGCACGAGGCAGGCGGCCCGCCGGAGCCCGCGCGGCGGGCGACGCCCTGGGGCGGCTGCTGGGCGACGGCGTCCCGCCCCGCGACGTCGAGCGCATCGCGCTGCTCCTCGCCCTCGGCGCCCCCGAGCCCGCGGCCACCGCCGTCGCCGGCACGGTGCTGCGGCTCCTCGGCCGTCCGGGCGCCTGGGCGGCGGCCCGGCGACCGGCCACGGCGGCGGAGGAGACCGACCGGACCCTCCGCGAGGAGCCCGCGTTCCGCCTGGAGAGCAGGGTCGCCCACGAGGACGTCGAACTCGCCGGGCGGCGCGTACCCGCCGACGGCCACGTCGTCGTCCTCGCCACCGCCGGGCGCGACCTCCCCGGCCCGGAGCCGCTCGGCGGCCCGGACGGCCCGCACTTCGCCCTCGCCCTCCCGCTCGTCCGCCTGGCCGTCACCACCGCGGTCCAGACCCTGGCCACGGCCCTGCCCGGCCTGAGCACCGCCGGACCCGCCCTGACCCGGCCCCGCTCGCCCGTCCTGCGCGCCTACGCCCGCTGCCCCGTACGGGCCTGACAGCCGCCGGCACCCGTCGTCCCGTACGGCCCGACCGCGCGGCACACGGCCCGCCCGCCTGCCACGCCCGCCGCGCGGCCCCCGTACGGCCCCGGGTGTCCCGCGGACGCCGTACGGGTGCCGTCGGCGGCCGTGAAGGGCCGTCGCACCCGGGCCCGTCCGCCCCGCCCGGGCCCGCAGTCCATCCACCCGTCCTAGGAGAGCCCGGAGTCACCGTGCGCGTCCTGCTGACCTCCCTCGCCCACAACACCCACTTCTACAGCCTGGTGCCACTGGCCTGGGCGCTGCGCGCGGCCGGCCACGAGGTCCGGGTGGCCAGCCCGCCCTCGCTCACCGACGTCATCACCTCCACCGGTCTGACCGCCGTCCCCGTGGGCGACGACAAGCCGGCCGTCGAACTGCTCGCCGAGATGGGCGGCGACCTCGTGCCGTACCAGAAGGGCTTCGAGTTCACCGAGCACGAGACCCCGGAGGAGACCACCTGGGAGTACCTCCTCGGCCAGCAGACGATGATGTCCGCCCTCTGCTTCGCCCCGTTCAACGGCGCGGCGACCATGGACGCCGTCGTCGACTTCGCCCGTGACTGGCGCCCCGACCTGGTCGTCTGGGAGCCCTGGACCTACGCGGGACCCGTCGCCGCACGGGCCTGCGGGGCCGCCCACGCCCGTATCCTCTGGGGCCCCGACACCATCGGCCGCTCCCGGAAGCGATTCCTCCGGGCGCTGGCCGAACAGCCGGCGGAGCTCCGCGAGGACCCCCTGGCCGAATGGCTGGGCTGGACCCTGGAGCGGTACGGGTGCGCGTACGACGAACGGGACGTGCTCGGCCACTGGGTGATCGACCCCGGCGCCCGCAGCACCCGCCTGGACCTCGGCCAGACCACGGTCCCCATGCGCTACGTCCCCTACAACGGCCGCGCCGTCATCGAACCCTGGCTCTCCGAGCCGCCCGCCCGGCCGCGCGTCTGCCTCACCCTCGGCGTCTCCGCCCGCGAGACCTACGGCCGTGACGCCGTCTCCTACCCGCAGCTCCTGGAGGCGCTGGGGCGGCTGGACATCGAGGTGATCGCCACCCTGGACGACTCCCAGCGCGAACTCGTCGGCGAGCTGCCCGGCAACGTCGTGCCCGTCGACTTCGTCCCCCTCGACGCGCTGCTGCCCAGCTGCTCCGTGATCATCCACCACGGCGGGGCCGGCACCTGGTCCACGGCCATGCTGCACGGCGTCCCGCAGATCGTCGTGCCCTCCCTGTGGGACGCGCCGATCAAGGCGCAGCAACTCCAGCGCCTCTCCGCCGGGTTCAGCCTCCCGCCCGCGGAGCTCACGGCGGAGAAGCTCGCCGACGCGGTGCTCGCGGCCGTGGGCGACCGCGCGATCCGGGACGGCGCCCGCCGGCTGCGCGAGGAGATGCTCGCCGACCCCGCGCCGGCCGGGATCGTCCCCACCCTGGAACGCCTCGCCGGCGCCCACCGGGCCGTGTCCCGGCACTGACGCCCACGGGGAAGGGGCCCACCGCTTCGGCGGTGGGCCCCTTCCCCGTACGGCGGGTGCCGGCGGTCACTCGCGCCTGCGCGCCAGGGTGATCCCGTCGGCCACGGTCAGCAGCGAGACGTCCACGCGCGCGTCGTCCCGCAGCCGTTCGTTGAGCGCGCGCACCGCCTCGGTGTCGGGGTCGTGGCACTCGGGGTCGGCCACCCGGCCGAAGAACAGTGTGTTGTCGACCGCCACCAGCCCGCCGGGGCGCACCAGCCGGAGCGCCTCCTCGTAGTAGTGCGGGTACCCGGTCTTGTCGGCGTCGACGAACACCAGGTCGAAGGTGTCGTCGCCCCCGTCGGCCCGCAGACCGGCCAGGGTCTCCACGGCGTCGCCGACGCGCAGCTCGATCCGGTCGGCCACCCCGGCCCGCTCCCAGAACGGGGCGCCCACACCGGGCCACTTGTCGGTGATGTCACAGGTGACGAGCCGGCCGCCGGGCGGCAGCGCCCGCGCCATGCACAGCGTGCTGTACCCGGTGAACGTCCCGATCTCCAGCACCTCGCGGGCACCGGTGAGCCGGACGAGCAGCGCCAGGAACTGCGCCTCCTCGGGCATGATCTGCATGGCGCGCCCGCCGGGCAGGCGCGCGGTCAGCTCGTACAGCTCGCGCAGGAGCGGATCGTCGCGCAGGGAGACGCTCCGGGCGTACTCCAGCAGGGCGGGGCTGAGGGTGGTCTGGTCTGCCACGCTCACGGTCCTTTCGAAGGCTTCGAGGGCGGTGCCCGGTGGTCAGGCGCGTGCCGGGTCCGGCGCCGCGTCCGGAACGGTGGCCGGGGCGGCGGGTGCCGGGGAGGTGCCGTCCTGCCGGGCGACGGGACGGCGGCGCCCGCCCAGCAGGCGCATGGCGGGCTTCTCGACGAAGGTGTGCAGCAGCGCGGCGGCACAGGTGGCGACGGCCACCCCCAGCAGGGCCACGCCGATCGCCCCGGGGGTGTCCCACTGCTTGGCGTAGCCCAGGTCGCCGCCGAGCAGCCGGTGCCCGTAGCGGATGACGATGAAGTGGATCAGGTAGAAGGCGAACGACCACTCGCCCAGCCGGACCAGCGCCGCGGACCGCAGCCCCCAGGTGGGCAGGCCGCGCACGTCGGCGTCGGCCGCCGCGGTGATCAGCAGGGTGGCCGGGATCACGGTCGCCGCGTTGAGGGTGAACATCGCGGGCACGGCCTGGGTGAGGGCGAAGCCCCCGGCGAGCAGCAGCGCGGACAGCCCCACGCCGGGGCCGCGCCACAGGCCCTTGCCGAGGATGAGCGCCATCACGACGCCGAGGACGAACTCCAGCGCGCGGACCGGCGGGAACCAGTAGACGAACCACAGCTCGTTCAGCGGCATGCCCGGGGCGACCTCGGCGCTCTCCGGGAGGAGCGCGGCCGCGAACGGCACGCAGACGACCGCCGCGGCCAGCCCGCCGGCCCACCACCACAGCCGCTTCCCGGGCATCCGCCGGAAGAGCCGGAACCACAGCGGGAAGGAGGCGTAGAAGGCCAGCTCGCAGGAGAGCGACCAACTCGGGGTGTTGAAACCGGAGATCACGGACGGCTCCGGCAGCCAGGACTGCAGGAGGAGCAGATCGGGCACCAGCCCGTCCCACACCGAACCGCCCGGCAGGACGGGTTCCGAGAGACCGAGGATGACGGCGCCCGCGATGCACAGCGTCACGAGGTGCAGCGGGTAGATCTTGGCGAACCGGCGCCGCCAGAAGACCGGGGCGGAGTCCTCCCGCCGCACCGACCAGGTCAGTACGAAACCGCTGAGCACGAAGAAGAACGACACGGCGATCGAGCCGAGTGGAGTGAACTTCGCCAGCTCCGCACCGAGCTTCTGATCGGCGAAGATGCCCTGCTGGAAGAGGTGACAGGCGAACACCGCCAATGCCGCGAACCAGCGCAGTCCGGTCAGCGAGGGCAGGCGGGCGGCGCGAGGGAGCATCGGGTTTCTCGTTCCTTGGGATCAGGGCAGGACGTGGCGTCCTGGATCGCCGGAGATCAGGGGGGCCCATCCTGAGGCAGGCCCCGGCACGCCGACACGAGAAGATGACACAGTCGGAGGGGCGGATCCGGTGTGGATCCGCCCCTCCGGCTCACGCCCGCGCGGGGCCCGGTGGCGTCAGGCCGCGCTGAATTCGGCGATGCGCCCCTCGTCGAGCGTCAGCTGCGCGCCGTCGAACCGGGACCGCATCAGACGGTCGTGCGTCACGACGACCACGGCGCCCTGGTAGTCCGTCAGCGCCTGCTCCAGCTCCTCGACTAGCGCCGGGGAGAGGTGGTTGGTGGGCTCGTCCAGCAGGAGCAGGTCCACCGGCTCGGTCACCAGGCGCGCGAGCTCGATCCGGCGCCGCTGCCCGTAGGAGAGCTCGCCCACCCGCTGCCGCAGGTCGTCCGGGCTGAACAGACCGAGGGACAGCAGTGCCTCCACGTGCTCGTCGGGGGAGCCGACCCGCCCCTGGGCGAACGCCTGCGCCACCGTCAGCCGGGCCGGCCACGGGGGCTGCTCCTGCCGGAGGTGACCGACCCGCCCGGACACCTTGACCGAGCCGCCGTCCGGGTCCAGCTCCCCGGCCAGCACCCGCAGGAGCGTGGTCTTCCCCGCGCCGTTGGGGCCGGTGATCAGCAGCCGCTCGCCCGGCCGGATGGTCAGCGAGTCGACGCCGAGACGGTCCCCGACGCGGACGTCCGACAGCTCGGCGACCAGCTGCTCCGCCTCCTCCGCCGCGGTGGCGATCCGCGCCGTGAAGGACAGCGGATCGGCCGGCGGCGCGACGGGGTTGTCGGTCAGCCGCTCGATCCGCTCCTTGGCGTTGCGGATCCGCACCATCGCCCCGTGCCCGCGCCCGCGGGTCCGGAACGCGCCGTGCCCGAAGACCGCGAACGGCATCTTGCGGGGGATGGCGTCGAGCCGGGTGACGTTGGAGGTCACCAGCTCGCGGTTGCGGTCCAGCTCGGCGCGCCACTCCTCGTACTCCCGCAGCCGCCGCTGGCGCTCCGTGGCCTTGGCGGTGAGATAGCCGTCGTAGCCGTTGCCGTAGCGGGTGACCGTGCCGGCGTCGACCTCCAGGACCGTGGTGGTGAGCCGGTCGAGGAACATCCGGTCGTGGGTGACGGCGATGACCGTGCCGCGGTGCCCGCGCAGATGCTTCTCCAGCCAGCCGACGGCCTGGTCGTCCAGGTCGTTGGTCGGCTCGTCGAGCAGCAGCAGCTCGGGCGCCGAGGCCAGCGTCCCGGCCAGGGCGAGCCGCGACCGCTCGCCGCCGGACAGGGTGCCCAGCTTCCGGTCGCGGGCCAGGCCGGGCAGGCCGAGGCCGTGCAGGGCGATGTCCACCCGGGAGTCCGCCTCGTAGCCGCCCCGGGCCTGGTAGCGCTCGACCAGGGCGGCGTAGCTCTCCAGGAGCGCGGTCAGCTCGCGGTCCTGGCCGGTTTGGTACGGGCGGTCGGCCAGCTCGGCCTCGGCCCGTCGCATGCCCGCCTCGATCTCGCGGAGATCGGCCAGGGCCAGGTCGACGGCGTCCTGGACGGTGGCCTCGGGCGGCAGCTCCAGCGTCTGCGGCAGATAGCCGATGCCGCCCGGGGCCACCACCGTCAGCGCGCCGTTGTCCGACCGCTCGCGGCCGGCGATCAGCTTGAGCAGGGTGGACTTGCCGGAGCCGTTGTCGCCGATGACGCCGACCTTCTCGCCCGGCTTCACGGTGAAACCGACGCGGTCGAGTACGACGCGGTCCTGGTAGCGCTTGGTGATGTCGTGCAGGGCTAGTTGCGCGGTTCGCACGCGGGGGCCTCCTTTTCGCAGCCGGGAATGGGGTCGTATCCGCGCACTGGGCCGTCCTTCGGTGCGTGAGGGCACGGAAGGAAGGCCGAAGCGGCACATGACGCGCTGTGCGACGTCGCTGCGGCGTTTTCGAGAAGTGCACGGAGGGATACGGCGGCGGAGTCGAGCTCTACGCGGCCGTACCTTCGGCTGTCACAGGGATCCCATGGAGCCGAGTCTAGGTGATCGGAAAACTCTTCGGCAAGGGTCTTCCGGTGGTGTGTCAGGTCGGCCGGTACCGGCCCCGCTGTATGGCACTTACTATGGCGCCCACTATGACGACAGTGCTTCGAAGATCTCCGGAACCATGATCCCGTAGATCTTGGAAATCCGCCGGGAACAGGGGACTTCACCGGCTTGTCCGGAAATTCTCCCGACAAGATCGGAACGTTGACCGGAAATCCGGTCCGGCGTCCGGTCGGCTGCCGGAACCTTCGAGTCCGATGATGGCCGATTTCCGTTGCTTGCACTGTCAATTGATGGACCTTCGGATCATGGAACGGTACGTTCCCGGGGTGAGCTCGAAACCGCTGATGCCGCCGAGATCCGCCTCCGGGACCGCCGCTTCGCGCAATGCCGCGCGACGGGAGTGGGGCCAGAATTTCTTCCGGTCCGCAGCCGCCGCCCGCCGGTTCTCCGACCAGCTGGAAGATTCATACGCACCGACCGGTTTACCGGCCGGGACGCTCACGGTCGAGATAGGAGCGGGCTCCGGCCGGGTGACCAAAGAGCTGGCCTCGGCGGGGCGGCCATTACTCGCGGTCGAGATCGACACCCATTGGGCACGCCGGCTCGCCGCGGAATCGCTTCCGGATGTCACCGTGGCCAACGAGGACTTTCTGACCTTACGCCTGCCGCGACAGCCCGTCCGTTTGATAGGCAATCTGCCTTTCGTCGCGGGCACCAGAATTCTGAGGCGCTGCCTCGACCTGGGGCCTGATCTGATGCGCGGGGGAGTATTCCTGCTCCAGCGCGAGTACGTGGGCAAACGCACCGGGGTCTGGGGAGGGAACCTCTTCAACGCCCAGTGGGAGCCCTGGTACGACTTCGACGAGGGGCTCGCCTTCTCCCGTCACGACTTCAGCCCCGTACCGCGGGCCGACACGCTGACCCTGCTCGTCACGCCCCGCCGCCGGCCGGTCCTGCCGTGGCGCGAACGGGCCGCCTACCAGCGGTTCGTCCAGGAGTTCTTCGACACCGGGCAGATGACCGCCGGTGACGCGGCGCGCAAGGTGCTGCGCCGCGGCCACGCCCGGTTCGTGCGCGGCGCCGGGCTCCGGCCGGCCGACCGGCTCACGGACCTCACGGCTCAGGACTGGGCCGCGCTGCACCGCGCTGCCCCGGTCGAGCGCGAGGACCGGACCGATCACGCCGGCCGGACCGGGCGGCCCGGTCGGTCCGCCGGGACCGGCCGTCGGCCGGCCGGTCGCTGACGCCCCCGGGCCGGGGGGCGGACCGGCCGCGCACGGGCTCTCCGTGCGCGGCCGGCCCTCTCATGGAAGGGTCCTCACGATGCGGGGGATTCATCGGTGGACCGCGCTTCCTTGAGCTTGCGGAGCAGCTCCCGCTTCTGTTCCAACGGGTCGGTGCCGCTCTTGGGAACCCCACCCTTCTTGCCGCCGCGCATCGCGCTGCGGGAGAGGTTGGCGCGGGTGCCGCCGACGCCCAGCATGTTTCCTGATCCCTTGCCCATCAGGGTTCTCCTTCCGTCGGTAAGCCGAGGCGTTCCGTCTCGGCATATCCAAGAGTCTGGACGATACGTATCGTCTTGTCAAGACGATACGTATCGGTTCGCCGAGGTCTAGGCTACGCGGCATGTCCTCCAACTGCGCACCATCCGCCACGCGCTACCGCCGCCGGTCCCACCACGCGATCATGGGAGCCACCCTCGAACTCGTCAGCGAGGTCGGGTACTCCAAGCTGACGGTCGAGGCCATCGCCGCCCGCGCCGGGGTCGGCAAGCAGACCGTCTACCGCTGGTGGCCGTCGAAGGCCGCCGTCCTCCGGGACGCCGTTCTCCACCTCTGCCAGGACGCGAGCGGGGCCGTCCGGGACATCCCCGACACCGGGGACCTCGCCGCCGACCTCAAGGCCGTCCTCCGCGCCACCGCCGACACCATGAGCCACCCCCGGTACGACCTGCCCGCCCGCGCCCTCGCGGCCGCCGGCATCGCGGACGCCGCCCTCGGCGCGCAACTGGTCAGCGGCATCCTGGAGCCCCAACTCCGGCTGTACGTCCGGCGCCTGGGCGCGGCGCAGCGGAGCGGCCAGGTCGAGGCGGGCATCGACCTCCGCGTCGCCCTGGAACTCCTCACCGGCCCCCTCGCCTTCCGCTGGCTGATGGGCGACGCCCCGCTCACCCACGCGTACACCGACACGCTCGTCGACCTCGTCCTGCGCGGACTGGCGCCGCGGCCCTCCTGACCGCCGGACGGGGCGCCCCGGGAAGGAGCGACCGGCGGCCGGACGGTGTGTCATTCGGCCCAGCGGGGTGTTTGTCCCTAGGATTGTGGGATGTACATAGCCACTACGTTCCCCGGAGGGGTGATCCGGTGAACAGGTCCGAGGCCACCGATGAGCAGTGGGAGGGCCTGGCCGAGGTCGTGCCGCTGCGCGGCCACGCCTGGCCGTCCTGGCCCAACCACCGGGCCCTGCCCGAGGCGGAGCCGGAGCCGAACCGGCGTCAGCTCGTCGTGCTGCGCGTCCAGGTGTTCGCGGACGCCCGTGAGGTCGCCGAGCACCTGATCGCCCGCGTCCCGGTGCTGCTCGACCTCACCAGCGCCGACACCGACGTCGCCAAGCGGATCCTGGACTTCTCCAGCGGCGTCGTCTTCGGCCTGGGCAGCGGCATGCACCGGGTCGACACCAATGTCTTTCTGCTCGCCCCCGAAGGCACGGAGGTGGCCTCGGGGTACCCCGATCGTAGGAAGAGTGATCAGCTAAAACGGTTTGGCTGACCGGCCGGCACATACGGTCCGGGCATGGACGTAAGCCGTGCCCGACCGCCGCTGCCGGCCGCTGCTCTGCCGCCCCCGCGGCCCGCGGTGACCGAACTGCGCCTCTCCGCCTTCCGGACGCACCGCAACGCCGTCTTCCCCCTCGGGCCGCTGACGCTCTTCCGGGGGCCGAGCGGCAGCGGCAAGTCCAGCGCCCTCCAGGCGTACGAGGCGCTCGCCCGGCTCGCGGGCGGCGACACCCTGGAGGAGGCCCTCGCCTCCGTGGCCGGCGGCGCCCCCGCCTGTGTGCCGCACCGGGCCCGGCCGGACGCCCAGGGCCGGCGGGGGTTCCGCATCGGCTGCACCGTCGAGGGACCCGCGGGGCCGGTGCTGCTCGACATCGCCGTCCAGGCCGAACCCGAGCTCCGCATGGTCGGCGAACGGCTGACCGGCGGGGGGCGCACCCTGCTCTCCACGGCCTTGCGCGACCCCGGGCTGCGCCGGGTCGAGGCCGCCTGGCACACGGCCGGGGCCGTGCCCGTCACCCGTGCGCCCCTGCCGGACGACCGGCTCGGTACGGCGCTGCTGCCGCTGCGCGTCTCGGGCAAGACGGCGGGTCAGCGGCTGGTCCTCGACGCCGCCGAACAGGTCGTGGTGGCGCTGCGCTCCGTCTTCGCCTGCGACCCGCGCCCGGAGCTGATGCGGGCCCCGGTCCCGGTGCGCGACGGACTGCTGCGCGGGCGTTGCGACAACGTCGCCGCGGTCCTCGCCCGCACCCGCCACGAGTGCGCCACCCGGCACGCGGCCCTGGTCGCGGCGGTGGCGGCGGGCTGCCGGGGCCCGGTGGAAGAGCTGTCGGCGCAGCACCTGGAGGGCGGTCTCGTCCGGGCGGTCCTGGGCCGGGCGCGGGGCGCCGGGACGCCGCTGGAGCGGCTGGGCGACGGTGAGCTGCGCTATCTGGCCCTGTGCCTGGTGCTCATGACGGGACCGGGGGTGCTGGACATGGACCCGGTCGCGGAGGTGCTGCCCGCGCGGCAGGCGCTCACCGTGCTGGCGGACGGCCTCGACCGGTGCCTGGACCCGGGGCAGACGCGCGAGCTGCTGGCGGTGGCGGGACGGATGTGCGAGCGGGGGCATGTGCGGTTGGTGGGGTCGGTGCGGGGTGGCGCGGGGAGTCCGAGGGGGAGGGCCGGGGCGGGATTCCGGTGGCCGGGGAGCAGGGGGTGTCGGTGGTAGACCTGGGGGGTGAGCGAAAAATGGCAAGAGTATGAGGCTTCCGAGGTGTCCGCTTCGGTTCCCGCTTCCGGAGGGCCCGGCGAGCTGAAGGCCCTGCAGCTCCGGCTGGCGGAGTTCGCGGCGGCGCGGGACTGGCAGCCGTTCCACACCCCGAAGAACCTCGCGACGGCGCTGAGCGTCGAGGCCGCCGAACTCGTGGAGATCTTCCAGTGGCTGACGCCGGAGCAGTCGGAGCGGGTGATGTCGGACCCGGACACGGCGGGCCGGGTGGAGGACGAGGTCGCGGACGTCCTGGCGTATCTGCTCCAGTTCTGCCAGGCGCTCGGGGTGGACGCGGCGGCCGCGCTGGCGGCGAAGATCGACCGCAATGAGCGGCGGTTCCCCCGGGCCGACCGGTCGGGTCGGGGCGGTGGCGGCGAATCGAACTGAGCCGGATGGACCGGTACCGGAGTGAGTGGGTCCAGATCTGGCGGTTCGTCACTCTCCGGAGTGATTGAGTTCTCCACACCGCATCTGGTATCCACAGATTTCTGAATTCCCCTGGCGTTTCCGGCGGTTAGCCGTCACGCTGAGTAGTGAGAAGCGGTCGGTAGGGCGGCAGTGTCGGAAAGTGGGGGACCGGACATGGACGCAACGCGGCTCATCGGAGCCACCCGGACGGCTTTGGCGCAGGCCAGGGCGGTGCAGGAGATCGTCGGGGAGGCATGGCAGACCCAGGCCCTGGCGGGTGCCATCGGAAGCCATCTCGCGGTCCACGGGCCGTTCGAGGCGCGGGCCGCGGCGGGCGGTCTGAGCGAGGCCGGCGCCCGCGCCTCCGGCGCGCTGCGTCAGACGCTGCGCGCCGGGGCGATAAGGGCGGGGCACCTCAGCGAGGTGCGCGATCCCTGGGTCGCGCTGGCGGGCCTGTGCGGCCTGCTCGGGGAGGTCGGCATAGCCCTGGTGGGCGTGGCCTGCTCGTCGGACGAGGACGCCTTGTACTGGCAGTGCATAGAAGCGATCGACGCCGCCGACGAGACGAGCGACCGCGTGCGCTGGTTACAGAGACGGCTCGCCCTGCGCGAGCGCGAGGGAGGCGCCGCGTGAGGGGCCGACGCTCAGCCGGCACCGCCTCCGCCGCCGTGCGGGGAGCGCTCGCCGGGCGACTGGAGATCGGCGTCGAGCTGCGACAGATCGGCGTTCAGCGCCGCCATCAGCTCCTCCATCTGCTGCAGCAGGCCCTTGGGCGCGCCCTGCTGCGCGGGAGCGGCCTGTGCGGGCACCGTTTCTTCGGGCACGGCTTCCTGGGTCATCGCGGCCTCCTCGGCCCTGGCCCTCCCGATGCGGGTGGGCGGCGTCACGGTCGTCGCCTCCGGCAGCGGACACCGGTGCGGGGGCCGGGCGGTCCGGCTCCGCCCGAGCCAACGACCACCGGCCGCCCCGGACACTGGCGAGCCCTTCGCCACCCGTCCCGGGCGGGCCGAATTCACCCGACCGGGGAGGGTGGGGCGGGGCTGCGGGTGGGCGGTTGACGCCTGTTCGGCAAGGCAGGATGGAGGTATGGATCTGCGTATCTTCACCGAGCCCCAGCAAGGGGCGAGCTATGACACCTTGCTCACCGTGGCCAAGGCCACCGAGGACCTCGGCTTCGACGCCTTCTTCCGCTCCGACCACTATCTCGCCATGGGCTCCGCCGACGGCCTGCCCGGCCCGACCGACGCCTGGATCACGCTGGCGGGTCTCGCCCGGGAGACCCGGCGCGTCCGGCTCGGCACGCTGATGACCGCGGGCACCTTCCGGCTGCCCGGGGTGCTGGCCATCCAGGTCGCACAGGTCGACCAGATGTCCGGTGGCCGGGTCGAGCTGGGCCTGGGCGCGGGCTGGTTCGAGGAGGAGCACAAGGCGTACGGCATCCCCTTCCCGAAGGAGAAGTTCGGCCGCCTGGAGGAGCAGCTCGCGATCGTCACGGGGCTGTGGGCGACGGAGGCCGGCAAGACCTTCGACTTCGACGGCACGTACTACCAGCTGTCCGACTCCCCGGCGCTGCCCAAGCCCGCCCAGGGCAAGGTGCCGGTGCTGATCGGCGGCCACGGCGCGAAGCGCACGCCCCGGCTCGCCGCGCAGTACGCGGACGAGTTCAACATCCCCTTCGCCTCGGTCGAGGACAGCGAGCGGCAGTTCGGCCGGGTGCGGGCCGCGGCCGAGGAGTTCGGCCGCAAGAAGGACGACCTGGTGTACTCCAATGCCCTGGTCGCCTGTGTCGGCAAGGACGACGCCGAGGTGGCGCGGCGGGCGGCCGTCATCGGCCGTGACGTGGCGGAGCTCAAGGCCAACGGCCTGGCCGGCTCGCCCGCCGAGGTGGTCGACAAGATCGGCCGCTATGCGGAGATGGGCTCGTCCAGGATCTACTTCCAGATCCTGGACCTGGACGACCTCGATCACCTGGAGCTGATTTCCTCGGAGGTCGGTTCCCAGCTCGGCTGACGCCGGGCGGGGACCGCCGGCAGCCGACGAGGACCACCGAACCCGAGGAGTACCCATGACGCCCGCTCCCGCCCCGCCGCTCGCCGACGCGCTGGCGCGCGGACCGCTCGTCCTGGACGGCGGTCTGTCCAACCAGCTCGTGGCGCAGGGCTGCGATCTGTCCGACGCGCTGTGGTCGGCCCGGCTGCTCGCCGACGACCCCGGGCAGATCCGGGCGGCGCACGCCGCCTATGCGCGGGCGGGCGCGCAGGTGCTCATCACCGCCAGTTATCAGGCCACGTTCGAGGGCTTCGCCCGGCGGGGCATCGGGCGGGAGAAGGCGGCGGCCCTGCTGCGGAGCAGTGTGGCGCTGGCCCGTGCGGCCGGGGGCGAGGAGGGCCCCCGGCCCTGGGTCGCGGCCTCGGTCGGGCCCTACGGCGCGATGCTCGCCGACGGCAGCGAGTACCGCGGCCGGTACGGCCTGAGCGTGGCCGAGCTGGAGCGGTTCCACCGGCCGCGCGTCGAGACGCTCGCGGCGGCCGCCCCGGACGTCCTCGCCCTGGAGACCGTCCCGGACATGGACGAGGCCGAGGCCCTGCTCCGGGCCGCGGCGCCCTGCGGGGTGCCGGTCTGGCTCTCCTACAGCGTCGCGGGCGAGCACACCAGGGCCGGGCAGCCGCTGCGCGACGCCTTCGCCCTCGCCGCCGGGAACGACCAGGTGATAGCCGTCGGCGTCAACTGCTGCGAGCCGGCCGACGCCGACCGGGCCGTCGCCCTCGCCGCGGCGGCCACGGGGAAGCCCGTGGTCGTCTACTCCAACAGCGGCGAGGAGTGGGACGCCCGGGCGCGGGCCTGGCGCGGCCGGCCCACGTTCGACCCCGCCCGCGTCGCCGGCTGGCGGTCCGCCGGTGCGCGTCTCGTCGGCGGCTGCTGCCGGGTGGGCCCCGACCGCATCGCGGAACTGGCCCGCGTCCTCCGCCCATGAGGCGGGGCCCCGGGGGCCCCGGTGGGGTAGTGGGCCGTGCCCTCGCCGTGCGGAGCGGAAAAAGAACTGGGAAACGGGGCGAACGAGACACGATAATCAGGCGGGTGTTCCTGACGATAAGTACCACCGGCACCGCCGGATCCCCCGCCACCGACCTCGGTTTCCTGCTGCACAAGCACCCCGACCGCGCGCAGCGGTTCTCCACCGCGCACGGCACAGCGCACGTCCTCTACCCCGAGGCGACCGCCGACCGCTGCACGGCGGCGCTGCTCCTGGAGATCGACCCCGTGGCGCTGGTACGGCGGGCCAAGGGCGCCAGGGGCCGCGGCGCGACCCCCGACTCCGCGCTCGCGCAGTACGTCAACGACCGCCCTTACGCGGCGTCCTCGCTGCTCGCCGTCGCGCTCGGCGGCGTCTTCAACAGCGCCGTCAAGGGCCAGTGCGCCGCCCGGCCCGAGCTGCCCGGCGTGCCCCGGCCGCTGCGCGTCGAGGTGCCCGCCCTGCCCGCGCGGGGCGGTGCCGGCCTGGTGGAGCGGCTCTTCGCCCCGCTGGGCTGGACCGTGACCGCGGACCCGGTGGCCCTGGACGAGCGGTTCCCCGAGTGGGGCGACTCGCGCTACGTCCACCTGGTGCTGGAGGGCGAGCTGACACTCTCGGCGGCCCTGCGCCACCTCTATGTCCTCCTCCCGGTCCTCGACGACTCCAAGCACTACTGGGTCTCGCCCGACGAGGTGGAGAAGCTCCTGCGCGCCGGCGAGGGCTGGCTGGAACGCCACCCCGAACAGGTGCTGATCGCCGACCGCTACCTCGCCCGCCGCCGCACCCTCACCCGCGACGCCCTCGCCCGGCTCGCCGAGGCCGACGACGCCGAGCCGGAGACCCTCGACAACGCGGTCGACGAGGAGAAGGACACCGCCGAGAAGCCGGTCCCGCTGGCCGTGCGGCGGCGCGAGGCCGTCGTCGAGGCGCTGCGCGTCGCCGGCGCCGCCCGCGTCCTCGACCTCGGCTGCGGGCAGGGCCAGCTGGTCGGCGAGCTGCTCAAGGACCCCCGCTGCACCGAGGTCGTCGGCGTCGACGTGTCGGTCCGCGCCCTGAGGGAGGCGGCCCGGCGGCTGCGCCTGGAGCAGATGACCGAGCGCCAGTCCGCCCGGGTGCGGCTCCTCCAGGGCTCCCTCGCCTACACCGACCGGCGGCTGGCCGGGTACGACGCCGCCGTGCTCAGCGAGGTCGTCGAGCACCTGGACCCGCCCCGGCTGCCCGCCCTGGAGTACGCGGTGTTCGGCGCGGCCCGCCCGGCCACGGTCGTCGTCACGACGCCCAACGCCGAGTACAACGTGCGCTGGGAGACCCTCCCCGCCGGGCACGTACGCCACCCCGACCACCGCTTCGAGTGGACCCGCGAGGAGTTCCGCTCCTGGGCCGGCGCCGTCGCCGAACGGCACGGATACGGAGTGGAGTTCACCCCCGTGGGGGACGACGACCCCGAGGTGGGGCCGCCCACCCAGATGGCCGTCTTCCGGCAGCGGGACGCCGCCCCCGAGCCCGCCCGCACCACCACCACGACCCTCCCGAAGGAGGCGACCGCCGTATGACCACCAGCCCCGCCACCCCGACGGCCGCCCCCGGCGACGGCCCGGAGAAGCCTCGCGTCCTCGCCGTCCCCGATCTCTCCCTCGTCGTCCTCGTCGGCGCCACCGGATCCGGCAAGTCCACCTTCGCCGCCCGCCACTTCAAGCCCACCCAGGTCCTGTCCTCGGACTTCTGCCGCGGCCTGGTCGGTGACGACGAGAACGACCAGAGCGTCAGCGCCGACGCCTTCGACGTCCTGCACCACATCGCCGGAAAGCGGCTCGCCGCCGGCCGGCTGACGGTCGTCGACGCCACCAACGTCCAGCCCGAGAGCCGCAAGCAGCTCGTCCGGCTGGCGCGCGAGCACGACGTGCTGCCCGTGGCCGTCGTCCTCGACATGCCCGAGGCCGTCTGCGCCGCCCGCAACGCCGCCCGCCCCGAGCGCGCCACCCTGCCCCGCCATGTCGTCCAGCGCCACCAGCGGGAACTCCGCCGCTCCCTGCGCCACCTGGAGCGCGAGGGCTTCCGTAAGGTGCACGTGCTGCGCGGCGTCGCCGAGGCGGAGTCCGCCGAGATCGTCCTGGAGCGCCGGTTCAACGACCTGCGCCACCTCACCGGCCCGTTCGACATCGTCGGCGACATCCACGGCTGCCGCTCCGAGCTGGAGACCCTGCTGACGAAGCTGGGCTACGCCCTCGTCCGCGACGCCGCCGGCCGGCCGGTGGACGCCGCGCACCCCGGCGGGCGCACCGCCGTCTTCGTCGGCGACCTCGTCGACCGCGGCCCCGACAGCCCCGGCGTGCTGCGCCTGGTCATGGGCATGGTCGCCGCCGGGCACGCCCTGTGCGTCCCGGGCAACCACGAGAACAAGCTCGGCCGCCACCTCAAGGGCCGCACGGTCCGGCCCTCCCACGGCCTCGCCGAGACGATCGAGCAGCTGGAGCGGGAGGACGCCGCCGACCCGGAGTTCCGCGAGCGGGTGCGGGAGTTCATCGAGTCGCTGGTCAGCCACTACGTACTGGACGGCGGCGGGCTCGTCGTCTGCCACGCCGGCCTGCCGGAGAAGTACCACGGCCGCACCTCCGGCCGGGTCCGCTCGCACGCCCTGTACGGCGACACGACGGGCGAGACCGACGAGTTCGGCCTGCCCGTGCGCTACCCCTGGGCCGAGGACTACCGGGGCCGCGCCGCCGTCGTCTACGGCCACACCCCGACCCCGTCGGCCACCTGGCTGAACAACACCATCTGCCTCGACACCGGCGCCGTCTTCGGCGGCCGGATGACGGCCCTGCGCTGGCCCGAGCGCGAGCTCGTGGACGTACCCGCCGAGCGGGTCTGGTACGAACCGGTGAAGCCGCTGGCGAGCGAGGCGCCCGGCGGGGCCGACGGCCGCCCGCTGGACCTGACGGACGTCACCGGCCGCCGGGTCGTCGAGACCCGGCGCATGGGCCGGGTGGCCGTGAAGGAGGAGAACGCCGCGGCCGCCCTGGAGGTGATGAGCCGCTTCGCCGTCGACCCCCGGCTGCTGCCCTACCTCCCGCCGACCATGGCACCGTGCGCGACCTCGAAGGAGGACGGCTATCTGGAGCACCCGGCCGAGGCGTTCGCCGCCTACCGGGCCGACGGCGTGCGCGAGGTGGTGTGCGAGGAGAAGCACATGGGGTCCCGCGCGGTGGCGCTCGTCTGCCGTGACGCGGATGTGGCGCGCGAGCGCTTCGGCGCGGCCGACGGCGCGACCGGCGCCGTGTACACCCGCACCGGCCGGCCGTTCTTCGACGACCCCGCGACGGCCGGGCGGGTCCTCGGCCGGCTGCGCGAGGCGGTCTGCGGGGCCGGCCTGTGGGAGGAGCTGGACACCGACTGGCTGCTGCTGGACGCCGAGCTGATGCCCTGGTCGCTGAAGGCCGCCGGGCTGCTGCGCCATCAGTACGCGGCCGTCGGCGCCGCGGCCGGCGCGGCCCTGCCCGCGGCGCTGGCCGCCCTGGAGGCCGCCGCGGCCCGTGGCGTGGACGTCTCCGGGCCGCTCGGCCGGCAGCGCGAGCGGGCCGAGGACGCGCGGGCGTTCACGGAGGCGTACGGCCGCTACTGCTGGCCGGTGGGCGACGCCGGGCGCGGTTGGCCGGGCGAGGCCGAGGAGACCGGCCGCGAGCGGCCTGGCACGCGCGGCACTCCGGGCACGGACGGCCTCGACGGCATCCGTATGGCGCCGTTCCAGATCCTGGCCGCCCGGGGCCGCAGCCTGGCCGGGCTGCCGCACGACGAGCAGCTGGCGCTGATCGACCGGATGATCGCGGCGGAGCGGTCCGCGGCCGACGGCGCCGGATCCGTGTACCGGAACCGGCTGCTCGCCCCCACCCGCCGCCTCGTCGTCGACACCGGGGACGAGGAGTCCGTCGCCGCCGGAACGCGCTGGTGGCTGGAGCTCACCGGCGCGGGCGGCGAGGGCATGGTCGTCAAGCCCCTCCAGGGGCTCGCCGAGCGCGCCGACGGCCGGCTCGTCCAGCCCGGCGTGAAGTGCCGCGGCCGGGAGTACCTGCGGATCGTCTACGGCCCCGAGTACACCCGCCCCGACAACCTCGCCCGGCTGCGCGAGCGCGCCCTCGGCCACAAGCGCTCCCTCGCCCTGCGGGAGTACGCGCTCGGCCTGGAGGCGCTGGACCGGCTGGCGGCGGGGGAGCCGCTGTGGCGGGTCCACGAGGCGGTCTTCGCGGTCCTGGCGCTGGAGTCCGAGCCGGTGGACCCCCGGCTGTAGGCCGGGGAGGGGGCCCGGCGGCGGTCGCCGCCGGGCCCCCTCCGCCGCACGCGCGCAACCGTCGCCCGCCACGGCCGTGTCCCGCGCCGGATCTGCGTGATCACGGCCCGCCGGGGTCAGGATGGGGAGATGGGATTCCATGTCGATTCCGAGGCCGGGCGGCTGCGCCGCGTCATACTGCACCGGCCCGGTCTGGAGCTGAAGCGGCTCACCCCGTCCAACAAGGATGCCCTGCTCTTCGACGACGTGCTGTGGGTGCGGCGGGCCCGTGCCGAGCACGACGGCTTCGCGGACGTGCTGCGCGAGCGCGGGGTCGAGGTCCACTTCTTCCAGGACCTGCTGGACGAGAGCCTGGAGTGGCCGGGGGCGCGCTCGCTCGTCCTGGACCGGGTCTTCGACGAGAAGGAGTACGGGCCGCTCGCCACCGGCCACCTGCGGGCCGCCTTCGACGGGCTGCCGGCCGCCGAGCTGGGCTCCTGGCTGGTCGGCGGGATGACCAAGCGGGAGTTCCTGGAGCGCTACCCGGAGCCGGTCTCCGTCCGCTTCCACGCCATGGAGCTGGACGACTTCCTGATCAACCCGCTGCCCAACCACCTCTTCACCCGGGACACCTCCGCCTGGATCTACGACGGGGTGTGCGTGAACGCCATGCGCTGGCCGGCCCGCTGGCACGAGACGGTGCACTACGAGGCCGTCTACCGACACCACCCGATGTTCTCCCCGGGCGGCTTCCATGTCTGGTCCGAGGGGCAGGCGGCCTATCCGTCGACGATCGAGGGCGGCGACGTCCTGGTGATCGGCGAGGGCGCGGTGCTGATCGGGATGAGCGAGCGGACCACGCCGCAGGCCGTGGAGATGCTCGCCCACCGGCTCTTCGCCGCCGGTTCCGCCCGCACCATCGTGGCCCTGGACATGCCCAAGCGGCGGGCGTTCATGCACCTGGACACGGTGATGACCATGGTGGACGGCGACACCTTCACGCAGTACGCGGGGCTCGGCATGCTCCGCTCGTACACGATCGCGCCGGGCGCCGGGGAGCGCGAGCTGAAGGTCTCCGACCACCCCCCGGAGCATATGCACCGGGCCATCGCGGCGGCCCTGGGGCTCGACTCGATCCGGGTGCTCACCGCGACGCAGGACGTGCACGCGGCGGAGCGGGAGCAGTGGGACGACGGCTGCAATGTGCTGGCCATCGAGCCGGGTGTGGTCGTCGCCTACGAGCGGAACGCGACGACCAACACCCATCTGCGTAAAAATGGGATCGAGGTCATCACGATCCCGGGCAGCGAGCTGGGGCGCGGCAGGGGCGGGCCGCGCTGCATGAGCTGTCCCCTGGAGCGGGACCCCGTGGGCGCGACGGTCGCGCGGGCGGCCGGTGCCGGTGGCGTCCCGGGAGGCGGTTCCACCCACCCGGCTGCATAGCGATGCGGTGCGTCGTATACAGTTCCATTTTCCCGCAGTCGCGAGCTAGGAGCCCACCCCATGGCGACAGACCTCAAGGGCCGCCACTTCCTCAAGGAGACGGACTTCACCGCCGAGGAGTTCCACGGTCTCGTGGAGCTCGCCGCCGAGCTCAAGGCGGCCAAGCGGACGGGCGTCGAGGAGCCTCTGCTGCGCGGCCGGCATATCGCGCTGGTCTTCGAGAAGACCTCGACCCGCACCCGCTGCGCCTTCGAGGTCGCCGCGGCGGACCAGGGCGCCCGGACCACCTACCTCGACCCGGCGGGCTCCCAGATCGGCCACAAGGAGTCGGTCAAGGACACCGCGCGGGTCCTCGGCCGGATGTTCGACGCCATCGAGTACCGGGGCCACGGCCAGCACATCCTGGAGCAGCTGGCCGCCCACGCCGGGGTCCCCGTCTTCAACGGCCTCACCGACGAGTGGCACCCCACGCAGATGCTCGCCGACGTCCTCACCATGTCCGAGCACACGGCCAAGTCCCTGGAGCACGTCGCCTACGCCTACCTCGGCGACGCCCGCTACAACATGGGCAACTCCTACCTCGTCACCGGTGCCCTCCTCGGCATGGACGTGCGGATCGTGGCCCCCGAGGAGCTCTGGCCCGACCCGGAGATCGTGGCCGTGGCCCGCCGGCTCGCCGCCGTGAGCGGCGCCCGGATCACCCTCACCGCGGACGTCGCCGAGGGCGTCCGGGGCGCGGACTTCGTCGCCACGGACGTCTGGGTGTCGATGGGGGAGCCCAAGGAGGTCTGGGACGCGCGGATCGCGCTGCTCGCGCCGTACGCCGTGACCATGGACGTCCTGCGCGCCACCGGCAACCCCGCGGTGAAGTTCCTGCACTGCCTGCCCGCCTTCCACGACCTCGGGACCACGGTCGCCCGGGAGATCCACGAGCGGCACGGCCTGACGTCCCTGGAGGTCACGGACGAGGTCTTCGAGTCCCCGCACTCGGTCGTCTTCGACCAGGCGGAGAACCGGATGCACACGATCAAGGCCGTGCTGGTGGCGACGCTGGCGCGGGACTGAGGCGATACCGGACGGGCTCGAAGAACAAGCCCGTCCGGCGATTGAGGACCGGGGTCCGGGGCGGAGCCCCGGTTCGGGAAGGGGCGGGTAGGGGAAAATCCCCCGCCGGCCCACCCGCCCGCGCCGCCAGGCGCTATCGCGCACTCGTGACGACAGTCACGTACCGGTGATAACTTCACGGCACAGGCACTCGCCCGACAGCCCCGGCTGAAGGAGGCCGCCGCCCCATGAGTCCTTTCACCGGATCGGCGAACCGGACCCCCACCGAGGACTGGCGGCACCTGCGCCTGACCCTCGACGCCGGCGTCGCGACCGTCACCTTCGCGCGCCCCGGCAAGCTCAACGCCCTCACCTTCGGCGCCTACGCCGACCTGCGCGACCTGCTGCCCGAACTGGCCCGCGACGGCTCCGTGCGCGCCCTGGTGCTCGGTGGCGAGGGCCGGGGCTTCTGCTCCGGCGGTGACGTCGACGACATCATCGGCGCCACCCTGGCCATGGACACCGGCCGGCTCCTCGACTTCAACCGGATGACCGGACAGGTCGTCCGCTCCTTACGCGAGTGCCCCTTCCCCGTGATCGCCGCCGTGCACGGGGTCGCCGCCGGGGCCGGCGCCGTCCTCGCGCTCGCCGCCGACTTCCGGGTCGCCGACCCCACCGCGCGCTTCGCCTTCCTCTTCACCAAGGTCGGCCTCTCCGGCGGCGACATGGGCGCCGCCTACCTCCTGCCCCGCGTCGTCGGTCTCGGCCACGCCACCCGGCTGCTGATGCTCGGCGAACCCGTGGCCGCCCCCGAGGCCGAGCGCATCGGCCTGATCAGCCGGCTCACCGCCGAGGGCGCGGCCCACACCGAGGCCGCGGCCCTCGCCCGCCGCCTCGCCGACGGCCCCGCACTCGCCCACGCCCAGACCAAGGCCCTGCTGACCGCCGAGCTCGACATGCCCCTCGCCGCCGCCGTCGAACTCGACGCGGCCACCCAGGCGCTGCTGATGAACAGCGCCGACTACGCCGAGTTCCACGCCGCCTTCACCGGGAAGCGGCCGCCCGAGTGGCGGGGGCGGTGACTCCGGTGAAGGAACCCGCGGTGACCCCCGTGATGACTTCCGCGGCGCCCGCCGTGCACGACCCTGTGAAGGCCACCACGCGCCCCCCGGTGGCGCCCCCCGTGCACGATCCCGGGCAGGTCCCCGTCATCGCCCCCGCGAAGTCCCCCCTGGCCCGGCGCGTCGCGGTCATCGGCGGCGGCCCCGGCGGCCTCTACGCCGCCGCCCTGCTGAAACGTCACGCCCCCGCCCGTGAGATCACCCTCTGGGAGCGCAACGCCCCCGACGACACCTTCGGCTTCGGCGTCGTCCTCTCCGACGAGACCCTCGGCGGGATCGAGAGCGCCGACCCCGACGTCTACGCCGCGCTGTGCCGCGAGTTCGTCCGCTGGGACGAGATCGACGTCGTCCACCGCGGCACCACCCTGCGCTCCGGCGGCCACGGCTTCGCCGCCCTCGGCCGCCGCCGGCTCCTCGGGCTCCTCCACGAGCGCTGCCGGGAGCTGGGCGTCGACCTCCGCTTCCGCGCGGAGGCCCCGCCCGCCGCCGAGCTGGCCCGCTCGTACGACCTCGTCATCGCCGCGGACGGCGTCCACAGCCGCACCCGCGACGCCCACCGGGAGCACTTCCGCCCCACCTTCACCACACACCGCTGCCGCTATATCTGGCTCTCCGCCGACTTCGCGTTCGACGCCTTCCGCTTCGACATCACCGAGACCGAGCACGGCCTGATGCAGCTGCACGGCTACCCCTACTCCCGCCCGTCGGACGACCCGTCCGACGGCGCCAGCACGGTCGTCGTCGAGATGCGCGAGGAGGTGTGGCGCCGCGCGGGTCTCGACGCCTGTGACGAGGCCGCCTCGGTGGCGGCCTGCGGCAAGTACTTCGCCGAGGCCCTCGGCGGGCGCCCCCTGCGCGCCAACCGCTCCACCTGGACCGCCTTCCGCACCGTCGTCAACGCCCACTGGTCCCACGGCAACACCGTCCTGCTCGGCGACGCCGCGCACACCGCCCACTTCTCCATAGGCTCCGGCACCAAGCTCGCCGTCGAGGACGCCCTGGCGCTCGCCGGCCACCTCAGGGAGCGGCCCGACGTCCCCGGGGCCCTCGCCGCGTACGAGGCCGAGCGGCGCCCGGTGGTCGAGTCCACCCAGCGGGCCGCCCGCGCCAGCCTGGAGTGGTTCGAGGACCTCTCCTTCCACACGGGCGGTCCGCCGCGCCGCTTCGCCTTCGACCTCCTCACCCGCAGCCGCCGCGTCACCCATGACAACCTCCGGCTGCGCGACCCCGGCTTCGTCGCCTCCGTCGAGGCGGAAGCCGGCGTACCGCCCGGCACCCCGCCCATGTTCACGCCCTTCCGGCTGCGCGGCCTGACCCTGCGCAACCGCGTCGTGGTCTCCCCGATGGACATGTACTCCGCCGTCGACGGCACCCCCGGCGACTTCCACCTCGTCCACCTCGGCGCCCGTGCCCTCGGCGGCGCCGGGCTCGTCATGACCGAGATGGTCTGCGTCAGCGCCCGGGGCCGGATCACCCCCGGCTGCGCGGGCCTCTACGCACCGGAGCACGAGACGGCCTGGCGGCGTATCACCGACTTCGTCCACACCCAGGCGCCCGGCACCGCGCTCGGCGTCCAGCTCGGCCACTCCGGCCGCAAGGGCTCCACCCGGCGCCAGTGGGAGGGCATCGACGACCCGCTCCCCAGCGGCAACTGGCCCCTCGTCGCCCCCTCGCCACTGCCCTACCGGCCCGGCGTCGGCCAGACCCCGCGGGCCCTCACCACCGGCGCCATGGCCCGGATCCGCGAGGAGTTCGTCCGCTCCGCCGAGGCCGCCGCCCGCGCCGGCTTCGACCTCCTCGAACTCCACTGCGCACACGGATACCTGCTCTCCTCCTTCCTCTCCCCGCTCACCAACCACCGCACCGACGCCTACGGCGGCGACCTCGCGGGCCGGCTGCGCTACCCCCTGGAGGTCTTCGACGCCGTACGGGCCGTCTGGCCCGCCGACCGGCCCATGACCGTCCGGATCTCCGCCACGGACTGGGCGGACGGCGGCACCACCGGCGAGGACGCGGTCGCCGTCGCTCGCGCCTTCGCCGCCCACGGCGCCGACGCCCTCGACGTCTCCACCGGCCAGGTCGTCCCCCACGAACGGCCCGCCTACGGCCGCTCGTACCAGACGCCGTTCGCCGACCGCGTCCGGCACGAGGCGGGCGTCCCGGTCATCGCCGTCGGCGCCATCTCCTCCTGGGACGACGTCAACTCGCTGATCCTGGCGGGCCGCGCCGACCTCTGCGCCCTCGCCCGCCCGCACCTCTACGACCCCCACTGGACCCTGCACGCCGCCGCCGACCAGGGCTATACGGGTCCTGGCGCGCCGTGGCCCGCCCCCTACCGCGCGGGCAGCCGCAAGCCGCCGACGGGGAGGCGGGCCTGAACGGACCGCCCGCACCCGCCGGGCGGCGGCCGGCTACAGGGAGGTACGCGGCGGGGCGACGATCCCCTCCACGAACCTCGCCCCCGCGTCCCGCAACCGCGCGTGCAGGCCCGCGAACACCTTCGCCGACCGCACGCCCGGCCAGTCCCCGGGCAGCAGCCCCGCCGGCAGCCCCGGATCCGCGTAGGGCAGCCGCCGCCAGGAGTCCAGTGCCAGCAGATAGTCCCGGTAGGCGTCCTGCGGCGGCAGCGCCCGCCGCCGCGCCCAGCGGTGCAGCACGGGCTCGTGGGCGGTCAGGAAGGCGCGGTGCTGCCTGGCCAGGGCCGACAGGTCCCACCAGCGGCCGACCGCCTCGACGGTCGGTTCGAAGCCCAGGTGGCAGCCCCTGAACAGATCGACGTAGGAGGCGAGTTCCAGCCTTTCGAGCGTGTGCCGGGTCTCGTCGTGGACATGGGCGGGGGCGATCCACACCCCGGGCGCCGCCGCGCCGAAGCCCAGCCGCGACAGCCGGGAGCGCAGCAGGTGCCGCTTGTGCCGCTCCTCCTCCGGCACCGAGAAGACGGCCAGCAGCCATCCGGTGTCCCGCGTGGGACGGCCGTAGACGCGCCGGTCGCCGTCGTCCAGCAACTGCCGTGCGGCGGCCGACAGCCCGTAGCCCGCCGCGCCGTCCGGAGCGGGTTCCGCGACGAGCAGGCCCCGCCGTTTGAGCCGGGACACCGCCGACCGCACCGAGGGCGAGTCCACGCCCACGGCGCCCAGCAACCTGATCAGGGCCGCGATCGGCACCGGGCGGCCGGCCGGACGGTCGGCGCTCCCGCGCCCGTACGCGCCGTAGAAAGTGACGATGAGGGACCGAGGGGTGTGGAGTGGTTGCTGGTCAGTCACGGGGAAACTGTAAAGCTCCGGTACGGAGCCGGAAGCGCTGGAGTTTGCCGGTGGGCGTGCGGGGGAGGGCCTCCGTGAACTCGATCTCGCGAGGGCACTTGTACGGAACGATCTCCTTTTTGGTGAACTCCCGTAAGGCCGCGACGGTCTCCCCGGTGCGCGGCACCCCCTCCCGCAGCACCACGTGGGCGACGACGATCTCGCCCCGCCGCTCGTCCGGGCGGCCCACGACGGCCGCCTCCAGCACGTCGGGGTGGCGCAGCAGGGCCTCCTCGACCTCGGGTCCGGCGATGTTGTACCCGGCCGAGACGATCATGTCGTCGGCGCGGGCCACGTAGCGGAAGTAGCCGTCCGGCTCCCGGACGTAGGTGTCGCCGGTGACGTTCCAGCCGTCGCGCACGTAGTCCCGCTGGCGCGGGTCGGCGAGGTAGCGGCAGCCGGTCGGGCCGCGTACGGCCAGCAGACCGGGCTCCCCGTCGGCGGCGGGGCCGCCGTCCGGGCCGAGCACGCGCGCCTCGTAGCCGGGCACGGGCAGGCCGGTGGTGCCGGGGCGGATGGCGTCGCCGGCCGCGGAGATGAAGATGTGCAGCATCTCGGTGGCGCCGATGCCGTTGATGACGCGCAGGCCGGTGGCCTCCTGCCAGGCGTGCCAGAGGGCGGCGGGCAGGTGCTCGCCGGCGGAGACGCAGCGCCGTAAGGAGGAGATGTCGTAGGCGCCCAGGCGGGCGAGCATGGCGCGGTAGGCGGTCGGTGCGGTGAACAGCACGGAGACGCGGTGCCGTTCGATGTCGTCCAGGAGCCCTTCCGGGCCCGACCAGTCGGCCAGGAGGGTGGCCGCGCCCACCCGTAACGGGAAGATCACCAGGCCGCCGAGGCCGAAGGTGAAGCCGAGCGGGGGGCTGCCCGCGAACACGTCGTCGGGGCCGGGGCGCAGCACGCGCGCGGAGAAGGTGTCCGCGACGGCCAGCACGTCGCGGTGGAAGTGGACGCAGCCTTTGGGGCGGCCGGTGGTGCCGGAGGTGAAGGCGATCAGGGCGACGTCGTCGGCGGAGGTGTCCACCGCCGCATACGATGGGGGTTTGTCCGCCGCGAGCCGCAGAAGGTCGGCCGGTGAATTTCCTCCGTACGGGGTTATCCGTAAGGAGGGCACGGACGCGTTGACGAGGTCGTCGAGCGACCGCGCGTCGCACAAGGCGTGCCGGACGCGGGCGAGTTCGCAGACCGTGGCGAGCTCCTGCGGGCGCTGCGCGGCCAGTACGGTCACGGCCACGGCGCCCGCCTTCATCACCGCGAGCCAGCAGGCGGCGAGCCAGGGCGTGGTGGGCCCGCGCAGCAGGACGCGGTTGCCGGGGACCACCCCGAGGTCCTCGGCGAGGGTGCGGGCCATCCGGTCGACGTGCCGCTGGAGCTCACCGTACGACCAGAGGCCGCCCGCCCCGTCGTGGACGGCGGGCCGCCCGCCGCCGAGCCGGGTCACGGTCGCGTCCAGCAGTTCGGCGCCGCAGTTGAGCCGGTCGGGGTAGCGCGGGCCGTCCGCCCCCGCGAGGTCGAAGCGGAGGTCCGGCCACTGTCCGGCGGGTGGGAGGTGGTCGCGCGCAAAGGTGTCGACGTGGGCCGACGGCTTGAGCTCCATCGCGGGTGCGCCCCCTCGCGCCGAGGAAAGAAATGGAGGTGAACGGGGGTCTTGCCAGCCATACGGGTCCGCTGTCAGCGTAGCGACTTGGTGACGGCAGTCAACAGAGCGCGATAAGCGATCGACGCGGAGGGAAGGGTGGACGGAAGACGGGACGGACGTAACGTAGCGGCGGGCGGCCCTCCGTACCGCCCGTACGGGGTGACCGGAACGGGCAGGGCGGTGGATCGGCCGCCGGAACGGGCCGGAAACGGGTCGGCGGTCCGGGCGGCCGGGAGCGGCCGGGCGCCAACGGGCTTACGTCGCCGCCCTTTTCCGCCACCGAGTCGGATCGTGCCCGTGAGCGCGCGCCCTTCTCGTCGTCACCGGCCGGCGCGCCGCCCTCGCCGAGGCTGCGGTCGGGCTGTCTGTCTCCGCGGTCGGGCTGTCTGTCTCCGTGCCCGGGCTGTCTGTCTCCGTGCCCGGGCCGTCCGTCTCCACGGCCGAGTCGTCTGTCTCCGCGGTCGGGCTGTCCG
This sequence comes from Streptomyces eurocidicus, assembly GCF_002891295.1. GTDB lineage: Bacteria > Actinomycetota > Actinomycetes > Streptomycetales > Streptomycetaceae > Streptomyces > Streptomyces eurocidicus. The sequence continues at coordinate 431,414 of NZ_LGUI01000004.1, read as the reverse complement.
TCTCCGAGGCCGGGCCGTCCGTCTCCCGCGCCCGAGCCGTCCGTCTCCGGGGCCACGCCGTCCGTCTCTGCGGCCGGTCCGGCTGCCCCCGCGCGCTCTTGGCGAGCGGCCCGCATCCAGTCGCACGCCACCGACGCCGCGCCGCCGCCGACGCCGCCGTCCACGCTCTCCACGGCCCGGGCCGTACGGCGAGGTGGCCGGGCGCCGTCGCCCCGGACCGCGCACGGGTCGAACCCCGCACGGACCCACCACCAGGAGGCCACCGTTGACCACCCCCTTCGCGCTCGACGCCGAACAGCGCGCCTGGTGCGCCGAACTGCGCGGCCTCGCCGCCGAGCGGCTCCGCCCGCTGGCCGAGCGGGGCGAGCCCGGCCGGGTCAACCGCCCGCTCGTCGAGGCACTGGGCGAACTGGGCCTGCTGGCCAGGCTGTTCCCCGCCGACGCGCCCGTGCGGGCCATGGAACTCTGCCTGTTGCGCGAATCCCTCGCCCGCGAGTGCACCGAGGCCGAGACCGCCCTGGCGCTCCAGGGGCTGGGTGCCTACCCCGTGGCGCAGTCCGGCACTCCCGCGCAGCGCTCCCGCTGGCTGCCCGAGGTCGTCGCGGGCCGCGCGGTCGCGGCCTTCGCGCTCAGCGAGCCCGAGGCGGGGTCCGACGCCGCGGCCCTGCGGCTGCGCGCGGAGCCCGACGGCGACGGCTGGCGGCTCTCGGGCGGGAAGACCTGGATATCCAACGCCCCCGAGGCCGACCTCTGCACCGTCTTCGCCCGCACGGGCGAGGCCCCCGGAGCCCGCGGCGTCACGGCGTTCCTGGTGCCGGGCGACCGCGCGGGTCTCTCCGGCGACCACCTCGACATGCTCAGCCCGCACCCCATCGGCAGTCTGACCTTCGACGCCGTGCCGGTCGGCCCTGCGGACGTGCTCGGCGAGGTGGGCGGCGGCTTCCGCGTCGCCATGCGCACCCTCGACCTGTTCCGGCCGAGCGTCGGCGCCTTCGCCGTCGGCATGGCGCGCTCCGCCCTCGCCGCCGCCGTCGCCCACGCGGGCCGCCGCCGGGCCTTCGGCGGCCCCCTCAAGGACCTCCAGGCCGTCTCCCACCAGCTCGCCGAGATGGCCACCCGGACCGAGGCCGCCGCCCTCCTGGTCTACGCGGCGGCGTCGGCGTACGACGCGGGGGAGCCCGGCATCGCGGGGCGCGCCGCGATGGCCAAGCTCCTCGCCACCGAGACCGCGCAGTACGTCGTGGACGCCGCCGTACAGATCCACGGCGCCCGCGCCCTCCAGCGCGGCCACCTGCTGGAGCACCTCTACCGCGAGGTGCGCGCCCCGCGCGTCTACGAGGGCGCCACGGAGGTCCAGCGCACGATCATCGCGAAGGAGCTGTACCGATGAGCCTGGAACGCCTCAACCCCGCCGAGCTCTCCCCGCCCACCGGTTTCAGCCACGCCGTCGTCGCCACCGGCTCCCGGCTCGTCCTCCTGGCCGGGCAGACGGCCCTGGACGCCGACGGCGAACCGCTGCGCGCGGGCCTCCCCGAGCAGTTCGAGCGGGCCCTCGCCAACCTCCTGGCGGCCCTGCGCGCGGCCGGCGGCGAACCCGGCGACCTGGCGCGCGTGACCGTCTACACCACGGACGTCGACGCCTACCGCGCCCACGCCCGCGAACTCGGCCTCCGCTGGCGCCGGCTGGCCGGGCGCGACTACCCGGCCATGGCGGTCATCGGCGTCGTCCGCCTCTGGGACGAGGAGTGCCTCGTCGAACTGGACGGCCTCGCCGTCCTGCCCTGACCGCCGGCGCCCGTGCCCGGCTTTCGTCTCCGGTGTCCGGCCTCGGCCGTGGTCTCCGGTGCTCGCGCTCCGTGGTCTCCGGTGCTCGACTGCTCGTGCTCTGCCGCCGTCTCCGGCGCTCGTGCTCAGCCCCCGCCCCCGGCCCTTGTCCTCAGCCCCCGCCCCCGGCCCGTGACTCCTCCCGCGCGGCGGCGAACCCCCGCAGCCAGGCCGCCCGCAGGGGGTTCCCCGCTCCGTAGGGGCAGTCCTCCAGACGTTCGCCCAGCTCGAAGGCCAGCCGCCCTTCCTTGAGCGCCACCACCAGATCGGCTCGCGTCGCCATCGCGGTCCCCTCCTCCATGCCCGTCCCGGCAGCGTACGCGGCGGGGACCGGCCGCCGGTTCAGAATCCGGTACAGGTGGCCGTCGCGCCCGCGCCGGCGGCCTTCGCGGTCCTCGGCGCGTCGTCGCCCACAGTGACCTCGCAGGCCGCCGAGCCGCCCCCGGGGCCGACCGTGACGGCCAGCAGGCCGCCCTTCACGAAGCCCTTCGTCGACAGCTCCTTGCGCCAGGGCAGGCCCTGCGAGGACGCCGACTCGGTCACCAGACTGCCGTCGCGCCAGGTCGAATAGGCGATGTTGACCTTCCGGGCGTCCCCGGTGACCTGGTAGACGACCTTGACGGTCTTGTCGTTCTCGTCGGAGATCACCACGACGAGGGCCGCGCACCCGCCGGCGAAGAGCAGTACGGCGCCGAGCAGCACCCACGGCCATCTCCGGCGCCTCCGCCCGTGGGGGTGCGCCGCGTGGTCCGGATGAGGGAGGGGTTCGCTCATGCAGCCAGCTTCGTCCGGCCCGACCGGCCCCGCGAGCCGGAACTGGCCGTCCGAGGGGCCGGGGGAGGGGGCCCGCCGCGGGTCAGCGGAAGCCGAGCTCGTCCCGGCCGCCCCGGGAGACCTTCAGCAGGGCGGCGGCGATGACCTCCGCCTCCTCGTCCGTGAGGTGCGTCGAGAAGTGCCGCTCGATGCCCTCCAGATAGACGGGGGCCGTCTCGCGCAGCGCGGCGCGGCCGTCGTCGGTGACGAGGGCCCACACCACGCGCTTGTCCGTGGTGTCCTGTTCCTTGCGGACCAGGCCCGAGCGCGCCATCTCGTCGACCAGCCGGCTGACGCGGGTGCGGCTGAGGACGACGCGCTCGGCCAGCTCGTTCATCCGCAGGCCGTCCGGGCCGGCGCCTTTCAGCTCGAGCAGGACGTCGTACCACGTCAGAGGGATGCGGGCGCCCCGCTGCACGTCGCTTTCGATGGCGCGCACGGCCGCGCTGTGGGCGAGCAGCAGCGCCCGCCATGCCTTGAGTCCGCTTCCCCTGTCGTTCACAAGGGCAAGTGTAACCGCGCTTGTGTGCGCGCGCACGCACCTGTTAATGTGCGTATGCACGCAATGAAGCGCACCCGTGAGGAGTCCCGGCATGGCCCGCAACATCACGCGTACCGAGGTGGAAGAGAAGATCAAGGGGGGCAAGGTCGCCGTCGTCGAGGCGCTGCCCGCCGAGTACTACGAGGAGGCGCACCTGCCCGGCGCGCTGAACCTGCCGCACGACGCGGTGGACCAGCTGGCGCCCGGCCTGCTGCCCGACAAGCAGGCGGACGTCATCGTCTACTGCTCCAGCGACACCTGCGCGAACTCGGGCATCGCCGCCGAGCGCCTCACCGAGCTCGGCTACAAGAACGTCTACAAGTACACCGAGGGCAAGCAGGACTGGATCGGCGCGGGCCTGCCGACCGAGTCCGGCGCCTGAGTCCGTCGCATCCGGTAGCGATGAGGGGGAAGTGAACTCATGAGCGAAAACACGGCACCCACGCGAGAGGTCGGCGGCGTCCCGCTCCCGGCCGCGGGGGTCTGGAAGGTCGACGCGGGTCACACCGAAGTCGGCTTCGTCGGACGGCACTTCATGCTCACCAAGGTCCGCGGGCGCTTCACGTCCGTGGACGCCACGGTCGAGGTGGGGGAGCGGCCCGAGGACAGCAAGGTCACCGCCGTCATCGAGATGAAGAGCGTCGACAGCGGCGACCAGACGCGTGACGACCACCTGCGGTCGGCCGACTTCTTCGACGTGGAGAAGTATCCGAAGGCCACCTTCACCTCCACCTCGGTGGCCTGGCAGGGCACCGCCGGGACGATGACGGGCGACCTGACGATCAAGGACGTGACGCGGCCCGTCACGCTGAAGGTGGACTACCTCGGCTACGCCCGCGACCCGTGGGACAACGACCGCGCGGTGTTCTCGGCCAGCGGCAAGGTCAACCGCGAGGACTGGGGGCTGACCTGGAACATGGCCCTTGAAGCCGGCGGCATCCTGGTGTCCAAGGAGATCGAGCTGAGCCTGGACCTCGAAACGATCAGGCAGGTCTGAGGCGGCGGAGGGCCCGGGGCGCGCCCGGAGGCCGGTCGTCCGACGCGGGGTCGGGGCCGGACCGAAGGGCGGGCCGCGTCCGCGCCCGTACGGGATCGGCTGAGTGGGGGGCGATCCTGGACGGGCGGGCCGAGGTGTGCACGGCGGGGGTCACCGCCGTGCACACCTTCGTCATGTCCGCGCGGTCTCCTGCCGGGTGGCGTCATGGCGCCCTCGCGGTTCTCCGTCGGGTGACGTCATGATGTCCGCGCGGCTCTCCGTCCGGCGGCATCCTCATGCCCGCTCGGCCTCGGCGCGGTGGCCTCGTCATTCCCACGCGGTTCTCCGCCGGGTGGCGCCGTCATGTCCGCCCGGCCTCGGCGCGGTGACCTCGTCATGTCCGCCCGGTCCAGGCCCCGCCGCGTCGTCGTATCCGCGGTCACCCGCAGGTGACTTCGTCATGTCCGGGGTCTCCCCGCAGGTGACTTCGTCATGTCATCCGGCCCTCGCGTGTTCCATCTCATACGGGCCCCCGCGGGCCGCCCCGCCGTCCTCCTCATGCGAGCCGGGTCAGCTCGGTCGGCGCAAGTCCGGCCGAGTCCGCCGTACCGGGCGACGTATTCCGCTTTCCCCGGCCACCCAACTCACGGGCCATCGACGGCATTTCGGCCCCAAATTTCAGCCTTGTTTCGCGCTGATGGGTGTGCCATAGTCCCGGTCAACGGACCTCGGTCCTGTTTACGGGGGAGGAAGCACCTTGTCTGCACGGAACATTCGTGTGCACAGCAAGGCGGCGAACGACGCGGGGAGAACCGTTGTCGCCGGTATGCCGCCGCAATATTGGCATGGGCATATGCCGGACCGTACCGCCGCCGCGAGACCCAGCTGATCGTCACGCCCAGGTCATGGGCGTCTAATTCCGACACGGCATTCGCCGGCCGAATCGTCGCCGGCCCGCGTTCCGGTGCGCCGGAACCACCCGCGGAGCACGCGGCTCCGCCGCCCGCCCACCTGGTGTGAGCGCCCGGCGGCACGCCCGGCCGTGCCCGTGACTCCCGCGCCCCTCCCCGCCCAGCGGGGTGCGCGCATCCCGCAGGCGCGAGCGCGCCCCGAGCCACTCCCGCCGACGGCCGCGCCGTTCCGGCCATTTTTCACGGCCGCCGCGCGCCACCGGGTTCCCAGACACTCACCACAACGACGTGTGTGACCGGAGGAAGCAATGACACCGCACGGCACCACGGCCGGCCCTGGCACCGCCCAGGGTTCCGGCCTGCTCCCGGACCTGACGCAACACGAGATCCAGGCCCTGCGCACGCGCTTCAACCTCGCCGACGCCCACACCCACCAGCGGCAGTCCGCCGCCCAGCGCGGCATCGTCGAGCGCCTCCCCGAGCTGTGGTACGAGGCGGAGAACGGCCTCCAGGCCACCTACGAGCAGCGTTTCACCGAGGCGTTCTTCCGCCTCCACCGGCAGCCCACCGCGCTCGCCAAGAACAAGACCCTGCTCTCCTACGCCGCGTCGATATCGACCATGGTCGCCGGCATGTACCTGAAAAAGCAGCGTATGGACGTCACGCTCATCGAGCCATGCTTCGACAACCTTTATGACGTGCTGCGGAATATGGACGTCCCGCTGTATCCCATCGATGAAGCGGTACTGCATGATCCGGATTCCCTTTACGAGCGGCTCAGGCGCCAGGTCCGCACCGATGCGTTGTTCCTGGTCGACCCGAACAACCCGACCGGATTCAGCCTTCTGAAGCACGGTCGCAAGGGGTTCGAGGAAGTCGTGCGTTTCTGCAAGGACCACGACAAACTCCTGCTCATCGACTTCTGTTTCGCGGCCTTCACCCTTTTCGACCCGGAGGTCGCCCGCTTCGACGTGTACGAGCTCCTGGAGAACTCCGGGGTGCGGTACCTCGCGATCGAGGACACCGGGAAGACCTGGCCGGTGCAGGACGCCAAGTGCGCCCTCATCACCGCGAGCGACGACATCCGCAAGGAGGTCTACAACCTCCACACCAGCGTGCTGCTCAACGTCTCGCCGTTCGTGCTCAACATGCTGACGCAGTACGTCGAGGACTCCAGGCGCGACGAACTGGGCTCGGTGCGCCAGGTGCTGGACGAGAACCGCGACGTCGCCCGGAAGGCGCTGGACGGATCGATCCTGCGGTACGAGGAACCGGCCGTGAAGGTCAGCGTGGCCTGGTTCCGCATCGACCACCCCGAGCTCAGGGCCAGTGAACTCCAGCGGCTCCTCGCGATCGAGGGCGTCTATGTGCTGCCCGGCCGGTACTTCTTCTGGAGCCAGCCGGGCAAGGGGGAGGCGTACGTACGCCTGGCCCTGGCCCGCGAGCCGCGGCTGTTCGCCGAGGCCATGGTCCGCACGCGGGAGGTCCTCGACCGTCATGCGTGACACCCGCACCGCGCCCTTCGGCGCGGACGCCGGAACCGGTGCCGCCCACGCCGACGCCGCGCTGTTCATGGGCATGAACAGCGCGGACGACCGGGTGCGCGTCGCCTGCAAGGCGTTCTTCGCCGAACGCCTCGGCGGCCGGGTACGGATGAGCTGGGAGCAGGTCGGCCGCTGCGACGACCTGGTCTGGCGCTTCCCCCGCGAGGTCCAGGACGCCTACTACCCGTTCATGGACAACCTCCACACCGACATGCGGATCGAACGCCGGGCCTACGAGCCGGCCGACCTGCGGCACGGGATGGACACGGCCGACTGGGCCGACCTGCCCACGCACGAGCGGCTGTTGCTGGGCATGGTGCACGGCAGCGGTGGCGTCCTCTACTCGGTCAGCCCCCGGCTGACCGGCCGCGAAGGGCTGCCCGTACGCGTGCCCGCGCCGCCCCGCACCGAGCCGCTGTTCCCGGAGCCCCTCGAACGGCTCTACCGGGCCTCGCTGGTCCTGCGGCTGCCCGCCGAGGCCCTGTGAACGGGCGACGGAAGGGAGCCGGGGGACCCATGAGGCACGGGAGCGGGTACCCAGGGGTCACCGTGGCGCTGGTGACCCCGCTGACGGACGACGGCGACGTGGCCGAGGAGGACGTCGGCCGGCTGGTCGCGAGCGTACGGCCGTACGTCGACGCCCTCCTGCCCGCCCTGAGCACCGGCGAGGGGTGGGCCCTGACCGACCGGCAGTGGCACGGCATGGTCGCCGCCACCGCCGGTCACGCGGCCGGCCTGCCGGTGCTGGCCGGGATCCAGCGCCCCACGACCGAGCAGGCGGTGGCCCGGGCCCGGACCGCCGCCGGCCTGGGCGCCGCCGCGGTCGTCGCCCCGACCCCGTACGGGCCGGACGTCACCCAGGAGGAGATGTACCGGCACTACGAGACGCTCGGCCGGGAGGGCGGGCTGCCCGTCGTCGTCTACCACGAGCGCGAGGTCTCGGGGAACGACCTGCGCCCGGACACCCTGCTGAGGATCTGCGCCCTGCCCTCGGTCGTCGCCGTCAAGGACTCCGCCGGCGACCCCGCCGCCACCCGCGAGCTCGTCGCGGCGCGCCCCGGGGTGCCCGTGCTCCAGGGCCTGGAACACCTGCTGCCCGCGACCGAGGGCGTCGACGGCCAGGTGACGGCCCTGGCCAACGTCGAACCCGCGCTGTGCGCGGCCCTGCACACCGGGCCGGTGTCGGACCACACCGCCGCGCTCGCCGCCGCCTGCGCGCGGCACGGCCTGGACCGCCCCGACTGGTACCGCGCGCTCAAGAGCGAACTGTGCCGCCGGGGCGTGCTGACCACCGAACGGACCACCGGGACGGGAGGAGCCCCGTGACCACGCCCACGCCCGCGGACAGCGCGCAGAAGACGCTGTTCGTCCACAACAGGTCGGTGCAGAACGCCCGTGTCGCGGCGGCCGTCGAGGAACTGGAGAAGGACTGGATCGTCGCCCGCGTCGACGAACTCGACGCCCGGACGCCCGCCGTCCCCTCGCGCGCCCGGTGGGTCGAGGCGCTCGACGGCCTCCTCGCCGACGAGCGCGAGGAGACGGCGACGGCCCGCTATCTGGCGGAGGAGGCCACCCGCGAGCAGTTCCGCCACGTGGTGCGCGAGTTCGCGCTGGACGGCCTGACCGAGGCGCAGAACTTCTTCCCCGCCATTCCGCGGCTGCCGCTCAAGGCGCAGATGGCGGTGATGCGGGTCCTCATCGACGAGTTCGGCTGCGGCAACCTCCGGCAGGCGCACTCGCGGCTCTATCTGGACCTGCTGGCGGAACTCGGCCTCCCGCAGGAGCCGGAGAGCTTCCTCGACACCACCTCCGACGAGACCTACGCCTTCCTCAACTCCTTCTACTGGCTCACCCAGCGCGCCCCGCACGTGGAGTACTTCCTGGGCGCCCTGGCCTATCTGGAGGCGAGCATCCCGCACGCCTTCCGGACCCAGGCCAGGGCCTGCGAACGACTGGGCATCGCCCACGGCCGCTACTACACCGAACACCTGCACATCGACACCTTCCACATGAAGGAGATGCAGATCGCGATCCGCGAGTACGAGGAGGCGCGCGGGCTGGACCCGGCCCGGCTCTGGACCGGCGCCCTGCTGCTGTCCGACCTGATCGGCACGGCCTTCGACACGGCCGTCGAGCGGGCCCGGGAGGCGGCGTGAGCGAGGAGGCCGTGCTCCGGGAGCTCGCGGACGGCGAACGGCTGCGCGTCCGCGTCGCCGGACGGGAGTTCGTGATCGACGCCGCCTGCCCGCACCGCAAGGGCCGCCTGGTCCACGGCCACGTCAACGCGCGCACCCTGCGCATCGTCTGCCCCCTCCACCGCTCCTCCTTCGACCTCACCACCGGCTGCCCGATCGCGGGGCCGACCACGGAAGCACTCACGGTGTACAGCGACGGGCCGGCGAACGCCGAGGACGACCCGCGGAAGGGACCGACCGAGCGATGACGACCACCACCGGCGCGCCGGAGTACGAGCCCGAACAGGTGTGGCTCCCGGCCTCCGAACAACTCCTGGAGTGGGGCGACGACTTCCACTCCCTCATGCTCGGCGACGACCTGCGCATGAACGCCTACCGCGCGGCGATCGCCGAAGCCGTACGACCCGGCGCCACCGTGCTCGACCTGGGCACCGGCACCGGCATCCTCGCCCGCTGGGCACTGGAGGCCGGCGCCGCGCGGGTCTACGGCATCGACCTCAACGAGAGCGTGCTGGCGGACGCCGTCGACCGGCTGAAGGCCGCCGGGCACGGAGACCGGTTCCACCCGCTGTGCGGGCTCTCCTTCGACCTCGACCTGCCCGAGCGGGTCGACGTCGTCCTCTCCGAGATCATGGGGAACCTCGCCGACAACGAGAACGCCGCCGCGATCCTCGACGACGCGCGCCGCCGCTTCCTGCGGCCCGGCGGCACCATGCTGCCCCGGCAGGTCGAGAGCTACCTCGTCCCCGTCGCCGCCGAGCGGGCCCAGGCCCAGCTCACCGGCCCGGGCCCGCAGGACGCGGGCGGACCGGCGGCCTTCGCCGGACTGCTGCGCCGCCGGGGCGCCGACAGCCCCTTCGACCTCTACTACGACGTGATCGTCCCGATCCGCTGCCACCTGGCCGCGCCCCGGGTCGTCAGGACCTACGACCTCACCGCGCCGGGCGGCGCGGAGCGGACCGACTACCGGGTGCCGCTCGTCTACACCGCCCGCCGGGACGGAGTGCTCACCGGCTTCAAGGGCTACTTCGTCGCCACCCTGTCCGACACCGTCGCCCTGGACATCTCCGGCGACGACATCGGCTCCCGCACCACGTCCGACAGCTGGAAGCACTGCTACCTGCCGATCGCCCGGCCGGTGCCGCTGCGCCGCGGCGACCGGATCGCCGTGTCGTTCAGCCGCTCCCGGCCCACCGCCGGGGACGGCGCCGGACGCTCCTTCGGCCAGGTCTACCGCTGGGAGGGCGCGGTCCTCTCGGCGGGCACGACCGTGGCCCGCTTCGCCCAGAGCACGGCCGTGCGGAGCACCGCGCCGTGACCGTAAGGATCCGCTGAGAAACCGCTCGGAACAGCCGGAAAGCCAGAAAAACCCAGCACGAGTCAGCACGAGTTCAACGGGGGAAAGATGAACACCGAGAGCACCACCCCAGCCGGCCCCGAGGCCGGCAGACCACGCGTCCGTACCTATGACGTCGTCGCCCTCAACGTCCCCATCGCCTACAACGGATTCGGCGACCACGACCGCAACGGCGCCCTGTACGTCCTGGCCGCCGACGCCGAGGAGCTGCGCGCGGTCGCCTCGTCGTGGCCCGTGCCGTTCCCGGACTACACGCGCGAACCCGAGCGCGTACCGGCCCCGCACCCCAAGGCCCGGCCCCTGGTGCTGCGCGTGCGCCGCGGCGAGCGGCTGCGGGTCCGGCTCGCCAACGAACTGTCCCGGCCCGTCGGCATCACGCTCCAGGGAGTGCGCTACGACGCCCGTACGACGGACGGCGCGGCCGTCGGCGCCAACCCGGACAGCAGCGTGCCGCCCGGCCGGACCCGGGAGTACGAGTGGCTCTGCGAGCACGAGGGCGTCTTCCACTTCGGTGACATGGCGGACCCGCGCGGCGAGGGCTCGCAGAGCCACGGCCTGGTCGGCGCCGTCGTCGTCGAGGCCCCCGAGGCCACCTGGACCGACCCGGTGACCGGCGCCCCCCTGGCGACGGGCCTGGAGGCCGACGTCCACCTGCCGGACCGCAGCTTCCGCGAGTACGTCGTCTTCATGATGGAGTACCCGAGCAACGACAACCCCGTCGCGCCCCCGGAGCACGGAGGGCACGGCGGGGACGGGGACCACGGCCACGGCGGACACATGGCCGCCGCCGGGTCCGACACGCTCGACGACCTCACCCCGCCCAACAACGCCATGCTGCCGGTCAACCTGCGCATCGAGCCGATGGCATGGCGGATGTACCTGTACCACAAGATGCTCGCCGACGGAGTGCTCGACCCCGTCCGCGACGCCCAGACCGGCGAGGAACTGCACCACAGCTCCTGGATGTTCGGCGACCCGGCCACCCCCGTCTTCCGCGGCTATTCGGGCGACCCCGCCGTGATCCGGCTCGTGCACGGCGGCATGCGGGACACCCATGTCTTCCACACCCACCTCCACCAGTGGCGGCTCGACCCGGCCGACGAGAACTCCCCGATCGTGGACTCCGTCAGCATCAGCCCGCAGGAGGGCATGACCCTCGACCTCATCGGCGGCCTGGGCTCGGCGCAGAACGCGGTGGGCGACTCCATCTGGCACTGCCACATGTACGTCCACTTCCACATGGGCATGTGGGGCATGTTCCGCATCTTCGACACCCTCCAGGACGGCTCGGGCCGCTACCCCGACGGCACCTCCGTCACCGCGCTCGCACCGCTGCCGCACCGTGCGGCGCCCCCGGCGCCCACCCCCGAACGGCCGGGCTTCCCGGCGTTCCTGGCCCAGACCGCCACGTTCCCGCAGAAGAACCCGCGCCCGCCCCGTACCCCGCACCAGCCGGCCGGCATGGGCCGCGAACCCACCGCGCTGGAGGCCGGCGCCTTCTGCCCGGACCCGCAGCCGGGCGAGGCGTTCACCAAGGTGGGCCCGCCCGGAGCCCCGGTGCGCCGCTTCCACCTCGTCGCCGCCACGGGCACGCTGTACTACCACGGCGACCCCAAGAAGCCGCACGGCACCACCTGGCACGACCACCGCGGCATGTTCTACGCCCTCGCCGAGGAGATCGAGGAGGCCGGCGGCCTCGAAGCCTTCCAGCGGCAGCTCGCCCGGGGCGAGCGCACGCTGGAACCCCTCGTCATCCGCGCCCGCAAGGGCGAGGTGCTGGAGATGACCCTCACCAACGCCCTCCCGTCCGGCAAGCAGGAGGCGTCCGCGTTCGACTACGAGCTGCCCTTCCAGCCCGAGTGCGGCCTGCACACGCACCTCGTCAAGTACGACCCGCTCGTCTCCGACGGCTCGGCCATCGGCTGGAACTACATCTCCGCCACCACCACGGCCGACCAGGGCGAGGACGCCTTCGGCCGGTACAACTCCTGGACCTACCGCTGGTATGTCGACCACGAGTTCGGCACCGTCCTCTTCCACGACCACCTGCTCGCCAACTACCGGCAGCGGCACGGCCTCTTCGGCGCCCTCATCGCCGAGCCCGAGGACGCCACCTGGTTCTCGCCCGACGACCGCGGTACCCCGCTGCGCCGGGGCACGCGGGCCGTCGTCGAGCGCGCCGACGGCACCGCCTACCGCGAGGCCGTGCTCGCCGTCGGCGACTTCGTGCCGATGGTGCGGCACGCCACGGCGGGGGCCGTCGCGGACGGCGCCATGGCGGACAGTCACGACGGGGGCCACGACGGGGGCCACGACGGAGGTCACGACGGCGGGCCCATCAACCCGCCGCCGCACCCCGGCGCCCCGGACGACCAGGGCGTCATGGGCGTCAACTACCGCTGCGAGCCGCTGTCGGAGCGCGGCGGCGACCCCGCCGACTGGTTCGCGAGCGACGTCCACGGCGACCCCGGCACCCCGCTGCTGCGCGCGTACCCCGGCGAGGACGTGCGCCTGCACGTGCTCCAGGGCTCGCACGACCTCCAGCACAGCTTCACGGTGAGCGGCACCCGCTGGCGCCAGTGGGCCGGCCGCCCCGACACGGCCTGGCGCGACCAGCAGACCTTCGGCATCTCCAACGTCGCCGAACTGCGGCTCGACCGCCGGACCGGACCCGGCGACCACCTGTGGGCCTTCGGCGCGACCAACGACCTGTGGCTGGGCTGCTGGGGGCTGCTCCGCCTGCACGACCGGCCGCAGCGCGACCTGCCCGCCCTGCCCGGCGCCCTCCTCGGCCAGGACCCGCTGCCGTCCCGCCGGGCCTCGCGCCGGTACACCGTACGGGCGCGCTCCCGTGTGATCTCCTACAGCGACCGGCGCACCGATCCCTACGGTCTCGTCTACACCGTCGACGGCGCCCCGGACGACGCCGGCCCCCTGGTGCTGCGCTGCCGCGCGGGGGAGTGGGTCGAGGTCACCCTGATCAACGAGCTGGACGGGCCGCCGCCGGCCAGCCCCCTCGACCCCGCCGTGATGAACGAGGAGGACCCCGGGGCCCGTACCGTCTCCGGCCGCGTCTCCCTCCACCCCACCCTGCTGCGCTACGACGTGCGCCACCACGACGGCGCCCACGTGGGCCGCAACGAGGACGGCACGGTCAAACCCGGCGGGGCCCGCACCTACCGCTGGTACGCCGACGAGCCCGGCGTGGTCCTGCTGCGCGACCAGGCGGACGTCGTCAGCCATATGCGGCGCGGCCTGGTCGGCGCCCTGGTCGTCGAGGCGGCCGACGCCACCCCCTACGACCCGGCCACCGGGCGCGAGCGCTGGTCCGGGGAACAGGCCGTCGTCCGCAGGCCGCACGCCGAACCGGTCCGCGAACTCGTCCTCGTCGCCCAGGACGGACTGCGCCTCTACCACGACGGCGACCTCACCCAGCCGGTCACCGACCTGTTCTCCGACAGCCCCGACGACGCGGGCCAGAAGGCGTACAACTACCGCACCGCGGCGCTGCACCCGCTCGCCCCGGCCCTCTCCGACCCGGAGCCGCCCACGCCGCTGCTGCGCTGCCGCCCGGGTGACCAAGTGGCCCTCCACCTGGCGATCGGGGCTTCCCGCATGCGCAACCAGTGCTTTACGGTGCACGGGCAGGTGTGGGACGCGTCCGAGACCGGGCGGGGGACGTACGTGTCGACCATCGGCGCCCTGGCCACGGGCAGCACGCGCACCATCCGTTTCCGGGCCCAGTACCCCGGCGACTACGCCTACCGCACCGGCAACCTGCACTGGGGCGTCAGTGAGGGCTGGTGGGGTCTGATCCGAGTATCGGAGACACCATGAGCACCGCGCACCACGGCACCACCGGCACGGCCCCCGACGACCCGCGCCTGCCGGACAGCGACGACACGATCGTCGTCTTCACCGACCTGAACTGCTCCTTCGCCCACGTCGCCGTCCACCGGCTGCACGAGACCCGGCGCCGCCTCGGCCTGGAGGGCCGGATCTGGTTCGACTTACGGGCCTTCCCGCTGGAGCTCTTCAATCGCGAGGTCAACGCCCGCCCGGGTGTCGACTCCGAGATCTCGGTGCTCGGCGCCGTCGAACCCGACGCCGGCTGGCGGCTGTGGCAGGGCCCGGACTGGACGTACCCCGTCACCACACTGCCGCCCCTGGAGGCGGTCGAGGCGGCCAAGGCCCAGGGCTGGAACGCGAGCGAACAGCTCGACCGGGCCCTGCGCCGCGCGTTCTGGGCGGAGGGCCGGTGCATCTCGCTGCGCCACGTCATCCTCGACGTGGCGCACGGCACCGGCGCGGTCGACGTGGACCTCCTGGCCGCCGCCCTGGACACCGGCTCGGCCCGCGCGGCCGTCATGGCGCAGTACGAGGCGGCCCGCGACGACCGCGTCGTCTGCAGCCCGCACGTCTTCCTCCGCGACGGCACCGACAGCGCCAACCCCGGCATAAAGGCCCACTGGATCGGCGGCGACTTCGGCACCGGCTACCCGTTCATCGACGAGGACCGCCCGGAGGTCTACGAGGAACTCCTCACCCACGCGGCGAAACTGGCGGAGTCGGCGACGGCCGGCGGGTGACGGTGCGGTAAGGGACGGCGGGCCCGGACGGGCCCGCCGTTGTCGGTGTTCGGGGACCGACCGGCCGAACTCTGCCGTTCACCGTTCAAGATATTTTCAAGGATCTTGCCCAGCTCCCGTTCCTAGGCTTCCGGTGACGCTCATACGGCAATGGGAAGGAAGAAGGCAGGTATGACGCACATGTCACGGAAGTCGATGCGCGCGGGAGCCCTCGTCGCCGCAGCCATCGGTGCGACACTGCTCGTCGCGAACCCGGCGACGGCGGCCGCGGCTGCCATCACCGCAACTCCGGCCTCCGGGCTCACGGACGGCCAGACGATCACTGTGTCCGGCGCCGGCTATACCCCCGGGAGCCAGTTGGGCATCGCCGAGTGCGACCTCGACTTCGCCAAGCGGGTCGCGTGCGACCAGGCGACGCAGACACAGGTGACGGTAAGTCAGGACGGGTCGTTCACCCTCTCGTTCACCGTCAAGAAGAACTTCGTGGGCTACGACATGGCAACCGGTAAAGAGACCGGCGTCGTTGACGCCTCCGTGAACCAGGTCGGTATCGCTGCCGTGCTGACGGGCGACCTCGGCCACGGCGTGGGCGCGGCTCCCCTCTCCTTCGCCTGACCGATCCCGTCCCGCAAGGGTTGGTTCCCGCCGTTGCGGGCCGCTTATTCCGCGGCCCGCAACGGCGTTCCGGTGAAAGGGGTTCGCATCCAGGAATCCCGGGAAAGGATGACATGATTTCGCGATGCCCGTCATCCGAAGATGAGGAAGAGCAATGGAAACCGCCGGTTTAGTATTCTTGTTGATCGCCATCATGTCGAATGCGATCGTCTACGGCACCGATGCCTTTTGTGCCATTGTCCAGCGCTCCGCCATGGCGCGGGCCGATGACGTCACGCTGGCCCGTGCGATGGGATATGTCCACCTCTACGGGGATCGCCGCATGCCCGTCACGGGAGTCGTCAGTGTCATCGCGATCGTCCTCGGCATCGTGGCCACCGCACTGGCCGGCTCGTATGCCTCGGCGATCCTTGCGGGTACCGCGGCGGTGGCGGCATTCGTCTGGCTCGTCATCTACGCGAAGATCAGCGCGCCGATCAACCGCGCGTTCGTCGCGGCCGTCCTCGAGGGCCGGCAGCTTGAGGACGCCCGTGCACTGCAACGGGGCTGGGACCGGGTCATCAACCTTCGCGTCGCCTTGCAGGGCTACTTGCTCGCGGCGCTGGCGGTGGCCGTCGCGGTCCGCTGAGATCGGCGTCCCAGGCCCCGCGGCGTCCGCGGTGCCGCCGGCGAATTCGAGAGCCTGAACACTTCGCCTCACCGGTCGTCCGGTGGGGCGAAGTGCTGCCGGGTGAGATGCGGGAGCCCGGGCACGAGGTCGGTGGGTGTTCCAGGCGCCGATGCGGACGAGGCCGATCGCGGCAGCACTCACGCTCCGCCCGGTGTCACGCGTGGAGCGTGGTGAGCCGCTCGACAGCGAGATCCGCCGCTGTCCGGCCGCTGTTCAGTGACACCTCGGCGAGGATCCCCGGAGCCGCGACGCTGTCCCCGGCGAGGAAGACGTCCCCACCCCGATCGATCGCCGGCCGGTCCCGCCACGTCGTGCCGGGGAGGTCGAGGGCGCCTGTGCGGCCACGCGAGACGTAGTCGCGCCGCCAGGTCACACGGCCGCGCCAGTCCGGCGCGGCCAGGTCGTAGAGGCCCTCGAGCCTGGCCAGGCAGTCCGCCTTCGACTCGCCTCGGCGCATCGGCATCTCGCCTTGGAACAGCGACTCGCCTTCCGGGGCGAGTGAGGCGTCGTGGTCGCTGTAGTGCCCGATGAACCCGCCGTCGTCTCCGTCTCCACCTCACGTGAGGGCCGGAGGAGACCCTCCGGCATCACCCATCTCAGAACAGCCGGTCCCGGAACGGCCAGGCGTGAAAGGAGAGGGCGCAATGGACGGCACGTCCCGAAAGATCCGGCACGTGGTCATCACGGCCGTGGGAGCGGTGACGGCACACGGCATCGGCGCCGAGGCGCTGTGGAAAGGCAGTCTGGACGGCACGGTGGCCATTCGCCCCGTCGAAGCCTTCGCCGAGGACGGCTCCGCACCGAGGATAGGAGGAGAGGTTCCGGAGTTCCCGGTCCCCGCTTACGACTATCCGGCAGGGCTCGGCGGGGCGAGGGAACCCGCCCTCGACTTCGCGCTCACCGCCGCCCAGGAGGCGCTCGCCGCGAGCGGGCTGACCGGGATACCCCGGGAACGCTGGGGGATCGCGTTCGGCAGCTGCAACGGCGGTACCCGCAGCGGCGAGCTGGCGCTGAGCCGGGCCCGTGGATCCGGGGAAACGGACGGTAACCCCTTCCAGCCCTTGCTGGTGTCCCCGCACGCCTTGGCGGAGGCGCTGAGCGCGGCGTTCGACATCCAGGGTCCTGTCCTGTCCGTCAACACCGCATGCGCGTCCGGTGCGCACGCCCTGGCGCATGCGCTGGAGGTGATACGCGGGGGACGTGCCGACGCGATGCTGGTGGGCGGCAGCGACGCGTTCACCGAGACCGCCTTCGCCGGGTTCACCAGCCTCCAGTCGCTGTCCGCCCGCCCGGCCGCCCCGTATTCCAGAGACCGGGACGGCCTGTCGCTGGGCGAGGGGAGCGGCATGCTGGTGCTGGCGGAGGAATCCGTCGCACAGCGTTGCGGAGCACCGGTGCTGGCGAAGCTGATCGGCTATGGACTCTCCGCCGACGGGTACCACGCCACAGCGCCGCACCCGGAGGGCGAGGGCGCGAGCCGGGCCATCCGGGGCGCCATGAGATCGTCCGGCGTATCCGCCGACGACATCGGATACATCAACGGCCATGGAACAGGGACCCGGAAGAACGACGAGGCCGAGAGCAACGCCGTACGCGCCGCCCTCGGTGAGGCCGCTGAGAAGACCCCGCTGAGCAGTACGAAGTCGACCGTCGGGCATCGCCGGTGCCGTGGAGGCCGTCGTCACCGTCCTGGCCCTGCGGGACCAGACGCTCCCGCCCACGGCCGGGTTCACCGGTGTCGACCCCAAGTGCGGTCTGGACAGTGTGCCGTTGCGGGCACGACGACAGCCCATGGACGTCGCCCTGTCCAACAACTTCGCCTTCGCCGGCGCCAATGCCACCGTCGCTTTCGCCCGGCCGGGCACCTCGGTGCCTGCCCCGCCCGAAGCCCGGGACGAGAGCGTCGTCGTGACCGGCATCGGCGTGGTCACGGCAGGAGGCCAGGATCCTGATGCACTGTGGGAGAAGTACCGAGCGGGCGTGAGCCCCGGCGGCCCGTACCGTGGACTGCGGGCCGCCCCTGTCGAATTCGACCCCGGCCGCTGGATCCCGCCCCGGGAACGCCGGCGTATGGACAGACTGGGCCTCCTCGCCGTCGCCGCTTGTCACGAAGCGCTGGTGCACGCGGGTCTCGATGCCCACGACAGGGTGGGCGTGGTGCTCGGCACGGGGCTGGGGCCGATGCGCAGTACGGAGGAGTTCTACCTGCCCGTACTCGCCAGTGGGTCCGCGGCGGCCAGCCCTGCCGTCTTCCCCAACACCGTCTTCAACGCCGCCGCGGGACAGGTCGCCATGGTGCTCGGCGCCAAGGGGCCCACGTCCACGGTCACGGCGGGGCACGCGGCAGGCGCCTCCGCCCTCTCCGTGGCGTACGACCTGCTGCGTGCGTGCGGGCCGCGCCGACGCGGTGCTCTGCCCGGCGATGGACGACCTCTCGGCCACGGTGCTCGATTTCTATGACGCGCTCCCGCTCTTCCGCGGCTCCGCGGGGCGTGGCTACACCCTGGCCGACGGCGGCGTCGCGCTGCTCCTGGAGCGCGCTTCCGCCGCCCGCGCCCGGGGGGCCCGGGTCCTCGCGGAATTCGTGGGCCACGGCACCGCGTCCGACGCGCTCGGGGTGGGGCGCTGGGACGTACACGGCGCCGGTGTCGAGCGCGCGATGCGCCACGCTCTCGCGGACAGTCACCTCGCGGCCGGCGACCTGGAATCCGTGTGGGCCAATGCGGCGGGGCTGGCCGCCGTGGACCGTCCGGAGGCGCGGGCGATCGGCCGGCTCACGGGTGACTCCCCCCGCCCGGTGCATGCCCCCAAGCGCGTTCTCGGCGAGCCCGTGGGCGCCGGGGCCCAACTCGCGGCGGCTCTGGCCATCACCGGCTGGCGGCGCACCGGGGCCGCGGGCCCCGTGCTCGTCAACAGCTCCTCTCTCGGTGGCACCCACATCAGCCTTGTGTTCCGACCCGCAACGGAGAACTGACCATGCCTCAGCACGTCACCGCCCTCCGCCGGATCTCCTTTCTCTCCACCGGCGCCCAGCTGCCGGGCGACCCCATCGACAACACGACACTGGAACGGCTGTGCGGTCCGCTGCCGGAGGACGTGCTGACCGGGATCGGGGTGCGGCACCGGCACTGGATCATCGACCCGGAAACCGGTGAACACCACTCCAGCACCACGGGCATGGCGACAGCGGCTGCACGCCTCGCCCTCGAGCGTGCGGGCCTGGAGCCCGGCGACATCGACCTCCTGGTGATGTCCACGGCCAGCCCCGACCACGCCCTGCCCGCGGCAGGCACTTTTGTTCAGGAACGGCTCGGTCTCGACCGGTGCGCCGTCGTCGAGGTGCGCGCCGGCTGCGTGGGGGCGGTGCAGGCACTCGACTACGCGCGCCGCATGCTGGCCGACGGGACCTACCGAACCGCGCTCGTCGTCGGTGCCGAGTCGATCTCACCGCTGCTGGCCCCCGTATACCTCGGCCGTGATCCCTTCCGCGTCCGGATGCGCGACCGGCTCACCGTGTACACCTTCGGGGACGGTGCGGGAGCGGTCGTACTGCGTGCGGGCGAGGAGGGGTCGGCTGCCGAGGATCCACTGGGGCACACCTTCGCGACCCAGTGCCTCGGCGGCGGCCGGCGACCAGGCATGCAGGTCGTCGGTGGCGGTACGGACGCACCCCTGGCCGAACAGCGGAGACGTGACCGGCTGATGGAGATCCGGCTCGATGTCCCGGGCACCGCGGAGTTCGGCCCCCAGGTGTTCGCCACCGGGCTGAGGGACGTGCTGCGGCGTTCCGGCCTGTCGGTGGACGACGTCGATGCCTGTGTCCTGCCCGAGGGAAACGCCGAATATTTCAGCCGGGAATTCGAATCCGCAGGGATCGGCGCGGCCGATCACAGCGCGCTGCAGAAGATCATTGTCGAGAATCTGGCCGATGTCGGAGCCACGGGTTCCGCTGCGGTGCCACTCGCCCTCGACGCCGGGATCGCGGCAGGCCGGGTGCGTCCGGGACATAAGGTCCTGCTGCTCGCCATCGAGGCCAGCCGCTATCTCTATGCGGGACTCACCCTCACCTGGCAGGGGCCCGGACATGTCTGAACCATCCCTCGGACCCGGGAACCTCCCTCCGGCCCGGCGCGACGAACCGCGCGCTACCGCGCCCGCCGATCAGGTGGCGGTCGTGAGCGACGACGAGCGCAACAAGGCCGTCATCCGCAGAGTGTTCGACGAGTTCGTCAACCGGGGCGACTTCTCCGTGGTCGACGAGATCTACCGTGCCGATGTGGTCGATCACCAGCCGCTGCCCGGAGCCCCGAAGGGCATCCCGGGAGTCAAATACACCATCGCCGGACTGCGGGCCGGATTCCCCGATCTGCACGTCACGATCGAGGACATGAGTGCTCACGCGGACCATGTCGTCATCCACAACACCTGGCGGGGCACTCACCTCGGCGAGTTTCTCGGTTTGCCGCCGACCGGCCGCGCCATCGAGTTCACGGGGGTGGTCGTCTGGCGGTTGACAGGAGGCTTGATCGCCGAACGCTGGGGCATCGGCGTCGATTCGAACATGCTGGCCGTACTGGGCATGAAGGGCCTTGCTCCTGGCGCCCGGAATGGCACCCGCCGGAACGGGACGGCGAAGCCGCCGCTGTCCGGGTGAGCCGTGCGCCAGGGCGCCCCGGGCCCTGGACAGCGGCCCACCGGGCCGGGGTCTTGCCTGAGGCACGAACTGGCAGAGAAGTCCCACGGTTGCCGCCGCGCCCCCTCCCGGTCCGCTTCTCCGCGGGCCGGACGGGACGCGGCGGCATTCCGCCGGTCAGATGTCGCGGAAGATCTCGATCTGCGCGCCGATCGAGTTCAGCCGCTCCGCCAGGTCCTCGTAACCCCGGTTGATCACATAGACGTTGCGCAGCACCGACGTGCCCTCCGCCGCCATCATCGCCAGCAGGACGACCACGGCCGGCCGCAGGGCCGGGGGGCACATCATCTCGGCCGAGCGCCAGCGGGTCGGGCCCTCGACCAGGACCCGGTGGGGGTCGAGGAGCTTGACGTCGGCGCCGAGGCGGTTGAGGTCGGTGAGGTAGATGGCGCGGTTGTCGTAGACCCAGTCGTGGATGAGGGTCTGGCCCTGCGCCGAGGCGGCGATGGCCGCGAAGAAGGGGACGTTGTCGATGTTGAGGCCCGGGAACGGCATCGGGTGGATCTTGTCGATCGGCGCCCGCAGCTTGGAGGGGCGGACGGTCAGGTCCAGCAGCCGGGTGCGGCCGTTGTCCGCGGGGTACTCGGGGCTGCGCTCGTGGTCGAGGCCCATCTCCTCCAGGACGGCGAGCTCGATCTCCATGAACTCGATCGGGACCCGGCGGATCGTCAGCTCGGACTCGGTGACCACGGCGGCGGCGAGCAGGCTCATGGCCTCGACCGGGTCCTCGGACGGCGCGTAGTCCACGTCGCGGTCGATGGTGGCGACGCCGTGCACGGTCAGGGTCGTGGTGCCGATGCCCTCGACCTTGACGCCCAGCTCCTCCAGGAAGAAGCAGAGGTCCTGGACCATGTAGTTGGAGCTGGCGTTGCGGATGACCGTGACGCCGTCGTGCCGGGCCGCCGCGAGGAGGGCGTTCTCGGTGACGGTGTCCCCGCGCTCGGTCAGCACGATCGCCCGGGTGGGCGCGACCGAACGGTCGACCTGGGCGTGGTACGTGCCGTCGGTGGCGGTGACCTCCAGGCCGAAGTGGCGAAGGGCCGTCATGTGCGGCTGTACGGTCCGGGTGCCGAGGTCGCAGCCACCCGCGTACGGGATCTTGAAGTGGTCCATCCGGTGCAGCAGCGGACCCAGGAACATGATCACACTTCGGGTGCGGCGGGCGGCCTCGGTGTCCATCGCGGCGAGGTCCAGCTCGGCGGGCGGCACGATCTCCAGGTCGTTGCCGTCGTTGATCCAGCGGGCCTTGACGCCGATGCTGCCGAGGACTTCGAGGATCCGGTAGACCTCCTCGATCCGCGCGACCCGGCGCAGGGTCGTCCGGCCGGCGTTGAGGAGGGTCGCGCAAAGCAGCGCCACGCAAGCGTTCTTGCTGGTCTTGACGTCGATCGAGCCGGAGAGGCGGCGGCCGCCGACCACACGCAGATGCATGGGCCCGGCGTACCCCAGGGAGACGATCTCGCTGTCCAGCGCCTCACCGATGCGGGCGATCATATCAAGGCTGATGTTCTGATTTCCGCGCTCGATGCGATTGACGGCGCTCTGGCTGGTGCCGAGGGCGTCCGCCAGCTGCGACTGAGTCCAACCGCGGTGCTGTCGCGCATCGCGGATGAGCTTGCCGATACGGGCGAGGTAAGCGTCTGTCATGAGTCAGACGGTATCTCAGATATGAGATTCCTTCCTCGTGGGGAGTTGTTCTATTACTATGCGAACAACTTGGAGGTCATGGTGAACGTGTCCGCACAACCCTCGTCCGTCCGGCGCCGCGTCGTCGTGGTTCTGGCGCCCTACCTGGTCTTTTCCGCGGTCTTCCTCGCCGTGTTCGGTTCCCTGCGCAGCCGGCTGCCGGACCCGGTGGCCACACACTTCGGCACCGCGGGGCGCGCCGACGGGTTCACGAGCCTGGCCGCGCTTCCGTACGTGGCGGTCGCGCTCCTGCTGATACCGGGCGTCGTGCTCGCCGCGTGCGTCGGCGCGTTCGGCGCCGAACGCGCCGGAGCCAAGTCCCTTCCGATGCGCCCCCTGGTCACGCTGGCCTACGGTCTGGCCGGGTTCGTCGTCGTCCCCTTCCTCGCGCTCGTCGTCGGCAACGCCCGCGCCGACGCGGCCGAGGACGTCCGGCTGTCCCTCATGACACTCGCCGAGGCCCTCGCGGCCGCCGCCGTGTCCGCCGGCCTCGGCCTGCTGCTCGCGGGCAAGGACGCCCCGGCGCCCCCGAGGAGCACCGGACCCGGCCCCCTCGCCCCCGGCCTGGAACTCGGCCCCCGCGAGAGCGCGGCGTGGACGCGCACCACCGGCTCCCGGGCCCTCGCCGTCACCGGAGCGGCGCTCCTGGCGCTCGGCGCCGTCGTCGCCGTGGCCGCCGGATGGGGCTGGTCCCTCTCGTTCCTCATCCCCGGCGTCATGTTCCTGCTCTGCTGCCGGCTGCGCGTCACCGTCGACCGGCACGGCCTCTCCGCCGGCCTGCCCTGGGGTGGCCTGCCCCGGATCCGGATACCCCTCGCCCGCGTCGAGCGGGCGAGCAGCCGGGACGTCCGCGCGCTCGCGGACTTCGGCGGCTGGGGCTACCGTGTGCACCCCGGCAGCAGCGGGCTCGTCCTGCGCTCCGGGGAGGCGCTCGTCGCCCACCTGACCACCGGCAGCGAATTCACCGTCACGGTCGACGACTCGGCCACCGCCGCCGCACTGCTCAACGCGCTGATAGCCCGCGACCGCGAGAACGCCCCCACCGGCCAGGGAGGCTGACCCCGTGCTGCTCCGCCTCGACCCCGCCTCCCCGCTGCCGCTCGGCGACCAGATCGCGGCCGCCGTGCGCGGCGCCATCGCCGACGGCTCCATCGGCCCCGGCGAACGCCTCCCCGCCGCCCGCGCCCTCGCCGACTCCCTGGCCGTCAACGTCCACACGGTGCTCCGCGGCTACCAGCGCCTGCGCGAGGAGGGCCTCATCGAACTGCGCCGGGGCCGCGGCGCGGTGGTCACGGCGGGCGACACGGCCCCCGGCCGCGCCCGCCTCATGGAAGGCGTCCGCCGCCTGGTCACCGAATCCCGCGCCCTCGGCCTCTCGGAGGAACAGGTCGTCGCGCTCGTACGGACGGGGCTGGCGGACCGCTGAGGCACCGGGGGGGGCGGGCCGGTGGTGGGCCGGGTCAGAACTCCGAGGTGTCCAGGTCGAGGCCGAAGGGGTCGGGGAGGTGGATGGGAGTTCCGAAAGGGTGGGGTCCGTCCGAATTCGTATAGCCGAGCTCGCCCGGCTTGGAGAAGAGGGTGCAGCTACGTTCCTGGCGGTCCACGAGGAAGTAGAGCGGAGCGCCGTACTCGGCGTAGCGGCGGCGCTTGACGATCCGGTCCGTATCGCCGTTGGAGTCGGAGGTGACTTCCATGACGAGCAGGGTTTGGTCGGGGGTCACCGCTTCGGCGTTCTCGAACTGGTCCGGGACGACGGCCAGGTCGGGGACGTACCAGTTCGGGGTGCCTGGAAGATCGACGTTCCCCGATCCGATCACACAGCCCAACTTGTCCGCTGTCGGCTCGATCTGCCGACGGACTTTGGTAACCGCCTTTTCATGACCCCAGGTCGGTGACATCGGTTCAATGACCCCCTCCACGATCTGCACTCGGTCGCCCTTGATGTGCTGGATCGCATACTTCAGCGCGGTTTCGGGGTCGTCGGCCGCGTACATGTGGGGCTGTGCGCTCATTCGGTCCTCCCGCGGACATCGTGACAGCAGCATGACGACTGCCTTGTGTCTATAGCAATCACCACCCGCCAGGGGCCTGCCCGCAGGCCGTTCACTCGAACAGGGGAACGATCCCGGTGTTCCTCGAACCCCCGGCGCCCACAGCCCCACGCCCACCCGCAGTACGCGTCCGGGTGCACCCACCCGGTCGAACTTCCCCCCGGCACGGGTGCGGGTCCGGCGGGCCGTCCGGCCCATCGGACCTGTTTCGCGGTTGAAACGTCCGTATTCGCCATCAAACGCCGCGATCGGATGATCGCGGCCGTGGCGCATCCGGGCATGACCGTTCCACGTCGATGTACTAGAGTTATCTCGACATCGAGATATCTGACGAGAGGCGTACCGCTGTCGCGCCAGTAAGGCTTGCCTAACTAAGGCACACCTTAGCGGATGAGCGCGATCACGTGACGGCAGGATTGCCGTAGTACGCGAATTCATGCATGAAGGAGACTGTCGTGTCGGCGAACAGCTTCGACGCCCGTAGCACGCTGCAGGTGGGCGACGAGTCGTACGAGATCTTCCGGCTGGACAAGGTCGAGGGCGCCGCGCGCCTTCCCTACAGCCTGAAGGTGCTGCTGGAGAACCTGCTCCGCACGGAGGACGGCGCGAACATCACCGCCGACCACATCCGTGCCATCGGTGGCTGGGACTCGCAGGCCCAGCCCAGCCAGGAGATCCAGTTCACGCCGGCCCGCGTGATCATGCAGGACTTCACCGGCGTCCCCTGCGTCGTGGATCTCGCCACCATGCGCGAGGCCGTCAAGGAGCTCGGCGGCGACCCGGCGAAGATCAACCCGCTGGCCCCGGCCGAGCTGGTCATCGACCACTCCGTCATCGCCGACAAGTTCGGCACCAAGGACGCCTTCGGCCAGAACGTCGAGCTGGAGTACGGCCGCAACAAGGAGCGCTACCAGTTCCTGCGCTGGGGCCAGACCGCCTTCGACGAGTTCAAGGTCGTCCCCCCGGGCACCGGCATCGTCCACCAGGTGAACATCGAGCACCTGGCCCGTACGGTCATGGTCCGCAACGGCCAGGCGTACCCCGACACCCTCGTCGGCACCGACTCGCACACCACCATGGTCAACGGCCTCGGCGTGCTCGGCTGGGGCGTCGGCGGCATCGAGGCCGAGGCCGCGATGCTCGGCCAGCCGGTCTCCATGCTCATCCCGCGCGTCGTCGGCTTCAAGCTGACCGGTGAGCTCCCGGCCGGCACCACCGCCACCGACCTCGTCCTCACGATCACCGAGATGCTGCGCAAGCACGGCGTCGTCGGCAAGTTCGTCGAGTTCTACGGCGAGGGCGTGGCCGCCACCAGCCTCGCCAACCGCGCCACCATCGGCAACATGTCGCCGGAGTTCGGCTCCACCGCCGCGATGTTCCCGATCGACGGCGAGACCCTGAAGTACCTGAAGCTCACCGGCCGCTCCGAGCAGCAGGTCGCGCTCGTCGAGGCGTACGCCAAGGAGCAGGGCCTCTGGCTGGACCCGGCCGCCGAGCCGGACTTCTCCGAGAAGCTGGAGCTCGACCTCTCCACGGTCGTCCCCTCCATCGCCGGCCCGAAGCGCCCGCAGGACCGCATCGTCCTGGCCAACGCCGCCCAGCAGTTCGCGCTGGACGTCCGTAACTACGTCGAGGACGACGACGAGGCGGGCAAGGAGTCCTTCCCGGCCTCCGACTCCCCGGCCTCCACCAACGGCGTTCCGTCCCGCCCGACCACGGTCACGGCCCCCGACGGCAGCACCTACGAGATCGACCACGGCGCCGTCACCGTCGCCGCGATCACCTCCTGCACCAACACCTCGAACCCCTACGTCATGGTCGCCGCGGCGCTCGTGGCCAAGAAGGCGGTCGAGAAGGGCCTGACCCGCAAGCCGTGGGTCAAGACCACCCTCGCCCCGGGCTCCAAGGTCGTCACCGACTACTTCGACAAGGCGGGCCTGACCCCCTACCTCGACAAGGTCGGCTTCAACCTCGTCGGCTACGGCTGCACCACCTGCATCGGTAACTCCGGCCCGCTGCCGGAGGAGGTCTCCAAGGCCGTCAACGAGCACGACCTCGCGGTCACGTCCGTCCTCTCGGGCAACCGCAACTTCGAGGGTCGCATCAACCCCGACGTCAAGATGAACTACCTGGCCTCCCCGCCGCTGGTCGTCGCGTACGCCATCGCGGGCTCCATGAAGGTGGACATCACCAAGGACGCCCTGGGCACCGACACCGACGGCAACCCGGTCTTCCTCAAGGACATCTGGCCCTCCGAGGCCGAGGTCAACGACGTCGTGGCCAACGCCATCGGCGAGGACATGTTCAACAAGTCCTACGAGGACGTCTTCGCGGGCGACGCCCAGTGGCAGGCGCTGCCGATCCCGACCGGCAACACCTTCGAGTGGGACACCGAGTCCACCTACGTCCGTAAGCCCCCTTACTTCGAGGGCATGACGATGGAGACCACCCCGGTCTCCGACATCGCCGGCGCCCGCGTCCTGGCGAAGCTGGGCGACTCGGTCACCACCGACCACATCTCCCCGGCCGGCGCCATCAAGGCCGACACCCCGGCCGGCAAGTACCTCACCGAGCACGGTGTCGAGCGTCGTGACTTCAACAGCTACGGCTCCCGCCGCGGCAACCACGAGGTCATGATCCGCGGTACGTTCGCCAACATCCGCCTGCGCAACCAGATCGCGCCGGGCACGGAGGGCGGCTTCACCCGCGACTTCACCGTCGACGGCGCCCCGGTGTCGTTCATCTACGACGCCTCGCGCAACTACATCGACCAGGGCATCCCGCTGGTCGTCCTGGCCGGCAAGGAGTACGGCTCCGGCTCGTCCCGCGACTGGGCCGCCAAGGGCACCGCGCTGCTCGGCGTCAAGGCCGTCATCGCCGAGTCCTACGAGCGCATCCACCGCTCCAACCTCATCGGCATGGGCGTCCTGCCGCTCCAGTTCCCCGAGGGCGCCTCGGCGGAGTCCCTGGGCCTGACCGGCGAGGAGACCTTCACCTTCACCGGTGTGACCGAGCTCAACGAGGGCCGTACGCCCCGCACGGTCAAGGTCACCACCGACACCGGCGTCGAGTTCGACGCGGTCGTCCGCATCGACACCCCCGGTGAGGCGGACTACTACCGCAACGGCGGCATCATGCAGTACGTGCTGCGCTCGCTGATCCGCAAGTAAGCGGTTCCGGCGCCACAGCCGAGCGGTTCAGGGCCGCACCCCGTCTCGTACGGGGTGCGGCCCTGCCGCGTTCGGGGACTTACAGGCTCTCGTCGACGATCCGGGGCCGCCCAGGCCCGGCTCGAAGACGAACTTCGTCAACTGGGCACGGCGGGAACTAGGCGACCATTCCAGCCAATTGACTCGCGTACCCCCTTGGCTCGGTACACGCGTTCGCCCCTCCACCCTCAGGGCTTAAATCCCAACTCGGCCGGGTGGTCGGAGGATTGGCGAAGTGTCGGGCATTCCGCTCCTGGTTAGTCTCCGCCGGGGATCGACGCCGGGACGATGTCGTCCCCTAGGGAGGGAACAACCATGGGATCCGCCGTCACCTTCGGGGAGCTCGAACGCCTTTCGGGCGAGGAGCTCCCTCCGCGGCTCGCGCTGTCGAGCGTGTTGCCGGCGGCCTCCGACCAGCCGGTTCATCCGGTGATGGTGAAGACCGACCACGGCACGACGGTCGCCTACGCCTGCCAGTACCGGCAGAACGCGGGAAGTCCTCCGCTCCTCGTCTTCCTGGGGCTCGCGTCCCAGGACCCCGGCTATACGACGACGTGCATTCCCGCGGCCATCTCCACCCGTTGAGCACTGATCCGTAATCCGTCATCAGAGAAGGGCAAGGAAATGGACAACGCCATCAGCTTCGAGGAACTCGACGGCGTCGCCGGCGAGCTGCTGCCCGAGCGCACGGTCATGGGCATCGTGGCCGCCCCGCTCGCGTACGGCCCCGACGGGGACGGCGGTGCGGGTGCCGGCGCCGGCAGCTCCAGCAGCAGCTCCGCGACGGCCTCGGGCGGCGGCGTCTACGCTCCGCCGGCCCCCGACCACGGCACCACCATGCTGGCCGCCTGTCAGTCCGTGGACCGTCAGCAGAACGCGGGCCTGCTGAGCGCGCTCGGCCTGAACGCGCAGAACCCGGCCACCGGCCTCCACTGCGTCCCGGCGGCCGTCTCCAGCCACTAGCGCACGCGCGGCGCAGCAGGGGAAGGGCCGGAAAGCACCGACCGGCCCTTCCCCGACCCCTGTCCCCTTGTGAACGTCCCTTACGCACGTCCCTTACGCACGTCCCTTACGGAGGGCGCAGCATGGCGCTGCCCGCGCTGGTGGCCGGTACGGAACTTGTCGGCGAGTTCGAGGACTCCGGCTACCGCGAGCCGCCGCACCTGGTGTGCCGGCCCGACGGGCAGATCGTCCGGCTCCCCCCTCTGCTGTACCAGGTCGCCCGGGCACTGGACGGCCGGCCCGTGGAGCGGGTGGCCGAGGGGCTCAGCCGGGAGACCGGGCGGCGGTTCACGGCGGAACACGTCGTCTACGTCATCGACAAGAAGCTCGCCCCGCTCGGCATCACGACGTACAGCGACGGCTCACCGCCCCCGCCCGCGCAGAAGAGCGATCCGTTCCTCGCCTTCCGGTTCCGCCTGGCGGTGCTGCCGGAGCGCGCCACATGGCTCCTGGCCGGGCTGTTCTCGTGGCTGTTCCGGCCGCTGCCGGTCCTGAGTGCCTTGGGCGCCTTCGCCTTCGGTGAGGTGTGGCTGTGGATGACCCAGGACACGGGCGCCGCGCTGCGGTCCGTGCTCTCCTCCCCGGCCGACGTCCTCCTCGTCGTCCTCCTGGCCGTCGCCTCCTGCGTGTTCCACGAGATGGGCCACGGCGCGGCCTGCCGCTACGGCGGGGTGCGGCCCGGCGCGATGGGCTGCGGCATCTATCTGGTGTGGCCCGCCTTCTACACCGACATCACCAGCTCCTACCGGCTCGGCCGGGCCGGGCGGATCCGCGCGGACCTGGGCGGCGTCTACTTCAACGCGCTCTTCGTGCTGGGCCTGCTGGCGCTGTACGAGGTGACCGGCGGCCCGCTCCTGCTGGTGGCGATCTTCTCCGTGCATGTGGAGATGGTCCAGCAGCTGCTGCCGACGCTGCGGTTCGACGGCTACTACATCGTGGCCGACCTGGTCGGGATCCCCGACCTGTTCAAGTACATCGGACCGATCCTGAAGCGGGTCGTCCTCCGGCGCCCGGAGGACGAGCGCCTGAAGGCGCTGAAGCGATGGCCGCAGATCGTGGTCGCGGCGTGGGTCCTGTTCCTGGTGCCCGCGCTCACACTGCAACTGGGCATGGTGCTGCTCAACCTCCCGCAGCTGCTCCGTACGGACTGGCAGGCGATCGACCAGCTGATCGGGAACGCGGGAACCTCCGGCTACCCGGTCCTCGGCCTGGTCTCGGCGTGTGTGCAGATCGTGCTGCTCACGCTGCCGATCGCGGGGCTCGCCCTGGTGCTGGGGCGGCCGGTACGGGCGCTCGTCCGGCGTGCTACCAGGAGTACTGCCGGATGAAGGCCGCCCACGCGGTGGGTGGGAAGCGGAGGACGGGGCCGTCGGGACGCTTGCTGTCGCGGACGGGAACGAATCCGGGGATCCTGAGGGCGACTTCTACGCAGTTTCCGCCGGACCCGTTGCTGTAGGACGACTTGTGCCAGTCCGCTGCATTGAGGTCACGCACGCTGTTCATGGGTCGCGAAATCCTTCGCCGCCGACTCGATCAGAGCGAGGGACGCCTCCGGCGACAGTGCGACGGCCCTGGCCAGATCGTAGGCCGCTTGGTACTGGGCGACCAGGGCAGGATCCTCGACGAGGTGTCCTGTGTAGGCGCTTTCCGTATAGACGAGGGGCGGCGCGTCGGCGAAGTTCATCAACGAGACCAGAGCGGTCATGAACGGGTGGGCCCCTGCGTCGAACGGCATCACCTGGAGTGCGACGTTGCGGCGGGACCGGACCGTTTCGGCGAGGTGGCAGAGCTGCTCGTGCATCGCCGCAGGACCTCCCACGGGAACGCGGAGTGTCGATTCGTGCAGGATGGCCCAGTAGACGGGCGCGTCCGAGCCGTCGAGCAGCCGGGCACGTTCCATCCGTGCCCGGACGAACTGGTCCACCATGTCCTGCGGCGAGAACCGCAGTGCCGCTGATGTGACTGCCCGTGCGTATGCCTCCGTCTGCAGGAAGCCCGGTACGCACATCGGAACGTACTCGCTGATCAGCCGAGCGCGCTGTTCCAGATCCGCCGCGTCGGCGAAGTAGTCGGCGACTTTCGAATTCCGTGCCAGTCGGCACAGCCGCTGCAGATGCTCGCCGCTGTCCAGCACATCGTCCAGGAGCTGCGACAGCTCCAACTGCGGCCGTCTGATCGCCACTTCGAACTGGCCGATGTACGACCCGGAGCAAAAAACGCGATGGCCGAGCTGCTCCTGCGTGAGGCCGGCAGCCTCACGCAGGCGCCGCAGCTCGGCCCCGTAGAACGCGCGGGGATCGCTGTACGGGTCGGTATTCCTGGGCTGGGTGGTCACCTACCCACCGTAGCCCCGGAGTTCCGTCCCGTGAGGGCGATCCCGTGCAGTGACGTTACGTCAGGACGTCACGTCTCAGAACAGCAGACGGAACTGGTTCCAGCCCGAGTTGCCGATCTTCACCTTGTAGTCGTACGGCTGGTCCGTACGGCCCGTGCCGCGGTACAGCCACAGCGCGCCGTCGTTGTCGCGCGCGATCAGGTCGGCCTTGCCGTCCAGGTCGACGTCACCCGTGCCCACCAGCTTGTTGAACTGGTTCCAGCCGCCGCCGATGCGCTGCTTGTACTCGAAGGGCTTGGTGTAGTCGCCGGTGCCCTTGTAGAGCCACAGCACGCCGTCCTTGTCGCGGGCGACGATGTCGGTCTTGCCGTCACCCGTGAGGTCGCCACGGCCGGCGATCTCGGTGAACTGGCCCCAGCCCGGACCGACCTTCTTACGGCCCGAGAGGGTGCCGTCGGGGTTGGCGAGGTACAGCCACAGGACGCCCTCGCGGTCCCGGACCAGGATGTCGGACTCCTTGCCGCCGCCCAGGTTGCCCGGGGACATGAACTGGTCGTACTGACCCCAGTCGTCGGCGACGACGGCCGCGCCCTTGTCGGCGGTGGCGAAGATGATGTTCTGGTCGAGGTCCCGGACGTAGAGGGCCTCGGAGGTGCCGTTGCGGTCGTGGTCGACCCGCGCGGCGGCGTTGATCTTGTCCCAGCCGTCGGTGACGTACTCCTTGGGCGTGATGCCGCCCTTGCCGTCAGGCCAGTAGAAGAAGAGCTCGTTCGAGTTGACGGCGCTCAGCGGGAAGAACGGGGCCTCGGCGGACGGGCCGTCGGCCTTGACCGAGCGGGGGGCCGCGAGACGCGGGGCCTTGGGGGCGGTGGCGCCGGACTTGGGGTAGTCGCCGGACTTGGCCTCGCCGCGCAGGGCCTCGGAGCGGTGCTTCGCGGAGGTGGTGCCGGCCAGCTTCGCCGCCCGCTCGGCCGCGGACTTCGCGGGGGCGGGGTTGTCGGCGAGGGCCTGTCCGGCGGTCGTGCCGACCAGGGCGGCGGCTATCGCCACGGTCGCGAGACGGCGCAGGGCGACGCCGCGCGTGCGGTCGGAAGAGTGAGCCACGTAGGTCTCCAGTGAGTCAAGAGTGAAGAGTGGCGCGCCCGTTCGGGGCGCGCCACTGGATCACGTTGATCGTTTCACAATTTCTTTACCTGTCAATCACGTTTATGTTGAAGATGTCCCCAAAAGTTCGACCTCGGCCAGGGTGCTCTCGCCGCCCTCCGGCGTCAGCCGGTAGTGCCGGTACGCGCCCGGATGCCGCACCCCGAAGACCCGGGTCTGGCGGTCCCAGGAGAAGGACTCGCCCACCCGCCGGTCGACCTCCGTCCAGGTGGTGCCGTCCTTCGAACCCTCCAGGACCCAGCCGCCCGGCGCCTTCGCCCGTTCGGCCGAGGTGAGGGTGTACGAGCCGACCCGCGCGGCCGACGGGACCTCCAGGGCGGCCGTGGTGAAGGAGGCGTACGTGGCCGAGGTGTCGTCCGTCAGCGGGGAGCCGCCCTGGGCGGTCACATCGCTCCGGGGCGCGGGCACCTTGTCGTCGTGGGTGAGGGACGAGGGGCCGGCGCCGCGGCCGGTGCCCCAGTCCGAGGGGCGGGGGCCCATGGCGAATTCCAGCGTCCCGCCGTCGGCGATCGCGGAGTGCGGCAGGGCCGTCGAGTTCCACTTCTTGCCGTTGACCCGCAGCCCCTGGACGTAGACGTTCCGGTCGCTGTTGCGGGGGGCCTTCACCACGATGTCGCGGCCGTTGTCCAGATGGACGGTGGCCCTGGTGAACAGCGGCGACCCGATCGCGTACTCGCCGCCGCCCATCACCAGCGGATAGAAGCCGAGGGCGCTGAAGAGGTACCAGGCCGACATCTCGCCGTTGTCCTCGTCCCCCGGGTACCCCTGGCCGATCTCGCTGCCGAGGTAGAGCCGGGACAGCACCTCGCGGACCTTCGCCTGCGTCTTCCAGGGCTGCCCCGCCGCGTCGTACAGATAGGTGATGTGGTGCGAGACCTGGTTGCTGTGGCCGTACATGCCCATGCGGACGTCGCGGGCCTCGGTCATCTCGTGGATGACGCCGCCGTAGGAGCCGGCGAACTCCGGCGTGCCCGTCTCGGGGGTGCCGAAGAACGTGTCGAGCTTCTTGGCCAGGCCGGCCCGGCCGCCGTAGAGATTGGCCAGGCCACGGGTGTCCTGCGGAGCATGGAAGGCGAAGTTCCAGCCGTTGGTCTCGGTGTAGTCATGGCCCCAGACGCGGGGGTCGTACTGCTGGGGCGTGAGCCGCCAGCCGCCGGCCGCGTCCTTGCCCTGGAAGAAGCCGATCCGGGGATCGAAGAGCTTCACATAGTTGCGGGCGCGGTTCAGGAAATAGGCGGACTCGTCCTTGTAGCGGGCCTTGTGCGTCCTCTCGTACAGCGCCTCGCCCATCCGGCCGAGCCCGAAGTCGTTGAGATAGCCCTCCAGCGCCCAGGACATGCCCTCGCGGGTGGCGGTGCTCGTGTAGCCGAGGAAGACGGAGGTCTCCATGCCCTTGCGGCCGACGCCCGGGTCCGTGGGGGCGACCGTGGCGTTCTTGAGCGCGGCCTCGTAGGCGGCCTCGGCGTCGAAGTCGACGCCCTTGGCGTAGGCGTCCGCGAAGGCGACGTCCGAGCTGGTGCCGGTCATCAGGTCGGCGTAGCCGGGGGAGGACCAGCGGGAGATCCAGCCGCCGTCCTTGTACTGCTGGACGAAGCCGTCGACGAGCTTTCCCGCGCCCTTGGGGGACAGGAGGGAGTACGCGGGCCAGGTGGTGCGGTAGGTGTCCCAGAAGCCGTTGTTGACGTAGACCTCGCCGTCGACGATCTTCGCGCCGGTACGGGTCGGGGTGGTCTCGCCGACGGGCGCGGAGAAGGGGCTGGCGTAGCGGTGCTGCGGGCGGCTCCGGGTGCCGGTGTTCTCGAAGCCGGAGTTGGGATACAGGTAGAGGCGGTAGAGGTTGGAGTAGAGGGTGGTGAGCTGGTCCCGGCTCGCGCCCTCGACCTCGACACGGCCGAGGACCTCGTCCCACGCGGCGCGGGCGCGGTCGTGGACGCGGCCGAAGGAGGTGCCCTCCGGGATCTCCTGGTCGAGGTTGGCCTTCGCCTGGTCGACGCCCATGAGGGAGGTCGCGATCCGCAGCGTGACCGTACGGTCCGGGCCGGGCCGGAAGCGCAGATAGCCGGTGAGGTCCTGGCCGCCGTGGTCGCCCTTGAGCTTGCCGCTCGCCGTGACCGGCGCGTCGAAGACGCCGTACACATAGAGCCGGCCGGCGCCGACGGACAGCCCGCTCTTCACATCGGACCAGCCGGTGATCACCCCGTGCTCGGGGTCGAGGGTCAGCCCGCCCCGGTCCTTGACGTTGTCGAGCACGACGCCGGCGTCCTCGCCCGGATAGGTGAAGCGCATCATGGCGGCGTGGTCGCCGGGCGCGATCTCGGCCTTGAGGCCGTTGGTGAACGTGACGCCGTAGTAGTGCGGCCGGGCCGTCTCGTCGGAGTGGCGGAAGGGCAGGGCGCGGGCCGCGCGTCCGGCGGGCGGGACGCCCGCGGCGGCCGACGGCATGATCTGGAAGGTCTGCCGGTCGCCCATCCAGGGGCTGGGCTCATGGCTCGCGGCGAGGGCCTGGAGGGTGGGGAGGTTGTCGGCGTTGTTGCCGGCCGCGTACTGGTAGAGCCAGTCGGTCGACCCGGCGTTGGTGACCGGGGTCCAGAAGTTGAAGCCGTGGGGGACGGCGGTGGCGGGGAAGGTGTTGCCCCGGGAGAAGCCCGAGCTGGAATGGGTGCCGCGGGTGGTGACCGCGTGGTCCGCCGGATGGGCCGGCGGGCGCTCCGCGGGCGCGGGCGCGAGCGAGATGTCGTCGACCCAGCCGCGGAACTTCGCCGGGCCGGCGGGCGCGTCGTAGGCGATGAGCACGCGGTCGACGGTCTTTCCCGCGGCGACCGCGCCGATGTGCGACTCCCGGTTGTTCCACTGGTTGGCGTAGAGCGTCTTCGCCTCGGCCTGCCCGCGCGGGGTGAGCGGCGCGCCGTACTGGTCGAGGGCGCCGAGGTCGCTCAGATAGGTGCCGTCGGTGAAGGCGAGGTCCACCGCGACATGGGTGGCGGGATAGCGGGGGTCGGGCTCCGGCATCGAGGGGAAGATCTTGTACGCCAGCCGGGTCCGGCCGGTGACCCGGAGGTTTACCTCGAAGACCTTGTTGTACGAGTAGCCACGGCCGGCCGCCCGGTGGGTGCCCCCGTAGCGCAGGGAGTGGGTGCCGGTGAAGCCGACGCGCGCCTTGGCGGTGGGGGAGCCCGTGGGGCCCCGGTCGACGCGGCTGCGCATCTCGGGCGGCGGCGGGGCGCCGGTGTCCCCGGTCGCCAGCTGGACCTCGGCCAGCTGGGTGAGGTCGGCGCCGCCGTTGCGGGCTATATCGAGCCGGTAGTGGCGGTAGGGGGTGGTGTTGACGAAGGAGAACTCCCTTGTCTGGAGGCGCTTTTCAAAGCTCTCGTCCTTGCGGGTGTCCAGGGCGGTCCAGGTGTGGCCGTCCTGGGAGCCCTGGAGCGTCCAGTCCCGGGGGTCGCGGGCGGGGGCGTCGTTGGCGGAGGTCAGCGCGTACCGTACGGTCTGGACGGGCTCGGCGACGTCCAGTTCCAGCCAGGGCGTCCGCTCGAAGGTGAGCCACTTCGTGGTCGGCTCGCCGTCGACCAGGTTCTCCTTGGTCTCACCTGCCCCGCTGTTCTCCCCGCTCGCCCGGACGGCGGTGACGCGGTCCATGACGCTGCCGGGGATGCCACTGGTGTCCTGGCCGTCGACCCCGGCGGAGCGCTTGCGTCCGGTGGGGTCGGTCTCGACGGTGTCGGTCCAGTCGGGCCGGGGCTCGCCCGCCTCGAAGGAGGAGAAGAAGCGCTCGGCGGGGGCGTTGGCCCGAACGGCCGAAGCGTTCACCGCGGGGGCCCCTTGGGTGCCCTGAAGGCCCGTCAGCATCACGGTGGCGGCGAGGAGTGCCAGGGAGCGCGTGAGGTTACGCCGGCGGTGCAGGGGGCGGCCGGAGGGCCGGTATCGCTGTCCGTGCCGCATGCCATGCCTCCCAAGGAAACTGACAACGTTGTCTCCTGTGTCGCGCAGAGATAAGTAGTGCGTGAGACGCCAGTGGTGTCAAGGGTTCGGAAGTTGGTGTCGCGCGGTGGGAGCCCCCGGTGGCGATCCGCCGCGGAGGTGTTCCCCGAAGGCGCGGGGACGCTCGGAGGAAGGCGCTCGGGGGAAGTCCGGGGAGGCCGGCGGAACGGGCGTGGGACAGTCGGCGGAACGGGCCGGAGCAGTCGGTGGAACGGGTACGGAACAGCCGGCGGAACGGTCGGTGGAGCACTCTACGGACCCCTGCGGACCGCCCGGCGAAACTCCGGTGGGGAGGTCTCAACTAGGGAAAGACTGACGGGTAAAGACGCTCCCGATCTTGCCCAGTTGATGGAGCGTGGACTATACCTGTCGCACATCCGGGACGGTCGCAGGCCGCCGCGGCGGATCCGGGGGAGAGCGGTGGACGGACAGGTCACACTCGAAGCTCACCGAACCCGGTGCACACCCAGCACACCAAGCTTCAACTGACCCGCGGTGTCGGGCCCTTCGTCGATGGAAGTTCACAAGGGGAGACCGCCACACCGCCTGAGTCCTGGAGAAGGCGAGGACTTGAGCATGGGATCCACCTCGGAGTTCGGTCGGCGTGACCTGATCAAGCGGGCGGTGGCCGTGGGCCTGATCGCCGTCCCGTCGGTGAGCGTCCTGACCGCGTGCGCCAGCGGTGACAGTGGCGACAAGAGCGACAAGGCCGACAAGGGGCAGAAGACCGGGAAGAACCCCCTCGCCGTCAATGAGACGGCGGCGCTCGACGTCGTCATCTTCGACGGTGGCTTTGGCCAGCAGTACGCCAAGGACGCCGAGGCGGCGTACCAGTCGGCGTTCCCCAAGGCCCGGGTCAAGCACGGGGCCACCCAGGAGATCCAGACCCAGCTGCAGCCCCGCTTCAACGGCGGCACCCCGCCGGACCTGATCGACAACTCCGGTGCCAAACAGATGGACATGGGCACCCTCGTCGGCAAGAAGCAGCTGACCGACCTCAACGCCCTGCTCGACGCGCCGTCCATCGACGACCCGGCCAAGAAGGTGCGCGACACCCTGCGCCCGGGCGTCGTCGAGATGGGCCGCTTCGACGGCGAGGAGACCTGGATCCTCTATTACGCCTACACGGTCTACGGCGTCTGGTACTCCCGGACCGCGCTGGAGAAGCTGGACGCGCGGTACCCGGAGACCTGGGACGAGATGCTCGCGCTCTGCGAGAAGGCCAAGAAGAAGGGGATCGCCGGCTGGACGTACCCGGGCAAGTACCCGTACTACCTGCCCTTCAGCCTCTACCCCTTTATCGCCAAGATCGGCGGCCGTGAGGTCCTCGACCGGATCGACAACCTGGAGCCGAACGCCTGGAAGGACCCCGCCGTCAAGGCGGCCTTCGAGGCGTACTACGAGCTCTACAAGAAGGGTTACATCCTCAGAGGCACCCCGGGTCTCACCCATATCGAATCGCAGACCGCGTGGAACCAGGGGAAGGCGCTCTTCATCCCCAACGGTTCATGGGTGGAGAATGAATCCAAGAAGACCACCCCGGCCGATTTCAAGCTGGCCGTGGGCGCCCCGTCCAGCCTCGACGCCAAGACCGACAAGCTGCCCTTCGGCACCATCTGGGCCTCCGGCGGCGAGCCCTTCATCGTGCCGAAGAACGCCAAGAACCCGCAGGGCGGAATGGAACTGCTCCGCATCATGCTGGGCAAGAAGTCCTCGCAGAACTTCATCAAGCAGGTCTCCTCGCTCACCTCGCTCAACGGCGGGACCGAGGGCCTGACCCTGCCGCCCGGCCTCGCCTCCTCGCAGGAAGCACTCACCAAGGCCGGGCGGAACGTGGTCAATCCGCGGATCCAGGACTGGTACGTCGCCCTGCAGAAGGAGAAGATCGGCGTCGCCGCGATCGGCGAGATGATGGCCGGCCGGATGACCCCGGACGAGGCCATCGCCAAGATCCAGAAATTCTCGGACGAGACCCGCGAGGACAGCTCCGTCAAGAAGTACAAGCACAAGTGAGCCGCCTTCGCCGGCGTGGCGAGGGCCCGGGGCACGCGATGCCGGCGGTGGTGGGACCAGGGGTGGCAGATCGGGGTCGGTGGTAATGCAGCACGGAAAGTACCGCTTCATCGTCGGGTTCCTGATCGTGCCCCTGGCGATCTACGGGATCTTCGTCATCTCGCCGTTCGTCCAGGCCATCTACTACTCCTTCACCGACTGGACGGGGCTGAGTCCCGATTTCGAGGTCGTGGGCTTCGACAACTACCGGAAGATGTTCCAGGACGATGTCTTCTGGAAGTCCGTGGGCCACAATGTGCTGCTCCTTCTGGTGCTGCCGCTGGTGACCCTGGGACTCGGCCTCTTCTTCGCCTTTATGCTCAACGTCGGCGGCAGGCGCCGGAAGAACGCCGCGGTCGCCGGCGTCCGCGGCTCGGGCCTGTACAAGGTGATCTACTTCTTCCCGCAGGTCCTCTCCATCGCCATCGTCGCGCTGCTCTTCCAGTTCGCCTACAACCCCAACAGCGGGGCCCTGAACTCCTTCCTCAAGGCGATCGGCCTGGGCTCCGTACAGCCGGACTGGCTGGGCGACCCGCAGCTCGCGCTGTGGTGCGTGATGGCGGTGATGGTGTGGAGCAACGTCGGGTTCTACGTGGTGCTGTTCTCGGCGGGCATGAGCTCGATCCCCAAGGACTTCTACGAGGCGGCGCTCCTCGACGGCGCCAACCGCGTCCAGACGTTCTTCCGGATCACGCTGCCGCTGCTGTGGGACACGGTCCAGACCGGCTGGGTCTATATGGGGATCATGGCGCTCGACGGATTCGCCGTCGTCCAGATCATGACCGTGGGGCCGGGTGGACCGGACTACTCCACCGAAGTCCTCGCCTATTTCCTCTACACCAAGGCGTTCCGGGACGGCCAGGCCGGCTATGCGACGACGCTCGGTGTGGCGCTGCTGATCGTCACCATGATCTTCGCGGGCGTGGTGATGAAGCTGGGGCGGCGCGAACGGCTGGAGTTCTGATGGCGGGGCGAAGTCCGGCCGGGCCGGTCCACTTGATCATTTCTTACTCGATCGGCCTGGGGGTAGCACCGTGACCGCGACCGCGCCGGAAGGGCCCGGGGAACTGCCGGGCGCCGATTCGCCCCTGCCGGGCGTCGATTCCCCCAAGGGGCGGCAGGGGAGCGAGGGCGGCGTTCTCAACGTCTTCTCGCACGGGGTGCTGATCCTATGGGGGCTGATGGTCACGCTGCCCTTGCTGTGGGCGGTGATGAGCTCCTTCAAGGACGACAAGTCCATCTTCACCTCGCCCTGGGCGCTGCCCTCCAGCCTGCACCTGGACAACTGGTCGCGCGCCTGGTCCCAGGCGCACATGAGCGACTACTTCCTCAACTCGGTGATCGTGGTCGCCGGTTCGCTCTTCGGCACGATGCTGCTCGGGTCGATGGCGGCCTATGTGCTCGCCCGGTTCGAATTCCCGGGCAACCGCTTCATCTATTACCTCTTCGTGGGCGGGATGAGCTTCCCGGTGATCCTCGCGCTGGTCCCGCTGTTCTTCG
This sequence comes from Streptomyces eurocidicus, assembly GCF_002891295.1. Lineage (GTDB taxonomy): Bacteria > Actinomycetota > Actinomycetes > Streptomycetales > Streptomycetaceae > Streptomyces > Streptomyces eurocidicus. Next base: position 391,709 of record NZ_LGUI01000004.1, on the reverse strand, counting down.
TCATGAAGAACATGCAGCTGCTGGACACCTACCACGGCCTGATTCTCGTCTACATCGCCTACTCGCTGCCGTTCACCATCTTCTTCCTGAGCGGCTTCTTCCGTACGCTGCCGAGCTCGATCGCGGAAGCGGCGGTCATCGACGGTGCCTCGCACACCCGGACCTTCTTCCAGGTGATGCTGCCGATGGCGAAGCCGGGGCTGATCAGCGTGGGCATCTTCAACTTCCTGGGCCAGTGGAACCAGTACCTGTTGCCGGCCGTGCTCAATGTCGGCGACGAGGATAAGAAGCTGCTACCCCAGGGCCTGGTGGCGCTGGCCGTCAGCCAGGGATACAAGGGCGACTGGTCGGGTCTCTTCGCCGGGCTCGTCATCGCGATGCTGCCGGTACTGGCGGCGTACATCGTGTTCCAGCGGCAGGTGCAGGCGGGGCTGACGGCGGGGGCGCTGAAGTAAGGGGTACGGTCCGGCCTCACCGGTCGCACTACGGCCGGTGGGCCCGTTCACCCGCTCGATGCTCGTATTCATGCCCAATTCCCCAGGCCGCCCGACCGGAACCGGATCGACCGTGAGTGCATAAATTCCACGGGCTTTCGCCCCTGTGAGTGACTGTGCTCATCGGGTGGGTGCAGGCAGACTCTCCTCCCAAAGGAAGGGAGGATTGTCATGCCGCAGAAGCCCCCCACTATCCGCCAGAAGCGCCTCGGAGCGGAGCTCCGGAAGCTCAGAGAAGCCGCGGGTATGTCGGGTGAGGAGGCCGCGGAAGCACTGGAGTGCGGCCAGGCCAAGATCAGCCGGATCGAGACGGGCACCAACGGCATCCGTCCCTTCGAACTGCGCGGGCTGCTGAGCGCCTATGGGGTGACGGACCCGAAGCTGATCGATTCCCTGGTGGACATGGCCAAGGAGGGCCGGCGGCAGGGCTGGTGGAACCACTACGGCAGCACCCTCCCGGGCATCGCCGATCTCGCGCACCTGGAGGCGAAGGCGGTCACGGTCCAGGTCTGGCAGACGGTCCTCGTCCCGGGCCTCCTCCAGACGCCCGACTACATGCGCGCGCTGTTCCGCGGCGGCCGGCACGACTACGACGAGACGGAGGCCGAGCGCTGCGTCGAGGCCCGCACCACCCGGCAGGCCGTCCTCGACAAGCCGGACGCGCCCGAGCTCACGGCCCTCGTCTACGAGGCGGTGCTGCGCGCGGAGGTCGGCGGACACGAGGTCATGCGCGGCCAGCTGCGGCACCTCGCGGACCTGGCGGAGGCGGGGCGGGCCAGGATCCGGGTGATGCCGTTCAGCGCGGGGGTGCACGGCGGGCTGGACGGCCCGTTCGTCCTCTACGGGCTGCTCCCGAGCGGGATGGACGTGGTCATAATGGACAGCCTGGCGGGTGCGGCCTACCTGGAGAAGGACGAGGACGTCCAGCGCTACCGGGCGCTCTTCGACACGCTGAGGAACGCGGCCCTGGACCCCGCGAACTCACTGGAAACGCTCAAAAAACTGGCGGTCGGGCCATGAACCACTGCGGGCGGCAAGGGGTTCCCGCCCCCGCCCGGTCCCCGGCTCCCGTTCCCGACCCGACCTCTGCTCCGGCTCCGGACCCTGTTCCCACCGCGGAAGACCCTCCCGACGGGACGCCCGTCTGGCAGCGCTCGTCCTTCTCGGGCAGCGGTGGCGGCTCGGAGTGCCTGGAGGCGGCCGGTACCCCGGACAGCCGCTTCTACTTGCGCGAGAGCGACCGGCCGGTGACGGTGCTGACCTTGTCTGCGGGGGTGTGGTCCGCGTTCCTCCGGTACGTACGCACGCGGGCAGCGGAACTCGCCCTCTGTGCAAGGAATCTGCCATGAAGCTTGCACGGTGGACCGCCGTCTCGGGTGTGATGACAGGCGGTCGCGTTCGGTAGAGCATCGCCCGTTCGCCGTCGGACGTGAGGTCGGCTATCGGAATAAATCAGTTGATCAAGGTGCCTAATTTTCACTACACTTAGTCAACAGGTGAAGACGAAATGTAATGAAAGGCGATGTCAAGGTGAGACTGTCTCGAATAGCTGCGGTGGTCACAGCGACCGCCATCGCTCCGGCCGTGCTGCTCGCTTCGTCGGCCTCTGCGGACACCGCGGCTTCGGCCCTGTCCGCTCGGTCGGCCCAGGTCGCCGGGCAGCAGGACGAAGAGCCTGCCGGCACGGACCAGCAGGCGGCGAAGGACAAGGCTGAGATCCTGCGCACCATCAGTCTTGGGGGATCTTCGGTCAAGGAAGCTGGTAAGGCCGCGCTCAACGGCACTGCCGCTGAGATGAGGAAGTTCCTCGAGACGGGCCAGTTCGAGGCCCGGGACGGCGACAACAGGGTTGAGGTCTCGCGGGTCATCTACTGGTCGGGCGGGCGCGGAGTGAAGGAAGCCGGTGCGGCGGCCTTGAAGGGGACCCCGGAGGACCGGGTCGCCTTCCTTGAGCGGGGGCAGTACATGGAACGGGACGACGACAACAGGATTCTGGTCTCGCGGATCTTCGGCCAGGGAGGCCCCTCGGTGAAGGAAGCGGCCAAGGCGGCTTTGAAGGGTACTCCGGCGGATCGGATCGCTTTCCTTGCAGACGGCCAGTACACGGCCCGCGCGAAAGACAAGTAAAGCCTGGGGCTGAAGGTCGGACAAGCCCACTTGGAGCCCCGACGGATCTGTCGGGGCTCCAAGCCCGTTGCTGTCAGACCGTGATCGGTCTGGACTTCTTGCGGCTGCGGGTCAGCAGCTTCACGCCGGGTTTCTCCACGTACTCGTGCACGAGCACCGCGCCGACGAAGGACACCGCAAGGAACAGGCCCAGGTGCAGGGTCAGGGGAACCTTGAGGTGGTGGGACTTCAGGAAATGGTCGAGGCTGAAGATCACGATCTCGTGCACCAGGTAGAAGGCGAACGAGACCTCACCCAGGTACACGTTGATCCGGTTCCTGAAAGGAGACGGCTCTCCCAGCGCGTCGGCGCGCGCGGCCGCGGCGATGGTCAGGGTGTACGGGATGACGGTGTCGGCGGCCCAGTGGAAGTCGAAGGGCATGACGTGCGTCGGCCCGAGAACGACCAGGACGGCGAGCGCGAGGCTGGCGGTCAGCCCGGGGCCACGCCAGGCGCCGTTCTTCACCAGCAGGGCGACGGCGATACCGATCACGAATTCCATCAGCCGTGTGGGCGGGAAGACGTAGAGCAGGAACTTGGGGTCCAGGTCGGCTGCCCGCTCGATGGACTTCATGTACAGCGGGGCCAGGATGACGCCCAGATTCCCTACGACCACCGTCGCCCACAGTCCGCGGTGGGAGAACCGCCGGACGAGCTTCACCACGAAGGGGAACGAGAGGTAGAAGAGGAACTCACAGCTCAGTGACCAGGAGACACCGTTGTAGCCGAACCACCAGTCCTTCCGGTTCGGCACCCAGGACTGGAGCAGCCCCAGGTTCGCCAGCGCGATACGGGGGTCGAGTTCCTTGCCCATCCAGACCATCGTCAGCACGGCGACGCAAAAGGTCGCCAGATGGCTCGGGTAGATACGGGCGAAGCGCCGGCGCCAGAATCCGGTGACGGTGTCACGGGGGCGTGCCGACCAGGCGAGCACGAACCCGGAAAGGATGAAGAAGAAGGACACCGCGGAGGGGCCGGCGTAGACGATCTCCTTCAACCTGAAGACGTGGAGCGAGGTGCCGGTGGACGCCTCCTCGTAGGCGAAGTGAAAACAGGCGACGAGTAGCGCCGCGTACCACCGCAGACCAGTGAGCGAGTCCAGGCGCACCCGTGAGGCAGGGGGCCGGTCGGACTGCTTGATGGTAGGGGTGGGGGTTATCAGACTCACTGTCAGCTATCCCAGGTGACGAGCAGGCGAAATCCCGTGACGTCGGTTGCGTCGTAGGGCCTTGCGAGGGCGTGGCGCGGCCATGAAGGTGCGATCTCCAGGGCTCGCGAAGACGCCTGGGTTCCGCCCGACGTGCGTCGGGCGGAACAAGGTGATATAGGGCATGGCCGAATCGGCCCAAGACGGGCGTCGGCTGTGGAACGAATGGGCATGAAGCGCTCATCTTATAGGCTAGATGGTCACTGCATGAGACATTGCAGTCACAGAATTCCAGGGGTCATGGCCCCTGCACGTCGGGAGACGGACGCCTGGTCACCGTCACTGCCGCGTGACGCGAACCTCTGTCACGCTGCTGCCCTCGGGGCCCTAGATCCGTACCTTGTGCCCGGGTTCGCCGACGCCGGTGGCGAAGGTGCCTTGTTCGCTCCAGCCGCCGTGGCCGGTGCCTCCGTTGTTGATCCAGGCGTTGACGACGCCGTTGTCTTGGAGGGTGAGGTAGTCGGCTTTGCCGTCGGCGTTGATGTCGGCGAAGCGGACTTTGTCTCCGGGTTCGCCGACGCCGGTGGCGAAGGTGCCTTGTTCGCTCCAGCCGCCGTGGCCGGTGCCTCCGTTGTTGATCCAGGCGTTGATCACGCCGTTGTCTTGGACGACGAGGTAGTCGGCTTTGCCGTCGGCGTTGATGTCGGCGAAGCGGACTTTGTCTCCGGGTTCGCCGACGCCGGTGGCGAAGGTGCCTTGTTCGCTCCAGCCGCCGTGGCCGGTGCCTCCGTTGTTGATCCAGGCGTTGATCACGCCGTTGTCTTGGACGACGAGGTAGTCGGCTCGTCCGTCGCCGTTGATGTCGGCGAAGCGGACTTTGCTTCCGGGTTCGCCGACGCCGGTGGCGAAGGTGCCTTGCTCGGTCCAGCCGCCGTGGCCGGTGCCTCCGTTGTTGATCCAGGCGTTGATCACGCCGTTGTCTTGGACGACGAGGTAGTCGGCTCGTCCGTCGCCGTTGATGTCGGCGAAGCGGACTTTGCTTCCGGGTTCGCCGACGCCGGTGGCGAAGGTGCCTTGTTCGCTCCAGCCGCCGTGGCCGGTGCCTCCGTTGTTGATCCAGGCGTTGACGACGCCGTTGTCCTGGACGACGAGGTAGTCGGCTCGTCCGTCGCCGTTGATGTCTATCCGGTAATCCCCGGGCGTCGCCTTACGGGCAGGGGTTCCCGGCTTGATGTCCACACGCTGCTTTATCCAGCCGTCGGCCGCCGCCTGAGCCACCCCGTTGTAGAAGGCGTCCGCCATCTTGACGTAGCCGCTGTCCCGGGGGTGGAGGTCGTCGTCGAGGTCCTGGGTGGTGACGGCGCTCATATCGACGAAGCCGATGTGCCGGCCCTTGGCCTTGCGCTCTGCGACCAGCTGAGGGATCACGGCGTTGAACCGCTCGATGCGCTGCTGGGTTCCGGCGTCCTTGGAGGGGACGAGCGAGGAGACCAGTACGGTCATGTCGGGGGCCGCCGACGTTATTTTGTCGACGAGTTCCCCAAGGCGTCGGGGGGCCGTGTCCACCTGATAGTCGTCGTGCATGTCGTTGGTGCCGATGTGGAGCAGCACCGTGTTCGGCTTCGCCGCCGGGAGCCATCGGTCGATGTTGGCGGACAGACCGCCGATCTTCCAGCCCCAGTGCCCCTCATGATCGGGATCCGGCAGCTTGCCGTTCCGCAGGGACCCCACGAAGTCCAGATTGCTCGTATGCGGAGCGAGCTGACTCCACAGGTCGTCGCGGTATCCGGCGCCGTTGGAGCTGCCGGCGCCATGGGTGATCGAGTCGCCCAGAGGCATCACGGCGAGCCGCGGCACCTTCCAGTTCTTCGCGAAGGCGTCGGGAGCCGCCGCCAGAGCCGCCGCCGGTCCGCCGCTGGTGCTGGGCCTCGGCGACGGTACGGGCGCTTTCGCGGTGGCGGCGGCCGCGAGGGGGGCACCTGTCGCCAGTGCGCCGACCGTCAGTGCTGTGGCCAAGGCGCACCGGGCCAGCCGAACCGGGGTGCCGGGACGTGATTCCCCGGCATGGTGGTGAGATCTCTTGAACAAAGAAACGTCTTTCTGCCATGTCTGCTCCGGGCAACCGGAATCAAATGCTCCACCGTGACGGCGTCATGGACTCCTCAGATGGACCGAGCGGGTTGATTCCGGCCGGGGCAATGCCTGCGCGGCTGAGGGGCTTGGCACGGCTCGAGCCGTGCCAAGCCCGTTCGGAAGCTGTTGTCGATTCCCGGACAGCGGTCCGGGGCGACGGCCGGGATCTCCCGTCGATGTGTCCCGAGGCCGCCGACACGGCCCGTCTTACTGGAGGAGGAGATCGACCTCGCCATGCGTACCGGCCGTGTCCACGGCCGGGTAAAGGCCGAGGTTGCCGTCGTTCCAACGGACCAGGACGTCGGCGGGACGGTTGTTGGCGGCGAAGGCTCCTGCCGTAACCGACAGGGTGTTCTTCCATGCGGAATCGACGGGACGGAACGGGATCTCGTCGTGGAACGGCTTGGCCGAGGGGGTCACGCCCGGGAAGATGCTGGCTGCACCGTTCTTCCAGCGGATCAGGAGGTCGGAGGTCGCCTTGCCGGTGAACTCACCCGCACTGATCTGCGCGATGTAGGTTCCGACGGGCAGCGCCTTCTGCAGCTGGATCTCGCCCTTCAGCTTGTTCGTGCCAAGGTCGGGGAAGAGCGAAATGGAGCCGTCCTGCCAGACGACGAGCACGTCGTCACGCAGAGCGTTGCCGGTGTACTTGCCGACCGCGGTCAGCTTGGCGTATTCCTTCCAGGTCGTGTTGGCGGGCCTGAGCTGCTCTTCCTTGCTGAACCCGTTCTGGTCGACGTGGGAGAACCAGGTGACCTCGCCCGATTCCCAGCTGACCATCAGGCCGTCGGAACCACTGCCGGCGAAGTTGCCGCCCGAGACGGTCTTGGCGCCCTTCCAACCGCTGCCCGAGATCTTGTGCTCGGCGGTGAAGGGGTACTTCGGGTCGTTGTTGTCGGCACCCTGGAAGAGGCTGGCCGAGCCGTCCGCCCATGTGACGAAGAGGTCCATGTGCCGGCTGCCGCCGGGCGCGCCGCCGGTGAAGTAACCGGGGACCAGGTGCTTGGCGTCGGTCCACTTCTTGCCCTTGAGAAGGTCCCGGGGGGCGGTGGTGGTCTGGATCCAGGCGGCGATGTCGTCGACGCGGGTGTCGGTGGCGCCCTTGCGGGTCTCGGCCTCGTCGGTGCCGAAGCAGCCGGCCTGCCCGGAGGTGCTGTGGATGCCGGCCAGTTCGTAGCGGCCGCCGATGTCCCGGAAGGCGGGGCCTCCGGTGTCGCCCTGGCAGAGCACCGCGTCGTCGGACTTGCCGGAGAGGCCGAGGGAGGTGTCCTTGACCGATCCGACAGTGAACTTCGCGTAGTGCAGACGGTCAGGCACCCACTCGTCCTTGGTGCGCCCGTAACCGGAGGCCCACAGGTCCTCGCCCGGCAGCGCGGCGTTGGAGCCGACTCCCACGGGAGCGACGCCGGGGACCGGGGTCTCCAGCCTGGCAAGCACCAGATCACGGTCCTCGCGCGGAACGAGCTCGACGACGTTGACGACACTTCCGGCATCGCGCGTGAGATCGGTGCGCCCGACGGTGGCCGTCGTCTTCAACTTGGGCGCGCCCGCGGCGACCTTGAACCCCTGGGCCGGATTGTCGGCGAAGCAGCTGGCGGCGGTGACCAGCCACTGCTGCGCGATCAGCGCGGCCGAGCAACTGCGCTGTCCGGCCCCGATGTCGAGCTTGGCAGTGAAGGTGTAGGTGCCGTCCTTGGCCGCCGTGCCCACGACGGCGTCGGCGGAAGTGGCCGTCAGCAGGCCGGCTACGGCGGTGGAGGCGAGGAGCCCAGCGGCCATGGCTGCGCGGGGTCGTCTGGCGAACATGTGCTTTTCCTGTCTGGTTCTGAGCGGTTGAAGAGTGGCCCGGGAGGATCTTTCGATCAGCCGGTTACACGGAGCTCGACCAGGACCGTGGGTGCGGTCGGCGGGGTGCCGCCCGTTCCGACACCCTTGCCGTCGTTCTTGGGGACAGTGACGGTCTGGGTCTGCCCCTCGGCGGTGAGGCTGGCCCGAACCGCTACGTCACCGGTCATGATGTTGTAGACCTTGGGGATTTCCAGGGAGAGGTAGCCGGTCTTCCCGGTGCCGGTGACCTTGAAGCAGTAGAGGCCGCGCTCGGTCTGGCCAGGGTGATCCATCGAGGTCATCACCTGGATGTCCTTGGAAACCCTGCAGTCGGCCAGCAGGATGTGCCCGTCGCCCTTGCGGAGCGCGATGCCCTGCTCCTTGAGGATCTTCGCCGCGTTCGGGTACTCGAAGGTCTCCACGGCGGAAGGTAGGGGGGTCTCGTCCGGCCCGGTCGAGACCGCAGCTACAGAGGGTGTGCCGGAGGCGATTATGGAGATGGATCCGATAACGCCGGCGAGCAGATTTCTACGCGCGCGAGATATCACCAGAGAATCCTTCCAGGGGATATGCAGCGGAAATAGCTGTGCATAACGACAAGATAAAGTCGACGGCAAGAAACCTACCATGCCGTTTGATTTTGCTGTTGCTTGACCGAGTGTAGGGCTGTAGAGCCCTGCAAATAAGCGGGTTACCTCAAGTAGATAGATGTCATGTTCATGACGACCAAGCTGGGGGTGTCGCCCCTCGCTCGGTCGTGCAGGGGAAATTTTGGCCATCATCGACCGCCGGAGTCGATCAATGGGTCTATGCTCGCGGCGCCGAATGCCGGTGTTATGAAACTAGCGATAGAGAACTGATGTGAGATATAAACTCTCCTTGACGGGGGCCGAGAGAAGGCAAGGGTTCGGCAGACGTCTGCTGTGCCTGGCCTTGCTGCCCTTGTCCCTCCTCATGGGCCTGCTCGGAGCGGTCCCTGCCGCAGCGGCGCAGGATCCGGCCGCGTCGGACCGGGGTCGTGTGGTGGAGCTGTGGACGACGGGTGGCCCTTCGGTCAAGGCCGCGGCCGAGGCCGCGCTCATAGGTACCGACGAAGACGTCCGCAAGTTCCTCAGCAGCGAGAAGGACTTCGCCGAACTCAGTGACGAGCGCATCAACGCGACACGGATCTTCACCGCGGGTGGAGTGACCGTCCGTGAGGCGGCCTACAAGGCACTGCACGGTTCACGGGAGGAACTGCGCGCCTTCCTCAAGGACGGCTGGCGGGCTCCGTTCGAGACGGACATGCGGATCCGCACCACGCAGATCATGGAAGCGGGTGGCCCCGCGACCAAGGAGGCCGCCCAGACCGCGCTGCGCGGCTCGATCGACGACATCCGGAAGTTTCTCGACTCGGGCCAGTACTCGACCCGGGACAACGACGACCGGCTCAAGGTCACCCAGATCATGAGCGCGGGCGGTCCGGCGACGAAGGAAGCCGCGAAAGTGGCGCTGCGGGGCTCGGCGGACGACGTCCGCGAGTTCCTGGCAGTGGGGCAGAACGTCGCCCTTTCCCGGGATCAGGAACGGGCGACTGTTGGCCAGTTGGCTGAGCGGGCCAAGACCGCGGGTGCCGTGGCCAAGCAGCAGACCGACGCGGCCAAGGACGCCTCCAAGCGTGCGGTGAAGGCTTCCGAGCTGGCCAAGGAGCAGGCGAAGACGGCCGCCGAGGAGACCCAGGCGGCGGGCAAGGACGCCGGCCGGGCCGCGGGCGCCGCAGGGCGTGCGGCGGACGCGGCACAGCGCGCCGCATCCGCCGCGCAGGAAGCGATCGAAGCCGCGCAGGCCGCCAACTACGCTGCCCGGATGGCTGCTTCGGCCGCTGCCAACGCCGCGGCCGCCGCTTCGGCCGCCGCTGCCGCCGCCTCGCGGGCCCGTGACGCGGCAGCCGGCGCGGCGGCGAATGCCGGCATGGCTTCGGCCGCGCGACAGGCCGCCGAGGACGCCGACGCCGCTGCCCAAGCGGCGGAGACTTCCGCGGCGGCCGCCAAGCAGGTGGAGATCGCCGCGAAGGAGGCCGGCGCGGCAGCTGACGCCGCCGCCGGTGCCAGCTCCAACGCCGACGCTGCCGCGGATGCCGCCGACGAGGCCGCCGGTTACGCCGGCGGGGCGAGCGCCGAAGCTTCCCGGGCCAAGAGCTGGGCGGCGACGGCACGCAGCCAGGCCCGTGAGTCGCGTCGGGCCGCCACTGCGGCACGGGACCTCGCCTACGCGGCCGCGAGCGCCGCGGGAGAGGCGCGCGCAGCGGCCACCAGCGCTGCCGGGCACGCGAGGAAGGCGGCGACCGCCGCGAGGGAGGCCGCGAAGCACGCGGGCGAGGCGGCGACGGCCGCGAAGGAGTCCACCGCCCACGCCAAGGCGGCCAAGGAAGCGGCTGACCAGGCGACCGACGCGGTCGAAACGGCCAAGAAGGTCCACGACGTGGCCACGAAGGTCGAGGCCGAGGGGCTCAAGGCCAGGACCGCTGCCGGCATCGAGCAGGCCAGGGCGGAGAAGAACGTCCAGGCCCTGGGCAAGGATGCCGCGGACCGAGCCGAAAAGGCCACCAAGGACCTCGACGAGGAGGCCGTGCGTCTGGCCGCCGAAGCCGCCAAGCCCGGCACGGACGTCAAGGACGTGGCGGCCAAGGGCCGCAAGGTCGCCGTCCTCGCGATGAAGACCCGCGGCCCCTGGAGCCAGGCTGCCGCCAAAACCGCGCTCACCGGCTCCGACGAAGCCGTCCGGTCCTACCTGCGCACCGGTTGGCAGCAGGCCGCGACGCAGGACGAACGCGCGCAGGTTCAGGTCCTCGCGGTCGACAGCGAATACGAAAGCCTCCGGAAAGCCGCCGCCGAGGCGCTCAAGGGGGACGCGAAGACGATCAGCGAGTTTCTGCGCACCGGTGGCTATGAGGCCGCGCGGACCGACTACCGGGTGCGGGTCACTCAGATCATGGGCAGTGGGGGCCCTGAACTCAAGAGTGCCGCCCAGACGGCACTGAGGGACGGATCGGTCGGTAAGCTCGTCGATTTCCTCCGTGAAGGTCAGTACGCCGCGCAAGTGACCGATGACCGCATCCGTGCCACTCAGCTGATGGGCAGCGGTGGTCCCGAGACGCAAGCCATGGCCAAGGTCGCCCTGCAAGGAACTGACGAGGCTCTCCACGAGTTCATCCAGGTCGGGCAGTACTCGACCGCCCGGAGCGACCACCTCACCGCCACGCACGTCGCCTTCGTCGAGCAGCTCATCGCCGAAGCCGCCGGAACCGCGGCCACCGCGCAGAAGGACGCTGCCGAGGCAGCCGTCGTCGCGGTCAAGGCCAACGATGCCGCCGACCAGGCCCAGCGCTATGCCGACGAGGCTCTGAAGGCAGCCGGCGTGGCGAAGGAGTTCGCCACCAAGGCTGATGGTTACGCGAACCAGGCCGAGACATCGGCAGCCGAGGCTGCCAAGTCCGCACGGACGGCCGACGCCGCAGCGACAGCAGCGGAGGACGACGCCGCCAAGGCCGAGTACTCCGCGACACGGGCCATGCTCTCCGCTGAACGGGCAAGCGGCTCAGCACAGGCGGCCTACGCTTCCGCCGGTGCGGCCCGCGCTTCGGCCGAAGCTGCAGGCAAGGACGCCGCAGCCGCCGAAGAAGCCCACCGAGGCGCCATCCATGCCTACGAAATCAAGGTCGCAGAGGCAGAGGCGCTGCGCCGTGCGCAGGCGGAGGTGGCCCGCGCATCCGAGGCCATGCTGTCGAACATCGAACGATGGCAGCTCGAGAACATGCGGCTGGCATTGTCGGACAATTCCAAGACCGGTTCCCCCAGCGCGTTCTGGCTCGGAGTCCAGTGGCTGACCGGAACCGGCAGGAAGGTGGACACCTACGGGCCGGGAGACAGGTTCACCAAGGAACTCCGCGGGGACCACTCGATGGACAAGGTCCGTGCTGAAATCCTTGAACAAATCAAACATAACGCGGAATCTGGCAGTGGTGATTACAATGTCTACAAATCTGAAGGTGTCGGCCGGTTCATTACCGACTTCGAATACCTGAGATCGGCCGGTCGGTCCGGGGTCATTCAGAATTGGTGGACCAATGGAAAGTACGGAACCGATACTTCCGTCTTCGTCGGAACGTACACCTATGACTTCCAGGTCCTCTCGCGCGATACTCGGACCGGGAAATCTGAAGTGAAGATCACTGTCACGAATCCGACTACCATCTCGTCCTTGACTCATCTCCCGTACATACGAGAGCCGATGGAGAAGTACGTAGGTGGACCGCTCGACCATCTGGCCAATAAGATCAACGGGCCGCTCCGGACTAAGACGCAGCAGGCAAGCTGGATCGAGACCCTGGATGCCCAATGAAGAAGATCGTGATACTACTGGCCGCCTTCGGTGCGCTACTGATGGCGGGTGTGGCAGCCTTCCTCTACCTGTACGAGCCGGACGGCTCGGCTGAACGGAGCGAGATTGTCGGCTCCTGGTACGGCAGTCGGGGAGCTCGGCTGACCTTCCGTGAGGACGGCACGCTTACCGCGGTCGGGGTTCCTGCTGGTTTCTCCGATGACCACGAGCCTGTCAATCCGTTCACCGGTGAGGGGACTTGGACGCTTGAGAAGAAACCTAAACTCGGCGACCAGGAGATTCACCTCTTTCTTGGCGACGCTGCCCATTCCACCGTGGGCACGTGGATGGAGATACGTGGGAAGGGTGCCAGGGACGGGCTATGCATGCCCTTCAATGCGGACACCGTAAAGGGTTTCACCTTCAAGAGGTCCTCCTAGGGGGGTGATTCCGGGGTCAGTGACCGGATCTGGTACTCCCGGTCGAAAATGAAACACCTGAGGCGGTGTCCCGAAAGAGGGCGCCGCCTCAGGTGTTCTCCGATGTTTCCGTGCTTAGCCCGGCTCCTTTGTCAAGTCCCAGTCCGGGCCGGTAACTCGACTTCTGGTGCCAGGGTTTGAGTCGTTCGGGCGGAAGGGTGCCGCTGTGATGGCAGTCGGTCTGCAGGTCGGATGTTTTGGCCCTGAGTTAATACGGTGGATCAAGATGCCTGGCCGTCACTACAGTTGCCGGATCCATGAAGGTGAAGTGGTCATGAAGGATATGCCAAGGTGAAGTCATGAGGAAGTTTCTTGAGGACGGTCAGTTCGAGGCTCGGGCGAACAAGAAAGTCCTAGAGCCAAGGCCGCATGAACCCAACTGAAGCCCTGCCAGGAACTGGCAGGGCTTCAGTTTTGCCGTGAAGGCGCCGACGAGGCTCACTTGTCGGCCGGGGTCGGAGGGATGAGCGGCCGGCGGAGGTGCGTGCCTTGCCCAGCCTGCGTCCCGCCCCCATAGGCCGCCGATCAGGCTCTGGCCTCGTTCGCGGACCGGCGTACGAGCGATCTTGTCGTTCGGCCCCCTGCAGTGCGCGCCGCCGAGGTGCCGGTTCCCCCCTCACAGTGCTGTCCGGGCTCCGGGCTCCGGGCTTCTGGCCCCGGCGTCGCCTCAGCGAGCCGTCCCCGCCCCACCGCTTCCGTAAGGCGTCTTTCGTACCATAGGGGCCTCGATGTGGTTAAGGACCTTGACGGGGTCTCCCCCCGGCGGCTCAGCTTAGAGTTCATATGTTGTATGGATGGCCGGGTCCCAGAGTCGTGGTCCGGTCGCGGGGACGGCCGGCGTGCCGTGTCCGGTCTAGGTGGGAGTGGATGGGCGTGGAGACTCCGGGGTCGCAGTCGTCGCTGCACCGGGCCAATCTCGAGCGGGTCGTGCGCGCGGTGCGCATGGCGGGTTCGCTGACCCAGGCTGAGATCGCCCGGACCACGGGGCTGTCGGCCGCCACCGTGTCCAATATCGTGCGGGAGCTCAAGGACGGCGGGACCGTCGAGGTCACGCCCACCTCCGCCGGCGGGCGGCGGGCCCGTAGCGTCTCGCTGTCCGGGGACGCCGGGGTCGTCGTCGGTGTCGACTTCGGGCATACACACCTTCGGGTGGCCATCGGGAACCTCGCCCACCGCGTGCTGGCCGAGGACGCCGAGCCCCTCGATGTCGACGCCTCCGCCGCGCAGGGCCTGGACCGGGCCGAGCGGCTGGTCAGGCGGCTGATCGAGGAAGCGGGGATCGACCCGGCGAAGATCGTCGGGGTGGGGCTGGGCGTGCCCGGGCCCATCGACGTGGAGAGCGGCACGCTGGGGTCGACCTCGATCCTGCCCGGCTGGGCCGGCACCAATCCCCGTGACGACCTCGCCGCCCGCCTCGGCGTGCCCGTCCACGTCGACAACGACGCCAACCTCGGCGCCCTCGGCGAGCTCGTCTGGGGGGCCGGGCGCGGGGCCGCCGATCTCGCCTACATCAAGGTCGCGAGCGGTGTCGGCGCGGGCCTCGTCATCAATGGGCAGATCTACCGCGGTCCCGGTGGCACCGCCGGGGAGATCGGGCACATCACCCTCGACGAGTCCGGGCCCGTCTGCCGCTGCGGCAACCGCGGCTGCCTGGAGACCTTCACCGCCGCCCGGTACGTGCTGCCGCTCCTTCACTCGGCCCACGGCACCGATCTGACCGTGGCCCGCATGGTGCAGCTCGCCCAGGACGGCGACCCGGGCTGCCGGCGTGTGATCGGCGACGTCGGCCGGCACATCGGCAGTGGCGTCGCCAACCTCTGCAACCTCCTCAACCCCCGCCGGATCGTGCTCGGCGGCGATCTCGCGGAGTCCGGCGAGCTCGTCCTCGGGCCCATCCGGGAATCCGTCTCGCGCTACGCGATCCCCAGCGCCGCACGGCAGTTGGAGGTCGTACCGGGCGCCCTCGGCGGCCGTGCCGAGGTGCTGGGCGCCCTCGCGCTCGTCCTCAGCGAGATGGGTGATTCCAGCCTTCTGGACCAGCTGCCGCCGACCGTCGCGCCCGCCCTCGCCTGACCGGCGGGCCGCTACCGCCTTTCGGTCCTTCCAGGGGCCTTCGCGGCGCGGCGCGGCCCCATCTTGAGTTCACGCAGATAACGAATGGCATCGTTGCCATCTCGTTAAGGATTTACTTCTTGACGCTCCTCTGGCGGCCGAGTTGACTTCCAGCCACCTCGGCCGCAACGACGCGGCCTCGTCAGGGAGGTATCTGCAAGTGAACACGCATCTGCGTCGTGCAGCCGTGGCCGTGGCGGCCGTTTCGATGGCCGCCGGGATCGGCGCCTGCGGGAAGGCCAAGGAAGCCGGTGACGGCGGTGGCGGCAAGAAGGAAGGAAAGGCCGCGCTCACCATCGGCCTCCTTCTGCCGGAAAACCAGACCGCGCGTTACGAGCGCTTCGACAAGCCGCTGATCGAAAAGAAGATCAAGGAATTGGCGGGCTCGGACACCACGGTTCTCTACGAGAACGCCAAGCAGGACGCCTCCGTCCAGCAGCAGCAGGTCGACACGATGATCACCAAGAAGGTCGACGCGCTGATCGTCGACGCGGTGGACGCGAAGTCGATAGCGAGCTCCGTGAAGAAGGCGAACGACAAGGGCATCCCCGTCGTCGCGTACGACCGGCTGGCCAAGGGCCCCATCAAGGCGTACACCTCCGTCGACAACGAGCGCGTCGGCAAGATCCAGGGCGAGTCCCTGCTCAAGGAGCTCGGCGACAACGCCGCCAAGGGCGAGATCGTCATGATGAACGGCTCCGTCACCGACCCCAACGCCAAGATGTACAAGGACGGTGCCCACTCCGTCCTCGACGGCAAGGTCAAGGTCGGCAAGGAGTACGACACCAAGGAGTGGAAGCCGGAGAACGCCAACGAGAACATGAAGGGCGCCATCTCCTCGCTGGGCAAGGACAAGATCGTCGGCGTCTACTCCGCCAACGACGGCATGGCGGGCGGCATCATCACCGCCCTCAAGAGCGCCGGCTTCGACAAGCTCCCGCCGGTCACCGGCCAGGACGCCGAGCTCTCCGCCGTCCAGCGGATCCTCTCCGACGAGCAGTTCATGAGCGTCTACAAGCCCTACAAGCCCGAGGCCGACGCCGCGGCCGAGATGGCCGTCGCCCTCGCCCGGGGCAAGGCCCTCGACGGCGTCGCCAAGTCCACCGTCGACAGCGGCACCGCCAAGAAGGTCCCCGCCATCATCGTCACCCCCTTCGCCCTCACCAAGGCCGACATCGGCCAGTACGTCGGCAAGGAGGGCTTCTTCAACCTGGACGAGATCTGCACCGCGAAGTACAAGGCGCAGTGCGACAAGGCCGGACTGAAGTAAGCCCCACAGCTGCCGCCCCCGGGCGGCGAAGGAGATGATGAACGTGTCCGCTACGCCCGTGCTGGCGCTGCGCGGGATCTCCAAGCGGTTCGGTGCCGTCCAGGCGCTCACCGACGTGGAACTGGAGATCCACCCAGGCGAGGTGGTCGCCCTGGTCGGCGACAACGGCGCCGGGAAGTCCACCCTGGTCAAGACCATCGCCGGGGTCGGCCCCGCCGACGACGGGGTGATCGAGTGGGAGGGCCGGCCGGTCACCGTCGACCGGCCGCACACCGCCCAGGAGCTCGGCATCGCGACCGTCTACCAGGACCTCGCGCTCTGCGACAACCTCGACGTCGTCGGCAACCTCTTCCTCGGCCGGGAGATCGTCCGCGCCGGGGTGCTGGACGAGGTCGAGATGGAGCGCCGCGCCCGCGAGCTGCTCGCCACCCTGTCCATCCGGATCCCCAGTGTCCGGATCCCCATCGCCTCGCTCTCCGGCGGGCAGCGGCAGACCGTCGCCATCGCCCGCTCGCTGCTCGGCGAGCCCAAGGTCGTCATCCTCGACGAGCCCACCGCGGCGCTCGGCGTGGAGCAGACCGCGCAGGTCCTCGACCTGGTCGAACGCCTTCGCGAGCGCGGCCTCGGGGTCATCCTCATCAGCCACAACATGGCCGACGTGAAGGCCGTCGCCGACCGGGTCGCGGTGCTCCGCCTCGGCCGCAACAACGGCGTCTTCGAGGTGGCCCACACCTCCCAGGAAGAGATCATTTCCGCCATCACCGGTGCGACCGACAACGCTGTCACCCGCCGTCAGTCCCGTGCGGAGGGGAAGAAATGACCACGGAGAACACCACCGGCACGGCCGGTAACGGCCAGGCGGCCGCCCACGACGCCGTCCCCGCCGTCGACCCCCGCCTCCTCGTCCGCGAGGAGGGCTTCGCCGGCTACTGGAGCGAATTCGGCCGGAAGCTCCGCAGCGGCGAGCTGGGCTCGCTGCCCGTCGTCGTCGGCCTGATCATCATCGGCATCGTCTTCCAGCTGCGCGACTCGGCCTTCCTCGGCGCGGAGAACCTCTCCAACCTCTTCGTCACCGCGGCCGGCACCGGCCTGATCGCCGTCGGCATCGTCTTCGTACTGATCCTCGGCGAGATCGACCTCTCCGTCGGCTCGGTCAGCGGGCTCGCGGCCGCCGTCTTCGCCGTGCTCAATGTGAACCACGGCATGCCGGAGTGGCTCGCGCTCGTCCTGGCGCTCCTCTCCGGCGCCGTCATCGGGGCCCTCCACGGCTTCTTCTTCGCCCGCATCGGCGTCCCCGCCTTCGTGGTCACCCTGGCCGGTCTGCTGGGCTGGAACGGCCTCATGCTCCAGGTGCTGGGCTCCAACGGCACCATCAACCTCGACGACTCCGGCCTGGTCGCCGGCCTCACCAACCACTACTTCACCGACATCTCCGCCGCCTACGGGCTGGCGACGGTGGCCGTGATCGTGTTCTTCGCGGTCTCCCTCCGCGACAGCCGGCGCCGCGAGGCCGCGGGCGTCCCCAGCCGCCCGCTCAGCGAGATCGCGCTGCGCACGGCGGCGCTGGCCGTGCCCGCCTATGTGGTGGCCTGGCTCTTCAACCAGTACAAGGGCCTGCCGCTGGCCGTGGTGATCTTCCTGGGCGTCGTGGTGGCCCTGGACCTCGTGCTCCGGCGCACCTCGTACGGGCGCAGGGTCTTCGCCCTCGGCGGCAGCGTCGAGGCCGCCCGGCGCGCCGGTATCAATGTCTCGGCCGTCCGGATCTCGGTCTTCGCCCTCTCCGGGACGATGGCCGCGCTCGGCGGGATGTTCCTGGCCTCGCAGATCAACGCCGCGAACCAGTCCTCCGGCGCGGGCAGCCTGCTGATGAACGCCATCGCGGCGGCCGTCATCGGCGGCACCAGCCTCTTCGGCGGGCGGGGCAAGACATGGTCCGCGCTGCTGGGGGTGCTGGTGATCCAGTCCATCGCCTCCGGGATGGCGCTGCTGGGGATCGCGTCGGCGGTGCAGTACATGATCACCGGTGCGGTGCTGCTCGCGGCGGTGGTGATCGACTCGGTCTCGCGGCGTACGCAGAAGACGGCGGGGCGGGCCTGAGGGCCGAGTGGGCCTGGTGGGGGCGGGTGGGGTTTTCCCCTGCCCGCCCCTTCCCGAATGTCCTCAAACGCCGGACGGGCTTGATCGCGACCCTGTCCGGTTGCGGCGAAACTCCCCGTGGGGAAAGATCCACCGGTCTACGCCGATCGCGTGACATACCTCGCGGCACCCGTTCACCCGCATCGCGGGCGGAACATTAGACTCGACAGACCGGCAAGGCTCGACAGCTCGAACGCTTAAGGAGGCACGGGTGGCGCTGCTATCCCGCATCAGGGGACCGCGCGATCTGGACCGGCTGAGCCCGGAGCAGCTCGATCAGCTCGCCGCGGAGATCCGGACCTTCCTCGTCGACGCCGTGTCGAAGACCGGTGGGCACCTCGGGCCCAACCTCGGGGTGGTCGAGCTCACCATCGCCATGCACCGGGTCTTCGAGTCGCCGAAGGACAAGGTCCTCTTCGACACCGGGCACCAGTCGTACGTGCACAAGCTGCTCACCGGCCGCCAGGACTTCGCGCGGCTGCGGGCGAAGGGCGGCCTGTCCGGCTACCCCGCGCGCGAGGAGTCCGAGCACGACATCATCGAGAACAGCCACGCCTCCACGGTCCTGGGCTGGGCCGACGGCCTCGCCAAGGCCAACCAGGTGCTGGGCCGCAAGGACCACGTCGTCGCCGTGATCGGTGACGGCGCGCTCACCGGCGGTATGGCCTGGGAGGCGCTGAACAACATCGCCGTGGCCAAGGACCGCCCGCTCGTCATCGTCGTCAACGACAACGAGCGCTCCTACGAGCCCACCATCGGCGGCCTCGCCAACCACCTCGCCACCCTGCGCACCACGGACGGCTACGAGCGCTTCCTGGCCCGCGGCAAGGACCTGCTGGAGCGCACGCCGGTGCTCGGCAAGCCGCTCTACGAGACCCTGCACGGCGCCAAGAAGGGCCTCAAGGACTTCATCGCCCCGCAGGGCATGTTCGAGGACCTCGGCCTGAAGTACGTCGGCCCGATCGACGGCCACGACATCGAGGCCCTGGAGTCCGCGCTGCAGCGCGCCAAGCGCTTCGGCGGCCCGGTCCTGGTGCACTGCCTCACCCAGAAGGGCCGCGGCTACAAGCACGCCGAGCAGAACGAGGCGGACCGCTTCCACGGCATCGGCGCCATCCACCCCGACACCGGCCTGCCCCTCGCCTCCTCCGGCGCCAGCTGGACCTCCGTCTTCGCCGACGAGATGGTAGAGCTCGGCAAGGAGCGCGCGGACATCGTCGCCATCACGGCCGCGATGATGCAGCCGGTCGGCCTCGGCAAGTTCGCCAAGGCGTTCCCCGAGCGCGTCTACGACGTCGGGATCGCCGAGCAGCACGCGGCGACCTCGGCGGCCGGTCTGGCGACGGGCGGTCTGCACCCGGTCTTCGCGGTGTACGCGACCTTCCTCAACCGTGCCTTCGACCAGGTCCTGATGGACGTCGCCCTGCACAAGTGCGGTGTGACCTTCGTGCTGGACCGGGCCGGTGTCACCGGCGACGACGGCGCCTCGCACAACGGCATGTGGGACATGTCGATCCTCCAGGTCGTCCCCGGCCTGCGGATCGCCGCCCCGCGCGACGCCGACCAGGTGCGCGCCCAGCTCCGCGAGGCCGTCGAGGTCAAGGACGCCCCCACCGTCGTGCGCTACTCCAAGGGCACCGTCGGCCCCGCCGTCGAGGCCGTCGGCCGCGTCGGCGGCATGGACGTGCTGAGGAAGCCCGCCGAGGGCGTGGAGCGCCCCGACGTCCTCATCGTCTCCGTCGGCGCCCTCGCCCCGATGTGCCTGGAGATCGCCGACCTGCTCGACAAGCAGGGCATCACCTCGACCGTCGTCGACCCGCGCTGGGTCAAGCCCGTCGACGCGGCCCTGCCCGGCCTCGCCGCCGAGCACCGCGTCGTCGTCACCGTCGAGGACAACGGCCGCACGGGCGGCGTCGGCGCGGCGGTCTCCCAGGCGCTGCGTGACGCCGACGTCGACCTCCCGCTGCGTGACTTCGGCATCCCGCAGCGCTTCCTCGACCACGCCTCCCGCAAGGAGGTCATGGCCGAGATCGGGCTGACCGCCCCGGACATCGCGCGCCAGGTCACCGGCCTGGTCGCGAAGCTGGACGGGCGTTACGAGGAGGTCTCCGGCACGGACGAGGTCGTGGCCGAGGCGGCCCGCGACTGACCTCCCCGCCACCGGCACCGGCTTGCTCCACGGGCCGGCCGGACCACCTATCCGGGTGGTCCGGCCGGCCCGTACGCATACCCCCCACCGCGTCCCATCGGGTGAATCCTGGCCCCCGTGGCCGGGCCCACCCCGGTACGGACCGGATCATCGCGGACACTCGCCCAGTTCACGGACGAACGGACGGGCGACGGCCGAGAGAGATCCGAGACAGGTGGAGGTGGGCCGATGAGCACGGAACAACCCCTCCGGAACAGCCGCGGCGGGCGCGGCGTCTTCCGGACCAAGACGGTGGAACAGTCCATCCGGGACACCGAGGAGCCCGAGCACGCGCTCAAGAAGTCGCTCACCGCCCTCGACCTCACCGTTTTCGGCGTCGGTGTCGTCATCGGCACCGGGATCTTCGTCCTCACCGGCAAGGTCGCCAAGGAGAACGCCGGCCCCTCGGTCGCGCTCGCCTTCGTCCTCGCCGGCGTCGTCTGCGGGCTCGCGGCGCTCTGCTACGCCGAATTCGCCTCCACCGTGCCGGTCGCCGGTTCCGCGTACACCTTCTCGTACGCCTCCCTCGGCGAGCTGCCCGCGTGGATCATCGGCTGGGACCTGATCCTGGAGCTGGCGCTGGGCTGCGCCGTCGTCGCCGTCGGCTGGTCCGGCTACATCCGCTCGCTGATGGACAACGCGGGCTGGCACCTGCCCGTGAGCCTGGAGGGCACCCACGAGGGCCGCTTCGGCTTCGACATCCTGGCGTGCGCCCTCGTGCTCGTCCTCACCGCGATCCTCGTCCTCGGCATGAAGCTGTCCTCACGGGTGACGACCGTCGTGGTGGCCATCAAGGTCACCGTCGTCCTGATCGTGATCGTCGTCGGGGCCTTCTTCATCACCGGCTCCAACTACGAGCCGTTCGTCCCCCACTCCCAGGACACCACGGCCGGCAGCGACATCAAGGCGCCGCTCATCCAGCTGATCTTCGGTTTCGCGCCGTCGAACTTCGGCGTCATGGGCATCTTCTCCGCCGCCGCGGTCGTCTTCTTCGCCTTCATCGGCTTCGACATCGTGGCCACCGCCGCCGAGGAGACCCGTAACCCCCAGCGCGACGTGCCGCGCGGCATCCTCGGCTCGCTCGCCATCTGCACGGTCCTCTACGTGGCCGTGTCCATCGTCGTCACCGGCATGCAGAAGTACAGCGACCTCTCCACGGACGCGCCGCTCGCCGACGCCTTCAAGGCCACCGGCCACCCCTTCTGGGCGGGGCTGATCAGCTTCGGCGCCGCCGTCGGCCTCACCACCGTCTGCATGATCCTGCTGCTCGGCCAGAGCCGGGTGTTCTTCGCCATGAGCCGCGACGGGCTGCTGCCCAGGATCTTCTCCCGGGTGCACCCGAAGTACGGCACGCCCTACCGCTCCACGATCCTGCTCGGCGTCGTCGTCGCCGTGCTCGCCGGTTTCACCTCGATCGACGTCCTCGCCGAGCTGGTCAACATCGGCACGCTCTTCGCCTTCGTCGTCGTGGCCCTCGGCGTCGTCCTCCTCCGCCGCGCCCGCCCCGATCTGCCCCGGGCCTTCCGGACCCCGTTCGTCCCCGTCGTGCCCTTCCTGTCCGTGCTCGCCTCCCTGTGGCTGATGCTCAACCTCACCGCCGAGACCTGGCTGCGGTTCGCCGTGTGGATGGTCATCGGCGTCGTCGTCTACTTCGTCTACGGACGCGCGCACAGCCGCGTCCCCTGACGGTCCCACCGCCGGGCGGGCCCTGAAGCGGCGCCCGCCCGGCGGCACCTCCCGGCCGTACCCCGGCCCCGGGGGAGACCGCGGACCGCCGCCCGAGGACGCACCACCCTAGGTTGACCTGCATGCCCGTCGCACAGCGCGCAGCCGTACCGGCCGGCACCCCCGTCCCGCACGCGCGGCCCCCCTACGAGCACGGGCCCGCCGTGCCCCCGGGCCGCGGCCGGTTCTGGCGCCGCCTGCTGCCCGCGCTGGCCTGTCTCGCCCTCCTCACCCGGCTGCCGTCCTTCGCCCGCCCCCTGTGGAACCCCGACGAGGGCTTCCTCGCCACCGAGGCCCGGATGCTCGGCCAGGGCGCCGTGCTCTACCGCACCGTCGTCGACCGCAAGCCGCCCGTGCTGCCCTGGCTGTACGAGCTGTGCTTCGCGCTCTTCGGCGACGGCTCGCTGCTGCCGGTCAAGGCCCTCGCGGTCCTCGCCCAGCTGCTGACCGCCGTGCTGCTGGCCTCCCTGGCCCGGCGCCGCTGGGGCGAGCGGGCCGGTCGCACCGCCGGGTCGCTCTACCTCCTGGCCTCCGTCTGCCTCGCCCCCGAGGACGCCCAGGCGGCCTGCTTCGAGGTCTTCATGGTGCCGTGGACGGCGGCCGCCGTGTGGTGCGCCGACCGGTCCCGCTGGGGCGCGGCCGGGCTGGCGGTGGCGGGCGCCATGCTCACCAAGCAGACCGGGGGAGCGGTCCTCGCGCCCGTACTCCTGCTGCTCTGGACCGGGCGCGGGCGCGGGCGCGCGACGGGCGCCGCGGCCCTGGCCCTCGGCGCCGTCCTGCCGGTGGCCGCCGTCGCCTGGCTCACCGGGCCCGCCCGGCTGCTGTTCTGGTCGGTGACCGGTTCGGGCACCTACGCGTCGGTGGCCGGCTCGGTGCCGCTCGCCGTCGACCGGGCGGCCGCGGGCGCCTCCGTCGCCGCG
The DNA here is from genome assembly GCF_002891295.1 of Streptomyces eurocidicus. Classification (GTDB taxonomy): domain Bacteria; phylum Actinomycetota; class Actinomycetes; order Streptomycetales; family Streptomycetaceae; genus Streptomyces; species Streptomyces eurocidicus. The sequence goes on along the minus strand of NZ_LGUI01000004.1, from coordinate 368,753 downwards.
GCCGGCTGCGCGGGCCTGCTCGTCCCGGTCGGCGCCCTGGTCCTCGCCCGCCGCCGCGCCGCCCCGCCCGAGCTGTGGGTATGGCTCGCCGCCTCCGGCGTGGCCGTCACCACCGGCTTCCACTTCTTCGGGCACTACTACCTCCAGCTGATCCCGCCGCTCGCCCTGCTCGCCGCCTCCGCGCTGTGCTCGCTGCCCCGGCGGGTGCTGCGGACCGCCGTGGGCCTGTCCGTCCTCTCCTGCGGGTACTTCCTGGGCTGGGGGCTCGCCGACGACCCGCCCGACCTGCCGCACTCCCTGAAGGTCGCCCGGGCCGTCCGCGAGCGCACCCGGCCGGCCGCCCGCGTCCTGTTCTGGGGCATGCACCCCGAGCAGTACTGGCTGGCCGACCGCCGCCCCGCGGGGCGCTTCCTGACGGCCGGGCTGCTCACCAACTACAGCGGCGGGCGCGGCCCTTCCCGGGTCGGCGAGGCGTACGGGGTGCCCGGCTCCTGGCCGGTCTTCCGCCGCGAGCTGGCCGACCGGCCACCGGAGCTCGTCGTCGACGACTCGCGCGGCAAGCCGTACGCGCCGGGGCGGCTGCCGTCGCTGCGGGCGGCGCTGACGCGGTCGTACGAGCGGGTGGGGGCGGTGGACGGAGCGGTGCTGTACGCGTGGCGGGGCCGGGAGGCCGCCTCCGGCGCGGGGCCGGTCCCGCGGCCGGCGCGGTAGGCCGGTACGGGGGGCCACCGGCCCGCGATTCCCGGTACGGCGGCCGTCAGGCCCCGCGCGGGATCACCGGCGTACCGACCTCGGCCCCAGGACCTCCGCGCCCAGGGCGCGGACGCGCTCCCGCAGCTCGCGGTCCGCGGTGACCACCACACAGCGCCGGCCCGGGTCCCGCGCCGCCACCAGTTCCACGATCCGGTCGTCGCCACTGCCGCCGGCGGCCTCGACCCGCACGCCCGGCACGGACGCCACGCCACGCGCGGCGCCCTCGACCACCAGCACCACCTCCGCCGCCTCCACGGGCAGCGCCGGGCCGCCGGCCGCCGCGTCGGCGGCCAGCCGGTCCCGCAGCCGCTCGGCGGCGCCCCGGCGGTCGCGCCACCATCCGTCGGGCACCGAACCGACGACATTCGCGGCATCCACGACAAGCAGTGCGGTCATTCCCACAGCCTCGCACGCCCGGCACGCACGGAAGTTCCCGGGTACCCACGATGTTATTGTCGAGGGTCGACAAACGGGTCTCGCGCGGAGCGCGCGGGACCCGCGTGCGAGAAAGGCTGGCAGCGAGTCATGGCAGTGCGTACGGCCACCCCGGTCACCGGCTGGCTACTGCGGGGCGGTGACGGCCGGCTGACGGCCTACGCGCCGACCGAGGGCGGTGTCGTGCGCTGGACCGAGACCCGGCCGGGCGGCCCCGAGTGGTCCGGCCCGGAGCTGCTGCCGGTCCCCGGCCTGGAGCCCTACCTCTCCATAGCGCGGAGCGCCCAGGGCTACGTCTCGCTGGTCGGCGTGCGCAAGCGCGTCGTCCCGGGCGACGAGGGCGAGCGGACCGAGACCGAGGTGGTCTACGCGACGCAGTTCCAGCCCGGCCGGCAGCCCACCAACTGGCGGTCGCTGGGCACCCCGCACGGCCCGGACCGGCAGCGCGCCGAGCAGATCGGCGTGCCCGCCGCCGCCGTGGACCGGCACGGCCTCAACGTCTTCGTGCGCAACTCCGGCGGCGGGGTGTGCGGCCGGCGCCAGGACGCGCGCGGGATCTGGGGCCCCTGGCAGGACATGAAGGGCAGTCACGTCCTGGACAGCCTCTCGGCCGGTGTCACGGCCGGCGGGCGGGTCGAACTCCTGGCCCCGGCGGCCGAGTTCGTGCTGCGCTGGCGGCAGGAGCAGCCGGGCGGCCCGTTCCGGCGTATCCGCAACGTCCCGGGCAAGCCCGCCGCGGCCTCCTCGACGTCCGCCCCGACCGGCGACGACCGGATCACCCACTTCTGGCGGGAGGACGGCGACTCCTCGCTGCGGGTCCTGCCGCCCGAGGCGGCGGAGGAAGCGGCCGCGGAGGACGCCGAACCCGAGAGCGTCTCCCTGGGGACGATCGGCAGCGGGCCCGTCGCCGTGCTCCGTACGGTCCTCGACGGCCACGACTGCACGGTCCTGGCCCAGCGCGCCCCCTCCGGGCTGCCCGCGGTGGCCGCGTTCCCCAGCGGGGACGAGACGGTGGAGCCGGTCTGGTCGGAGACGGGCGAGGAATTCGCGGGCGCGCCGGCGCTGGCGCGGGACGCCCGGGGACGGGTGGTCGTGGCGGTGCTCGGCATGGACGGCCACCTGCGGGTGGCGCGCCAGCGGACGTCCGAAGCCGGTCTGGCGCTGGGGGACTGGGAGCGGATCTGAGGTCCGGCGCGCCGCTCTCCTGGCGCCTTGCTTCCTGGCGCCTTGCTTCCTGGCGCCTTGCTCTCCTGGCGCCTTGCTCTCCTGGCGCCTTGCTCTCCTGGCGCCTTGCTCTCCCGGCGCCCTGCTCTCCCGGCGCCCTGCCCTCCCGGGGCTCCGCCCCGGGCTCCGGTCCTCAAGCTCTCCCGGCCACCTCCCCGAGCTACCGCTGGGGGTGCCCCCGGATGTGCCCCCGGACGGGCCGAATCAGCCCGTCCGGCGTTCGAGGACACCGCGCGGCGGCGCGGAAAGCACCCGTCAGCCAGCCCCCGGCCACGGGCAGCGGCAGGCCCGGCCCTCCACCGTCACAGCCGCTTCGCGCTGCGCAGCCCCGTGGCGTAGAAGCCGTTGCCGTCCAGCCGGGCCGTGCCGCCCTTGTCGCCGAACGTCGGGCCGTTGGCCTCCTCGCGGCTGGAGATGAAGCGCGGCTTGCCGTCCGTGTCCAGGCCCATGTAGATGCCGACGTGGTCCAGCCGGTCGCCGGTGCGGCGGTCGATGTCGAAGAAGACGAGGTCGCCCGGCTGGAGCCGGTCGGTGGCCGCGGGGCGCTTGCCCGTCAGCTCCAGGACCGGGACGCCGGGGGAGAGGCGGGCCATGCCGTTGGCGGTGCGCGGCAGGCCGTCGCCCTTCACGTCCTTGCCCATCAGGGGGTAGCGGGCGCGGAAGCCGAAGACCGTGCGCACGAAGCCCGAGCAGTCCATGGCCCGCAGCCGCTTGGCCTCGGGGTGCTCCACGGTGCCGTCCCGGAAGGTGTACGGGATGCCCAGGTAGTCGTAGAAGTCCGACTCCTCCAGGCGCATGTCGCCCGCCTCCGAACCGCCCGGGTTGAGCGGGCCGAACTGGGCGTCGCCCGCGTACACGAGCCCCTGCGCGTCCTTCTTCTGCGGGGCGCCCTCCAGGTATTCCATGGAGAAGGCGAAGATGTCGGGGTCCTTGCTGCCCAGGGACTTCCCGAACCACTCGGTGAACCAGGCGGCCTTCTCCGAGCCCTCCTTCCACTGCTGCGGCAGCAGCCGCACCCAGCTGTCCGTGGTCACCTTCGCCGAGGTGTACTTCGGCTCGGTGAAGGTACGGCTGGGGCCGGTGAGGACCGCGGTGCGGGCGCCGTCGGTGAAGGTGGCCAGCACCGCGCCGTCGCCGGCCCGGACGACCGTACGGGCCGGGTTGGCGAGCCGCTCGAAGCGCCGTTCGCCGGTCGCGGCCTTGGCGCCCGTGGTGGGGCCGGAGCCGCTCACGGACCGCACCGGCGGCGCGGCCTCCGGCCGCTGGTCCCGCAGCTCCACGGTGAGGTACGCGCTGGCACCGAGCAGACCGGTCACGACCAGCGCGTGCACCGCGCGGCGGCCGGTCAGGCTCTGCTTCTTGCGGGCCTTGGTCTTCGGGCTCATCAGGCGGCGCTCCGTGAGGGTAAGGAGGGTCGGACGGGTCAGGCGGTCGGCATGAAGCCGAGCAGGATGCCGGCGGTGAGGACGACGTAGTTGGCCAGCGAGACCGTGCCCGTGGCCAGCAGCGTCGCGCCCTTCGGCTGGCGGACCAGCTGATAGGCGATCAGTCCCGGGACGATGAAGCCGAGGGTCTGGTTGGCGTACATCAGCGGGAACTGCTGCTGGAGGATGATGTGCAGGGTCGCCTGGAGCACCACGCCGGTGAGCACGACCGCGGCGAACAGCCGCTTGCCGTAGAGGATCACGTACCGCTGGAGCAGCAGCGTCGACAGGTACGTCAGCACGGTGATGCCGACGACCATGGCCGCGCGCTGGAGGTCCTCGACCAGGGTGAGGGCCAGCCAGCCGGGGGTGATCATGCCGCCGGGGGAGAGATTGGTCGTCAGATAGCAGACCAGCGAGAACAGCAGACCCAGGGCGATCCCGATGGCGGCGATCTCCGGGGTGAGGACGGCGGGGATCAACGGAAGTCTCCTGTGTGCTCTATGTAGGTCGGGACATACACGGGGGGCTGCTCCGGCTCTTCGGCCTGCGCCGGCTCGTCCGCCGGCAGCTCGGCCAGCCGTTCCAGCAGCAGCTCGCCCTGGCCGTGGATGTTGCCGATGGCGACCAGCGAGGCGCCCGGGCCGAGCCGGCCCAGGATCTCGCGCTCCAGTTCGGCCGGGTCGCGGCGGTCGCCGCCGAGGTCGACGACGCGGTCGCGCCACCCGTCGGGGATCGCGTCGGCGGCGCTCTTGGTGGGGTGGCCGATGAGGAAGACCGTGTCCGGGGCCAGCCGGGGGACGATCTCGCCCATCTGCCCGTTGCGCTCGACGCGGTCGGGACGGCAGTTGATCAGGACGTGCAGCGGCCGCTCGATCGCGCCGAGGCTCAGCAGCTGCTCGACGTTCATCAGCGTCGACTCGGGGTCGTTGGCCGCGAAGACGTTGGCGAAGCGGAACGGCACGCCCTCGGGGGTGCGGTAGCGCTCCACGGACAGCACACCGGGGTCCGGCGGCGCGTCGTACATCCCCCGCAGCGCGGTCTCGCGCCCGACGCCCAGCAGCTCGGCCACGGCCAGCGCGATGGCGACGTTCTCCTTGAACGTGAACCAGCTGAAGCCGCGCAGCTCCGCGTCGGTGACCGTCTCCGGGTCCACCGCGATCAGCCGGCAGTCCCGCTTGGCCGCCTCCTCCCGGAGGATGTGCAGCCGGTCGACCTCGGCCGTCACACAGATCCCGCCGTGCGGCATGGACCGGCTCAGCGACCGGGCGACGTCGTCCAGGGTCGGGCCCATCTCGGCGAGGTGGTCCTCACGGACGTTGCACAGCACACCGATCGTGGAGCGGATCAGCTTGGTCTGGTTGACCTCCTGGAGCGCCGGCATCACCGCCATGCACTCGATCACCAGGGCGTGCGGGCGGTACGCGGCGGCGCGCCGCACGATGCCGATCTGCTCGACGACGTTGGCGATGCCGAACTTGCGGTAGACCGGCTCCTCGGTGGCGTCCGGGTGGATGAAGCGCGCCGCGGTGCCGGTGGTCTTGGCGACCGTGACCAGCCCGCCGCCGCGCAGCGCGCCCGCGCACAGCCGGGTGATGGAGCTCTTGCCCCGGATGCCGTTGATCAGCACCCGGGTGGGGATCAGGTCGAGGTTGGTGAAGTGCCGGCGCTGCTCGATCACCCCGGCGACCAGCACGATCGCACAGCAGATCACCAGGACCGTGTAGAGGAAGAGCACGGGTCAGTTCCTTCCGGAGGGTCGTGCCAGCCGCTGCCGGATCAGCTCCAGGTTGCGGACGACGGCGCCGACCTCGTCGTGGTGCTGCGGGAACAGCACGGTCTTCCGGTCGCCCGCGGCCAGCGCCTCCGCCTGGCCGGCGAGCGCGCGCAGCGGGCGGATGACGATGATGTGCAGCCAGCCCAGGCAGGCCACGGCGGCGGTCACGCCCAGCAGGCCGGCGAGCATGGTGTGCCGTTCGGCGGTGTACTCGGGCAGCTTCAGCCAGGACGTCGGCTGCTCGCTGACGACCTGCCACTCCAGCCCCTTGACCGCGCCGCCGCCGGTGAACGGGGCGGCCGCCGCGAGGGAGGCGGAGCGGGCCGAGCGGTGCAGGACCGCCTTGCCGTCGCTGTCCTTGCGGGCCTTGGCGGCGAGGGTGTCGAGGTGGCCGCCGGGCAGCTTGCCGAAGGCGCGGAAGCCGTGCGGGCGGTCGGCGGCGATGACGCGGTGCTTCTTGTCGACCAGCCAGACCTGGCCGAGGCCCGGCCGGGTGACCATCGAGATGAGGAACTGCGGGTCGTACTCGCCGACGACGGTGCGGCCGTCGCCGTCCGGCACCGCGGCGTACGCGGCGACGGCCGGCTCCTTGCCGGAGGTGTTGAGCTGGGCGACGGAGTCCGGGTACGGCTTGCGCCCGGCCGGGTGGCGGGGGGAGGCGCCGGCCCGGGCGAGGACCTTGCCGTCGCCGTCGAGGACGTAGACGGCGCGGTAGCGGGGGTGCTCGCGCAGGGTCGTCTCCAGGACGGTCCTGTCGGCGGCGGCGTCCTTGGCTGCGTCCTTGGCCGTGGCCTTGGCGTCCTGGGCCTCCTGCCGGGCCTCCTTGTCGTCCTTCGCGGGCTCCTTCGGGCCCGCGCCGACGATCTGCGCGACGGAGGCGACGTCCGCCCAGCCCTCGTTGAGCGCCTTGCGGACCCGGTCGGCGGCGGTGTCGGTGCGCCGCCGCTGGTCCTCGACGAGCTGCTTGGGCACGGTCACGGAGCCGCCCGCGCGGTTGAGCAGCAGCAGGAGCGGCGCGGCCCAGGCGAGCAGCAGCACCCCGCAGACGATGACCGTGCCACGGGTGCCGAAGCCGCCCCGGGCCCGGCCGGTGCGGGTGGGGCGGTCGCCGAGGCTCTGGCGGCGCAGGCTCTCCAGGGCGGCGCCGATCCGGGCGGGCTCGCGCCCCCGGAAGCGCCGGACCGGCCGGTCGAGTTCGCCGCGGCCGAGCCTGCGGCTCTCCAGGTACAGCTGGAGCAGCGGCCGCTGGACCGTACGCATCAGCACCCAGGTCACGACCAGGGCCAGGACCAGCAGCACGCCCGCCGCCACCAGCCCGAACGCCTGTGTGCGGACGGCCGCGGGGTCGCCGGTGACCTTCACCGACGTGATCACCGAGAGGCCGAGGCCGCCCGCGGGGCTGTTCTCGCCGGGCGCGCGCCCGGCCGCCGCGTAGCCCACCGCCGTACGGCGGTCGCCGTCGCCGCCCGTACGGGCCATCAGGTGGCCGCTGGCGCCCGGGTGGCCGCCCGGCTCGGGGGTCCTGGTGAAGTCGGAGGCCGCGGTCCGGGCGGCCTGCTTGGCCCAGGACGTGCGCGCCACCGGCGGCCCGTCGCTGGCGAGCACCGTGCCGGCCGAGTCGACGACCAGCAGGGAACGGTTCTCGCCGGTGGAGATGCCGGGGACGTTGAGGGTGCCGGAGGCGACGAGCAGCCGGGGCCGGTCGCCGCCCCCCAGCGGGGCCGTGACCAGCATGCGGGTCTCGCCCGAGCGCAGCCGCACCAGCTGCGGGGCGGGGGCGGTCGGCTTGCCGTCCTTGCCCTTGTCGCCCTCCGGCGCGCCCTTGACGTCCTTGAGGAGGGAGGCGAGCGGGATGTTCTCGCCGCGCGCGGCGAGGAGGGTGCCGTCGGCCGGGTCGATGACGGCGGTGCCGCGCCACTTGTTGTAGACCTTGCCGAGCTTGTCCAGGGCCGTGTCGGCCGTCACGGGCCGGGAGCCCGAGAAGAGGGTCGCGGCGCGCTGGAGGTCGGTGACGCTCTCGTCGAGGGAGGCCCGCAGCGACAGGGCGCCGTCCTCGGCCACCCGCTGCTGCGAGCCGAGTATCGCCGTGTCGGTGCCCGCGTGGTCGCGATCGCCCAGCACGAGGGCCGTCGCCCCGGCCACGGCCAGCAGCAGTGCCAGCAGCGCGGCTATCGGCGGCCGGGCGCCACCGAGCAAGGGCATGTCGGCGCGACGGCGTATCTTCCGCCGACGTGTGCCGCGCGAAGCGGACAACATGGTTCCTTTCGACCGCGGCACGGTGTTGCCGGGACGACGGGAGGGGTGGAGTTGTCTGCGGCGCGTGCGGGTGGTACTTAGGTGGGCGCCCAGAGGGGCAAGGGCCGTTGAATCCTAAGCAATAATTAAAGCGTTTCCAAAATTTCCGTGGCGACACACCCCATGTGCGTGCACCTACCGGGGACTTGACGTATGGGGCGATGGGCGCGCTGTGCCAAGTCGAATGCCTGAAGGGGTATTTTTACCGACATGAGACTCACGCCGGACGGCGTCCGCGCCCTCGCGCTGCTCGCGGTGCTCACACTCGTGGGACTCACGGGCTGCTCCTCCCCGTCCGGCTCCGGCGCGCCCACCACCACGCCGGCCCGCGTCGGCACGCCGAGCCCCGTCGACCTCCGGCAGTGGATCACGGAGTTCACCGACCGCATCACGCCGGGAGGGCACTACCGGGTGCCCGGCGAGCGCGACCGCCGGGCCGTCGCCGACGGCGTCCGCGCCCTGCTCGACGGCCACCGCGCGACGGCCGAACGGGCCCTGGCCGAGGTCGGCTACGGCGTACGGGCCCTCGTCGACCGGGACAGCGGGCAGCAGGTCGCCGAGATCGCCGACACCACGGCGGACGGCGAGGCGCGGCGCGGCTGGGGACGGGTCTACGTGGACCTGCGCGGCCCGGCCCGCTGGCAGGTGCAGGTCCCGCACCCCACGGCGGACCTGCGCAGCGAGCAGCTCGGGATCGGGCTGCTGCGGGCGGCGCCCGGGGGCGTCCTGATCCTGGCGGGTGCGCACCGGGCGGCGGCGAGCGACGCGTCGGGCGGGGCGGACGACACGGGCGCGTCGGACGTGGCCGACGTGGCGCACCGCCGGGACTCCGTCTTCGCCGCCGTCTCCGACGCGCTCGCCGACCGCAAGCTCCCGGCCGTCCAGGTGCACGGCTTCGCCGACAGCAGCCTGCCCGACGAGGACGTCGTCGTCTCGACGGGCAAGGGCGACGCGGGCCTCCGGTGGGCCCGCCGCCTGTCCGGGGCCCTGCGCGCGCGGGAGCTGCGCGTGTGCGAGGTGTGGGAACGGTACTGCGGCCGCCTGGAGGGCCGCACGAACGTCGAGGGGGACCACGCGGCGGCGGTGAAGGTGCCGTTCCTGCACGTGGAACACAGCAGGCGCGTACGGGGCGACGACGTGCTGGTGGAGAAGGCGGTACGGGCGCTGGCGGAGGTGGCGGGGGAGTGGGGCGCGGGCTCGCGCTGAGCCGCCGCCGGGTCACTTACCCGCCTTGTGCAGGAGCTGGGTGACCGGCTGATCGGTCGCCGCGTACATGGTCTTCATGCCGTAGGGCTCCTGCTCCGACTCGGAGAGCGCCTCCCGGCCCGCCGTAGGCCAGCGCGTGGAAGGCGTCCGTCAGCCTCACGCGCAGGAGGACGGCCGCCGACGCGAGGAGCCCGAGCGCCATGACGGCGCCCGTGGCACGCCTGCGCCACGGGCGGTCCGGCCAGTCGTCCCGGTCCGCCGGCCAGAGCACGCGCGCGCGGTCGCCGAGATCGGAGTCCCGGGGTACTCCCGCCCGGCCCAGCACCCGGCGCAGCTCCCGCTCCGACCAGGCGCTGCCGACGGCCTTCCCCCCGGCGGACACGGCCCTCAGCCCACGGCCGTCCGGGGCGTGCACGACGACGAAGGGATGACTTCTCATGGCGCCACGATCGCGGCCCGGCGCGGGGGACGCATCCGGAGAACGACCCCGGTCCGCCCCGCCGTGACGGGCCGCCACGGCACAGGCCGCCGGGCCGGGCCGTCGCCCCCGGATTCGGACACGCCGAAGCGCCGAGCGGGTTCCGACCAACCCGCCCGGCGCTCCGGGGACTCCGGCGTTACGCCGGCACGCTCGCCACACCCGGCGCCAGGAAGCGCCGGCCCGCCGCGCGCTCGGAGACGCCCTCGCGGTCCAGGTACGGCGTGATGCCGCCCAGGTGGAAGGGCCAGCCCGCGCCCGTGATCAGGCACAGGTCGATGTCCTGCGCCTCGGCGACGACACCCTCGTCCAGCATCAGGCCGATCTCCTGCGCGACGGCGTCCAGGACCCGGTCGCGCACCTGCTCCTCGGTCAGGACGACGTCGCCCTGCTTCAGGAGCGCCGCGACCTCGGGGTCCAGCTCCGGCTTGCCGGAGTCGTAGACGTAGAAGCCGCGCTTGCCGGCCTTGACCACGGCGGCCAGGTTCGGCGAGACGGTGAAGCGGTCCGGGAAGGCGCGGTTGAGCGTCTCGGAGACGTGCAGCCCGATCGCCGGGCCGACCAGCTCCAGCAGGACCAGCGGCGACATCGGCAGACCGAGCGGCTCGACGGCCTTCTCGGCGACCGCGACCGGCGTGCCCTCGTCGATGACGTTCTGGATCTCGCCCATGAAGCGGGTCAGGATGCGGTTGACGACGAACGCCGGGGCGTCCTTCACCAGCACCGCGGTCTTCTTCAGCTTCTTGGCGACGCCGAAGGCCGTGGCCAGCGCCGCGTCGTCGGTCAGCTCGCCGCGCACGATCTCCAGGAGCGGGAGGATCGCGACCGGGTTGAAGAAGTGGAAGCCCACGACCCGCTCGGGGTGCTTGAGCTTCGACGCCATCTCGCTGACGGACAGCGAGGAGGTGTTCGTGGCGAGGATGGTGTGCGCGGGCACGACCGCCTCGACCTCGGCGAACACCTGCTGCTTGACGCCCATCTCCTCGAAGACGGCCTCGATGACGAAGTCCGCGTCGCCGAAGGCGGCGGCCTTGTTGAGGGAGCCCGTCACGGACGCCTTGAGGCGGTTGGCCTTGTCCTGGCCGATGCGGCCCTTGGCGAGCAGCTTGTCGATCTCGCCGTGGACGTAGCCGACGCCCTTGTCGATCCGCTCCTGGTCGATGTCGGTCAGCACGACCGGCACCTCGAGGCGGCGCAGGAAGAGCAGCGCGAGCTGGGAGGCCATCAGACCGGCGCCGACGACGCCCACCTTGGTGACCGGGCGGGCCAGCGAGCGGTCCGGGGCACCGGCCGGGCGCTTGGCGCGCTTCTGCACCAGGTTGAAGGCGTAGATGCCGCTGCGCAGCTCGCCACCCATGATCAGGTCGGCGAGGGCCTTGTCCTCGGCGTCGAAGCCGGCGGCCAGGTCGCCGTTCTTCGCCGCGGAGATGATCTCCAGCGCGCGGTAGGCGGCCGGGGCGGCGCCGTGCACCTTGGAGTCCGCGACGAACCGGCCGCGCTCGACGGCCCGGTCCCACGCCTCGCCGCGGTCGACCTCGGGGCGGGAGACCTCGGTCTCGCCGCTGAGCACGGAGGCGGTCCAGAGCAGCGACTGCTCCAGGAAGTCCGCGCCCTCGAAGAGCGCGTCGGCGATGCCCAGCTCGAAGACCTGCTTGCCGCGCAGCTGCTTGTTCTGGCTGAGCGAGTTCTCGATGATCACCGAGACCGCGCGGTCCGCGCCGATGAGGTTCGGCAGCAGGGTGCAGCCGCCCCAGCCGGGGACCAGGCCGAGGAAGACCTCGGGCAGGGAGAAGGCCGGGATGGCCTTCGAGACGGTCCGGTAGGTGCAGTGCAGACCGACCTCGACGCCACCGCCCATGGCCGCGCCGTTGTAGTACGCGAACGTCGGCACCGCCAGCGACGACAGCCGCTTGAAGACGTCGTGGCCGCCCTTGCCGATGGCCAGCGCGTCCTCGTGGCGGGCGAGCAGCTCGACGCCCTTGAGGTCGGCGCCGACCGCGAAGATGAACGGCTTGCCGGTGACGCCGACGCCGGTGATCTTCCCGTCCCGGGCCTCGGCCTCGACCTGGTCGATCGCGGCGCTCAGGTTCGCCAGCGACCGGGGGCCGAACGTGGTCGGCTTGGTGTGGTCCAGGCCGTTGTCCAGGGTGATGAGCGCGAAGGTGCCCGCGCCCTTGGGCAGGTCGAAGTGGCGCACGTGCGCCTGGGTCACGACCTCACCCGGGAACAGCTCTGCCGCACCCTTCAGAAGTTCCGCGGTGCTCACTTGCTGCCTCCGTCGAAGTGCGGGTTCTCCCAGATGACCGTTCCGCCCATGCCGAGGCCGACGCACATTGACGTCATGCCGTAGCGGACGTGCGGCTGCTCCTCGAACTGCCGGGCCAGCTGCGTCATCAGACGCACGCCCGACGAGGCCAGCGGGTGGCCGAACGCGATGGCGCCGCCGTACTGGTTGACGCGCGGGTCGTCGTCCGCGATGCCGTAGTGGTCCAGGAGGGCCAGCACCTGCACCGCGTACGCCTCGTTCAGCTCGAACAGGCCGATGTCGTCGATGGTCAGGCCCGCCTTGGCGAGGGCCTTCTCGGTCGCCGGGATCGGGCCGTAGCCCATCACCTCGGGCTCGACGCCCACGTAGGCGTAGGAGACCAGGCGCATCCGGATCGGCAGACCCAGCTCGCGCGCCGCGTCCTCGGAGGCGATCAGCGAGGCGGTGGCGCCGTCGTTGAGGCCGGAGGCGTTGCCCGGGGTGACCCGGCCGTGCGGGCGGAAGGGGGTCTTCAGGTTGGCGAGACCCTCCATGGTGGTGCCCGGGCGCATCGGCTCGTCGGCCGTGACGAGGCCCCAGCCCAGCTCCCCGCCCTCGGGCGTGGTGCGGCGCACGGAGATCGGCACCAGGTCGGCCTGGATCTTGCCGTCGGCGTACGCCTTGGCGGCCTTCTCCTGGCTGCGGACCGCGAACGCGTCCGCGCGCTCCTTGGTGAGCTGCGGGAAGCGGTCGTGCAGGTTCTCCGCCGTCATGCCCATGACGAGGGCGGAGTCGTCGACCAGCTTCTCCGACACGAAGCGCGGGTTGGGGTCGACGCCCTCGCCCATCGGGTGCCGGCCCATGTGCTCGACACCGCCCGCGAGGGCGACGTCGTACGCGCCGAAGGCCACGCCGCCGGCGACGGTCGTCACGGCGGTCATCGCGCCGGCGCACATCCGGTCGATGGACATGCCGGGCACGGTCTGCGGCAGGCCCGCGAGCATGCCGGCCGTGCGGCCCAGGGTCAGGCCCTGGTCGCCGATCTGCGTGGTCGCGGCGATGGCGACCTCGTCGATCTTGGCGGGGTCCAGGTTCGGGTTGCGGCGCAGCAGCTCACGGATGCACTTGATGACGAGGTCGTCGGCGCGGGTCTCGTGGTAGATGCCCTTCGGGCCCGCCTTGCCGAACGGGGTGCGGACGCCGTCGACGAAGACGACGTCCCTAGCGGTACGAGGCACGTTGGCTCTCCTCCATGTGCGGGATCGCTGCGCGCGGGCACGCCGGTACGGCTCCGCCGCGGTGCGGGCTGACAACCGCCATGCTACTTACGGGTAACTAGGTTGCCCAGCCCCCCTGGCGGGAGCGGCGAAGGTCACATTCCGTGTGCGGTCGCGACCGGGGCGGTTCGGCACCGCCGGGTTCCCCGGTGGGGGGGGCGACCGCGGCGGGTTCGGCACCGCCGGGCGCCGTGCGGCGGGCCGAGCGCCGTCGCGGCGCGGCAAAGGGCCCCTGCCCCGCCCCTTCCCGTTTCCTGGGGGCAAGCCCCCAGACCCCCGAGGGGGCCGGGGTGTAGCCCCGGGAAACGGTTGAGAGGGCGGGGCAGGGGCCCCGAATCCGCGGCGACGGCGCTCGGCCCGCCGCGAGGCGTCCGGCGGTGTGCACTGCGTACGTCGTTCAGTCCGGCGGTGTGCACCGCGTGCACCGCGTGCACCGCGTACGTCGTTCAGTCCGGCGGTGTGCACCGCGTGCACCGCGTGCACCGCGTACGTCGTTCAGTCCGGCGGCGTGCACCGCGTACACCGCGTACGTCGTTCAGTCCGTGGCCTCCGTCAGTGCCTTCACCAGGGCCGGTGTCACCTGCTCCACCTGCCACGCGCGGGCGCCGTGCGCGGTGAGGACCTCCGCCACCGCGTCCGGCGTCGGTGCCTTCGGCGGCTCCCAGCACAGCCGGCGGACGGTGTCCGGGGCGATCAGGTTCTCCTGCGGCATGGTGAGCCGCTCGGCCAGCGCCGACACCGCCGTACGGGCCGCGGACAGCCGGGCGGCCGCGACGGGGTCCTTGTCCGCCCAGGCACGGGGCGGCGGCGGGCCGGTCAGCGGCTGGCCGGGCTGCGGGAGCTCGTTGTCCGGGATCGCGCGGGCGCGGTCGACCGCGGCCTGCCACTGCTCCAGCTGCTTGCGGCTCATCCGGTGGCCGAAGCCGGGCAGCGCGGCCAGCGCCTGGGCGTTCGGCGGCATGTTCAGCGCGGCCTCGACGATCGCGGCGTCGCCGAGCACCTTGCCGGGCGAGACGTCGCGCCGCTGGGCGATCTGGTCGCGCGCGGTCCACAGCTCGCGGACCACGGCCATCTGCCGCCGCCGCCGGACCTTGTGCATCCCGGACGTACGGCGCCAGGGGTCCTTGCGGGGCGGGGCGGGGGGCGCGGCGGCGATCGCCGCGAACTCCTGGCGGGCCCACTCCAGCTTCCCCTGCCGGTCCAGCTCCGCCTCCAGCGCGTCGCGCAGGTCGACGAGGAGCTCCACGTCGAGCGCGGCGTAGCGCAGCCACGGGTCGGGCAGCGGGCGGGTGGACCAGTCGACGGCGGAGTGGCCCTTCTCCAGGGCGTACCCCAGGACGTTCTCGACCATGGCGCCGAGTCCCACCCGGGCGAATCCGGCGAGCCGTCCCGCCAGCTCCGTGTCGAAGAGCCGCGACGGCGTCATCCCTATCTCGCGCAGGCACGGCAGGTCCTGGGTGGCCGCGTGCAGCACCCATTCGGCGTCGCCGACGGCCTCGCCGAGCGAGGACAGGTCGGGACAGCCGACGGGGTCGATCAGGGTCGAGCCGGCGCCCTCGCGGCGCAGCTGTACGAGATAGGCGCGCTGGCCGTAGCGGTAGCCGGAGGCGCGCTCCGCGTCCACCGCGACGGGGCCCGTACCGGCCGCGAACGCCGCGACGATCCGGGCCAGGGCATCGTTGTCAGCGACGACGGGCGGGATGCCCTCGCGTGGCTCCAACAGGGGGATCGGCGCCGAATCGACGTCGACCGGGGGGTCGCCCCCGGGGGTTCGCAGTGTCGTGTCTGCTGCGGTCTCTTGGGCGTCGGTCACCGGTCAAGGGTATCTGTGTATGGCAAGCGCCCGTCGACGGAACGTTCCCGTCGACGGGCGTGGTGTCGTGCGGCGGGCGTTCCGGGACCCGATCGGCCCCGCCGTGCCCGCCGGGAGCGGTCAGTGGATGATGCCGGTGCGCAGGGCCACGGCGACCATGCCGGCCCGGTCGCCGGTGCCGAGCTTGCGCGCGATCCGGGCGAGGTGGCTCTTGACGGTGAGCGCGGACAGTCCCATCGAGACGCCGATGGCCTTGTTGGACTGGCCCTCCGCCACCAGCCGCAGCACCTCGACCTCACGGCCGGACAGCTCGCGGTAGCCCCCCGGGTGGCCGGGGGCGCCGGGCGGGCGGCGGTGCATCCGGGCCGCGGCGGCCGAGCCGATGGGCGCGGAGCCGGGCCGGCCGGGCAGGCCGAGATTGGTCCGGGTGCCGGTGACGACATAGCCTTTGACGCCGCCCGCGAGGGCGTTGCGCACCGCGCCGATGTCGTCGGCGGCGGACAGGGCCAGGCCGTTCGGCCAGCCCGCCGCGCGGGTCTCGGAGAGCAGGGTGAGCCCGGACCCGTCGGGAAGGTGGACGTCGGCCACGCAGATGTCGCGCGGGTTGCCGACGCGGGGGCGGGCCTCCGCGATGGACGACGCCTCGATCACATCTCGCACGCCGAGCGCCCACAGGTGGCGGGTGACGGTGGAGCGGACGCGGGGGTCGGCGACGACGACCATGGCCGTCGGTTTGTTCGGGCGGTAGGCGAGGCTCGCAGGTTGCTCGAGGAGAACGGACACCAAGCCTCCAGGGGGAGTGGCGGGGGACGGTGCCGACTTTGGGGGTAAGCCGGGGCGATCCGTATGGGAAGGGTCACAAGCCTCTTCGGCAGCGAAGCGTCCCGGCTTTAGGGGAAGATCACGAATTGATGAGTAACAATTCGGGCAATTAGGACGGTTGATCGATCAACGACTCTGCGGATCGCGCCGCTGAGGAAGCGTCACCACGCCCGCCTCCGGCGCCCCGCCCGGCGGCAGCCCAGCGATCTGACAGAGCAGGTCGCACCAGGCCGCGAGGTGCGCGGCCGTGTCGGGAACCCCCGCCCCGGGCGCCGCCGGGTCGCCCGCCCCGGCCGCGCCGCGCCCTGCTTCCCGGCGCCCGCGAGGCTCACCGGGCCCGCCGCGCCCAGCGGGCCGCCCGGGCCGCCGGTGCCGCCGCCCCGGCGCCCGCCGGCTCCACCGGCGACCACGAGGCCCGGATCTCGATCCGCGTCGACGGCTCCCGCTCCCGCAGCCCGCCGAAGTAGTGCGAACTCGCCCGGGTCACCGTGCCGCTCGGGGCCCCGTAGGGCACCCGCCGGGCCTCCAGCGCGCCCGTCAGCCACGACCAGCACACCTCCGGAAGCAGCGGGTCCGCCGCCATCTCCGGCTCCAGATCGGCGTGGACCAGCGTCACCAGCCGGAACGTACCGCCCCACGCCTCGTGCCCCGCCGGGTCGTGCAGCAGGATCAGCCGCCCGTCCGCCAGCTCCTCGTCGTCCACGACGACGGCGGCCTCCAGGGCGTACGAGAAGGGCGCCAGCCGCTGGGGCGGTGGCGTCGCGTCCAGCTCGATCTCGGGCCGCAGACGCACCCCTTGCAAACCGGCGACCGCCTGCCGGAAGACGGACGGGGAGCCCTCCCCATCCGCGTCGTCCGGACCTTCCGAGAGGTGTCCCTGCGCCGCAGCCATGCCCGGAAGACTAGGCGGAAGGACGCCCTGTTCCGGGTAGGGACACCCACATGGGCGGGTCACTCGTTCGGCCCGTGCGAAGATTTGGGACATGAGTGAGCGTACGGAGCCCAGCCAGCAGCAGACCGGCCGCACCGCGGCACACGACTCGGCGTTCCTGCGGGCGTGCCGGCGCGAGCCCGTGCCGCACACGCCCGTGTGGTTCATGCGCCAGGCGGGCCGCTCGCTGCCCGAGTACCGCAAGGTCCGCGAGGGCATCCCGATGCTC
This sequence comes from Streptomyces eurocidicus, assembly GCF_002891295.1. Lineage (GTDB taxonomy): Bacteria > Actinomycetota > Actinomycetes > Streptomycetales > Streptomycetaceae > Streptomyces > Streptomyces eurocidicus. The sequence goes on along the minus strand of NZ_LGUI01000004.1, from coordinate 351,844 downwards.
GAGTCCTGCATGCGTCCCGACCTGGTCACGGAGATCACCCTCCAGCCGGTCCGCCGCCACAACGTCGACGCCGCGATCTTCTTCAGCGACATCGTCGTGCCCCTGAAGGCCATCGGCATCGACCTGGACATCAAGCCCGGCGTCGGCCCCGTTGTCGCCCAGCCCATCCGCACCCGCGCGGACCTCGACCGGCTGCGCCCGCTGGACCCGTCCGACGTCCCGTACGTCACCGAGGCCATCGGCCTGCTCACCGCCGAGCTCGGCGCCACCCCGCTCATCGGCTTCGCCGGCGCGCCCTTCACCCTCGCCAGCTACCTGGTCGAGGGCGGCCCGTCGCGCAACCACGAGCACACCAAGGCGCTGATGTACGGCGACCCCGAGCTCTGGGCCGACCTCCTGGACCGGCTCGCGGACATCACCGCCGCCTTCCTGAAGATCCAGATCGAGGCCGGCGCCTCCGCCGTGCAGCTCTTCGACTCCTGGGTCGGCGCGCTCGCCCCGGCGGACTACCGGCGCTCCGTCATGCCCGCCTCCACGAAGGTCTTCGACGCCGTCGCCGGCCACGGCGTGCCCCGCATCCACTTCGGCGTGGGTACGGGCGAGCTGCTCGGCCTGATGGGCGAGGCCGGCGCGGACGTCGTGGGCGTCGACTGGCGGATCCCGATGGACGAGGCCGTCCGCCGCGTCGGCCCCGGCAAGGCGCTCCAGGGCAACCTCGACCCGGCGGTCCTCTTCGCGGGCCGCGAGGCCGTGGAGACCAAGGCCCAGGAGGTGCTGGACGCCGCCGCGGACCTGCCGGGCCACATCTTCAACCTCGGCCACGGCGTGCTGCCCAGCACGGACCCGGACGCCCTCACCCGCCTGGTGGAGTACGTCCACGAGCACACCGCGCGCTGACCCGAGGCCCCGCGACCGCGCCGTACGGGCCCGCGACCCGGGTCCGTACGGCGGGGCGAACCCTGCGCGAACCATGGCGGAGTCCCCGGCCGTCGGCTAGAAAGCCGTCATGTGGGTCCTCTTCCTGGTGATCGCCTGGGGTGCGGCGATCCTCACCTGCGGACGCCTCTGCCTCGCGGCCGCCGCGGCCGCCGAGGTGTCCCCGGAGCGCGCCGGGGCCGGTGACCGGGCGCATGGACTGAGCCTCTACGAGGCCGCGTTCCTGGCCGGCGGCCCGCACCGGGTCACCGACCTCACGCTGGTCAGGATGGGCCGGGAGCGACGGGTGCTGCTCGCGCGCACCGGCTGGGCCACGGTCGTCGACCCGGTCGGGCGGGACGAGCTGGAGCGCTCGCTGATCACCGCCATCGGGCCGGACGGGCAGTCCCCGGTGCCCGCCGTGCGGGCCGCGCACGCCGCCGCCGACGCCGTACGGGCGCTGGCCGACCGGCTGGTCGAGGCCGGGCTCGCGGTGCCCGACCCGGCCCGTACGAACGTGACGGCCGCCGTCCGTCAGGTGCGCGCGGCCTGCGGCCTGGTGGTGCTGACCGGGGCGGCCGCCGTCCTGATGGTGCCGCCCGAGACCCACCGGGGCGAGGCGGCGGCGTGGTTCGCGCTGCCGCTGCTGCTGACGTCGGCGTGCCTGCTGATCGCCCGGATCGAGATCCACCCCTACACGCCCTGGGCGTCGGTCGCCGGGCAGGAGCTCCTGGACCGCGTCGGCTCCGGGGCCGGATCCGGGGCCGGCTCCGACGACGCGGGCTTCCTGGCCGCGCTGGCCGTGCGCGGCCGCAAGGCCCTCGCCGACCCCGAACTGCGCGCCGCACTCTGCGCCCGGCTGCGCGAGCACCACCCCTGACGGGCCGGTCCGGGGCCCGGTGCGGGGCCTTCGGCCGCTGCTCGGTGGCCCCTCAGACCTGATTCGGGCCCGATCGAGCCCTTTGCGACCGACACGAGCCTCGGTGCTTTACTTCGTCAACAACCCCACCAATTATCCCTTTTGTCAGATAAGACGAGAAGGGATGGCCGGTGTGAGAGCAGCAGCCCTGTACGGAGCCCTCGGATCCCTGGTCCTCACCGCGGTCACCACGGCGCCGGCCGGGGCCCTGGAGGACCCCTCGCCACCGGGCGGCACCCGCGCCGAGGCCCGTGGCGTGGTCACCGCCGTCCACCAGGCCGCCGTCGAACGCATCCGCTACGGCCCGTGCCCGGCCGCGGAAGGGCTGCCCGCGACCGTCCAGTGCGGCACCGTCTCCGTACCGCTGGACTACGCCCGGCCGCACGGCAAGCACATCGGACTCACCGTCAGCCGCGCCCGGGCCACCGGCACCCGCGCCGAACACCAGGGCGCGCTCGTCTACAACCCCGGCGGGCCGGGCGGCTCGGGGATGTTCTTCCCGGTGCTCGCCGGCATCGGCCAGTGGCGGGCCGCGGGCAGGGCCTACGACTTCGTCGGCTACGCGCCCCGGGGCGTGGGCCGCTCGGCCCCGCTGTCCTGCGTGGACCCGGCGCGCTTCGTCAAGGCCCCGAGCCGGGCGCCGCAACACCCCTCCGAGGCGTACAAGGCGCGCCGGATCGCCCAGGCGAAGGAGTACGCGCGGGGCTGCGCCCAGCGGGGCGGGCGGGACCTGCGGCACTTCACCAGCCTGAACAACGCCCGCGACCTGGAGGTGCTGCGCGCGGCCCTCGGCCAGAAGCGCCTCACGTACATGGGCGCGTCCTACGGCACCTACTTCGGGGCCCTCTACGCCACGCTGTTCCCCGGGCACGTGCGCCGCATGGTCTTCGACAGCGTCGTCAACCCCTCACCCGGCAAGATCTGGTACCGCAGCAACCTCGACCAGTCCGCGGCCTTCGAAGTCCGCTGGGGCGACTGGCGCCGCTGGGTGGCCCGGCACGACGACGTCTACCACCTGGGCCGCACCGCGGAAGGCGTCGGGCACTCCTACGACCGGGCGAGCCGGCGGCTGGCCCGCCGGCCCGTCGGCGGGAAGCTCGGCCCGGGGCAGCTCCAGTCCGCCCTCCTCCAGGTCGGCTACGCGGACAGCGCCTGGGCGCGCAGCGCGAACGCCCTGTCCGCGTATCTGCGCGGCGACGACAAGGCGCTGCGCGCGCTCGCCATGCCCGACCCGGCGTCGGCCCGCTCCGAGGAGAACTCCAACGCCGTCTACACCGCCGTGGAGTGCAACGACGCCCCCTGGCCGCGCTCCTGGCGGGTCTGGGACCGGGACAACACCCGCCTCGCCCGCCGGGCGCCCTTCGAGACCTGGGAGAACGCCTGGATGAACCTGCCCTGCGCCTTCTGGAAGGGGCCGCGGCAGCGACCGGTCGACGTCGGCGCCCCGGCCAGCGCCCTGCCCCGCACGCTCGTGCTCGCCGCCGAACGGGACGCCGCGACGCCGTACCCGGGCGCGCTGGAGCTCCAGCGCAGACTGCCCGGCTCGGCGCTGGTGACCGAGCGGGACGCGGGCACCCACGGCATCGCCTTCGGGGCCAACGCCTGTGTCAACGCCCACACGGAGCGGTATCTGCTGACCGGGGCCCTCCCGGACCGGCACGCCTCCTGCGCGGGGCGCGCGGAACCGGCGCCGTCGGGGGCGGTGGCAGCGGCGGCGGTGGGGGCCTGAACGTCTTTGGCCGGGGCGTCTCCCGGCGGTGGCTGGACGGGCTGAATTTCAGCCCGTCCGGCGTTTGAGGACCGGGGTCCGGGGCGGAGCCCCGGTTACGGGAAGGGGCGGGTAGGGGAAAAGCCCCGCGCAGCGGCACCCACCCGCACCCGGCGGCCCCGTCGGACACCGGCCCGTCCGGTCATAGAGTGCTGCGGTGCACTCACCGATCCGTACCGTCCGGTCGTTCGCCGCCCTCGCCCTCTGCGCCGCCCTCTCCGCCTGTGGCGGAGGCGGCGGTTCCGGGAAGTCCACCGCCGCCCCGAGCGCCCCGGCCTCCGCCACCGCCGCGCGCCCCACTCCCGCCGCCTCCCCCGAGGCGTCCCCCGCGCCCACCCTGCCCGTGGGGGCCGACGGCCGGGCGCCCGTGTTCTTCCACGGGAAACGCGGCGCCAAGCGCGTCGCGCTGACCTTCGACGCCGACATGACCTCGGACGAGGGGCCGCGGGCCGCGCGCGGGGAGCCGTTCGACAACCCCGAGCTGATCACGACGCTGCGGCGGCTCAAGGTGCCCGCCACGGTCTTCATGACCGGCAGATGGGCCGAGCAGTACCCCGACCAGGCCCGGTCCATCGGTGGCGACGCCCTCTTCGAGGTCGCGAACCACTCGTACAGCCACCACGCCTTCTCCACCCCCTGCTACGGGCTGCCGGCCGTCCCCCGCGACGGCGCCCGGGCCGACGTGGAACGCGCGTCCGCCGCCTTCCGCAAGGCGGGGGTGCGGCGCACCGTCCCGTACTTCCGCTTCCCCGGCGGGTGCTACGACGACGCCGCGCTGCGCGCCGTCGCACCCGCGAAGGTGACGGCCGTGCAGTGGGACGTGATCAGCGGTGACGCCTTCGCCAAGAAGGCCGGGCCGGTGGCGGACCAGGTGCTGACGCAGGTGAAGCCCGGCTCGGTGGTGGTGATGCACTGCACGCGCAGCGCGGCGCCCACCACGGACGAGGCGGTGCGGCGGATCGTGCCCGAGCTGCGGGCGCGGGGCTACGAGTTCGTGCGGGTCTCGGATCTGATCGCCGGGGGCTGAGCCCCGGGCGGGACCAAACGGTACCGGGCGCGACGCCCCGTCAGCCGGAGCAGGCCGTGCGCTGGGCCTCCTGCCACTCGCAGACGGGGCAGAGCGTCAGGCCGGGCCGCTCGGCGGGGTACTCCGTGGGCTCGCCGCAGTGCACGCAGTCCGCGAGGGCCGCGGCGGCGGGGCTTCCGTCCGTACGTTCCATGTCGTCTCCGTCCCTCGCGGGGCCACGCGTCCGTGCGCGGCCGTCCGTGTCCGTCGGCGTTCCGCCATCATCGCCCACCCCCCGCGCCCTCCTCACGCGCGCCCTCCCCGCCCCGGCCGTCCGGCCGGGGCGGTCCGTTCCCGGGGCGGCTGGCAGACTGGGGGCGTGACCAGCCCTGACACCCGCACCGAGACCGGCAGCCCCTCGACAGCTCCGGAGGACGACCCCCGCGACGAGGCGCCGCAGTTCGTGCTGCCGCTCGTGGTCCGGATCGAGAAGGACGCGCCGCCGGCCCGTACGGACGCCCTGGAGACGGCGGCGCGCGCGGTGCTCACGCTGCTGGCCGACGAGCGCGCGGCCACCGGCGGCGACGGCGTGGACGGCGAGTGGGCGCGGGCGGTCCGGGACTGGCAGGACGCCCGGATCCGGAAGGTCGTGCGGCGGGCGCGGGGCGCGGAGTGGCGCAAGGCGTCGGCGCTGCCGGGCATCACGGTCACGGGCGAGCGGGCCGAGGTGCGGGTCTTCCCGCCCGTACCGCTCGACGGCTGGCCCAAGGAGCTGGTGAAGCTCCAGGTGTCGGGCACGGACCTGGCCGACCCGGAGCCCCCGGCCCCGCTGCCGGCCGGGGCCGGCCCGGTGCTGTGGCTCAACCCGGAGCTGGAGATGTCGGCCGGCAAGACCATGGCGCAGGCGGGACACGGCGCGCAGCTCGCGTGGTGGGGGCTGGACGAGGCGGCCCGGCGGGCCTGGCTGGCGTCCGGTTTCGCGCTGTCGGTGCGGACGGCCGACCCGGCGCGCTGGGCGGGGCTGACGACGAGCGGTCTGCCGGTGGTCCGGGACGCGGGCTTCACCGAGATCGCCCCGGGGTCGTGCACCGTGGTCGCGGACCACCCGGCGCTACGGGTCTGACAGTACGACCTGTGATACTGGCGCCAGAACATCTGTTTTGGCGCCAGGGGGTAAGAAGTTGTCGAAAAGGACCGTACGCGGCGCGACGGCTCTGGTCACCGTGGGCGCCGTGGCCGCCCTGGGGCTCGGGCTGACCGCCTGCGGCAGCGGTGGGGAGACCGACGCCAAGGGCGACGCCTCGGCGTCCGCCCAGCCGAAGGGCAAGGCGAAGAACGCTCCCGAGACCGAGCCCGACGAGGAACCGACGGCGAGCAAGAAGCCCGAGGAGAAGTGGGACGGCAAGGTCCGGGTGCTCGGCGACGGTTCGACGTCCTACACCGGGCCGCAGCCCAAGCAGCCGAAGCCGGAGAGGCTGAAGCCCGGCGAGAAGCCGCCGCAGTTCGTGGTCTTCTCCTGGGACGGCGCGCTGGAGGGCGACGACCACCTCTTCTCGCATTTCCGCGAGGTCGCCAAGCAGAACGACGCCCGGATGACGTTCTTCCTCACCGGCACCTATCTGCTGCCGAAGTCGAAGGCGACGCTGTACAAGCCGCCGCAGCACAAGCCCGGCGAGTCGGCGATCTCCTATGCGACGGATCCGCACATCAAGGACACCCTTCAGCAGTTGCGCGGTGCCTGGCTGGACGGGAACGAGATCGGCACCCACTTCAACGGCCACTTCTGCGGCGCCAAGGGCGGCGGCGACTGGAGCGCGGCGGAGTGGAAGAGCGAGATCGAGCAGTCGTATTCCTTCGTGCAGAACTGGAAGACGAACACCGGCTACACGGACCTGCCGCCGCTGCCCTTCGACTACAAGAAGGAGCTGGTCGGCGGGCGCGCCCCGTGTCTGGAGGGGCAGAAGAACCTCATACCGGTGGCGAAGTCCTTCGGCTGGCGGTACGACGCGAGCTCGCCCGGCGACTTCCAGATCTGGCCGTCCCAGATCAACGGCGTCTGGAATTTCCCGCTGCAGCTGCTGCCGTACCCGAAGAGCGAGAAGCAGGTCCTGTCGATGGACTTCAACTTCCTCTACAACCAGTCCGGTGACAACACCAAGGGCGATCCGAAGAAGTACGCGGAGTGGCGGAAGCTGACGCGGGACGGCTATCTGAACGGCTTCGAGCGCGCCTACAACGGCAGCCGGGCACCACTGTTCATCGGTAACCACTTCGAGGACTGGAACGGTGGCATCTATATGAAGGCCATCGAGGACGTCATGAAGTCGGTGTGCAAGCGGGACGGCGTGCGCTGCGTGTCCTTCAAGCAGCTCGCGGACTGGCTCGACGAGCAGGATCCGAAGGTGCTGGCGAAGCTGCGCGGGCTGGACCCGGCCCAGTCCCCGGACTGGGCCACGTTCGTCAAGAAGAAGTAGACCGCGAGGAAAGCGGGCCACCGCGGCGCCGGGCCCGGCGCCGCACCGGCCGGTCAGCTCCGCTGGGCGGCCGTGTACTTCGTCCAGATGTCGATCGGGATCGTGCTGCCCAGGGTGTCCTTCGCGGCGCCGGCCAGGCCGTCCAGGGGCTGGAGCTCCTGCGACCGGGGGTCGATGCGGGAGAGCGAGACGGCGGTCGACACCTTGCCCCGGTAGCCCGCGAACCACGCCGACTTGTTGTCCTGTGCCGTCCCGGTCTTGCCCGCGGCGCCGGCCCCGGCCGCCTTGGCGGCGGCCGCGCTGCCGCGCAGCACGGCGTCGCGCAGGGCGTCGTCCACGGCGCCCGCGACCTGCGCGGGCAGGACCCGCTCGGCCTTGGGCTTCTCCACCGGCACGGGGTTGCCGTTGCGGCTGAGCCTGTCGACGGAGTACGGCTCGCTGTGCAGGCCCCCGGCGGCGAAGGTGCCGTACGCCCCGGCCATGCGGATGGCGCTGGGGGTGGCGGTGCCCAGCGAGAAGCCGGGCAGCTTCTGGCCGAGGCTGTTCTTCAGCAGCCCCGCGGCCACGGCCGTCTCGCCCACCTGGTCCAGGCCGACGTCCATGCCGAGCTGCATCATCGGGGTGTTGACGGACTGTGCGACGGCCTCCTTCAGGGTGATCCTGCCCCAGGACTTCCCGCCGTCGTTGAGCGCCTTGACGATCTTGCCGGAGCGGGACCAGTACGGGCCCTCGGGGGTGAGTAGCGAGATCTTGTCGTCGCCGTTGTAGACGGTGGCCGGGGAGACCGGGGTACGGGGCTTGCCGCGCTCCTTCTGGACGCCCTCGCGCAGGGCGGCCGCGTAGACGAAGGGCGTGAAGGACGTGCCGGCGGGGACGACGGAGGAGTTGGCGTCGTTGAAGCCCTGCTTGAGGTAGTCCGGGCCGCCGTACAGGGCGACGACGCGCCCGTCGGTGGTGACGGAGGCGGCGCCGATGCGGACGTCCTTGTCGGCGTCGCGCTTCTCGGCGTCCAGGCGGCCGCTCGCCTCGGCGACGGCCTTGGTGAGCGCGGCCATCCGGGGCTTCTCGAAGGTGGTGCGGATCTGGTAACCGCCGAGGTCGAAGTCGTGGTCGGAGACGTCGGTGTGGGCGCTCACATAGGCGCGGGCGGTCTCCACCAGATAGCCGGTCTGCCCGGTCAGCCCGGCCGGCTTCGGCGGGGCCTGGGGCTCGGGGAAGGTGGTGTACGTGGCCCGCTCCTCCTTGGAGAGCTTGCCGATGGTCACCATCCGGTCGAGGATCCAGTTCCAGCGCTCCACGGCGCGCTCGTGGTTCTTCGGGCCGAGCGACGGGTCGAAGAGGCCGGCGCCCTTGAGCAGCGAGGCCAGGAAGGCGCCCTCACTGGCGTTGAGCTGCGAGACGTCCTTGCCGTAGTAGGCGTGGGCGGCGCGCTGGATGCCGTAGGTGCCGCGCCCGTACCAGCTGGTGTTGAGGTAGCCCTCCAGGATCTCGTCCTTGCTCATCTGGTTGTCCAGCTTGATGGCGATGAACATCTCGGTGAACTTGCGGCTGAAGGTCTGGTCCTGGTTGAGGTAGGCGTTCTTCACATACTGCTGGGTGATCGTGGAGCCGCCCTGGGTGCTGCCTCCGGTGACCATCTTGGTGACGGCGCGGGTCATACCGCTGAGCGAGATGCCGCTGTCGGAGTAGAAGGTCTCGTTCTCGGCGGCCAGGGCCGCCCAGCGGACCTTCTCGGGGACCTTGCGCAGGTCGAGGTCCTGGCGGTTGACCTCGCCGGTGCGGGCCATCTCGGTGCCGTCGGCCCAGTAGTAGACGTTGTCCTGCTGGGTGGCGAAGGCGTTGAGGTCGGCGGGTATCTCGGTCCGGACGTACATGATCGTCACCAGGGCCGTCAGCAGGCCGGCGAAGGTGAGGACGGAGCCCAGCGCCTGGCGCCACGAGGGCACCCAGCGCCGGAAGCCCTGCCGCCCCGGCCGGGGGTAGGCGGGGCGCAGCTTCGCGAGGCGCGGCCGGCGCTTGCGGGGGGCGGCGCGCCTGCGGCGGGCCGGAGCGGCGTGGTTCCGGGCGTGCGCCCCTTTTCGGCGTTCGAACACCACTCGACCCTACGGCCTGCGACTGTGCGGCGGGTACGGCAGATGTCCGTGGATTCCAAATAAGGAGCTCTGTTCGGGTAGCGTATCGTTTCTACACACCTGTAAATGCAGAAGGATCATCGCACGACATGGAAACCGCCACCCCCACCGCCGCCGTGCCGCGCCACGGCCGCCGCCGAGCCAACGGCGCTCTGGAGGGCGAGGTGCTCGCCGCGCTGCAGCGGGCCGAGGGACCGCTGACGCCCCGCGAGGTCCAGGGCCGGCTGGCGGGCGAGCTGACGTACAGCACGGTGGTGACGATCCTGTCCCGGCTGCTCGGCAAGGAGGTGCTGACCCGCACCCCGCGCGGCCGTGCGTACGCCTACGCCCCGGTGACCGACGAGGCGGGGCTGGCCGCCCGCCGGATGTGCAAGATCCTCGACGGGCTGCCCGACCGGGAGGTCGTGCTGGCGCGGTTCGTCGCCGAGCTGCCCGCCGCGGACGAGGAGCTGCTGCGGGCCCTGCTCACCAGCGCCTTCCCCGCGCCCCGGCAGCCGCTCCTCTGACAGCGCGCGGGGCTCAGGCCCAGAGCCAGACCCTGCGGTTGCGGGCCACGGTGTGGACGCGGTCGGCGCGCTGCGGGTGGAACTCGCCGGCCGTCCGGCCGAGGCCGGCCACCTCCGTGTCGCGCAGCACCCGTACGTCCTTCAGCTCCGGCGCCACCTCCAGGCTCTCGGCCCCCACGAACACCAGGACCGGCCGCACCTGCACCAGGAAGCCGCACCCGCGCGAGAGCACCAGCGAGGCGCGCGCGGTGTCGTGCCGGACCTGGCGGACGTACGGCCACGGCTGCCGCTCCCGGTCCAGCCGGACCAGGGTCTCGCCGACGTGGACCCGTGCCCGGCGGCCGGGCAGCGCGGCGATGCCGAAGACGCCGCCGGGGCCGATCAGCAGATGGGGTATGACCGCGTCGCCCGGCAGGACGACGGAGTGCACCACCTCCCAGCCGCCGCCCGTCAGCTCCTCCAGGGCGGCGCCCACGCGCTGCTCGGCCGCGAGCGTCCGCCGCCAGACGTCCTCCACCGGCCGCCGGCCGAGGAGCCGGGCGACCGCGAGGCCGAGGCCGCCGGCCCCCGAGGCGTCGAGCCGGGCCCGGAGCGTCTCCCCCGGCCGGTTGGGCGCGAGATCGTCGTCGGGCGGCAGGAAGAGCCTCTCCGGGTCGTAACTCTTGCCGTTCGCACTCCTCTTGCCGTCCGGCCGGTCCCGCACGCCCACCACCCCCTCCCGCCATATTGCCGCAGAAGAGGGGGAACCAACCCGGTCGGCGGTCCGTTCTCCCGGTGAGGCCCCGCGACATCCCCCCGATCGCGGGGCCTCACCAGGCCGTGCGCCCGGCTCGGCCCTTCGTGCCCTCAGCCCTTCGCGTCCGCGGCCACCGCGGCGGCCGCCCGGCGGGCCGCCATCAGCACCGGGTCCCACACCGGGGAGAACGGCGGCGCGTAGCCCAGGTCCAGGGCCGTCAGCTGTTCCACTGTCATCCCGGCCGTCAGCGCCACCGCCGCCACGTCCACCCGCTTCGCCGCGCCCTCGCCGCCGACGATCTGGACGCCCAGCAGGCGGCCCGTGCGGCGCTCGGCGAGCATCTTGACCGTCATCGGGCGGGCGCCCGGGTAGTAGCCGGCCCGGCTCGTCGACTCCGTCGTCGCCGACACGAACCGCAGGCCCGCCTCCGTGGCCTGCGCCTCCAGCAGGCCGGTGCGGCCGATCTCCAGTTCGCAGACCTTGCTGACGGCCGTGCCGACCACACCGGGGAAGGTGGCGTAGCCGCCGCCGACGTTGGAGCCGATCACCTGGCCGTGCTTGTTGGCGTGCGTGCCCAGGGCGATGTGCCGGGTCCGGCCGGAGACCAGGTCCAGGACCTCCACGCAGTCGCCCCCGGCCCAGATGTTCCCATGGCCGCGGACCCGCATGGCCAGGTCCGTCAGCAGCCCGCCGGACTCGCCCACCGGCAGCCCGGCGGCCCTGGCCAGCGTCGTCTCCGGGCGTACGCCCAGGCCGAGCACGACCACGTCCGCCGGGTACTCGGCCGCGTCGGTGACGACCGCGGTCACCTCGCCCCCGGCGCCGGTCCGCACCTCGGTGACCTCCGCGCCCGTCACCACCTCGATGCCCATCCCGCACATCGCGTCGCGGACCAGCGCGCCCATGTCCGGGTCGAGCGTCGACATCGGCTGCGCGGCGCGCTCGACGACCGTCACCCCGAAGCCGCGCCGGACCAGCGCCTCGGCCGTCTCCACGCCGATGTACCCGGCGCCGACGATCACCGCCCGGCGGCCCGGGGCGTGCTCCAGGCCGTCGACGAGCGCCTGCCCGTCGTCCAGGGTCTGCACCCCGTGGACGCCGCGCGCGTCGATGCCCGGCAGCGGCGGCCGGACCGGCCGGGCGCCGGTGGCGACGACCAGGTGGTCGTAGCCGTGCCACCGCTCCTCGCCGGACGCGAGGTCCCGGGCGAGGACCCGCTGACCCGCCACGTCCAGCTCGGTCACCTCGGTGCGGATCCGCAGGTCGATGCCGCGCGCGCGGTGCTCCTCGGGGGTGCGGGCGATCAGCGCGCCGGGGCCGTCGACCTCGCCGCCGGCCCAGTAGGGGATGCCGCACGCCGAGTACGAGCTGAACCGGCCGCGCTCGAAGGCGGTGATCTCCAGTTCGCCGGGGGTCTTAAGCCTGCGGGCCCGGGAGGCCGCGGACATGCCCGCCGCGTCGCCCCCGATGACCACCAGCCGCTGTGCCGTCATGGACTGCGTCCCTTTCGCCGGTCGAACGGCCAGGCTAGCCACCCCCGTCCCCGGCCGGTGCGGCAGGACACCACGCGGACCACAGGCCGGTGTACTCGTGGGCCAGGGCGGCGACCGCGCCGGGCGAGGCCAGCAGCCGGCGCAGCCGGGCCGTCCGGGACCGGTGCGCGGACCCGTCCCGGTCCGGCCCGGTGTGCAGCAGTTCGGTGAGGTCGCGGGAGAAGCGCACGGCCTGCCGGACGCGGTGCAGACAGGTGTCCGAATAGACGTCGAGGAGCCGCTCCCCGCCGGTGCGGTGCCACAGCGCGAGCGCCTCGGCGAGCGTCACGGCGTCCGCCACCGCGCCGTTGAGGCCCTTCGCACCGGTCGGCGGGACGATGTGCGCCGCGTCGCCGGCCAGCAGCACCCGCCCATGGCGCATCGGCTCGGTCACCCGGGTGCGCATCGGGGTGAGGCTCCTGGACATGATCGGCCCGCGGCGCAGCGGCGGGCCGTCCGCGGTGGCGTAGCGGGCCGCCAGCTCGTCCCAGATCCGCTCGTCCGGCCAGTCGGCCGGGTCGGTGCCGGCGGGCACCTGGAGGTAGAGCCGGGAGACGGCGGGGGTGCGCATGCTGTAGAGCGCGAAGCCGCGTTCGTGCGCGGCGTAGACCAGCTCGTCGTGGGTGGGCGGCACGTCGGCGAGGACGCCGAGCCAGGAGTACGGGTACACGTGCTCGTACACCCGGGTGCCGGCGGCCGGCAGGGCCCGCCGGGTCACCCCGTACGAGCCGTCGCAGCCCGCGACGTAGTCGCACTCCAGCAGGTGCTCGGCGCCTTCGTGGAAGTAGCGGACGGCGGGCCGCGCGGTGTCCGCCCGTTCGACCGCGAGGGCCTGGGCCTCGAACAGCAGCGGCGGCCCGTCCTTCAGCTGGAGGGCGACGAGGTCCTTGACGATCTCGGTCTGGGCGTAGATCGTCGCCTGCCGGCCGCCGGTGTGCGCCGCCAGGTCGACGCGGTGGGACCGGCCGTCGAAGCGGATCTCGATGCCGTCGTGGAAGAGCCCCTCCCGGTCCAGCCGGGCGCCCGCCCCGCAGGCGCGCAGGACGTCGACGGTGCTCTGCTCCAGCATCCCGGCGCGCTGCCGGGCCTCGGCGTAGGCGCGGTCGCGGGCCTCCAGGACGACGCAGTCGACGCCGGCGAGGTGCAGCAGGCGGGCGAGCAGCAGGCCGGCCGGACCGGCCCCGACTATACCGACGGTCGTACGCATCAGAGGGCTCCCGGGGCGGCGCCGGAACGGGGCGTGGCGAAGTCGAGGAAGACGGTCTCGCGGTCGCCCTGGAGCCGGATGTCGAAGCGGTGGGCGCGGTGGTGGCCGGGGTCCGGGGCGGCGAGCAGGGTCAGGCGGCGGTCGGGCGGCAGGGCGGCGAGCAGCGGGTCGTGGCCGGGCAGGGTGAAGTAGACGCGGGTGAAGAGGTGCTGGGGCAGGCCGCGGGCGAAGAGGCAGACCGCGAGGTAGGGGGCCCCGCCCGGCGGCAGGGTGCGCAGGACGTAGTGGCCGTCCCGGCCGGTGGTGACGCGGGCGAAGCCGGTGAAGGCGAGGCCGTCGCGGCGCAGGGCGCCGGGCACGGCGGGCGCCGAGCCGTCCGGGCCCGCCTGCCAGAACTCCAGCAGGGCGTCGGGTACGGGGTCGCCCGCGCCGTCGAGGACCGCGCCGTGGACGGTGACGGTCTGCGGGTGCCCGGCGGGCGCCGGGGCGCCGCCGCCGGCGAAGGGCAGGGCGTGGCCGTGGAAGGGGCCGACGGTCTGCGCGGGGGTGGCGGTCCCCGCGGGGATGACGGAGGCCATTCAGCGGCCCTCCTCGGCCCAGGTGGCGGCGGGCCCGTCCAGGACGACGTCCCAGCGGTAGCCGAGGGTCGAACCGGAGACGCCCAGGCCGGGGTCGTAGGCGGCCACCAGCCGGTCGCGCGCGGCGGCGTCGCCGGCGGAGTGCCAGATCGAGTCGTACCTCAGGAGCGGGTCGCCGGGGAAGTACATCTGGGTGACGAGGCGCTGGGTGAAGGCGGTGCCGAAGAGGGAGAAGTGCAGGTGGGCGGGGCGCCAGGTGTGCTCGCGGCCGGGCCAGGGGTAGGGGCCGGGGCGGATGGTGGTGAAGTGGTAGCGGCCCTCGTCGTCGGTGAGGCACCGGCCCGCACCGGTGAAGTTCGGGTCGAGGGGCGCCCGGCGCCGGTCGAGGCGGTTGGCGTAGCGGCCCGCGGCGTTGGCCTGCCAGAGCTCCACCAGCTGGCCGCGCACGGGCCGGCCCCGCCGGTCCGCGATCCGCCCGGAGACGGTGATGCGCTCGCCCAGCGGCTCCCCGGCGTGCTGCCGGGTCAGATCGGAGTCCAGCGGGTCGACGTCGGCGGGGCCGAAGACCGGGCCGGACAGCTCGACGGCCTCGGGGCCGGGGGCCACGGGCACGAGGGGGCGGCGCGGGCGGCGCAGCGGGTCGCCGGTGTACGGGGGTATGCCGTGCGCGCCGGCGTCGGCAGGGGCGCCGGGCGCGCTGTCGCGGGCGCCGTCGGCGGTGCTCCGGCGTGCGTCGTGGCGAGGGCTTTCCTGGAGGCCGGCGGCCGCGCGGCCCGTCTGTTCCCGAACGGATTCAGATGCCATGGCCGTGACTTACCCCACCGCGTTCCGGGCGACCCGGCCTGTCTGCCGACAGGCTGGAAAAGGGACGTCCGCACCGCCGCGCGGCCTCAGCGTTCGAGCACCAGGGCCTGGCCCTGGCCGACGCCCACGCACAGCGCCGCGAGCCCGGTGCCGGAGCCGGCGGCCGCCAGCTGGTGGGCGATCGACCCCGTGAGCCGGGCGCCGGAGCAGCCGAGGGGGTGGCCGATCGCGATCGCGCCGCCGCGCGGGTTGACGATGCCGGGGTCGAGTTCGGGCCACTCCGTGAGGCACCCCAGGACCTGCGCCGCGTACGCCTCGTTGAGCTCGAAGTGCGTGAGGTCGGTGAGCGAGCGGCCCGCCTTGGCGAGGGCCCGCCGCACCGCGTCCACCGGCCCGAGGCCGTACATGTCGGGCTCGATGCCGGTGACGGCCGAGGCCCGGACCCGGGCCAGCGGCTCGCGGCCGGTCTCCCGCAGCCCCTCCTCGTCGCACAGCAGCAGGGCCGCCGCGCCGTCGTTCAGCGAGGAGGAGTTGCCGGCGGTGACCGTGCCGCCCGACGTCCGGAAGGCGGGCTTCAGCCGGGCGAGGGCCTCGGCGGAGGTGTTGTCCCGGATCGTCTCGTCGCGGGCGAGCGGGGTGTCCGGCAGCTGGACGACCTCGGCGTCGTACGCGCCGTCCCGCCAGGCCCGCGCGGCCTTCTGATGGCTGGCCAGCGCGTAGGCGTCCTGCCGCTCGCGGGTGATGCCGTACTTGTCGGCGATCAGCTCGGCGCCCTCGCCCAGCGCCACCGTCCACCGCTCGGGCATGGCCGGGTTGGTCATCCGCCAGCCCAGGGTCGTGGAGTACAGCTCCTGGTGGCCCACGGGGAAGGCGCGGTCGGACTTGGGCAGGACGAAGGGGGCGCGGGTCATCGACTCGACGCCGCCCGCCACCACCACCGAGGCGTCGCCCAGGGCGATGGCGCGGTAGGCGTGCACGACGGCCTCCAGGCCGGAGGCGCACAGCCGGTTGACCGTCACGCCCGGTACGGACACCGGCAGTCCGGCGAGCAGCACGGCCATGCGGCCGACGTTGCGGTTCTCCTCGCCGGCGCCGTTGGCGTTGCCGAACACCACGTCGTCGACGCGGGCCGGGTCGAGGCCGGGCGCCCTGCCGACCACCTCGCGCACCACGTGCGCCGCGAGGTCGTCGGGGCGGACGGCGGCGAGGGCGCCGCCGTACTTGCCGACCGGGGTGCGCACGGCGTCGACGATGTACACGTCCCGGATGCGGTCGTTCATGGCTGCTCCTTGAGCGGTCGGGCGAGGAGGGAGTGCGGTGCGGCGGGCTGGTACCGGTGGTGCGGCAATCCTCCTCCCCCGGACGGCTGTTCGCCCAGTGAACTTTCGTTCATAATCGGTGCCGTGACGAGTCTCGGTGTGCCGCCAACCGCTGTCAATGGGGCTGGTGAGGCGCTCGTGGGCCCGCTGGTGAGGGGCCTCGCCGTGCTGCGCGCCCTCGCCGGGCACGAGGCCGGGGCGCGGGTCCGGCCCGCCGACCTCGCCCGTACCACCGGACTTGCCCGTTCCGTCGTCGACCGGGTGCTGGCCACGCTCGGCCTGCTCGGGTACGTCCGCGCCGAGGGTCGTGAAGTCGTCCTGGCCGTCGGCCTGATGGAGCTCGGCAACGCCTATCTGACGGCGAGCGGGCTGCCCGCCGCGCTCGGCCCGCACGTGGCGGGGCTGGCCGCCGCGCTCGACGCGTCCGTCTCGGTGGCCGTGCCCGACGCGGACGGCGTCCGGATCGTCGCCCAGGCCGCCCGCCCCCGGACGGCCTCCGCGGGCCTCCGGACCGGCCTCCGCATCGGCGACCTGCTGCCCGCGGGCCGCTGCGCCCCCGGCGCCCTGTTCACGGCCGCGCCACCGGACTGGGCGGTGGACGACCAGCTCCTCGAACCCGGCCTGGTGGCGGTGGCCGTGCCGGTCCGCGACCCGGCGGGACGGACCGCGTGCGCGGTGACGGTCACCAGCCACACCGGCCGGCACTCCGCGACGGGCCTGCGGGAGGAGACGCTGACGGCACTGCGGGCGGCGGTCCCGGCGATGGAGGCGGCGCTGGCGGCGACGGTGACGGCGACGTCGGCTACGGCTACGGCGACGGCGACGGAGGAGGCTACGGCCCACGGTACGGAAGGCGGTGACGCGGCCCCGGCCGACGCGGAAGGTGACGACGCGGCCCCGGACGCCACGGAAGGCCGCGCCCCGGCGCCCGTCCCGTACGGCGAGGAGGATGTCTCGTCCCCCGCCTCCCGTGCCAGGCGGGGCGGTGACCCCGCCGCCGCTCCGTACGGCGGATGGGCCGGCCCGGCCGGCGCCCCCTGCACGGCGGGAGGCGACCACTCCGCCCCCGTCCCGTACGGCGAGGAGGACATCTCGTCCTCCGCTCCCTACGCCAGGCAGGGCGGCGACCCCGCCGCCGCTCCGTACGGCGGACAGGCCGGCCCGGCCGGCGCCCCCCGCGCGTCGGGAGGCGGTCGCCCCGCCCCCGACCCGTACGGCACGAAGGACGGCCCGGCCGTCGCGCGCCCCGCACCCGGCGGTGCGCCGGACGGCCCCGGACCGCCCCGGCGCCTCCCCGTCGAGGCCGCCGCCCCGCCCCTCCGGTCCCTCGTCCGCGGCCTCGCCGTCCTGCGGGCCTTCGGCGGGGCCGCGGCGCCGGGCCGGGCGCGACGCTCTCCGAGCTCGCCGCGGCCGCCGGCTCGCGCGGGCCACCGCCCGCCGCGCGCTGCTCACCCTCGCCCACCTCGGCTACGTCGCGGCCGACGGCGGCCGGTTCCGGCCGCTGCCCCGGATCCTGGAGCTGGGCCACGCCCCGCTCGGCGAGCTGACCTTCGCCGACCTCGCCGGACCCCATCTGCGCGCGCTCGCGGGCCGGGTCGGCGCGTCGGCGTCCGTGGCCGTGCTCGACGGTCCGGACATCCGCTACGTCGCCCGGGTGCCCACCGTCCGCATCATGAGCGTCGACATCACCGTCGGTACGCGCTTCCCGGCCCACGCCACCTCCATGGGCCGGGTGCTGCTCGCCGGGCTGGACCCGCGGGCCCGCGCGGCGTGGCTGGCCGGCGAGGCGGTGACGCGCGCGCCCACCCGGCGCACCGTCACCTCGGCCACCGCGCTCGCCGGGCTCCTGGACCGGGTGGCCGAGGACGGGCACGCGCTCGTCGACCAGGAGCTGGAGGAGGGCCTGCGCTCGCTCGCGGTGCCGGTCCGGGACGGCCGGGGCCGCGTCGTCGCCGCGCTCAACGTCGCCACCCACGCCGGGCGGGGCGGCGCCCAGGAGACCCGGCGGGACTTCCTGCCCGCCCTGCGCGAGACCGCCGCCCGGGTCGAGGCCGACCTCCGCACCGCCTCGGCGCACCGCGCCCTCGGCACCGGCTGACCGCCCGGCGGGGGCCCCGGACGCGTTTGAGAGAGTGGCCCCATGAGCGCAACGGACACTCCCAGGCACCATGTGGTCGTCGTCGGCGGCGGGATCTCCGGGCTGGCCGCGGCCCACCGGCTGGCGGAGGCCGGCGCGCGGGTCACGCTCCTGGAGGGTTCCGGCCGGGTCGGCGGCAAGCTGCTCGCCGGTGAGATCGCCGGCGTCCCCGTCGACCTGGGCGCCGAATCCATGCTGGCCCGCAGGCCGGAGGCCGTCGGCCTGGCCCGCGCGGTCGGGCTCGCCGACCGGCTCCAGGCGCCCGCCGCCACCGCGCTGCTGTGGACGCGCGGCGAGCTCCGGCCGCTGCCCCAGGGCCACATGATGGGCGTGCCCGGCGACCTCGGGCCGCTGGCCGCCTCCGGGGTGCTCTCGCCCGAGGGCCTCGCCCGGATCTCCCGGGACGCGGAGCTGCCGCGCACCGAGCTCGGCGAGGACGTCGCCATCGGTGCCTACGTCGCCGAGCGGATGGGCCGCGAGGTCGTGGACCGGCTGGTGGAGCCGCTGCTGGGCGGGGTGTACGCGGGCGACGCGTACCGCATCTCCATGCGGACGGCCGTGCCGCAGCTCTTCGAGGCCGCGCGGACGCACCGCACGCTGGCCGGGGCCGTGCGCGACCTCCAGGCCCGGGCGGCGGCCCGGCAGCAGTCCGGCCCGGTCTTCATGGGCGTCGAGGGCGGCGTCGGACGGCTGCCGCTCGCCGTCGCGGACGCGGTGCGCGCCCGGGGCGGCGTGATCCGCACGCAGTCGCCCGTGGCCGCCGTCGAACGCGCGGCGGACGGCTGGCGGGTCGTCCTGGGCACCGGGAGCGGCGCGGAGACGCTGGCGGCCGACGCCGTCGTCGTCGCGACCCCCGCGCACGACGCGGCCCGGCTCCTCGGCCCGCACGCGCGCGCCGCCGTCACGGACCTGGCCACGGTCGAGTACGCCTCGATGGCACTCGTCACCATGGCCTTCCGGCGCTCCGACGCCGCGGCGCTGCCGCGGGGCAGCGGCTTCCTCGTACCGCCCGTCGACGGGCGGAAGATCAAGGCGGCCACGTTCTCCAGCGACAAGTGGCGCTGGAACGCCGACTCCGACCCGGACCTCTTCGTCCTGCGTACCTCGATCGGGCGGTTCGGCGACGAGGCCGACCTGGAGCGCGAGGACGCCGACCTGGTGGCCCTCTCGCTCGCCGACCTCGGCGCGGCGACGGGTCTCGCGGCGGCCCCGGTGGCGAGCCGGGTGACCCGCTGGCGCGCCGGGCTCCCGCAGTACCCGGTCGGCCACCTGGAGCGCGTCGCCCGGATCCGCGCGGACGTGGCCCGGCTGCCCGGGCTCCGGGTGTGCGGCGCGGCCTACGACGGCGTGGGCATCCCGGCCTGCGTGTCCAGTGCGCACAAGGCCGCTGACGAGATCCTGGCGGCACTGCCGACCCTGACGGCGGGCGCCGGAACCCGCGAGTGACAATAGGGACATGACTGACGCCCCTGAGAAGATCCCGAACGCCGGCAAGAAGGCCAAGGACCTCAACGAGGTCATCCGTTACACCCTCTGGTCGGTGTTCAAGCTCCGCGACGTCCTCCCGGCGGACCGCTCCGGCTGGGCCGAGGAGGTCGAGGAGCTGTTCGCGCAGCTCGCCGAGAAGGACGTCACCGTCCGCGGCACGTACGACCTCTCGGGCCTGCGGGCCGACGCCGATGTGATGATCTGGTGGCACTCCGAGACCTCGGACGCCCTCCAGGACGCGTACAACCTCTTCCGCCGCACCGCGCTCGGCCGGGCGCTCACGCCGGTGTGGTCGAACATGGCGCTGCACCGCCCCGCGGAGTTCAACAAGTCGCACATCCCGGCGTTCCTCGCCGACGAGACGCCGCGCGACTACGTCAGCGTGTACCCCTTCGTCCGCTCGTACGACTGGTACCTGCTGCCCGACGAGGACCGCCGCCGGATGCTCGCCGACCACGGCAAGATGGCGCGTGGCTACCCGGACGTGCGCGCCAACACCGTGGCGTCCTTCTCGCTGGGCGACTACGAGTGGATCCTCGCGTTCGAGGCGAACGACCTCTACCGCATCGTCGACCTCATGCGTCATCTGCGTGCGTCCGAGGCGCGGATGCATGTGCGCGAGGAGGTCCCGTTCTACACGGGTCGCCGTAAGGACGTCGCCGAGCTGGTGGCGGGTCTGGCCTAAGGGGTACGGGCGGGGGGCTTTCCCCTACCCGCCCCTTCCCGAATGTCCTCAAGCGCCGGACGGGCTGATTTTCAGCCCGTCCGGCGCTTGAGGACACCGCGCGTCAGCGCGGAAAGGGGGGTCCGGGGGCGCCAGCCCCCGGTTACGGGAAGGGGCGGGGTGGGGAACAAGCCCGCCGTCCCCCCCTACTCCGCGATCAGCGTCTTCGCGTCCCGCGCCAACGCCGTCAACCGCGATATCGCCCGGAAGTACTTCTTCCGATAGCCCCCGTTCAGCATCTCCTCGCTGAACAGCTCGTCGAAAGGCCGCCCCGAAGCCAGCACCGGCACCTCCCGGTCGTACAGCCGGTCCGCGAGGACCACCAGCCGCAGCGCCGTGGACTGGTCGCCGACCGGCTCCACACCGGTCAGGCACACGGCGCGCACGGAGTCGCACATGGCGCCGTAGCGGCTCGGGTGGACCTTGGAGAGGTGGTCGAGGAGGGACGGGAAGTCGTCCAGGGAGGCGTCGGCGGTCGCGTACGCCGTACGGGTGACGGTCTCGTCGTCGAACGGCACGGGGGCCTGGGGGAGGCCCCGGTGGCGGTAGTCCTCGCCGTCGATGCGCAGCGGCCGGAAGTGCGCCGACAGGCCCTGGATCTCGCGCAGGAAGTCGGCCGCCGCGAAGCGGCCCTCGCCGAGCTTGCCCGGCAGCGTGTTGGAGGTGGCGGCCAGCGCCACGCCCGCCTCGACGAGCTTGCCGAGCAGGGACGAGACGAGCACGGTGTCGCCCGGGTCGTCCAGCTCGAACTCGTCGATGCACAGCAGCCGGTGGCCGCCGAGGGTGCGGACGGTCTGCTGGAAGCCGAGCGCGCCGACCAGGTTGGTCAGCTCCACGAAGGTGCCGAACGCCTTGTGCTCGGGCGCCGCCGGGGTGGCGTGCCAGAGGGAGGCGAGGAGGTGGGTCTTGCCGACGCCGTAGCCGCCGTCGAGGTAGACGCCGCGCGGGCCGGCGGCGGGCTTCGCCTCGCGCCGGAACCAGCGCTTGCGGCCGGTGCCGCTCGCGCTCGCGCCGCCGAGGCCGGCCGCGAAGCCGCCGAGCACCTGGACGGCCTCGGCCTGGCTGGGCTGCTTGGCGTCGGGTATGTAGTTGTCGAAGCGCACCGAGTCGAAGCGCGGCGGCGGCACCATCTCGGCGACCAGGCGGTCGGCGGGTACCTGTGGGGCGCGCGAGGTGAGCGCTATCGGGGAGCCGGTGGCCGGCCCGGATATCGGGCCGGTGGCGCCGGCGGCACCGGTGGAACCCGGGGCGCTGGAGGCGGATGCGGTGGAGGACGACACAGCTCTCCAGCCTAGTCGCTGTCCGCCGGGCTCCGGGCCCGGGAACAGCGAGGCATGTCACACTGCGGCCTATGCGACGCCTGTTCCCCCACCCGCTCACCCCGTCCGACATCGAAGACCGCACCTGGGACCTGGCCGAACTGGCCGAGGTCTACGCGTACCCCGAACCGGGGCGGGGGGAGGCCGGCGGAGGGACACGGTCCGCGTGGCTGCGGGCCAACATGGTCTCCTCGCTCGACGGCGCCGCCCACCACGAGGGGCGCTCCCAGCCGCTGTCCTCCGACGCCGACATGCGGATCTTCGGGACCCTGCGGGGCCTCGCGGACGCCGTGGTGGTGGGTGCCGAGACCGTACGGCAGGAGGGGTACCGGCCCGCGCGGGCGCGGGAGGCGTTCGCGGCGCGGCGGGCGGCGCTCGGCCAGGGCCCCGCGCCGGCGATCGCGGTCGTGAGCGCCGGTCTCGACCTGGACTTCTCGCTTCCGCTGTTCACCGCGCCACTGGTGCCCACGCTCGTCCTCACCGGCGCGGACGCGCCCGCGGACCGGGTCCGCGCGGCCCGTGAGGCGGGCGCCGAGGTGCTCGTGGCGGGCGAGGGGCGGCGGGTCGACGCCGCGCGGGTGCCCGGCGTGCTGGCCGGGCGGGGGCTGACGCGGCTGCTGACGGAGGGCGGCCCGAAGCTCCTGGGGCAGTTCGTGGCGGCGGGCGTGCTGGACGAGCTCTGTCTGTCGCTGGCCCCGGTGGCGGTCTCCGGTACGGCGCCCCGGATCGTGAACGGTCCGCCCGTCGCGGTGCCGGAACGATTCACCCTGGCCTCGGTCATAGAAGAATCGGGTTTCCTCTTCACCCGGTACCACCAGATCTGACAATCGGCGGAATTCCCTCTTCCGGTTACCTGTCGATGGGCAGAATTGAGTCGGACGCGCCCCAAGGGGCACGTGATCAAAACAGGCGGGCCCAGGGGGGCACGCGCAGGATGGTTTCTGTTGGGCCGGTGGCCCACGAAGGAGAAGGGCTTCCACCGTGTTCACGAGCGTATTGATGATCGAGCAACCTCTGTCCGCCGCGGACGTCGACTTCGTCACCACCCTTCACGACGACACGATGTCCTTCATCGTCCTCATGCAGCCGAGAGGCGCCGAGGACCGGCTGCTGCGCGCCATCGACGACGTCGCCCTCGGCGAGCTGGAACAGGCGGTCCACGAGGCCGACGAGCCCGAGGGCGAGCAGGCCCGCCGCCCGGCGGCCCTCGCCCTGGAGCACTCGCTGCGCTCCCTCCGGGACGCGGGCAGCGAGGCCGTCGGCCAGCTGATCGAGGGGCACCCGCTCGACCTGCTGCGGTCGGTCGTCGATCAGACCCACGCCGACGAGGTGATCGTGCTGACCGCCCCGCACCTGGTCGAGGAGTTCTTCCACCGCGACTGGGCCTCCCGGGCCCGGCACAAGGTCGGCGTCCCGGTGCTGAAGCTCTACGCCCACAACGACGAGGAGTGACCCGGCGGGAAGCACGCGGGCGGGCGGTGGTCAGCCTTCCGTCAGCCGGCCGTCCCGCATCACCAGTACCCGGTCGGCCCGGCCGAGCAGCGCCCGGTCGTGCGTGACCAGCACCGTCGCGGTGCGGTGCCGGCGCGTCACCTCCGCCAGCAGCTCCACCACCCGCTCACCGCGCTCGTGATCCAGCGCCGAGGTCGGCTCGTCCACCAGCAGGACGGACGGACCGCCGAACAGCGCGCGGGCGATGTTCACGCGCTGCCGCTCGCCACCGGACAACCGGTGCGGGCGGCGGCGCCGCTTCGCCGCGTCCAGGCCCACCGACTCCAGCAGCCCGGCCGCCCGGCCCCGGGCCTCCCGCACCCGGCCGCCCCGCAGGTGCGTGACCGCCAGCAGCTGCTCCTCGGCCGTCAGCGACGGCAGCAGGTTCGCCTGCTGGAAGACGATGCCGATCCGCTCGCGGCGCAGCGCCGTACGGTCCCCGTCGCTCATCCGCGCCGTGTCCCGCCCACCGACGGCGACCCGGCCCGAGTCGGGGCGCAGCAGGGTCGCCGCGACCGCGAGGAGGCTCGACTTCCCCGAGCCGGACGGCCCGGCGACGGCCACCAGCTCGCCGGGGGCGACGTCCAGGGAGACGGCGTCCAGGGCGGTCAGCCGGCGGTCGCCGTCCGGATAGGTGAGCGTCACGCCCTCCAAGCTCAGGGCGGGCGCGGCGGTGCCGGGCAGCGGCTCCCGAGGGGTGGGCACGGTCGCGGTCATCGGTTGGCTCCCAACGCGGTCAGCGGGTCCACGGACGTGATGCGGCGTACGGCGAGGGCCGACCCGGCCAGCCCCAGCAGCACCATCGCCGCCACGGGTACGGCCACCGTCGCCGCCCCCAGCTCGAACGGGACCGCCGCCGAGGCGAGCGCCCCACCGGCCGCGCCCGCCGCGGCGCCCGGCCCCGCCCCGGCGACCAGGACCACCGCGGCCTGCCCGAGCGCGTCCCGGACCAGATAGCCGCTGCTCGCGCCCACCGCCTTGAGCACCGCCACCTCCGGGCGCCGCTGCACGGTCCACACCGTGAAGAAGGCGCCCACCACCAGCGCGCTCACCACGAACAGGAAGCCCTGGACGAGCTGGAGCGTGCCGTGCTCGGCGGCGTAACCGTCGATGCCGTCGAGGGCCTCCGCGACCGGCACCGCCGTCGTCGTCCGCGCGGCGTCCCCCGAAGGGCCGCCGGAGCCGGTGACCGCGAGCGCGGTCGGCCCGGCCTGGTGGGCGACGCGCTGCCAGGCGGCGAGCGTCGTCCATACGCTCGGCGCGTGCCCGTGGCTCCGGTCGGCGGTGATCCCCGAGACGGTCAGCTCCTCGGCGCCGAGGGTGACCCGGTCGCCCACCCGGAGCCCGGCCTCGCGGGCGACCCGCTCGCCCACCGCCAGGCCGCCGTCCCCGGGCGCCGCACCCGTCACGAGCGTCGGCCGCAGCCGCCCGGACGTGCCGAACGCGCTCACCGACTCCGCCTTGCCGTGCGCCGTCAGCCGCGTCATGGCCACGCCCAGCGGCTCGGCCCGGCGGACCCCGGGCGCCGAGCGCCAGGCCCGCACCTGCCCGTCGTCGAGGGTGCTGTTCGAGAAGGACACCTCCGGCTCGGCCCCGGCGGGCGCGCCGAAGACCACGCGGTCGGCGGGCAGGTGCGCGACGGCCGACGTGGCCTCGCGGGCCAGCCCGCCCGTCAGCCCGTAGAGGAAGACGACCAGGGTGGTGATGAGCGCGACGACCGTGGCCATGAGGGTGAACCGCCCCCGGGCGAAACGGATGTCACGGAGCGCGACGAACAAGGACCCCTCCCGGGTTCTGATCAGGACCCCTCCACGGTCCCGCGCACGGGCCGCCCCGCCATCAGGGCAAGGACTGGTCCGTACCCCGTCCGTACGACGCACCCGAAAATCAATCGAACGGTTGAGGGTCGTCCGGAGGGGCCCGCCGCCGCGGAGCCGTACGCTCGATGGGGTGACCCCGACCCCCGCTCCCCACGCGACGGCACCGCGCTCCCGCGCGCGCGGTCTCCCCGCGCGCTCCCGCCCGTGGCGCCGCGCCGCCGAGGCGCCGTCGCTGCGGCTGGTCGGCCTCGCCCTGCACGGAGCGTTCTACGCCCTGCTCGCCGTCGCCCTCGGCCCCTCCCTGCTCGGGACGGAGCCCCCGGCCGTCCCGGCGCTCGGCCTGCTGCTCGCCGCCGCCTACGGCGCGGGCGTCGTGCGCCGCGCCGCCCGCCCCGGCCCGTGGCTGGCCGTCGTCACCGCGCTGTGGCTCGCGCTCCTCGCCCTGGACCACGGCTTCAGCTACGTCGCCTTCCCGCTGTTCTTCCACTTCCTGCGCGCCATGCCGGTGCGCTGGTCGCTGCCCGCCGTCGCCGCCAGCACCGCCGCCGTCGTGGCCGCCCAGGCCGCCGCGCCCGGCGGGCTCACCGCCGCCAAGGTCATCGGCCCGGTCGCCGGGGCCCTCGTCGCCGTCCTGACCGCCTACGGCTACGCCGCCCTCTACCGCGAGAGCGCCCGCCGCCAGGGCCTCATCGACGACCTCGTCCGCACCCGGGACGAGCTCGCCGCCGCCCAGCGGGAGGCCGGCCGGCTCGCCGAACGGCAGCGGCTCGCCCGCGAGATCCACGACACCCTCGCCCAGGGCCTCTCCAGCATCGTCCTGCTCGCCCGCGCCGCCGAGACCGCCGACCCCGCGACGTCCCGCGCCCATGTGCGCGAGGTCGGCCGGACCGCCGCCGACAACCTCGCCGAGGCCCGCCGCTTCGTCCGGGCCCTCACCCCGCCCGCCCTGGAGGACACCCCGCTGCCCGAGGCGCTGCGCCGGGTCACCGCCCGGACCGCCCCCACGGCCGCCTTCCGCCTCGACGGCGAGCCCCGCGCCCTGCCCGTCGAGACCGAGGTGGCCCTGCTCCGCCTCACCCAGGAGGCGCTCGCCAACGTCACCCGCCACGCCCGTGCCGAACACGCCGCCGTGACCCTCTCCTACCTCGACGGAGAGGTCACCCTCGACATCTACGACGACGGCGTCGGCTTCACCCCGGGCCGGGGTCCCGCCGACGGCCGCCGCACGTTCGGCCTGCACGGCATGCGCGAGCGCATCGCCGAGCTGGGCGGCACCCTGACCGTCGAGTCCGCCCCCGGCGAGGGCACCGCGGTCGCCGCCGCCGTGCCCGTACGGCCCGCGGCCCCGGCGGGACCCGCCGCCACGGAGCCCGGCGCCCTGGAGGCCGCGTGATCCGGGTCCTGCTCGTCGACGACCACCCCGTCGTCCGGCGCGGGCTGCGCGCCATGGTCGACGACCTGCCCGACGTCGAGGCGGTCGGCGAGGCGGCCGACGGCGCCGAGGCGCTGCGCCTCCTCCAGGACGGCGCACGGCCCGACGTGGTCCTGATGGACCTCCAGATGGGCACCGGCATGCACGGCGTCGAGGCCACCCGCCGGATCACCGCCCTGCCGGACCCGCCCGCCGTGCTGATCCTCACCACGTACAGCACCGACGCCGACATCCTCGCCGCGGTCGAGGCCGGTGCCACGGGGTATCTGCTGAAGGACGCCCCGCCCGAGGACGTCGCCACGGCCGTCCAGGCGGCGGCCCGCGGCGAGACGGTCCTGGCCCCGCCCGTCGCCGCCCGCCTGCTGGGCCGGGTACGGGCCGGCCGCCCGACGCTGTCGCCCCGCGAGGCCGAGATCCTGGGCCTGCTCGCCGAGGGCCTGGCGAACAAGCAGATCTCCCGCCGCCTGTTCATCAGCGAGGCGACCGTGAAGACCCACCTCGTGCACATCTACGGCAAGCTCGGCGTCGACAGCCGCACGGCGGCCATCGCGGCGGGGCTGGCGGCGGGGCTGATCCGGGCGGTGTGAGGCGGCGGGGCCGGAGTCTCCGTGGGGCCCGGGTCTCCGCAGGGCCCGGGTCTCCGCGGGGCCCGGGGACGGGTGACCGCCCGGGCGCGGACGGAGCCGGTCCGGGCGGGCCGAGGTCCGGCTCACGCCGGCCGACGCCCGCCGCCTGGTTGATCTGCCCCAAAGGGAGGGGCGCGGGGGCGCGTCCCCGTCCGCCCCTCCCCGCCGTGTGGCGGGGCTTCGCCCGGGGCCCGCCGGCGCCGTCCCGCGCCTGCCGACCGCCGGACGGTTCACTCCGACGGCTGCCGGCCGGTCCCGCACGCCGGACCCGAAACGCCCATACAGGGAAATACCGGGCGCCCGTGGATCAGGCCGCCGACAGCGGGTGCAACAATCGGTGGCGCTGATAGGTATCCACCAGGTATCCACCTTTGCCGACCCCAGGGAGCACCGCACATGGCACCGGCCGTCCCCACGACGATGGACCGACCGCACTTCATCGGCATCGGCGGCGCCGGCATGTCGGGCATCGCGAAGATCCTCGCGCAGCGCGGCGCGGCCGTCGCCGGCAGCGACGCCAAGGAATCCGCGACCGCCGAGGCCCTGCGCGCCCTCGGCGCCACCGTCCACATCGGCCACGCCGCCGGGCACCTGGCCGAGGACGCCACCTGCGTCGTCGTCTCCAGCGCCATCCGCGCCGACAACCCCGAGCTCGCGGCCGCCGCCGAGCGCGGCATCCCCGTCGTGCACCGCTCGGACGCCCTCGCCCGCCTGATGGACGGCCTGCGCCCGATCGCCGTCGCCGGCACCCACGGCAAGACGACCACGACCTCCATGCTCGCGGTCTCCCTCGACGCCCTCGGCCTCGCGCCCTCGTACGCCATCGGCGGCGACCTCGACGCGCCCGGGTCCAACGCCCTGCACGGCAGCGGCGAGATCTTCGTGGCGGAGGCGGACGAGAGCGACCGCAGCTTCCACAAGTACGCGCCCGAGGTCGCGATCATCCTCAACGTGGAGCTGGACCACCACGCGAACTACGCGTCGATGGACGAGATCTACGAGTCGTTCGACACCTTCGTCGGCCGGATCCGCCCCGGCGGCACGCTGGTCGTCTCCGCCGACCAGGCGGGCGCCCGCGAGCTGACCGAGCGGATCGCCGGCCGCTACGACATCGAGGTCGTCACCTACGGCTCGGCCGAGGACGCCGACGTCCGCGTCCTCAAGGTCAACCCGCGCGGCCTGACCAGCGAGGTCACCGTCCTGCTCAATGGCAAGATGCTGACCTTCACCGTCTCCGTGCCCGGCAGCCACTACGCGCACAACGCCGTGGCCGCCCTCGCCGCGGGCGTCGCGCTCGGCATCCCCGCGCACAACCTCGCCTCGGCGCTCGGCAAGTACACCGGCGTCAAGCGCCGCCTCCAGCTCAAGGGCGAGGCGAACGGCGTGCAGGTCATCGACTCCTACGCGCACCACCCCACCGAGATGACCGCCGACCTGGAGGCCATCCGGGGCGCCGCCGCAGGCTCGCGCATCCTCGTCGTCTTCCAGCCGCACCTCTTCAGCCGCACCCAGGAGCTGGGCACCGAGATGGGCCGGGCCCTCGCGCTGGCCGACGCCTCCGTGGTCCTGGACATCTACCCGGCCCGCGAGGACCCGGTCCCCGGCATCACCAGCGAGCTGATCATCGACGCCGCGCGGACGGCGGGCGCGGACGTGCGCAGCGAGCACGACATGGCGGCGATCCCGGACGTCATCGCGGGAATGACCCGCCCGGGTGATCTCGTTCTGACGATGGGCGCGGGTGACGTCACGGACCTCGGTCCGAAGATCCTGGCCCGCCTGGAGAGCTGACACCGGCAGGACGAACGTAAGGGGCGCGCGACATGTCGTACGAGGTCGAGAAGACGGACGAGCAGTGGCGCGCCGAGCTGACCCCTGCGGAGTACCAGGTGCTCCGCAGGGCCGGCACCGAGCCGGCCTTCCGCGGTGAGTACACCGACACGAAGACCGCCGGCGTCTACTCCTGCCGCGCCTGCGGCGCGGAGCTGTTCCGCTCCACGGAGAAGTTCGCGAGCCACTGCGGCTGGCCCAGCTTCTACGACCCGAAGGACTCCACGGCCGTCGAGCTCATCGACGACCACTCGCACGGCATGGTCCGCACCGAGGTCCGCTGCGCCCGCTGCGGCTCCCACCTCGGGCACGTCTTCGAGGGCGAGGGCTACCCCACGCCCACCGACCAGCGCTACTGCATCAACTCCATCTCCCTGCGCCTGGAGCCCGCGGAAGGCTGATCCCCGGGCGCCCGGGCCCGCCACGGGCCGGGGTCAGCCCCTGGACAGGGCGCCCAGGCCCTTCTTCAGGTCGTCGTAGTTCATCACCGGGTGCATCTCGACCTCGGCCTCCATGTCCATGAAGAGCTTCTCCGCGACGGCGGGCATCTGCGAGGGGTCCTCCAGGTCGAAGACCATGAGGCAGGTGCGCCCGCCGTCCAGGGCGGTGAAGTAGGCGGCCTCGGGCTTGAGCTGGTCCATCAGCGCCTGGACGATCCCGGGCATCGACCCGTTCTTGATCGCCTCGTTGCCCGCGCGGGTGTCCATCCGGGCTCTGAGCAGAGTGCGCATGGCGTCTCACTCCCTCTGGTGCGACGCACCGCACCCGGCGCTCCGGCTCCGCGCACACTCAGGCGCGGATACGCCCTTCTCCAGGGTCCCGCGGACGGTTTCCGGCCGCAACGCGGGCCGTCCGGGGCCGGGCTCAGCCGCCGCGCAGCACGGCCGCCGACTCCGCCGGGAGCCGCAGCGACCGCGCGCCGTCCGCGCCGGACAGCTCCACCGGGCGCCAGGCCGCCAGCACCTCGGGCGCGGGGCCGCCGAGCGGGACCGTGACCGGGCCGCCCGTCGGGTTGACGGCGACGCACAGACCGCCCCGGCGCACCACGGTCACCAGGTCCCCGGTGACGGTCACGGCCGTGTCCGAGAGCGGGCCCGCCGTGAGTTCCGGTGTGGCGCGGCGCAGCGCGATCAGCGTCCGGTGCCAGTCCAGGAGCGCGCGGTGCGGCTCCCGCTCCGGTTCCGTCCAGTCCAGGCAGGAGCGCGCCCGGGTGGCGGGGTCCTGCGGGTCGGGTACGTCCTCGGCGGCCCACCCGTGCGCCGCGAACTCCCGGCGCCGCCCGGTCCGTACGGCCTCGGCCAGCGCGGGGTCCGGGTGGTCGGTGAAGTACTGCCAGGGAGTGCCGGCGCCCCACTCCTCGCCCATGAACAGCATGGGCGTGAACGGCCCGCACAGGACGAGCGCGGCGGCGCAGGCCAGCAGACCGGGGGAGAGGCGGGCCGGCAGCCGGTCCCCGGTCGCGCGGTTGCCGATCTGGTCGTGGGTCTGGGCGTAGCCGAGCAGACGGTGCGCGGGGGAGGCCGGGTCCAGCGGCCGGCCGTGGCGGCGGCCCCGGAAGGAGGACGGGCCGCCGTCGTGGAAGAAGCCCCCCGTCAGGGTCTTGGCCAGGGCGTGCGCGGGATCGGCGGCGAAGTCGGCGTAGTAGCCCTGGGACTCGCCCGTCAGCGCGGTGTGCAGGGCATGGTGGAAGTCGTCGTTCCACTGGGCGTGCAGGCCCTGGCCGCCGGACTCGCGCGGCGCCGTCGTCGCCGGGTCGCCGAGGTCGGACTCGGCGACGAGGAACAGCGGCCGGCCCAGCCGTGCGGCCAGCGCGTCGACGGCCCCCGACAGCTCGGCCAGGAAGTGCTTCGGCCGCGTGTCGGCCAGCGCGTGCACCGCGTCCAGGCGCAGCCCGTCGAGGCGGTAGTCCCGCAGCCAGGCCAGGGCGCTGCCGGTCAGATACGCCCGGACCTCGTCCGAGCCCGGCGCGTCCAGATTGACCGCGGCCCCCCACGGGGTGTGGTGGGTGTCCGTGAAGTACGGGCCGAACGCGGGCAGGTGGTTGCCGGACGGGCCGAGGTGGTTGTGCACCACGTCGAGGACCACGCCCAGCCCCGCCGCGTGCGCCGCGTCCACGAACCGGGCCAGCCCCGCCGGGCCGCCGTACGGCTCGTGGACGGCCCACGGCGCCACCCCGTCGTAGCCCCAGCCGTGCGTGCCCGGGAACGGGCACACCGGCATCAGCTCCACATGGGTGACCCCCAGCTCCGCGAGGTGCGGCAGCCGGGCGGCCGCGGCGTCGAAGGTGCCCTCGCGGGTGAACGTGCCGATGTGCAGCTCGTACAGGACCGCGCCCGGCAGCGGGGCACCGGGCCAGTTCACCCGCCAGGGGAAGCGGTCCGGGTCGACGACGGCGGACAGCCCGTCCGGCCCGTCCGGCAGGCGGCGCGAGCGGGGGTCCGGCAGCACGGGGCCGCCGTCCAGGGAGAAGCCGTAGCGGGCGCCCTCCGTCGCGTCGGCCGCGCACCGCCACCAGCCCGTGCGGGCCGGGTCCCGCGTCATGGCGCGCTCGCGGTCGTCCAGGGTCAGCGCGACTCGCCGGGCTTCCGGCGCCCACACCTCGAACAGCACGGCTCGGCTCCTCTCGACGGCGGCGACGGTGCCCATGGTGCCGCTGCGCGGGGCTTTTCCCCACCCCGCCCCACCCCGCCCCTTCCCCGACGCTCCGGACCGGCAGTTCCGCGGCGACCACCGGCGGGCGGTGGTACCGGGATTCCCGGAAGGGAACGGCCGACCCCTGGCGCTCGCCGAAGGCCCGGCCGCCGCCGGGCGGCGAAAAGGCTGGTGTGCGGGGCCGACGGGACCGGGTAACGTCTTTGTCATGTTCTTCCAGACGCCGATTTACGAGTGAGAGCGTGATGGGCCCCCGCTGACGTCCTTCGACGTCGCCGCCCGTCCCCCACCGATGAATCCTTAGATCACTTCGCATTTATTACCGGGAGAACCCGTGACCGACAGCAAGAACATCAACAACCCCGTGGGCCAGGGCGGCGGCCAGCGCAAGAAGCTGTCCCGCGCCGAACGGCAGAACAACGGTCCGCACCGCAACCTCGACCGCCAGGGCGCCGCCGCCCAGAAGGCGGAGCTGGTGCGCAAGATGCGCGAGAAGGCAGGCGTGGCCAAGGGCGCCGGGCAGGCGGGCGACGACACCGCGCAGAGCTGACGCGCCGCCGCCGCGGGGCGGCACCGCACGGGGCAGGGCCCGGACCGCGACGCGCGGTCCGGGCCCTGCCGCCGCATCGGGGCTCTGCGTCGGCGGCCCGCCCGAGCGCGGTCGTCGCCCACGCGGCGGAGCCGCACATCGGCTGGGGGCACCTCTGGGGGCACCCTCAGAGGTAGCCGGGGGAGGGAAGGGGCGGGGCCGGGGAACAAGCTCGCGCGGCGGCACCCCGCCGTACCCGCCCGCCCGCACACCCCCTACCGCAACGGCCACCGAGGATCGATCACCGCCCCCGCGTCCCCCTTGCGCCGCAACCATTCCTGGAACGACGCCGCCCACTCCCCGTACCACCGCTCCTGATCCCGGTGCAGCTCACCCAGCTCCCGCCGCGCCGTCTCGGGATACCGCGAGGCGATCGCCAGGGCCACCCGGACCGCCGCGAGCGCGTCCGCGCCCGCCTCGTGGGCGTCGTCCAGGGCCACGCCGTACACCCCGCAGACCGCCTCCAGGGTGCGCTTGCCCTTGCGGTAGCGGTCGACGGCGCGGTCGATCGTGTACGGGTCGACGACCGGGCCCGTCTCGCCGGGCGGCGCGCCGGACTCCGCCAGCCGCTCCCGCAGGGACGGCAGGCCGTACCGCCGCAGCTCCGCCGCCAGCAGCGACAGGTCGAAGCAGGCGTTGTACGCGACGACGGGCGCGCCCGTGGCCCAGTGGGCGGCGAGGGTGGCCGCTATCTCCTCGACCACCTCGCGGGCCGGTCTGCCGAGCGCCGCGCGCTCGGTCGTGACGCCGTGGACGGCGGCGGCCTCGGCCGGGACGGGAACGCCCGGATCGGCCAGCCACTCCCGGCGGCCGACGACCTCGCCGGCCTTGGTCTCGACGACGGCGGCCGTGACGATGCGCGCCTCGGTGGGGTCCGTGCCCGTCGTCTCCAGATCGAATCCGATCAGCGGCCCCTGATGCCACCCCATGGCGCTCCCCCTTCGTGGTGCTTCCCCCGACTGGTCCCCAGCGTCGCACGCCCCACTGACAACGCCCCACGACCTGTCAGGGGCACCGGCCGCCACGGGAGTCCCGTACCGGCCGCCACGGGAGTCCGTACCGGCTGCCACGGGAGTTCCGTAGCGACCGCCCCGGGAGGCCCGTAACGGCCGCCCCGGGGGTCCCGAGCGGGCCCCCGGAAAGGCCCTCAGGAGACCGGCCGCGAGTCCGCCCACACGCTCTCGAACTCCTCGCGGTAGGTCTCGAAGAGGCCGTGCGTGCCGTCGTCGGGGTTCCGGTTGTCCCGCAGGACGTTGCCGCCGCCGCGGAGCACCAGCACCGGCGCCTCCATGCCCCGGGCCTTGCGCAGGTAGGACTGGACGACGGCCAGGCCGTCCGAGCCGTCGCCGTTGACGAGGTAGGCGGTGAAGCGCGGTGTCTCGTCGAAGACCCGGATCTCGAAGGCCGCGGTGTCCCGCAGCCGGTCCCGCACCCGCCGCATGTGCATGATGTTCATCTCGACGGACCGGCTCATCTCGCCCTTCTTGATCCCCAGTTCCCGCTCGCGCCGGCGGACGGCGCTGCTGGCGGGGTTGAGGAAGAGCAGCCGGGCCCGGCAGCCGGACTCGGCGAGGCGGACGAGCCGCCGGCCCGAGTAGTTCTGGACGAGGAGGTTCAGACCTATGCCCACCGCGTCGAGGCGGCGGGCGCTGCCGAAGAGGTCCTCCACGGGCAGCTGCCGCTGGAGACGGACCCGGTCGGGGTGGACGCCCACCACATCGGCGTAGCGGTCGCCGACGAGGTCCTCGACGGCGTCGATGGGCAGCCGGTCGGCCGAGGGCGCGCCGGCGCCGGTGCCGCCGCCGAGGATGTTCAGCAGCCGGGCCGAGGCGCGCTCGGCCTGCGCGAGGACCGTCTCGGACAGCGCGCGGTTGCGGGAGACGACGTTGCGGGTGACCTCCAGCTCGTCCAGCGCCAGCTCCAGCTCGCGCCGGTCGTCCAGGTACGGCTCGAAGCACGGCCAGTGCTGGACGAGCAGCTCGCGGAGCTGCGGCAGGGTCAGGAAGCTGAGGACGTTGTCGTCGGCCGGGTCGAGGAGATAGCCCTTGCGGCGGCTGACCTCCCGGACCGCGACGGCGCGCTGCACCCACTCCTGGCCGGCCGGGCCGGCCGCGGCGACCACCCATTCGTCCTCGCCGTGCACCGGTTCGTAGACCGGCCGCAGCACGGCGGCGACGACGGCGCGCAGCCGTTGTTCGACGAGATTCAGCCAGATGTAGGCACGCCCGGCCCGCCGCGCGCGGGTGCGTACCTCTCCCCACGCGTCGGCGTCCCAGTCCAGTGCCGCGCCGATCTCCATCGGCCGCGCCACGGAGACCGCGCCGGGTGGTGCGTCGGCCGAACCGTCTCCCCCGGGACAACTGTCTCCAGAGGGCAGCTCCAGCCCGCCCGAGCTCACCAGTGCACCGCCTTCCGCCCCCGTCCAACGATCAAGGCAGACTACTGTGCGGGCGGCGGCCCCTGCACCCGGACGCGAAGGGTCCTCCACCAACTCTCCCGTCCTTCGTCGGTGTTGTCCCGGGCCCGCGCGGCGGGAGTGAGCCGTTTCATAGCGGCAGGTCCACGACGGTTCCCCGGGCGGGCCGGTGACGGGCCGTCGGCGGAGGGGAGGGGCGGCCGTGCCGGGTGGGGCGGAACCGGCCGGTCAGCGGCCGGTACGGGCCAGTCACCCGGTCGGACGAGCCGAAGGGAGCCGTGGGTGCGCTCCTTTTGGGGAAGATCTGCCGAAAGGGCGGCTCAAGGACTTCGGTTGGGGGAAGATGCCGGTTCGGTCCCGAGCATCCCCTTACGACGAACGGGAAGAGTCGACTCATGCAGGTCTGGCCGGGACAGGCGTACCCCCTCGGCGCCACCTACGACGGCGCCGGCACCAACTTCGCGGTCTTCTCCGAGGCCGCCGAGCGGATCGAGCTGTGCCTGCTGCACGACGACGGCTCGGAGACGGCGGTGGAGCTCCGGGAGAGCGACGCGTTCGTACGGCACGCCTATCTGCCGGGCGTCATGCCCGGTCAGCGGTACGGCTTCCGGGCGCACGGCCCGTACGAGCCGGAGCGCGGGCACCGCTGCAACTCCGCCAAGCTGCTGCTCGATCCGTACGCGCGGGCGGTGAGCGGGCAGGTCGACTGGGGCGAGGCGGTCTACGGCTACCACTTCGGGCGCCCGGAGAAGCGCAATGACATGGACTCGGCGCCGCACATGATGACGTCGGTGGTGGTCAATCCGTACTTCGACTGGAGCGACGACCGGCCGCCGCGGACGGACTATCACCGTACGGTCATCTACGAGGCCCATGTGAAGGGTCTGACGATGTGCCACCCGGCGCTGCCGGAGGAGATCCGGGGGACGTACGCGGCCCTGGCGCACCCGGCGGTCATCGAGCACCTGACCGAGCTGGGCGTGACGGCGATCGAGCTGATGCCGGTCCATCAGTTCGTGCACGACCACCGGCTGGTGGACGCGGGCCTGGCCAACTACTGGGGCTACAACACCATCGGGTTCTTCGCCCCGCACAACGCCTACGCCTCCTGGGGCGACCGCGGCCAGCAGGTGCTGGAGTTCAAGTCGGCCGTGCGGGCGCTGCACGCGGCGGGCATCGAGGTCATTCTGGATGTGGTCTACAACCACACGGCGGAGGGCAGCCATCTGGGGCCGACGCTCTCCTTCCGGGGGCTGGACAACGCCTCGTACTACCGGCTGGCGGAGGATCCGCGCTATTACACGGACACGACGGGCACCGGCAATTCCCTGCTGATGCGCAGCCCGCACGTCCTCCAGCTGATCATGGACTCGCTGCGCTACTGGGTGACCGAGATGCGTGTGGACGGGTTCCGGTTCGATCTGGCGGCGACGCTGGCCCGGCAGTTCCACGAGGTGGACCGGCTGTCGTCGTTCTTCGACCTGGTGCAGCAGGACCCGGTCGTCAGCCAGGTGAAGCTGATCGCCGAGCCGTGGGACGTCGGGGAGGGCGGCTATCAGGTGGGGAACTTCCCTCCCCTGTGGGCCGAGTGGAACGGCAAATTTCGGGATACGTCCCGGGATCTGTGGCGTGGGGAGCCCGCGACCCTGGCCGAGTTCGGCTCCCGCCTGACCGGCTCCTCCGACCTCTACCAGGGCGACGGCCGGCGGCCCCTGGCCTCCATCAACTTCGTCACCTGCCACGACGGCTTCACCCTGCACGACCTCGTCTCGTACAACGACAAGCGCAACGACGCCAACGGCGAGCAGAACCGCGACGGCGAGAGCCACAACCGCTCCTGGAACTGCGGGGTGGAGGGCGAGAGCGACGACCCCGCCGTGCTCGGCCTGCGGGAGCGTCAGATGCGCAATTTCACCGCCACCCTGATGCTGTCGCAGGGCGTGCCGATGCTCAGCCACGGCGACGAGTTCGCGCGCACCCAGCTCGGCAACAACAACGCCTATTGCCAGGACAGCGAGATCTCCTGGGTGCGCTGGCCGCACCCCTCGGACGGCTCCTCCGCCCGCGCGCGCCGGATGCTGGACTTCACCCGGGCCATGGTCTGGCTCCGCCGGGACCACCCCGTCTTCCGGCGCCGCCGCTTCTTCCACGGCCGCCCGGTGCAGGGCACCCACGACGAGCTCTCGGACATCGCGTGGTTCACCCATGAGGGGGACGAGATGCGCGAGCACGACTGGCACGCCTCGCACGCCAAGTCCCTGACGGTCTTCCTCAACGGCGGCGCGATCTCCGAGCCGGGCCCGCGCGGCGAGCCGATCGTCGACGACTCGTTCCTGCTGATGTTCAACGCGCACGACGCCCCGCTGGACTTCGTGGTGCCCGTGGACCACGGCCGGCAGTGGCAGGTCGTGGTGGACACCGCCCGCCCGCGCGGGGTGGAGACCGACGGGCCCAAGGTCCAGGCCGGCGACCGGCTGACGCTCACGGACCGCAGCCTGACGGTGTTGCAGCGCCCGGCGTAGTCCGCCGCGACAACGGCGCCCGTAGTGGGTACGTACGTTCCCATGACCCCCGACACCGCCGCGCCGCCGACCGCCACCTACCGGCTCCAGCTCCAGCCCGGCTTCCCCTTCCGGGCCGCCGAGCGGGCCGTGCCCCACCTCGCCGCCCTCGGCGTGTCGCACCTGCACCTCTCTCCCGTGCTGGAGGCCGTGCCGGGCTCCAGCCACGGCTACGACGTGACCGACCACTCGGCCGTGCGCGCGGAGCTGGGCGGCGAGGAGGGCCTGCGGGCCCTGGCCCGGACCGCCCGGGCGCACGGGCTCGGCCTCGTCCTCGACATCGTCCCCAACCACATGGCCCTGCCGGCGTCCGTGCGGCTGAACGCCCCGCTGTGGCGGGTGCTGCGCGACGGACCCGCCTCCCCGTACGCCCGCTGGTTCGACATCGACTGGTCGGAGCACGGCGGGAAGGTGCTGCTGCCGGTGCTGGCCGGGCGGCTCGGTGCGGAGCTGGCGCACTTCCGGGTGGAACGCGCGCCGGGCGGCGGGGCCGGCGCCGAGGACGTCCTGCGCTACCGCGACCACGTCCTGCCGCTGCGGCCCGGCTCCGAGCGGCTGCCGCTGCCCGAGCTGCTGGACGCCCAGTGGTACCGGCCGGCCTGGTGGCGGCTGGCCCGGACGGAGCTGAACTACCGGCGCTTCTTCACCGTCTCCCAGCTGATCGCGGTCCGTGTGGAGGACCCCGAGGTCTTCGACGCCACCCACGCCAAGGTGGTCCAGCTGCTGCGCGAGGGCGTGCTCGACGGGCTGCGCGTCGACCACCCCGACGGGCTCGCCGACCCGGCCGGCTATCTGCGCAGGCTCGCCGAGGCCGCCGGGGGCCGCTGGACGGTGGTGGAGAAGATCCTCAGCGGGGACGAGCGGCTGCCCGCCGGCTGGCCGGTGGCCGGGACGACCGGCTATGACGCCCTCCGCCACCTCGACGGCCTGTTCGTCGACCCGGAGGGCGCCGCCGAGCTCGGCGTCCGCTACCGCGCCTTCACCGGCCTGCCGCCCGACCGGGGCGGCGACTGGCCCGCCACACAGCGCCGCGCCGCGTACAAGGTGATCACCCATGAGCTCGCCGCCGAGGTGGAGCGGCTGGTGCGCACCGCCGGCCGGATCTGCGAGACCTCGCCACCGCTGCGCGACCACGCCCCCTGGGCGCTGCGCACCGCCCTGCGCGAGATCCTCGTCCGGCTGCCCGTCTACCGGCCCTACGCGATCCCGGGGCGGCCCGTCGCCCCCGTGGACGCCGCGCTGCTGGACCAGGCCGCGCAGGGGGCGCGGACGGCCTTCGCCGTGCCGGAGGAGGCCGCGGTGGTCGAAACCGTCCGGGACGCCGCCCTGGGCCGTCTGGGGACCGGGCCGGAGCACCGGGACTTCTGCGCCCGGTTCGCCCAGACCGCGTCCGCGCTGCGCGCCAAGTCGGTGGAGGACACCGCCTTCTACCGGCACGCGCCCCTGCTGTCGGCCACGGAGGTCGGCGGCGTCCCCGACCGGCCCGCCGTGTCGCCCGACGGCTTCCACGCCTACTGCGCCCGGATCCAGCGCGACTGGCCGGCCACCGGCACGGTCCTGTCCACGCACGACACCAAGCGCAGCGCCGACCTGCGGGCCCGGATCACCGCCCTGAGCGAGTTCCCGCACCGGTGGGGCGAGCTGATGGACAAGGTGACGAGCGGATCCGGTGGGGAGGCCGGGGTGGCCGCGCCCGACGCGCATGTGGCGTGGCTGGCCTGGCAGAGCGTCTTCGGGCTCGGTTCCCCCGACCCGGAGCGGCTCGCCCCCGCCCTGCTGAAGAGCGTCCGGGAGGCCGGGCTGCGCACCACGTGGACCGAGCCGGACACCGCGTACGAGGCGGCCGTGGAGGCGTACGCGGCGGCGGGGCCCTGCGGCCCGGCACACGTGGAGCTCGGACCGCTGGAGGAGGAGCTGGCCCCGGCCGTCCGGGCCAACACGCTGGGCGCGGCACTGCTGCACCTGACCATGCCGGGGGTGCCGGAGGTGTACATGGGCACCGAACGGCTGCGCACCGCCCTGGTCGACCCCGACAACCGGCGGGTGCCGGACTTCCCCGGCGCCGAGCCCACCGGGCTGTCCGCCGAGAAGCTGCGGCTGACGGGGATCGCGCTGCGGCTGCGCCGGGCGCACCCGGACTGGTTCGGCGCCGACGGCTCGTACCACCCGCTGACCGCCCTCGGTCCGGCCGCCGGGCACTGCGTGGCGTTCGTCCGGTCCGGGGCCGCCGTGTCCGTCGCGACCCGGCTGCGCGGGCGGCTCGCGGAGGCGGGCGGCTGGCGGGGGACGACCCTGGAGCTGCCGGGCGGCGGCCGCTGGCGGGAGCTGCTGACGGACCGTGCCGTGGCGGGGCGGGTGGCGCTGGCGGAGCTGCTGGAGGGCTATCCGGTGGCGTTGCTGGTGCGGGTCTGAGTGGTTGGTTCCGGGGTGGTGGTGCGGGTCTGAGCGGCCGGCTCCGGGCTGCTCGTACGGGTCTGAGTGGTTGGTTCAGGGGCGCTGGTGTGGGCTTGAGCGGTTGGTTCCGGTGCGCTGGTGTGGGCCCGACCGGTCGGTTCCGGTGTGCTCGTACGGGCCCGAGCGGTCGGTTCCGGGAAGGCCAGCTCCTGGCAGAGGCCGACGAAGGCGGCCGTGGTGCCGGTGAGCTCGACACGCGAGAAGGCCGTCTGCTCGCGCCGCCAGGGCGGGTCGACGGGGAGGACGACGGCGCCGGGCACGTCACGGGCCATATGGACGGGGGCGGCGACCAGCCCCAGCCCGGAGACGGCCATCCGTACGGCCGTGGAGGAGTGCTCGGTCCACACGGCGGTGCGGGGCGCGAAGCCGCCCCGGGCACAGACCCAGTCCAGCCAGCGCCGCCCCTGGACCACCGGTTCGAGCGCGCAGCGCACCCACGCCCGGTCGGCGAGGGAGGCCACCGACACGGGCCCGCCGGTCCGGGCGAGGGGGTCACCGGCGTGGGTGATCAGGGCGATGTCCTCCATGCCCAGGGAGACGACGGGACCGGCCCAGTCCTCGGGGCGGGGGCCGACCGCGATGTCGGCCACGCCGCGCTCCATGTGGTCGCGCAGCTCCTCGGTGGTCGCGTACTCGTGGAGGTGGAGCCGGACGGCCGGGTGGGCGCCGCGCCAGCGGGCGAAGACCGGGGGCAGGACGCCCACGGCGAGCGCGTGCAGCGAGGCGATGTGCAGCTCGCCGCCGGCCGCCCCCGCGGCGGCTTTGGCGGCGCGCCGGGCCTGTTCGGCGCTGCGCACCGCGAGTTCGG
Source organism: Streptomyces eurocidicus (assembly GCF_002891295.1). GTDB lineage: Bacteria > Actinomycetota > Actinomycetes > Streptomycetales > Streptomycetaceae > Streptomyces > Streptomyces eurocidicus. The sequence goes on along the minus strand of NZ_LGUI01000004.1, from coordinate 311,601 downwards.
CGTGCGGCAGATAGGCGCGGCCCATGGGGGTGAGGCCGATGCCCCGGGGGCGCCGCTCCAGCAGCGGGCCGCCGACCTCCCGCTCCAGGGCCTTGATCTGGTGGGAGAGCGCGGACTGGGTGACGTTCAGCGTCTCGGCGGCGCGGGTGAAGGACTCCTCCTCGACCACCGCGACGAGGTACTCCATCTGCCGCAGGCTCATGTGTTCTCCTTGCCGGGACGGACGACGAGGGCCGACGAGCGGGCCATGAAGAACCATCATCGACCCGATCGAAACATTGCGTTGGACTCATAATCCCTGACGGCGCAGGGTGAAGCCATGGCTGAAACACGTGAGTACGCGACAGATGTCCTCGTCATCGGCGGCGGGACCGGGGGCTACAGCACCGCACTGCGGGCCGCCGCCCTGGGACTCGACGTCGTCCTCGCGGAGCGCGATCTGGTCGGCGGGACCTGTCTGCACCGGGGCTGCATCCCGAGCAAGGCGATGCTGCACGCGGCGGAGCTGGTCGACGGCATCGCGGAGGCGCGCGAGCGCTGGGGAGTCAAGGCGACGCTGGACTCCGTCGACTGGTCAGCGCTCACCGCGACCCGCGACGACATCGTCTCCCGCAACCACCGGGGCGTGGAGGGGCACCTCGCGCACGCCGGGGTGCGGGTGGTGCGGGGTTCGGCGTCGCTGACGGGGCCGCGGACGGTGCGGATCGACTCCGGCGCCGAGGCGGGCGCCGTGTGGACCGCCCGGCGCGGCGTCGTACTGGCCACGGGCTCGCGGCCGCGTACGCTGCCCGGCCTGGAGCCCGACGGCCACCGGGTCGTGACCAGTGACGACGCCCTGTTCGCGCCGGGGCTGCCCGGCTCGGTGCTGGTGCTGGGCGGTGGCGCCATCGGCGTGGAGTACGCCTCGCTGCACCGGTCCATGGGCGCCGAGGTGACGCTGGTGGAGGCGGCCGACCGGCTGCTGCCGCTGGAGGACGCGGACGTCAGCCGCCATCTGACGCGGGGGCTGAAGAAGCGCGGCGTCGACGTGCGCGTGGGGGCCCGGCTGGAGGGCGCCGAGGTGCACGAGGGCGGGGTGCGGGCGACGGTCCGCGACGCCCGCGGGGAGCTCCGTACGGTGGCGGCCGAGCGGCTGCTGGTGGCCGTGGGCCGGGTGCCGGTCACGGACGGGCTGGGCCTGGCGGCGGCCGGGCTGGCCACGGACGCCCGGGGCTTCGTCGCCCCGGCCGACTGGTCGCGCCTGGAGACGTCCGTACCGGGCATCCATGTGGTGGGCGACCTGCTGCCGCCGCCGTCCCTGGGGCTGGCGCACGCCTCCTTCGCCGAGGGGCTGCTGGTCGCCGAGACACTGGCGGGCGGCTCGCCCCGGCCGGTGGACTACGCGGCCGTGCCGCGCGTCACCTACTCCAGCCCGCAGACGGCGTCCGTCGGCCTGTCCGAGGCCGAGGCCCGCGAGCGGGGGCACGAGGCCGAAGTGAACTCGATGCCGCTGACGGCCGTGGCGAAGGGCATGGTGCACGGCCAGGGCGGCCTGGTGAAGGTCGTCGCGGAGCGGGGCGGCGGCCGGGTGCTGGGCGTGCACCTGGTGGGCCCGAACGTCTCGGAGATGATCGCGGAGAGCCAGTTGATCGTGGGCTGGGACGCGGAGGCGACGGATGTGGCGCAGCACGTCCACGCGCATCCGACGCTGTCGGAGGCGGTGGGGGAGGTGTTCCTGTCGCTGGCGGGGCGGGGGTTGCATCAGCAGGGGTGAGATGAGGGTGCGGGGTGGGTGCCGCTGCGCGGGGCTCCGCCCCGGACCTCGGTCCTCAAGCGCCGGACGGGCTGAAATCAGCCCGTCCGGCGCTTGAGGACACCGCGCGTCAGCGCGGAAAGGGGGGCCCGGGGGCGAAGCTCCCGGTTCCGGGAAGGGGAGGGTAGGGGAAAAAGCTCCCCGCGGCAGCCCCCGCCTCACCGCGCAGCCACCCGCAACCCCTCCCCGTCACAAGACAGAACCTCCAGCTCCCGACCACCCCGCCCGGTCCCCGGGAACCACACCCGGAGCCGCCCGGCCCCCGACACCCGCCAGCACCCCCGCACGGACTCCTCCGCATCCCCCCTCCCCAGCGGATGGTCCACAAACACACCCCCCGTCAGAAACTCCATCCCCCTCCTTCCCCGCGCCGGCGGAAAGGGAAAATCCTCCGGCCGGTAGACCGTGGCCCCGGGGGAGTCCTCCTCGAAGGAGTGCACCCAGTGCCGGAGGAGACCCGCGGGCGGCTCGGTCCCGGTGTGGTCGTTCATGCCTCATCCGCCTCCGCCGTCGCCGGGAACACCAAGAAGCGGAATGGCCTCTGGCACTTGCCCCTGGATTGTGTGATGCCCATCACTTCTCCGGATGAATGGAGGCTACGGTAATCGGTATCGGGCCCGACTTCCCCCACCACAGCCGCGTCATGCGGCCATGCGAGGAGGTCCGGTGTGACCGAGAACCAGGAGACCACGCGTGCGGGCCGGTCGCCCGAGAATCTGCTGTGCGGAACCATGGAAGTGCACCGCCGGCTGCTCGACGAACAGCCCGGATACGCCGCCGCCCGCGTGGCGGTGGAGAACCGCGCCTTCGCCTACGAGCGGGGCGACGCGACCACGGCCCGCACCGGGGTGACCCGGATCCCCGTTGTCGTCCACGTCGTTTATCGCACCGGCGCGGAGAACATCTCCGACGCGCAGATCCTCAGCCAGCTCGACGCCCTCAACCGCGACTACCGCAAGCTCAACCCGGACGTCGCCCGGACCCCGGCCGTCTGGCAGCCGCTCACCGCCGACAGCAGGATCGAGTTCGCGCTCGCCACCCGCGACCCGGCCGGCCGGCCGACCACCGGCATCACCCGGACCCGTACCACGACGGCCGGCTTCGGCACCGACGACGCCGTGAAGTTCACCGCCCGGGGCGGCCACGACGCCTGGCCCGCCGACCGCTACCTGAACATGTGGGCGTGCGTGCTGCGCCGCGGCCTCCTGGGGTACGCCCAGTTCCCCGGCGGCCCGCCCGCCACGGACGGCGTGGTCATCCTGCACTCGGCCTTCGGCACCACCGGCACCGCCGCGGCCCCCTACGGCCTCGGGCGCACCGCCACCCATGAGGTCGGGCACTGGCTCAACCTCTTCCACATCTGGGGTGACGACGGCACAGGCTGCAGCGGCACCGACCACGTGGCCGACACCCCCAACCAGGGCGGGCCCAACTTCGGCAGTCCCGTCTTCCCGGTCGTCAGCTGCGGCAACGCCCCCGACGGCGACATGTTCATGAACTACATGGACTACACCGAGGACGCCGCGATGTTCATGTTCACCCAGGGCCAGGCCGCCCGGATGGACGCCACCCTCGACGGCCCGCGGTCCTCCTTCACGGAAGCGCCTGAGGCGGGGAGCCTGATCTGACGGCCAGAATCACTGAGGCCCCGAGCGACCGTTGTCGCCCGGGGCCTCAGTGATCGTTTGACGCCTCGGGGAGAATCCGGGGGGAATCAGCTCCCCGCCGGCTCGGCAGCGCACTGCGCCCCGTCCGCTCAGCGCAAGTCGAGCACCATCACGTCGTGAAGCGCGGCGCCATCCCACGGGCGCGCGTCGCCTACCTTGTGGTACCCCCAAGCCCGGTAGGCGGCCGATGCCGCCTTGCTGTCCGGGCGGACGTTGAGAAGTACACGCCCGGCCTCGGTGTCGCCGAGCACGGCGTCATGCAGTCGGCGGGCGATGCCGCGCCGGCGCCATGCGGGGCGCACGGCGAGTTCCATGAGTCCGAACGTCCGGCGCCCGTCCTCGTGGCGCACCGCCTCCGGAACCGGCTGGGCGAGTTGGTCCCACCATCCCGTGTTCGGGCCGAGGGGGTAGCCGTAGGCGATGCCGACCGGCTCGCCGGCCTCGGTGCGGGCGAGGGCGGCGCGGAAGGTGTTCTTGCGGGTCTGGGAGCGGAAGCGGCGGAACGTGGCGGCGACGTCGTCCCCGGTCTCGTAGTAGGGCGGTCCGGCGAACGCCTCGGCGTAGACCAGGCGGAACGCCTCCTCGGCCGCCGCCGCGGCCGAGCCGTCCAACCGCTCGACCACGATTGTCTCGTGCTCCGTCATATGGCGCTCCCTGCTGTCTCGTGGATGCGCATCGCGCAGTCGCGGGCTGTTGCGCTGTCTATGCGGGCGACGGCCCGCCGGAATACCGCCGTGCACGTCCCCACGTACGCGTCCTCGAAGGGCACACTCCGTGACCCCGCCCCGGCGTTCTTCCGTTCTAGTGGTCGTCGCAACACCCCAGCTCAGGGGATGCGATGGACCACCAGATCCGGGAGGACCGGAAGCCGCAGGGACGGAAGAGACTGACCGCTGAGCGGGCGGCATACTTCCAGCTCGTGCAGCAGGGTTACAGCAACAAAGAGGCATGCCGGATCGTGGGGATCAACCCGCGGACCGGCAAGGTGTGGCGCAACGGCCGCCGCGCCCACAAGGGCTTGTCGAAGGCGCGTCCCCCGGTCCACCGGGAGCCGTCTTCGGCAGGCCCTGGCCGCTATCTGCGGGAGTCCGAGCGCATCCACATCGCCGACCGGCTGCGCGAAAGGGCATCGATCCGGACCATCGCGGGCGAGCTGGGCCGCAGCCCCTCGACGATCAGCCGGGAGATACGCCGCAACGGCATGCCCCTGCGCGGGAACGCGTCCCGCTGGGCCTATCGTCCACACGCCGCACAGTCCCGGGCCGACGCCCGCCGACCCCGCCCGAAACCGGGAAGCTCGGCCAGAACCCCGAGCTGCGGGACTTCGTCCAGCGCCACCTCGAACGTCGCTGGAGCCCAGAGCAGATATGTCACGCTCTGCGGGCCCGCTTTCCCGACCGGCCGGAGATGCACGTGGCCCACGAGACGATCTGCCAAGCCCTCTACGTCCAGGGCCGCGGTGAACTCCGCCGCGAACTGACCCGTGCCCTGCGGACCGGACGTGCCATGCGTCGGCCGCACCGCCAGTCGGCCAAGCGACAGCCCCGCATGGCGAAGGACATGGTGATGATCAGCGAGCGTCCGCCGGAGGTCTCGGACCGCGCGGTCCCCGGCCACTGGGAGGGCGACCTGATCATCGGCAAGGCCCATAAGTCCGCCATCGGCACCCTCGTCGAGCGTTCCACCCGCTTCGTCGCCCTGGTCCACCTCCCCGACGGCCGCCAGCCCGCCCAGATGCGCGACGCGCTCATACAGGCCGTCTCCGCACTGCCCACTCAGCTCAAGCGCTCCCTCACCTGGGACCAGGGCTCCGAGATGCACCTGCACAAGGAGTTCAGCTCAGCCACCGACATGCCTGTCTACTTCTGCGACCCAGGCAGTCCCTGGCAGCGAGGCTCGAACGAGAACACCAACGGCCTGCTCCGGCAGTACTTCCCCAAGGGCACCGACCTCGCCCGCTACAGCCGTCAGGAACTGGACACCGTCGCGGCCGAGCTCAACAGCCGCCCACGCAAAACGCTCGGCTGGGAAACCCCAGCCGAGCGTCTCGCTAAGCTCCTGGCCACAGCCAGTTGATCACTGTGTTGCTACGACCCCTCGAATTCGCCGTTGGCGGTGCGGGGCCTATCCTTGCAGCCAGCCCCGCTATGGGCGCCTACGGCAGATAGACGCGCTGCCACTCCAGTGAGGACATGCTCTGTGCGGCGTCCGCAAGGGTGATGGCGGATTGCGTCTTGAGCTTGGCCCGAGTGGTGTCCACCCATTCCCGGGCATTGCTGTAGCCCTGCTCCAGGTACTCCAGTCCCTGAATCATGCATTCCAGCTTGTCGGCATCCCGCGCCACCATGACCTCGAGCGAGTCGCCCGTCTCGTACTCGTCGACGATGGCTTGAACGCCCGCCGCGACCGCAGGGTGGGCCTGTGAGACCTGGTCGGCGGTAACAGCTTCGTTCTTCGCCGCAGTCAGATAGCGCCGACCGATCCAGGGGATATCCCCGACCCGGGTCTCCTGGGTGTCATGGAATGTGCAGAGTAGAGCGACCCGCGCAGGGTCGGCGCCCTCCATCATCGCGAGCACAGAGCCGATGACGGCGGTGCGAAACGAGTGCTCGGCGATCGTTTCGGGGTCCTTCACGCCCGCGATCCACCAGCCGGATCGTTTCATGCGCTTCAGAGCGCCCATTTCCATCAGGTAGCTCACGGACCCCTTGGCATGCTGATCGTCAGTCATCCGGCCTGTCCTTTCGAATGGATCACGGGCTGCTCAGCCTTAGGGATCGCAGAGAATCAACGTGTTGCTTTCCTCTCTGACGCTCGTTGATGTGGTATGGGCATATCGAAGTCGGTGCACGAGCAACTCGCGGTGAGGTTCGCGGTGTTGTTCCCGCACCTGGATGAACGGCAGCGTCGGTTGGTGATGGGGGCCGAGGCCCGCATCCTGGGACATGGTGGGATCCGGGCTGTTGCCCGGGCCGCTCAGGCCAGCGAAGCCACTGTCCGCAAAGGCGTTGTCGAGCTCGAGGCCGGGGAAGCCCCGCTGGGCCGAGTCCGCCGGCCAGGCGGAGGCAGGAAGAAGGCCGCCGAGCTGGACGCGGGCTTGCGGCCCGCACTGCTTGCCCTGGTCGAGCCCGATATGCGGGGCGATCCGATGTCGCCTCTACGTTGGACGGTGAAGTCGACCAGAACACTCGCCGCCGAACTCACCCGCCAGGGGCACCGTGTCTCGGCCGACACCGTCGGCGACCTGCTGCGTGAGGAAGGCTTCAGTCTGCAGGCCAACGCCAAGACAATCGAAGGCCAGCAACATCCGGACCGCGATGCCCAGTTCCGTTACCTCAACGAGCGAGCCCGCGATCACCGGGACGCAGGAGACCCGGTGATCAGTGTGGACACCAAGAAGAAGGAGTTGGTCGGCGACTACAAGAACACCGCGGGAGTGGCAGCCCATGGGCGAACCGGTAAAGGTCAAAACCCATGACTTCCCCGGTCAGGCTGACAAGGCAATCCCCTACGGCATCTATGACACGGTCGCGAACACCGGCTGGGTCAACGTCGGTACTGACCACGACACCGCTGCCTTCGCCGTCGCCTCCATCCGCCGCTGGTGGCAGGCCCGCGGCCGGCACGACTACCCACGGGCCCGGCGATTGCTGATCACCGCCGATGCCGGGGGTTCCAACGGTTACCGCACCCGCGGCTGGAAGACTCAGCTGGCCGCCCTCGCCGCCGAAACCAACCTTGAGATCACCGTGTGCCACCTGCCACCCGGGACATCGAAGTGGAACAAGATTGAGCACCGGCTCTTCTCCCACATCACCATGAACTGGCGTGGCAGACCCCTGACCAGCCACGAAGTCATTGTCCAGAGCATCGCCGCGACCACGACCCGCACCGGCCTGACAGTCCACGCCGAACTCGATACCAACCCCTACCCCACCGGCATCCAGGTCAGCGACGAGGCCATCGCCGCCCTGCCGATCACCCGGCACCGCTTCCACGGCGACTGGAACTACACCCTTCACCCCCAACCTCACGTGAACGAGACACCGGTCAACAGCACAGCGGACCAGGCGCCGGCGAGCACACCACATCGCCTGACGCCGCATTCACTGCAGGCCCCGGAACTGACCGGAATGCCCCGCGAGCAGCTCAGTGAGCTGATCGACACTCTGACGCCCCAGCTGGAACTGCAACGCGAGCGGACACTCCGCATCCGCCGAGGTCATGAGCGCCTGGTGGCCCCCGGCACAGGAGCCAAAGCCAAGCTCGCTCCAGCCGACCGGGTCCTGGCCACCGTGCTCCACCAGCGCAAGCTCGCCACCATGGACCTCCTCGGTCAGCTTTTCGGTGTCACCGCCATGACCATCAGCCGCGCAAACCAGGAAGTCCGCCCCCTCCTGGAAACGCACGGCCATCACATCAACGCCTCCACCGCCCGATTCCGCACACCCACCGACATCACGACGTTCCTCGCTTCCAGCCCCACCCAAGCCAAGATCAAGTAAGCATGTTGATTCTCTGCGATCCCTTAGACCGTAGTGCACGGCGTCCAGCTCACGCCTGGACTGCCGCGATACCGAGCCACTGTCCAGTAGACGCGAAACGCGGTCTCGCAGCTCTTGGGCAAGCTCAGCCTCGCCGGCAAGCACTCCGGGGCGTGAAGCGATCAAGGACCACACTGAATGGATGTTCAGGTCCACACACCCCAGTCCAGGGTCCAGCCGATCGGCGAAGCCACGCAACAGGGCCCTGGCGTCCCAATGATGCGTGGACCGATCAGACATGAACGAGTCATCGGACCGAGGCGTCCGGTCCAAGCCGAGCCAGTGAGCCCAGTAGTTCAGGTTCGCGACTTCCCCGGCGTCGTCCCCCATGCCCCGCTCAATGAAGCCGTGAAGAACGTCAAGGTCCCCGTACTTGGTCAAGGACGTGGCCAGCGAACGTGTGTCGGCCCACGCTGGCGACCACGCGGAGTGGACTAGCTGCACAGTCTTACGGGCGCGTATGTCCGCGAGCCATGCATGCGTATCGGGAGCTGTGTCGTAACTGCACAGGTACAGCGCTTGCCGTCTCAGCAGCGCACCGACTTCGCCAGCATGGTCAGCAATTTCCGTGTACCGCCGCATATGGGAATAGAACCGTCGGCGTTCGGCCTCGGTAAGCATGGGCGTTTCTGGGGACGGCCCGCGTCGGCGTGGCGTGCCGGAGGGGGCAGGCGGCAGGGCTGCGGGCGGGATACCGGTGAGGGCCCAAGCGATCATGTGCGTCGACGCGCGAGTGAAGACCCACCCTGCCAGGGGGTGGCTCTCCAGTTCCTCATGCGCGTGGTCGTAACAAAGCGCCCGCGCAATGACTGAGTCGGCGTCCATGGCCGCGTCGAGCAGAACGAGCAGGCCGGGGTCAGCGCCCAGGCCGAGAAACCGTCGCCGCAGCATCAAGAACTGTGCGGCAGGCATTGCCGCGACGGGACGGCGGCCGGACTCCCATCCTTGCACCGTGGTCGTATCCACGCCGAGACACTCACCAAGTTGGCTCTGTGTGCAGGGGAGTCGCTCCCTGATGACCTTGAAGAGATGCCCTGTCACTAAGCCTTCGGCAGCACGATTTCTGGAACGCCGACCGGTGGTCAGCGTTCCGTTGCCGAGGTTGGAACGCGTGGGACTCATCGCCTCTTCTCCGGCCGTGCGAACCCGAACAACCCGTACCGAGCATCAGTTTTACGCCCTCACCGGGGGCCGTAGGTTCGAAGGGCAGCGAGCGCCCCAGGCGAGCACGCATCGAGCATAGTCGCGCACAGCGACGACGCGCATACGCGTGCTCGCAGTCCGGAGCTCTTGTGCACGACCCCTGCATAACTGTCCAACCTGCCGCGCCGCGAAGGCTGATCGAGAACCTCGCAAGATCTTTCAAGCCTTGTGCCCGGCTGCGAGTCCAGGAGCACTGCGGGCAGCGGATCGAAGGAGCTGGGAGCAAAAATGATGAGTTACAGGTGTTCGAGGATGAACGCCTACCAGGGACGCCTGGCTTCACAGCGGGTGACGAAGTCATGAGCGCATGGACTCGCGACCGCGCGATGCCCGATTGGGTGGCCATGAACGTGCGTGTTCGCGACACGGCCACGAATCGGGTCGGCGTCATTCACGGAATCGGTGAGGCGGTCCGGCAGTCCGATGACCCGCCGCCGTCCTGCGTCTGGCTCTTGCCGCCCGGTTGAGGCTTCGAGTGGTGCGCGCAGATCCGGGACCTTCAGCGCTGCGGCGAGGAGGTGTCCGGATGACGGGCGACGAGGCCGCAGTGGACACGACCGAGGTGCCCCGCCCTTGGGAACGGAATTCGTGGAAGCCATGCCCGCAATGATCAGGACCCACGACTTCGTTCGTATCGGTGACATGTGGCACCCCGTGATCGACATGCGGAGCGCGTTGGCTGGCCGTGTCCTGATCTTCAACGAGACCCGTCCCAGACGGCGACCAGACCCTTCCGGGTCTCGCGAAAGATCGGCGCGGTCCCGGCACCGGGGCGGGCGGGTGCACCACTGACGGGCTTTCGTTCGACCATGTGAGTCTTCCTGTACCTCGCACGTAGCGCCGTGGTGTACCTCACGGCCGGGGAGGCGGCAGACTGCCGAAAGTGTTCCCACGCTGAGGAGTTGATGACCATGGACGCACTGTCTTACGGCTGCAACACGGATGGGCGGCCCTGTCGGCACGGCCCGCCTCCCACCCTCGTCTACGTGTCGCACATAAGGCCCGAAGAGGCTGAACGCCTGGCCAATAACTGTCGCAACTACGCCAAGGTACGGGCGTGGTCGGTCATCGAGACCGTGATCGAGGAGACGCCCGACCGGGCACTCAACGCCCGCGAGGGTTGGAAGAAGGTAGTGGCCACGCTCAAGGCCGGCAGCGGCGAAATCATCGTGGTTCCGGGGCCGGCGTCCGTCGACACCGATGTGCCCGGGTTCGAAGCTCTGAAGTCGGAGTTCCGTAGCCACGACGCGGTTTTGGTGGCCGCATTCGACGGCCCCGAACCGCCCCCCGTCCCCGTGCGCCGGACGCGCGCACGGTAGCGCACAACCGAACAAAGGAGATTCCAGTGCAACCCTTCGCATTCTCCTTCATACAGGCGCCGAAACCACCGGTGCCCATGACGTGCACGTACAGCCCCGAGCGACAGCTCAACGTCATGGGTGACGGATCGCCGGCCGCCCGCGACGTCGCAACCCTCTTGGCGAGCGGTCCGACCCAGTCGAGCGCGGGTTCCAAGACCCACGACGACGACACCGACTGACCCTGCCGACCACCGGCTGAGAGGAGATCACGATGCAGCCCTTCGCCCTGCGCTTCAGTCAGGCACCGCCTGACGCGGGACACCCGTCGTTCAGGTACGACGGCGAACGACAGCTCAACGTGCAGCCGGACGGCTCACGGGTCGCCCGTCAGACGTCGATCTGGATGGCCACCCCGCTCAGCACGTCCACCGCAGGGTCGAAGGTCCACAGGGACGACGACGATCACGAGTACGTGCACTGATGACCGTCCTCGTACTGTCCTGCCCGGAGGACATCACAGCCGATCTGGTCATCGACCGTCTGTCCACCATGGGCGTGCCAGTGCTCCGGTTCGACCCGGCCGATTTCCCCGGCCGGGTCGGCCTCAGCACCTCGTACACCAAGGGGACGATCACCGGGTCCATCACCCATGGGCGCCGCACGGTCGACGTCGCCGACGTCCGGTCCATCTGGATACGCCGACCTGGTCGGCCCGGTGGGGGCGCCACAGTGCAGCGAGGCTGGACCGCTCACGAGTGCGATCACGCGCTGTACGGGGCGTTGCGGGCTCAGCCTGGCATCAGGTGGATGAATCATCCCGATGCCCAGCGCGCGGCACGGTACAAGGCCGGGCAACTCTGCACCGCCCATGCGGTAGGGCTGAGCACCCCGGACCTCGTGATCACCACCGTGCCGGCGGACGCCGAAGCGTTCGCGACCCGGTCCGGACCCGTGGTGTGCAAGTCCATATCGGGGCGTCACCCGGACGACCCGCCCGCAGCACTCCCGACCACGCTGGTACCCCCCGGCGCGGATTTCTCGGCCGTGGCGCACGCACCGACGTGCCTACAACGGCGGGTTGCCAAGGTGGCTGACATCCGGCTGACGGTGGTCGGGGACCGGCTGTTCTGCGCCCGGTCCGACACCGGGCACCGGGTGCTCGACTGGCGGTTCGAGGAAGGCGTCGAGTGGCGGAACGTTCCCGTCCCCGAGAGCATCGGGCCGAAGGTGCGGGCGTTCATGGCGGCAAGCGGGCTCGCTTACGGAGCGTTGGACTTCGTCGTTGATGAGGCCGAAGGATGGCACTTCCTGGAGTGCAACCCCGCGGGGCAGTTCGGGTTCATTGAGTTGACGACCGGCCAGCCCGTCGCACTGGCCATCGCTGAATGGCTGACCTGACCACCTGACGCGTTCACCGCACCTGCCACCCCACCCGTGCGCTTCCCGTGAGGCGGACGGGCGGGGTTCCGGCTATGAGTCCCCCGTCCTTCCCCTTGCCGACGCATGCCACGATCGGGCGTCCGTCGGCACCGGACAAGAGGCCACGGAAGACAGGTGATCCCGCAGGTTCATCCGTCCCCCTCCCCGTAATCCGTAGCTCACACCGTTGCTTCTGCCCGGTGCGCATGCAGCAGATCACGGACCAGGGCGCCGCCCCGCATCGCTGCCTCGGCCGCCGCAGGCGCTTCCGTCCCGGCCCGGTCGCATCGGCATGACGGGCACAGCGCCTCACCGTCCACCGGCCGGAACAGCCTCGGCTGCACATGCTCGCCCGCGCACTCGCGCATCTCCGCCACTCGCGGCCCGGACCGCGCTACGGCCGTACTTCGCTCAGCCGCCCGCTGCTCGGCGAACGTCGGTGCCTCCGGGCGCTTGCGAGTGAGACGGTCGCGCACCAGTCCGGCCGGGGAGTGCACCCGGTCGGGAAGCCATTGCGTCAGTGCCTCGCGGATGTCGGCCACCGTGGAGCCGCGTCGTAGCCAGTCCCCGGCCAACGGGGCCAGTGCGGCAACCTCGCGACCCGACAGGCGCAGGCGGCGTTCGCCGTGCGAGACGGCCGCCAGGGCCTGGGCGCCGCGCTCCACGAACGGGGCGGGCACGGCGCACACCGGGTCGGGGCCGGATGCCCGGGAGGCGTTCGTGTCCTCCCTCCCCGCTACGTACGCCTGGCCGGCCGCGTGCTCCGATACGGCCACGGGGGCCGGCGAGGGAGGGTGGGAGATGTTCTCTTCCGTGTTCTTCTGGGGACGGCCGACGGACCGGCCTTCCGGCCCTCCGGCGGTCGGAAGACCGTCCGTCGGACGGCCGTCCCGTACCGCGACCGCTCTCTCCGCAGGTAGCGGCACGTTGGAGATCAGCTGGGTGGTCGACCACCGGCCGTCCGCACCTTGCCGCCGCCACTCGTGGAGGTAGCCCTCGGCGGCGAGCTCGCGCTTCGCCCGCATGAACCCGGTTTTCTTGATCCCCGCCCGCTTCGCGGTCTCCGACAGCGGCTGATCGGCGTCCTCCGGCAGCGATAACTGCCAGGACAGCAGGCGCACCGCGTCCGACGACAGCCGGGGGTGGCGGATGATCTCGTTGGGCACCTGTGAATAGAAGCGCGCAGGCGCGATAGCATGCCTCAGCATCCCGGGACTCCTTAGTAAGTCCTTGTGGGTGTAGGCCCTCGGTTGGTGTTCCAGCACCTCCGGGGGCCGCTTCGTTTATGGAACGAAGTAACCCGATCGCCGCCACCGTACCCCATGGCCGGGCCCCAACGAGGGCATAACCAGAGCCACTTGCGGCGGCTGACATGATCACCGCCGGGCCGGTCGGCAGCGACAGCTGCCATCAGCTTCGCACCCGGAAATCGGTTCGAAAGAGGTCAAGGCTGTGTCGTAGGGTCCATCAGGTGTCATCTATAGCAAATCAGCACGTCAGCGACCCAGAAGTACGGACGGAACCCCACCTGCGCTTGGACGCCGATCCCGACGACATCGGGCATCTGGTGTGCTGCCGGGATGTCTCGTGGCGGACGGCGTTCTGCGGTATTGAGGGCGACACCATCAACATCGCCGTCGAAACCTACTGCACCATGTGCCTGGAGCAGGCAGAGGCCATGCGGCCGGGCTGGCTGGCGGACCCGGGCATGTTCTGCCCTGTCGATGGGCAGCCGTGCCCGGACGAGCACGACATCGACCAGCGCATCGCCGAGGAGACCGGCCCCCCGACGCTGTAGCACCATGCGGCGGTCCCGATCACTCAAGCTTTATGGCAGGGACCGCCTGATCCCCGGGGTTCGGAAGTTGACGTCTGCAATATCAGGTCAAAGAGGGATGCGAACACGTCATCGAGGCGGAAGCGGCTCATTGGGTCCCGCCCCGGATGCCAGAGTCCGGGTGCGGTGCCCGACCCGGGCGCCGGTGTGCGAACTACCTGACCCAAGGAGTTCTCCAGTGGGCAAGAGATCCGCCGCACTTCTCGCGACCGCCGCACTCGCCGCCCTGACGCTCGCCGGACAGGCGAGCGCGGCGCCCTCGGACCGCACCCCCGCGGCCGCCGCGCAGAGGATCCAGGCGTCCCAGACGCTGTACGCGCCGTTCGCCCTGAACCACAACGAGTCGGTCAGCTCCAACACGGCCACGCTCGTCATGCAGTCCGACGGCAACCTCGTCGTCTACGACGAGTTCGGCCGGGCCCGCTGGGCGTCCAGGACGGTGGGCCAGGGCTGGACGGCCCAGTTCCAGACGGACGGCAACTTCGTCGTCTACACCCGCAACGGCCGGGCGGTCTGGGACTCCAAGACCGCCGGCCACCCGGGATCGCGCCTGGCCGTCCAGGACGACGGCAACGTCGTCATCTATGACGGCAGCCAGGCCATCTGGTCGACGGGCACCGCCCACTGACCCGGCCGCCCGGCGAGCCGAGGGCCGCTCAGAAGGCGTGCCAGCGGACCGTCGGGTCGCCCTCGCGCAGGGACGCCACCCGGCGGCCGAACTCGGCGCGGGCGGCCGGGTTGCCCGGGGCGTGCTGGGCGACCCACGCGCAGCTCGCCGTCTCCCGGGCCCCGCGCAGGACCGCGCAGCCGTCCCACTCCCGGACGTCCCAGCCGTAGGCCGCCACGAAGTCGTCGTACGCCCGGGGGTCCAGGCCGTAGCGGTCGCGGCTGAGCGCGAGCACGACCAGGTCGTGCTCGCGCAGGTCCCCGGAGAAGGTCTCCAGGTCGACCAGGACCGGGCCGTCGGGGCCCACGTGCACATTGCGCGGCAGGGCGTCGCCGTGGATCGGGCCGGGGGACAGGTGCGGGGTCAGCGCCGCGGCCGCCGCGGCGAAGCCGTCGCGCCGCTCGCGGAGGTAGGCGGCGTCCGCGGGGTCGACGGCGTCGCCCGCCAGCCGCAGCCACCGCTCGACGCCGCCGAGCAGCTCGCGCCGGGGCAGTGCGAAGTCCGGCCGGGGCAGTTCGTGGACCAGCCGCAGCACCGCGGCGAGGTCCCGGGTGCCGGCCGGGCGGACCGGCTCGCCCAGCCGGGTCCAGAGCGTCACCGGGTGCCCTTCGGCCTCCCGGACCACGGGCTCGGCCGCCCGGACCGCCGGTACGCCCAGCTCCGCCAGCCAGCCCGCGACGCGCAGCTCATGGGCGGCGCGCTCCCGCAGGGAGGCGTCCCGGCCCACCTTCGCCACCAGGCCGCCGACGGCGAAGACCGCGTTCTCACCGAGGGTGAGGAGCGTCGCGTCCGCCACGGCGGCCTCGGGCACCGCGGCGGCGAGGAGCTCGCGTGCCCGCGCTTCCGTGAAAGCCGTGTCCTTCGCGTCCGTTGCGTCCACCACGTCGTCCCTCACTTGCCTTCGAGCCGGTCGCCCCCAGTCTCCCCTCCCGGAGGGCGGGGCCGGTGGCCGGGGCCCGGAAAAAGATTGCACGATACGTATCGTCTTGTTCAGCGTCAGGGGCGTGACTCACCCTCGCCCCGCCCGTATCGCCATGTTCGGCATCGTGCCCCCGGGCGTGTGAACCCCGGCCTGGAGGTGGTCCGCGAGCGGGCCGACGCCCGGACCCCGCGGGAGGTCGTCCTCTCGCTGGTGGGCGACCCGGACATGGCGCTCAGGTCGGCGCGGCTCAAGGCGGAGCCGGCGGCCGAGGGCGGCACGGCGCGTGCGGCGGGCCTGATCGAGGCGGAGCCGGAGCGGGCAGGTGCGATTCGTAACTGATGTTGCATCAGCAATGAAAACGCCTGCCCGCAAAGGAAGTTAGTCATATGGCTTTCAAGTAAAACGTGACAGCCACCGTCAAGTGAACTGTCCAATTTGCCGCCGTTCAAAGGGGTTTGAAAATACGCAATGACGTTGCGTATGTCACACCTGCGTGCGGATGTTGAATTGAGCGCGTCAACCCTGACAGGGTTTCGAACACCCGGAGCAAGAGCTTCCGTTGCTCCGGATGCGTTGCGAAACGCGCAATTCCCCCCCACATCCGCACGAGGAGGAACCTCGTCATGGCATCACACAAGCGCGCCGGAAAGCGACGGCTCGTACTGGCGATATCCGCCGCGGCGGCCGTCACGGCAGGCGCCACCCTGCTCACCCTGCCGGCCGGCGCCGCCCCCGCCGAGGGAACCGTCTACGGCACGGACGCCAAGGGCGCGATCGACGGCAGCTACATCGTCCTGCTGAAGGACGGTGCGAGCGCCAAGGGCGCCCACGCCGCCGCGCAGGACAAGAAGGACCTCGCCGCCCGCTACGGCGGCAAGCTCAACCGCAGCTACGACTCGGCCGTCCACGGCTTCTCGGCCAGCGGCCTCGACAGCACCGAGGCGAAGCGGCTCGCCGCCGACCCGGCCGTCGCCAAGGTCGTCCAGAACCACACCTTCAGCATCAACGCCACCCAGGAGGCCCCACCCTCCTGGGGGCTGGACCGGATCGACCAGACCGACACCAAGGGCGACGGTAAGTACGACTACCCGGACGGTGCCGGCGAGGGCGTGACCGCGTACGTCATCGACACGGGCGTCCGCGTCAGCCACAAGGACTTCGGCGGCCGGGCCACCTCCGGCTTCGACGCGGTCGACGGCGACGACAACGCCGACGACGGCAACGGCCACGGCACCCACGTGGCCGGCACCATCGCCGGAACCGCGCACGGCGTCGCCAAGAAGGCGAAGATCGTGGCCGTCCGGGTGCTCGACGCCAACGGCTCCGGCTCCACCGAGCAGGTCGTCGCGGGCATCGACTGGGTCACCAAGAACCACAAGGGTCCCTCCGTCGCCAATATGAGCCTCGGCGGCGGCGCGGACGAGGCGCTGGACGCGGCCGTCCAGAAGGCCATCGCCTCCGGCGTCACCTTCGCCGTCGCGGCGGGCAACGAGTCCACCGACGCGGGTAAGGGCTCCCCGGCCCGGGTGAAGGAGGCCATCACCGTCGCCTCCAGCACCGAGAGCGACCAGCAGTCCGACTTTTCCAACTTCGGCGCCTCGGTCGACCTCTACGCCCCCGGCTCGGAGATCACCTCCGACTGGAACGACAGCGACACCGGCACCAAGACCATCTCCGGTACGTCCATGGCCACCCCGCACGTCGTGGGTGCCGCCGCGGTCTATCTGAGCGGGCACAAGGACGCGACCCCCGACCAGGTCGCGGCCGCCCTCGTCCAGGGAGCCACCCCGGACAAGATCTCCAACCCCAGCGCGGGCACGCCCAACAAGCTGCTGAGGGTCGTCAAGTAACGCACGACGGGGGGACCGCGCTCACCGGTCCCGCCGACACCCGCTGATACGGCCGGAAGGGCCGTCAGGCCGGCCGCCGCGCCCCACCCCCACGGGGCGCGACGACCGGCCTCGCCGCGTTCTCCTCCCAACGGCCGGACGGGCGGAAATTCAGCCCGTCCGGCGATTGAGGACACCGCGCGGTAGCGCGGAAGGGGCCCCGGGCGTCAGCCCCCGGACGCGGGAAGAGGCGGGACGGGGAGAACCCCCGCCCCCACTTCGTCGTACCGCCGCACCACGAGCCGCCCGACCTCCGGCGCCGCCCCCAGCACCCCCGCCAGCACATCCGCCTCCGCCGCCCCCCGCACGATGCGGTCCGGCAGCCGCCCCGGCGCCAGGACGTACGGCGCCACCACCACCCGCCGCACCCCCTCCGCGCGCAGCATCCGTACGGCGTCCTCCGTGCGCGGCAGACGCGCGGAGGCGAAGGCGGGGAGCACGGCGCGCCAGCCGCCCGTGTGCCGCCACTCCCGGGCCAGGGCGGCGAACTCCGCCGTCGCCGCCGGGTCGGAGGAGCCCGCCGAGGCGAGGACGACCCCGGTGGAGCCCCGGTCGGCCGGGCCCACCCCGGCCTCGCCCAGCCGCCGTTCGAGCGCGGCCGTCAGCAGCGGCGAGGGCCCCAGCACCGCCGCCTGCCGGATCCGCAGCCCGGGCAGCCGGGCCGCCGCCTCGCGCAGCACGGACGGCAGGTCCACCTTGGCGTGGAACGCCCGGCCGAGCAGCAGCGGCAGCGCCACCACCTCCGTCACCCCGTCCGCGGCCAGCCGCTCCAGCGCCCGCGGCACGCGCGGCGCGCACAGGTCCAGATAAGCCACCTCGGTACGGAGCCCCGGCCGCAGCACGGACACCACGGCCCGGATCGCCTCGACCGTCGCCGCGTGCCGGGCGTCCCGGCTGCCGTGCGCGACGAGCAGGAGGGCCACTGCCCGGCCCCTCACCGGCCGCCGGCCGCCGCCAGCCCCCGGACGCGCAGCACACGGCGCTCCAGCGGGCTGAAGACGATCAGGTCGATGGCGATGCCGACGAACAGGATGAGGATGATGCCCAGCAGCACCCCGGGCATGTCGGAGTCGGTGCGCGAGTTCTCCAGGAACTGCCCCAGCCCCAGGCCCAGATCGGGGGAGGAGGCGATGAGCTCGGCGGCCATCAGGGACCGCCAGGAGAACGCCCAGCCCTGCTTGAGCCCCGCGATGTAGCCGGGCAGGGCGGCCGGCAGCAGGACGTGCCAGGCACCGCGCGCCCCGGTGGCGCCCATGGTGCGCCCGGCCCGCAGATAGAGCGGCGGCACCTGGTCGATGCCGGACACCAGGCCGTTGGCGATCGACGGCACCGCACCCAGCAGGATCACCGCGTACATCGCCGAGTCCGTGATGCCCAGCCAGATCACGGCGGCCGGCACCCAGGCGACGGACGGCAGCGACTGGAGGCCCGAGAGGATCGGGCCCAGGGCGGCCCGGACGAACCGCACCCGGGCGACCAGCAGGCCGAGCGGCGTGCCGATCGCGAGCGCGGCGAGGAAGCCGAGCAGGCCGCGCGAGACGCTGGTCCAGACGATGTCCAGCAGCGTGCCCTGGAGCCACAGTTCCCGGAGACTGCCCCACACCGCCGACGGGTCGGGCAGCTTGTAGTCGTCCGTGACCTCGGCCAGGACCAGGAGCTTCCAGACGGCGACCACGAGGACCACCGCCAGCACCGGCGGCAGCACCTTGTGCAGCAGGACCTGGGTGAACGGGGTGCGCTCGACCCGTACGGAGTCCAGCGCGTCGAGCCCGGCCTCCAGGCCGGCCAGGTCCTGGGACTCCGCCGGCGGACGGGGTGCGGGGGCCTCAGTGCTGACCATGGCGGCGGATCTCCTTGCGCAGTTCCTCGGTGATCTCCACGGACAGGTCCGCGACGGCCGCGTCCTCGATGCGACGCGGCTGCGGTATGTCCACCGCCCACTCGCGGGCCACCCGGCCCGGCCGGGAGGACAGCAGCACCACCCGCTCGGCGAGCCGCACCGCCTCCCGGACGTTGTGGGTGACGAACAGCACCGACAGCCGCGTCTCGGACCAGATCCGGGTCAGCTCGTGGTGCAGCACGTCCCGGGTGATGGCGTCGAGCGCGGCGAACGGCTCGTCCATCAGCAGCAGCCGGCTGTCCTGCGCCAGCGCGCGGGCCAGCGCGACCCGCTGCCGCATCCCGCCCGACAGCTCGTGCACCCGCTTGCCGTACGCGCCGCCGAGCCGTACGAGCTCCAGCAGCCGCTCGGCCTCGGGGCGGCGGGCGGCCCGGGGCACCCCGCGCAGCCGCAGGGCCAGTTCGATGTTGCGGCCCGCGGTCAGCCACGGGAACAGGGCGTGCTCCTGGAACATCAGCGCCGGGCGGCCGCCGGGCACCTCGATGGTGCCGGCGGTCGGCCGGTCGAGGCCGGCGACCAGGTTCAGCAGTGTCGACTTGCCGCAGCCGGAGGCGCCGAGCAGGCAGACGAACTCGCCGGGGCGGACCGAGAGCGAGATGTCGTCGAGGACGGGCTGGGCCGCACCGGGACGGCCGAAGCTCTTGTGGACATGGGCGAGCCGGACGGCCACGGGCGCGTCGTCCGCGACCTCCGCCGGGCCGGGCTTGTCGGTGGTCAGTGCCGGGGACATCCGGTCACCTCCTGGCTTTCGTTCGAGAGGCGTCGCTGATCACTGCTTGCCGAGACCGGCGGCGTCGGCAGGCTTGCCGCCCTCGGCCTTGAGGACCTTGTTGAGCACGGTCAGGTGGTAGATGCCCGACAGGTCCGGCTTCTCCAGGAGCCCCGCCTTGACGGCATGGGCAGCCTCCTCGTCCAGGGTCTTGGCCAGCGGGTCGTCGGTGACCTCGATGCTCTTCCAGGCCGGGTCGAGGATCTCCGCGGGCAGTTCCTTGCCGGAGAGCTTCTTCAGGGCCGCGTTGGCCGACGCCTTGGCCTTGTCCGGGTTCCCCTTGATCCAGGCGTTGGTCCGCACGGAGCCGCGCAGCACGGCCTCGACCACGTCCGGGTGCGCGTCGAGGAACTTCTGCGACACGACCACATTGGTGATCACGAACTTCTTGTCCGGCCACAGGCCGGCCTCGTCCAGCAGCACCTTCCCGCCCTGGGAGACCAGCTTGGAGGCGGTCGGCTCCGGCACCCACGCGCCGTCGACCGAGCCCGCCTTGAAGGCGTCGGGCGTCACCTTGTTGTCCGTACGGACCACGGAGACGTCGCCCTTGCCGCTCTGCGGGTCGACGTTCCAGCCCTTCGTGGCGATCCAGTTGAGGAAGGCCACGTCCTGGGTGTTGCCCTTCTGCGGGGTCGCGATCCGCTTGCCCTTGACGTCGTCGAGCGAGGAGATCTTCTTGGGGTCGACGACCAGCTTCACCCCGCCCGATGCCGAGCCGGAGATGATCCGCAGGCTCTTGCCCTTCGACTTCACATAGCCGTTGATGGCCGGCGACGGGCCGATCCAGCCGATGTCGATCGAGCCCGCGTTGAGCGCCTCGATCTCGGACGGTCCCGCGTTGAAGGTCGTCGACCGGAGTTCGGTGCCGCCCAGCTCCTTCTGGAGGAGCCCTTCCTGCTCGCCGACCAGCGGGGTGGCGTGGGTGATGTTGGGGAAGTAGCCGATCCGGACGGTGTCGGCGGAGAGCTTGGCGCCCTTCGCCCCGGCGTTCTCCGTCCGGTCCTCCTTCTTCCCCGAGCCGTAGCCGCAGGCGCCCAGGGCGCCGATCAGCAGGGGGAGGGCGGCGGCGGCCGCCAGGGCACGACGAACTGCGACAGACACGAGGGGGTTCCTCTCGAACGGTCCGGGGCGGTGCGTGCGCGCACGGCGGCCCGGCGGCGGAGCGGGGACTCGGGGGACGGATGGCGAGGCGGCGCGGTCAGCGGCGACAACACGTCATGGTCATCAGAAGTCCCAGCCTTCGTCGTCGGCCACGGCGGCCGCCACGGAGAACGCCGCCTGGGCGTCCCCGGCCATTCCTGCCGTCAGGGTGGTGCCGTCGGTGGGGTCGATGAGGAGGAAGGCGCCGGTGCGGCGGGAGTGGTGGTAGGAGTCGAGGGCGAGGGGTTCGGCGGTGCGCAGGGTGATCCGGCCGATGTCGTTGGCGGTCAGTTCGCCGGGGTGGGGGTGGTGGGAGAGGTCGTCGAGGGTGAGCCGGGAGGGGATGTCCTTGACGATCGCCTTGACGGTGCGGGTGGTGTGTTTGAGCAGGACGCGGTCGCCTACGCGCAGGGGTTTGTCGGCGACGTGGCAGACGGTGGCCTGGACGTCCTGGGTGGGTACGGGTGCGGTGGCGGTCGGCGCGATCAGGTCGCCGCGCGAGACGTCCAGGTCGTCGGCGAGCCGGAGGGTGACCGACTGGGGGGCGAAGGCCGTGTCGACGCCGGTGCCCAGGGCGTCGATCGCGCTGATGGTGCTGGTGCGGCCGGAGGGCAGGACGGTGACCTCGTCGCCGACGGTGAGGACCCCGGAGGCGATCTGGCCGGCGTAGCCGCGGTAGTCGGGGTGGGCGGGGGTCTGGGGGCGGATGACGTACTGGACGGGGAAGCGGGCGTCCTCGGCGGTGGGGTCGGTGACGACGGGCACCGTCTCCAGGTGTTCGAGGACGGTGGGACCGCCGTACCAGTCCATGTGGGAGGAGGGCGTGACCACGTTGTCGCCGGCCAGTGCCGAGATCGGGATGGCGGTCACCTGGGGTACGCCGAGGGAGGCGGCGTAGGCGGTGAATTCGTCGGCTATGGCGGCGAAGGTGTTCTCGGTGTAGCCGGCGAGGTCCATCTTGTTGACGGCGAGGACGAGGTGGGGGACGCGCAGGAGGGCGGCGACGGCGGCGTGGCGGCGGGTCTGTTCGACGACGCCGTTGCGGGCGTCGACGAGGACGATGGCGAGCTGGGCGGTGGAGGCGCCGGTGACCATGTTGCGGGTGTACTGCACGTGTCCGGGGGTGTCGGCCAGGATGAAGCGGCGGCGGGGGGTGGCGAAGTAGCGGTAGGCCACGTCGATGGTGATGCCCTGTTCCCGTTCCGCCCGCAGTCCGTCGGTGAGCAGTGCCAGGTCGGGTGCTTCCTGGCCGCGGTTGCGGGAGGCGTGCGCGACGGCCTCCAGCTGATCGGCCAGCACCGACTTGGAGTCGTGCAGCAGCCGGCCGACCAGGGTGGACTTCCCGTCGTCGACGGAACCGGCGGTCGCGAAACGCAGGAGGGTCGTGGTGGTCATGGTTAGAAGTACCCCTCGCGCTTGCGGTCTTCCATGGCCGCTTCCGACAGCTTGTCGTCGGCGCGGGTGGCCCCGCGCTCGGTCAGGCGGGACGCGGCGATCTCGGCGATGACGGCCTCGATGGTCAGCGCGTCGGAGTCGACGGCGCCGGTGCAGGACATATCGCCGACGGTGCGGTAGCGCACCAGTCGTCTCTCCGTCCGCTCGCCTTCCCTGGGGCCGCCCCAGTCGCCGGGGGCCAGCCACATTCCGGCGCGGTGGAAGACCTCGCGTTCGTGGGCGTAGTAGATGGAGGGCAGTTCGATCTTCTCGCGGGCGATGTACTGCCATACGTCGAGCTCGGTGAAGTTCGACAGGGGAAAGACGCGGACGTGTTCGCCGGGGGCGTGGCGTCCGTTGTAGAGCTGCCAGAGCTCGGGGCGCTGGCGGCGCGGGTCCCAGCCGCCGAATTCATCCCGCAAGGAGAACACGCGCTCCTTCGCCCGCGCTTTCTCCTCGTCCCGCCGCCCGCCGCCGAACACCGCGTCGAAACGGTGGCGTTCGATGGCGTCGAGAAGGGGTGGTGTCTGCAACGGGTTACGCGTGCCGTCCGGGCGTTCCCGCAACCGCCCCGTGTCGATGAATTCCTGCACCGACGCCACTTCGAGGCGCAGCCCGTGTTCAGCTACCACCCGGTCCCGGTAGGCGAGGACCTCGGGGAAGTTGTGCCCGGTGTCCACGTGCAGCAGGGAGAACGGCACGGTCGCGGGTGCGAACGCCTTCAGCGCCAGATGCAGCATCAGAATGGAGTCCTTGCCACCGGAGAAGAGGATCACCGGCCGCTCGAACTCCCCGGCCACCTCACGGAAGACGTGCACCGCCTCCGACTCCAGCGCGTCCAGATGCGACAACGCGTACGAGCTCACAACAACCCCCTCCCCACCAGCGCCTTGTGCACCACCGACGCCGACTCCTCCACACTCGTCCCATGCGTCTCGATCCGCAGATCGGGATCCACCGGGACCTCGTACGGGTCATCCACCCCCGTCAGCCCGGAGATCTCGCCTGCGGCCTGCTTCGCGTACAGGCCCTTCACATCCCGCACCGAACAGACCTCCACGGGCGTCGCCACGTGCACCTCCACAAACGCGGTGCCGCGCTCGCGGTGGTGCTCGCGCACCGCCTCCCGGGCATCCGCGTACGGGGCGATCACCGGCACCAGCACCGTGACACCGTGCGAGGCGAGCAGTTGGGCGACGAACCCGATCCGCCGCACGTTGGTGTCACGGTCCGCGCGGGAGAAACCCAGACCGGCCGAGAGGAACTCCCGGATCTCGTCACCGTCCAGCACCTCCGTCCGGTGCCCCTCACCCCGCAACCGCTCGGCCAGCGCCCGCGCGATCGTCGTCTTCCCCGCGCTCGGCAGTCCCGTCAGCCACACGGTCGCCCCGGTCGCGCCGCCCGGCGCGCTCATCGTCGTTCCCGTTCCCGTGTTCACACGGCCAGCCGGTGGGCGCGGAGCTTCTCGTAGAACGGCAGGTGGTGCTCCAGGTAGCCGCCGAGGACGGGGTGCGTCTCGACGTCGACCTCGTGCTTGCGCCGCTCGGCGGTGAAGCCGCTGCTGGTGCTCACGTCGGAGTGCCAGCGCTCGCTGGGCTGCCATTCCTTGCGGGATTCCGGCTGCCAGTTGAGGGCCTTCTCCAGGTACGGGATGCCGACGGCGCGCGCGTACGCCTCGACGACGGCCTCCGGCTTCTCGACGAGGTCGTTCCCGTCGATGACCACCGGGGTCCGGCCCGTCGCCTCCCAGGCCGCCTGGAAGAGCTCGTACTGGGCCTCGAAGCCGATCTGGTGGCGCCGCACGTCCGGGTTGACGGCGTGGTACGAGGCGATGGTCTCGACCGGGTGCCGGATGATGAAGGTGTGCGCGGCGTCCTCGGTGAGGAAGCCCCGGTCGCCGAGGACGCCGGGGTAGCGCTCGTCGGTGGTGTCCTTGAAGAACAGCGGTGACTGTTCGCCCATCGCGCGCATGGCGGCGAGGACCTCCGCCTCCGTACGGCGCTGCTCGCCGTCGACCTCCACCTGCCCGAATTCGGCGAGGTAGGAGAACGGTTCGTGCAGCACCTGGAAGTCGCCGCGCTCGCACATCATGCGGAAGAACGCGGTGGACCGGCTGCGCGGCGCGCTCCACAGCGCCAGGATCTTCGGTCGGGTGACGGGGTCGCTCACAGGAATTTCCCTCCACAGACTCCACGTGCTCCGCAGGTCTCCACGGGCCGGCTCGCGGCCGGCGGGCCGCTGCGAGGGCAAGCAACGCACGCCCCGGCGAGCGGTGTAAAGGCCGGAGCGGCCCGGCGCCGCAAAGAGCGACGGGGTGTCGACGTGGCGTCGATCCGGCGGGGACGCGTGTCGACACACGTTGGGTCCGGCGCCGTGGGCCGTCAACGGAGTTCGGGAACGGGTTCATCACCCCGATGGACGCAGTCCCCGCGGTCGGCCGGATCTACTGTCCAGCGATCCGGTGGAGGCCGGAGCCCGGGCGAGTGTCCCGGGTGGTCTCGGAAAGGAACAGCCGAATGGTCATCTGTCCCGAGTGCGAGAGCTCCGTGGCTCTCGCCGAACCCCCCAAGGTCAACGAGATCATCGAGTGCGGGGACTGCTCCAGCGAGCTGGAGGTCCTCACCGTCGATCCTCTGCAGGTCGCCCTCGCCCCCGACGTCGAAGAGGACTGGGGCGAGTGACCGCCGCCACGCGCCCGGCGGCCGCGGCGCCGTTCGCCGTCGTCGCCTCGCGGCTGCGCGCCGATGAGAAGCGCGTCCTCGAGGCCCTCGAACGCCGTGGGCTGCCGTACGAGTTCGTCGACAGCCGGGCGTTGTGGCGGGTGCTCCAGCAGTCGGGTACGCCCTGGCCGTTCGTGCTGAACCGCGAGATCGGCCAGGCGCGCGCCCTGTACGCGGCGCGGGCGCTGGAGGCGGCGGGTGCGACCGTCGTCAACTCCTCGCGGGCCATCGACGTGTGCGGTGACAAGTACCGCACGTCGGTGGCGTTGCGCGACGCCGGGCTGCCCACGCCGCGCACCGCGCTCGCGCTCACCCCCGAGGCCGCCCTGGACGCCCTGGAGGCCATCGGCTACCCGGCGGTGGTGAAGCCGCTGACCGGCTCGTGGGGCCGGCTGGTGTCCAAGCTGCCCGACCGGGAGGTGGCGGAGACGGTGATGGAGTACATCGCCGCGCTGCCCTCGCCCGTGTCGCACATCGTCTACGTCCAGGAACTCGTGCCCAAGCCGGACCGGGACATCCGGGTCGTCGTGGTGGGGGACGAGGCACTGGGCGCCACGTACCGCAGCAGCGCCGACTGGCGGACCAATGTGGCCCGGGGGGCGGAGACGCGGCGCTGCCCGCTCACCCCCGAGCTGGCGAAGATCGCGGTCACGGCCGCGCAGTGTGTGCACGCCGAGATCGCCGGGGTGGACCTCGTGGAGGACTCCGAGGGCAACCTCCTGGTCCTGGAGGTCAACCACGGTGTGGAGTTCTCGGGATTCCAGCGCGCGGTCGGGCCGGAGGTCCCGGTGGCCGACCGCATTGTCGATCACCTTATTGCGAGGTCGCAGTCATGCTTCGAGTAGCGGTCGCGGGTGCTTCGGGATACATCGGCGGTGAACTGCTGCGGCTGTTGACCGGCCACCCCCGGGTCGAGGTCGTCCTGGCCACGTCGAACACCTTCGCCGGGCGCCGGGTGGACGGCCCGCATCCGAACCTGCGGGGCCGGACGAAGCTGTCGTTCGCGGGCCACGACGCGCTGGAGGAGCGCGCGGGCTCCTACGACGTGCTGTTCCTGGCCATGCCGCACAAGCAGACCATGGGGCGGATGGCCCGGTACCTGGAGCTGGCCGGTACGGTCATCGACCTCTCCGGCGACTTCCGGCTGCGCGACGCCGGGGTCTTCGCCGACTACTACGAGACCGCGCACACCGCCCCCGGTCTCCTCGGTTCCTTCACCACCGGGCTGCCCGAGTGGCACCGCGACGAGCTGCGCACCGCCGACCGGATCTCCGTGCCCGGCTGCATGGCGGCCGCGGGGATCCTGACGGTGCGTCCGCTGGCCGAGGCCGGGCTGATCGACGGCCCGGTGGACGTCGACGCGCGCACCGGCTCCAGCGGGTCCGGCGTCTCGGCCGGCTCGTCGAACCTGCACGCCGAACGCAGCGGTGCGATGCGGCTGTTCGCGCCGACCCGGCACCGGCACGAGGCGGAGGTCGCCCAGGCGACGGGGCTGCCGGTGCGGATGACGGCGACCGGCGTGGAGGCGGTGCGCGGGGTGCAGGTGCTGTGCCGGGTGGGTCTGGCGGAGGGGACCCGGGAGGCGGACGTGCGGTCGGCCTACCGCAAGGCGTACGCGGACGAGCCGTTCGTCCGCGTCGTGGCGCACAAGCGCGGGGCCTACCGGCTGCCCGAGCCGAAGATCCTCGCCGGTTCGAACTTCTGCGACGTGGGGTTCGCGGTGGACGGGGCGCGCGCGTCGCTGGTCGGGGCGCTCGACAACCTGGTCAAGGGCGGGTCGGGCAACGCGGTGCAGTGCCTGAACGTGCGCTTCGGCTGGCCGGAGGAGACCGGTCTGGAATTCACCGGTCTGCACCCGAACTGATCACGAGGCCGGCCGCACGCGGCGGCCGTCACCGGTACCTCACTGACCAAGTCGAGGCCGAGCGAGGCAGGGGACGAGAATGCAAGAGACCATCGTGGTCAAGTGCGGTGGCAATGCCGCCGTCGACCCGCTGGCGGTGTGCGAGGACATCGCCGGGCTGACGCGCGAGCGGCGTCCCGTCGTGCTGGTCCACGGCGGTTCGGCGGACATCGAGGGCCTGGCCGCCCGGATGGGGGTGGCCTCGCGCCGCCTCACCGCTCCCGACGGGGTGTCGGCCCGCTACACCGACGCGGAGACCCTCCAGGTCGTGCACCTGGCGCTGGCCGGGCTGGCCAAGCCCCGGCTACTGACCGCGCTGGCCTCGGCCGGGGTGTCGGCCGTGGGCCTGACGGGCCTGGACGGCGGGCTGCTGCGGGCGCGGCGCAAGACCGCGCACCGGGCGGTCGTCGACGGCCGGCGGATCGTGATCCGTGACGACCACAGCGGCCGCATCACCGAGGTGAACGACGCGTTGCTGCGGACCCTGCTGGCCGCCGGTCACGTACCGGTGGTCTCGCCGCCCGCCGTGGCCGAGGACGGCCGCCCGGTGAACACCGACGCGGACCGGGCCGCGGCCGCGGTCGCGGCGGGTCTGGGAGCGGGCACGCTGGTCCTGCTCACCGGGGCGCCCGGGGTGCTCGCGGACCCGGCGGACGAGGACTCGGTGCTGCCGGTGTGCGCGGTGGCGCCCTCGGGGACGCCGCCGTTCACGGGCGGCGGGATGGGCCTGAAGCTCGTCGCCGCCCGGGAGGCGCTCCAGGGCGGGGTCGGCCGGGTGCTGATCGCCGACGGGCGGCGCCGCGACCCGGTGCGCGCCGCGCTCGCGGGGAGCGCCACCGAGGTGGTCCTGGAGGGCGGGCCGGCCGTCGCCGCGCCGGACGCCGCGATCGGAGCGGGGCGATGACGACGGACAGCTCGTACGAGGACGCCGGCCGGGCGTGCGCCCGCTCGGAGCCCTACGCGATCGGCCTGCTGCGCAGCATGCTCCAGATCTCCTCGCCGTCCTACGGGGAGGGCAGGCTCGCCGCCCACCTGGTCGGGGTGATGCGGGAGATGGGCTTCTCGGCCTATGTGGACGAGGCGGGCAACGCGGTCGGGGAGATCTCGCGCGGTGCCGGGCCCACGGTGATGCTGCTGGGCCACATGGACACGGTGCCCGGTGACATCCCGGTGCGCATCGACTGCGGCCGGCTCTACGGCCGGGGCGCGGTGGACGCCAAGGGGCCGCTGGCGGCGATGGTCTGCGCGGCCGCCGACGCGGTGGACTTCCGCGGCCGGATCGTGGTGGTCGGCGCGGTGGAGGAGGAGACTCCGATGTCGCGGGGCGCGGTGCACATCCGCCGTACACACCCGGCTCCGGACGCGCTGATCATCGGTGAGCCCAGCGGCTGGCAGACCGCCGTGCTCGGCTACAAGGGCAAGCTCGACCTGCGCTACCGGGTGGAGTGCGCGCCGACGCACCCCAGCAACCCGGTCCCCAAGGCGTCCGAGCTGGCCTGTGCGGCCTGGCCGGTGCTGCTGGAGCTGCTGGGCCCGGAGGCGGGTCTCGGCGGGTTCGACGTGCCGGGGGCGACGCTGGTGTCGATCCGCGGCGACCTGACGGAGGCCGAGGCGGAGTTCGACATCCGGACGCCGCCGGGTTACGACGCGCAGGGGCTGGTGGAGCGGCTCGCCGAGCGGCTCCCGGGGCGGCTGGAGGTGGTCAACTCGGTGGCGGCGTGCCGGGTGGGCCGTACCGACCCGGTGGTGCGGGCGCTGTCGGCCGGCATCCGGGCGCAGCAGGCGCGGCCGGTGATGAAGGTGAAGACCGGCACGTCCGACATGAACACGCTGGCGGAGGAGTGGGACGTCCCGATGGCCACGTACGGCCCCGGGGACAGCCGGCTCGACCACGCCGACGACGAGCACATCGCGCTCAGCGACTTCCTGCGCGGCATCGACGTGCTCACCCACGCGCTCCAGGAGCTGGGCGAGCGCCTGGGCCCCCGGCACCAGCTGTCGCTGGTGCCGACCCTTCCGGCCCGGCCGGTGACGACGACGGACGGTGGTTCCCGATGACGGTGACGGTGGCTGCGGACGGGCGGGCGCTCACGGAGCACGCCCAGCGGGTCCGGGAACTGATCGTGGACATGTGCGCCAACCCGGAGGGCGGCCATCTGGGCGGCTCGATGTCGATGGCGGAGATCCTGGTGACGCTCTACCACTCGGTACTGCGCCTGGACCCGCGCGAACCGGAGGCGCCCGACCGGGACCTGCTGGTGCTCAGCAAGGGGCACGGCGCGATCGGGCTGTACGCGGCGCTGGCGGAGCGGGGTTTCTTCCCCGAGGAGCGGCTGGCGGCGTACGGCACTCCGGACGGGGTGCTGACCGCGCACCCCAACCCGGCGGTGCCGGGGGTGGAGATGCCCACGGGGTCGCTGGGTCACGGGCTGCCGTTGGGCGTGGGTTTCGCGCTGGACTTCCGGCTCTCGGGCAGCGACCGCCGGTGCTTCGTGGTGCTGGGCGACGGCGAGCTCCAGGAGGGCTCGGTGTGGGAGGCGGCGATGGCGGCCGCCGCGCACCGGCTGGACCGGCTGGTGGCCGTCGTGGACCGCAACGGTCTGCAGATCACCGGGTCCACCGAGGACGCCGTGGGCCTGGAGCCGCTGGCCGACCGCTGGCGCGCCTTCGGGTGGACGGTGCTGGAGGTCGACGGCCATGACACGGAGGCGCTGCGGGCGGCCCTCGGGGGTGCCCCGCAGGTTCCGGGGCGGCCGACGGTCGTCCTCGCGAGCACGGTCAAGGGCAAGGGCCTGCCGTACGTGGAGGGCCAGGCCCGCAGTCATTACGCCCGGCTGGCCGGCCGGCAGCACAAGCGTGCGCTCGCGGTGTTGCGGGCTCGGAGCAGGAGAACGGAGACGACGGCATGAGCGTGACGGTTGCCGAGCCGGAGAGCCCGGACGTACGGCCCGGGGCGGCGCCGCCCCGGCCGAACCGGGACGTCTACCGCGACGTCCTGGCCGAGCTGATGCCGGCGGACGAGCGGCTGGTGTGCCTGGACAGTGACACGGGCCTGTTCTCGGGCGTGGACTGGGGCACCGCGGCCGACCGCTATGTCAACCTCGGCATCGCCGAGCAGAACCTGATGGGCGTGGCCGCCGGGCTGGCGAAGTCGGGGCGCGTGCCCTTCGTCAACACGATGTCCACCTTCGCCGCCACCCGGGCGGTGGAGGCGGTGAAGCTGGACATCGCGCTGAACGACCTGCCGGTGCGGATCGCGGCCACCCACAGCGGGCTGTCGGCCGGGCACCTGGGGTCGACGCACCACTCGCTGGAGGACCTGGCGGTGATGCGGATGCTGCCCAACATGACGGTGCTGGTGCCCGCCGACGCCGCGGCCACCGCGGAGCT
Source organism: Streptomyces eurocidicus (assembly GCF_002891295.1). Taxonomy (GTDB): domain Bacteria; phylum Actinomycetota; class Actinomycetes; order Streptomycetales; family Streptomycetaceae; genus Streptomyces; species Streptomyces eurocidicus. The sequence goes on along the minus strand of NZ_LGUI01000004.1, from coordinate 281,104 downwards.
GGTGCGGGCCTGCGCGGACATTCCGGGCCCGGTGTACCTGCGGCTGGGCCGCGGGGCCACCGACGACCTGCCGGCGGGTGCGGAGCCGCTGCGCGTGGGGCGCGCCCAGCGGCTGCGCGAGGGCGATGACGTCACGCTGGTGGCCACCGGCCCGTACCCGGTGCTCGCCGCCCTGGCGGCCGCCGAGGAGCTGGCCGCGGAGGGCGTCGAGGCGGCGGTGCTCAACATGCACACCGTCAAGCCGCTGGACACCGCGGCGCTGACGGCGGCGGCGCGGACGACGCGGGCCGTGGTCACGGTCGAGGAGCACTGGGCCGCCGGCGGTCTGGGCTCGGCCGTCGCCGAGGTGATCGCCGAGCTGGGCGCGGGCTGTCCGGTGCTGCGGGTGGCGGTGGGCGACTCGTTCGCCGCCGGTACGGGCGGGCAGCGGCATCTGCTGGAGCGCAACGGCATCACCGCCGCCGCGGTGGCCGACCGGGCGCGGCGGGCGCTGACCCGCCGCTGACCCGCCCACCGGGCGGGCCTCGGCGCCACCCCAGGGGTGCCGAGCGGTCCGCCGGGACTCCGGCGAGCCATCCGCGGGTGCGTCGTGGCCGGTCACGCGGTTCCCGGCGGCCCTTCGGGGACGCCGGGAACCGCACCGGCCCTCGCCTGCGGCGAACGGACAGAAGGGGCCCGGCCGAACGGCCGGGCCCCTTCGCGTACGCGTCGTCAGTCGCGTTCGCCCGTCACACAGAACTCGTTGCCCTCGGGGTCGGCGAGCACGGTGTGGCTCTCGTGCTCGGAGAGCACGCGGGCGCCCAGGCCGGTCAGCCGCTCGATCTCCCGGCGCGCCGAGCCGCCCTCGGCCGGGCCGACGTCGAGGTGGACGCGGTTCTTGCCCGCCCGTCCCTCCGGGACGCGCATGAAGTAGAGGTGGGGGCCGCCGGCGGGGTTGCGTACGACGGCCTCTTCCGCGCTGGACCAGTCGGCCGCCTCCCATCCGGTGGCGGCCGCCCAGAAACCGGCGAGCTCACCGGCGTCGGCCGCGTCGATCACGACGTTCTGGAGCTGGATACCCATGGTCTTCCGTTCTCTCGGATTGCCTGCGGCCACGGCCCCTGGGGGTGAACCCCGGGGCCGGGCCAGATATTACGCACGTACCGCCCGGTGGCGGCATGCCAGCACCGGGCGGTACGTCGTTCTCGGTGGGATCGGCGGGATCAGTGGGGGTCGCCCGCCTCCACGACGGGGGCGGTGCCCGTTCCGCGCTCCCCGCGCCGCCCGTCGTCCGGGACCACCTCGGACAGGTCGCGCAGCCGCGGCAGCGGGGAACGGGCGATGAAGACCAGCGCGCCGAGCGTGCCCAGGCCAACGACCACCAGGGTGGCCCGCAGGCCGATGAGCCCGCCGAGCCAGCCGCCGAGCAGGGCGCCCAGGGCGGCGGTGCCGGTGACGAGGAAGCGGTAGCCGGCGTTCGCCCGGCCCAGGATCTCCGACGACACGGCGGTCTGGCGCAGGCTGATCACCTGGATGTTGCTGATGACCACGCCCATGCCGTTGATCAGCAGGGCCAGGCCGACGACGACGGCGCTGAGGACCCGCCCGCCGCCGGCCGCCGGGATGAGCAGCGGCGCGGCGCAGGCGATCACCATCGTCCCCATGATGGTGGGGCCGATGCCCCACCGGCGGCCCAGCCGCCCGGCGACCAGGCTGCCCAGGAAGGCGCCGATGCCGGTCATCGCCATCACCACGCCCAAGATGACGGGGGTGAAGTGCAGTTCGCGCGTCAAGTACAGGATGAGCACGGCCCACAGGCCCTGGTTGAACAGGTTGTACGTGGCGGCCTCACCGGCGATGGCCCGCAGGTAGGGGTTGGTGCCGACCAGGCGCAGGCCGGTGCCGATGCGGGAGATCACCGAGCCCTCGGTGGCCGTCGACGCGGGTGCCGGTTCGCTGCGGCGGATGAACAGCAGCGATACCGCGGAGACGAGGTAGGTGCAGGCGTTGATGAGGACCGCGGCGGGGGCGGTGACCAGTCCGACCAGCACACCGCCCAGGCCGGGCCCGCTGGCCTGGGCGAGCGAACGGCTGCCCTCCAGCTTGCCGTTGCCCTCTATCAGATGGTCACGCCCGACCAGGGAGGGTATGTACGCCTGGTAGGCGAGGTCGAACAGGACGGTGAGCGTGGCGGCGAGGAAGACGATGACGCTCAGCAGCCCCACGTCCATCACGTCCAGGGCGGTCAGCAGCGGGATGAGTCCGAGGATCACCGCCCTGCCGAAGTTGGCGCCGATCATGATGGGGCGCCGTCTGTTCTGGTCGATCCACACCCCGGCGAGCAGGGTGAACAGCATGTAGGGGGCGAACTGGGCGGCGTTGACGACGCCCATCTGGAACGGTGTCGCGTCCAGGGTGGTGGCGGCCAGCAGCGGGATCGCCAGCACGGAGATCTGCGCGCCGAACATCGACAGGCTCTCCGCGGACCAGAACTTCAGGAAGTCCGCGTCCCGCCACAGTCCCCTCGGCCGTCCGTCGGCCGGTGCTTCGCCCATGTCGTCCGTATCCTCACTTCTCGTCGCCCAGGACCCGCCGCAGCGTGCGCGCGAGCGCCGGCAGGTGCGGGTGCTGGAGCATGGTGTGGTGGGTCCCCGGGACCACATGGTGGTCCAGGCCGCCGGTCGCGAACTCCCGCCACCGGTCGGCCTGATCATCCAGCTCCGCCCCGGCGCTCAGCAAGGTGACGGGACCGTCGTAGGGGGTGGGCCGGTGGGTGTGGAACGCCCGGGAGTTGGCCAGGAACACCGCGACGCGGGTACGGACCTCCTCGCGCACCCCGGTGGGGATCAGACCGGTGCGCTCCAGGAGCGCCAGGAGCTCGTCCGTCCGCTCGTCGGCCGGCGCGGCGCCCAGCCGTTCCAGATCCGCCGCGGGTGCTTCGGTGCCCCGGAGGCCGGCGAGGTCGTGGACGAAGGCGGCCAGCAGCTCGGCCTCGCCGGGCGCCTCGGCGGCCTGCGGCGGGAACCCGGTGTCGAGCAGGGTCACCGAGGCCACCTCCGCTCCGGCGGCGCGCAGCCGCACGGCCATCTCCAGGGCGACGGCACCGCCCAGCGACCAGCCGCCCAGGTGGTACGGGCCGGACGGGCACGCGCGACGCACGGCGGCCAGATAGGTGTCGGCCAGCGCGCCCAGGTCCGGTGCGGTGCGGTGGGCGTCGTCGTGCAACCCCGGGTGTTCCAGGGCGTGGACGGGGGTGTCCGCGTCGAGGAGGCGGGCGAGCGGCACGTAGGGCACGGCCGCGCCGCCCACGGCGTGCACGAGGAAGAGCGGCGGCCGCCCGCCCCCGGCCCGCAGGGTCACCAGCGGCGTCGCCCCGGCTCCGGTCCGCGTGGCCGGTGCGGCGGGGGTGTGCGCGTCGATCGCCCGGGCCATCGCCTCGACCGTGGGCGCCGCGTAGAGCGCGCGCACGTCGAGCAGGGCGCCGAAGGACTCGCGCACCGCGAACCGCAGGCGGATCAGGTCCAGGGAGCTGCCGCCCAGGTCGAAGAAGCCGTCGAGCGCGCCGACCCGGCCGGCGCCCAGGATCCGCGCCCACAGCGGGGCGAGGGCCCGCTCGGTGGGGGTGCGCGGTGCCACGAAGAGCGCGGTCGTGGTGAGTTCGGGGGCGGGCAGCGCCCTGCGGTCGACCTTGCCGTTGGCCGTCAGAGGGATGCGCTCCAGCGGCACCACCACCGCCGGCACCATATGGTCCGGCAACTCCATGCCCACGTGGGCACGGAGCCGGGCGGGCAGGCCGGGCCCGGCGCCCGGGGCGGGCACGACGTAGCCGATCAGCCGGCGTCCGTCGTCGGTGCCGTGCACGGTGGTGAACGCGTCGGCGACCTCGGGGTGCGCGGCCAGCACCGCGTCGATCTCGCCGGGCTCGACACGGAAGCCGCGGATCTTCACCTGCTGGTCGAGGCGGCCCAGGTACTCCAGGGTGCCGTCGGACAGCCGCCGCGCCAGGTCGCCGGAGCGGTAGAGCCGGCCGGCGCCGTCCCCGAACGGGTCGGGGACGAAGCGCTCCGCGGTCAGGTCGGGGCGGCCCAGGTAGCCCCAGGCCACGCCCGGTCCGCCCACCCACATCTCGCCCGGCACACCGGCCGGCGCGAGCTGCCCGGCCCGGTCGACGACCCACACCGACATATCGGGGATCGGCACCCCGATCGGGCCGGGCGAGCGGGCGAGGAGCTCCCGGCTCAGGGGGCGGTAGGTGACGTGCACGGTCGTCTCGGTGATGCCGTACATGTTGACCAGCCGGGGCGTGTCCTCGCCGTGCCGGTCGAACCAGCGCAGCACCGCGTCCGCGTCCAGCGCGTCCCCGCCGAAGACCACCGTGCGCAGCGCCAGGTCCGCGCCGCGCTCCTCGTCCACGGCGACCAGCTGCCGGAAGGCGGCGGGCGTCTGGTTCAGGACGGTCACCCGCTCGCGCTCCAGCAGCTCGTAGAACGCCTCGGGCGAACGGCTCTCCCAGTACGGCACGACGACGAGCCGGCCGCCGTGGGCGAGGGCGCCCCACAGCTCCCACACGGAGAAGTCGAAGGCGAAGGAGTGGAAGAGCGACCACACGTCCCGCTCGTCGAAGCCGAACCACTCGTGGGTCGAGGCCAGCAGCCGGGTGACGTTCCCGTGCGGGACCATCACGGCCTTGGGGCGGCCCGTGGAACCGGAGGTGTAGATGAGGTAGGCGAGGTCGTCGCCGCCGACGGTGACCGGCTCGGGCGCGGGGTCGCCGTCGGCGGGGTGCCCGCCGTCGAGGGGGACGCGCTCGTACGGGCCGTCCGGCAGCTCCGCCGCGCTCTCCGCGAGCAGCACGCCGATGCCGGAGTCCTTGATCATGTAGCCCAGTCGCTCAGCCGGGTACCCGGGGTCGAGCGGTACATACGCGCCGCCGGCCCGGAGGATCGCCAGGATGCCGGCGACGAGGGCGGCCGAGCGCGTGCCGCACAGGCCCACGAGGTCGCCGCGGCGCACCCCGCGCTCGCGCAGCCGGGCGGCCAGCCGTCCGGCGCGGTCGTCGAGTTCGCGGTAGGTGAGCCGGGTCGTGCCGTCGACGATGGCGACGGCGTCGGGCCGCAGCCGTACCTGCTCGGCGAAGAGCGCGTACAGGGAGACGTCGGCGGGGTAGGTGCCCTGGGCGGTGCTCCAGGCCGTCATCCGCCGCCGCTCGTCCGCGGTGAGGAGGGTGAGGCCGCCGATGGGCGCGTCGGGGGTCCGTACGGCCTGCTCCAGCACCGTGCGGAAGTGGTCGACGAGCCGCTCCACGCGGTCGTGGTCGTACAGCTCGGTGGCGTACTCCAGTTGCAGGGCGATGCCGCCGTCCGCCGACTCGCTCGCGCTGACGGCCAGGTCGAAGCGGGCCCGGGTGCCGGTGGTCCCGACGTACTCGCCGACCGTGGAGCCGAGCCGGAAGGGCACGTCGGAGGCGTCGGCGGCCTGGAGGGTGAGGCTGATCTGGAAGAGGGGGTTGCGCCCGGGGACACGTTCGGGCTTGAGCGCGTCGACGACCATCGTGAACGGCACGTCCTGGTGATCCAGCGCGCCGAGGACCGTCTCCCCGCAACGACCCACCAGCTCACGGAACGTCGGATCCCCGGCCGTACTCGTCCGCAGCACCAGTGTGTTCGCGAACAGCCCGACCAGAGGCTCGACCTCGGAGCGCGTGCGCCCCGAGAACACCGAACCGATCGCCAGGTCATCCTGACCCGTGTACCGCGACAACACCGTCAGCAGACCCGCCTGGAGCACCGCCAGCAACGACACCCGCTCGGTACGGGCGAGAGCGCGCAGCCCCTCCCCCAGGGAGGCGGGGAGCCGGTGGTCGACGACGGCTCCGGTCTGCCGGGGTGAGGCGGGGCGGGGGCGGTCGGCGGGGAAGTCGACGACCGGCAGGTCCGCCAGGGTGCGCCGCCAGTAGGACAGCTGGCCCTCCAGGACGTCCCCGGTCAGCCGCTCGCGCTGCCAGGCCGCGAAGTCGGCGACCTGCACGGCGAGCGGGGGCAGGTCGGCACCGGCGTGGAGCGCGGAGAGTTCCTGGCCGATGATCCCGGTCGACCAGCCGTCGGTGACGACGTGGTGCAGGCTCATCAGCAGGACGTGGTCGGTGTCGGCCAGCCGCAGCAGGCCCGTACGCAGCAGAGGCCCCGCGGCGAGGTCGAAGGGCCGTTCCGCCTCCGCGTCCACGAGCTGTCGTACGCGCTCCTCCCGGGCCGGCTCCGGCAGACCGGACAGGTCGGTCACCAGCAGCGGCCAGGCGGCGGGGGCCTCGTCGACGACCAGGAGCGGCTCCTCGCCCTCGCCGGAGAAGCGGGTGCGCAGCGCCTCGTGCCGCCCGACGAGCCGCCGGAACGCCTCACTCAGGGCGTCGGCGTCCAGGGGGCCACGCAGCCGGAGGGCGAACGGCATGTTGTAGACCGGGGATTCGGGGTCGAGCTGGTGCAGGAACCACAGGCCCTCCTGCTGGTGCGAGGGGACCAGAGGCCGCCCGTCGCGGGGGACGGGGCGGATGTGGTCGGTCGCGCCGGCCGTGCCGTCCTGGCCGGCCGGTGCGGCGGTGTGCGCCTGGTCGACACGGGCGGCGAGGTCCCGCAGGACGGAGTGCGTGAACAGGACGCGGGGAGCGAGGGACACATGGAAGGTGTCACGGATCCGGGAGGTGAGGCGGGTGGCGTGGAGGGAGTTGCCGCCCAGGTCGAAGAAGCCGTCGAGCGCGCCGATGGATTCCAGGGGCACGTCGAGCAGGGTGTGCCAGATGCCGGCGAGGGCGCGTTCGGTGGCGGTGCGCGGCGGCTCGTTCCGTGCCTCCGCGGCGGTGCGCGGGGCGGGGAGCCGGGCCTGGTCGAGCTTGCCGCTGGGGGTCAGGGGCAGGGCGTCGATCACGATCACCTGGGACGGGATCATGTGCAGCGGCAGCCGGTCCGTCAGCGCCGCGCGGATGCCGTCGGGGTCGGGGGCGCCGGCGGCGGTGGGGACGACGTAGCCGATGAGGCGCGCGGCGGGGGTTCCGGAGTCGTGGACGACGACCGTGCCCTGCCGGACTCCTTCGCAGCCGGCGAGGGCGTGTTCGATCTCGCCGGGTTCGATACGCAGCCCACGGATCTTGATCTGCCGGTCCGCACGACCCAGGAACTCGAGATTGCCGTCCTCACGCCACCGCACGACATCACCCGTGCGATACATCCGCTCACCCGAACCCGAGAACGGATCCGGAACAAAACGCTCCGCCGTCAGATCCGGACGATTCAGATAACCCCGCGCCAGCCCCGCACCCGCCACGAACAACTCACCCGGAACACCCACAGGCACCGGCTCAAAAGTCTCCGCGTTCAGGACGTACGCACGGTGATTGGCCATCGCACGACCGATCGGCGGCGACGCCGACAACCCACCGGGCGGACACAGATAATCCACACACGCCACGGTCGCCTCGGTCGGACCGTAACCATTGTGGAACTCACGCTTCTCACTCGACCAACGATTCACCAACTCCGCGGGGAACGCCTCCAACCCCACGAACAACGCCCGCAGATCCGGCAACGACCCCGGATCCAGCAACCTCAACACCGCCGGCGGCACATCCGCCACCGACACCCGCTCCCGAACCAGCAACTCCTGCAACGCATCCGGATCCAACAACACCTCACGCGACGCACCCACCACCGCCGCACCCGAACCCAACGCACCGTAGAAATCGAAGACCGACACATCGAACGCCGGATTCGCGAACTGCAACAACCGGTCACCGGGCCGGATACCGAACAGCTCCCGCGCGTTCAGCACAAAGTTCACCGCCGCCCCGTGCGACACCATCACCCCCTTCGGCGCACCCGTCGACCCCGACGTATAGATGATGTACGCGAGGTGGTCGGGGTCGGTGTTACCGGTGAGCGGCGTCTCGGGGGTGCGGGCGAGCCGCTCGCGCGGCGCGGGGTCGTCCAGGACCAGCCGTGGTACATCAGCGGGCAGTGCCGCCGCCAGCGCGCGGGTGGTCACCACGGCGGCGGCCCGGGCGTCGGAGAGGTAGGACGCCAGGCGTTCGGTGGGGTGCTGGGGATCCAGCGGCAGCCAGGCGCCGCCCGCCTTGAGCACACCCAGCTGTGCCACCGGCAGGTCAAGGCCCCGGTCCAGCAGCACACCCACCACCGCGTCCGGGCCCACGCCGAAGTCCGCGCGCAGCACATGGGCCAGCCGGGTCGCGGTCGCGTCCAGCTCCCCGTAGGACAGCTCCGTGCCCTCGAAGCGCGCCGCCGGCGCCGAACCGTCCGCCGCCGCCCACCGCTCCACCACCTCATGAAGCAGCAGCCCGTCCTCCGCACGCGCCACAGGAGACGGATTCCAGCCCTCGGTCAACTGCTCACGCTCACCCGCGCTCAACAAGCCCAGCGAACCCACCCGGGCGTCGGGATCCGCCACGGCCTGCCCCAGCACCGAACGGAAATGCCCGACCAACCGCTCCATCCGACCCCGCTCGAACAGCTCAGTCGAGTACTCGGCGACGACGTCCAGGTGGGCGTCGGGGGCCTCGATCACGGTGACGCCGAGGTCGAAACGGGAGCTGATCTCATGGGAGTCGAGGGGTTCGGCCTCCACGCCGGGCAGGCCGAAGCCGCGGCCGCTGGTACCGGCCGCCTGGAGGGTGAGGCTGATCTGGAAGAGGGGGTTACGGCCGGGGACGCGCTCGGGCTTGAGCGCGTCGACGACCATCGTGAACGGCACGTCCTGATGGTCCAGGGCACCGAGGACCGTCTCCCCGCAACGACCCACCAGCTCACGGAACGTCGGATCCCCGCCCGTACTCGTCCGCAGCACCAACGTGTTAGCGAACAACCCCACCAGAGGCTCCACCTCGGAACGCGTACGCCCCGAGAACACCGAACCGATCGCCAGATCGTCCTGACCCGTATACCGCGACAACACCGTCAGCAGACCCGCCTGAAGCACCGCCAGCAACGACACCCGCTCGGTACGTGCCAGAGCCCGAAGCCCCTCCCCCAGTTCGCCGGGCAGGCTCGCTTCCAGGGTGGCGCCCGCGGAGGTCGGGTCCAGGGGGCGGGGCCGGTCGGCGGGGAAGTCGACGACCGGCAGGTCCGCCAGCGTACGCCGCCAGTACGACAGCTGGCCCTCCAGGGCGTCCCCGGTGAGCCGGTCACGCTGCCAGGCCACGAAGTCGGTCGTCTGGAGTTCGAGGGCGGGCAGCTCTCCCCCGCCGTAGAGCGCGGCCAGATCCTGGACGATCGTCCCCGTCGACCAGCCGTCGGTGATGATGTGGTGCAGGCTCATCAGCAGGACGTGGTCGGTGTCGGCCAGCCGCAGCAGGCCCGTACGCAGCAGAGGCCCCGCGGCCAGGTCGAAGGCCCGTACCGCTTCCTCCTGTGCCAGGTGACGTACGCGCTCCCGGCGCGCCGGTTCCGGCAGGCCGGACAGGTCAGTGACCGGCAGCGGCCAGGAGGCCGGCGCTTCGTCGACGACCAGGCGCGGCTCCCCGTCGTCGCCGGGGAAGCGGGTGCGGAGTGCCTCGTGCCGTCCGACCAGCAGCCGGAACGCCTCACGCAGGGCACCTGCGTCCAGGGGGCCGCTCAGCCGGAGGGCGAACGGGACGTTGTAGACGGGCGAGCCGGGCTCCAGCCGGTCCAGGAACCACAGGCCCTCCTGCTGGTACGAGGGCACGAGCGGCCGCCCGTCGCGGGGGACGGGACGGATCCGGCCGGCGCCGGCCTCCGCCGCGCGCTTCTGCCGCAGCCGCAGGGCCAGCAGCGCGCGCCGCTTCTCCTCGATCGTCGTCTGCCGGGGCGTCGCGTCGGTCATCAGGCTTCCTCACTCAGCAGTCGGTCCAGCTCCTCCTCGGACAGCCCGGCGATCTCCGCTTCGAGGTCCGTCTCCTCCGCGGCGGCCGCCGTGAGCTCCTCGCCGATGCGGGCGGCGAGGTCCTTCAGGACGGGGTGGGCGAAGAGGAGGCGCGGTTCGAGGGTGATGTGGAAGGTGTCGCGGATGCGGGAGATGAGGCGGGTGGCCTGGAGGGAGTTGCCGCCCAGGTCGAAGAAGCCGTCGTGGGCACCGATGGATTCCAGGGGCACGTCGAGCAGCCCGTGCCAGATCCCGGCGAGGTCCCGCTCGGTCGCGTCGCGCGGTGCCACGTGGACGCGGGCCGATCCCTCCTGGGGTGCGGGGAGCCTGGCGTGGTCAACCTTGCCGTTGGGGGTGAGCGGCAGGGCGTCGAGGGTCATCAGCCGGGCGGGGACCATGTGCTGGGGCAGCCGGTCCATGAGCCCGGTGCGCAGGGCGTCGGCGTCCAGCGACCGGCCGGCCTCGGCGACGGCGTAGGCGATGAGGCGCGCCTCGGGGGTGCCGGGGCGGTCGACGGTGACGACGGCCTGGGCGACGCCGGGGCTGGTGGTCAGCGCGTGTTCGATCTCGCCGGGTTCGATGCGCAGCCCACGGATCTTGATCTGCCGGTCCGCACGACCCAGGAACTCGAGATTGCCGTCCTCACGCCACCGCACGACATCACCCGTGCGATACATCCGCTCACCCGAACCCGAGAACGGATCCGGAACAAAACGCTCCGCCGTCAGATCCGGACGATTCAGATAACCCCGCGCCAGCCCCGCACCCGCCACGAACAACTCACCCGGAACACCCACAGGCACCGGCTCAAAAGTCTCCGCGTTCAGGACGTACGCACGGTGATTGGCCATCGCACGACCGATCGGCGGCGACGCCGACAACCCACCGGGCGGACACAGATAATCCACACACGCCACGGTCGCCTCGGTCGGACCGTAACCATTGTGGAACTCACGCTTCTCACTCGACCAACGATTCACCAACTCCGCGGGGAACGCCTCCAACCCCACGAACAACGCCCGCAGATCCGGCAACGACCCCGGATCCAGCAACCTCAACACCGCCGGCGGCACATCCGCCACCGACACCCGCTCCCGGACCAGCAACTCCTGCAACGCATCCGGATCCAACAACGTCTCACGCGACGCACCGACGACCGCCGCACCCGAACCCAACGCACCGTAGAAATCGAAGACCGACACATCGAACGCCGGATTCGCGAACTGCAACAACCGGTCACCGGGCCGGATACCGAACAGCTCCCGCGCGTTCAGCACAAAGTTCACCGCCGCCCCGTGCGACACCATCACCCCCTTCGGCGCACCCGTCGACCCCGACGTATAGATGATGTACGCGAGGTGGTCGGGGTCGGTGTTACCGGTGAGCGGCGTCTCGGGGGTGCGGGCGAGCCGCTCGCGCGGCGCGGGGTCGTCCAGGACCAGCCGTGGTACATCAGCGGGCAGTGCCGCCGCCAGCGCGCGGGTGGTCACCACGGCGGCGGCCCGGGCGTCGGAGAGGTAGGACGCCAGGCGTTCGGTGGGGTGCTGGGGATCCAGCGGCAGCCAGGCGCCGCCCGCCTTGAGCACACCCAGCTGTGCCACCGGCAGGTCAAGGCCCCGGTCCAGCAGCACACCCACCACCGCGTCCGGGCCCACGCCGAAGTCCGCGCGCAGCACATGGGCCAGCCGGGTCGCGGTCGCGTCCAGCTCCCCGTAGGACAGCTCCGTGCCCTCGAAGCGCGCCGCCGGCGCCGAACCGTCCGCCGCCGCCCACCGCTCCACCACCTCGTGGAGCAGCAGCCCGTCCTCCGCGCGCGCCACGGGGGGCGGGTTCCAGCCCGACACCAGCTGCTCCCGCTCGTCCGCGGTCAGCAGCTCCAGGGAGCCGATCCGCGCGTCCGGGTCCGTCACGGCCTGCTCCAGCACCGAACGGAAATGCCCGACCAACCGCTCCATCCGGCCCCGCTCGAACAGCTCAGTCGAGTATTCGAGCCATACGCGCAGTCGTCCGTCGGTGGCCTCGTCGACCTGGAAGGCGAGGTCGAAGCGTGCGGTGCCGTTCTCCACGGGTACGGGCTCGACGGCCAGCTCGCCGAGGCCGAATTCGCCGACCATGGCGCCGGTGAGGAGGGTGAAGCTGATCTGGAAGAGCGGGTTGCGGCCGGGGGTGCGCTCGGGGCGGAGTTCCTCGACGAGGGTGCCGAAGGGGACGTCCTGGTGTTCCATCGCGCCCAGGACGGTCCGCTGGCAGCGGGTGACCAGTTCGCGGAAGGTCGGGTCGCCGGCCGTGCTCGTCCGCAGCACCAGGGTGTTGGCGAAGAAGCCGACGAGGGGCTCCACCTCGGAGCGGGTGCGGCCGGAGAAGACCGAGCCCAGCGCCAGGTCGTGCTCGCCGGTGTAGCGGGAGAGCACGGTCAGGAAGCCGGCCTGGAGGACGGCGAGCAGCGAGACGCGTTCGTCGCGCGTCCACGCGCGCAGGGCCGCGCCGAGTCCGGCGGGCAGGTCCAGTTCGAGTTCGGCGCCCTTCCAGGTGGGCTGGGAGGGCCGGGGGCGGTCCGTGGGGAAGTCGATGGCGGGGACGCCGGCGAGGGTGGTGCGCCAGTAGTCGATCTGGGTGCGCAGGCCGTCGCCGGAGAGCCGGCGGCGCTGCCAGGCGGCGTGGTCGGCGGGCTGCACGGCGAGGTCGGGCAGGTCGCCGTCCTCCGCCCCGTAAAGGGCCGCCAGTTCCTGGGTGACGATGCCCACCGACCAGCCGTCGGTGACGATGTGGTGCAGGCAGAGCACGAGGATGTGCTCGTCGGCCGCCAGGCGGAGCAGGTGGGTGCGGAAGACCGGGCCGTTCTCGAGGTCGAACGGGGCGCGGGCGTGGGATTCCACGAGGGTCCGGACGCGGTCGTCGCGGTCGGCTCCGGCCGGCCCGGAGAGGTCGGTCACCGGCAGCGGCCAGGCGGCGGGCGCGGCGTCGACGCTCTGGTAGGGCACGCCGTGCTCGGAGCCGAAGCGGGTGCGGAGCGCCTCGTGGCGGGCGACGAGGCCGCGCAGCGCCCCGGCCAGGGCGCCGGTGTCCAGGGCGCCGCGCAGGCGCAGGACGAAGGGCACGTTGTAGACGGGCTGTTCGGGCGCCAGCTGGTGCAGCGTCCACAGGTGGCGCTGCTGGTCGGAGACCTGGAGCCGGTCGGTGCGGGGCACGGGGGCGATGCGGTTGCGCTCCGCGGCCTCGGCCCGCTGCCTGGCGAGCTTGGCGTCCAGGAGGGCGCGTTTGATGTCGGAAAGACTGGCCGTCCCGGTGGAGGTCTCGCCCGGTCCCGTCATGCTCATTCCTCGATCCCTTCGAACCTTGTTCCGCCGGTCCCGCGAACCGGTCCTGCGATCCGGTCGTGGCAGGACGACCCTGGATCCAGACGCTAGTGACTGGCCGGGGACGGCGCGTCCACACGGGTGTGGAGCCGCCGTCCCCGCTTTGTGGACACCGTGCTGACCGCCGGCCGACGCCCGCGGTGCGGTCAGGCGTCGTAGTCGATGCGGAGGGTGTCGTCGAGCGCCGCGAGGGTCTCGTCGAGGGCCCGGTGGCCGGGTGCCTCCCCGTAGACGATGGCGGTGAACGCCTGGGTGCCCTGCCGCCAGTCCACGGGGTCGCCGGGCCGCCGGACGATCTCGACGCGGGCGACGCCGGGGATGCGGCGGGCCTCTTTGCGGCCGGTGACGGCGGTGACGGCGGTCGCCGTGACGGGGGGTGGGGCGAACCGCTGGAAGGTGACGCGCCCGGTCGCCGCCGTGTCGAGCCGCCGCGGTACGGGGGCGTCCGTGGCCAGGGCGTTCTCCAGGGCGAGGCGGAGCATGCTCACTCCGGTGGCCCGGCCGACGAGGTCGTTGACGAAGCCGCCGAGGCGGCCGTTGACCTCGATGAGCCGTGGCCCGTCCGGGGTGAGCTTGAACTCGGTGTGGGTGATGCCGGAGGTCACGCCGAGCGCGCTCAGCGCCTCGTCGGTCCGTGCCAGGACGCGGGCGGCGACCTGCTCGTCGAGGGTGCTGGGGAAGAACACCCCGCTCTCGCGGAACGGTTCGACGAGCGGAAGCTTGCCGGTGATGCCGACGTGGGTGACGTCCGTCCCGTCGACGACCGACTCGACGGAGACGTAGTCGCCCCAGCGGGACCCGGCGACGGCCGGGTCGCCGAGGAGGCGTTCCTCGGCGATGAGCGGGCCCTCACCGGCCGCCAGGAGGCCGGCGGCCACGCGGTGGAACTCCCCGGCGGTACCGACGGGGAAGGTCCCCCGGCTGCCCGCGCCCCGCCGGGGCTTGAGGACGGCGGGCAGGCCGACGGCCGCCAGTGCCGCCCCGGTGTCCTCGGTGCCGGACAGTTCGGCGAACCGCACCACCGGCGCCCCGGCCGCGGCGAGCCGGGTGCGCTGGCGCAGCTTGTCGCCCAGGGCCACGGCCACCTCGGGGGTGTGGAACCGCAGGCCCAGGGCCTGTGCGAGGTGGGCGGTGAGGTCGAGGCGGGCGTCGGTGAAGGTGGTGATGCCGGCGGTGCCGAGTTCCTTCAGCCGCCCCGCCGTGGTGTCCAGGGGGGTGCCGGCGGGGTGCCGCACCAGGGTGCCGGCGCGCTCCAGTACGGGCAGCGAGGCGGCCACGGCCGGCGAGTCCGGGTCCACGACCAGCACGATGTCGCACAGCCCGGTCGCCGCGTGGGCGATCTCCACGGGGCTGACCGCACCGTTGTCGTAGACGACCGCGAGCCGCTCAGGCATCGCGCGCGGCCCGCTCGGTCTCCTCCTGGAGCATGCGCAGCGCCTCCTCCTCGGACAGCTCGCCGAGGGAGGCGAGCAGCCCCTCCTCGATCAGTTCGACGAGCCGGTCGACGCTGCCCTCGGCGAAGACGACGGGCAGCGGGATCTGGACGCCGTACGCCTCCTCGATGCGCGTCATGAGCTGGACGGCCTGGAGGGAGGTGCCGCCGGCCTCGAAGAGGCTCTCCTCGCTGTCGAACTCCTCGTCGGGGACGGCGAAGATCTCCTGCCACATGGCGGTGAGCTCCTGCACGAGCTGTGTCCCGGTGCTCATGACCGCGCCTCCTCCGTGCCGAACGCGGCGTCCCACTCGGCTTCCGCGATCTTCTCGGCCTGCTCCCACGGGTGGGTGTAGGGCATGGACGCGGCGATGCCGACGAGCTTGTCGCGGTGCTCCCAGACCTTCTCGAAGGCGTCGGCGTACCGCTGGAGCAGCGGGCCGGCGTCCGGGTGCAGATGGGCCTTCTGGAGGGCGAAGGAGTCGTCGATGACGCGGTGCGTGACGGGGAAGTCCGCCTCCCGGTAGGGGCGTTCGGGGACGCCGGGCAGGGCCCAGGGGTAGGCGCCGAGGCCGAGGCGGTCGCGGAAGACGCGCTGGGCGGGCAGGGGCATCAGCTGGTAGGGGGCGGCGGGCACGCCCTCGGCGCGCAGGGCGCGCTGGACGGTGGCGCGCAGCGGTCCGGCGAGGTGGTCGTCCAGGCCGAAGGCGGCCGGGTCGACGCGGAAGCGCAGGATGTGCCAGGCGTGGGTGCGGTCGCCGGGGACGACCGGGGGCAGGAAGCCGGGCAGGCCGGCGACGCGCTCCAGGAGCTGTCGTACGTTCTCGTCCCGCCGCTTGGACTCCTCGGGCAGGCGGGTGAGCTGGCTGCGGGTGAAGGCGGCCTGGAGGGCGCTGGGCTTGTTGTTCCAGCCGAGGAGGTGGGCGACGTAGGAGCGTTCGCCGCGCTCGGGGATCAGCTCGCCGAACTGGCGCAGCATGGTGGCGCGGGTGGCCAGCCGGTCGTCGTCGGTGGTGATCAGGCCGCCCTCGCCGCAGGTGGCGAGGTTCTTGCTGACGTTGAGGCTGAAGGTGTTGATCGCGCCGATGGACCCGGCGCGGCGGCCCCGGTACTCGGCGCCGTGGGCCTGGGCGGCGTCCTCGACGACGGCGATGCCGTGGCGGGCGGCGAGCGCGGTGATCTCGTCCATCTCGGCGGGCAGGCCGTGCAGGTGGACGACGACGACGGCCCGGGTGCGCGGGGTGATCGCGGCCTCGATGGCCTCGGGCGTCATGTTGTAGGTGCGCGGGTCGATGTCGACGAACACCGGTACGGCGAGCAGGTGGAGGGGCGCGGCCGCGGTGGCGATGAAGCTCAGGGCGGGCACGATCACCTCGTCGCCCGGTTCGATGCCGAGGGCGCCGAGGGCGACCGTGATCGCGGCGGTGCCGTTGCTGACGGCTATGGCGTGGCGGGTGCCGGTGTAGCGCGCCCACTCCTCCTCCAGGCCGGGGATCTCCCGCTCGCCGGAGGAGGCGGTGGTGTACCGGCCGGACGCGAGGGCCAGGCGTACGGCCTCCTCGTCCTGCTCCG
Source organism: Streptomyces eurocidicus (assembly GCF_002891295.1). Lineage (GTDB taxonomy): Bacteria > Actinomycetota > Actinomycetes > Streptomycetales > Streptomycetaceae > Streptomyces > Streptomyces eurocidicus. The sequence goes on along the minus strand of NZ_LGUI01000004.1, from coordinate 264,883 downwards.
TGACCCGGGGCCAGGCGGCGATGCGCAGGTCCTTGGGCACGGCCCGGGCTCCGCCGAGCATCGCGAGTCGGCTCGCGGAATCGGTCGGCCGCTGTGCTGTCACAGTTCTGCCCTCTCGTCGTCGAGCGCGGTGAGGGCGCTCTCGTGGTCCTTCAGAAGTGCGTGGACGCGGGCCGCCAGGCGCCGGGGGGTGAGCCCGCCGTCCCGGGTGAGCGCCGCCATGATGCGGACGGCCGACCAGTGGTGGGCGACGCGCTCCACCGACCGGGCCTGTTCCACGAGGCCGGGGAGGTCCAGGGTGCGCCCGGCGAGGGCCAGCCAGTCGGCGTGGACCGCGGTGCAGGCGAGGGCGGCGCCCGCGGCGACGAACAGTTCGTCGCGGACGTCCTCGCCGGCGGTCAGCCGCTTGACGGCGTCCTCCAGGAACGCCCGCTCGCCGGCCAGGCCGGTGCAGTCGTCGCCGACGGGCGGGGCGGCGAAGTGGGCGAGGTTGAGGTCGAGGACCCGGGCGACCTCGGCGCGGTCGAACGCGGGGAAGTCCTCGGGAGCGGCGTCCAGTACGAGGGAGAGCCAGCGGTTGTCGATGTGGACGCCGGTGAAGAACATGTCGCGCTCGTGGACCAGCTCGTTGCCGGAGTCGCGCGAGGCGGTGAGTTCGTCGAGGGTGATGTCGCCGTGGAAGGCCGGTGGCACCGCGTCCAGGACGCGGACGGTGCCGCGTTCCTCGTCGAAGCCGTGGACGACGACCAGGTGGTTGGAGTGCACGTCCCGGTAGGCGGGCCGGAACGGCAGGTGGTAATTGTCGACGGCGACGGCGACGGGGGTGCCCGCGGCCACCGCGTCCCTGACCTGCTCCCAGCCGGTCGCCGCGTCGGCGGGCTCGTGCCAGAGGGAGCGTACGGGGTGGTGGGGGGCGAGGGCGCCCAGCAGCGACTCGCCGTTCACGCACGGGTAGTAGTACTCCTCGCGGCGGACGCCGCCGGGGAAGTGGCGGAAGGTCCAGGCCGCGCCGAGGACGGGCAGGGCGGGGACGCCGCGGTGCTCCAGGAGCGTGGCGAGGCAGCCGTGCAGGCAGCCGCCCAGGTCGTGGCGCCAGGGGCGGACGTTCTCCAGCAGGGTCTTCACGCCGCCACCTCCAGCGGGAGAGCGGGCAGCAGGGTCATGGCGAACAGGTGGACGGCGGGGTTGTCGGGCAGCCGCACGGCCCCGAGGTCGCTCTCGCGGGGCACGGGCACCCGGTGGCGCCAGATGACGGGGCCCATCTTGCGCTCGACGTGGCGCGGGTAGTGCATGCGCGTGCAGGTGAAGGCGGGGCTGCCGCCGACGCGGGAGCCGGTCTCCGGCCAGAAGTCGGGCACGCGCAGCCACTCGGGGTCGACCGAGCCGTCGGCGTAGTGCAGCAGCACCTGGTCCTCGGTGCGGCGCTCGGCGGCGGCGAGCAGCTGGATCCAGTCGTAGCGCCCGGTGGGCACCTCGATCAGCTGGCCGGCGCAGCGTACGTTGTCGGGCCGCCCGGGCGCCGCCTCCGGGAAGAGGAAGGGCACGCCGTCGACGACGACGGGGCCGCCGGTGGGCAGTTCGTCGGCGGGGAAGGTGTTGCCCCAGATGTTGAAGGCGCCCTCGGAGAGGGCGTCGGCGCGGGTGATGCCGGTGTTGTCGGCGAGTCCCGCGAGGTTCACCGGGACGGCCTCCGTCTGTCGGCGGTCGGCCCGGGCAGGAAGTCGATCCATCAAGTGCACCTGACTGCGGCAGTAGGGACGGCGGAAAGGGCCCGCAGGGGCGGCTCGGCGCCGGGCCGGAAGCGGCACCAGGCGTGCAGGCGCGGCTCCACGGTGCGGGGCATGAGGTGGGCGTACGTCGCGGCGCGTGCGGACGGGAAGGCGATCGTGGCGTCGCCGACGCGGCGGCCGAGGGCGGCGAGCCGCTCCGTCAGGCCCGCCCGCTCCGTGGGGGTCGCGCCGTGCCACACGTCGAGGCCGGCGAGGCGGGCGCCGGGGACGGCGGCCGCTTCGTCGCCGACGACGGCGACGAGGGCGGCCGGGGTGGTCAGCCACCGGACGCGCAGGGCGGCCGGGTCCGGCGCCGCCCAGGGGCGGCTCCCCGGGTCCACGGGGCCGCCGGGGCGGCGTTCCATGGTGACCTCGGTGAGCGGCTTGTCGTCGCTCGGCCAGTGGCGTACGGGGGTGAAGCCCAGGCGGGCGTAGAGCGGGGGCAGGCAGCGTTCGACGACCGCGTCCAGCCGGAGCACGGGCACGCCGAGCGCGGCCGCGGTGTTCTCGACGGCGCGCAGCAGGGCCCGCGCCACTCCCCCGCCGCGGGCGGCCGGGCCCACCGAGACCCGGCCGATCTCCCAGGCGCCGTCGGGCCGGGCGTGGACGCGCAGGGTCCCGGCGGGCTCGCCTGCGCGGTCGTGGGCGAGCCAGACGGTCGCGCCGCGGGCCACGTCGGCGCGGACCCGGTCCCCGGTCTCGGCGGCGCCGTCGGGGACGGGCAGCCCGGGCAGCGGGTCGGAGCCGTGGTAGGCGGCTCTGGTGAGGGCGGCGATGCGGTCCGGGCGGCCGGCGGCGAGGGCCTGACCGGCGGTCAGGGCGACCACGCTCAGGCCGGTCGCCGGGTCCGGCCGCGGGGTCCGTTCAGTCATGGCCGATCAGCAATTCGTGGAAGCAGTCCGCCCCGAACGCAAGCGCTCCGGCGGCGATCCGCTCGTCCGGGCAGTGCAGCCGGCCCCGGTAGGACCGGTCGAGGTCGTGCAGCAGGGGCAGCCACCCGTAGCACTGGATGCCGAGCCGGGGGAAGAGCCGGGCGTCGGTGGACGCGGTCGTCACCATGGGGAAGGGGACGCCTTCGGGGTCCTTCGCCTTGAGGATGCCGGCGAGCCGTTCGTAGAAGCCGTCGAGCCGTGGCGCGGGCATCTTGTCGCCCTCGACGAGGACCTCCAGGTCCATGTCGCAGCCGACGCGTTCGCGCAGCTGCCGGAGGAAGTCCTCGCGGCCGAAGTCGCCGGGCAGCAGCCGCCCGTCGAGCTCGACGTCGATCCGCGCGGGCAGCACGTTGGTGGCCGTGCCGCCGTGGACGACGGTGGCGTTGACGGTGTGCTGGACGAGGGAGCGCAGGTAGCGGGCGTCGGTCTCGTCCATGCCGGCGAGGGCCGCGGGGTCGTCGGGGTCGGCCCGGAAGGCGGCGACGCGCCCGCCGAAGGGCTGTGGCAGGGCCGCCGCCAGCTCCTGGAGCATGCGGTCGACGGCGGGGGTCATGAGGGTGCCCAGGCCGCCGCCGTCGATGGCGGTGAGCAGCCGTTGGAGCTTGTGCGCGGCGCCGGTGGGGCCGGCGGCGCGGGAGGCGTGGCCGGGTGTGCCGTGCAGGGTCGCCCGGACCCATACGGCGCGCTTCTCGGCGACCACGACGGGGTGCAGCCGCACCTGGCGGCCCAGGCCCAGCTCGGCGCCGCCGTCCTCGCCGACGGCGTGGCGGACGCCCGCGAAGAGCTCGGGGTGTTCCTCGACGAGGAAGCGGGCCCCGGTCGCGCTGCCCGCCTCCTCGTCGGCGACGACCGCGAGGATGACGTCACCGGCCGGCGGGGTCCCGGCGGCGGCGAGCCGCAGGAGGGCGGCCAGCATCATGGCCAGGTGGCCCTTCATGTCGACCGCGCCGCGCCCCCACAGCTCCCCGTCGACGAGTTCGCCGCCGAAGGGGTCCCTGGTCCAGTCCTGTCCGGCCACCGGGACGACGTCCACGTGGGCGTGGAGCAGCAGCGGCGGCACGAGGCCCCGGCCGGGCAGCCGGGCGATCAGGTTGGGCCGGGCGGGGTCCTTGGCCAGCAGCCGGGTGTCGAGTCCGGCGGCGTCGAGGAGGTCCCGTACCCAGTGCACGCAGGCGGCCTCGGCGCCGGGCGGGTTGACGGTCTCGAAGCGGATGAGCCGCTGGGCGATGCCGACCGGGTCCGAGGGGAAGGCGGCCGGGTCCTTCGGGGCGGCGCTCATGCCTCGACCAGTCCGTCGCGGGCCGCGTCCCTCAGCAGTTCCTCGGCCCCGTCGCGCAGGCGGGCGGTCAGCGGCAGGTGCTTGATGCCGGCCACGAAGTTCGACTCCAGGTGCTCGATCGGGCCCGCGACCTCGAACCGCTCCACCACGCGTGTGATCTCCTCGAAGAGGAGGTTCAGGGCGATCTTCGCCAGGGGCGCGCCGATGCAGTAGTGCGGGCCGAAGCCGAACGCGACGTGGCGGTTGGGGCGGCGGGTGATGTCGAAGCGGTACGGGTCGGGGAAGACGTCCTCGTCGCGGTTGGCGGAGCCGAGCCAGGTGACGAGGGCGTCGCCCTGCTTGATGGACACGCCGCGCAGTTCGAGGTCGTGGACGGCGTAGCGCATGAAGTGGTTGGCGGGTGAGGACCAGCGCAGGCCCTCGTCGACGGCCCCGGGCACCAGCGAGGGGTCGGCGAGCAGCCGCCGGTACTCGTCGGGGTGCTCGATGAGGGCGAGGACGGTGGAGGCGATGGCGTGCGGGGTGGTGACGTTGGCGCCCAGGAGCAGGCTGTAGCAGTTGTAGACGATCTCGTCGTGGCGCAGCCGGCGGCCGCCGGCTTCCATGCCGGTGAGGAAGCCCACGAGGTCGTCGTCCCCGCCGGGGTGCCGGCGGACGAACCGGGAGAAGTAGTCGAAGAGTTCGTGGTGGGCGGCGACCAGGGTGCCGTGGCCGCTGCCCTCCTGGAACTCGGAGTCGGTGGGGGCGACGGCCATGGTGGTGAGCTTGGTCAGCCGCGGCCAGTCCCGCTCGGGCAGGCCCATGAGGGAGCCGGTGAACGCCATGGGGAAGTCGGCGGCCGTGGTCGCGATGTCCCAGACGCCGCCGTCCAGCAGGTGCGAGAGCATGCGGCGGTGCACGATGCGGCGGATCTGCGGCTGCCGGTCCTTCAGGGCCCGGTGGGACATGACCTTCATCAGCGGCTCGCGCATCGCGGTGTGCGTGGGCGGGTCGCTGGCGGCCATCATCTTGCCGCCGGCCGGGTCCTGGGCGCCGAGGATGCTCAGCAGGGTGCCCTTGGTGGACGTGAACCGGGTGTGGTCCCGCAGTACGTCGTTGACGTCGTGGTACTTGGTCACCGACCAGAACGACCGGCCGTCGGGCAGGGTCTGCCGGTGGATGGGGGCCCGCTGCCGCAGGGCGTGCCAGACGGGGTGCGGGTCGCCGGTGGCGTACAGCCGGGGGTCGAAGAGGTCGACGGTGTCCAGGTCGATTTCCTGGCCCTCGACGGGAACGCTGATCCTCACCGCTTCAGCTCCTCGACGACCTGGGCCAGCTCGGCCACGGTGGGGTTCTCGTAGAAGGCCCGGGGCGGTACCTCCGCGTCCCAGAGGGTGGCGATGTCCGCCGTGATCTGGGTGGCCATCAGGGAGTGGCCGCCCAGCTCGAAGAAATCGTCGTCGGCGCCTATCCCGTCGATCTCCATGAGGTCGCCCCACATCAGCGCGAGGGCCCGCTCCACCTCGCCCTCGGGGGCGCGGTAGTCGCTGCCCAGGTCGGGGCGGTCGCGGTTGACGTCCTTGCGCAGTTCGGCGCGGTCGACCTTGCCGTTGAGGGTCAGCGGCAGGGCCATGAGCCGGACGAAGGCCGCGGGGACCATGTAAGGCGGCAGGGTCCCGGCCAGGCCGCGGCGCAGCTCGGGTACGGACAGGCCGTGGTCGGCGACGTAGAAGGCGACGAGCCGGCGGCCCATGCGCTCGTGTTCCTGGGCGACGACGGCGGCGTCGGTGATCTCCGGCCGGGCGAGCAGGGCGGCCTCGATCTCGCCCGGTTCGATGCGGAAGCCGCGGATCTTGACCTGGTTGTCGGCGCGGCCCAGGAACTCCACGACGCCGTCGGCGCGGCGACGTACGAGGTCGCCGGTGCGGTAGAGCAGCCGGCCCGGGGCGTCGGGGTCGGGCCGGAAGCGCTCGGCGGTCTGCTCCGGGCGGCCGAGGTAGCCGAGGGCGACGCCGTCGCCGCCGGCGTGGAGCTCGCCGGGCTCCTCGCCGGTGACCGGACGGCCCTGCTCGTCGAGGATGTGGATCCGGGTGCCGGTGACGGGTACGCCGATCGGCACCGTGTCGGTGTCGAGCGGCTCGGTCATCACATGGCAGCAGGTGAAGGTGGTGTTCTCGGTGGGCCCGTAGCCGTTGATGACGCGGATGCCGGGGAGCATGGCCAGGGCCTTGTTCACATGGGCGACGGAGAGCACGTCGCCGCCGGCCAGCAGCTGGCGGACGCCGGAGAGCCGGTGCAGGGGGCCGTCGACCATCTGGTGGAAGAGCCCGGCGGTCAGCCACATGACGGTGACGCCCTCGTTCTCGACCGTCTCGGCGAGCTGGTCGAGGCCGGGGTCGTGCGCGGGGAAGACCGCGAGGCGGGCGCCGTTGAGGAGCGGGGCCCATATCTCGAGGGTGGAGGCGTCGAAGGCGACGGGCGCGAACTGCAGGACCGCGTCCTCGGGGCCGACGGTGAGGAAGTTCGGCTCGGTGACGAGGCGGAGCACCGCGCGGTGCGGGACGACGACGCCCTTGGGCGTGCCGGTCGACCCGGAGGTGTAGGCGATGTACGCGGGGCGCTCGGGGTCACCGGGCAGGCCGAGGTCGGTGGCGGGCCGCTCGGCGAGCGTGGCGTCGGGGCGGTCGAGCAGTACGGGGTTCTCGGCCAGCCCGGCGAGGAGGCGTTCCTGGGTGAGCAGGACGGTGGCGCCGGCGTCGGTGAGGATGGTGCGGTGCCGCTCGTAGGGCTGCTTGGGGTCGAGAGCGACATAGGCGCCGCCCGCCTTGAGCACGGCGAGCAGGGCGACGATCACCTCGGGCGAGCGCTCGGCGCAGACGGCGACGTTGCTGCCGGGGGCGACGCCGCGCTCGCGCAGCAGGTGGGCGAGCCGGTTGGCCCTGGCGTTGAGTTCGGCGTAGCCGACGCGCTCGGCGCCGCGGCTGAGCGCGGTGGCGTCCGGGGTCAGCGCCACCCGGCGTTCGAAGAGCTCGTGGACGGACTGGGCGTTGCCGCTGCGGGCGGGTGCGCCCGCGTCTGCGGTGGTGGTCATCGGGGAATCCTTCTCCGCGGGAATTCGGATACCGGGTGCCGAGTGCCCGGTCAGGCGGCGTCGGCGGACGTCCGGCGCAGGCTCAGCGGACGCATGTCGAGCCAGATCCCGGCCACGTGGGCCAGGCACTCGGCCTTTCCGCCCTGGAATCCGGTCGGGCGCCAGCCGGCGGGCACCGGATTCCCGGCGGGCCAGATGGAGTACTGCTCCTCGTCGTTGACGACGACGGAGCAGACGGTGGAATCAGCTTCCTCGGCTGTGGTCATCGCGATTCCCTCTCTGCTGCCGGTATCCGCCTTCCGCGGCACGTTTCGCGGAAAAGCTATGCGCCGGGGCGGCGGTACCGCGTCCACGCGGTGATGGATTCCGGGAGGGTTCAGCTGTGGACGCGCAACGCACCTGAGGTGGACGTGTCGTTGACGGCGGCCCACACGGCCGAGGCGTGGGCGATCAGGTGTCCGTCCTCGGTGTACAGGGCGGTGGCGTTGACGGCGGTGCGGCCCGCGCGCCGCATCCGCCGCCCCACGACGACGTGGGGCCGGCCCAGCCGGGGCCGCTCGGTGATCCGGGCGGTCATCCGGCTGAGCACCATGGGTTCCCTGGCGGGGTCGTCCGTCCATCCGCCGGGGCAGTCCAGAGCGCCCCAGAGGACGGGGAGTTCGGCGTGTCCTTCGCCGTCGGTGACGGAGGGGCCGGGCGTCCACCGGCAGGCCACGGTATCGGGGAGGTCCGGCACGGGGCCGGGGGCGAGCAGCAGCCCGTCCCCCTCCTCGCGGTCGACGCCGCAGACGAAGCAGGTGGGGAACGGGTGGCCCCGCCCGCCGGTGAACGCCCGGGACGCCGCGGCCGCCGCCGCACCGGACACCGGCCCGATCACGGGGAGTTCGCCGGTGTCGGCGGTGACGGTGGCGATCAGCCGGTCGCCGTGGTGGATCCGGGAGCGGCGCCCGGCGGGATGGAACTCCAGTTCGATGTCGAGCGGTGGCGGGGCGAGCAGGGTGACGGCGACGTCCCTGCCGTGCCGGGCGGCGCCGAGGCGGGCGAAGAGCCCGCAGGCGTAGCCGCCGTTGGCGGAGTCCGGCGGGCCGTTGAAGCGGGAGGGGACGGTGAAGGTGACGGCGTCGTCGGCGGGCGCTGCGGGCATGGGCGGGGTCTCCTGTGCGGGTGCGGGCGGGGCTCAGGCCGCTTCTCTCATGAGGCCCGTCTGGTAGGCGAAGGCGACGAGCTGGGCGCGGTCCTTGAGGTCGAGCTTGTGGCGGATGCGGTGCAGGTGGGTGCGTACGGTGCTGATGCCGATGTACAGCTCCCTCGCCACGTCGTCGATGGACATGCCGCGGCCGATGAGCTGGAGCACCTCGCGCTCGCGCCGGGTCAGCCCGTCGACCTCGGGCCGCTCGTCGGCGCGTGGTGCGGCGCCGCGCTCGCGGAACCAGTCGACGAGGCGGTCGACGATCTCGGGGCCGAGCACGGTGCGGCCACGGGCGGCCGTCCGGGTCGCGGCGATCACCTCGTCGCTGGTGGCGTCTCTGTTGACCAGCCCCTTCGCGCCGGCGCACAGCAGGTCGGCGACGATGGCGTCGGTGTAGTCGGAGTGGAAGACGACGGCGTGCGGGGGGTTGTCGCGGGGGTGGTCCTCCACGCCGAGCCGGCGGATCAGGTCCAGGGCGGGGTCGAGCTCGGCGAAGCCGATCAGCACGACGTCCGGGCGCTGGGTACGGGTGAGCACCACGGTTTCCATGGCGCTGTCGGTGGTCGCCACCACGTCGATGTCGGGCAGGGAGCCGAGGAGGGTGCGCAATCCGTCGCGCATAAGGGGGAGCTGGTCACAGATGAGGACTTTGATGGGCACGGGGTTCGATGCTCCTCGCGAATGCCGGACCGGCGCGGACCGGCGAAGAAGGTCGGTCGAAGTCGGAAGAGGGGGCTCGACGGGTCGCGGCCGAGGACGGCGCGTTCGCCGGCGAAGGGGGCGGTACGGGCGGTACGGGCGTTCCGTGGAGGTCCGTACGCGGGTCCGCGCGAAGTGGTGCCGGCGCCGCGCGGTCACCGGCGGCGGGTGTCGGTGCGGGCCGGGGGGTGGTGTCCCGGCGTGCGGTGGTGTCGGTATCGGTCACGACACCTGGTTCGTCGCGGCGGCCCGCGCGTCGCGGTGCGTCCGTCCGGCGGACGTCATGGCGCGGGGACCCGCAGGCCGCGGGCCGGTGGGGCCCACGGAGCCGTCCTGGCGGCCGGTAGCCCTGCGCCGCCCCCGGCCGGGTCGTCAGGGGAGAGGAGCGGGAGGGAACCGGAACAACCGGTTCGCTGCTCAGACGGCGACCGGCGGGTGGACGAACCGCCCGGGCTGTCCGGAGTCGCCCACCGGCCAGTCGATGGCGACGGTGGAGCGGCCGGGGCCGGGCCAGTCGATGCCGGGGCCTGCGGGCCCGGTGAGAGCGACGGTGAGAGCGGCCGCGCCGACGGCCATGGACACGGCGACGGGCACGCGGGCATACCGCAGGATCTTCTGCACTGCTTCCCCCTGAGTTTGTGGAGCATGACGAGACGCCCCGGGATTGCCAGGCTGTCGCCTCCAACCGCCCAGTAAACTAGTGGATCCCTCGAACAGTAGGCAAGATCTTGCCAATCGTTTGGCAAGCAGAGTTGAATAACCTTCCCCGTTGATGGCGGAACCCTTGCGAGAGCATTTCCCAACCCCCCGCACACCCAGGGACGTCGACGTCTTGACCTGCCATCGACCGGGTGGACGTCGCCGACCCGACACCAGGCAACATTTTGTCAACTGTCGGCCGTGGGCTAGCCTGCGATCTCAACGATCGCCGCGGGCCGGGGCCGCGGACGGTCCGGACCACCGCTGGGGATTGATCACATGCTCGAACAGCCGTCCTTCGGACGACGGCTCAGGCAACTGAGGACCGAGCGTGGCCTGTCCCAGGCCGCGCTCGTCGGTGACGGAATGTCCACCGGCTATCTGTCCCGACTGGAGTCCGGCGCCCGGCAGCCGACCGAACGGGCCGTCGCCTTCCTGGCCGAACGGCTGGGCGTACAGCCCGCCGACTTCACCGAGCCCAAGGCCGACTCCCTGGCCCAGGCCCTCACCGTCGCGACGTCCGCCGAGACGGACGACGCCATCCTGGAGCTCGCCTGCACCCTGCGCCTGGCAGGCGAGGGCGACCGGGCACTGCGCTGGCAGGCCCTGTGGCTGCTGTCCAGGACCAAGCACAAGCAGGGCGAGCGCGCGGCGGAGCTCGGCCATCTGGAGGAGCTCGTCGAGCTCGGCGACGAGCTCGGCCTCCCCGAACTGCGCACCCGTGCCTGCACCAAGCTCGCCCAGTGCCTACGCTCGATGGGTGAGATAGCCCGCGCCGCCGAGGCCGCGGAGGCCGCGTACCGCATCGCACGCGACAGTGAGTCGTCCGTACGCGACACGGCGGGCGCCCTGCTGGCACTGGTGTCCGTGGAGGCCGAGGCCGGACGCCTGGCGGAGGCCCGGGCACACGCGGACGAACTGTGCGACCTGACGCACGACTTGAGCGGAACGCTGCCCATCGAGGCCATGTGGACGGCCTCGACCGTGCGCTTCCGGCAGGGCGACCACGCCATGGCCCGGGTGCTGCTCGAACGGGCCCTGGAGCGCATGAGCAGCCATGACGGCCTTCTGCTGTGGATGCGCCTGCGGCTGGCCGCGAGCTCCCTCTACCTCCAGCTCACCCCGCCCGCCACCGAGGCTGCCCGGGAACGCCTGGAGGAGGTCGAGCCCGTGCTCGGCCTGATCGGCACCGCCCTGCACTGCCAGGAGCTGACCACCCTCCAGGCCCACCTCGCCTTCCACGAAGGCCGCTTCGACGACGCGCGCGGCCTGCACGACGCTCTCCACCGGGCGAAGCTGCGCCTGACGTTCCGCGACCGCGTCCGGCTGGACGTCCTGTACAACCGGCTGCTCGCCCACGAGGGCCGCGTCGACGAGGCCGCGGAGAACCTCCGTGCCCTGGGCGACCGGACCCACAAGGGATCGAACGTCGACCTGGCCGCGGAGATCTGGCGGGTGCTGGCGGAGATCCTCTCCGCGGACCGGCTGCCGGCACCGAGGAGCGCCACCTGAGGGGACACCGACGGGGCGTGACCCCCGCCGGAGCCCTTGAGCGGGTCGGCAGGGGCGTCGGCGGGCACCGCGCCCCTGCGGGAGAACCCGTCCGATCCGTACCGCTCTTCGGTACCCGGCGGTAATCTGTCCGCCCGTCCGCGGCCAGGAGGGTGTGACGTGAGCGTTGCCGGCAGCAGCCCGGACCCCGTCGTCGAGCACGAGAGGACCCGCGCCGCCCTGCGGGCCGCCGTTCCCCGCCTGGCGCGTCTGCTGCGTGACGTGCCCGACCCCGGCGCGCCCTCCGGGGTGCCGGTGTGGACCGTGGGTGACGTCGGCGCGCATGTGGGTGCCGTGTTCCTCGCGTACGGCTCGGCCTTCACCCATGAGTTCGAGGACTGGGGCGCCGTCCTGCCGCCCGGCGACGGCTCGTTCATCGAGCGGATCACGAAGGTGAACGCCAAGTCGATCGGCCTGTTCGACGCGGACGGGCGCGAACGCCTCGGCGACTTCGTGACCGAGCGGGGCGAGACGTTCCTGCGGGCCACCGAGGGGCTCGCTCCGGACACCCCCGTGGCCGCCCCCTGGTACGGGGAACAGGTGACGCTGACGCTGGCGGCGGCCACCGGGCTGGTGCTCGGCGAGACCCTGGTGCACGGCCTCGACATCGCGCGCGGCGCCCGGCTGCCGTGGGCGATCGGCGCCGAGGAGGCACGGCTGGTGATCGGCCAGGCGATGCCCACCATGATGCCGCTCGCCCTCGACACGGAGCGGGCCCGCGACGTCGGCATCGCGTTCGACCTCGCCATCCGGGGCGGTCCGCGACTGGCGGTCGTCATCGCCGACGGCACGGCCACGGTGACCCGTGACGCGTCGGCACGCGCCTACGACTGCCGGATATCGGCGGCGCCGGCCGCGTTCCTCCTCGTGGCGTTCCGGCGCACGCCGCTCTGGAGAGTGGTCGCGTGCGGCCGGATCAGCGCGACCGGCCGGAAGCCGTGGCTCGCCCCACGCCTCGGCCGGCTCGTCGCCAGTCCTTGACGGCCCGTCGGTTCAGTCCGTGGACAGCGATCCGGCCGCTTCCTTGAGGGCGTCGAGGACGGGCCGGATGAGGGGGTGGTCCTCGGCGCCCCGGCGGACCGCGGCGAAGACACGGCGGGTGGCGGTCCGGCCTTCGACGGGGCGGACGACGGTGTCCTTGAGCTCGATGCCGCGCAGGGCCGAGCGGGGCACGAGGGCCACCCCGGCGCCCGCGCCGGCCAGGGCGACCACGGCGCGGAAGTCGTCGGAGGAGTGCACCAGGCGGGGCTGGAACCCGGCGAGTTCGCAGGCCAGGACCGTAACGTCATGGCAGGGGTTGCCGGGGTAGGGGCCGACCCAGTCGCTGTCGGCGAGCGCGTCGAGGCGGATCCTGGGTTCCCCCGCGAGGGGGTGCGAGGCGCGCAGGACGGCGTCGAAGGGCTCGGCGTAGAGGGGGACCCGGATCAGGCGCCGGTCGTCCTGGCGGGGCGCGCCCCGGTACTCGACCGCGAGGGCGACGTCCGCACCGCCGTCGAGGACCAGGAGCAGGCTCTCGTCGCCCTCCGCGTCGCGCACGCGCAGCCGGATGCCGGGGTGGCGGTCGGCGAGGAGGGTGACGACGGGGGCGAGGACCTCGGCGATGCCGGTGGCGAAGGCGGCGACGGTGAGCTCGCCGGCGGTGCCGCCGGCGTACGCGGCGAGTTCCGCTTCGGCGCGCTCCAGCTGGGCGAGGACCTCGTGGGCGTGGGTCAGCAGGATCTCGCCGGGCGCGGTCAGGCGTACCCCGCGGCCACTGCGGGTGAGCAGGGCGTGGCCGGTCTCCTGTTCCAGCGCCGCGAGCTGCTGGGAGACGGCCGAGGGGGTCAGGTACAGGGCCGCGGCCGCGGCGGTCACCGTGCGGTGGTCCGCCACGGCGCGCAGGATGCGCAGCCGCCGGGGGTCGATCACCCGGCTATTTTGCCAGGGATCGCACGGCCCCGGTTCAGGGCGGCGGCCGTGCCCGGGGCCGGGGCGTACGCGCGTACGACCCCGGGCGCGTACGGACCCGGGCGCGGTGCCTGTCGCGGACCGCGCCCGGGTTCGCCGGCTCAGCCCTTGAGGGCCTCTCGGGCGTCGACGAACGCGGCCACGGCACGCTCGACGTCGGCCGTGGAGTGGCCCGCGGAGAGCTGGACGCGGATGCGGGCGGCGCCCATGGGGACGACGGGGTAGGAGAAGGCGATGACGTACACGCCGCGCTCCAGGAGGAGTTCGGCCATGCGGGCGGCCTCGGCGGCGTCGCTGATCATGACGGGGGCGATGGCGTGGTCGCCCGGCAGGATCTCGAAGCCGGCCTCGGTCATCTTGGTGCGGAAGAGCGCGGTGTTGGCGTTCAGGCGCTCGCGCAGGTCGCCGGCCGACTCCAGGAGGTCGAGGACCTTCAGGGAGGCGGCCGCGATGACGGGGGCGAGGGAGTTGGAGAAGAGGTACGGGCGCGAGCGCTGGCGCAGCAGGGCGACGATCTCCGCGCGGGCGGCGACATAGCCGCCGGAGGCGCCGCCGAGGGCCTTGCCGAGGGTGCCGGTGATGATGTCGACGCGGTCCATGACGCCGTGGAGCTCGTGCGTGCCGCGGCCCGTGGGGCCGACGAAGCCGACGGCGTGCGAGTCGTCGATCATGACCATGGCGTCGTACCGGTCCGCCAGATCGCAGATCTCGCGCAGGGGGGCGACGTAGCCGTCCATGGAGAAGACGCCGTCGGTGACGATGAGGCGGCGGCGGGCGTCCTGGGTGTCCTTGAGCTGCTGCTCGAGGTCGGCGAGGTCGCGGTTGGCGTAGCGGTGGCGGCGGGCCTTGGACAGGCGGATGCCGTCGATGATGCTGGCGTGGTTGAGGGCGTCGGAGATGACGGCGTCCTCGGGGCCGAGGAGGGTCTCGAAGACACCGCCGTTGGCGTCGAAGCAGGAGGAGTAGAGGATCGTGTCCTCCTGGCCGAGGAAGGCCGACAGGCGCGCCTCGAGCTCCTTGTGGACGTCCTGGGTGCCGCAGATGAAGCGGACGGAGGCCATGCCGTAGCCCCAGCGGTCCAGGGCCTCCTTGGCGGCGCCGATGATCTCGGGGTGGTCGGCGAGGCCGAGGTAGTTGTTGGCGCAGAAGTTCAGGACGTCGCCGGGGGCGCCGCCGGCCGTGACGTGGACGGAGGCGCTCTGCGGGGTGCCGATGACGCGCTCGGGCTTGAAGAGGCCGGCCTCGCGGATCTCGTCGAGGGCGGCGCGGAGGTCGTCACGGACGGACGTGTACATGCAAGGGCTCCTTGGGGAGGAAAGGAAGGAGTGGGCGGCGTTCACCACCGGTCGGCCGGGTGACGGGCTGCCGACCGGTGGTCTGAGCCGGGTGGACCGGGGCGGCTCGTGGAGCCGCCGGTGCCACTGTCCGGGCAGTGGGGCGGTCAGGCGGTCCAGTCAAGGATGATCTTGCCGCTGCGCGCGGTGGAAGCCTCGTCGAAGGCTTCGCCGAAGTCCTTGTAGGAGTACTTCCCGGTGATCACGGGGCTGAGGTCCAGGCCGCTTTCGAGGAGGACGGTCATCGCGTACCACGTCTCGTACATCTCGCGGCCGTAGATGCCCTTGACCGTGATCATCGAGGTGACGATCTTCGCCCAGTCGACGGGGAACTCCTGGGCGGGCAGGCCCAGCATGGCGATCTTGCCGCCGTGCGTCATGTTGTCGATCATTTCGCGCATGGCCTCGGGGCGGCCCGACATCTCCAGGCCGACGTCGAAGCCCTCGCGCAGGCCCAGCTGACGCTGGGCGTCGGCGATCCTGGACTCGGCGACGTTGAGGGTGAGGGTCGCACCGGCCTTACGGGCCAGCTCCAGGCGGGGCTCGCTGACATCGGTGATGACGATGTTGCGGGCACCGGCGTGCCGGGCCACGGCCACCGCCATGATGCCGATCGGGCCCGCGCCCGTGATCAGGACGTCCTCGCCCACCAGGGGGAAGGACAGGGCCGTGTGGACGGCGTTGCCGAACGGGTCGAAGATCGCGGCGACGTCGAGGTCGACGCGCGTGCGGTGCACCCAGACGTTGGAGGCGGGCAGGGCGACGTACTCGGCGAACGCGCCGTCGCGGCCCACGCCGAGACCGACCGTGCTGCGGCACAGGTGGCGGCGGCCGGCCAGACAGTTGCGGCACTTCCCGCACACCAGGTGGCCCTCGCCGCTGACCAGGTCGCCGACCGCGATGTCACGGACGTCCGCACCGACGGCCGCGACCTCGCCGACGAACTCGTGACCGAGGATCCGCGGGGTGGTGACGGCACCCTGGGCCCAGCCGTCCCAGGAACGGATGTGCAGGTCGGTGCCGCAGATACCGGTGCGCAGCACCTTGATCAGGACGTCGTCGGGGCCGGTCTCGGGCTCGGGAACGTCCATGAGCCACAGCCCGGGCTCGGCCTTGTGCTTGACGAGTGCCTTCATTGAAATGCCGCTCCAGGCGTGGGGGCGCTGACCGGGCGCTGACGGGCCGATGGGCTGCCGCCAGGGCGGACGGTCGCCGTGGTGATCCTTTGCGCGCACCAATGTGCCCATTCCCGGCCGTCAAGTCCATCGAGGTTTTCTTAAGCGCGGCAACAGCGGAGCTTCACACGGGTGGGACGGGCGTGCCGTCCGGCCTCCGGACCCCGCCGTGACGGCCCCGGGACGGGCCGCGGCGACCGCGGATTCCCGCCGGGCGGTGCGGCGCGTACGGGACCGACTCCGACCGGACGGGTGACCGCCGAACGGGTCACGCCCCGACCGGGAGCCCCTTCGGCTCCTTGACGCGCTTCATGACGATCTGCGAGTTCACCTCGGTGATCCCGGACAGCGCGGTGAGCCGCTCGATCCACAGCCGCTCGTAGGCCGTGAGGTCGGCGACGGCGATGCGGAGCATGCAGCCGGGGCTGCCGAAGAGGCGGTACGCCTCGATGACGTCGGGGATGTCCTGGAGGGCCGCCTCGAACGCCTCCACAGCGGCGCGGTCGCGCTTGACCTCGACCGAGACGAGCACCTCGAAGCTCCGGCCGACGGCCTCGGGGTTGATGATCGCGCGGTAGCCCTGGATCACGCCGTCCTGTTCGAGCTGGCGGACGCGGCGCATGCACGGGGACGGGGTCAGGCCGACGCGGTGGGCGAGTTCCTGGATGGTCAGACGACCGTCCTCCTGGAGCTCGCGCAAGATATTTCTGTCGATGCTGTCCACCGCGCAATTATCCACCACATATAGGCGCGATCACGCTCTATTCAGCAACCCGATTGCGCGCGATTCGTCCTATCGTTCCCCTGCCTGGTCGCCACTCCCCCGTGGCCGACCGTAATGATCTTGGGAAGGGCGGGCCGACGTGGGACAGGTCGTCGTCATCAGCACCGGCGGAACGATCGCCAGCCGCTGGCAGGGGTCCGGCTTCGCCGCCGACGCACGCGGCGGGGACGTCCTGGCCACGGCCGCGGTGCCCGAGGGCATCCGGGTGCGGGTCGTCGACCTGATGAGCGTGAACAGCGCCCGGCTCACCACCCGCGACCAGCTCGCCCTGCTGCGGACCGCGCACGAGGTGCTGACCGACCCGGACGTCGACGGCATCGTCGTCACGCACGGCACGGACACCCTGGAGGAGTCGGCCTTCCTGCTCGACCTCCACCACGACGACCCCCGCCCGATCGTCTTCACCGGCGCCCAGCTGCCGCTCGAGGCGGCGGACGGCGACGGCCCGCGCAACCTCCACGACGCCCTGCTCGCGGCGGGCTCCGCCGCGCTGCGCGACCACGGCGTCCTGATCGCCTTCGACGGACAGGTGCACGCCGCCCGGGGCACGGTCAAGGTCCGGACGCTGGCCGCCGACGCGTTCGCCGACCCCTCCGGCAGCCCGGTGGCCGACGTCAAGGACGGCCGGATCCTCGTCCACGGGCGGCCCGAGCGCCCGGCGCCGCTGCCCCTGCCCGCGCCGGCCGACGACACGGCCCTCCCCCGGGTCGACATCGTCATGCACCACTGCGACGCGGACCCGTTGCTGTTCGACGCCGCCGTCCGGGCCGGCGCCCAGGGCATCGTCCTGGTCGCGACGGGCGCGGGCAACGCCACCCCCGAGATCGTCACCGCCGTCGGGGCGGCGGTCTCGCGCGGCGTCCTCGTCGCCCTCACCACCCGCGTCCCCTCGGGGCCCGTCGCCGAGATCTACACCCACGGCGGCGCCGTGGACCTCGCCGCCGCCGGGGCCGTGCTCACCGGCACCCTCCGCGCCGGCCAGGCCCGTATCGCCGTCCTCAGCGCCGCGCTCACCACCGCCGGCACGGAAGCGCGGACCCACGCGCTGCGCCGGCTCGTCGGCGCCCCGGCCACCGCCTGAGCGCCCCTCCCGGCCGCCTCCTGAGTGCCCTCCCCGCCCTCCCCCACCGCACCCGATCGGATCCCCCCATGTCGGTCTCCCGCCCCGGCCCCACCCGCTCCGAGCACGACCTCCTCGGCGACCGCGACGTCCCCGCCGCCGCGTACTACGGCGTCCACACCCTGCGCGCCGTGGAGAACTTCCCCATCACCGGGACGCCCATCTCCGCCTACCCCGACCTGGTGACCGCCCTCGCGGCCGTCAAGCAGGCCGCCGCCCTCGCCAACCGCGACCTGGGGCTGCTCGACGAGCGCAAGGTGGACGCGATCGTGCGGGCCTGCGAGGAGATCCGGGCCGGGCAGTGGCACGACCAGTTCGTCGTGGACGTCATCCAGGGCGGCGCCGGCACCTCCACCAACATGAACGCCAACGAGGTCGTCGCCAACCGCGCGCTGGAGCTCCTCGGCCACGCCAAGGGCGAGTACCGGCACCTGCACCCGCTGGAGGACGTCAACGCCGGGCAGAGCACCAACGACGTCTACCCGACCGCCGTCCGCCTCTCGCTGCAGCTCGCCGCCGTCCGCCTGCTGGAGGCCATGGAGGTGCTGCGCGAGGCGTTCGCCGCCAAGGCCGAGGAGTTCGCGGACGTCCTCAAGATGGGCCGCACCCAGCTGCAGGACGCCGTGCCCATGACGCTGGGTCAGGAGTTCGCCGCCTACGCCGTCATGCTCGACGAGGACCGGGCGCGCCTGGCCGAGGCGTGCGCGCTGCTCCGCGAGATCAACCTCGGCGGCACCGCCATCGGCACCGGCCTCAACGCCCACCCCGCGTACCCGGCGCTCGCCTGCCGCCACCTCGGCTCGATCACCGGCATCCCGGTCACCGTCGCCGGTGACCTGGTGGAGGCCACCCAGGACATGGGTGCGTTCGTGCAGCTCTCCGGCGTGCTGAAGCGGATCGCCGTGAAGCTCTCCAAGACCTGCAACGACCTGCGCCTGCTGTCCTGCGGCCCGCGCGCCGGTCTCGCCGAGATCAACCTGCCGCCGGTCCAGGCCGGTTCGAGCATCATGCCCGGCAAGGTCAACCCGGTGATCCCGGAGGTCGTCAACCAGATCGCCTTCGAGGTCATCGGCAACGATGTGACGGTCACGTTCGCCGCCGAGGGCGGGCAGCTCCAGCTCAACGCCTTCGAGCCGGTCATCGCCCACAGCCTCCTCAAGAGCCTCACCCACCTCCGGGCCGGCTGTCTGACCCTGGCCGAGCGCTGCGTCACCGGCATCACCGCCAACCGTGAGCACCTGGCCGGCCTCGTCGCCCGGTCCATCGGCCTGGCCACCGCGCTCAACCCGCACATCGGCTACGAGCAGGCCACCGCCGTCGCCCAGGAGGCGCTCACCACGGGCGCCTCGGTGCACGACCTCGTCCTGGCCAAGGGCCTGCTCACCCCGGAGCGGCTCCAGGAGATCCTCCACCCGGACAACCTCGCCCGCCCGCACACGCGCACGGCCACGGCCGTCCGCGTCTGAGACAGTCCCCGCACGATCCCGGAAAGAAGAAGCAACCCCATGGCAACGGCGCCAAGCGTCTCGTACTCGATGACGGTCCGGCTGGAGGTTCCCGCGAGCGGGACCGCGGTCAGCCAGCTCACCACGGCCGTGGAGTCCTCCGGCGGATCGGTGACCGGTCTGGACGTGACCGCCTCCGGCCACGAGAAGCTGCGGATCGACGTCACCGTCGCCGCGACCTCCACCGCCCACGCCGACGAGATCGTGGAAAAACTCCGCGGCATCGAAGGCGTACACCTCGGCAAGGTCTCGGACCGCACCTTCCTGATGCACCTCGGCGGCAAGATCGAGATGGCGTCCAAGCACCCCATCCGCAACCGCGACGACCTCTCCATGATCTACACCCCCGGCGTCGCCCGCGTCTGCATGGCCATCGCCGAGAACCCCGAAGACGCCCGCCGCCTGACCATCAAGCGCAACAGCGTCGCCGTCGTCACCGACGGCTCCGCCGTCCTGGGCCTGGGCAACATCGGCCCCATGGCCGCCCTCCCCGTCATGGAAGGCAAAGCCGCCCTCTTCAAACGCTTCGCCGGCATCGACGCCTGGCCGATCTGCCTCGACACCCAGGACTCCGACGCCATCGTCGAGATCGTCAAGGCCATCGCCCCCGGCTTCGCCGGCATCAACCTCGAAGACATCTCCGCCCCCCGCTGCTTCGAGATCGAAGCCCGCCTGCGCGAAGCCCTGGACATCCCCGTCTTCCACGACGACCAGCACGGCACCGCCATCGTCGTCCTCGCCGCCCTGACCAACGCCCTGCGCGTGGTGGAGAAGTCCATCGGCGACGTACGGGTCGTCATGTCCGGCGCGGGCGCCGCCGGCACCGCCATCCTCAAGCTCCTGATCGCCGCCGGGGTCAAGCACGCCGTCGTCGCCGACATCCACGGCGTCGTCCACGCCGGCCGCGCCGACCTCGTCGACGCCGGCCCCGCCACCGCCCTGCGCTGGATCGCGGACAACACCAACCCCGAGGGCATCACCGGCACCCTCAAGGAAGCCGTCCGCGGCGCCGACGTCTTCATCGGCGTCTCGGCCCCCAACGTCCTGAACGGCGAGGACGTCGCCGCGATGGCCGACGGCGCGATCGTCTTCGCGCTCGCCAACCCCGACCCCGAGGTCGACCCCGGCATCGCCCGCCAGAGCGCCGCCGTCGTCGCCACCGGCCGCTCCGACTTCCCCAACCAGATCAACAACGTCCTGGTCTTCCCCGGCGTCTTCCGCGGCCTCCTCGACGCCCAGTCCCGCACCGTCAACACCGACATGATGCTCGCCGCCGCCGGCGCCCTCGCCAACGTCGTCGCCGAGGACGAACTCAACGCGAACTACATCATCCCCAGCGTCTTCAACGCGCAGGCGACCGAGGCGGTGGCCGCGGCCGTGAAGCGTGCCGCCCTCGCGGCACGCAAGGGCGAGTAAGCCGCACGGCCGGTGTCGTCCCGGCCTACGAGGCCGGTTCCCGAGGTCCCGTCCCGAGCGCCTGGCGCGCTCAGGACGGGACCTCGTCCGCGTCGCGCGTCGCGGGTGCGGCCGCCAGGGAATCCAGGTAGTCGTCGAGGAGCCCGGCCTGGCGGTCGGGCGGGAACGCCGTGGGGGCGAACAGGGCCTGCACCACCAGCCCGAGGGTGAACGCCTGGGCGCCGGCCGCGATGCGCACCGGGTCCCCGGCGGGCAGCTCACCGAGCCGCTGGGCCTCGGCGACCAGGTCACACAGCTTGTCGCGGCTCTGCGCGTACCTGCGGGCGTGGTCGCCGCTCAGCGCGGGGTCGGCGAGCGCGACGTCCCAGGAGGACACCCAGATCCGGTTGGCGTCCGTGGCCTCGTCGGTCAGCGGCAGGATGTCGAGCATGGCGGCCCGCACGGCGGCCAGGCCGGCTCCGGCGGCGCGCCGGGGACGCCCGGCGCTGCGCTGTTCGAGCAGGTCGAGGGCGTACGCGACCAGGTCCCGCTTGGCGGGGAAGTAGTGGGTGAGCAGACCGGTGGTCGCGCCGAGCTCGGCGGCGACGGCCCGCAGGGTCAGCCCGCCGAAGCCGTGCGCGGCCAACACCCGCCAGACCGCCTCGGAGACGTCGCGACGACGGGACTCGTGGTCCCCCTTGGTGCGTGGCATGCTGCTACCGTACATAACCGTAACGCTTGTTATGTGAATGGGGTCATCATGTTCTCCCTCCCGCTGCGGGACAACGTCTTCCTCGAGCCGCTGGAGATATGGCACGCCGAGGAGTTCGCCGCCCATATGGACCGGGCCCGCGACCACATCCGGCCGTGGGTCGGGCCGGCCTTCGTCACGGACGATGCCGACGGCGCGCGGGGAACCCTGCGCAAGTACGCCGAACGGCAGGCCGCGGACGGCGCCCGCCTGTACGGCATCCGGCTCGACGGCACCCTGGTCGGCGGAGTGATGTTCACGGACTTCAGCGCCGCCGCCGGCTCCTGCGAGATCGGCTGCTGGCTCGAACCCGCCGCCGAGGGCCGCGGCCTGGTCACCCCGGCGTGCCACGCCCTGCTGGACTGGGCGTTCACCACCCGGGGGCTGCACCGCGCCGAATGGCACTGCCGGGCCGACAACGACCGGAGCTCCGCCGTGGCCGAGCGGCTCGGCATGACGCTCGAAGGCGTGCGGCGCGAATTCTGGCCGTACGAGGGCGTCCGGCACGACAAGCAGATCTGGGCGGTCCTCGCCCCCGAGTGGCAGGCCGCCCGGCGAACCGCCCGCGCGGCCGCCTGATCACTTCGCTCCGGCCGCCGCCGTGCCGGTCGCGCGGGAGTGATCCGGATACGCGGCCCGGTGCAGGGCGACGACGGTCCGCCGCGCCGGTCGCACGGAGGTGATCCGGCATACGGCCGGGGCGCGCGACGGCGTTCTCCGGCGGCGGACCGTCCCACCCGATACTCACCTCACCGTTCGGCCCGAACGGTATCCCGTCCTCCGACGACCGCATCCTCGCGGGCACGGCCTCGACGAACGAGTCGCATCCGAACGCCAGCCAGGGGTCCGGCAGTACGGTCTGGAGGCACCGTACGATCCCGGACTTCCCCGAGCTGGAGGCACCGTTGAGAAT
The DNA here is from genome assembly GCF_002891295.1 of Streptomyces eurocidicus. Taxonomy (GTDB): domain Bacteria; phylum Actinomycetota; class Actinomycetes; order Streptomycetales; family Streptomycetaceae; genus Streptomyces; species Streptomyces eurocidicus. Next base: position 242,771 of record NZ_LGUI01000004.1, on the reverse strand, counting down.
GATGAGCCGAGTGGTCATCGGGCCACGGTAAGGCGCCGCTCACGCGGCGCAAAGCGAGTATCGGCTCTCACGCACACCGCCGGCTCACTTGGCGGTGCCCGCCGCCACGGCGGTGAGCGATACGCCCCTGACGACGCAGTAGATCGCGGCCGGGTCGTTGTAGTAGCGCCAGGGAAGGGCCCCGACGTAGCCGTCCACCAGCCGGAACTGTTCCAGGGCCACCTCGTGGCGCCCCTGCTTGGCCAGGCAGTAGGCCAGCAGGTGCCGGACCTCCGCGACCCTGGGGTGGTCCGGCCGTGCCATGGCGACATCCGCCAGGGCGGCCTCGGTCATCCCCCTCATCTCCGGCCAGCCGTACGCCTCCTCCGGAGCCTCGTCGTCGTTGTGCTCGTACCAGCTGACCAGCGGGAACATCGTCAGCAGGCTGCCCTGGGGAGCCGTCGCCGCGGCCTGCGCGGCGAAGTTGCGGGCGAGGTCGTGGGAGCCGCACCACTTCGCGCTCCAGTACTGGAGCGCGTACCAGTGGGCCTCGTAGTGGTACGGGGCGCGGGCGGTGACCTGGGCCCACAGCCCGAGCAGCGCCTCGTGCGGGGCGCTCAGCCCCATGTACAGCGGGATCTGGAGGAGGTACGGGGTGGGGTCGTCGGGCCGGGCCAGGGACTCGGCCCGGGCGAAGTCCTCCCTGGCCTCCCGCAGCACCCGGAGGAAGCCCGCGAACTGCTCGGCGGAGGTGTCCTTGGCCCAGGCCCCGCCACGGATCTTCCAGGCCAGGGACACCTTCGCGTCCGCGTGGACCACGGCCGCGTCCGGGTCGTCGGGGCGCGCGGCCTGCCAGGCGTGCAGCCAGGCGTCCTCCTCGGCCGCCCGCGCCGCGATGACCCCGACGAGATAGGAGCGGCGCTCCCAGTCGGTGCCCGCCGCGGCGAGCGCCTGTGCGGCGGGCTGCCAGTCGTTCCTGGAGAGGGCCGCCAGCACGGCTTCCGCCTCGGGGTCCGGGAACGCCCGGTCCTTGTTCTGGCGCTCCGGCGGCAGCAGGTCCGCACCGATCTCGGCGGCGCGCTTCTCCGCGCGCTTGGCGCGCCTCTTGGACCGCAGCCAGAAGCAGAGAGTGAGCACGGTGACGGTGAGCGGGATGATCCCGAAGGACATGGGTTTCTGAGGTCCGATCAGTCGTGAGTTCGTGTGTTCGTGGATCTGTGAGGCCGTGGGGCCGGGGCCGTGGGGCCCCGTAAGGCCCCGTGAGGCCGCCGGTCCGGAGGTGCCGGGCTCAGCCGGCGAGGAGCGTGCGCAGCGGCGCGGTGTCCGGAACGTCCGCGAGGAGGGCCCGTACCGCGGCCGTCACCGCCTCCTCCGTCGCACCGGGGTCCGCGGCCCGGGGCAGCCGCAGCCGGGTCCGCTCGGACCAGGACAGCTCCCAGTACGCTCCGCGCGTCTCCACCAGGGCCAGCTCCGCCAGCCGGTGCGTCCCGGCCTCCAGCGCCGGGCGCAGGAACTCCCGCGCGGCCCTGCCCGTCGCCCGTGCCGCCTCCGGCGACTTGGGCAGGTGGCCCGCCACCGGCCACAGCCGGCCCGCGTCGGCGGAGTCCAGCAGCGCCGTGAGCTCCCCCGTGGGGCTGCCCGGAGCGATCCCCGCGGCGGCCAGTGCCGTCCGCAGCTCCTCGGCGGCGGCCGCCGCCCGGGCGTACATCCCCCGGTGGGCCAGCTCCGGCCACTCCACCCGCCGCATGGCCCGTGCCTCCGGTGTGAGGAGGACGTCCTCCAGTTCCACCAGCACCCGCCCGGTGTCGCGCAGCAGTGCCAGGGCGGGCCGCGCCGGGGCCGCCCCGAGGCCGTCGTCGGGCTGGGCCTCGATCAGCCGCACCCGCTCGGCCACCGGCGGGTGCGAGTCGTACGGGGACTCTTCGTCATCCGGCAGTTCACCGCGCATCTCCGCCAGATCGGACCGGCGCCCCGGGTCGGCGAGCAGGTGCCGCAGGCCGCCGACGACCTCACCGCGCGGCGGGAGGAGGCCCGCCTCGACGCCCAGCAGCGCGTACCGGCTCCGGTAGAAGTCGTGGGCGGCGTCGAGCACCGCGATCTCCCGCAGCGCCGAGGCCGTGGCGTCCCGGCCGGCGACCCGGACCGCCATCCGGTCGGCGGCGAGCTCCTGCTGCCGGTTCACGCTGTTGGTGGCGCGCAGGTAGAACCGGGCGTACGCCTGGAAGGGCTTGGCCATCATCCGGTACCGGAGCCCGGTGCGCCCGGTGTCGACGCCCCGCGCCTTCCTGCCCTTGCGCACGCGCTTGGCGTCCGCCTTCTCCTGCCGGGACCGCTCCTTGCCGATCCGCTTCCGCTCCTGCTCCTGGAAGGACTCCACGGTGCGCAGCACGCAGTCGTGGCCTCGCCGGGTGATGCCCGCGAGGCGGGTGTCCGCGTTTCCGTAGTGGCCCAGCTCATGGGCGATCACCGAGTGCAGCTGCGGCTCGCTGAGGCCGGTCAGCAGGGGCACGCCGATGTACAGACGGCGCCGGCCGGGCAGCAGGCCCAGCAGCCGGGCGTCCTCGGAGACCGCCGCGTTCACGTCCCCGGTGAGGAGGATCTCGTCGGGCGCCCGGGTCCCGGAGCGCTCGGCCAGCGAGCGTACGGCACGCCACAGTTCGGGCTGGTCCGGCTCGCCGACCGGGAGCGCTTCCGGCCCGTCCCCGGTGTCCGTTCCCAGGGCGAAGAGGCCGCGTAGGACCGGGAGCCCCAGCAGGGCGGAGAAGACGGTCACCTTGAGAGCGAGCAGGTGCGGCCCCCAGATCCAGGCGGCCGCGTCGGCCCCGACGAGCACGCCGAGTACGACGAGGGCGACCAGATAGAAGCCGGCCAGCAGGATCAGTGCGCGCACCGCGCGCGGAGTTGTGCCCACCGAGCAGAATCCCCCGCGAGAAGAAAGAAATAGGAGCGAGAGGATCATATGTGCGAATCACGAACGGACCGGATCATTTTCGCCAGGAGCAGGACGTTCCCGCGGGGCGGGCCGGGCGCGCCCGGGTGCCCGTAGGACCGGTGAGGCCGCCCGGGGTACCGGGCGGCCTCACGTCCCGCTGTCCTTACGGAGCCATCTCGTACGTCCCCGACAGGGCCGCGACGCGCTCCCACACGCGCGACGAACGGGCCTCGTCGACGACCGGCCGGCGGATCGCGCCCAGCGCCCAGCGCTGCTGGGCGGCGGTGGCGGAGTCCTTGCCGTGCAGCTCGACGGCGTGCGCGGAGAAGTCGCGGACGAGGACGGCGAACAGCTCGTCGAGGACCTCCTCGTCGAGGCCGGTCAGGTGCGCCTGCTCCAGGATCAGCTGGCCGTGCACGACCAGCGCGAACAGCTGGCCGACGGCGAGCAGGAGGTCCAGGTCGCGGCTCTGCTCCTCGTCGGGCGCGGCGGTGGTGACGAACTCGCACAGCGCGTCCGCCTGCTCCCGGAAGCGCCCGACGTTGGGCACCTGGGCGTACGGCTCGAACGCGGTGCGCCAGTCGTGGAAGCGTACGGAGCCGAGGCCGCGGGCCGGACCCTGCCGGAAGAGGAACGCGTCGTCGGCCGCGTCGAGGCGGGTCGGGACGGGCGGGTACTCCGCGGGGTTCAGCAGGTGGTTGCCCATGAACTTGAGGATCAGCGCGAGGTTGACGTGGACGGTGCCCTCCAGCTTCGGCAGGCCCCGGATCTCGGTGGCGGCCTGGGCGAAGTAGGTGTCCTTCTCGAAGCCCTTGGCCGCGATGACGTCCCACATCAGGTCGATGACCTTCTCGCCCTCCGTGGTCACCTTCATCTTCGTCATGGGGTTGAAGAGGAGGTAGCGGCGGTCGTCGGGGCCGGCCGAGCGGAAGTAGTCGACGGCGCGGTCGCTGAACAGCTTCATGCCGACCAGGCGTACGTAGGCGTCGGTCAGTTCGCGGCGCACGTGCGGGAAGGCGGTGACGGGGCGGCCGTAGAGGATGCGGTTGTGCGCGTGGGTGACGGCCTCGTACATCGCGTGCTCGCAGATGCCGATCGCGCCGGTGCAGAGGTTGAACTTGCCGACGTTGACGGTGTTGAGGGCGGCGTCGAAGGCGGCGCGGCCGGTGTGCAGGACGTCCTCGGGGCCGACCGGGTAGTTCTCCAGACGGAACTCGCTGACGTACTTCGAGGAGTCGACGACGTTCTTGACGAGGTGGTACGCGGGGTGGCGGCTGTCGGCGGCGAAGAAGACGTAGCCGTCGGGGCCCTCGACGTCGGTGCGACGGCCGAAGACGGAGACGAGCCCGGCGGCGTTGCCGTTGCCGATGTAGTACTTGGAGCCGCTCGCCCGGAAGCCGCCGGCGCCGTCCGGCTCCAGCAGCATGTCGGTGGAGTAGATGTCGGCGCCGTGGGACTTCTCGGACAGGCCGAAGGCGAACACCTCGCCCTGGCCGAGGAGTTCGGCCGCGCGGGCGCGGGCGGCGGCGTTGTCGCTCTGCCAGACCGGGCCGAGGCCGAGGACGGTGACCTGCCAGGCGTACCAGTAGTCGAGCCCGTAGAAGCCGAAGATCTCGTTGAGAGCGGCTATGCGGGCGGTGTCCCAGCGCTTGTCCTCGTGCCCGTCGGCGGCGGAGGCCGGGGTGAGGAAGGTCGCGAACAGCCCTTCCTTGGCGGAGAAGGCGAGGAAGTCCGCGAGCCAGGCGCGGGAACGGTAGTCCTCGATCAGCTTGCGCTTGCCGCGGCTCTCGAACCAGTCGACGGTGGCGCGCAGCAGCCTGCGGGTCTCGGGGTCGAAGTGTGCCGGGTCGTAGGAGTGCGGGTTGAACAGCAGCGGGTCAGCCATGGTTGTTCGCCTTTCCTGCCGGAAGGTCGGTTGTGTGGTGCCGGTTCGGTGAGGTGGTGCGGGAGCGCCCCGGGGTGCGGGTGTGCGGCGCGCCCGCGCCGGTTCAGTGCTCGGGCCGGAGGCCGTGGAGAGTGGCGAGTACGTCGTCGAGCCAGGCGAGCATCATCCGCTCGTACGCGATGCCGCCGCGCAGGACGGCGTGCTGGAGCTCCTGTCCGGCGTCCTGTGCGGTGGGAGCGTCGGGGCCGGTGAAGTCGCGCAGCTGCCCCGCGAGGTAGTGCGTGAGCCGGTCGGCGTGCGCCCGCTGGTGCCGTTCGACCTCGCCGATCAGCGCGACCGGGTCGTCGAAGGCCGCGCCGCGGATCTTCACGGCGAGGTCGTGCCGGACGCTCTCGGGTTCGATGGGTTCGTGGAGCCACCGGGACAGGACGGTCCGGCCGAGGGCGGCGACGGAGTACTCCTTCTTGTCCGGCCGCCCCTGTTGCGGGACCTCGCGGACGTCGATCCAGCCGTCGCCCTCCATCCGCTTGAGAACGCGGTAGATCTGCTGGTGGGTGGCGGTCCAGAAGTAGCCGATGGACCGCTCGAAGCGCCGGGCCAGCTCGTAGCCGGAGCCCGGCTTCTCCAGCAGGGAGACGAGGATCGCGTGCTCGAGGGCCATGGCCCGGATCCTCCTATGCAACTCGTTGCATAGACAAGAGGGCACGGGTGAGACACGGCTCACCTGCCCCGGGCGGGGCGACGGTGTGCGCCATGCCGGGACTCAGGGCGGCGAGTACCCGGCGATGCGGGCTTTCACGGACACCGGCCCGCGGAAACGGGCCGTGTCCGGGGGCTCTCGCGGGACCCTTGCGGAGGGTCACTCACGAGAAGACGCCCAGGGCGGCGAGGATGTCGCGGAGGGTGTGCTCGAAGAGCGGTTCGGGGTCGGTGAGTGCGAAGTCGAGATGGCCGAAGACTTCCACGGCCACCGCCCCGTACAGGCGGGCCCAGCAGGAGACGAAGACGTAGATGACCTCCAGTGGGACGGGTTCGCCCGCCAGGTGCTCGCGCACCTCCTCCAACTGGGCGGTCCACGCGGGGTCGAGGCCGGCGGCGGGCCGGATGCCGCCGCGGCGCCACAGCTGGACCATCAGGTCCAGCAGGATGCCGCCGAAGCGCCAGCTCGGGTCGTGTGCGGCCGAGCCGGGCGCGGTGTCGGCGTCCGTGACCGGCTTGGCGAACAGCAGCCCGAACTCCCGCGGGTGGGCCAGCGCCCAGCGGCGCAGCTCCCGGCACACCTCCTGAAGCCGCCGGCCGGGCTCGTCGGCGGGACGGCGCTCGCGCGCCTCGGCCAGGGCTGCGGCCAGTTCGTCGTACAGGTGCGAGGTCAGCGCCTGGATCAAGTCGCGGTGACTGCCGTAGTAGCGGTACAGGCCGGGCGCGGTCATGCCCATCTCGCGCGCGATGGCCCGCAGCGTGACGGCGGCCGGTCCTTCCTCGACCAGGAGCCGGCGCCCGGTCCGCAGGATCTCGGTCAGCGCCTCTTCGCGTACGCGGTGCCGCCGGCCGGTGGCACCGGTTCCCGTTGTGCTCGGCACGACTGTGCCCTCCGCCTCCCCTTGACAAAGTTAACGCCTGTAACTTTAGCTTACGCCTGAAAGTTAACGGTGTTAGCAAATCTCTTCGGGGGGTCCTCATGACGTACGGCATCGTCTTGACGTACACGGTCACGCCGCGCTGGCTGGCGCTCTCGCGCGAGCAGCGCAACGCGATGCGCGCCCAGCACCTGGAGCCGGTCTTCGCCGCCTACGCGGACCGGGTCACGGCGCGGTTCTTCGACGCCGAGGCGTTCGGCGGGCGTTTCTCCGACTTCGCCGTGCTGGAGACCGGCGACCTGGGGGCCTACTACTTCCTCATCGAGGCCCTGCGCGACACCCCGGTCATCGCCGAGGGCTACCTCACCTTCAACGACGTCTTCCTCGGGGTCGAGGACGGGTTCCTGGAGTACGAGCAGGCCCTCGCCGCCGGGGGCGGGGCGCGGTGAGCGGGTACGACGAGCTGCCGGAGAGCCGGTCGGGTGGCTTGAATGGCTCTGTGATCTTGCGGGTGCCATGTGGGCCGGGAATCATGTCGCGGCCGCTGATGTGTACGCAGTCGGCAGAGAAGAGCGGCCGTGGCCGCCGACGGATTCCAGGGCGATAAGCCCGAGTCGACCATCGCGTCTTTGGGGCATGCCGGGCATGGCAAGACCATGATGGCCAGTGCGTTGGTCAGGGCGTTCTCGAAGGTCTCGGGCGGTCGGGCGGGGGAGGCGATTCCCGGCAGCAGCATCCGTCGTTTCGAGTACGAAACGCCACGGCGCCGTTACAGGCACCTCGACTGCCCCGCCAGCGATGTCTCCGACCTCCTGAAGACCCAGTCCCTGGACGGTGCGGTTCTGGTCGTCTCCGTACTGGACAGCGTCACGGCCCAGACGCGCGAGCATATGCGCCAGGCCCGTGCGGCCGATATACCGCTCATTGTCTTCCTGAACAAATGCGATCTGGTCGACGATCGCGAACTGCTGGACCTGGTCGAGATGGAGATCCTCGCGCACCTGAAGGAGCACGGCTACGACGGCGACGACATGCGCATTGTTCGTAGCTCCGCCGAGGAAGCCGCGCACGGCGACGGGATCTGGCTCGGCGAGTTCAACACCCTGGCCTGGGCTCTGGACGAAAGCCTTCCCGATGGGCGGCCGCGGACCGGTATTCCCGCTAGGGCCCGCCTGATCGCCAAGCACAGCGGCAAGGTCCTGGACGTCGACGGCGGCGACGCGAAGAACGACAACGGCGCACGCGTCCAGCAATGGGACTGGGTGGGCTGGGACAACCAGAAGTGGCGTCTGGATCCCATCCAGGACAGCGACTGGTAAACCCTCCGGCTTCACCCTGACGCGATGCCGCCCCATCACGGAACGGTGAGAGCGCCGGCCGACGAGCGAGCCATAGCCGTCGGCCGGCGCTGCACAGTGACCCGCGAGACCGACCCGCCGGACTTGGCCTGGTCCGGCAACCTGGCCGGTAAGGCTCTGCCCCCTCCTTGCTCAACCTGAGCCGGTGTCAGGCCAACCTTCACGTTCAAAAGCGCTCACTCACCGTTCACTCATCGAGTGCAGGTGGGCGAACTCGTCAGCGAGCATGCCCATCATGACGAGATCGTGGTACTGGCCGGCGAAGAACACATGATCACGGAGGCGACCCTCCTCGACGAAACCGAGCCGAAGTTGAAGTGCCAGTGATGCCTCGTTGTGCGCGAAGATCCGCGCTCCGCACCTGTGATAGCGACGCTCGGCGAACATGAAGCGCAGCAGCATCACCACGGCTTCTGCCGCGTAGCCTTTGCGCCGGTGATCAGCACCCATTGTGACGCCGTACTCGAACCAGCCCGCACGTGGATCAGCATGGTGCGATCCGACAGCACCGACTATTTCCCCCGTGCCGACGGCTTCGACGGCCAGTTGGAAGCAGTCGCCGTCCGGCTTCGCAACGGCCCGCTCCTTCGCCCAGGTTCGGAAGCCCTCGGCGGAACGGGGTGGGTGCAGCAGGTCCCCCAACCGCTCCTCGTCCTCGGCGAAGCGCATGAACGCGGGCCAGTCCTCGGGCTCAATACCGCGCAGGCGTACCCGTTTGCCAGTCCAGAACGATGTCATCCCCTATTCGATCACGCCGCAGCGTGCGATGACAGGCATTTCGCAACCTCGGTACAGCTGTGACCTGGCACTTCGGGAGCTGGGCGAAGAGCTGACGGCACCCGTGCTGCTGCACGGGGAAGACGGCGGAGCATGGCCGGTCCTGCGGGCTGCTGCACGGCCAAGGAGTACACGGGATCACGACGAAGGCCGTGAGGTGAGCGCGGCGGCAGCCGCCGGGAGCCCTCCACGGAGTCGTCCCTTCCCCGGCGGCAGTCACCGCCGGGCGCCGCGCGAGCGGTCAGCCGGCTGCGCCTGCGGCTTCCTCGATGAGGTCGGCGACCGGGCCGGGCCGGGAGGCCAGGGAAGCGTGGCTGGCATCCAGTTCGATGGTCTTGCGCGGGTTCATACGCTGGGCCATGCGACGTTCGTTGTCGGGGTGAATCATGCGGTCGTCGGTAGAGACCTGGTACCAGGCCGGCTTCTCGCGCCAGGCCGGTGCGGTGATCTCGTCACCGAACGTCGACCCCAGCGGTGCCTTCTGGGTCACGGCCATCACCAGAGCCTCCTCCGTCGGCAGATCCTGAGCGAAGCTCTCGTGGAATTTGTTCTGCTTGATCCATAGATAGCCGTCGGAGTCAGGGGTGATGTTCTCGAACGCGGCAGGGGGCGACTCCTGGCTGATCCGGCCAGGGCTCTCCCCGGCGTCCGGGGCGAACGCGGCGATGTAGACCAGCCCGGTGACATTGGGCAGGTCCCCGGCCTCCGTGATGACCGCGCCACCGTAGGAATGGCCGACCAGCAGCACCGGTCCGTCGATCTGCCGGACCATTTTCCGGGTGCGCTCGGCGTCGTCGGCCAACGAGGTCAGGGGCATCTCCACCGCGTGCAGCGAGCCGAAGCCACGGTGGTGGAGCTCGGTGATGACTCTGGCCCAGTGGGCGGCACCGCCCCAGAAGCCGTGAACCAAAACGATTGCGGGCCTGTCAGCCATGGGACGCGCCCTTTCAGCAGAGCCGGGGATTGTCCCGTCAAGCGGACCCCAGCCCGACAGCCACCGCAAGCCGAGCCCGCCTCGCAGGTGGCTCAGCCGGAACTCATTCGAAGTGCTTCACCTTGTCAGGCCGGGCTCAAGCACTCTCGAGGTGCACGAGATGCCGACGATCACCGCGCCCGGTACCAGGACCACCTGCGGCCGGTCCCGGCTATACGAGATCGAAGGGCGCCGGGGCGCGCCCTTCCCAGATCCGGCGCGAGGCTTCTTCGGGATAGGGCATGGTCCGCGGTTCGTCCTCCAGGACGCGGGTGAGCCGCTCGCCGGGGCGGTGCGCGGCCCATCCCGGGGCGCCGGTGGTGGCGAAGCGGATCCACGCCCGCTGGAGTTCCCGGGAGACCGCGAGGGTCCCGGGAGTGGGCAGGTCGCCGACGAGCCCTCTGCCGGTGGGGCTGTCCAGGGTGCCGAACGCCAGGGGAACGTCGAGGCTGTGGCAGGCGCCCAGCACCCCGCCCATGGCCGGGGAGTTCAGCCTCAGCTCGAAGAGGAACGAGGTGCCGCCGGCCGCGGCGTTCGCCTCGGCCAGTCGCAGCGAGGGCATCCGGAAGAGGGCGTCGGAGTACACCGTCTCCAGCAGCTCCTCCGCGGAGGCACCAGGGTGGGCGGCGCGGTAGGCGGCCGCCCCGTCCGGTGCCGGGGCGAACAGCTCCAGGGCGGTACGGGCGTCCGCGTCAGTGAACGTGCCCAGCCGTCCGGTCATGACGCTGAACAGCCGGAACTCGTCACGTGTATGCCCGACGAGGAGTTCGGTCCCGCCCGCGCGGCCGCCGGCCAGCGCGGGCCAGGGCGTTTCGGAGAGGACTTCGCCGTCGACGACGGGGAACACGGCGATCCCGGCCCGGGCCAGCCGCCCCCAGCTCTCGTGGCGGCCGGGCAGCTCGGCGCCGAGGGCGGTGAGTTCTCCGGCCAGGCGCCACGGGTCGACGCCGGACAGGGCCGCTGCCGTGGGAGCCGCACCGAGCCGCTCCGCCAGCGCGCCCGCGACCTGTTCCGCCAGTGCCCGCGTGCAGTACCACCCCGGCACCGAGTGGGTGATGGCCCGCCGGAACAGCCCGCGCGCCGGTTCCATCGTCAGCAGAGCGGCGATCGACCCGGCCCCCGCGGACTGCCCGGCCACGGTGACCCGGCCCGGATCCCCACCGAACGCGGCGATGTTGCGCCGCACCCACTCCAGCGCCGCGATCTGGTCGAGGAACCCGCGGTTGGGCGGGGCACCGTCGAGGAGGGCGAAACCCTCGGCGCCCACCCGGTAGTTGACACTCACCGCGACGAGGCCCGCCGCGGCCAGAGCCGCCGGGTCGTACATCGCGTCGCTGGAGTCCGCCGCCACATAGGCACCCCCGGGGATCCACACCAGCACCGGCAGCCCCGCCGCGCCCGGGTCCGGAGTGCAGACGTTGAGCGTCAGCCAGTCGGTGCCCGCCGCCGGACTCCCGGCGGGCGGCCCGGCGTGGGGAACGGACTGCGGCGGCGGGGGGCCGAACTCCGCGGCCTGCCGTTTCCCTTCCCAGGGCCGGAGCGGAACGGGCGCGGCGAACCGCAGCGCGCCCACCGGCGGCCGGGCGTACGGGATGCCGCGGAACACCGCGTGCTCCTGCCGCCGGCGGCCCTCGACCAGGCCCTCCACGGTACGTACGCATGGCTGTTCAGACATGTCGCTCCCCTTCTCCGATCGCTCGTCCGAAGGGCTCCAGCGTTACCAGCCAACTGTATTATGTCAACCGTATGGGAAAACCGGGTAGGCTGCGGAGGCAAGGAAAGAGAGTGACGGAGAGGCCGCCGATGCCGAAGCAGGTGGATCACCAGGAACGCCGCGAGACGATCGCCCGGGCGCTGTGGCGGGTGGTCGAGCGGCGCGGCGCGGTGCATCTGACCATGCGCGAGGTCGCACAGGAAGCGGGCCTCTCGCACGGGGCCGTGCAGCACTACTTCACCTCCCGCGAGGCGATGCTCACCTTCGCGATGGACTTCGCGGCCGAGCAGACCGCCCTGCGCGTCGGCCGCGGCGTCCAGGAGCTCGGCGACCGGCCGCACCCCCGCGACGTGCTCCGGCTGATGCTCATGGAGACGCTCCCCCTGCATGCCGACGCCCGCGCGACCAGCCGGATGAGCGCCGCCTACGTACTGGAGGCGCTGCACGACAAGAACGTCCACGCCCGGGCGCGCGAGGGGATGCGCCAAGGGCGCGCCCTCGTCGAACAGCTGGTCCGGCAAGCGATCGCCGACGGGTACGTCGATCCCGAGCGCGACCCGGCGGTGGAGACCGACCTGCTGCTCGCCCTCACCGGCTTCACCCCCCTCATCGAACTGGACGTGATCCGGCCCCAGGACGCGCTCGCCGCCGTCGACCAGTACCTGGACAGGCTGTTCGACAAGGAGTGATCTCGCTAGGCGAAGGACCGCAGGCCGCTCGCCGGCTCGGCGAGGGTCCCCTCCGCCACGTCGCGCAGGAAGGCGGAGCACACCCACGCGTCCAGGGGTTCGCTCTCATCGCCCGGCTCGCCCGCCCCGCCCTCCTCGGCCCATCCGTAGTACTCGGCGATCTCGGCCCGGCCGCCGGGGCTGCGCAGGAAGTAGCCGACCTGGTTCGCGTAGTCCGGATCGCCGGTGTCGGGGTGCTCGCCGGGGGCATGGGCACACGGACGGTCGTCCAGCAGGAGAACCGCCTCTTCGACGCCCTTGATCATCTCGTCCGGTACCGAGCGGTCCGTGATCCTCTCCGACGCCGCGTACCAGCAGGTCGCGTTCATGGTCACGAGGTAGCCGGCGAGCATTCCCCGGGGCGGCCGGGCGGGAACGCATGGCCGTGGCCGGTGGCTTCGGCGGGTCCCGCACCTGTGCGAGCACTCCGGGGTTCCCTGCCTTGACCTGGTGCTCCAGCGCCGCCCGGACGGCGGTGTACGCGAAGGTGACGGCCCGGCGCCGGCCGCCGCCAGGGTGAGCGGGGTGCGGCTCGTCACCCCGAATCCCGGGCCGGGTCCGCTGCGGCGGACCCTCGCACCGCGGGCCTCGCCGGGAGCTCATGACGGAGCACCCCCGTCATGAGCTCCCGGCGCCGACCGGCTTCGCGGGCGATCGCTAGGGAGCGATGGGCAGCCGACGCTTGTGGTCGGTGAGCCGGTAGCGCTTCACGATCGTCTCAAAAGCCCGCTCGTCCACCGGCTTGCCCTCCAGGAAGTCGTCGATGTCGTCGTACGTGACCCCGAGCGCGTCCTCGTCGGCCTTGCCCGGGTCGAGGGTCTCCAGGTCGGCCGTCGGGGTCTTCCACACCAGCTCGGCGGGGGCGCCCAGGGCGTCCGCGACGGCGCGCACCCGGCGCTTGGTCAGACCGGTCAGCGGGACCAGGTCGGCGGCGCCGTCGCCGAACTTGGTGAAGAAGCCGGAGACCGCCTCGGCGGCGTGATCGGTGCCGACGACCAGGCCGTCGTGCGCGCCGGCCACCGCGTACTGGGCGATCATGCGCTGCCGGGCCTTGATGTTGCCGTGCACGAAGTCCTGGTGGTGGGCGTCGCGGAAGCTCACGTCGGCGGCGACCGCGGCTTCGAGGGCGGCGTCGCTCGCGGGCTTGATGTCGACGGTCAGCACGTGGTCGGCCCGGATGAAGGAGAGGGCGAGCTGTGCGTCGTGCTCGTCGGCCTGGGTCCCGTAGGGCAGGCGCATCGCGTGGAACCGCGCCTCGTGCCCGGCGGCGCGGGCCCGCTCGACGGCGAGCTGGCACAGCCGGCCGGCGGTCGTGGAGTCGACGCCGCCGCTGATGCCGAGCACGAGGGAACGCAGACCGGTGGAGGTCAGCCGCTCGGCGAGGAAGGCCACCCGGCGCTCGATCTCCCGCTCGGCCTCGAAGGTCTCGGCGACCTCGAGTTCCCGGGCGATCTCCTGCTGCAGGGCGATGGACGCCGGCTCGCTCACGTCTGCTCCTTGTTTCGGTTCACGATGTGCCACCACCTTAGCCAGGGGTGTCCGGCGGCTCGGGGCAAGGGGTGGGAGGAGGGGATGCGGTGGAGGCGATTCCCTCGGGCCCCGAGGGGAATCCCGGGGCGAGCCCGGCGCGGAACAGCCCACCACCGTCTACGACCGCGACCGGCGGGCGAAACGATCGAAATATGCACCATTAATCCCTTTACCGACCTAATCTGGTGCTAGACGGCCTAAGGCTTACCGGTTCGGTGAGGAGTGAGTGGGCATGGACGGCAGGGAACGCGACCCGCGCGGGGGCCAGGGTTACACGGAAGACATGACGGAGGAGACGCTCGCCGTCAAGGAACAGGAACGCCAGGAGCGCCAGCACCGCCAGGAGCGGCGACGCGGACAGCAGGCGGACGACGACGGCTCCTCCGGCGACCGGGACGACCCCGGCGGCCCTCGATGACAGCCTGAGAACACCACCGGCCGGCTGCGCGCCCCGTACGCACGGGGCGCGCAGCCGCGTCCCGGGGCCTCCGACGGGCCCGTCGGCGCGTACGGCGGGCGAAGGCGCCGTTGACAGCGTGCGGCGCCGGGGTGCGTTGGTACGAGAGGATGGTTTTCTACCACCCGGCGCGCCGGAGTCCGCGTCGGCGTCACGGACTCCTCCGCCCCCACCCCACCGGGCCCGCCATGGCGGCACTCCGGACCAAAAGCGCTGGTGGTGGCGTTGCACGAGGGCGGACGGAGGGCACGGCGAATGTCCTGACCCACCCTCAGAACGGGGGCGGGCGGCGGATTTGGGGCGGATCGCTGGAACAGCGGTGCCGCGTGGGTGCGGCGGTGGCCCGGTAACCTGCTGGTACCAACACCCATCCCGGGACCGTTCGGTACTTCGCGGGCGTCGCCCATGGGGTCCACGAACAGTACTGGGCTCCGGGAGGGAGGTGACCTCATGGACGCTGTTCCACAGGGCCACCACGGCAGCGACAGGTGGGACCGGCTCTACCGCTGGGTCCGCTGGTTCGGCCCGCTCTACACGGCCGTCAAGGCCGTGCGGGAGCTGTGGGTCTGACCGTCCTGTGGCAAAGGCCCCGGCCCGGTGGTCGAGGCCCCCGCCGTAGTTGCAGAGGGCCTCATCCCCCAGGGCTTGGCCGGCACGGAGGGGGTGGGGCTCTCGCTTTTCCCCGACGGGCCACCGATGGGGTGGGCACGCGGGAAGGCGTCTTCCGACACCGCCACTAAACACCCCCTCCTGTGCACTGTCAAAGGCATCCGTTCGCGTGGCCATTACCCGCTCACTTCCGGAAAAAGGGCTCTGACCTGCGTGAATTCCGGGGCCGCGCCGTAGGGGACGGGTCAGCGGTGACACGCCGAACTCCTCCATGTGGCGAGCGCGCGCCACCCGGTCGGGGCGCCCGGGCCGGCCGGGAAGCGGGTGGTGAGGGGCCGATGGGTGACTTCGGTTCCCGGCGAACGGGTGATCGTGCGACGCCGGGAGCCGCCACCGGGCAGGAGCACAGTCAGGTCACCGAAGTGAGGATGGATTGGGCGCATGAGCGAATACGAGCGTTCCCGTACGATGCCGGCGCTGCCGGAGCACGTCTTCGACCAGGCGGCCGATGTGGGCCGGCTGGAGAGCTGGATGCCGTCGGAGCTGCACGTACGGGCCGGGGACCTGCCGGCCGTCACCGTGCACGAGGACACCACCGGCGAGGACGCGCCCGCGCTGTTCCGTGCCGAGCCGGAGCGGATGCGTCTGGAGTGGGGCACGCGTGACGGCGGCGTCTACGCCGGGTGGTTGCGGGTGGCCGGAACCGGCGGCGGGGCCAGCGAGGTGACGGTGCATCTGTCCTTCTTCGACGAGCGTCACGACCCCGGCCCCGAGGCCGTGCGCGCGGCGCTGGAGGGCAGCCTGGAGCGGCTGGAGGAGCAGGTGCGGCTGCGCGTCGACGGCGGGGGGTGAGCCCGGCGGAGGCAGGCCCCGGAGGGCGGGCCCGGCACCGTGCCCGTTGCTCCCGGCGGGCGACGTCGGCGACGCGTCTGCGGGGCGGGAGCCCGCCGGTGTTGCATCCTGGCGGCCCGGCGCCGCGGGACCGCTGTGGTGCCCCGGCCGTCAACCAGCAAAGGAACGGGCGACATGGCGGTGTGCGAGGTCTGCGACAACGACTACGAGATGGCCTTCGAGGTACGGGCCGCGGGGGCCGTGCACGTCTTCGACAGCTTCGAGTGCGCCGCCCACAAGCTCGCGCCGATCTGCGACACGTGCGGGTGCCGCATCCTGGGGCACGGCCTGGAGACGGACGGGATGTTCTTCTGCTGCGCCCACTGCGCGCGGGCCAAGGGCTACACCCGGCTGGCCGACCACGCCTGAACACGACGCGGGCGCTGCCCGACGGCGCCCGGGCCGTCTGTCGGCGGGCAGCGAGCGGGCCCGCCGACAGACGGCCCGACGGCGGGACGCGGTGCGGGGCCACGCCCTCGAACCGGCCGGCGGCGGCGCGGGCACCCCCGGCCCGCGAGGCCCGCCGACGCCCCCGCGCCCCACAGGCACCCTTCCCCCGGTCACCTCCAGTGCGGCATGTTCCTCTTCCCCGCTTCTTGGAGGTACCGCCGTGTCCCCTTCCCTCCGCCGCGCCCGCCCCGGCCACGACCGCCGGGCCCCTCTCGACGACGACGCCCACCTGCGCCGGCTCGGCTACCGTCCCGTGCTGTCCCGGCGGATGAGCCCCCGGGGGAACTTCGCCATCAGCTTCAGCGTGATCTCGGTGCTGTCCGGCTGTATGACGCTGTACGGGTTCGGGCTGTCCACCGGCGGCCCGGCCGTGATGATCTGGGGCTGGGTCGGCGTCGGCCTGATGGTGATGCTCGTGGGCGGGGCCCTCGCCGAGGTGACCTCCGCCTACCCCACCTCCGGCGCCCTGTACTTCATGGCCGACCGGCTCGGCGGCCGCCGCTGGGGCTGGTACACCGGCTGGCTCAACCTCCTCGGGTTACTCGGGGCCATAGCCGGCATCGACTACGGGGCCGCCCTGTTCACCGGCGCCTTCCTCAATCTCCAGTGGGGCTTCGACCCGACCCCCGGATCGACCATGGTGATCTTCGCGTGCGTCCTGCTGCTGCACGCCGTCCTGAACCTGTTCGGGGTGCGCCTGGTGAGCAGGCTCAACAGCGTCAGCGTGTGGTGGCACCTGATAGGCGTCGGCGTCATCGTCGCGGTCCTGGCCGTCGTCCCCGCCCACCACCGGACGGCCGGCTTCGTCTTCGGCCACTTCACGAACGACACCGGCTGGTCGAGCCCCTGGTACGTGGCGGCCCTCGGCCTCCTCCTCGCCCAGTACACCTTCTCCGGCTACGACGCCTCCGCCCATCTGTCGGAGGAGACGCCCGGAGCGGCCGTGGCGGCCGCGCGCGGCATCGTACGGGCGATCCGGTGGTCGTGGCTGGCCGGTCTGGTCCTGCTGGTCGGACTGACCTTCGCGATCCAGGACTACGCCGGGACCCAGGCCACCGCGACCGGCGTACCACCGGCGCAGATCTTCCTCGACGCGCTGGGTTCCTCCGGGGCGAAGGCGTTGCTGCTGATCGTGATCGGCGCCCAGCTCTTCTGCGGTAACGCCGAAGTCGCGGCCACCTCCCGGATGGTGTTCGCGTTCTCGCGCGACGGTGCCCTGCCGGGCTCCCGGCTCTGGCGCCGGGTGCACGCCGCCACCGGCACTCCCCGGCCCGCCGTGTGGCTCTCGGTCGCGGCCGCGGGAGCGCTGGCCCTGCCGTCCCTGTACTCCCCCACCGCCTACGGAGCGGTCACCGCCATCAACGTCATCGGCATCACGCCCGCCTACGCCATCCCCGTCTTCCTGCGTCTGCGCGCCGGTTCCGCGTTCACCCCCGGTCCCTGGCACCTGGGCGCGTGGAGCCGGGTGGTGGGCTGGGCCGCCGTCGGGTGGGTAGCCGCCGTCACGGTCCTGTTCTGCCTCCCGCAGAGCCGCCCGATCACCCCCAAGACCTTCAACTACGCGCCCGTGGCCCTGCTCGCGGCCCTGGGCCTCGCCGGTGCCTGGTGGGTGGCGGCCGGCCGCCGCTCCTACGACACCCCCGCCGCCGGCCGGGGAAGCGCCGGCGGGTGAAGGCCCGGCGGTGAGAGGGGGACGTGCGGCCCGGCCCTCCGGTTCAGGGGAGGGCCGGGACGAGGCGCTTGACCTCGCGCAAGGTGGGGGCCGTTTCCATGCTCCGGATCCCTGGCAGCGGGCCGACGCGCCGGTCGATGTAGTCGTACAGGTCGGCCGGCGTGCGGAAGACGCCGCTGGCGACGAGGTTGGACGGGCCGGTGACGGCGGCGGCGAAGGCGATCTCGGGGTGGGTGGCCAGGGTCTCCCCGACGGTGCGCAGGTGGGCGGGGGCGACGTTGAGCCACAGCCGGGTGGTCATGTCGTAGCCGAGCAGCCGGGGATCGAAGTCGACGGAGAAGCCGAGGGCGCCTTCGCCGCGAAGGCGGTCGAGGTGGCGCTGGACGCCGGAGGGTGAGCGGCCCGCGGCGGTGCTCAACTCGTCCGGCGGCGGGGCCGGCACACTGGTCGCCGCCGTACCGGCCGCGCGACGGGCCTCCCTCGACCACACCCTGCACGTGGTGTTCGCCACCGCCCACAACACCCTGGCCCTGACCGCCGGAGCCGTGGCGCCGGCCGGCGTGGTGCTCGTCCTGATCCTGACCCGCCGCACGGCCCGCCAGGCACCCGCCGCTGACGAGCAGTCACGGACCGAACCCCGGGCCACACACTCCCCGACAGCATCGTGATCAACGAAATCCCGGAGCCTTCCGCAGGTCACCTGCGGTCCCGAGCCGGTGGCGCTACGCTGTAGAACCATTGGGGAAGGCATGTTCCGCCAGCCGGGTCGCCCACGGGAATCCTCGTACCGGCCGCCGCGTCGACGCTCCACCGACCGTCAGGGCGCGGTGCCGTGCGACTCGCGGGAACGCCCGGTCGTCGGTCTCCGTGCGGGGCCTCGGGCAGGACGGGGCGACCGACCAGGGGGCGGGAGCGATGACTCACGTGACCGACGTCCACTACCGACAACACGTCATGCCGTACTACCGGGCATTCGAGTCCCGCCTCGGGTATGCGGCACTGCTCGGTCGCACACGCCACTTCGGCTGGTACGAACCGGGCCATTTCCCCTGGGGTTTCGCGGCGGCCATGCGGCGCATGGAGCTCGTCCTGGCCCGGAAGCTGGCCCTGCCACCGGCGTCGTCGGTGCTCGACGCCGGGTGCGGGGCCGGCGACACGGCACGCACGGTCGCGGGGGCGAGCGGGGTGTGCGTCACGGGGATCGACGGCATCGAGCCGGACGTCGCCATCGCG
The DNA here is from genome assembly GCF_002891295.1 of Streptomyces eurocidicus. Classification (GTDB taxonomy): domain Bacteria; phylum Actinomycetota; class Actinomycetes; order Streptomycetales; family Streptomycetaceae; genus Streptomyces; species Streptomyces eurocidicus. The sequence goes on along the minus strand of NZ_LGUI01000004.1, from coordinate 224,006 downwards.
CGGCAGCGGTCGGCCCGGGCCGGCGAACCGGGCGGGCGTACGCGCTTCCTCCTGGCCAACTATCACGCCCTCCCGTTCACCGACGCCTCCTTCGAAGGCGTCTACACCATGGAGTCCTTCGTCCACTCCCCCGACCCCGGGCAGGGGCTCGCCGAGTTCTTCCGCGTCCTGCGCCCCGGCGGAAGGCTGGTGATGTGCGAGTACTCCAGCACCCCGCAGGCCCAACTGCCGCCGCGGGCCCGGTCCGCGCTGCTCAGGGTCTGCGAGCTGTCCGGTATGCCGGGCATGCTGACGATGACCCACGGACACCTGGAACGGCTGCTCCGGCAGACGGGTTTCGTCGTCGAATCCGCCTACGACGCGACGGAGAAGGTACTCCCCATGCTGCGCTGCCTCTCGACGCTCGGCCGGGTGCCGTACGCACTCGCACGCGGCGTGGGCCGCGGTGACAGCCTGGTCAACGCGATGAGCGGGGTGGAGATGTACCGGCACCAGGAGACTTGGCGGTACGTCATCTGCGTCGCCACCAGGCCGTGACGGGCAGACGCCCGTCGGCGCCGGGCGAGCCGCGGGGTCGCCCGGGCGGACCCGTCGGCCGCCATGACCGCTCGAAGGGGTGACCTCGGCGGTGGCCGGAACAGCGCGACGCGGTTCCGGGGCCACCACCAGAAGTACACCGCCTGCGAGGAGGTCCGCTTCCGAGGCGTACCGGGACGTGCTCCGGATCGGCGTGATCTCGACTCCTGGCACGAGGTCACGCCGCCGATAAAATTGATTCCGGTACGGATCGGTGGAGCGGGCCGGGGGGCGGAAAAATGGCCGACGGTGTGTTCGAGGCGGTCGTCGCCTGTGTGGTGGACGTGCTCCAGGTGCCGGCCGGCAAAGTGGTCGAGGAAGCCGTCTTCACCGAGGATCTGGGGGCGACCAGCCTGACCCTGGTCGAGGTCGTCATGGCCCTGGAGGAGACGTTCGGCATCGACGTCCCCGAGGCGGACGTGGAGGCGGTACGGACCGTCGGCGACGCCTGTGACCTCGTACGCGGACTGACATGACGGCCGGGCGGCGCCGGGTCGCGGTGACCGGCCTCGGAGTGGTGCTGGCCGCGGGCACGGGCGCCGACGCCCTGTGGCAGGCGCTGCTCGGCGCGCCGCCCGAGGGGCACCGCGCGGTGGCGGACTGGGATCCCTCGCTGTGGCTGGGCGTGGCCGAGGCGCGGCACACCGACCGTTTCACGCAGTTCGCCGTGGCCGCGGCGGCGTCGGCCGTCGAGGACGCGGGGAACCCCCGCACCGCCCCGGACGCCTCGGGTGTCGTGCTGGGCACCGCGCTCGCCGGAGTGGGCACCCTGGAGCGGCAGGCGCTGGTGCGGTCCGACCGTGGGGACAAGCGGGTGTCGCCCTTCACGGTTCCCATGATCATGCCCAACGCGGCGGCGGCCGCCGTGTCCCAGCGGCTCGGCCGGCGCGGGCCCTGCCGGACCGTCACCACGGCGTGCGCGGCCGGTACCGACGCCATCGGTTCGGCGGCGCGGCTGATCGCCGACGGCGTGTGCGACAGCGTGCTCACCGGCGGCACCGAGGCCGCCCTGAGCGACACGGTCGTGGCCGCGTTCCACAACATGCGGGCGCTGTCGCCGGGCGGCCGCACCCGGCCGTTCGACGCCGGGCGGGACGGGTTCGCCATCGCGGAAGGCGCCGCGGTCCTGCTCCTCGAGGCGTACGAGGCCGCGGCGGAGCGTGGGGCACGCGTGTACGCGGAGGTGCTGGGCCACGCGAGCACGGCCGACGCGTACGACATCACCCTGCCGCTGCCGGACGGTTCCGCGGCGGCGCGGTGCATGCTCCTCGCCTTGCGCGACGCGGGGCTGGGGCCCGCCGACGTCGGGCAGGTGAGCGCGCACGGCACGGGCACGCGGCACGGCGATCTCGCGGAGGCGCGGGCGCTGACCTCGGTGTTCGGTTCCGGCGGGCCGCCGGTCACCTCGGCCAAGGGGATCACAGGGCACGCCTTCGGCGCGAGCGGGGCGATCGAGGCGGTGGCCGCGATCCTGTCCATGGCACACGGGCTGATCCCGCCGGTGGCGGGTCTGGCGACGGAGGACGCCGAGCTCGGGGGCGCCCTGGATCTGGTGCGGGAGACGCCCCGCACCTGGGCGGTGGGTCCGGTGCTGTCCAATTCCTTCGGATTCGGCGGCCACAACGGTTGTCTGGTGCTGGGACCGCCCGCCACCTGACGACGGAGGGAGCGCGAGCATGCGGGAGCAGGCGCCCGGCGAGGGGCGGCACGGGCCGGAGGCCGCGTGGGCCTGGCTCGACGACACCGCGCGGCGCAGGGAGCGGGCCGGGCTGCGCCGTACGGCCCGCCCCCGGGACCCGGCCCCGGCGGGCCTCAACCTGGCCGGGAACGACTACCTGGGCCTGGCCCGGCATCCCGAGGTGTGCGCCGCGGCGGCGGAGGCCGCCTCGGTCTGGGGCGGTGGCTCGACCGGATCCCGGCTGGTCACCGGGACCACACGGCTGCACGAGGAGCTGGAGCGGGAGCTGGCCGCGTTCACCGGGGCCGAGGCGGCCCTGGTGTTCTCCTCCGGGTACCTGGCCAACCTCGGCGCGCTGACGGCGCTGTGCCGGCCGGGAAGCCTGCTGGTGATGGACGGCCACGCCCACGCCTCGCTGATCGACGGCGGGCGGATGGCGGGCGCGGACATGACCGAGTTCGCGCACGGCGACCTCGCGGCGGTGTCGAAAGCGCTGTCGGAGCGGCGGCAGCGACGGGCGGTGGTGGTCACCGAGTCGGTGTTCTCCGTCGACGGGGACCTCGCGGACCTCGCCGGTCTGCACGACGTCTGCCGCCGGTACGGTGCCGCCCTCCTGGTGGACGAGGCGCACGCGCTGGGCGTGCTCGGCGACCGCGGACAGGGCGCGCTCGCGGCCGCCGGTCTGGCGGGGGCGCCGGATGTGGTGATGACGACAACGCTGTCGAAGGCGCTCGGCGGGCAGGGCGGCGCGGTGCTCGGGCCGCGCCGCGTCGTAGAGCACGTGCTCAACGACGCGCGGAGCTTCCTGTTCGACACCGGTCTGGCACCCGCCTGCGCGGGCGGGGCGCTGGCCGCGCTGCGCCTGCTCGGCCGCGAGCCCGGCCGGGCGGCCCGGGTGCGGGAGGTGGCGGCCCGGATGCGCGACGGGCTGTCGGCCGCCGGCCTGCCGGTGAGCCCGGCGGAGGCGGCGGTGATCTCCGTACGGGCGGAATCGGCACGGGCGGCCGTCGCCTGGCAGGAGGCGTGCCGGGCCGAGGGCGTGGAGGTGAGCTGTTTCCGGCCACCGTCGGTACCGGACCGCTTCTCGCGCCTGCGGCTGACGGCCCGGGCGGATCACACCGACGCGGAGGTGGAGCGGGCGGTCGAGGTGATCGTCGCGGGGCGCCCCGGCTGAGCGGCGCGGCGCCGGCCGGGGACGGGTCGTCGGCGGCCGGGGCACAGGCGCCGCGGGAGGGCTGCGACGGCGCGCGGGTGAGGCTCCGTTCCGCCCTCGACGGCACAGCCGGTGTCGCGGTGCCCGGCGTGCCGGCGTATCGGGTCAGACCTTCTTGACCACGCTGGACTTGAGCTGCATGGCACCGAACCCGTCGATCTTGCAGTCGATGTCGTGGCCGTCCGCGCCGTCCACCAGGCGGATGTTGCGCACCTTGGTGCCCGCCTTGATCCCGGTCGGGTGGCCCTTGACCTTCAGGCTCTTGACCACCGTGACCGTGTCGCCATCGGCGAGGACATTGCCGACCGAATCCTTGATCACCCCGTCCTCGGTGTCGCTCGCGGTCTCCGCGGAGGCGGGCGTCCACTCGTGGCCGCATTCGGGGCAGACCAGGAGCGCTCCCATCTCATAGGTGTACGCGCTGGAGCATTCGGGGCACGGCGGCAGGTTCTCGGTCACCGGGCCACTGTAGCCTCGGGCTCGCAGGAATGACGAATTGCAGAAATATGCAATTCGCTCCAGGCGGCCGGCGGTACCGGGCGGCACCGCCATGACCACGGCCTTCCGCCGTGCCGAGTGCCGACTCGGGCCAGAGCGCTCCCCGAGCGGTAGGCTTGAAGAGTTCTTCAATTCATTAGTTGCCGTAGTGGCCAAGTCGTGCCGGGTGCGGAGGTCTGGGGTGGGCGGGTTCGTCGAGGCGGCGCTGGCGCGGGTGCGCCGGGCGCGGGAGGCCGTGGAGGCCGCGCGGGAGGCCGGGGACGCGTATGCGCTCGCGGTGGCGGCGGACGAGCTGGAGGACGCGTTGCGTCTGGCTCGTGAGAACGGTGTGGACACGGAAGGTGAGCAGTCATGAAGGCGCCGGTTCCCCTGTATCAGGCGAAGGCCGAGTTCTTCCGGATGCTGGGACACCCGGTGCGTATCCGGGTGCTGGAGCTGCTCCAGGACGGGCCCATGCCCGTACGGGATCTACTGGCCGCGATCGAGATCGAGCCGTCCAGCCTGTCCCAGCAGCTGGCGGTGCTGCGCCGCTCGGGCATCGTCACCGCCACCCGCGCCGGCTCCACCGTCGTCTACGAGATCGCCGGCGGGGACGTGGCCGAGCTGATGCGCGCGGCCCGCCGGATCCTGACCGAGATGCTCGCCGGGCAGCACGAGCTCCTCGAGGAGCTCCGCGACGCGGAGACGGGAGCCGCGCGGTGAAGTGGCATCGCGGGCGTATGCCGGCGGAACGCCAGGTCGCCCTGCGGGTGCTGGTCTATGTCTTCGTCACCCACCTCTTCGCAGGTTTCATCTGGCTGCTGTTCTATCTCGGCGGTCACGCGGACAAATAGCCGGACGGCGGGACCGGGTTCCGTACCGGCGTGAGGTTGTGCGCGTCGGCACACAGGGGCTCAGCCCGCACCCGGCGGCCCTCTCCCGGGCCGCCGGGTGCGGCCGCCGCACGTCACGAGCGGGTGGTCCGGTCGTCCCGCCGACCGGACGGCTCCCGCGCCCGGGGGGCGGTCGGCGGCCTCGGCGCGCGACAGGTGGCGGCGCCTACGGTCCCCGCCGCGGATCCCGCTCCCCGGACACGGTCAGCAGCCTCGGCGCGCCACAGCTGACGGCGGCGCCCACGACGCCCGCCTCCCCTCCGTCCCTCCAGTCCATGACCGACCACCCCCGCCACCGCGACCGGCGCACCAGCGGCCCACCGTGGAGGTCGTCCACCGGCAACTCGGAGAGATCCACCCGGCGCAGGCCGCCGAGATGGGCCGACCCCGCCTTGACCAGGGCCTCCTTACGCACCCACTGACGCAGGAACGCCGCCGGTGGGCAGGGCGCGCGGGCCACGAGGGCGGACTCCGCGCGCGTGAGCGACCTCGCGCCCGCCCGGCGCCATCCCGGGCCCGGTGGCAGTCGTTCGACGTCCACGCCGACGGGGTGCCAGGACGCGGCCGCGGCGACGTGTCCGGCGCAGTGGGACAACGTCACGTACAGCCGGGGTACCTGACGGAGCGTCGGGCGCCCGTGGGGGCCCCGGCAGTGCGCGCATCGCTGGACGACGTCCAGGCCGTGGGCGGGGGTGCCGAGGAAGGCGGCCGCGCAGTGGCGGATCAGGAGGTGGGCCGCGGTGAAGTCCCGCCGGGCGGCGGGCGGGAGCCGGGCGGCCCGGGCCCGTTCCTCCGGTGACAGGCACGGCGCGGCCGGTTCGTACACGGCCAGGACGTGCGCCGACCGTCCGTGCAGCACCAGGGCGGACCCGTCCCCCATGTCCGGCGCGGTCACCCGCCGTCCCCTCCCCCGTACCCGTCGCGGTCACCTGTCCTCCCCGTGCCTCGTGTCCTGCGCCGTCACCCGCCGTCCCCGCCCCGGTCGCCGCCCGGCCGGACCATCACCTGCATGGGCGCCCGGAAGGACAGCAACCCCAGGAGGGGCTCCTCGGCGGCCGGGCGGGCGGGCCGGAGCGTGGGGCACCGGTGGGAGACCGTACGCAGCACCACGCGCGCCTCCATGCGGGCGAGTGCCGCGCCGGGGCAGCGGTGGCGGCCGATGCCGAAGGACAGGTGGTCGCGGGCGCGCGGGCGGCCGGGGCGCAGGGCGTGCGGCGCGTCGAAGACGCGGGGGTCGGAGCCGGTCGCGGCGAGCATGAGCAGCAGGGGGGCTCCGGCGGGCAGGGCGGTGCCGCCGATCCTGACGGGCGCGGCGGTGACGCGGCGCCAGGCGGTCAGGGGCGGTTCGCGGCGCAGCATCTCCTCGGCCCACGCCTGGGCGAGGCCGGGCTCCGTGCCCAGGCGGGGCCACAAGGCGGTGTCGTGCAGGGCGCGTTGGAGCATGGTGGCGAGCATCTGCCCGGTGGTCGCCTGACCGGCAATGATCATGAAGTAGCAGACGGCGACGATCTCCTGCCGGCCGAGCGGGGTGCCGTCGGGGTGCCGGTGGGCGGCCAGCAGTCCGAGGAGACCGGGCCCGCCGGGTGCGGCACGGTCGGCGAGGCCGCCCAGCCAGGTGAAGAAGTCGGCGGCGAGGCGGGCGAGACCGGGTTGCCGGGCGCGGGGCGGGAGGCCCCAGAAGAGTTCGAGTGAGGCGTCGTTCCAGCGTGCCAGGGTGGTGAGGTCGACCCCGGTGTCGGCGTCGACGTCGGCGCGCAGGCCGAGGATGTCGAGCATGACGGTGAAGGGCAGGTCGCGGGTGAGCGTGGTGACCAGGTCGCAGTGCCCGTGGGCGGCGAGCTCGGCCTCCACCGCGTCCAGGTGCCGGTGGGTGAGGCGTTCCACGAGGGGCGCGGCGGCCGTGACCCGGGCGCCGGAGAGCAGGCCGCTGACCAGGCTGCGCAGACCGGGGTGCCGGTCGGTGCCGTTGTTCGCCAGGGTGGGCGGGAGGGCGAAGCCCGCGGCCGCGAGGTGCCGCAGGGCGGGGATGGACATCCGTGCGACGGCGTCAAGGGTGTTGTCGGGCCGGAAGCGCTCGGGGTCGAGGAGGATGCGGCGTACGTCGCGGTGCCTGCTCACCAGCCAGAGGCCGGTGGTGGGGTCGTGGTGGACCGGTGAGGTGTGCTGGAGGCGGGCGAAGGCCGGCCAGGGGTCGGCGGTGAAGTCCGCCGAGAACAGGTCCACGGCGGGACAGCCGCCGGTGTGCTCTCCCGCCGTCGTTCGTTCCGTACCGTTCCTTTCCATGTCCTGACGGTTCCCGCCCGCCGTGGTGTTCAGGCGTTGGGCGGCAGGGCCGTTCCGGCGCCGCGCTTGCGGGGCGTCACGACGTCGTCGCGGTGGTCCGGCATGGTGACCTCGTCCACGCCCTCGACGCGGAACCCCGCGTCACGGATCATCTCCAGGTCGGCCGCGCCGGGTTGGCCCTCGCTGGTGAGGTAGTCGCCGAGGAAGACCGAGTTGGCGATGTGCAGGGCGAGGGGTTGCATACCGCGCAGATGGATCTCGCGGCCGCCGCCGACACGTACCTCCACGTCCGGGCAGACGAAGCGGACCATGGCCAGGATGCGCAGGCAGCGCTGCGGGGTGAGGGTCCATTCCCGTGCGAGCGGGGTGCCTTCGAAGGGCATGAGGAAGTTGACGGGTACGGAGTCCGGGTCGAGCGCGCGCAGCGACAGGGCGACGTCCACCAGGTCCTCGTCGGTCTCGCCCATCCCGGCGATGAGGCCGGAACAGGGCGAGAGCCCGGCGTCGCGGGCCTGGCCCACGGTCTCGACGCGGTCCTCGTAGGTGTGGGTGGTACAGATGTCGGCGTAGCGTTCGCCGGCGGTGTTCAGGTTGTGGTTGTAGGCGTCCGCTCCGGCGTCGCACAGCCGCGCGGCCTGCCCCTGGGAGAGCAGCCCGAGGCAGGCGCAGATCTCCACGCCGGGGCTCTCCTCGCGGATGGCGGAGATGGTGTCGGCGACCCGGTGGATGTCCCGGTCGGTGGGACCGCGGCCGCTGGCGACGAGGCAGACCCGTTTGGCACCGGCGGCCACGCCGGCGGCGGCCGCCTTCGCCGCCTCCTCGGGTTTGAGCCAGGTGTACTTGAGGACGTCGGCCTGGGAGCCGAGGCGCTGCGAGCAGTAGCCGCAGTCCTCGGGGCAGAGTCCGCTCTTGAGGTTCACCAGGAAGTTGAGTTTGACGCGGAGCCCGAAGTAGCGGCGCCGGACCCGGGACGCGGCGGCGACGACGTCGAGGATGTCGTCGTCCTCGGTCCGCAGGACGGCCAGGGCCTCCTCGCGGGTGGGGACCTCACGCCGCAGGGCCTTGTCCACGAGGGTGTCGAGTATGCCGGGACCGTGCATGGGGGACGGACCTCTCTGAGTGGTTCGTGGGGGTGGACGGGTGGCCGGGCGGATACGTCCGGGAACCCGTTCGAAACCAGGGCGAGTGCCGTACTGAGGACGAGTATCACGCCGCCCGGCGGGGCCGTACAGGGACACAATCAGACAACCGGAGCTACGACATCCGTCGTGGCGCGCCCGGATCCGGTCAGGCCGTGTGGCGCGCGGTGAAGTCCGCGACGTCGAGGACGCCGCCCAGCGAGGGCGCCAGGCCCGCCCGGGCCGCCTCGGCGAAGGCCGCGGGCGGCCGGCCGGCCAGGCCCGCGGGCAGGATCCCCTCCAGCGGCGCTCCGGCGACCGCCGGCAGGTCGCCGAGGTTGCACCGCATGGCCAGGTCGGGTGCCACGGGCCAGCTGCCGACGACCACGCCCGCGCAGCGCGCGTCCCGGTGGCGCAGGACCTCCGTGGTGAGGGCGGTCGCGTTGAGGGTGCCCAGCCCGGGGGCGGCGACGACCAGGACGGGCGCCCCGAGCAGGACCGCCAGGTCGGCCAGGGTCCAGCCGCGCTCGTCGAAGCGGGCGAGCAGGCCGCCCGCGCCCTCGCAGAGCACCAGGTCGTGGGTCTCCTGAAGGACGGTCAGCGCCTCCGCGGCCCGTTCCAGGCGGACCGGCGGCAGTACGGCGCGGCGCGCGGCGGTGGCGGGGGCCAGCGGGTCGGGGTAGCGGGCGAGTTCACGGGTGGTGAGGGGCCCGGCCAGGCGGACGACGTCCGCGAGGTCGCCGTGCCCGCCCGGTGGCAGGCCCGTCTGTACGGGCTTGACGACGGCCACCCGCCGCCCGGCAGCCAGGGCGAGCGCCGCCACCGCGGCCGTGGTGACGGTCTTGCCCACCTCGGTTCCCGTACCGCTGACCATCAGGAGCGCCACAACACACCTCTCCGCCGTTCGTCACGGCTGTCACAGCTGCCGGCCATCCGTCGCGCCGCCCGGATCCGTCCCCGTCGTCCGTTCACCCCGCCTTCGCCGCCGCCGTCATCGCGCGTGTCACGGCGGCGATGTCCTCCGGCGTGCAGACGTACGGCGGCATGGCGTAGACGAGGTCGCGGAAGGGGCGCAGCCACACCCCTTCGCGCGCGGCGGCCCGGGTCGCCGCGGGCACGTCCACCGGGTGGTCGAGCTGGACGACGCCGATGGCGCCGAGCACCCGTACGTCGCGGACGCCGGGCAGGTCCGAGGCGGCGGCGAGGCCGTCGCGCAGGCCGGACCCGACGCGCCGGACGTCGTGGCGCCAGGCGCCGCCCTCCAGGAGGTCCAGGGAGGCGTTGGCCACGGCGCAGGCGAGCGGGTTGCCCATGAACGTGGGGCCGTGGGCCAGGACGGGCGTCTCCCCGGCGGAGATGCCCCGGGCCACCTCCGGGGTGCACAGGGTGGCGGCGAGGGAGAGGTAGCCGCCGGTGAGGGCCTTGCCGAGGCACAGGACGTCCGGGGTGACGCGGGCGTGGTCGGCGGCGAGGAACTCCCCCGTCCTGCCGAAGCCGGTGGCGATCTCGTCCAGGACCAGCAGGACGTCCGCCTCCTCGGTGATGCGGCGCAGCTCCCGGACGTAACCGGGGTGGTGGAAGCGCATCCCGCCCGCGCCCTGGACGACCGGTTCGACGATGACGGCGGCCAGCCGGTCCGCGTGGCGTTCGACGAGCGCGGCCAGCCGGGCGGTGTACGCGGGGTCCACGGGGTCGTCGAAGCCGCCGGGCGGGGTGTCGGCGAAGACCTGGCGGGGCAGGATGTCGTGCCACAGGCCGTGCATGCCCCCGTCGGGGTCGCACACGGACATGGCGTGCAGGGTGTCGCCGTGGTATCCGCCGCGCCAGGTGAGGACGCGGTGGCGTTCGGGGCGGCCGCGGGAGCGCCAGTACTGGAGGCACATCTTCAGGGCCACTTCGACCGCCACCGAACCGGAGTCGCAGAGGAAGACGTGTTCGAGGTCTCCGGGCGCCAGGGCGGCCAGGCGGGTGGCCAGGCGCACGGCGGGCTCGTGGGTGAGGCCGCCGAACATCACATGGCTGACGCGGGCGAGCTGGTCGCGGGCCGCGGCGTCGAGGGCGGGGTGGGCGTAGCCGTGGATGACGGCCCACCAGGAGGCCATGCCGTCGATCAGTTCGGGGCGGCCTTCGAACGGTGCCGCCAGGCGGATGCGGACCCCGGCGGCGGAGGTGACCACGAGCGGGGCCCGCTCGCCGGGCATGGGGGCGTAGGGGTGCCAGACGTGCCGTCGGTCGAGGGCCAGCAGCCCGGTTACCGCGTCGGGGGTCACGCTTCAGGAGCATAGGAGCCCGGGCGCGGAAGCGGAACGGGGCGCCTCGTCGAGGTGCCCCGTCGGGAAGCGGACCGATGGCCCTTCCCCGGCCGGGGAAGCTGCCCGGCCCGGCCGTCTCCGGGCTCGCTTCTTCGGCCCGGTGCTCTTCTCCTGCCGGTGCCGCACACCGGTGCCGCACGCGGCCCGGCCCGAGCGACGTCCGGTTCGTCTTCGGCCCGTGTTCGGTCCGTGTTCAGTCCGCGCGCAGGAGGACCTTCCCCGTCCGGCCGGGGACGGCCTCGCGCCGCAGGGCCTCCCGTACGTCGCGCAACGGCAGGACGTGCGCGACGGGAGTGGCGGCGGTGCCGTCGGCCACCAGGTGTTGTGCCTCCGCGAGGGCGTCGGTGAGCCGGGCGCGGTCGGCGGTGTGCACCCAGTCGCGCAGGCGGAACAACACGACGCGGACGTCGGGGCGTTCGGTGGCGAGGGCCGGCGGCAGGGGGCGTCCGGAGAGCAGGCCGTAGTGGACCAGGGTCCCGCCGGGCGCGAGGGCGCGGGCGAGGTCACCGCCCTCGGAGCCGCCCACCGCGTCGAGGACGACGGTGGGCGGGCGTCCGCCGGCGGCTTCGCGGACGACGGCGGGCAGGGCTTCACGGACGCCGTCGTCGGAGGTGCAGAGGACGGCCGCGGTCCGCAGTCCGGTCAGCTGTTCGCGGCCGCGGGGGTGGCGGACGAGGGCCACGGGCTCGACGCCGGCGCGGTTCAGCATCCGGATGGCCATGCGGCCGATGGCGGAGGCGGCCGCGTTGACGACGACACCCGCCGCCCCGGCGGTCCCCGCGCCGCCACCGGGGATCACGTACTGACGCGACATCAGCAGCGCGGTGAGCGGGTTGACGTACGAGGTGGCCGCCTGCTCGTCGGTCAGCCGTGGCAGCACCGGCAGGCACCAGCGGGCCTCGGCGACCTTCACCTGCTGCCACGCGCCCGCCGTACCGAGCGGCAGCACCCGCTGCCCGGCGGCGACCTCGCTCACCCCGGCGCCGGTGGCCTCGACCACGCCCACGCCCTCGAACCCGGGCACGAAGGGCAGCGTGGTGCGGGAGGCGTACGCCCCCGAGATCGTCACCAGGTCCGAGGGGTTGACGCTCGCCAGGAGCATCCGCACGGAGACCTCGCCGGGCCCCGGCCGCGGCGGGTCGTAACACTCGGTGGCGACCACGTCCACGGCCGGGCCGAAGGCCCTGACGACGCATCTGAGCACGGGAGTTCCCCCATGGTGGTGACGTTCCGGCGGCGGGCTGTGTACGGTGGCAGGGCGAGTGCACATCCATCTGGAAGCCATCCGGAAGCCAGTCGGAAGGGGACGGTCCGTGCGGGTGCGTGTGCCGTTCTCCGACGTGGACATGCACGGCCACGTGCACAACGGAGTCTACTTCTCCTATGTGGAGACCGCCCTCAACACCTTCCTGCGCGAGGCCGGGTTGTCCGGGTCGTTCGACCCCCAGCGCAACGACGTCGTCTACCACGTACGCAGGACCGAGTTCGTCTACCACTCCCCGGCCGGTTTCGAGGATCTGCTGGACGTGACGCCGCATGTGAGCCGCGTGGGGACCAAGAGCCTGACGTTCGCGGCGGCGGTCACCCGCGCGGAGGACGGCCGGCCGGTCGCGGACGCCGAGGTGGTGTGGGTGTGCGTGGACCGTCGCAGCGGGCGGACCACCCCCGTCCCCGGCCCGACCCGGGCCGCCCTCGCCTCGGCGGCCGCGGAGCGGCTCGCGCCCGCTCCCGAGGACGGGTGACGTGCGCGTCACCCTGGACGCCGTCACCGTCCGCTTCGGTTCCCGCGCCGTCCTCCAGGACCTCACCCTGGAGCTGTCCGAGCCCCGCATCGGTCTGATCGGGGCCAACGGCTCCGGCAAGAGCACCCTGGCCCGGCTGCTCAACGGCCTGGTCCTGCCCGGTGAGGGGACCGTCCGGGTGGACGGCCTGGACACCGCCGAGGACGCGCGGGCCATCCGCAAGCGCGTCGGATTCGTCTTCCAGAACCCTGACAACCAGATCGTGCTGCCCATCGTCCGCGAGGACCTGGCGTTCGGTCTGAAGAACACCGGGGTGCCCCGCCGGGAGATACCGGAGCGCGTGGAGCGGCAGTTGGCGCACTTCGGCATAGCCCACCTGGCCGACCGCCCCAGCCACGCGCTCAGCGGCGGCGAGAAGCAGCTGGTGGCGCTGGCCGCGGTGCTGGTGATGCGGCCCGAGCTGGTCGTCCTCGACGAACCGACCACCCTGCTCGACCTGCGCAACCGCAATGTCATCCGGGCCGCCGTCGCCGCCCTGCCGCAGCAGGCCGTCGTCGTCACCCACGACCTGGACCTGCTGACCGGGTACGACCGCGTACTCGTCCTGGACGAGGGCCGTGTCGTCCACGACGGCAAACCCCGGATCGCCGTCCCGTGGTACGTGGAGCACTGCTCATGACGCCACGGCTCTCGCTCTACCTGCCCGGTGACACACCGCTGCACCGCGCCCGCGCCGACTGGAAGTTGTCGGTCCTGCTGCTCGCGGGCATCGGCGTGTTCCTCGTCCGCTCCCCCGCCGTGCTCGGCCCCTGCGCGGGCCTGGCGGCGGTCGCGCTGCTGTCGGTCCGGACGCCGCCGAGGCAGTTGGCGCGTCATCTGACCGGACCGTTCGTCGTCCTGGCGCTCGTGCCGGCAGCCGCCGCCGTCTTCCAGTCGGCCGCCACCGCCGTCACCGTGGGCCTGCGGCTGTGCACTCTCCTGCTTGCCGCGCTGGCCGTCACGCTCACCACCCGCACCTCGGACATCCTCGACGTCCTGGAGCGGGCGCTCCGCCCGTTGGAGCGCACCCGGCTGGTGAACGCGGCCGCCGTCGGGCTGGCGGTCTCGCTGGCGCTGCGGTTCATCCCCGAGGCGTTCCACCGCTTCCACGACATCCGGGAGGCCCAGGCCGCCCGGGGCCTGTCGGGGAGCCCGGTCGCGCTGCTGGTCCCGCTGGCCGTGCGGATGCTGAAGTCCGCCGAGGACATCGCGGCGGCCGTGGACGCCCGTTGCTACCCGCCGCCGGCCGCCCGGCACACGGAACGCGGCGGCGCGGCCGCCGCGCCGCCCCCGGCCCGCTCCCCCGCCCCCGCCGGCCGTAAGGACGAAGAGGCCACCGGATGACGAGCTCGCACACCCCCCGCAGGAGAGCCGCTCGCCGGCGCATGGAGACCAAGGACGTCGTCCTGATCGCGCTGTTCTGCGCGATCATCGTGGTGCTGGGGCTGGTCCCGCCGGTCGACCTGGGCGTCGCCGGTGTCCCGATCACCCTCCAGACGCTCGGGGTGATGCTGGCGGGCGCCGTGCTGGGCCCGGTCAGGGGTGCCCTCGCGTGCGCCTTGGTGGTGCTGCTGACGATCGCGGGGCTGCCCGTGCTGGCCGGGGGCAGGGGCGGCTTCGGGGTGGTCCCCGGTCCCACGGGCGGCTATCTGCTCGGCTGGATCCCCGGCGCGTTCGTCACCGGTCTGCTGGTCACCGTCCTCGCCACGCGGCCGCGGTCGCGGCCGGCCCGGCAGGCGGCCACGGTGGTGGCCTGCCTCGTCGGCGGGATCCTCGTCGTCTACGCCCTGGGCGTGCCCTGGACCTCCGTCTCGACCGGTCTGAGCCTGCGGCAGTCGACCGTCACCGCCCTGTACTTCCTGCCGGGCGACGCGTTCAAGGCCGTGGTGGCGGGGCTGGTCGCCCAGAACGTACGGCAGGCGTACCCGATCGAACGGAGGTGAGCGGACATGCCGGTGGCCCACCGGGTCGCCCGCACGGCGGCCGGACCCGAAGCGGACCTCCCCGCGTTCGTCATGGACCACGACGTCCTCACGCACCGGCAGCTCGCCGCACGGGCCGCCGCGGTCGCGGCCGGGCTCCGCGCCGCCGTCCCGGCCCGGCGCCGGGACTGGCTCGCCGACGGGGCCCGGCTGCTGGCCGTCGCCACCGGGAACGACCCGTGCTTCGCCGAGCTCCTCATCGGCGCGACGGCGGCCGACGGGGCCTGCGCGGTCCTGGACCCGCAGTGGGGGCACCGGCAGACGGAGGCCGTGCTCGACCGGCTCCGGCCCGATCTGCTGGTCGTCCCCGACGGCCGGGAGGACCTGCGCGGCGTGGCCGAGGCGCTGGGCGTCCCCGTCCTCACGGCCGACGGCCGCCCGGACGGGTACGGAGCCTGGCGCGACGCCCACTCACCCGCCGATCCGGCCCGCCGTCTGACGGCCGGGGAGGGGACGTCGGCCTTCCTGGTCGGCTTCACCTCCGGGACCACCGGAGTGCCCAAGGCGTTCCGCCGTACGCGCGGATCGTGGCGCACCAGCCTGTCGCTGGGCCGCTCGGTGCCGGGCATGGGCGCCGACCGGGCCACGCTCGCACCCGGCCCGCTGGCCCACGGTCTGAGCCTGTACGCGCTCGCCGAGTGCCTGTCCGCCGGGGTGGCCTTCCACGGTCTGCGGGCCTTCGGCCCCGCCGCGTTCACCGAGCGCCTGGCGGCCGGCGGGGTCCGCCGTCTGGTCGTGGCCCCGACCATGCTGACGGCGCTGTGCGCGGCCGCCGGCGGCCGGCGCTTCCCCGGTGTGGACACCGTGGTCACCGGCGCCGCCAAGCTGCCGCCGAGTCTGCTGCCCGACCTCGCGAAGGTGCTGCCCGACGCGCGGATCACCGAGTACTACGGAGCCTCCGAGCTCGGCTTCATCACCGTGCGCGAGCTGGGCGGCGTACGGGACGCCACCCGGGCGGCGGCTTCCGGCGCGGCCGACGGGCGGCCGGGCGGCCTCGACGTGGGCGTCCCCTTTCCCGGGGTGGAGCTCCAGGTGCGCGACGGCCCGCGCGGCACCGTCCTGCCTCCGGGCGGCACGGGTACGGTGCACGTCCGCACCCCGCTGCGCTGCGACGGTTATCTGTGGGACGACGACGAGGGGTATCGCGTGGACGGGGCCTGGGCCACCGTCGGCGACATGGGGCGGCTCGGCGCCGACGGGCACCTCCACCTCGTCGGCCGCGGCGAGATGGTGATCAGCGGTGGGCTGAACGTCTACCCCTCGGAGGTGGAGCAGGCCCTGGCCGGGCTGCCGCAGATCGAGCAGGCGGTGGTCACCAGCGTGCCGGACGGCTACCTCGGCCGGGTCCTGGTCGCCGTGGTCACGGGCCCCGGCGCGGCCGGGCTCACCCAGGCGCGGCTGCTCGACCTGTGCCGTCCTTCCCTGGCCCGCTACAAGGTGCCCCGGCGGGTCTACACGCTCGACCGGTGGCCGCTCACCTCCAGTGGCAAGATCGCGCGCGGGGTGATCGACCGGTGGATCGCCGACGGCGACGCGCGGCTCGTCCCGCTGCCGTCGGGAGACGACCGTGGCACGGGCTGAGGACGCGGCGGGGGCGGCGGCCGGGACGGACACCACGGCCGGGCGCCCCCGCCGTACGGCCCCTCCCCCGCCGCCCGACGACCGGCGGCCCGTCGTCATCGCCGCCCGCCGTACGGCCGTGGGGCGGGCGGGCGGCGTGCTGGCCGGGATCGAGCTCTCCGGGCTGCTGGCCACCGTGATCCGGGGCGTCCTCGCGGACGCGCGCGCCGACCCGGCGCTGGTGGACGACGTCGTGGTCGGCAACGCCGCCGGTGGCGGGGGCAATCCGGCCCGGCTGGCGGCGCTGGAGGCCGGGCTGCCGGTCGGCGTGCCGGGTGTCACCGTGGACCGGCAGTGCGGTTCGGGCCTGGAGGCGATCGTCCTCGCCTGCCGGCTGGTCACGGCAGGGGCGGGTGAGCTGTATCTGGCGGGCGGGGGCGAGAGCGTCAGCACCGCGCCCTGGAGGGTGAGCCCGCCCGCGCGCCCCGGCGCGCTGCCGCGCTTCTACGCCCGGGCCCGCTTCGCACCGGACTCCGTCGGCGACCCGGACATGGGCGTGGCCGCGGAGAACGTGGCCGCCGCGTTCGGCGTGTCCCGGCGGCGGCAGGACGAGTTCGCGCTGCGCAGCCACCGCCGCGCGGTGGACGCACGGCGGAAGGGCCGGTTCACCGGGGAGGTCGTGCCGGTGGTCACGGCGGGTGGCGAGGTCACGGAGGACGAGTGCCCGCGCCCGGGTACGTCCCTGGCGGCGCTGGCCGCGCTCCCGCCGGTCTTCGCTCCGGAGGGCACGGTCACCGCGGGGAACTCCTGTCCCCTCAACGACGGGGCGTCGATGGTCGTGGTGACCAGCGTGGCGGCGGCCCGGCGGCTCGGCCATGTGCGGGGGCTGGGGTTCGTCGACGCGGCGACCGCGGGCGTGCACCCGAACCTGCTCGGGGTCGGCCCCGTCGCCGCCACCCGCAGGCTCGTGGCCCGCAACCCCGGTCTGGATCCGGGCTCGGTGGACCGCGTCGAGTTCAACGAGGCGTTCGCCGCACAGGTGCTGGCGTCGCTGGACGCTCTGGGGATCGATCCCGAGGGGGTGAACAGGGACGGGGGCGCGCTCGCGCTCGGGCATCCTTACGGGGCCTCCGGGGCGATCCTGGTGACCCGGTTGTTCTCCCAGCTGGTCCGGGACCCCTGCCCCGGGCTGCCGTCGCCGGGCGGCCGTGGTCTGGCCATGCTGGGCATCGCCGGAGGGCTGGGGATCACGGCGCTGTTCGAGTCCTGGGCGTGGTGAGAGGCCGGCAGGCCCCGCCCTAGGTGGGGCGCGAGCGGCGGCGCAGGACGAGCAGTGCGGCCAGGCAGAGGACGGCGACGGCCACCGTGAACGACTGCACGGCGAGCGGGAGGCCGGTGCGCCGGGCCAGGAGGCCGCAGCCGATGACCGGGACCGCGACACCGAAGTAACCGACGACGTAGAAGCTGGAGAGGACGTCGGCGGAACGGTGCGGCGGCGCGGCGCGGTTCACCTCCGTGATGCTGCCGAGGTACAGCCTGCCCTGCCCCACCCCGCCCAGCACGGTGGCCGTGCCGAGCAGGGGCAGGGAGGCGACGGCTCCGGCCGCGGCGAGCAGCACCGAGCCCGTGGCGAGCAGGGCCAGTCCCGAGGTCTGGAGGGTGTGCGCGTTCCCGCCGTAGGCGAGGAGCTGGGCACCGCAGGCGCAGCACAGCATCAGCGCGACCGCGCCGCCGGAGAGCGCCACGTTGTCGCTGCCGGACAGGCCGGTCACGTAGGCGGGCACCAGGGTGAGGAACAGGCCGACCACGGTGAAGCCCAGAAAGCTGACCGCCGCGCTGGTGCCGAAGACCCCGCGCACGGCCGGGGGGATCGACGGGCGGCGCGGTCGCCACGCGGTGGCGGGCCGGTCGGCGGGCAGGAGGGCCACGGCGATGAGCGCGGGGCCCAGGAGGACGATCTCGACGACGAACGGCAGCCGGTAGGGCGCCGGGCCGTACTGCGCCAGGAGACCGGCGAGCAGCGGGCCCGCTCCCAGGCCGCCCGCGGAGGCGAGGGTGGCGGCCAGGGCGGCGCGCCGGCGGTCCCCGGTGGGCTCGGCCTCGTTCAGCGCCGCGGTGAGGGGGCCGGAGGCGGCCCCGACGGCGACGCCCTGGAGCAGGCGGGCGCCGAAGAGCCAGGCGAGATCGGTGGCGAGCGCGAAGACCACGGATCCCAGGGCGGCGACGGCCACGGCGGGGACCAGGACCCGGCGCCGCCCGAGGGCGTCGGAGAGCGGCCCGAAGAACAGCAGGGAGGGGACGAGGACCGCCACGTACGCGGCGAAGAGGAGCGTCACCGTCAGTGAGGAGAATCCGAATCGCTGTTGCAGGCCGTGGTAGAGGGGCGTGGGGATGTTGGTGCCCGCGATGAGGAGCAGCAGGGTGTAGAAGACGCCCCGGAACCTGAGCCGGTTCCCGGCCGCCGGATGTGGTGCGGCGGCCGGAGGGGCGACGTGCTCGATCCTCATCTCGTCTCCTGCGGTGAGCCGGCGTCCCGGGAAGGGACGGCCCCGGAGGGCGAGGGACGGGCCGGTCCCGTTCCCTGCCCCGGTGGACGCCCCGGGGACCACCGACCGTTGCCCGGCGAGTCCCGTTCTGCGAGGAACATCCCTCGGTCGGGTGATGCACACCGCCCGGCACCTCGCCTGACGGCTCATCACTCAGGCTAGCCACAGGATTCACCCGCGCACAGGGGGGCTCAATGGTTTCAGCCGTCCCCGCGGCGGTCGCACTGCCGCGCCCCGGGCGCGCGAGGGCTCGCCCGGCGAAGCCCCGGGCGCCGGGGCTTCGCCGGGTCGGCTACGCGCGACCGGCTCTCCCGCGCGTCAGGCACCCGCCCCCGAATCCGTCATGAACGCCTGGAGCGGCTGGGGACGCATTCCGTAGCGGATCTTGAAGTCGCCGTTCCGCCGGCCGCCCTCCAGGGTGGGCACTCCGGCCCGCAGACCGCACTTGATGATGGCGGACATCAGTACGTAGTACGAACTGAACGGCCGTCCGCTCGCCGTGTCGGCGTTGCGGTCGTAACCGCCCGCCCAGGCGTGGATCTTCCTCGGCTCCAGGAAGACCACCGCCTTGGCGATCACCTCGCCGTCCATCGACACCTCGATGATGCGGGCGCCCTTGCGGGTGTAGCGCAGGAACGCGGCGATGCGCTCCTTGCTGTAGTAACCGGCCGAGCCGACGTTGGCCATCAGCACCTCGAAGATCTGGAGGCTCTCCGGGTCCTCGTCCCCGTCCGGCACCCGCTCGGTGACCTTCACCCCGCAGTCGTCGGCGCGGCGCAGCTGCCGGGCGTACTCACGCCGGGCGTTGTAGCGCAACGAGGACAGATAGCCCTCCCAGCTCCCCACGGCCGCCAGGTCGACGGTGTAGCGGGTGTCCAGGTCGGTGCCGGTCAGACCGGCCCCCTCCAGCGCGAGCGCGGTGGGCGAGCCGGTGGCGACGTTGATGAAGCCGCAGCGCGCCAGCCCCGCCGAGGCGGCGATCTCCCGCATGCGCGCGACGATCGCGCCGGCGACCTCGGGATCGGTGCGGGTACTGGCGAGTTGGGTGTCGCTGCAGTGCCAGACGTGGCTGAGCAGCGCCTTCTCGTCGGGGGCCATGCCGAGGGCCCGCAGCGGGTCGCCCTGGACGTAACATGGCGTCAGGGCGATGACGCGGTCGTCCTCGTCGAGCACCTCGATGTAGTACACCGCGTGCACCGGCTGGATGGGCTCCCGCTCGTAGGCGCGCAGGAACTCATGGCCGTAGTAGAACTCGGAGGCGCCCGCGGCGGCGGCGAGTTCGGTGGTCTCGGGGGCGAGGTCCTCCACGGTGCGGACGACGCGTGTGCGGTAGGTCCCGGCCTCGGTCTCAGTACGTCGCAAAGTACTCACGGTGCTCCCATTCCGATACGTGTGCCTCGTCTCCCTGCGCGGTGCCAGCCTGCCATGCCGTGTACCGCCGCAGTTCACTGGACTTGAGCCGGAGCAGGCAATCGGCCAGCGGCGCGCCGAGCACTCCCCGGTAGAAGTCGCTGGCGGCGAGGGCGTCGAGCGCCTCGCCCAGGCTGCGCGGCAGTGCGGGCAGGGCCTTGTCGTACGGGTCGGCGGCCGGCCCGCCGGGGTCCAGTCGGCGCTCCATGCCGTCGAGGCCGGCGGCCAGTTGGCTCGCCAGGTACAGGTAGGGGTTGGCGCAGGGTTCACCCATGCGGTTCTCGATGTGCGTCGCGGGATCGCCGTGGGCGCCCAGCACCCGCAGGAACGCGCCACGGCTCTCGACGGACCAGGCGGCACGGCCGGGCGCCAGCGAGAACCGGCTGTCGGTCCGGCGGTAGCCGTTGACGGTCGGCACGCAGAGCAGGGCCGCGTCGGCGGCGTGGTCGAGCAGTCCGCCCAGGTAGTGCCGGCCGGTCTCCGAGAGCGCTGCGGCGCCGCCGGGGTCGGTGAACAGGTTCTCGCCGGTGCTCGCACGGGCCAGGGACTGGTGCAGGTGCCAGCCGCTCGCGTCGAAGCCGGGGATGCCGGGCAGCGCCATGAACGAGGCGTGGTGGCCCAGCCGGGCGCAGATCTGCTTGGTGGCGGTCCGGAAGAGCAGCATGGCGTCCGCCGCGTCCAGCGCGCTCTGCGGTGCGAAGGTGAACTCCAGCTGCCCAGGCCCCGATTCGTGTTCGACCGAGCGCAGGGGCAGGTTCAGGGCGGTCAGGGCCCGGGTGAGCGGCGCGATCACCGGTTCCAGGGCGTCGGTGAGCCCGTCCAGGTTGAACTGGTAGCCGCCGTTGACGGGTTCGACGGCGGGCGGGTGGCCCTGGACGCCGAATCCGCCGGGGCGGCCGGAGAAGTGTTCGCCCGTGAGCCGGGTGAGGTACCACTCGACCTCCAGGCCGACGACGAGGTCCTGGTCCCGTTCGCGCAGCCCGTCGCAGAGCCGGCGCAGCAGGGCGCGGCCGGAGAGCGGGTGGGGCGCGCCGGAGCGCAGGTGTTCCTCGCCGATCACCCAGCCGGTGCGCGGCCCGGTGTAGGGCAGTACGCGGAAGGTCAGCGGGTCGGGCACCAGGACGAAGTCACCGGCGCCCCGCAGTTCCTCGACGCCGATGCCGCCGCCGTCGGTGGTGAAGTCGACGGCGGTGGCGTGCCCGGTGTCGAAGACGAACGGTCCGGGGCTGTGGTCCATGCCGTTGCGCAGTACGGTGCGGAACGCCTCGGCGGTGAGGGTCTTGGAGCGTGCCAGGCCGTGCGGGTCCGCGAACACGAGCCGTACGAAGTCCAGGGACTCGAGGGCCGCTTCGAGTTCGGCGGCCGCGGCCCGCCGGTGGTCGTCCCACAGGCCGTGGCGTGCGATGAAGTCCCGGCTTCCGGTGCTCATGTGCGCGTAGGCGCGGGGGGCCGCCGGGTGGGGGGTGTCGGTCACGTCAGGTCCCGGTCCTTTCAGGGTGTGCGTCGCGCCAGGGGTTCGCGGCCTCGACTTCCCGTGCGACGCGCAGGACGAGCGCGTCGTGGTGCCGGGCGGCGGCGAGCTGGAGGCCCACGGGAAGTCCGCCGGGGCCGGGGCCGGCCGGTACGGAGACGGCCGGCAGGCCCGCCATGTTGAAGGGGAAGGCGGCGGGTGCCCAGGACAGCCACGCCAGGGGGTCGTCGTAAGCGGGCGCGTCGGGGTGCCAGGCATCCACGGCGAACGGCTGTACGGGCACGGTGGGCATGGCCAGCACGTCGAACCGGGTCAGGCAGGCCAGCAGCCGGCGGGTCAGCTCGGCGCGTTCCGCCTCCGCCCGTACCAGCTGGACCGCGGTCAGCGTCCTGCCGTGCCGGACCACCGCCAGCCGGGCGGGGTCGGCCCACGCGTCGTCCGCCTCGGAGGTGCCGGCCGCCTCGGCGGCGGCCAGCAGGGTGACCAGCGCCGGGTAGGCGTCGCCCATGGGCGGCGGTATCTCCTCCACCTGGTGCCCGGCGGCGGCGAGCCGTTCGACGGCCGCCCGCTGCGCGTCCGCCGGGATGCCGGCGGACGGGGCCCGCAGCCCTTCGATCCAGGCGATGCGCAGCGGTCCGTCCGGGGCGCGGGGCGCGTCGTGCGGCGGGAGGAGGGAGTCCGGGTCGCGCGTGTCCGGCCCGGTCATGACGCGCAGGAGCAGTTCGGCGTCGGCGACCGTGCGGGTCAGCGGGCCCAGGTGCGCCAGCCGGTCCGGGCAGTACGGCGCGTACGGGACGCGGCCGTGGGTGGGCTTGAGACCGACGACGCCGCAGAAGGCGGCGGGGATGCGGATCGATCCGGCGCCGTCGGTGCCGGTGGCGGCGATGCCGAGGCCGGCGGCCACGGCGGCGGCCGCGCCCCCGCTGGAGCCGCCGGCGCTGAGCGAGGGGTCCCAGGGGTTGGCGGCGGGCGGGCCGACGCGGTTGACGGTGCCGGCGCTCCAGCCCCCTTCCGAGGTGGTGGTCTTGCCCAGGACGAGGGCTCCGGCGCGGCGCAGCCGGGCCACGGCGGGCGCGTCCCGGTCGGGCACCGCGTCGCGCAGGGGCAGGGAACCGCGTGTGGTGCGGATGCCCTCGGTCGCGGTGAGGTCCTTGACGCTCAGTGGTACGCCCAGGAGCGGGTGGTCCTCCCAGGCGGCCTCGCCGAGGGCGAGGAGGCGTTTCTCCGCGCGCGCGGCGTCGGCCAGGGCCCGGTCGGCCGCCACGGTGACGAAGGCGCCCAGGACCGGGTCGAGGTCCGCGATCAGGTCCAGGGTGGCCCGGGTGAACTCGACCGGGGAGAGTTGCCGGGTGGCGTACAGGCGGCGCAGGCCGGTGGTGTCGAGGTAGCGGAGCGCGTCATCCATAGAAGGTGCGGAACCATTCGTTGCCGAAGTCGCGTACGGGCGCGCGGTGCCGGCTCATCGCCTGGTGCAGTGCGCCGAGCACCCCGCCGGAGGCGACGGCCGCCCGCAGGTCGTCCGTCGTGTACTGCTCGCCGCTGGCCCGCATCAGCCGCAGGTCGTACAGGCCGGGCAGGCGGCGCCCGGCGTAGTCGATGCCGAGCGGGACGCGGATGGCGAAGCGCACGCTGAAGGTGACGTGTCCGGTGTGGTGCTGGTCGGAGTGGTGCGTCACGTCGGGCATGGCCGGGGCGAAGAACCAGTCGTCGCGGCCGGGGACGCGGTCGGTGATGCCGAGGGTGTGCGGCAGGTAGTGCCAGGTGTTGAAGCGCATCCGGGCGCTGAAGGCGCTCAGGGCCTTCACCAGTTTGGCGCGGTCCTCGCCGAAGGAGCGGGCGAAGGCGGCGCTGGGGGCGACGCAGCAGAAGAAGTCGCTGGTCCTCAGCGCGAACGGGTCGTCCTCGCCGCTGCTGCCGGGCTCCAGGGGGGCGAAGGAGCGCGGCCCGCGGCCCATGGCGACGTCCGAGGCGGTCGCCTCGGCGAGGGTCGTCATAAAGCGGGTCAGCAGTGCCTCGTAGGCGCTGCTGAAGCCCCTGGGGGCGGGGGCGGCGTGGAGCGTGTCGCCGAATTCCCCGAGGGCGGGCACGGTCTCCTCGACGGTCGCGGTGTCCACCGGGACGCCCGCCTCCCGTTCGAGGAGGACGCGCAGCGGGAGCGGGACGTCGGCGTAGCCGGCGGGCGCCCGCAGCAGGTGTTCGGTCTTGTTGAGATTCGCCCCGTGAATAAGCCGGTAGAAGACCGTCCCGTTCCCGAGATGATCCTTCCGCAGGGCAGCGCAGCACCGGGCGAGAGAAGTGAGCCGGGCGATCGTGGGGATATCCGCGGTCGCGGGGGGCTCGCCGCCGTATCCACGAATTCGCTCGGTCATTAATTCCGCGACGACGGTGGAGGTGAGATGTTTACCGTTGACCTCTTCGAGCCGGGCCTGGGTCCCGCTGTCCAGCAGGATCGTGGAGAGGACGACGAAGGCGGCTTCTTCATCCGACCATTCTCCGACCGGTATCGCACCGATTCGGGCAAGGATATTGCCGGATGCGGTGCGGGACATAGACTTCCCGGGGAGGTTTGCGGTTTTCCCTAGATTCGAGAAGACCCGGTCGCCTACATAGACCTGGACGGGCGCCATGTGCATGAGGACATGGCCGATACGTTCCAGGTCCTCCTGGACCTCGTCACGGGTGCGACTCATGAGGTGTTTATGGAGTTCGGCGCGGTCCGACTCCTCCGCGGCCCGGCGGGCCCGGTACCGCCGGCGTAACTCGGCGCGCGTCGCCTCGTCGGTGACGAGCGACCCCACGGCGTGGGAACCGTCCGGGACCGAGGGCGCGTCCCATAGGAAGCGAAGGCGGCCCGTCGGCTCGATGATCAGCAGGTCGGAGCCCTGGTCCGCCGGACCCAGGCGCAGCGCCCGCGCGATCGCCTCCTGGATGAGAAGGCGGTCGGCGCCGGTGAGAGCCGCTCGGCCGACTTCCTCGGGCAGGCGGCCGTCGAGAGTGAGGACGGTGCGTAACGCCTGGCTCGCGTTACCGTGCCGCCGGGCGCGCCCGGCGGTCGATTCGAGCAGATGAGGAAATCCCTCGG
This sequence comes from Streptomyces eurocidicus, assembly GCF_002891295.1. Classification (GTDB taxonomy): domain Bacteria; phylum Actinomycetota; class Actinomycetes; order Streptomycetales; family Streptomycetaceae; genus Streptomyces; species Streptomyces eurocidicus. Next base: position 199,624 of record NZ_LGUI01000004.1, on the reverse strand, counting down.
GCTGGATAGAAATGATTTTCCCCACCTCATTTCGGCTCCGCTCCATTTGCGGGGCATATCGAGGTCGTTACAAATTCAAATTCCAATAATTCCAGACGCTAGCACCGTGAACAGCAGGTGCACTAGAGGTTAACAGTGTGGCCTAGGTCACATCCGCTGATGGTTGACCGATCTACGAGAAGGGGGAAACTCCGCCTTGTCGGACCGTGCAATCAATAGCCCGGAGCAGCGCGTACGGCCCGGCTGCGGAACTTTTCACCGGCCGGAATCTTGTGATAGGAATGCGATCGGCCGCCCCGCCTCGCGGGGCGCCCGAAAGAACGTGAAGTAAATGGTGAAAGCAACGCCGCCTTCCGACTGTTTCAATCCCGGCCCGCGGGTCGGGGAAATCTCACGGGTGAGGATCTGGACGTGAGCGAATTACTCACCGAATCGGCGCGGCCCGCCACCGCGGCCGAGCTGGCCGACCTCTACGCCGCCCTCGGCGGCCGGGGTCTCGTGCCCGACACCGTCGTCCCCTCCGTCGTCGTGGTGGAAACGCCCGGCTCCGACAGCCTGGTTCCGCGGCTGACCGATCGGCTAGGGCCGTTCGGGGTCAGGGTCGTCGCCCTGGAGGCCGCCGCGACGGCCGGCCCGAGCCGGGCGGCACGCGTCACCTTCTTCCTGGGCGGGGAACTGCACGGCTGGTGCCTGGAGTCCCCCGACGCCCCCGACAGCACCGATGAAGCCGAGCCGATCGCCTCCGCGGTCATCGCCGCCCGGCTGCGCTCCTGGGCCGCGGCCACCCGCCCGGTCCCCACCGTCACCCGCTTCCACCGGCCCGGCTCCGACTCCATCGGAGTCGTGCAGTTCGCCGACGCCGGGACCGAACTCGTCGCCAAGATCGGCGAGGCGGGGATGATCCGCTCCGAGACGGGCTTCACCTCCCGCACCAACGACAGCCTCACCGGCATCGGCCGGGACCCGCTCTTCCCCCGGTTGCACGGCGTCCATATCGAAGGCCACCAGGGCGTCAGCCTCATGGAGGCCGCCGAGGCCGCCGACCTGGAGCAGCGGCTCTTCGCGGACGAGGCCAGGACGGAGCTCGCCCCCGACGCGGCCGACGTCCTCGCCCCCTACCTCGACCAGCTGGCCGGCTGGTACCGGCTGACCGCCGGCGACCAGCGGCCGACCAGCGCCGACTACCTCTACCGCGAGCGCTTCCACGCCCTGCGGGAGCAGCCCGCCCTGCGCTCCACCTTCCGGCTCTGCTTCGGCGACCGCGACCTCGACGAACACCTCGCCGCCGAGCTCACCCTGCCGGGCGGCAGCCGCATCCCCGGCTACACGGCGGCGACCGCGTGGCTCGACGAGCACGCCCCGGACCTGCTGCCGCGAGGCGGCAGCCAGGTGCACGGCGACATCTACCCGACCAACATGCTCAGGCGCTCCGGCGGCGGCCCGGTCTTCATCGACCCGCGCACGGTCTGGGAACAGCGCCAACGCCCCGACATCGGTTACGGCGACCCGGTCTTCGACCTCGCCACCCTGCTGCACGGCCTGTTGCCGATGCCGGCCATCCTGCACGCCGCCCGCCAGGGCAAGGCGGAGGCCCTCTTCGGCGACGCCTTCGACCCCGCACGGCCGCACGACGTCAGCGCCCTGCGGCTGCCGCTGCGGTTCTCCGACCGCCTCCGGGCGATGGAGGACCGTCTGATCCGGACCGCCCCCGGCAGCGAGCCGGCGCACATCGTGCGCTGCCGCCTCTACATCGGCGCGGCCTGCTCGCTGGCCGGCTGGCTGAAGTACGAGAACACCCTGCGCACCCCGCACACATGGACGGCGACCTACGCCTATACCGCCTGGTACCTATGGCAGGCCCGCGCCGTTCACGAGCAGCACACCGCCAAGGAGCTCACGTGACCGCATTGGACTACAACCAGCTCGCCGCCGAATACGCCCGGCACCGCCGCCCGTACCCCGGGCTGGTGGAATTCCTGGCCGAACTCGCCGGAGTCGACGGCGACTCGGCGGTTCTGGAGATGGGCTGCGGCACCGCCAACCACCTGGCCGCCCTCCAGCGGCTCACCGGCGCCCGCGCGCTGGGCGTCGACCCCTTCCCGGAGATGCTCAAGGCCGCCGCCGGCCACGAGGCCGAGCTCGAACTGCGCACCGGGCGCGCCGAGGACATCGACGCGCTCGACCTCCCCGAGGCGTCCTTCGACCTGATCTTCTCGGTCGACATGATCCACTACGTCCGGGAGCCCCACCGCTACTTCGAGGGCGCGCTGCGGGCGCTCAAGCCGGGCGGCGTGCTGTGCACCGCCACCGACTCGGAGGAGATCATCCGCACCCGGGTGCCGGTGGCGGAGTACTTCCCCTCCACCGTCGACGTCGAACTCGGCCGCCACCACGCCATCGAGGACCTGCTCGGCGAGCTGCGGGCCGCCGGGTTCACCGACGGGCAGCGGCGCGTCTTCGAGAGCACCTACGAGCTCACCGACGTCACCAAGTACCGCGAGAAGGCGTTCTCCTCCCTCCACCTCATCCCGGACGAGGAGTTCACGTCGGGCGTCGCCGCGCTCACCGCCAGGCTCGCCGAGGGTCCCCTCCTGGCCAACAACCGCACCTGCGCCGTCCTGGCACGGAGGCCCGAGTGATCCCCCGGTACGCCCGTCCGGAGATGGCCCGGCTGTGGACCGACGAGGCGAAGTACGCCTCGTGGGTCCGGGTCGAGGTGCTCGCCTGCGAGGCGCAGGCACGGCTGGGCACGATGTCCGAGGCCGATCTCGCGGCCGTCCGGTCCGGCCGCGCGCCCACCCCGGAGGAGGTGCGCGAGCAGGAACGCACCCGGGACCACGAGATCCTCGCCTTCCTCGCCGCGTACACCGCCTCCATCCCCGACGACGCGGCCCGCTGGGTGCACTACGGCATGACCAGCTACGACCTGGTCGACACCGCGCTCGGCCACACCCTCGCCGCCTCCGCCGACCTGCTGCTGACCGCCGCCGGGCGGCTGCGGGACGTCCTCGCCTCGCGGGCCGTCGAACACTGGGACACCGTCTGCGTGGCCCGCACCCACGGCATCCACGCCGAGCCCACGACCTTCGGGCAGAAGCTGGCCGGATTCGCCTTCGGCGTCCACCGGTCCGTCGTCCGGCTGCGCGCGGCCCGCGCCGCGGTGGCCGTCGGCACCATCTCCGGCCCGGTCGGTACGTACTCGAGCGTGGACCCGTTCGTCGAGACCTATGTGTGCGAGGCCCTCGGGCTCGGCGTCGAGCCGGTGCCCACCCAGGTCGTGGCCCGTGACCGGCACGCCGAACTGCTGAGCGCCGTGGCCGTCCTGGGCGCCGTCGTCGAACAGATCGCCCTGGAGATGCGGCTGCTCCAGCGCACGGAGGTCCGCGAGGTCGAGGAGCCGCGCTCCAGCGCCTACCAGGGCTCCAGCGCCATGCCGCACAAGCGCAACCCCACCTCCAGCGAACGGCTGTGCGGGCTGGCGCGGGTGCTGCGCGCCAACCTCGGCGCCGCGCTGGAGAACGTCGCGCTGTGGCACGAGCGGGACCTCGCCCACTCCTCGGTCGAGCGCGTGGTGCTGCCCGACAGCCTCATCGCCGCGCACTACCAGGTGACCGCCGCCGCCGACCTCGTGGAGGGCCTGCGCGTCTTCCCCGACCGGATGCGCGCCAACCTGGAGGCGACCGACGGACTGATCCACAGCTCGACCGTGATGCTGCGCCTGATGGCCGACGGCTCCGAGCGGGAGAAGGCGTACCGTTCGGTGCAGGACGCGGCCACCGAGACCTGGGAGACCGGCCGGCACCTGCGCGAGACCCTGCGCGACCGGGGCATCGTCACCGGCGAAGACGTTTACGACCCCACGCGTTTCCTGCGTTCGCGGGACGCCATGCGGCGACGACTGGAGGAACTGCTCCATGTGGAAATGTGAAGTGATCGACGCGGCCGACCTCGACGTGGCCGAGGTCGCCGAGCTCTACCGGGCCTCCGGCCTCGCCGAGCGCCGCCCGGTGGAGGACACCGCCCGGTTCACGGCGATGGTGGCCAACGCCAACCTCGTCGTGGTCGCCCGTATCGACGGCCGGATGGTCGGCATCGCCCGCTGCCTGACCGACGGCTCGTACGTCACCTACCTCAGCGACATCGCCGTCGACCGCGCCCACCAGCGGCGCGGCATCGGGGTGGACCTCATCAAGCGGGTGCGGGAGGCGGCCCCCCAGGCGAAGATCGTCCTGCTGTCGGCGCCGGCCGCGACGGAGTACTACCCCCACATCGGGTTCACGCGGCACGGCTCCGCCTGGGTCATGGACGCGGCGAAGTGAAGGAGAGCACCATCGACAAGCCGACGGTGGGCATCACCACCTACCAGGAGGACGCCTCCTGGCGCGGGTGGCGCCGGCACGCCTCCCTCGTCCCGACCGACTTCGTGGCCGCGGTGACCGCGGCCGGCGGGGTCCCCGTCCTCTTACCGCCCTCCGGTGCCGGACCCGAGGCCGAGGCCGTCATGGCCGGCCTCGACGGGCTGCTGCTGGTCGGCGGCGCCGACATAGACCCCGCCCTCTACGGGGCCGAGCCCGGCCCGTGGACCGGTGTGCCGGCCCCCGAGCGCGACGTCTGGGAGAGCGCCCTGCTGCGGCTGGCCGTGGCGGGCGACCGGGCGGTCCTCGGCGTGTGCCGCGGCATGCAGCTGATGAACGTGCTGTACGGCGGCACCCTCCTCCCCCACCTGCCCGAACGCGTCGGCAACGACGACCACCAGCCCTCGGAGGCGGCGTTCGCCTCCACCCGGGTCACCCTGCGCCCGGACGCGCTGCCCGGCTCCCTCCTCGGCGCCGCGTACGACCTTCCCTGCTTCCATCACCAGGCCGTGGACACCCTCGGCGCCGGTGTCGTCGCCACCGGCTGGAGCACCGACGGCGTCGTCGAGACGCTCACCCTGTCGGGCCCGCGCTTCGCCCTCGGCATGCAAGGGCATCCCGAGGTCGGCCCGTGCCGACCGGTGTTCGAGGCGTTCGTGGCGGCGGCCGCCGCCCACCGGTTCACCCGCGAGCGGGGCGGTGTCACCGCCGTATGACCACGCCCGACCCCGGACCCGTCACGGAGCTGCTGCGGCGCACCGCCTTCGCCGACCGGGTGGAGCACGCGCGGCGGCGCTCGGAACTGCCCTGGGCGCCCTGGCCCCCCGCGGCCGCCGCGCCGTCCGGCGACACCGGCGCCGCCCTGTGGAACCTGCTCCACCGCGGCCGGCGACCGGACCACCGCCCCGACCCCGCCCTGGTGTCACGGCTCGCGGCGCTCGGCCTGAGCGACGCGAGCGGCGCGCCGGGCCGCTGGGAGGCCACCGCCTTCCGCGGTCTGCTCGCCGTCCGCGACCGGGCACCGGGCGGCTCCGGCGACGTCTACATCGGCGAGGACTCGCTGCGGTTCGTCGACACGATCCTGCGCGCCCGCCCCACCGGCCGCGCCCTGGACGTGGGCTGCGGCTCCGGCATCACCACCTGCGCCCTCGCCCTGGGGTGCGCCGAGGTGACCGGGGCCGACCTCCAGCGGGAGTGCGTGGACGCCACCGCGCTCTCGGCCGCGCTCAACGGCCTCGGCGACCGCGTCCGCACCTGGCACGGCGACTTCTTCCGGGACTACGCCCCGGACGCCCCGCTCAACTGCGTGGTCGCCAACCTCCCCTACGTACCCGTGCCGCCCGGCCTGGGCTACTCCCCCGCCGGCAACGGCGGGCCCGACGGCCTGGACCTCAACCGCCGGCTGCTGCGGCGCGCGGCCGGGCTCCTCGACCCGGCGGACGGGCTGCTCGTCACCCGGTTCCAGAGCCTCGGCGACGCCTCAGGGCCGCTGCTGCTGCCCGACATCGAGGCGTTCGCCAAGGAGGCCGGCCACGACGTCACGGTCGTCGCCGACGGCCGTACGGTCCCCGAGGTACGGGCCGCCCTGACCGCGCTGCTCGCGCTGCGGCACAACCCGGAGCTGTCGGCGGACGAGGTGCTGGCCACCGTCGACGCCCATATGCGCCGCTTCGGGCAACCGCATTACTTCGCCTGCGGGATGGTCAGCCGCTCCGGGGGCACCGGCGTGGTCACCTTCACCGACCTCTCCGGGCCGCTCACGCTCGACGACACCCTCACCGCCGGCCGCGGTGCGCCGGCCGGTGCCACGGCCGCGGCCCTGCGGCTGTACCGCGGGCGGGCCCTGGACCTGCCCGACGGCTTCTGGGAGCTGGGCACGGCCGAGGACGTCGCGGCGCCCGAGCGGCGGCTGCCGGCCCTGCTCGGCGCGGTGGCCGACGCGGGTCCCGCGGGTATCACCGGCCGCGACCTCGCCGCCGCGGTCTTCGCGGACCGCTTCGAGGCCGATCCGCTCCGCTCGCGCGCCCTGCTCGTCACCACCGAGCTGATGGCGGGCTGCCTGACCGACGAGGGTCTCGTGGAAGGCGGTAGCGGTCGGTGAGCGGACAGCGCGACCGGGACCGGACCGGGATGCCGCACCGCGCGGCGGTCCTGGTCCTCGCCCTCGGCGCCTTCGCCGTCGGTACGGACGGGTACGTCACCACCGGCATCCTCCAGCCGATCGCCGACGACTTCCACGTCTCGGTCGCGCTGGCGGGCCAGCTGGTCACGTTCTTCGCCCTCAGCTACGCCGTCAGCGCGCCCGTGCTGATGACGCTGACCGCGAACGTCGGACGGCGCGCCATGCTGCACGGCTCCCTGGGGCTCTTCCTGTTCGCCAACCTGCTGGGGGCGCTGGCCCCCGGGTACCCGACGCTGCTGACGGCCCGGGTGCTGGCGGGCGCGTCCGCCGCGGTGTACATGAACACCGCGGTGGCCGCGGCGACGGCCATGACCGACGAACGCCACCGCGGCCGCGCGGTGGCGTTCGTCGTGGGCGGCCTCTCGCTGGCCACGGCCCTGGGCGTGCCCCTGGGCACCCTCGTCGGCGCACTGGGCAGCTGGCGCGCCACCCTGGGCCTGATCGCGGGACTCGCCGCCGTGGGCATGGTCGCGCTGCTCCTCACCCTGCCCGCCACGCCGTCCCCGCCCCCGATCACGATGTCGGCACGGCTGCGGGTGGCCGCCGAGCCCGCCGTCCTGCTCGCCGTGCTGGCCAACACCTGCGCGGTGGCCGGCAGTTTCACCGTCTACACCTACCTCGCGGTGTTCGCCCGCGACGTGACGGGCCTCGGCGCGGCGGGCGTCAGCGCGGTGCTGTTCGCCTGGGGCGTGGCCGCCGCGGCCGGCACGGCGGCGGGCGGCCGGATCAGCGACCGCCGGGGGCCGGACCGCGCGTATCTGACGGGGCTCCTCGGCGTCGTCGCGGCCTTCGCGGCGCTCGCCCTGGCCGCCCTCGTCTCCCGGTTCGCCGAGGGCCCGGCGACGGTCGCCTTCCTGCTGGCGACCGTCGCCTGGGGCGTTCTCTACTGGATCGTCCCGGGGGCCCAGATCCAGCGCGTCATGGACCGCGCGCCGGCCGCGCCCACCATCGCCGTCTCCGTCAGCAGCGCCTCCTCCTACCTCGGCGTCGCCCTCGGCGGCGGCCTGGGCGGAGCCACGCTCTCCGTGGCCTCGTCCCCGGTCCTCCCCCTCATGGGCATCGTGCTCCTCGTCGTCGCCACCGTCCTGACGACCCGGCAGATGAAGGTGAAGGAGCCGGTGGTCTCGTGCGCGGGTCCCCCGGCGTCGTGACCGACGACGCCGGGGGCCGGTGTGTACCCGGCGGCGGGGCGGGCCGTCCTCACCGGGAGGCGCCGGCTCCGCCCGTCGTCGGCAGGTAGCGCGGCGCCCGCCAGGCGTCGAGGCGGTGTTCCACCGCGGCGCCGAGGGACAGCAGTCCGGCGTCGTGGCGGCCGCCGGTCATCAGGAGCAGACCGACGGGGAGCTCGCCCACGAACCCGGCGGGCACCGACAGCGACGGATACCCGGCCGCGGCCGCCGGGGTGGAGGACGGGATCACGTCGTTGTCACCCCGCGCGCAGTCGGTCGTCCAGGCGGGCGGGTTCGTCGGAGAGGCGATGGCGTCCAGGTGGTGGGCGGCCAGGGTCTCGTCGATGGAGCGCCGGGAGAGGTCGTCGAGCTCGGCCCTCATCGCCCGGTAGCGCGCGTCGGTGGTGGGAGGCGCGGCGAGTGCCTGCTCGAACAGCTCCTGACCGGAGAAGCAGGTCCGCTCCACCGGGTGGGTGCGGTTGAACTCGATCAGTCCGGCGAGGTTCCGGGGCCCTTCGCGCGTGGCGAGGTAGGCGTCGACGTCCCGGTGGAACTCGCTCAGCAGCGCCGGGTATTCGAGTTCCGCGAGTCGCTCCTGGTACGGGGGCGTCACCTGGACGACCTCGGCCCCCGCCGCGCGCAGGCTCTCGGCGGTACGGGTCATCAGCGCGTCCACCTCCGGGCCGAGTGAGGGCAGCCGCCACAGGCCGATGCGCTTGCCCCGCAGCCCGGCGCCGGGCCGTGCCGCCCGGTCCGGGAATCCGGCGGGGCGCGTGGTGTCACCGCCGGTGAGGACCGCGTAAGTGAGCGCCGTGTCGGTCACGTTGCGGGCCATGGGGCCCGCGGTGTCCTGATCCGCGGAGATCGGCACGACGCCGGCTCCGCTCACCAGTCCGCGGCTGGGCTTGAGGCCGACCACCCCGTTCATCCCGGCGGGGCACACGATCGAGCCGTCCGTCTCGGTGCCGATCGCCACCTGCGCCAGCGACGAGGCGAGCGCGGCGGCCGACCCGGCGGAGGAGCCGCACGGATTCCGGTCCAGGACGTAGGGGTTGTTCGTCTGCCCGCCCACGGCCGACCATCCAGAAGTCGGCTTGGTCGCCCGGAAGTTCGCCCACTCGGAGAGGTTGGTCTTGCCGAGGATCACCGCTCCGGCGTCCCGCAACCGGGTCACCAGGGCGGCGTCGGCGCGGGGCGGGCGGCCGGCCAGCGCCGCCGAACCGGCCGTCGTCGGCATGTCGCGGGTGTCCACGTTGTCCTTGAGCAGGACGGGGATCCCGTCGAGCGGGCCCCGTGCGTGGCCGTGCCGGTGCCTGGCGTCGCTGGCCGCTGCCTGCCGCAGGGCCGTCGGGTCGGTGCGCAGCACCGCTTTGATCCTGGGGTTGACGGCCTCGATCCGTCGTAGGTAGGCGGCGGTCAGTGCCGACGAGGTCAGCGACCCGTCCGCCATGCGGGCCTGGAGTTCCGGGATCGTCACGACGTCGAGGTCGGCTCTCGGCTCCCGGGGGCCGCCGCCGGACGCCGGCGGACCGCCGGTGCCGGTGGGATCGGCTTGTGCTTGTGGGGCCGGCGCCCCTGTCAGGAGGGTCCCCGCGATCAGAGCGGCGACCAAGGTGGCGACACTTCTCTGCCTCATGGGGACAGCGGACAACAGGGCCACCCTCCGGCACAAGAGGGCCGTGGCGCCGCGGCCGCCGGCATCGGTTCGCGGGAGGGGAGATGCCGGCGTGTCCCCGGCCGTGCCGGAGCCGCCGGACCGGAGGCTCCGGCGCGGCCGGGAACAGCGGCTCCCGGGGGACCTCGTGGCCGTGCGTCAGCGCGTGGTGCGTGCCGCGTCGCGCAGCCTGCGCCAGGTGCGGCCGACGGACGCCGGCCCGGCGCGGCGGACGCCGGGTCCGCCGGCCTCCCAGTCCCGGGCCGTCTCGGCGAAGGTCTCCGCAGGCGTCGGCGTGGCCGGTCGCCGCGCTCGCGCGGCCCTGGCGGCGAGCCGCAGGTCCTCCGGTCCGATCGCGTCGAGCCTCGCCCTGGCGTGGCCGAGCAGCGTGGCACAGGCGTCGGTGATCGCGGCCTCGCCCAGCGGGCGCGCCGGGAGGTCGAGCTCTTCGGCCAACCGCTGTTCCAGGGCCTCCCGCAGGTCCCGCAGGGAGATGTCGCGGATCGTCAGCGACAGGTGGGCGGACAGTCCGGCTTCGCCCACCGCGCGGTGGGCGAAGGCGCGCGGGATGTAGAGCACGTCGCCCGGTTCGAGTACGCGGTGCAGGCGCCGCGGCGAGTGCTCGTCGTCCGGGAGCTCCCCCAGTGACCAGTCCGCCGCCGCCGGCGCGTCGTGGACGTACCAGGTCTTGCGCCCGGCCACCTGGAGGGCGAACACATCGGCGTCGTCACGGTGCACCGCCAGGCCCTGGCCGCCGGCCGGCGTGAGGAAGAAGAACGCCTCCACGCGCCGGTCGATCTCCTCGGACAGCCGCTCCACCAGCTCGCCCGTCGGGCGGTGCCACTGGTCGACGCACCGCAGGAGCAGCGTCGCCCCGGCGCGCAGTTGCGCGACGACCTTCGCGCGGTCGGCGAAGCCGCGGTGCGTGATGCCGTTGATCACGCGTGACGTGGTGTAGGCGTCGGGCGGGACGACGACCTTGTCGGAGCGGACCATCTCCAGGTAGGGGGTGCGCAGCAGCCCTCCGTCGAAGGCGGCGTCCAGCTCGTCGAGGTCGAACGGCGAGGCGAAGGTCTCCGGCGTGAAGACCGCGGGCTCGCGCTGCCACTGGCGGCCGGCGAAGCCCTCGGCGTCGCCGACCCAGCCGGCCAGCGTGGGCGATTCCATGGTGTTTCCCGTGGTGTCAGGGGGTTCGGTGCTCGCGGGCGGGCGCATGCTCCGCGACGACAGGGGTTCCGGTGGGGTGGTCACACCACCCGTGGACGGCGCGGGGTACGGCGCCTGGTCATCCCCCGATCCGGGCGTCGAACCGCACGGAGAGCAGGGAGCGGAGGGGGACGTGCTTCTCCTGGTCCGGGTCGCGGATGACGAGCCGGTTGTCGAGGGCGACGTTCAGCAGGCGCTCGGCCAGGGGCACGATCAGGTGTTTGGCCCAGCAGCGGGCGCCCTCGAACCCGTACGGCATGAAGGCGGGCGTCTTCTCCGGGTCCGCGACCCCGGCCCACCTCTCGGGCCGGAATGCCAGCGGGTCGGGCCAGTGGTCCGGGTGGCGGTGCATCAGGAGCGGGAAGAGCGCGACGTTGTCCTCGGGGCGGATCTCGGGGTGCAGCGCGGTGTACGCCTCCCCGCCCTTGCGGAACAGCATCCACGCGGGCGGGAGCAGCCGCAGGGTCTCCCACAGGATCGCGGTGAGGTCGGCGCGGGCTTCCTCCTTGTCCCGCGTCGGCCCCATGAGCCACAGGGCGTTGCCGGCCAGTGCGGCCACGCCGTCGCAGAGGGTGGCCGTCGCGCGCCGGTACATGGCGATGGCCTGTTTTCTGTCCTGGGTGCCGGAAGCGCCGCGGATCAGCTCGGCCAGCGCGGTGCGGTCGCCCTCGGGGCCGGATCCCGGCCAGGCGGTGACGGCGCGGTCGACGATCCGGGAGAGCGTGTCGGAGCGGGTGACGCCGCGTTTCGACAGCAGGGAGACCGGCAGGGGGTCGGACTGGAAGAGCCACCGGCGCAGGTAGGAGGTGGGCGCGTAGGGCCAGGAGCCGGACAGCCCGCGCGCCGGGGGCGGCGGCGTCCGGATGCCCGCCATGACGTCCTGCCCGAGCGCGCGGATCGTCCGTGTCGCGCTGTCGTGGGGGATGTCGGCTCCCGCGGCGGGCTTGTAGACCGAGCGCTCCGTCGAACGCACGGGGCGCGCCGCGACGATTTCGGCGACCAGGTGGGGGTCGGAGACGCCGACCGTGGTCGCGTCGATCCGGAACACCTTTTCTTCCCTGGCCAGCAGGTCCTGAATCCGGGGGGCGAATACGACGGAATGGTCGCGCACCGTCGCCGGCGCTGTTTCTTGCACGAGAATCCCGCCTCCGTGGGAATGGCGATGAAATGCGTCCCCCGCGGCGGGCGGGGAGCTCCGGGCGGGGAACGGGCGGGACCGCCGCTCCGCGCCGCGGCCCGGTCTGCGGCGGGATCCGACGCGGTCGTGGCCGCCGGGGCACTGTGCGCGCCGGCGGAGGCGGCGGCCGTGTGCCGCTGCCTCCGCCGACCGCGGTACGTCAGATGACGTGCAGCACCCACGCGTGGTTGGCGAGGTCCTCGTCCTGCTTGAACTTCTTCACGATCGCCTTGATCATCTTCATGAGTCGCTCCAGTTCTCGATCACAGAGTGTGCCGCGCCCGGATGTGTCGTCCGGGGCTCCGGCGGGGGTCCAGCTGCCTTCACTCTGCCGGAGGCTCGTGGACGCTGAGCATCGTGGAAAACCACGATCATTTCGCGCCGCCCTCCACCGCGCGGGGCGAGCGCCCCGGGCCGTACGCGGTGCCGGGCCCGGCGGACGGACACCCGCCGGGCCGTCGTCCTCGTCAGGCGCCGTACCGGTCGATGAGCTTCCGCATGGACTCGAAGGCGGGCTTGGGCGCGTAGTCGTCGGTGGTGAGCCCGAACCGGTGGAAAAGCCCCGGGTTCGCGCTGTCGGCGTCGCGCAGCGCGAAGTGGGTGTACCCGCTCAGCCCGAGTTCCTCCGCCTGGGCCGCGACGACGCGGATCACGGTCTCGACCACGTCGGCCTGGCGGTGCGGCGGCCGCTCGGGGCCGGTGGGCCAGCCGTGTTCGGTGATGTGCAGGGGCAGGTGCCCCAGGCCGGCGGGTGCCAGCACCGCGTCACGGTGATGGCGCAGCAGACCCTCGACGGCGCCCGCGAGGTCGGGGGCGGCGACGGGCCGGAAGACGTCGACGCGGCCGTACACGAGGCCGCTGGTGCCCGGGTGTTGTCGGGCTCCTGGGCTACCGTCCGGGGCATGGACAACACCTTGCCGCCGGTACGGCTCGACCCCTGGGCCCCGCAGGACCTCGGGCTGCTGCGGGCGTTGAACACGCCGGAGCAGATGACCCATCTCGGCGGCCCCGAGACCGAGGAGCAGATCCTCGCGCGCCACGAGCGGTATGTGCGGCTCAGCGCGGACCGCACGGGCGCGGGCCGGATGTTCCGGATCACGCTGTTCCCGGAGGGGGGCGTGGTCGGCAGCATCGGCTTCTGGCGGCATACCCGGGACGGCGAGCAGGTGTACGAGACCGGGTGGATGGTGCTCCCCGGGTTCCAGGGCCGGGGCGTGGCGACCGCCGCGACGCGGGTGGTCACCGAGCGGGCCCGGGCCGAGCGGGCCCACCGCTTCCTGCACGCCTTCCCTTCGACCGGCAACAAGCCGTCGAACGCGGTCTGCCGCAAGGCGGGCTTCGAGCTGATCGGCGAGCGCGACGTGGAGTACCCGCCCGGGCGGCCGGTGCGGTGCAACGACTGGCGGCTGGCCCTCCGGCAGGCGTGCCCGGAGGGGCCGTAGCTCATCGGGCGGCGTGGCGTTCCAGGTAGATGGAGGTGAAGACGGCGACCTTGGCGCGCAACGCCCACGGGTCGAAGGGCTTGCTGATGTAGTCGACCGCGCCGGCCGCGTACCCGCGGGCGGAGTGTTCCGGGTCCACTCCCATCGCGGTCAGGAAGATGATGGGCACATCACGCGTGCGGGGCCTGCGTTTGATGTGCGCGCACGTCTCGTAGCCGTCCATCTCCGGCATCTGCACGTCCATGATGATGACCGCGAAGTCGTCGTGGTCCAGGAGCGCCTTGAGCGCCTCCCGGCCGGAGGAGACGGTGACGAGGCCCTGGTCGAGGGTCTCCAGTACGGCTCTCATCGCGAGCAGGTTGTCCGCCTGGTCGTCGACGATCAGGATCCTGGGCAGGATCCGGGGTCCGGAGTCGACGACGGGCAGGGCCGGCCGTTCGACGGCCTCCAGCTGCCGTTCGAGCAGATCGCACCGGGCCTCCGCGGCGGCACGCTGCTCCCCGGCCTCGCGCAGTTCCTCACCCAGCCGTGACACCTCGGCCTCCAGGGCGTCGCGTTCGCGCAGGAGGTCGGAGACGTCGGGATGGGCCGCGGCGAGCTTGTCCGCCCGCTCCCGCTCGGCGCTCCGGTCGGCCTCCAGCTGGTTGAGGCGCACTTCCAGGTCGGCGATGCGGTGGGTGCGGTCCAGCAGGGCGTCGCCCAGCACGTCGCCGCGAACGCTCGACCGGCGCGAGACCCGGTCGGCGTCGGCCAGTTGCTGCTCCAGGATCTCCACCGCGTGCTTGGGCGAGGAACCGGCGTCGACCGCCGACCCGTACAGCCCGCGTACGAACTCGATGGCCTCGGCGGTGACGGCGGTCCCCCGGTGCTGGGCGAGGTCCGCGAACAGGTCCATGATCACTTGCCAGGGAGGCAGGCGGGTTCCGTTCAGGTAGCGCGAGAACGTCCCGGGATCCCGCCGGCGCCGGGCCGCGTACCGGCGCACGGATACCCCCATCCCCTCGAACAGCTCCCGCAACGCCTGGGCGAGTGCGCGAGAGCTGTCCGTGAGATCGTCCCCCAGCGGCCGGAGCTCACCCATGTCCTGCCCCCTCTCCCCCGCCGTCGCCCGCGGCCCGGTGCGGCCGGCCGTCGTCCGGCTCGGCGGCGACGAGACGGTCGAAGAACCGCACCGCCACCCCGGCGGCGGCGAGGCCCGCGAGCGCGCCGCGCGGTGTCCCCTCACCCGCGTACGCGGTCAAGGCGCCCGCCGCCGCGCCGGCGAGCGACGCGAGCAGGAACACCAGGGTCGTTCTCAGTGACAGCAGCGGCCGGTCCACCGAAGTCTCCATCCGTCTGACCCGTTACGCAACGGGACTGGTCACCCGTCCAGCGGATTGCGGGAAGGCGACTCACAGAATGGAGTGACACGGAGCCGTTGCGCCGTGCGATCGGCGAATGAGCGCAACGCTGCCCCGCGCCGTCCTGGGTCAGCGCCGCCGGAAGCGGCCGTTCCCGCTGGTGGGAGCGCTCCGGCCGGAAACGTTGCGCCGTTGCGCGGCAACGCTCGGGTGTTCCCTGCCGAGTCCGCGGGTCGTACGCGGAAGGGTTGACCGTCAGGCGCGGTTCGGTTCCGGCTCCGGGTCAGGGCCGAGGTCAGGGCAAGGCGCCGGCCCGGGGGAAGGTGCCGGCGCGCGGCGAGGGAGCAGCAGCGGGGTCGCCAGCAGGAGCACGCCGGCCAGACCGATGGCCGTACGCGGGCCGAGCAGGCCGCCCAGCACGCCCCAGAGGGCCGTCAGGAGCGCGGTCGAGATCTTGGTCGTCACCGCCCAGGCGGACAGCGTTCGGGCGACCCGGTCGGTCGCGGTGCGCTCGAGGCGGTAGGTGGCGTACACGGGGTTGAAGATCCCGCAGCAGAGGATCAGCCCGAGCTCGACGCCCATCACCAGCAGCAGCCCTCCGGTCCCCGGCCCCAGGAAGGCCAGCCCGACGGGCCAGAGCGCGCGCAGCGTCCCGGTCGCGGTCAGGACGCGGTGCTGCCCGAACCGGGTGGCGAGCGGCCGGGCCAGCCGTGAGCCGAGCAGCCCGCCGATCGAGGGGACGGCGAAGGCGAGGCCGTACTGCCATGGTGCGAACCCGAGCCGGCCGAGCATCAGGACGGCCAGCAGCGGCTGGGTGGCCATCACCAGGGCGTTGAACAAGGCGGTGTTGAGGAAGAGGGGGCGCAGCGTCGCGTCGGCGAGGATGTACCGCCAGCCGTCGAGCAGGTCGCCCGCCCGCATACGGACGGCCTCCCGGCGCTCGGGCCGCGGCTCGGGCCCGCCCGTCGCGCGGATGCCCAGGGCCGAGAGCAGATAGCTGACCGCGTCGGCCAGCACCGTCGCCACCGGGCCGAGGAGCCCGGTCATCGCGCCGCCCAGCGGTGGTCCGATGATCGTGGTCGTCCAGGCCGTGGACTCGAACCGGGCGTTGGCGACGAGCAGGTCCTCCGCGGGCAGCAGGGTCTTCAGGTACGCGCCGGAGGCGGCGCGGAAGGAGATGTCGGCCGCCGCGACGACGGCCGAGACCAGCAGGAGCTGGACGAAGGTGAGCACGCCGAGCGCGTACGCGGCGGGGATCGTCAGCAGCGCCGCGCACCGCGCCAGGTCCGTCGCGATCAGCACCGGCCGTTTGCGGCGGAACTCCACCCACGGGCCGAGGGGCACCGCCACGGCCGCGCCCACCGCGGCCCCCACGGAGGAGAGGGCGGCGACCTCGGCGGGTCCGGCGTGCAGCACCTGGACGGCGATCAGCGGGAACGCGCCGAAGGCGAGCCACGTGCCGAGCGCGCTGGTCCCGTACGCTCCCCAGAGCCACCCGAACCGCCGCCCCAACCGGTGCCCGCTCCCCACGCCCGCCCCTCACCACTCATCCGTACAGCCGTCCCGCGATCGCACCATCAAAGCGGGCACCGTACCGGGTATCAAACGGCGAGGCGCGCCGGACCCGGCCGACCTGCCACTACGTGCCGGTGGTGGTCATTCCGGGCCACCCTGCCAGGTCACGCGCATCGCCTCCGGCCCCCGGATGTGCGGCCGTTCTCTCCATGTGATGTCGCGGACGGTCAGCTCCGGGGTCCTGGTGAGCAGCACCCGCAGTCCCTCCTGGAGGTCGATGCGCCCGAGCTGGGCGCCGACGCAGTAGTGCGCGCCATAACCGAAGGTGAGGTGTCCACCGGGTGGCCGGGTGAAGTCGATCGCGTCGGGGTCCTCGAATCGGGCCGGGTCGTGGTTGGCCGACTCGATGGCGACGGTCAGGGCTTCGCCCGCGCGCACCAGCGTGCCGCCGACGTTGACGTCCTCCCTCGCATAGCGGACGAACAGGCCGGCACCGGCGGAGGCGTTGTTGCGCAGCAGTTCCTCGACCGCCGCCGGCAGCTCGGCCGGATTCGCACGCAGCCGGTTCCAGAGCGCACGGTCGCCCCGCGTGAGGACGTAGACGCAGTTCGGAATCTGGGTGATGATCGCCTCGAACCTGGCCAGCAGCATGCTGACGACCAGGTCGATCAGCTCGGTGTCGGTGAGCCGGTCCTCCTCGTCCCGGGCCTGGACCATCGCCGACATCAGGTCGTCGCGGGGGCGGGCCCGACGCTCGGCGATGAGCCGCTCGGTGCAGGCTTGCAGGGCACCGAACCGCCGCATCATGTCCTCGTGGCCGACGGCGCTGCCGGGCATCAGCGCCGCGCTGGTCGACTCGAACACCTCCCGGTCCGAGACCGGTACGCCGAGCAGGTCGCAGATGGACAGCACGCTCATCCGCTGTGCGTAGTCCACCACGATGTCCATGCCCGGCCCGGCGGCCATCGCCGACGACAGCAGATCGTCCGCCGCCGCGTGCACCGTCGGGCGCTGCGCTTCGATACGGGACCTGCTGAGGGCTTTGAGCAACAGCGTGCGCAGCCGGGTGTGTTCGGGGGCATCCATGGTGATCAGCCCGGCCAGGTCGGTCGCCTCCTCCTGGCGCGGGAAGTCCCGGCCGACCGACATCGCGCGGCTGAACCGCGCGTCGCCCAGCACCAGCCGGGCGTCCGCGTAGCGGGTGACCAGCCAGGTGGGTTCACCGTAGGCGAGCCGCACCCGGAGCAGCCCCTCGCGCTGCCGCAGTTCCTTGAACCGCTCGTTGACCTCGATGCCGCGGCCGTCGTCGAAGGGGAAGTGCTCCAGTGCCTCTGTGGCGTCGGGAAGATCGGGAACGGTCGTCATATGGGGTGTACCTCCGTCAGCCAGTCGTGCAGGTTCGCTGAGATCAGGTCGGCGTGCTGGGACAGGATGGTGAAGTGATCGCCGGGCAGCCTGCGCACGCGGTGCGCCAGTTCGGCCGGGAACGGGTGGTCCTCCGAGCTGGTGGGCAGACCCGCGACGACCTCGCTGGCGAGCAGGTGCAGGATCGGCGCCTTCAGCGGACCGGGCCGCCAGCCGCTGAAGATCCTGCTGTAGCCGCCCATCGCCGCGATCTGGCCGCTGGTGGTCACCGTCCGGTCCGGACGGTTGAGCGCCATGCCCATGAGGTCACGTCGGCGGATCTGCTCACGCATGAACTCGCTGCGGGTCTCGGTCTGTTCCATCTCCTCCTCCGGCAGGTACGAGTCCAGCAGCAGCAGCGCGGTGACGGGGACGCCGGTCCGCTCCAGGTGCGCGGCCAGGTCGTGCGCCAGCCAGCCGCCCGAGGAGTAGCCCGCGATGATCAACGGGGTGCCGGCCAGCTCACGGCGCAGCGGTTTCGCCAGCATCCGCATCAGGGCGGCACGGTCGGCGGGCAGCGGCGCCTCACCCGCGAATCCGGGTGACCACAGCGACCACACGTCGGACGCGGGGTCCAGCCCGGCGTGCAGGTAGGAGTAGGGCAGGTCCAGGTTGGGGAAGATCGGCGGGGTGAGGCCGACGATCGTGGGGCCACCCGTGCCCGCCCCCACCCGGCGCAGTTCGGCGAGATCGCGCGGATCGTCCTGGTCGAACGTGTCGCGGGTCTCGGAGGCCGCGCGGGCCAGGCGGAGGGCGACGTTGATCCGGCCGGTGCGGATCGCCCGGATGTAGAACGAGGCCAGGCTGCCGTCGCTTTCGTCGGCGTTCTCGGGCGCCGGGTCCACCGGCCCGGTGCCGGATTCCGGGGCCTCGTGCCCGGACCGGGCGGTCCCCGCGATCTCGTCGAGCGTGCCCTCCTCGGCGCGGGCGGCCAGCTTTTCCAGTACGCGCTCGGTGAGATCGACCACCGTGGGATAGTTCAGCACGTCGGCGAGTTCGATCTCCACACCGGCATCGGTGGTGAGTTGATCGCGCAGATCCTCCGCGCCCAGCGAGTCCATCCCGAGATCGCGGAACGTGTCCTCGGCGTCGACCCGGTCATCCGGTCCGTTGCCCAGCGCCCGGCCCAGGCACTCACGGACCAGCGTCTCGACCCGGCCGTTGCGCTCCTGCTCGGGCAGTGCCCACAGCACAGCCGCGGGCGAGCGCCGATCGGGCTCGCGCGTCCCGGGGGCGTCGGAGATCAGCACCGGCATGGTCCACTCGCGCTCGATCCAGTACCGGCTGCGCTGGAAGGCGTAGCCGGGCAACGGGATACGCCGCGCACCGGCGCCGGCCAGGACGGCGCGCCAGTCCACCGCCGCGCCCAGCACGTACGCGCGGCCCAGCGCGCGCACGACCGCCGCCGAACCGGTCACCATGCTCTCCGTCTCCTCCGGCACGGCCAGCACGGCGGGACCGTCGGACAGCGCGGCGGCCATGCCCGAGGTGTCCCCACCGAATACGAGCAGCAGTCGATGGCCGTCGGCCCGCAGCTCGCGGGCGGCCGGGCCGGATTCGGCGGCCGGCACCGTGCGGTAGTCGTCCTCGTCCGGACGGTCCCGCAGCCAGCGGCCGGTGTCCCCGCACAGCACCGGCACACCGGGCGCGGGGGGCGGGACATCCACGGCGTCGGGTCCGGCGCCCGCGGGACACCCGGCCGCGATCCGCAGCGCCGAGGGCAGGGACAGCCACCCGACCGCCCAGGACGCGGCCAGCCGGCCGGATCCGTGTCCCGCCAGCGCCGCCGGGCGCACCCCGGACGCGCACCACACTCGTGTCACGCCGGTCAGCACGGCCAGCGTGGCCGGGACCAACACGTCCGGCCGGTCCAGTGGTGGCGCGTCCGGGTCACCGCGGAGCACATCCGTCAGAGACCAGCCGACCAGCCCGGCCAGCACTGCCGCGCATGCGGAGAGGTGCTCGGCGAACGGCTCGGCCTCGGCGTACTGCGCGGCCAACGCGCGCACCACGGCCGGGGTGCACTCGTGCGGGTACAGGAACGCGGTGGTGCCGCTCCGCACGGCGGTGCCGGAGACCGCCACCGTGGCGTTCCCGGTGTCGTTCCGGCCCGTGCTCAGCGCGGTCAGGCCCGCGGCGAGGTCGGCCGGGCGGGAGCCGAACACCACCGCGCGGTGCGGCAGGTGCGCCCGGGCGGTGGCCAGCGACCACGACAGGTCCAGCGGATCCGGGCGCGCCCGGTCGAGGTACTCGTGCAGCGCGGCCGCCTGCGCGGACAGCGCCTGTTCGGTCCTGCCCGACAGGGTCCAGGCCAGCAGTGGCGGGACGGCCCGGTCGCCGGGCTCGGTGTCCGGGTCGGGCCCCGGGTCCTCCAGGATCACGTGCGCATTGGTGCCGCCGACTCCGAACGCGGACACGCCCGCCCGCCGGGGACGCCCGTCGCGCGGCCACGGAACCGCGCTGGTGAGCAGTTCGACCCCGCCCTGCGCCCAGTCGACCCGGGGGGTCACCGTGTCGATGTGCAGGGTCCTGGGCAGCGTGCTGTGCCGCATGGCCAGCACCATCTTCACCACGCCGGCGACTCCGGCCGCGGCCTGGGTGTGGGCGAGGTTCGACTTCACCGCGCCGACCAGCAGCGGCGGCCGGTCACCGCGGTGGCGGCCGTACCCGGCCAGCAGCGCCTGCGCCTCGATCGGGTCGCCGAGCGCGGTGCCCGTGCCGTGCGCCTCCACCGCGTCGACGTCCGCGGGCGACAGGCCGGCCGAAGCGAGCGCGTCGGCGATCACCTGCTGCTGCGCGGTTCCGTTCGGGGCGGTCAGCCCGGAGGAGGTGCCATCGGAGTTGATCGCCGATCCGCGCAGCACCGCGAGCACCTGGTGGCCGTGCCGCCGCGCGTCGGACAGCTTCTCCAGCACCAGCATTCCGGCGCCCTCGCCCCACGCGGTGCCGTCGGCGGCCGAGGAGAAGGGCTTGCACCGTCCGTCCGGCGCCAAGGCGCGTTGCCGGGCGTAGTCGATGAACAGCAGCGGGCTGGACAGGACGGTCACCCCGCCCGCGAGCGCCAGGGTGCACTCGCCCGCGCGCAGCGACTGCACCGCCAGGTGGATCCCGACCAGGGACGAGGAACAGGCGGTGTCCACCGTGAGCACGGGCCCCTGCAGGCCGAACACATAGGCCAGCCGGCCGGAGGTCACGCTGCCCGCGTTGCCGATGGAGAGCTGGCCCAGCATGTCCTCGGGCATCTCGCGGACCGCCGTGGCGTAGTCCGCGTTGGACAGTCCGAGGAACACGCCGGTGCGGCTGCCGCGCAGCCCGGCCGGATCGATACCGGCGGACTCCAGCGCCTGCCAGGTGACCTCCAGCGCGATCCGCTGCTGCGGGTCCATGCTGAGCGCCTCGCGCGGCGAAATGCCGAAGAACTCGGCATCGAAGTCGGCCGCGTCGTCGAGGAAGGCACCGTGCCGGACGTAGGAGCGGCCCGGCGTGCCCGGTTCCGGGTGGTAGATCTGGTCTTCGGTCCAGCCGCGGTCGGCCGGGAACCCGGTGATCACGTCCCGCTCCGCGGCGAGCAGTTCCCACAGCTCCTCCGGCGAGCCGACCCCACCGCCGAACCGGCAGCCCATGCCGACCACGGCCACCGGGTCGTCGACGGGGTTCTCCAGCTCCCGCAACCGCTCCCGGGTGCGCTGGAGTTCCGCGGTGACCCGCTGGAAGTACTTGACGAGCTTCGGATCCTCGCCCACGGCTTTCGATTCCTTTCCGGTCGGCCGGGCGGTCCCGGCTGCTGGCTCACGCATCGCCGAGTTCCCGGTCCACGAAGGCGTAGAGCTGGTCCACGGAGGCCGAGCTCAGCTCGTCCACCCCGGGCCCCGGCTCGCCGTCCAGCGCGCGCAGCGCCGCCCGCAGTCGTCCGCGCAGCGCGTCGCGCTGCGCGTTCTCGCCGGCCAGCGCCTCCTCGACCGCCCGCGCGAGTCCGGAGAGCTGATCCGGGCCGCGCTCGGCGGGGCCGTCCGCCGGTTCCTCCGCGCCGGCGGCATCCGGCGCGACCTCCGTGCCGAGGTGCGCCGCGAGGATGGCCGGAGTGGGGTGGTCGAACACCAAGGTGGCGGGCAGGGTCAGACCCGTGGCGGTGTTGAGCCGGTTGCGCAGCTCGACCGAGCTCAGTGAGTCGAACCCGAGGTCTCCGAACGGACCGTCCGCGGGCACCCCGTCCGCGGACGGGTAGCCGAGCACGGCCGCGATCTGCCCGAGCACCAGGTTGAGGAGCTGCCGGTCCCGTTCGGCGGGGCTCAGCCGGCCCAGCCTGCGGGCCAGGTCCGCCGGGGACTCGGCGGGCGCGGCGGACCGCGCGGAGCGCCGGCGGCGGGCCGGGCGGACCAGATCGCGCAGCAACGGCGGAATGCCCTCCTCTCCCAGCCCGGCCACGGTGCCCGGATCCAGCCCGATGGGCACCAGGTGGACCCTGTCCGAGCCGGTCGCGGTGTCCCAGAGGGACAGGCCCTGCGCGACGGTCAGTGCGCGGATCCCGGTGCGGTCCATGCGGGCCCGGTCCGCGGCGGCCAGCCCGCCGCCCATCCCGTCGGTCGTGCTGGTCCCGCTGTCCGGCGCCCACAGGCCCCAGCCCAGCGAGCGGGCCGGGAGCCCGGCGGCGGCCCGCTGGTTCATGAGCGCGTCCAGGAAGGCGTTCGCCGCGGCGTAAGCCCCCTGGCCCGCGGTGCCGAACACACCGGCGGCGGAGGAAAAGCACGTGAACCCGGCGAGATCGAGATCCCGGGTCAGCTCATGCAGGTGCCAGGCTCCGTCGACCTTCGGCGCCAGTACGTTCTCCACTTGCCCGTCGGTCAGCGACTCCACCAAGCCGTCGTCCAGCACACCGGCCGCATGGACCACGGCGGTGAGCGGGTGTGCCGCGGGCACCTCGGCCAGTACCCGGGCCACGTCGCCCCGCCGGGCGACGTCGCCGCGCGCCAGCTCGGCGTGCGCGCCGAGCCGGCCGAGTTCGGCGACCAGTTCCGTGGCGCCGGGGCTCTCCGCGCCACGGCGCGAGAGGAGCAGCAGCCTGCGGGCGCCCCGGCTCGCCAGATGCCGGGCCAGCGTGCGGCCCAGCGACCCGAGCCCACCGGTGATCAGCACGGTGCCGTCGGGGTCGGGCGTACGGGCGGCCGAGCCGCCGTCGCTCTCCGCCGGACCGTCGTCGCGGTGCAGCCGGGGCACCAGCAGCTCGCCCGCGCGCAGCGCCACCTGGGGCTCACGGGCCGCGGACGCGACGGCGACCGCGTCGCGCAACGCGGTGTCGGCCGGCTCGTCGACGTCGACCAGCAGGAGGCGGCCCGGGTACTCGTTCTGTGCCGAGCGAGCCAGCCCGTGGGCCGCGGACAGTGCCAGGTCGGGTTCGTCGCCCGCCCGCACGCCGAGCGCGCGCTCGGTGCGGACCACCAGCAGCGAACCGGCGAACCGCTGGTCGGTGAGCCACACTCGCAGGTGCCCGGTCAGCTCGGTGAGCGCGGCGCGGACCCGTGCGGTGACGTCGTCCCCGGCGGGCCGGGCCGGGCGCAGCACCACCACCGGCGGCACCGGGTCCTCCGCGTCCGCCAGCGACGCGAGGTCGAGCCCGCCGATCCCGGGGTCGTGCCAGCCACCGGAATCGTCCACTGTGGACGGCCGGCGCACGGGCACCCAGTCCTGTGCGAGCAGTTCCGCGCCGTCCTCGGCCGGTCCCAGCAGGTAGGACTCGTCGGCGGGCAGCGGCCGGAACACCAGGGAGTCCACCGTGGCCACGGTGGCACCGGTCTCGTCCGCCAGCGTGATCGTCACGTCGCCGTTCCCGCCGGTGACGTGCACCCGCACCATCGAGGCTCCGGCCCGGAACAGCGACAGCCCCGACCACGAGAACGGCATCGAGCCGCTGCCCTCGTCGATCCCGTCCAGCTGCGGGCCGAGACCGACCGCGTGCAGTGCCGCGTCCAGCAGCGCCGGGTGCAGGCTGTAGCGCTTCGCGTCCCCCGCCGCTTCGACGGGCAGGGCGACCTCGGCGAACATCTCCGAGCTCCCGTCGGGGTGGTCGCGTTGCCAGAGGGTCCGCAGACCTCGGAACGCGCCCTCGTAGCGGAAGTGCCTGCCCTCCACCACCTCGTCGTAGACGTCCGCGACCGGGATCTCCCGCGCGTCCCGCGGCGGCCAGTGCGCGAGGGTCGTGTCCGGCGTCGCGGTGCGGATGCCCAGGTAGCCGAAGGCGTGTGACCGCCATGGGCCCGGCTCGTCCCGGCCCACGCCCTCCGGCCGGGAGTACACCCGCACCGGGCGACGGCCGGTCTCCTCGGTGTCGCCCACCACCACCTGCACCGACACCCCGCCGTGCGCCGGCAGGACCAGCGGCGCCTCGACGGTCAGCTGTTCGAGCAGATCGCAGCCGACCTGCTCGCCCGCGGCCAGCGCCAGTTCCACGAAACCGGTACCGGCCAGCAGGGGGATGCCGCGCACCAGATGGCCCCCCAGCCAGGAGTGCGACTGAAGGGACAGCCTGCCGGTGAGCAGCACGCCGTCGCCCTCGGCCGCGGACAGCACGGCGCCCAGCAGCGGGTGGCCCACCGGGAGCAGCCCGGTGGAACGCAGGTTCAGCCCGTTCCCGTCCGGCACCAGCCAGTACCTCTCGTGCTGGAACGCGTAGCAGGGCAGGTCCGCCGTCCTGGCGGGCGCGGCGGGCAGCACGGCGGACCAGTCCACCTCCACGCCTTGCGTGTGCAGCGCGCCGAGGGCGAGCAGCACGTCCTTGGTCTCGTCACGATCGGCCCCGCGCAGGGTGGGCACCCTCGCCTCGTCCGGCCCGGCGTCCCGCCCGGCCAGCGCGGAAAGCACCGCGCCCGGCCCCAGTTCGAGCAGGACGCGTGCACCGGCCTCGCGTGCGGTGCGCAGCCCGTCGTGGAACCGCACCGCCTGCCGGACGTGCGCGGTCCAGTACGCCGGCGAGCGCAACTGCTCCGCCGTGGCCGTCTCGCCGGTGAGGTTGGAGATCACCGGGATTTCCGGATCGTGCGTCGTCAACCCGGCCAGGACCGTGCCGAACTCGGCCAGCATCGGCTCCATCAGCGGCGAGTGGAACGCGTGGCTGACCCGCAGCCGCCGGGTCCGCCGTCCCCGGCCCGCCCAGTCAGCCTCCAGCTCCGCGATGTCCTCGTCCGCACCGGAGACGACCACCGTGTCCGAGGCGTTCACCGCCGCGACGGACACCCGCCGCGCGCGCCCCGCCAGCCAGGGGGCCAGGTCCTGCTCGGTGCCCTGCACGGACAGCATCGCGCCGCCCTCGGGCAGCGCGGCCATCAGGCGGCCTCTGGCGGCCACCAGCCGGACCGCGTCCGGCAGCGACCACACCCCGGCCACGTGCGCCGCGCTGATCTCCCCGATCGAGTGTCCCAGCAGCATGTCCGGGCGCACACCCCAGGAGTGCATCAGCCGGAACAGCGCGACCTCCACCGCGAACAGGGCGGCCTGGGCGTAGTCGGTGCGGTCGAGCAGGTCCGGTTCGCCCTCGAGCACGGTCCGCAGCGGACTCTCCAGCTCCCGGTCGAACAGCTCGCACACCTCGCCGAACGCCTCGGCGAACACCGGGAAGGAGGCGGCGAGCTGCCGCCCCATGCCGAGCCGCTGGGCGCCCTGGCCGGTGAACAGCACGCACAGCCCGCCGCCGGCCGCGGCGCCCACCGCCACATCGGTGACCAGGCCGGTGTCGAGGTGGCCGCGCAGCGCGGAGGTGAGTTCGGCCCGGTCCCGGCCGGGCACCGCCAGCCGGTGGCGGAAGTGGGTGCGGCGGGTGGCCAATGCGTGCGCCAGCCCCTCGGCGGAGGGAGCATCGCCGGACTCGGCGAAGGCCAGCAGCCGGGTCGCCTGGGCGCGCAGCGCGTCCTCGGTCCGGCCCGACACCGTCCACACCAGACCGGCGGACGGCACGCCGGGCTCCGGCGCCTCCGGCTCGACGTGCTGTTCCAGCACGACATGGGCGTTGGTGCCACTGATCCCGAAGGAGGAGACGGCGGCGCGGCGCGCTCGACCGGTCTCCGGCCAGGGCATCGCGTCGGCGAGCACGCTGACCCCGTTCACTCCCCAGTCCACCTTCGGGGTGGGGCTGTCCACGTGCAGCGTCTTCGGCGCGAGACCGTGCCGCATCGCCATGATCATCTTGATGATGCCGGCCACGCCGGCCGCGGCCTGCGTATGCCCGATGTTGGACTTCAGCGAGCCCAGCAGCAGCGGCCGGCCGGACGGCCGGTTCCGGCCGTAGGTCGCCACCAGCGCGGTGCCCTCCACCGGGTCGCCGAGCGGGGTGCCGGTGCCGTGCGCCTCGACCACGTCGACGTCCTGGGTGGACAGTCCGGCGTCGGCGAGCGCGGTACGGATCACCTCCTGCTGGGCGGTGCCGTTGGGTGCGGAGAGCCCGTTGCTGGTGCCGTCGGAGTTGACCGCCGAGCCGCGCAGCACCGCGAGCACCTGGTGGCCGTGCCGCCGCGCGTCGGACAGCCGCTCCAGTACCAGGAGACCCGCCCCCTCGGCCCAGATCGAGCCGTTCGCCCCGGCCGCGAACGCCTTGATCCGAGCGTCCCGGGAGGTGACGCCCTGGCCGCAGAACTCGACGAACGTCTCCGGAGTGCTCAGCACCGTCACACCGCCCGCCAGCGCGATCGGGCACTCGCCGGCGCGCAGGGCCCGCATCGCGAGGTGGGTGGCGACCAGGGAGGACGAGCAGGCGGTGTCCACGGTGAGGGCCGGGCCGTGGAAGCCCAGGGCGTAGCTGATCCGGCCCGAGATCACGCTCATGGTGTTGCCGGTGATGCCGTACTGGGAGAACTGGTCGGTGCCCTGCCAGAGCATCTCGTAGTCGTTGCTGGACGCGCCGACGAAAACCCCGGCCCGCTCGCCCACCAGCGAGTCCGGCAGGATGCCCGCGGACTCCAGTGCCTCCCAGGCCAGCTCCAGCACCAACCGCTGCTGCGGGTCCATCACCAGCGCCTCGCGCGGGGAGATCCCGAAGAACGCGGGGTCGAAATCGCCCGCCCCGCTGAGGAAGCCGCCCTCGCGCACGTAGGACCGCCGCGCCTGCTGGGACTCCGGATCGGCGTCGTAGAGCTCCTCGATCGGCCAGTGCCGGTCCCCGGGGAAAGGCGAAATGGCGTCCGTGCCCGCGGCCACCAGGTCCCACAGCTGGGCGGGCGAGGCCACGTCGCCGGGCAGCCGGCACGACATGCCGACCACCGCGATCGGCTCGGTGGACTGCTCGGTCGCGTCACGCAACTGCTCCCGGGTGCGTAACAGATCGGTGGTGACCCTCTTCAGGTATTGCCGGAGCGTGCTGACTTCATCGGACATGAACGACTCCCTGCGACAGATGGCCGGTCAGAGTTGGAAGGTGACGCGTTCGGTGTCGAGGCCGCGGACGACCACGTGCCTGCGATAGCTCAGTGAGTCCTCGTGCACGTGGAAGCCGCGCAGCCGGCGAGCCAGCTCACCGAACACGATCTCCGCCTCCAGCCGGGCCAGGCTGCTGCCGAGGCAGTAGTGCGCGCCGGCGCCGAAGGCGAGGTTCATCACGGCCGGCTTCCGGTCCGCGATGAACCGACCCGCACTCGGGTGCACCCGCTCGTCCCGGTTGCCGGACGCGAGGACCAGGGTGACCACCGAGCCCTCGGGGATGTCGATGCCGTTGATCCGGTCGGATCGCAGCGCGACACGGCCGGTCAGCATGATCGGGCAGTCGTAGCGCAGCGCCTCGCTGACCACGTCGCCGACGATCGCCGGGTCCTGCCGGAGCAGCTGGAACTGCTCCGGGTGGCGCGACATCGCGAGCAGGCCGTTGGTGATCAGGTTCGTGGTGGACTCATGGGCCGCGGTGAACACGGTCACCACGACGTTCGTCACCTCACGCCGGCTCAGCCCGCGCCCGTCCTCCTGCGTGGAGAGCAGGCTGGAGATGAGGTCCTCGCCGGGGTTGCGGCGGCGCTTGTGGATGAGGTCCGCGAAGTAGCCGTGCAGTTCGGTGGTGGTGCGGATGATGCGGACGAGTTCCTCGCGGTCGAACATCGCCGTGGAGTGGAAGCTGGCCACCAGCGTGGGCAGCTCCGTGGACAGCGCCATGTCGCTGGACCACTCCCGCAGCATCGGGATGTCCTCGTCCGGGATGCCCAGGAGAGTCGCGATGACCCGCAGCGAGAGCACCGCGGCCAGGTCCTGCACGCCGTCGAACTCGCCGTCGGCCAGGCAGTCGCGGAGCAGTTCGTCCACGATCTCGCGAATCCACGGCTCGAAGCGCGCGGTGATCCGTGGCGTGAATGCCTTGCTGACCAGGTTCCGCTGCCGCCCGTGTCCGGGGTTGTCCATGAAGAAGATCGAGTTGAGCACCGGCTCGTCGCCGCGGTCGCCGAAGAGCTCCCGCATCCCCGGGGCGTTGAACGTGTCACTGCCCATGGTCGTGTGGCTCTTGAGCACCGCCATACAGTTGTCGTGGTCGCTCAGCAGCAGGGAACCGTCCGACGTCCACATCGGACCTTGCTCTCGCCACCGCTCGAACAACGGGTAGGGGTTCGCGAGCACTTCCCGGTCGAGCAGGGCGTGCAGCGGGTTGTCACGCGCGGTGGCCGGTGGGCGGCTTGGTACTGACATGGGCTAGCTCCTCTCCGTGGCACGGCCGGCAGTGCGACCGGTGTCCGATTCCGTGTCGTCGAGCACTCCGTCGATCAGCGTGAACATCTCGTCGTCCGTGGCGCCGCTCAGGTCGGGCACCGCGTCCCGCTCATCGGCGGTGCCGTCTTCCTGGCCGCGCAGCAGTCGCCGCAGTGTCGTAGTGATCACCTCGGGGACGGGCACGGACGGAGGCCGCCGGAGCAGGGCCGCCTCCAGCTCCCTCAGGTGGTCCAGCACGACCCGCTCGGCCGGGTCGCCCTCGTCGACACCGAGCGCGTCGCCGAGGTACCGGGCCAGCGCGGCGGCGGTGGGATGGTCGTAGACCGCGGAGGCCGCCAGCGGCACTCCGGTGTCCGCGCCGAGCAGGTTGCGCAGCCGGACCCCGGCCAGCGAGTCCAGGCCCAGCTCCCGGAACGGCCGGTGCGCGTCCAGGTCTCCGGCCGGCCGGCCCGAGACGACGGCGACCCGGGCGGTGACCAGCTCCAGCAGTACCGACGACCGCCGCTCCGGCGCGGTGGCCGCCAGCCGTTCCCGCAACGCGCTCGCGGGTTCGGGCCCGGTGTCCGCGCCCACACCCGGCAGTCCGGAGCACAGGCGCCCCGGCCGTGCGGCGGCGAATCGCGGCCAGTCCACGGCACCGACCACGTACTGCGCCGCACCGCCGGACAGTGCCCGCTCCAGCGCGTCCAGCGCCCGGTCGGCGGGCATCGGCGTGCCGCCGCTGTCCGACCGCGGGCCGACGGGCCAGGACGTGGTCATCCCGGTGTCCAGCCAGGGGCCCCAGGCCAGGCTCGTCGCGGGCAGGCCGCCGGCCTGTCGATGGGCGGCCAGCGCCTCCACGACGGCGTTGGCCGCGGCGTAGTTGCCCTGCCCCGGCGAGCCCGCGGTGCCGGCCAGCGAGGAGCACAGCACGAAGAAGCGCAGCGGATGGCCGGCGGTCAGCTCGTGCAGGAACCGCGCGCCGTCCGCCTTCGCCGCGAACACACGCGCCAGCCGGTCCTCGGACAGCGCCTCCAGCACCCCGTCGTCAAGCACCCCGGCGGCGTGCACCACACCGGTGAGCGACCGCCCGGCGAGCAGCCCGGCCAACGCCTCGCGGTCCGCCACGTCGCAGCCCGCGATGTCGACCTCGGTACCCAGCGCGGTGAGTTCGGCGCGCAGTTCCGGCGCGCCAGGGGTGTCCGCGCCCCGGCGGCCGACCAGCAGCAGGCGGTCCGCGCCCCGGGCCGCCAGCCGGCGGGCGATGTGCGCGCCGATGCCGCCCAGCCCCCCGGTGATCAGTACGGTGCCGATGGGCTCCGTCGTGGCGGGTTCGGTGCGGGGCACCGGGACCAGTCGCCTGGTGTACAGCCGCCCGTCCCGGATCGCGATCTCGTCCCTGGCAGCCAGCGCGGCGGTCAGCGCGGCCAGGTCCTCCACGGCCGGGCGGGGAGGCAGGTCCACCAGGCCGCCGTGCAGCCGGGGCGCTTCCATGCCCGCGACCCGGATCAACCCGCACACGGCGGCCTGCTCCGGATTCGGCACGGTGTCCGCCGTGTCGGCCCGTACGGCGCCGCTGGTGATCGACCACAGGGGCGTATCCGCGCCTCTGGACAGCAGCGCCCGCAGCAGTGCCAGGGTGGCGGCCAGGCCGGTCGGCACCCGCGGCGTGTCCGGGCCCTCGGCCATCGCCAGGAGGGACACGATGCCGCCGCCCGGCAGGTCGGGCAGCAGCCGGTCCCAGTGCTCGCCGTCCACGGCGTCGCCGCGCACGGTACGGGTCCCTTCGCCCAGCGCGCCCGCCACGTCCTCGGTGAGCCGGTCCCAGTCCGCGCCCGGCGGGGCCACCACCAGCCACGGCCCCGGCGCGTCGGCGACCGGGCCGGGGACGGGCAGCGGCTGCCACTCGACGCCGTGCAGCAGAGGGTCGGCGGGGGTCCCGTCGTCGTCGGGCAGCCAGAACCGCTGCCGGGTGAACGCGTAGCCGGGTAGTGGCACCACCCGCCCGCCCGCGCACCAGGCCGCCCAGTCCACGTCGACCCCCCGGGTGTGCGCGGTCGCCAACGCCGTCAGCAAGCCGTGCACCTCGTCGGCGTCCTGCCGTAGCACCGGCAGGAAACCGTCCCCGCCCAGCGCCTCCTGGCCGAGCGCGCTGAGCGTCGCGCCCGGTCCCAGCTCCAGGTAGGTGCTGGTGCCCGCCGCGTCCAGAGTGCGCAGGCAGTCGTGGAAGCGGACCGGTTCCCGCGCATGCCGGACCCAGTACTCCGGGTCGCAAAGCTCTTCGGTGACCCGTGTGCCGGTCACCGAGGACACGACCGGAATCGCCGGTGTCCGGAAGTCCAGTCCGGCCAGCACCTTCCGGAAGGGGTCCAGAACCGGGTCCATGTGGTGGGAGTGGAACGCGTGCCGCACCGCCAGGCGGTGCGCGTGGGCCACCCGCTGCGAGATCTCCCGCACCGCGTCCGCGTCCCCGGCGAGCACCACCGAGGCGGGCCCGTTCACCGCGGCCAGCGCCACCCGGTCCTCGCGGCCGCGCAGCAGTTCCGGCACGTCGGCTTCCGGTACCTGGACCGCCACCATCACGCCCTCGCCACCGAGTTCGTGCATCAGCCGCCCGCGCGCGGCCACCAGTGCGCAGGCGTCGGCCAGCGAGAACACGCCCGCGGCGTGCGCCGCGGCGATTTCGCCGACCGAGTGCCCGGCCACCGCGTCCGGCCGCACCCCCAACGTGGTGAGCAGCCGGAACACCGCCACCTGAACCGCGAACACCGCGGCCTGCGCATGGTCGGTGCGTTCACCGGGTCCGTCCCGGAGGATCTCGGCGAGCGGCCGGTCCAGCAGCGGGTCCAGCTCGGCGGCGATCTCCTGGAGGGCCGTCGCGAACACCGGTACCCGGTCCTGGAGCGACGTGGCCATGTCCGCGTACTGCACGCCCTGGCCGGGGAACAGGAACGCGGTCGCGCCGTCGGCCGCCACTCCGGTACTGCCGGTCCCGGCTCGCAGCGCGGCGGTCAGCTCGCCGGTGTCCGTGCCGAGCACGACCGTGCGGGCACGCAGCCGGGCCCGCGTGGTGGCCAGCGAGTACGCCACGTCCAGCGCGGACGGCGAGCCGTTCCCGTCCTCGTCGGTCAGTCGGCGGAGCAGGGCCTCGGCCTGCGCGGGCAGCGCCTCCGGGGTGGCCGCGGAGAGCACCCACGGGATCAGCGGCGGAGCCGCGGCGGTCGCCGGCTCCGGCTCCGGTTCGGGCTCGGGTTCCTCCAGGATCACGTGCGCGTTGGTGCCGCTGAGGCTGAACGAGGACACCGCCGCCCGGCGCGGACGGTCCGCGCTCGGCCAGTCCATCGGCTCGTCCAGCAACCGCACCGCGCCGTCGTCCCAGTTCACGTGCGGGCTCGGGGCATTCAGGTGCAGGGTCTGGGGCAACCGGCCGTGCCGCATGGCCAGCACCATCTTGAGCACACCCGCCAAGCCCGCCGCGGCCTGGGTGTGCCCGAGGTTGGACTTCGCGGACCCGACCAGCACGGGCCGTGCCCGGTCCTGCCCGTAGGTCGCCAGCAGCGCGGTGGCCTCGATCGGGTCGCCGAGCGGGGTTCCGGTGCCGTGCGCCTCCACCGCGTCCACCTCGCCGGGCGCC
This sequence comes from Streptomyces eurocidicus, assembly GCF_002891295.1. GTDB lineage: Bacteria > Actinomycetota > Actinomycetes > Streptomycetales > Streptomycetaceae > Streptomyces > Streptomyces eurocidicus. The sequence goes on along the minus strand of NZ_LGUI01000004.1, from coordinate 167,899 downwards.
AGGCCCGCGACGGCCAGCGCGTCCCGGATCACCCGCTGCTGGGCCGATCCGTTCGGCGCGGTCAGCCCGTTGGACGCGCCGTCGGAGTTGAGTGCCGAGCCGCGCAGTACAGCGAGCACCCGGTGGCCCCGTTCGCGCGCGGTGGAAAGCCGCTCCATCACCAGCAGGCCGGCGCCCTCGCTCCACGCGGTGCCCTCCGCGGCCGCGTCGAACGGTTTGCACCGGCCGTCCGGGGCGAGCACCCCCACCTGGGAGAACTCCACGAACAGCGTCGGCGTGGTGAGCACCGTGACGCCACCCGCCAGCGCGACCGTGCACTCACCGGCCCGCAGCGCCTGCGCGGCCTGGTGCATCGCCACCAGCGCGGAGGAACACGCCGTGTCCACCGTGATCGCCGGGCCGTGGAAACCGAACGTGTAGGCCAGCCGCCCCGACGCGACGCTGCCCGCGTTGCCGATCGAGACGTCGCCGGTGAGGTCCTCGGGCGTCCGGTGCGCGCGGCGCGCGTAGTCGTTGCCCATCAGCCCGAGGTAGACGCCGGTGCGGGTGCCCCGCAACGCGGTCGGGTCGATCCCGGCGTCCTCCAGCGCGTGCCAGGCCAGTTCCAGCAGGATGCGCTGCTGCGGGTCCATCGTGACCGCCTCGGCCGGGGCGACGCCGAAGAAGCCGTTGTCGAAGTCGGCGATCCCGTCCAGGAAGCCGCCGTGCCGTACGTAGCTGCGACCGCCACGGCCCGGCTCCGGGTGGTAGACCTCGTCCAGGTTCCAGCCGCGATCCGCCGGGAACTCGGTGATCGCGTCCCGCCCGGCGGCCAGCAACTCCCACAGCTCGTCCATGGTGGACACCCCACCGGGAAGGCGGCAGCTCGCGCCGACCAGCACCACCGGGTCGTCCATGTCGTGCGAGCCGGGCCCGGCGACCGGTGTCCGGCCGCCGGGTACCGCGCCGGGGAGCTGCCCGGACAGGTACCCGGCCAGGGCCGTGGGGGTGGGGTGGTCGAACACCGCGGTCGCGGGGAGCTTCACCCCGGTCGCGGCCGAGAGCCGGTTACGCAGCTCCACCCCGGACAGCGAGTCGAAACCGATGTCGCGGAACGCCCGCGCCGGGTCCACCCGGCGCTCCACGCCGAGCACGGAGCCCACCGTGGCCAGCACGAGATCGAGCACCGACCGCTCGCCACCGGAGACGAACACGGGCGCCGCGGCCACGGCGGCCGGCCGGGCCGCGTTCCGCCGGACGCCGAGCAGCCCGGCCCACACCGGAGCCCGCTCCGGGCCTGCCGCACGCACGTCGGCCAGGTCGAAACGGGCGGGCACGGTGCACGCCAGGTCGGTGCCCAGCGCCGCGTCGAACAGTGCGAGCCCGTGTTCGCGGGACATCGGCACCAGCCCGGTTCGCCGCAGCCGGGCCCGGTCGGTGTCGCCCAGCCGTCCGGTCATGCCGGTGTCCTGCGCCCAGAGTCCCCACGCCATCGACGAAGCGGGCAGCCCCCGCGAGCGGCGGTGCTGCGCCAGCCCGTCCAGCCACGCGTTGGCGGCCGCGTAATTCGCCTGCCCCGGCGTGCCGAGGACACCGGCTACGGAGGAGAACAGCACGAACGCGGCCAGGTCGAGGTGTTCGGTCAGTTCGTGCAGGTTGCGCGCACCCTCGACTTTCGGTCGCAGCACCGCGTTCAGCCGTTCGGCGGTGAGGGAGCGCACCGTGCCGTCGTCCAGCACCCCGGCGGCGTGGATCACCGCGGTCAGCGGGCGGTGCGCGGGGATCGCCGCCAGCAGCTCGGCGAGTGCGGCCCGGTCGGCGACGTCGCACGCCACGACCGTGATCTCGGCGGTGCCGGTCAGGTCCTCGAGACCGGACTCGAGCGCCGCGCCACCGCGCCGCCCCGCCAGCACCAGGTGCCGCACCCCGTGCTCGGTGACCAGGTGCCGGGCCAGCTCCCGGCCGAGTACGCCGGTCCCGCCGGTGATCAGCACCGTGCCTCCGGCGAGGGCGGGCCGGTCCCCGGTCCGCGTCACCCGAGCCAGCCGCGGCGCGAACGCCTGCCCGCCTCGGACGGCGATCTCCGGCTCACCGGTTCCCAACGCCAGCTCCAGGGCGGAGTCGGCGTCCTCGGGGTCGCCGGGGCGGTCCAGGTCGACCAGTACGAACCGGCCGGGATGTTCGGTGCGTGCCGTGCGGACCAAGCCCCAGACCGCCGCGGCGTCGGGGTCCTGGTCGTCCTCCGGGGCGATCGCGATCGCACCGCGGGTCCGTACGATCAGGGGCCCGCCTGTCGCCTTCTCGTCGTCGGTGCCCAAGAACTCGCGGACCCGCGCCAGTGCTTCCTCGGGCCCGGCCACGTCCACGACCGGCGCGTCCACGATCGCCGGGGCGGGCCGCCGCGCGACCGGCACCCAGTCCAGCCGGTGCAGCGCCCGGTCCACGCCCGCCGCCCCCGACCGCACCGGCCCCACGGGCCGGAGCGCGAGCGCGCTGATCGTGGCCACCGCTTCCCCCGCCGCGTCGGCGAGCGCCACGGCGAACGAGTCGTTGCCCTGCGGAGTCAGCCGCACCCGCAATGCCGTGGCCCCGACCGCGTGCAGTGCGACCCCGCTCCAGGAGAACGGCAACCTCACCGGCGCGTCCCCCACGTCCAGCAGCAGCGGGTGCAACGCGGCGTCGAGCAGGGCCGGGTGCAGGCCGAACCGCCCGGGATCGACCGGCAGCTCGACCTCGGCCCAGCGCTCCGCACCGAGCCGCCAGGCCCGCCGCAGCCCCTGGAAGGCCGGCCCGTACTCGTAACCTCGCTCGTCGAGCCGTGCGTACGCGCCGTCGAGGTCGATCTCCTCGGCACCGGCCGGCGGCCACTCCGTCAGGGTCGCGCCGCCGGACGCCGCGGCCCGGAGCGTCCCCGTCGCGTACCGGGTCCACGGCGCGTCCGGCGCGGACCGGGCGTACATCGCCAGCGCGCCCGGATCCGTCTCGCCGATCGCGATCTGCAACTCGGTCTCGCCCCGCTCGGGCAGCACCAGCGGGCTCTCCAGCACCAGCTCGTCCAGCATCGGCAGCCCCGCCCGCTCACCCGCGTGCAGCGCCAGTTCGGCGAACGCGGCCCCGGGCAGCAGCACGGTGCCGCGCACCTCGTGCTCGGCCAGCCAGGGGTGCCGGGTGAGAGAGAGCCGGCAGGTGGCGACCAGGCCACCGCCGGCGAGCTGGACCACCGAGTCCAGCATCGGATGCCCGGCGGCGGGCCCGGAGGCGGCGGTGGGCAGCATCCAGTACCGCTCCTGGCGGAACGGGTAGGTCGGCAGTTCCACACTCCGGGCGCCGTCGAACAGCCCGTTCCAGTGCACGTCCACACCGTGCACGGCCGCCTCGGCCACCGCCAGCAGGAAGCGGTCGGCACCGCCGTCGTCCCGTTTCAGGGTCTCCAGCACCACGCCGCCCCCGCCGTGGTCCTCCTCGTAGTCACCGAGGATCTGCCGCACGCCGCCGGCGAGCACCGGATGCGGGCTCGACTCCAGGAACGTGGTGTGCCCGGCGGCGACCAGCCCGCGCACCGTCGCCTCGAACTCGACCGTGGCGCGCAGGTTGCGGTACCAGTAGTCCGCGTTCAGCCCGGTGGTGTCCACCGGACCGCCGGTCACGGTCGAGTGGAAGGGGATCTCGGCCGCCATCGGAGTCACCGGCGCCAGCAGTTCGCGCAGTTCCGCACGCAGCAGTTCGACCTGCGCCGAATGCGAGGCGTAGTCCACCGGCAACAGGCTCACCCGGATGTCCTCGGCGGCCAGTGCGGCGGCGAACTCTTCGACCGCCTCGACGGCGCCCGAGACCACCGTCGAGCGCGGCCCGTTGACCGCGGCCACCGAGAGATCCTCGCCCCAGCGGGCCATCGACTCTTCGACCGCCGCTCTCGGCAGCCCCACCGACAGCATCCGGCCCGTACCGGAGAGCGCCCGCAATGCCCGGCTGCGCAGCGTGACGATCCGCGCCCCGTCGTCCAGGGACAGCGCGCCGGCTACGGTCGCGGCCGCGATCTCGCCCTGGGAGTGGCCCACCACCGCGGCCGGCCGCACCCCGTGTGCCCGCCAGAGTCCGGCCAGCGACACCATGACCGCCCACAGCGCGGGCTGCACCACGTCCACCCGGAGCAGCGCGTCCGCGTCGGTGAGCACGTCGCTCAGATTCCAGTCCACGTACGGCGCCATCGCGTCCTGACAGGCCGCCATGTGCCCGGCGAAGACCGGGCTGGACTCCAGCAGTTCGGTGGCCATCCCGGTCCACTGCGTGCCCTGGCCGGGGAACAACAGCACCGGACCGGTGTCCCGGCAGGGTGATCCGACGACCGTGCCCGGTGCCGAACCGCCCTCGGCGAGCGCGTCCAGTCCGTGCACCAGCGAGTCCCGGTCCCGGCCGACGACGGCGGCCCGGTGCTCGAACCCGGCCCGGCCGGTCGCCAGCGTGAATCCGGCGTCCAGCAGGCCGACCCGGTCCGTGCGGAGCCGCTCGGCCAGCCGGCCGGCCTGCTCCCGCAGCGCCTCCGCCGACCGCGCGGACAGCAGCAGCGGCACCGCGGACGCCGGGCGCGGTGCCGCGGCGGGCGCGGGTTCCGGCGCCTGTTCCAGGATCACATGGGCATTGGTGCCGCTGATGCCGAACGAGGACACCCCGGCCCGGCGCGGGAGTCCGGTCTCCGGCCACGGCGTGTCCTCCGCGAGCGGGGTGACCCTGCCGGACTCCCAGTCCACGTGCGGGCTGGGCTCGGTCAGGTGCAGGATGCGCGGCAGCACGCCGTCGCGCATGGCGTGCACCATCTTCAGGATGCCCGCCACCCCGGCAGCGGCCTGCGTGTGCCCGATGTTCGACTTGACCGACCCCACCAGCAGCGAGCGCGCCCGCTGCGGGCCGTGCACCGCCAGCAGCGCCCGTGCCTCGATCGGGTCGCCGAGCATGGTGCCCGTGCCGTGCGCCTCCACCGCGTCGATGTCCGCCTCGGACAGCCCGGCGTCGGCCAGCGCCGCCCGCAGCACCCGTTCCTGAGCCGGCCCGCTGGGTGCGGAGAGCCCGTTGGAGGCCCCGTCCGAGTTGACCGCGGTGCCGCGCACCAGCGCGTGCACGGTGTGCCCGTGGCGCAGGGCGTCGGAGAGCCGTTCCAGCACCAGCATTCCGACGCCCTCGGACCAGGCCGTACCGTCCGCCGTCGCGGAGAACGGCTTGCACCGGCCGTCCGGGGCGAGACCCCGCAGCCGCGAGAACTCCACGAACATCTCCGGGGTCGCCATCACCGTCACCCCGCCGGACAGGGCCAGGTCGCACTCGCCGAGACGCAGCGACTGCACCGCGAGATGAGTGGTCACCAACGACGAGGAGCAGCCGGTGTCCACCGTGACCGCGGGGCCGGTGAGGCCGAGCACATAGGCCACTCGGCCGGACACCACGCTGGAGGTGTTCCCGGTGATCAGGTACCCCTCCAGCCCGTCCGGGGCGGTATGCACCCGGGGCGCGTAGTCGTGCATCATCGAGCCGGCGAACACGGCCGTGCGGCTGCCCCGCAGCGAGGTGGGATCGATGGCCGCGTTCTCCAGGGCCTCCCACGCCGTCGTGAGCAGGAGGCGCTGCTGCGGATCGGTGGTCAGCGCCTCGCGGGCGGAGAGCCCGAAGAACTCGGCGTCGAAATGGCCGGCGTCGTAGAGGAAGCCGCCGTGCCGGACGTAGGAGGTACCGGGCCGGTCCGGGTCGGGATCGTAGAGGGCCGTCAGGTCCCAGCCCCGGTCGTCCGGTAACCCGCCGATCGCGTCGGTCCCGTCCCTGGCCACCTGCCAGAGCCCTTCCGGGGCGGTTATTCCGCCCGGGTAACGGCACGCCATTCCCACAATCGCAATCGGTTCGCCCGGCATCCGGTGCCCTCCCAGAGAAGTTTGGACTTTGTCGGCTACCATGGGCACAAGATCATTCACCGAACTCGCGACCATCTAACCAAACGCCGATAAATCGAGGTGCATCAACATGATCAGCACCCGGGCTCATTCCACACAACACCTCTGACCGACCAAAATCTGGGGCTTTCACTAGAGACTTCGGCCTGCCGCCAAGAGTTTCCACCACTACCGTGACGCGTAGCGGATCCCACCGAATTCCGCTACCCACCAAGTGCGAGGCAACCATTCCGTCGCACCGGCCGTCCCCAGGCGAGCACTCCCTCTGACCGCCGCCGGACCAGCCGCGGAGAGCAGCCAGAACCGCAGGCCACGAGTTCGACCAGTGGCGCCGCTCGATTACCGGGCGGCATGACGACCCGCCCCTACCCGGAACTCGAATATGAGATCACACAACAAGTCATGGATATGCGCCTGAGCGAGCAGGCTGCCACATGAATTGTCATCACCGCAAGATCTTCACCCGGAAAACGCGGCGCGGTCCGTACCCCCTGCCCAAATCGACCGGCGCAAAACGAACTGCCTCTCCGGCACTCCGGTAAACGCATGACTGGCGGCCGGCGCTTTCTGTCTCCGTCACCAAGTGACCGGGAGTGCCGATACCGAGAACGCGGAGCCGTTGACGAGCGGGATCGCGGTCGGCGGCGGACAGGGCATCGCCGAGCACAGCGCGGACGTCTTCATGGCGTGCGGCAACGAACACGGTGCGTCCGCTCGGGCCGTCAGCCTGGGCGGGCCGGGGTGCTCGCGCAGGCCGGCATAGTCCGGTGGCGGGGAGAACGGGCAGGTCCGAGGCATCGGCCAAGTCTCGGCTCGCAGCGGGCTCTGGTCGCGCACGGTCACCACCTCGACTCTTTCGGAAGTCAAGGACAACCGTATGACCGGTGGTACCCGCATTTCCCTAAAGGTCTTCCCGTGACTCCGTAACTGTGCTGCGGCGACAGGGGTGTTGCAGAGATCCGGGCTCAGATCAGCCTACGCGGCCTCCGTCGTCCGTTCCGGTGCCGCGCTCGCCCGGTGCGCCTCGCGGCGGCGCCTGTACAGCGGGACGGCCACCAGAAGGCAGACCGCGAAGGCGGCCGCCAGCCAGCGGAAGGCCGCGTGGTAACCCGACAGTGCCGCGTACGCCCGGGTCGGCGCGCCCGGTGTGTCGTGGCCGGCCAGGTAGGCCGCGGTCGTCGCCGTGGAGACGGTGTTGAGGAGGGCGACGCCGATCGAGCCGCCCACGTACTGCATGGCGTTGACGGTGGCCGAGGCGACGCCCGAATCGGCAGGGTCCACCCCGAGGGTCGCCAGGCTGGTGGTGGCGGTGATGATCGTCCCGAGGCCCGCGCCGGTGAGGACGAGGGCGGGGAGGACGGCGGTCGGGTAGGGGCTGTCGAGGCCGAGGGAGGCCAGCAGGGCGAGTCCGCCCGCGGCCGACGCCGCGCCCGCCGCGATCACGGCCTTGGGGCCGAACCGGGGCAGCAGCACATTGGTCGCGAGGGGCGAGGTGCCGATGAGGCCGACGATCATCGGCAGGTAGGCGAGTCCGGTCGCGGCCGGGCCGTATCCGAGGGACTGCTGGAGGTAGTAGGTGGCGAAGAGGAAGGTGCCGAAGACGGCCGAGCTCGTCTGGAAGAGGGCGATCAGCGAGGCGCCGCGGTCGCGGTCCAGGACGATGCGCAGCGGCAGCAGCGGGTGCCCGGCCCTGGTCTGCCACCAGATGAACATCCCGAGGAGGGCCCCGGCCGCGGCGAGGAACCCCCAGGTGGCGGCGGACGTCCACGGGTGGTTCTCGGCGGCGGCGAAGCCGTAGACGAGGCAGAACAGCCCGGAGCCGACGAGCACCGTCCCGGGCAGGTCGAGCCGGGACGTCCGCGCGCGGGGGGCGGGGGTGAGCAGGAGGACTCCGGCGGCGAACGTCAGGACGGCGGCCAGGGTGTTCATGTACATGGCCCAGCGCCAGCTCAGGTACTCCGTGAGGACGCCGCCGAGCGGCATCCCCACCGCGCCGCCGGCACCGGCCGCCGCTCCCCATACGCCGAAGGCCGTCGCGCGCTCCTTGACGTCGGTGAACGTGACGCCGACGAGCGAGAGCGCGGCGGGTGCCAGGAGCGCGCTGGACAGCCCTTGTCCGGCGCGGGCCGCGACCAGCACCCCGAAGCCGTCGGCCAGGCCCGCGAGGGCGGAGGTCGCGGCGAAGCCGGCCAGCCCCGCGAGGAAGGTGGCGCGGCGGCCGAAGAGGTCGGCGACCCGGCCGCCGAGCAGCAGGAGGCTGCCGAAGGCGAGCGCGTAGGAGGTGACGATCCACTGCCGCCGGCCGTCGGGGAAGCCGAGGTCGGCCTGGGCGGAGGGCAGCGCGATGTTCATGATGGTGCCGTCGAGCACCACCATCAGTTGCGCCATGCTCAGGACGCCCAGGATCCACCAGCGGCGGCGCGGCGGCACGGGGGCGGTGTGGCGCGGAGGCATGGTGGCGGTCTCCCGGAAAGGCGGTGGTGTCCCGCTGCCGGCCCGCACGGAATGCGCGGCGGACCGGCAGCGGTCCCGAGGACGGAAAGGCGGCGGTCCGGTGAATTGCCGCCGATCGCAGCATAGTTGAGGCCCCCATGGGCGCGGCGCCGGGTTTCCCGAAGAACGATGGTCATGACACTCGTTGACCCGATGGTCCGATAACACCTGGATCCTTTTTACCTCGTTGGAGGGGGTTCCCGGGCACGGCGGTAATTCCTTGACCTTCTGGCGATATGGTCGCCGTGTGCTGGTCGCCATATTTGCTCGGCCGTGACGGTATTCCGCGCGGGCTAGGAGTGAGGACGGGGACGATGAAACACACAGAAACCTCCGGAATGAAGGACCAAGGATTCCGGGCGGCGATGCGGCATCTGCCCACCGCGGTCGCGGTCCTGACGGTCCGGACCGGGACCGGCCCGGCCGGCATGACCGCCGGATCGGTCACCTCCGTATCGATGGACCCCGAGTTGCTGTCGGTGTGCCTGCGGCAGGGCAGCCGTCTCACCGCCGCGATGGCCGACTCCGGCGGATTTGTGGTGAACCTGCTCCAGGAGCACCAGTCCGGGATCGCCCGCTGGTTCGCCTCGACCGAACGCTTCGGCGTGACCGACGAGTTCCACGGCATCGGCTGGCATCCCGCGCCGAACGGCGGCCACCCGATCCTGGCGGACGCGGCCTGCGTGTTCGAGTGCCGCACCGAGGGGCAGGTGCCGAACGGCGATCACCTCCTCACCATCGGCTGGGTGACCGCGAGCAGGGTGAGCCCCACGGCACGCCCGCTGCTCAGCTATCTGGGCCGCTTCCACAAGATCAGCAACCTGACCGGCGACGACTCGCCGACGCCCCGGGTCCGGGCATGACCGGCCCCGGGCGCGGGCGGGGCAGCGGCCCGGAGCCGTCGCCGGGTCAGCGGATACGGATCTCGATCACGCCGGACCAACTCCCGCCGGGCGCGGGCCGGACGTCACGGCCGTTCACGGTCATCTCCAGGGACCGGCCGCCGGGGGCGGTCATCCGCGCGGTGGGGTCCAGCCGGAGGACCGACAGGTGGCAGGTCCCCGTGGGGGTCCAGTGGCTGCCGGGGCCGACGGTGAGGAGCAGCCCGTTGTTGACCACCGCGGACGGGGTGTTGGTGACGACGCCGAGCTCCTGGTAGCGGGTGCGGTCGATGGTGCTCACCCGGTGCCTCGTGGTGGTGGCCGAGACGGCGCCGGTGAGGCGGCTGCGGGTGAGGGAGACGCTCAGGTTCTGGCCGGGCAGCCGGCCGGCCCCGCCCCGCATGCCGTTGAAGACGTCACCGGTCAGCTCGATCTCGTGGAATTCCGCGACGGCGTCCGTGGGGTGCGCGACGGCGGTGTCGAAGTCCTTCATGCGCTCGGGCGCGCCCGCCGGTTCGCGGTAGACGGCTTCGGCGATGCCCCAGCCGTCCATCCGCGGCGGGCACGGGTCGTCGTCGTCCATCAGCTGCAGCAGGACGCCGTTGCCGGGCAGCAGCCGCGCGCCGTCGGCCCCGTCGACGCTGAGCCGGGCGGGCTGCCCCTTGACGAGGAACGCCGTGCCCCCGGTGCGGAGCACGGTGCCGCCGTCGACGCGCACCGAGCCCGGGCCGTGCCAGAGCACCCCGAAGCGGCGGGAGCGGAGCGTGCTGCCGCGGGGGGCGAGGTCCGCCAGCTCGCCGTCCCTCAGGCCCAGCTTCCAGTCGGTGTTCAGCCTCCGTACGGCCTGGCGGGTGCTGCCGCCGTAGTGCAGGGTGCCGCCGCGGTTGATGCCGATGTACCCGGTGACGTCGAAGTCGCACCCGAGGAAGACCTGGGCGATGTTGTCGACGGCGTAGGAGCCGTAGCCGTCGCCGGTGACCTTCACCCGGCTGTTGACGGCGCCCAGCCGGCAGCCGTCGCCGCTGGTCTCGGAGGACAGCGCGCCCCAGCTCTCCGAGGAGAGGGTGGAGGCGAGGTAGACCGCGGTGCTGCCCGGCCCGGCGAGGTTGGTGGCCCGGACGTTGCCCGAGAGGCCCAGGACCCAGGGCGCGGTGCGCATGAACCGGGGGTTGACGTTGGGTACGTACCCGTCGGGCAGGGTTCCGTCGTACGTGTGCAGGCGGGAGTTCTTCATCACGAACGTCGCGCCCTCGAGGGCGACCACGGCGGTCCGCATCACGCCGCGGCACGTGATCCGGCCCCCGTCCACCACGAGCCGGCCCCTGGTGCCGGAGACCGTCAGGGCGGCGCCGTAGCCGACGAAGTCGCTGCGGCCGTTGCCGGTCAGCTCGATGTGCGGGTCGCGCAGCAGATACGTGCCGTCGACCACGTGGACGCCGTTGAACGCCTCGCCGGAGGAGATGACGGTCAGGCCGTCGGCCGCCGCCGTGCCGACCCGCCCGCCGCTTCGCGCGGCGGCCACGGAGCGGGCGGCGTCGGGCCCGTCGGCGCCGACGAACAGCGCTTGCCGGAGGGGGAAGGCGAGGCCCTTGAAGTGGACCATGTGCGGGTCGCACACGGTGATCACCACATCGCCGCGGTAGGCGCCCGGGGCGATCCGGACGGTGTCGGCCGGGGTCAGCGCCGCTCCGGTCTCGGTCCCGTTCACGGTGAGGGTCAGGGCCTTGCCGGCGGGGGCGGCGAGCGTGCCGCCGGGCTCGACGGTGAGGCTGTACAGCCGTGTGGTGCGGGCGACGACGACGGTGCTGCCGCTGCGCACCGTGAGGGAGGGCACGGGCGGAACGGCGGCCCGGTGCGCGGGCCTGGCGGGGGTGGTGGCGGGGAGGAGGAGGGCCCCGCCCAGCGCGGCGCCGAGCCCCAGGAAGCGGCGCCGCGCCGGCCGGAGGTCACTGGCCGGCGGTGGCGCGTCCGGTGCCATGTCATGTACTCCCTTCGCGTCACCCGCCGCCCGGGCCGCGTTGCCGACCCCGCGCCCGCCAGGGAATTCGAAGTATCCGCGTGCGACCGAACGGGTAATCCCGGAAATTCAAGAGACAATCACTTCAAGAGTCTCCATGCCCTGGACCAATGACGTGGCATTTCCCTAGGCGACACGCCGTCCTATTGCCATACGGATGCCTCGTTCGGGTCCATCTCGCGCTACCCCGTATTCATGGATGGGGCGTCAGCCTACGATCGGTGTGGGTGGGAAACCACGAATGAGGGGGTCTCCGTTGGCGCTTACACGTACGGTGCCGCTGGTCGAAACCGACACGGCCCTGGTACTGGGATCCGATTCTTTGCGCGCCGAAGAAGTCGCGGACTTCGCGCGGCGCCCTGAGAAATGGGAAATCCGCCTCGACACCGAGGCATGTGCCCGCATGGCGGCCGCCCAGCGGGCCAAGGACGAACTCGTCGCCTCCGGACAGCCGGTCTACGGGGTGACCACCGGGTTCGGCGACAGCTGCGGGCGGCACATCGGGCCGGCGAAGGCCGCCACCCTGCAACGCAACCTCATCTCCGGCCACCTGGCCGGCAGCGGCGACCCGGCGCCGCCCGAGGTGACCCGGGCGACCATGCTGATCAGAGCCAACTGCCTGGCCCGCGGGTACTCCGGGGTGCGGGTGGACCTGGTGCGGCTCCTGGCGGACTGCCTGCGCGAGGACATCCTGCCGCTGATCCCGCAGCGGGGCTCCGTCGGCGCCAGCGGCGATCTCGTCCCGCTGGCCTACCTCGCCGACATGCTGACCGGCAACGGCACCGTGCTGCACCGGGGCACGAAGCGGTCCGCCGCCTCGGCGCTGAAACAGGCCGGCCTCGCCCCGGTGGAGCTCGCGCCCAAGGAGGGGCTCGCGCTCATCAACGGCACCTCCTTCATGAGCGGTTACGCGGTCGCCGCCGTCCGCGCCGCCCGCGACCTGGCCGCGATCGCCGACCTGTGCACGGCCTTCGCGGTCGAGGCCCTGCAGGCCAGTGCCGGCCCCTTCGAGCCGTTCCTCCACACGCACAAACCGCACCCGGGGCAGCGGACCAGCGCGGCGAGGATCCGCTGTCTGCTGAAGGACTCGAAGCTCGCCATCGAGCACCAGGACCGGGTCACCGCCAACCCCCGGCTCAGCGGCGCCGGCTACCAGATGCTGCGGACCGGCCTGCAGGACCGCTACTCCGTACGCTGCGCGCCCCATGTCACGGGGGTCCTCAACGACACCCTCGGCTGGGTCACCGACTGGGTCGACACCGAGATCAACTCCACCAACGACAACCCGCTGTTCGACCCCGAGACCGGAGAGGTGCACCACGGCGGCAATTTCTACGGCGGCCACGTCGGACAGGCCATGGACGCCCTCAAACTCGCCGTCGCCAGCCTCGGCGACCTGCTGGACAGACAGGTGGCGCTGGTCGTCGACGAGAAGAGCAACCAGGGCCTGACCGCGAACCTGGTGCGCCCGACCGACGGCTCGGACTACGACTCCGGGCTCCACCACGGCTTCAAGGCCGCACAGATCGCCTCCTCCTCCCTGGCCGCCGAAGCCCTGAAGAACAGCACCCCGGCGACGGCCTTCTCCCGCTCGACGGAGTCGCACAACCAGGACAAGGTCAGCATGGCCTCCATCGCGGCCCGCGACGCGTGGCACATCGTCGAACTGGTGCAGAACATCGCCGCCATCGACCTGGCCGCGCTCTGCCAGGCGGTGGACCTCCGGGGCGGCGACCGCATGGCCCCGGCGACCCGGGCGGCCCGCGACCTGGTGCGCACCGCGGTCCCCTTCGTCGACCAGGACCGGCGGCTCGACACGGACTTCGCCGCCCTCGTCGCCCTGATCAGATCCGGGGAGATCGCCGCGCTGCTCAGGGCCGCCGGCGCCGAGGCGGAGAGCCAGCTGCCCGAACAACCGCGGAGGCACTGTGTCCACTGACATGCCCGACGCGGAGCTCGTCGTCCGCGACACGGTCGGGGCCGTACTCAACACCTCGGCGGCGGAGTGGCCCCGCGACCGCCCGCTGGACGAGCTGCCGGACGCGATCTACGACAGCCTGGCGCAACTGGAAGTGCTCACCCGCGTGGAGCGGGCGTTCCGCCTCCCGCCGCGGCCCGTCGAACCGGAACACCTGATGAGCATCGACACCATCATGGCCATGGTCGCGGGCTCCGCCCCCGTCCGTACCCCCGCCGACACCGGCGCGACCGAGGGCGGTGACGGATGAGCGGATCCCCCTCACGAGTCGCCGTCACCGGGGTGTACCTGGCCTCCGGGCTGGGCGTCGGGACCGAGCAGGTCTGGGAGGCCGTGTGCGCCGGCGCCTCGGCGCTGGGACGCTGCTCCGACCTCGCGGACGTCTTCGCCGCACGGCTTCCCGACGCCCCCGCCGCCGAGCTCCTGATCGAGCGGGCGGGCCGCGGAGCGCTGGAGCACGCCGCGCTCGACCCCGGCTCCCTCGATCCGCACGAGATCGGCATCGCCCTCGGGACCAACTCCGGTTCGGAGGACCTCTGGACGCACTACCGGCGGGCGGCTGCCGCAGGACGGGCCGGCTCGGCGCCCGCCGCGCACCCGGCGCACACCTGCGTCGACCGGCTCGGCGCCGCGCTCGGCGGCCGGGGGCCCAAGGCGGTCTTCGCCACCGGCTGCATCGCCAGCGCGAACGCCGTGGGTTACGCACACGACGCCGTGGCCACCGGGCGCGCCACGGTCATGCTGGTGGGCGGTTACGAGGCGCTGAACATCACCACCGTCGCGACCTTCGCCAGCTGGAAGTCGATCGATTCCGAGCCGACCGCGCCGTACGCCCGCAGCGGCGGCCTGAACCTCGGGGAGGCGGTGGCGTTCCTGGTCCTGGAGTCGGAGAGGTCCGCTCGGGCGCGCGGCGCCCCGGTCCTGGCCTACGTGCTCGGCTACGGCCTGACCAGCGACGCGTACCACATCACCGCCCCACCCCCGGACGGCTCCGGGCTGCGTACCGCCATGCTCGGCGCCCTGGGCCGCGCGGGCCTGGCTCCGGACGCGGTCGGCTACGTCAACGGTCACGGCACCGGCACGCCCGCGAACGACACCGCCGAGCTGAACGCGATGCGGGCCGTGTTCACCGGGCCCGAGCCCCCGCCGATGAGCAGCTCCAAGCCCCAGGTGGGGCACACGCTGGGGGCCTGCGGCGCGCTGGAGGCCGTCCTCACCACGCTGGCCCTGCGGGACGGTGTCCTCCCGCCGACCGCCAACGCCGACGGCACACCGCCCTGGGACGTCGTGCCCAGGACCGCGCGGCGGGCCCGGGTCGACGTCGCGATGTCCAACTCGATCGCGTTCGGCGGCGCCTGCTGCTCCCTGGTCCTGGGCCGGAACGGCGGCCGGCCGCAGGACCGGCCGCCCAAGGGCCTGTCGTTCACCGGCGCCGGGGTGGTCTCCGCCCTGGCCACCGGGCGGCGGCCGTTCCTCACGGCGCTGCGCCGGGAGCGGACCGGCGGCGCGCCGGACGGCTTCCGTTCCGCCCGTGACCTCGACGGCTCCCTCCGGGACTTCATCGATCCGAGGTACCGGCCGCGGCTGGACGGGCTCGGCGCCCTGACCGTGGCCGCCACGCGCATGGCCTGGGACGACTCGGGCCTGCGGGACGGCACCCGGGTCGGCATCATCCTGGCGACCGCCGCGGGCCCGATCGGGACCGTGGAGCTGCTGAACGAGACCGTCGAACGCGAGGGCCCGGAGTACATCAGCGCCGTGCACGCCCCGAACATCGTCTCCAGCGTGCCGGCCGGCTACGCCACGCTGGAGCTGGGGCTGGGCGGCCCGCTGGCGGCCGTCTCCACCGGCGACGCCTCGGGCCTGATCGCGCTGGGCCACGCGGCCGACCTGATCCGCCAGGGCCAGGCCGACGCCGTCGTCGTCGTCGCGGCCGACGACGTCACCGACACGCTCGCGCGGGCCTACGGCCGCTACGGCCTGCACGGTCCCGGCCCGTGCCTGCCGTACTCCCGGACCGCCGCCCCGGGCCCCGTCTCGGCCGGCGCGGCGGCCGTGGTCCTGGAGGCCACGGACCACGCCCGGGCCCGGCGCGCCACCGAACTGGGCACCCTGCTCGGGCACGCGGTGTCCTCGGGTCCCGGACGGTCGGCGGACGCCCCGCTGTGCGCCGACTCCTGGTCCTGGGCGCTGCGCAGGGCCCTGGACGAGGCCGCGCCGGGCGGGGCGGGCGGGCGCGGTACGGAGGCCGTCGACGTCTACGGTGCCGCCCGGGGCGTCCCGGCCCTGGACGACGCCGAACTCACCGCGGTCACGTCCTGTCTCAAGTCGCCCGGCACCAGGCTGACCGCCGTCGCCGGGGCGACGGGGCACTGCCAGTCGGCCGGCGCGCTGCTGTCCCTCGTCGCCGCCCTCGACGGCTGCGCCGGCGGCCTGCCGCCGCACACGGCCGAACCGCCCGATCCGCTGCCCGGCGCGCGCTCCTACCTCTCGGCCGGGCCCACCGGCGGCCCCCGCCGGGCCCTGGTGACCGCGGCCAGCTGGGGCGGTACGTACGCGGCCGCGGTCGTCGGCCCGGCCGGTGAAGGACCGTGATGGAGAGCTATCAGGAACTGGCGCCCCCGGAGCTCCTCGCCCGCAGCCTGGACCCCGGGGCCACCGGGCCCCTGGGGCCCACGGTCACCCGATGGGACCGGCTCGGACGGGAGGCCGCCGAGGAGCTGGTGACAAAGGCGCTGCCGGACGTGGTCGAGCTGTGCACGTCCGGCAGCACGGGGCCGGCCGCCCCCTGGCGCCACAGCGGGCGTCAGCTGTGGGCGGAGGCGGGGATGCTGGCCGATCTGGTCCGCGCCGACCGTCCCCGGGCGGTGCTGTCCTTCGCGCCCCCCACCCATCTCTACGGCCTCATCGCCACCGCGCTGCTGCCCGCCGTGCTCGGCCTCCCCCTGTGCTACTGGCCGCGTTACGGGCTGCCGACGCCCGCCATCGACGCCGATCGCTGGCTGGTCGTGGCCATCCCCTGGGCCTTCCCCGTCCTGCTCCGCGACCAGTCGGTGCTGGGCCGGCGCGAGCGCGTCACCGTGCTGCACAGCACCGCCACGCTGCCGGCCACGGCCGGGGACTTCGTCTCGGCCGCCGGGCCCGACCGGGTCCGGCTGATCGAGCTGTTCGGGTCCACCGAGACCGGCGCCATCGCCCATCGCGAGCAGGCCGCCGGGACCTCGCCCTGGACCCTGATGGACGACGTCCGGTTCACCGACGACCCCGCCGACGCCCGGCTCGGCGTGACCAGCCCCCGGCTCGCCCTCACCCCGGAAGGCCGCCCCATGGCGAGGTGGACCACCGACGACTACGTCCAGCGGCTGGACGACCGCAGCTTCCACTTCCACGGCCGCCGGCACCGCCTGATCAAGGTCAACGGCCGCAGGATCGACCTCGACCTGGTGGAGGAACGGCTGCGCGCCGCCCTCCCCTGCGCCGATCTCAGCTGTGTGCCCGTCACCGACCGGATCCGCGGCGAGCACGTCGAACTGCTCGTCGCGGGGCCCCACGAGCCCCAGCTCGTCCACCGGCGGACCGCCGAGACCCTGCGCGAGCTCGGCGTCACCGTCGGGCGGATCACCATCGTGGACGCCATCGACCGCAGCGACACGGGCAAACCCCGGCGGATCGCCGACCGGCGGGCGGTCAGCCCATGAGGATCGCGATCATCGGGGACGGCATCTCCGGACTCCACCTCGCGCTGCGCCTGCGCCAACTGGGCATCGACGTCACCCTCTTCGGGGCCAAGTCGCCGGAGGCCGTGCGACACGGCCGCGCGCTCAACTTCGTCGCGCGCTCCGGCAGCACCCGGCGGCGCGAGGAACTGCTCGGCCTCGACCTCTGGGCCTCGCCCGACACCCTGGCCGAGGCCCGGACCGTCACGGTCCACGGCCCCGAGCCGCTGACGTTCCGCGCCGACCCGGACCCCGCCTACAGCATGGTCGACTTCCGGCTCTACCTGCCCGCGGTGGTCGAGGAGTACCTCGCGCGCGGCGGCCGGCACATCGTCACCGACCTCACCGCCCGTACGGCCCACGAGGCCGCCGCCGACCACGACCTGGTCGTCGTCGCGGGCGGCAGGGCGGCGGGGGAACTGTTCCCCCGCGACCCCGGGCGCTCCCCGTTCGACGCCCCGCAGCGGGTGTTGTGCGGCGGGCTGTACCGGGGCATCGGCGAGACCGTCCCGCACAGCATCGAGTTCCACGTCGTCCCCGGTGTCGGCGAGGTCCTGCGCATGCCCTTCCACTGCGCCGAGGGCCGGGTGGACGTCCTGGGCCTGGAGGCCGTGCCCGGCGGTCCCCTCGACCCCCTCTGCCGCACCCCCTACGCCGAGGACCCGGCGCACTTCCACTCCGTGGTGCTCGACGTCCTCCACCGTTACGTGCCCGACCTGCGCGAGCGCGTCGACGAGCGGGCCTTCGGGCTGAACCGGCCCGCCGACCTCGTACAGGGCGGGGTCGTGCCGGTGGTGCGCCGGGCCTGGCGGGCCCTGACCGGCACCACGTACGCGCTCGCGGTGGGCGACGCCTGGATCGTCAACGACCCCATCACCGCGCAGGGCGCCAACCTGGGCTCCCACTGCGCCTTGGAGCTCGCCGAGGCGATCGCCGCCGGGCCGCCCTACGACGAGGCGTTCTGCCGCGCCGCCGAGGAGCGGATGTGGCCCTACGCGGAGAGCGTCGTGCAGTGGACGGCCGCCTTCGTGCGCCCGCCCAGCCCTCAGCTCCTCTCGCTGTTCCGGGCGGCGGACGCCGATCCCGCGGTGGCCGCGGCCTTCGCCGTCAACTTCGACGATCCGCCGGCCATGTGGCGCAGCATCGCCTCGCCCGAGCGGACGGCCGCCTTCCTGGCCGAGGTGCGCTCGGGGGCCACCCCGCCGGAAGGCTCCGCCGTCTCTTCCACTCCCGACTCCGCTTCCGCAGCGGCCGGCACTTCGAGGACACAGCCGTGGGCCGACTTGACCGCAAGACCGTCCTGATCAGCGGATCCAGTACCGGGATCGGCAGGGCGGCGGCACTGGAGTTCGCCGGGGAGGGCGCCCGGGTCGTCGGCTGCGGGCGCGATCCCGGGACCGCCGCCGAGACCGTCCGGCTGGTCAAGGAGGCGGGCGGCGAGATGGTCGCGCTCGCCCCGGTCGACCTGGCGGACCGGGACGGGGCCCGGGCGTGGATCGACTTCGCGCTGTACGAGTACGGTCGTTTCGACGTCCTCTGCAACAACGCCTCGTCGATGCGCAACGCGCCGTTCGACCGGCTGGGGCCGGACGACTGGCACCACACCATCCGCAATGAACTCGATCTCGTGTACCAGTGCACCCGGGCCGCGTGGCCGCACCTGGTGGAGCAGGGCGGCGGCGTCGTCCTCAACATCGCGTCCATCTCCGGCTCGCGTGGTGCGCTGTTCGTGCAGCAGGCCGCGCACGGCGCGGCGAAGGGCGGTGTCCTGGCGCTGACCCGCCATCTGTGCGGCGCGGGTGCCGCGCACGGGATCCGCGTCAACTCCATCAGCCCCGGGCTGATCCGCACCCGGGCCACGGCACCTCACATCGACGACCCCGGCAGCGGGGTGCCCGCCCTGCTCAAGAAGATCCCGGCGGGGCGGGTGGGCCGGCCCGAGGAGGTGGCCAGGCTGGCCGCGTTCCTCGCGTCCGACGACGCGGCCTACGTCAACGGCGCCGACTTCGTCATCGACGGCGGGATCAGCGCCATGGCGGGCTGAGGCCGAGGGGGCCCGCGGTGCGGACGGGTCCCGGAGGCGCGGCAGCCGCGGCGGACAGCGCGGTAACGGAACGACCGGCAAGAGGAGCGTCATGCCCGATCAGCACGTCAGCAGTGCGACAGCCCCGCGGCCGGCCACCGGTCGCCGCACCGCCGACCGGCCGATGACCGGCGAGGAGTACCTGGAGAGCCTGCGCGACGGCCGGGAGGTGTGGATCTACGGCGAGCGCGTCGAGGACGTCACCGCGCACCCGGCCTTCCGTAACAGCTGCCGGTCCCTGGCCCGGCTCTACGACGCCCTGCACGACCCGTCCTTCCAGGGCGTGCTCACCACGAGCAGCGACTCGGGCGGTGCGTTCACCCATCCGTTCTTCCGCGCGCCGCGCGACTCCGCGGACCTCCGTGCCGCGCGCGACGCCATCGTGGCCTGGCAGCGGATGACCTACGGCTGGATGGGCCGGACCCCGGACTACAAGGCTTCCTTCCTCGCCACGCTGGGGGCCGATCCGGACTACTACGCCCCCTTCGCGGCGAACGCCCGCGACTGGTACGGGCACGCCCAGAACCGGGTGCTCTTCCTGAGCCACGCCCTCGTCAACCCTCCGGTGAGCCGCCACGCGGCCGGGGGTGCGGGCGCCGGCATCTGTGTGCGGTCCGTGGACGAGACGGACGCCGGGATCGTCGTCACCGGGGCGAAGGGGGTGGCCACGGGGGCGGCGCTCACCCAGTACGCGTTCGTCGCGCACACCGGCCCGGGGCCGGAGGACCCGGCCCAGGCGGTCTCGTTCATCGCACCGATGAACACCCCCGGCCTCAAGATCATCTGCCGCCCCAGTTACGAGACCCAGGCCCATCGGGCGGGCAGCCCCTTCGACTACCCGCTCTCCAGCCGCTTCGACGAGAACGACGCGCTCCTCGTCTTCGACCGCGCGCTCATCCCCTGGTCGAACGTGCTGATCCACCGCGACATCGACCGCGCCGGCCGGTTCGCCCACCACAGCGGGTTCCTGCCCCGGTTCCTCTTCCACAGCGCCGTCCGTATGTCGGTCAAGCTCGACTTCCTGTGCGGACTGCTCCTGAAGGCCGTGCACAGCAACGGCAGCGACGTCCACCTCGGTGTGCAGTCCGGCGTCGGCGAGGCGCTCGCCTGGCGGCACACCGTGCACGCCCTGGTCACGGCCATGACCGAGGAGACGGAACCCTGGGCGGAGAAGTACCTCCACCCTCATCTGCACCCCTGCTTCGCCTACCGGGTGCTGGCCCCGACCGCCTACAGAACCGTCAAGGACCTCATCAAACGCCTCGTCGCCAGCCCTCTCATCAGCCTCACGTCACACGCCGACGACTTCCACGCCCCCGAACTGCGCCCCTTCCTCGACACCTACTTCCGGGGCGCCGACGGAGGCGGGTCCGAGGAACGGATCAAGCTGATGAAGCTGGTGTGGGACGGCGTCGGCAGCGAATTCGCGAGCCGCCACGAGCTCTACGAGAGCCTCCACGCGGCCAACCCCGAGGTCACCCGCTTCGAGACCTACCAGTCCGCGGCCCGCTCCGGCCTCCGCGACGAGTTGTGCGACTTCGTCGACATGTGCATGTCGGACTACGACACCACGGGCTGGACCGCCCCGCACCTGCGGATCCCGGACCCGCGCCCGGACCACGGGGGGCGCTGAGGCCGGTTCCCACGGCGGGCGGCCACGTCCGGTACGGGGCCGGGGTGGTGGGCCTCCCCTCGCCGCCGCGGCCCCCGACGGCGTTCCCTCCGGGCCCGCGCCCTTTCCGGCCACCGTCCTCCACTCGTCCTTACCCGTCCGAGGGGTGAAGGTGTCCCCCAACGACCTGCGGCACACCGGGCGAAGGCCCACCGTAAGGTCGTACGGTGACCGGTTCCCCGGGATGGGGTCCGGCGGCCGGAGTTAGAATTCTGGGTGTCCCGGCGGACGGCCGCGGTGGGTTCCATCTCCGTGGGGAAGGACAACGGATGAGCAGTACCGAATCGGCACGCGGTGAGGTCGACAGGCCGCTGCTGCTGCAACTGGAGCGGCGGCTGAGACAGCTGATCGAGACGCTCTACCCCGACGAGCGCACCCGCCCCGGATACGCCCGGCTGGCCAAAGAGATCCGCGAGAGCACCGGCGGCGCCATCTCCGCCACCTACCTCTGGGAACTCGCCACCGGCAAAAAACGCAACGTGACACTCGAACAGCTCGACACCCTCGCCCAGTTCTTCGGCGTCCCACTCGAATACTTCCTCAGCGACGAAGTCTGCGAACGCGTCAACACCCAGCTCGCCCTCGCCACCGCACTCCGCGACACCAAGATCCGCAACCTCGCCCTCCGGGCCGAAGGACTCTCCTCCGCCAGCCTCGACGCCCTCCTCACCATGGTCACCGAAGCCCGCAAACTGCAGAACCTGTCACACGTCGACGAATCGGACCACACGGCCCACCAGGCCGGGGAGCGGTAGACAGGGCGGGGCCCGCGACCGGGTCGGGCGCGCCCGACCCGGTGACCGCCTCCGAACCCGCGCACGCCGCGGTGCCTCTTCCACCGCCTCGTTTCCGCGGCGGACTCCGGCCCGGAACGCGGCAGGCCCCGCCTCCCGGACGCGGGAGGCGGGGCGGTTCACACCCCGGGCGGGGTCACTACCACCGCATCGGCAACTCCGTGAGACCGGCCGAGAGGCGTCCGCCCAGCACCTGGAGGTCCTCCACCGGCAGGTCGAGCCGGAGTCCGGGCAGCCGGGTGAAGAGCAGGGTGTACATCGTCCGCAGTTCCAGCCGGGCCAGCGGGGCGCCGACGCAGTGCCACATGCCGTGGCCGAACGTCAGATGCGGGTTGGGCGAGCGGGTGATGTCGAAGTGCTCGGGCTCGTCGAAGACCTGCTCGTCGAAGTTGGGAAGGGTGAAGTCGAGCAGGACGAGCTCGCCGGCCTTGATGGTCTCCCCGCCGAACTCGACGTCGGCGCTGGCGTACCTGGGCAGCACCGAACCACCGGCCTTGGCCGACCGCAGGATCTCCTCGACGGCACCCGCCATGACCTTCGGGTCCGCCAGCGCGGCCTGTCGCGCGTCGGGGTTGGTGGCGAGCAGCACCACCCCGAGGTCGATATGGGTCGCGACGGCGTCCAGCCCGGCGAACAGCAGCATCGCGGTCACGGTGCCGATGCTCTCGGAAGGGACCCCGCTCCTGCACAGCTGGGACATCACGTCGTCGCCGAGGTCGGCCCGCTTACGGGTCGCCAGCTCGATCAGGTAGGTGAAGAGGGTCTGCTGGCCGTGTGCGGCCTGCGGGTCGTCCACGTCCGCCAGCCCGGCGAGCAGCGCCACCACCTGTTCCCGGTCCTCCGGCGGTATGCCGATGAGTTCGCAGAGCACCCTGAGCGAGAACGGCAGGGACAGCAGCCCGCGCAGATCGGCGGGCTGCCCCTGGGCGACGAACTCCTCCAGTACCTCCTCCGCGAGGGCCTCCACCCTGGGCTTCAGGTCGCGCACCCGCTTGGCCGATAAGCTGGGGACGATGAGCGCCCGGAGCTCGGAGTGCAGCTTGTGCGCGCTCGCGGGGTCTTCGTCGGTGATGGACATGTCCAGGAACGGGTTCTTGACGTACCGGGGCGCGTTCGCCGGGTCGGGGTGGGAGCGGCCGAGCCGCTCGTCCAGCAGCAGTGCCTTGAGCTCGGCGTGGCGGGTCACCAGCCACGCCTCGTCGCCGGCCGGGGTCTTGACCCGGCACAACGGGCTTCTGGCCTGCAGATCGCGCAGCAGCGGACTGAGCCGCAGTACGGCGGGCGGGTCGGCGGTGATCTCGGGAAGTTCGTAGGACATGGTCACGGGGGTCTCCTTCGGACGGTGATGGGTGAGGGAGCCGAGGGGCACGAGGGAGTACGGCCGGGCGATCGGCGGGTGCCGGTCCGGACCCGTTCGCCGGTCGCCCGCGCCGACGGTGCCGAAACGCTCCTCGGCGAAGGACGGGGCGTCGGGCTCGGTGGCGCGCGCCTCGTCGAGCAGGCCGGCGAGGCCCGCCGGGGTCAGGAGGCCGGGCGGGCCTGGCGGGCCGACCGGGATCCCGTCGCCGACGACGGCGTCCGGTGCGATGCGCCTCAGCACACCGGCTCTCGGCCCGTACCGGGTCCGGGAAGCGGCATCCGCGTCCGTTCCCGCACCCCTCGAGGCGTGGGCACGGGCCGGTTCCCCGAACCCCAAGTCCCTTTGGGCAATGGCGAATCCATGCCGAATCCGCGCGGAATCGACGCTACCGCATGGGCCGATCAGCCAAGGTCCCCGCCTTCCGGCCCTAGGGAGACCACCAAATGTTCGTTTCATGTCGAACTTCTCGTGGCATAGGGGCGGCCGCGACGAAAAAGGTCCCCGACGGCGAGCCGTCGAGGACCTGGAACCCCTTGCGCGCGGCTCCCGGGGCACCCGGATCCGGCCGTGGTCGCGGACGTTGCCGACCGCGTCGTTCACCGCGCGTACGTCGAGGTGGGCGGGGGCGGCCAGGAGGTCACGGAGGCGTGAGCACGGTCACCCTAAAAACGTGTGCGAACCGGCCGCCCGGTTGACAGGCTGAGATCATGAATTCTCAGCACGACCCCGCCCCCGGCGCCTCCGTCGCTTTCCCGGGAACGGGCCTGATCACCACACCCCTCACCCCGGACCTCCTGCGGGGCGCGCTCGACCTGGAGCGCACCGGGCACGGCCTGCTGCCGCACCGGCTGCCCGCCCGGGCCCGCGCGCAGTGCTCCGACGGGCAGCTGGCCATGGCCGAGGCGCAGCCCTCCGGCGTACGGCTGGTGTTCCGGACCCGGGCCACCGCCGTCGAGCTGGACACGCTCCGCACCAAGATGGCCTACGTGGGCGCCCCGCCCCGCCCTGACGGCGTGTACGACCTGCTCGTCGACGGCCGTCCGGCCGGCCGGGCAGGCGTGACCGGCGGCAACGTCCGGACGGTGGACATGACCACCGGGAACGTCGAGAACCGGCCCGGCCCCGTCGGTACCGTCCGGTTCGATGGTCTGCCCGAGGGCGTCAAGGACGTCGAGATCTGGCTGCCGCACAACGAGATCACCGAGCTGGTGGCCCTGCGCTCCGACGCCCCCGTCGAGGCCGTCCCCGGCGGCGGCCGCAGGGTGTGGCTCCACCACGGCAGTTCGATCAGCCATGGCTCCGACGCCGCGAGCCCCAGCACGACCTGGCCGGCGCTGGCCGCGGCCCTCGGCGGCGCGGACCTGATCAATCTGGGCTTCGGCGGCAGCGCCCTGCTCGATCCGTTCACCGCACGGGCCATGCGCGACACCCCCGCGGACCTGATCAGCGTGAAGATCGGCATCAACCTGGTCAACACCGATCTGATGCGCCTGCGCGCCTTCGGTCCCGCGGTGCACGGCTTCCTCGACACGCTGCGCGAAGGGCACCCGGAGACGCCGCTGCTGGTCGTCTCGTCCATCCTGTGCCCCATCCACGAGGACACGCCCGGTCCGAGCGCCCCGGACTTCAGCAGGCTCGACGAGGGCAGGCTCCGGTTCCGGGCCGCGGGCGACCCCGCGGAGCGGGCGGCCGGGAAGCTGACGCTCAACGTCATCCGGGACGAGCTCGCCCGCATCGTCACGCGGCGCGCGGCCGACGACCCGAACCTGCACTACCTCGACGGTCGCGAGCTCTACGGCGAGGCGGACTTCGCCGAACTGCCGCTCCCCGACGAGCTGCACCCGGACGCCGCGACGCACCGCCGCATCGGTGAACGCTTCGCCGCCCGGGCCTTCGGCCCCGGAGGGGCCTTCACGGTCCAGGGCGGCTGAGCCGCCCGCTCCTTGTCCGGTTCCGATCCCGATCGGAGCCGGACAAGGAGCGGCGACAGTGCCGGGCGCACACCGGCCGCGCGGCGGCATCGGCGGCCTGCGGGGCGCTCACTTCACGAAGTCCTCCACGACCTTGGGCGGCCAGGTGCCCACCGTGAGCACACCCATGGAGTAGGCGCGGGAGACCAGCGCCGCCCGGTTGGGCACCTTCAACTTCCGCAGCAGGCAGGTGACGTGGTACTCGACGCCCTGCCGGCTCAGGTACAGCTTCGCGGCCAGGGGGATGGTGGAGACACCGGCCGCGATCCCTTCGAGGATGCGCGCGTCCATCTCGGAGAGGATCTTCTTCCGGTTGGTGACCACGCGCGCTCCCTCGGGGCTCCTCGTCGTCGGCATCATCACCAGGATGGCCGTCGTGTCGGGCAGGCCGCCGCGCACCGCGACCGCGGTGAGCGGGACGCTGAAGGCGGACTCCTCACCCCGGCCGACGGCGATGACCGGAGCGACGAACCGCTCGCGCTTGCCTTCCAGCAGGTTGGAGAACTGGCGCATCAGCGGCTGCTGGACGCTCGGGTGCACCACCTCGCGGATGCTGCGTCCGCATATCTCCTCGGACGAGCCGTTGAACTGGCGGAAGAACTCCTGGTTGGCCTGCTGGATGGTGAGGGCCGAGTCGAGGCTCGCCATGCACAGACCCTGCTGCTCGGGCTGCTGGCGCGCGGTCACGCGGCCTACCTGGTCTAACGGGCTGTCATACCCGGCGGTCCGGGCCGATTCCACGGGCGCGGGGGCTGAGTTCAGCAAGAGATTGGACCCTTTCATGGCACGTCACGTGGGAGGTGAAACTAATTGGAAGACTAGTTACCTGTCAGCGCCAAGGGCAACGACCACCCTGTGTGGTACGCCTAATTCTGCGGTTCCGGTGTTCGGGTCCGTACCTACGCGACTTCGGTAGTTCGGTACGGGTGGGGTCCGGCAGACGCCCTGCTTTATGGTCATATTCCCGGCATGAATTTACGCTCCGCTCATGACTCGTCACCTACCTGGCGGTAACCCCCACTACGGGCACCGCCCATTCGGGCGTTCCGCAATCCAGCCACTACCGATCGGGAACGCGCCGTTCGCCGCACCCAATTCATCGCGATAATGCGCGCGGATGAGTTCACGGAGCTTCTGGTTCCCGGTTTCCGATAAGAATTCGTCAAACCGCCACCCGAGCGCCGGGAACTCGTACCCCGGGCCTGGGCGGACGGCACCGGGCGCGGCGGGAGGGCGGGGCGGAGTCTAAGGATTTCCCGGCGCACCGCGTGAGATCAAAGGAGGGTGCGGCCAGCCGACCCGCACGGGGGGCGTGCTCGCCGAGCCCCGCCCGGCACCACTGAAAGGGAATCCATGGACTCCGCCCGACGGCCGATCCTCTTCGTCAGCCTTCCGGAGAGCGGCCTGCTCAACCCCATGCTCGTGCTGGCCGCCGAGCTCTCCCGGCAGGGGGTGGAGGACCTCTGGTTCGCCACGGACGAACCCCGGCGCGACGAGATCAAGAGGATCGGAGAGGGCGGCTCCCCGGTGGAGTTCGCCTCCCTGGGCGAGGTCATCCCCGAGCTGTCGGCCGTGACCTGGGGCGACGACATCTACCGAGAGGTCACCCAGCCCTCGCGGTTCAAGGCCCACCGCGCGGTCATCCAGCACACCTACCGGCCCGACCTGCAGGCGGTGAAGCTCCGCCGGCTCAAGGCCGTGATCGACGAGGTCCGGCCGGCGCTGATGGTCATCGAGTCGATCAGCTCCTTCGCCGTCGAGCTGGCCGTCGCGCGGAAGATCCCGTACGTGCTGAGCGTGCCGTTCCTGCCGAGCAACGTGCTGACGGCGCACACGCCGTTCGGCAAGGGCTACACCCCGTCGTCCTTCCCCGTCCCGCACTCCGGGCTACCGGGCCGGATGACGCCCGCGCAGCGCGTCCGGAACGAGCTGTTCAAGCTGCGGACCCTCGGGATGTTCCTCAACCCCAAGATGGGCAAGGTCTTCGCGGACGACTCCCGGCGGCGCAAGGAGCTCGGCCTCCCGCCGCTCAGCCCGATGGCGCGGATCGACAACGCCGAGCTGGTCCTGTGCAACTCGATCGCCGAGCTGGACTATCCCTTCGACGTCCCGGAGAAGCTGCGGTTGGTCGGCGCGATGGTGCCACCGCTGCCCGAGGCGCCGGACGACGGGGAACTCTCCCACTGGCTGGACACCCAGCCGTCGGTCGTCTACGTGGGGTTCGGGACCATCACCCGGCTGACCCGGGGTCAGGTCGCGAACATGGTGGAGATCACCCGCCGGCTCAACGGCCGGCACCAGGTGCTGTGGAAGCTGCCCAAGGAGCAGCAGCACCTGCTGCCGCCCAAGGAGAAGTTGCCGGCCAACCTGCGCATCGAGAGCTGGGTCCCCTCGCAGCTCGACGTCCTGGCCCACCCGAACGTGAAGCTGTTCTTCACGCACGGCGGCGGCAACGGCTTCAACGAGGGCGTGTACTTCGGCAAGCCGCTCGTGGTGCGGCCACTGTGGGTGGACTGCTTCGACCAGGCCGTCCGCGGCCGGGACTTCGGCATCAGCCTGACCCTCGACCAGCCCCAGGACCTCGGCGTCGGAGACGCCCTCGACAAACTCGAAAAGGTGCTGAACACCCCCTCCTTCCGCGAGAACGCCGAGCGGCTCGGCGCCCTGCAGCGCGCGGCGGGCGGCCGGAGCGCCGCAGCCGACCTGATCCTCGGGCTCCCGGCGCTGGTCTAGGAGCACGCGAGACACCCCCCGTACGAGGAGAAAGAAGCGAACGATGTCGTACAAGTACCCCGTTTCCAGGCCCGCCCTGGACGGCAGAGAGCTCGAGTACCTCACCGCGACGGTGGAGGACGGCTGGATCTCGTCCCAGGGGCCGATGGTCCAGCGCTTCGAGCGCGCCTTCGCGGACTACAACGGGAGCGCGCACGGCGTGGCCTGTTCCTCCGGGACGGCCGCGCTGACGCTGGCGCTGCGGGCCCTGGGCGTCGGTCCGGGCGACGAGGTGATCGTCCCCGAGTTCACCATGGTGGCCTCCGCCTGGGCGGTCACCTACACCGGGGCCACCCCCGTCTTCGTCGACTGCGGTGACGACCTCAACATCGACGTCACCCGCATCGAGGAGAAGATCACGCCGCGGACGAAGGCGATCATGCCCGTCCATATCTACGGCCGGCGCTGCGACATGGACGCGATCATGGGCATCGCGTTCCAGTACAACCTGCGGGTCGTGGAGGACTCCGCCGAGGCCCACGGCGTCCGCCCGGTGGGGGACATCGCCTGCTACTCACTCTTCGCCAACAAGATCATCACCTCCGGCGAGGGCGGCATCTGCCTGACCGACGACCCCAGGCTCGCGGGGCAGCTCGCGCACCTGCGCGCGATGGCCTTCACCAAGGAACACAACTTCCTGCACAAGAAGCTCGCCTACAACTACCGGATGACGGCCATGCAGGCGTCCGTCGCCCTGGCCCAGACCGAGCGGCTGGACGAGATCCTCGAGGTGCGCCGCGGCATCGAGAAGCGCTACGACGAGGGCCTCGCCGACGTCCCCGGCATCACGCTGATGCCGCCCCGGGACGTGCTGTGGATGTACGACCTCCGCGCCGAACGACGCGAGGAGCTGATGGCGTTCCTGGCCGAAGCGTCCATCGAGACCCGGCTCTTCTTCAAGCCGATGAGCCGGCAGCCCCTGTACCTCGACCCCGTCTGGCCCTCGCTCAAGGCGAACGTCTTCGCCGAGGACGGGCTGTACCTGCCCACCCACACCGGTCTGACCGCCGCCGACCAGGACTTCGTGATCGGCAAGGTCCGCGCGTTCTACGGCGTGGGCTGACCGACCCGCCCGAAGAGGGGATTTCCGCAACATGACGCTCTCCGACCCCTTGGTGGTCGACTTTCCACTGCGCAAGCCCGGCGTGCCCTTCCCGCCACCGGGCTACGCCGGCTACCGCGAGCACGAGGGGCTGGTGCTCTCCCACCTGCCCAACGGCGACCGGGTCTGGCTGGTCACCCGGCACGAGGACGTACGTGCCGTACTGACCGATCCGAAGATCAGCTCCAACCCCGAGCACAAAGGCTTCCCCAACGTCGGAGTGAGCCTGGGCGTGCCCAAGCAGACCCAGATCCCGGGCTGGTTCGTGGGGATGGACTCCCCGGAGCACGACCGGTTCCGCAAGGCCCTCATCCCCGAGTTCACCGTCCGGCGCGTCCGGGCGATGCGACCGGCGATCGAGGAGACGGTGGACCGCTGCATCGACGCCCTGCTGGCCTCGGGCGACTCCGGCGACCTCATCGCCGACTTCGCGCTGCCCATCCCCTCCCTGGTGATCTCGTCACTGCTCGGCGTACCGCCCGGCGACCGTGACTTCTTCGAGTCCAGGACGCGCACCCTGATCTCCATCCGCGACTCCACCGAGGAACAGCGGACGGCCGCCGCCAAGGACCTGCTGCGCTACGTCAACCGCCTGGTGTCCATCAAGGAGAAGTGGCGCGGCGACGACCTGATCAGCCGGCTGCTGGCCACCGGTTCGATCGCCACCCATGAGCTGCCCGGCGTGCTGATGCTGCTGCTCATCGCCGGTCACGAGACCACGGCGAACAACATCGGGCTCGGCGTGGTCACGCTGCTGATGAACCCTCAGTGGATCGGCGACGACCGGGCCGTGGAGGAGACGCTGCGCTTCCACTCCGTCGCCGACCTGGTGTCGCTGCGGGTGGCGGTCGAGGACGTGGAGATCGCCGGGCAGCTCGTCAAGGCGGGCGAAGGCATCGTGCCCCTGGTCGCCGCGGCCAACCACGACGAGAACGCCTTCGAGTGCCCCCACATGTTCGATCCCTCCAGGTCCGCCCGCCACCACGTGGCCTTCGGCTACGGCGTGCACCAGTGCCTGGGACAGAACCTGGTGCGGATCGAGATGGAGATCGCTTACCGGAAGCTCTTCGAGCGCATCCCGACCCTCGAACTCGCCGTGCCCGTCGACGGGCTGGCCGTCAAGACCGACGGTGTGCTGTACGGCCTGCACGAGCTGCCGGTCCGCTGGTAGACGACGCCCCATCCGTCCGCCGGGCGGCCGATCGGCCGCCCGGCGGTCCTGAACACACCGCAGGAGAGACACCGAAATGCGTATCACCGTTGACGCCGACCGCTGTGTGGGAGCGGGCCAGTGCGTGCTGTCCGCGCCGGAGGTCTTCGACCAGGACGAGGACGGGCTGGTCACCCTCCTCATGACCCCGGGCGCCGAGGAAGAGGCCAAGGCCCGGCTGGCGAGCGGCCTCTGCCCGTCCCGGGCGATCACCGTGCACGAGGACTGACGTCCACCCGGGTGACCCGCCCACCGCGTCCCCCACCCATCGATGAAAGCACCTGAGATCCGGGAGTGATGGTGTCCGTCCGCACAGATGACTACGCGATCGATCCGCCCGCCGGCGCAGCCGACGCGCCGGGCGCCCCCACGCTGCCCGGCGGGTTCGCGGCCGCCACCGGAGCCGCCACCGGGGCGGCCTGGGCGGACCCCGGCGAACCCGTGGCGATCATCGGCATGGCCTGCCGCCTACCGGGCGGCGTCGACTCCCCCCGAGCCCTGTGGGACCTGCTCACCGACGGGACCGACGCGATGTCGGAGTTCCCCTCCGACCGCGGCTGGGACCTCGGCCGGCTCTTCGACGAGGACCCCGACCGCCCCGGCACCACCTACGCGCGCGAAGGCGGTTTCCTGCACGACGCGGGCCACTTCGACGCGGGGTTCTTCGGCTTCTCCGACCAGGAGGCGACGGCGACCGACCCGCAGCAGCGGCTGCTCCTCGAAGCGGCGTGGGAGACCTTCGAACGCGCGGGCATCGACCCGACGAGCCTCAAGGGGACCCGCACCGGTGTGTTCACCGGCGCCACGCACCGCGACTACGCCGCCAACCTCGCCGTCACCCAGGGCGAGCTGGAAGGCATGCTCGGCACCGGAACCGCCACGAGCGCGATCTCCGGGCGCATCGCGTACACCTACGGGCTGGAGGGCCCGGCGCTGACGGTGGACACCGCCTCCTCGTCCTCGCTCGTCGCCCTGCACCTGGCCTGCCGGTCCCTGCGTTCCGGCGAGTCCACCCTCGCACTGGCCGGCGGCGTCACCGTCATGGCCTCCCCGGCGCCCTTCACCCACTCCTCCCGGCTGCGCGCGCTGTCCCCCGGCTCCCGCGCCCGGTCCTACGCGGACGGCGCCGACGGCTCCGCCTGGTCCGAGGGCGCGGGGCTGCTCCTGCTGGAGCGGCTCGGCGACGCCCGCCGCAACGGGCACCGCGTCCTGGCGCTCGTACGCGGCTCCGCCGTGAACCAGGACGGCGCCTCCAACGGGCTCACCGCACCGAGCGGGCCCGCGCAGCAGCGCGTCATCCGCCAGGCCCTGGCCGACGCCCGGCTCACCCCCCAGGACGTCGACGCCGTCGAGGGCCACGGCACCGGCACACCGCTCGGCGACCCCGTCGAGGCCCAGGCCCTGCTGGCCACCTACGGCAGGGGGCGTCCCGAGGGGCGGCCGCTGTGGCTGGGGTCGGTGAAGTCGAACATCGGGCACGCGCAGGCGGCCGCCGGCGTCATCGGGGTCATCAAGACGGTGCTCGCGATGCGGCACGGCGTCCTGCCCAGAACCCTGCACCTGGACGCGCCGTCGTCGCGGGTGGACTGGTCGACCGGTTCGGTACGGCTGCTGGACGAGGCCCGGCCCTGGCCGCGGGTGGCCGGGCGGGCGCGCCGGGCCGGTGTGTCCTCGTTCGGGCTCACCGGCACCAACGCCCACGCGATCCTGGAGGAGGCGCCGGCCGAGGACGACACCACCGGAGCCCCGGAGGCGGCCGCCGTCCCGGCGGCTCCCTGGATCCTGTCCGCCCGCAGCCAGGCGGCGCTCCGCGCCCAGGCCCAGCGGCTGGCGGCCGAGCTCGGGCAGGCCCGTCTCGGACTGACCGCCCAGGACGTCGCCTACTCGCTGGCCACCACCCGCGCCCTGCACCGGCACCGGGCCGTCATCAGCGGCCCCGGCCGGGCGGAACTGCTGTCCGCCGCGGCGGAGTTCGGGGACGGCAAGCGGGCCTCCGGAGTGACGATCGAGAACTCCACGCCGGGCGGCCTCACCATGGTCTTCCCCGGGCAGGGCTGCCAGCGGCCGGGCATGGGGCGCGAGGCGGCCGAGGCGTTCCCCGTCTTCGCGGACGCGCTGCGCGAGGTGTGCGCCGCCATGGACCCGCTGCTGGACCGGCCCCTCATCTCGGTGATGTGGGCGGACCCGGACTCCGAGGAGGCGGTCCTCCTCGACGAGGCCGGATACGCGCAGCCCGCGCTGTTCGCCGTCCAGGTCGCCATGTACCGGCTCTTCGAGTCCTGGGGAGTGGTCCCGGACCGTCTGATGGGGCACTCGGCCGGGGAGAACACCGCCGTCCACGTGGCGGGCGGGCTCGGCCTGGCGGACTCGTGCGCCTTGGTGGCGCTCCGGGGCAGGCTGATGGACGGGCTGCCGCCCGGCGGGGCGATGGTGGCGGTCCGCATCTCGGAGAGCGAGGTGAAGCCGCTGCTCGCCGAGGCGTCGGCGCCCTTGGCGATCGCCTCCGTGAACGGACCGAACTCCCTCGTGCTCGCGGGAGCCGAGGGACCGCTGGCCACGCTCACCGACCGGCTCAACGCCGCGGGTCACAAGACCCGGCGGATCGCGGTGAACGGTGCCGCCCACTCACCGCTCATGGATCCCATGCTGGAGGAGCTCGGCACGATCGCCCGCGGGCTCTCCTACGCCACACCCGCCATCCCCGTGGTCTCGACCGTCACCGGCCGGCTCATGACCCCCGAGGACGCCCATGACCCCGGCCACTGGGTGCGGCACGCGCGGGAGGCCGTGCGCTTCACGGACGCGGTCGACCGGCTCCGGGACGAACAGATCACCGGGTTCCTGGAGCTGAGCCCCCAGCCGGTCCTCACTCCGATGATCGACGACTGCCTCGAGGCCGCCGACCCCGGGTACGGGGCCGCCCTCGTGCCGACCCTGAAAGCCGGTGAGAGCGAGCGGCAGGCCCTGCTCACGGCGGTCGCCCGGATGCACGCCCATGGCGTCCCCGTCGACTGGAGCGCCGTACTGCCCGACGCCCGGCCCGTGGCCCTGCCGACGTACCCCTTCCAGCGCCGGCGGTTCTGGCTGGCCTCCGACCCCGCCGGCCAGGCCGTCACCGGGCCCCTCGGGGGCGCGGCGGACGGTGACGGCGAGACGCCGGAGCTGGCCGCCCGGCTGGTCGGCCTCGGTGAGCCCGAGCAGGACGCGCTCATCCTCTCCCTGGTCCTCGCCGAGATCTCCGCGGTGCTCGGTGACGAGGCGGGGGTCGACGAGAGCGGCCAGGCGTTCAAGCTGATGGGCGTCACCTCGGTGAGCGCGGTCGAACTGCGCAACCGGATCCACGCCGCCACGGGGGTACGGCTGCCGGCCACCCTCGTGTACGACCACCCCACGCCGGAGGCCGTCGTCCGGGTCATCCGCGAGCGGCTCCGGCCGTCGGCCGACGCCCTCCCCCGGCGCGACGTGGACTCCGTCGTCGCCGAGCTGGAGTCCCTGCTCGCGTCCGGCGCGGAGGTGTCCGCGGAGACGGTGGCGCGGCTCAAGGCGATGGCCGCCGGCCGCGCCGCCGAGACGCCCGGGGCCGGCGCGCTCGACCTGACGTCGGCCAGCGACGACGAACTGTTCCGTCTGATGGACGGGGTCGGGTGACCGTGCGGGTGCGGTGGCCCCCGGGCCGCCGCACCCGCCGTCGGGGCCGGCCGCCGCCGGCCCCGCATCAAAGTTGGGCGAGCCCCGGGACCCTTCGTGTACGGCCAGTGGCTCGGCACGCTCCTCGCAGGGCTCGCAGTCTGGACCACGGCCGCCGGAACCACTTCCCGCGCGCCACTCGGAACACTCATCTGCGGGAGATCAGCCATGAGCGGGCTCGCCCTGCCCACCGCCGCCCGGACCACCGGGGACATCATGATCGAGGCGGCCGACGTCAGCAAGACGTTCGGTTCGCTGCGCGCACTGGACTCGGTGAGCGTCTCCGCGCGCCGGGGCACCGTGCTCGCCCTGCTCGGACACAACGGCGCGGGCAAGACCACCCTCGTCAACGTCCTCACCGCGGCTCTGCCCCCCACCTCGGGGCGGGCCGCGGTCGCCGGTTTCGACGTCGTCCGCGAGCCGCGCGAGGTGCGCAAACGGGTCGGTCTGACCGGCCAGTTCGCCTCGGTCGACCCCCAGCTCACGGGGCGGGAGAACCTCGTCCTGCTGGCCCGGCTGCTCGGCGCGGACCCCCGCTCGGCCCGGGCCAGGGCCGATGAGCTGCTGGAGCTGTTCGGCCTCCAGAAATTCGCGGCGCGCCGCCCGGGCACGTACTCCGGCGGGCTGCGCAGGCGCCTCGACCTGGCCGCCTCCCTGGTCGGCCACCCCAACGTCATCTTCCTCGACGAGCCGACCACCGGCCTGGACCCGTCGAGCCGGCTGAACCTCTGGGAGATCGTGGAGGGGCTCGTCGCCGAGGGCACCACGGTCCTGCTCACGACGCAGTACCTCGACGAGGCGGACCGCCTCGCGGACTCCATCACCGTCCTCTCCGCCGGCGCGGTCATCGCGAGCGGCACCTCCGACGAGCTCAAGGCCACGGTGGGACGGCGCACGGTGACGGTGACCCCGGACGCCGCCGCCGACCCGGCGGTGGCCTGCGACGCCGTGCGGCGGGCGGGCCTGGAGCCGGTGATGGACCACGAGAACGGCACCATCGTCATCGTCATCGAGGCGTCGAAGGACGTCGCGGTCGTGATCAGGGCCCTGGACCAGGTGGGGATCGAGGCCGCGGAGCTGTCGTTCGGGGAGCCGACCCTGGACGACGTCTACCTCACCCTGGCCAACCAGGCCCCCCGGCCCTCCTGATGAGCCTTCCTCGCCCCGCGGCCACCCCGCCGGCGTACACCGTTCCCGTGAACCGCTCACGTACATCGCACATCCCGCAGACCGTGGAGACCCTATGACCACACAACTCATCGGAACATCCGACTCAGCGCCGCCGACCCCGGGTTCCACCAAGGGGTCGGCGGCCGCGTGGGGCGGCGGCAGCTCGATGTTCACCCAGATCCGGGTGCTCACCGGCCGGTCGCTGCGCGCACTGGTGACCGATCCCGGCGTGATCCTCTTCGGCCTGTTCCAACCAGTGATCATCTTGTTCATCCTGACCCAGGTCTTCAGCGGGATGGGCAAGTCGGCCCACTTCCCCCAGGGGATCAGCTATCTCGACTTCGTGATGCCGGCCATCCTGGTGGACAACGCGGTGCAGTCCGCGACCCAGTCCGGGATCGGGGTGGTGGAAGACCTCAAGAACGGCATGGTCGCCCGGCTGCGCTGCCTCCCCGTCCACCCCAGCTCGCTGCTGATCGCCCGCAGCCTGGCGAACCTGGTCCGCGCCACGATCCAGATCGCGGTCGTCATCGTGCTGGCCGTCACCGTGCTCGGATACTCCCCCCAGGGCGGCCCGGAGAAGCTCCTCGCCTCGGCCGGGCTGGCGCTCTTCATCACCTGGACCCTCGGGTGGGCGTTCATCGCCGCGGCCACCTGGCTGCGGCGTGCGGAGCCCATGCAGAACCTCGCCGTCATCGCGATCCTCCCCCTGATGTTCGCTTCGAGCGCCTACGTCCCGGTCGACGACCTGCCGTCGTGGCTGAGCGCCGTCGCCCAGGCCAATCCGCTGACGTACGCGATCGACGCGACGCGCGCGCTCGCGCTCGACACGCCCGGCACCGGCTCCGCCCTGATCGCCGTGCTCATCAGCAGCGTCATCGCCGTCGTGGGCGGCGTGCTCGCCGTCATCGGCTTCCGTCGCCCGCTCTGAGGCGGCCGGCCCCTCCCCTCCTTCTCTCCCCCGCACGACGAAGCGGCCCGCACCGGGAACATCCGGTGCGGGCCGCTTCGTCGTGCCTCTCGGGTCAGGACAGTCCGAGCTCGTTGTCGAGGAGGTCGAAGACCTCGTCGTCGGAGGCGGAGTCGAAGTCGAAGTCCTCGTCGTCCGAGGCGGCTTCACGGTCGGCTCCCGCGCCGGCGTCCCGCAGGGCGCCCCACTTCGCCATGAGCAGCTCCAGGCGGCCCGCTATCTGCTCGTGGGCCTCCTCCGTGACGTCGAGTCCACCGAACGCCTTCTCCAGCCTGTCGAGCTCGTTCAGAAGCGCTTCCGGGCCGGAGGCCGACTCGGGTGCGATCCGCGTCAGGAGATGGTCGACGAGTTCGACCGGCGTCGGGTGGTCGAAGAGCAGGGTCGCCGGAAGCCTGACCTCGGCGAGCGTGCTCAGCCGGTTGCGGAGCTCGATCGCGGTCAGGGAGTCGAAGCCGAGATCCTGGAACGCCTGGTCCGGGTCGATCTCCGCTGCTCCGTCGTGACCCAGCACGATCGCGATCTGGCCCCGTACGGTCTCCAGCACGACCTCGTGCGCCTCGGCCGCGGACAGCCCGGTCAGGCGCTGTACGAGACCGGAGGCGACGGCCGTACCGGACGCCGACGTGCGCCGGGTGCGGGTACGGATCAGACCGCGCAGCAGCGGCAGGGGCTCACCCTGAGCACGCAGGGCCGCGAGGTCCAGGCGGACGGGCAGCAGCACGGGCCCGGCGGCGAGAGCGGCGTCGAACAG
This sequence comes from Streptomyces eurocidicus, assembly GCF_002891295.1. Taxonomy (GTDB): domain Bacteria; phylum Actinomycetota; class Actinomycetes; order Streptomycetales; family Streptomycetaceae; genus Streptomyces; species Streptomyces eurocidicus. Next base: position 131,358 of record NZ_LGUI01000004.1, on the reverse strand, counting down.
TGCCACGCCCTCCGCGGCCGACAGCTCGGGCATGCCCGAGCGGGCGATCCGCTGGAGATCGGCTTCCGTGAGGGTGCCGGTCATGCCCCCGTCCTGGGCCCAGGGGCCCCATGCCAGGGACACCGCGGGCATTCCCTGCGCCCGGCGGTGGTGTGCCAGGGCGTCGAGGAACGCATTGCCGGCCGCGTAGTTGGCCTGGCCGGAGCTGCCGAAGGTGCCCGCGACGGAGGAGAAGACCACGAAGGCGTCGAGGTCCAGATCCTTGGTCGCCTCGTGCAGGTTCCACGCCGCGTCCACCTTGGGCCGCAGAACGGCCGACAGACGCTCCGGGGTCAGCGACGCGATGACACCGTCATCGAGAACACCGGCGGTGTGCACGACCGCGGTGAGCGAATGCCGTGCCACCAGGCCCGCCACAGCGGCCCGGTCAGTCACATCACATGCCTCGACGGTCACATCGGCACCCTGCTCGGCCAGCTCGGCGACGAGCTCCTCGGCGCCTGCGGCGGCCAAGCCACTGCGGCTGACCAGCACCAGGCTCCGTACGCCGTGCTCCGCCACCAGGTGACGAGCCATCACACGACCCAGACCACCCGTACCACCGGTGATCAGAACCGTGCCCGAGGCGTCCCACGTGACATCTGCGGTGCTCTGCGCCTCCGCCCGGGCGAGACGGGCCGCGAGCACCTGACCTCCGCGCAGCAGCAACTGCGGTTCGTCGGACGCGAGAGCCCGAGGCAGAACGGTCACGTCGGTGTCGCTTCCGCCGTCCAGGTCCACCAGGCCGAAGCGGCCCGGGTTCTCCGACCCCGCGGAACGGACCAGGCCCTGGACAGCGGCTCCGGCGAGGTTGTCACCGGCTGTCGCGCCACGGGTCACGAACACCAGGCGCGAGTCCGCGAACCGCTCGTCCGCCAGCCACGACCGCACCAGAGCCAACGCCCGGGCGGTCGCCTCGTGCACGGACTCCACGGTGCCGGCGGCGCCGGAGGACGGCGCGACCAGTACGACCTCGGGGGCGTCCGCCTCGCTCAAGGCGTCCAGATCGGCGTGGAACTGCAGGGCGAGCCCGTTCATGAGGCCCTCGGGGTCCTTGCCGAGCGCGGCGAGCGAACCGATGGGCTCGCCCGTCGACTCGACGCGGGTCCAGTCGAGCGTGAAGAGGGAGTCCCGATCGCCGGTCCGCAGCTGGTCCGCGGAGATCGGACGTACGACGAGCGAGTCCACCGAGGCGACCGGCGCTCCGGCCGCATCGGCCATCGCGATCGACACACCGTCCTCGGTCCGGCTCAGGCGCACCCGCACTTGCGAGGCGCCGGAGGCGTGCAGCGACACACCGGTCCACGAGAACGGGACGGCGGCTCCGGCCTCTCCCCCGGCCGCCATCGACGCGTGCAGCGCGGCGTCGAAGAGTGCCGGGTGCAGACCGTAGGCCGCACCCTCCGTGCCCTCGGGCAGCCGGACCTCGGCGTAGACGTCCTCACCCAGTTTCCAGGCCGCCTGAAGGCCCTGGAAGGCCGGGCCGTAGAGGAACCCGGACTCGGCGAACCGGTCGTAGCAGCCCTCCACATCGACCGGCTCGGCACCCGTGGGAGGCCACACCGAGGTGTCGAAGGCCGGTGTCTCGGATCCGGTGGTCACCGAACCGCTCGCGTGCAGCGTCCACGGCTCCTCACCCTCACGCGAGTGCACCGCCACGGCCCGGTTGCCGGACTCGTCGGGCTCACCGACCCACACCTGCACCTGCACACCGCCGCCGGAAGCCGGCAGCACCAGCGGGGCGGCGAGGGTCAGCTCCTCCAGGACGTCGCAACCGACCTCATCGGCAGCACGCAACGCGAGCTCCACCAGGGCCGTACCCGGCACCAGTACCGAACCCATCACCACATGATCCGCGAGCCACGCATGCGACGAAACCGACAAACGGCCCGTAAAGAGCAGCCCACCGGAACCGGCCAGTTCCACGGCAGCGCCCAGCAGCGGGTGTTCCGCCGAACCCAGACCCGCCGACCGGACGTCACCGGCACGCAGCGCCCCGCCCGCGGGCCAGAACCGCTCGTGCTGGAAGGCGTACGTCGGCAGATCGACCTGACGCGCACCGGTACCGGCGAACAGCGCCGGCCAGTCCACCCGCACGCCCTGGACGTACAACTTCCCCAGGGCTTCGAATACAGCGGTCTCCTCGCCCCTGTTCTTACGCAGGAGGGGAACAGGTGCGGTCTCCTCGGGCAGGGACTCGCGGGCCATGGCCGAGAGCGTGCCGTCGGGGCCGAGTTCCAGGAACCGGGCCACGCCTTCCGCGGTCAGCGCCTGGATGCCGTCGGCGAAACGCACCGCTTCACGCACATGACGCACCCAGTACTCGGCAGAGGCCAACTGCCCCGGCTCAGCGAGCCCACCGGTCAGGTTCGAGACCACCGGAACCGTCGGCGTGCCGAACGACAAGCCCGCCACGACCGCGCGGAACTCCTCCAGCATCGGGTCCATCAACGGCGAGTGGAACGCGTGCGAGACCCGCAGCCTGCTCGACTTCCTTCCCTCACCCTCGAAGTGGGCGGCGATGGCGAGTACGGCTTCTTCGGCTCCGGAGACCACCACTGAAGCCGGGCCGTTGACGGCCGCGATCGACACGCCCTCGCCCTCCGTGAGCAGCGGCAGCACCTCGGCCTCCGCCGCCTGAACAGCGACCATGGCACCGCCCGTGGGCAGCGCCTGCATCAGCCGACCACGAGCCGCCACCAAAGCGCAGGCATCAGCCAGCGAGAACACACCAGCCACATGCGCGGCCGCGATCTCACCCACCGAGTGCCCGGCCACGAACTCAGGCCGCACACCCCACGACTCCACCAGCCGGAACAGAGCCACCTCAATGGCGAACAGCGCGGTCTGGGCGTACGCGGTCTGATTCAGCAGCTCCGCGTCCTCACCCCAGACCACATCCCGCAACGGACGCTCCACATGCTCATCCAGCCCCGCGCACACCGCGTCGAAAGCCCCCGCGAACACCGGGAAACGGGCATACAGCTCACGGCCCATACCCAACCGCTGCGAACCCTGACCCGAGAACAGGAACGCCGTCTTCCCGGCGCCCACCGCACCCGCGACCACACCCGGACCCGTCTCACCGACCGCGACGGCCGACAGCGCCCGCACCAGATCGTGTCGGCCGACGCCCCACACCACTGCGCGGTGTCCGAAGCTCGACCGGGCCGTCACCAACGAGTAGGCGAGGTCCGTGGCCCGCAGTCCGGGGTCGGCGTCGAGGTGGGAGAGCAGTCGTGCGGCCTGGTCCCGCAGCGCGGTCGCGGACCTGGCGGACACCACGACCGGCACGAGCCCGTCCGTGTCCGCGCCGACCTGCGGCTCCTCGGCCTCGGCCGGCTCCGGCTGCTCCAGGATCACGTGCGCGTTCGTACCGCTGATCCCGAACGAGGAGATACCGGCGCGTCGCCATCCGGCGCCCTCCGGCCAGGCCGTCGGCTCCGTGAGGAGTTCGACGGCCCCGGCCGACCAGTCCACGTGCGACGACGGCGCGTCGACGTGCAGGGTGCGCGGAAGCTCACCGTGGCGCATCGCCATCACCATCTTGATCACACCCGCGACGCCCGCCGCGGCCTGCGCGTGACCGATGTTCGACTTCACCGAGCCCAAGAGCAGCGGGCGGTCTTCGGGGCGGTCCTGACCGTAGGTCGCGAGCAGCGCCTGGGCCTCGATCGGGTCGCCCAGCGTGGTGCCCGTACCGTGCGCCTCGACCGCGTCCACGTCCGCCGCCGACAGCCCGGCACTCGCCAGCGCCTGACGGATCACGCGCTGCTGCGACGGACCGTTGGGAGCCGTAAGACCGTTCGAGGCACCGTCCTGGTTCACCGCGCTGCCCCGCACCGTCGCGAGGACCTGGTGCCCGTTGCGGCGCGCGTCCGACAGGCGCTCCAGGACCAGCATGCCGACACCCTCACCCCAGCCGACACCGTCAGCCGCGTCCGAGAACGCCTTGCACCGCCCGTCCGGGGAGAGGCCACGCTGACGCGAGAACTCCACGAACGTCGTCGGCGTCGACATCACCGTGACACCACCCGCCATGGCCAGGGAGCACTCTCCCGTACGCAGCGACTGCGCGGCCAGGTGCAGCGCGACCAGCGACGACGAGCACGCGGTGTCGACCGTGACGGCCGGGCCCTCGAAGCCGAAGGTGTAGGACACCCGGCCCGAGGCCACGCTGCCCGCGCTGCCGCTGCCCTGGTGACCCTCGAACTCGGGTCCGGCGACGAGATTGGCGTAGTCGTTGTACATCACGCCCGCGAAGACACCGGTCTGGCTGCCGCGCAGGGCGGCCGGGTCGATGCCGGCGCGCTCAAGCGCCTCCCACGTCGTCTCCAGCAGCAACCGCTGCTGCGAGTCCGTCGCCAGCGCCTCCCGGGGGCTCATCCCGAAGAATGCGGGGTCGAACTCCGCCGCCTCCTTGAGGAACCCGCCCGCGCGGGTGTAGCTCGTCCCCGTGTGCCCGGGGTCGGGGTTGTAGAGCGCCTCCACGTCCCAGCCGCGGTCGGCCGGGAAGTCGGAGACGGCGTCCACACCGTCCGACACCAGCCGCCACAGGTCCTCGGGCGAAGCCACGCCGCCCGGATAGCGGCAGCTCATCCCGACGATCACCACGGGATCGTCCGTGACGACGGCCGGTACCCGCACCGGCGACGACACCACGGGCTCCGCGCCGAACAGCTCGTCCAGCAGCAGGCCCACCAGCGCGTCCGCCGTCGGGTAGTCGAACACCGCGGTGGCCGAGAGACGCAGGCCGGTCACGTCGTTGACCCGGTTGCGCAGTTCGACAGCCGTCAGGGAGTCGAAGCCGAGGTCCTGGAAGGCCCGGGTCGGGTCGATCTCCGCGGATCCGGCATGTCCGAGGACCGTCGCGATCTGACCGCGTACGACGTCCAGCAGTACCTCACGCCGGTCCGCCGTGGACAGGCCGGTCAGGCGCTGTACGAGACCGGAGGCGACGGCCGTACCGGACGCCGACGTGCGCCGGGTGCGGGTACGGATCAGACCGCGCAGGAGCGGCTGGGGTTCCCCCTGGGCGCGCAGGGCCGCGAGGTCCAGGCGGACGGGGAGCACCATGGGCTCGGTGGCGGCGAGGGCGGCGTCGAAGAGGGCGACGCCTTCCTCGGCCGACAGCGGCGGCATCCCGGAACGGGCCATGCGCTGAACGTCGGCGTCCGTGAGAGTGCCGGTCATGCCGCTGTCCTGGGACCAGGGGCCCCACGCCAGTGACACGGCCGGGAGCCCCTGCGTCCGGCGGTGGTGGGCCAGGGCGTCGAGGAAGGTGTTACCCGCCGCGTAGTTGGCCTGACCGGAACCACCGAACGTGCCCGCGACGGAGGAGAAGACCACGAACGCGTCGAGCTCCAGACCCTTGGTCGCCTCGTGCAGGTTCCACGCCGCGTCCACCTTGGGCCGCAGAACGGCCGACAGACGCTCCGGGGTCAGCGACGCGATGACGCCGTCATCCAGAACGCCGGCCGTGTGCACGACCGCGGTGAGCGAATGCCGTGCCACCAGGTCCGCCACAGCAGCCCGGTCGGTGACATCACACGCCTCGACGGCGGCGGTCGCGCCACGCAGCGCGAGCTCGGCGACGAGGTCCTCGGCGCCTTCCGCGGCGAGGCCCCGACGGCTGACCAGCACGAGGTTCCGTACGCCGTGCTCCGCGACCAGGTGACGGGCCATCACACGGCCGAGGCCACCCGTACCGCCGGTGATCAGGACCGTGCCCGAGGCGTCCCACGTGACATCTGCGGTGCTCTGCGCCTCCGCCCGGGCGAGACGGGCCGCGAGGACCTGACCGTCACGGATCAGCAACTGCGGCTCATCGGTGGCGAGCGCCTGCGACAGCACCGTCACATCGGCATCACCCGCCAGATCCACCAGACCGAACCGGCCCGGACTCTCCGACTGCGCCGACCGCACCAGACCCCACACAGCAGCACTTGCGAGATCGTCACCCGACACGGCACCACGGGACACGAACACCAGACGCGAGTCCGCGAACCGCTCGTCCGCCAGCCACGACTGCACCAAGCCCAGTGCCCAGGCTGTCGCCTCATGCACGGACTCCACGACGTCGGCGGAACCCGCGGACGCCGGGACGAGCACGACGTCGGGAACGCCGTTCCCGGCGAGGGCTGCCAGATCCGCGTGGGCCTGGAGCGGGAGCTCCTTCAAGAGGTCCTCGGTGTCCTCGCCCAGTACGGCGAGCGACCCGAGGGGCTCACCGGCGAGCTGAACCCCGGTCCAGTCGAGCGTGAAGAGGGAGTCCCGGTCGCCGGTCCGCAGCTGATCCGCGGAGATCGGACGTACGACGAGCGACTCGACCGAGGCGACGGGCGCACCCGCCGGGTCCACGATCGCGAGCGACGCTCCGCCGTCGACCTCACGGATTCGGACACGGATGTGCGAGGCGCCGGAGGCGTGCAGCGAGACACCGGTCCACGAGAACGGGACGGCGGCTTCAGCCTCTCCCCCGGCCGCCATCGACGCGTGCAGCGCGGCGTCGAAGAGCGCCGGGTGCAGACCGTAGGCCGCACCGTCCGTGCCCTCGGGCAGCCGGACCTCGGCGAACACCTCGTCGCCAAGCTTCCAGGCAGCCTGAAGGCCCTGGAACACCGGCCCGTAAGCGAACCCGCCGTCCTCGAACCGCTCGTAGCAGCTCGTCACATCGACCGGCTCGGCACCCGTGGGAGGCCACACCGAGGTATCGAAGACCGGTACCTCGGATCCGGTGGCCACCGAACCGCTGGCATGCAGCGTCCACGGCTCCTCACCCTCACGCGAGTGCACCGCCACCGCCCGGTTACCCGACTCATCAGGCTCACCGACCCACACCTGCACCTGCACACCACCACCGGAAGCCGGCAACACCAACGGGGCAGCGAGAGTCAGCTCCTCCAGAACGTCGCAACCAACCTCATCAGCAGCACGCAACGCCAGCTCCACCAGCGCCGTACCCGGCACCAGCACCGAACCCATCACCACATGATCCGCGAGCCACGCATGCGAAGTGGTCGACAACCGCCCGGTGAACAACAGCCCACCCGAACCCGCCAACTCCACCGCAGCACCCAGCAACGGATGCTCCGCCGAACCCAGACCCGCCGACCGGACGTCACCGGAGCGGGCCCCGGTCGCCGCGGGCCAGAACCGAGTGCGCTGGAAGGCGTACGTCGGCAGGTCGACCTGCCGGGCGCCGGTACCGGCGAACACGGCGGTCCAGTCGACCGGCACGCCCTGGACGTGCAGCCGTGCCAAGGCCGTGAGCAGCGCCGTTTCCTCGGCGCGGTCCTTGCGCAGTACGGGGGTGAGCACGGCTCCGTCCGGCGCGGACTCCGCAGCGAGCGCGGAGAGGGCGCCGTCGGGGCCGAGCTCCAGGAACACGGTCACCCCCTGGGCCCCCAGTGCGCGCACGCCGTCGGCGAACCGTACGGCCTCGCGGACGTGGGACACCCAGTACTCGGCCGAGCACAGTTGCTCGGCGGTGGCCGGCTCGCCGGTGACGTCGGAGACGAGCGGGATGCCGGGCGTGCCGTACGCGACGCGCTCGGCGACCGCGCGGAACTCGTCCAGCATCGGCTCCATCAGCGGCGAGTGGAACGCGTGCGAGACCCGCAGCCTGCTGGTCTTCCTGCCCTCACCCTCGAAGTGGGTACGGATCGCCTCGACGGCGGCCTCGGCCCCGGAGATCACCACCGACGACGGACCGTTGACGGCCGCGATCGCGACGTCCTCGGTCAGCAGCGGCCGGACCTCCTCCTCCGTGGTCCCGATCGCCGCCATCGCGCCGCCCGTGGGCAGCGCCTGCATGAGTCGGCCGCGTGCCGCCACCAGGGCGCAGGCGTCCGGCAGGGAGAAGACACCGGCGACGTGCGCGGCGGCGATCTCACCGACGGAGTGGCCCAGCAGGTGGTCGGGGCGTACGCCCCAGGCTTCCATCAGCCGGAACAGGGCGACCTCGATCGCGAACAGCGCCGTCTGCGCGTACGCGGTCCGGTTCAGCAGCTCCGCGTCCTCGCCCCAGACCACGTCCCGCAGCGGGCGGTCCAGGTGCTCGTCCAGGCCCGCGCACACCGCGTCGAAAGCCTCCGCGAACACCGGGAAACGGGCGTACAGCTCACGGCCCATGCCCAACCGCTGCGAGCCCTGACCCGAGAACAGGAAGGCGCGCTTGCCCGTGCGGGCCTCGCCTTCCGCCACGACGCCCGCGTCGCTCCGGCCCTCGGCCAGCGCGGCCAAGGGGCGTGCCAGGGCGTCCCGGTCGGCGGCCAGCAGCACCGCGCGGTGGTGGAAGCCCGAGCGGCTCGTCGCCAGCGAGTACGCGACGTCCGTGAGCCGCGTTCCGGGGTCGGCGTCGAGGTGGGAGAGCAGTCGTGCGGCCTGGTCCCGCAGCGCGGTCGCGGACCTGGCGGACAGCACGACCGGCACGAGCCCGTCCGTGTCCGCGCCGGCCTGCGGCTCCTCGGCCTCGGCCGGCTCCGGCTGCTCCAGGATCACGTGCGCGTTCGTACCGCTGATCCCGAACGAGGACACGCCCGCGCGCCGAGGCCGGCCGGCCTCGGGCCAGGTGGTCGGCTCGGTCAGCAGCTCCACCGCCCCGGCGGTCCAGTCGACGTGGCTCGACGGCGCGTCGACGTGCAGGGTGCGCGGAAGCTCACCGTGGCGCATCGCCATCACCATCTTGATCACACCCGCGACGCCCGCCGCGGCCTGTGTGTGACCGATGTTCGACTTCACCGTGCCGAGCAGCAGCGGCCGGTCCTCCGGCCGGTGCTGTCCGTAGGTCGCGAGCAGCGCCTGGGCCTCGATGGGGTCACCCAGGGTCGTACCGGTGCCATGGGCCTCGACGACGTCGACGTCGGCGGTGGACAGACCGCCGCTGGCCAGGGCCTGCCGGATGACGCGCTGCTGCGACGGGCCGTTGGGAGCGGTGAGGCCGTTGGAGGCACCGTCCTGGTTCACGGCGCTGCCTCGCACCGTCGCCAGGATCCGGTGCCCGTTCCGGCGGGCGTCCGAGAGCCGCTCCAGGACCAGGATGCCGACGCCTTCGGACCAGCCCACGCCGTCGGCGCCGTCGGCGAACGCCTTGCAGCGCCCGTCCGGGGAGAGGCCGTTCTGGCGGGAGAACTCCACGAAGGTCAGCGGGGTGGACATCACCGTCACACCGCCGGCGAGCGCCAGGGAGCACTCGCCCGACCGCAGCGACTGCGCGGCCAGGTGCAGCGCGACCAGCGACGACGAGCACGCGGTGTCGACCGTGACGGCCGGGCCCTCGAAGCCGAAGTTGTAGGACACCCGGCCCGAGGCCACGCTTCCCGCGCTGCCGCTGCCCTGGTATCCCTCGAACTCGCGCCCGGCGAGGAGCTGGGAGTAGTCGTGGTACATCACGCCCGCGAAGACACCGGTCCGGCTGCCGCGCAGGGCGGCCGGGTCCATGCCGGCGCGCTCAAGCGCCTCCCATGTCGTCTCCAGCAGCAGGCGCTGCTGGGAGTCGGTGGTCAGGGCCTCCCGGGGGCTCATCCCGAAGAACTCGGGGTCGAACTCCCCGGCGTCGTGCAGGAATCCGCCGGAGCGGGTGGCGATGGCGCCCTCGCGCTCCGGGTCGTACGTGTCGTCGATCTCCCAGCCGCGGTCGGTCGGGAAGCCGGAGACGGCGTCCACACCGTCCGACACCAGCCGCCACAGGTCCTCGGGGGAGGTGACCCCGCCGGGGAAGCGGCAGCTCATCCCGACGATGACGACCGGGTCGTCCGTCAGCGGCGGCAGGGCCGGTACGAGGGACGCCTCGTCCGTGTCCGCGCCGAACAGCTCGTCGAGGAGGTGACCGGCCAGGGCGTCGGCCGTCGGGTAGTCGAACACGGCCGTCGCCGACAGCCGCAGGCCGGTGGCCTTGCCCAGTCCGTTGCGGAGCTCGATCGCGGTCAGGGAGTCGAAGCCGAGGTCCTGGAACGCCTTCGACGCGTCGATGGTCTCCGGGTGGGCGTGGCCCAGGACCACGGCGATCCGGTCGCGCACCAGGTCCAGCAGCACCGCGCGCCGCTCGCCCTCGGACAGGCCGGTCAGGCGCTGTACGAGACCGGAGGCGACGGCCGTACCGGACGCCGACGTGCGCCGGGTGCGGGTACGAATCAGACCGCGCAGCAACGGCTGGGGTTCCCCCTGGGCGCGCAGGGCCGCGAGGTCCAGGCGGACGGGGAGCACCATGGGCTCGGTGGCGGCGAGGGCGGCGTCGAAGAGGGCGACGCCTTCCTCGGCCGACAGCGGCGGCATCCCGGAACGGGCCATGCGCTGAACGTCGGCGTCCGTGAGAGTGCCGGTCATGCCGCTGTCCTGGGACCAGGGGCCCCACGCCAGTGACACGGCCGGGAGCCCCTGCGTCCGGCGGTGGTGGGCCAGGGCGTCGAGGAAGGTGTTACCCGCCGCGTAGTTGGCCTGACCGGAACCACCGAACGTGCCCGCGACGGAGGAGAAGACCACGAACGCGTCGAGCTCCAGACCCTTGGTCGCCTCGTGCAGGTTCCACGCCGCGTCCACCTTGGGCCGCAGAACGGCCGACAGACGCTCCGGGGTCAGCGACGCGATGACGCCGTCATCCAGAACGCCGGCCGTGTGCACGACCGCGGTGAGCGAATGCCGTGCCACCAGATCCGCCACAGCAGCCCGGTCGGTGACATCGCACGCCTCGACGGTCACATCGGCACCTTGCTCGGCCAGCTCGGCGACGAGCTCGTCGGCGCCTGCGGCCGCGAGGCCGCTGCGGCTGACGAGGAGCAGGCTCCGTACGCCGTGCTCCGCCACCAGGTGACGAGCCATCACACGGCCGAGACCACCCGTACCACCGGTGATCAGAACCGTGCCCGTCGCGTCCCACGTGACATCGTTCCGGGCCTCCGCTCGCGCGAGACGGGCCGCGAGAACCTGGTCGTCACGGATCAGCAACTGCGGCTCATCGGTGGCGAGCGCCTGCGACAGCACCGTCACGTCGGCGTCGCCGTCCAGATCCACCAGACCGAACCGGCCCGGGCTCTCCGACTGCGCCGACCGCACCAGACCCCACACAGCAGCACTTGCGAGGTCATCACCCGACACTGCACCACGGGACACGAACACCAGACGCGACTCCGCGAACCGCTCGTCCGCCAACCACGACCGCACCAGACCCAACGCCCAGGCGGTCGCCTCGTGCACGGACGCCACGACGTCGGTGGCACAGGCGGTCCGGGCGGCCAGTACGACCGCGGGGATCTCGGCCCCGGTCAGGGACTCCAGGTCCGTGTGCGTACGGAGCGGTTCTCCGTCCGGGCCGGGTTCGAGCTCGACGCGCGCGTCCGTGACCGGCACGGGCGTCCAGTCGAGCGTGAAGAGGGAGTCCCGGTCGCCGGTCCGCAGCTGGTCCGCGGAGACCGGCCGCAGGATCAGCGAGCCCACCGAGGCGACCGGCGCTCCGGCCGGGTCGGTCATCGCGAGCGACATCCCGTTCCCGGCGCGGCGGACACGGACGCGGAGGTCCGAGGCGCCGACGGCGTGCAGCGACACACCGGTCCACGAGAACGGGACGCCGCCCTCGTCGTCTCCCCCGCCGAACGCCGACGCGTGCAGCGCGGCGTCGAAGAGTGCCGGGTGCAGACCGTAGGCCGCACCGTCCGTGCCCTCGGGCAGCCGGACCTCGGCATAGACGTCCTCACCCAGCTTCCAGGCCGCCTGAAGGCCCTGGAAGGCCGGGCCGTAGAGGAACCCGGACTCGGCGAACCGGTCGTAGCAGCCCTCCACATCAACCGGCTCGGCACCTGCGGGAGGCCACACCGAGGTATCGAAAACGGGCGCCTCGGATCCGGTGGTCACCGAACCGCTCGCGTGCAGCGTCCACGGCTCCTCACCCTCACGCGAATGCACCGCCACGGCCCGGTTGCCGGACTCATCGGGCTCACCGACCCACACCTGCACCTGAACACCACCACCGGAAGCCGGCAGCACCAACGGCGCGGCGAGGGTCAACTCCTCCAGAACGTCGCAACCAACCTCATCAGCAGCACGCAACGCCAGCTCCACCAGCGCCGTACCCGGCACCAGCACCGAACCCATCACCACATGATCCGCGAGCCACGCATGCGAAGTGGTGGATAGCCGCCCGGTGAACAACAGCCCACCCGAACCCGCCAACTCCACCGCAGCACCCAGCAGCGGGTGTTCCGCCGAACCCAGACCCGCGAACCGTACGTCACCGGCACGCAGCGCCCCGCCCGCGGGCCAGAACCGCTCGTGCTGGAACGCGTACGTCGGCAGGTCGACCTGCCGGGCGCCGGTACCGGCGAACAGCGCCGGCCAGTCCACCCGTACGCCCTGGACGTACATCCGGCCCAGGGCGTCCAGGATCGCCGTGTCCTCGGGCCGGTCCTTGCGCAGGACGGGTGTGAGGACGGCGTCCTCGGACACCGATTCCCCGGCCATGGCCGACAGGACTCCGTCGGGGCCGAGTTCCAGGAACCGGGTCACGCCTTCCGCGGTCAGTGCCTGGATGCCGTCGGCGAAGCGCACCGCTTCACGCACATGACGCACCCAGTACTCGGCAGAGGCCAACTGCCCCGACTCGGCGAGCCCACCGGTCAGATTCGAGACCACCGGAACCGTCGGCGTGCCGAACGACAAGCCCGCCACGACCGCACGGAACTCCTCCAACATCGGCTCCATCAACGGCGAGTGGAACGCGTGCGACACCCGCAGCCTGCTGGTCTTCCTTCCCTCACCCTCGAAGTGGGTACGGATCGCCTCGACGGCGGTCTCCTCGCCGGAGACCACCACCGACGACGGGCCGTTGACGGCCGCGATCGACACGCCCTCCGCCAGCAGCGGCAGCACCTCGGCCTCCGCCGCCTGAACAGCGACCATGGCACCGCCGGTGGGCAGGGCCTGCATCAGCCGACCACGAGCCGCCACCAGGGCGCAGGCATCCGGCAGCGAGAAGACTCCGGCCACATGCGCGGCCGCGATCTCGCCGACCGAGTGCCCAGCCACGAACTCCGGGCGCACACCCCACGACTCCACCAGCCGGAACAGAGCCACCTCGATCGCGAACAACGCCGTCTGCGCGTACGCGGTCCGGTTCAGCAGCTCCGCGTCCTCACCCCAGACCACGTCCCGCAACGGACGGTCCAGGTGCTCGTCGAGCCCCGCGCACACCGCGTCGAAAGCCTCCGCGAACACCGGGAAACGGGCATACAGCTCACGGCCCATACCCAACCGCTGCGAACCCTGACCCGAGAACAGGAACGCCGTCTTCCCGGCGCCCACCGCACCCGCGACCACACCCGGACCCGTCTCACCGACCGCGACGGCCGACAGCGCCCGCACCAGGTCGCAGCGTTCCGTGCCCCGGACCACCGCGCGGTGGGTGAAGCTCGACCGGCCGACGGCCAGGGAGTAGCCGATGTCCCGTGCGGACAGCTCGTCGTGGCCGGCCACGTGGGACAGCAGGCGTGCCGCCTGGCCGCGCAGGGCCGCCTCGGTCCTGCCCGAGAGCACCAGGGGCAGCACGTCCGCGTCGGGCTCCGGGGTGTCCTCGACGGCTTCGGCCGGCTCGGGCTGTTCCAGGATGACGTGCGCGTTCGTACCGCTGACGCCGAAGGAGGAGACGCCCGCGCGGCGGCGCTCGGACTCGGGCCACGCGGCGGGCTCGGTGAGGAGTTCGACGGCCCCGGCCGACCAGTCCACGTGCGACGACGGCGCGTCGACGTGCAGAGTCCTGGGCAGGACGCCGTGGCGCATCGCCAGGACCATCTTGATCACACCGGCGACGCCGGAGGCGGCCTGTGCGTGGCCGATGTTCGACTTCACCGTGCCGAGGAGCAGGGGGCGGTCCTCGGGGCGGTCCTGACCGTAGGTCGCGAGCAGCGCCTGGGCCTCGATCGGGTCACCCAGGGTCGTACCGGTGCCATGGGCCTCGACCGCGTCCACGTCCGCCGCCGACAGACCGGCGCTCGCCAGGGCCTGGCGGATCACGCGCTGCTGCGACGGGCCGTTGGGGGCGGTGAGGCCGTTCGAGGCACCGTCCTGGTTCACGGCGCTGCCTCGTACGACCGCCAGGACCTGGTGTCCGTTGCGGCGCGCGTCCGACAGGCGCTCCAGGACCAGCATGCCGACGCCCTCGCCCCAGCCGACGCCGTCGGCCGCGTCCGAGAACGCCTTGCACCGTCCGTCGGCGGAGAGTCCGCGCTGGCGGGAGAACTCCACGAACGTCGTCGGCGTCGACATCACCGTGACACCGCCGGCGAGCGCCAGGGAGCATTCGCCGGAGCGCAGCGCCTGTGCCGCCCAGTGCAGTGCCACCAGGGACGAGGAGCACGCGGTGTCGACCGTGACGGCCGGGCCCTCGAAGCCGAAGGTGTACGAGACGCGGCCGGAGGCGATGCTGGCCGCGCTGCCGTTGCCGCGGTAGCCCTCGAACTGGTCGCCGACCAGGATCTCGCTGTAGTCGTTGTACATCACGCCGGCGAAGACGCCGGTGCGGCTGCCTCGGAGGGTCGCCGGGTCGATGCCCGCCCGCTCGATCGCCTCCCAGGTGGATTCGAGCAGCAGTCGCTGCTGCGAGTCCGTGGCCAGTGCCTCCCGGGGGCTCATGCCGAAGAACTCGGGGTCGAAGTCCCCGGCCTGGTGGAGGAATCCGCCGGAGCGGGTGTAGGAGGTGCCGAGGGCGTCCGGGTCGGGGCTGTAGAGCGCTTCCACGTCCCAGCCGCGGTCGGCCGGGAAGTCGGAGACGGCGTCCACACCGTCCGACACCAGCCGCCACAGGTCCTCGGGCGAGGCCACGCCGCCCGGGTAGCGGCAGCTCATCCCGACGATCACCACGGGGTCGTCGGCGAGGACGGCGGGCACCGGAACCGGCGGCGCGGCCTCCTCCGTCGCCCCGCCGAACAGCTCGTCCAGCAGATAGCCGACCAGCGCGTCCGCCGTGGGGTAGTCGAAGACGGCGGTGGCCGAGAGGCGCAGCCCCGTCGCCTTGTTGATCCGGTTGCGCAGCTCGACCGCGGTGAGGGAGTCGAAGCCCAGTTCCTGGAAGGCCCGGGCCGGGTCGACCGTCAGCGGGTTCGCGTGGCCGAGGACCACGGCGATCTGGGCGCGCACCAGGTCCAGGAGCACCTCGCGGCGTTCCACGGCGCCCAGTCCGGAGAGGCGTCCGAGCAGGCCGGACGCCGCGGCCGAGGCGGCGACGGTGGAGCGGCGGGCACGGGTCCTGATCAGCCCGCGGAGCAGCGCGGGGATGTCCTCCTGCTCGCGCAGCGCGGCCAGGTCGAAGCGTACGGGGAGTACGAGCGCGGCGTCGGCGGCCAGTGCGGCGTCGAAGAGTGCCACGCCCTCGGCGGGGGTGAGTTCGGGCATGCCCTGGCGGGCGATGCGCTGGAGGTCGGCGTCCGACAGGGTGCCGGTCATGCCGCCGTCCTGGGACCAGGGGCCCCACGCCAGGGACACGGCCGGCAGGCCGGTGGCGCGGCGGTGGTGCGCGAGGGCGTCGAGGAAGGTGTTGCCCGCCGCGTAGTTGCCCTGTCCGGCGCTGCCCACGGTGCCGGCCACGGAGGAGAAGACGACGAAGGCGTCGAGGTCCAGTTCCTTGGTCGCCTCGTGCAGGTTCCACGCCGCGTCGACCTTGGGCCGCAGGACTGCCGCCAGACGCTCCGGGGTCAGCGATGCGATGACGCCGTCGTCGAGGACGCCGGCCGTGTGCACGACCGCGGTGAGCGAGTGGTGTGCCACCAGATCCGCCACGGCGGCCCGGTCGGTGACGTCGCACGCCTCCACGGTCACGTCGGCGCCCTGCTCGGCCAGCTCGGCGACGAGCTCGTCGGCGCCTTCCGCGGCGGGGCCCCGGCGGCTGACCAGCACGAGGTTCCGTACGCCGTGCTCCGCGACCAAGTGACGGGCCATCACACGGCCCAGGCCGCCCGTGCCGCCGGTGATCAGGACCGTGCCGGTCGCGTCCCAGGCGGGTGCGTCGTGCGTCCGGTCCTGTGCCCTTGCCAGCCGTGCGGCGAGCACCTCGCCACCGCGCACCAGCAGCTGGGGCTCGTCCGAGGCCAGGGCCCGGGGCAGGACCGTCAGGTCGGCGTCGCCGTCCAGCTCCACCAGGCCGAAGCGGCCGGGGTTCTCCGACTGCGCCGACCGGACCAGGCCCCACACGGTGGCGGCCGCCAGGTCGTCGCCGGAGAGGGCGCCACGGGTGACGAACACCAGGCGCGAGTCCGCGAACCGCTCGTCCGCCAGCCACGACTGCGCCAGGCCGAGCGCCCGGGCGGCCGTGGTGTGCGCCGACTCCACCACATCGGTGGGCTCGGGCGTCACGGGAGCCAGCACCACCGCCGGCACCCGGCCGGACCCGGCCAGGGCCGCCAGGTCGGCGTGGCTCTCGAAGGGCGCGCCGGTGAGGGTGCCGATCGTCGCCGGGGTCTCCGCGGTGCCGGCCCGGGGCAGGCGTACGGGGTTCCACTTGACGTGGAACAGCGCGTCGCGCGCGACGGGGCTCGCGCCGCCGCCCAGTTGGCCGGCGGAGACCGCGCGGACGGTCAGGGCGCCGACGGAGGCGACCGGTCCGCCCTCGGTGTCGGCGACGTCGACGGACACGGTGTCGGTGCCGTGCCGGACGATGCGGACCCGTACCGCCGAGGCGCCGGAGGCGTGCAGCGAGACGCCCTCCCAGGAGAAGGGCACGACGCCCTGGTCCATGCCGTTGACGGCGCAGACGTGCAGGGCCGCGTCGAGGAGCGCCGGGTGCAGGCCGTACGCGGGGGCGTCGGCTTCGGCGATCTCGGGCAGGGCGACCTCGGCGAACGTCTCGTCGCCCCGGCGCCAGGCCGTCCGCAGGCCCCGGAAGTGGGGTCCGTAGTCGAACCCGCCCTCGGCGAAGCCCGGGTAGAGACCGGTCAGGTCGACGGGCTCGGCGTCGGTGGGCGGCCAGGGCTCGGCGTGGAAGTCGTGGCCGGGCTCGGGGGCGCGCTCGCCCGTCGCGAGGACGCCGGTGGCGTGCTGGACCCACGGCCGGTCGCCGTCGCCCTCGGGCCGCGAGCGGGCGGTGAGGGTACGGTTCCCGGACTCGTCGGCGGGGCCGACGCGCAGCTGGAGCTGGACGCCGCCGTACTCGGGGAGGACGAGCGGCGCGGCCAGGGTGAGGTCGTCGATCCGGTCGCAGCCCACCTCGTCGGCGGCGCGGACGGCGAGTTCGACGAACGCCGTTCCCGGCAGCAGCACCGAGCCCATGATCGTGTGGTCGGCCAGCCAGGGGTGCGACTGGAGCGACAGGCGGGTGGTGAACAGCAGGCCGTCGCTGTCGGACAGTTCCACGGCGGTGCTGAGCAGCGGGTGTCCGGCCGCTTCGAGGCCGGCGGCGCCGATGTCCCCGGTGCCGGTGAGGCCGGGCGTGGGCCAGAACCGCTGGCGCTGGAAGGCGTACGTCGGCAGGTCGACGGTGCGTGCGCCGGTGCCGGCGAAGAACGCGTCCCAGTTGAGGGCAGTGCCCTGTACGTGCAGCTGGGCGAGGGCGGTGAGGAGCGTCGGCTCCTCCGGGCGGTCCTTGCGCAGGGCGGGTACGAGGGCGGTCTCGTCCGGCAGCGACTCGCGGGCCATGGCCGAGAGCGTGCCGTCGGGGCCGAGCTCCAGGAAGCGCGTCACGCCCTCGTCGTGCAGGGCCCGGACGCCGTCGGCGAACCGTACGGCCTCGCGGACGTGGGTCACCCAGTACTCGGCCGAGCACAGCTGTCCGGGGGTGGCGAGGGCGCCGGTCACGTTGGAGACGACGGTGAGTTGCGGCGTGCCGTAGGTGAGGTTCTCGGCGACGGTGCGGAACTCGTCCAGCATCGGGTCCATGAGGGGTGAGTGGAAGGCGTGCGAGACCCGCAGCCTGCTGGTCTTCCTGCCCTCGCCCTCGAAGTGGGTACGGATCGCCTCGACGGCGGCCTCGGTGCCGGAGAGCACGGTGGCCGAGGGGCCGTTGATCGCCGCGATGGCGACGTCGCCGGTCAGGTGGGGGCGGATCTCGTCCTCGGTGGCCCGGATCGCCGCCATGGCGCCGCCGGTGGGCAGGGCCTGCATCAGCCGGCCGCGGGCCGCCACCAGGGCGCAGGCGTCGGCCAGGGAGAAGACTCCGGCCACGTGCGCGGCGGCGATCTCGCCGACCGAGTGCCCGGCCACGAACTCCGGGCGCACACCCCATGACTCGACCAGCCGGAACAGGGCGACCTCGATGGCGAACAGCGCGGTCTGGGCGTACGCGGTCCGGTTCAGCAGCTCCGCGTCCTCGCCCCAGACCACGTCCCGCAGCGGGCGGTCCAGGTGCTCGTCCAGGCCGGCGCACACCGCGTCGAAAGCCTCCGCGAACGCGGGGTGACGGGCGTACAGCTCACGGCCCATGCCCAGTCGCTGCGAGCCCTGGCCGGAGAAGAGCACGGCGTCCTTGCCCGTGCGCGCCGTGCCCGTGGTGAGGGCGGCGTCGGCGTCGCCGGTGGCCAGGGCGGTCAGGGCGCGTACGGCGGCGTCGTGGTCGTCGGCCCGGACGGCGGCGCGGTGCGGGAAGCCGGTGCGGGCGGTCGCCAGGGTGTAGGCGGCGTCCGTGAGGCGCGGCGCGGAGTCGGCGCCGAGGTGGGACAGCAGGCGTTCCGCCTGGGCGCGCAGGGCCTCTTCCGTCCTGCCGGAGAGCAGGAGCGGCAGCGTTCCTCCGGAGGTGGCGGCCGGTGCTTCGGGGGTCGCGGCCGGTGCCTCGGGCTCTTCGGGCTCGGGCTGCTCCAGGATCACGTGCGCGTTGGTGCCGCTGATACCGAACGCGGAGACGGCCGCCCGCCTCGGGAGGCCCGTGCCGGGCCAGTCCGTCCGCTCGGTGAGCAGCTCGACCGCGCCGCCGGTCCAGTCGACGTGCGGGGTGGGCTCGTCGAGGTGCAGGGTGCGGGGCAGCACCCCGTGGCGCATCGCCAGCACCATCTTCATCACGCCCGCCGCACCGGCGGCGGCCTGGGTGTGTCCGAGGTTGGACTTCACGGCGCCCAGCAGGAGGGGGCGGCCCTCGGGCCGGTCCTGTCCGTAGGTGGCGAGGAGCGCCTGGGCCTCGATGGGGTCGCCGAGCGCGGTGCCGGTGCCGTGGGCCTCCACGGCGTCGATCTCGGACGGGGTGAGGCCGGCGTTGGCCAGGGCCTGGCGGATGACGCGCTGCTGGGAGGGGCCGCTGGGGGCGCTCAGGCCGTTCGACGCGCCGTCCTGGTTGACCGCCGTGCCGCGCACGACGGCCAGCACGCGGTGCCCGTTGCGGCGGGCGTCGGAGAGCCGCTCGACGAGCAGCAGGCCGGCGCCCTCGCTCCAGCCGGTGCCGTCGGCGCCCGCCGCGAAGGGCTTGCAGCGGCCGTCGGGGGCCAGTCCGCGCTGCCGGGAGAACTCCACGAAGGCGGACGGCGACGACATCACCGTCACACCGCCGGCGAGGGCGAGCGAGCACTCGCCCGACCGCAGGGACTGCACCGCCATGTGCAGGGCGACCAGCGCCGACGAGCAGGCCGTGTCGACCGTGACGGCCGGGCCCTCGAAGCCGAAGGTGTACGAGACGCGGCCGGAGATCACGCTCATGGCGTTGCCGGTGAGCGCGTGGCCGGCGACCTCGTCGCGTGCCGCGTCCAGGACCGTGCGGTAGTCCTGGGCGTTGGTGCCGGCGAAGACGCCGGTGCTGCTGCCCCGCAGGGTCTCCGGGTCGATGCCCGCGTGTTCGAGGGCCTCCCAGGTGGTCTCCAGGAGCAGCCGCTGCTGGGGGTCCATGGCGAGGGCCTCGCGCGGCGAGATGCCGAAGAAGTCCGCGTCGAAGCCGGCCGCGTCATCGAGGAAGCCGCCGTCGCGGGCGTAGCTGGTGCCCTGGTGGTCGGGGTCGGGGTGGTAGAGCCGGTCGAGGTCCCAGCCCCGGTCGCCGGGCAGCGGGGAGATCGCGTCCGCGCCCTCGGACAGCAGGCGCCAGAGGTCGTCCGGGGAGCTCACGCCGCCGGGGAAGCGGCAGGCCATGCCGACGATGACGACGGGCTCGTCGAGGGCGGCGGCCGAGGGCGCCACGAGCGCGACGGACCCGGCGGTGCCGAGGATCTCCGTCCGCAGGAGCTCGGCGATGTCGGTGCACGTGGGGTGGTCGTAGAGCAGGGTGGCGGGCAGCCGGAGCCCCGCCGCCGCGGAGACGCGGTTGCGCAGCTCGACCGCCATCAGCGAGTCGAATCCCATCTCGCGGAAGGCCCGTCGGGGGTCGACGGTGTCCGGGGAGGGGTGTCCGAGGGTCTTGGCGGCCTCTTCCCGGACCATCCGCAGCAGGACGCGTTCCTGTTCGGCGGCCGGCAGCGCGCCGATCCGGTCGCGCAGCGGGGAGCGGTCCTCGCGGGGCCGGTCGCCGGCGCCGAGGGCCTGGCGGACCTCGGGCAGGTCGCCGATGAGGGGGCTGGGGCGGACGGCGGTCAGGGCGGTGGCGTAGGCGGTCCAGTCCACGTCGGCCACGGTCACGTTCGCCATGCCCTGGGCGAGGGCCTGGCGCAGGGCGGCGAGCGCCGGGTCGGGGGCCATGGGGAGCAGTCCGTCGCGGCTCAGCCGGTCGGCGAGGTCGCCGTCCGTGGCCATGCCCTGCTCGGCCCAGGGGCCCCAGGCGACGGAGGTGGCGGGCAGCCCCTCGTGGTGCCGCTGTTCGGCGAGGGCGTCGAGGAAGGCGTTCGCGGCGCCGTAGTTCGCCTGTCCGGCGTTGCCCAGGACGCCGACGACCGAGGAGTACAGCACGAACATCTCCAGGTCCAGGTCCCGGGTGAGCTCGTGCAGGTTGAGGGCGGCGGTGGTCTTGGGGCGCAGGACGGTTTCGAAGCGTTCGGGGGTGAGCGCTTCGAGCACGCCGTCGTCGAGCACGCCCGCGGCGTGGACGACGCCGGTCAGGGGCAGTTCCCCGGGGATGTCCGCGAGGACGGCGGCGAGGGCGTCGCGGTCGGCGGCGTCGCAGGCGGCGACGGTGACCTTGGCGCCCCGGTCGGTGAGCGCGGCGGCGAGTTCGGGCGCGCCGGGCGCGTCGAGGCCTCGGCGGCCGGTGAGGACGAGGTGTTCCGCTCCGGCGTCGACCAGCCAGTGCGCGAGCCGCGCGCCCAGCGCGCCGGTGCCGCCGGTGACGAGGACGGTGCCGTGGGCGGTCCATCCGGCGCCGGTGTCGCCGCCGGGCGTGATGCGTGCCAGGCGGCGGGCGAAGGTGCCGGCCGGGCGGACGGCGACCTGGTCCTCGCCCCGGGCGAGCGCGTCGAGGAGGCCGGAGGCGATCCGGCCGTCCACGTTCTCGGGGAGGTCGACGAGGCCGCCCCAGCTCTGCGGGGCCTCCAGGGCGACCACGCGCCCGAGGCCCCACACCTGGGCCTGCACGGGGGCGGTGAGCGGGTCCCGCCGGTCGACGGCGACGGCGCCGCGGGTCACGCACCACAGCGGTGCCCGGATGTCCGCGGTCTCCAGGGCGCGCAGGAGGGCGGTGGTGGCGGTCACGCCCCGCGGTACGGAGGGGAGGTCCGGGTGGGCGTCCTCGTCGAGGGCCAGGAGGGAGAGGACGCCGTCGAAGGGCCCGTCCGGCAGCTCGAAGCCGTCGGTTCCGGGCAGGACGAACGACTCGGTCCGCAGGCCCTGTTCGCGGAGGGTGTCGAGGAGCCGGGCGGCCCAGGGGTCGTCGGTGGCCGCGGCGGGCAGGACGACCAGCCAGTTCCCGGTGGCCGTGGGGCCGGTGGAGGTGGTGAGGGGGGTCCAGTGCGCGCGGTAGCTCCAGCCGTCCGCCGTCGCCTGGGTCCTGCGCAGCCTGCGCCAGGCCGAGAGGGTGGGCAGGAGGCTGCCCAGCGAGTCGGCCTCGTTCCCGTCGAGGGCGAGGACGGCCGACAGGCCCTCCAGGTCCTCGCGTTCGACGGCTTCCCAGAATCCGGCTTCGCCCGCTTCGGTGGCCTGGCCCTCACCGGTCGTGCCGGCCGGGTCCAGCCAGTACCACTGGCGCTGGAAGGGGTAGGTCGGCAGCTCGACGGGGGTGGCGCCGGGCGTGCCGAGGCAGGTGGACCAGTCGACGCGGGCGCCGTGCGCGAAGGCGGCGGCGACGGCCTCGGCGAGGGCCTGCGTCTCGGGGCGGCCGGTGCGCAGGAGGGGGACGGCGGTGGGCTCTTCGAGGGTGGTCAGGGAGTCCTGGACCATCGGGGTGAGCACACCGCGGGGGCCGATCTCCACGAAGGCGGTGACGCCCTCGGCCTCCAGGGTACGGACGGCCGTGTGGAAGCGGACGGCCTCGCGGACCTGCCGGACCCAGTACTCGGGCGAGCGCATCTGCTCGGCGGTGGCGAGCTCGCCGGTCACCGTGGACACGACGGGGATGCGCGGGGCGTGGAACGTCAGGCTCTCGGCGACGGCCCGGAAGTCCGCCAGCATGGCGTCCATGCGCGGCGAGTGGAAGGCGTGGCTCACCCGCAGTCGCTTGGTGCGGCGGCCCCGCTCTTCCCAGAGGGCGGCGATGCGGGCGACGGTCTCCTCGTCGCCCGAGACGACCGTGGAGTCGGGCCCGTTGACCGCCGCGAGGGAGGCGCTGTCCTCGTGGCCGGCGAGGGAGACGAGGGCCTCCTCCTCGGTGGCCTGGATCGCGACCATGGCGCCGCCCTCGGGCAGCGCCTGCATGAGGGTGCCGCGCGCGGCGACCAGCCGGGCGGCGTCCGCCAGGGAGAGGACGCCCGCCACGTGGGCGGCGGTGAGCTCGCCGATGGAGTGGCCGGCGACGAACTGCGGTGCCATGCCCCAGGACTCGACGAGCCGGAACAGGGCTGTCTCCAGGGCGAAGAGCGCGGCCTGGGTGTACGCGGTCCGGTCGAGGAGGGCGGCCTCCGCGCTGCCCTCCTCGGCGAGGGCGATGTCGCGGACCGGCCGCTCCAGGTGCGGGTCGAGCTCGGCGCACACCGCGTCGAACGCCTTGGCGAACTCGGGGTGGGCCTCGTACAGCTCGCGTCCCGTGCCGGGGCGCTGGGAGCCCTGGCCGGAGAAGAGGAAGGCGAGGGGCGCCTTGGCGGCGACGCCGGTCACCAGGCCGGCGGCGGTGCGGTCCTCGGCGAGGGCGTCCAGGCCGGCGAGGAACGCGTCCCGGTCCTCGGCGACGACGACGGCGCGGTGCTCCATGAGGGACCGGCCGGCCACGAGGGAGTGGGCGACGGCGGCCGGTTCGAGGTGGGGCAGGGCGCGGACGTGGCGGGCGAGCCGCGCGGCCTGGGCCCGCAGGGCGTCGTCGGTGCGCGCGGACAGGATCCAGGGCAGCGCGCCGGGGCGGGTGGCCGGGGCGGGCGCGGGTTCGGTCTCGTTCGGGGGTGCCTGCTCCAGGACGACGTGGGCGTTGGTGCCGCTGATGCCGAAGGCGGAGACGGCGGCGCGGCGCGGCCGGTCGGTCACGGGCCAGGGTTCGAGCGCGGTGAGGAGCCTGGCGTTGCCCTCGTCCCAGTCGACGTGGGGGCTGGGCTCGTCCGTGTGCAGGGTCCCGGGCAGCTGCCCGTGCCGCATCGCCATGACCATCTTCATGACGCCGGCGATGCCCGCGGCGGACTGGGTGTGTCCGATGTTGGACTTGAGGGAGCCGATGAGTACGGGCCGGTCCTCGGGGCGCTGTTGGCCATAAGTGGCGAGGAGGGCCTGGGCCTCGATGGGGTCGCCGAGCGTGGTGCCGGTGCCGTGCGCCTCCACGGCGTCGACGTCGGCGGCGGTGAGGCCGGCGGCGGCCAGCGCCTGGCGGATGACGCGCTGCTGGGACGGGCCGTTGGGGGCGGTGAGGCCGTTGGAGGCGCCGTCCTGGTTGACGGCCGAGCCCTTCAGCACGGCGAGGACGGGGTGGCCGTTGCGCACCGCGTCGGAGAGCCGTTCGGCCACCAGCAGGCCGACGCCCTCGCTCCAGCCGGTGCCGTCGGCGGCGGCCGCGAAGGGCTTGCAGCGGCTGTCGGGGGCGAGTCCGCGCTGCCGGGAGAAGTCCACGTACAGCTGCGGCGTGGACATGATGGTCGCGCCGCCCACGAGGGCGAGGGAGCACTCGCCGCGCCGCAGGGCGTTCGCCGCGAGGTGCAGTGCCACCAGTGAGGAGGAGCAGGCCGTGTCCACGGTCAGGGCGGGGCCCTCCAGGCCGAGGACGTAGGAGATCCGGCCGGAGGCGATGCTGATGAGGTTGCCGGTGAGCAGGTGTCCGCCGACTTCGCCCTGGTGCCGGCCGGCCTCGTGGTCGTAGCCTCCGTGGCCGGTGCCGACGAACACGCCGGTGCTGCTGCCCGCGAGGGACGACGGATCGATGCCGGCCCGCTCGACGGCCTCCCAGGCGGTCTCCAGGAGCAGCCGCTGCTGGGGGTCCATGGCGAGGGCCTCGCGCGGGGAGATCCCGAAGAAGCCGGGGTCGAACTCGCCCGCCTCGTGGAGGAAGCCGCCCTCCCGGGCGTAGGAGGTGCCCGGGTGGTCGGGGTCGGGGTGGAAGAGCCCGCCGAGGTCCCAGCCGCGGTTCCCGGGGAAGGAGGAGATCGCGTCAACGCCGTCCCGGGCCAGCTCCCACAGCTCTTCGGGGGAGCGGACACCGCCGGGGAAGCGGCAGGCCATGGAGACTATCGCGATGGGCTCGCGCTGCTTCTGCTCCGTTTCGCCCAATTGCTGACGCGTCTCGTGAAGGTCTGCGATCGCGCGCTTGAGGTACTCGCGCAGCTTCTCCTCGTGGGACATCAGGAAGCCAACCCCTCAGTGGAATGCCGGACCTGGGGCACAGAGCGTCGACACTCACGTCTGACCCATTTTCACGGCCATCCTCGTTCAAGGCGGACTGCGGGTTTCCCTAGAGCTGGTCTCCCTGGTGACGTGCGCGTACGCACCGCACGGCCCGGGGGCTCCGGCGGTCGGCAAACGCCACGGCGGGCGGCCTGGGGGGCCGCCCGCCGTGGCGTGTCTCACCGCGTCGCCGTCACGCTCCCGTGACGGAGTCGAGCCAGTTCTCCACCGCCTCCGCCGCCAGTCCGGCGTCCGCCTTGACGATCGAGAGGTGGTCCGCGTCGACCCTGCGGATGTCGGCCGACGGAATCAGGGAGCTCAGCTCCTCACCGCCGGAGCCCTCGGCACCGGCCGGGGCGGACTCAACCCCGGCGTGCTGCCGCAGCGCCTGGAGGTTGAGCACGGGGGCCGTCGTGTGCTGCACGTCGACCCGGTTCAGCAGGCCCATCCACCGTCCCATGGCGGACAGCCGGGAGTTCGTCATCCGCACCGGGGAGACCTCGTCGACCAGGAAGTTCTGCCGCATCAGACCGGCGTAGTCGATGTCCTCGTTCCGGTCGTGCCGGATGCTGAGGGTGTCCAGCAGCACCACGGCCGTGGGCTTGATCCCCCAGGTGTTCTCCAGCAGGCCGGCGGCCGCGTAGGCGAGCGACCCGCCGGAGGAGTGGCCGACCAGGACGAAGGGCTCGCCGTCGCTCGCGCGCAGCGCGCTCTCCGCGATGACCCTGACCCCGGTCTCGGGGTTGGCCGGCAGCCGCTCCCCCGCCGCGAAGCCGACCAGTGGCACCGCGCAGACGTGGCGCTCGCCCCGGAAGTGCGCGGCGAACCTGACGTACTCGTGGACTCCGCCGTTGGCGGTGGGCGTGCTGATGCAGATCAGCCGCGGTGTGCCGGAGCCCTCGGCGAGCGTGGTCGGCAGCGGCAGGTCCTCCAGCTCGGCCGCGTTCTCGAAGCTCGGGCGGAGAGCGCTCAGGGACCTCAGCATGACCTGGGCCTCCTGGATCCTGCCGATCTCCATGGCGTCGAGGAACAGCCGCTCCAGCGAGTCGATCTCCTGGCCCGCGGCCGGGCCCCTGAGCTCCCCGCCGGACAGGGCGCCGTCCGGGCCCGGCTGCGCGGCGAGTTCGCTGCGCAGCCAGGCGGCGAGGTTCTCGGGGTTCCTGTTGTCGAAGACGACGGTCGCGGGCAGCTGCAGCCCGGTGACCGAGGCGATCCGGTTGCGGAGTTCGACCGAGGTCAGCGAGTCGAAGCCCAGCTCGAAGAAGTCCCGGTGGGCCTCCACGGCGTCGGCCGAGGCGTGGCCGAGGACGCCGGCCGCCTCCGCGCGGACCATGTCGACGATCCGGCGGTCCCGGTCGGCCTCCGGTGCCTCTCGCAGCCGCTGGACGAAGGTGTCCGGCGCGGCGGACACGCTCACGGTGTTCGCCGCGGAGCGCCGGCTCCAACGGACCAGTCCGCGGTACGGCGGAGGCACGTCCACCTGTCCGCCGGGCGGCGTGCTGAACTCGCCCAGGGCCACCACGTTCGGCTCGGCGAGGCCGAGGGCGGTGTCGAACGACGCCATGCCCTGTTCGACGGTGACCGGCGCCAGTCCGCCGGCCCTCATGCGCTGCACGGCGGTCTCGGTCACCTTGCCCGCCATACCGTCCTCCAGCGCCCAGTGGCCCCATGCCTGCGCCTGGCCGGGCAGGCCCAGCGAGGTCCGGTGCAGGGCCAGGCCGTCCAGGAAGGCGTTCGCGGCCGCGTAGTTGGCCACGCCCGGGGCGCCGAGCACTCCGGAGATGGACGAGAACATGATGAACGCGGCCAGGTCGAGGCCCTTGGTGGCTTCGTGCAGGTGCCAGGCGGCGTCCGCCTTCGGGCTCAGCACGAGGGGCAGCCGCTCGGGGTCCAGGGAGGTCACCATGCCGTCGTCGAGGACACCGGCCAGGTGGACGACCGCGGTCAGCGGGTGCTCCGCGGGGATGCCCGCCAGGAGGGCGTCGAGCGCGTCCCGGTCCGTCGTGTCGCACGCCTCCACGGTGGGGAGTGCGCCCAGTTCCCTGAGTTCGTCGGCGAGTCCGGCCGCGCCGGGGGCCGCCGGACCACGACGGCTGACGAGCAGCAGGTGCCGGGTGCCGTTGGCGGCCAGCCACCGGGCGAGGTGTCCGCCCAGCGCGCCGGTGGCGCCGGTGACGAGGACGGTTCCCTCGGGGTCCCACGCCGGCCGGCGCGGGCCGGTGGCGGCGGGCAGCCAGGCCAGCCGTCCGACACGCACCACGCCCTCGCGGACGGCGAACTGCGCGTCGTCGGAGGCCGTCAGGGCCGGCAGCTTGGCGAGGAATTCCGTCAGGTCGGCGCTGTCGTCCAGGTCCGCCAGGAGGACCCGGCCGGGCTGCTCCGCGTGCGCCGAGCGCACCAGGCCCCAGACAGCGGCGGCGGCGAGGTCGTCACCGGAGAGCGCGCCCCGCGTCACGAACACCAGTCGCGAAGCGCTGAAGCGCTGGTCGGTGAGCCACTCCTGGAGCAGGCCCAGGGCCTGCCCCGTCGCCTCGCGCACGGCCGTCGGGACGTCGTCGTCCGCGGTGCGCACGGGAACCACGACGAAGTCCGGGACATCGGTGACGTCGGCCAGTGACGCGGCCCCGAGGGGGTCGAGGAACAGGCTCCGTACGTCCGGTGCCGCCTCCGCCTCCGGGGCGGGCACCCATTCCAGCCGCAGCAGCGGCTCGCGCCGGTGTCCGGTGACGGGAGCCGGGACGCCCAGGGTGACGGTCTCCGCCGACAGCACGGGGTCCCCGGCGGCGTCGACCGCCGTGAGCCGGACGGAGTCCTCACCGGTCTTCTCGAGCCGTGCCCGTACCGACGAGGCGCCGGAGGCGTGCAGGGACACTCCGTTCCAGGAGGCGGCGTACGGGATACGGTCCTCGTCTCCCGTGCCGAAGAAGGCGGCGGCGTGGACGAGCGCTTCGAGCAGTGCGGGGTGCAGGCCGTAGTGCCCGGAGCCGGAGGCGGTGTCGCCCGTGAGCGCGGCCTCGACGAACACCTCGTCACCGCGGACCCAGGCGGATCGCAGCCCCTGGAAGGCGGGGCCGTGGCCGGTCCCGTCGTAGAAGCGGTCCAGTTCGACGGGGGCCGCGCCGGCGGGCGGCCAGGCGGACGCGCCGAATTCCGTGCGGTGCGCGCCTGTGGCGAGCGTCCCGGTGGCGTGCTCCGTCCACACCCCGTCCAGGGCGCCCTCGGGACGGGAGAAGAACCGGATCTCCCGGGTGCCCTTCCCGTCCGGGGCGCCGACCCACACCTGGGTCACGAAGGCCGTGCCGTCGGTGAGCTCCAGCGGTGTCCCGAGGGTCAGTCCGGCGACGCGGTCGCAACCCGCCTCGTCACCCGCGCGGACGGCCAGTTCGAGGAAACCGGCCGCGGGGAAGACGGCCGTCCCGTCCACGGTGTGGTCCTTCAGCCAGGGCTGGGACACCGTCGACAGCCGGCCCGTGAACAGCATCCCGCCGGAGTCGGCCAGTGACACGGCCGCTCCCAGCAGCGGATGTCCGGCCGGCGTCAGCCCGGCGGCGGACACGTCCCCCACCGGGGCGGCCTGCGCGGGCCAGTACCGCTCGTGCTGGAACGCGTACGTGGGGAGGTCGACGCGGCGGGCGCCGGTGCCGTCGAAGAACCCGGCCCAGTCCACGTCCACACCCGCGGCATACAGCCGCGCGAGGGCCGTGAGGAGGGCGGTCTCCTCGGAACGGTCCTTACGGAGGGCCGGAACCGCCAGGGCGGTGCCGTCCAGGGTGTGCTGGGCCATGGCCGTCAGCACCCCGTCCGGACCCAGCTCCAGGAACACGGAGGCGCCTTCGGCCTCCAGGGCACGCACGCCGTCGGCGAAACGGACCGTCTCCCGGACGTGCCGCACCCAGTAGTCCGCCGAGCACACGAGTTCCTCGGTGGCGAGCCCGCCGGTCACGTTGGAGACGACCGGAACGCGGGGGCTTCCGTAGACCACCTCTTCGGCGACCTTGCGGAAGTCGTCCAGCATCGGGTCCATCAGCGGCGAGTGGAAAGCATGACTCACCGAAAGACGCCGCGTCTTACGGCCCTCGGCCGCGAAACCCTCGGCGATACGCAGAACCTCAGCCTCGTCGCCCGCGAGGACGACCGACTCCGGGCCGTTGACCGCCGCGATCGACACACCGTCGACGAGCCGCGCGGCCACCTCGGCCTCCGGGACCTGCACAGCCACCATCGCACCACCCGCGGGCAACGCCTGCATCAGCCGCGCACGCGCCGACACCAGACGGCACGCGTCCTCCAACGAGAACACCCCCGCCACGTGGGCCGCCGTGATCTCACCGATGGAGTGCCCGGCGACGAAGTCCGGGCGAACCCCCCAGGACTCCACGAGACGGAACAGTGCCACCTCGACCGCGAACAGGGCGGGCTGCGTGAAACCGGTCTCGTCCAGCCGCGCTCCGTCGGTGTCGGTGAACATCACCTCACGCAGCTCACCGTCGAAGCGCGCCAGCACCGCGTCCAGCGCCTCCGCGAACACCGGGAAACGGGCGTACAGCTCCCGGCCCATACCGACCCGCTGCGCACCCTGACCCGAGAACAGCACCGCGAGCTTCCCCGCCCCGGCGAGCCCGCGCGCGGCCTCCACGGCCCCGTCGTCCCCGGCCAGCAGGACCG
Organism: Streptomyces eurocidicus; assembly: GCF_002891295.1. Taxonomy (GTDB): domain Bacteria; phylum Actinomycetota; class Actinomycetes; order Streptomycetales; family Streptomycetaceae; genus Streptomyces; species Streptomyces eurocidicus. Next base: position 101,889 of record NZ_LGUI01000004.1, on the reverse strand, counting down.
CACGGTACTCGAGGTGAGCCCTGGCCGTCGCCAGCGAGAACCCGACGTCCAGGGGCGACAGGCCGGCGAGCGCGGAGACCTGCTCCAGCTGTGCCGCCAGCGCGGCCTCCGACTTCGCCGAGACCGGCCACGGCACCGCCGACGGCGAGACCCCCGGCTCGTCCCGGCCGACGGGAACCCCGGCCCCGGGAGCCTGCTCCAGGATGGTGTGCGCGTTCGTGCCGCTGATACCGAAGGCCGACACGGCGGCACGGCGCGGGCGCCCGGTGTCCGGCCACTCGGCCTGCTCCGTGAGGAGCCGGATGTCACCGGCCGTCCAGTCGACGTGGGAGGAGGGGGCGTCGATGTGGAGGGAGCGCGGCAGCACCCCGTGGCGCATGGCCATGACCATCTTGATGACGCCGGCGACACCGGCCGCCGCCATGGTGTGGCCGATGTTCGACTTGAGCGAGCCGAGCATCAGCGGTCGTTCCCCGGCCCGGTCCTGACCGTAGGTCGCGAGCAGGGCCTGGGCCTCGATCGGGTCGCCCAGGGCGGTGCCGGTGCCATGGGCCTCGACGGCGTCCACGTCATCGGTCGACAGGCCGGCGTTGGCGAGGGCCTGGCGGATGACGCGCTGCTGGGACGGGCCGTTGGGCGCGGTCAGACCGTTGGACGCGCCGTCCTGGTTGACGGCGGAGCCGCGGACGACGGCGAGGATCTCGTGGCCGTTGCGGCGGGCGTCGGAGAGCCGCTCCAGGACGAGCACGCCCACGCCCTCCGCCCAGCTCGTGCCGTCGGCCGAGTCCGAGAACGCCTTGCACCGGCCGTCCGTCGACAGGGCGCCCTGCCGGCTGAATCCGCTGATGCTCATCGGCGTGGACATCAGCGTCACGCCGCCGGCCAGGGCCAGTGAGCACTCGCCGGTGCGCAGCGCGTGGGTCGCCAGGTGGAGCGAGACGAGCGAGGACGAGCACGCGGTGTCGACGGTGAGGGCGGGGCCCTCCAGGCCGAAGGTGTAGGACAGCCGCCCGGAAAGGACGCTGCTCGCGAGTCCGGTGCTGGCGTGGGCCTCGACGTCCTCGCCGGAGTTCAGCAGGATGCTGCCGTAGTCGGAGCCGCTGGTGCCGACGAAGACACCGGTCTCGGTGCCCCGCAGGGACGTCGGGTCGATACCGGCCCGCTCGATGGCCTCCCAGGTGGTCTCCAGCATCAGCCGCTGCTGCGGGTCCATCGCCATGGCCTCGCGGGGCGAGATGCCGAAGAAGGGGGCGTCGAAGTCGCCGAGGCCGTACAGGAAGCCGCCCTGGGACGCGGCGCTGCGGCCCTGGTCGCCCTCCGCCCCGCCGAGCAGGGTCGCCAGGTCCCAGCCCCGGTCGGTCGGGAAGTCGGAGATTCCGTCGCGCCCGTCGGCGACGAGCCGCCACAGGTCCTCCGGGGACGCCACGCCGCCGGGCAGCCGGCAGGCCATGCCGACGATCACGACCGGGTCACCGGCGTCCGCCGTGGTCGCGACGGGGGCACGGACCTCGCCGTGTTCGTCGAGGAGCACGGCGACGAGGTGGTCGGCGAGCACGGTGGGGTTGGGGTAGTCGAAGACGAGGGTGGCGGGCAGGCGCAGTCCGGTGGCGGTGGAGAGCCGGTTGCGGAGCTCGACGGCCGTCAGCGAGTCGAAGCCCAGGTCGTTGAAGTCCCGCCGGGTGTCGATCGCCTTGACCGAGGCGTGCCCGAGCACGGCCGCGGCCTCGGTCCGTACGAGGTCGGCGGCGAAGGCGTTCCGCTCGTCGCCGGTCAGCTCGGTCAGCCGCTGGACGAGCCGGGCCGCCGCGGCGGCGCCGCCCGCGGTACCGGCCGCCGTCCGCCGGCCGCCCTTGACCAGGCTCCGCAGCACCGGCGGCACCGTGCCGCGGTCCCGGGTGCCCGGGGCGATCGGGCCGAGGGGCACGAGGTGGGAACCGGCGGTCGCGGTGGCGGCGTCGAACAGCGCCAGGCCCTGCTCGGCGCTCAGGGGCCGCACGCCCAGCGGCGTGCTCTGCCAGGGGTCCGTGGGCGGGACGGCCGACCGGTCGTCCGTGGCCCGGGCGCCCCAGGCGAGGGACTGGGCGGCCAGGCCGTGCGCCGCGCGGTGCCGGGCCAGCGCGTCCAGGAAGACGCCGCCCGCCGCGTGGTCGCCCTGCCCGGCGGTGCCGAGGACGCCCGAGACGGAGGAGTACAGCACGAACGCCGCCAGGTCGAGGTCCTTGGTGACCTCGTGGAGGTGCCAGGCCGCGTCCACCGCCGGGCGCAGCACCGCCGACAGCCGCTCGGGCGTCAGCGAGGCCACCGCGCTCTCGGCGTCGAGGACGCGCTCGGTGTGGACGACGGCGGTCAGCGGGTGGGCGGCGGGGATCGCGGCCACCGCCGCGGCCAGTGCCGCGCGGTCGGCCGGGTCGCAGGCGAGGACGTCCGCCTCGGCGCCGAGGGCGGCCAGCTCCGCGGCCAGTTCACCGGCGCCGGAAGCCTGGGCGCCGCCACGGCCGGCCAGCAGCAGGTGTCGTACCCCGCGCTCGGTCACCAGGTGCCGGGCCAGGTCACGGCCGGGGCCGTCGGTGGCGCCGGTGATCAGGACGGTGCCCTTCGGGTCCCAGGCGCGCGGCTCGGCGGGCGCGGTCTCCCCGGCGGGGGCCGTACGGACCAGGCGCGGCACCCGGACGGCGCCGTCGCGCACGACGAACTGGTCGTCGCCGGTCACCAGCAGGCCCGGCAGGTCCGCGAGGACCTCGGCGGGACCGCCGTCCTGGAGGTCGAGGAGCGCGATCCGCCCGGGGTTCTCCGACTGCGCGGAGCGCACCAGGCCCCACACCGCGGCGGCGGCGAGGTCCCGTACGGGCTCGCCCTCGTCGGCGGAGACGGCGCCCCGGGTGACGAACACCAGCCGGGAGCCGGCGGGCAGTTCCCGGCCGGTCCGCTCGCCCAGCAGGTCCAGGACCCGGGCGGTCAGCTCGTGGGCGGCGGCGGGCACGTCGTCGCCGGTGCCGGAGACGGACACCACGACGAGGTCCTCGTCGCCGGTGAGGTCGGCCAGGGACGCGACCGACGCGCCCACGCCCAGTTCGTCGGCGCCGAGCGACACGCAGCGGGGCTCGGCGGAGGGCACCTCGGGGGCGGGCACCCAGGCGAGCGACAGCAGGGCGTCGCGCCCGGCACCGGGGCGGGCGGTCACGGGGTCGGTGGCCGACGGGCGGCGCAGGACCAGCGTCTCCGCCGACAGCACCGGCGCGCCGTCGACGTCGACGGCCGCGATGGACACCGAGTCCTCGGCGGTCCGGGCGACGCGGGCGCGGACGACCGAGGCGCCGGCCGCGTGCAGCGACACGCCTCGCCAGGCGAACGGCAGCATGAGGTCGTCCGCGCCGCCGACGCCGGCCATCCGGTGCGCCTGCAGCACCGCGTCCAGCAGCGCCGGGTGGATGCCGAAGGCCCCGGCCTCCCCGGAGACGTCACCCGGCAGGGCGACCTCCACGAAGACCTCGTCCTCCCGCTGCCAGACCGAGCGCAGCCCCTGGAACGCCGGGCCGTAACCGGTCCCGTCGTAGAAGCCCTCCAGGTCGACGACCACGGCGTTGCGCGGCGGCCACGACTCCGGCCCGAAGGCCGCGACGCGCTCGCCGGTGGTCAGGGTGCCGTGGGCGTGCTGCACCCACTCCTCACCGGGGGCGCCGTCGGGGCAGGAGTGCACGGTGATCGTCCGGGCGCCCGCCGCGTCGGGGGCTCCGACCTGCACCTGGACCCGGGTGGCGGTGGTCTCCTCCAGCACCAGCGGGGTGAGGAGGACGAACTCCTCGACGCGGCCGCAGCCGACCTGGTCGCCGGCGCGCATGGCCAGCTCCAGGAAGCCGGTGGCCGGGAAGAGCACGTTGCCGCCGAGGACGTTGTCGGTCAGCCACGGCGAGGTCTGGGCCGACAGCCTGCCGGTGAACACCACCTCGCCGGAGTCCGCGAGCGCGAGCATCGCGCCGAGCAGCGGGTGTTCCGCCGGCATCAGGCCGGCGCCGGTCACGTCCCCCGTGAGGGCGGGCCGGGGCCAGTAGCGCTCGTGCTGGAACGGGTAGGTGGGCAGGTCCGCGCGGTGCGCGCCCGTGCCGGCGAACCAGGCGGCCCAGTCGACGCCGACGCCGGCCGTGTGGAGGCGGGCGAGGGCGGTGAGCAGGGCCGTCTCCTCGGAGCGGTCCGCGCGCAGGGCGGACACCGCGAGGGCGGTGTCGTCCAGGGTGTGCTGGGCCATGGCCGTCAGGACGCCGTCCGGGCCGAGCTCCAGGAACACGGAGGCGCCTTCGGCCTCCAGGGCGCGCACGCCGTCCGCGAAACGGACAGTCTCCCGGACGTGGCGGACCCAGTAGTCGGCCGAGCGCACCAGCTCATCGGTGGCGAGCCCGCCGGTCACGTTGGAGACGAGGGGGATGCGCGGGGACTCGAAGGACAGGCCCTCCACCACCCGGCGGAAGTCATCCAGCATCGGGTCCATCAACGGCGAATGGAAAGCATGACTCACCGACAGCCGCCGCGTCTTACGACCCTCGGCCGCGAAACCCTCGGCGATACGCAGAACCTCAGCCTCGTCGCCCGCCAGGACCACCGACTCCGGGCCGTTGACCGCCGCGATCGACACACCATCGACGAGCCGCGCGGCCACCTCGGCCTCCGGAGCCTGCACGGCCACCATCGCACCACCCACGGGCAACGCCTGCATCAACCGCGCACGCGCCGACACCAGAGCGCAGGCGTCCTCCAACGAGAACACCCCCGCCACATGGGCCGCCGTGATCTCACCGATGGAATGCCCGGCGACGAAGTCCGGGCGAACCCCCCAGGACTCCACGAGACGGAACAACGCCACCTCGACCGCGAACAGGGCGGGCTGCGTGAAACCGGTCTCGTCCAGCCGCTCCGCGTCGGTGTCGGTGAACATCACCTCACGCAGCTCACCGTCGAAGTGCGCCAGCACCGCGTCCAGCGCCTCCGCGAACACCGGGAAACGGGCGTACAGCTCCCGGCCCATACCGACCCGCTGCGCACCCTGACCCGAGAACAGCACCGCGACGTTCCCGGTGGTGTCCTCGGCGTACCCGCGCGCGACCTCGACGACCTCGTCGCCCTCGGACAGCAGGACCGCCCGGTGCTCCAGGTGCGCCCTGGTGGTGGCCAGCGAGAAGCCCAGGTCGAGGGGCGAGGCGCCGGTCAGCGAGGAGACCTGCGCCAGCTGGGCGGCGAGCGCCTCCTCGGACCGCGCGGAGACGGGCCACGGCACGGCCGACGGCACGGTCTTCGGCTCGGTCTCCTCCGGCTCACCGGGCTCCTCGGCCGGTGCCTGCTCGATGATGACGTGGGCGTTGGTGCCGCTGATGCCGAACGACGACACGCCGGCCCGCCACGGGCGGTCGGCCTTGGGCCACTCCTGGGCCTCCGTCAGCAGCTCCACCGCGCCGGCCGACCAGTCCACGTGGGACGACGGCGTGTCCGCGTACAGCGTCTTGGGCAGGACGCCGTGCCGCAGCGCCAGGACCATCTTGATGAGGCCCGCCGCACCGGCCGCGGCCTGGGTGTGGCCGAGGTTGGACTTCACCGACCCGAGCAGCAGCGGCCGCTCGGGGTCGCGCCCCTGACCGTAGGTGGCCAGCAGGGCCTGGGCCTCGATCGGGTCGCCCAGGGTCGTGCCGGTGCCGTGCGCCTCGACGGCGTCCACGTCCGACGCCGTCAGCCCGGCGCCGGCGAGAGCCTGCTGGATCACTCGCTGCTGGGAGGGGCCGTTGGGGGCCATGAGGCCGTTGGAGGCACCGTCCTGGTTGACGGCGGAGCCCCGGACGACAGCGAGGATCTCGTGGCCGTTGCGGCGGGCGTCGGAGAGCCGCTCGACGACGACGATGCCCACGCCCTCGGACCAGCCGGTGCCGTCGGCGTCGTCGGAGAACGGCTTGCACCGGCCGTTCGACGCCAGCCCGCCCTGCCGGGTGAAGCCGGCGAAGCTCATCGGCGTCGACATCACCGTCACGCCGCCGACCAGCGCCAGCGAGCACTCGCCGGTGCGCAGCGCGTGGGCGGCCAGGTGGAGCGAGACGAGCGAGGAGGAGCACGCGGTGTCGACGGTGACGGCCGGGCCCTCCAGGCCGAAGCTGTACGAGAGCCGCCCGGAGAGGATGCTGCCCGCGAGTCCGGTGCTGCCGTGGCCCTCGATGTCCTCACGGGAGTTCAGCACGGCGTTGATGTAGTCGACGCCGCTGGTGCCCACGAAGACGCCGGTCCGGCTCCCCTTCAGCGACACGGGGTCGATGCCGGCCCGCTCCAGCGCCTCCCAGGAGGTCTCCAGCAGGAGGCGCTGCTGGGGGTCCATGGCCACGGCTTCGCGGGGCGAGATGCCGAAGAAGTCCGCGTCGAACGCGGCGGCGTCGAGGAAGCCGCCCTCGGCCGTCGCGCTGCTGCCGCCTCCGTCGCCGCCGAGGATGTCGAGGTTCCAGCCACGGTCCGTGGGAAATGCCGAGATGCCGTCCCGGCCGTCACTGAGCAGCTGCCAGAGCTGCTCCGGCGACCGCACTCCGCCGGGCAGCCGGCAGGACATCCCGACGATGGCTATCGGCTCCTGCTTGGCGGACTCGGCCTCCTGAAGCCGCTGACGGGTCTGGTGCAAGTCGTTCGTGACCCACTTGAGGTAGTCAACGAGCTTCTTGTCGTTCGGCATGACGTGGAACCTTTCATGGAAATAAGAGGGCCGGACTCAGCGATCGCTGTGGCGGCCGAGCTCGTTGTCGATGAAGGCGAAGATCTCATCGGTACTGGCGGCTTCGAGCCGCTCGGCGACCTCTGCGCCGTCCTCCTCCGCGGGGGCGCCGCGCCAGCCGTCCAGGATCTGCGACAGGCGGCCGGCGACGGCGGCCCTGGTGCGGTCGTCGGGCTCGCTGACGGCGAGTGCGGACTCGAGACGTTCGAGTTCCGCGAGGAGGTCCGGCCCCGTACCGCTGTCGTCCACGAGCCGCGAGACGAGGTGGTCGGCGAGTGCGAGGGGGTTGGGGTAGTCGAAGACGAGGGTGGCGGAGAGCCGCAGCCCCGTGGCGGTGGCGAGCCGGTTGCGGAGCTCGACGGCCGTCAGCGAGTCGAAGCCCAGGTCGTTGAACTCGCGCCGGGTGTCGATCGCCTTGGCCGAGGCGTGCCCGAGCACGGCGGCGGCCTCGGTCCGTACGAGGTCGGTCGCGAGGCGCGTACGGTCCTCCGGCCGGGCCTCGCGCAGCCGCTGGGTGAGCCGCTCGGCCGCCTCGGCGCCGCCCGTGGCGCCGGCGGCCGTCCGCCGGGAGCCCTTGACCAGGCCCCGCAGCACCGGCGGCACCGTGCCCCGGTCCCGCGTGCCCGTGCTGACCGGCCCGAGGGGCACCAGGTGCGACCCGGCGGTCGCGGTGGCGGCGTCGAACAGCGCCAGGCCCTGCTCGACGGTCAGCGGCGTGGCCCCCGAGGAGGCGATCCGCTGCACGTCCGCGTCCGACAGGGTGGCGGTCATGCCGCCGGTCGGGGCCCAGGCGCCCCAGGCGAGCGAGTGCGCGGGCAGCCCGTGCGCCGCACGGTGCCGGGCCAGCGCGTCCAGGAAGACGTTGCCCGCCGCGTAGTTGCCCTGACCCGCCGTGCCGAGGACGCCCGAGACGGACGAGTACAGCACGAAGCCGGCCAGGCCGAGGTCCTTGGTGGCCTCGTGCAGGTGCCAGGCCGCGTCCACCTTCGGACGCAGTACCGCCGAGAGCCGCTCGGGCGTCAGCGAGGCCACCATGCCGTCGTCGAGGACGCCGGCCGTGTGGACCACCGCGGTCAGCGGGTGCGCGGCGGGGACCGCGCCGACGGCCGCGGCCGCCCCCTCCCGGTCGGCCACGTCGCACGCGAGGAGCGTCACCTCGGCGCCGTGCGCGGCCAGTTCGGCGCGCAGCTCCTGCGCGCCGGGCGCGTCCGGCCCGCTGCGGCTGACCAGCAGCAGGTGCCGGGCACCGCGCTCGGTCACCAGGTGCCGGGCCAGTTCGCCGCCCAGGCCGCCGGTGCCACCGGTGATCAGGACGGTGCCGTCCGGGTTCCAGGCGCGCGGCAGGGTCAGCACGATCTTCCCGATGTGCTGGGCCCGGCTCATGTACCGGAACGCCTCCGGCGCCCGCCGGACGTCCCAGGTCGCCACCGGCAGCGTGTGCAACGCGCCCTCGGCGAACAGCTCCAGGAGCTCGCCGAACATCCCCTGCACCCGGTCCGGGCCCGCGTCGGCGAGGTCGAACGCCTTGTAGTGCACCGGGGCGGTGGACTCGGGGTCGCGGATGTCGGTCTTGCCCATCTCCAGGAAACGGCCGCCGGGGGCCGTCAGCCGCAGGGAGGCGTCGACGAACTCGCCCGCCAGCGCGTTGAGCACCACGTCCACGCCGCGGCCGCCGGTGACCGCCCGGAAGCGCTCCTCGAAGTCGGTGGTGCGGGAGGAGGCGATGTGGTCGTCGGCCACGCCCAGTTCGCGCAGGGTGTCCCACTTGCCCTCGCCGGCCGTGGCGAACACCTCGGCGCCGAGGTGCCGGGCCAGCTGGATGGCCGCCATGCCGACGCCGCCGGCGCCGGCATGGACGAGGATCGACTGGCCGGGCCGCAGGTCGGCGAGGTCCTTCAGCGCGTACAGGGCGGTCAGGAAGACCAGCGGGACCGAGGCCGCCCGGGCGGCCGACCAGTCCTCGGGTATCCGGGTCAGGAGCCGCTGGTCGGTCACGGCCACCGGGCCGTAGCCGCCGAAGACCATGCCCATCACCCGGTCCCCCGGACGCAGTCCGTGCACGCCGGGCCCGGTCTCGGTGACCGTTCCGGCGGCCTCGGCGCCGAGCAGGCCGGCCTCGCCCGGGTACATGCCCAGGGCGTTCAGCACGTCGCGGAAGTTCACGCCCGCCGCCTCGACGTCCAGGCGGACCTGGCCGGGGGTGAGCGGCTCCAGGATCTCGGGGCAGGGGGCGAGCACCAGCTTGTCCAGGCTGCCCTTGGCCTCGCTGTCCAGCCGCCACGGCACCCCGGCGGGGGCGAGCAGCCCGGCGCCGGCGCCGGGCTGGGCCAGCCGTGCCACGCGGACGACGCCGTCCCGCACCACGAACTGCGCGTCCTCGGTGGCCAGCAGACCCGGCAGGTCCGCGAGCACCCCGGCGAGGTCCCCGGACCCGTCCTGGAGGTCCAGGAGCGCGATCCGCCCCGGGTTCTCCGACTGCGCCGAGCGCACCAGGCCCCACACCGCGCCCGCGGCCAGGTCCGGTACGGCCTCGCCCTCGTCGGCGGAGACGGCACCCCGGGTCACGAACACCAGGCGCGAGGTGCCGCCCTCCGCCCGGTCCGCCCACTCGTGGAGCAGGCCCAGGACCCGGGCCGTCAGCTCGTGCGCGGCGGTGGGCACGTCGTCGCCCGCGCCGGACACGGGAACCACGACGAGGTCCTCGTCGCCGGTGAGGTCGGCCAGGGAGGCGACCGAGGCGCCCACGCCCAGCTCGTCGGCGCCGAGCGACACGCACCGGGCCGGGGCGGGCCGCACCTCGGGGGCCGCGACCCAGTCCAGCGCCAGCAGCGTGCCGCGCCGGTCCGCCGGCCGGCCGGTGCCGGGGTCCTGGTAGGCGCGCATCACCATCGCCTCGGCGGACAGCACGGGTGCGCCCTCGGTGTCGACGGCGGTGATGGACACCGAGTCGTCGCCGGTCCTCGTGACGCGGGCCCGCAGCACCGACGCGCCGGCGGCGTGCAGCGACACGCCCCGCCAGGCGAACGGCAGGAACTGGTCGCCCTCGCTGCCGACACCGGCCATCCGGTGGGACTGCAGCACCGCGTCCAGCAGTGCGGGGTGGAGGCCGAAGGACTGCGCGTCCCCCTCGACGTGGGCGGGCAGCGCCACCTCCACGTAGGCCCCGTCCGCGCAGCGCCACACCGCGCGCAGGCCCTGGAAGGCCGGGCCGTAGCCGGTGCCGTCGTAGAAGCCCGCCAGGTCCACGGCCTCCGCGCCCTGCGGCGGCCAGACCTGGGAGCCGAAGTCGCCGATCCGCTCGCCGGTGGTGAGCGTGCCGTGGGCGTGCTGCGTCCACGGCTCGTCGAAGGCGCCGTCGGCGCGCGAGTACACCGAGAGGGAACGGGCGCCCGTCTCGTCGGGGGCCCCGAGCAGCACCTGGACCTGTGCGGCGCCGTCCTCGGTGAGGACCAGCGGGGACAGCAGGAGGAACTCCTCGACCCGGTCGCAGCCGACCTGGTCGCCGGCGCGCATGGCCAGCTCCAGGAAGCCGGTGGCCGGGAAGAGCACGCTGCCGCCCATGACGTGGTCGGTCAGCCAGGGGTACGTCCGCGTCGACAGCCTGCCCGTGAACACCACCTCACCGGACTCGGCGAGCGTGAGGGTGGCGCCCAGCAGCGGGTGTTCCGCCGGCTGGAGGCCCGCGCCGGTCACGTCCCCGCCGGTCACATCGGGCCGGGGCCAGTAGCGCTCGTGCTGGAAGGGGTAGGTCGGCAGGTCGACACGGCGACCGCCGGTGCCCGCGAAGAGGGCGGCCCAGTCCACCGCGACACCCGTCACGTGCAGGCGGGCGAGCGCGGTCAGCAGGGCCGTCTCCTCGGACCGGTCCTTGCGCAGGGCCGCCACGGCCGCCCGCGCCTCGCCGTCCTCCAGGCTGTGCTGGGCCATGGCGGTGAGCACACCGTCCGGGCCGAGCTCCAGGAAGGCCGAGGCGCCTTCGGCCACCAGGGCCCGCACGCCGTCCGCGAAGCGCACCGTCTCCCGGACGTGCCGCACCCAGTAGTCGGCCGAGCGCACCAGCTCGTCGGCGGCGAGCCCGCCGGTCACGTTGGAGACGAGGGGGATGCGCGGGGACTCGAAGGACAGGCCCTCCACCACCCGGCGGAAGTCGTCCAGCATCGGGTCCATCAGCGGCGAGTGGAAAGCGTGGCTCACCGACAGCCGCCGCGTCTTACGGCCCTCGGCCGCGAAGCCCTCGGCGATGCGCAGCACCTCGGCCTCGTCGCCCGCGAGGACGACCGACTCCGGGCCGTTGACCGCGGCGATCGACACACCGTCGACGAGCCGCGCGGCCACCTCGGCCTCCGGGGCCTGCACGGCCACCATCGCACCGCCCGTGGGCAGCGCCTGCATCAGCCGCGCACGGGCCGACACCAAGCGGCAGGCGTCCTCCAGGGAGAGCACCCCCGCCACGTGGGCCGCCGTGATCTCACCGATGGAGTGCCCGGCGACGAAGTCGGGGTGGATGCCCCAGGACTCCACGAGGCGGAACAGCGCCACCTCGACGGCGAACAGGGCGGGCTGGGTGAAGCCGGTCTCGTTCAGCCGCGTCTCGTCGGTGTCGGTGAACATCACCTCACGCAGCTCACCGTCGAAGTGCGCCAGCACCGCGTCGAGCGCCTCGGCGAACACCGGGAAACGGGCGTGGAGTTCGCGGCCCATGCCGACCCGCTGCGCACCCTGACCCGAGAACAGCACCGCGAGCGAGCGGCCCGTCTCCGCGCGGCCCCGGGCCGCCTCGGACAGTTCGCCCTCGGGGCCCTGTGCCAGCAGCACGGCCCGGTGCTCGAACGCCGAGCGGCCGGAGACGAGCGAGAAGCCCACGTCCACCGGTGACACCGCGCCCCGGAGCGCCGAGATCCGCTCGATCTGCGCCGTCAGCGCCTCCTCGGAGCGGGCCGACACCGGCCACGGCACCACGTCGGGCGCAGGCGCAGGGTCGGTCACCGGCTCCTCGGCGGGATCCGTCTGCTCCAGGATCACATGGGCGTTGGTGCCGCTGATGCCGAACGAGGACACGCCCGCGCGCCACGGCCGGTCGGCCTTGGGCCACTCCCGGGTCTCCGTCACCAGCTCCACCGCGCCGGCCGACCAGTCCACGTGGGACGACGGGGCGTCCACGTGCAGGGTCTTCGGCAGCACGCCGTGCCGCATGGCCATGACGGTCTTGATGATCCCCGCCACCCCGGCCGCGGCCTGGGTGTGGCCGAGGTTGGACTTCACGGAGCCGAGCAGCAGCGGCCGCTCGGGGTCGCGCCCCTGGCCGTAGGTGGCCAGCAGGGCCTGGGCCTCGATCGGGTCGCCGAGCGGCGTGCCCGTGCCGTGCGCCTCGACGGCGTCCACGTCCGAGGTGGACAGCCCGGCGCTCGCCAGGGCCTGCCGGATCACCCGCTGCTGCGACGGACCGCTGGGCGCGGTGAAGCCGTTGGAGGCGCCGTCCTGGTTGACGGCCGAGCCCCGGACGACGGCCAGGACGGGGTGCCCGTTGCGGCGGGCGTCGGACAGGCGCTCGACGAGGAGGACGCCCACGCCCTCGGACCAGCCGGTGCCGTCGGCCGCGTCGGCGAACGCCTTGCACCGGCCGTCCGCCGCCAGCCCGCCCTGCCGGCTGAACTCCATCAGGGAACCGGGCGACGACATGACGTTCACCCCGCCGACCAGGGCCAGCGAGCACTCGCCGGCCCGGAGGGCCTGGGCCGCCGTGTGCAGGGCCACGAGCGAGGAGGAGCACGCCGTGTCGACCGTCACCGCCGGGCCCTCCAGGCCCAGCGTGTAGGACAGCCGCCCGGAGGTGGCGCTGGCGGCGATCCCGGTGCCGATGTCGCCGGTGGCGTCGGCCAGGGAGCGGACGAGCAGGTACGCGTAGTCCTGGCCGTTCGTGCCGACGTACACGCCGGTGCGGCTGCCGCGCAGCGACACCGGGTCGATGCCGGCCCGCTCGATGGCTTCCCAGGAGGTCTCCAGCAGCAGCCGCTGCTGGGGGTCCATGGTGACGGACTCGCGCGGCGAGATCCCGAAGAAGCCCGCGTCGAAGTCCGCCACGCCGTCGAGGAAGCCGCCCTCCTGGCTGACGGCGTTGCCCCGCTGGTCGACGCCGGCGTCCCGCAGGGCGTCGAGGTCCCAGCCGCGGTCCGCGGGGAACGCGCCGATCGCGTCCTCGCCGGAGGCCAGCAGCTTCCACAGGTCCTCGGGCGAGTTCACACCGCCGGGGTACCGGCAGCTCATCGCCACGACGGCGATCGGCTCCGTGGCCGCGGCCACGAGCTTGTGGTTCTGGCGGCGCAGGTGCTCGGCTTCCTTCAACGACGCGCGGAGGGCTGCGACGACGCTTTCACTGGATGTGGTCATGGTCCGCTCTTTCAGCGCTCGTTGTGGGAATTGCCGTCGAGGGCCGCCTGCACCAGGTCGGCGACGTCCATCGCGTCGATCGACTCGTCGTAGGCATCCGCCTCCGTGGCGGCGGTGGTCCCGCCGTCGGACGCGGCGGTCCGCGCCGCGGCGAGCTTCAGCAGGGGTTCGAGCACGCCGATCTCACGGAGCTGGGCCATGGAGACGGAGGCGAGCAGGGCCCTGATGCCCGACTGGTCGAGGTCGCCGTCGGCCGTGCTCTCCCCCGGTCCGTTCTCCGGGACGAGCAGGCCGAGGACGTGGTCGGCCAGGTCCGCGGGGTTCGGGTGGTCGAAGACGAGCGTGGCGCTCAGGCTCAGTCCCGTCGCGGCGTTGAGCTGGTTGCGCAGCTCGACCGCGCTGAGGGAGTCGAAGCCGAGGTCCCGGAACGCCCGGTCGGCGCCCACGGAGTCGGCGGTCGGGTGTCCCAGTACGGCGGCGGCCCGGGTGCGCACCAGTTCCAGTACGGCCGCGGCGCGCTTGGCCGGCGCCAGGTCCGCGAGCCGCTCGCGCAGGGCGGTGCCGGGGGCCTCCTCGTCGGTGTGCCCGGCCGGCCGGAGGTCGGCGCCCGTGGCCAGTTCCGCGAGGAGCGGGCTGGGCCGGGTGGTGGTGAAGGAGCCGACGAACCGCTCGGGGTCGACGTCGACGACGACCTCGGTGGCCCGGCCGTCCATGACGGCCCGGCGCAGCGCCGTGACGGCGAGGTCCGGGTCCAGGGGGCGGATCCCGGTGCGCCGGGCCGCGGCGACCGCCCGGTCGTCGGCGGCCATTCCGCCGCCGCCCCACGGGCCCCAGGCGATCGAGGTCGCGGCGAGGCCGTCCGCCCGGCGCCGCTCGGCGAGGGCGTCCAGGAAGGCGTTGGCGGCGGCGTAGTTGGCCTGTCCGAGGTTGCCGACGGCGGCCGACGACGAGGAGAACAGGGCGAACACGGCCAGGTCCAGATCGCGGGTGAGGTCGTGCAGGGCCAGGGCCGAGGTGGCCTTGGCGCGGAAGACGGCCTCGAAGCGGTCCGGGGTCAGGCTGTCGAGCACGCCGTCGTCGAGCACGCCCGCGGTGTGGACGACGCCGGTGAGGGGCGCCTCGGCGGGTACGGCGGCGAGGACGGCGGCGAGCGCGTCGCGGTCGGCGACGTCGCACGCGGTGAGGGTGACGTCCGCGCCCAGTGCGGCGAGTTCGGCCCGCAGCTCGCCGGCGCCGGGGGCGTCGGCGCCCCGGCGGCTGAGGAGCAGCAGGTGCCGCGCTCCGGCCCGGGCCAGTTCGCGTGCCACCCGGGCTCCCAGTACGCCGGTGCCGCCGGTGATCAGGACGGTGCCGGTGGGCTGCCATTCGCCCGTGGCCCCGGTGGTGCGGCCGGCCGGTACGGGGACCAGTCGGCGCCCGAAGGCGGCCGAGGGGCGTACCGCGATCTGGTCCTCGCCGCCGGGGGCCGCGAGGACCGTGGCGAAGCGGGCCGCGGTCCGCTCGTCGAGGGTCTCGGGCAGGTCGATCAGACCGCCCCAGCGCTCCGGGTGCTCCAGGGCGGCGACGCGTCCCAGGCCCCAGACGGCGGCCTGGTCGAGGCCGGGCACCGGTTCGGCGGGCGAGGCCGCGACCGCGCCGCGGGTGACGCACCACAGGGGTGCGGTGACGTCCGCGTCGCCGAGCGCTTGGATCAGGGTGGTGGTGAGCGCCAGCCCGTCGGGGGCGTCGGCCCCGTCGGCGGGCGCGGTCGCGAGGGCGAGCAGGGAGAGCACGCCGGTGAACGCGCGTCCACCGGTCGCCTCCCGCAGCCGGCCGGCCAGTTCCCCGCGGCCGGGGCCGTCGGCCGTGAGGCGCGTGGTGTCCGGGCCGAGGGCGGCCAGGGCGTCGGCGACCCAGGGGTCGTCGGCGTGTCCGGCCGGGACCACGGCGAGCCAGGTGCCCGTCGTGGCGGCGGAGGGCGCGAGGGTCAGCGGCTTCCAGGTGATCTGCTGCCGCCAGGCGTCGACGGTGCCGATGTCGCCGCGCCGGCGGCGCCAGTCCGCGAGGGCGGGGAGCACCTTGGACAGGGCCTCGCCGTCGACGTTCAGGGTCGCCTCCAGGGAGGCGAAGTCCTCGTCGCGGACGGCCGTCCAGAAGCCGTCGTCCTCACCGGCCGCCGTGCCGGGGCCGGCGGCCGGACGGTTCTCCGGCCAGAACCGCTGGTGCTGGAAGGGGTAGGTGGGCAGATCGGTACGGCGGGCGGCGGTCGCGGCCTGGTCCAGGACGGTGTCCCAGCTCAGGTTCGCTCCCCCGACGTGCAGCCGGGCGAGCGCCGTGACCACGGACGCCTCCTCGTCCCGGTCCTTGCGCAGGGCCGGAACGGTCACCGCGCGGGAGGACAGGGTGTCGAGGGTCTCCTGGGCCATGGCGCACAGCGCGCCGCCGGGGCCGAGCTCCAGGAACACGGAGACTCCCTGCTCGGCGAGCGTGCGTACGCCGTCGCCGAACCGGACGGCCTCGCGGACGTGGCGCACCCAGTAGTCCGGGGAGCACATCTGCGCTCCGGTAGCCGCCTCACCCGTCAGGTTGGACACAAGCGGGATGGCCGGAGCGTCGTAGGCGATGCTCCGGGTGACCCGTCGGAAGTCCTCGAGAATGGCGTCCATGTGCAGTGAGTGAAACGCATGGCTGACCCGCAAACGCCTAGTCCTGCGTCCGTCGGCGGCGAATTTCTCCGCGATGCCGAGCACGGCGGTCTCGTCGCCGGAGAGGACGACCGACTCCGGTCCGTTGACCGCGGCGAGCGACACCCCCTCGGCCAGGTGGGCGAGCACCTCGTCCTCGGTGGCCTGGACGGCGACCATGGCGCCGCCGGTGGGCAGGGAGTTCATCAGCCGTGCCCGGGCGGCCACCAGCCGGCAGGCGTCCGCCAGGGAGAACACCCCGGCGACGTGCGCCGCCGCGATCTCGCCGACGGAGTGACCGGCGGCGAAGTCCGGGCGGATGCCCCAGGACTCCACGAGGCGGAACAGCGCGACCTCCAGGGCGAACAGGGCGGGCTGGGTGAAGCCCGTCGCGTCCAGCCGCTCGGCGTCGTCGAACATGACGTCCCGCAGGGGGCGGTCCAGTTCGGCGTCCAGGTGTGCCGTCACCGCGTCGAGGGCCTCGGCGAAGGCCGGGAAGCGGGCGTAGAGCTCGCGTCCCATGCCGACCCGCTGCGAGCCCTGGCCGGAGAACAGCACCGCGAGCTTGCCGCGGCGCGCCGTCCCGTCGCCCAGGAGGACCTGGGGCGAGGTGAGGCCGTCGGCCAGCGCGGCCAGGCCCTGGAGCAGGTCGTCGCGGCCGCCGGCGACGATCGCGGCGCGGTGCGCGAAGGTCTGCCGGGTCGTCGCCAGGGGCAGGGCGAGGCCGGCGGCGGTGAGCCCGGGGCGGGCGGCCACGTAGGAGTGCAGCTGCCTGGCCTGGGCCCGCAGGGCCTCCGGTGCGGCGGCCGACACGGGTACGGGCAGCAGGGCGTCGTGCGCCGCGGGCTCGGGGGCGTCGGTGACGTCCGCCACGTCCTCGGGGGCCCGCACCGGCTGCGCGGGCTGCTCGATGATGACGTGCGAGTTGGTGCCGCTGGCGCCGAAGGCCGAGATGCCGGCCCGGCGCGGGCGGCCGGTCTCCGGCCAGTCGGCCTCGTCGGCCAGCAGCTCGATCGCGCCCGCGGTCCAGTCGACGTGTGCCGACGGCTCGTCGAGGTGGAGGGACCTGGGCAGGACGCCGTGGCGCATGGCCAGGACCATCTTGATCACTCCGGCGACGCCGGCGGCCGCCTGGGTGTGGCCGATGTTGGACTTCAGGGACCCGAGCAGCAGGGGCTGTTCGCGGTCCTGCCCGTAGGTGGCGAGCAGGGCCTGGGCCTCGATGGGGTCGCCCAGCGTGGTGCCGGTGCCGTGCGCCTCCACCGCGTCCACGTCGGCCGGGGCGAGCCCGGCGCTGGCCAGGGCCCGGCGGATGACGCGGCGCTGCGACGGGCCGTTGGGCGCGGTGATGCCGTTGCTGGCGCCGTCCTGGTTGATCGCCGAGCCGCGCAGGACCGCGAGGACCTCGTGTCCGTTGGCCCGGGCGTCCGAGAGGCGTTCCAGGACGAGGACGCCGACGCCCTCGGACCAGCCGGTGCCGCCCGCCGAGGCCGAGAAGGCCCGGCAGCGGCCGTCGGGCGACAGGGCGCCCATCTCGCCGAACTCGATGAAGTTCACCGGGCTGGACATCACCGTCACACCGCCCGTGAGGGCGAGCGCGCACTCGCCGTTGCGCAGGGCCTGGGCGGCCAGGTGGAGCGCCACCAGCGAGGACGAGCAGGCCGTGTCGACGCTGACGGACGGGCCCTCCAGGCCGAGGGTGTAGGACACCCGGCCGGAGAGGAGGCTCGCCGACTGCGCGGTCTGCGCGTGGCCCAGCTGGCCGGCCTCGGGCCGGTAGTCGCCGGAGCCGCCGCCGATGAACACGCCGGTGTCGCCGCCGCGCAGGTCCGCCGGGTCGACGCCGGTCCGCTCCAGGGCCTCCCAGGCGGCTTCCAGCAGGATGCGCTGCTGGGGGTCCATCACCATGGCCTCGCGCGGCGAGATCCCGAAGAAGCCGGGGTCGAAGTCCGCCACGTCGTGGAGGAAGCCGCCGCCCCGGGCGACGCTCCCGCCACGGCCGTCGCCGTGCAGCAGCCGGTCCAGGTCCCAGCCGCGGTCGGTCGGGAAGCCGCCGATGGCGTCCCCGCCGCCCATGACGAGGTCCCAGAGGTCCTCGGGCGAGCGGACGCCGCCCGGGTAGCGGCAGCTCATGCCGACGATCACGATCGGGTCGTCGGCCCCGGTGGCGCTCCGCGTCACCGGGACGGGCAGCTCGTCGCCGTCCTCGCCGAGGAGTTCGGCCAGCAGGTGGCCGGCCAGGCTCTCGGCCGTCGGGTAGTCGAAGGCGAGGGTGGCGGGCAGGGTCAGGCCCGTCGCGCCGGCGAGCTTGTTGCGCAGGTCGACGGCGGTCAGCGAGTCGAAGCCGAGGTCCTTGAACGCCTGTCCGGAAGGTACGGCGTCGGCGTCCGGGAACCCGAGCACCGCGGCCACCTCGGCGCGGACGAGGGCCAGGAGCACCTCGGCGCGTTCGGCGGCCGGGCGGGCCCCGAGCGTGGCCCGGAGACCGGGCGCGCCGTCCGGCGCGTCCTGCCCGCCGGCGGCGGGTGCCAGGGCCTCGCGGGCCTCGGGCAGCTCCCTGAAGAGGGCGCTGGGCCGGGTGCGGGTGAAGGCCGGGGCGAACACGTCCCACCGCACGTCGGCGACCGTCACCGCGGCGGTGTCGGCGCCGAGGGAGCGGGCGAGCGCGGTCAGGGCGCGGCCGGTGTCCATCGCGGGCAGGCCGTTGGCGCGCAGGTGCGCGGCCAGGCCGTCGGCGGTGGTGTCCGCCCAGGCGCCCCACGAGACGGACAGGGCGCGCACTCCGCGGGCCCGGTAGCGCCGGGCCACGGCGTCCAGGTGGGCTCCGGCCGCCGCGGCCGTGGCACGGCCGCTCGCGCCCCAGGTGCCCGCGATCGAGGAGAAGAGGACGAACGCGTCCAGGGGACGGTCGCCGGTGGCCGCGTCGACCGCGGCCGTCAGGCTCTCGACGCCCGCGTGCAGTGCGGTCAGCGCCGCCGCCGGGTCGTCGGCGGCGGACCGCTCGTCCTCACGGGCGTACACCACCGCGGTCAGCGGCAGCGCCTCCGGGAGGGCGGCGAGGGCGGTCGTCAGCGCCTCGCCGTCGGTCAGGGCGCAGGTGACGGTCGTCAGCCCGGTGCCCAGCGCGTCGAGTGCGGCGCGCAGTTCCGCCGTGTCCGGTGCGGTGGGCGTGACCAGCAGTACGTGCTCCGCTCCCCGCTCGGCGAGCCAGCGGGCGACGGGTGCGTCGGAGCCGGTCGCCTCGCCGACGACGAGGACGGTGCCGGCCGGCTGCCACGGGGCCGCCGTGGCGTCCGCCGTGGCGCGCACCAGTCGGCGTGCGAAGGCGCCCGAAGGCCGCAGCGCCACCTGGTCCTCGCCGTCCGTGCGGGACAGCACGGCGCGGAAGCGGTCGGCGGAGCGCCGGTCGAGCACGTCGGTTACGTCGACGAGGCCGCCCCAGCGGTCCGGGTGCTCCAGGGCGGTCACCCTGCCGAGCCCCCACACCGCGGCCGGCGCGTCGCCGTCCCGGGTGTCCGAGCGGCCCACCGACACGGCGCCCCGGGTGACGCACCACAGCGGGGCGTCGACACCGGCGTCCGCCAGCGCCCGGACCGCTTCGCCCGGCTGTGCCAGGCCGACGGGAACGGAGCCCGCGGCGGAGGCGAGCAGCGAGACGACTCCCGTGAACCCGGTGCCCTCGGGGGCCAGTCCGGCGAGGCGGGCCGTCAGCGCGGCGGGGTCGGTGACCTCGGTCTCGACGCGGACGGCGTCGTCGCCGAGGGCCGCGACCACGGCGGCGGTCCACTCGTCGGCGGCGGTTCCCGCCGGGACGAGGGCCAGCCAGGGCCCGGTGAGCGTGCCCCGCCCGGCGCCGGTGAGCGGCTTCCAGGTCACGTGGTAGCGCCAGCCGTCGACGGTCGAGCGCTCGACGCGCTCGCGCCGCCAGGTGGACAGGGCGGGGACGAGGGCCGACAGCGAGTCGTCGTCCAGGCCGAGGTCGGCCGAGAGCGACGCCATGTCCTCGCGCTCCACCGCGGCCCAGAACTCGGCGTCCGCCGGGTCCTCGGCGCCGGTCCGGTCCTGCCCGGCCGGTGCGCTCTCCGGCCAGAACCACTCCTGCTGGAAGGGGTAGGTGGGCAGGTCGACGCGGCGGGCGCCGGTGCCGTCGAAGAGCCCGGCCCAGTCCACGTCCACGCCCGCGACGTGCAGCCGCGCGAGGGCCGTGAGGAGGGCGGTCTCCTCGGGGCGGTCCTTGCGGAGGGCCGATACGGCGAGGGCGGTGCCGTCCAGGGTGTGCTGGGCCATGGCCGTCAGCACCCCGTCCGGACCCAGCTCCAGGAAGACGGAGGCGCCCTCGGCGGCCAGCGTACGGACGCCGTCGGCGAACCGGACGGTCTCCCGGACGTGCCGCACCCAGTACTCGGGCGAGGTCAGGTCCGTGGCCTGCTCGCCCGTCACGTTGGAGACGACGGGGATGCGCGGGGCCTCGTAGGACAGGCCCTCGGCGACCCGGCGGAAGTCCGCCAGCATCGGCTCCATCAGCGCGGAGTGGAAGGCGTGGCTGACCGACAGCCGCCGGGTCTTGCGGCCCTCGGCGGCGAAGCCCTCGGCGACGCGCAGCACCGCCGGCTCGTCGCCCGCGAGGACGACCGACTCGGGGCCGTTGACCGCGGCGACGGACACACCGTCGACGAGTCGCGCGGTGACGTCCTCCTCGGTGGCCTGGACGGCGACCATGGCACCGCCCGCGGGCAGCGCCTGCATCAGGCGCGCACGGGCCGCCACCAGACGGCACGCGTCCGCCAGGGAGAACACCCCGGCGACGTGCGCCGCGGCGATCTCGCCGATCGAGTGCCCCGCGACGAGGTCGGGGCGTATCCCCCACGACTCCACCAGGCGGAACAGCGCGACCTCGAACGCGAACAGCGCGGGCTGGGTGAAGCCGGTCTCGTCCAGTCCGTCCGCGGCGCCGGACATCACGTCCCACAGGGGGCGTTCCAGCTCGGTGTCGAAGTGGGCCACGACCGTGTCGAGGGCCTCGGCGAACACCGGGAAACGGGCGTACAGCTCCCGGCCCATACCGACGCGCTGCGCGCCCTGGCCCGAGAAGAGCACCGCGAGCCTGCCGGCGTCGTCGCGGGCGACTCCGCGGGCGAGTTCCGAGATCCGGTCACCGTCGGCGAGGAGCACCGCGCGGTGGGCGAACGCCGCCCTGCCGGTGGCGAGGGAGTGGCCCACGTCGGCCGGGGACGGGCCGCTCAGCGCGGTGATCCGCTCGATCTGCGCGGTAAGCGCGGCCTCGGACTTCGCCGACACCGGCCAGGGGGCCGGGCCCGCCGTGACGACGGGCTCGGGCTCGTCCGCCGGGGACTCCGGCGCCGGGGCCTGCTCGATGATGACGTGGGCGTTGGTGCCGCTGACGCCGAAGGCGGAGACGCCGGCCCGGCGGGCGTGCCCGGTCTCGGGCCACGCCTGCTCCTCGGTGAGGAGCTCGACCGCGCCGCCCGTCCAGTCGACGTGCGAGGACGGGGCGTCGACGTGCAGGGTCCTGGGCAGGGTGCCGTGGCGCATGGCCAGGAGCACCTTGATGATGCCGGCGACGCCGGCCGCGGCCTGGGTGTGGCCGATGTTGGACTTCACCGTGCCGAGGAGCAGCGGGTGGGGCCGGTCCTGCCCGTAGGCGGCGAGGAGGGCGTGTGCCTCGATGGGGTCGCCGAGGGTGGTGCCGGTGCCGTGCGCCTCGACGACGTCGACGTCGGCGGGGGTCAGGTCGGCGTCGGTGAGGGCCTGGCGGATGACGCGCTGCTGGGCCCGCCCGTTGGGGGCGGTCAGGCCGTTCGAGGCGCCGTCCTGGTTGACGGCGGTGCCGCGGACGATGCCCCGGACGTCGTGCCCGTTGCGGCGGGCGTCGGAGAGCCGCTCCAGGACGAGGACGCCCACGCCCTCGGACCAGCTGGTGCCGTCGGCCGAGTCGGCGAACGCCTTGCAGCGCCCGTCGGAGGCGAGCCCGCCCTGGACGGTGAACTCCGCGAAGGAGTCCGGGCTGGACATGACCGAGACGCCGCCGACGAGGGCCATGGTGCACTCGCCTCCGCGCAGGGCCTGGGCGGCCATGTGCAGGGCGACGAGCGACGACGAGCACGCCGTGTCGACGGTGACGGCCGGGCCTTCGAGGCCGAAGGCGTAGGAGATCCGGCCGGACATGACGCTGGCGGTGTTCCCGGTGGCGACGTGGCCCCGGACGTCGGCGGTGCCCTGGCGCAGGAGCGTGGTGTAGTCCTGGCCGTTGGTGCCGACGAAGACCCCGGTGCGGCTGCCGCGCAGGGTGTCCGCGTCGATGCCGGCGGTCTCGAAGACCTCCCAGGTGGTCTCCAGGAGCAGGCGCTGCTGGGGGTCCATGGCGAGGGCCTCGCGGGGCGAGATGCCGAAGAAGGAGGCGTCGAAGAGGCCGACGCCGTCGAGGAAGCCGCCTTCGAGGGTCGCGGAGGTGCCTCCGGCGAGCTCTTCGAGGTCCCAGCCGCGGTCGGCGGGGAACCGGGAGATCGCGTCCTCGCCCTGGGCGAGGAGCCGCCAGAGGTCCTCGGGCGACCGGACGCCGCCGGGGAAGCGGCAGTTCATGCCGACGATGGCGATGGGGTCGTCGTCGGCCGCCCGGCCGGCCGTGGCCGGTCCGGTCGCGTCGGCCTCGGGGAGGGCGCCGAGGAGCTCGGTGAGCAGGAACTCGGCGAGGGCGTTCGGGGTCGGGTAGTCGTAGACGAGGGTGGCGGGCAGCTTCAGCCCGGTCGTGGCGGTCAGGGCGTTGCGCAGTTCGACGATGGTCAGCGAGTCGAAGCCGAGGTCGCTGAACGCCTGGTCGGCGCCGATGGCACCGGTGCCCGAGTGGCCGAGGACCGCGGCGACCTGGCCGCGCAGCAGGTCCAGGACGAACCGGGGGCGCGCGGCCGGGGAGAGTCCGGCGAGCCGCTGGCGCAGCGCCGGCTCCCGCAGGGCGGCCTCGGGCGTCCCGGCCGGGGCCGTGGCCCCGGTGCGGCGCAGCTCGGGGAGGTCGCCGACGAAGGGGCTGGGGCGGAGCGCGGCGAACGCGTCCGTGTAGCGCTGCCAGTCGACGTCGGCGAGGGTCGTGACGGTGTCGTCGTGCTCGATGGCGTGGCGCAGCGCCGTGAGGGCGAGTGCGGGTGCCATGGGCGTGAAGCCGCCGCGGCGGATGCGGTTCTCGATGCCGGCCTCGTCCGCGGCCATGCCGGCCTGGGCCCAGGGGCCCCAGCCGAGGGAGGTCGCGGGCAGGCCGTGGGCCCGGCGGTGCTCGGCGAAGGCGTCGAGGAAGGCGTTGGCGGCGGCGTAGTTGCCCTGGCCGGGCGCCCCGAGGGTGCCGGCGACGGAGGAGAAGAGGACGAAGGCGGTCAGGCCGTGGTCCCGGGTCGCCTCGTGCAGGTTGAGGGTGGCGGTGAGCTTGGTGCGCAGGACGGCGGTGAACTTCTCGGGGGTGAGGACGTCCAGGGTGCCGTCGTCGACGGTGCCGGCGGTGTGGAACACCGCGGTGAGCGGGTGCTCCTCGGGGATCGCGGCGAGCACGGCGTCGAGCGCGTCGCGGTCGGCGGTGTCGCAGGCGGCCAGGGTGACGCGGGCGCCGAGCGCGGTGAGTTCCGCGCTCAGCTCCCCGGCGCCGGGCGCCTCGGCGCCGCGGCGGCTGACGAGCAGCAGGTGCCGGGCGCCGCGCTCGGCGAGCCAGCGGGCGACGTGGCCGCCCAGCGCGCCGGTGCCGCCGGTGACGAGTACGGTGCCGGTGGGCCGGAACCCGACCGGCGCGGGGGCGTCCCCGACCGGGTGGTGTGCCAGCCGGCGGGCGAACGTGGCGGTGGCGCGTACGGCCACCTGGTCCTCGCCGTCGCCGCCCGCGAGGACGGCGGCCAGTCGGCGCAGGGTGGTGTCGGCGAGCTCGTCGGGCAGGTCGACGAGACCGCCCCAGCGCTCCGGGTGTTCCAGGGCGGCCACACGGCCGAGGCCCCAGACGGCGGCCTGGGCGGGGCGGGCGAGCCGCTCGGAGCGGCCGACCGCGACGGCGGTACGCGTGACGCACCACAGGGGCGCCTCGACGCCCGCGTCGCCCAGGGCCTGGACGGCGGTCGCGGTCAGCAGCAGGCCGGCGGGCGCGTCGGCGGCGTCGCGGCCGTCCTCGTCGGCCACGGCCAGCAGGGACACCACGCCCGCGAACCCGTCGCCTTCGGCGGACAGTTCGCGCAGCCGGCCGGCCAGGGCCTCGCGGCCCGGGTCCGTGACGTCGAGGCGGACGGTGTCGGTGCCGAGGGCACCGGCGACGGCGTCGAGCCATGCCGGGTCGGTGGCGCCGGCCGGGGCGAGCACCAGCCAGGTGCCGGTCGGGCGGGGGCCGCCGGGGGTGGCGGCGCCGGCCAGCGGCTTCCAGGTGGTGCGGTAGCGCCAGCCGTCGACCGTGGAGCGCTCCCGGCGCTTGCGGCGCCAGGACGACAGGGCGGGCACGACGGCGGTGAGGGTGGCGTCGTCCAGTTCGAGGGAGGAGCTCAGGGACGGGATGTCCGCGCGCTCGACCGCCGACCAGAACTCGGCGTCCGCCTCGTCGGCGACGCCCTCCGGCGCCGCGGCCGGGGCGACCGGTTCGAGCCAGTAGCGCTCGCGCTGGAAGGGGTAGGTCGGCAGGTCGATCCGGCGGGCGCCGGTGCCGGTGAACACGGCGTCCCAGTCGACCCGTACGCCGCGGACGTGGAGCCGGGCGAGGGCCGTGGTAAGCGCCGGGACCTCGGCGCGGTCGCGGCGCAGTGCCGGGACCGCGGTGACGGGGGTGTCCTCGCCGGCGGTGCCGCGGACCGCGCCGCTGAGCACGCCGTCCGGGCCGAGCTCGAAGAACGTGGTCACACCGCGCCCGGTGAGCTCGCGCACGGCGTCGGCGAAGCGGACGGTGCCGCGCACCTGGCCGGTCCAGTACTCCGGCGAGCGGAGCTCGTCGGCGGTGACGAGCGCGCCGGTGACGGTGGACACGAACGGCAGCGTGGGCTCGCCGTAGGTGACGCCGGCGGCGACGCGGGCGAAGTCCTCCAGCATCGCGTCCATGTGCGGCGAGTGGAAGGCGTGGCTGACGCGCAGTCGCTTGGTGCGGCTGCCGCGCTCCTTGAGGACGGCCGCGAGGGCGAGCACCGCGTCCTCGTCACCGGCGACGACCAGGGACGTGGGGGTGTTGAGGGCGGCGACGGAGACGCGCCCGTCGTACGCGTCGAGCAGCGGCAGCACCTCCTCCTCGGTGGCCTCGACGGAGACCATGGCGCCGCCGGTGGGCAGGGCGGCCATCAGCCGGCCGCGTGCCGCGACGAGGGTGCAGGCGTCCTCCAGGGAGAGCACTCCGGCCGCGTGCGCGGCGGCGAACTCGCCGATGGAGTGACCGGCGACGTAGTCGGGGCGCAGGCCCCAGGACTCGGCGAGCCGGAACAGCGCCACCTCGACGGCGAAGAGGGCCGGCTGGGTGTAGCCGGTGTCGTCGAGGAGCTCGGCCTCGGGGGTGCCCGGGGCGGCGAGGAGGATCTCCCGCAGCGGGCGGTCGAGGTCGAGGTCGAAGCGCGCCAGGACGGCGTCCAGGGCCTCGGCGTAGACGGGGTGGCGGTCGTAGAGGTCGCGTCCCATCCCGGGTCGCTGGCTGCCCTGGCCGGTGAAGAGGAAGGCGAGGCGGCCGGCGCCCTGGTGGTCGGTGAGCAGACCGCCGTCGGGGGTGCCGTCGCGCAGGGCGGTCAGGGCGCGGACGAGCGCGTCGTGGTCGTCGGTGACGACGGCCGCGCGGTGCTCCAGGGCGGCCCGGGAGGTGGCGAGGGAGAACGCCAGGTCGGTGAGGTGCGTTCCGGGGTGCTCGGTGAGGTGGGACAGGAGGCGGCCGGCCTGGGCGCGCAGGCCCGCTTCGGTGCGCCCGGACAGGGTCAGGGGGACGGTCGTGGGCTCGGCCGGGAGGACCGGCGCGGTGGTGGTGTCCTCGGCGGGCGTCTCCTCCGGTGCCTGTTCGAGGACGGTGTGGGCGTTGGTGCCGCTGAGGCCGAAGGAGGAGACGGCCGCGCGGCGGGGGTGCCCGGTGCTCGGCCACGCCTGCGGCTCGGTGAGCAGCCGGATGGCGCCGGCCTCCCAGTCGACGTGCGTGGACGGCTGGTCGACGTGGAGGGTCTGCGGGGCCACCTCCTCGCGCAGGGCCATGACCATCTTGATGACGCTGGCGACGCCGGACGCCATCTGCGCGTGGCCGATGTTGGACTTCACCGAGCCGAGGAGCAGCGGGTGCTCGGGGTCGCGGCCCTGGCCGTAGGTGGCCAGCAGGGCCTGGGCCTCGATCGGGTCGCCGAGGGCGGTGCCGGTGCCGTGTCCGTCGACGACGTCGACCTCGGCGGCGGCCACGCCCGCGTTGGCGAGGGCCTGGCGGATGACGCGCTGCTGGGACGGGCCGTTGGGCGCGGTCAGACCATTGGACGCACCGTCCTGGTTGACGGCGGAGCCCCGGATGACGGCGAGGACCTCGTGGCCGTTGCGGCGGGCGTCGGAGAGCCGCTCGACGAGGACGAGACCGACGCCTTCGGCCAGGCTCATGCCGTCGGCCTGGTCCGAGTACGCCTTGCAGCGGCCGTCGGCCGCCATCGCCCGCTGCCGGCTGAAGCCGACGAAAGCGCCCGGGGTGGCCATGACGCTGACGCCACCGGCGAGGGCCAGGGAGCTCTCGCCGTTGCGCAGCGACTGGCAGGCCAGGTGGAGGGCGACGAGCGAGGAGGAGCAGGCCGTGTCGAGCGTGACGGCCGGGCCCTCGAAGCCGTAGGTGTAGGACAGCCGGCCGGACAGGACGCTGGCGATGGTGCCGGTGATCAGGTGACCCTCGGCGCCCTCGGGGCTGGTGTTGCCGGCCGCGTAGTGCTGGTAGCTGGCGCCGATGAAGGTGCCGGTGGTGCTGCCGCGCAGGGTGGCGGGGTCGATCCCGGCGCGCTCCATGGCCTCCCAGGAGGTCTCCAGCAGCAGGCGCTGCTGGGGGTCCATGGCCACGGCCTCACGCGGCGAGATGCCGAAGAAGGAGGCGTCGAAGTCGGCGGCGTCGTGGAGGAAGCCGCCCCGGGTCGAGTACGTGCGGCCCGGCCGGTCGGGGTCGGGGTCGTAGAGGCCCTCGGCGTCCCAGCCGCGGTCGGTCGGGAACTCGCCGGTGGCGTCGCCGCCCTCGGTGATGAGCCGCCACAGCTCCTCCGGGGAGGCGATGCCGCCGGGGTAGCGGCAGCTCATGCCGATGATGGCGATGGGCTCGTCGTCGGCGGGGGTGGTGGCGGCGCGCGCGGCCCCGGCGTCCCCGGTGCGGGCGCCCGCGAGGGCGTCGCGCAGGTAGGCGACGAGCGCCAGCGGGTTGGGGTAGTCGAAGACCATGGTGCTCGGCAGGGCGAGCCCGGTGGCGGTGGCGATCCGGTTGCGCAGGTCGACGACGGTCAGCGAGTCGAAGCCGACGTCGCGGAAGGCCCGCTGCTCGGACAGCACGTCCGGGGAGGCGTGGCCGAGCGCGGTGGCCGCCTCGGTGCGGACGAGGTCGAGCAGGAGGCGCTCCTGCTCGACGGCGGTCAGCCCGAGCAGCCTGGCGGCGAACTCGCCGCCGGCGGCCGGGGCGTTGTCCCGGTCCTCCTCCAGGCGCTGGACCTCGGGCACGTCCTCGAAGAGCGCGGTGGGCCGGGCCGAGGTGAAGACCGGGTGGTAGCGCTCCCAGTCCACGTCGGCGATCGCGAGGACCGTCTCGCGGTCGTCGAGGGCCTGCCGCAGGCCGGTGAGGGCCAGCTGCGGATCCATGAAGACGAGTCCGCTGCGGCGGATCTGGCCCGGGTCGACGCGGCCGAGCTTGAGGTCGTCGGCCCAGATGCCCCAGGAGACGGCGGTGGCCCGGGCGCCGCGGGCGCGGCGGTGCTCGGCGAGGGCGTTGAGGTAGGCGTTGCCCGCGACGTAGGCGGCGTGCGCGCCGCTGCCCCACATACCGGCGGCGGAGGAGTACATGACGAAGGCGTCGAGCTCGTCGTCGTCGAGGAGTTCGTCGAGGTGCCGGGCGCCGGTGACCTTGGCGTCCACGACCCGCGCGAAGTCGTCGAGGGTCGTCTCGGCGAGCTGTGCGAGCTCGATGGTGACGGCCGTGTGCACGACCGTGCGGACGGTGCGTCCCTCGGCCTTGAGCGCGTCGAGCATCCCGGCGACCGCGTCGCGGTCGGTCAGGTCGCAGGCGACCGCGGTGGCCTCGCAGCCGAGCTCGGCCAGCTCCTGGACGAGCTCCGCCGCGCCGGGCGCGGCCGGGCCGCGCCGGCTGGTCAGGACGATGTGCTCGGCGCCCTGCCCGGCCAGCCAGCGGGCCAGGTGGGGTGCGAGGGTGCCGGTGCCGCCGGTGACGAGGGTGGTGCCGCGGGGCGTCCAGGGGTCGGCCGGGGCGGGGTCCGCGGGGTTGGCGCGCACGACGCGGCGGGCGAGGACGCCCGAGGAGCGCAGCGCGAGCTGGTCCTCTCCGGTGCGGCCGGTGAGGACGGCGGCCAGGCGTTCGCCGGCCCGCCGGTCGAGCTGTTCGGGCAGGTCGACGAGACCGCCCCAGCGCTGCGGGTGTTCGAGGGCGGCCGTCCAGCCGAGGCCGAGGATCTGGGCCTGTGCGGGGTGGGTCAGCCGGTCGGCGCGGCCGGTGGAGACGGCGCCGCGGGTCAGGCACCACAGGGGTGCCTCGATCCCGGTGTCGCCGAGCGCCTGGACGAGCGAGACGGTCAGGGCGAGCCCGGAGGTGAGCGCCGGGTGCTCCGTCGTCGGCTCCTCGGCCCCGGCCAGCAGGGACACCACGCCCGCGAGGCCCGTGACCTCGTCGAGCCCGGTGAGCCGCTCGGCCAGGACCGCGCGGTCGGCGCAGGTCCCGTCCAGGACGAGCGTGCGCGGGTCCGCGCCGTGGGCGGCGAGGATCTCCGTGAGCTCGTCGGCGGCGACGCCCTCGGTGGTGACGACCAGCCAGGTGCCGGCCAGGGTCGCCGGGGGCAGGCCGGTGAGCGGCTTCCAGGTGGCGCGGTAGCGCCAGGAGTCCACGGTCGACAGCTCGCGGCGGTGCTTGCGCCAGTGCGACAGGGCGGGGAGCACCGGGGCCAGCTGGGCGCGGTCGAGGCGCAGGCTGGAGGCGAGGGAGTCGACGTCCTCGTCCTCGACCGCCGTCCAGAACTCCGCGTCGGCGGGGGCCTCCTCGTGGGTGCTCCGCGGCTTCGCGGGGATGGCCCACAGGTGCTCGCGCTGGAAGGCGTAGGTGGGCAGGGGCACCCGGCGGGCGCCGGTGCCGTCGAGGACCCGGGACCAGTCGGCCCCCGCGCCCCGGACGAACGCCTCGGCCAGGGAGGTCAGGAAGCGGTCGGTGCCGCCGGTGTCGCGGCGGAGCGTGCCGAGCACCGCGGCCGGGGTGCCGGCCACCTCGGCCGTCTCCTGGACCGCCATGGACAGCACCGGGTGGGAGCTGACCTCGATGAAGAAGCGGTGGCCCTGGGCGAGGAGCTCGCGCATGGCGGGCTCGAAGCGGACGGTGCCGCGCAGGTTGGTGTACCAGTAGTCGGCGTCGGTGCCGGTGGTGTCGTCCAGCCAGTCGCCGGTGACCGTGGAGAAGAACGGCACCTGCGGGGTGCGGGGGCGGACGGGCGCGAGGACGGTGGCCAGTTCGTCGCGGAGCAGTTCGACCTGCGCGGAGTGCGAGGCGTAGTCCACGGCGACGCGCTTGGCGCGGACGTCCTCGGCGATCAGCTCGGCCTGGAGGGCGTCCAGCGGGCCGGGGGCGCCGGAGACGACGACGGACCGGGGTCCGTTGACCGCGGCGACGGAGAGGTCCTCGTAGGAACCGAGGCGCCGCTCGACCTCGGCCACGGGCAGCGGGACCGACATCATGCCGCCGGAGCCGGCCAGCACCCGGCCGATGGCCTGGCTGCGGAGCGCCACCACGCGGGCGGCGTCCTCCAGCGACAGGGCGCCGGAGACGGCGGCCGCGGCGATCTCGCCCTGCGAGTGGCCGGCGACGGCGTCGGGGGTGATGCCGTGGGCGCGCCACATCTCGGCCAGGGAGACCATGACGGCCCACGAGGCGGGCTGGACGACGTCGACGCGGTCCAGGGTGGGGGCGCCCTCGGCCTGGCGGATGACGTCGAGCAGCGACCAGTCGGTGAACGCGGACAGGGCGGTGGCGCACTCGGTCAGGCGCTCGGCGAAGACCGGGGACTCGTCCAGCAGCCGCGCGCCCATGCCGGCCCACTGGGAGCCCTGGCCGGGGAAGACGAACACGGTCTTGCCGTCGGTGTCGGCGATGCCCTGGACGACGCCCGGCAGGGAGCGTCCCTCGCCGAGGGCGGCGAGGGCGGCCCTCGCCTCGTCGCCGCCGGTGCCGACGACGACGGCGCGGTGCTCGAAGAGCGTGCGCGAGGTCAGCAGGGAGTGGCCGGCGTCGAGCGCGGCCACGGCCCCGCCGTCGAGGTGGGCCGCGAGGTTGGCGGCCTGGGCGCGCAGAGCGCCCGGGGTCCGCGCGGACAGCACCCAGGGGATGACGCCGCCGGCCGGGGGCACCGGCTCGGTCTCCTCCGCCTGGGCGGCCTCCTGCGGCCGGGGGGCCTCTTCGAGGACGGTGTGGGCGTTGGTCCCGCTGATGCCGAAGGAGGAGACGGCCGCGCGGCGCGGGCGCTCGCCCTCGGACCAGTCGGCGCCGTCGGTCAGCAGGGCGACCGTGCCGGACGTCCAGTCCACGTGCGTGGAGGGGGTGTCGGCGTGCAGCGTACGGGGCAGCCGGCCGTGGCGCAGGGCCATGACCATCTTGATGACGCCGGCCACGCCGGCCGCCGACTGGGTGTGGCCGATGTTGGACTTCACGGAGCCCAGGAGCAGCGGGCGCTCGGTGTCGCGGTCCTTGCCGTAGGTGGCCAGGAGGGCCTGGGCCTCGATCGGGTCGCCGAGGGCGGTGCCGGTGCCGTGCGCCTCGACGACGTCGATGTCGGCGGCGGCCACGCCCGCGTTGGCGAGGGCCTGGCGGATGACGCGCTGCTGGGACGGGCCGTTGGGCGCGGACAGGCCGTTGGAGGCGCCGTCCTGGTTGATGGCCGAGCCGCGGACGACGGCGAGGACCTCGTGGCCGTTGCGCCGGGCGTCGGAGAGCCGCTCCAGGACGAGGATGCCGACGCCCTCGGCGAGGGTCATGCCGTCGGCGCCGTCGGAGAACGCCTTGCAGCGGCCGTCGCCCGCGAGGGCCCGCTGCCGGCTGAAGGCGATGAACGGGCTGGGGTTGGTCATCACGGTGGCGCCGCCGGCGAGGGCCAGGGAGCTCTCGCCGTTGCGCAGCGACTGGCAGGCCAGGTGGAGGGCGACCAGGGACGAGGAGCAGGCCGTGTCGACGGTGACCGCCGGGCCTTCGAGGCCGAAGAGGTAGGACAGCCGGCCGGAGAGCACGCTCGGGCTGGTGCCGGTCACCAGGTGACCGGCGGAGCTGTCGTCGACGCCGAACCCGTACTCCTGGTAGGTGGAGCCGATGAAGGCACCGGTCGGGCTGCCGTGCAGGCCGGTGGGGTCGATTCCGGCCTGCTCGAACGCCTCCCAGGTGGTCTCCAGCAGCAGCCGCTGCTGGGGGTCCATGGAGACCGCCTCGCGCGGGGAGATGCCGAAGAAGGAGGCGTCGAACTCGCCCGCGTCGTGCAGGAACCCGCCCTGGGTGGAGTACGTCGTGCCGGGGTTGTCGGGGTCCGGGTGGAAGAGGCCGGTGTCCCAGCCGCGGTTGACGGGGAAGTCGGTGATGGCGTCGACACCATCGGAGATCATTTCCCAGAACTGCTGCGGGGAGCGGACGCCGCCGGGGAAGCGGCAGCTCATGCCGACGATGGCGATGGGCTCGTCGAGGCTCGCCGCGGCCACGGCCGCGGGGGCCGCCGTGCCGTCGGTGCCGAGGAGCTCGCCGCGCAGGTGGCGGGCGAGGGCGACGGGGGTCGGGTAGTCGAAGACCAGGGTGGCGGGCAGGGGCAGGCCGGTGAGCGCGGCCAGCCGCTTGCGCAGTTCCACGGCGGTCAGCGAGTCGAAGCCCGCCTCCCGGAAGGCCCGCCGCTCGGCGACGCCCTCGGTGGTGGCGTGGCCGAGGACCACGGACGCCTCGGCGCGGACCAGCTCGGTCAGCAGCCGCTCCTGGCCGGCCTGGTCGAGGCCGCGCAGCCGCGCGGCGAACTCCGGCGCGGCGCCCTCGCCGTCGGTGTGCGCGAGGGCCTGGACGTCGGTCAGCTCGTCGAAGAGGACGCTGGGGCGCGCGGAGGTGAAGACGGGGTGGTAGCGCTCCCAGTCGATGTCGGCGACCGTGACGGTGACGTCCTCCTGGACGACCGCGCGCCGCAGTTCGGCGAGGGCCGTCGCGGGGGCGAGCAGGCGCAGCCCGCGCTTGAGGAGCTGGTCGGTGAAGCCGTCGCTGGTGGCCATGCCGGCCTCGGCCCAGGGGCCCCAGGCCACGGAGGTCGCGGCCAGGCCGCGGCCGCGCCGGTGCTCGGCGAGGGCGTCGAGGTAGGCGTTGGCGGCGCCGTAGGCGCTCTGCCCGGCGCTGCCCCAGACTCCGGCGACGGAGGAGACCAGGACGAAGAAGTCGAGGTCGTGGCCGTCGAGGAGGGCGTCCAGGTGGGCGGCGCCGAGCAGCTTGGCGGCCATCGTCGCCGCGGCCTCGTCGAGGGGGGTCTCCGCGAGGGAGGCCGCCTGGCCGACGCCGGCCGCGTGCACGACGCCGGTCAGCGGGTGCTCGGCGGGTACGGACTCCAGCAGGGCGGCGAGCGCGGCGCGGTCGGCGGTGTCGCAGGCCGCGAGGGTGACCTCGGCGCCCAGCCCCTCCAGCTCGGCGGCGAGTTCGCCGGCGCCGGGGGCGTCGGGGCCGCGGCGGCTGGTGAGCACGAGGTGCTCGGCGCCGCTGCGGGCGAGCCAGCGGGCGACCTCGGCGCCCAGGGCCCCGGTGCCGCCGGTGACGAGCACGGTGCCGCGGGCGGTGAAGGCGTCGGCCGGGGGCAGCTCGGCGAGCGCGTGGCGCACGAGGCGCCGGCCGAACGCGCCGGCCGTGCGGATCGCGAGCTGGTCCTCGCCGCCCTCGGCGGCGAGGGCGCTGACGAGGTGCTGGGTGGCCGGTGCGTCGAGGACGGCCGGCAGGTCGATCAGGCCCCGCCACAGCTGCGGGTGCTCCAGGGCGGCGACGCGGCCCAGGCCCCAGACGGCCGCCTGGAGGGGGTGGGTGAGCGGGTCGGCGGCGCCGGTGGTGACCGCGCCCCGGGTCAGGGTCCACACGGGGGTGTCGAACCCGGTGTCGGCGAGGGCCTGGACCAGGACGAGGGTGCGGGCGAGCCCGGCCGGCGGCTCGGAGCCGAGCGGCTGACCGGCCTCGTCGGCGAGCGGGAGGAGGTTCAGGACGCCGGCGAAGGCCCGGTCGCCGTGCGCGGCGTCGAGCCGGGCGGCGAGCGCGGCCCGGTCGGGACCGTGCTCCAGGACGAGGGTCTCGAACTGGGCGCCGTGGCCGCGCAGCGCGTCCAGGACCTCGTCGCCGTCGACGCCGTCGGCGGTGACGACCAGCCAGGTGCCGTCGAGGACGGGTGCGGCGGAGGCCCGGACGGGCCGCCACGCGACCTGGTAGCGGGTGGAGTCCAGCAGGGCCTTCTCCTGCCGGTGCTGCCGCCAGGACGACAGGGCGGGGAGCAGGGCGTAGAGGGAGGCGTGCTGTTCGTCGCGCAGGCCGAGGAGTCCGGCGAGCCCGGCCGCGTCACCGCGCTCGACGGCGCCCCACAGCTCGGCGTCGGCCGGGTCGGGGGCGGCCTGCGGTACCTGGTCGGCCGGGTCGGCCTCGGGCCAGTAGCGCTCGTGCTGGAAGGCGTAGGTGGGCAGGTCCACGGTGCGCGCGCCGGTGCCGGCGAAGTACGCGGACCAGTCGACGGCCGTGCCGTGTACGTGCAGACGGGCGAGGGCGGTGGCGGCGCAGCGCTCCTCGCCGCGCCCGGTGCGCAGCATCGGGACGATGTGCGCGTCCGCGTCGTCGCCGAGGGCTTCCTGGGCGGCGGCCGACAGCACGCTGTCGGGGCCGAGTTCGAGGAAGGTGCCGGCACCGCAGTCGTGCGCGGCGCGCATGGTGTCCGCGAAGCGGACGGCGCCGCGGGCGTGCGCGACCCAGTAGTCGGCGGAGCGCAGCTCGTCCTCGGTGGCGGGGCGGCCGGTCAGGCCGGAGATGACGGTCACGTCCGGCGCGTGATAGGTGAGCTCCGCGGCGACCTCGCGCAGCCCGTCGAGCGCGGGCTCCATGAGCGGCGAGTGGAAGGCGTGGCTGACCTCCAGGCGCTTGGTCTTGCGGCCCTGGGCGGCGAAGTGGGCGGCGATCTCCTCGACGGCGGCCAGGTCCCCGGCGACCACGACGCTGCGGGGGCCGTTGACGGCGGCGACGGAGACCTCGTGCTCGCGCCCGGCGAGCAGCGGCGCGAGTTCGTCCTCGGTGACCTGGAGGGAGATCATCGCGCCGCCGGCGGGCAGCTCCTGCATCAGCCGTCCCCGCGCGGTCACCAGGCGGGCCGCGTCGGGCAGCGAGAGGACGCCCGCGACGTGCGCGGCGGTGATCTCGCCGATGGAGTGGCCCAGCAGCACGTCGGGGCGGACGCCCCAGGTGCGCAGCAGGCGGTGGAGCGCGACGCCGATGGCGAACAGCGCGGGCTGGGTCCACTCGGTGCGGCCCAGCAGCTCCGCCTCGGGGGTGCCCTCCTGGGCGAACAGGACGTCCTTGAGGGGGCGGTCCAGGTGCGGGTCGAGGGCGGCGGCCACCTCGTCGACGGCCCGGGCGAACGCGGGGAAACGGGCGGCGAGTTCGCGGCCGGCGCCGGGGCGCTGGCTGCCCTGCCCGGAGAACACCACGGCGAGCTTGCCGGCGCCGCCGACCTCGCCCTCGGTGAGGGCGGCGTCGGGCCGGTCGGCGGCCAGGGCGGTCAGCGCGCGCAGCAGTTCGTCGCGGTCGCCGGTGACGACGGCCCGCTGGTCGAAGGCCGAGCGGGTGGTGGTGAGGGAGAGGCCGATGTCGGCCGGGTCGAGCGTGGGGTGGTCGTCGAGGAAGGTGCGCAGGCGGGCGGCCTGGTCCCGGAGCGCGGCGCGGCTCCTGCCGGAGAGCGCCCACGGGACGACTGCCGGGGTGAGCTGCGGCTCCCGCTCCTCGTCCGGGCCGTCGGCGGTCGGCGGCTCCTCGACGATGACGTGCGCGTTCGTACCGCTGAAGCCGAAGGAGGAGACACCGGCGCGGCGCGGCCGGCCGGCCTGCGGCCAGGGGGTCTCCTCGGTGAGCAGGCGCACCGCTCCGGCGTCCCACTCCACGTGCGAGGACGGCTCGTCGGCGTGCAGGGTGCGGGGCAGCGTGCCATGGCTCATGGCCATGACCATCTTGATGATGCCGGCGACACCGGCGGCGGCCTGGGTGTGGCCGATGTTGGACTTCACCGAGCCGAGGAGCAGCGGGCGTTCGGCGTCGCGGTCCTGGCCGTAGGTGGCCAGGAGGGCCTGGGCCTCGATCGGGTCGCCGAGCGTGGTGCCGGTGCCGTGGCCCTCCACCGCGTCGACGTCGGCGACGGACAGGCCTGCGCCGGCCAGCGCCTGGCGGATGACGCGCTGCTGGGACGGGCCGTTGGGGGCGGTGAGGCCGTTGGAGGCACCGTCCTGGTTGACGGCGGAGCCCCGGACGACGGCCAGGACGCGGTGCCCGTTGCGGCGGGCGTCCGAGAGCCGCTCCAGGACGAGCACGCCGACGCCCTCGGACCAGCCGACGCCGTCGGCGCCGTCGGAGAACGCCTTGCAGCGGCCGTCCTCGGAGAGGCCGCGCTGCCGGGAGAACTCGATGAGGGCGCCCGGCGTCGACATCACGGTGACACCGCCGGCCAGGGCGAGCGAGCACTCCCCCGCGCGCAGGGCCTGCATGGCCCAGTGCATGGCGACGAGCGAGGACGAGCAGGCCGTGTCCACGGTGACGGCCGGGCCTTCGAGGCCGAGGGTGTAGGAGACGCGGCCGGAGGCGACGCTGGGCGCGGTGCCGCTGCCCTGGTGGCCTTCGAAGCGGCCGCCGGCCAGCGTCTGGGCGTAGTCGTTGTACATGACGCCCGCGAACACGCCGGTCTGGCTGCCGCGCAGGGACACCGGGTCGATACCGGCGCGCTCGACGGCCTCCCAGGACGCCTCGAGGAGCAGGCGCTGCTGGGTGTCGGTGGCCAGGGCCTCGCGGGGGCTCATGCCGAAGAACGCGGGGTCGAAGTCGGCGGCGTCGTGCAGGAAGCCGCCGAAGCGGGTGTAGGAGGTGCCGATGCGGTCGGGGTCCGGGTCGTAGAGCGCGTCCAGGTCCCAGCCTCGGTCGGTGGGCAGGCCCGAGATGGCGTCGGTGCCCTCGCTGACCAGCCGCCACAGGTCCTCGGGCGAGCTCACGCCGCCCGGGTAGCGGCAGCTCATGCCGACGATGACGATCGGGTCCTGCTCGGCGGCGGCCCGGGGGGCGGTGACGGGGGCCGCGGCCCCGGCGCCCATGAGCTCGCCGAGGAGGTGGGCGGCGAGCGCGGCGACGGTCGGGTAGTCGAAGATCAGCGTCGCGGCGGTGCGCAGTCCGGTGGCCGCGCCGAGCCGGTTGCGCAGCTCCACGGCGGTGAGCGAGTCGAAGCCCAGCTCCCGGAAGGGGCGCCGCGCGTCGACCTCGGTGGCGCCGGAGTGGCCGAGCACGGCGGCCACCTGACCGGCCACCAGGTCGGTCATCACCTCGGTGCGGTCGGTCTCCTCCAGCCGGGACAGCTTCTGGACGAGGGTGACGGCCGCCTCGGAGCCCTGGACGACCGAGCGGCGGGCGGGGGCGCGGACGAGGCCGCGCAGCAGGTGCGGCACCTCGCCCTGGCCGCGCAGGACGGACAGCTCGAGCCTGGCGGGCAGCAGGACGGCGGAGTCGGTGGCGACGGAAGCGTCGAAGAGCGCGACGCCCTGTTCCTCGGTGAGCGCCGGGGTGCCCATCCGGGTCAGGCGCTGGAGGTCGGCGTCCGTCAGGCCGCTGGTCATCCCGGTGGTGGGCGCCCACGGGCCCCAGGCCAGGGCGAGTCCGGGCAGGCCGGCGGCGCGGCGCAGCTGGGCGACGGAGTCGACGAAGGCGTTCGCGGCGGCGTAGTTGCCCTGGCCCGCGCCGCCCAGGGTGCCGGCGAGGGAGGAGAAGACGACGAAGGCGGCGAGGTCCAGCTCGCGGGTGGCCTCGTGGAGGTGCCACACGGCGTCGGCCTTGGGCCGCAGCACCGCGTCGATCCGCTCCGGGGTCAGCGACTCGATCACACCGTCGTCGAGGACGCCGGCGCTGTGCACGACGGCGGTGAGGGGGTGCTCGGCGGGCACGCCGGCCAGCAGCCGCTGCACGGCGGCCCGGTCGGCGAGGTCGCAGGCCGCGACCTCGACCCGGGCG
This sequence comes from Streptomyces eurocidicus, assembly GCF_002891295.1. Taxonomy (GTDB): domain Bacteria; phylum Actinomycetota; class Actinomycetes; order Streptomycetales; family Streptomycetaceae; genus Streptomyces; species Streptomyces eurocidicus. The sequence goes on along the minus strand of NZ_LGUI01000004.1, from coordinate 64,676 downwards.
CCGAGCCCGGTCAGCTCGCCGACGAGCTCCTCGGTGCCCTCGGCGGCGGTGCCCCGGCGGCTGGCGAGCAGCAGGTGGCGTACGCCGCGCTCGGCGACCAGGTGGCGGGCCAGTACGCGGCCGAGGCCGCCCGTGGCGCCGGTGACCAGGACGGTGCCCTCGGGGTTCCACTCGGCGCCGGTCTCCGGCGCCTGGGCGCGGGCGAGCCGCGCGCCGAGCACGACGTCGCCGCGGACGGCGGTCTGCGGCTCGTCGGAGGCCAGGGCGCTCAGCAGGGCGGCGTGCCCGGGGGCGGTCGCGGTGCCGAGGTCCAGCAGGCCGAAGCGGCCGGGGTGTTCGGCCTGGGCGGCGCGCACCAGGCCCCGGACGGCGGCGGCCGCCGGGTCCGGGGTCTCGCCGCCGTCGGTGGCGACGGCGCCACGGGTGACGAGGACCAGCCGGGAGCCGGCGTACCGCTCGTCGGCCAGCCAGGTCCGCAGGTGCGCGAGGACCTGGGCGGTACGGGCGTGCGCGGCGACGACCGGCTCGTCGTCGGTGGTGCCGGCGACGGGGGCGAGCACGACGGCGGGCACGTCGTCGGTGCCGGCGGCGTCGTCGAGGCCGGGCAGGGCGGTGGCCGTGAGGCCGGCCGAGGTCAGCGTCGCGGTGAGGCCGAAGAGGTCGGCGCCGAGGACGGCGACCGAGGCGGGGGCCGCCCCGGCGGTGTCCCGCAGCGGGGTCCAGCGCTGCTCGAACAGGGCGTCGCGGGTGAGGGAGGCGGCGGTGCCCAGCCCGTCCTCGGGCACGGCGCGCAGGACGAGCGAGCCGACGGAGGCGACGGGGGCGCCCGTGGTGTCGGTGACGGCGATCGCCACCGCGTCGTCGGCGGTCCGGGTGAGCTTCACACGGACCGTGGTCGCACCGCTCGCGTGCAGGGTCACGTCCTGCCACGAGAAGGGCAGGCCGCCGCGGCCGTGCTCGCCGAGGCCGACGAAGGCCGTGGCGTGCAGCGCGGCGTCCAGCAGGGCCGGGTGGATGCCGAACGACCCCGCGTCGGCGCCGTTCGTCTCCGGGAGGGTCACCTCGGCGTAGACGTCGTCGCCGCCGCGCCAGGCGGCGCGCAGCCCCTGGAACAGGGGGCCGTAGCCGAAGCCGCTGCCGGCGACGCGGTCGTAGAAGCCGTCGAGGTCCACCGGCCGCGACTCGGCGGGCGGCCAGACGGCGGTGTCGAAGTCGGCGCGGTGCTCGCCGGCGACGAGGGTGCCGGCGGCGTGCTGCGCCCAGGGGAGCTCCTCGGACCCGTCGGGGCGGGAGTGGACGCTCAGGGGGCGGCGGCCGGTCTCGTCCGGGCTGCCGACCCACACCTGCACCTGGACGCCGCCCTCCTCGGGCAGGACCAGGGGTGCGGCGAGGGTGAGTTCCTCGACGCGGTCGCAGCCGACCTCGTCGCCGGCGCGGACGGCGAGCTCCAGGAAGGCGGTGCCGGGGAGCAGCACCGTGCCGCGTACGGCGTGGTCGGCGAGCCAGGGGTGGGTGCGCAGCGAGATCCGGCCGGTGAGCAGCAGGCCGTCGGAGTTGGCGACCGACACGGCCGCCGCGAGCAGCGGGTGGTGGGCCGCGCCCAGGCCGGCGGCGCGGACGTCGCCGGTCTGCCCGGGGATGCTCTTGGGCCAGTAGTGGCGGCGCTGGAAGGCGTAGGTGGGGAGGTCCGTGCGGCGGGCGCCGGTGCCGGCGAAGTAGGACTCCCACTGGACGGCGACGCCGCGGGTGTGGAGCCCCGCGAGCGTGGTGGTGAGGGCCTCGGCCTCGGGGCGGCCCGGTCGCAGGGCGGCGAGCGCGGCGGGGGCCGCGTCGGGGGCGGCCTCGGTGACGCCGTTGTCGGCGAGGTGTGCCCGGGCCATGGCGGACAGGACGCCGTCGGGGCCCAGTTCGAGGAAGGTGCCGGCGCCGTGGCCGCTCAGCCAGGAGAGGGTGTCGGCGAAGCGGACGGCGTGGCGCGCGTGGTTCACCCAGTGGTCCGGCGAGGTCAGCTGCTCGACCGTGGCGAGGGTGCCGGTGAGGCTGGAGACGACCGGGGTCACGGGGGCCTGCGGCGTGAGTCCGGCGACGACGGCGCGGAACTCCTCGAGCATGGGCTCCATGAGCGGGGAGTGGAAGGCGTGCGAGACCTGGAGGCGCTTGGTCCTGCGGCCGAGCGCGGTGAAGTGCTCGGCGACGGCGGTGACCTCGTCCGCGTCACCGGCGACGACGACGGCGGTGGGGCCGTTGACCGCGGCGACGGAGACGCGGTCCGAGCGGTTCTCCAGCAGGGGCAGGACCTCGTCCTCGGCCGCCTCGACGGAGACCATGGCGCCGCCGGCGGGCAGGGCCTGCATGAGCCGGCCGCGGGCGAGGACCAGGGTCGCGGCGTCGGCGGCCGTGAAGACCCCGGCGACGTGCGCGGCCGCGATCTCGCCGATGGAGTGGCCGGCGAGGAAGTCCGGCTTGACGCCGAGGGATTCGGTCAGCCGGTAGAGGGCGACCTCGAGGGCGAAGAGGGCGGGCTGCGCGTAGCCGGTGCCGTTCAGCAGTGCGGCCTCGGGGGTGTCCTCGGCGGCGAACAGCACGTCCTTCAGGGGACGTTCGAGGCCCTGGTCGAGGTGGGCGCAGATCTCGTCGAGGGCGGTGGCGAAGGCGGGGAAGCGGGCGTACAGCTCGCGTCCCATGCCCGGCCGCTGGGAGCCCTGGCCCGCGAAGAGGAAGGCGAGCTTGGCGCGTCCCTGGGCGGTGCCGCGCACCAGGCCGGGGGCGGGGTCGCCGTCGGCGAGCGCGCCGAGGACGGCGAGGGCCTCGTCGCGGTCGGCGGCGGTGAACGCGGCGCGGTGCTCGAAAGCGGAGCGCGCGGTGGCCAGGGAGTAGGAGGCGTCGGCGGGCACGAGGCCGGGCCGGGAGCCGAGGAACGCCAGGAGGCGGGCGGCCTGGGCGCGCAGGGCCTCGGGGGTGCGGCCGGAGACGAGCCACGGCACGGTGCCCGCGTCGAGGGGTTCGGCGACGGCGGCGGGCGCGGCCGCGTCCTCCCCCTCCTGCTGGTCGGCCTCGGGGGCCTGGAGGGCCGGTGCCTCTTCCAGGATGGTGTGCGCGTTGGTGCCGCTGAGCCCGAACGACGAGACGCCGGCCCGGCGCGGCGCGTCGCCCTGCGGCCACTCGACCTGCTCGGTGAGCAGGCGTACGGACCCTGCCGTCCAGTCGACGTGCGTGGAGGGGGTCTCGGCGTGGAGCGTGCGGGGCAGGGTGCCGTGCCGCATGGCCAGCACCATCTTGATGATGCCGGCCATGCCGGCCGCCGCCTGGGTGTGGCCGAGGTTCGACTTCACGGAGCCGAGCAGCAGCGGGCGGTCCTCGGCGCGGTTGCGGCCGTAGGTGGCGAGCAGGGCCTGGGCCTCGACCGGGTCGCCGAGGGAGGTTCCGGTGCCGTGCGCCTCGACGACGTCGACCTCGTCGGCCGAGAGCCGGGCGTTGAGCAGCGCCTGCTCGATGACCCGTCGCTGGGACGGGCCGTTGGGTGCGGTGAGGCCGTTGGAGGCACCGTCCTGGTTGACGGCGGAGCCCCGGACGACGGCGAGGACCTCGTGCCCGTTGCGGCGGGCGTCGGAGAGCCGCTCCAGGACGAGCACGCCGACGCCCTCGGCCCAGCCGGTGCCGTCGGCGCCGTCGGCGAAGGAGCGGCAGCGCCCGTCGGTGGCCAGTCCGCCCTGGCGGTCGAACTCGGTGAACGTGATGGGCGAGGACATCACCGTGACGCCCGCCGCCAGCGCCATGGAGCACTCGCCCTGGCGCAGGGAGTGGGCGGCGAGGTGCAGGGCGACCAGGGAGGACGAGCAGGCGGTGTCGACCGTCACCGCCGGCCCGACGGCCCCGAAGAAGTACGAGAGCCGGCCCGACAGGACGCTGGTGGCGCTGCCCGTCAGGGTGAAGCCCTGGACGTCGTCGTCCGGGCCGACCCGGTAGTCCTGGGGCATGGCCCCGACGAACATGCCGGTCCGGCTGCCCCGGACCGTCGCCGGGTCGATGCCGGCCCGCTCGAGGGCCTCCCACGAGGACTCCAGCAGCACCCGCTGCTGGGGGTCCATCGCGAGGGCCTCGCGCGGGGATATCCCGAAGAATCCGGCGTCGAACTCGGCCGCCTCGTGCAGGAATCCGCCGGAGTACTTACCCGCGTCCTCCGCCAGCAGCTCCCAGCCCCGGTCGGCGGGGAACCCCGTGATGCCCTCCTCGCCCGCGACAAGCATGGACCAGAGCTCCTCGGGGCTTTGCACGTCCCCGGGGAAGCGGCAGCTCATGCCCACGATCGCGATGGGCTCGCGAGCCGCCGCCTCCAGTTCGCCCACCCGCTGCCGCGACCGCCGCAGATCGGCGCTCGCCCGCTTCAGGTAGTCGCGGAGCTTCTGTTCCTTGTCCATCTTCGCCACGTTCAACTCAACCCATCTCAAGCTCAAGACCGGCGGACAGCAGAGGATTTCGATGTGGGCATCCGGCACTCGGGATGGTGGTTCCACAACGACTGAGTCATCTGGGTGCCCCGCGCGGGGCACTGCTCGACTTCCCGCACGCCACGCGCCAAGTGTCGGCCGACGTGGTCGTGGAATTCCCTAGAGATCGGCCGATCCCGGGTTCGCGACGGGTGTGAGCAGGTGTTTCCGTACCGGGACTACCAGCTCGCCGCGGCGAGCAGCTCGCCGTGGTCGCGCTCGCGGCCGGCCTGGCGGAGGTCGGACTCCACCATCATCTGCATCAGCTGCTCGAAGTGGACCTCGGGCTCCCAGCCCAGTTCCTTCCGGGCGTTGCTGTAGTCGGCGCAGAGCGTCTCGACCTCGGCGGGCCGCACCAGCGCCGGGTCGATCACGACATGCTCCTCCCAGTCCAGGCCGACGGCCTCGAAGGCGATGCGGACGGCGTCCCGCACCGAGTGCATCTGCCCGGTGCCGACCACGTAGTCGCCCGGCTCGTCCTGCTGGAGCATCAGGTGCATGGCGCGGACGTAGTCCCCCGCGAAGCCCCAGTCGCGAACGGCGTCGAGGTTGCCGAGCAGCAGCTTCTCCTGGAGGCCCAGCTTGATCTGCGCGACCGCCAGGGAGATCTTCCGGGTCACGAACTCGGCGCCACGGCGCGGGGATTCGTGGTTGAAGAGGATTCCGGAGACCCCGTACACCCCGTAGGACTCGCGGTAGTTCTGGGTGATGTAGTGGCCGTACGCCTTCGCCACGCCGTAGGGGCTGCGCGGGTGGAAGAGCGTCCGCTCGCTCTGCGGCGACTCCGCCACCTTGCCGAACATCTCCGAGGAGGATGCCTGGTAGAAGCGGATCTGGCCGTGGCCGTCGCTCCCGCCGGTGGACTTGCCGAGGCCGCTCACGATGCGGATCGCCTCGAGCACCCGCATCACCCCGGTGCCGTTGACCTCGGTGACGAGCTCCGGCTGCTGCCAGGACATGGGGACGAAGGACACGGCCCCGAGGTTGTAGACCTCGTCCGGCTGGACCATGTCGACGGCCGAGACCAGGCTGCCCTGGTCCATCAGGTCGCCGTCGACGAAGTTCAGGTCGGGTATCAGCTTGGCCACCCGGTCCTTCCTCGGGTTGGCCTGACCACGGGTCAGACCCCACACCTGGTATCCCTGGGCAAGCAGGTGCTCGGCGAGGTACGAGCCGTCCTGCCCGGTGACTCCGGTGATCAGCGCACTCTTGGACATTCGGTCCCCTTTCACTGCACACGGACATAGCCGGTCGAGGGGCCACAAGTCCGCACCCAGCGCTCGGCAGCCTCACCGAACCACGGAGCGGGCTAAGGAATTTCCGAGTCTTCGGGCGCGTACGCACCCTCATGGGCGGGGGCCGGGCCGCGCGGTGACCTGTACGACAGCGCGCGCGACCCACCTGCCGGCCCGCCGTTCACCGGCCCCGGCCGGCGCGCCCACCCTCGCGGTGACGGCCTTCGCGGTTCCCGTCACCACCCGCGACGGCCGGGGCGGGGGCGTCGGTGACGCCGCCCCGGCGGACGCGGCGGACGGTCCCACCACCGTCCGGAGGCCGGCCCCTCACCAGACGCCGGGTCCGCCGCCCTGCCAGGTGATCCGGCTCTCGTCGTCGAGCCTGATGTCGTCCCGGTCCCAGCCGGCGCGGCGCAGGAACTCGTACAGGTCCGCCACCCCGTACGCCGTCCCGAGGATCTCCCTGCCCGTGGTCACCCTGCGGCCACCCGAGGGAGACGGCGGGTGCACCACGATCGGAGCGAGTCCTGTCATGCGTCCAGCGTCCGCCCGGCTCCGGCGCCACGCATCCGGAGGGTGTTAGTGTCCAGCACTAGATAGTGACACTATCCAGTGAGGGCATCCCGTCCGCCGCCGGACGCCGCGTCACCGGCGACGGCCCGCCGGGCGGGGGCCCCAGGGAAAGGGAGAGACCCCGTGCCCCACAGCTCGTACCTCCGTTACGTCGCCCTCGGCGACAGCCAGACCGAGGGCCTGGGCGACGGGGACGACCTCACCGGCCTGCGCGGCTGGGCCGACCGGCTCGCCGAGCGGCTCGCGGCCGCCGAGCCCGCCCTCCGGTACGCCAACCTGGCCGTACGGGGGCGCACCGCCGCCGAGGTCCGCGCCGGCCAGCTGGCGCCCGCCCTCGCCCTGCGCCCCGACCTGGCCACCGTCGTCGCCGGGGTCAACGACCTGCTCCGGCCCGGGTTCGACGCCGCCGAGGTGGCCGGGCACATGGAGGCGATGTTCGCCGAGCTCACCGCCGCCGGGGCGCACGTGGCGACCCTCACCTTCCCCGACCCCGGGAAGATCATCCCGATCGCCCGGCCGCTCAGGTCCCGGGCGCTGGAGCTCAACGCCCGTATCCGCGCGGCGGCCGCCCGGCACGGCGTCACGGTCGCCGAGACCGGCGGCCACGCGGTCACCACGGACCCGCGGCTGTGGAGCGCGGACCGGCTGCACGCCACCCCGCTGGGGCACGAGCGGATCGCGGCGGCGATGGCCGACGCCCTCCGCCTGCCCGGCAGCGACGGCACCTGGGCCCTCCCGCTGCCGCCACGGCCGGTCCCCGCCGGATGGCAGGCCGCGGCGGCCGAACTCCGCTGGGCGGGCACGTTCCTCGGCCCCTGGCTCGTCCGCCGCCTGCGCGGCAGGTCCTCCGGCGACGGGCGCACCGCGAAACGCCCCGGACTGCTGCCGCTGGGCGGCATACCCGGCGCCCCGGAGGGCCGGCCGGCGGCCGGTCGCCCGTAGCCGCCCGCCGCCCGCCGGGACGACGGCCCCGCGCACCGGCCGCGACCGTCAGCCGAAGGCGCGGCGGTAGGCGTGGGGACTGACGCCCGTGGTCCGCTTGAAGCGGTCGCGGAAGGCGGTGGGCGAACCGAAGCCGACCTGGGAGCCGATGCGTTCGACGGAGTGACCGGTGGTCTCCAGGAGGTGCTGGGCCTGGCGGATACGGGCGCGGTGGAGCCACTGGAGCGGGGTCGTGCCGGTCTGTTCGCGGAAGTGCCGGAGCAGGGTCCTGGTGCTGGTGCCGGCCCGGGCCGCGATGTCGGCGAGGGTGAGGTCGCGCGCCAGGTTGTCCCGCAGCCAGGTGAGGAGGGGTTCGAGGGCGCGGCCCTGCGGGACCGGGGCGTGGTCGTGGACGATGAACTGCGCCTGGCCGCCCTCCCGTTCCAGGGGCATGACGGACAGCCGGGCGGCGTCGGCGGCGACCGCGGAGCCGTAGTCGCGCCGGATCATGTGCAGGCACAGGTCCAGGCCGGCGGCGGCGCCCGCCGAGGTGAGGATCCGCCCGTTGTCGACGTACAGGACGTCCGGGTCGACGTCGACGGCCGGATACGCGGCGGCGAGCTCGGCGGCGGCCATCCAGTGGGTGGTGGCGCGCAGGCCGTCGAGCAGCCCGGTGGCGGCCAGGGGGAAGGTGCCCACGCAGATGGAGGCGATGCGGGTGCCGTCGGCGGCGGCCGCACGCAGGGCGTCGCGGACGGCGGGGGCGAGGGCGGCCGTGGGGTTGTCGGTGCCCGGCACGACGATCGTGTCCGCGCCCTCCAGTCCCTCCAGCCCCCAGGGTGCGCGCAGGGCGAAGGAGCCCGTGTCGATCTCCGGTTTCTCCCCGCACACCCGGACCTGGTAGCCGGGCCGCCCGTCCGGCAGGCGGGTGCGCCCGAAGGCGTCGATCGGGGTGGCCAGGTCGGACGGGACCACCCGGTCCAGCGCGAGTACGGCGACGGTGTGCATGGCGGGAACATACCTGCCCGCCGGGTGCCGGTTCCGGTGCCCTCCTGGCCTATAACCATGGTTTTCCCCGCTCATTGCCCTTCGGAGAGCAATGGCGATATCCCGTTGAAACCTGTCGTCAGCGCCACTGGGAGGAGGATTCCGGGCCCGTTAGCGTCGGTGGCGCCCGGCACGGACCGGGCACCACGGCACCGGAAGGAACGCCCATGCACGCCCAGATCGTCCTGTTCGACGGCTTCGACCCGCTCGATGTGATCGGTCCCTACGAGGTCCTGTACGCGGGCGGCATCGCGTCCGGCGGAGCGGTGAGCGTGGAGCTGGTCTCCGCCGAAGGACCCCGCGAAGTCGTCAGCGGCACCGGCGGTCTGACGCTGCGCGCCACCGCCGCCCTCGACCCCGGGCGCGCGGGCCTGGTCCTGCTGCCCGGCGCGGCGGGGCGCATGGGAGCGCTGGGTTCGCCCGCCCGGGACACGGGTGACGAGCCGGGGCCGCAGGAGGATTCCGTTCCCGCGCTGCTGGCCCGGGCTCTGCGCACCGAGCTGCCCGGGCTGATGGCGGCGGCGCTGGGGAATCCGGAGGTCACGGTCGGCACGGTGTGCGGCGGTTCGCTCGTCCTGGCCATGGCCGGGCTGCTGGAGGGCCGCCATGTCACCAGCCACCACCAGGGCCTGGACCTGCTCGGCACGACGGGCGCCCACGCGGTCCGCGCACGCGTCGTCGACGACGGTGACCTGGTCAGCGGTGCCGGTGTCACGTCCGGTCTCGATCTGGGCCTGTACCTGTTGGAGCGTGAGGTGGGGCCGAGGATCGCCCATGCCGTCGAGGAGCTGTTCGCACATGAGCGCCGCGGCACCGTCTGGCGGGCCCGGGGCCCGGTGTCCGCCGGCTTCTGACCACGCGCTCCCGCCACGCGGAGCCCCGCCCCGGGCCTCATCCCGCCAGCAGCCGTCTCACCACGCGTGCGAACAGCAGCGTCCCGCACCGGTTCACCACCGGCGCGAGGAGCCGGTGCCGGCCCTTGAGGCGCAGGTCCTCGCGCCGGACGACGTACGAGCCCGTCCCCAGCATCCCCACCTCCAGCTCGGCCCAGCCCTTGATCACCGAGCCCCGCTTCGCCAGTCGGCAGCGTCCCGGTCCGGCCGCCGAGGGCGGGTGCCGGGCGACGACCTCCATGACGTCGTCCACGGCCAAGGGTCCGAGACCGGTGCGGGCGACGAACCGCGCGCCGACGCCGCGCGCCGACGGGGTGGTGACGGTGGTCCGGGTGAACGGCACATGGTCCGCGTGGCGCTCCCAGTCCGTCAGCCGCCGCCACGCCTCGTCCGCGGGCAGGCCGGAGCGGTGCCGGATCAGGAGGGGGGCCATGCCCGCATCGTATCCACGGGCGGTGGGGCTCCCCCTCGCGACCTGCGCGGGGAGAAGCCCCGCCGCCGTACCGGGCGGTCAGCCGGCGGCGCGGGCGAACACCGCGTCCAGCTCGGCCAGCAGCGGCTTCGGGTCCAGGGCGAAGTACATGTGGTCGCCGGGCAGCTCGATCACCTCGGTGGACGAGGAGCCCGCCGCCGACCACGGCGCCACGTCCTCCTTCGACACCAACCGGTCCTCGGCCCCGCGCAGTACCGTGATCGGGACCGGCAGCGGCTCGGTGGAGCCGGGCGTGTAGCGGTCGCTGATGCCCAGGTCGGCCCGGAGCGAGGGCAGCAGCAGCCCGCGCAGCTCGGCGTCGTGGAGCGCGGGGTGGTCGTAGCCCACGACCTCGCGGACCCGCTCGACGAAGAGGTCGTCGGTGAGCGCGTCCCCGCCCACGACCGGCCTGGGCAGCCAGGGTGCGGCCACGCCGCTCACGACCAGGCGGGCCGGCACCCGGCCGCCCTCGGCGACCAGGCGGTGCGCCGTCTCGAAGGCGACGAGCGCGCCGAAGCTGTGGCCGAACAGGGCGAACGGGGTGTCCTCGGGGATCTCCCGCGCCCGGGCGGCGCACCGGTCCACGACCTCGGTGAGCGAGGTGTGGGCGTCCTGGGCGAACAGCTCCTCCCGGCCCGGCAGCTGGACGGGTACCAGGTCGATCCGTTCGGGGGCTTGGCGTTTCCACTGGCGGAACAGGCTCGCGCCCGCCCCGGCGTGCGGGACGCACAGCAGTGCGACGGTCATGGGGTCCTGCCTTTCGAAGGTGTTCCGAAGGTGTGCGGGGCTCGCACCGGTGGCACCCGGCGCGGTACGGGGCCTTCGCGCCGGAGTGGCCCGGGCGGTCGCCGCCCGGGCCACTCCGGCGGGGGCGTCACCGCGCGGCGGGCTCCTCCTGGCGCGAGCGGATCAGCCCGGCCATGTCGGAGAGGGTGGAGTGCAGGTAGAGGTCGCGCAGGGACACCTCGGCCAGGCCCGTCTCCCTCAGCTCCGTCGCGAGACGGGCGAGCAGCAGGGAATTCCCGGCCAGTTCGAAGAAGTTGTCCTGCGGGCCGACGGGTTCCGCCAGCAGGCCCTCCCAGATCCCGATCAGCCGCGTGGTCACCGGGTCCGCCGCGGCCGGGCCCGTGTCCGGACCGGCGGGCGTCGTGGCCTCGCGGACGCGCGGGGCCGGCAGCCGGCCGGTGTCGACCTTGCCGTTGGGCGTGAGCGGGAACGCGTCGACCGCCGTGATCGTGGCGGGCACCAGATAGGCCGGGAGACGGTGTGCCAGCGCCTCCCGGAGCCCGGTCACCGCGTCGGGCCGGGCGGTCACCACATAGGCGTCGACGCGGGCGTCCGCCGGGTCCGCGGTGGCGCGCACCACCGCGGCCGCGGCCCGTACGTCCGGCTGTTCCGCCAGCGCGGCGCGGATCTCGCCGAGTTCGATCCGGTGGCCCCGGATCTTGACCTGGTCGTCGAGCCGGCCGAGGTGCTCCAGCTCTCCGTCGTCCCGCCACCGTCCGCGGTCCCCGCTGCGGTACAGCCGGCCGCCGCCACCGGTGAGGTGGTCGGGGACGAACCGCAGCGAGGTGAGGTCGGGCCGGTCGAGGTAGCCGTCGGCGACCCCGGCCCCGCCGACGTGGATCTCGCCCGGCACCCCGGGGGCCGTCTCGCGGCCGTGCTCGTCCAGGACGTACAGCTCCCAGCCGGGCAGGGCGCGGCCGACCGAGCGGACGCCCTCCCGGGCGTCGCGCGGGGTGAGCGTGCGCCGGGTGCAGTGCACGGTCGTCTCGGTGATGCCGTACATGTTCTCCACCCGCGTGCGCGGATGGCGCTCGAACCAGGGGATCAGGGTGCGGGCGTCCAGCGGCTCGCCGCCGAAGACCAGCAGCCGCACGGCGAGCCCGCCGGCACCGAAGCCGGCCGCGCGCGTCAGCGGGGTGAACGCCGAAGGCGTCTGGTTCAGCACCGTCACCCGCTCGGCCGCCAGCAGGGCGTGGAACGCCTGCGGATCACGCGCGGTCCAGTGCGGCACCACCACCAGCCGGCCGCCCGTGAGCAGGCAGCCCCAGATCTCCCACACCGAGAAGTCGAAGGCGAAGGAGTGGAAGAACGTCCATACGTCCTCCTCGCCGAGGCCGAACTCCTCGGTCGTGGCCGCGAGCAGGGCGGCCACGTTCCGGTGCGGCACCAGCACGCCCTTGGGCCGTCCGGTCGACCCCGAGGTGTGGATCACGTACGCGATCGCGTCCGGGGCGGGCGGGAGCGGCGAGCCGCCCGGGGCCGTGGCGGTGGCGGTCACCGGAACCGAGGTGAGGCCGGGGAACGGCTCCCCGGTGACCGCCACGCTCAGCCCGGTGTCCTCGGCGACGAACGCCAGCCGCTCCGGCGGGTAGTCGGGGTCGAGCGGCACATACGCGGCGCCCGCCCGCAGCACCGCCAGCAACGCGACGACCAGGTCGACGCCGCGCTCCAGGCACACCCCGACCCGGTCCCCCGGACGGACCCCGCGCTCGGCCAGCGCGGCGGCCAGGCGGGCCGATCCGAGGTCCAGCTCGCCATAGCTGATCGTCCGGTCGCCGCAGGTCACGGCGGGCCGGTCCGGGGCGCGCCGCGCCTGCCGCGCGAAGAGGCCCGGGATGGTGGAGGTCGCCGGGTCCGGCGGCGCCGCGGTTCCGGCGGACACGTCCGGCGCGTTCCCGCGCGAGGTACTCATGACGCGGCCGGTACGGGTGGGAAGGTGAGCATGGCGGTGTCCCGTTCCAGCAGCGACCGCCGCGACGCGCACCGCAGCCGGAGGTCCCGGACGGTGCGGCGCAGCGGGTTCTCCAGGTGCTGGGAGTCGCTCGCCGCGCGCGAGGCCGTGACGAGCTCCCGGGTCCGCTCCCGGCGCAGGTCCTCGTACCGGCGCAGGGCCCGGGCGGGGTCGGTGGCCGTCCTGAGGCACTCGGCCAGTACGACCGCGTCCTCGATCGCCACCGCGGCGCCCTGGCCGAGGCTGGTCAGCATGGGGTGCGCGGCGTCGCCCAGCAGCGTCACCCGGCCCCGGCCCCAGTTCTCCAGGAAGGGCCGGTCCTGGGCGGGCACCGCGATGATGTCCTCCTCCGGAGTGACCCGGATGACCTCCCGTACCTCGTCGGCCCAGCCCTCGTAGGCGCGCAGGATCTCTCCCTTGCCTCCGCGCCAGTTGTGCGAGGCTTCGGGGGGCATGTTCCGGGTGCCCCACCAGTAGGCCCGGCCGCCGCCGACGTCGATCAGTCCGAACCGCTGGCCGCTGCCCCAGTAGTGGCCGACGTAGCCGGGCCTGAAGCGCGGGTGCCGGAAGGGGACGATGCCCAGCCAGCACACATAGCCGCCGTCACGGGCGTCGTCCAGTCCGGCCAGCTGCCGCCGGACGGCGGAGTGGAAGCCGTCGGCGCCGATCAGCACGTCGCCGCGGGCCACCCGGCCGTCCTCGAACGTGACCTCGGCCCCGCTGTCGGACTGGGTGAAGCCGGTGGCCACCGCGCCCAGTTCGACCGGGCAGTCCCCGGCCTCGGCCAGCAGCGCCCGTTGCAGGTCGGGGCGGCTGACGCAGAAGCTCGGGGCGCCCACCCGGCGGCAGGCGTCGGGGAACGGCAGCGTCCTGATCAGCCGGCCCTGGCCGGTCCTGATCTGGAACAGTTCGATCCGCCGGCCGTGGCGTTCCAGGCGCAGGTCGATGCCCAGGCCGCCCAGCGCGCTGACGGCGTTGGCCATGACCGACAGCGCCGATCCGGTGGCCCGCAGCTCGCCGGCGCGCTCGTACACCTCCACGTCGACGCCGACCCGGCGGAGGGCGATGGCGGTGGTCAGCCCGCCGATGCCCGCGCCGACGACGATCGCCTTGAGCGGTCCCCGGGTCACCGGGCACCGCCCGCGGCCTCGTCCACCATCCGCATGATCTTCGCGGCCATCACCGGCACGTAGGGCTCCTCCATGATGAGCAGGTGGTCGCCGGGCACCTCGACCACGGTCAGCTCGCCCGTCGTACGGTCGTCCCAGCCGTTGTGGGGGTCCCGGTGCAGGGTGCCCGCGGTGGTGTGCATGTCGAGCAGCACCTGGGGCAGCGGCTGTGAGGCACGCATCAGCGTGAAGTCCACGTCGAACGTCTTCGTGCTGTAGTTCAGGGCCGACTGCCAGTTCGCCGCGTACACCCGGAACAGCCGGCGTACGATCGCCGCCGAGCTGCCGGGCGGCAGTACGCCCAGGTCCACGCCCCGTTGCGCGATGAACTCGAACTTCTCGTCCAGGTCGTCCAGGTGCCTGGGGATGTGCGCCTCGGGCGACTCGCCGCCGAGCTCCAGGAACAGCAGCTCCCAGAAGAACCAGGTCAGCAGGGCGTCGTCACCGATGCTGCTGATCTTGCCGGGTTCCAGCGCCACCGTGTCCAGCAGAAACACGTTGGCGGTGCTCTCGCCCTCCTCCTTGAGCTGCCGGGCCATGTCCAGGGCGACGAAGCCGCCGAAGGACCACCCGCCCAGGGTGTACGGCCCGTGCGGCTGCACGGCCCGGATCGCCTTCAGATAGCCGGCCGCCAGCTCCTCCACCGAGCGGAGGGGCTCGCTGCCCAGCTCGGTCCCGGGCGCCTGGAGTCCGTAGAAGGGCTGGTCGGCGGGGAGGTGCTTGGCCAGCTGGGCGAAGCACAGCACATTGCCGCCGGCCGGGTGCACGAAGAACATCGGGGGACGGGTGCCCTCGGCGCGGAAAGGCACCAGCGGGTCGAACGCGGAGTGCGCCCCGCCGGAGCGCAGCAGTTCGGCGAGGCCGGCGACCGTGGGCGTGGTGACGAACCGTGACATGGGGATGTCCACCCCGTACCGCTGCTTGATCAGCACGACCAGGCGCATCGCGGTGAGCGAGGTGCCGCCCAGGTCGAAGAAGTCGCCGTGGACTCCCACGGCGGGCAGGTGGAGCAGTTCGGCGAGGATCCCGGCGAGCGTCCGCTCGTACTCGTCACGGGGCGCGGCCGCGTCGTCCGGCGCGTCGGTGTGCAGGGGGATCCGGCGCAGCGCCGCGTCGTCGCGCTTGCCGCTGGGGGTGAGCGGCAGGTCCGGCAGCCACTGGAGGTGCGAGGGGACCATGTGCTCGGGCAGCGTGCGGCGCAGGCCGGCGCGTATCGCCTCCAGGTCGGCGGGCACCGTGTCGGTGCCGTCCGCGACGAGGAAGGCGGCGAGGAACGAGTCCGTCCCCTCCCGCCGGCGTGCGACGACGGCGGCCTCGCGGATGCCGGGGAAGAGGTCCGGCCGGCCGGTGACGGCGAGTTCCACCTCGGCGGGCTCCACACGGAAGCCGCGCACCTTCAGCTGGCTGTCCGCCCGGCCGAGGAAGAGGACGTCTCCGCCGGGCAGTACCCGGCCGAGGTCACCGGTGCGGTAGAGGGAGCCCTGACCGGTGAACGGGTGCGGCAGGAACCGCTCGGCGGTCTGCTCCCCGCCCGCGAGGTAGCCCTCGGCCAGGCAGGCGCCGTCCAGGTAGATCTCGCCCCGGACGCCGGCGGGTACGGGGCGCAGCCGCTCGTCGAGCACGTGCACCGCGCAGCCCGCGATCGGCGAGCCGATGGGGGGCAGCGGCGGGAACGTGCTCGCCGGTCCGGTCATGGTGAAGCTGGTGACGACGTGCGACTCGGTCGGGCCGTACTGGTTCTCCAGGATCACGCCGGGCAGGGCCGCGCACAGCCGCCGGATCTCCTCGGTGACCCGCAGTTGTTCGCCGGAGGAGACGACGACCTTGAGGTGGCCCGGGGTCCGGCCCAGCGCGTTCGCGGTCTCGGCGAGCTGCTGGAGCGCGACGTAGGGCAGGAAGACCCGCTCCACCCGGGCCGTGTCCAGCAGGTCGAGCAGGGCCCGCGCGTCCCGCCGCTGTGCCTCGGAGACGAGCCGGAGCACACCGCCGGAGGTCAGCGTGGAGAAGATCTCCTGGAAGGAGACGTCGAAGCTGAGCGGCGCGAACTGCAGGGTGGTGGCGCCGGGTGCGGCGCTGGGCGCGGCGTTCTGCCAGGCGATCAGGTTGGCGAGCGAACGGTGCGGCATCCGGACGCCCTTGGGCACTCCGGTGGAGCCCGAGGTGAAGAGGACATAGGCGATGTCCTGCGGCGAGATCGCCACCGGCGCCGGGGCCGGTCCGTCCGGGTGGTCCTGGGCGGTCACGGTCGCGACCGGCAGCAGGAGGTCCGGGTCGCCGGCCAGCCGGGCGTGGGCGTCGTCGGTGACGATCCGGACGGGCCGGGCCTGCTCCAGCATGGTGCGCAGCCGCTCCACCGGATAGGCGGTGTCCAGCGGCACGCAGGCCGCGCCGGCCTTGGCGATGCCCAGGACCACCGCGATCAGTTCCGGTGAGCGGTCGAGTGCGACGGCCACCCGGTCGCCGGTCACGGTGCCGGCGGCGCGCAGGTGCCCGGCCACCCGGTCGGCGGCCCGCGCCAGCTCCCCGTAGGTCCACCGGCCGCCATCGAAGGCCACCGCAACCGCGTCGGGTGTGCGCGCGGTCTGCTCGGCGAAGAGGGTCACCACGTCCCGCGGTTCCCCGGTCACGGGTGCCGGGGCGGCCGGTTCCGGTGCCAGGAAGCCGAAGTCCGCGGTCTCCGTGGGGCGTTCGGTCATCCGGCGCAGCACCCGGACGAAGGTGTCGGTGAACAGCTCCGCCTGTTCGGGCGTGAAGACGGTGCCGTCGAAGTCGGCGCGCAGCTTGATGTTCTCGTCGAGCGGGTCGACGTAGACGTTGACCAGGATCTTGAAGTTGGTCTCCTCCCACGTCCGGAAGTCCAGGAGCCGGATCTCGGGCAGGCTCAGCACCGAGGTCAGCTGGTGGAAGTGGACGTAGTTGAAGGCGGACTCCAGGGCGAATTCGGCGCCCTCGTCGTTCTGGATGGCGCTCAGCGGGTAGCGGCGGTGCGGGTGGCTCTCCTGTTCCTGGGCGAAGAGGGCGCGGACCGTCTCCAGCCAGGTGCGGTCGGCGAGGTCCGCCCGGACGGGCATGGTGTTCAGGAACAGGCCGGCCGTGCGCTCCGCGTCGGGGAGTTCGGGCCGTCCGTGGGTGACCAGGCCGGTGACGAAGTCCCGGGTGGAGAAGCGCGAGCCCATCGTCAGGCAGTACGCGGCGAGGAGGACCGACTTCAGGGGGAGTTCGTGCTCCCGGGCGAAGCTCCGGGCCGACGCCTGGACGGCCGCGGGGAGCTCGGTGTCGTGGACCACGAGTCCGGTCCGGCCCGGGGCCTCGGCCAGGCGTAAGCCGTCCAGCTGGGGCGGCGTCACCCCGCTCAGGGCCTGCCGCCAGTACGCCCGGCTGTCCGCCGAGTCCAGGGCGAGGAGTTCTTCGCGGACGTGGTCGGCCGGCGAGGGGAGGTCGAGGTCCGGGACCGCCGGGATGTCCGCGCCGATGCCGTGCGCGTAGTCCTGGAGGAGCTCGGTGATCAGGTTGGCGACGCTGCCGCCGTCGAGGAGCGCGTGGTGGAAGCTGAACACCAGTTCCACGGAGTCCGCGAGGACGTGCGCCCGGAAGAGGTAGAGGGGCGCCTGCGCGAACTCGTAGCGGATGAAGCGCCGTTCGTCGATGTGCGCGCGGATCGCGGTGGCGGCCTCCTCGTCCGGCAGCCCGCGCAGGTCCACGACGTCGAGGGCGTCCGGGACCCGGTGGTGTACGAGCTGCAGGGGCTGGGAGTAGGCGGCCAGGTCCAGCGAGGAGCGCAGCACCGGGTGGCGCTCGACCAGCCGGGCGAAGGCCGTCCGGAACTCCGCCTCGTGCCAGGCCGCGCCGATGGAGTACTGGAACACGTCGTTGTAGACGGCCGAGTTCTCGTGCCGGCGGCTGTGGTAGAGCAGCCCGAGCTGCACCCGGGTCAGGGGGAAGGCGTCCGCGAAGGCCGTGAGCCGGCCCCGGTCCACCGCGGGTACGAGGGCGAACGGGGCGACGGCGGCCGTGGTGGGCGCGCCCGCGGCGCCCCGGACCGCCCGGGTGGCCAGTTCCGCCACCGTGGGGCCCTTGATGATGTCGGTGAGGGTGAAGTGGATGCCCCGCCGCTCGCCGCCCGCGCGGATGCGCAGCATCGTGATCGAGTCGCCGCCGAGGACGAAGTAGTTGTCGTGGACGCCGACCGAGGGGACGTCCAGCACTTCCGCCCAGATCTCGGCCAGTTCGGCCTCCGTCGCGGTGCGGGGGCTGCCGTCGCCGGACTCCGTGGCGGCCGCCTCGGGTTCCGGCCGCCCGGCGCTCTCCGCCGGCCCGGTCAGCGCGCCGGACAGGCCGGGCGGCGTCTCGACCGGGCCGTCCGGCCGGTCGGCGGTCTGCCGGAGCAGCGCGCGTACCGCCTCGACGAGCGTGTCCACGGGAAGGCGCTCGTCGAAGACGTCCGCGTCGTGGACGAGCTCGATCCGCAGCTCGCTGACGCCTTCGTAGGCGTGGAGGGTGATCGCCAGCGCTTCGGTCTCCAGCAGTTCCAGGAGGAAGTCGCCCCGCACCGACACGCCCGGCACGCCCGGCGGCGCGGGAAAGCGCAGATTGCTGATCGTGACGTCGAACAGCCGCTCGGAGCCCGTGGTCGAGCGCTCGCGCAGGACGTCCGCGAGCGGGACCCGCTGGTGCTCCTGGAGCCCCCGGGTCGAGGCCCTCACCTGCTTGGCCAGTTCGGACATCGAGGGGCGGCCGTCGGTCCGGACGCGCAGCGGCAGCACATTGGTGAACAGGCCGAATGCCTGGCGTTCCGCGTCCGAGTGGCGGTTGAGCAGCGGGATGCCGATCACCGCTTCGCCGGCCCCGTGCAGGCTCGCCAGAGCGACGCCGAAGGCCGCGACGACGGCGGAGAAGGGGGAGATCCCGCCGGCCACGATCCGGTCGATAACCTCGCCCTCGACGGTGAAGGAGGTGCGCACGCTGCGCAGCGGGGCGTCGGGGTCCTTCCTGGTGAACAGCCGGGGCTCGACTCCGGACAGGGTGTCGAGCACGTACCGCCGGTCGCGCGCGTACGCCTCGGACTCGCGGTAGCGGCTGTCGCCGTCGATGAAGTCCGTGAAGGACGTCACGGCCGTACCGGACGTCTCCTCGCCGCGGATCAGCTCCGCGTAGCGCAGCAGGACCTGCTTCCTGAACTCGTTCAGCGACCAGCCGTCCGAGAGCAGGTGGTGCACGAGGAGCTGGAAGTGCACGACGGTGTCGCTCGCGCGCAGCAGCGCCGCCCGGTAGAGCCGCGCGCCCAGCAGCGGCAGCCGTCGTGACCTGCTCTCCTCCGCCCAGGCCAGGCAGGCGGCCGCCGGGTCGGGCTCGGACCGGAGGTCCAGCACCGACAGCTGCGGCTCCTCGGGCTCCAGCCACTGGTAGGGCCGGCCGTCGGTGCTGCCGAAGCGGATGCGTAACGCGTCGTTGTGCGCCAGGACGTAGCGGACCGCGGTGGTCAGTACGGCCAGGTCGACCTGGCCGGAGAATCGCTCCCGCAGTGCGATCGAGAACTGCGGCGAGTCCGGGGCGAGTGTGTCGGAGAACCAGATGTCCCGCTGGTAGGCGGTGAGCGGGAGTCGTGCGGTCATGAACTCTTCCTCAGCTGGTCGGGGTGAGGCGTACGCCGGTCGGGCGCACCGAGGGTTCAGGGGATCGGGCTCGCGCCGCAGGGGTCTTCCCGCCGGTCGCGATCATGCGCCGTTCTCCCCCTTCTGACACTGTTCCGTCGCGCTCTCGCGCCTCTCCGGCACGAGGGCGCGAGGGCACAGCGAATGGATCTTCACCAGACAAGAGCGAGGGAAAAGTACAGACATCCGTCCGAGCGCCCGGCAATCGATCGGTTTGACTCGAACACCCCTCATGGATGGCCGCAAAAGGACTCTTCGCCCTTGAACCACAGCCGGAAATATCCCGGCTGCCCGGAAGGTTCTGGCCTGAGGTTGACCGTCACAGTCACGATTCTCCCCGGCGGAATTGCACCCCGACACGGCTCTGCTCGGGTTCGGCAGGGGCGGGATACTGCTGCGGCTCGATATTCCCTCAGCCGCCTTCTTGTCGCCGGTGGCGTGGGGCTGGGCACGCGGTGCGCCCGTTCCGGCCGGGCAAGAGGACTCCTGCACACGGTGTGTGGCGGCCTGGCAGGGAGCCGGACTGGTACTCCGTTCCGGTGGACCGGACGCGGGGAAGGACGCTCCCGCATGGATGCGCTCCCTCAGCGTTCCCCACCCGGTCCTGGCGGTCTCCATGGCCGAGAACTGCACATTCTGCCGACAGCTCCAGGCAGACCTGGCCGCCAATCGGGATGTCGTGCGGCAGCTACCCGCATCCGTCCTGCTCCTTGACAACGCGACGACCACAGAACTCGGCCTGCCGTTGGGCCCGCGCCTGCTCACTGAACTGTCACGGGCAGGCGCGGACATGAAACCGCACGGCACACCCACCGCAGTCCGCCTCGACCCGCACGCCGAGCCCCTGCTCCTCCGCGGCTTCGACCAGGTCACCGCGGCCCTGGTCGAGCTGAGCGGCGCCACGCCCGGTCACGTCGTCTGCGAAGCCCCCTCGTCTTGTTCGGCCCGGGTAGCGGCCGCGCCCGTGAACGCACTGGTGACAGCCTGGTCCGGCAACCGGGCTGTGGGGATCGCGGCACGCGGCGGAGAGGCCGCAGCGGTCGCCGCGCGCTGCGCCGAACCCGCCCCCGAGAAGGGAACGTATACACCGGTCACCCTGACCCTGGAACGCCCGGAACAGCTGTTCCTCCTCTACCGCGGCGGCGAACTCGCAGCCCGTGTCCGCACCGCCCAACAGGCGTACGAGACGCTGGGGAACATCGTGGCGGGCTTCGCCGCACCGCCTGCTCCCGTACCCGGCACGGCCACCCTTCTGTGCGGGGCCGTCGTCCACGAAGAGGACGCACGGGTGCTGCTGTTCCCGCGCCACTGGATGACCCACCTGGTCACACACAGCTCGCGACTGGGCCGGGCAGGCTGGCACGTACGTCCGGATCCCTTCACCCACCTCGGTCCTGGCTTCCTGCTCGCCGGCTCGGTGCCCGTCTCAGGCGTACTGACCGACCGCACCGAGGACCTCGGGCCCGGCCTCGACGCCCGCGGGCGCCTCCTGGCCCGGACGGTGAACTGGGCTGCCCGTCCCACCACTCCTGAGGCTGTCCATCACCTGACCCGCCTCCTCGACGCCCTCCCGTTCCACATCGGCACACAGGACGAGGCCCTGGCCTTCCTGGCTACGCCCTGAGCGTGACATCCGGACGCCGGTCACGACGTGACGCGCCTGGCCTGACTCCTGTCCGGCCTTCCCCTCACGGCGCGCCCGGGCGTACGGCAGGGCGCCCCCGGCCGTACCCCCGGACCCGCGCCCGGAGGCGCCTAGGCGGACTTGGCCGTCGCCCGGACGCCGAAGTGGACGTACCGGCTGCCGTCGGCGAGGGCGTAGAACACCACGGGTATCCAGGCGTCCTTCTCGTTGCGGCGGCCGGCGAACACCGTCTTCGCCGGTGTGTGCGAGACCGGGGTCAGGTGCCAGACCAGCGGGTCGAAGGTGCCCGCCAGGCCGTCCGCGCCCTCGTACCTCAGCCGCAGCGTGCCCGGCCCGCCGTCGCCGTCGGCGATGGTCATGAGGAAGCCCTCGCGCTTGTAGCTGCCGAGGAACGGTCCCGTCTCCACGGCCAGGGGTTCGGCGGCCGGCGCGAACCCGGGCATGGTGACCCCGGCGAGTCCGGCGCAGAGCTCGCGGCAGAGCGTCTCGAAGACCTTGGGCGCGGCGCCGCCGCCGTTGGTCAGCAGGGCGACGGCGAAGCCCTTCTCCGGGATGGCGCGCAGATAGGCGAGCTGGCCGAAGGTGCTGCCGTCGTGGCCGAAGCCGCGCGCGCCGTCCCACTCGAACAGGCCCCAGCCCAGGCCCCAGTGGGCGCCGAGGAACCACTGGTCGGGCATCTCGACCTCGCGGGTCAGCATCGCGTCGACCACGGCGGCCGGCAGCACCCGGGTGCCGTCCGGCGCGGCGCCGCCGGCCACGAAGGCGCGGGCGAACCGGGCCACGTCGGCGGCGGTCGCGCTGATCCCGCCGTACGGGCCGGCCGAGCGCGGCAGCATGTTCCAGAGCGGGGTGGGGACGGGGGTCTCGCCGGGCTCGCCCATGTGCCCCATGGCGGCGCGGAAGCGCAGCACCTCCTCGGGCAGGGTCATGGTGTGCTCCAGCCCGAGCGGGGAGAGGAGCAGCTCCTTGAGCGCCTCGTCCCAGGTCCGGCCGGTGACCACCTCGACGATCCGGCCGAGGACGTTGTAGGCGGTGCTGGAGTACGACATGGTGACGCCGGGCGGGTTGGTCAGACCGACGGTCCGGGCGCCCTCGATGTAGCGGGCCAGGCAGTCGTCGCCCCGGCCGGTGTCGTTGACGTAGTCGCCCTCGATGCCGCTGGTGTGGTTGAGCAGCTGGCGCGGCGTGATCGTCCGGGTGGCCCCGGCGTCGGCGACCGCGAAGTCCGGCAGGACGTCCACGACCGGTGCGTCGAGGTCCAGCTTCCCGGCGTCGGCGAGCAGGACCACCATGGCGGCTGTGTAGCCCTTGCTGACGGAGCCGATCTGGAACACGGAGTCCGGGGTCACCATGACGCCGGTGCCGGTGTGCAGGACGCCGGCGGCCAGTTCGTGGATCTCGCCGTCGGCGAGCACGGCCAGGGCGGCGCCGGGGACGTGGTGGGCGGCGAGGAGCTCGCCGAGCCGGGCCTGCCAGCGGGCGGTGTCGAACGCCGGGGCGCCGTCGCTCACGCCCAGCGCACGGTTGACCGTACGGGCCACGTCGCGGTCGGTCCGGTCCAGGATCGCGGCCACCTCCTGGTCGACGAGTTTCGACACTTCCCGGCGCAGGTTTTCCGACATGCTGTCTCCCTCGTGGTCACTGTGGAACGGCGCGGGTGGAGCGGGGGGCTGCCGGCTGAGCGGGCTTGGCGAAGTCCGGTGCGGTTCGGCAGCGCCCGAAGGGGCGCGGGGAACTGCGCGACCAGCCACGACGCACCCGCGGACGGCGCACCGGACTTTGCGCGGAGCGCTCAGCCGGCGCTGCGGGTCCGCCGGCCGACGAGCCCGGTCAGCGAGGCGACCGTCGTGCGCGGCGGCTGCCGGAGGTCGCGGTCGGGGTGCAGGACGGTGCGGAACGCGGCCCAGGCGAGTGCGCCGAGGGCGAAGCCGTAGCCGGAGACCAGCCCGTGCCCGTTCTCCTGCGCGAACCACATCGCCAGCCCGAGCACCGGCACGCCGGCCGCGAACAGCCGGTTCTTGCGGACCGCCTTGCCTCGGCCCGCGCCCTCGTCGCCGGGGCCCTGCCCGGCACCCGGGACGGCGGCCCGGCCGGAGTTCTCGTCGGCGCCGCCGCGCAGCAGCAGGGCCGCGGCCAGCGTCGCGCCCAGGAAGTAGGTGGCGCCGGAGCTGCCGGCGAAGTTGCGGGGGTCGGTGCTGTGGGAGGTCTGGCCCCACAGCTTGTCGATCTGCTCCGGCAGCAGGATGCCGGCGGCGAACAGGCCGAGCGTCAGCGGCGCGCCCCAGAACCAGTCGGCGAAGGCCGCGACGGCGGCAAGGGTGGCGATGTTCCAGGCCGCCCCGCCGAAGCCGCCGTTCTGCATGAAGACCGAGGTGACCACGCGCCACCAGCCGGACTTCGACGGGTCCGCGTCGAGCGCGCCCATCGCGCCCGGCCAGCAGAGCTGGAGGGCCACCCCGGCGAGCGCGAGCCCGGTCAGGCCGACGGCCGCCCAGGGGATCCGCCGCCGGCCCAGTGTGCCCTGGCCGACCAGGGCCAGACCGCCGTTGAACATCAGCACCATCAGTGCCGCCGTGGTCACGTTGAACAGCAGAACGTCCATCGCCACCATCCCCCTCCGAGCCGTGTGCAGTTTTGCCGATCATGACGTTAGCGCGACCCGGGGAATTTTCAAACAGTGTTTGAAAGTCGGCACGACTCGCTAAACTACGGCCGTGAAACTGACCGCAGACCGGATCATCGACGCAGGCATGGCGGTGTTCGCCCGGACCGGCTACCACGGCTTCTCCGTGCGCCAGGTCGCGGAGCGGCTCGACGTGCACGCCGGCAGCCTCTACTACCACGTGCCCAGCAAGGCCGCGCTGCTCCAGCTGATGGCCGACCGGGTGGTCCGGCAGGCGTACGAGGCCGGCACCGCCGCCCTGGCCGCGCTGCCCGCGCAGGCGGGCTGGCCGGCCCGGGTCACGGCGCAGGCTGTCGCCCTGCGGCAGAGCATCCGGCAACACCCCGGCGGCGCGATCATGCTCGCCGGCAGCCCGAAGACCCTCAGCCCCGGCGCGCTCTCGCTGATGGAACGGCTGCTCGCCACCCTCGCCGAGGCCGGCGTGCCCCCGGAGCACCGCGGAACCGCCGCCGACACCGTGCTCAGCCACGTCACGGGCTATGTGCTCCAGGAACAGAGCGATCCGCCCGCGGTGCCGGTCGACGCCGAGGACGTCGTCGCCCTCCACCGGAGCTTCCCCCGGACGGTGACCACCGCGGCCGCACACGGCCCGGACGAAAAATTCACCCGCAGCCTGGACCTGCTCTGCGCCGGCATCGGGACGCTGATCCGGCCGCCGTCCGAGGAGCCGCCGGCCGCCGCGCACCGGACGCACGCGCCGAACGGCCCGGCCTGATCCGACTCGAATCGTCGGACAGGCCCCTAGGGAACGTATTGGGTTGTGATCAAGAGGTGCTGCGGGTGAGGTCTTTGATCCAGATCATCGCGGCACGGAGGTGGAGGCCGGCGAGGTAGCTTGCCGGGGTTTGGTCGTATCGAGTGGCGATGCCTCGCCAGGCCTTCATTTTGTTGATCAGACGCTCGACGGTGTTGCGTTCTTTGTAGAGATCGGGGTCGAAGCTGACGGGCCGGCCGCCGGTGCTGCCTTTCTTCTTCCGGTTGGCGGCCTGGTCCTTCTTCTCTGGGATGACTGCTTTGATGCGTCGTTTCCGCAGATGAGCGCGGTTGCCGCGGGAGGAGTAGGCCTTGTCCGCGGCGACCGCGTCAGGCCGGGTGCGAGGGCGGCCGATGCTCTGCCGGATGCGTACCTTCTTCAGCACGGGGATGAACTGCGGGCTGTCGGCGGCCTGTCCCGCGGTCAGCACGATGGCCAGCGGGCGGCACTTTCGATCGCTGGCGAGGTGGATCTTGCTGGTCTGGCCGCCTCTGGAACGTCCGAGCAGGGCGGCTTTCAAACGGACCTGGTGACGGCGCCGGATGCGGCGTCGTGCCTCCCGCTCGAGGCCATCTCCACCGTGTCCGTCTTGTTCTTCCGGGCCACCCCCTTTTGCCGGGCCTTCCCCTCTTCGGCTGAGGCTTTCTCCAGGGCGGCAAGGACGCCGGGGTCCAGATGCATCCCGGCGGCGTCGTGGTGAGCCCTGACCGTGGTGGAGTCCACGCTGACCAGGGACACGTCCACCTCACCCCGCCTCGCCGCCTGTGCGATCGAGGCCTCCAGCAGGGCTTCGAAGACACCGGCGTCCCTCCACTGACGGAAGCGGTTGTGGACAGTCGGCCAGGCGCCGAACTCGGACGGCATCTCCCGCCACTGCCCACCCGTACGAAACCGCCAGATCACGCCCTCGAACTGCTGCCGCAACCGCTCGGGGTAAGGCCCGAACCTGCCTACCGGCAGGAAGGGCTCGATGAACTCCCACTCCACATCCGTCAGTTGCGCTCTCGTCACATATGACGGTCTACCGGACCAGGACCCACCATGAGGTCGAATCGAACAAACTGATCACAATCCGATACACGCCCTAGTCCCCGTCGGCCGCCGCCCGCAGCGCGGCGAGGTCGATCTTCTTCTGCCCGAGCATGGCCCGCACGGCGCGGTCGGCGCGCTCCTTGTCCGGATCGCCGAGGATGTCATCGGCCTGAGTGGGCCACACCTGCCAGCACAGCCCGAACCTGTCCTTGAGCCAGCCGCACTGGATCTCCTGTCCGCCGTCCGCGGTGAGCTTCTCCCAGTAGTGGTCCACCTCTTGCTGGCCGTCACAGTTGATCAGGAACGAGACCGCCTCGGTGAAGGTGAATTCGGGGCCGCCGTCGATGGCGGTGTACGCCTGGCCGTCGAGCTCGAAGTCCACGGTCATCACGGTGCCGGCCTCGCGGGGCCCGGCCTCCCCGTAGTACGTGATGTTGTTGATCCTCGAGTTCGGGAACACCGAGCAGTAGAACTCGGCGGCCTCCTCGCTCCGGGTGTCGAACCAGAGATTCGGGGTGATCTTGGGCATCGCCGTCTCCTGACGTGGCCGGGCATCGTCCTCCCACCAGTACGGACCGGAAGGCCCGGCGGACCTCACCGACACGCCGGTGGGGGTGCGGCTCGGGGCCCGGCCGTGAATTCAGGTGATCACGCGGGCCCGGTCGATCACACTGGGGCCGTGCGACACGAAGAGGAGCAGCCGCTGTCCGGCGGGAACATCAGTGACGGCGTCGTCCGCGTCGGCGACACCGTCCGCCGCCCGGCGGGGCCGTGGACCCCGGCGGTGCACGCGCTGCTCACCCATCTCCACGAGGTGGGCTTCCGGGCGGCTCCCCGCCCCCTCGGCATCGACGAGCGAGGCCGGGAGGTGCTGACCTTCGTGCCGGGCGACGTGATCTGGCCCGACCGCTTCGCCCTGCTGGAGCCCTCTCGGCGGCTGGCCCGCGTCGCACGGCTGGTCAGGGGCTTCCACGACGCCGTGGAAGGTTTCGCACCGCCGGCCGACGCCCGGTGGCGGACGCTCGTCCCGGCCGAGGGAGCCGACATCATCGCCCACCACGACCTGGCGCCGTGGAACCTCGTGGCCGACGGGGAGCAGTGGGCTTTCATCGACTGGGACACGGCCGCTCCCGGCTCCCGGCTCTGGGACGTCGCCTACGCCGTGCACGGCTTCGTCCCGCTCTCCGCGGACCCCGCCCGGCAGCGTGCCGACGCGGCGGACCGCCTGCGCGTCTTCGCCGACGCCTACGGGCTCGACGAGTCCGAACGGCGGCGTCTGGTGCCCCTGCTGGGGCGCCGGACCCGCTCCATGCACGACTTCCTGCGCGACCGGTCCGCCGTGGGCGACCAGCCCTGGACCCGGCTCTAGGCCGAGGGCCACGGCGACACCTGGCGGAACGACACCGAGTACATCGAGCGGCGCGAGGAGGAATGGACGCGCGCGCTCCTCGACGGCTGAGCGGCCCGGGCGCGGCCGGGCAGTACGTCCGCGGCCTCCCGGTACGGGATGATCGGTGGGTGACCCGACCCGTGAAACGAACCTCCTCGCTCGAAGAGCTCGAAGGCGTTCGCCGGCCTCCCCCGCCCGCGGACGCCACCCGCCTCGTCGCGACCGCGCACGACCTGCGCCGCAGGCCCATCGGCACACTGGACGCCGAGGGCCTACGGCTGCTCATCACGCAGGACGTCGGCCTTCCGTACCTCCTCCCCCTGGCCGTCGAACTGCTCCGCGCCGACCCCCTGGTGGAAGGGGACCTCTACGAAGGCGATCTGCTCTCGGCCGCCCTGACGCGGGCGGCCTCGGCGTGGAGCGAGGTGCCGGACGCCGCCCGCGAGCTCCGCGACATCGTCTCCGGTCCGCTCGGGTCCGGCGACCTGCCGCCCTCGCTGCGGGCGGAGGCCGCCGGCTTCCTCGACGTCACCGGGCGGGCCTGACCTCCCCCGCCCCCACGGGCGGGAGGGCCGGTGCCGGCGTCAGCCCGTCGACGACACCGGAGCCGCCTCGGCCTCGTTCCCGGACTGCTGGGCCGGGATCCGGCGTACGCACTCGATGAGGTAGTCGCCGCTGTCCGGGTCGACCGTGACGCCGTGGGTCTCGCTGCGGAAGCCCGGGAAGTGCCGGTCGAAGGTCTCCAGGGAGGTCAGGTAGCGCAGCAGCGGACCGTCCGGGGCGCCGGTGTTCTCACCGGGCATCAGGACGGGGATGCCGGGCGGCGTGACGGTGATCATGGCGGCCGCCACCCTGCCGGACGCGTCGGCCAGCCGCAGCCGCTCGGTGCCACCGCGGATGAGGCGCTGGTAGCAGTGCTGGGGCGGCGTGACGGGCTCGGGCAGGTCCTGGAACGCGGTGTCGAGCAGCTCGACCAGGCGCGCCTCGCGCAGATGGTCGTGCATCTCCTGGCACAGCTCGCGCAGGGTCCGGCCGGTGTAGCGCTGAGGGTACGCGGCGACCAGTTCCGGCAGCAGGTTCGCCAGCGGCGTGTCCTGGTCGTAGAGCGCCTTGAAGTCCATCAGGGCGTCCATCAGGGTGCCCCACTTGCCCTTGGTGATGCCCATGGAGAACAGGATGAGCGTGGTGTAGCTGTCCGTCTTCTCCACCACGATGTTCCTGGTGGCGAGATAGGCCGTGAGGACACGGGCGGGAATGCCCCAGTCGGCCATGTGCCCCGTGGCGTCGATGCCGGGGCAGGTCAGGGTGACCTTGACGGGGTCGAGGAGGCAGTAGCCCTCGGCGAGGCCGGGGAAGCCGTGCCAGTCGGCGCCGGGCTCCAGTTGCCAGCAGGAGGGTTCGGTGCGCAGCAGTTCGGCCGGGGCGTCGGCGAAGGGCAACCGGGCGCCGGTGGCCGGGTCGGTCACCGTCCCGGGCTGCCAGACGCCGAAGAACCAGCCGGGCCGGTCCCCGGCGGCCGCCATGCGCCGGCCGATGCGCACGACCGTCTGACGGAAGCGGACGGCCTCGGCCACCGCCTCGTCGATCAGCCAGTGGCCCTGCGGCCCGTCCATCATCGCGGTGGCCACGTCCAAGGAGGCGATCATGGGATACAGCGGCGACGTGGTGCCGTGCATCATAAACGCCTCGTTGAAACGATCGTGCTCCACCGGCGCCCGGGGCGCGGGCTTGACGTGCACCATGGCGCTCTGCGACAGCGCGGCCAGCAGCTTATGGGTGGACTGGGTGGAGAAGACCGTGGGCCGCTCGGGCTCCGGGAAGGTGTCGGGGCCCACCGCCATGCCGTAGCGCCCGGCGTAGAGCGGGTGGAAGCGGGCGTACGCGAACCACGCCTCGTCGAAGTGCAGCCGGGGCGTGCTGGGCGCGAACGCCCGGGCGACCTGGAGGGCGTCGTAACACAGCCCGTCGTAGGTGGAGTTGGTGAGCACCGCGTACTGGGCGTCGGGGGAGACGGCGCCCTGGGTCAGCGGGTTGCCCGCGATGCGGGCGGCGACCGCGTCGGCGCGGATCCCGGCGGGTGGCAGGGGGCCCGCCAGGCCGTAGCCGTTACGGGTGGGGACGAGGTAGACCGGCCGGGCCCCGGAGAGGACGAGGCCGTGCAGGACGGACTTGTGGCAGTTCCGGTCCACGAGCGCGATCTCGTCGTGGGTGACGCTGAAGTGGCCGACCATGCGGTCGCACGTGGAGTCGCCGTGCAGGACGAAGTAGGTGCGATCGGCCCCGAAGACGCGGGCGGCGTTGCGCTCCGCCTCCCCGATGGGGCCGGTGTGCTCGAAGAGCGAGCCGAGCTCCTCGACCGAGATGGAGAGGTCGCTGCGCAACAGCCGCTCCCCGAAGTAGTCGTGGAAGGCCCGGCCGACCGGCGACTTGAGGAAGGCGACCCCGCCGGAGTGGGCGGGGGTGTGCCAGGAGTACTCGTGCGCGTCGTCGAAGCGCCGCATCGCCTTGAAGAACGGCGGCAGCACGGCCTCCTGATAGCCGTGGGCGGCGGTCGCGATCCGCCCCGCGATGAAGGACGCGGTGTCCTCCAGCGGCCACACATAGCCGACCACGGTCTCCGCCACCCACAGCGGCAGGTGCTCGAAGTCCTCGCCCGCCGTGATCAGGAAGACCGGGAGGTTCTGGAACCGCCGCCCGACCTGCCGCAGCACGGCGGGGCCGCCCGACTCGCCGCCGGTCCCGCCGTCCTCCGGCAGGGCCCAGTCCACCACCGCCGCGGCCAGCCCGGCCTCGGTGCGCAGCACCGCCCGGGCGTCCTCGCCCGAGGAGACCCAGCGGACCTCGAAGCCGTCGGCTTCCAATTCCTTGTGGATCCTGCGCAGTTGCTCGACTCCGGCACCTCCGCTCCCGGGAAGGTCGCGTACCGCGAACAGGACGGTTCCGTCAGTCATCATGCCCCTCTGCGCATATCGGAGTACGGTCGATCGGCCCGCCGCGTCGCGCGGCACCGGAGTGACAAACGGACGACCATCGAAGCCGATTTCGCGACCGCGCCGAAACCACCCTGACGAGGGAAATCCCAAGGCCGGGTGGTCAGGGACCCGACATCCCGCTCAACACCTTGAGGGCTTCGCCCGTACGCCACCCCCGCTGTCGCCCCAGCACCGGACACGCCGAACAAGCTCATGGGTCGCCTTCTGGGAGCAGGACGAGCGGGATCAGCGGAAGGCTTGGGCAGCTCTGTTGTCTTTGCCGCCGAGAGTGAGATCCGCGCCTTGGAGAGCGCGGCCGACGTTGAGGAGGACCGCTCCGCGGTCGTGGCACACGTAGGTGGTGGAGTCGTATCGGCGCGTTTCGAAGAGGCTGAGTAGAACCCCTTGCCCCAAGCAGTCGACACTGACGAGGGGACGCTGGTCGGCCTCGGAGTCCTGCGCGACGGCGACAGGGCCGACGCACGCGACGAGGGTGGCCGCGGCCAGCAGGGCTGCCGGCGTCTTCATTGTCACAGCCGGTTGATGAACTTGTCGGTGTTGACCGATCCGGGGTTCGCGATCGGGAAGAACACGACTCCCTGACGGAAGTTGTCCAGGTCGAGGAGTGCGGACCTGTCGGTATTGCGGAACCGTCGGTCGGAGACGCTGCCGGGGCTGAGGATGGGCCCGGTAATGCCCTGCTGGAAGTTCTGCACGCTCAAGAGGGGTCTGATGCCGGTTGAGGAACCTGCCGTCTGTAGGGAGCGGGCGGAGGAATACCGACGCCGCGGCTGGTGGCGTCCGGAGCTCTTGGACGAAATGGCTCTGCTCGGTGCCCGTACGAGACCACACGCGTGCGCCCTGGTGGACGGAGAGCGCAGGATGTCCCACGCCCAGTTGGCCGCGGGCGTCACCCGGGCAGCGGCGTATCTGCGGAGCCTGGGGATCAGGCGCGGTGATCGGGTGCTGGTACAGCTGCCCAACAGCCTGGAACTCGCAGTCCTGCTCCTTGCCCTGTGCCGCATGGGGGCGCCCGCCGTCCTGGCCTCTCCCGTGCTGCGCTCCCATGAGCTCGATCGCATCACTTCGATCACAGAACCGACGGCAGTGGCTGCCCCGGGCATCGTCGACGGCTTCGACTACCTGAACCTGGCCCGGGCGCTGCGCTCCCGGCACCCCTCCATCGCCCTGCTGCTCATCACTGACCGAACCCGGCAACTGCAACAGGGGGAGGCAGTGTTCGATTCGGAATGCGGCCACTCTCCGGAGCCGGCACCGGCAGCGTGTGGAGAGGAACCGGCCTCACCGTCGGAGACCGCGCTCTACCTGCACTCCTCCGGGACAACGGGCCCGGCGAAGCTGATGGCCAGGACCCATGAGGATTACGGCTGCCTGATCAGGGCGACCAGCGAGGTCCTCGGCGTCTCATCCGACTGGGTGTACCTGGCTGTTCCACAGCTGACGCAAACCTTTGCGCTGTCGAACCCGGGCCTCCTCGGCGTCCTGGCGGCGGGCGGCACCGTGGTGATCGCCCCCGCCAACCGGACGCCGGAGGCGCTCCGCCTGATTGAACGCGAAGGCGTGACGCACACTTCCACTTCCCCTACCGGTCTTCGCCAACTGCTGGCGGCGGATCGCATGGGAAGAGACCTCTCCACCTTGCGGGTAGTACAGGTGGGCGGCGCCATTCTGCAGTCCCATGAAGTGCGCGCCGCCACCCACGCCCTGGACTGTCACGTTCAGCAGGTCTACGGCATGTCGGAGGGCATGGTGAGCCTGACCCGACTCGATGATCCGCCCCACGTCCTGACCCATGCACAAGGCCGGCCGGTCGGCGCCGGCACCGAGATCCGGATCACGACCGGCAGCGGGATCTCCGCAGCGCCCGGTGAGTCCGGCGAGCTCCTCACCCGCGGCCCGTCCGTCATCCCCGGCTATTTCCGTGACCCGCCCGCTACGCGGCAGGCATTCACCGAGGACGGCTTCTACCGCACGGGCGACCTGGTCAGACAGGACGAGTCAGGAAACCTCGCCGTGGTGGGAAGGATTAAGAACCTCATCAACTGGAGCGCCTTGAAGATCTGCGCCGAAGAACTCGAAGCGCTGGCGGGCATCCACCCCGCTGTCGCCGACTGCGCCGCGGTCGGAAAGCCCCACGACATCTATGGGGAGACCGTCTGCCTCTTCCTCACTCTGCGCCCGGGCCAGGACCCTCCCCTGCTGGAGGAGATGCGGTCCTTCCTCAAGGAAGAAGGCATCGCGGTCTACAAGCTTCCACAGCGTATGGAGGTACTGGACACTCTGCCCATGGTCGGGAACGGGAAGGCCGACAGAGCGGCCCTGCGGTCCCTGGCCGCCTCCCTCGCCGGTCGCGCGGCCCATCCCGACACCGGTGACCGGTGAGCTGCTGGAGGTACCGGACGTCGGCCGGGCGGCCCCACCGCCGTCCCGCAGGGCCCGGTCGGCCCGAAGCCCAGCACGGTCGCAGAGCTCGCGGCGGCCACATGCCGCGGCCCCCGGGTCGCACCCCGTGCCCGACATGCGCCCTTCGCCGGTACGGGCCAGTCTGGTGGTACCCGATCCTCCGAGATCCCCGTACAGGAGGCAGGACCGTGGGCAAGAAACAGACCCGGCAGAACCGCGGCGCGCGCACCGGCGGGCACGAGCCCCGCGCCACCGCGGAGACGAAGGAGCAACCGAAGGCACCGGTCACCCGGGAGGTGAATTCTCCGACCCCGGAGGTGGCCCACAAGCAGCCGCGGAAGTTCGGTCACAACTGATCGCCGGCGGCCGGCGGGGGCATGGCCGGCACCCCGGCCACGCCCACCCGTCCGCTACCTCGAAGGACGCGCGTAAGGAGTCATCGGCACCGGTGCGGCCCTGCCGGCCGGCCATGACCCGGTGCCCTGCCCCACCCCCGGGCTCACCGGCCGGGGAGAATCCTGATCACGAGCCGCGGAGGAGCCGCCTGCGCGGCCGTCCCGGCGGGGTTCCGCCGGATCGGGAACGAGGAGGGGTCCGGTGTCGGATCGTCAGCTGGCAGGGGGCGAGCCCGTCGCGCCGACGGTGCTCGAGCAGGAAGGGCGCTTGCACCGGCATCTGGGGTTCTGGGGGCTGACCGCGATCGGCTTCTCGAACATCGTCGGTTCGGGCTGGCTCTTCGCCGCCATGTACGCGGCCCAGACGGCCGGGCCCGCCGCCCTGCTGTCCTGGGTCGGCGCGGGGCTGCTGTGCGGTCTCGTCGCGCTCGTCATGATCGAACTGGGGGCGTCACGGCCGGAGGGCGGCGGCACGGTGCGCTGGCCGCTGTACGCGAGCGGCCGGCTGGTCGGCACGCTCGTCGGGTGGTCGGTGCTGCTGTCGGTGGGCGGCACCGCCGCCGAGATCAGCGCGATCATGCAGTACGCCGACCACTACCTCCCGGACATCTACGACGGCGGTACGCTCAGCCCGTTCGGCCTGGGCGTGGCCGTGGCGCTGAGCGTCCTGCTGACGGCATTGAACTGGTTCACGGTGCGGGCGTTCGCCCGGCTCAACAACCTCGTCTCGGTGTTCAAGGTCCTCGTGCCGGTGGTCACGGTGATCGCGCTGTTCGCCTCGGGCTGGCACTCGGGGCGCCTCACCGACCACGGCGGCTTCGCGCCGTACGGATACGCCGCGTGCCTGTCCGCGCTCGCCGGTGGCGGCATCGTCTATTCGGTCAACGGCTTCCAGGCGCCGCTGGACTTCTCGGGCGAGACGCGCAATCCCCGCCGCACCCTCCCGGCGTCCGTGCTGACCGCCATCGCGCTGGCGGTACTGATGTACCTGGCCCTGCAACTGGCCTTTCTCTTCACGGTCCCCGAGAACCTGCTCGGGCACGGCTGGCAGGGCGTCAGCTTCGAGTCGCCCTTCGGCCAGCTGGCGCTGATCCTCAATCTGCACTGGCTGTCCAGCCTGCTCTACGCGGACGCGGTGGCCTCCCCCGGCGGGTCGGCGTACGTGGGCGTGGCCCTCAACGCCCGGCACACCTACGCCCTCGCCAAGAACCGCACGATCCCCCGGTTCTTCATGCGGGTCGGCGAGCGCTACGGCATCCCGCACCGGGCGCTCCTGCTGAACCTCGTCGTGATCGTCCTCTTCCTCCTGCCGTTCGGCGGCTGGCAGCACATCGTCAGCGTCATGGGCGACATGTACCTGCTCATCTACGCCGCCTCCGCCGTGGCCGTCGCCGTCTTCCGGGCCGGTCCCGGCCGGGAGAGGATGGCCGGCTGGGTGCCGGGGCTGCGCTGGATCGCACCCGTGAGCTTCGTCGTGGCCAGTGAGTTCGTGTACTGGTCGGGCTGGCACGACCTGCGTCTGGCGCTGCCGCTCGTCCTGGCCGGACTGCTGCTGTTCCTGGCGATGTGGCGCACCGGGCACAACGAGCGGTCGCTCGGCGAGGAACTGCGCACGGGCGCCTGGCTGGTGGTCTATCTGGGCGCGCTGACGCTCCTGTCGTGGCTCGGCACCTTCAAGGGTTCGGGACGGCTGCCCGCGCCCTACGACTCGGTCACCGTCGCCGTCGTCACGCTGGGCATCTTCTTCTGGGCGGTCCGGTCGGGCACCCGGCAGATGTTCGCGTCGCACACACCGTCCTGACGCGCCGCGCACCCGCCCGGAGTGGCGAGGAGGACAACCTCCGCGACGGCATGACCGTCGGGGAGCTGTGCGACGCCACCATTCGCTTCAGCGACAACCTCGCGGGCAACCTGCTGCTCCGCGAGCTCGGCGGCCCCACGGCGATCACCCGTTTCTGCCGCTCGATCGGGGACCGGACGACCCGGCTCGACCGCTGGGAGCCGGAGCTGAACACCGCGGAGCCGTCGCGCGTCACGGACACCACCAGCCCCCGGGCCATCGGGCGGACCTACGGGCGGCTCGGCCGGGCTGCTGGCGGCGGCGCTCGGCTGACCGGCCGTCCGGGGGCCCGGCGGGGCCTGCTCGTCTCCCCCGCCGGGACCGTCAGGGGAGACGGGTGTCCAGCAGGTCGGTGACGAACTTCCGCAGCCGGCCCGACCGTACGGGCAGCACCCCGTGGACGAGCTGCGCACCGTAGGCGAGGGCGACGCCCGCCGGTGCCCCGGTGACCCACCGGGTGCGGACGGCGTCCCGCAGCCATACGGGCTCGGTTTCGTGCCGGTTCGGATGCGGCAGTCTCCGGGTGAGGCCCGTGCCCGCCGCGTACCCTTCCCGTTCGCCCACCACCTGGCCGCTCCACACGGTCGCGGAGGCCGTGGTCTCGACGTAGAACTCGCCGCCCGCGTCCGCCTGCTCCAGCGTGACGCCGATCCGCCCGATGCGGCGCGGCGCGACGGCGGGCTCGGGAATGCCGTCGATGTGCGCGGGCACCTCCCGCCCCGCCGTCAGCTCGGTGTACCCCCACGGGGCGTCCGCGGCGACCGAGGGCAGCACGTGCCGGAGGACGGGCAGCGCGCGGGCGGTGGCCTCCCGCAGGATCGCCTGGGCGTCGCCGGGTGCCCGGACGACCTCGGCCTGCGTCCCCGGCGTCCAGCCGCTCGCCGCGAGCTCGTCGTCCATGATCTTGCCGAGCTGCGCCAGTTCGTCCGGGGACAGGAACCCCTCGACGGACTGCAGGGCCAGGGTCTCGCTCAGATGGATCACGACCGGCTCCCTCCGCATGGAACGGATGACGTCTCTCCGGCAGTGTCGTGCGCCGGTCGCCGGTCGGGGAGACGAGTACCGGCCTCGGGCGCGCACCCGGCTCCGGCCGGAGACCTCAGCCCGCGTCCAGGCCGTTGACCATGCGGTCGAGGAGCCGGGCGAACGTCTCGTCGGGCGTCGTCGGCCGCGCGGGCCCGGCGAGGACCCCGGCGAGTTCCGGATGGCGGCCGTCCGCGGCGACGGCCGCGAGGTAGCGGGCCTCGGCCGCGGCCCGGTCCGGCTCCCCCGCGACGGCGGACTGCGCGACCTCGTGCGCGACGTGCCCCGCGACGAAGCCGGTGAGCAGGCTGAAGACCTCCAGTCGCGCGCCGCCGTCCAGCCTGCTGGGGCGCAGGGCGGCCAGCACGACCTCCAGGACCGCCAGGGTGCGGGGGCCGAGGGTCCGGCGGCCGGGCAGCGCGGCGGGCAGCCAGGGGTGACGGAGCATGAGGGCGCGCTGGGCGTGGGCGACGGCTTTCAGGTCGGCCCGCCAGTCCCCGGTGGGGAGCCCCGGCATGACGTGCTCGCCGCTGACGTGGTCGATCATCAGCTCGACCAGCGTCTCCTTGTCGGGGACGTAGCTGTAGAGCGACATGGCGCCCGCGCCGATCTCCGAGGCCACCCGGCGCATCGTGACGCCGCCGAGCCCCTCGGCGTCCGCGAGCGCGACGGCCGCCGCCGCGATCACCTCACGGCTGAAGGCGGGCGGGCGCCCCCGGCGCGGCCGGGCGGGGCGCAGCCAGAGCTCTTCGGG
Source organism: Streptomyces eurocidicus (assembly GCF_002891295.1). GTDB lineage: Bacteria > Actinomycetota > Actinomycetes > Streptomycetales > Streptomycetaceae > Streptomyces > Streptomyces eurocidicus. The sequence goes on along the minus strand of NZ_LGUI01000004.1, from coordinate 28,579 downwards.
GTCGACGCGCGGGGCGTCGGAGGCGTCACCGCGGGCCACGGCGCTGTTCCTCTCACTCGGTTCGGCAGGGGTGCGTGCGGCACCCATCCAAGCAGGGCTTATTCTCGTACATCGTACGGAAACAAGCGCGACCATGGACAGGGGAGAGACCCATGACGCCATCGCACCCGCAGGACGTCGCACCGAGGACCACCTGGACCGCACCCCCGGGCAGGGCGCCGCTGTCCTCTCGGTTGATGAGGGCGACATGGCGCGGCCTCCCCGCCCGGCGGTACGACGTCGGCTGGGAGCCGGGGCTCGTCGTACCGGCCGCCGACGGCAGCCCCTTGATCACGGACCACTACTTCCCGCGCGGGCGGGGCGACTTCCCGACCGTCATGGTGCGCTCGCCCTACGGCCGGGGCCTGCCGTGGTCGCCGATGTACGGCGTCCTCCTCGCCGAGCAGGGGTTCCATGTGATCCTGCAGAGCTGCCGGGGGACGGGCGGTTCGGGAGGGGCGTTCGACCTGTGGCGCAACGAGGCCGCGGACGGGCAGGCCACGGTGGCCTGGTTGCGCGACCGGCCCTGGTTCGACGGACGGCTGGGCACGGCCGGCCCCAGCTATCTGGGGTACACGCAGTGGGCGCTCGCCCTGGACCCGCCGCCGGAGCTGCGGGCGATGGCGGTCCAGGTCGGTCTGCACGACCCGCACGCCCTGTTCCACCCGCACGGCGCGCCCCGCCTGGAGGACACCCTCGCCATCGGCGTCGGGATGACCTACCAGCACCGGGGGATCACCCCGTTCCTGCGCGCGACGCTGCGTCTCCGGCGCCACCTGCCCGACATCACCCGGAAGCTGCCGCTGCGCGAAGCCGTCCGGCCCGTCCTCGGTGACGAAACGCCTTGGTTCGACGAGGTGCTGAGCCGCCCCGACGCCGCCGATCCCTACTGGGAGGGCGCCTCCACGGCCGCCGCGGCCGACCGGGCGACGGTGCCCGTATGCCTGGTCTCCGGATGGCACGACATACTGCTCGACCAGACCGTCGAGCAGTACGACCGGCTGCGCCGGGCCGGCTGTGACACCAGCCTGCTCATCGGCCCCTGGACACACACCTCGGCCCTCCAGCGCGGCTGGCCCGATGTGTTCGCCGACACCCTCGCCTGGCTGCGCGCGCACCTGTGCGACGACCCCTCCGGTCTGCGCCCCACCAGGGTCCGCGTACACACCGGCGGCCGGGACGCCGGATGGCGGGACCTCGACGACTGGCCCGCCTCCCCGGCCGGGGAACACTGGTTCCCGGCACCCGGCGGGCGGCTCACCGCCGAGGAGCCCGCGTCCCCCGGGCCGCTCGCGTCCTTCCGCCACGACCCGGCCGATCCCACGCCCTCCGTCGGCGGGCAGCTCCTCTCCCCCTCGGCCGGCGCCCGCGACAACACGGCCCTGGAGGCCCGCGAGGACGTCCTGACCTTCACCGGGCCGCCGCTCACCGAACCCCTGGAGATCCTCGGCCCGGTCTCCGCGCGGCTGCGGGTGTCCACCGACACCGGGCACGCCGACGTCTTCGCCCGGCTGTGCGACGTCGACGCGGCGGGCCGCTCGACGAACGTCTGCGACGGACTGGTCCGGCTCGACCCACGGCGCGAGGACCCGTCGGAAGCGACGGTGCCGATGAGCTCGACCGCCCACCGCTTCGCCGCCGGGCACCGCGTCCGCCTGCAGATCTCCGGAGGCGCCCACCCGCGCTTCGCCCGCAACACCGGCACCGGCGAACCCGTGCTCGACGCGACGGCTCTCGCCCCGGTACGGATCACCCTGCACGCCCCCTCGGCGCTGATCCTGCCCCGGGCGGGGGCTACCGGGCCCGGCGGCTCGCCCGCCGACGGGTCAGCGGCGCCTTACGGGCCGGACGGCGCCCGGGAGTGATGCGAGGGGGTCCCTGGACGGTGGCGCTCCGCCCGCCACCGCTCCCCCACCCGCCTCCGACCGGCCGTCGGGGCGGCCCGAGGGACGGCCTCCCTTGGCAGCGGGCGAGCATCACCGGTTCCAAGGTGCCGCCTGTTCCTCGGGCGACTCCGACTCCCTCGCCTGCCCGGCCGGGGCGTTCGCCGGCGCGTACCTCGGTGCGGGGGCGTGGCCCCGGGAGTGGGCGGAGCGGATCGGGTACCGGGACGAACTCATGGCGCTCGGCACGCTCCGGGACGCCTGACGGGTCCTCACCTCCCGTACTGGTGCGGAAGGTCCGGCAGCCCGCCGGTACCGCGCTCCCGCTCGGCGCCGGACTGCGCGAGGACGCGCCGGAGCCAGCGGGTACGGGCGTCGCGGGCGTCCCGGCTGAGGGCCGCCTGCGGGGCGATGGTGTCGAAGCCGTGGCACGCTCCGGGCCATACGTGCAGTTCGGCCTGGCCGCCGGCCCGCCAGATCGCGTCGGCGTAGGCCACGCCCTCGTCCCTGAAGGTCTCGGCCGACCCGACGTCGATGTAGGCCGGGGGCAGCCCGGACAGATCCGTGGCGCGGGCGGGCGCCGCGTAGGGCGGCAGGTCCGCGGCGCCGTACCGGTCGCCCAGGAACGCCTGCCACGCGGTCGCGTTGGAGGTCCGGTCCCAGGTGTCGATGCCGGCCAGTTGGTGACTGGAGAAGGTCTCGCCGCGGTCGTCGAGCATCGGGCACAGGAGAAGCTGCCCGATCGGTGCGGGCCCGCCCCGGTCACGGGTGAGCAGGGCGAGTGCCGCGGCGAGGCCGCCGCCGGCGCTCTTCCCTCCGACGATGATGCGGTCCGCGTCGATGCCCAGGCCGGCCGCGTGCTCGGCCGCCCAGACGAATCCGGCGTAGCAGTCCTCCACCGGTCCGGGGTACCGCGTCCGCGGCGCCAACCGGTACTCGACGGAGACGACGGCCAGCCCCAGCGGGAGGGCCCATTCGCGCAGCAGCCGCGGCAGGACGGACCAGGCGTTACCCATGATCATTCCGCCACCGTGCAGGTAGTACAGCAGCGGCAGCGGCCCCGTGGCCCCTGCGGGCCGCGCGCTGACGAGCGTGACGTCCCGTCCGGCCGGCGGTCCGGGCACCCGCAGCTCCTCGACCTCGAAGCGGCCGTCGGCCCGGAGTTCCCGGAGGGTCGGCCTGGACCGGGCCGCGGCGTCCCGCTCCTGCCGCGCCGCGAGGTTCTCCGGGGTGAACGGCTCCCTCGCCGCGTTCCCCAGGGCGGCCAGCGCCGCGCCCAGTTCGGGGTCGAAAGGGGGCGCGTTCCCGGGCTCGGGCGCCCGGTTCCCCGTACTCATGACAGTCCGTCACACCGGACGAGGGCGGCCCGGCCGGAACGGCTCGTCGGCACACCCGTACACACGGGGAACGTTCGCGCGACACTCATGCGGCGTAGTCAATCATCCGCCGGGGCGGCGCGCGGCCGGTCGAGGCCCTCGGGGGCACCCTGCGGTCCTCGGGCCCGGCGTGCCCGAGGACCGCGCGACGCACGGTGCGCCCCGACGGGGTCCGTCGAAGGCCGGATGTTTGACGGAGCGTCAATCCTTCGGGTGCTCGGCCTTGTGGTCCGCCTGGTGACCAGCCTTGTGATCGGCCTTGCGGTCCGTCTTGTGACCGGCCTTGCGGTCCGTCTTGTGATCGGACCTGTGGCCGGTCTTCGGGTGTCCGGCCTGGGCCGGCTCGGACTGCGGCCGCTTCGGCAGCGGCGGCTTGACCCAGCCCTTCTTCACCAGCTCGTCGCAGTGCCACTTGGCGTGGGCCGGGGTCTCCCCGCGCTTCTTGGCGACGCGGAAGCAGTCCGCGTAAGGGAAGGGCGGCTTGTCGTCGCGCGCCTGAGGGCGGGACACCGGGGCGGCCTCGGCCGCCGTGGCCACCGAAGCGCCCACCCCACCGGCCATGAGGGTCGCGGCGAGGACGATACTCATCCGACGCACAGCATTTCTCCTTCTCCCACTCCGAAACACGGTGCTCCGGACACGTTCAGAGACGTCCCCCATGCTTCAACGGGGAGCGTCCGCCGGACAAGGCGACTCGCCACAGCGGGGCGGGGCGCGCGCACGCACGAAGGGGGCTCGCCCGGAAATCCCGCGAATCCGGCCGTCGCGTCCGCCACCATGGCGGGAGGGAACGTACGGACCGCCCTCGTACCGCCGCACCACCCCGCTCGCGCGCCACCGCTTTCCGACCCATCCCCGGAAAGGCCGTCATGACCGCACGCACGGAGCAAGAACCGCCGCGGCGCCCGGAGGCCGCGGGCCTCGAAGCGTCCGGGGACCTCCGCACCGGCACACCGGAGGCGCGATGAGGTTCCCGCGCGGGGGCGCCCCCGCCGCGCTCCCCCTGTCGGACAGCGAGAAGCTGCTCTTCGGCGGAGCGCTGCGCTACGACAAGTCGTTCACCCGGAACGAGACACCGCTCACCCGCCTGTCGTTCTGGCACATGGCCCGTCAATTCCCGGCGATGACGGGCATGGTCGGCCGGGCGGCCTGGCGCGAGGACCCCAGGGCCCTCCTGACGCTGCTGGCGGCCGAGCTGGGGCAGGGCCTCATGCGGGCGTTCGTGCTGGTCGCCACCAACCGGGCGCTGGTGGCCCTGTTCTCCTCGGAGCCGACGGCCGAGCGGCTGCGGCAGGCGGCCCCCGCGCTCCTCGGCGGAATGGCGGTCACCGCGGTCGCCGCCCTGCTGTCGGCCGTCTCGGTGGCCGCCGCCGGGCGGCTGGAACCCAAGGTGGAGCGGGCGTGCACGGCCCGCTTCTACCGCGCCGCCGTCCGGGTGGAGCTGGCCGCGATGGAGGACGAGACGGTCCACCGCGCCCTGGACGCGGGCCGGTTCGGCACCGACTCGGTGCGCAGGATGCTCGGCTCCTCGGTCATGGTGCTCAACGCGCTGGTCGGCATGGTCGCGGCGGCCGCCGTCCTGGCCGTCCTGCATCCCGTCCTGGTGCTGACGCTGCTCCTGATCGCCGCCCCGAAGGGCTGGGGCGCGGTCGTCTCCGTCCGGCGCCAGTACGTGTCCCGGCACGTCTGGCTCGAACACCGGCGGGCGATCGACGTCATCACGCACGCGCTCGTCCAGCAGGACACCGCCCCGGAGATCCGCGCCCACTCCGCGGGCCGGCTGCTGGTCGGCGCCTACGACGACATGGCCGCCACCGTCGGCGCGGAGCAGCAGCGGCTGGCCCGCGCGAAGGCCCTGACGCAGACGGCGACGTCCTCGGTGTCCGGCCTCGCGGCCCTCGGGGCGTACGCGGTGCTGTGGCTGCTGCTGGCCCGGGGCGGCATGCCGCTGGCCGTCGCCGGTACCGCGGTGATCGCCGTACGGACCGCCGGCGCCGGCCTCAACTCCGTGGTGATGCAGTTCAACCGCATGTACGAGGAGTCCATGTACCTCCGTGACCTGGAGGAGGCGTGCCGCGTCGCGGAGCGGCACGCCATCCCCGCGGGCGGCGTCCCGCTGCCCGACGGGATGACGGAGGTCCGGCTGGAGAAGGTGTCGTTCACCTATCCCGGCGCGCCCGCCCCGGCCCTGCGCGAGGTGAGCCTGACGATTCCCCAGGGCAAGGTGGTGGCCCTGGTGGGTGAGAACGGCTCCGGCAAGACCACGCTGTCCAAGCTGGTCGCCGGGCTCTACGTGCCCACGTCGGGCACGCTCCGGTGGAACGGGGTGGACGTCCTGGAGGCCGACCGGGACGCGGTCTTCGACCGGGTCGCCGTGCTCGGCCAGGACTTCCCGCACTGGCCGATGACCGCCCGCGCCAACATCCACATCGGCCGCAGCGACGTCCCCCTGGACCAGGGCCGGGTACGGCGCGCGGCCGCCGAGGCCGATGCCGAGGGCATCATCGAGTCGCTGCCCCACCGGTGGGACAGCCTGGTTCTCAAGGGGTTCGAGCGCGGCACCCAGCTCTCCGGCGGGCAGTGGCAGCGGCTGGGCAGCGCCCGCGCCCGTTACCGCCGCGCGCCCCTGCTGATCGTCGACGAGCCGACGTCGGCCCTCGACCCCAAGGCGGAGATCGACGCCTTCCGGGCGCTGCGCTCGCTGACCGGGGACGGCACCACCGTCCTGCTCATCACCCACCGGCTGGCGGCCACGGCGAGCGCCGACCTCATCTACGTGCTCGACGGCGGCAGCCTCGTCGAACAGGGCAGCCACGAGGAGCTGATGGCCCTGGAGGACGGCGCGTACCGGTTCGCGTACGAGATCCAGGCCGCCCAGTACGGGCTGAGCCCCTCCTCCGACGGCCACGTCCCCCGCCCCGCCCGCCCGGCCGGCGCCATGCCACCGGCGCCATCGGGAGCGGACGGGACGTAGCCGGCCGTCCTGCCGCCGGTCCTACTCGACGACGAGCTCGACGGGGATGTTGCCCTGGGTGGCCTTGGAGTACGGGCAGAGCTGGTGGGCCTGCTCGACGAGGCGAGTGCCGGTCTCGCCGGTGAGGCTGTCGGGGAGTTCGACGCGGAGGGTGACGGCGAGGCCGAAGCCGGTGTCGTCCTTGCCGATGGAGACCTCGGCGGAGACCGAGACGTCCTTGGTGTCGATCTTCGCCTCACGGCCGATCAGGCCGAGGGAGCTGGCGAAGCAGGCCGCGTAGCCGGCGGCGAAGAGCTGCTCGGGGTTGGTGCCCCGGCCGTTGCCGCCGAGGGCCGGGGGCATGGCCAGGGCGAGGTCGAGCTGCCCGTCCGAGCTCACGGTGCGGCCCTCGCGGCCGTTGGTGGTGACGGCGGCGGTGTACAGCACGTCCATGGGAGATCCCCTTCGATTCGTCGGTGGTGCGGAGGTCCGGTGATCCGTTCCCCGCGGACACAACGATTGCACACGATTCAGTTGTGCGCAATTAAATGGAGCGAGGGATACCCTGGGGCCATGACCACGCAGCCCCTCCCCCTCCCGGACAACGCGGAGCTGCTCCGCCTCGACCACCAGGTCTGCTTCTCGCTGAACGCCGCGGCACGGGCCTTCGGCGGCGTCTACCGCGACGCCCTCAAGGACCTCGGTCTGACCTATCCGCAGTACCTGACCATGCTCGTCCTGTGGGAGGAGTGCGCCCCCCAGCCCGTCAAGGCCCTCGGCGAACGGCTGCGCCTCGACTCCGGCACCCTCTCCCCGCTGCTCAAGCGCCTGGAGGCGGCCGGCCTGGTGGTGCGCGAGCGCAGCGCGGAGGACGAGCGCTCGGTCGTGGTCCGCCTCACGCGGGCGGGCGAGGAGCTGCGCGAGCGCGCGCTGCCCGTACCCAGCCTCATCGCCACCGCGACGGGGCTGTCGCGGGAAGAGGCCCACACCCTCCGCGCGCTGCTGGAGAAGCTCACCGGCAACCTCGACACCGCGCACGGCGGGAGATGACAAGGACGCCCGGCGCCCGCCGCCGCTTCACCGGACCCACCCGGTACGGCTGCTAATGTCCCGAACGTGAGCGAAGGTGACAGTTGCGTACCCCGTGTACTGATCGTCGATGATCATCCGCTCTTCCGGGACGGACTCAAGGCCGCGCTGGAGAGCCCGGGCGGCGCCGTCGTCGTCGCCCAGGCCGAGACCGGGGGCGAGGTCCCCGAAGCCGTGGCCCAGCACGGTCCGGACATCGTCGTGATGGACCTCTCGCTGCCCGACATCTCCGGCATCGAGGCGACGCGGCGGCTGGCGCGCACCCACCCGGACCTGCCCGTCCTGATGCTCACCATGTCCGACGACGACAGCAGCCTCCTCTCCGCGCTGCAGGCCGGCGCCCGGGGCTACATCGTCAAGGGCGCCGGGGCGGAGGAGGTCCTCCACGCGGTGCGCACCGTCGCCGCCGGCGGCGCCGTCCTCGGGTCCGACATCGCCACCCGGCTGACGACCCTCCTCACCGCCAATCCGCACCACCACACCGAGCACCTCTTCCCCGCCCTCACCGCGCGCGAGATCGAGGTCCTCGAACTCATCGCCCAGGGGCTCGACAACCGGCACATCGCCCGGCGGCTCGTCCTCTCCGAGAAGACGGTCCGGAACCACATCACCCATATCTTCGACAAGCTCCACATCAGCACCCGCGCCCAAGCCGTGGCCAAGGCCCGCGACGCCGGTCTCGGCAACCCGGAGCAGAGTCCCTGAACCACGGGCGCCCCCCGGCCGACACCGCGCACCCGTAGCGGGAGGTTTGACAGGGAAACAGCGTTTTCCCCCACCTCTGACGACGATCATTGGAGAAGTGGGCGCGCCATGGCCTCTCCACCGGCCGCGACGCGCACGGGGCACCTGGGGAGGGGTGGGCGATGAGGTCGGGCGAGGTACGGGCTGTCATAGCCGCGATCGCGGCGGCCGCGCTGGCCGGAGCGGCGCTGCTGACACCGCCGCCGGCGGGCGCCGCGCCCGTGCGCACCGCGGCCGTGAGCGGTCACGGCCGGACGCGGGCGGCGATGGACGCGGCCGTCGGCGCGGGCGTCCCCGGGGTCCTCGCCCGGGCCCGGGACGCCGACGGCGCGTGGTCGGGTTCGGCCGGTGTCGCCGACATGAGGACCGGACGGCCGCCCGGCCCGGCGGACCGGTTCCGCGCCGGCAGCATCAGCAAGACGTTCGTCGCGACGGTCGTCCTCCAGCTGGAGCACGAGGGCCGGCTGAGCGTCGACGACACGGTCGAGAAGTGGCTGCCCGGGGTCGTCCGGGGGAACGGCAACGACGGCCGGAAGGTCACCCTCCGGCAGCTCCTCGGCCACACCAGCGGGATCTTCGAATACGCCCACGACCCCGCCGTCCACGGTCGCGGCGAGGAATACCTGGAACACCGCTACGACACATGGGAGCCCCGGCAGCTCGTCGCCGTCGCCATGAAGCACGCGCCCTACTTCGCCCCCGGCACCGGCTGGAGGTACGCGAACACCAACTACGTGCTGGCCGCGATGGTCGTCGAGCGGGCGACGGGGCACCCGTACGGGACCGAGGCGCGGCGGCGGATCGTCGAGCCGCTCGGCCTGCGCTCCACGGTCCTCCCCGGGACGGACAGCGGCCTGCCCGCACCCGCCGGGCGGGCCTACACCGCGTTCCCCGAGGACCCCGGGCCGACCGACGTCACCGAGATCGATCCCTCCCTCTTCTGGGCAGCCGGCGACCTCGTCACCAGCGCCGCCGACCTGGACCGCTTCTACTCCGCGCTGCTGCGGGGCGGGCTGCTGCCGCCCGCGCAGCTGAGGGAGATGACCACGGTCCGCCCGCTCACGGGCGTCGGCTCCTTCACGGGGTACGGCCTGGGGCTCGCCCGGTACCGGACGTCCTGCGGCAAGGAGCTGTGGGGGCACGACGGGAGCGTCCCCGGCACCCAGGTCATGGCCTTCGCCACCCGTGCCGCGGAGCGCCTCCTGGTCACCTACTTCAACACCAACGTGTTCCTGCTGACGCCGCGGGCGGGCGACGTCGTCGACGCGGAGTTCTGCTGACCTCGCCCGCGGGCTCCCGGCCCCTCCCGGCCGGCGCGGTGCGGGTCCCGTCGTGGCGCGCGGCGTTCGCGCCGGGCCAGGGCCCGGGGTAGACATGGGACATGGCCCGATTCCGGGACCGCTCCCCGGGATCCTCGGGCCGCCGGTCCGCAGGTCGGCGCCCAGGCGGCCGGGGAGAGCGGCGGCAGGGGCGCCGGGGCCCGCGTGCGCTGTCCGCGGAGCGGCTCCGGGCCGCGGCGACCAGCCGCAGCCTGGCCGGGCAGATGTTCCTGCTCCAGGTGCTGATCGTGCTGCTGATCGTCGTGGCGGCCGTGGTCACCCTGCTGCTCCAGGCACGGAGCGACCGGTTCCAGGCGGCGCGCGACCGCTCGCTCGCCGCCGCCGAGGCGTTCGCCCACGCCCCCGGCCTCGTGCAGACGCTGCGCGGCCCCGACCCCAGCGCCGTGCTCCAGCCGCTGACCGAGGACGCCCGCAAGCGGGGCGGGGTCGACTTCATCGTCGTGACCGACCGTGACGGCAAGCGCTACACGCACCCCAGGCCGGAACTGATCGGCAAGCACTTCATCGGGACCATCGCGCCGTCGCAGGCGGGCCAGGTCACCGTCGAGAGCGTGCACGGCCCGCTCGGCGAGGAAGTGCAGGCCGTGGTGCCGGTGAAGGACGCGCGCGGCACGGTCGTGGGCCTGGTGTCGTCCGGGATCAAGGTCACCGCCGTGAGCAGCGCGTTCGACCGCCAGCTGCCGGTCGTCCTCGGCGCCGGGGTCGTCGCGCTCGCCCTGGCGACGGCCGGCACGGCCCTGGTCAGCAGGCGGCTGCGGCGCCAGACCCACGGCCTCGGCCCGGCCGAGATGACCCGGATGTACGAGCACCACGACGCGGTCCTGCACGCGGTGCGCGAGGGCGTGGTCATCGTGGGCGGCGACGGCCGGGTCCTGCTCGCCAACGACGAGGCGCACCGCCTCCTGGACCTGCCCCCGGACGCGGAGGGGCGGCCCGTGGCCGAGCTCGGCCTCGACCCCCGGATGGCCGAACTGCTGGCCTCCCGGCGCGTCGCCACCGACGAGGTCGTCCCGGTCGGGGACCGGCTGCTCGCGGTGAACAACCGTCCCACGGACCGCCAGGGCGGCCCGCCCGGCAGCGTGGCCACCCTGCGGGACTCCACCGAGCTGCGCGCCCTCGCCGGGAAGGCCGAGGCCGCGCGGGGGCGGCTGAGGCTGCTGTACGAGGCGAGCGTGGCCATCGGCACCACCCTCGACGTCGAACGCACCGCCGAGGAGCTCACCCGGGTGGCCGCATCCGGGTTCACCGACTACGCCACCGTCGATCTGTCCGAGCCGGTCCTGCGCGGCGAGGAGCCCAAGGTGGGCGTGGGGGGCGACGCCCCGGAGCTGCGCCGGGTGGCGCTCAACGGGGTACGGGACGACCATCCGCTGTACCGGGCGGGCGAGCTGGTGACGTTCGCCGCTCCCACCCCGCAGGCCACGGGGTTCATCAGCGGGCACCCCGTGCTCGTCCCCGTCCTGGGTGACTCCGCGGGCTGGCGCACCCAGGACATCGAGCGGACCCAGGCGGTCCTGGACTACGGGTTCCACTCCCTCATCACCGTGCCGCTGCGGGCCCGGGGGGTCCTGATGGGGATCGCCAACTTCTGGCGCACGGGGGACAGCGAGCCCTTCGAGGAGGACGACCTGTCCCTGGCCGAGGAGCTGGGGGCGCGTGCCGCGGTGTGCATCGACAACGCGCGCCGCTACACCCGCGAGCACGCCATGGCGGTGACGCTCCAGCACAGCCTGCTGCCCCGGGGGCTGCCGGAGCAGAACGCGCTCGACATCGCCTACCGTTATCTGCCCGCCCAGGCCGGGGTCGGCGGCGACTGGTTCGACGTCATCCCGCTGCCGGGCGGCCGGGTCGCCGTGGTCGTCGGCGACGTGGTCGGCCACGGGCTGCACGCCGCCGCGACGATGGGCCGGCTGCGGACGGCGGTGCAGAACTTCTCCACCCTCGACCTGCCGCCCGACGAGCTCCTCGGGCACCTGGACGAACTCGTCGGCCGTATCGACCAGGAGTCGTCCACGGGGAACGGGGAGGCCCCCGTCGCCGGTGCGACCTGCCTGTACGCGATCTACGACCCGGCGTCCGGGAACTGCGCGCTGGCCCGCGCCGGGCACCCGCTGCCCGCGCTGGTCCACCCGGACGGCACCGTGGAGTTCCTGGAGATCCCCGGCGGCCCGCCGCTCGGCCTGGGCGGCCTGCCCTTCGAGGCCGCGGAGCTGCGGCTGCCCGAGGGCAGCAGCCTGGTGCTCTACACCGACGGCCTCATCGAGGACCGCAGGCGGGACATCGACGTCGGCCTGGGGCTCCTCGGCGAGGCCCTGGCGGCGCCCGGCCGGGTGCCCCAGGAGACCTGCGAGGCGGTGCTCGCGGCGCTGCTGCCGGCCCGGCAGAGCGACGACATCGCCCTGCTCGTGGCCCGCACCCGGCTCCTGGAGCCCGACCGGATCGCGGAGTGGGAGGTGGCCTCCGACCCCGCGGCCGTGGCCGGGGCGCGCGCCGACCTCACCCGGCAGCTGACCCGGTGGGGCCTGGACGAGGCGGTGTTCACCACCGAGCTGATCCTCAGCGAACTGATCACCAACGCCATCCGGCACGGCACCGGCCCGATCCGGGTGCGGCTGCTCCGCGACCGCAGCCTGATCTGCGAGGTCTCCGACACCAGCAGCACCTCGCCCCACCTGCGCTATGCGGCGGCGGAGGACGAGGGCGGCCGCGGGCTGTTCCTCATCGCCCAGCTCGCGGAGCGCTGGGGCACCCGATACACCCCGGAGGGCAAGGTCATCTGGGCGGAACAGCCGCTGCCGTGACCCGCGGATCATCCCTTGTGGGAGCTGTGCCCCTTGTGGGAGCTGTTCCCGGAACCGTTGTACGCGACGAGCGAGATCTCGTCGAGGAGGTGCGCCAGCGGGTCGTCGCCGTCGCTGATCGTGGAGTTGTCGGTGCACTGCTGCTGTTGCTGCGACGTGAGGATCGGGATGTCCTGGACGCCGACGTTGAGGAGCAGGGCGAGCGACTGGACATCGAGCTTCCCGACACCGATGCACAGCTTGTTGAGGCTGTCGGAGACCGCGCTCATCTGCGGGCTCCCCTCTCCGCCGGTCACCGTGTTCCCGTAGCCGTTCATCGCCCCGTTGCCGTTCGCGACGTCGCGCCCGTCCCCGATCGCGGCGGCGGGGGCCGTGGCGACTGCGGCCGCCGTAGCCGTCAAGGCGACTGTCGCGAGGACCTTCTTGAGCACGTGCGTGCCTTTCGACCGAGGTGTTCCGCAGGAGCGGATGGCGACCTGCCCAACTCGGCGGTGGGGGCGAGGTTCCGCTACCTCACCCGTTCGTCCCAGCGGCCTTCCCCCGAAGGCCGCTTCCATGTGATTTACGGGTGGGTCAGCCGCCGGTCACGATGACGCTGTAGACGCAGAAGCCGAGCAGTGCGGCCATGCCCACGATGACCGTCCAGGAGCCGAGGCCCGTGTGCCGCCGCTCGCCGGCGCGGCGCGGCTTCGCGGAGGCGCGGGACCGCACGGGCCGGGCTCTTCCCGGCGTTCCCGGCTCGGGGTCGGCGGCCGTCTCGGCGAGGAGACGGCGGCAGGCCGCGGCGAGTTCGGCCGTACCCGCCGAGAGGGGCACGATCGCCTCGGAGCGGGCCGGGGCGGTGGTGCCGCCGTCCAGGATGCGGCCCGCGCGGACGAGTATCTCGTCGTGCCCTCCGGTGGGGGCGAGGCTGATCCAGCGCTGTACGTGCTCCCCCCGGATCACGACCTCCCCGGTCCGGTCCCGGTACACGATGTGCTCGCGCCACAGCACCCCGGCCAGCTCCCCCGCGGTCTCTCTCAGTCTTGCCCGCACGCCTCTCCCCCTCCATCGCCACCAAATCAAACAAACGCTGCATCCTAGTGTGGTGACCACGTTTGTTCACAAGGCGTCAGGGAGAGGACGCGAGCGGCGGCCTCACCGCTCGCAGGCGATGTCGTACAGCTTCATCGGCTTGCTCGCGTCCAGGCCCACGTACGCCGTGAAGTGCCCGTCGGGGCCGCCGCCCCAGCGCGTGGTGATCGTCGACCATCCCACCCCCGCCGACTGGGCGGTGGTGACCTTGCCCACGGAGATGTTCCGCGGCTCGTTCTGGGCGCACAGCAGCAGGTCGTAGTCCTTGGTCTCGGCCGCCTTCTTCCGCAGCTCCGGGGTGACCTTGTGCTCGCGGTCGTACCGGCTCGGGCCGTGCTGTCCGTAGAAGCCCACCAGGAAGCCCCGGACCTGCTCGGCGGTGTACCGCTCCGGCTGGGCGGCGGCCGGGGCCGCGCCGGCGAAACCGGCTCCCAGGACGAGGACGAGCGCGCATCCCGCGGCGGCGGCCGTGGAACGTCGGCGAATGGACCGGGTCATGGGAGACCTCCTCTTTCCGCTACGCCCGTACAGACCCGGGAGAGCGCCGGATGGTTGCGGCGGCGGCTCCCCCGGCGGCGTGGCCGGCACCGCCCGCGCGCGGCCGTGCGCCGTGCGCGCCGGAGGTCGATAGGCTCGACCCGCTCCGCACCACTCGCAGGAAGATCTCCGTCATGCGCACCTGGGACAGGACCCTCACCGTCGCGGGCGTCGGCGACCCCGCGCTGCGCGACGCCTACACCCGTCAGCGCGCCCTGGTCTCCGCCTACCGGCGCCACGCCTACGCCGCCGTGCGGCTGTTGCTGCCCACGGCGCTCGTACCGCACGTCATCGCCGCCACCGCGTTCATGCACCACACCGACTCGCTCCTCGACGAGAGCCCGGCGGGCCCCGAGGGCGACGACGGTTACGCGGCGTGGGAGAAGGAGGTCCGGGACGGGCTGGCCACCGGGGAGAGCGCGCATCCGGTGCTCCGCGCGCTGCTGCACACCGTCGGGGCCCACCCCGGACTGCGGTCCCACGTCGAGGAGTTCCTCACCGGCGCGCCCCTGGACCGGCACTTCACCGGCTTCGCCGACGAGGCGGACTACCAGCGGTACGTCGACGCGTACTCGCTGCCCGCGTTCATGCTCATCGCCTGTCTGCTCCTCGCGCCGGACGCCGACCCCGGCGACGCCCGGGCGCTCTGCCGGGCGTACATCGACGGCAGCCAGCGACTCGACTTCGTCAACGACCTCGCCGACGACCTGCGGGACGGCCGGCTCACGCTGCCGGCCCGGGACCTCGAACACCACGCCGTCTCCCGGACCGACCTCGAACACCGCCGGGACACCCCGGGGACGCGCGCGCTGCTCCACGACCACCTCGGCCGGGCCCGCCGCGACCTGCTGACGAGCCGGCGCCTGCCCGAGCTCGCGCCGCCCGCCCACCGCTCCTTCATCCGGGCGGCCATCGCGCTGGAGGTGCGCACCGCCGAGGCGGCCGCGGCCAAGGGCACCGGTGTGCTACGGAGTTCGGCGCGGCCCTCCCTCCGCGCGGCGCTGCGGATCCTCGTCCGGGAGTACGGCCGGCGCGGCCGCTGACGGGTCCGGGCCCGCACGCACCGTCCGGCCGCCTCCTCGAACTGCGGAGATCCCCATCCCTCGTCCGGGTGGTCTTCGGTCGCCCTGCCCGGCGCGGGTCCGCGGCGGGGCATATCTCGCTGGCGGAGAAGGGGCGGCGGGCCCCGGGCGAGGCTGCCGTGCCGATCACATGCCGATCACACCGGCCCTCCGCCCCACCGTGCGTCTCCGCGGTCGGTCCGGTCGTACCGGTGCGCTGCCGCACCGCTGTGAAGGAGGCTCCCGTGCAGGGCAAAGGTTCCGTCTCCGCTCCGTTCCGCACGGCGACGAGGGCCGTCGTCACCGGCCTCACGGTGTGCGCGCTCACGGCCGCTCCCGCGGTGATGCGGGCGGGGGCCACCGAGAGAACCACGGCGGGCGACCCCGCCACGGAGGCCGTCGCGGAGTGGAGCGCCACCGCGGTCGACACGGTCGAGACCGACGCGAAGCGGCCCGTGCCGGAGACGTTCCTCTGGCACGCCTTCGTCTCCACGACCGTGTACAACGCCGTCGTCGGCATCCGGGGCGGCTACGCGCCCTACCGCTGGGACGGGCGCGCGCCGCGTTCGGCATCGGTCCCGGCCGCCGTGGCCACGGCGGCCCACCACGTACTGCTGGAGTACTTCCCGGCCTCGAGGTCCCGGCTCGACACCGCCTACGCCGCCTCGCTCGCCGAGGTCCCCCGGGGCCGGGACAAGGACGAGGGCGTCGCCTTCGGCGCGCGGGCGGCCGCGCACACCATCGCCACGCGGAAGGACGACGGCCGCGGCGCCCGGGTGGACCTCGGCTCCGCCGCGCCCCGCCCGGGCGTCTGGCGGCCCACCCCGCCCGCCCACGAGGGCTTCACCACCGCCTGGATGGCCAGGACGAAGCCGCTGATGCTCACGGCGCCGCACCAGTTCCGGCCGGGTGCGCCGCCCTCGCTCACCTCCGCCCGCTACACCAAGGACTTCGCCGAGCTCAAGGCGATCGGCCGTAAGACGGGGTCGGCCAGGACCCCGGAGCAGACGGACACCGCGATGTTCTTCGCCGGCAACCTGCACTTCCAGGAGGCCCTGCGCGACACCGCCGCCCGGCGCGGCCTCGGCGTCGCCGAGCAGGCGCGGCTGCTGGCCGGGGTGAACTCCGCGATGGCCGACGCGATCGTCACCGCCTGGGATTCCAAGCTCCACTACCGGACCTGGCGGCCGATCACCGCCATCCGCGAGGCGGCGTCCGACGGCAACCCGGCGACCGCTCCCGAACCCGCCTGGGAGCCGCTGATCGACACGCCCGCGCACCCGGACTACCTCAGCGGACACGCGACGGTGGGAGGGGCGCTGACCCGGTCGCTGACCATGCTCCTCGGCACGTCCCGCATCGACCTGCGCGTCCGCTCGGTGGTCACCGGCACCACCAGGACCTTCGCCGACGCGGACGAGTACAACCGCGGCGTCGTCAACGCCCGGGTCTGGGAGGGCATCCACACCCGCACCGCCGACACCGTCGGGAACAGGACGGGACAGCGGCTCGCGGCGTGGGCGCTCACCCGCTACTTCCGGCCGGTCCGCTGACTCCCGGGCGCGGCCCGGGGACCGGCGGACCGGCCCGTACCCGTCGGGGAGGCGCGCCGGGGTGCCCATGAGTACCCCGGCGGCCGGCGGTGCCGGGCCGGGGTCAGTGGAGTTTCGAGCGGCTGCCTTCGGGGCGGGTGGAGCCCCGGCTGCGGCGCCGGGCGCCGGCGGCGGCGTCGGTGGGTTCCTTGTCCATCCACTTCCTGGCCCGGGTCCAGGCGCCGTCGGCGTACAGCCGGCGCAGGGCCCGGGGGAGCCGGGCGGCGGCGCGGCGGCAGGAGGTCTCGGCGCAGTGCAGCGGGGAGGCGGTCGTGCCCAGGAGGGGGTAGGTCATGGTCCTGGGGGGCATGTAGACGCAGCCGCAGATGACACAGGTGAAGACGGGGCGCATGAGTTCGGACGCCGGATCGGACGCCCGGTCGGGCGCCGCTCCGGGCGGGGGACCGGGAACGGGGCCCGGGGCGGGCTCCGCGCCGGGCCCGGGCTCGGGTTCGAATTCCGGACCGGATCCGGGTTCGGGGTCGGGTCGCACAGGAACCTCTTCCCCTCCGGCTAGCCAGACGTGCTGCCTGTGCCGCCGCAGAGAGTGCAGGACGAATAGCTGGTGTGGGTGACCGGCTTCTGGTGGCCGTTCTCATCGGTCTCGACGCTGTATTCGATCTTGGTGGTGATGCCGTCGCCCTCGCAGGCCGCGCATATCTGCTCCTGCTGTCGCGGCATCAGCACTCCCATCGCCGAGGGTTCCGGGCCCCCGAGGATAGCGAGGAGTGCGCCGCCGTCACACCCCGCGACCGGATCCCCGGGCGGCCCACGGCGATCGGCACGGCGCGGGCACGCCCGGTCGGCGACCACGCGGGTGGCGCGACGGTCCGTACGTGTCCCCGGCGCCGTGCACCGGGAAGGGGCTGGACGTGCAGAAGGCGCTGAAGAGACGAGGGCTGCCCGATCCGCTGACGACCCTGGTGCGCCGGGGCCGGGAGCCCACGGTGGTCCAGACCGTGCGCTCGACCCTGGCCGCCGTGATCGCGTACGTGGTGGCCCTGTGGCTGAGCAAGGAGCCGGCGCCGCTCACCGCGCCGCTCACCGCGCTCCTCGTCGTCCAGGTCACCCTCTACTCCACCCTGACCACCGGGATCCGCCGGGTGAACTCCGTGGTCGCGGGGGTGCTGATCGCGATCGGCTTCAGCGTGCTCGTGGGGCTGACCTGGTGGAGCCTGGGGCTGATCATCCTGTCCTCGCTGGTCATCGGCCGCTTCGTCCGGGTGGGCGAGTTCGTCCCCGAGGTCGCCATCAGCGCCATGCTCGTCCTCGGCGTCACCCGGGTGGCCGAGACCTCCTGGGACCGCGTCCTGGAGACGCTGATCGGTGCGGTCGTCGGGCTGCTCTTCAACGTGCTGCTGGTCCCACCCGTATGGGTGCAGCCCGCCGGTGAGGCCATCGAGGACCTCGCGCGGCGGATGCGCGGGCTCCTGGAGGACATCGCCGAGCAGATCAGCGGGCACACGCCCGTCGCGGAGGCGGCCGCCCGGCTGCACCGGGCGCGCCGACTGGACCACGACATCGTCGAGGTCGACGCGGCCCTGCGGCAGGCCGAGGACAGCCTCCGCCTCAACCCCCGGGTCAAGGAGGGCGTGCTCCACCGCGTGGTGCTCCGCACGGGCCTCGACACGCTGGAGATCTCGGCGGTGGTGCTGCGCGTCGCCACCCGCACCCTCACCGACCTGGCCAAGCAGCGGACCCGCGAATCGCTGTTCCCCGCCGACGTCGCCGCGAGCCTGCAGGAGGTCTTCGCCCGTCTCGCGCGCGCGGTGGAGAGCTTCGCCGTCGTCATCACCAGCCAGGTCACCGCCAACGCCGAGCAGGCCGAGACCCGCCTCGCCGAGGAGCTCGCCACCGCCCGCAGCACCCGGGACCACGCGGCCGGCCTCCTTCTCCACCAGGTGCTCGAACACCCCCGCCAGTGGCAGCTGCACGGGGCGCTGCTCGCCGAGATCGACCGCATCCTCGACGAGCTCGACATCCAGAAGCGCACCCAGCGGCTGGTGGAGGAGCTCGACCGGCACACCCGCCGACACCACGACGGACGCCGCACGCTCGCCACGCTCGGGAGGCACCTCCGCCGCCGGGGCCGGACGGGCGGGCCCGGGGAACAGGGCGGGGACGACCCCGCGGACCGGTCCCGGCGCCCCTCTGCATGATGCCTCGTCATTTCTACGTGGCGGGTCGTCAGCGTCCCTTACCCGTACGGCGGGTGGCTCGTACACCGGATGGATCACGCCGGATTGCGGGGGTCCGAGGGGGCCCGCAAGGTGAGCAGACGGTCCGGCCCGATCAGACGGTCCCGGCCCGAAAGATCCGACCCGAGAGATCCGGCCCGAAGGAGCGTGACCCCATGAACCTCCCCCGCCGAACCACCCTGCTCGTCTCCGGGGCGCTGTGCGGCGCGCTCGCCGTGACCACCGCCGCCACCGCCCGGCCCCCGGCCGAGGCCCCCACTCCCGCTCCCGCCAGGGCGTCGGCGCCACCGGCCGAGGCGCGGGTGCCGTCGCCGGAGGCCCTGCGCAAGGCCGCCGCCGAGGGGGCCAAGGCCATCGACTCCAACTTCTACACGCAGGCCGCCCGCCGGATCCTGGACGAGTGCGAGCAGCCGCAGGCGGCCGGCGCGCGGCCCGGCCCGTCGTGCGTGACCGTGAAGAAGCACCTCGGCGCCCTCGCCACCGCCCGCGCCACCCTCGAACAGCAGTCCCGGGCCGCGGCTCCGGACCTCACCGCCATCACCACCGCGACCACCGACGCCGTGGCCGCCACGGCGCACCTCGCCAAGGGCGGCGTCACCCCGGCGGACCCTTCCCCAGGCCGCTCCCCGGCCGCCGGGCCGGGCGCGCGGGCCGCCGGAGGCTTCGTCGACGGGTCGGACGGCCTGCTCCCCGTCGTCACCAGGCTCGTCGGCGGGCTGGTGAACACCCTCGGCGGGCTCGTCAGCGGGCTCGTCGGAGGGCTGCTCCGGGGGCTCCTCAGCAGCTGATCGCGGCCCTGGGGCACCCCGCCGCCGGAGCCCGGCACGGACTCGGGATGCCTCACCCGTCCGGCCGTGGCTCAATGGACGTACCAGGTCGGCGGGGGCTAGGAGGCACGGCCATGTCCACTGCGAAGAAGCTGCTCAAGACCCTTCCGCCGGAGTACCGGGACCGTCTGATGGAGCTCGCCCGGGAGGTCGCGTTCCCGGAGGACACCCGGATCTTCGAGGAGCAGGGCAGGGCCGACCGCTTCTGGATCATCAAGTCCGGCGCCGTCACGCTCGACCTCGGCCTTCCCGGGCGGCGGGTGGCCACGGTGGAGACCCTGGGCACGGGGGACCTGCTGGGCTGGTCGTGGATGTTCCCGCCGTACGAGTGGGGGTTCGGGGCCGAGGCGCTCAGCCCCGTACGGGCCTACGAGTTCGACGGCGCCGAGGCGCGGGCGCTGTGCGAGGAGGACCCGGCGCTCGGGCTGGTGCTGGTCCGCGCGGTCGCCGAGATCCTCGGCCACCGTCTCCGTACGGCCCGCACCCGGCTGCTGGACTTCTACGCTCCGCACGGCTCGGGCCCCCTGTGAACGGTCACGTCCGCGGGGCGGGACCGCACGTAAGACTTTCGTCATCTCTTTCCCGGAGTACGCGCCGCCTCCCCGTCCGTTGGCATGGCTGAAAGGCACATGGCTTCGGGAGGCTGCGATGGGACGCGTACGACGGATACTGAACAGGCGGTTCGTGATCGGGGCACTGCTCGTCGGGGTGCTGGCGGTCGGTGCGGGGGTGGTGTGGTTCCAGCCGTGGAAGCTGTGGGTGAACACCACGGTGCACGAGGCCGCGCCCGTGGCGGCCGAGGCCGGGTCCGGTGCGCCCCGGACGCTGGCGATGGGGGACCTGATCAGCCACGAGCACAAGACCTCCGGGAAGGTGCGTGTCCTGGAGCTGCCGGACGGCTCCCGCACCCTGCGGCTGGAGGGCCTGGACACCAGCGCCGGGCCCGACGTGAAGGTGCTGCTCAGCGACGCACCGGTAAAGGAGGGGAAGGCCGGCTGGCACGTCTTCGACGACGGGGCGCACCGGAGCCTGGGGTCGCTCAAGGGGAACAAGGGTGATCAGAACTACGCGCTGCCGGCCGACCTGGACCTGGGGCGGTACCGGAGCGTGAGCATCTGGTGCGACCGGTTCGACGTGTCGTTCGGGGCGGCGGCGCTGACGCGCGCCTGAGCGGAGTCGGGCCCGTACGGCGGGCGAGGGGTCGCGGGGTACGCGGCGGGGCCGGAGGGCGCCCCGCCGCGCGGCGGCGGGTGGGGAGGAGGGACGAGGCCCGCCCTCCCGGGTCGCCTACCTCGCCGTCACCTCCGTCGTCGCCGCCACCGGCGCCGTCCCGGACACCACGCACTCGGCCGTCGCCCCGAACACGTGCACCGACGCCTTCCCCGGTGCGAAGGTCGCCGTGCCGGGCTTGCCGAGCCGCACGGTGGCCTTGCCTCCGGTGACCTTCACGGCGGTGCCGCTGGGGACGACGGCCCGGTTCGTGAAGCCGGTGGCGGTCACGCTGCCGGAGGCCGCGCCGCCGAGGTCGATGACCAGCTCGCCCGTCACGCTCCTGGCCGGAAGAGTGAGGGGGGCCTTGATGCTGGTGGCGACGTCCACCGAGAGCTCGGCGGTGCCGCCCGCCGGCACGCTCGCGGGTGCGGTCACGGAGATCTGTACGGGCTGGACGCCGGCGGGGGCGCCGGGACCGGTGCAGGTGTAGCCGACGGACACCGTGGCGGCCGCGGCCTGCGGGGCGGTCAGAACGGCCGCTCCGGTCGTCAGCGCGGCGGCGAGGGCCACGATCGCGGTCGCCCGCCCGCGGCGCGAGCTCGGGTGCGTACTCATCGCGTGCTCCCTTCCGGCTCCGGGCAGTGGGGTGCCGGGCGGAACCGAGAAGCAGGAATAATGACGTGGACACGTCATCAATGACACGTGGTGGTGCAGAAGTCAACAGACAGTGGGCGGCGCCGCGATGGCCGGTGCGTGACGACACGGGCGGGCCGGGGCTGCTGCGCCCCGGCCCGCCCGTCCGTCGCCGCCTCGGGGATCACCCCATGGCGGCCCGCGTCCTGGGCGCGCTCTCCGGCACGCCGCGGCCGACGTCCTTGCACAGGGGAACGGGGCCGGCGGGCGCGATGTACGCCGAGTTCACCCATGTGGCCCGGTCCCGCAGCAGGTACCAGACGTTGTTGCCGCCGATGTCCTGGGCCCGGACCTTGCACCGCAGCCCGACCTTGACCCCACGGAGGAGCGTGCTCCGCACCGAGGAGTCCGTGCTCGGGAAGTAACGTTCGTTCACACCCGACCCGCTGACGACCGTGCCGCTCGGCCGGGTCGGCACCGGAGCCGCCTGGGCCGGTCCGGCGGCCAGCGTCGCCCCGGTCAGCGCGGCGACCGCTACGGCCATGCCACGGGCCACCAGTGTCTGGGTCATTGCAGCTCCCTCGTCCTACGGAGTGGTCAACGCACAGCCCACGTTTCCACCGGACGAATGCATATAAACCTCCCATGAACCCATCCGGTCCCGGGGCCGGAGCCTCCCCGCACGGCGTTCAGCCGGCGCCCGGCCCCGGGCCCTTCCCGGGTTCCTCGCCCGCGGGCTCCCCGCCGGTGGGCTCCTTACGGGCCCGGCTGGGCTGGACGCGCTTGGGCTCGCCCTTCATCTTCGGGTGCTCCGGCGGGTACGGCAGATCGCCCAGACCGTGCTCGCGCTCGTCCCGGTCGGCCAGCTCCAGGGCCGCCTCCAGGCCGCAGGGTTCGTCACCCATTCCCGCGTGCACATCACCCACGTCGGCGTAACGGCCCGGCATGCTGCCCAGGTCGAAGTCCCGGGGCACGGCACTGGGCACCTCCTCCCACGTCAGCGGGGCGGAGACGGGGGCGTGCGCGCGGGGGCGTACGGAGTAGGCGCTGGCGATGGTGCGGTCGCGGGCGGTCTGGTTGTAGTCCACGAACACCTTCTCGCCGCGCTCCTCCTTCCACCACGCCGTGGTGATCGTCCGGGGCGACCGCCGCTCCAGCTCCCGCGCGACGGCGATGGCCGCGCGCCGCACCTGGGTGAACGTCCACCGGGGCGCGATCGGCACGAAGACGTGCATACCGCGCCCGCCGGACGTCTTGGGCCAGCCGGTCAGCTCCAGTTCCGCCAGCACCTCGCGCAGGTCGAGGGCGGCGCGCACCGCGTCCGCGTAGTCGGTGCCCGGCTGCGGGTCGAGGTCGATGCGCAGTTCGTCGGGGTGGTCGGTGTCGGCGCACCGCACCGGCCAGGGGTGGAAGGTCAGACAGCCCAGGTTGGCCGCCCACAGGACGGCCGCGATCTCCCCCGGGCAGATCTCGTCCGCGTACCGGCCGCTGGGGAAGGAGATGCGCCCGGTCGGGATCCAGTCGGGGAGGTTCTTCGGCGCGCGCTTCTGGAAGAACGATTCGCCCTCGACGCCGTCGGGATAGCGCTCCAAAGTCGTCGGCCGGTCGCGCAGCGCGCGGACGACGCCGTCGGCGACGCTCAGGTAGTACGACGCCACGTCGTGCTTGGTGAAGCCGCGCTCCGGGAAGTAGACCTTGTCGGGGTGGGAGATCCGCACCGTCCGCCCGCCCGCAGAGAGCTCCACCGCGTCACCGCCCATGCCCCTACGCTAAGCGCGCCTCCTGGGCCCCACCACTCACGGCCGCCGGTGTGCGGGCGCGGGGCGGGCTCCCGGCGGGCGAGGGGGCCGGTGAGCCCGCACAATCGCGGTCATGGAACTCCCGGTGATGCCCCCGGTGCGGCCGATGCTGGCCAAGTCGGCGTCCGCCATCCCGTCCGGCATGCAGTACGAGGCGAAGTGGGACGGCTTCCGGGCCGTCGTCTTCCGCGACGGCGACGCCATCGAGATCGCCAGCCGCACCACCAAGCCGCTGACCCGCTACTTCCCCGAGGTCGCCCGGGCCCTGCTGACCCAGCTCCCCGGTCGCTGCGTCGTGGACGGCGAGATCGTCGTCGTCCGTGACGGGCGGCTGGACTTCGACGCCCTGCTCGAACGCATCCACCCGGCGGCCTCCCGTGTCGCCCGGCTGGCCGAGCTCACCCCGGCGTCGTTCATCGCCTTCGACCTGCTGGCGCTCGGGGACGAGTCGCTGATGGAGCGCCCTCAGAGCGCCCGCCGGGAGGCCCTGACCAGCGCGTTGCGGGATGTCTCGGCTCCGGTGCACCTCACCCCCGCCACCGATGACATCGAGGTCGCCCGGGCCTGGTTCGAGGAGTTCGAGGGCGCCGGCCTGGACGGCGTCGTCGCCAAGCCGCCCGGTCTCCCCTACCGGCCGGGCGAACGCGTCATGACCAAGGTCAAGCACGAGAGGACCGCGGACTGCGTCCTCGCCGGGCTGCGCCTCCACAAGAGCGGGCCCGTCGTCGGCTCGCTGCTCCTCGGACTCCACGACTCCGACGGGCGGTTGCAGCACGTCGGCGTCTGCGCCTCGTTCCCCATGCGCCGCCGCAAGGAGCTGATGGAGGAGCTGGAGCCGCTGCGGATGGCCGATGTCCACGGCCACCCGTGGGAGCGGTGGACGGACCCGGACGCCCAGGCCGGCGGCCGGCTGCCGGGCGGCCCCAGCCGCTGGACCGGCACCAAGGACCTCTCCTGGATCCCGCTGCGCCCCGAACGGGTCTGCGAGGTCGCCTACGACCACCTCCAGGGCGACCGCTTCCGCCACACCACGCAGTTCCGCCGCTGGCGCCCCGACCGGGACCCCGCCGACTGCACGTACGCGCAGCTGGAGGAGACGGCCCGCTACGACCTGGCGGACGTCCTCGGCCCGTGACGGAGCGAGCGGTCAGTCCTGGGCGCGCTGGGTGACGGGCGCGTCCGTGCAGTCGCCGAGGAACTCGTACCACCGCCGCTGGAGGCATACGTACCGGGTGTCGGCCTCCACCAGCCGGAGGAACGCGGTCACCGACTCCGCCAGCCGCAGCTGGAGGGCGGGGTCGGTCAGGTCGCCGTTCTCGGCGAAGCCCTCGTGCGCCTTGGCCAGGCTGAACATATCGGGGTAGACGCGGGTGCCGAGGTGTTCGAGCGGGATGCGCAACGCCCACAGGCCGCGGTTGCCGCCGACCATGGAGGGGGAGGCGGAGACCAGCAGCGCGTGCTTGTCCTTGAACGGCTGCGGCCGGACGCGCGACACCCAGTCGACGGCGTTCTTCAGCCCGCCGGGCAGGGAGGCGTTGTACTCGGGCGAGGCGATCACCAGTGCGTCGGCCCTGGCCAGCCGGTCGCGCAGGGCGAGGGCGCCTTCCGGGATGCCTTCGGCCGTCTCGGCGTCACCGTCGTAGACGGGCATGGCGAACTCGCCCATCCGGGCGAGGTCCGGCTCGGCGCCGGCCTCCCGGACCAGCCGGGCGACGAGCGCCGCCAGGCGGGCGTTGAGCGAGTCGCCGCGCAGCGAGGCGCCGAAGACCAGTACGCGCGTGGGGCCGGGCGGAGTGTCGTCGGCCATGGTCGGAACCCTCCTCGGTGAGCGTGGTGAGGGGACGCCCCTGCGTCCCCTCACAGCGTCCGGCCCGGGTACCGGCCGCGCATGTGGAAGGCGCCCGGCGAGCCGGTGGCGGTGGGCGGGTAGGAGGTCCTGGACGCATCCGACGGGCGAACGGAACGCCGGCGCCCGCCGACGGAAAGGATCCACCGTGGACATCGAGGGTTCGGTCGTACTCGTGACGGGCGCCAACCGCGGCATTGGACGGGCGCTCGTCGACGCGTTCCTCGCCCGCGGGGCCGCGCGGGTGTACGCGGCGGCCCGGAACCCCGCGTCACTGGACCCGGTGGTCGCCGGGGACCCGGCGCGGGTGGTGCCGGTGGAGGTGGACCTCTCGGCACCGGACACGATCGCCGCCGCGGCGACGACCGCGGCCGATGTGACGCTGCTCGTCAACAACGCGGGCTCGCACGGGATGGGGCATCTGCTCGACATGGACCTCGCGCTCGTCGAAGAGGTGATGCGGACCAACTACCTCGGGACCCTGCGGGTTCTCCGGGCGTTCGCTCCGGTGATCGAGGGCAACGGCGGGGGCGCCGTCGTCAACGTCATCAGTATCGGCGCGTTCGGCGGTACGCCCTCGCTGGGCGGCTATCCGGCGTCGAAGGCGGCGCTCCACTCACTGACCCAGGCCGTCCGGCCGGACCTCGCGCCACGGGGCATCAGCGTGCACGGCGTCTTCCCGGGTCCGGTGGACACGGACATGTTCGACGACGTCCTCGGGCACGAGCCGGTGTTCGGCGAGTTCCCGAGGGCGACGGCGGCGGAGGTGGCACGGGCGACGCTGGACGGGATCGCGGCGGATGCGGAGGATATCTTTCCGGACAGCTTCGCGGCGGAGGTGGGGGAGATGTGGCGGGTCGATCCGAAGGGGGTCGAGCGGAGGCTGTCGGGGATCTGAGGGGGTGGGGGACGGCGGGTCATGAAGGAGTGAACGTCCTCGCCGACCAGGAGGTACGGGTCAGCGGCGGCACAGAGCCGCGTCCACGACTCCCTCAAGGTGCGTCAGGGCATCGCCGGTTTTCGGTTCGCGGGTCATCGTGGCGCTGGCGGCGCGGCCGTCGGCGGTGGCCATGGCCCAGGTTCCGTAGCCGGGGATGCCACCGTTGTGGCCCCAGGCGACGCAGTCCTTGGACAGCCGCACCTTCATGATCCCCAGTCCCATGCTGTAGCGGTCCTCCCCTTTCCGCACGGGGATGGTGGTGAGCATCTGCTCGAGCTGGGTGTCCGGGAGGAGGCCGCCCTTCAGCAGCGCGGAGAAGAAGCGGTTGAGGTCGGAGTTGGTGGACACCATCGCGCCTGCCGCCCAGGACGCGGAGGGGTCGATCTCGGTGACGTCGCGCGGAGGCGACACGGGCGGCTCGTCCTGGTGGTAACCCTGGGGGTGGCGTTCGCGGATGGCCGTCTCGCCGGGGGCGGGGAAGTAGGTGTGGCGCAACCCGAGGGGCTGGATGATGCGCTTGTCGATCTGTTCGGCGAGGGGGCGGCCGGTGACTTTCTCCACGATCAGGCCGGCAACCAGATAGTTGGTGTTGCTGTACGACCATTTCGTGCCGGGTTCGAAGGCGGCTTCGTGCTTGAGGGCGATGTCCAGACTGTCGCGAGGGGAGAGGTAGCGGCGCTCCAGGATGTCGTCGGTGACGTCGTCCTCGAAGTCGGGGAGTCCGCTGGTGTGCTGCAGAAGCTGTTGCACCGTGATGTGGTGTCCGTCTATCCCCTTCCCGCGTACGAGGCCCGGCAGGTGGTCGTCCACCCGGTCGTTCAGGCGGATCTTCCCTTCACCGACCAGTTGCATCACGACCACCGCGGTGAACGTCTTGGTGACGCTGCCGATCCGCACCTGACCGTCCCGCGGCACCTTCGCGTGCGTGTCCCGGTCGCCTGTACCAGCGGTATAGGTGCGGAACTTCCCGTTGGCGTCCATCACACTCGCCAGCGCACCGGGTGCCCGGTCCGAGCGCACCAGCGTCTCCAGTCCCTGCCGCACGGGGTCCGGCCCGGCGGCGGTCGCGGGTGCCGCAAAGCCGGCGGTGACAGCGGTGGCCAGGGCAAGGGCGGTGAGAGCAAGGCGTTTACGCATCGAGGTTCCTCCGGAGCGGCGTTGGCGGGCCTTGGTGACAAGGTCAACTCTGCTGGGAGCAGGCGCCGTCGCCATCAGGGATCGCCCCGACCGGATCCCTGATCCGCACCCCTGATCCGCATCCCCCCGGAGCGGCCCCCCGGTTCGCCCCTGGGACACACCCCGCCCGCGAACCCTCGCGGCTTGAGGAACCCTCATCGGCTCACGGCTTACGGCCCACGGCCCACCGGACACGCCCTGGGCATCACCCCCTTGGGCGAACGGCGGTTTCGGGCGCCGGTGCCTGACGTGGTGTCTCGTCCGGGCGGGAGCGGGGCGGTTTGCCCGCCGCCCCTGCGACGATCTTCTGGAGCAGGCTGTAGGAGAGGATCGGCAGCAGCACTTCGGGGCGGTGGGAGAACCAGCAGGCGGCCAGCACCGCTGCCGCGCTGCTGTTGTTCATCCCGGTGGCGAAGGTGAGGGAGATTCCGTCCGGCTGGTCGCAGCGTGTCCAGCCGGACATCCACCGGCCGCAGCAGAAGGCCAGGCAGCACACCGCGCCGGACAGGCCGAGCGCGAGCACCAGCAGGTCGGGGTCCGGGTGGGCGAGGGCCTGCCCCAGGGCGCCGGCCGCGTTGATGTAACACAGCAGCAGGATGTTCACCAGGTTCACGGCCTTGACCACGGGCAGGACACGGCGGGTGCGGTCCTCCCCGAGCAGCATCCGTACGAGGACGCCCACCAGGCAGGGCAGCACCACC
Source organism: Streptomyces eurocidicus (assembly GCF_002891295.1). Classification (GTDB taxonomy): domain Bacteria; phylum Actinomycetota; class Actinomycetes; order Streptomycetales; family Streptomycetaceae; genus Streptomyces; species Streptomyces eurocidicus. The sequence continues at coordinate 758 of NZ_LGUI01000004.1, read as the reverse complement.
GACACCAGCGCGAAGAACCCGGCCCCGGTCCGGGCGATGACGTCGACCTTGGTGGTGTCGTCCAGGGCCCCGGCACCGGAGGGGCCGACCAGCTGGCCGGCCAGCCGCATCCCGAGCGGGACGGTCAGCGGGCTGAGCAGGGTGGAACCGATGACCATCGCGACGACCAGGGGTACGTTGCCGCCCGCGTTCTGCCCCCAGGACGCGGCACCGCCGGCGATCGGCATCGCCAGCACCAGCATGAGCCCGATCACCAGCCCCTCCGCCTCCGCCGGATCAGGCCATGCGCGCAGGGCGACGGCGATCACCGGAAGCACGAGCAAAGGCAGCAGAGCGTTCGTGGCGATCCCGAGCACCAGCCGCGCCGGACGACGCCCCACCGCCCGCAACTCGCCGACGCGGACCCCCAGGCCGGCGTTGCACAGCATCACCGCCAGCAGCACCATCGGCACCGTCAGAGCACCCGCGGGAGGCGGTAGTACCAGTCCGCGAAGCGCCTCTCCCGGAGCCGGGAACACCCCGGCCAGCACGTAGCAGACCAGCATCAGTACCAGCAGCCACCGCTGCACCGCCTTCACGACAACCATCACGCACGAGAGTCTATTGACCACACAGTGCGACAACCGCCGCGCTCGGCAGGCGCATCAAGGCATTCACCGAGGGCATGACCTCCCGCGCGCGCCTGCCGGGCCGGCCAGGGGGCAAATCCAGCCCGTCCGGCGTTTGAGGACCGGGGTCCGGGGCGGAGCCCCGGTTAC